>NZ_CM149680.1:0-3896003 GCF_056173565.1 Brevibacterium sp. Z349TD_9 | reverse complement strand
CGTCGATCCTCTCTTCTGTCGATCGTCTTCGTCGCACGGTCCACACCTGTGCATGACTTCCACACAGTTTTCCACAGTTTGTGGAGGAGTGACGAGTCGGCCGGGCGATACTCCACACGGGTGGATAAGCGTGTGGAAAACTACATGATTGTGACTTGTGGAAGACGGGAGTCGACGCGGAGGTGAATGGGAGTCGACGGCCGGGCACCGTGACGGGGAACATCTCTGAGCGGTTTGACCGGGCCTGAGCGCCTTGGCTAAGATGGAGTGTCCTGTGTACCGGGCTGCATCCGATTCTCTGTATAGCTCTCATGCACAGGAGTGCTCGGCGGTCGAGACTCGCACCGCCGTTTTTTGTGAGAACGCTTCAGGCGTTCATCCGCGATCTAGAAATCGGAGACCTCAAGTGAGCAAGCGTACATTCCAGCCCAACAACCGCAAGCGCGCCAAGAAGCACGGCTTCCGTCTGCGTATGCGCACCCGCGCGGGCCGCGCCATCCTGGCTTCGCGTCGTCGCAAGGGACGTTCCGAAGTCTCGGCCTGAATGTGATTCCGGATGCGCACCGCCTCCGGCACGGCGACGACTTCAGACGAGTCTTCAGAGCCGGTGTCCGCGTGCGCTCGGACCACCTCATGGCGCACAGCCTGAGAGACGTTGATGATTCCCACGCCGCGCGCGTGGGTTTCATCGTATCCAAGGCCGTGGGCAACGCGGTCACGCGCAACCGGGTCAAACGCCGGCTGCGGGAGATCGTCCGGCCCCGGCTGGACGAATTCGGGACGGGGAGCCTGTTCGTGGTCAGGGCGCTGCCGAACGCCGCTGAGGCGGACTACTCCCAGCTGGCCACCGAGGTGGACGACCTCATCGGGAAGGCCCGAAAGAAGCAGAACCGTGGACGCCGAACACGACCTCAGACATGAATCCGAGGTGCCCGAGCGTCCGGCCGGATTCTGGCCGGGGCTGTGGTGGTTCGTCCGCATCGCACCGAGGATGCCCTTCGTGTGGTTCATCCGCGCGTATCGGGTGGTCGTCTCTCCGCTCTACGGACAGGTCTGCCGGTACTATCCCAGCTGCTCGATGTACGGTCTCGAGGCTTTCGAGATACACGGAGTTCTCAAGGGAATGGTGTTAACTGGGTGGCGAGTGCTGAGGTGCAATCCGTTCTCCCACGGCGGGGTGGACCATGTTCCCGGCTCAGCCCGCGAAGCCCGGTCCCAGATGCTCCATGACGCTGATGCCGGCATGCGGGGCGAGCGTCCGTGAGGGCCTGATACGAGCCGAGAGATCCGCGTCCGCACCCGTGTCGCGACCGACTGACAACAATGGCACAATGAACGATCGTGATGGATCGTTGCAACGAGGAGAACTGAATGGACTGGATCGACAGCTTGCTCTACCCCCTGCAGTGGGTAGTGGCTTGGATCCTTGCGATCTTCCATGACATCTTTACCGCACTCGGTCTGCCCGCAGCCAACGGCTGGACCTGGGTGCTCTCGATCGCGGGTCTGACCGTCGTCATCCGCGCACTGCTTATTCCGCTCTTCGTCTACCAGATCCGGGCCCAGCGGAAGATGCAGCTCCTCCAGCCTGAGATCCAGCGTCTGCAGGCGAAGTACAAGGGCAAGAAGGACCAGTACTCGCGCCAGGCGATGGCCGAGGAGCAGATGGCCCTGTTCCGCGACAACAAGACGAGCCCGTGGGCGTCGTGTCTGCCTCTCCTCGTGCAGATGCCGATCTTCTTCTCGCTCTTCCGCGTCATCCACAACATGCAGAACGTGGCCGAGGGCAAGATCGACGCGATCGGCGGCCTCACCCAGGAGCTCGCCCAGCAGGCCGAGGAGTCCTCGGTCTTCGGCGTCTCCCTCTCGGCGACGTTCATGGATCCGGGCATCACCGTCAAGGTGCTCACCGCGGTCCTCATCATCATCATGGCTGCGACGATGTTCATCACCCAGAAGCAGATGATGGCGAAGAACATGTCGGAGGCCGCGATGGCCAACCCGATGATGCAGTCGCAGAAGATGCTCCTCTACATCATGCCCGTCGTCTTCGGCGTCGGCGGCATCTACTTCCCGCTGGGCGTCCTCTTCTACTGGCTCGTGTCGAACACCTGGACGATGGTCCAGCAGCACATGGTCATCAGGAACATGCCGGCACCCGGGTCGAAGGCGGAGAAGGAGATGCTCGAGCGCAAGGCGCGCAAGGGCAAGACCGTTCCGTCGGCAGAGATCAAGGGGTCTGCGCAGACCACCGTCGAGGCACCGAAGCCGACCGGTCAGCGTCAGCAGCCCGTGAGCAAGAACCGCAAGAAGAACAAGAAGCGCTGAGGTAGGACATGTCAGAAGAAGCCATCGACGACAAGGCTGCGAAGCCGACCCGAGCCGAGCTCCTCGAGGAAGAGGGCGAGATCGCGGCGGATTACCTCGAAGAGCTCATGGACATCGCCGACATCGACGGCGACATCGACATCGACGTCGCCGACGGCCGGGCGCAGCTGTCCATCGTCTGCGAGGACGAGGACGACTCGAACCTGCGCACGCTCGTCGGCCGTGACGGCAAGACCCTCGGTGCGCTGCAGGAGCTCGTCCGTCTCGCCGTGCAGACGAGCACGGGCCAGCGGTCCTGGCTCATGCTCGACATCGACGGCTACCGCTCGAGCCGGCGCGACGAACTCATCCGCAAGGCTGAGGACGCCATCGCCGAAGTCAAGGAGAGCGGCGAGGAGTTCGCGTTCAAGGCGATGAACAGCTTCGAGCGCAAGATCATCCACGATCAGGTGGCGAAGGCCGGACTCGTGTCCGAGTCGGAAGGCGAGGGCGACGGACGTCATGTCGTCGTCCGTCCCGCCGATGACTGACCTGACGGAGGTCGAGGTTCCGCCGGCCGGAACCGAGGAGTACTTCGGTGAGGCGTTCCCCCTCGCCCAGCGCTATGCCGAGCACTTGGCGACGACCGGGATCGAGTGGGGCCTCATCGGCCCGCGTGAACTCGACAGGCTGTGGTCGCGGCACATCCTCAACTGCGCGGTGGTCGCCGAGTTCGTCGGCGATGACGACGTCGTCGGTGACGTCGGCAGCGGGGCCGGTCTGCCGGGGATTCCGATCGCCCTCATGCGACCTGAAGCGACCGTCGTGCTCATCGAGCCGATGGAGCGTCGCGTCGACTGGCTGACGATGGTCGTCGACGATCTCGGCCTTGAGAACGTCCGCATCGTCAGGGCTCGGGTCGAGGACCTCGTCGATGAGGAGATGTTCACCGTCGTCACCGCGCGGGCCGTCAAGGCGATGGCCACCCTCGTCGAATGGACGCACGAGGTCATCGGTCCCGAAGGGCGCATCCTCGCCCTCAAGGGGGCCTCGGTCGACAGTGAGCTCGTCAAGGCGAAGAAGCTGCTCAAGCGGTACCGCTTCGGGCAGCCGACGGTCCACCTCGTCGACGGGGGGATCCTCGAAACCCCCAGCCGCGTTGTGGAAATAGCGAAGAAATAGAACGAACTGAAATTGGTTTAGGCTGTCAGTAGCTTTGTGAACCCGATGGATGATGGAGTGCGCCGAATGCCGATCATGGACGAGTCGTCTCCGATAGGTGCCGCGATCGCTCGCGACAACCGTCGCGCAGACCGACTGGCGCAGGTGAGCTTCCCCAAACCCGATTCGACTCGCATCTTCACCATCGCCAACCAGAAGGGCGGCGTCGGCAAGACGACGACCGCAGTGAACATCGCCGGTGCACTCGCGAAGCAGAACCTCAACGTCCTCGTCATCGACATCGACCCGCAGGGGAACGCGAGCACGGCACTCGGCATCGACCACTACTCCGACGTCACGAGCATCTACGATGTGCTCATCGACGATGTCCCGATGCGGGATGCTGTGGCGCAGGCACCGGACTTCGAGACCCTCGTCTGCGTGCCGGCGACGATCGACCTCGCCGGTGCCGAGATCGAGCTCGTCTCCCTCGTCGCCCGCGAGCAGCGGCTGCAGCGGTCGCTCGGACTCTACCTCGAGGAGCGAGCGGCGGCCGGGGACCGCGTCGACTACGTCATCATCGACTGCCCGCCGAGCCTGGGGCTGCTCACCGTCAACGCATTCGTCTCCGCGCGCGAAGTGCTCATCCCGATCCAATGCGAGTACTACGCGCTCGAGGGACTCAGCCAGCTGCTCAAGAACATCCAGCTCATCCAGAAGCACCTCAACCCGCAGCTCTCGGTCTCGACGATCCTCCTGACGATGTACGACGGCCGCACGAACCTCAGCGCCCAGGTCGCCGAAGACGTCCGCTCTCACTTCCCGGAGCAGGTGCTGGGGACGGCGATTCCGCGCTCTGTGCGGATCTCCGAGGCGCCGAGCTACGGACAGACTGTCATCACCTATGATCCTCATTCCAGCGGCGCTCTGTCCTACCTGGAAGCCGCTGAGGAGATCGCGAACCGAGGAGTGGAACGTGGCTGAACGCAAGAAGCGCGGACTGGGTCGAGGTCTCGGAGCGCTCATTCCCGATGCTGCGTCGAACGATCGTCCCGTCGACGTGTTCTTCTCCGGCGGCAATGCCGACGAACAGTCCCGTGGTGCCGGTGAGGAGACGAAGGCTGGGCGCAGTCGGCGTACCGACCCTGCAGCGTCGATGCAGTCCTCGAGGCGACGCAAGCCGAAGGCGGCGGCCGAGGCCGACGAGGCGAAGGCTGCGGGCACCGGGACTGCGAAGAGCAGGTCTCGGTCGACCCCGAGTTCGAAGGCCGGCACATCGGCGAAGAGTTCAACGACGAAGAGTGCCGCCTCGAAGTCTTCGGCGGGCAAGGCGGCCGCAGGCGGTAGGACTGGCGCAGCCAGCAAGGCTGCGGGTGCGAACACCACTGCTGCCAAAGGCGCAGCCTCCACGTCCTCAGCGTCCAAGGCCACTGGATCCACGACATCGAAGTCGGGATCCGCGGCGAAGGCGGCAGTGACGAAGACGGCCGGAGCGAAGGCGTCGGGTGCCAAGACTGCGGCCCCAGCGGCGAAGCGCTCGTCCGTCGAGCCCGCGACCTCCGAGACTACGGATTCTGCAGTGGCGGCTGAACAGGCAGCAGCGGTCGAGGAGACCAGCGCCGTTGACCTCACTGCACGGAACGACGACGTCCGTGAAGACCATCCTGGTGTCTACACCTCGAGGGGATTCAGCGACGACGAGGAGGCTGCCGCGGAGTTTGGCCCGGAGACAGAGGCCTCGGCTGAGGAACCGACAGGAGAGCCGAGTGACACCGGAATGGCTACTACTGATGTAGTAGGCGCTGCGATCACGTCGGACGACGATGGATCCGGCGATGCCGCAGCCGTCAACGACGCCGATGATGCGGCGGACGGCGATGCTGAAGCGTCGGGAGTCGATTCGATCCCGGATACGGCATTCGGAGAGATCGAAGTGGCTCTCGTCGATCCGAACCCTCGTCAGCCGCGGACCGTCTTCGACGAGGATCAGCTCGCTGAACTCGTTCACAGCATTCGCGAGATCGGTGTGCTCCAGCCTGTTGTCGTACGCCGGAAGCCCGGTGAGGCCGAGCGATACGAACTCATCATGGGTGAGCGTCGACTCCGTGCGACGAAGGAAGCCGGTCTGGAGACGATCCCTGCGATCGTCCGGTATGTTGAGGACACGGACCTTCTCCGCGATGCACTGCTTGAGAACCTCCATCGTGCCGAGCTCAACCCTCTCGAAGAGGCGGCTGCCTACGGCCAGCTGCTCGAGGACTTCGGCTGCACGCAGGAGGAGCTGTCGGAGCGCATCGGACGTTCCCGTCCGCAGATCTCGAACACCCTGCGCCTGCTTCGTCTCCCACCGCTGGTTCAGCGTCGCGTCGCAGCCGGCGTGATCTCGGCCGGACACGCTCGCGCTATCCTCGGTCTCAAGGATCCGGAGCAGATGGAAGTCTTTGCTCAGCGAATCGTCGCCGAGGGTCTCTCTGTGCGTGCTTCTGAGGAAGCCGTTGTGCTGCTCAACCGCGGCGACTCGGTGAATGTTTCACGTGCAACATCACGTGTGGCGCCCGAGTTCATCGAGGTCGCCGAGCGTCTGGGTGATCGTCTCGACACAAAGGTCAACATCACCGTCGGCAAGCGCAAGGGCAAGCTGAGCGTCGAATTCGCCAATCAGGAGGACCTCGACCGCATCCTCGCCCTTCTCGGCGTCAAGTCGCCCGAATAGGTCACGCGGTATCTTCCTCTGGTTCGAAGCCCAATTGTCAGATAAACCTCCCTGGGGACCGCGGAACTGCCGATATCAAGTCGAGTGCTAGCTGGGTCGGTTCGCTTGCGGTTGTTCAGGAGTTGCCGCGGCCCGTAAGTATTCGTCTTTATAGAAGTCGTTGATCTGCGCGTCGAACCCGGCTGAAAGCACGTTGTTTGGGCTGCCGGTGACACAAATTGCGCAGATTCGCGCCTACGATGATGGAACTCCTGCGGTCACGGCATTCTCAGTGTCATGCGGCTGAACACCACTGTCCCCCGTAACAGGTGGTCTCGGCTAGGGCATTTCATGAGGTCCGATTGATGCACTTCGCCCTGAAGCGGAGGTACGTATGTTCCACGTGAAACTTGGATGCACTGACTCACGGTCTTGTCACACACACTGCGTAGTGTCGATCAGACTCACGTTTCACCTGAAACGTAACGCTCAAGCGAGAGCAATCAACGCATTTGAATTGAGGCGACATTGTTATCCCAGAGGAAACTTCATCGTTGTAACAACTCGACGACGGTTTCAGCTTCTTGTGCGGTCCATTCAACCGGTGATATGGCTCGGAAGTGTGAGGCGACAGGTGTACGTGTCGACCTAGTTCTTCTTTCGGTTGTTCCACTTTCGGTAGAACTTGGTGATTCGTTCTAGACCGCTGTCGGATGAGGTTGCGTCGTGAGGAAGGTTTCTGTCCGGCTTGTGCAGTTCGGGATCTTCGAGGGTGACTCGTTCGAGGTTTCACGTGAAACTGGAACACGATGTTTCACGTGAAACGGGAAGTGGACTTTTGAGTTCAGAACGCACGAAATCGAAGTTCCATTGCGCCGCAGCATTCTTGGTACCGATGTTGGTGTGATGAGTGTTCGTTCTCCGCGGATTCCATCGAGATCGTTTCTCTTCATGCCTGCCTACTTTCCGGCGCTTGATCTCCACCCACTTATGTCCGGTTAACTCGACTGCTGGATGAAGGAGATGAGCGCTGGTAGTGGTGGCCGGGCGGCGTTTCACGTGAAACGAAGATTAGAGCACGAATCTTGCGGAGTATCCGAAGAAGCGACGATTCCTGAATCCGGTGAGGACTGACCAGTCCCAAACATGCCTACAACCGGTTTCATGTGCAACGGGCCGCCACTTACGATTCCGAGCTCACCATGTACCCGAGCCGTTTCGTGCGTATGTCGGTGCGATCATTTTCCAGTCTGAAGCCGTTCAACCCATCAAGCAGTTTCCGGCAGTCCTCACCTGAGCGCTCGCTCCTGAAGAACCGAGGTCTATTTGAGGTGGTTGTAGGAAGCGAATGAAGCCAACAGGTCGAGTCCGCATCAATGCACGGCCCTACTTAAACCATTTATCTGGTGGCCGTTTTGCGAAGTCTGCTCCCTGTTCTAGGTATGTAGCGTCGATTGCAGCGTCCTGTGGAACAGATAGGCGGACACCCTCTCGTCCCTCCGGTCGTGATTTCAGGTTCGGTGGTAGCCGTTTCACGTGAAACATATTCTTAAGGTGGTACACCGGACGGTGGAAATCGGTCTGATGAGGCACAGGCCGCAGTTACGTTTCACTGGAGTGGGTTTCATCCGCAATTTCTCTTTAGCGCGATGCACTGTGAAGAAGTGTTTCCATCGATCTGGTGGTCTGCTTCCCGGCGCAATGCGAAGCTCTTGGATCAACGATGAACATTGTTGGCCGACGGTAATGTTGCCCAATGATCGTCAGTAGGCGCGTTTCACGTGAAACACACGTGGAGTCGGCCCAACGTCTTACGAGTGAAGCTTATGGGGAGGGCAGGCTTCTGTGACAATCGGAGGCTACCGAGTCGTCCCAGGTCGGTCGATCCATTCAAGTGGACGACATTGTTGGAGTCCGGAACCGTGGGATTAAACTGAAGGTAACGCTTGGGGCAGTCGTCGGTGCGGACGAAGGATTGGGACTGAAGGCTGTGGTCTTTCGCTCCTGGATTCATAGTTCTTCCGTGAAACGTCGGCTGATAGGCGTACTCCCGTGAGCTGGCAGCCGTGCATCTCAGAGAGGGAACGCGTTACGTTTCACGTGAAACCAGATTCGACTATACGTCAAACGAAGGAGACCACGCGTCCAGAATGAAACGGTGTCGGTAGCGACGCCGGGAGATCTCGTGGGGATGTGGTTCTGGAACTCTGATTAGCGGAATCTATGGCGACTTGGGCTGGATGTCTGTTGACTTCACTGTTTCACGTGAAACCGAGTCAATGATGTGCTGGACCTATGTTCGACGTGAAGACGAGTCCGAGCTATGTTCGACGCGAAGACGAGTCCGAGCTATGTTCGAGTTGTGCACCTTGTTCCACGTGAAACGTGGCCACCTCGGGGCCAGAGTAGCGTTCCGCCAGCATGCTGCGGATTTCGTGACTTGATGTTGGTGTCCTGCCCGCTGTGTGGAATCGCTACGCCAGATCGTACATCGTGGAATTGGTACGGCAGATCATGCATCCACATGGCTCCACATGGTACGAGCACCTGAAGACGGAAACACACGCACTGGCGCACGGGCATCTTTCAGCCGGACGATGTCGCTGGCGGAAGGCGGAACGGCTTATTGACTGTTGCGTACTCTGCCTCGTAATTGACCGGCCGATCGAATCTGTGGGCGGCCTGCGATGAGACGGAGGTGGGGACGTTCGATCTTATGTATGTAATTGGACCTTCGTTCCACGTGAAACGGAAGCCGCTTCCCTCCATTCCCATCTCAGCCGCAAATGTGGCTGCGACCGGCATGAGCTCGTCCGCGGGCAGAACGTTCGTGTGAAGGTATTGACGAGGCGTCGGGTGACGGCTGCATGGGAGCCACAGCAGGTGTATCGGGGCGGGCCTGAGAACCGGATCAATGCAAGGGAGATCGACGTCGGCATAGTGGACGACCGCTGGTTTCTTGCCGTCGGTTATCTCGCACAGTGCTTATGACATGGGGCACTTTTGACATGGGGCGATTCTGCGCTCCGTTCAGCCGTTCCGGTTAAGAGATGGGCCGTTGGCCTCGAGGGACGGACACAGCGACAATACTTGGCCAGCGGGGCTTTTCAGCATCGAGGCATCGGCGATTCGTGAATCACATGGAACGGGCGACGAATGAGCGGACCCGAATCGATCAGCGAGCCTCAGCCGTAGGCTTTGATCTCGGCGAGGCTGAGGGTACCGGTCTCGGGATCCGAGTCCTCTCTGACGTAGAGACGCTGCAGCGCTGCAGCGATGCCATCCGCGATGGCGTCGCGGACCGCAGGGTCTTCGAGGTTGCGTCGATCGCCTTCGTTCGTGAGGTACCCGGTGACCACGTGGACCTTGGGTGTGCGGAGGCGCTTGAGTGACGACCACGTGCGAGCGTGGGATCGGCAGTCCTGCATTTCCGTACGCGCGGTGATCTCACTCTGGATGAGGCCCGCGAGACGGGCCCCTACCGGTGAGTTGATGTCCGGATGTTCCTCGTGCCCGAAATAGAACGTCGCGAGACCGTTCGCGCCGGGCGACCGACTGACGTCGGCGGTGACGGTGACGACGGCCGATGCGCCCAGCTGATCGGCCGCATTGATCTCGGCAGCATCGCCGTCGAGGAGGACGGCACCAGCGCCGACGGCCTCCAGGCGCCCTGCCAAGCGACGTGCTACATCTGTAGTGACTTCCCTCTCGAGCCTGCTCTGCTCCTCGTTCATCGGCAGGGTGACGAAGTCCGCGATCGTCGTCGCCGCTTCGATGACGAAAGTGCGTCCGGCGAGCGATGTTCCCGACGCCGCGACTCGGGCGTGCTCCTCAAGGGCGAAGAGGTTGCCCGTGCTCTGCTTGCGATCGACCGCAGAGAGTCCACGCAGCGTCTGCGGTCCGGCGACGCCGTCGACCTTGGTTCCGAGACCACGTTGCAGTTCTTTGACCGCTGCTTCGGTGGTGGCACCGTACTCGGCGTCGATTCGGCCGGCGTAGAACCCCAATCCCGACAAGGTGCGCTGCAACGAGAGCACATCATCCCCTGTGAGGACCTTGACGGGGTCAAAGCGGAGCACACGGTCCCCGAGCTGGTACCGGGCCCGTTCGAGCTCTGCGAACGTCTCAGTGCCGAGCACACCGTCGCAGAGGATTCCCCTGGTCTGCTGGAACTGCCGGACGGCGAGCTCGAAGGGACGATCGAAGTCCTGGGTGTGGGCATCGCCGACAGTGAGACCGAGACGCGCCATCTGCGATTTGATCGCAGGGAGGACCTCTGAGGTGTCCCCGTTCCTGAACTGGGGGCGTCCGTGGTGATTCAATGTCGTGCCAATCTGCTTCTCTGGGGTGTGTTTCCGAGGGGAATACGCCGAAGGCGCCTGTTGATATTACAACAGGCGCCTTGGAACTTGATCAGATGAACTCTGCGAGCTCTTCCTCCAGCGCCGGCTTGGGACGGGCACCGATGATCGTCTTGGCGACCTCGCCGTCCTTGAAGACGTAGAGTGCCGGGATCGAGGTGATCCCGTACTTGCTCGCGGTCTCGAGGTTGTCGTCGGTGTTGACCTTGACGACGGTGAGCTTGTCGGAGTTCTCGTCGGCGATCTGGTCGACGATGGGGCTGACCATGCGGCACGGGCCGCACCACGGGGCCCAGAAGTCGACGAGGACGGGCTTATCGGACTTGAGGACGGTCTCATCGAACGTGGCATCAGTGACTTCGGTCGTCATGAGCTCCCTTTCTGCTGGCGGTGGTCTGTCTCTACCGAGAACAGCGTGTGCGGGGGTTTCATTCCCCCAGGGCGCAGGCAGACTCCGGAGCCTGGTGCACCCACCTCCGTCAGGCGTTCATGACCTCGACGGAGGCTTCGTGGTCGCCGTCGGCTTCGAGCTGCTCTGAGGCCTCGAGATCGGCGAGGTAGTTCTCCGCGTCGAGGGCGGCCGCACAGCCGGACCCGGCCGCGGTGATCGCCTGACGGTACACGGAGTCGATGACGTCGCCGGCGGCGAAGACGCCTTCGACGGCGGTCTTCGACGAGCGGCCTTCCACCTCGAGGTAGCCGTCGGCGCGCAGGGGCAGCTGCTCGGCGAAGAGGCTCGTGCGCGGGTCGGACCCGATCGCGACGAACAGACCGGTGACCGGAAGTTCGGAGGTCTCTCCCGTGACGGTGTTGCGGACCGTCAGCCCGGTGAGAGCCTCGTCTCCATGGATCTCCGCCACCTCGGTGTCGAGGAGGAACTCGAGCTTCTCATCGGCGCGCGCACGATCCTGCATGGCCTGGGAGGCACGGAGCTCCTGCCTGCGATGGATGAGCGTGACCTTCGACGCGAAGCGAGTGAGGAACGTCGCCTCCTCGAGGGCCGAGTCGCCGCCCCCGACGACGGCGATGTGCTGGTCGCGGAAGAAGAAGCCGTCGCAGGTCGCGCACCAGCTCACCCCGTGGCCGGAGAGCTTCTTCTCGTTCGGCAGTCCGAGCTCGCGGTAGGCGGAGCCGGTGGCGAGGATGACGGCCTTGGCGGTGTAGCGCGCGCCGAGGGCGGTTTCGATCTGGTGGGCTCCGGAGTTGAGCTTGAGCGTCTCGACGTCGTCGTAGACGACCTCGGCTCCGAAGCGTTCGGCCTGCTCGCGCATGGCCTCCATGAGCTCGGGACCTTGGATCCCCGCGGGGAACCCGGGGTAGTTCTCGACGTCGGTGGTGTTCATGAGCTCACCGCCGGCGGTCACGGATCCCGCGATGACCACAGGTGACAGGTTGGCTCGGGCGGCGTAGACGGCGGCCGTGTATCCGGCCGGACCGGACCCGATGATCACCAGTTGTGTGTCAGTCATGTTGTGCGTTCCCTGTCGTAGTCTCGTGCGCCGTGCTGACGCTGGATTCCTAGCCTAGTGGTAACGGCAGCCCGACGGCGACTATTCCGCAGGCAGCGGTCGCCTGCGGTGGTCGTCCGGGCACCCCCGCCGAGGTGGTCCACCGGCTGACGTGGCCGACCGCGACCGCTCAGGCGAGGTCGACGGTGCTGATGGTAGCGCGGTACCCGCCGTCATCCTTGGGCAGCTGGGTGATCCACAGGATGAGAGAATCGGTCTCCACGCCCTCATCGAGCTTGACGGTCACCCCGTCGTCGCCCTTTTCGAACTCGCCCTCGCCGACCTTCTTCGCCGAGGTGGGATCGGAGCCGTTGAGGATCTCGAACTTTCCCCCGGAAGTCGAAGACTTCACGGTGACCTCATTGACGGTCGCCGACTTCTCGAGCTCGAAGAGCAGGCCGACCCCGGACTTGAGGTTGCCGAACTTCGCCGAGTTGTAGCGATCCGTCCGCCACGACCCCTTCTCGCCGGAGACGACGTCGCCGGCGCGGTCGTCGTTCTCCTTGTCGTCGCCCTCGGGATCGAGTGCGGAGACCTCGGCGATCTTCGGGGGCTCGGCCTTCGGTTCCTCCTCGGCCGGACTGTCTTCCGCGGGTTCGCTCGGAGCCGCAGTCTCGGGTGTCGCCGTCGGCTCGTCCTGTCCCGAATTGAGATTGACGACGATGATGCCGATGATCACTGCGGCGACGACGAGGAGACCGAGGACGAGGAGGGCGAAGGGCTTCCGCGTTCGGGCTCGGGTCTCCCGCGGATCCTCCCCGGGGGCGGACGCCAGGCTGCTCGCCGAGGCGGCCCCACCGTTCCCGTGCCCGGACCCTCCGGTGGATGCTGAGCTCGTCGGTGCGGTGTTCCCGGGTCCACCGGCTCCCGCCGCTGCCGCGCCCACGCCGGCCGCCGCGGTCCCGGCGGCCGCGGTCCCGCTTTCGCCCTGGTCGACGGTCTCCGGGGAGAGCCTGCGCACCTGCTTCGGCGGGGCCGCTGCTTCGGCTTCCTCGCGCCGCGCGGCAGCCGAGGCATCGAGGGCGGCGAGGCGGCGTCTCGCCTCCTCCTCCTTCGCGCGGGCGATGCGGCGCTCGCGTTCGTATTCGCGCAGCTGGTGCTCGCGCTGCTGCTCCGAGGTCTCGAACATCCCGCCGAGGAACCACGAACCGTCGTCTTCGTCGTCGATGATCACGCGGGTGTCGTTGTCGTCGTCCTCCTCGTCGACGGCGACGATGTCCATCGCCTGCGTGTCAGGGTCGGGTTCATCGCGGTTGAGGATCGGGGTCGTGAGATTCTCGTCGTACTCATGCGCGGAGTAGCCGGAGTACTCCGAGTACGTCTGCTCGGGGGACCACTCGTCCCAGTCCTTCGCGGCGTTGTCGATCTGCTCCGCGCCGATCGGGAAGCTCGAGGCCTGTCGCATCTGCATGCGCTCCGCGTAGCGACCGGTCGTGCGTCCGACGACACCGGCAGCCAGGCCACGGGTCCCAGGACGGGTGATGCCGATGCGCACCAGAGCCGCCTTGACCTGGTCGTCGCTGGCCTGCGATGTCGACCCGCCGAGCGGCGCCGGACCCGGACTCGGCAGCTTCGTCGCCTCGTCGAAGCTCGACGGGGACTCGTCGAAGAGCTTGTCGTTCTCGGCTGCGGGCGTGCGGTTGACGTAGCGCAGCAGCTCGGCGTCCCATTCGTCGAGGAATCCGAGCACCTCGGCGACGGACCCGGGACCGGGATCGGCGCCTGTGAGCACACCGCTGACGAAGTCGTCGAGTTCGGCGGGGATCTCCGGGTTGAGTGACTTCGCCCGCGCGATCCGCGAGTTCTCGCGGGGCGCTGCGGGGATGCCGTCCTTGCCCTCTTCGCCCGGCCAGTATCCGGTGACCGCTGCGTAGAAGAGGCGGACGAGGTCGAGGGCGTCCTGCCGGGAGGCTGCCGTGGGCGTGTAGTCGTCGGGGTCGATGACGCCGTTGCCGAGCGCGAGCGCGGCATCGATGCCGATTCCCGAGAGAAGGATCCCGCCGTTCGCGTTGATGCCGACGACGCTCGGGCGGAGGAACATGTGGAAGAGACCTCGCCTCGCCGAGGTGACGAGGACCGTGCCGACCTCCCCGATGAGCGCGCGGGCGGCGTCGATGGGAAGCGGCGTCTTCGGGAGGATGGTGCCGAGCGGGGTGACGGCGATGCGCGTCGAGACGACGTAGTCGAGCCCGTTCGAGTTCCCGACGTCGAGCGTCGGGGCGATCCGCGGGTCGCCGAGGATCGAGACCCGGCGTGCGGCTTCGAGGACGTCGGAGCCGCCTGAGGCGTCGGCGACGTGGATGAGGACCGGTTCGTCGAGGATCGCGTCGAGGGCGGTGCACACCGCACCGACCTCGGGCCTGTCCTCCAACCACGGGCGGTCAACCGTTGATACGACATAGCGACCGGCAACGACCATGCCGGGTTCGATATCGATCAGGGGGATCACCTCCGGGGCGGCGGGACGGACGAGGACTGACTATCTCCTAAGTTTTCCAGCTGCGAGGCCAATAATCGAATGCAACTCTCGGACTCGGAGCAGAAAGCAGGCTCCGACGTAGACGATGAGCATGACCGTGCCGACTCCCGCGGTGGCGACGAAGGCCTGCCATCGCCCGGAGAGTGCGAAGTCCGGGAAGAAGAGGAGGAGCCCGTAGCCGGCGAGTCCCGCAGCGAGCGCGGCGAGGAGGAACTTCACATGCGCCTTCGCAATCGTGCGGACGTCGATGTCGCCAAGGCGTTTGGAGAGGATTGCGAATGAGAGGATCATCGCGAAGAGGTAGCCGAGGCTCATGACGAGGCCGATGATCGCCACCGTCACGGACTTCGGGAAGATCGACGCCGAGAGGACGGCGAGGGACTGGAAGACGATCTGCGGCAGCTGGATGAAGAACGGCGTGCGCGCATCCTCGTACGCGTAGAACACGCGCTGGGCGAGGTAGTTCGCGCTGAACGGGATGAGCCCGAAGACCATCGTGATGATGACGAGCCCGACGGCCATCGCCTGTTCCCGCCCGGCCCCGGCGATGATCATCGCCACCGGAGAGGCGAGGACGACGAGGGCGGCCACGGCGAAGGAGTTGACGAGCCCGACCATGCGCACGCCCATCGAGAAGTCGGACTTCACCGCCTCGGTGTCGTGCTCGGCGGCGTTCCTGCTCAGTGAGGTGAAGAGGGCGGTCGCGAGCGAGACCGCGATGAGGGAGTGCGGCAGCATGAAGACGAGGTAGGCGTTCGTGTACGCCGCGTTCGAGGCGTTCCCCTCGCCGGGCACCGAGGCGCCGGCGGCGACGCGGGAGATGATGAGGAAGCCGAGCTGGCCGATGAGCATCGCCGCGAACGTCCAGAAGGCGACCTTGCCGGCCGTGCCGAGGCCGACGCCGCGGAAGCCGAAGGTCGGCCGGTATCTGAAACCGATCCGCTTGAGCGGCCAGATGAGGATGAGCGCCTGGGCTGCGACGCCGAGGGTGGCCGACCCGCCCATGAGCGCGATCTTCTCGGGCGTCCACGTGTCGAGCGTGTGCGGTGAGGCGGTGTTCGTGCCGAAGACGACGATGAAGACGAGGAGTCCGGCGATCGCGACGATGTTGTTGAGCACCGGCGCCCACATGTAGGGACCGAACGACGACTTCGCGTTGAGGACCTGGCCGAGCAGCGTGTAGAGGCCGTAGAAGAAGAGCTGCGGCAGACACCAGTATGCGAACGCCGTGGCCAGCGCCATCTGCTCAGGACTCCACCCCGAGGAGTAGAGCCACACGAGGATCGGGGCGGCGAGCGTCGCGACGACGCTGACGATCGCGAGCAGGAGGAAGGAGAGCGTGAGGAGGCGGTTCGTGTAGTCGCGTCCGCCGTCCTCGCGCTTCGTCGCGCGCACGAGCTGGGGAACGAGCACGGCGTTGACGACGCCGCCGGCGAGCAGCATGTAGAGGGTGTTCGGGACCTTGTTCGCGACGTCGAAGGCGTCGGCCTGGACGGCGGTGATGCCGATCGCGGTGGCGAGCAGGGAGGCCTTGACGAGGCCGAGGATGCGCGAGGTCAGGGTGCCGGCGGTCATGATCGCCGAGGATCGCGCCAGGCTCGAGAAGTTCGCCACGTCCTACCTCTTCTCCGGTTCGTCGTTCTTCGCGCGGGCGACCGCCGCCGCCAGCTGCTGTTCGGGGATCTTCCGCCGTCCGCGGGACACGGACTTGACCAAGCCGATCACGAACACGGCCGCGAGCGCCAATCCGACGACCGCGGTGCCGATGTTCTCCCAGTCCGCGCGGACCCGCACGAGCAGTGAGGCGTCCTTGGGCAGGACGACGCCGTCGGCGGTGACCATCTCGATGGTCGTGGGCACGTCGGCGTTCGCGAGCCCCTCGACGGGGACATCGACGCGCATCGTCTCCGCGGGTGGGACGGCGACGGTCTCCGTGGTCTGGGCCCGCAGCTGCGGGGTCTGCGGTTTCATCTGCAGCCTGAGCGTCGCCTCGGCGTTGGTGTCGTTGACGATCGTCACCGGGATCGTCGTCTTCTCCCCGGTGACGAGGAGCACCGAGGAGCCCTTCTCGAGGTAGAGGCCGTCCATCTGCGCCCGGCTCGTCTGCTGCGCCTTCGCCAGGCACGTCGACGAATCCCCGCCGAGGGTCCACGCGACCGAGGTGCACGCGAGCAGGGACCGGTCGAGGCGCGTGTTCGCGGCCTCAGGATCGGAGAACGCGCTGTTGAACTTCGACTCCGTGGTCCGGACCTCGGCGATCCCCTCGAGCGTGCTCGTGGCGATCCGCTCGGGATCCGTCGCCTTCTGGAGCAGGCCCCGCGGTTCGGGATCGCTCTCGAGCAGGGCATCGAGACCGGCCGCTTCGATCCAGGGGGTTCCGGTCACGGTCTTCACTGTCGACTCCCACCCCGCCGAGGCGGTCGTGCGCGGCAGAGGCACGAGCAGGTGCCGTGACCGGTTGGGCGCCTCTGACTGGATCGCCGCGGTCGTGGCGACGAGTTCGCTCATCGCCGCCGGCGGTGCCTCGGCGTTGATGACGTCGGCGCTCAGCCGGGTCAGGGCCGAGTCGGAGATGAGCGTCTCGACGGTCGACTGCCCGTCTGAGGTCGTCCGGGTCACCGAATGCGCGTCCTCGCGGATGCCTGAGGTGGGAGGCTGCTGGACGTCATCGAGGATGACCGTCGAATTCCCCGCCTTCTGCAGGGCGCGGAGGTCCGCACGGTCCGCGGTGCCGGCGATCGGCCACGCGATGTCCGTGCGGGCATTCGGAAGGACATCCTTGACGATGCTCTTCTCCTTCTCCGCGAAGGCACCGAGGTCGTCGAGCTCCTCGCCGGTGAGCGAGTTCTGATCGGGATCGCCGAAGGGCAGGGCGAGCACCGTGCGGGTCTCTGCGGTCGCGAGGAACTCGCGGTACCACGCGTCGAGGCGCTTGCGCTGCTCCTCCCGCTCGTCGGGGCCTTCGGCGGCTGCGGTCTCACCAGGGCTCGGCGGCGGGGAGGGCGCACCGGTCTCCTCCTCCTCGCCGTCCTCGGCGGGGGGTTCTGCCACGGCGGCCTCGAACGAGGCGACGACCCTGGGGTCGAGGGCGATGGCCACCTTGGGGTCCTCGAACGCCCGGGCGGCGTTCGTCAGCGCTCCGTCCTCGGCGATCGCGGCATCGAGCTCGTCGGGGCCGATGAGGCCGTCGGTGGTGTAGCCGGGCAGGGTGACCGGGGCGAGGAAGCTGATCGCTGTGCGATCGAACTTCGGGTTCGGATACCACGTCGTGAAGCCCACTCCGGTGGCCAGCGCCCCGGAGGCGTCGCGGATCTGCACGCTCAGTCCACGGGACCCCCACGAGGAGTTCGGGGAGGACGCGCGCAGACCGAGCTGGTCGGCGGGCACCGTGATCGTGAACTCGCCCGTGGACCCCGGGGCGAGTTCCTTGGCGAAGGTCGCATCCACCGAGGTGACCGGATCGGCATCGTCACCGCCCTGCTTCTCGGCCTGCTTCCTCGCCTCCGGCCCGTCGCTGTTGAGATCGGCGACGACCCGGTGCCGGGACTGATCGGTCTTCCACGCTTCGATGCGGTATTCGGAGTCGAGGGTGCGCAGCGACATGCCGAGGCGCAGCTGCGGATCGACGATCGCCGTGTCCGTCGAGTTCGTCACCGTTCCGCGCACGGTCAGGGTGCCCTTGTCGTCGAGCCACGGAGTGATCTCATCGAGTCGCATCGACACGCCGGTGCCGGATCTCCCGCCGTCGGCGTCGCCGCCGTCGGCCGCGCCGCTCGCATTCTCGCCGCTCTGGCCGCCGGAAGCCGCCGCGGCCAGGGGGAGGGCGAAGACCGACCCTGCCAGCAGCAGGGTCGCAGTCAGCAGCGCGAAGAGGACGCGCGCGGGGGTGAAGCTGTTCACTGTTCCATTTCGTTCGTCATGCGGCACACAGGCACACCGCCCTCACAACTCCCACTCACGGACCATGGGACGGGCAGCGGCGACGATACGGCGTTCGTTGGCGAACGACAATCGCGTCCGCAGCTCGTCGAAGGGCACCCAGGCGGCGTCGACGGCCTCCTGGTCGGGATCGTTGTCGACCGTGAGCGTGCCGGACCTCGCGCGGAGCAGGAAGTGGTGGACGAGTTTGTGGATGCGGATCCCGGTCACCGTGAACCAGTAGTCGACGGTACCGAGCGGGCAGATGACCTGGCCGAGGATCCCGGTCTCCTCCTCGACCTCACGGCGGGCCGCCTCGGCGGCGGTCTCCTCCCCTTCGAGATGCCCTTTGGGCAGGCACCACTCGAGACGCCCTGCGCGGTTGAGTCGGGCGATGACGGCCACACTGAGATCCTGACTGGAGAAGTCGACGACGATGCCCCCGGCGGATGTCTCCTCGACCGTGGTGCGTCGGGATGCCCGCGGTCCCGGTTTGGGCATCGGTGTGGTCATTCTCCTACCTTAATGGGCGATTCTTGGAAGTCCCGCTTGACGCGCTCCCGGTAGGCTGGAGGTTGCTCGATCGCCGTGCCCGCAGGCCGGCTTACCCCAAGAGTCAGGAGTTCGGTGGACCCGCAGAGCGCGCATGTGCGGCTGTACGACAAGCTCGATGAGCTCGACGACATCCTCGGTCCGCTCGGCAGTCGATTCGCCGAGGCGGGATTCGAGCTCGCCCTCGTCGGCGGCTCGGTGCGCGACGCGCTCATGGGACGGCCGATGCCCGACCTCGACTTCACCACCGACGCCCGCCCCGACGACATCCTCGCCCTCATCGTCGACTGGGCCGATGCCCATTGGGACATCGGCCGGGAGTTCGGCACGATCGGAGCGATGAAGTCCGGGGTGCAGATCGAGATCACGACCTACCGCGCCGAGGCGTACGAGCCCGATTCGCGCAAGCCCGTCGTCCGCTTCGGCACCGACCTCGACGCCGACCTCGTCCGCCGCGACTTCACGATCGGGGCGATGGCCGTGCGCCTGCCCCAGAAGACCTTCGTCGACCCCTACCAGGGCTTCGACGACCTCATGGCCGGCCGGATCCGGACACCCGGAACCCCGGCGGACTCGTTCTCCGACGATCCGCTGCGGATGATGCGCGCCGCGCGCTTCACCTCACAGCTCGGACTCGACGTCGATCCCGGTGTCGAGGCGGCGATGACGGAGATGGCCGACCGGATCGCCATCGTCTCCGCCGAACGCATCCAGGTCGAACTCGTCAAGCTCATCACCGGCGTCGATCCCGCCGCCGGGATCGACCTGCTCGTGCGCACCGGGATCGCCGACCATGTCCTGCCCGAGGTGGCGGGGCTGCGGCTCGAGACCGACGAGCACCACCGGCACAAGGACGTCTACCAGCACAGTCTCACCGTGCTCCGGCAGGCCGTCGACCTCGAGGCCGCCTATGCCGCGAGGCAGCGGGAAGCCGGAGTCGAGGCCGCCGACCCACAGCACCTGCCCGAACCCGACTTCGTCGTCCGCTTCGCCGCCCTCATGCACGATGTGGGGAAGCCCGCGACGAGGAACTTCCTCCCCGGCGGTGCCGTGACCTTCTACCACCACGATGTCGTCGGCGCGAAGCTCACGGCGAAGCGGATGAAGGCCCTGCGCTTCGACAAGGACACGACGAAAGCCGTCTGCCGCCTCGTCGAACTCCATCTGCGCTTCTACGGCTACGGGGATGCGGGGTGGACGGACGCTGCCGTGCGCCGCTACGTCACCGATGCCGGATCCCTGCTCACCCGCCTCCACATCCTCACCCGTGCCGATGTCACGACGCGGAACCGGAAGAAGGCCGACCGGCTCGCGTTCGCCTACGACGATCTCGAGTCGAGGATCACCGCGCTCGCCGAGCAGGAGGAGCTCGCGGCGATCCGGCCCGACCTCGACGGTCGGCGGATCATGGAGATCCTCGGCATCGAACCCTCTCCGCTCGTCGGGCGGGCCTACAAGCACCTCCTCGAGATGCGCCTCGAGCACGGACCGCTCGGCGAGGAGCGGGCCGAGGAGATGCTGCGGGCCTGGTGGGCGGAGAACTCCCCGAAGGAGTGACACCGCCCCCCGCCTCTACGGGGACGGCCGCCGCCTGGTAACTTCGGAGTCGTGAGAATGTGTGCGCCGTCACAGACGACGCGCGAGCAGCGACCACGAGGAGACCGCAATGACTGTGACTGACGAGTTCCGGGCGGCCAGGGGCCGGCTCATCGAGCTCCGCAGCGACTACAACGCTGCCCGTGAGAACTTCGAGTGGCCGCGCTTCTCGCACTTCAACTTCGGCATCGACTGGTTCGACCGGATCGCCGAGGACAACGACGATCCTGCGCTGTGGATCGTCGAACAGGACGGGTCGGAGGGCAAGTGGAGTTTCGCCGAGCTCGCCGCACGTTCGAACCAGGTCGCGAACTTCCTCCGCCGCTCCGGCGTCCAGCGCGGGGACCACGTCATGGTCATGCTCGCCAATCAGGTCGAGCTGTGGGAGACGATGCTCGCCGGCATCAAGCTCGGCGCCGTGCTCCTGCCGACGACGACGCAGCTCGGTCCCATCGACCTGAGCGACCGCGTGGAGCGGGGCCGGGCCCAGTTCGTCGTCGCCGGTCCTGAGGACGCTGCGAAGTTCGACGACGTCGACGCCGAGGTCGTTCGCATCGTCGTCGGCGGAGAGCCGACCCGCCAGCAGGACTATGCCTACGCCGAGGCCGAGGAGGAGCGCACCGAGTTCGAACCGCAGGGCCGCTCCCGCGCCGACGACCTGCTCCTGCTCTACTTCACCTCGGGCACGACGTCGAAGGCGAAGATGGTCGCCCACACCCATGTCTCCTACCCCGTCGGACATCTCTCGACGATGTACTGGATGGGGCTGACCCCCGGCGACGTCCATCTCAACGTCGCCTCGCCCGGATGGGCGAAGCACGCCTGGTCGAACATCTTCACCCCGTGGATCGCCGAATCGTGCGTGTTCCTCTTTAACTACTCGAAGTTCGACGCCGGCGCGCTCATGGAGACGATGGATCGGGCCGGGGTGACGAGCTTCTGCGCGCCTCCCACGGTCTGGCGGATGCTCATCCAGGCCGACCTGGGCCAGCTGCAGACCCCGCCGACGAAGGCCCTCGGGGCGGGTGAGCCGCTCAACCCCGAGGTCATCGACCGGGTCAAGAGCGAATGGGGTGTGCTCATCCGCGACGGATACGGACAGACGGAGACGACCCTGCAGATCGGCAACTCCCCGGACCAGCCGCTCAAGTACGGGTCGATGGGCAAGGTGCTCCCCGGCTACGAGGTCGTCCTCATCGACCCGGCCAGCGGGGAAGAGGGTGACGAGGGCGAGATCTGCCTCCGCCTCGACCCGCCTCCGCTCGGCCTGACCACCGGGTACTGGAACAACCCCGAGAAGACCTCTGAGGCCTTCGAGGGCGGCGTCTACCACACCGGCGACGTTGCGCAGCGCGATGAGGAGGGCTACATCACCTACGTCGGG
This sequence comes from Brevibacterium sp. Z349TD_9, assembly GCF_056173565.1. Lineage (NCBI taxonomy): Bacteria > Bacillati > Actinomycetota > Actinomycetes > Micrococcales > Brevibacteriaceae > Brevibacterium > Brevibacterium sp. Z349TD_9. Next base: position 3,874,045 of record NZ_CM149680.1, on the reverse strand, counting down.
CGGGCCGACGACGTGTTCAAGGCCAGCGACTACCGGCTCTCCCCGTTCGAACTCGAGAGCGTGCTCATCGAGCACGAGGCCGTCGCCGAGGCGGCCGTGGTCCCCTCCCCGGATCCGGTCCGTCTCGCCGTCCCCAAGGCCTATGTCGTCGTCGGCAGCGGCTTCGAGCCCGATGCCGAGACCGCGCGCTCGATCCTCGCGTACTGCCGGGAGAACCTCGCCCCCTACAAGCGGATCCGCCGACTCGAGTTCGCCGAGCTGCCGAAGACGATCTCGGGCAAGATCCGTCGCGTCGAACTCCGCGCGAGAGAGGATCAGCTCCACCCCTTCAGCGGCGAACCCTCTGTCGAGGGGACCGAGTACGCGGACACCGACTTCGACCTCAAGGGCTGAGTCGGGCGGCTGCACGACAGGGGATGCGGACGGGAGGTCGGCCTCGCGGTCGGGGCGATTTCAGTGCCTGTGACAAGGGAGAATGTGAGCAAACACGCACTCTGAGTGTTTGCTTTACGTGAAGAGATGTAAAATTGCCGGTGAACGGGTTGCCGTAGGCGCGCCGTTCTCACAGCGGGTGATGCTCAGCAGCCACATGGCGCGGCGGAACCGCATTTTTCACGGTGTTCCAATGAACGCGTGCGACACTGAAATCCATTTGTGACCTTTTCGAACCTCGTCGCCATCGCAGTGCGGGACGTGGAGAAGACCTGGAGGACCTTGGGTGGCTAAGGCAGAGAAAGCAGCCGGAACCAGAGGCAGGAAGACGAAGAATCTGCTCAACTATCCGCGTGCCGGAGTGAGCGGGTGGACGCGCTTCCTGCCCAGTCTGCGCATCCTCGTCGTCGGCGGACTCAGTGCGATCATCCTCGCGTGCATCGCGTTCGCAATCGGCTACGCGACGACCGAGGTCCCCGAACCCAACCTCGAGGCGACCGGGCAGACGTCGACGATCTACTACAACGACGGCAAGACCCCGATCGGCCACTACAAGATCGAGGACCGGAGGTCTGTCGACATCGGTGAGATCTCCGAGCCGATGCAGAAGGCCGCGATCGCTGCCGAGGACACGTCGTTCTACGAGAACCGCGGCATCTCGATCAAGGGCCTCTCCCGCGCTGTGGTCGGCGTCGTGACCAACCAGTACGCCGGCGGCGGCTCGACGATCACCCAGCAGTACGTGAAGAACTTCTACCTGACGAACGAGCATTCGCTCGACCGCAAGGTCAAGGAGATGTTCATTGCGCTCAAGATCGACCAGCAGCAGAGCAAGGACGAGATCCTCGCGAACTACCTCAACACGATCTACCTCGGACGCCGCTCCTACGGTGTCGAGGTCGCAGCGCAGAACTACTTCGGCAAGTCCGCGAAGGACCTCGATCTCGCCGAATCCGCGCTCCTCGCCGCGATGATCCAGCGCCCCGGTGCCGCCGATCCTGCGGAGAACCCGGAGATGTACCAGGACCGCTTCGACTACGTCATCAAGTCGATGGTCGACGAGGGCTTCATCACCCAGGAGCAGGCCGACCAGGTCGAGATGCCCGAGGTCAAGGCGCAGAGCAAGGAGGACTCGCTCAGCGGTCAGAAGGGCTACATGTGGGAGTACGTCCGCAAGGAGGCCATGGCGAAGCTCGGGATCGACGAGTCGCAGCTCGACCGCGGCGGCTACGACATCGTCACGACCTTCGACGCGAAGCGGATGAAGGAAGCCGAGCAGGCGATCAACGACCTGCCGAAGGACAAGCCGAAGGGCCTGCAGGCGGGCCTCGTCTCGATCGATCCGAAGACCGGCGGCATCGAAGCCTTCTACGGCGGCAAGAACTACCTCGATCAGGCGTTCAACGCCTCGACGCAGGGACACGCTCAGGCGGGTTCGACGTTCAAGCCCTTCGCCCTCGTCGCCGGCTTCGAGAACGGCGTGCGCCTGACCGATCGGTACCCGGGCAGCCCGACGACGCTCAACAATGACGGCACTCCGTGGCCGGTGAAGAACTTCGGCGGCTCGAGCTATGGACCGGTCACCCTGCTCAAGGCCACGCAGTCCTCGATCAACACGGCCTATGCAGCGCTCAACGTCCAGGTCGGTCCCGACAAGACCGTCGACGTCGCACAGCGGGCGGGCCTGAGCCCCAACTGCACGAAGGAGCAGATGGCCTCGGGCGACACCGGCAACTGCACGATCGACCTCACCCCGAACGCGGCCAACGTCCTCGGTACGCCGAGCGTCAAGGTCATCGACATGGCCACCGCGTACGCGACGTTCGCTTCGAACGGCGTGCGCCACGAGACCCACTCGATCGAGTCGGTCTCGAAGGACGGCGAAGAGGTCTACAAGGCCGACACCAAGGGTGAGCGGGTCTTCGACAAGGCCGTCGCCGCCGAGACCACCTACGCCCTGCGCCAGGTCGTCAACGGCGGGTCGGGCAGCTACGCCCAGAACCTCGGCCGCCCGGCGGCCGGCAAGACCGGTACGTCGACGTCGAACAAGTCGGCGTGGTTCTCCGGCTACACCCCGCAGCTGGCCACCTCGGTCGTCCTCTACCGTGAGGTCGACGGCAAGTCCGTGCCGATCGGCGCCTACGGCGGTCGCAGCGAGGTCACCGGTGGTTCGTTCCCGATCCAGGTGTGGACGGCGTACATGAAGGACGCCCTCGAGGGGACGAAGGTCGAACCCTTCCCCGAGCGCGGCAAGCTGCCAGAGGTGAAGAAGCCCGCCAATACGAACGCTCCTCCGGCGCCCAAGCGCGAGCCGCGCGAGGATGACGACGACGCGCGGAAGAAGGCTCCCGTCGACGAACCGACGAAGAAGCCCAAGGACGACGAGGAGAAGGACTCCGGCAAGGACAAGGACAAGGAGAAGGACGCCGACTCGACTGCCGATACCGACGGCAAGGACTCCGCCGACGGGTCGAATGAAGGGTCCAAGGACGGCAACGAAACCGGGTCGTCAGACGAAGGCGGGGACGGTGAGAATCCGACGAAGCCGCCTAAGAAACCGGACCCGACTAAGCCCCCGAAGAAGCCGGTTCCTATCGATCCGCCGACCGGAGCGCCCGGCGGGTGATCCCGCACGCCGGGGGCCGGTCATCGTCCGATGACCGGTAACCTCTGAATATGCCTTCGACTCCAGCCACCCGGATCGCCGAGCCCCTGCTCGGCGGTCCGGACGGCATTCACCGCGGTTCCGCATCGGCCGTGTACCTGCGCGGGCAGGCCTTCGTCCTCGCGGGGATCCTCGGGATCACGACGTTCCTCGCTCTCGCTCTCCAGGGGCCGTGTCTGAGCTCGGGCTACGAGCGGCCGAGCGCCTCGGCGAGGATGTGCGCGGGCCCCCTGTCGACGGCGTTCCTCGGGCAGTTCAATCCCGAGGCGGTGGGCCGCGCTCGCGGCGGAGCCTCGGGACTCTCCGTTCTCGACGGCGTGCTCGTCGACGTCTTCCGCCTCATCACCGATGACGTCTCGGTGTTCATGGCCTTCGTCCTCCTCCTCAACGTCATCGGCATTGCCGCCCTCGGCGTCGCCCTTCTCCTCCTCGCCCGCCGGCGGGCATGGCTCGTCGCCGTCTTCGCCTCACCCGTCATCCTCTTCACCCTCGGATCGACGCTCGACCCTCTCGCGCTCGCGCTCAGTCTCTGGGCCGTCGTCCTCGTCGTCGCTCCGGCTCCGGTGACTCCGCGACCGTGGCTGGCGGGGATCCTGCTCGCGATCGCCGCGTTCGAGAATCCGCTCGCTCTCCTCGTCCTCGCCGCCCTCACGCTCTCGGGGCTCTACCCGCCGGGCCGGCTCGAGCGCCGCAACCCGCAGATGATGATCGCAACCGCGACGATCGCCTCGGCGATCATCCTCGTCGCCGACGGCACCACGATCCGCCGGATCACGCAGTGGCTCTCGGACGCCGTCGACGGCGGTTCGTTCGCCTCGATCCTCGTCATGGCCCGCATCGGTGACGCCGGGACGTGGGCGACGGTGTGGATCGTCGCGAGCGGGATCCTTGTGGCGGGCGTCCTCGTCGCCCTGTTCATGGTGCGTGGACACGGCCTCGACCCGGCCGTCACCTCGTGTCTGCTCATCGGCTCGTGCCTCGTCCTCGCCCCCGCCCTCATGCCGTGGGATTCGCTGTGGATCCTCCCCTTCCTCGCCCTCGCCGTTTCCCGGTGGTGGGTGCTCATCGCCTGGGCCCTCGCCGAGGCGGTCTTCGCCGTCGCGATCCAACTCGGCGACGTCACCGGCATCGATCCGAGCAAGGGCCTCGAACCCTCCTTCATCGCCCTCTTCTCCCTCCTGCGGCTCTTCGCCCTCATCATCGTCGTCGTCTTCGCCGGGGAGAACCTCTACCGGCGTCGGGTGCGCGGACGGCTGCGCCCGCGGATCCGGACGGCAGAGCCGGCCACCGGCGATGCCGATCCCGAGACCGCGGGCCCCCGCGCCGACGTCGCGGCCGGCGGGAATGACGGAGCGGCCGGCGGCGGTGCCGGGACGGTTGCCGCGGGAGACTCAGGCGGACACGGGGACTCGGGCACCGCCTCGGCGAGGGAATGACCCTGCCCCCGTGGCCAAGGGCACGGGATTCCGACATGACAGCCGGAGGCGCGGTCCCGTAGAATAGTGAGGTCTGTTCCCATTTCGCGGACGTCGCGGAGGACGGAACGGGCACGCATTTACCCTCCTGCCATGGACCGACCATGGCCGTGAAGACCAGAGGAGGTGGGTGACACATGCGTCATTACGAGCTCATGCTCATTCTCGACAGCGACCTCGAAGAGCGGACGTTGGCTGACACCGTGAACAACCTGATCAAGGTTGTCCCGGCAGAGAACGGAACCGTCGACAACGTGGACATCTGGGGACGTCGGCGCTTCGCCTACGAGATCCAGAAGAAGTCCGAGGGCTACTACGTCGTGGTGGACTTCCACGCGGAGCCGGCCACGACCAAGGAACTCGATCGTCAGCTCGGACTCAACGAGTCGGTGCTGCGGACCAAGATCCTCCGCCCGGACGCCAAGTAAGCGTCACGCTACCCCGTTTGAGGAGCATTCAATGGCAGGCGAAACAGTCATCACGGTCGTCGGGAACCTGACAAGCGATCCCGAACTGCGCTTCACACCCAACGGTGCTGCAGTCACGAACTTCACCGTGGCCTCGACGCCGCGTATCTTCGACCGTCAGTCGAACGAGTTCAAGGACGGGGAGACCCTGTTCCTGCGCTGCTCGGTCTGGCGTGAGATGGGAGAGAACGTCGCCGAATCGCTGCAGCGGGGTACCCGGGTCATCGTGCAGGGCCGACTGAAGTCGCGCTCGTTCGAAACCAAGGAAGGCGAGAAGCGCACGGTCATGGAGCTGGACGTCGACGAAGTCGGCCCCAGCCTGCGACGCGCGACCGCTCAGGTCTCGAAGAACGAACGCGGCGGCGGAGGCTTCTCCGGCGGTGGCGGCAACTCCGGCGGCTACCAGGGTGGCGGCCAGCAGGGCGGCTACCAGCAGCAGTCGTCGGGATGGGGCAACAACCCGCAGCAGGGTGGACAGCGCCAGGGCGGCTACAGCCAGGGGAACAACGGTCCGAACAACGACCCGTGGGCATCATCTTCTCCCCAGAACGACAACGGCGGCTGGGGCAATCCCGGCGCCGACGAACCGCCGTTCTGACCACGTTTTAGACATTTCTCATACAGGAGAGACTCATGGCAAAGCCAGAGATCCGGAAGCCTATCAAGAAGAAGGCGAATCCGCTCAAGAAGGGCGAAGCGGCCAACATCAACTACAAGGACACCGCTACGCTCCGCAAGTTCATTTCTGACCGTGGCAAAATCCGTGCACGACGCGTCACCGGCGTGACCGTGCAGGAACAGCGCGTCATCGCGAAGGCCGTCAAGAACGCCCGCGAGATGGCACTCCTGCCCTACTCGAGCTCTGCTCGCTGATCGGAGGAGAACAGTTATGCCGAATCGCAAAGTGATTCTCACTCAGGAAGTCGACGGCCTCGGGGCCGCCGGTGACATCGTCGAGGTTCGCGCCGGCTACGCGCGCAACCTGCTCGTCCCCCGCGGCTGGGCCACCCCGTGGACCGAGGGCGCGGAGAAGCAGATCCTCGCGCTGCGCAAGGCCCGTCAGGCCAAGCAGATCGCCGACCACGACGAAGCCGTCCGCGTCAAGGACCAGCTCGAGTCGACGAGGGCTCGCATCGAGCTCAAGGCCGGCAAGAACGGTCGCCTCTTCGGCGCCGTCACCCCGGCGCTCGTCGCCGAGGCGCTGCAGACCGCGACCGGACACGACTTCGATCGTCGTCAGGTCGCGCTCACCGGTCACGTCAAGACCTCCGGCAGCTACACCGCTGTCGTGCGCGTCAACGACACGATCACCGCGAACGCCAAGTTCGACGTCATCGGCAAGGCCTGATCGCCGCAGCCTGATCGGCTGACGGTCCTGCGGGATCGTAGGCTGGTCGGTCCCCCGGGTCTGTGAGCTGCTCGGTCCTCCGGGACCGGCCGCCGAGACCACGACCGCCGGGTGCCCATCGTGGGCACCCGGCGGTCGTGCATTCACGTGGCAGGAAACGGCCAGATCGGCTCCGGGTGTGGCAGAGTGTTGTCGAAAACCTCGATTGTCGGAACTCCCGCCCCGGTCGATTGGAGACGTGACCCAATGAAGAAGCTCATGATCAGCGCCACCGGACGGCTCGTCGCGTCCATCATCGTCGGTCTCATCATCGGCGGCATCGTCGGTCTCCTGACCACCACCGGCGATGGGTTCCTCGTCGGCATTGCGGCGGCGGCGACGTTCTTCGTGCTCGTGGGCACCGCCGCCCTGTGGCCGATGTCCTCCGAGGAGACGAAGTCGAACGCGAGCCGGGAGGACTTCAATCCCGTCCTTGACGAGGTCGTCATCACGATCGCCCAGCTCTGCGGACTCGGCGGCATCATCCTCCTCCAGATCGTCGGCGGCTCCCAGGCCGGTAACTGGGAAGCTGCGATCGCCCTCCTCGGCGTCTTCATGTCCTGGGCCGGCCTGCAGATCCTCTACAGCGCCCGCTACGCCTACATGTACTTCGGCGACGGGACCCCTGGCGGCATCGACTTCAACTCCGATCGGGTGCCCAACTACAAGGACTTCCTCTACTTCGGCTACGCGGTCGGCATGACCTTCGGCGTCACGGACACGAGCGTCTCCGACACGCAGATCCGCGCCGTCGTGCTGCGCCACAGTCTGCTGTCCTACGTCTTCAACGCGGTCATCCTCGCCACGGCCATCAACCTCGTCGTCGGGGTCTTCTCGAACTGAGGGCGGCGGGGCGCAGGGAGTTGCGCTGCGGGTGCGGTCGTGCGTGTAGACGACACCGCAGACGGGGTTGTCGGCTGTTCCGGAGGAGGATCCGATGCGAATCCGGGCCCGATTTCGGACTCGATTCTCCTCGGGAAGACTGCCGAGGGTAGGACGAAGACTTAGTGAGCGCAATCAGCGCTTCGGGTAGGTGATGGTCCGGTCGTCGGCGACGACGGCACCTGAGCTGAGCACCGCCTCGGCGGTCTGATTCCTTCCGAGCACATGACGGACGGGACGGTCACGGGCGAGGAGGTAGTCGGCGATGATGCGCCGATGACAGCGCCACCACACGGCCTCCGAGCACATAACGGCACACCGCCGCTCATCGCCCCAGCCGAGCAAGACGTCGATGTCGGTGGCGAACTCTACGCCGAGGGCATGGTCGGCGTAGTTGTGGAAGCTGCGGTTCTCCCACCATGCGTTGACGTCGAAGGGCACGTCGTCGCTGACATTCCGCCGTCCGGTCAGTCCGTCGAGACGACGCAGCTCGATGTCCTGATCCGCAAGCGCCTCGGCGAGGACATCGGCGTTGAACTGCGGGTTCGCCTTCGATCCGGGCAGCTTGCGGACGTCGACGACCACCTCGGCGTGATTCTCGTGGAGAAGGTCGAGGAACTCCTCGAGGGGCCGGTTCGAATGGCCGATCGTGAGGAAGTCGGGTCCGCCCGGTGCGGGTGCGGGGGCTTCGGGCTCACCCGATGCGGGCCCATCCGGTTCCGGCGCGGAGTCGCTCATCCGTCGATGAGGTGGAGTGCGCTGCCCTTGTGGGCGGCGATGTGATCGGTCTTGTCGCTCTTGATCGCGTACTGGGGATCGTCCGGCGTCGCCCGGTGCGTGTGCCCCTTGTAATCGAAGTCCGCGGTGTGGACCCGGATGATGTGCCCGGAGACCTCACCGGCCTCGGAGTTCCACCCCACGTGATCGCCGACGGAGAATTCGTGTGCCATGACCTGCCCTTTCACTCGAATGCGTACCTGGCTCTGCTCATGTCGATGCGGTGCCCGACCATCGGCGTGCTCCCCGTATGCTGAGTTCCGCGCGTATCCCCTGCGGACTGAGTCAACCACTCTGACTGAGAGGGCGCCGTCCATACGACTACGGTACTCTCCTCGACAAGGCGACTGTTGTCGAAGCCGCTTCCGCAGCGCGTGGTCCGTGGGTGCTCGGGACGGCGGGGACCCTGATCACGGCACGCACGCTCGAGGTTCCCAGGTCCGACCCAGCCGGTCGGCACGGAACCCGGCCCATAGTTCGCTAGAGTCGGTGTTCGCTAGAGTCGGTGCCCAGGGGGTAGAGATGACGATCGAGAGAACCGAGCCGATGCCGCGCTTCGGCGGGCCGAGCGAACTCACACCGGAGGATCGGGAACGAGCGCGGGGCCTGCGGAAGATGCGTCGGCTCGCCCTTTCCCTGCTCATCCTCGCGACCCTCATCTTCCTCTCGACGAACCTCTTCACCGACCTCTCGGGCGTCTGGGGCTTCATCGCCCGCGGCTCCGAGGCCGCGATGATCGGTGCGATCGCCGACTGGTTCGCCGTGACCGCACTCTTCCGCCACCCACTCGGCCTGCCGATCCCGCACACCGCAATCATCCCCCGGAAGAAGGACGCCCTGGGGGCGAGTCTCTCCGCGTTCGTTGCGACGAACTTCCTCCACGCCGAGGCGGTGTCGACGAAGATCCGGTCGCTGGGAGTCTCACGGCGCGCCGGGGAATGGCTGAGCAGGTCCGCCAACCGCGACCTCGTCGTCGACCGGGCCGCCGGCGGACTCGAGTACGTCCTCGACCGCATCGACGACGAGCAGATCGCGGCGCTCACCCGCAACGTCATCATCCCGCGTCTGGTCGCGACGAAGAAGTCACCGGTGCTCGGCCAGCTGCTGCGCCAGATCGTCCTCGACGGTGCCCACCACAAGCTCGTCGACCTCGTCATCGCCGAGGCGTACACCTGGTTGAGCGACAATCCGCAGGTCATCGACGAGATCGTCCACAACCGCGCCCCGTCCTGGGTGCCCGACTTCGTCAACGATCAGCTCGCCAGCCGTCTCCAGCGCGAGATCCTCGGCTGGCTCGTCGACGTCCGCGACAACCCGTACCACAAGGCCCGCCAGGCCCTCGACGCGTGGCTCGTCGACCTCTCCACCGACCTCTCGACCGACACGCCGCTCGCCGAGAAGGCCGAGGACATCATCAACGACCTCCTCACCCAGGACGGGGTCGTCGACTCGGTCCTCGAGATCTGGACCTCCCTCAAGCAGCTCCTGCGCGAGGCGATCATCGAACCCGACGGTGAGGTCCGCGACCGCATCGCCGATCTCATCGGCGAATTCGCCGAGCGCCTCCAGACCGACACCGCGTTCGCGGAGAGGATCGACGACCGCGTCGCGACGACCGCCGGCGACCTCGCCGAGAGCTTCGGCCCCGAGATCGCCAGCGTCATCTCGGACACGATCGAACGCTGGGACGCGAAGGAGGCCGCCGACCGCATCGAGCTCTACGTCGGCCGCGACCTCCAGTACATCCGCATCAACGGCACCGTCATCGGCGCACTCGTCGGCCTCGCCCTCCACACGGTCATCGTCCTCCTCCCGACCTGAGACCGGCGTCATCACCGACCGCATCGTCCGGTGAGAGGACCGATGCCGCCATGCGCACGGAACTCACGATCGACGGTCTGCCCATCCGCCCGAGGCCGCGGGCGGTGACCCGGCACGAGCCGAGGTGCGATGAGTGCGGAACCCGGCTCACGCCTCGGCGAGGCCGTCGTCCGTGCGCGACTGAGCGCTGCGACGCCTGCCGAAGTACCCGACGACGAGGACGACGGCGATGCCGACGACCGCCCCGAGCAGTGTCTCGATCCCGCGGTCGATGATGAGCGTCGAGCGTGGGATCGGGTGCGCGAGCTGGGTCATGAGGAGGATCATCGGGGTGAAGAACGTGAGCGCGAACCCGTAGTTGCGCATCATCAGGTACTCGGTCGGGAACTGGAGGAGGATGACCGGGATCGCCAGCCACACCGGTGAGGGGTCCGGCCAGAGGATGAGCGCGGTGAGGATGAGTCCCGAGAACGTCCCGAGGACCCGGTGGACGCCGCGGGAGATACGGCCGGGAAGCTCGGCCGCGGCCAGCGGCACGGCCGCCGAGGCCATTGCCCAGTACGCGTGATCGAGTCCGATGAGCGTGCCGAGGATCCCCGCCGAGGCGACCGCCACCGCATACGTGGCAGCGTGCCTGACCATGCGCGGAGCATGCGGGCTGCGCAGCGGGGTGATCGCCCGCCGGGAGCCTGGCCGCCAGGTGCGGGTGCGGAACCATCCGAGGAAGCCGATGGCGATCGCGAAGGCCGCCGCGAGGACGCTGATGCCGATCGACACCCACGGTGGGGCCAGCGGTTCGACCGAGGCACAGGCGCCGAGGGCGAAGATGGCGTAGAACGGTCCTCCCGGGCGCATCCGCGCGCGGTCGGCGATGATCGACCCGACCGCGGCGAAGAACGCCTCGATGCCGATGAGCCCCCACACGGGTGTGTCCATCGTCGCGAGCATGACGCCGATGACGACTCCGGAGAGGAGGAGCACGGCTGCCTGGAGCTGGTGGATGAGTCGCAGCTGGTGCGGCTCGCCGCGGCCGTACATGCCGCAGAAGGCACCGAAGACCGCGTAGATGATGAACTGCTCATACCCGAGGATGAGGAGGACGAGCGAGGGGATCGCGACGCCGAGGCCGACCCGGATCGGTGCCCCCCGGTCGTCATCGCCGGGCTCGAGGCGCAGGGTGCCCCGCAGATAGTCGATGATCCTCTTCATGGCTGTGGTGCCGACCGCCACCCGCCAGGTGGTCGGCGGACGCACCGGGGCGCGGTCATTCCTCCTGGTGGATGAGCTGGACGAGATTGCCCACCGTGTCGTCGAGCACGGCGGTGGTGATCGGCCCCATCTCGAGGGGCTTCTGGGTGAATGATACGCCGAGGCCGGTCAGCCGCTCGTACTCCGCGGCGACGTCGTCGACGGCGAACTGGTTGATCGGGATCCCGTCGGCTTTGAGCGCCGAGGTGTACTCGCGGGCCGCGGGGTGCCCCATCGGCTCGAGGACGACCTCGACGCCGTCGGGCGCCTCGGGTGAGACGACCGTGAGCCAGCGCGCCTCACCGACGGGGACGTCGTGCTTGAGGACGAAGCCGAGCTTGTCGGTGTAGAACTCGAGCGCGCGGGCCTGGTCCTCGACAGGGATACTGATCCACTGTGCCTTCATGATGGGTCTCCTTCTCTGGGGTCTGCGGTGCCTTGGGTTGGGGTGGCTGGTGCTGGGCGGTCCGGTGCTGGGCTGTTCTGTGCTGGGCGGGCGGTGCCGTCGGACTGCGCTGCCGCCTGCTGCCCTCCGGTCCACCGGTCGAACGCTGTCCGGAGCGGTTCGGGATCGAGCCGGTGGAACTTGTAGCGCCCCTCCCTCCTGGTGACGACGAGGCCGGCGGATTCGAGGACCTCGAGGTGCTGTGACACCGCCTGCCGGGACAGGCCGAGCCCGTGCCTGTTCGCCAGGCGCGAGCAGATCTCGAACAGGGTCTGGTCGTCGCGCTCGGCGAGCTCGTCGAGGATCGTCCGCCTCGTCGGGTCGGCGATCGCCTTGAAGAGGTCCGTCACCCCGCCACCATAGGCAAGTGATCACTTGCCTGTCAATGGTCTGAGGTCACTGAAGGTGTCGAATCAGGCCGATCTGTTGTCCCAGGTCACAGTCCCCGCAGTTCCCCCACCAGGAGAGTCGGGTTTTCCTACCGCGAGCAGTGGGAGGACTGCATGGCCGCTGAGAACGATCGACGAAACCATGGAGATATGAACACACACATGCCCGCGATCATCACCGCCTCCAATGTCGTCAAGCACTACAACCAGACCTACGCCCTCGCCGGAGTCGGCCTCGACATCGGCCTCGGCGAGTCCCTGGCCATCATGGGACCCTCGGGGTCCGGCAAGACGACCCTGCTCCACTGCCTCGCCGGAATCATCCGCCCCGATGAGGGCTCGATCCGCCTGCTGCCCACCGATCGCAGCGCCGCCGCGGACATCACCGGCCTCAAGGAGTCCGGCCGCACCGCGCTGCGCCGCGAGGTCTTCGGCTTCGTCTTCCAGCAGGGACTCCTCCTGCCTGAGCTCACCGCCGAGGACAATGTCGCGCTCGCCGCGATGCTCGCCGGCATGAACCGAACCGAGGCCACGAAGCACGCCCGTGCCTGGCTGCAGCGCCTCGGCCTCGGCGAACACCTGGGCAAGCGCATCGGTCAGCTCTCCGGCGGCCAGGCCCAGCGTGTGGCCATCGCCCGCTCCCAGGTCACTCAGCCCGTCGTCACCTTCGCCGACGAACCGACCGGAGCCCTCGACTCCCGCACCTCCTCCGAGGTCCTCTCCGAACTCCTCGCCTCGACGACCGGACGCGGTTCGACCCTCGTCGTCGTCACCCATGACGAGAACGTCGCCGCCCGCTGCTCGCGCGTCGTGCGCCTCGCCGACGGCCGCATCGTCTCCGACTCCGCCGCGCAGTACGCGACGAACAACGGGTGATGCCGACCATGAATGTCCTCCCACTCGTCCTCTCGAAGCAGACGTTCACCTCGACGACGGCCCGCCTCGTCGCGATCGCGTTCTTCGCCTGCTCGACCCTGTTCCTCACCGTCGCCGCCGGCGCCTGGGCGTTCAACGACCGTCCCGAGGTCGACCGCTACGCCGAGGTGGCTGAGCTCTACCGCATGCTCGCCGTCCTCGCCACGGTCTTCCTCATCGTCCCCGCCGTCAGCCCCGGCGTCGCCTCAGCGAAGCTCAGTGCCCGCCGTCAGGACGAGCGCCTCTCGATGCTCTCGCTCCTCGGTGCCTCGAAGGGCACGGTGCGCCTCGTGGCCGTCGCCGAACCCTTCATCCCCGCTGCCGCGGGCATCCTCGCCGGCATCGTCGGCTACCTGGTCCTCGCCTACCCCCTCAGCTTCATCGTCTTCACCGGTGTTCCGCTCGGATACTCTGCGCTGCTCATGCCGGTCTGGCTGCTCGCTGCGGTCGTCGTCGGGCTCCTCCTCGTGTGTCTCCTCGCCGCTCTTCTCGGGCTGCGCAAGGTCATCGTCTCCCCGCTCGGTGTGCGCACCCGCTCGCTGGCGCGGAAGTTCCCGATCGTGCGCATCATCACCGTCGCCGTCCTCGCCGTCGTCATGGTCTCCGCCCTCGTCTTCTCCCAGCAGGAGGGACAGCGTCAGCTGACGACAGCGATCGCGAGCATCGTCACGATCGGCGTCGCCCTCCTCGTCATCAACGTCCTCGGTGTGCTCATCATGAGGGTCCACGCCGCGGTCAGCAGCCGCATCGCCCGTCGCCCCGGTGCGATGCTCTCGGCGGCGATGATCGCCGATGCGCCGTCGCAGTACTGGCGTCGGGTCGCCGGTCTCGCACTCATCACCTTCATCGCCGTCGTCGGCGGAGCGGGAGCGGCGATGATGCGGGGCAACATCGAGGCCCTGCCCGCCGAGGAGCTCGCGCAGATGGGCCCGTACCAGTTCACCGCGGACGACGTCTTCACCGGACTCATCCTCACCCTCGGATTCGCGTTCGTCTTCATCGTCGTGTCCGCGACGATCAACCAGGCCGCGGACATCCTCGACCGTGCCTCGACGTACCGTGAGCTCCACGCGGCCGGCATGACGCAGTCGATGATGCACGGAGTCACCGTCCGTTCGGTGATGTCCCCGATCATCCTCGTCACCCTCGTCTCCCTCGTCCTCGGCGGACTGCTCGCGGCGGTCATGGCTCAGGCCGAAGATGTCGGTGATCCCGTGACCCTCGGCGTCGTCTCCGCAGTCCTCATCGGCGGAGTGGCAATGGTGTGGCTGGGACTGCAGTTCACTCGTCCGCTCGTCCGCCGCGTCACCGCGGTCGCCGCCTGAGGCGACCGCCCGAACAGGAGTCAGCCATGTCGGCACCCGTGAAGATCCTCCCCGTCGTCCTCGGTCGCAGGACCGTGACCTCCCCGAGTTCGCTGCTCGTGATGAGCTCGTTCTTCGCCTGCGCGACGCTCTTCCTCACCGTCGCCGCGGGGGCGTGGATGTTCTTCCAGATCCCGCCGATCCCCGAGGCCGAGGGGATCGACGGAATGTACAAGTTCCTCGCCGCCTTCGCCACGGTGCTCCTCGTCATCCCGGCGAGCACCCTGGCGTCGGCTTCGGCGACGCTCTCGGCGCGGCGGCAGGACGAGCGGCTCTCGACGATGTCCCTGCTCGGGGCCAGGCGCTCGGAGATCGTCGCGCTCGCCGTCGCCGAACCCCTCGTCCCCGCCGTGTGCGGCATCGTCCTCGGCGTCGGCGGCTACCTCGTGCTCGCGTGGCCGGTCAGTCTCATCCACTTCCTCGGTCGGCCGATCGGGTATGCGAACATGCTCATGCCGCCGCTGCTGCTCGCAGGCGTCGTCGTCTTCCTCATCCTCGTCTGCGTCCTCTCAGCGCTCGTCGGGCTGCGGAAGGTCACGGTCTCCCCGCTCGGAGTGCGCACGAAGTCGCTTGACCGGAAGTTCCCGCTCGGCCGGGTCATCGCCGTGACCGTCGCGATCCTCCTCCTGCCGGTCGGCCTCTTCCTCGCGAAGTCCGCGGAGCTCGGGTTCGCCGTGGTCATCGCTGCGATCCTCACGGTGTTCCTCCTCGGGCTCATCGTCGTCGACCTCCTCGGCGGGCTGCTCATGCGGTGGTTCGCCCACATCGCCGGCACCCGGGCCTCGTCGTCGGCCAGGCTCATCGCCGCCCGCCTCGTCTCCGACGAGCCGAAGCGGTTCTGGCGCCGGGTCTCCGGGCTGGCGATGACGGCGTTCGTCGCGGCCGTCGGCGGATCGGGCATCGCGCTCATGCAGGTGGGGATGGACACCGTCGAGGATCCCGCGACCGATGCTCCCGCCGAGGTGGGGGTGTTCTTCGAGGACATGTTCACCGGCATCCTCCTCGTCCTCGGCATCTCGATCGTCCTCATCGCCGTCTCGGCGCTCATCAACCAGGTCGCCGACATCTACGACCGAGCCGACACGTTCGCCGACCTCTATGCCGCGGGCATGGATGTCGACACGATGCACGCAGCCCTCGTGCGGGCCGTGCTCTCCCCGGTCGTCTGGGTGAGCCTGCTCGCCGGTGGACTCGGCCTCCTCCTCGTCCTGCCCCTGGCCGGTGCGGCGCTCGTGTTCAAGCCGGTCACGTTCCTCACGATTCTCGCGTCAGTGGTCGTCGGTATCGTCGTCATCAGACTCGGCCTCCAACTCGCGAAGCCGATTCTCGCCTCGGTGGCGACTGCCGGGCGCGCCCGGGTCTGAGGGACGTCTGGCAGGACCACCGCAGCACCGCCTCGGCGGGCCCTTCGTCCGGTCGCCGAGGCGGTGACGAGGATCGCTGTCGATCCCGAGTCGGGCCCGGGTAAAGTGGGATGGCACTGCATCCGGGTCGGGGCCGTGGAACGGCGAGGGAGGAAGTCTTGGGAGTGACGACAGATCAGGAGTTCGACGGCCTGAGGACCCCTCCGCAGGACGTCGAGGCCGAGGAGAGCGTCCTCGGGGCGATGCTCCTGTCGAAGGACGCGATCGCCGACTGCGTCGAGTCGATGTCCGGCGACGACTTCTACCGTCCGGCCCACGAGACGATCTACGAGGCGATCCTCGACCTCTACTCCCGCGGTGAGCCCGCGGACTCGGTGACGGTCGCGAACTACCTGACGAAGACCGGTGACCTCTCGCGCATCGGCGGGCCCGCCTACCTCCACACGCTCATCGCCTCGGTGCCGACCGCGGCGAACGCCGCGTACTATGCGACGATCGTGCGCGAACGCGCCGTTCTGCGCCGCCTCGTCGAGGCGGGCACGCGGATCGTGCAGATGGGCTATGACGCCGAGGGCGACACCGATGACGTCGTCAACAACGCGCAGGCCGAGATCTACCGGGTCACGGAGAAGCACACGACCGAGGACTACGTCATCCTCTCCGAGATCCTCGGCGAGGTGGCGCAGGAGATCGAACGCAACGGCGACACGGATGGGCAGACCGCGGGTGTGCCGACCGGGTTCACCGAGTTCGACCAGCTCACCAACGGCCTCCACCCCGGGCAGATGATCGTCATCGCCGCGCGCCCCGGTGTCGGCAAGTCGACGCTGGCCCTCGACTTCATCCGCTCGGCGGCGATCCACCACAAGCAGGCCGCCGTCTTCTTCTCCCTCGAGATGGGCAAGAACGAGCTCGTCATGCGCCTGCTCTCGGCCGAATCGGAGATCCCGCTGCAGTCCCTGCGCCGCGGCGAGCTCAGCCCCCACGACTGGACGAACCTCGCCGCGACCGAGGCCCGCATCAACGATGCCCCGCTCTTCGTCGACGATTCCCCGAACATGGCGCTCACCGAGATCCGCGCGAAATGCCGCCGGCTCAAGCAGCAGCACGACCTCAAGATGGTCTGCGTCGACTACCTCCAGCTCATGAGCTCGGGCAAGCGCGTCGAATCGCGTCAGCAGGAGGTCTCGGAGTTCTCCCGTTCGCTCAAGCTGCTCGCGAAGGAGCTCGAGGTCCCGGTCATAGCGCTCTCCCAGCTCAACCGCGGCAGCGAGCAGCGCACCGACAAGCGCCCGATGATCTCCGACCTCCGCGAATCCGGTTCGATCGAGCAGGACGCCGACATGGTCCTCCTCATCCACCGTGAGGACATGTACGACAAGGAGCACGAACGAGCCGGTGAGGCCGACATCATCGTCGCCAAGCACCGTGCCGGACCGACCGGTGACATCGCCGTGGCGTTCCAGGGAGCGAAGTCGCGCTTCGTCAACATGCCGCAGTAGGGGGCGATCACGCGGGCGAAGATCTACCGCGAGGGCTCCGCCGACGCCTGAGTCGCTTTGTACGATGGCAGTCATGGACACGACGCCGAACGACCTGCTCGTGCTGCTCGCGGTCTCCCGGTCGGGGAAGTTCGCGTCGGCCGCCCGGGTTCTCAAGGTCAACCACACGACGATCTCCCGGCGGATCGCCGCCCTCGAGAAGTCACTCGGCGGCCGCGTGCTCTCCCGCTCCGCCGAGGGCTGGGAGCTCACCGAACTCGGAGCCTCCGCCGTCCGCGTCGCCGAACAGGTCGAGTCCGCGGTCCACAGCCTCGGCGAATCCGGACAGACCCCCGACCCGATCACCGGGGTCGTGCGGATGTCGGCGACCGACGGGTTCAGCGCCTTTATCGCCTCCCCGGCGGTCGCGAAGCTGCGGCAAGCTCATCCGGGGCTGAGCGTCGAGATCATCACGGTGACGAGGCAGGCGCTGCAGCAGCGGTCGGGCCTCGACATCGAGATCGTCGTCGGCGAACCCCAGGCACACCGCGCCGAAGCGCTGCGACTCGGGGAGTACGCGCTGGGCATGTATGCCGCCCGCGACTACCTCACCGAGCACGGGACCCCGAGCACCGTCGACGAACTCATGGAGCACCAGCTCGTCTACTTCGTCGACGCGATGCTCCACGTCGACGACCTCGACGCTCCCCGGCGACTCGTGCCGTCGATGAAAGACGGGGTGACCTCGACGAACGTGTTCGTCCACGTCGAGGCCACCCGCGCCGGCGCGGGCATCGGGTTCCTCCCGTGCTTCATGGCCGACCGGCATCCCGACCTCGTCCGGCTGCTGCCGGGCGAGCTCTCCGAACGCCTGCCGTACTGGATGGTCCTGCGCACGGATTCGCTGCGCCGGCCCGCGGTCGCCGCCGTCGTTCAGGCGCTGCGGGAGGAGACCGTTTCGCAGGCGGAAGCGCTGCTCGGCCGGAGCAGACACTCCGACGCAGCGGCCGAGACCGACAGCGCCGGGCCCGACAGTGCTGGGCCCGGCGGCGCCGCTCTCGTCAGTGCGCCCGATCAGCCGGCTCGGTGAGGATCGCCCCGATGCCCTGCTCGTACGTCGTCACGGCGAAGTCCGGGAATCGGGAGGCGAACTTCGCGGTGTCGAACACGTTGTCCCCGCGGTACCGGGGTAGGAGTTCGGCCGCCTCGGCGAGCATCGGATTGAACCGGCTCCCGATCTTGAACACCCACAGCGGCAGCACCGTGTACCCGATCCTCCGCCCGGTGACCGCCGAGGCGATTCCGATGAGCTGCCGGTAGGTCTGCCGGTTCTCATCGATCGGCAGATGCCACGTCTGCCCGTAGGCGTCCGGGGTGTTGCCGAGGAGCGCGAGCGCCCGCGAGGCATCCGGAGTCCAGATGAGCGAGCGCTTCGTGCGCGCACTCACCGGCACCAGCGGGCGCTTGCCCGCCCTGATCCGGTCGAAGACGAGCATGTTCGACCAGCTCTTCGTCTTCCCCGGCCCGTAGAACTCCGGAGCCCGACCGATGAGCGCCTCGATCGTCCCCGCCTTCATCTCCTCGAGCAGCATCGTGACGATCTCCGCCCGCACCCGACCCTTCCGGCCGCCGGGCGCGAATCCCGTCGACTCGGTTTGCGGGGCAGGCGTGCCCGGATACATGTACGTGTTGTCGAAGAAGACGAGCTTCGTGCCGTGGACCTTGCACGCGTCGATGACGTTCCTCATCATCACCGGGAACTTCTCCTCCCACAGCGCCGAATCCATCGGCAGTCCCACGGTGAGGTAGGCGATCTCACTGCCCGCGACGGCGCGCTCGGTCGAGACCGGGTCCATGAGGTCGGCGGCGACGAGCTCATCGGTGCCGTTGACCTGTTTGGGTCGCCGGCTGACGAGACGGATGTCTGTTGTGAAGTTCCGGTGGAGCTCGCGGGCGAGCTCATCGGCGATGGGTCCGCCGGCTCCGAGGATGGTCTGCATGATCACTTCACTCCCGGGATGTGCTTGAGCACGCGCAGCGCGCCGGAGACGATGCGGGCGTAGCGTGCGGGATCGGCCTTGTCCGGTGCACCGACGGGCAGGAGTCGCGAGGCGGCGATGGTCTGCGATTCCGTGTACTTGAGGATGCCGTGCTCCCCGTGACGTCGGCCGAGTCCCGAGGACTTCATCCCTCCCATCGGAGCGTCGACGGAGCCCCACGCGGCGGCATAGGCGTCGTTGACGTTGACGGTTCCCGCCTGAAGACGGGCCGCCACCCGGACACCACGGTCCTCATCCGAGGTCCACACGCTGAAGTTGAGTCCGTAGTCGCTGTCGTTGGCCTTCGCGATCGCCTCCTCCTCGTCGGCGACGCGGTAGAGGCTGACGACGGGACCGAAGGTCTCGTGGGCGAAGACCTCCATCGACGCGTCGACCTCGGTGAGGATGGTCGGCTCGAAGAAGTACGGGCCGAGATCCGGGCGGGCATTCCCACCAGCGAGGACGGTCGCTCCCTTCGCCTTCGCATCCTCGACATGGCGGACGACGGTGTCGAGCTGCTTCTGCGAGACGAGCGATCCCATGTCCCCTGAGTAGTCGAGACCGGCCGACAGCGTCATCGCCTGTGCTGCGGCGGCGAACTTCGTCGTGAACTCGTCCCAGAGGACGCCGGGAACATAGATCCGCTCCATCGAGATGCACAGCTGACCGGTGTTGGAGAAGCTCGCCCGGATCGCCCCGGACACGGCTCTGTCGACATCGGCATCGTCGAGGACGAGCAGGGCGTTCTTCCCGCCGAGCTCCATCGAGGACTCGATGAGGTTCTCCCCGGCCTGCGCGGCGACGGTGCGACCGACGGCGGTCGACCCCGTGAACATGAGGAAGTCGGAGTTCTCGATGATCGGCCGGCCGAGCTCGGCACCCGAACCGGTGACGACCTGGACGAGGCCGGGCTGCATGCCCGCCCGTTCGAGCAGTTCGACGGCCCACAGGGCGGAGAACGGGGTCTGCGCGTCCGGTTTGGCGAGCACGGCGTTGCCGGCGACGATCGCCGGGAGGGCATCGCTGATGCCGAGGGTGAGCGGATAGTTCCACGGCGAGATCACCCCGACGACGCCCTTCGGATGGTGGAGTTCCCAGACCTTCGTCAGGCCCAGCTGCACACCCTGCCGGCGCTTGGGCCGGAGGATCCTCTCGGCCGTATGCGCATAGTAGCGGGCGTTGATGGCGACATCCATGATCTCCTCGAACGCGTGCCGACGGGCCTTGCCGTTCTCGAGCTGGATGAGGTCGAGGACTTCGTCCTGATGGGCGAGCACGAGGTCATGGAAGCGCAGGAGCACGCGGGCGCGCTCCTTGATCGGTCGCTCGGCCCACGCCTGCTGGGCTCTGCGGGCGCGTTCTGCTGCGGTGACGATGTCGACCTCGGTGCCGTGCGGCACGGTGCCGAGGACCTCACCGGTCATCGCATTGGTGACGTCCTGAGTGGAGGCGGGATCGGCCACCTCGACGCGGCGTGCCAGGGCCGCGAGCCGGTCGGTGGTGATCCTCGGGGTGAGCCGCCGGGCGGCGGTGAGAGTGGACACGATGGTCTGCCTTTCGAACGTATGAGGAGGTCAGTCGAGGGAGATGACCCGGGGCATGTGGAGTGCCGCCTGGCCGTGGGTCATGACATCGAACATGAGCGTGCGACCCGTGCGCAGCGAACGGAGATCGTCGGAGACCCGTCCCTCGCCGAGGTGGAGGTCGATGTCCCGCGGGAACAGCGTCGTCCCCGAGACCAGGGCATTCGTCTGGTTGAACGTTCCGTGCCAGCCGCCGTCGAAGTGCGTGTACGACGTCAGCGAGGACACCGCGGTTCCCGAGCGATGCCGCTTCTGCCGCGGGGTCGGCGCGTGGAGTTCGACGTCGATTCCCCCTGAGTCGTTGAGCACCCGTCCGGAGACCGACTGCGCCGTGATGTCGACGTCGATGTCGGTGACCCACTTCGGGAAGCCGTAGCCGTCGTGGCCCCGGACCTGGGCGATCTCCGTATTCACCGGCAGCGAGAGGACGTAGGAGTCAAGATGGTTGTTCTTCAGCGCCGCGATGAGGTCGATCGCCCCGAGCGGACCGTGGTGGGGCGGCTTGACCGCGATCCCCACCGCCGCCTCGGTGTAGAAGTCGATGTCGGCGACGTCGTAGCGGAAGAGGATGAGCGAGGCGAGGCCGAAGCCGGGGACGACCTCGAGCGGATTGAGAGGCGCGGGAAGGCGATCGCGCAGAGCGCTGGTCGGAGCGAGCATCGTCAGACGTGCACTCGACATCGCGTAGTAGAAGTTCGGGGTGAAGGTCGGTCCGATCGCCGACTGCACCTCGACCTTGGGCTGGTCCCGGAAGAACTCCACGCCGCCCACCCGGGGGTCGCGGGCCACATCGTCGAGGTCGGTCTGCATCCGGTAGCGGTCGAAGAGTCCGCCGGCGGGGACGGACACGGTGCGGTTGCCGAGGGTCACTGTTGTGGAGGTATCGCGGTCGATGCTCATTGTCACTCCCATTCGCTTCGGTACTCCCGGGTCGAGAGTAGCCAGCCGAAGTTAACGGTGTCAACATCGAGATGGAGGGAATCATTCCCCTGGGGTGGTGATCTCGGACTCAGGCTGCGGGGGCGGGGCACATGCGCGGTGCGGGCGCGGCGCCTCAGCCGGCGACGGCGGCGAAGGCCGCGCGGACGCGGTCGTCGAAGTGGTCGTCATTGCGGCCCAGCGTGCCCTCGAGGTGGAGCGTGGCCATGCCGTGGGCGAGCGCCCAGCCGGCGGTGGCCATTCCGTGGGCGTCCCGGTCAGGGTGGATCTTGGCTGTGACCTCCTCGATGAGCGCGAAGACCTGCGCGCACGCCTCACGGCGGGCTTCGTCGTCGGCGAGCTCGGAGCCGAACATGAGCGCGTAGAGCGCGGGATGGTCCTCGGCGAAGTGGATGTAGACGAGTGCGAGATCGACGAGCGGGACCTGCCCGGCCTCGGTCGCGTCGATGACGGCGCGGAGCGCCGCTTGAAGTTCGCGGAACCCGTGTTCGGCCATGGCGGCCTCGATGTCCTGTTTGCTGCCGAAGTGGCGATAGGGCGCGGCCTGCGAGACCCCGACCCTGCGCGCGACGGCGCGCAGCGAGAACGGCTCTCCTTCCTCGAGCATTTCGATCCCCGCCGCCACGAGGGCGGCGCGGAGATTGCCGTGGTGGTGACGTGGCTTCTCGGTGGTCGGCGTTGACACTGCTGTGGTTCCCCCATACGTTGTAGACACCGTTAACTTTACCAAGCCGGTCGGCCGAGGAGGTCGGCGGCATCTGCGCCCGGAAGGCATTCCCATGACCTCGGTTCTCTTCGTCATCACCGCAGCCACCGGCTGGACGCTGCGCGACGGCACCGTCCACCCCACCGGCTACTGGGCCGAGGAGGTCGCCGAACCCTACCGCGTCTTCTCCGAGGCCGGATGGGACATCACCGTGGCCACCCCGGGCGGAGTCGCCCCGACCCTCGACGAGCTCAGCCTCGGCGTCGCCGGCGGCAGGCCGAAGAAGCGCCAGGAGATCCGCGACTATCTCGAGTCGATCAAGGACGTCCTCGACCATCCGGTCGCCCTCGACTCCGTCGATGAAGCCGACTACGACGTCGTCTTCTACCCCGGGGGCCACGGTCCGATGGAGGACCTCGCGGTCGACCCGGTCTCAGGCGAACTGCTCAAGCGCAGACTCGCCTCGGGCAAACCGCTCGCCCTGCTCTGCCACGCCCCGGTCGCCGTCCTCGCAGCGACGAACGACGACGGCACGAACGCCTTCGCGGGGCGGACGATGACCGGGCTGTCGAATGTCGAGGAACGGCTCAACCCGTTCGCCTGGAAGGCGAAGTGGCTGCTCGAGGACGCGGTCAAGGACGCGGGCATCCACTATGAGAAGGGCATCGTGCCGCTGCGCCCCCATGTCGTCGTCGACGGCAGCCTCTACACGGGACAGAACCCGGCATCCGCCGAGGCGCTCGCCGACCGCATCCTCGCCGATGTCGAGGGACAGACGGCGGGCACGGGAGCAGCCCGATGAGGCGTGCACCGCTCGACCACCGCGGCACCACCGCGCTCGTCACCGGCGCGAGCTCGGGTCTCGGCGCCGAGTTCGCTCGCCAGTTCGCCGCGCGTGGGGCCGACCTCGTCCTCGTCGCCCGGCGCCGGGATCGGCTCGAGGCGCTCGCGGATGAACTCACGGCCGCGCATCGCATCACGGTGAACGTGTTCACTCAAGACCTCGCAACCTCCGACGGGGTGCACGGTCTCCTCTCCGACCTCGAGACCCACGGAATCGCCGTGGACTCGCTCGTCAACAACGCCGGCTTCGGCATCACCGCCCCGTTCGCCGAGACCGATGCGCACCGCCTCGACGAGATGCTCGCCCTCAACGTCGTCGCCCTCACTCGCCTGACCAGGACGCTGCTGCCGCAACTGCTCAGTGCTGACCGGGGCGTCCTCGTCAACGTCGCCTCCGCTGCGGCATACCAACCGACGCCGGGCATGGCTGCGTACGGGGCGACGAAGGCCTATGTCCTCTCGCTCACCGAGGCGATCGCCGAGGAGACGCGCAGGAGCGGCCTCCGCGTCCTCGCGCTCAGTCCCGGACCCACGAGCACGGAGTTCTTCGCCGTCGCCGGCGGCGACTTCTCCCAGCCGATCAGCTTCGAGACCCCGGAGAAGGTCGTGTCCGTCGCGTTCTCCGCCCTCGACCACCCGCAGCCGCGGTCGGTCATCTCGGGACTGTCCAACCGGGCGATGGTCGCCGCCGCCGGTCTCATGCCGCGCCGGATCGCGCTCTACGCGGCCCGTCGTGCCCTCGAATGACCTGGTTTTAGGGTGGTCGTATGAGCATCGACACCGCAGAGATCACCGCATACCTCGACCGCTATGCGCGGTCGTTGAGCGATTTCGACGCCGAGGCGGCCGCCGGGCTGTGGTCGATCCCCGGCATGATCGTCGACGAGACGTTCGCCGGAGTCCTCGACTCCCGGGAGGCGATGGCCCAGGGACTCGAGCAGTCCTACCCCGTCTATCGAAAGCTCGGGCTCGCCTCCGTGGGATACGACCTCCTCGGCGAGGATCACCTGACCGAGGGGTTCGTCATGGTCCGCGTACGCTGGGACTTCTTCGACGCCGACGGCGCCCGGCTCACGGACAGCGTCGCCCACTACCTGCTCCGGCGGGAGGACGAGGGGCTGCGGGCGACCGTGTGCGTGCAGACCGACGACGTGGAGAAGCTCCAGGCGCTCGCCGCCGAGAAGGGCGTCGACCTCTTCGCTCAGGAGGAGTGACCACCCCGCGTGTCGGCGGGCGTCACTGCCTGACACATGGTCGAAAAACCGGTGAAACATCCGCTCGCTACGCTGGCCGCATGAGCGAGACGACTCTCACGGCCAGGGCCGAGACGACCGGCGGGATGAACTTCTACACGCGCAAATGGGTGCGGCCCGAGGACCTCAATGCCAACGGCTCGCTCTTCGGCGGCAGCCTGCTGCGCTGGCTCGACGAGGAGGCCGCGATCTATGCGATCGTCCAGCTCGGCAACCACCGCGTCGTCACCAAGCTCATCTCCGAGATCGAGTTCGAATCGTCTGCCCGCGAAGGCGACATCATCGAGATGGGCTTGGTCGCCACCCACTTCGGGCGCACGTCGCTGACGATGCGGGCGAAGGTCCGCAACATGATCACCCGCAGGGTCATCCTCAGCATCGACCGGCTCGTCTTCGTCGGCGTCGACGAGTTCGGCACGCCGATGCCGCACGGCTACACGACGATCACGTACAAGCGCGACCGGATGACCGCCGAGAACGGATGAGAGTCGAGGGGACCCCTCAGCGGCGAGGGGACCCGCCGGGAGCGGTGCGCTCGCCGGCGACCGGTCCGCTCGGGGCGTCGAGGACTCCGAGGGACTCGAGTTCGGTGCGCAGGTCGTCGGCGCCGGTGAAGACGATGCCGATGATCCCGAGCCGGCGGGCCGCCTCGACGTTGGCCTCGAGGTCGTCGACGAAGACCGTGCGGTCCGGGTCGAGGCCGAAGCGGGAGAGGAGGAGGTCGAAGATCGCCGGATCAGGTTTGATGAGCTTCTCCCGACCGGAGACGACGATGTCCTCGAGCTCGCTGATCGCCGGGGCTGCGACGGGTGCGTGGTGGATCGTCTCGGCCGACCAGTTCGAGAGCCCGAGCAGCCGGACGCCGGCGTCCTTGAGCTCGGCGACGATGTCGGCCATCCCCGGGATCGGGCCGGTGAGCGAGTGTTCGAAGCGCTCATAGTAGCGGGCGACGATCTCCCCGTGGCGGGGATCGACCCGTGCGGCGCGGTCGACCACCTCGGCGACGGTGGCCCCGTTGTCGGCGGAGACGTTGAGGGAGGCGAAGTCAGCCGCGGCGGCGAACTCCTCCCACTCGGCCCGACTCATCTCATCGGAGAGGGGACCGGTCTGGTCCCAGCCGACGAGGACCTGGCCCAAGTCGAAGACGACGGTCGTGGGGACATCGGACATCGGAGCACCGCCTTGGAGTGGATTCGTTCCCGGACTCCCTACGCTACCGCGTCAGGCGAGGAGGACCTCGACCCCGGCGGCGGTGAGTTCGGCGACCGCCTCGGGATCGGCGTCCTCGTCGGTGACGAGGACATCGATGTCCTCGAGCGGGCAGATGCGCACGAAAGCGCTCTTGCCGATCTTCGAACTGTCGGCGACGACGACGACCTGCTTCGCGCGGGAGGCGAGGACTCCGTTGATGCTCGCCTCGCCCTCATCGTGGGTCGTCGCCCCATAGCCGAGAGCGACGCCGTCGACGCCGAGGAAGACGAGGTCGAGGTTGAGCTGGGAGATGACGTCGTAGGCGATCGGGCCGATGAGCTCGTTCGACTGGGGGCGGGCGACCCCGCCGGCGACGACGAGCTTGATGTGCTGGCGCACCGTGAGGAGGTTGGCGATGTTGACGGCGTTGGTGACGACGGTGAGCCGGCTGTCGTAGGTGTGGTGGACGAGATCGGCGCGTTGGGCGAGCGCCTGCGCGGTCTCGCTCACGGTCGTGCCGCCGTTCATCCCTACGGTCATGCCCGGTTTGACGAGTGAGGCGCTGAGCGAACCGATCCGCTCCTTCTCATTCGCCCGCTGCGCTGACTTGTACTTGATCGGAAGGTCGGCGACCCCGGAGGACACGGCCCCGCCCCGCGTGCGCGTGAGCAGCTGCTGTGCCGAGAGGTGGTCGAGATCGCGACGGACAGTCGCCGTCGAGACCGCAAGCCTGTCGGCGAGCTCGTTGACGCTCATGTGATCGTTCTCAGCGAGGAGCTCGAGTACTGCGTTGAGACGCTCATATCGCATCGCGCGACCTCCTGTGCTCCTATGGCATACCGAATGTTGTGCATGAGCGTAGCACTCGGCTTCTCGCCGCGATCAGGCGGAATGCCGTGAGTGGGGATTCTCGAGGAGTTCGGCGAGCGTGGCCGCTCCCGCGCCTCCGGGCGTGTCCTCGTCAGCAGCATCCTCGTCTCCCTCGCTGGTGGGCAGCAGTGGTCGTCAGTCGGTGCGATTCAGGCTCGGTGGGTGGGCTCAGGGGTGCGCAGGTCGGCGGTCGCGAGCGCATGCCGGGCGGCTGCCCGCGCCGCGCTCGCCGAGGAGGCGCCGAGCGCGGCGACGGCCATCGCCTGGCACTGACCGTGGTCGGATTCCCCGATCGCCTCAGCGACCGCGGGCAGCGCCCGCGGCGACATCGACAGCGAGGTCACACCGAGTCCGACGAGCACGCATGCGAGGAGCGGGTCGGCAGCCGCCTCGCCGCACACCCCGACGGGTTTGCCGTGCGCGGTTCCCGCCACGGCGACGGTGCGCACGAGGCGGAGGACCGCGGGCTGCCACGGATCGTTGAGCTCGGCCACGGCACCGAGCTCCCTGTCGGCTGCCATGGTGTACTGCGTGAGGTCGTTCGTCCCGATCGAGACGAAGTCGCATTCGGCGAGGATCGCGTCGGCCATCACCGCTGCCGCGGGCACCTCGATCATCACCCCGGCACGGGAGATGCCGTAGCGCCGGGCGATCATGCGGAAACCCCTGGCTTCGGCAGGGGTCGAAATCATCGGCGCCATCACCCAGGGGTCCACATCCTGCACGCGGGCGGCGATGGCGATCGCCCGCAGCTGGTCCTCGAGCAGATTCGTCGTCGCCCGATATCCCCGGACCCCGAGCGCGGGATTGCGTTCGCCGAGGCCGTGTGACGGGGGCATCGTCGTATCCGTGCCCGTGTCGAGGGTGCGCAGGATGACCTTGCGCTCCGGGACCTCGGCGAG
Source organism: Brevibacterium sp. Z349TD_9 (assembly GCF_056173565.1). Classification (NCBI taxonomy): domain Bacteria; kingdom Bacillati; phylum Actinomycetota; class Actinomycetes; order Micrococcales; family Brevibacteriaceae; genus Brevibacterium; species Brevibacterium sp. Z349TD_9. The sequence continues at coordinate 3,846,607 of NZ_CM149680.1, read as the reverse complement.
CACAGAGGAGTAGAGCCGCGCCTGGACCTCGATGCTCGGTTGCCGGGTGCGCGTGCGGAAGGCGAGTTCGGTGCGGAAGAGCCCGATTCCGTCGGCCTCGCACGCGGCCACCTCGGCCGCTCCGGCTGCGTCGCCGACGTTGCCGAGGAGTTCGACAGGGTATCCGTCGGCGGTGCGGGTGCCGCCGACGCTGCGTTGTGCGGCCGGTGCCGCTGTGCTGCGGGCGGGTGACTCCGTGACGTCCGCGACGCGGACCCGGCCGGTCCCGCCGTCGACGCGGACGCGCATGCCGGTGCGCAGGGCGGTGGCTCCGGCGGCGACGACAGCGGGGATGCCCAGAGACCGGGCGACGATCGACGTGTGGCTCATCGGACCTCCGGCCTCGGTGATGAGCCCTGCGACGAGATCGGGATTGAGGCCGGCGGCGTCCGCGGCGGAGAGATCGCGGGCGATGAGCACGGTGGGCTCACGGAGCTCGGGGGCACCGCCGGCCGCCTCCGACTCTCCGTTCTCGGTCAGCGTCTGCGGGCGCGGGGGTCCGAGCCTCGGTGCCATGAGCTGCACGACGCCGACGCCCGTGCCCGGGCTGACACCGAGTCCGGTGACCACCTCGGCGCTCACTGGGAGGGACTCCCGGACGTGGAGAGCGGGGTGGCCATCGTTGACTCCTCAACGGTCTGCAGCGAGCGCGGGGTCTGCCGTGCGACAGCGAAGGACTCCGCCAAGAACATGAGCAGAGTTGCATAAAAATGCACAAAAAGTCAACGGAATGATCGAAAGTCTCACGCTGTGAGCATCGTTGGGCAACGGATTCCGCAGGCTGAACAGACTGCAGGATCACCGTGGAATCCCTGATCAGAGTTGAAGTGCTTCCGCTATCAGCCTCATCGTCAGCGGCGCGGGCGACGGAAATCGTCGGTGCGCTGCCATCGGGACTGTGATCGGTTGAGTGACAATTCGATCATCTTCGATCATCGAGAGGATCGGCATATGTGCTCGGCACATATGCGAAGCGGCCGGTGACAGCAGACATGCTGTCACCGGCCGCTCCGATCCGCGTCGGGACGATCAGCGCGGAGGCGTCGACCGTCCCGAGGAAGTCTCTGGGCTGGTGGGCTCAGAGGGGGCGAACGGTCGTGGCCTGGAGGCCCTTCTGTCCCATCTCGGACTCGAATTCGACGTTCTGTCCCTCGACGAGCTCGCGGTAACCGGTCGATTCGATGGCGGAGTAGTGCGTGAAGACATCGGCCGAACCGTCGTCAGGCTGGATGAATCCGTAGCCCTTCTCCGCGTTGAACCATTTCACGGTACCTGTGGTCATATTCTTTGTATCCTTATTCAACTGCGACCGCCGGAGCGGTCTTGATGGTCGGATCCGAGACGGATCCGGCTGTTCACACACAGGGGCCCGAGCGATGGTCGGCGGGTGCCGCACATCGCCGGGCCGTGAGGTGTGAGTTTTCCGTCGGAGGACGTGCGGACGAACCGCAGGTCCGACGGAGATCTGGGGGAGGCGTCGATGCACGACGCGTATGAGAAGGGAGAAGAGGGAAATGAAGCGATGCCCCCACCCTAGCAGAGTCCGCCGGTGCACGGTCGCGCGGCATCCTAGACTGTCCTCGTGACGATCACCGAGGTCCTTCCCTTCCTGGGCGGCATCACCGTCCTCCTCGTCATCACCTTGGCCGTCCTCCGGTTCGCCGAGGTGGGGCTCGGATGGCTGCCTGTCGTGGCGATCGTGCGCGCCGTCGTCCAGCTCGCCCTTGTCGCCCTGCTCCTGTCCGGGGCGCTCACCGCCTGGTGGTCGGTCGCCGCCTTCGTCGGTCTCATGCTCACGACTGCCTCGGTGACCTCCCTGCGTCGGGCCCGCGGGCTTCCGCGCGGACCGCTCGGCGCCGTCCTCGGCGTCGTCATCGGCACCCTTGTCACCCTCGGGCTCGTCCTCGTCCTCGGACTCGTCGATCTCCGGTTCGAACGGGTCATCGCGATCGCCGGCATCGTCTCGGGCAACGCGATGACCGTGGCCACGCTGTCGATGCGCCGCTTCGCCTCCGATCTCCACACCGGCTGGGGCGAGGTCGAGGCGTGGCTCTCCCTCGGTGCCCAGCCTCGGCGGGCCGGGAAGCGGCTGCGGCAGACCGCGGTGCGCGAAGCCCTCCTGCCCAACTTCGACCAGACGAAGAACACGGGGCTCGTCACCCTGCCCGGAGCGTTCGTCGGCGCGCTCTTCGCCGGCGCGGCACCGCTCGAGGCCGCCCAGTTCCAGATCGTCGTCCTCACAGCGATCATGCTCGCCGGGGCGATCACCGCCGTCGTCGCCACGCAGGTCGCCTCCGGGGTCGCCCTCAAGCCGGCAGAACCAGCACAGTGAACCCTGCTGAAAAGGACAGATGCCTCCATGTGCAGACAGCGCCCATGATCCGGGTTTAGACTGCCCAGATGTCTACGATCGAGATCACCCAGGACAACTTCGAGACGACCATCAACGACAACTCCATCGTCCTCCTCGACTTCTGGGCCGCCTGGTGCGCCCCGTGCCGCCAGTTCGCCCCCGTCTTCGAGCAGGCCTCCGACGCCAATCCCGACATCGCCTTCGGCAAGATCGACACCGAGGCCCAGCAGGAACTCGCCGGGCTCTTCGCCGTCACCTCGATTCCCACCCTCGTCGCCTTCCGTGACGGCATCGTCGTCTTCGCCCAGCCCGGAGCGCTCGCCGCCCCGCAGCTCGAGCAGGTCATCACCGGGGTCAAGGACCTCGACATGGATGCCGTCCGCGCAGAGATCGCCCAGCGCGAAGCCGCATCCGGCTCCGACGGCGCGAACGAGGGAGCGACCGAACCCGGTCAGGAGAGGTGAGCCGCAGACCGCATCCGGGGTCGGCTGGTGAGTGGGAGGAGCGCTACGCCGGCACCGAGGCGGTGTGGTCGGGCGAGCCGAACCCCTCCCTCGTCGACGTCGTCACCGAGCTCGACCTCTCGCCCGGTCGCAGCCTCGACGTCGGCTGCGGCGAGGGCGCCGACGTCCTCTGGCTCGCCGCCCGAGGCTGGCAGGCGGTGGGCATCGACGTGTCCGCGACCGCCATCGACCGAGCCCGCGCCGCCGCTGCGGCCGCCGGGACGAGCGCGGACTTCGCGGTCGCGGACCTCACCGACTGGGCCGGAGCGACCGACGCCCGGAGAGCGGCAGCATTCCCTCGCCGAGGCGGCTTCGACCTCGTCACCGGATGCTTCCTCCACACCCGGATTCCCGACACGCGCGAGGAGCTCCTCTCCCGCCTCGGCGAATTCGTCGCCCCCGGCGGACACCTCATCCTCATCTCCCATGCCGGGATCCCGCCGTGGGCCGCCGGCCACTCCGGCGGTGACGACGGGTCGCATGACCACGATGCCGACCACGACGCCCATGCTGGTCACGACGCCCACGACGAGAACGACTTCCGCGGTCCGGAGGAGGACTTCGCCCTGCTCAAGGCGAGCGGAACCGGGGACTGGGAGCTCGACCTCGGCGAGATCCGCACTCGTGCGGTGACCGCTCCGGACGGCTCCTCAGTCGACCTCGACGACGGCATCCTCGTGGCAAGGAAAGTTTAGGCATTCTTCACTACACGACGTAGAGGTCGCGGGGGTAGGATGACGCCATGGCTCGGTTCAGCTTCCTCGAGTGGCCGGTACTCCGGCAGTTCCGTTCGTCCGACCCGACTGGACGCGGCGAATCCGTCGTGTCCCCGCAGACGCGCAACACGGTGCCGCGGACGACGACGGCCGACAAGGTCGTCCAGTCGGTCTGCCCCTACTGCGCCGTCGGCTGCGGTCAGCGGATCTTCGTCAAGGACGACAAGGTCGTCGGCATCGAAGGCGACCCCGACTCGCCGATCTCCCGCGGACGCCTGTGTCCGAAGGGCTCGGCGAGCGAGCAGCTCGTCAACAACCCCTCCCGACAGACCGAGGTCCTCTACCGCGCCCCCAAGGGCAGGGACTGGCAGAAGCTCGACCTGAGCACCGCGATCGACATGATCGCCGACCGCTTCATCGACGCCCGCCGCAACCACTGGGAGGATGTCGACGACAAGGGCCACCCGCTCCGGCGGACGATGGGGATCGCCAGCCTCGGCGGGGCGACCATCGACAACGAGGAGAACTACTTCGCGAAGAAGCTCTTCACCGCGGCCGGGGCGATCCAGATCGAGAACCAGGCCCGCATATGACACTCCGCCACGGTTCCCAGTCTGGGAACCTCGTTCGGGCGCGGCGGCGCCACTCAGCCCGTCCAGGACATGGCGAATGCCGACTGCATCGTCATCCAGGGCTCGAACATGGCCGAATGCCATCCGGTGGGATACCAGTGGGTGACTGAGGCCAAGGCTCGGGGTGCACGGATCATCCACGTCGATCCGCGCTTCACCCGGACCACGGCGGTGGCCGACAAGCACGTCCCGATCCGGGCCGGCTCGGACATCGTCCTCCTCGGTGCGCTCATCAACCGCGTCATCTCCGACGGGCTCTACTTCGAGGAGTACGTCCGCGCGTACACGAACGCGACGAACCTCATCAGCGACAACTACCTCGATCCCGAGGACCTCGACGGGCTCTTCTCCGGCTACGATCCGGCGACGAACTCGTACGACAACTCGACGTGGGCCTACCAGACCGACGAGGCGGGCGTGGCCCTGCGCGATCCCAACCTCAAGGACCCGCGCAGCGTCTTCCAGATCCTCGCCCGCCACTACTCGCGCTACACCCCTGAGATGGTCGCCGACAACTGCGGCATCTCGGAGGCCGACTTCGAGTATCTGCTCGAGTCGATCACGACGAACTCCGGACGCGACCGGACGACGTGCTTCGCCTACGCCGTCGGTTGGACTCAGCACTCGCTCGGCGCGCAGTTCATCCGCACCGCCTCGATCCTCCAGCTCCTGCTCGGCAACATGGGCCGCCCGGGCGGCGGCATCATGGCGCTGCGAGGACACGCGACGATCCAGGGTTCGACGGACATCCCGACGCTGTTCAACCTCCTGCCCGGCTACCTGCCGATGCCGAGCGCCGGGGTCCATGACACGTTCGACGACTACGTCGCCGCCGTCGGCACCCCGGAGACCCACAAGGGCTACTGGGCCAACGGACGCAGCTACGTCGTCAACCTGCTCAAGGCCTGGTGGGGCGATGTGGCGACACCGGAGAACAACTTCGCCTTCGACTACCTGCCGCGGATCAACGGCGCCCACGGGACCTACCAGACCCAGGTGCGCATGCTCAACGACGGCGTCGACGGCTACTTCATCCTCGGCCAGAACCCGGCCGTGGGATCGGCGAACGGGCGCATGCAGCGCATGGCGATGAGCCATCTCAAGTGGATGGTCGTGCGCGACTTCAGCCTCATCGAATCCGCCACGTGGTGGAAGGACGGCCCGGAGATCGCGACCGGGGAGCTGAAGACCGAGGACATCGACACCGAGGTGTTCTTCCTCCCCGCCGCCAACCACACCGAGAAGGCCGGGACGTTCACCCAGACCCAGCGCCTCGTCCAGTGGCGTCACAAGGCGGTCAATCCGCCGGGCGATGCGCAGAGCGAACTCGAGTTCTTCTTCGAACTCGGCAATCGGGTGCGGGAGAAGCTCAAGGACTCCGACGATCCGCGCGACCGGCCGCTCCTCGACCTCACGTGGGACTACCCCCTCGACGAGGACGGCGAGGTCGACGCCGAGGCAGTCCTCCGGGAGATCAACGGCTACCATGTCAGCGGCGAGAAGGCCGGGCAGCCTCTCTCCGTCTACACCGAGATGACTGACGACGGCACCACCGCCGGGGGCTGCTGGATCTACGCGGGCATCTACAAGGACGGCGTCAATCAGGCCGCCAGGCGCAAACCGCGCACCGAACAGGACGAGATGGCCCTGGAGTGGGCGTGGGCGTGGCCGGCGAACCGGCGGATCCTCTACAACCGCGCCTCGGCCGACCCCGAGGGCAAGCCGTGGTCGGAGCGGAAGAAGCTCGTGTGGTGGGACGAGGAGAAGGGCCGCTGGGTCGGAGCCGACGAACCGGACTTCCCCCTCGAACGCGAGCCCTCAGCGCACTCCGACGTCCCCTTCGGCGGGCCCAGCCAACTCGACGGCGACGACCCGTTCATCATGCAGGCCGATGGCAAGGGCTGGCTCTTCGCACCCAGCGGCATGGTCGACGGTCCGCTGCCGACCCACTACGAACCGCAGGAGTCGGGGACGAGCAACCCGCTCTACACCCAGCAGAACAACCCGCTGCGCAAGATCATGCGTCGCGAGGACAACCTGTCCGCGCCCGGTGCCGGCTTCCCCGGCTCCGAGGTCTACCCCTACGTGTTCACGACCTACCGGCTCACCGAGCACCACACGGCCGGCGGCATGTCACGGTGGCTGTCCTACCTCTCCGAACTCCAACCGGAGATGTTCTGCGAGGTCTCACCGCAACTCGCCGAGGAACTCGGCCTCGAACCGTACGGGTGGGCGACACTCGTCTCCCCGCGCGGAGCGATCGAGGCCCGTGTCCTCATCACCGAGCGGATGACGCCCCTGACCATCGGCGGACGCACCGTCCACCAGATCGGCCTGCCCTACCACTGGGGCGTCGGCGGCGACGGGGCGTGGGTCGACGGCGATTCGGCCAACGACCTCCTCGGCGTGACGATGGATCCCAACGTCTTCATCCAGAACGGCAAGTACGTCGCGGGCACCGCAATGGCGGGCAGGCGACCGCGCGGTCCCGAACTCGTCGACTTCGTCGAGAAGTTCCAGCGTGAGGCGGGGCTGACCCCCGAATCGGGCAACGAACTCGTCACCGTGCCGCCGGAGGTCGTCGACGAGGCGGCCGCCGCGGGATCCCCGGCGACGACCGGCGGACACAACGAGCGCGGAGGCGACTCCGCGGTCGGCGTCACCCCCGGTCGCACGTACGGTGCCGACGAGAGCGGAGACTCCGGCGGCGCCTCGGCGAAGGGGCACCGCGAGGTCACGGACTCCGGGGACTCGTCCGACGCCGTGGACGGTCAGGGCGAGGGCTCGGCCGGTTCGGACCGCCCGACATCGTCGGGAGGCACCGATGCGGTCGGCGGGTCCGAGGCTCAGTCGGGAAGCACCGACGACCAGCCGAAGAAGCGCGTCGACGCGAACTTCGCCGTCGACGGCGACCCGACCGACGGGGACCCGGACTACGGCTACGACGCCGAGGGCCGACCGTACGAACCGGTCGATCCCGAGCAGCCGGCGAACGCCTGGGAGTACGAGAAGCGAGCACGCAGACGCGACGATGAGCGCGCTGAGGAGAAAGAGGAGGACGACTGATGGCGGCACCGACGCTGGATGGCGGCACCGTCGCGGACGGCCACTGGCACGACTCGACGCACCACCGCAAGGGATTCTTCACCGACACCTCGATCTGCATCGGCTGCAAGGCGTGCGAGGTCGCGTGCAAGGAATGGAATCACAACCCGCAGGACGGCAACTTCGAGATCCTCGGGATGTCGTACGACAACACGGGTGAGCTCGGTGCCAACACGTGGCGTCACGTCGCCTTCATCGAACAGGGCAAGGAGCAGATCGAAGCGGCGAGGGAGTCGGGTCGCAAGCTCGTCAACCTCGGCATGCCCGGGATCCGCCCGCGCACGGATGAGACCTCCGGCCCCCAGCCGGTGGGCGGGGCAGGCGGAGGTCTGCCGTCGTCGCCGCAGCTCGACGTCGACCTGCTCGCCCCCGGAGCCCTCGACCCCGTCGACTTCGACGGCGTCGACACGACGCCGCCGGACACCGCGGACTTCCGCTGGCTGATGTCCTCGGATGTGTGCAAGCACTGTACGCACGCCGGCTGCCTCGACGTCTGCCCGACCGGTGCGCTCTTCCGCACCGAGTTCGACACCGTCGTCGTCCAGGCCGATGTCTGCAACGGCTGCGGCACGTGCGTGGCCGGCTGCCCGTTCGGCGTCATCGAACGCCGTGACGACGGCACGATCCGTCCGCCCACGGACCGCAACGGCAACGAGCGGCCCCTGGACACCGACGACATTCCGAACATGCACACGGCGAACAAGTGCACGCTCTGCTACGACCGCCTCGTCGAGGGTCAGACCCCGGCGTGCGCGCAGACCTGCCCGACGACGTCGATCAAGTTCGGCGACCGGGAGGACATGGTCGCCCAGGCGCACGACCGCGTCGCCGAGCTCCATGCGAAGGGACTCACCGAGGCGCGCCTCTACGGGGCCAACCCCAACGACGGCGTGGGCGGCACCGGATCGGTCTTCCTCCTCCTCGACGAACCCGAGGTCTACGGCCTGCCGCCGGACCCCAGGGTCGCGACGAAGGACCTGCCCGCGATGTTCGCCACCGCAGGCATCGCCGCGCTCGGCATGATCGCCGCGGCCGGTCTGTCCTTCCTCGGGAGCCGACGTCCATGAGCACATCCGAATACGATTCCTACCGTCCCCCTGAGCCCGAAGGCGGCCGGAAGAAGCGTCGCCGAGGCGGTCGTGGAGGGCCCGGGTCTGGCCGCGGTTCCGGTGGTCAGGGCGGCTCCGGCGGCGGCTGGCAGAACCGCGGCGCCGACGACGGACGCGAGATGCCGATGGTCGAGGACGTCGAGTTCACGTCCTACTACGGTCGGCCCATCGTCAAACCGCCGCCATGGGGGCATGAGATCTCGCTCTACCTCTTCCTCGGCGGGCTCGCCGGGGGGTCGACGCTGCTCGGGCTCGGCTCGCAGCTGAGTGACCGGCCGGGCATGCGGGCGGCGACCCGGCTGACCGCGATCACTGCGACCGCCGTCGGCGGTGCCGCGCTCGTCAAGGATCTCGGGCGTCCCGAGCGGTTCATCAATATGATGCGCGTGGTCAAGGTGAGCTCCCCGATGAGCCTCGGCACGTGGATCCTCTCCGGGTTCGGCGTCGGCGCGGGCATCACGTCCGTCATCGAGGTCGACCGGCTGACGAGGGAGAAGCTCATCCCGCTCGGTCCGTTCCGGAAGCTGCTCCACGCCCTCGAGCTGCCTGCGGCCCTCGAGTCGGCGCTCTTCGCGACCCCGCTGGCCGCGTACACGGCCGTGCTCCTCGGCGACACCGCGGTGCCCACCTGGAACGCTGCCGGCCGCAACGGACTGCCGTATGTCTTCGTGTCCTCGGCATCACTGGCCGCCGGTGGTGCGGCGATGGCGCTCTCGCCGGTGCGCGAGGCCGAACCGGCGCGCCTGCTCGCCCTCATGGGGTCGGCCGGGGACATGTATGCGATGTCGCAGATGAAGAAGCGCATGCACCCGGTCGAGGTCGAACCGATGGAGGACGGCGAACCCGGTCACAAACTCCACCGGGCCGAGAAGCTGCTCATCGCCGGCGCGATCGGCGCCGCCGTCGTCGAGGTCGGAGCCAGCGTGTTCGCGAAGAAGCTCGGATCGCGGACCGGGGACAAGGCGCTCGGCGTCGCGAAGGGTGCGGCCAAGGGCGCTGCCTCCGGGTTGGTCTCGGGTGTCGCGTCTCTCAAGGGCGCGGGAGTCGTCAAGGCCGCGGCGAGCGGGGCGGCCGGTCGCGTCGCTGCCTCGGGCGCCGCGACGGTGGCCGCGAACAAGGCGGGCCGGAGCTGGAAGACGCGGACTCTGCTGCGGACGCTGTCCGTGGTCAGCGGTGCGGCACTGGCAGCCGCCTCGGCGTACACGCGTTTCGGTGTGCTCGAAGCCGGCATCGAGTCGACGAAGGATCCGCGCCACGTCATCGAACCCCAGCGCGCCCGCCTCGCCGAGCGCCGCGCCCGCGGCATCACCGACGACTCGATCACCACCGCGTGACCAGCGCGGTGCTCGGGGAGTGTGTGCGGCTGCGTGCGCTGGATGCGCGGGGAGTGTCGTCGCGACGCACCTGTAGCGGCACGTCATACCCTTAGCGGCAGTCCCGCGGCGGAACGCCACATCCTCCGCGTGGCTGCGCACAAACTACCCTGAGCGCCTAATCCGAGCGGTGCACGGGTTGTTTGTGCGGCTGCGTGCGCTGGATGCGCGGGGAGTGTCGTCGCGACGCACCCTGGGCATCACGTCATACCCTCAGCGGCAGTTCCGCGGCGGAACGCCACGTCCTCCGCGTGGCTGCGCACGAACAACCCTGAGCGCCTAATCCGAGCGGTGCACGGGTTGTTTGTGCGGCTGCACCGACAGGGTGCTTGACGGGGGTCGCCGAGAGGCACCCTGGGCATCACGACCTACCCCCAGCGCCACGTCCTCCCAGAAGCGCCACGTCCTCCCAGGAGCGGTACGACCAACCCGCCCGTCGCTTCTGCGCTCCCTACACCTCGACCGCGGGGCCCCGCCAGAGCACGTCGCCGTCGACGATCGTCTGCAGCACACGGGAGTCGAGGAGTTCGTCGCGGGCGCCGGTGAACGGGTCGACGCTGACGACGATGAGATTCGCCCGTCCGCCGGGCACGATCTCGCCGACGCCGTCGGTGAAGCCGCCCGCCTGCGCCCCGGCCCGGGTCAGCCCGTCGAGCGCCTGCGCGGGCGTGAAGGCACGCTCGGGATGGTACTCGGCGGGCCCGGGTTCGAGAGCCGAGCGCGTGGTCAGGGCGATGAAGAGATTGTGGGCGGCCTCATGGGGCGCGGTCGGAGCGTCGGTGCCGAGTGCGATCGGCACTCCCGCCTCCCGGAACCTCTGCCACGGGAAACCCGTCTCCGCACGCTCGTCGCCGAGCATCGCCTTCCAATTGCCCATGATCGCCGGATCGCAGTGGACCGGCTGCATCGACGCGGTGACCCCGAGGGCCGCCATGCGCCGGATCGTCGCCTCCGTGCACGATTCGAGGTGTTCGATGCGCGGAGTCCGGATCTTCGGGCCGTTGACCCGCACACACTCCTCGACGAGGTCGAGCGCGATCTCGCTCGCCCGATCCCCGATCGCGTGCATGGCCAGCTGCAGACCTGCGGCGTCCGCGGCCACCGCCACCGGTGCGGCGGTCTCGAACGACCAGATCGGCTCGGCATTCGACCCGTCCGCGTACGGTGCGCGCATCGCCGCGGTGCACGCATCGATGACCCCGTCGAGGATGAACTTCACCCCGGTGATCCGGAACGAGTCCGTGTCGAACCGCTCGGCGACGAGGTCGCGCACCTCGGCGGCGCGGGCGACGGCGGCAAGGTCAGCCTCCGGATCACCGGTCGGTCGGAGCAGCCAGTGCGCGCTCACAGGAAAAGGCAGCCGGCCGTCGCGCTCGAGCCGGCGGAGGAACGTCGCGAGCTCGGTCTCACCGAGAGCCATATCCGTCGCCGCCGTCACCCCGGTCTCGAGGTAGGTCGCGAACGCGAGGTCGAGGAACCGATCCCGGTCCTCGTCGGTGGTGATCTCATCGAGGTAGGCCCAGACGTACTCGATCGCCGCGCTCTCGAGGAAGAACCCGGTCGCCGCCCCCGTGCCGTCGCGGACAATCCGGCCGCCGGGTGGATCCGGCGTCGTCGCGTCGATGCCCATCGCCTCAAGCGCGGCCGTGTTCACCCACGTCGAGTGGACGTCGTTGGAATCGAGGACGACGGGGATGTCGGCGACCGCCTCGTCGATCATCGCCGCGGTCGGCTCCCCGCCCGGCACGGCTTCGAACATCCAGCTGGCGCCGAGGAGGTACTCCGCATCCGGCTGCTCCTTCCGTGCCTGTCGGAGCCGGTCCTGGATCTGCTCGAGGCTCGTGCAGTCCCGCAGTTGGACCTTGTCGAGCGCCTGGCCGAACATCGCGAGGTGCGTGTGCGCCTCGACGATGCCGGGGGTGACGAGTGCCCCGCCGAGGTCGGTGACCTCGGCGTCCGGCCCGGCCGCTGCGACGACGGACTCCCGGTCCCCGACGGCGAGGACACGGCCGGCGTCGAGGGCGACCGCCTCGTCGAGGGGGGAGTGCTCATCCCCGGTGAAGACGGTGGCGTTGGTGAAGACGGTGGTCATGGTGTCCTTCCGTGGAGGGGCAGGGTGCGGGGACGGCGGGCGCGGTCAGGCGGGGTCCTCGCCGAGGTGGCTGAGCGTGCGTTCGACGCGGGTCGAGACGCGGGCGATCCACACGGTCGGGATGATGACGACGAAGCTGACGATGCCCATGATGAGGCCGAAGTTCGCGATGCCGACGGACTCGATCACCCACGCGCCGATGATCGGGGCGAAGCTCGACCCGACGATGTAGGCGCCGATGAGGGGGCCCGACCAGCTGCCGCGCGCGTCGAGGCCGGCGGCGGTGGCGATGAAGAGGACGAACGCGAACGCGTAGATCGTGTTGACGACGACGATGAGGACGGCGAGGGTGAGCGCATCCGTGGTCATCCCGATCCAGATCTTCGTGATCCCGCCGAGGAGGAGGGCAGCGGCGAGCGGCACAGCCCGTCCGATCCGGGTGCCGAGGAGGGTGACGACGAGCATCGCCGCGGCCCCGACACCGGCGGCGGCGCTGAGCGCGAAGCCGAGGCTCTGCTCGCTCAGACCGACGGCGTCGCCGAGGACGGGTGCGAGCGTCCATACGGAGTCCTCGCTCGTGCCCCACACGGGGAAGACGATGAGGACGCCGATGCCGGCGAGCATGATCGTGCGCGGCGTGCGGGACCCGGCGGGCGCCTCGGCGACGATGTCTGCGGTCGAGTAGTCGGGGGTGTCGGGCAGCCACACGGTCACGGCGAGGCTGATCGCCGCGAGCAGGGCGAGGGCACCGAAGACGGTGATCTGGGCGAGCCCGATGACGGGGATGAGGGCGAGGACGACCATGACGAGGAGACGGTTGACGACCCCGCTCGTCGCGCTCACCCGGTTGGGATTGCGGACGGCCGCGATCGCCGCGCCCGAGCTCGAGATCGCTGTGCCGACCCCGCCCCGCCGATGATGAAGCCGGTGACCACCGCGCCCGGGGAGCCTGCGAAGGCGGCGACGAGGAAGCCGATGATCGCGACGATGAGCCCGATCGAGGCGAGCGTGCGACGGTGGGAGCCGGAGGCGAACCGCGAGGTGGCGAGGCCGACGACCGCCGAGGCGAGCAGCGCCCACGTGAGGATGTTGCCGGAGGCGATGACGTCGAAGCCGACGTCCTCGAGGACCGACATGATGAGCGGGGCGAGATTGGCCATCATCAGACCGGCGAGCGAGACGAGGAAGATCGCCGCGCCGTTGCGCAGTCCCAGCGGCACGCGCGGATCGTCGACGGTGCTCGCCTGGGTCGGTGTCGGTGAAGTCATGGACGGCCCCTTTGCCAGAAACTCAGTTAACCGAAATGTTTTCGGTTAACTAGTATGGTGCATGCCACACCCGTCGATGTCAATCCATCGGCGCCGACCAGCCACTGCCGACCAGCCACTGCCGACCTCGACCCGGGAAAGAGCACTCGATGGCACGTCCGACCTCACCGCTGCTGAGCCGAGAGAAGATCGCGCTCGCCGCGATCGAGATGCTCGACTCCGGGCAGGAGCTCAAGATCCAGCCGCTCGCGAAGCGGCTCGGGGTCAGCCTCTCTTCGCTCTACCACCACGTCGACGGGCGGGAGGGGATCGTCCATGCGATGCGCGAGGTACTCAGCGGGCAGTACGTGCTGCCGACGCCGGACGGGGATACGTGGCAGGACGCGGTGCGCGCGGGGGTCGGCTCGCTGTGGCGCCTCTACGCCGACCATCCGCGGGTGATGATCCACCTCCTCGGCGTGACCATCGAAGAACCGCAGACCCTGCGCCTCTACGAATCCCTCGTCTCTGCTCTCAAGCGGGCGGGGCTGCCCGAGGGCGAGGTCCTCTCGACCGTCGAGGTTCTCGACGCCTTCGCGTTCGGGGTCGCGATCGATGCGCTCTCACCGACGCAGATCTTCGCCCCCGACGACGAGGACTCACCCCTGACGGATCTCATCGCCGCGCATCCGACGGGGACTGCGCGCAACGAACTGCTCTATCGGCGCGGCCTCGACATCATCATCGCCGGCATCGAAGCGCGGGTGGGGTGAGGGAGCGCGCGGGCCGGCTTTCGAGAGCCCGACGAGTGGGTGAACGCGTTCAGCGGAGGTAGTCGGGCGTGTCCAGGGGACGGCGCTCGGGGTTGGTGAGCACCCAGGTCACGCTCTGCTCGGTGAGCGTGTCGACAGCCTGCTCCGAGATCCCGCCGCCCCGGACCTGGTCGAGTGCGGCATCGACGGCGCGCAGACCATCGTCCGAAAGCGGCACCCCGCTCCGCACATGCCGGGAGAATGCCGTCGCCATCGCCGCGAAGTCGCGATCCCAGTTCGCCCCGCCGTTGTCGAGGACCTCATGACCGATCCGACCGGCGATGCGGATGACCTCACCCTGCACACTCGCGGCGGGGCCGGAGCCCGGCACAAGGATCCTCCACAGTTCTGAGAACTGCTTCGTCCATCCTGAGGTAGTGACGGTGATCGCCTCGCCGTCGGCGAGCACGCGAGGGCGTGCAGGCAGGTCGATATCGAACATCTCAAGGAGATCTGTCATAGCGTCGACCGTCGCGATGCGAGCATTGCCGGCGGCCTGGTACCGGTACAGCGTCGTCATCGCCTTGCACAGATACGGGCGAGCGTCCTCGCTCAAAGTTCCGCCCCGGGAGGCGAGGAGCCGGACGACGGGCAGTCCTCGTTCGACCTTCGACGGTTCGCAGCGGATGGCGGCGAGATCGAGTGCCGTCCACCCGAGCGGATCCGTCTCGGTCAGGGTTGCCCCCCGCTCGAGGAGCAGGGCGACGACGTCGACGCGGTGGTTGGCCGCCGCAGCACACAGCGGCGTGTGCCTGCTTCCGGCTCTGATCGGGTCCGCCCCGCGCTTAATGAGCAGGTCGACGACCTCGAGATCGCCCGCCGCGGCTCGCGTGACCAGCGGCGACGCGCTGAACTGGTCTTCGGCCTCGATGTCGGCACCGTGGTCGAGCAGCCAGGTGACGCCCTCGGCGGTGACGGTGCTGTAGGCGAGAGCCGTCTGCTTGCGGTATCCGCCGCGGGCATCGAGCGGCCGAGACTCGAAGATCTCCTCCACCTCGGTCAGGGAGTACGCATCGCCGTATTCTCGGAAGTCCTTGGGCAGGGTCGTCGCCATCGTTCTCCTCAGCGGACGGTGATGCCCGACCCGGCGACGGTCTCGCCGATGACGGGGTAGCCGGGCAGCTCGCCGACGACGAGGAGGCCGCCGGACGTCTGCGCATCGGCGAGGAGGAGCAGGTCGTCCTCGGTGACGGTGTCGCCGGTCGTCAGGTGCGGACGCACCCAGTCGAGGTTGCGGCGGGTGCCGCCGGAGACGAATCCTGCCGCGATCGACTCATCGACCCCGCCGAGGCGGGGGACCTTCGTCGTGTCGATGACCGCACCGACCCCCGAGGCCCGCCCCATCTTGAAGAGGTGGCCGAGGAGGCCGAAGCCGGTGACGTCGGTGGCCGCGCGGACGCCTGCGGCCACAGCCTCCCGGGACGCGGATGCGTTGAGTTCCGTCATCGTCGCGATCGCCTCGGGGAAGACCTCTCCGGTCTGCTTGTGTCGATTGTTGAGTATCCCGACGCCGATCGGCTTCGTCAGGGTGATCGGCAGTCCCGCCTCGGCGGCGTCGTTGCGCATGATCGCCTCGGGATGGGCGACCCCGGTGACGGCCATGCCGTACTTCGGCTCGGGGTCGTCGATCGAATGACCGCCGGCGACGGGGCAGTTCGCCTCGGCGGCGACGTCGAGGCCTCCGCGGAGCACCTCGGTGAGCAGCTCGAACGGCAGGACCTCGCGCGGCCACCCGACGAGGTTGATCGCCGTGACCGGGGTCCCGCCCATCGCGTAGATGTCCGAGAGCGCGTTCGCCGCCGCGATCCGCCCCCAGTCGTAGGCATCGTCGACGACGGGGGTGAAGAAGTCGGCTGTGCTCAGCACTGCGAGGTCGTCGCGGATCCGCACCGCTGAAGCGTCATCGCCGTCGTCGAGACCGACGATGACCTGCGGGTTCGTCTGCCCGGTGAGGCCGCGGACGGCGTCCTCGAGCTCGCCCGGGGGGATCTTGCACGCACAGCCGCCGCCGTGGGCGAAACCGGTGAGGCGGTACTCCGAGACATCGATCGAGGTGTCCATGTGCGCGAGCCTAGCAGGGGAAGACTGCGGTGGTCTGGGTGTCCGAGAGGACCCCGACCGGTGCCGCGTGTGCACCTGCCGAGGTCCTCTGGTGTTCAGGCCGAAGCTGGCACCCTGTCGAGGAATCCACGCACATCCTCGATCCGGCCATGGTCATCGACGATGATGACGTCGAAGCCGATGATCACGGGTTCTGCGCCTTCGGGTCCCAGGCCCCAGCGGAAGCGAACCTGGTCGTGGTGGCCGTCCGGATCTCCGAGCGCTGTGAAGACGAAGTCCGGGAACTGGGACTGTGTGCTGTCGATGAGGGCGTCGATTCCTCCGCGCCCTCCCACCTCGGACAGGGGATCACAGTAGCTGAGGTCAGCAGAGAAGTGACGTTCGAGCAGTGCCTGCCGGTCGTCCCGGGCGGAATTCCAGGTCGCGATGCAGGCGTCGATGATCTGCTGCATGATGGCTCTCCTTGATTGTTGGGTGTGCAGGATCATCACCCATGTTTTCGCCGCTGCAGGGCGTTGGCCATGACTTCACAGGTCATGGAGGACGAGTCCGGCGCATGCCTACACTGACGACATGAACACGGTGGCGAAAGCGCAGTCGGTGGGGGACATGCTGCGGTGGTGGCGGGAACAGCGTCGCTTCAGTCAGCAGGAGCTGTCGAATCTCTCCAGCGTCTCGACCCGCCACTTGAGTCGGGTAGAGACCGGGCGTGCCCGACCCACTCCGGAGATGATCGACTTCCTCGCAGAGAACCTCGATGTGCCGTTGAGAGAGCGCAATCGGCTGTTTCTGGCGGGCGGCTATGCGCCGAAGTACTCAGAGGCGGACCTTGACGACACCTCTCTGTCCGTGGTGATGACCGGCCTGCGAGGTCTCCTCGATGCGCACGCACCGTACCCGGCTCTGCTCCTCGACGAGCAGTGGACGATCATCGACGCCAATGACGCGGTCGCTCACCTGCTGACCGACTGTGCTCCCGAGCTGCTTGAACCACCTGTCAATGTTGTCCGTCTCAGCCTTCACCCTCGCGGCCTGGCCCCGCACCTGGAGAATCTGTCCGAGTGGGCTGCTCATCTCTATCACCAGGTGCTGCGGCGGGGACAGCGCACGTGCGACGTGCGATTGAGGGATCTCGCCGACGAGATCTGCGAACTGATCGGGGAAACACCCCGCACGGAGGTCCCGGCGGGTCCCGTGGTGACGATGTCACTGCGAACGGAGACAGGGGTGTTGAAGCTGTTCAGCACCAGCGCCCGGCTCACGACTGCAGCCGACACCGCCCTTGAGGGTCTGCAGTTGGAGACGTTCCTGCCTGCCGATGCCTTCACGCGTCGGCACTTCACGTCCACCCAGGGGCAATAGGCTGTCAACTGGGTCAGTCGACGGCAGCGGCACGGCTGTGCTGGGACCCGGGGTCGGTACGGCCCTTGGGCACCGCCTCGGCGACGATCTTCCCGGGGTTGAGGTTGCGTCCGGGATCGGTGGCGCGGAAGAGCGAATCGACCATGAACGCGCCCGCCTCGGTGATGTCGTCGACGAGCCACGGACGATGCTCGGTGCCGACCCCATGGTGGTGGGAGAGCCCTCCCCCGGAGTCGATGAACTCCTGCTGCACGGCCTCCTTGACCATTCGGTACTCCGCGAGCGCGGTGGCCTCCTCGGTGTAGGGGATCGCGAACGTGAAGTAGAGGCACGCGCCTCCGTGATAGCTGTGGGACATGTGGCAGAACATGAAGCCGGGGCCGCCCATCTCGGCACGGACCTGGGCGAAGCGCTCATGCACGCGCGCATGCATGTCCTTGAGGTTCGCCCAGCTCACCCCCGTCTCGCAGACGTCGCCGAAGACCCGGTAGTTGAGGAGGAAGTCGCGCAGGTAGGGCGTGTCGAACTTCTTCTGGTCGTAGATCGCGCCCGGCCCGGTGCCGAGGCTGATTCCGCCGCGACCTGCGACGATCTTCTTGACCGCGGCCTTCTCGCGTCCGACGTGCTCCTTCGAGCCCTCGAAGCAGACGTAGGACAGGCACATCCCCTCCGTCGTGTCCCAGCCGCGCGAGCGCAGATAGGCGAAGAGTGCGTCCTGACCGCGGGCGGTGAGCTTCGCCTTCACCGTCGTCGGCTCCGAGACCATGGCGAGGCTGAACCGCGTCTCGGGTCCGTCGGAGAGCCGGGTGAACGTCGGGTTGGCCTCCGAGCGCGCGATGTCGTGCATCGCCTCGACCCCGGACGCCCAATCCGGGTAGAGGTAGGCGACGACCTCCCTCACCTCCGGCTTCCGGTGGATCCGGACCGTGCATTCGCTGATGACGCCGAGGCGGCCCTCACTGCCGAGGATCATCTCGTGGACCGAGGGGCCGGAGTCCCGGCCGGGGATCGGCTTGCTCACGACGACTCCGCGCGGGTGGACGACGCGCATCCCGCGCACGATGTCCTCGATGTCGCCGTACCTGTCCGACTGCATCCCGGACGACCGGGTCGCCGCCCACCCGCCGAGCGTCGAATAGCTGAACGAATCGGGGAAGTGCCCCATGGTCCACCCGCGGACGCCCAGCTGCTCCTCGAGGTCGGGTCCGTACGCGCCGGCTTCGACCCGCGCGAGGCCCGAGTACTCGTCGACCTCGAGGACGCGCCGCATCCGACCGAGGTTGAGCGACACGATGGGGCGCTCCTCGTCGGGGTCGGGGGTGACCGAACCGGAGATGCACGAGCCGCCCCCGTAGGGGATGAGGACGAGATCGTGGTCGAGGACCGCGGTGAGCACCTCGGCGATCTCCTCCTCGCTGCCGGGATGGACGACGACATCGGTGAGACGGGGCATCGTCCCGTTCCGGACACGGTAGAGGTCGGGCAGGGAGCGCCCGAAGGAGTGGATGACCCGCAGCTCGTCGTCGACGCTGACGTTCTCGGTCCCCACCGCCTCGGCGAGGACGGCGAGGCCATCCTCGCTCACCCGTGAGGCGGGAACGTCGAACCCGCCGAGGTCGGGGATACGCGGGCGCGGGGCGTTCCACAGGTCGAGGCCGACCTTCTCCTTCGCGATCGCAGCGAAGGCGGGCTTCGTCTCCCAGCGGAACTCGACGCCGTCGGCGCCCCAGCCCCACCAGCGGTGTCGCCTGACCTCGTCGACGCTCAGCGGTGCGCTCACGTCCTCGTCCCTTCGTCGGTGGTGTGATCTGTGGTGCCCGGTCTGTCGGCTGTGGCCTGCTCTTCTGCCGCGCCCTGCTTGTCGGGCTGCGGGGCACGGTCGGTGCGCCCGGATTCGTCGCCAGGGACACGTCGGTGGGTGAGTCGGGCGAGGCCGAGTTCGTCGGCCCCGGCGTCGAAGAGCTCCTCGACCCGGCACTGGACCCGCGCCGTCAGCGCCGGCAGCGACTCCCCGGGCTGGGCGAGGACGGGGGCGCCGACGATGACGCGCACCGGCCGGCGGCCGGGCACCGGCCAGCTCGTGCCCTTCGGCATCGCCTCCGAACCGCCGACGACGGCCGTCGGGACGATGGGCGCGCCGGTGTCGACGGCGAGTTTGATCGCCCCCACCTTGAAGTCGGCGACGAACCCGTTCTGCTGACGCCCGCCCTCGGGGAAGAGGAGCACGGGCACACCTGAGCGCAGCAGGGCGCGGGGCGTCTCGGAGCTGCCGTGGGAGCCCTCCCGGTAGACGGGGAAGGCGTTGAAGAGGAGTCGGACGAACATCCGCTTGTGCCACGCTGTGAAGAAGTAGTCATAGGCGACCCCGGCGGCGAGCAGACGCGCCTGTCCTCGCGGCAGGCTCTGCGCGATGAGCGGCGCGTCGAGGTGCGAGGTGTGGTTGGCGACGACGAGGAACCCACCGCGCAGGCCGCGCACCTCGGGATCGATCCGTGCCGAGGGGGTGATCGTCGAGCGGACGAGACCGCGAAAGAGGACGCGCTGGAGGACGAAGCGCAGCGCCGCGCGCGCCCGGGAGCGGTACATCGCCGTGGGCGGGGCTGGTCGGGGCGGGGGCGCGGCCTCCGGCGTCTGGGGCACAGTCATCGGGGCCGTCTCGGGCACGGTCGATGGCCCCTCGGGCGCATCCGATGTGGTTCTCTCTGCTCTCATCGCCCGGGGTTCGGAGCCGACCCCAGAACCGGATGCCGCCTCGGCGAGGAAATTCTCCCCGTCCCTCGTACGGTGCCCCACGCGCGGACGAAGCCGCTCGCGCGGATGGCGCACGTCGTGCGAGCGAAGCCCCACGTACGCACGGTCGTGGGGCTCGCGATCAGGCGCCACGGCGGTCTCTCTCCTCGTTCCGGCGGGAGGTGAGAGCACTCGAGAGTCGGTGGATCGCCGACCGGGGGGCGATCCGGAGGCCTGCGACGATGGCCTTCCAGCGCAGCTGCGGTACGCTCACGGTCCGACCCCTGGCGACGTCGCGCAGGCACTCCTCGACGAGGTCGTCGGGGTCGAGCCAGAGGACATCGGGGATCGAGGTCCCGGCGATGCCGGCGCGGGCATGGAACTCGGTGCGCACCCAGCCGGGCACGAGCGCCGTCACGGTCACCCCGGTGCCGGCGGTCTCGACCGCGAGCGACTCCGAGTAGTTGAGCGCCCAGGCCTTGATCGCGGTGTAGTTGTTCTGGGTCAGGCCCGAGCTCACCGAGCACACGGTGATGATCCACCCGCGTCCGCGCTTGGTCATCGCCCGGGCCGCGGCACCGCCGATGACGAGCACCGCCCGCTGCATCACCTCGAAGCCGCGGTCATGCTCCTCGAGGTCCGTGGCGAGCAGGCTCGCCCGCACGGAGAACCCGGCGTTGTTGACGACGATGTCGATGGGTCGGTGCTCTCCGGGGTCCTCGATGCGGACGGCGACCCGCGTCTGGTCGTCACGGTCGGCGAGGTCGGCAATGAGCGTCTCGACCTCGATCCCGAAGGTCGAGCGCAGGTCGGCCGCGAAGGTCTCGAGCCTGCCCTCATCGCGGGCGACGAGGACGAGTCCGACGCCGCGAGAGGCGAAGGCCCGGGCGAACGCGGCACCGATGCCCGCGGTGCCTCCCGTGATCAGAGCGACATGCATGCTTGTTACGATACAGTGACCTGCGTCATACTCCGCGATGACCTTGAGGGTGACCGCACCACCCATCCGATTCCCCGCCGGCTCCGAATGAGCATCCGAGACCGTTTCCGCGCGACCCGATAGGCAGCACATGACATCCAGCCGCATTCTCCTGACCGGCGTGACGGGATTCCTCGGTCAGGCGGTGCTCCAGGCCCTGCTCGAGAGCAGGCCGGACGTCACCATCACCGCCCTCGTGCGTCCCCGGGGCACCCGGTCGGGCAGGCAGCGCCTCGAACGGCTGCTCGCGAAACCGGTCTTCGGCTCCTGGATCGGACGGGCCGGTGAGGCCGCCGTGCGGGATGCTCTCACGGCGCGTGTCGAGGTCCTCGAGGGTGACCTCACCGACCTGCCGCCGCTGCCGCACGCCTTCGACGTCGTCATCCACTCCGCGTCGTCGGTGTCCTTCGACGCCCCCATCGACGAGGCGTTCCGCACCAACGTCACTGGAGTAGAGCATCTCTACCGGGCCCTGCGCGAGACCGGGCAGGACCCGCACGTCATCCACGTCTCGACGGCGTACGTCGGCGGCATCTCCAAGGGCCTCGCCCAGGAGCGTCGGCTCAGCCACAACGTCGACCACCGCGCCGAGTCCGCGGCCGCTGAACTCGCCCGCGACCGGGTCGAAGCCGAATCCCGTGCTCCCGAACAGCTGCGCCGCTTCCTCCGCAGTGCCCGCGCCCAGAGTTCCCGGATGGGACCCAAGGCCGTCGCCGCGTCCGCCGAGGCGGCGCGGGAGGCCTTCGTCGCCGACCGCCTCGTCGAGTTCGGCCGCACCCGCGCCGAATCCCTCGGCTGGACCGACGTCTACACGTTGACGAAGGCGATGGCCGAACGCGTCGCCGAAGCCGAATGGGCCGACCAGGGCCACCGGGTCTCCTTCGTCCGGCCCTCGATCATCGAATCCGCGCTCCGCCTGCCCCACCCCGGCTGGATCGACGGCTTCAAAGTCGCCGACCCGCTCATCATGGCCTATGCGAACGGCGGGCTGACCGAGTTCCCCGGCCACGCGGACTCCGTCCTCGACATCATCCCCGTCGACTTCGTCGTCAACGTCATCCTCGCGCTCGCCGCAGAGGACGAATCCACCGCCGCCGAGGCGGGGGCCCGGTACTTCCATGTCGTGTCCGGCACGTCGAATCCCCTGCCGTTCCACCAGATGGTGAGCACGGTGCGCGAGTACTTCCTCGACCGCCCGATCCCCGACCCCGAGGGCGAACCGACCCCGGTTCCCGAATGGAGCTTCCCGAGTTCCGAGCTCATCGAACAGCGCATCCGCCTCAAGGAACTGAGCTCACGTCTCGGGCGGGCCGTCGTCGACCGGCTGCCGTCGTCCCGGCGCACCCGCGGGTGGGTCTCGCATCTGAGCCGCGTCGATGCGGGGCTGCGGTCTCTGCGCCAGTTCGCCGACCTCTACCGGCAGTACACGAAGACCGAGATGGTCTTCGACGACGCTGCCACCCGCCGACTCCACGAACGACTGCCCGCGGACACTGCGCCCGAGCGGGGGTTCGACGTCACCGACATCGAGTGGGACCGGTACTTCAAGGACATCCACCTGCCCGCCATCACCGAACTCACCCGCACCTACGCCCGCACCCGGGCGCGCACGAGGCAGGACCGCACCACCTCGGCGGGGCTGCTGCCTGCCGGCGATGCGCTCGCCGTGTTCGACCTCGACGGCACGGTGATCTCGACGAACATCGTCCGGCAGTACGCGGCTGTCGTCCGCGCCACCCAGCCTCCCCACCGCTGGCCGGGAGCGCTCGCCGGCATCGCCGGGATCGTCCCCGGGCTCCTGCGCGCCGAATCCCGTGACCGCTCCGAGCTCATCCGCATGGTCAACCGCCGGTACCGGGGGTTCCACATCGACGAGCTGCGCGCGGTCATCGCGGGCAGCCTCGGGGAGCGGATCCGCGACTCGATCCGCCCGCAGGCCCGCACCCTCATCGACGAGCACCGCGCGGCCGGACACCGCACCGTGCTCGTCACCGGTGCCCTCGAAGTCCTCGTCGAACCGCTCGCCGACCTCTTCGACGAGGTCGTCGCCACCCGCATGGACGTCACCTCGGACGGCGTGCTCTCCGGGTACCTCGCGACTCCGCCGCTCGTCGACGAAGCCCGCGCGAACTGGCTGCGGAAGTACGCGAGCGGCGTCGGCGCCGACCTCGCGAAATCGACCGGCTACGGCGATTCCTTCGCCGATGCCGCGTGGCTCGAGCTCGTCGGCGAGCCGATCGCCGTCACCCCCGACCTCGGCCTCTACGGACATGCCCTGAAGAAGCGATGGAAGGTGCTCGAATGGTGATGCAGGGAAGCCGGAGTGCGGTCGACGTCGAGCATCCGCCGGGTCACGTCGACGGACGCCTGTTCTCCGACGCGGACCATCCGACGGTCCTCGTCACCGACTTCGACGTCCCCGGCTACCTCGAGCAGGCGCGGGGTCGCATCCCCGTCGACCGCGAGCGCATCGATCTGCCCGCCGAGGCGGCCCGTGACCTGGGATTCCTCTGGCGCTTGGAGAACTCTGCGCTCGCCGAGACCCGGGCGCTGCTGGCCTCATGGACGGCGAACGAAGCCCGGATCACCGCCTTCGTCACCGCGTGGGGATATGAGCGATACTGGCTGGCCAAAGCGCTGCGGGACGTCCTCGATGCCGGTCGGACAGCTTCCGTCCCAACCCCTTCGCGCTCGCCGTCGACCAGGCTGCGCGAGGTCTGGGTCGAGCGTGCGCTGCCGATCGTCGCTCCCATCGTCGGGGGCGTCGTCAGGGAGCCCGTCACCGCCGGCCACATGGCCCGGCTCGCCGTCCAGGAGGGCGCCCTCCAGGTCGCGGAGGCCGCCCTGCTTCCGCGGCTGAACGGGGAGGCCCGCCGTGTCCTCGCCGAGGTGGTCGAGCGTCGCGAGGAGATCGTGCGGTTCTTCCGCACCGAGGCGATCGCCCGCATCACCCGGTCACGGCGCGAAGCCGTCCTCGCCCGGATCCACCTCGGCTGGCCCTGGGCGCCGCTGCGCGTCGTCGGTGTGCCCGAGCCCGACGAGGCGGCGGCACTCGCGAGCCTCTTCGCCGAGGGCTTCGACCGGCGGGCGCTCACCGCCTCCGATGCGGTGATCGGACAGCTGCTGACCGGGAACCCTCGGCCGTCGGCGGACGAGGTCCGGGCGGCGCTGCGCACCGCGCGCCGACGGCCGGGTAGTCCAGGCCGACCGAGGGTGACCAGGGACGGACGGCCAGGCACCGCGGGCAATCGCCTGCGGCCCACCCGCAGGCGACCGGTTCGAGACAGGAGTGAGAATGGCCTTTGACTTCGACACCTATGCCGAGACGTCCGAGGCGGTGAGATGGTCGGACCTCGACTTCGACGTCTTCGACGAGATGCCGTTGGATGCGGACACCCTGCGCACGGTCCGCTACATGTGCGACGTCGAGTACCACACGACGTGCTTCGTCCGGGAGCTCCTCGTCACCCCCTCGCACCGGGAGGACGCGCCGGCGGCGTTCATGACGATGTGGAACCGGGAGGAGTTCTGGCACGGCGAGGCGCTCGCCGCGGTGCTGAAGAAGCACGGCATCCACGTCGACTACGACGAGATCAAGGCGAAGCGGGCGGGACTGGGCTGGAAGCTCGCCCTGGGTCCGGCGAAGCAGTCGCTGCTGTCGAACATGGTCGGCTCCGACTTCATCGCCGTCCACATGGCATGGGGCGCAGCCAACGAGCTCTCGGCCACCGCAGGCTACCGTCGGATGGCGGCGATGCAGGACCACCCGGTGCTCTCGCCGCTGCTCGAGCGCATCGCCAAGCAGGAGACCCGCCACGTCGCGTTCTATTCGACGCAGGCGAAGGAACGGCTCGAGGACAACCCGCGCGCGCAGAGGATCGTGCGACTGGCGCTCGGGAGGCTGTGGAAGCCGGTGGGCTCGGGGATGATGGACGACGCCGAGGTCAAGCACGTGATGACCCACCTCTTCCGGAACCAGACCGCTGAACTCGACAAGCTCGACAAACGCGTGCAGAAGCTGCCCGGTCTCGGGGACCTGACGATCTTCCGCAACGCCTTCGCCCGCCTCGGCATCGACTGAGAGGCGCGGCACCGGACTCCGGCACCGCCTCGGCGGCGCATGCGAAATCCTCACCACCTCGGCGAGGGAATGTGAACGGTCGAGGGATCAGATGAGCTTCGTCGGATCGGCCGGGTTGCCGGCCTCGGGATGGCAGTCGCTGAGCGCCCGACCCTTCGTCAGCCGCGCGACGAGGGGTTCGTTGACGCGGGAGGAGAAGAAGGCGATGAGCGGGCCGCAGAAGAACGCGGTCATGATCGTGCCGACCCCGACGGGACCGGAGACGAGGATTGCGCCGACGAGGACGATGAGGTCCTGCGGGACGCGCACACGCTGGTACTTCCACCCGGTGCGGTCGACGATGATCGGGGCGATCGCATCGTAGGGCGCGGTCCCGACCCCGGCGGAGATGTATCCGCTGGCACCGAACGCGAAGACGACGATGCCGATCGCGAAGAACAGCGTCGCACCCCCGTGATCGCCCGGTGCGACGGTGAGCGGAGCGAGGAGACCGGCGAAGAGGTCGATGAAGAACCCGGTCAGGGTCATGTTGATGACCGTGCCGACGCCGATGTAGCGGCGGGCGAAGATGAGCACGGGAATGAAGAGGATCGCGTTGCTCAACAGCTGATATGCCCCGAGGCTCCACCCGAACCGCTCACTGATGCCGATGTTGAGCGCCGTGTACGGGTCGACGCCGACCCCTCCGGTCTGGAGGATCGCCGCGCCGAGGCCGATGAGGACGACTCCGGCGAGCGCGTAGAGCGACCGCAGCGCCAGGGATCCGGGAGCTCTCTCCTTCGCCGCGGTCGCCATCGTCAGGCCTGGAGGTCGATGACGACCTTGATGTCGCCGGGGTGATGTTCGAAGGCCTCGAGCGCCTGGGAGAGGGGGACCGTGCGGGAGAGCAGGGAGGTCAGCCATTCCTCGTCGGCGGCGGCCAGCGCCGCGGCTGCCTGCTTCCAGTGGTCGACGTTGGCGTTGACGGATCCGACGATTGCGACGTTGTCGAGGACGATCGTCTTGCCGATGCTCGCGAGGTCGAGTCCGGTGGGCTCCTGCGGATCGTGCATGCCGAGGAGGCAGACGACCTGGTAGGGGGTGACGGCCTCGAGGATGTCGGCGAGGGTCGCCGAGTCCCCGGTCGTGTCGAGGACGATGTCGGGCTTCACCTCGGCGAGGACGCCGGGGAGATCACCGGAGTGGAACTGCCCGCCGAGGCGGTCGACGAGCTCCTCCTTGTTGTCCCGCTGGGTGGCGTTGTAGAGATGGACGTCGAGCCCGCGCTGCCGGCCGAGGAGGGCCGCGAGCAGCCCGATCGTCCCGCCGCCGACGATGACGACGGACGCCGGGTCGAAGAACGCGCGCTCGCCGACGCGGAAGACCTGATCCCAGGCCTTCGCGACGACCGAGGTCGGCTCCATGAGCACGCCGGTGCGCCCGAGGCTCGGGTCGAGCTTGACGGCGAAGTCCTGCTTGACGACCCACTGCTCGGACCCGAATCCCGGCAGCTCCTTGATCCCGCGTTCGGTGTACTCACCGTTGCGGCACATGTCGAACTCGCCGTGCGCGCACGCCGGGCACGGCACGGGGTCGGGGCGCCGGACGACCCCGGCGATGAGGTCGCCCGGGGCGAAGGCCGATCCCTCCGGGGCGGCTTCGACGCGGCCGAGGGACTCGTGGCCGATGATGAGCAGTTCCTCACCCGGAGGCGCCCACCCGTACTGCCCGCCGTTGAGCTCGCGGTCAGTGCCGCACACCCCGATCGCCAGGCCGGTGACGAGGAGTTCGTCGGCGGCGGGCTCGGGCGTGGGCATGTCGGTGACGGCGAGCGAGTCAGCGGTGCCGGGGGTGACGGTGAGTGCTCTCATCGGGGTCCTTCGTGGTCGGGTTCGGGGTCGTGGGTGGGTGTCGCGTGGGTCGTGAGTGGGTGTCGCCTGGTCGGGCGGCTCGTCAGGCGGCGTCGCTCACCCGTCGAACGGTGCTGCGGGGACCCCGGTGGCGCCGGGGGCGACGGCGAAGACGCCTCCTGCGCCCGGTTGGGTGCCCGGCTCGGCGTTCTCCTGGGTCGTCGTGATGAAGAGGGTGCGCAGATCCGGTCCGCCGAAGGTGCAGGCGGTGACATTGGTGACGGGAAGGTCGACGATCTCGAGGAGTTCGCCGCCTGAGCTGCGGCACTCGACCCGCGATCCGCCGTAGATCGCCGTCCACACATTGTCCTCGGCGTCGACGCAGAGTCCGTCCGGTCCGCCGGCCGGGTCATCGTCGTCGAGGGTGAACACGCGACGGGGGTTCCTCAGTCCCGCCGACTCGTCCCAGTCGAGGACCCAGGTACTGCGGGTGGGGGTGTCGTTGTAGAAGGCGCGGCGCTCATCCGAGGTCCACGCGATGCCGTTGGAGATGGTGACGTCGTCGAAGACCGTGCTCACCGAGCCGTCGCCGGTAATCCGATAGAGGGCGCCGCCGCCCTCGCCCTGGTCGTAGCGCATCGTGCCGGCGAGGAATCGACCGGCCGGGTCGCACCCGCCGTCGTTGAAGCGGACGTCGGGGTCGGTGACCACCTCGGCGATCTCCGTCCATGCCCCGCCGGCGGGATCGTCGGAGACGCTGAGTCCGTGCTCGGTGAGGACGGCGACGCCGCCGGCGACGCGGGGGCGCAGGCATCCGGCGACCGGGCCGGGAACGTCGAGCGCGTCGACCATGTCGGGGGCCACCGGTGTGAGAACTGACCCGGCGGAAGTGCCGCTGACGTCGGCGGTCAGCGCTTCGGGTCGCACGGTGAGGATCCGTCCGGCGAGCATGTCGACGTAGCGCAGCGTGTTCGCGACCGGTGAACCGTCGTCGGGCCACCAGACGGGACCTTCGGCGTGGAAGGCGACGGGAGGGACGAAGAGCTCTGCTCGCATGCTTCCTGCCTTGTGGGAGGGACGCTGGACGGGGTCGGTCGGGGACGTCGGCCGTGGGGTCCACGCTATTGCCGCCGCTCACCTCAGTCAACGCCCCTTGCGGGATGGGGTCCGACCGCGGTGGATCGCCATGTCCGCGGTACCCGGTAGAGTTCGTTCCGGAGGCGTCTGGCGTCCTGGTGGGCCCCCCGGTCTTCAAAACCGGTGAGACCGAGCATCTCGGTCTGGCGGGTTCGATTCCCGTCCGCCTCCGCCACAGACATCGCCGGCAGGGACGCCTGCCGGAACGGGACGTGAGCGTGTGCGCGTCGGCACAGAGGAGGAGGCAGCCATGGTCGAGGCCGACCCCCGCCGGAGCATTCCGCGCACCGATCATCTCCTCGCCCTGCCCGAGGTCGCCGCCGCCCGCGACCGCCTCGGCGAGGCGACGATCCGTGCCCTCATCGCCGATGCCCAGGACTCCGCCCGGTCAGGGAAGCTTCCCGTCGCCGAGGTGACCCCCACCGTCATCGCGGCCGTGACCACGCGTTCGACCTCCTCGCTCACCCCCGTGCTCAACGCGACCGGCATCATCGTCCACACGAACCTCGGTCGCGCACCGCTCTCACCTGCGGCGCAGCAGGCCGTCAGCGATGCCGCCGGCTACGTCGACGTCGAGATGGACCTCGAATCCGGCAAGCGGAGCAAGCGCGGAGTCGGGGCGAAGGCGGCGCTGCTGCGCGCCTGCCCCGCCGCCGAGGACGCGCTCGTCGTCAACAACGGCGCCGCCGCCCTGCTCCTCGCCGTGACAGCGCTCCGGGGCAGTGGGGACGCTGCGGATTCGACCTCGCCGGGCCGGTCCGGTCCGGGAACCACCGTCCCGGATGAGATCGTCGTCAGCCGCGGGGAGCTCGTCGAGATCGGGGCCGGCTTCCGTCTGCCCGACCTCATGGTCACCACCGGCGCTCGCCTCCGCGAGGTCGGCACGACGAACCGGACGCACCTGGCCGACTATGCCGCGGCCATCGGCCCGGCGACCGCGAGCCTGCTCAAGGTCCACACGAGCAACTTCCGCGTCGACGGCTTCACCGCCGAGGCGAGCCTGCCCGAGCTGCGCGGCCTCGCCGACGAACACGGGCTGCCGCTCATCGCCGACCTCGGCAGCGGGCTCCTCACCCCCGACCCGGTTCTGCCGAACGAACCCGACATCGACACGGCCCTCCGGGACGGGGCTGACGTCGTCATCGTCTCCGGCG
Source organism: Brevibacterium sp. Z349TD_9 (assembly GCF_056173565.1). Classification (NCBI taxonomy): domain Bacteria; kingdom Bacillati; phylum Actinomycetota; class Actinomycetes; order Micrococcales; family Brevibacteriaceae; genus Brevibacterium; species Brevibacterium sp. Z349TD_9. The sequence continues at coordinate 3,817,293 of NZ_CM149680.1, read as the reverse complement.
ACAAACTCCTCGGCGGACCGCAGGCCGGCCTCATCCTCGGCCGGACCGGGGCCGTCGAGCGGATCGCGAGGCACCCGCTCGCCCGCGCGATGCGCACCGACAAGCTCACGCTTGCGGCGATAGAGGCGACGATCGCAGGAGCCTCGAACCCGGTTCATGACGCCCTCCACCTCGACCCGGTTGACCTGCGCAGACGCACGGATCGCCTCGCCGAGGCGGTCGGCGGAACCGTGGTCGTCCACGAGGGTCGCGTCGGCGGTGGGGGTGCTCCCGGCGTTCCGCTGCCCGGGTGGGCGCTCGAACTGCCCGAGGAGTTCGCCGAACCGCTGCGCCTCGGCGACCCGGCCGTCGTCGCCCGCGTCCACCAGGGTGTGTGCCTCGTCGACCTCCGGTGCGTGCCCGAAACCTCCGACGATGCGCTCGCCGATGCGATCCGGGCGGCCGCCGACCGCCTCGGCGGGACCGGCGCAGCGGCTGACCGCGGTCAGGGCGGACCCGGCATCACGGAAACCGCGACGCAGACGGTCACGAACGACCGCCTCGGCGAGGGCACCTGATGTTCGTCGTCGCGACGGCTGGGCACGTCGATCATGGGAAGTCGACCCTGGTCAAAGCCCTGACCGGGATGGAACCGGACCGGTGGGAGGAAGAGCGCAGGCGCGGGCTGACGATCGATCTCGGGTTCGCGTGGACGACGCTGCCCTCGGGTCGGGAGCTCGCGTTCGTCGACGTCCCCGGGCACGAGCGGTTCCTCGCGAACATGCTCGCCGGGGTCGGGCCCGCGCCGATCGTCTGCTTCGTCATCGCCGCGGACAAGGGCTGGCAGGCCCAGTCGAGCGATCATCGGGACGCGATCGCGGCCCTCGGGATCGACCGGGGGCTCGTCGTCGTCACCCGCGCCGACCTCGCGCCGGACACCGTCACGGAGACGGAAGCCCAGGTGAGGGCCGAGCTGCGGGGGACGACGCTCGCCGATGCGCCGATCGTCACGGTCTCGGCGACGACGGGGCAGGGCATGGACGAACTCATCGCCCGCCTCGACGAGGTCACCGCCGCCGCCCCCGCTCCGGACGCGGACGCGCGCGTGCGGCTGTGGATCGACCGGGCGTTCTCGATCACCGGGGCGGGCACCGTCGTCACCGGCACGCTCACTGCGGGAACCCTGCGCGCAGGCGACCGGGTGCGCGTCGTCGGCGAGTCCGTCGACCTCGTCACCGGGATCCGCGGGATGCAGAGCAGGGAATCCTCCGCCGAGGTCGTCACCCCCGCCGCGCGCGTCGCCGTCAACGTCCGCGACGTCCCCGTCGACGACATCCACCGAGGTGACGCCCTCATCACGCCCGATGCGTGGCCGATCGTCGAGGTGCTCGACGTGCGCCGGACGATGGGTGAGGCGCTCGACGACGGCGTCCACGAGCTCATGCTCCACATCGGCACCGCCGCCGTGCCCGTGCGTCTGCGCCCCTTCGACGCCGAGCACGCCAGACTCACCCTCGAGCGCCCGCTGCCGCTGCAGCTCGGCGACCGCATGGTGCTGCGCAACCCCGGCAGCCGCAACGTCTTCGCCGGCGTCGTCGTCCTCGACGTCGACCCGCCTGAGCTGGGACGACGCGGCGACGGGGCGCGGCGGGCCGCTGCGTTGGCATCGCGGCCGGTGACCGGGGACGTCCTCGCCGAGGTGGCCCGGCGGGGAGCCGTCGAACGCGTGGTCCTCGTGCGGTTCGGTCTGACGGTGCCCGAGGCGCTGCCCTCAGGCGTCGAGGCGCTGGGTGCCTGGCTCGTGCACGCTCCGACGCTCCAGGCGTGGGTGACGGCGGCCAAGGAAGTGGTGGCGAAGCAGCTCGCCGCACAGCCGATGGCCCCGGGCGTGCCGGTCAAAGCCGTCGTCGAGGCCCTGCGTCGGGTCGATCCGCCGCTGCCGAGTGCTGGGGCCCAGCCGGCCGCGTCCCCAGGCAGCGGAACCGGGATCGGCGCGCTCGTCGCCGAGGTGATCCGACGAGCCGGTCTCGAGGCGGCCGACGGCGTGGTCCGCCCACCCGGTCACCGCGCGGATCTCGGCCCTGCGGAGGCGGGTGTCGCCAAGGTCGAACAACGCCTCAAGGCCAATCCCTTCGATGCCCCCGAGGCCGATGATCTGCGGGCGCTGTGCCTGGGAGCGCGGGAGCTCGCGGTCGCCGAGAAGGCGGGGAGGGTGCTGCGCCTCGGCGACGGTGTCGTCGTCTCCCCGCGGACCCCGGCGCAGGCGATGCGACTGCTCGCGGGACTCGATCAGCCGTTCACGACGAGTCAGGCCAGGCGGGCGCTGGGGACGACGCGGCGCGTCGTCATCCCCCTGCTCGAGCACCTCGACTCCCGCGGGTGGACGAGGCGACTCGACGGTTCGCACCGCGAGGTCGTGCGGTAGGACGTGCTCGAAAGCGGCGGGCGGTCCGCGGTGCAGTCAGGGCCGCTGACCAGATGTCCGAGCGCGACGGACAAGTCCGCTGCGCAGGGACTTCACGTTGGCGATATTGATGCGCCCCCGCATCAGCGCCGGTAGAATGTAGTGACAGTAGGCACAAGCCGGAGGGGTTGCGATGACGACGATGTCGAGTCGGGAATTCAATCGAGACGTGTCTGCGGCGAAGCGTGCGGCAAAGGACGGCCCGGTCACCATCACCGACCACGGGCGACGCTCACATGTGCTGCTCACTGCGGAGGACTACGACGCACTCGTCGACTCCGACGAACTCATGGGTGATCGGCTCGTCATCGAGGGCGACGATGTCGAGCTGGAGCTTCCGCCGCGCTCGGGGTCGTCGCTGCGGATTCCGACGCTGTGAGGTTCCTTCTCGACACGAACATCGTCAGCGATGCGCGCCGCGGAGGCCGCTCACCGGCCGCCGAGTGGGTGAGGACGCAGCGACTGCGCGCCCTCGCAATCAGCGCGATCACCCTCCTCGAGATCGACCTCGGAATCCGGCTCAAGGAGCGCAGAGACCCCCGAGCCGGGGTCGTGCTCCGACGCTGGCTCGACGATCAGGTGCGGGAAGCGTTCACCGGGAGGATCCTCCCGGTCGACGAAGCAGTGGCGCTGCGGGCGTCGCAGCTTCATGTCCTCGACCCGATGTTGGACATGGATAGTCTCATCGCGGCGACGGCGATCGCGCATTCGCTCACGCTCGTCACGCGGAACACCGCTGACTTCGAACGCACCGGCGTCGCCCTGCTCAACCCCTGGGACGACTGAGGAGCGTCGGCGCGAACCCGCCGGGACACTGACCGCCGGCAACCGCTCGGTTCCGATCCCACTGCGCTGGATCGATCCATGCCATGTGGATCGGAACCGAGCGGTGACCGATTCGCGATCCGCCCCGTGCGCGCTCCTCACCCCGCAAGCGCGCCGCCTGCCAACCGCCGGACCACCTCGGTGAGGTGATGGAGACCGGAGAGGAGGTCCTCGTCCTTCGTGAACTCCTCAAGGTTGTGCGAGATCCCGGCGACGCTCGGCACGAAGAGCATGACCGTGGGCACCGTGTCCTTGAGATTCGTCGAGTCGTGCCCGGCCACCGTCATCACCCTCGCCGAGGTGAGCCCGAGGTCATCGGCGACCGCGCGGGCGAGCTGGACGCCGTCCTCGCCGTAGGGGTTCTGATCCCAGCTGTGCTCGGCGGTGATCTCGATGTCGACCCCGACCTCCTCGGAGACCTTCGCGACCGTGCCCATGAGCGAGGCATGGGCGGCGGCGATCACCTCGGCGCTGGGGGAGCGGAGGTCGAGGAGGAGCTCGACCTCGCTCGCGACGACGACCGGCGAATTCGGGTAGACGTTGAGCTCACCGCACGCGGTGTGCAGCGCTCCGGGCTCGAACTCGTCGACGAGCTCGCGTGCGGCGACGACGAGTCGCGCCGCGCCGAGCAGGGCATCGCGCCGATCGGCCATGAGCGTCGACCCGCTGTGGGCCTGCGCGCCGTGGACGCGGAACCCGAACTTGTGCGCGGCCCACGTCGCATCGACCAGCCCGATCGTCACGCCGTCCTCCTCCATGCTCCGCCCCTGCTGGACGTGGATCTCGGCGTACGAGGCGATCTCCGGGGCGGTGAAGTCCCCGCGTTCGCCGATCGCATCGAGCGCCTCGGCGACGGTGACCCCGTGCGGGTCGGTCGTCGCGAGCGCCGCCTCGAGGTCGGCCTTGCCGGTGAAGACGTTGCTGCCCATCATCGAGGGCTTGAACCGTGAGCCCTCCTCGTTGAACCAGTTGACGACGGCGAGGTTGAACCGCGCCTGCGAGGGGTCGGCGCGGAGTTCATCGGCGATCGCGAAGCACGCGTGCGCGCTCGCCATCACGCCGTACGCGCCGTCGAAGCGACCGGCCGTCGGCTGCGAGTCCATGTGCGATCCGGTGAGGACGTACGGGGCGCCGGGGACGAACTCGAGCAGTCCGAACTGATTGCCGATCGCGTCCCGTTCGACGGTGAACCCGTGGTCCTCGAGGAGCCGGGCGAACCACGTCCGCTGCTGCCCGTCGGCCTCGCTCGCGGCCTGCCGATCGACCCCGTTGGTCCCCTCGACCGCGCCGAAGCGGGAGTGGACGGCCCAGTCGGCGAGGAAGTCGGCGTCGCGTTCGGCCTGGGTTGGGGTGCTGGGGTTCTCGTTCATTGTGTGGACTTTCCGTGCGGGAGCCAGGTGCTCAGTGCTTGAAACCGGGGAGGTCGACGCTCAGCCTCGGCGCGATCGCTCCGGCGAACGCCGTGAAGAGGGAGAGGAAGACGAGCATCGCCGCGGCCGGCCACCAATGGTCGTTCGCCGAGGCGACGAACCCGGTCGCGAGCAGCGGGATGAAGCCCGAGAGCATGCCCGCGGCGTTCTGCGCCATGCCCACCCCGGTGTAGCGGGTCGTCGCGGGGAAGAGCCCGGTGAGCACCGTGCCCGAGGCCGCGTACGGCAGGGACAGCGCACCGACGGCGATCGTCATGGCGATGACGATGAGGACCGGCTGGCCGGACTCGAACAGGAGGAACGCGGGGACCGCGATGACCGCCGAGGCGATGCCGCCCCAGAGGATGACCTTGCTCGCGCCGTACTTCGCACCGAGCATCCCGCCCCAGATGAGGATGAGGATCTCGACCGCGGCGGCGACCATGCTGCCGAGCAGGAGGAGCGAGTCGTCGTAGCCGAGGATGTTCACGCCGTAGTAGACGCAGAAGGCGGTGACGAGATAGAAGCCGCCGACGCCGAGGAGTGCCGCAGCCATGCCGACGATGATCTGCTTCCAACTGCGCTTGAGCGTCGTCGAGATCGGGCTCTTCTCGACCTCACCGGACTCCTCGAGCTGGCGGAAGACCGGGGACTCCTCGAGGCGGCTGCGGATGTAGACGGCGACGAGGAGGAGCGGGATGGCGACGAGGAACGGGATCCGCCAGCCCCACGAGTTGAAGTTCTCCTGTGAGAGGAGCAGGGTCATGACGAAGAAGCCGCCCGAGGAGAGGATCGTGCCGATCGGCGAGCCGATCTGCGGGATCGCGGCGTAGCGGGCGCGCAGGTGGAGCGGGGCGTTCTCGACGACGAGCGTCATCGCCCCCGACCATTCGCCGCCGACGAAGAGACCCTGCGCGATGCGCAGGAGGACGAGGAGGACCGGGGCGGCGAACCCGATCGCCGCGTACGTCGGGAGCATGCCGATGAGGCCGGTGACGATGCCGATGCCGACGATCGTGATCATGAGGACCCGACGACGTCCGATCTTGTCACCCATCCGACCGAAGATGATGCCGCCGATGGGGCGGGCGGCCAGGCCGACGCCGAAGGTCGCGAACGATGCGAGGGCTGCGGCGGTGGCGTTTTCCGAGGTGAAGTACTGGACGTTGAAGATCAGCGCGGCGGCGGCGCTGAAGAGGAAGAAGTCATACCATTCGAGCGCGGTGCCGATGAGTGCCCCGGCGGCGACCTTGTTCGCGTCCTTGACGCTGAGTTCCTGCGTCGCGTCGTATTCGATCGCCGAGGTGGTGGGGTCGTTGCTCATGCGTGATCTCCGTCGATTGCGTGGGCGGTTCTGCGATTGCGGGGGCGGGCGTCCGCCCGCGTGGGTCGGGCGTTCGGCTGGGCGGGTGGGGCGTCCGTCTGAGCGGGTCGGGGCGGACGACCGTGTGACTCAGAACATTACCGAGTGAGATCGCTCGGTCTCCACGGAGAATTGCCGCAATTGTCCCGGTCGGGATTGTGCATATGCACATACACTGACGACATGAGTGCGAACGACGGCCGCCTCCATGATCGGCCGCTGCCCGGCGATCGGCAGCGGTGGTTCGAACTCCTCGACGCCCTCGACCTCGACGAGCTCACCGAGTCCTTCATGGACCGCGTCGTCACCGTCCCAGGCTACGACCCCGCGCCGATCCCCGTCTCCGAACTGCGCCGCACCGGCAGGAACTCGTTCACCACCCTCATCGACGGTCTGCGCGCCGGCGGCTTCGACGGGGTCGTTGCCGTTTCGACCGAGGTCGGCGTCTCCCGCGCCCGAGCGGGCATCCCGCTCGAGGCGCTGATGACGGCGATCCGCCACGATTTCACCGTGCTCTGGGAGGCGCTCACCCGCGTCGCCACCCGGGACGACGCCGAACTCGTCATCCGCCACACCGGTGACGTGCTCAGCACCGTCGACGAGTACGTCCTCCAGGTCCAGCGGGCCTACACGGCCGAGCTGCAGCGGATGCGCGCCGAGGAGTCCTCGGTCCGCCAGGGCTACATCGCCTCGCTCTTCCAGGACGTGAACCCCACGGACGAGCGGTTGGCCACGATCGCCTCGGCGCTGGGGATCGATCCGACCGAGGAGCTCATCGTCGCCGCCTCCCGCGAGGAGGACACCCCGGACCTGCGCGTCCTCGTCTCCGCACACGAGAGCACGGGCGGGACGATGTTCACCCACCACCTCGGCGGGGTCCTCATCGCTTTCGCATCCGCGGCAGGGGTGCGGCGGACGGGGATCGACGCCCGCCTCGCCGATGCGAGGGTCGGGTTGGTCACGGCCGCCGGGATCGCGTCCCTGCGTCGCCTCGCGCTCACCGCCAGGGATCTCGCGCAGGCCATCACCCCAGGTGAGACGGGAGCGATGACGTGGAGTCGGGGGTGGGCCAGGCTCGCGGCGCAGGCTCTCAATGCGACGGGGAAGACCGTCGGCGGCGACATCGACGAGGCCCTCGCCGCGTGCGGGACGGCGGAGCGGGAGCGCCTCGTCGAGGCGACCGGGGCGTACCTCGAGACCGGGAGCATCGGACGGACGGCTGCCGTGCTCTACTGCCATCGCAACACCGTCGCCAACCGGCTGCGGCGATTCGCCGAGGTGACCGGGGTCGATCCGACGATCCCCGCCGAGGCGGCCCGCCTCGTCGTCGCGTGGGCGTGAGCCTCTGTCGTCGACGGGGTGGGCGCGGTGGGGACGCGGTGCGGGAATCGCTGTCGCCGGCGGGAACGTCTGTCCCCGGCGGGACGGTCGGGGCATACTTGAGTCACGACGACCGGCAACGGAGCCGGTCGTGCGGTCTATCCGTCCACGTCATGAGGTGAGAAGCCATGCCGGTCAGTCCCCACGTCTTCATCAGCGGCGGCCAGTGCGCCGCCGCGTTCGAACGCTACCGCGACATCCTCGGCGGTGATCTCACGATCGCGCTCGCCAAGGACGCGCCTCCCGAGGCGCGGATGCCCGGCGCACCCGAGGATTCGGTCATGCACGCCGAGCTCGACCTCGGTGATTCGCGGATCATGGGCGCCGACGATCCGACGGGCACAGGGGACGCGATGACCGGGGTCGCCCTCTTCTATGCCGCTCCCGATCCGGAGGTGGCGAAGCGGATCTTCGACGTCCTCGCCGAGGGCGGTGAGGTGCAGATGCCGTTCGCGCCGACATTCTGGTCGGCGGGATTCGGGGCGTGCATCGACCAGTTCGGAGTGCCGTGGATGATCGATACGACCCAGGAGCCTGCTCCGCAGTGAGCCTGAATCGGCCCGGGCTGGGTCGGGGTGGAGCCGGGTCGGGGTGGGGCTGTTCGGATTGGGGTGTGCCGGAGGGTCCGCCGGACAGTTCGCGGGACGGTTCGCGGGACGGTCCGGCGGACAGTTCGCGTTCGACGGATGCCGTGGTTGCCGAAGTGCTCTGGTTTCACGGAATACCTATGGTGCCTGGGGCAGTGGTGTCCTCAGGCCCTCGCAGCTCTGCAGGCTCTCGTAGCTCTGCCCGTGGGGTCCGGTGAGGGCGGTTGCGATGCCGTCGACGGCGAGGACGAAGCGGCCGCCGGAACTCTCGATGCCGAGGTCACGCAGCTGGTCGCCGATCTCGGGCAGCACGCGCTCGCCCTCGTTGCTCACCCAGACGACGTCGTCGCGGGAGCGCATGAGGTCGGCGAAGGCGGCTCGGTGTGGTGGGTCGACATAGGCGAGGACAGCGCTGTGGAACACGACGACCTGTGAGTCGGCCGGGGCCTCGGCGATGAGCGATTCCACGCCGGCGACGAGATCACCGGTGACCAACCTCGGCGGGTCGGCGGCGGCGATGGCGGCAGCGGCGTCGAGGCGGTCGCGGCGGACGGTGTGCTCGGGCCAGATGAGCGAGCGCAGCCATGCGCGGTCCTCGGGGTCGGTGACGTCGAGAGGGTTGAGGTCGATCCCCGCGCGCCAGACGACCCCGGGGAGGCGAGTCGGCGGCGCTGTGCCGGTGAGCGTGCACTCGAGATCGACGGTGCTCGGGCCGTCGACGGGATCGAGTCGGACGGTGCTCGGGCCGTCGACGGGATCGAGTCGGACGGTGCCGAGCTCTCCTGTGCCGTGCTCCGCTGAGTCCGACTCCTTGGCGCCGGACTCTCCGGCTCCGGACTCTCCGGCTCCGGACCCTCCTGTGCCTGACCCTCCAGCACCTGACTCCCGGTCGGCGATCGAGACGTTCTCCCCGGGGACGGCGACGGTCCGATACGTGTAGCTGTAGCGATCGGGATAGAGGCACAGCCCCGCCGAGGCGCCGACTTCGATGAGCGAGATAGGCCCGTTGATCTGCGCCAACGCCGGCAGCAGGACGGCGCACCGACCGGCCTCGTTCGTCTGCGTCGAGCGGGCGAGCATGAGCGAGCGGGTCTCGTCCCAGTGCTCGAGCAGCCACGTGCGCAGCTGCGCGTAGTCGCCTTCACCGGCGCCGAGGTGTCTGGCCGCTCCGAAGAGCAGATTCGCCTGGCGTTTGGGCCGGGGAAGGTCGAGAAGGAGGCGGAGGACCGCCTCGTCCTCGGCGACACCGCTCGCCCAGTCGACGTAGATCGGGGAGGTGCCGGCCGCCTCGACGCCGGCGAAGTTCCGGTAGTATTCGCGCAGAGTTTCGGTGTCGAGATCGGTCATCGGTCGCATGCAGTCGTTCCCTTCCGGCCGAAGTCACCGCCGGTGCGGCGCGATCGTCTCCTCATCGTAGACCGGGCGGTGTCGGCCTGGGCGGTTCGGTGCGGGTGTGCCTCGGGACTGCGCGGGTGTGCTTCGGGACTGCGCAGGTGTGCTTCGGGACTGAGCGGCGGCCGCGCCGTGCCCCGGCGTCAGCACCTGCTCGTAGGATCACCCACACCCAGGCCGTGCCGACCCCTCCGCTGTCAGACCCTCGACGCGCCTGCGCAGGCACCACGACGAGGCCACCAACGGTCGCCATGAGAGGACCGCCCCAGATCACAAGCGCAGACCATCACACACCCAGCACACTTGAGAACAAGAACAGTTGACGACAGATTCGAAGCACATAGAACAGGAGTCAAATAGTCGAACAAAAAACAAAGAAAACCATAGACAACACCGAAATAGGTGTATACTAGGAGCATCAACACCGACGTTGATGAATGGACCAGGAGGCCATGACTCTCACCCCGGACCGCACCCCGAAGAAGCCGAAGCGCCACGCTCCGACTCCCTCGCAGAATGCGCCCGGGCCCGATGAGACGTCGACGAACTCCCGCAGGACACCCGCGGCTGATGGTCCACGTGACGAGGCGATCAGCGAAGAACTCCAGTCACTGCGCGACCAACTCGCCCAGGCCGGATTCGACCTCACCGGACACCCCCTCGCCGACGACTTCGACGCCCTCGACCCCGTCACCACCAACACCCCGGTCCCCGAGGACCCCGCATTCGACTACTTCTCCACCATCGATGACTCCGATATCGACCTCTTCGGACCTCGCCGAGACAACGGCGGAGAAGAGACGGACGAGTGGCCCGGCGATGCTCCCTCACAGGACCCCGAACACCCGATCCCAGACGACACCGCCCATCCCGGCGACCTGCCCGCGACCGCCCGCAATGGCCAGTCACAACGGGTGCCGTCGACTCCCGCGAACTCAACCAACACCCCTGGGCCCCTCCCGTCCGGCTCGTCGATCCCGCAGTCTCCTGATGACTTCAAAACGTCGGTTCCCGTCGACACCCCCACCACGGACACCCCGGAGACTGTCGGCACAGGCACCGTCGAGACGGCTGATGCTCCTGGGTGGGTGAGTCGCCACCCTCTGCTCACTGACACCGCGTGGGCGGACCTGTCGAGGTTCGCTCCGGAAGTCACGACCAGCATCACCACGCTCATGGACTTCAGCACCGGGCTGCGCTCCTTCGACCGGCCCATGGGCCCGGATGAGGCTCTCCTGCTCATCGATGGCACCGAGGCCCTGTCCCGGATCACCGAGGCACTCTCCACCCTGGCCCTGTCGGTCTACGAACGTGTCGGAACACCAACGGACACAGGTGCCAAGGACACGAAATCCCTCATCCGCGACCGGCTCAACCTCACCCCGACCGAGGCGAACCGGCGGGCCGAGTTGGCGAAGAACCTCGGGGGCAGGGTCGATACCACCGGACAAGCCCTGCAACCGTTGTGTCCGGAAGTCGCCGAAGGCCTCCATGCGGGCATGCTCTCGGCAGGGCAGGCGAAAGCCATCGATGACTGCCTTGATGACCTGCCCGCCTGGGTGTCAGCCGAGCAGCGGGCGGATGTGGAGAAACGCCTCGTCGACTACGCACCCCAGGTGCGGGTGAAGGATCTGCGGGGGATCTTCGATCGGATGTTGGCCTACATCGACCCCGACGGGGCCAAACCTCGTGAGGAGACCCCGCGCACGGACTATTCGGTGACGGTTCGGCCCAAGCGCAATGGGGACTGGGTGCTCGGGGGACTGCTCGACCCGGTGTCCGGGGCGGCATTGAACGGGTTGCTCACCTCCCGCATCCACTCAGTCACCCCGGATACCGATGCCAGCGGCCACAACTCAGGGACCACGGGTGATACGGGCGTCGACAGTGAAGACGCCGGTGGCACATCGCTGGGACACCCTGCAACCCCGAGCGGCAGCAATGACACTGCCGCCGACCAGGCTGCGCTCTTCGAGATTGTCGATCAGGTCCTCCACGGGGAGCTTCATGATGCGCCTCTGCCGATCCCGCAGGCACCCCCAGACTGGGCAGTCCCGCCTGCCACCGACGACGCCTACACGCTCGGCAACGGTGACGGCGACGGCACGGGTTCTGCCACTTCGGCCGGAATCACCGATCCGACCAACACCACAGGCGGCGTGGCTTCCGGTTTCCCGGTCGGGGTCGGGGTGCGTGAGGACGGCACCCCGGTCGACCTCACCGGGCAGCGGCCTTCGGCGCGGGCGTGGATCTATGAACGCTTCGCCACCCTGATCTCTCGGATCAGCATGGACCAGGCCGGCACCGGATCCCCCTACGCTCTCGTGGTGACCGCGACCGCTGAGGACCTCGCTCATCGGACTGGGGAGGGCACGACCGGGGTCGAGACCCCGATCCCGATCCACGAACTCGTAACCAACGGGCTCAACGGGGACGTGTTCTTCCACCTCATGAGTGAGACCGCGCACACGATGCAGGTGATGACGGAGAAACGGTTCGCGAACAAGAAACAGGTCGCGGTCATCACCGCCCGTGACAAGGGGTGTACGTTCCCCGGGTGTGATGCGCCCCCGGGGTGGTGTGAGGCCAATCATGTGGTGCCCTGGGCCAGGGGTGGGAAGACGACGATCAACAATCTGGCTCTGGCCTGCAGTGCCCACCATCACCTGTTGGATCGCTGCGACTGGGAGATGCTCATGCTTCTGGATGGGTGTCAAGCCCCGGGTTTCGTAGAGGCTCCTATTCTTGGTTTCCTAAGCAGCCGCGGGTTCTGTCCCGGACTGGTTGATCCATTCGGAATGGACCTCGACGGGCGGTCGGTAGTTAATCGCTGAATGCAACCTGGACTGGTTGTACCAAGCCACCCACTTCGACGTCTCCGCCATCACCTCGATCAACCCCGACCACCCCTTCCGGTCGATGAGTTCGGCCTTGTAGACCGAGTTCAGCGCCTCGGCCATGGCGTTGTCGTACGAATCCCCACGCGACCCCACCGACGCCACGACCTCGGATTCCGCCAGGGTCTCGCCATAGCGAATCGATCGGAATTGCACCCCGCGATCCGAGTGGTGCACCAGCCCGGAAACGTCTTCACCGGCCCGATATTTCGCAGCGAGAGCCATCGTCAGAGCGTCCCTGGCCAGGGACTCCCGCATGTGGTTCGTCACCTGCCAGCCGACGATCTCCCTGTGGAAGACATCGAGGATGAACGTCGTGTATACCCACCCAGCAGTCGTCGGAACATAGGTGATGTCCGCGACCCATAGACAATTGGGTGCCGGTGCTGCGAACTCACGCTCGACAAGATCATCCGGACACTCCTCAGCCCTAGCCGAAGCCGTCTTCGGGCGCTTCCTCCTGCGTCGAATACCGTCGATGCCTAACTGGCGCATCAACCGCTCCACCGTGCAGCGGGCCACCGGGCCGAACTGATCCGCGTACTCGCGGTTGATCGCCTTCCACATCTTCCGCACCCCGTAACACGAGTAGTTCGCCTCATAGACATCCTGGATGACGACCATCAGCGCCTGGTCTCGGCGGGCCCTGGCCGATGGTTCGCGTTTCTTGAACGCGTAATACGAGCTCACAGCAATCCGTGCCGCAGTCCCGGACAGGGCGCGTACGATTGGCTCGACTCCGAACTCGTGACGATTGTCGTCGATGAAGACGACAATCACTTCGATGGGCGGTCGAGCTCCGCCGCGAAGAAAGCCGACGCTCTCTTCAAGATCTCGTTGGCCCGCTTCGCTTCAGCCAACTCCGCCCGCAGCCGACGGTTCTCCGCTTCCAAATCGACTGACTCAGTCGGTGTGGCCTTGCCGGAGTCTTTGTGCTTACGGACCCAGACTCGCAGGGTCTCTTTGCTCAGACCGAGCTCGCCGGCGACACGGGTGATTGCCCCGTTCGCCGTCTCCGGATCGGCCTGAGCATGAATGACGAGTTCGACGGCGCGAGCCTTGAGTTCGTCGGTGTATTTCACTGGCAAGAGAGAATCTCCTTCTTCCAATCTCCCTGCCTCTATTATCCCCGGGGCGATTCAGGGCGTCCGGCGTGGAGACCACCGGCGTCGGTGGATCCTGCCCGACGACCACTGTTGCATCCGCGGTTCCTGGCCGAGGAGATCATCGCGTCCCTCTTCGACGACCACCCCGACACGGTGAGAGATGATCACTCTGACGGGACTGGTCAGGATCAACAGCGGGGCACCGGGTGAGGGCACAGCCCTGTCCTCATCGGCTGAGTTGAAGCACCTGTTCACGCAATCTCTCGGACCTCATCCGCATGACGTCATCCGTGCGACGCCATTTGTATGACGCCATCCGTAGAAAGTAATCCGTATGACGCCATTAGTGCGATGTCATCCGTGAGAAGGAGTCTGTGGGGTGTCGTTGACAGCGAGATCCCGCAAGGCGGAGATGGCATCGGCGATGAGCTCCTGTTGCGGATGCCCCGGATCGCTGATTGCGTGGATGTATCGCGTCGGAGCGGGATCCGCCAGTGGCACGATTCGCACTCCCGGCGGCAGCGGGTCGATGCCGAGCCGGGGAAGGATCGTCACACCGAGTCCGCGACTGACCATGTGCAGGGCCGTCGGGAAGGAATGCGCCTCATGCTTGAAGTGGATCCGTACGCCGGCTCGCGCACATGCGTCGAAGAGAATCGTTCGGCAGGGTCCGTCGCCGATGTCATTGTCGATCCACTGCAGCTCTTCGAGCTCAGCGAGCGAGATCGAGTCGCGAGAGGCGATCCGATGGTCGTCGGGAACAGCGACGACATACGGGTCTGCGACGAGCAGGTTGCTGTCGACCTCGACGGGAAAGCGCAGTTCCTGCGACTCAGAGATGACCAGCTGAATATCGGAGCTCAGCTCCCTCCACGGTCCTTCCGCGAGATTGAGCTGAACGGCGGTATCAGGGTAGCGGTTCTCGAGGTAGGCGACGAGCTCCGGCAGCCATCTCGTCCCAGCCGACGCGAAGTACCCGATCGACAGCCGGTTCACACGGCTCTCCTGCAGTTCGGAGATCCGCTGCTGCAGTCGACTCGATGAATCGAGAACCGCCTCTATCTCTCCGAGGATGGAGGCGCCCGTTTCTGTCAGGCACAGTCCGCGTCCGCGCCGGGTGAATAGGGTGAGACCGGTTTCGCGTTCGAGCAGCTTGAGATGATGACTGACGGCTGACGGTGAGAGTCCGAGATGATGAGCGGCAGAGCGGACCGAGCCCGTCATCGCGACCGACTTGAATGACTGCAGATGCGCGACGGAGTGCATACCCCAACCGTACGAATACCGTGCACAGTTGTGCAAGAGCGTGCGCTTTTCCCTTACGATGAGAACCGTAATAATCACAGATATGAGACGCAATCCAGAGCGAGAAGGCTCGTCGAGGGCAGCCGACGACGCTGTGGACACCACGGCGACACCGCTGGCCACCGCGCCGACCGGCCGATCGCTGCCTCTCTCCGTCCGCTTCCCCGCATTGCCATGGGTTGCCGCACTGCTGACCATGGTCTTCTGGGCGTCGTCCTTCGTCGTCATCCGTGACGCAGCTGCCCACTTCAACCCCGGAGCGATGGCACTGCTGCGCTGCCTTGCCGCAGCCGCCGTGCTCTCGCTGTGGATGCTCATCCGGCGCCCGCGGTTCCCCTCATCGATGCGCGCCTGGCTCATCGTCGCCCTCTGGGGAGTGGCGTGGTTCGCCGCCTATGTCGTCGTCCTCAACGCAGCGGAGCATTCCATCGACGCCGGCACCGCCTCGATGATCGTCAATGTCGCACCGCTCATCATCGCGGTCTTCGCAGGCATCGTCCTCCGCGAGGGGCTGCCCTGGCGCCTCCTGCTCGGCATACTCATCTCGCTCGGCGGCATCGGGCTGATCACGGCAGCGAGTTTCACCGGAGTCATCACCTTAGGTGGACTGGTCCTCAGCCTCGTCGCCGCCGTGCTCTACGCGGCATGTGTGCTCCTCCAGAAGCACTTCCTCTCGCGCGAGGACTCCGTGACCGTGACGTGGCTCGGTATCCTCGCCGGCACAGTTGCGTGTCTCGTCTTCACTCCGAGCCTCGTCGCCGAGGTGGCCGCCGCACCCATCGGCATCACCCTCCAGGTCGTCTACCTCGGCGTCGTGCCGACTGCGATCGCGTTCAATCTCTGGGGATTCGCTATCCGCGTTCTCCCGGCCGGCCTGCTCAGCTCCTCAAGCCTTCTCGTCCCGGCGATCGTCGTTCTTCTCTCATGGATCATCCTCGCCGAGGTGCCGCCGCCGCTGGCAGCCGCGGGCGGAGTCCTCTGCCTCGTTGGGGCCGCATGTGCGATCGGACCGCAGATCGTGAGCTCGCTGCGAGCGTCCGCCGAGCGCTCGGGCTGACCGAAGCACGCCCCAAGGCGCACGGACGGCGGTGTGATCCGCTCAGCCTTCGGCCTTGCCCTGACGCCAATAGCCCATGAACGCCACCTGTTTGCGATCGACGCCGACCTCCTGGACAAGATACCGACGCAGGCGTTTGACCGGTCCCGCCTCACCGGCGATCCACGCGTAGAACGGCCGGGCCGTGCTGTCGCTCGAACTGCTCTGGGCGGCCTGAGAGAGCTGGGAGGGAACGTCCCAGAGGATCTCGGAATCGATGTCGACGTCCGGGAGCTCGACGCCCGAGCCTGATCCTCCCACCTCGGCGAGGACCCTTCTCTCCGCCTTCACCGCCGCCCGGACTGCGGGCTCGAGTTTGGCGCCGAACTCAGCATCACCACGGGGGAGCCATTCGATCTCGAATCCGTCGGGGAGGGTGAGATCGAGGACATCGGCAGGGCTGGGGACCTCGATGACCGCCTTCCCACGCACGCTGCCCCCGACCAGTGATTCGAGGATCGAGGCGATGGCCGGCACGGCGGTCTCATCTCCGGCGAGGAGGAGCTGATCGGCGTCGCCGGATCGGAACTCGATCCCGCCGTAATCGCCGTCGTGATCGCGCGACGGTCCGATGATGTGAAGGCGGTGACCGATCTCTGCGGTCTCGGCCCAGCTCGCGGCCGGACCCGAATGTCCTGCCTCGTCCGTGTGAAGGACCATGTCGACGACGAGCTCACGGGCCTCGTCTCGCCACTCGCGGACCGTGTACGTGCGCATGCACCCGCGCAGCGCCTCGTCGAGCTGCAACCACGCCTGGTACCACGAGGTCCCGGCCTGTGCCTGCTCGCTGAAGAACCCCACAAGGTCGAAAGCGGGAGCGGTCGTGCCGCCTGGGGGAATGACGAGCTTGATCCTCAGGTCGCGCGGATGGTCGGTGACGCCGAAGCCGGCGAGTCCGGGACCTCCGAACGTGATGCGACGGAAGGCGGGACTGAGATCCTCGATGCCGATGACGGTGGCTTCGAAGGCGTTGATGGATGCTCGTGACACGGGTTCTCCTCTGGCCCCCGCGGCGAGTCGAGACCCCGCGGCGACGATGGACGTTCGTTCACGTCGAGTCTACAGATAAGGGTAGCCTTTCCACACTGTCTGATCGCCGATGTGATTCAACCGACGTCCCGACGGCGGCCGGGTGCGAGCACGGACTTCCCGTGTCAGGTCGGGCGCGCGAAGAGACGGCGCACCGGACCGATGCGAGCCAGGCATGCTGTGCACCGGGCCGGCGCGAGCGGGGTCGTGCTGTGCGCCGGGCCGATGTGAGCCGGGCATGGTGTGCCCCGGGTTGGCAGGCGTACCGGGAAGGCGGGCGCGGGGGCGTGCTGCGGCCGGGCCTATGTGAGCGTGGACCGCGCACCGGCCCGGCCCGCGAATTCCCCGGCGTCTCAGTATCCGTAGCCGTCGTTGATGGTGATGACGACCTTCCCGTCGACGATCTCAGCCGTCCCGTCCACGGAGAACGTCACCGTGTCATCGAACGTGCCGTCATCATCGAAGAACGAATCATAGTTGCCGGTGACGAACGCCTCTCCCTCGGTCACCGAGGTGACGGCCCAGGCAGGACCGCCGTTGGGGCCGGTCGTCTCTCCCAGGTCGTAGTACGGATCCGACGAGCTGTCCGCCACGGTGACCGTGGGATACGAGGAGGTGGACCACTTGATGTTCGTCGCGTCGTAGCTCTCGGCGCTGAACGAGCCGAACGGGCACCCGTCGGGCTGGGCGACGGTCTTCTGCGCGCAGCTGTCGATGAGGGTCTTGACCTGCTTGTCGACCTCGCTGCGGAACGCATCGGTCGGCTGCGCCGCGAGGAGAGCCGGTTCGACGCCCTCCATGTCCGCATCGTCGACGCTGCCGGCGAAGAACGTCCGTGCCTCGATGGGGTCGGCGGAGATGAGCTCTGTCTGCTCGGCGAGCCCGACTTCGTAGAGCGCCGGGAACGCCGGCAGCGCCAGCTGACTGCCGTCTGTGTCGACATCGATGCCGTTGACTTTGACCGTCGTCAGCCCGGGAGTCTCCACCGCGAGGTAGGACAGCTCAGGTGACTGCAGCTTCCAATCGTCGAAGAACAGAGCAGTCTTACCCGACTTGACCAGGGAGAAGTCGGTCGTGCTCTTGCTTCCTCCCAGGTCGAAGGTCGCCGACACCGTGGCCTGGTCGTCGGAGACGTCGGCATCGGCGACGGTGATGTCCGTGGGCAGAGCCTTGGCGGCGCCGAGGACGTCGTTGGTGAGCAGCTGCCTCTGCTCCGCCGGCACATCGACATCCGCGATCGACAGCGCCCCTTCGGCGTCTCCGTCGGCCAGTCGGTCAAGGTATTTCTCGACGGCCGCTTCCGGGCCGAACATCCGACCGTTGACCTGGGTGACGACGATGAGCGCGGCGACGATGACGAGGACCGAGACTCCGCTGATGACGCCGACGACGGTGGCCTTCTTCCGGTCGAACGGCTTGGCCGGGCCTCCCGACGCGCCGGGGGATCGCCCGTCGTACGCAGACTGCGCTGGTGCCGACGCTGCCCCGGAATAGGTGCCCGCCTCCGACCACGCGCGCGTGGATCCCGTGCCGGTCTGACTCGGCGATGGGTCTGCGCTCCACGAAGATGAGGGTCCGGCGAAGTCTGGGGCGGACTGCGCCGCTGATCCCGAGACGGATGGATCCGCAGCCCCGGAGGCGGACTGTGCAGTCGAGCCGGAGGCCGCGTGGAGGGCCGAATCGAAGGCGGACCGAGACGTCGTCCCGGAAGCAGGCTGTGACGCCGAGCCGGGTGCTGACTGCGAAATCGGATTGCCGCTCGAATCCTGCAGTGCTCCCGACTGCGGACCGGCCGGGCCGAACGGAGTCTGCGGCGGCGGAGGCGGTGTCTGGCCCGATCGCGTGCCGGAGACCGCGCTGCGATGGATGAGCGGATACTCCGGAGCGCTCATGCCGAGTTCGCGACCCCAGTGCGGGTGCGTCGCCCGACCGGCGAGGAACCGCGTCACCGCAGGCATCGTCAGCGCCAGGCGCGGCCCGAGCGTGCGCGAGAGCACCTCGATGAGGCCGCCCCAGACTGCGAAGACGAGGAACGACCACGCCAAGGTGCTCAGTGCGGCCTGTCCGGCAGCCATCGACCCGAAGACATCCGTCGCTCCGGCCGAACCGCGCACAGAGGCCCGCATCGGGATCGCCGTCAGCGAGAGGATCCCCCACACCGCGGCGAAGGCGAGCGGGATCCTCCACGCAGAATGCCACTGATTCGGATCCTGACCCTGCACCGTCCACCGCGGCTGCCGCGTCACCGTGGCGACGAGCGTTGCGGCGAGGACCGCGACGACGACGGCGAGCAGACCCAACCACAGCTGCCCGGGAGCCTCGTCGCTGAAGATCGTCAGTGACTCGGAGAACGTTCCCGAGTCCGAGAAGCCACCCGATCCCGAACCGAAGCCACCCTGTATCGAGAACGTCACCCCGCCGAGGTGGACGAGCAGAGTGAGGATGAGACCCATCGTGATGAAGACGAGCGGAACCACCTGGCCGGGGACGTCGAGACCGAAGGGCAGGACGAAGATCGCCACGATCGACATCACGGCGACCATGACGACGAGATGGACCCATGCGACGAGCAGAGGCGGAACAGCCCAGCGGAGGAACGGGGCGCCGATCGCCTCTGTGCCCTTGAAGTGGCCGGCGACTCGGCCCCACGCGCTCACCGCGGCGATGACGAGCAGAGGGACGAAGAACGAGCGCGCAGTCACCGCCGAGAACTCGAACTGCGCGGCACCGCCGCCTTCCATGAGCGCGAACCGTGCCGCGAAGATGAGCTGGAGCAGGAAGAGCACGATGGTGAACGCCAGCGCGGAGATTCCGATCCGGATCCACGTCGACCCGCGGTTGGGAGACGGCTGGCGTCGCTCGCTCCACTGGGTGAACCACCACAGGGTCCCGAGGACGACGAGCGTGACGAGCAGTGGGGCGCCGGAGAGGTGGAGTGCGCCGTTCGCGGAGGCGAAGTCCTCGATCTGCAGGTCGAAGCGGAACGCGGCCGAACCGAACAGGGCCAGAGCCATGAGGACGAATGGAAGGGCGTAGCCGATCTTGTCGGTGTCCGCGCCCATGGTCTGGGAGGCCGAATCGACCTCGGCGGTCGACATGACGACGACCGTGAGGATGATCGACACGAGGATGCCGGCGGCCAGGGCGATCCCCGGAGGAATGAGCACCGCCTTCCACGTGGCTCCGCGGGCAAGCGGTGCCAGGTATGTCGCCGCCCGCGGCGAGGGTCCCGCGCTCGATGTGGGATAGGGAATGCCCTGCGGGGTCGCCCCCTGCTGGGGATACTGTGAACCCTGGTACGGCGTGCCCTGCTGGGGGTGTGGCGCACCCTGCGAGGCGGCACCCTGATACGGCGATCCCTGCGAGGCGGCTCCCTGATACGGCGCATCCTGGTACGGTGATGCTCCCTGGTGAGCGGGCCCCTGGGGCGGATGCTGCGACCCCGCCCCCTGCCACGGCGGCGTCGACGGGGGATTCGGAGTTCCCTGAGGAGGGGCACCGTGCGTGGATTCGCCCTGTGGCTGCCGGGACCCGGATCCTTCCGGGGAGTAAGGGGTCCCCTGCTTTGGGGAGGGCGAACCTTCCGGCGAGTACACGGAGTTCTGCTGGGCAGCGGCTTCCGGGGAGAAGCGCGGGAACTGCTCGGTCGGCGCGCTCGTGTCCGAACCTGAGCCCGGTGCCCTCGTGTCCGAGCCCGGTGCGCTCTGAGAAGTCGATTCGCGACTGTCCACTGCTGGCGCGGCTGTGACGGTGTCTTCCGCATCGGTGCCGCTGGACGCGGAGCTGTTGAGATTGGAGCTGCTGGTGTCAGAGGTGCCGGGATCAGAGTTGCTGGGATCAGAGCTGTCGGGCGTCGAGCTGCCGGGACTAGAGCTGACGGACGCCGAACTGCCGGGACGGGTGCTGCTGCGGGCGGGCTCGGCGGAGGGCTTCTTCGGTGCCGCTGACGGCTTCCCGGCAGCCGACGGCTTCGCAGTTTCTGACGGCTTCGTGGTCCCCGACGGCCTCGCGGCTTCCGATGGCTTAATAGCTTCCGACGGCTTCGCGGGCTTCGACGGTTTCGCGGAGCCCTCCTCGGGGCTGCGCTTCGAACTGTCGGGGGACCGCTCTTCGGGGTTCTGGGACGATGTGCTCATGGGGAATCCTTCGACTGCTCAGGCCCGAGTGCGTCGCCGACCTCATTGCCGCCAATGATGCCTGCTGCGCCGGGCTGATGGGGACGTGATCAGTCATTCGCAACGACATATCCATCTGTAGTGGCATCCTATATTAGGCTGGAAACAGCAGAGGGAGTTTTTCTCAGAATTCTGTGTCCGACGACCGATCTGGAGCTGCCGATGAGCGACAACCCTTCCCGAGGCGGGCGTGGCCAGAACGATGGGTGGCCGCGCGATGATGCGAGCGGAGGACCTCAGCCCGGCCGTGGCCCGGGGCCCGGTGATGCGGACGCGTGGGGGCCTGCCGCGGAGACCGGTTGGGGATCGGGGTCCGATGACGGCTGGGACCGAGGTCCCGCCGACGGCGCCGAGGCTGCTCGACAGGGCAGCGCGGGTCCCGGCGCCATCGGAGCATGGGGTCCCCCAGCGGAGACGGGATGGGGCCGCCCGAACGAGGCCTCGCCCTTCATCGCCGCTCAGCAGCCGGCGTCGGCGCGGCACCCGAACGGAGCAGAGCGTCTCGGTGGGGAGCAGGAGCGTCCCGGACACGAGCCCGCGCGCCCGGCGTCCGAGCGCCCCGGCATACCTCCTCGTCAGCCGGAGGCGGGACCCCACCAGCAGGGAATGGAGCCCCATCAGCCGGGAGTGGGGCCCTACCAACAAGGGATGCGATCCCAGCAGCAGGAGATGGGGCCCCACCAGCAAGGGGCCGGGTTCGCTGCCGCGGGCCCGGGGCGGTCTGCGGCGCCGACGACCGATCGACGCCGTCGCAGGGGCGTCATCGGACTCTTTGTCGTTCTCGCCGTCGTGGTCGCCGGTGCCATCGGGTGGGGCGCGGCGATGTTCTTCACCCAGGACGACTCGGGTGAGACGACAGTCGCCAGCTCTCCGACCGGCTCGGCCTCGCCGTCGCCGTCCGGCGGGCCGAGTGCGGAGACCACGCCGACCGCAGAGTCATCACCCGAACTCCCCGATGACCCGAAGGAGGCGCTCGATCAGATCGTCGACCGCGACCGCCCCTCTGTGGTCAAGGACCTCAATGGCAAATGGGTTCCCCAGCTGAGTTCGAAGCGAGTCGGCCTCGAAGCCGAGGGAAAGACGTGGAAGGAAGCGGACATCCTCGCCGAATACGAGGATTTCCGCAACGAGTATCCCCGGGTACAACTGGTGTGGTCGGGTGATTTCTCCAGCTTCAAAGAGGACGATTTCTGGGTGACCGTCGTCGGCATCGGCTACAGCGACCCCGAGGACGCACTCGCCTGGTGCTCCTCGAACGGTCTGGGGCCCGACCACTGCTACGCCAAGCAGCTCAACACCTCAGGGGGATACGAGGGAACGACCCGACTGCAGGACTGACGGCGTCGGCGACGAACGGACCTGATGCGACGGCAAGCACACCTGCACCTATGACGGCTGCGCGGCGCGGCCCGACGGCCCCGCCGACGTGCTCGAACGCCGTGAGGACATCGCAGAGGAGTGACGTTCGATGATTGGTGACCAGGCAGTGACCCGCTGTGACGAAGTGTTGACTCCGCAGCGGAACGAGCAGTCTAAGATCGAACCATGACTTTCTGGTGGCAGGAGCTGCGAAGCAACCTTGCCCGATCTTACGAAGACCCTTCTGACCAGCGGTGGAATCCCGCCATTGCGACTCTTCCGGTGTCAGAGAGGGCTGCCGAGCTGTTCCGTGAGGTCGAGGAGGACTTCCGCGCCACCGGGTCGCGCACGCCGAAGTGGGAGGACCCCCACCTCGACCCCGAGTTCGAGTGGGGCGGAGGACCGGCCCCCGACGGCTGGTCGGACGTGACCGATCATGAGAAGTTCACCATCGTCCACGCACGCGCGCGGGCGTGGATCAATGTGCTCGCCCGACGCGGCACCCGCGTCGCCGACCACCCGGTCGATTGGGCCAGCGACGACCCCTTCCTCTCCGTGGCCGACCGCAGCGCGATCCTCACCAGCGACGTCGAGGGCAACCCCGAGCTCGTCATCGGATTCAACGACTTCGTCGCCGACGACGACGGAATCGACCGCGTCGCCAACGTCGTCGTCGCCCTCGGCGATCCGGCCGTGTCTCTCGCCCGCGTGCCCGACTGCGGCTGCGACTTCTGCGACTACGGTTCCGACGTCCTCCTCCAGCAGCTCGACAGCCTCATCTTCTCCGTCGTCGACGGTTCGATCGAAGCGCAGTCAGGGGGCCGGTACTCCGGCTACCGCACCTCGTTCGACGCCGCCGGAGAATTCTCCGGGGAGATCACCCACCGCCAGGCCAGACATCGGTCACGACCGTGGTTCCCCGATTGGACGCCCCGGCCCATGCAGGAATGGGCCTGACCGCAGCTCACCGATCGCCGCGGTCGACGGTCTCGACGAGCTTCGCCGCGACGGCGAGGTCCTCCCACGACATCCCCGACCCCTTGAAGATCAGCGTGCGGTCCGCGTCAAGCGTGACCTCGCCCGTGCTCACCTGCTTCATCGTCACGATCGTGTCCGCGTCGAGGGCACCATCGGTGATCGCGAGGACGACGTCCCCGGCTTCGCGCAGGGCGGTGTCGAGGTCCTCGACGACGACCTCTGAGCGAGCGAACAGCTCCGCCGGCAGCTCCCGTGCGTGCGGATCATGCGAGCCGCACGCAAGCACCACGGCACCGGGGCGGACGAGATCGGCGTCGAAGAGCGGCGTGCGCGCGGTGGTCGCGGCGACGACGATGTCGGCGTCGCGCAGGGCCTCGTTCGCTTCCTTCGACCCTGCCGCGAGTACCCGTCCACGATCTCGCGCCTCGTCGTCGACCCGGTCCGGGGAGCGGACGACGAAGACCGCCTCGGCGACGTCGAGCTCCGCCCTGATCGTGTCGGCATGACCGATCCCCTGGGGCCCGGCGCCGAAGATGACGACCTTCACCGGGTCCGGGAAGCGCGAGAGCGCGGGCAGGACTGCGGCGACGGACACGGCGGGAGTGCGCAGGGTCGTCAGTGCCGCGCCGTCGATGACCGTGCGCAGGCGCAGCGTGGAGGCCTCGTACATGAGGTACTGGCCGAGGATGCGGGGCAGCCCGCGTTCGGCATTGTCCGTCGAGACTCCGACGAGTTTGACCCCGACCCACTGTCCGAACTCCGAGGGCATGAAGATCATGTTCCCCGCGCTGATGTCGGTGACGGTCCGGGGAATGTCGTCACTGGGATCGAATCCCCCGGCCAGCGTCTCGCGGAGAGCGGAGACCGCCTCGGCGGGGGAGAGGGCCGCGAACACGGCTTCGGCGTCGAGATAGCTCACGTCGTCCATGGGTTCTCCTCACTGGTGCGGGTGCCACGGCTGTCCTGCCACACTATGTGATCGCGCCCACAATTCCGAACGGATTCCGCCGGGAGGAAGCGGCGTCAGCCGCGATGGAGGGCCGGCCGGGGTGGAGGGTCAGCGTGGCGAAGGCGACCCCGGCGGGTGGAAGGGGTCGCCCCTCACACCGAGCGTCGGGCGGCGGAGGCGGCCTCTTCGGCGAGGATCGTCAGTGCCTCGGCGATGAGCGGCTGCCGACCCGAACCGCTGCGGACCCCGGTGAGGATCTTTCGGGAGGGGACCGGGTCGCCTCGGAGGGGGACCCGGACGACGTCGTAGCCTTCGGGCAGGTGAGCGAGCCGGGGGACGAGCGCGACGCCGAGTCCGGCGGAGACGAGCGCCGCACCGGTCTCCCATTCGTGGGACTCGTGGGCGACCTCGGGGAAGAACCCTGCGGCCGCGCATGCCGTACGGACGAGCCGGTGGTAGGGCGTGCCGGGCCGGTCAAGGATCCACCGTTCCTCCGCCGCCTCACCGAGCGCGACCGACTCCCGGCCGGCGAGACGGTGGCGGCTGGGGACGAGGAGGTCGAGACGGTCACTGAAGAGCGCCGACTGCTCGAAGCGGGTGTCGCTGCGCGGCGGCAGCGGATCGGTGGCGACGACGACGGCGATGTCGGCCTGGTCGGCGACGAGGAGGTCGAAGCACTCCTGCGGGTCCGCCTCGATGATCCGCACGGTGCAGTCCGGATGCGCGCCCATCACCCGGTCGGCAGTGAGCGGGAGCAGGCTCGCCGCCGCCGTCGAGAACCCGCACAGGCGCAGCGTCCGCGTGCCCGTGGCGGGACCGATCGATGCGAGCTCGCCGCGGATCTCCTCCCACCGGGTGAACAGCTCCTGCGTGCGGTCGAGGAGCATCTGCCCCGCCGGGGTGAGTGCGAGCATCCGCCCGCGCTGCTCGAGCACGGTCACCTCGAGGTCCTTCGACAGGGTCCGCAGCTGGTGTGACACTGCCGACGGCGTGTACCCGAGCCGCTCCGCGGCGGCGGTGACGGTGCCGACCTCGGCGAGCACGCGGAGGACGTGGAGACGACGATCGATCATGCAATATTCTTGCATGATCGCGGACAAAATGATTCGCTTCCTTTCGCCGAGGTGGGGGCGGAGACTGAGAGGGAACGGCGAAGTCCCTCCGGCGCTGGGCCCGCGCCGCGACAGCCGCTGCAAGGCGGTCGCAGCCCGGGGTGCTCGGTCGCCGGCGCCGATGACCCCGACGCGACAAGGTGGTGGAACCGATGACCCTGCTCCCCGACAGCACAGTCGATCCCCGAACGCGGGCACGCGGGCTCGATCTTGCCAGGCCGGTCGTCCCCGGAACGGATCCACGCGGGCTCGATGAGCTCATCGACGAGCGCCGCCCGGGCTACTCGCTCGAGGCCCCGTTCTACACCAGTCCCGACTTCTTCGCCCGCGATGTTGAGGCGATCTTCGCCTCGACGTGGATCTTCGTCGGCTCCGTCGCCGAGGTGCCCGAACCCGGCGACTTCGTCACCATCGACATCGGCACGTACTCGGTCATCGTCATCCGCGATGACGACGGCGAGGTCCGTGCCCACCACAACGTCTGCCGCCATCGCGGGACGAGACTGCTGAGCGACCTCGCCGGATCGGTGGGCAACATCGTCTGCAGCTACCACCAGTGGACCTACACGCCCCGCGGTGAGCTCATCTCCGCGGGAGCACAGGCACCGGGCTTCGATCCCGCCTGCTTCTCCCTGCGCTCGGTGAGCGTGCGCACCATCGCCGGGCTCATCTTCGTCTGCCTCGGACCCGAGCCGGACGACATCGACGAGGTGGCCGACGTCATCGCGCCGTACATCGCCCCGCATGACATCGCCGGAGCGAAGGTCGCAGCACAGGTCGACCTCATCGAGGACTCGAACTGGAAGCTCGTCATGGAGAACAACCGCGAGTGCTACCACTGCGAGGCCGGGCATCCGGAGCTCACCTGCACATTCTTCCCCACCTACGGGTACGCCCCCGAGGAGATCCCACCCCGGCTGCAACCGGCCTATCAGCGCTTCCTCGATGCCGAACGGCGACTCCACGACGACTGCGACCGCAACGGACTTCCCTTTGCCCTCGTCGAGGAGCTCAGCGGCCGCCCGACCGGGTTCAGGATCGAACGCGCCGCCCTCGACGGACACGGCGAGTCGTACACCATGGACGGGTCGGCCGCCTCGGCGAGACTGCTCGGCGACCTCGACACCTTCTCCCTGGGCCGGGCCTCACTCCATGTCCAACCGAACATGTGGTTCCACGCGATGGCCGACCACATCGTCACCTTCAGCCTCGTCCCCCTCGCCGCTGACAGAACGCTCGTGCGCACGACGTGGCTCGTCGACGCCGAGGCGGAGGAGGGCGTCGACTACGACCTGGAGAACCTCACGACGGTGTGGATGAAGACGAATGAGCAGGACGCGGCCTTCTGCGAACGCGGTCAGCTGGGGGTGTCGTCGCCGGCGTACCTGCCGGGGCCCTATGCCCCCACCGAGGCGCATCTCGACGAGTTCTGCACGTGGTACATCGAACGGCTGAAGGCCCACAGAGAGAGGGTGTGCGGGCGATGAGGTACGTGAGGTCGCCGTTCCCGCTCGTCGCACCGGAAACGCCGAGCAGGTCGAGGTTCCGAGTGCCGGCACTCGCGACCCCCGCTGCCCGACCCCGCGGCACGGACGGACTCCGCGACACGGGCGAGCTCCGCGACGCTGACGAGTTCCGCGACACGGACGAGGGGATCACCGGTCTCGCCGTCTGCACAGCCATTACCGCGAACACCCACGACGTCATCACGATTGAGCTGTGGACACCGTGGCTGACCAGGGCCGACTTCGAACCCGGCCAGTACCTCACGGTGCACGTGCCCGAGCTCGGACTCGACCGCTGCTACTCGATCTCCTCGGCGCCGTTCGGCACGAACACGCTGACGATCACCGTCAAACGACAGGCGGGTCCGGTCTCGGCCTACCTCCACGACCGGCTCCGGGTCGGCGACCGACTCCATGTCGACGGGCCGTACGGCCTCTTCAGCACGAGCTTCCATCCCGCCCGCCGCCACCTCTTCGTCTCCGCGGGGTCGGGGATCACCCCGATCATGTCGATGGTCCGTGCGCTGCTCGCCCGCAATCCTCCCGAGACGATCGACATCGTCCTCCTCCACAGCGCCTCGACCCCCGACGACATCGTCTTCCGCACCGAACTCGACCAGTTGGCCGAGGTCCCCGGGATCACCGTCATCACGATGTGCTCCCGCGACTCCGCGACCGAGATCTGGAGCGGTCCGCGCGGGCGGATCCGCCGGGACGTCCTCGAGTCGGTCACCGACCTCACCGAACGGGAGGCCTTCGTCTGCGGGCCCAGCGGATTCATGGACACCGTCCGTTCCCTGCTCGCCGAGGCGGGGGTGAGCCGAGTGCACGAGGAGACGTTCGCCTTCGCGACGACTCCCGCGCAGCGGCTCGCTCGCCGCAGAACCCCGGCGACGGAGGGTGTAGGCGCGACAGTCTCCGCGGGACTACCCTTCACCGTCGAGTTCGCCGCGAGCGGCCTGTCCGTCGACTGCGACGCCGAGACGACCGTGCTCGACGCCGCGCTCGCCGCAGGTCTGACCGTCCCATCGTCATGCGAGTCGGGCATGTGCGGGACGTGCAAGTCCGACCTGCTCTCCGGCGAGGTCGATATGGACCACCAGGGCGGCATCCGTCCGAAGGAGATCGCCGCCGGCCGATTCCTTCCCTGCTGTTCGACGCCGCTGAGTGACCTCGTCATCGACGGGTGAGCAGACCGCTCACCGCAGGACGAAGCCCGGGACGAGGTCATCCTTCGGGTCGACGGTGAAGCTCGACTCGGCGACCTGGTGCGCTGTGCCGGTGACGACGGGGACGACGCCGTCATCGGTGACGTCGAGGACCCGCGCGGTGAAGCGCGTGCCGACGATCGACTCGTGGACGAGCCGCTGCCCGTCACCGAGCTCGCCGGTCGCATGGAGGGCGGCGACCCTTGCCGCTGTGCCCGACCCACACGGGGACCGATCGACCTGCCCGTCGGCGAAGATCGTGACATTCCGCTGGTGCAGCTCGCCGGCTGAGGTGGTGCCGAGCCGGTCGACGACGATCGTCCCGTACACCCCGCTCAGCCGCTCGTCATCCGGGTGGACGGTCAGCGGATGTCCGCGCAGTCCCGCCTTCACCTCCCGTCCGAAGGCGATGAGCTCGCCGAGGCGGTCGGGAGTGACGTCGATTCCGCTGTCCTCGACACAGGCGTAGAGCGCCCCGCCCCATGCGAGATCGACCTCGACGGGACCCCGGCTCGTCTCCACCGTGACTCCTGAGGCGACGAGGCGGCTGGGCACATTGACGAAGTCGACGGCGGTCACGGCGCCCTCGGCGTCAGTGTGCACGCTCGCCCTCACCCTGCCGGAGGGGACGTCGAAGACGACCTCGGTGGGACCCGCCTCGGCGGGGCGGATGAGCCCGGACTCGACCGCCCAGACACCGAGCGCCATCGTCCCGTGACCGCACGCGGTGGAGAACCCGTCCTTGTGCCAGAAG
Organism: Brevibacterium sp. Z349TD_9; assembly: GCF_056173565.1. NCBI lineage: Bacteria > Bacillati > Actinomycetota > Actinomycetes > Micrococcales > Brevibacteriaceae > Brevibacterium > Brevibacterium sp. Z349TD_9. The sequence continues at coordinate 3,788,421 of NZ_CM149680.1, read as the reverse complement.
AGGACGCCGAGGTCCGCGCCGTCATCATCGGGCGGGACGAGGAACCCGCCGTACATGTCGGCATGCCCGCGCGGTTCGAAGCAGAGCAGCCGACGCAGTCCGTCGACCTCCGGACTGGCGATCGCGCCCGCCCGCCGGTCGGCGACGGCGGACCCGGCGATGTCGATCAGCGGGTCCGCGACGATCCGGAACGGCTCCCCGGCCGTGTGGTAGTCGACCGTCTTTATCATCACTGTGGGTCTCCCTTTCCCTGACACTGCGTCACAGTCCCATCCCGACCCGCAGGCCCTCGAGCACCGCGGCATGGATGTTGCGGGAGGCGACGGCGTCCCCGATCCGGAAGAGGGCGAAGGACCCAGCAGCCTCGGCGGGCTCGGCACGCGTGGCGGGACCGGGCTGTTCGGCAGCGTCGGCAGGGTCGGCGGATTCGTCAGCCGTGGTGGGACGGGACGATGGCCCGGTCCCGGGCTGCGGTTGCCCGTGCACCCAGGCGTCGAGGTCGATCTCGCCCCGGTTGTGTGAGCGCTCGCGCAGCTCGAGGTAGACGTCGTCGTTGGGCACCGTCCCGTGATCGACGACGACGGCGTCGGCCTCGACCGCGGACTCGAGATCGGAGTACTCGTTGCGCAGTCCTGCCCGGACCCGCGTCCCCTCGGGCGCTGCCGCGACGAGGCGCTCGCCGAGGCGGACGTCGACGCCGAATTCGGAGAATGCCCGCAGGTAGGCGGGGGAGTTCATCGAGCCGACGTCGATCCCGATGGTCCGCTCGGGACTGACGTAGACGACCTCCTGTCCGCCGCGGGCGAGGCGTTCGACGGCATCGAGGGCGGGATAGGCTCCGTGGTCGTCGAAGACGAGCACCCGGGACTTCGCGCGCAGATGATCGTCCATGACGTCCCAGACGTCGAACGGCTGGGTCCCGCCGAGCGGAGGTCCGGTGTCGGGGATCCCCCCGGTGGCGACGATGACGACGTCGGGATCGAGGGCGAGCACCGCCTCGGCGTCGGCGAAGGCGTTGAGACGCAGATCCACACCGTGCTTGGCGCACTGCTGGACGCGCCAGTCGACGATCCCGATGAGGTCCCGGCGGCGCTCGGAGCGGGCGGCGATGCGGACCTGACCGCCGGGCGCGGAGTCGGCCTCGAGGACGGTGACCCGGTGCCCGCGGACCGCGGCGACGCGGGCGGCCTCGAGGCCTGCGGGGCCGGCCCCGACGATGACGACGTGCTTGGCCACGGCGACGGAATCCTTCGGGACCTCCTGCGGGAGATCGGCCTCCCGGCCACTCGCCGGATTGTGGATGCACGTCGCCGAACCGGAGGTGTAGATGCTGTCGAGGCACATGTTCGCGCCCACGCAGGGACGGATGTCGTCCTCACGGTGCTCGGCGATCTTGCGAACGAGATGGGGGTCGGCCAGTTGCGCCCGCGTCATCCCGACGAGATCGAGACAGCCGTCCTCGATCGCCCACCGGGCGGTCGGGACATCGGCGATGCGCGCGGCATGGAGGACGGGGATCTCGATCGCCTTCCGGATCCTCCGACACGTCTCGAGCCACGGGGCCGAGGGAGTGCCCATGCCCGGTATCGCCTCGGCGAGCACCCTGTCGGAGCCGATCGTGCCGACGTTGAGGTTGAGGAAGTCGATGCCGTGGGCGGCGTAGACCTCGAGCACATCGGTTGCGCGGTCCTCGCGCATCCCGTCGTCGCGGCGCTCGTCGACGGCCATCCTGATGCCGACGAGGAACCCGTCGGGCACGGCCCCCCTGACGGCGTCGATGATCCGGAGGGGGAAGCGCGTGAGATCGGCGAGCTCGCCGTTGCAGTCGTCGGTGCGCTCGTTGAGCCAGGGCGCGAGGAACGCATCGAGGAGATGACCGGCATGCATGATCTCGATGCCGTCGAAGCCGGCGTCGGCGACCCGAGCGGCCGCGGCGGCGAAGTCGGCGACGATGCGATCCATGTCGAAGTCCTCGAGCGCCTTCGTGAACGACCGGTGCGCGGCCTCACGGGTGCGCGAGGGGGAGACGAGCGGCAGCCAGTCGCCGGTGAAGTTCGACGAACGCATGCCCAGATGGGTCGCCTGGATCATCACCGCCGCTCCCTCGGCATGACAGTCCTCGGCGATCGCCGCGAGCCACGGGGTCACCTCGTCGGTCGAGAGGTCGATGTTGCCGAAGGCCGCAGGTGAGTCGCGCGAGACGATCGCGGATCCGCCGATCATCGTCAGGCCGACGCCGCCGCGCGCCTTCTCCCGGTGGTAGAGGCGGTACCGGTCCTTGGGCATGCCGAGTTCGGTGTAGGCCGGCTCGTGCGAGGTCGAGACGATGCGGTTGCGCAGAGTGAGTTCGCCGAGGTCGTACGGCTGGAGCAGCGGGTCGTCCATTCCTCCTCCATCGCAGGAACAGGTTCCCTTCCGGGAACGAGCGATCTAGGTAATCGATTACCGACTACCGTGCTTCCATCGTCGATTCTCCGGGCTATGCTGTCAATAGCTCTGCGAAGTTTGTGCGGGAGCCGGACGAGCAGATCGCGCGGGAGTTCAGCGTGCAGGTTTGTGCGGGAGAGTTCGGCCGGAACTCCGGCGAGCAGATCGCGACAGGTGAGCGAGGGGGATGAGCATGGATCGACCAGCGGCACCACCGTCGCTGCGCGAGCACGCGCTGGCGATCATCCGCGACGCGATCGCCACCGGGGAGCTCGACGAGGAGCGGATCTACTCGGCAGCGGGACTCGCGAAGCAGCTGGGCATCTCACTCAGTCCGGTGCGCGAGGCGATGATGGCTCTTGTCACCGAAGGCACCGTCGAGGCCGTGCCCAACCGCGGGTTCCGGCTCGTCCCGGTCACCGAGGCCGACCTCGAGGAGATCATCCGCATCCGTGTGCTCCTCGCCGTCCCCGCCGTCCGCGAACTCTGCCGGCAGTTGAGAAGTGCGGGCCCCGACGGCGGGCCTCCGGAGGCCGGCGACCCGGAGATCGCCGGGACTCCGGACGCCGGCGACCCGGAGATCGCCGGGACCGGACCCGCAGGCGTGGCCGCCGATCCCGACTCAGCGCGCCCCGAGACAGCCCACCCCGACATCGGCGACCGGATGCGGCAGCTGCGCGAGCACGCCGAGGCCACCGTGGCCGCTGCCGAGGCCGGGGACATCGTCGGCTTCTACACCCACGACCGCCGGTTCCATGAGTCCCTGCTCGCCTTCGGCCTCGGATCCCGGGCCGCGGAGATCAGCCTGCGCCTGCGCGACCAGTCGCGCATCGGCGGGCAGGCGCCGGTCGGAGGGGTTGCGGTCGAGGACATCGCGGTCACCTCGGCGAAGGAGCTCATCGACATCGTCGACCTCATCGAAACCGGGGCCGATGATGAGGTGGCCGAGCTCGTCACCCGCAACCTCTACTTCTTCCGACGCACGGAGGCCTGAGCCGCCCGAGACGACCGGCGCCCCTCGACGCGGGCGGCCAAGCGCGGGCGTCGAGGGGCGAGAACGGGAAGGGCGAGCGCTTACCTCCCGGCGCCGATCGGCATCGTCTCCGGGTCGATGTCGGGGTTGTCGTCCTGGGTCTTCTCGAGCTCGACGGCCTCCTCGTGCGAGCTCACGGTCGGGAACGACCCGAGGAGGGGCCGGTGTGCCGACTCCTTCATGAAGCACACGGCGACGAACGCGATCACCGAGAAGAACATGATGTAGAAGGCAGGCATGTACGAGTTGCCGGTGAGATCGATGAGCGCCTGGCTGAACAGCGGAGTCGTGCCGCCGAACAGGGAGACGCCGAGGTTGAAGGTGAGTCCCATGCCGCCGTAGCGCGAGGCGGTGGGGAAGAGCGCCGGCAGCGTCGAGGCGAGGCAGGCGATGTAGAACGCCGCGGGGACGGCGACCATGAAGAGGGCGATCGTCACCGCCCACATCTCACCGATCTGCATGACCGCGAAGGCGGGGACGATGAGGACGATCGTCAGCCCGGCGGCGAGGCCGAAGACGAACTTCCGCCCGAGCCTGTCCGAGAGACGTCCGATGAGCGGCAGGCTCGCCGACATGAGGACGAGCACGGGGATCGTCACGACGGCTGCCTGGATGTTCGAGACCTTGACCGTCTCCTCGAGGTAGGTCGGCATGAAGCTCGTGAGGGCGTAGCCGATCGTCTGCGATCCCGCGACGATCGCGATGCCGATGAGGATCTCCTTCCAGAAGTGACGGATGACGCCGATGAGCCCGTGGCGGGCGTAGGGGTCGTCGTTGTCCTTCGTCACGAGGCCCTCGTGCTGGGCCGCTTCGAAGCCGGGTGTCTCGGGGATCTTCATCCGGAACCAGATCGCGACGACGCCGAGCGGGATCGCGACGAGGAACGGGATCCTCCAGCCGCCGTCGACCATCGCGTTCTCGCCCCAGATGCTCGTCGTCACCACCGAGGTGATGGCGACGGTGCCCGCACCGGCTGCGAAGCCGAGGTACGAGCCGACGTCGAGCCACGACGCCCAGTAGCCGCGCGACTTGTCGGGAGCGAACTCGGAGACGTAGGTCGTCGCACCGGCGTACTCGCCGCCGGTCGAGAAGCCCTGGATCATCTTGAGGATGTAGAGGGGGATGATCACCCACAGTCCGACCTGGGCGGCCGTGGGGAGCATGCCGATGAGAGCGGTGGCGGTGGCCATCGTCGCCATCGTGAAGAAGAGGACCTTCTGCCGGCCGATCTTGTCGCCGAGGGGTCCGAGCACCATGCCGCCGAGCGGGCGGACGAGGAACGAGACCGCGAAGCCGAGCAGGGTGACGAGCAGACCCATCTGCTTGTCCATGCCCTCGGTGAACACGGTCGTCATCGTCACGGCGAGGTAGCCGTAGACGCCGAAGTCGAACCATTCCATGAAGTTGCCGACGGTGGTCCCGCCGATCGCGGTGCGGATGGACTTCGGTTCGACGACGATGCAGTCATCGGCATCCAAACGCTTCTTCCTCCGCTTGATGCGGAAGGGCTTTCGGCCTTCCCTGGACGGTTCCGAGTGGCCGGTGGTCATCTGCGAATCCTCACGTTGACAGCAGTGCAATCGCCGCTCACATGGTGGGCGGCAAAAAGACAATGCAGAACATCATTGCGCGGTGTGCAAACCATGTCAACAGTCGGAGTGAACCGGATCACGCAAGACAGCTTGTTTCCCTGGTGCGCGATGCGACCGTACTCGGGGCGGTTCGAGGGCGCAGGAGCCCTTGTGCGACAAGGCAGAGACGACCCTGCCGATCATCGACCTCGGCCGTGTTCGTCACCTCGGCAGATGTGATCATCACGACCCCCGCCGAGGTGGGTGTGCGTTCCCCGCCGAGGTGGTGCTCCGATCCGACCGCGGCCGGATCTCCGGCCCCAGAAGAAAGGCGTGCGGACCCCATCGAGACGGGATCCGCACGCCCTCGAGACGATGCTCAGATCAGAGCGGAGAGTCTCCTGCGTGGGGATCGCGGACGACGCGGAAGGACTCGAGTCCGGGATCGACGCTGCCGCGGACGTGGCCGGACGGGCTCGCGGCGACGGCCTGGAGGAAGGCGACGGTCTCCTCGGTGATCTCCTCACCGGGAAGGACGTTCGGAATCCCGGGCGGGTAAGCCGCGAGCGAGTTCACGCTGATCCGGCCGGCCGCCTCGGCGGCGGGGACGACCTCGGACTCGGCGAAGAACGCCTCACGGGGGAGCATGACCAGATCACCGGCGCTCGGCAGCGGCGGGATCTCGACGGGGGTGTCCTCGACAGCGTCCTCGACTGCTGCCGTGCCGACTGCTGCCTCGTCGTCCGCGGCGGCGTCGACCGTCGCCGCGTGCTCGCCCCGGAGTTCGTCGAGGGCGGTGAGCAGCGGGGTGATGTCGGGGGACTTGCCGAGTCCGATGAGCGCGACGAGGGTGGTGGCCGTGGCCATCTCGGCGAAGATGCCGTAGTCCTCTGCCAGCCGCTTGCGGATCGTGTGCCCGTCGAGGCCGGTGGCGGTGATGTCGATGGGCAGGCGGAACGGGTCGATGTCGACGACGTCGGGATGACTGAGGAAGTCGCCGGAGAGGAGGCGGTAGCGCCCCGTCCCCTCGACCTGGGCGCGCATGTGCCGGATGTTCTCGAGCGAGTCGGTGATCGCGTCCTCGGCGTTGACGAGCTCCCGGCGGGCGATGTCGATCGACGCCATGAGGTGGGCGTTCTCGCTCGTCGAGGCCGTCATCATGAAGGCGCGGGCGAGTGCCGGCTCGAGGCGATCGGCGTATTCGGTGTCGCCGAGGTGGAGGAGAGCGGACTGGGTGAAGGAGCCCGCGAGCTTGTGGGTGCTCATGATGACCATGTCGGCCCCGAGCGTCACCGGGGAGGCCGGCAGGTCGGGGTGGAAGCCGAAGTGGGCGCCCCAGGCCGCGTCGACGACGAGCATCGCGCCGGCCTCATGGGCCACCTCGGCGAGTGCCGCGACGTCGGCGACGGCACCGAAGTAGCTCGGGGTGACGAGGTAGACCGCGGTGACCTTCTCCGGGTGCATGCGGATGGCGTGGCGCAGGGCGTCGGGGGTGACGCCGTGGGCGATGCCGTTGACCTCATCGACGCTGGGGTACACGAAGCGGGGGTTGAGTCCGGCGAGCACGATGCCGTCGATGAAGCTCGAGTGGGCGCTGCGCTGGGTGATGACTCCGGTGCCGAGGGTGCCGATGGCCAGGGCCGCCATCCGGTTGCCCTGGGAGGAGCCGTTGGTGAGGAACCAGGTCCGCCTGGCCCCCCAGGCTTCGGCCGCCAGCTGCAGCGCTTCGTCCTTGGGGGTGTCGACGCCGAGGTCGATGCCGTCGAAGAGTGGGGGGATGTCGAGGGCGAGGGTGTGATCGCCGAAGAAATCGGCCTGACCTGCGGAGATCCCTTCCCGATTGCCGCCGTGCCCCGGAGTCGAGAGGAAGAGCGAATCGCGGCCCGCCGCCGTCGCGAGGGCGTCGGCGTAGGGCGCGCGCGTGTGCGCGCGGGCGGTTGCGGGCATGGGGGAGTCCTGGTGCACGGTCATGTCTCCAATGTAAGGAGCGAGGAGTCTGAGGAGAATACCAAGTTTCCTCCCGTACTCTATAGCCACTATAGAGATCATGGGGGTAGACTAATGGAAGTCCTCGATACTCGGGGTCTCGTGGCGCTGCGCGCCGTCGCCGATTCCGGGTCGGTCGCCGCAGCGGCCTCAGCGCTCGGCTGGAGCCAGCCCACGGTCAACCATCACCTCGGCAACCTCGAGCGATCGCTCGGAGCCACGCTCGTCGAGCGCACCCCGCGCGGATCGCACCCGACGACTGTCGGCGCCCTCGTCGTCACCCGCGGCGTCGAGATCCTCGGACTCTGCGACCGCCTCGTCGACGAGGTCGGCCTGTGGCGCGACTCCCAGGCGGTGCCGGTGAAGATCGGAGCCGTTCCGACCGTCGGCGCCCGCGTCATCCCCAAACTCCACCACGAGCTGCAGAAGCGACCGCGCTGGCACCAGGACGCCCCGGGCCTCGGGGCGGCGCTCGATGTGACGATGGACGAGCACGCGAAGCTCGTCTCCCGCCTCGAGGCCGGGGACCTCGACCTCGCGCTCCTCGTCTCGACCGACGTCGACAAAGTGTGGATCCCGCCGAGCCTCACTGCCGAGCATCTCTACTCCGAACGGCTCTTCCTCTGCGTGCCCGCATCCGTCGGTCCCATCCCCGTCGATGCCCACGGGATGCCGGACTTCGCCGCCCTCGTCACGCAGTCGTGGGCCTTCAGCATCGACCCGGGCGATGCGATCGACGAGGTCATCCGGGCGCTGTGCCTCGCCGCGGGATTCGAACCCCGGGTGGGCATGCGGATGGACGACTACGCGGCGATCAACCGGATGATCGCCGCCGGACTCGCCGTCGCGATGATCCCCGAGTCGTCACTGCCGAGCGATCCCGAGATCGACGTGGTGCCGCTGCCGCTCACGGCCGCCCGCCGCGACGTCCTCCTCGTCTCCCGGGCCCGGGTGCTCGGTCCGAGCCGCCGGCCCGCGCGCCACGATCCGATCGCCGCCGCCCATTCCGCCGCCCTCGCCGAGGTGGACGCCGACGTCCGCACGGTCACCGCGGTCTGGCGGTGAGGGCTCACCGAATCCAGAAGTGAGGATCCTGCACGTGGCGGTGAGGGCGCGGTGTTTTCCGGCGGCGCGGGTTCTGTGTTTCGGGCGGTGAAGGCTCAGTGCGGCTGCCAGGCGTCCTCGATCGCGGCCTTGTCGGCGATCTCCGGAGGCAGGGTCTTCGCCGCGAGGTCGGCGATCGTCACCTTCTCGAGGACGTCACGCAGCGCATAGCGGGCGGCGACCCAGACCTGCTGGAGCGCCTCGGCGGCGGCATCGTACTCGACGGCCTCGGGGCGTTGGCCGTAGATGGAGACGAGGGGGCCGTCGACGGCGCGGATGACATCGGCTGCGGTCACCTCGGCGGCGGAGTCCGCGAACTGCCACCCTCCGGACTTCCCGCGCACGGACACGAGGATGCCTGCCCGGCGGAGGTCGGCGAGGATGGCCTGGAGGAACCCCTTCGGGATGTCCTGGCGGCGGCCGAGTTCGTCGGCGCTGATGGGGTCGCCGTCGCCGCTGGCGGCGATCTCGATGAGCGCGCGCAGCGCGTAGTCGGATTTCGTGGTGACCCGCATGCCGTCATCGTACAGCGGCACTGTCCTCGCACTGCGGGACCGTGAAGGTGCAGCGGTGCCGTCGTCGTGCGGCGGGACCGTCATCGTACGGCGGCACCGCGGCCCGACCGTGGTCGTTCCGCGGTGCCGTGGACGGCTCAGCGGCTCAGACGTCGGCAGCGACCGGTTCGGCCGCCTCCTCGCGTCGCGACTTCCGCTCGAGGCGGACGACATGGACGAGGAGCGAGACCCAGACGAGCGCGAGCCCGATGAGGATCGTCGTGAGCACCGGGGTCGAGGCGCCGAGAGCCAGTGCGATCGTCCGTGCGTTGGTGAGGATGATGATGCCGCCCGCGGCGATCGCGAGCACCTTCGCGGGGAGGATCTTCACCAGCCACGCGGCGAAGGGGGCAGCGATGATGCCGCCGACGAGGAGGGCCCCGGCGATCGACCACTCGATGCCCTGTGAGCCGAGGGCGAAGAGGAAGCCGAGCGAGCCGCCGACGGCGACGACGAACTCGCTCGTGTCGATCGAGCCGACGACCTTGCGCGGTTCGAGGCGACCGGAGGAGAGCAGCGTCGTCGTGCCGACGGGACCCCAGCCCCCGCCGCCGATCGCGTCGAGGGCGCCGCCGACGAGGCCGATGGGGACGAGGAGGGTCTTCCCCGGACGCGCTTTGAAGGTCGGCCTCGCCCCGCCGAGGGCGAGGAAGCGCCAGATCACGTAGATGCCGAGGGCGAGCAGGAGGCCCGAGATCCACGGCGTCGCCGCATCGCCATTGAGGCCGACGAGGAACGTCGCACCGGCGAAGGCGCCGATGAATCCGGGAACGGCGAGGATGAGGACGGTGCGCCAGTCGACGTTGCCGAACTTGTGGTGGGAGATGCCGGAGACGAGGGAGGTGCCGATCTCGGAGAAGTGCACGGCCGCCGAGGCGGTCGCCGGGGCGATGCCCGTGGCCAGCAGCAGGGTCGTCGACGTCACGCCGTACGCCATGCCGAGGGAGCCGTCGATGAGCTGGGCGATGAGCCCGACGATGCCTAAGACGATGAGCTGCCGCATGGAGGCCGCCTTTCCGTTGCGTGAGGATTGTTGAGCAGTTCTGCGGTACCCCCACACAATAGCCACTAAGTTGAGTGGATTACTACACTATGAACTTCTGTGACGCGGCGAGGCGAAGAGTAGCAGTGATTCGGCGGATGGTCGCGGTGGCGCGGGCCGCGTTGGGCCTGTCTGCTGAAGGGCTGGCGGCGGGAATCGCCGGTTGGGCGGTGCGGGATCAGTGGGTGGGGAGCCCAGATTGCTCAACTGTGTCGTCGTGATGGAGGAGATGCCGAGGTAGGGGAGGAGATGCCGTCGCGGAGGACACGATGCCGACGTGGTGGAGGGGTGGAGTGCGTGCCGGGGTGCGTTCGGCGGCGGGGTGCGCTGCCGTCCGGCGCCGGGATGCAGGGTTGCCGGGATGCCGGGATGCCGGGATGCCGGGGTGCACCGGTCGTTCGACTACTCCGAGCGGGGGATGGCGCCGAGGCGGAGGACGTCGAGGTCGACCTGCCCCTCGATGCCGTCGATGGACGCGAAGTAGTGGACCTGCCACATCGTCCAGCTGTCGTCGGCCGGCCGGACGAAGAAGTTCGTCACCCACTGCGGACGCTCGGCCAGCGCGCCGATCGAATACTCGGAGGTGAAGGACCCCCTCGCGTAGACGAGCAGGGGCCGACCCCACGCCTCCTCGACGATGCGGCGGAAGTCGGTGAGTTCGGCATCGACCTCGGCCTGGGACGGTCGCCTCTCGCACGCGCCGATGAGCTCGAGATCGATCGCCGGAGCGAGCGCATCCGCGTCGGGCGGGGCTGCTGAGAGGAAGTTCTCGGCCTGTTCGGCGCCCGGCGAGCACAGGGTGAAGAAGTGGTAGGCGCCGCGACGGATCCCGGCCTCGCCTGCACCCGCCCAGTTCTCGGTGAAGCGGGGGTCGACGTAGTCGTTGCCCTCGGTCGCCTTGATCATCGCGGCCCCGACGTCGTCACCGGCGACGGCTGGCCAGTCGATGGCGCCCTGATGGTTGGAGACGTCGATCGCGAGCACCTCGCCCGCCTGGAGTGCCGGCCTGCCGTTCGGCACGTAGGCGAACCACCAGGCGGCACCGATGCCGACGACAGCGACGAGGACGATCGCGGTGACGACCAGAGGTCTGCGCGAACGCCTGCCGCGCCGCCGTCGTGAGGAGTGGTGTGCGCCCATGACCCCAGGTTAGCGGCGGTCCCGGCCGACCCTGGAACTCGGGCTCGGGTTCCAGGCCCCCGACGTCGGGCCGCTCAGCCCCAGATCTCAGGCCCCCGACGTCAGCCGCCGGAAGCTGCACGAGCTCAGGCCGCGCCCTCGACATCACGGACGACGGGAAGCTCGCACGTCGTCGGCGCGACCTGGTGGTAACCGGAGAGGAATTCGCCGAGGCGACCGATCGACTCCTCGAGCACGTCGACCGAGGGCAGTGTGACGAGCCGGAAGTGATCGGGGCGCGACCAGTTGAACGCGGTGCCGTGGGAGATGAGGATCTTCTGTTCGCGCAGGAGGTCGAGCGCGAACTGCTCGTCGTCGGTGATCCCGAACCTCTCGGTATCGAGCTTCGCGAAGAGGTAGAGCGCCCCATCGGCCTGCTGCGCGCTCACGCCGTCGATCGCGTTGAGCCCGGCATGGGCGACGGCCATCTGCTCGCCGAGGCGACCGGTCGGCAGGACGAGGTCCTCGATCGACTGGCGACCGCCGAGAGCGGCCTGGATCGCGTGCTGAGCCGGGACGTTCGCGCACATCCGCATGTTCGCCAGCAGGGTGATCCCCTCGATGTAGCTCTTCGCCTCCGCCAGCGGTCCGGTGATCGCGAGCCAGCCCGCCCGGTAGCCGGCGATCCGGTAGGCCTTCGACAGACCCGAATACGTCAGGCACAGCACGTCGTCGCCGGTCAGGGTCGCCAGGTTGACCATCTCGACGCCGTTGTAGGTGATCTTCTCGTAGATCTCGTCGGCGAAGACGATGAGGTCGTGTCGGCGGGCGATGTCGACGATCGCGGCGAGCGTCTCGCGGGGGTAGACGGCGCCGGTCGGGTTGTTCGGGTTGATGACGACGATGCCGCGGGTGTGGTCGGTGATCTTCGACTTGAGGTCCTCGAGGTCGGGCAGCCAGCCGTTCTCGTCATCGCAGAGATAGTGCTTCGGGGTGCCTCCGGACAGCGCCACCGAGGCGGTCCACAGCGGGTAGTCGGGACTGGGGACGAGGATCTCGTCGCCGGGATTGCACAGTGCCTGCAGGGAGAGGGTGATGAGCTCGCTCACCCCGTTGCCGAGGAAGACCTCACGCGTATCGAGGTTCGTGATCCCCTTCGACTCGTAGTGCTGGACGACCGCGCGGCGACCGGAGAGGATGCCCCGGGACTCGGAGTAGCCCTGTGCGTGGGGCAGGTGCCCGACCATGTCCTGGACGATCGCCTCGGGGGCTTCGAAGCCGAAGGGTGCCGGATTGCCGATGTTGAGCTTGAGGATCGTGTGTCCCGCTGCCTCCATCGCCTCCGCCTCCTCGAGGACGGGTCCCCGGATGTCATAGAGGACGTTGGCCAGCTTCGACGACTGCCTGAACATGTGAGCCTTTCCCTGAGAGTGCTGCCTCTCCCACGCTATTGCCTGACCCTGGGTGGTTCCGACCCGGCAGAGGCGCGTTTCGAACACCTTTGGCCGCCTCGGCGGACCGTTGTGCAGACCTTTGCGCCGCAGCGGCGTCCGGACCAGCGCGCGATGCCGGTGCCGGCGCGGTCTCCCCCTCCGGGCTCAGTGCCCAGCCGATCGCGCCCGACTAAGCTGAGGTCTGTGCCCCCGAACCAGCGCCGCCGCGGTCGTCCGCCGAAGTCGTCCGGCGGTGACGCGCGCCAGGCGATCGCCGAGGCGGCCGCCGCCGAGTTCTCCGAGCGCGGCTACGACGCCGCCTCGATGCGGGGGATCGCCCGCCGGGCCGGCGTCGACCCCGCCCTCATCCACCACTACTTCGACTCGAAGGCCGCCCTCTTCGCCGAGGCGGTCAGGCTTCCCGTGCGCCCCGACAGAATCGTCCGCCGCGCGCTCGACGCCCCGCTCGACCGCCTCGGCGATGCGATCGCGACGACGGTGCTCACGGCGTGGGAGGATGCGCGGGTCAAGCCCGTCGGCATCACCCTGCTCAAATCGGCGATCGGGGGTTCGGCCGCAGGCGGTCTGGTCAGGCAGTTCCTCGTCCGCGAGCTCGGCAGTCAGATCGCCGGCAGGCTTGCGGCCGAAGGCGTCGAGGCGACCGAGGCGGATCTGCGGGCCTCCCTCGTCCTCGCCCAGATGGCGGGGGCGCTCATCGTCCGGCACGTCATCGTCCTCGAACCGCTCGCCTCGGCGCCGCTGGACGAGGTGATCGCCCGGGTCGGTCCGGCCGTACAGGGGCACATCGACGGTCGTGGCGGCTGACCGACCCTTGACGTGAGCGCGCATCGGGCGTGTAATTCATCATATGGTGAATAATTCGATCGAGATCCGGGACCTCACGGTCCGGCGCGGGAGGACGACGGTCCTCGACCGCCTCGATCTCAGCGTGCCCGGCGGGGAGATCGTCGGACTCCTCGGCCCGAGCGGCAGCGGGAAGACGACGCTCATGCGGGCGATCGTCGGGGTGCAGACCATCCGCGGCGGCGAGGTCAGCGTGCTCGGACGGCGCGCGGGATCGTCCGCACTGCGCCACCGGGTCGGCTACATGACCCAGCAGGCGAGCATCTACGACGACCTCACCGTCGAGCAGAACCTCCGCTACTTCGCCCGCGTCGTCGGGGCTTCGGCGACCGACGTCGCCCGAGTGATCGAGCGCACCGGGCTCAGCGCGCAGGCTCGCCAGCTTGCCCGGACGCTCTCAGGCGGTCAGGCGAACCGGGTGTCGCTCGCGGCGGCGATGCTCGGCACCCCCGAGCTGCTCGTCCTCGATGAGCCGACGGTCGGCCTCGACCCCGTGCTGCGCGCCGAACTCTGGGACATCTTCCGGGGGCTCGTCGACGACGGGGCGACGATCCTCGTCTCGAGCCATGTCATGGACGAGGCCACGCGCTGCGACCGGCTCCTCCTCATGCGCGACGGCCGTGTCATCGCCGACTCGTCTCCGCAGAGTCTCCTCCGCGAGACCGGGTCGGCGACGGCGGAGGACGCCTTCCTCCGGATCATCGAACGCGACCTCAGCGATGACCGAGGTCAGGGCCACCGCCTCCTCGGCGAGAGGCGCCCCGCCCGGCCGAGGGGAGGTCGGCGATGACCCCGCAGCGCACGCTGGCGACGACGGGTCGCGTGCTCGCCCAGATCCGCCACGATCCCCGCACGATCGCCCTCCTCCTCGTCGTGCCGAGCCTGCTCATCGGGCTCGTCGCGTGGATCTTCGACGAGACCGATGTGTTCGAGACGATCGGGCCGGCGATGCTCGCGCTCTTCCCGTTCATCGTCATGTTCCTCGTCACGAGCATCGGCACCCTGCGTGAGCGGCGCAGCGGCACCCTCGAGCGCCTGCTGTCGATGCCGCTGGGCAAGGGCGACTTCATCCTCGGCTACACACTCGCCTTCGGTCTCCTCGCGATCGTCCAGACGGCGATCGCCGTCGCCTTCGCGGTGGGGGTGTGCGGTCTGACGATCGACGGCTCGCTCGGCCTCCTCTTCGTCGTCGCGATCGCCGACGCCCTGCTCGGGACCGCACTCGGGCTGCTCGCGAGCGCGTTCGCCCGCACCGAATTCCAGGTCGTCCAGTTCATGCCGGTCCTCGTCTTCCCGCAGATCCTCCTCGGCGGGATCTTCCTCCCGCGTGACCGACTGCCCGACGTGCTCGAGGTGATCGGCGACTGGCTGCCGCTCTCCCACGCGATCGACGCGCTCACGGCGGTGGCGACCGGGGACGAGGACGCGGGCTGGGTGTGGCTGCGGATCCTCTTCATCGGCTGCTGGATCGTCGGGGCGATCGTCGTCGGGTCGCTCACCCTGCGCAGGCGCACCCCGTAGGAGCCGTGCGCGGTGCGTCGTCATCGCTTGCTGATGCGGCGGGCGGGGTGGTGCGATCGGGTCGGGAGGTGTTCACGCGGTGACGCGGTCGCTGGCGAGCATGGCGAAGACGAGGGTGTCGGTCCACTCGCCCTTCGACCACCAGTCCTGACGCAGATGCGCCTCCCGCTTCATCCCGATCCGCTCGGCCAGCTTCGCCGAGGCGGTGTTCCGGGCGTCCATCTGCGCGACGACCCGACGCAGCTCACAGTCGTCGAAAGCCATGTTGAGCACGGCGATCGCCGCCTCCGAGGCGAAGCCGTGACCGCTCGCGGCAGGGTCGAGCACCCAGCCGATCTCCGCCTTCGTCGGATCAGTGCCGTCGAGCCAGATCCCGATGTCGCCGATGACCCGCGACCCGGCGATCGCGTCGTTGTCGTCATCGGTCTCGATGACGAGGGCGAGCGCCTTCGCCTCCCCACTCAGCCCCGTGCGCTGCAGCCGCTTGCCGACCTCGGTGCGCGCCGCCTCGGCGGTCCACGGGTCGCCGAGGAGGAACCGCGAGACGTCCTCGCGGGAGTAGATCGGCAGCAGCGCCTCGGCGTCGGAGGGCTGGTAGGTGCGCAGTCGCAGCCGATCGGTGTGCAGCGTCAGTGCCGGCTCGCTCATAGCGTCTACCGAACCACGCCGGGACCCCGCGGTCAAGGTGCGGGTCACGCAGGACTCAGGGCCTGCCTCCACGTCACCCGCGGACCCGAGCGGAGGATCGAGCCCTCGAAGATGCGGGTCGCGAGCAGCAGGGCGAGGACGGTCGTGACACCGAGGATCGCGAGCGAGACGACCGGCTCCCACCACTCGGTCGTGCCCATGAACACCCGCATCGGCACGGCGACGGCTGCGGAGAACGGAATGTAGCTGAGCACGGCCATGACCGCCTCGTTGTCGGCGAAGAGGACGACGGCCATGTACGGCAGGAGGATGAGCATCATGAGCGGGGAACTCGTCGACCCGAGGTCCTCCGACCGGGAGACCATCGAGGCGGCCGCAGCGTAGAGGGCGGCGATCATGACGAAGCCGACGACGAAGAGCGGGATGAACCACGCGATCGGGGCGGCGAGGCGGCCGAGGACGAGATCGTTGCCGCTGATCGCGGCCCCGACGAGGACGGCGACCGCGGTGAGCGCGATCTGCGCGAACGCGAGGATCGAACACGCGATGACCTTGCCGAACATGAGCACCTTCGCCGAGGCGGAGGCGAGGAGGATCTCGACGATGCGCGACTGCTTCTCCTCGACGACGGAGGACGCGATCGTCATCCCGAAGGTCATCGCGGAGCTGAGGAAGATGAGCCCGAGGCCGAGCCCGATGAACTTCGTCAGCGTCGGATCCGGGGCGTCGGGGTCGAGGATCTCGACGTCCGGGGTGAGGCTGAGCGCCCCGGCCAGCGACTCCGGGGCCGACCGCAGGGCGATGACGGTGGTGCCGGTCGGCGAGTCCGGGGAGTCGACGACGGCCGCGGCGACCGCCTCGGTGCGCACGAGCTCCTTCGCCTCCTCGACGCCGGCAACCTCGACCGGTTCGATGCCCTCGATCCCGGCCACGGTCTCCGCCGAGGTCACCGCCACCTTGTCCGTCGAGGCGAACAGAGAGGGCAGCGCCCCCGATGCGGCGACGGCGGCGCCGAAGAGGACGATCGAGAGCAGGGTCGAGATCATGAACGCCTTCGACTTCACCCGCACCATGATCTCGCGTTCGATGACGAGGCCGATGGCCGTGGTGAAGCTCGCCCGGGTGGGCCGGGTCGGTGCAGTCCGGTCCGTTGCGGTGATGGTGCTCATGGCTGCGTGACCTCCTGGAAGAGACGGTTGAGTGGAACGGAGTGCGGAGCGAACGACCTCACCGAGGACACGGACAGCGCGCGGCGCAGGACCGCCTCGGCGGCATCGGCATCCGGGGCGGTGAAGCGCACCCACGAGCCGTCGAACTCGGTGACGTCGACCTCGGGGACCTCACGGACCCACGCGAGGTCGGCGTCGGCCTCGAGCGTCCACTCGGGCAGGCTGCGGGAGCGGCGCAGCTCATCGGCCGTGCCCGTCGCGATGAGCCTGCCGTCACCGATGATGACGAGGTCGTCGACGAGGCGTTCGACGAGGTCGAGCTGATGGCTCGAGAAGAGGACGGGGGCGCCGGTGGCGGCGAAGTCCGAGAGCACCTGGAGAGTGCGTTCGACGGCGGCGGGGTCGAGGCCGGAGAAGGGCTCGTCGAGGACGAGGGCGCGCGGGCTGTGGATGAGCGCGGCGGCGATCTGGACCTTCTGCTGGTTGCCGAGGCTGACCGATTCGAGGGTGTCGCTCGGCTCGCCCTTGAGGTCGAGGCGCTCGAGGAGGTCGAGTCCGCGGCGCTTGGCGTCGTGGCGGCTGAGCCCGTGGAAGCGGGCGAGGTAGACGAGCTGATCGATGATCGGCATCTTCGGGTAGAGCCCGCGCTCTTCGGGCATGTAGCCGATCGCGCTCCGATCGGCAGGGGTGATGTCGGTGCCGTCGACGGTGATCCGTCCGCTGTCTGCGGCGAGGACGCCGAGGAGGATGCGCATCGTCGTCGTCTTCCCCGAACCGTTCGATCCGACGAAGCCGGTCATCCGGCCCGCGCCGATCGAGAAGCTCAGGTCGTGGAGCACCTGCGTGGCACCGAAGCTGCGGGAGATTCCCTCGAGAGTGATCATGCTCCCACGCTACGGCCGAGCGGCCGTCTGCGGTTCAGTCGTGCGGACGAGATCGGACTCCGCTGGCCGGGGGAGCCGAGGCTGCGGCGCTCGCCTGGTCGATGAGCAGGCAGGCGAGAGCGACGGTGCGATCGACGTCGGCGTCGTCGAGCAGTGGTGCACCCGGGATGAGGGAGCGCATGAGGAAGGGGCCGACGCTCGCCTCCATGAGGGTGTCCATGTCGAGGCCGGAGCGCACCGCGTCTCCGCGCTCCTCCGCCCGGGCGAGGATCGCCTCGAGCACAGCCATCCGCTGCGGGAGGAAGCCCTCGACGAACGGTCCCGAGGTCTCCGGGGACTCCTGCATGTGCGCAAGCCAGCCCGGCATCGCCGCCCGGACGAACGGGTCGTTGAAGATCTCGGCCTGTGCAGTTTGGAAGGCACAGAGATCGCCGGTCAGCGACCCGGTGTCGGCGGGGACGCTGAGCTGATGGCGCCGTTCGACGAGCGCCGGGACGAGGTCGGCGACGCTGTCGAAGCGACGGTAGAAGGCGGGTTTGCTCGTTCCGGCCGCTTTGACGATCGCCGCGATCGTCGCCGCCGAGTAGCCGTCGTCGATGATGATCCGTGCCGCCGCGTCGAGGATCGAGGAGTCGATCGAATCGTCTCGAGGGCGACCGGAGAGCCTCTGGATGATGATGTCGACAATCCTTCTTCGGGTCGGGTCGCTCACGTCGACTGCAGCCGGGACTCCCGGCACCAGGGACGTTGAAGAACATCTTACATTGCGTTACGCTACGTAATGCAAGTGGAGACCGACTCCGCGTGCACTCCCCGAGGAGTATCCGATGACGGCAATCCCCAGAGGCGCCTCGGCGTTCTCAGCCTCGTCATCAGGGGCTGCCGGTGCGCTCGAACCGGCAGCCCCCGGACCCTCAGCGGGCTGAGCTCCTCCGGACCGTTCACGGCCCGCGTCGCTCTGACCGTCAGCGGTCCGCGCGGCCTTCGCCGACTCTCACGACCCCGTTCTCATACGCCCAGATGACCGCGTGCGTGCGGTCGCGGATGCCGAGCTTCGCGAGCACATTCGACACGTGCGTCTTCACCGTCGCCTCCCCGAGGAAGAGCTGCCCGGCGATCTCGGCGTTGCTCAGACCCGTCGCGAGCAGGCGGAGCACCTCGTGTTCGCGGTCGGTGAGAGAGTCGAGCTCGGGCGCCGGGGCGGCGCTCGCCGCCGGAGTGCTCACGGAGCGTTCGATGACCCGGCGGGTGACCTCGGGTGAGAGGAGACCGTCCCCGCCGGCGAGCGCGGCCACGGCGTCGATGAGCTGTTCGGCCTGTGCGGTCTTGAGGAGGAATCCGCTCGCTCCCGCCGCGAGGGCGTCGAAGAGGAAGTCGTCGCGGTCGAAGGTCGTGAGCATGAGCACGGCGCCGGCGGCGCCCCGACGGACGATCTCCGCGGTCGCGGCGAGCCCGTCCATGACCGGCATCTGCACGTCCATGCAGATGACGTCGGGGGAGAGTTCGAGGGCCCGATCGACGGCCTCCTGCCCGTTCTCGGCCTCACCGACGACCACGATGTCGTCCTCGGACTCGAGGATCGTGCGGAAGCCGGTGCGGACCATCGACTGGTCGTCGACGAGGAGGACTCGGATCATGGGCTGACCTCCGCTGGGGCGAGTTCGTCGGGGGTCCTCGCCGAGGCGGCATCGACAGCGGGGTCCCCGGACGGGTCAGGGGTGTCGGTCGCATCGACCGTCCCGGAGCGGTTGCCGCTCCGGAGGGGATAGGGCAGGCGGGCCCGGACGAGCCAGCCCCCGCGTGACTTCGGGCCGGCCTCGAGGGTGCCGCCGAGGGCGCTCATGCGTTCTCGCATCCCGATGATGCCGAGCCCTGTGCCGACCGAGGCGGCAGAGCCCGTCTCCTGGCCGGGAGCGTGGTGGGAGACGGTGGCGTCGGCATCGGTCTCCGGGAGGTGGCCGGTGGACGCGGTGCGCCGACGTGCATCGCTGACCTCGACCTCGAGTTCCGCATCGCAGTAGCGCAGGCGCACCTCCACTTCGGCGTCGGCCCCCGCGTAGCGATGACAGTTCGTCAGGGACTCCTGGATCACGCGATAGACGGAGAGCTCCATGATCGGGGTGAGTGGACGGGGCTCGCCGAGGGTCCGGAACTCGAGGCGCTGCCCGTTCCGACGCGCGTTGTCGAAGAGCTCAGGAAGGTCGCCGAGACCGGGATTGCCTGCGCCGTCGGTTGTCGGGGCTGTCGGGCTGCCGGAGTCGCGGAGGGTGTGGACGAGGGTGCGCAGCTCCTCGACGGTCTCCCGTGTCGAGGATTCGATGATCCCCAGCGACTCGCGTGCCCGGTCGGGGTTGCGCTCCATGCTGCGCCGCGCTGCGGCCGCGTGGATGCTCACCCCGGCGATGTGGTGGGCGACGCCGTCGTGGAGTTCGCGGGCGATGCGGACGCGCTCGAGGTCGAGCGCCTGATCGGCGAGCTGTCGGCCCTGGCGGCGGACCTCGTTGTTGGCGCGTCTGAGCTCGGCGAGGAGGAGACGCTGATTCCACGCCCGGTCGCCGAACAGCCAGGCGCCGCCGAAGAAGATGATGTTGATGAGGACGGTGATGCCGGAGTTCGCGGCATACTGGAGGACGGTGAGGCTGCCGAGGTTCGAGAGCTCGATGACCGCACCGACGATGAGGGAGGCGAAGATCGCCACGCAGAGCAGGAGGCGGGAGAGGAACGCCGAGCGGCGGTCGCTCTGCCACGCTCCGATCGCATACGTGCCCATGAAGAGGGCGATCTGGGAGACACCGGGCTCCATCGCCCCGAGGAATTGGGCGGTGACGTAGATCGCCGAGATCAGCCACGCGGTGACACTCGGGTGGAGTCGGCGCCACGGCAGGGGCAGGGCGACGGCGACCGATGCCGTGCAGGCCATCCAGAGTGGGACCTCGAAGGGCCAGAAGCCGCCGGCATCGTAGAGTGCGGCGAAGACCGCTGAGCCGATGGCGAGCGCCGCGACGAGGTACCAGTCCCCGACGCGCGGTCGCCGCTCCTCGATGGTGATCGGATCTGCCATGCCTCCAGCTTAGGCAGTGCCGACCCCGGAGACATCCGCCTCTGTGCGGAAACGCCTCCGCCGAGAGGTGGACGCGAGCGGCGCTGCCGGCTGACTACAGCTCGACGGCGACGATGGGATCGCTCGTCGGCTGCGGCGACCCGCCGGAGGGCTCGACGGTGATGCCGAACTGGCTGCCGGCGGTGAACGTGCGATCGTCGATCTGCGCGCCGGCACCGGACATCAGGCCCGCGCTCTCTGGGCCGTCGGCGTCGATGACCCACATCTGCAGGTCCGAACCGCTCGGGACGTCGACATTGCTCGCGGACACGCGGATGACCTGCTCGGCCTCCGAGGAGACCACGGTGACCGAGCCGCCGTCGGGCAGCTCGGCCGTCGACGTCTTGAGGTCGGGTGCCGTCATCAGCCGCGTCGTCTCATCGAGCTGCTTCTGCGTGTGCTCGAGGCGCTCCTGGAGCGCGTACTGACGCTGCTGGGTCTGCCACGAGTTGATGCCGAAGCCCGCGATGACAAGGGCCACCGCGGCCGCTGCCGCCGCCCACGGCAGCCATGCCCGTCGGCGGCGTCGCTCGGCGAGGTCGACGGGCTGGTCGTCTCGGGGCGAGGCGGGTGACCCCGCGGATGCAGCGTCGGTGGACGCAGCGCCTGTGGATCCGGTTCGGGCCGAGGGCGGGGCCGCGGTCCCGTTGCCCGCCGCGACGGGCCCGGTCGGTGCGGATTCCATCTGACCCGTCTCGTTTGGTCGGGTGACCTCGCGCAACGGTGCCGGCGAACGGTCGGCCGCCTCGGCGGGACCGGCATCGGCGGCATCGGCAGCACTGTCCTCCTGTGCCACCGTCTCGGGCAGAGCGAGGATCGCGGTTCGGGTCTCTTCGCTCACGCTCTGGGGCTCGTCGGACATCGCCATGAGGGCGGCGGTGTCGGCGTAGGCATCGACTTCGGCGCGGAAGTCGGCGTCGGTGTCGGCCAGGGCGCGCGCCTCGGCGAGTTCGCTCTCGCTCAGCCCACCCAGGGCCAATCCGGCGGCCAGATAGTCACGATCTGCGTTCATCGGCTCGCCTCCAAGTCTCTTCGCAGCTTCTTCATTCCGTCTCTGATCCTCGATTTGATCGTGCCCAGGGGGACTCCGAGCTCCTCTGAGATCTGAGCGTGGGTCTTCCCCTGATAGAACGCCATGACGATCGGCGTCGATTGGTCGTCGGGCAGAAGCTTGAGGGCTGAGACTGTGCGATCCGACTCTGCTTTGCTGATGACTGTCTGTTCTACCTCCTCATCGACGGTGGCGGCCTGGCGCAGGCCGTCGGCGACGTCCCGGTCACGGGAGGCCTGCACGCTGCGCACGCAGTCGATCGCGCGGCGGCGGCACATCGTCACGAGCCACGCCCGGCCGGTGCCGCGGCCGGGATCGAAGCTGCGGGCCCTTGCCCACACCTCGGCGAAGCACTCCTGGAGGACCTCCTCGGCGAGCGAGCGGCTCATCACGATCCTCACGATCACGGCCATGAGGACGGGGGACTGGGAGACGAAGAGCTCCTCGAAGGCTCCGCGGTCGCCCGCGGCCACCTCGACGAGGAGCCGACCGCAGGGATCGGCCGCCGGCGGCGAGCCGATGCTCTGACCGGGCGGTGCCTCTCCCTGCGCGCCAGGATCGTGGGAAGTCATGTTCCCATCATGTCATCTCCGCCTGAGGTGATGGGGCGACATTCCGGGAGCGCGGGGTGCGAGGGACCGGTGAATGTCGCCGGAGACCGGACCACTGGGGTCGCGGCCCCCGGCGACTCCTCCCATCCCTCAATTGGGAGGCCTGTGCGCGCCTTGCGGGGAAGGCGCAGGCGTGTCTCACTTCGGAGGCATGAGCACGCTGTCGACCATGTAGACGGTCGCGTTCGCCGTCTTCACACCGCCGCAGACGAGCTTGGCGTCATCGAACGTGAGGTCGTCGCCGCTGCCGCCGATCTTGACCTTCGAACCCTCGACGGTCTCCTGCTCACCGACGACCTCGTCCGGCGAGAGCTGGCCGGGGATGACGTGGTAGGTGAGCACCTTCGTCAGTTCGTCGGCGTTGCCGGCGAGCGCATCGAGGTCGTCCTTGGGGATCTTCTCGAAGGCGTCGTTGACCGGGGCGATGACGGTGAATTCGTCGCCGTTGAGCGTGTCGACGAGGTTGACGTCCGGGTTGAGCTTGCCCGAGACGGCGTCGGTGAGCGTCGAGAGCATCGGGTTGTTCGACGCGGCGGTGGCCACCGGGTCCTGAGCCATGCCCTCGACGGAGCCGGCCCCATCGGGGTTCTGCTCGGCGTAGGCGGCGCAGCCGGATCCGACGAGCTCGGAGTCGGCCATCGCCTCCTCCGAGGCCGGCGCGGAGGTCTCCGCGGACTCGCTCGACTCGGTCTCCGAGCCGCCGCCCTCCGAGCCGCTGCCGGTGCCCGAGCAGCCCGAAAGTGCGAGGATACCGATCGCGCCGGCCGAGAGGAGTGTGGCAGTGCGGGTGCGAAGTGTCTTCATCGTTCTTCTCCTTGTTTCACTGTGGTGCGGTTCTCTGGTCGACACAGCGCCTGTGTGTCCTGCTGTGTACCCGGGGTTCGCAGCCGGGCGGGTTCTGGATGGGTGGTTGAGGAAGAAATCTCTTTCGCTGATCTCAGTTCTCATTCGACGGTGAACTGGATGCCGGTGATGACCGGTCGCGGAGTTCGGGATCGACTCCCGCCGCTCGGCCGTCTGCACCGTGCCCTCACCGTCGACGGCGCGGACCGTGATCGCGTGCGTGCCCGCACCGACGTCGGGGAACTCCGCCCGCCACTGCCGCCACGTGTCGTCGCTGACGTCGGCGCCGAGTTCGGCCCGCGTCCAGTCGCCGTCGTCGAGGCGGACCTCGACCCGCTCGATCCCGCGCGTCTGCGCCCAAGCCGAACCGCCGGCGACGACGGTGCCTGCGGCGACCCGGGCGAGGGGGCGGGGGACGTCGATGCGCGAGGCGACGAGGATCGGTGCCTTCGCGTCCCACCCTCTCTGCGTCCAGTACGCCTCCGCCCGATCGAAGCGGGTGACCTCGAGTTCGGTCACCCACTTCGTCGCTGAGACGAAGCCGTAGAGTCCGGCGACGACGAGCCGGGCGGGGAAGCCGTGCACGGGTGTGAGTGGCTGCCCGTTCATTCCGACTGCGAGGAGGGCGTCGCGATCATCGAGCATCGCCTCGAGCGGGGTCGAGGCCGAGAAGCCGTCGTCGGACTTCGAGAGGACCATGTCCGCTCCCGGCTGCGGCCGTGCCCGGCGGAGGAGTTCGCGAACGGGGTAGCCGAGCCACGTCGCCGTCCCGACGAGATCCCCTCCCACCGGGTTAGAGACGCAGGTGAGCGTCGTGTGCTGCTCTTCGAGCGGAAGCGCGAGGAGCTCGTCCATCGTGAGCGTCACCTCGTTCTCGACCATTCCGTGGATCCGCAGGGACCAGGTGCGAGGATCGATCGTCGGCGGGGCGAGCACGGTGTCGATGCGGTAGAAGTCCTTCTGGTCGGTGATGAATGGTTCGATCCCCTCGACGCCGAGGCTGGCCTCGGGTGGGATCGGCCGTGCCCTCCGCGCGGCGCGGGGGAGGACGAAGTTCGCCGCGGCGGCACCGGCCTCCCGCGTCAGGGTGACAAGCGACTGCCCTGCGGCGACGCCGATCGCGCCGATCACCGCCGCCGTGCCGGTGAGGGCGAGGAAGCGGCGGCGGGAGGTCGGCCGCTGCCGTGATGGGCTGCGGGTGAGGAGCCGGGTGACGGGTGGGGGAGCGCTCGGGGCGGTGTCGTCGGTGACCCGGGGCGGGGCGACCGCCTCGGCGGGGGTCGGGGCAGCGTCACCGGCGGCGGGGGACCGATCCTCCATCCGCAGTCCGAGTCCGAGGACGACGAGCCCGACCACGAGCCCGAGGAGAGTGGGCACGAGGTCGAGGAGGCGCGCACCGGGTGCGGAGAGCACGACGACCGCGGGGACGAGCCCGGCGAGGGTGAAGGCGGCGAGGGCCGCCCGCGGTCGCACTGACCCGAACCAGCCGATGAGGCCGCCGAGCACGAGTGCGCCGAGGCCGACCGTGGCGACGAGGACGAGTTTGTCGTTGTCGCCGAAGATCGCGATGACCGGTTTGATGATGCTCGTCGGGGTGAGCGGGATGATCGCCTGACCGAGAGCGAGCAGCGGCGCGGAGTTCGGGCCGATGAGCCGGGCGATGAGGTCGGCGAGGCCGAAGAGGACGAGGGTCGCGGCGGCGCCGAGGAGGATGGGCAGCCAGCGGACCGAGCGCAGAAGTGGTCTCATGCGAGGAGTTCGGAGCCGGGCGGGCTGCGGATGAGCCGGGCGGGCTGCGGATGAGCCGGACGGGCGTCGGATCAGCCGAGCGGGCGTCGGATCAGCCGGGCGGGCTGCGGATGAGCCGGACGGGCGTCTCCATTTCACGAAACGTTCAGCCGCGTGTCTCTTCGCCGTCGTAACATGGATCAATGACTGAGAACCCCGGATACGCCGAGCCGCAGGCACGCCGCGAAGACTCGGACGATGCACCCAAAGGCGCCAACGCTCCCATCTACACCGCGAAGGTGGAGAACCTCGGCGGCACCTCGGGAGAGGTGAGGGTCGAGGACGGCCCGACCCTGGCCACAGCGCCCACCTCCCACACGGAGCTCGGCAGCAATCCGGAGCAGTTCCTCGCGATGGCGTGGAGCACCTGCCTCGGCGAGACCCTCAAAGTGGTCCTCGCCGTCAACGACCTCGAGGCCCTCTCCCGGGTCCGCTGCGAGGTCGACCTCCACCGGGACAAGTCCGGTGGCTACTACTTCGTCCCCCGCGCGTACGTCTCGATCGATGGGGTCTCGGATGCGGACGCGGAGAAGTACGCGGCCCGCGCCCACGCCCGCTGCCCGATCTCGAAGCTGCTCAAGGGGATGGGCTCCCCGAGCGTCGAGATCGAGGCCTACAAGAACCCCGACAACTTCCTGCTCAGCTGAGCACTCTCGCCGCCTCGGCTCGGGTCGGCTGCGCTGAGCGCGCTCACCCGGCCGGTGTCGACGTGATCACCCGGTCCGCACCTCGGCGACGATGTCCGCGATCTGCGCTGCCGCTTCGGCGGGGTCGATGAGCCATCCCAGATGCGAGGTCGGCAGCGTCCGCACCCGGTAGGGGTTGTCGGGGGTGAGCGCGTCGCCCTCGGCGATGAGGCGGTCCTGCATCGCCGGAGGGATCGACCGATCCTCGTCGAGGCGGACGTACGTCCGTGGGATCGTCCCCCACGTGCCCGCGTGCGCCCGATCGTCGGCACCGCCCGCGTCGAGTCCCTCATCGGTCTGGAAGGTGCTGAGGAAGGTGAGGAACTCGTCGTCGCTGCGGTCGGCGGCGAAGAGGTTCTTGAGCGCGGCCAGTTGCTCGCCGGCGGCGGCGCGGAAGTTGCAGCGCAGCGCCCCGAGCTCGGCCGGATTCCCGACGAGCAGGGATGCGAGGACCGTGGAGTCGACCCCCGCCATCTCCGGCTCCCCGTTGTACGCGGCGGCCTCGAGGTCGACGGGAGCCCACGCCGAGACATAGACGAGATGGTCGACAAGCTCCGGGTGGGCGTTGGCGAGCGCGGTGAGGGCGACACCGCCGCGGCTGTGGGCGAGGACGATGACGGGTCCGAACCTCCGGAAGCTCACCAGCGCCTCGGCGAGGCTGTCGACGGCATCGTCCAGACTCACTCCGGCCATCGCACTCGGTGAGGTGGCGAGGGTGGAGAGATCCTGCGGTGAATGGTAGCCGGCGGGAACGGACGCGGCGAAGCCGTGACCCGGCAGGTCGAGCGCCGCCGAGCGGACGCCGTGGCCGGCCAGCGCCGCCTGGAGCGGGGCGAAGGTCAGCGAGTTCGCGAACGCTCCGTGGATGAGGACGACGGTGGGCTCACCGGACGGCGTTGTGTGCTCGGTCATGGGGCCAGCCTAGCGGCGCCGCCGAGGATGTGAGGGTCACCGTGGGCATGTGGGTCACGCCGCCGGGTTCTCATCAGCCGCACTACAGTGGTGGCGGGAGCGCCGCGAGTGGCTGCGGCCCGGATCAAGGAGTCGGTGTGTCATTCGTCGCGATCGTCCTGCTCGTGCTCGACCTCATGGGCACGTTCGTGTTCGCGATCTCCGGTGTGCTGCTTGCCGCCCGGCGCGGATTCGACATCACCGGCGGGCTCGTCCTCGGGATGCTCGCCGGCATCGGCGGCGGCATCATCCGCGACATCCTCCTCGACCGTGTGCCCAACGCGATCGCCCACCCCGTCTACTTCGCGCCGCCGCTGCTCGCGACGCTCATCGTCTACCTGCTCGGGCGGCACACCCTGCGGGCGCGGATCTGGATCATCGTCTTCGATGCCATGGGGATGGGCCTCTTCAGCCTCACCGGCACCGCGATCGCGCTCGACGCTGGGTCAGCGGCACCGGTGGCTCTGCTCATGGGGGCGCTCACCGCGTGCGGCGGCGGACTGCTGCGTGACGTCGTCGCGAACGAGGACCCGGCGATCTTCAGCGGCACCGACCTCTACCTCATCCCCGCTCTCTTCGGGTCGGGTCTGACGATCATCGCCGACCGCACGGGCGTCCTCGGCGGCGTCACCGCGGTGCTCATCGCCGCGCTCGCCTTCGGGTTCCGGATGCTCGCGTGGAAGCTGCAGTGGCGGGTGCCGCAGCCGATGCGGCAGTGGTCGTTCCGCGCGAAGGAGGGGCGGTCCCGACGGAAACGGCTGCCCTCGGTGTTCCGTCGCCCGGACTGAGGGGGTACCTCAGTCAGAGGATCGGCGCCGAGGTGGCCGAGGAGGTCAGGGCGCGCACGGCCTTCGCGAGCTCCTCGGTGATCTCCCTCGACTCCTGTGTCGTGCCGGGGGCGGTGACCTCTCCCGTTTCGATCGCACGCAGACGCTTCGCCACCCCCGCAGTCCACGGCATCCGCGGCTGCAGCTGGACGTAGACCTGGGAGGCGGAGACGAGCGCGATGATCCCCGCCGTTCGCGCGTCGGGGTCGGCATCACCGTCGAGGACGGCGGTGACGCGATCGCGCAGCGGCGCCTCGGCGCGGGAGTCGGCGGCAGGCCATCGGGTCACCGGCAGCACGCCGAGGATCTTCCTCGTCTCCCGGATGATGAGTCCGCGGCGGGCGAGGCGGTCGAGGACGGGCTGTCGGACGTCGATCCCGAGGGCGGAGACGAGCCCGTACGCCGAATGCTCCCGCGTGCCCATCGCCCGCAGCGCCTCGGCGAGCAGCGGATCGATCGCCGGATCCGGGCTTGTGCGCCGGGCATGGATGAGGGTGCCGGCGGAACGGCGGTGGGAGTGGACGTCGAGGCGCGCGGTGAGGGCGAGTTCGACGAAGATCGCAGCAGGCAGAAGGCAGTGGAGGACATTGGCTCCGGCGATCGCGGTGCCGTCGTCGGCGAGCAGGAGGAGCATGAGCTCTTCGACGATGAGCAGATCGTCGTCCATGGGCACACTCCTCCCGCCGCTGTGAAGGTTGGTTCAAGGGTAGGGCATGGGAAGGCGCCTTGCCCAGAGTCGCGGCGGGCAGGGCGGTCACTGCGGGGTGCTCGATGTCGGTGTGGACGCTGGGTCACCCACCTGCGAAGATGTTCGCATGAGCAGCCATTGGACGCAGGACCCCGGCCCACTGTTGCACGTCGGAGAGGGATTCCGCCTCGGCGATGTCGATCCGGAGTCGACACCCGGCTACGAGGGTGAGAAGAAGAGCGGTCAGCGGGATCTCGCCGCGGCCGCCCCGAACCTCGACGATCTGCAGGAGCGTCTCTTCGCGGCGCACCATGACAAGGACTCAGGGCCTGCCGTCCTCCTCGTCCTTCAGGCGATGGACACGGCGGGCAAGGGCGGGATCGTCCGCCACGTCGTCGGATCCGTCGACCCGCAGGGTGTCGAACTCGCCGCGTTCAAGAAGCCCACCGAGGAGGAGCTCGCCCACGACTTCCTCTGGCGGATCCGCAAGCGGGTGCCCCGTCCGGGGATGATCGGCGTCTTCGACCGCTCCCACTACGAGGACGTGCTCATCGGCAAGGTTCGCAGCCTCGCCGATCCGGCGGAGATCGAACGCCGCTACGACGCGATCAACGCCTTCGAGGCCGAACTCGCCGAGGCGGGCGTCGTCATCATCAAGGTCATGCTCCACATCTCGCCCGAGGAGCAGCGCGACCGCCTCCTCGAACGCCTCGACCGGCCGGACAAGCACTGGAAGTACAACCCCGGCGATGTCGACGAGCGCCTGCTCTGGCCTGCGTACATGGAGGCCTACCAGGACGTCTTCGAACGGACCTCGACGGCCATCGCTCCCTGGTATGTCGTACCTGCGAACCGGAAGTGGTACGCGCGCCTCGCCGTCCAGCGCCTCCTCATCGATGCCCTCTCAGCGATCGATCCGCAGTGGCCGCCGGCCGACTATGACATCGAGGTGGAGAAGAAGCGGCTGCTCGCGAGCTGAGCCTGCCCGTCCGGGCGGCGAACCAGTGCGGAACCTCAGCGGAAGCGGCGGGCCTCGCGTGTGAGCAACCCCGCGGGGCCGATCGGCCATCGGCGGTGTCAGTCGCGGTGGATCCTCACATCGACGGGCGTCGGATGCTCGATGGTGCGCGAGACCGTGCAGTACTTGTCGTGGGAGAGGGCGACGAGCTTCTCGATCTGGGTATCGGCCCTGCGGCCGGCCTCGTCGTCGGGGAACGCGAGGTCGAAGTCGAGGTGGACGTTCTCGAGCCGGTTCGCGCCGTCCTCGACGACCTTGTCCGCGCTCGCTCGCACGTCGAAGCGCGTCGGCTCCGTCCGCCGGCTCGTCACTGTGTCGACGTCGATCGACGAACACCCGGCGACGGCGGCGAGCAGGAGTTCGACGGGCGTCATCAGACCCTCGCCACGGCCGAATTCGATGCTCGCGCCGTTCGGAGCGGTCGCACGGTAGTGGTTCTCTGCGATGCGGGTCAGTTCGATGCTGCGCGGGTCTTCGCTCATGGATCCATGATCGCAGAAGGGCCGACTGCGCTACCGTTCTGTGACTGACGCGGTGCTGGCGGAGCCAGGCCCGTGCCTGGACGCTGCAACGGCGCTGAGGCGCACGCGCCGATGGACCGGTTCAGTCAGATCCAGCTCAGTCTGATCCGGTTCAGTCACCGAACCCCGAAGTCGACCTCCGCGGACTCCTGCACCCGCGCCTGTCGTCCGGGACCGGATTCGAAGGTCCAGAAGAGGTTGGTGTGAGAGACGACGTCCTGGGGCGGCGGTGCGCCCCACTCGGTGAGATCCTCGGTCGTGTGGGCGTCGGAGACGAGGGTGACGTCATAGCCGCGGGCGAATCCGCCGTGGATCGTCGAGCGCACGCAGCAGTCCGATTGGGCCCCGGTGACGACGAGGTGGCCGATGCCCCGGCCTGCGAGCACCTCGTCGAAGTCGGTGTCCTCGAAGCTGCTTGCATGGGTCTTCTCGACGATCGCCTCTCCCTCTGCCGGGATGAGCTCCTCGACGATCTGCCATTGGTCGGAGCCCGGCGGAAGCCCGGCGGAGCTGTGGCGGACCCACACGACCTCGGTCCCGGACTGTCGGGCACGCTCGACGAGGTCGGCGATCGTCGCGACCACCTCGGCGGCGTTCCAGGCTGCGGCCAACGCAGCATACTGGGCGTCGAAGACGACGAGCGCGGAATTCGGTCTCTCGGCGGGCAGAGCGGCGGACGGGGCAGCGGTGTTCGGTGCGGCGGCGGGGGTGTTGTTCGACATGCGATCCTCCTTGATCGTCGTGCACATGCACGGTCACTGACAGGCTAGCGTCCGCCCGTGACACGACGATAGGCCGTGCCGGGGCACGACGGACGGGCGGATCGCACCGGAACGCAGACGACCGCCTCGGCGCGGGGATGCGGCGAGGCGGTCGGGATGCAAAGATGCCGGACGACCTGCTGGCGTCCGGTTGACCGGACGGTCGGGACTCAGGCGGCGGTCGGGTTCCTGCGAGCGGCGATGAACGAGCGGATGCCGAGGATGATGTAGATGATGAGCAGGACGAACGTCACCGTACTGATGATGACGGCGGCCGGACGCTCGGCGGTGCCGGCGAAGAGATCGCCGAGCTTGAGGACGTTCATGAACGTGCCGAAGACGCCGAGGAGGGCGACGACGAGGGCGATGTGGATGCCGATCTTCGGGCGGCGGATCCCGATCCACCCGCAGATCGCGATGATGAGACCGAGGATCGCGGGGATGAGCGCGGTCCAGCTCGCCATACCGGTGGCGAGCCATCCGA
Organism: Brevibacterium sp. Z349TD_9; assembly: GCF_056173565.1. Classification (NCBI taxonomy): domain Bacteria; kingdom Bacillati; phylum Actinomycetota; class Actinomycetes; order Micrococcales; family Brevibacteriaceae; genus Brevibacterium; species Brevibacterium sp. Z349TD_9. The sequence continues at coordinate 3,757,737 of NZ_CM149680.1, read as the reverse complement.
TGACGCCCAAAAGGATGAGGATGATTCCGAGGCCGATGGTGATCTTCGGCATGTGCAAGCTCCTTGGTGGTCGGTGCACGGCTGCTCATCAGCCTAGTGGCGGCGAGGTGCGGGCGCGGATCATCACCTAGTGTGGGACGCAGATGTTCGAAGGGTGGAATGGGAGGGGGGCGCCGAGGTGGACGACGACGTTCTCGACGTTCGTGCCGTCGGCTTCTCGCCGATCAAGGGCACGCGGCACCTCGTGCAGCCGCAGGCCCGGTTCGATGCGGCGGGTCCGCTCGGTGATCGGCGCTTCTGCCTCGTCGACATGCGCACCCGGCGCGTGCTGCGGACCGTGCAGAATCCTTCCCTGCTCGTCGTCGTCGCGCGGATGCAGGGTGAGGCGCTGGAGACGGTGCTCCCCGACGGAACCGCGGTCACGGCGGTTCCTGAGCCCACCGGTGAGACGCTCACCTGCGACTACTGGGGTCGGGCGGTCGACCTGACGTTCACCGACGGCGACCACGATGAACTGTTCTCGACGCATCTGGGGCGGCCGGTGCGCCTGGCCGAGGCCCCGCGCGGCGGCGTCGTCTTCGGCCAGCCGCTGACGATCGTCGCCACCGCCTCCCTCGCCGAGGTGGCAGGGGGTGCGGCGGTGACCGATCTCTTCCACCGCTTCCGGGCGACACTGCTCGTCGACACGAACGAGCCGTTCGCCGAGGAGACGTGGCTGGGACGGGTGATGACCGTGCGCGGGACCGGAGCGGTGGGCGGGCTGCGGGTGCGCATCGGGGGACCGGTGCCGCGCTGCGCGGTCATCGACCTCAATCCGACCACCGGCGAGCGCACCGGCAGTCTGCTCACGACGCTCGCCGCGACAAGGGCGACGAACCGGGCGGGTGAGCCCTTCTTCGGCGTCTACGCCGAGGTGGTCTGAATCTCAGCGCCCTTCGGCGTTCGGCACCCCGGCGCCAGATTGCTCAGTGCCCGGGGGTGCTGAGATTCGACGCTCGCGCCCCCGAGGGTTGCTCAGCGTCCGGAGGTTTGCCGAGACTCGACGCTCGCGCCCCCGAGGGTTGCTCGCGGCCTACGTGACGGCGCCGCGGACCTTGAACTCGGGGGTGTCCCAGAGGCGATTGTCGAGGATGTCGCGCAACGCCTCGACGGTGTCCCATACGTCGGCGAACCCGAGGTAGAGCGGCGTGAGGCCGAAGCGCAGGATCGAGGGCTCCCGGTAGTCGCCGATGATGCCGCGGGCGATGAGGGCGCTCATGATCGCGAACCCCTCCTCGTGGGCGATCGAGACCTGTGAGCCGCGGTGCTCATGCTCGCGCGGGGTGACGATCTCGACCGGGTGGTGGGACAGGCGCGTCTCGACGAGTTCGATGAAGAGGTCGCTGAGTTCGAGCGACTTCGCCCGCACCGCACCCATGTCCGCGCGCGCGGCGACGTCGAGCCCCACCTCGGCGACGGACATCGAGACGATGCCCTGCGTGCCGGTGAGGAAGCGGCGGATGCCCTCGGCGGGAGCGTATCCGGGGCTCATCTCGAACGGCTTCGCATGGGACCACCATCCCGACAGAGGCTGGGCGAAGCGGTTGCGATGCTCCTCGGCCACCCAGATGAACGCCGGGGATCCCGGCCCGCCGTTGAGGAACTTGTACGTGCAGCCGACCGCCATGTCCGCACCGCCCCCGGCGAGGTCGATGGGCAGGGCGCCCGCGGAATGGCAGAGGTCCCAGATCGCCAGCGCCCCGCCGGCGTGGATCGCCTCGGTCGTCGAGCGCATGTCGAAGAGGCGGCCGGTGCGGTAGTTGACATGGGTGAGGACGACGAGGGCGACCTCGTCGGTCATCGTCGTCGGGAAGCCAGCGGTCACCTCGGCGTCGTCGACGAGGCGGACCTCGTACCCGTCGTCGAGCTGCTCGGCCAGGCCCTGGAGCATGTAGATGTCGGAGGGGAAGTTCTCCCGCTGGGTGAGGATGACGCGGCGCTCGGGCCTGTCCTCGGCCTGGATCCGCAGCGCCGCCGAAGCGGCCTTGAAGAGGTTGATCGACGTCGTGTCCGTGACGACGGTGCTTCCGTCGCCGCCGCCGACGAGGCCGGAGACCTTCTCACCGAGCGCGGCGGGAAGCTCGAACCACCCGGCGGTGTTCCACGAGCGGATGAGGCCCTCGCCCCACTCGTCCTCGATGACCGCGGCGGCGCGTTCGGCCGCACCCTTGGGGCGGGCGCCGAGCGAGTTCCCGTCGAGGTAGATCGTGTCCGTGGGGATGATGAAGTCGTCGCGGAATCCGCGCAGAGGATCGTCGGCATCGCGGCGCTGACAGGCGGCCCGGTCGAGAACGGTGAGTTCGGTCATGTTCCCATCGTGCCGGAAGTGCGGGATGATCGGAGTGAAAGTGAACGATCCACGGAAATGGAGTGAGAGAATGGGTAATCGTTCGGGTCTGATCGTCGATCATCGCACACCGGAGTCCGATTCCCTCGCCGAGGTGGACCTCGCGATCCTCCGTGAGCTCAGTGCCGATGCCCGGATCTCGAACCGGGAGCTCGCCGAGCGTGTCGGCATCGCCCCGTCGACATGCTCGGGGCGGGTGAGTGCGCTGCGTCGGCGCGGGGTGATCAGGGGCTTCCATGCCGATATCGACCTCGAGGCGCTCGGACTCCACGTCTTCGGCATGATCTCGGTGCGGATGACGCCCGTGGGGCGCGCTTCGATGGCCGCGGTCATCGATCGGCTCCTCGCGGTGCCCGAGACGCTCGAGGTCTTCCAGGTCTCGGGCGAGCGTGACCTCCTCGTCCACATCGCCACGACCCACCCCCTCGGCCTCCATGCCTTCATCGATGAGCACCTCGCCGATCAGGCGATCGCCCACACGCAGACGAGCCTCGTCTTCGGCCACCACCGCGGGTGAGTGCGCTTCCGCGGGGAAGTGCGGTTTCGACGGCAGGCGCCGATGGTGAGGGCGGGTTTGACGGCAGGCGCCGAGGCATTGACGGTCTGACCAGGGCAGGCGAGGATGAGCAGGGGAATCCTCGGAGGACCCAGACTCAATGAAGACCCGCGCCCCAGCGAAGACCCAGCCCACCGCGGGTGACCCGCACCCTCTGCGAAGGAGCAGACATGACCGAGATCTTCGTCAACCTCCCCACTCTCGACCTCGAACGCTCGAAGGCGTTCTACTCAGCGCTCGGCGCGACGATCGTCCCCGAATTCACCGACGCGAACGCCGCGTGCGTGAAGTGGGAGGACTCGATCTTCTTCATGATCCTCACGAAGGACTATCTGCAGTCCTTCACCGACAAGCCGATCATCGACCCGCATGCGAGCGCGCAGGCGATGACGGCGCTCAGCCGCCCCTCCCGCGAGGACGTCGACGCGATGCGCACAGCGGTCCTCGAATCCGGGGGAGGCGAGAACCGCCCACCGCAGGACCACGGGTTCATGTACGCGATCAGCATGACCGATCCCGACGGGAACATCATCGAGTTCATGTGGATGGACCCAGCCGCCGCCGAGGCGGGACCCGAGGCCTTCACCGAGACCGAAGGATAGGCGGCAGGCCAGTCCGACGGCGGGCGCTCGCCCGGGCGGAGGCGCTCGGGCGACGCGTCAGCCGAGGTGGGCGGCGATGACCTCGAGCACGGCCGGACCGTAGCGGTCGAGCTTCTTCAGCCCGACGCCGCTGACCTGGCCGAGCTCGGCGACGGTCCGTGGCTTCGCCTCGACGATGCCGTAGATCGTCGCGTCGGGGAAGACGACGTACGCGGGCACCGACTGCTCCTTGGCCTGCTCGGCCCGCCATGCGCGCAGGGCTTCGAACAGTGCGGAGTCGGCGGTATCGAGCGTGATGTCCCCGCCTCGGCGCTTCGCCCCTGCGCGCGAACCGCCGGATCGCTTGACGGGGTCGATGCGCATCGACACCTCGGCCTCCCCACGCAGCGCAGGGTCGGCGGCGGGACCGAGGACGAGCACGCCGTAGTCGCCGTGGGATTCGAGGAGTCCACGGGCGAGACTCTGACGGACGACGGCCTTCCACTCGGTCTCCGAGAGGTCGGCGCCGACGCCCCACACGCTGAGCTGGTCATGGTTCGACGCGCGGGAGCGGTCGTTGTCGTTGCCGCGCAGGACGTCGATGACCTGGCCGGAGCCGAAGCGCTGTCCGCGTTCGCGGTCGAGGCGGATGACGGTCGAGAGCAGCTTCTGCACGGCCACCGTCGCATCCCAGGTCGCCGGCGGGGTGAGGCAAGTGTCGCAGTTGCCGCACGGGGCGGAGTCCTCGTCGAAGTAGCGCAGAAGCTGGACTCGACGGCAGTCGACGGTTTCGCACAGGGCGAGCATCGAGTCGAGGTGGGACATCACCCGGCGTTTGTGCGCCTGGTCGCCTTCGCCGGATTCGATGAGGCGGCGTTGGGAGACGACGTCGCCGAGGCCGTAGACCATCCACGCGTCCGCGGGCAGTCCGTCGCGGCCGGCGCGACCGGTCTCCTGATAGTAGCCTTCGACGCTGCGGGGCAGGTCGAGGTGGGCGACGAAGCGGACGTCGGGTTTGTCGATGCCCATGCCGAACGCGATCGTCGCGACCATGACGATGCCGTCCTCGCGGAGGAAGCGGGCCTGGTACTCGGCGCGCACCTCGGCGGGGAGGCCGGCGTGGTACGGCAGGGCGGGGATGCCGCGGGCCACGAGCGCCTCGGCGAGCTGTTCGACGCTGCGCCGGGAGAGGCAGTAGACGATTCCGGAGTCACCGGGGTGTTCGGTGGTGATGAAGTTCAGCAGTTGCGACCGGGCGGAGGCCTTCGGTTCGATCCGGTACGTGATGTTGGGGCGGTCGAAGCTTGCGACGAAGTGCTCGGCGCTCTGGAGGTGGAGGCGCTCGGTGAGCTCGGCATGCGTGGCGGGGGTCGCGGTCGCGGTCAGGGCGATGCGGGGGACCGTGGGGAACCGTTCGGCGAGCACCCCGAGGCCGAGGTAGTCGCTGCGGAAGTCATGACCCCACTGGGAGACGCAGTGGGCTTCGTCGATCGCGAAGAGCGAGATGTCGGCGCGCTCGAGCAGCTGCATGGTCCGGGGGAGGACGAGCCGTTCGGGGGCGAGGTAGAGGAGGTCGAGTTCGCCGTCGAGGAGCCGACGTTCGACCTCCTGGGCTTCGTCGAGGTCGAGGGTCGAGTTGAGGTAGGCGGCCGACACGCCGAGGTTGTCCAACGCGGCCACCTGATCGGCCATGAGCGCGATGAGCGGGGAGATGACGACGCCGGTGCCGTTCCGGACGAGACTGGGGATCTGGTAGCACAGCGATTTGCCGCCGCCGGTGGGCATGAGGACGACGGCGTCCCCACCGGAGATCAGCCGGTCGACGATCGCTGCCTGCTGGCCGCGGAACTCCTCGTATCCGAAGACATCGTGGAGGACGTCGAGGGCGGAGGTCGTGGCTGCGGCGGTCATGCCGACCAGCCTAGTGGAGGGGACTGACACGATCGCACAGGTGCTGGTGAGGTGCCGCTACTGGCGGGGCTTCGTGTTGTGAACTTGAGACCCTAGGGAGGGCAGATATCCTCCACCTATGACTTCATTTTCGGAACGAATGGGTCATCGCGCGAGACGGACTATTGTTCAAACCGATGGCCTCGACACTGAAACTCGAACAGCATTTTGGAATGTAATCGTTATATTTCGCGAAATTGTTGGAGGCAAGCAAAGGCACCCGCGCTACGCAAGGTCAACAATTGAAGAACTCCTTTTGCGATTATGGGCTCGATACTTCAAGAGTCCAATTGATGACAAGCCGAGCAGCTTTGACGTCTGGCAAGATATTAAGGAGGTGATTCTACGTTCGAGCTGGGTTGATGCGTTTGATCTCGTCGAATTATTGGCGAAAATACTCGCAGAACTTGACCGGAAGCGAGGAGAAGAATATAGCGCACTATTTGCCGACACGCTCAACGATCGTTTCGAGCAATACTTGGTGGGTTATCGATTTATTAACAACGAAATAGTTCCGATTGATTCCAATATTGACATTGACTCGATAGATGGCGCGTTGTCGGCTTCGGGTGTAATTCCCGGGGCTCATCGTGCGCTCGAGCGAGCAGTGGAACTCCTGGCCGATAGGGAGAGCCCGGATTACGCCAACTCTGTCAAAGAGGCGATTTCGGCGGTCGAGGCAGTCATCAATAAAATCACCGGGCAAAGCACGTTGGGAGGTGGTTTGAAACAGCTCTCCGCGTCGGGCGTCGTATTGCATCCAGCGTTGGTAACTGGTTGGTCGAATATCTATGGATGGGCGTCGGATGAGAACGGCGTGCGGCATGGTGGTGTGGACGCTGCGTCCATAGATCAGGCAATGGCCAAGTATATGCTCGTCACATGTTCTGCGTTCGTCGCTTATCTCATTGAAGAGGGTCGGAAAGCCGGACGGATCTCGGAGATTTCTGTTCCGTAGCCTCAAATGCCGCAGCTGAACTTGCGCTGGAGCGCTGGTGGGGTTGCCAAAATGAGGCGGTAGGGTGCATTAATTCTCTCTATTTGCGGTCATCGACAAAGTTGGACTCGCCCGTTGACAGCCGGGACGCGTGGAACCCGCGCCATCGTGTCTCGTGAAGGTGCCCAGGTGCCGCGCTAAGCTGGACGCGCATCCGGGAACCGAGACGAGGAGAGCACAGTGGAAGCGAGCAGGCGCACGATCATCACCTCGGCGGGAGCCGTCGGCACCGTCGGACTCATCTCAGCGTGCGGCACCGACGATGCGGGCTCCAGATCATCGGAGTCGGGTAACGGCTCCTCCGAATCCACCGCTGGCGGGGCGACGATCCCGGCGAGTGACGTTCCCGTCGGATCGGGCACGGTCATCGACGAGACCTATGTCGTCACCCAGCCGAAAGAGGGCGAGTTCTACGCCTTCTCCTCGGTGTGCACGCATCAGGGCTGCCAGGTGCGCACGGTGACCGAGGACAAGATCACGTGTCCATGCCACTCGTCCCAGTTCTCGACGACGACCGGCGAGGTCCTCGGCGGTCCCGCCACCGAGCCGCTGCCGAAGTACGAAGTCTCCGAGTCCGGCGGCGATCTCACGATCTCCGGGAAGTAGACCTCACGATCTCAGGAAGGTGAGAGCCTCACCCTCGGGGTGGTGAGGGATCTCTCCGAGGTGGGGGCTCGAGCGGTCAGCTTGGGTGGTCAGCTTGGGCCGTCGCCGGGCTTCGTCGGCCCGCCGTCCGACCCGCCATTCGACCCCGGGTGCCCGCCACCTGACCCGGTCGAGCGGGGCAGCATCCAGGCGATCGCCAGCCCGAGGGCGAAGCCGATCATCGCGAAGGGGATCATCTGGAGCGGGCCCCAGATGAGCAGGCCCACGACACCCCCGATGACCATGCCGATGACGGCGATGGTCCAGACCCGGGCGTCCAGGCGGAACTGTTCTCTGTCTGACATCATCTCTCCTCAACTCGGTCCGCTGGGCGGTCGCCCCGCGGATTCCGTCTCCATTGACTGGGTGAGCATGGTGGGTGAGCGGCCGCGTGTACGGCTGCGTGTGCGGATCGTTACCCGAGGAGGATCCCCGGGACGACGAGGGCGCCGGTGACGGCGAGGAGGATCGCCGCGGCGACCCCGAGGCGGACACCGCCACCGCGCGGCACTCCGGGTCCAGAGGCACGCCACGGCAGTCCCGGCCACGCCGCTGCGGCACGGTATCCGGTCCAGGCGTAGACGGCCACGGCTGCGAACCACACCCAGACGAACCAGTCTCCCCAGCCGCCGAAGGGGCCGATGAGGCGGACGAGGAGGAGGATCGCGAGCGCCCCGGCGAGCCCTGCGAGGAGCAGCACGCGCGACTGGGGGCGACGGGTCGCGCTCACCGCGGTCCACGCTCCGAAGGCGAGGGCGAACGTCGCGGTCAGCGCGGCGACGAGGGTCGGTGTCATCGGCTCTGTCCCTTCTCTGCAGCGCTCCGGCTCCCCGGCATCGCCTGGCCGGCCGCCCGCTCAGCGGCCCGTCCGGCAGCCTTCTCCGAGATGAGGTCGATCGCCTTGTCGACGGAGTTCGCGGAGTCGCTGAGCACGATGATCCCGGTCCCCGACCCGCGGTCGAAGCCGAGGAACGACCGATATCCGCCGGTCCCGCCGTTGTGCCACGTGATGTTCGGGGTGCGGTTCGTCGTCGTCATCCACGCCCAGCCGATCCGATCGGTCTCGTCGAAGTCCTCCCGGGGTTCGCTCGCGGCGGCCCCCGGCGCGGTGCCGGCCATCGTCGCCTGCAGCCAGATCGCCATGTCCCGGGGCGTCGACCGGATCGCTCCCGCCGGAGCCGATGCCCCGAGCGTCCATGGTGCCGCAGGCAGTCCCGACGACGTCAGACCGTGGGAGAGCCCCTTCGCCGAGGAGGGCACGAACGTGTCGTCCATCCCCAGTGGCTGCGTGATCCGCTCCCGGATGAGGTCGGCGTAGCTTCGTCCCGCCACCTCGGCGAGCGCCTGCCCGAGGACGGCGAACCCGAAGTTCGAGTACTCAGGCTCCGTGTCGCTGACGTCGACCTTGTCGAGCGCGCGGACGAGGTCGGTGACGTCGCCGCGGTAGGGATCGGTGTGGAGATAGCCTGCGAGGACCGTTGCGAGACCATCACCGACACTCGGCGCCGGCTCCTGCCGGGGCAGTCCCGACCGCTGCGTCGCGATCGCTCCGAGCGTCACCTCGGCGACGTCGCCGTCGAGTTCGGGCCAGACCTCGCCGAGGCGGGTCGACTCCTCCACCTCGCCCCGCTCAATGGCATCGGCGAAGAGCGCTGCCGTGAACGTCTTCGTGATCGACCCGATCTCGAACTGCGTCCTGCCGTCCGCGCCGGTCCCGGCCTCGGTGACGGTGTCGCCGTTGACCCTGACGACGGCGAGGTGGTTCCAATGCCCGCTCCCGAGCGCCTCGGCGGCGGCATCCATGAGGGCCGGATCCCCGGTCACCTCACCCTGGAATCCGCGTGGGAACGGGGTGATGAGGAGGAGTGCGAGGGCGACGGAGGCGGCGATGACGACGGGAAGGATCCTCCGCCGAGGCGGGTGCCCGGTCTGTGTGTGCGGTCCGGTATCGGTGGGTGCGGTCATGTCGGGTCTCCTCGGGTGGGTGCTCCTCGGATGGGGTGAGCGTCGTCCTCGGGTCAGCTCGTGCCGATGAGGATGAGGGTGAGCAAGGGGATGACCTTCTGCGCGGGAACCCGCCAGTGTCCACGCGGGATGTTCTCGAGCCAACCCGCCGAGGCGAGCGCCTTGAGATGGTGATAGATCTGCCCGGTGGTGCCGAAGCGGTCGTCGGCGCTGAGTTCGGCGACGGTCGTCGTCCCCTCGTAGACGGCCTGGAGGAGGGCGAGGCGCACGGGGTGGCTGAACGCGGTGAGCGCCGGGGCCGCCTCGGCGAAGTCGATGTCGGCGAACGCCTCAGCGGTCAGGCCCATCTGCCACGACACGGGGGACTCGGTGCCGGGCGGCGTGACATGGCCGGTGTAGACGACCCCGCCTGCGGCGCCGAGACGCTCGACGAGGCCGTTGAGCGCCCAGAACGTTTCCGCGTCGGGGACACTGGCCGAGGAGCGGCCCGGGGCGGTGCCCGCTGTCGACTCCCGTCCAACCGAGGGCGGGGTCGCCGCGGATCCGGCACCCGCCTCGGCGGGAGTGCTTGCGGTCACCGAGCCGGCGGCGTCCTCGAGCTCGGCGACCCGATCCTCGAGCCGGGCAAGGCGCTCCTCGAGCGGGTCCTCCGGTCCCGCGTCACGCGCGACAGCGGTGCCGTCTGCTCTCACATCCATGCTTCGACCATACACGTATTACGTAATTACGTAAAGAGAAGAATGATGGAGGACTGGGACTCGGCCGGAGGTCGGTCCTAGACTGGTGCAGTGATGAGTACTGAAGAATCGCGCACCGAACCCACGCTGTCGGCGGACGAGAACCTCACCGACGCGGGAGTCATGGGCGCGCCGATGATCGTCCGGGGAATCCTCGGCGTCCTCTTCGGCTTCGCCACGGTGTTCTGGCCGCGCGATGCCGAGAATCCGATGCAGCTGTCCCTCGGCGTCGGCATCGTCGACCTGCTCTGCATGGTCGACCTCGGACTTCTCGCCCTCGTGCTCGTCTACCAGGCGCTGCGCTCGCCCCTGTCGGTGCGCACCGCCGTCTTCGGCCAGGCCATCGTCACGGTGCCGGCCATCGTCTTCCTCGCCATCGCCGACACCCCCGCCGAGCTGCGCGCGGCCCTGAGCATCTGGGCGATCCTCCACGGACTCATCGAGCTGTGGAACTACCGCAAGCTCGTCCACCACCCGATGGCCACCGACTTCCTCATCTCCGCCGCCGTCCACATCCTCCTCGGCATCATCCTCCTCGCCGGGGACACGCTTGCCGCGCTCGACATCGTCGGCTTCACCGGTGCCGCGGCGCTCATCGCCGGCGTGATCTTCATCATCGGCGGGTACTCGCGCATGAGCAGAGTCAGACAGGTCCGCCGGGCTGAGAGCTCCGGCGAGACGCCCGAGACGCCCGGCGAGACCGCAGCCGACGACGTGTGAGGCTCACGCACCGACACTCCGGCACCACCGACCGCCACCCGACCTCCGACCGATACCCGAGGTGAGATGAGCACCGTCGAACACGATTACAACGATGTGTCCCCGCTGACTCCGATCTCCGCGTCCGTCTCCTCGTCGGGCCTCCTCGGCGATCTCGCGGAAGCCAGCCGCGCACTGCCCGACGCCCTCTTCCGGCGCCTCTTCGAGGTCTCGCGTTCGCCGTCGCTGCTCATCGCCACCGACTACGACGGGACGATCGCCCCGATCGTCGACAACCCCGCCGAGGCGTATCCGCTCGAGAGCTCGGTCGACTCCCTGCGCGCGCTCGCCCTGCTGCCGTCCACCTCGGCGGGGGTGATCTCCGGGCGCAGCCTGCGCGACCTCGCGGCGATGTCGCGGCTGCCGCGGGAGGTCCACCTCTTCGGCTCCCATGGCGGGGAGACCGACACCGACGTCCACCGTGCGCTCGACCCGAGCCAGCGGACGACGCTCGAGGCGTTCCGCCGTGACCTCGTCGACGCTCTGCCCCCCGAGGTGATCGAGCACAAGACCGCGGGAGCGGCCGTCCACCTGCGCGGGCTCGACGAGGTCACCCGGCGGCGGGTCGAGGACGGGATCGCCGCCCTCGTCGAGGACCACGCGATCTTCCCGACCCGCGGCAAGCAGGTCGTCGACCTCTCCGTGGTGCCCTCCTCGAAGGCCGAGGCACTCGCGAACCTGCGGGCGCGCACCGGCGCCGACGTCGTCGTCTTCATCGGCGACGACCGCTCCGACGAGGGTGCGATGGAGACGCTCGGCGACCTCGATCTCGGGATCAAGGTCGGTGACGACGAGACGCATGCGGACTTCCGCCTCCCCGACCCGAATGCGGTCTCGGTCGTCCTCGCTGCGATCTACGAACTGCGCAAGTCCTGGCTCTTCGGCCGTGAGGCCACCCCCATCGACCGCCACAGCCTGCTCGGCAACGGACAGTCGACGGCGCTCGTCGACCCGCACGGAAGCATCTGCTGGATGCCGCACCCGCTGCCGCATTCGGCCTCGATGTTCTCCGAGATCCTCGGCACCGCTGCTGCCGGCTACTTCGCCGTCGACGCCGCCTCCGGCGTCGCCCCGCTCACCCAGCGCTACCTCACGCATTCGACCCTGCTCGAGACCCGGTGGCCGGGCCTGAGCTGCATCGACTACCTCGCTCCCGTCGACGGGGCCAGCGACGACACCATCGTCGTCCGCGTCCTCACCGGCGACGCCCCCGCCCGCATCCGCTTCGCCCCGCGCCTCGACTATGCGACCGTGCCCACTCGACTCGCCCCGGTTCGTGACGGCGTCCGGGTGCTCGGCACCGCCGAGCCGATCATGCTCATCGCCCCCGGTGTCGACTTCGACATCGTCGAGTCCGGACAGTCCCAGACTGCCGAGGCGACGGTGGTGCCCTCGGAGTTCCCCGGCGGAACCGTCGTCCTCGTCCTCGCATGCGGCAGCGGCACCGGCGATGCCCGCTACATCGCCGAGGGCGGTGAGGAGCGGGTGCGCGATCAGGCGCTGCGGTTCTGGACGAACTGGACGTCGACGCTGTCGATCCCGAGCCACCACCGGGAAGAGGTCATCCGTTCGGCGATCACCCTGCGCGCGCTCTGCCACGAACCCACCGGCGGCATCCTCGCCGCCCCGACGACCTCCCTGCCCGAAGGCATCGGCGGTGTGAGGAACTGGGACTACCGCTACACGTGGCTGCGCGACGGGTCGATGACGGCCCGTGCCCTGCTCGCGCTCGGCTCCCCCGCCGAGGCGGAGGGCTTCCTCTCCTGGCTGACCGGGATCCTCGACCACACCGTCGCCCCGGAACAGCTCCACCCGCTCTACGCCGTCGACGGATCCGCGCTGACCACCGAGGCGGTGCTCGCGCACCTGCCCGGGTACGCCGGCTCCCGGCCGGTACGGGTGGGCAACGCCGCCGAGCATCAGGTCCAGCTCGACGTCTTCGGACCGATCACCGAGCTCCTCGACGAACTCACCGAGCACCTCGGCGAGCTGCCGGAGGCGTACTGGAAGCTGACGACCCAGATGGTCGAAGCAGTGAGCAAGCGGTGGTTCGAAGCCGACCACGGCATCTGGGAGGCCAGGCGGCCGCCGAAGCACAACGTCTACACGCGGGTGATGTGCTGGGTCACCGTCGATCGGGCGCTGCGGATCGCCGAGCGCTTCGACAGGCAGCCCCCCGGCGCGTGGCGCCAGCTGCGGGAGGAGATCAAGAGCGACATCCTCACGCACGGCTACAACGAGGAGATCGGTGCGTTCACCGTCGCCTACGGTGAGACCGATCTCGACTCCGCGTGCCTGTTCGTCGGGCTCAGCGGTCTGCTCGAACCCGACGACCCGCGGTTCATCGCGACCGTCGACGCCATCGAACGGGAGCTGCGGGTGGGCCCGACGGTCTTCCGCTACCGCTACGAGGACGGTCTGCCGGGACTCGAGGGCGGGTTCCACATCTGCACGACGTGGCTCATCGAGGCGTTCATCAAGGTCGGGCGCATCGACGACGCGTGGGATCTGTTCCGCCAGCTCGACAATCTCCTCGGACCCACGGGGCTGCTGCCCGAGGAGTACGACCCCGTCGCGGAGATGCATCTGGGCAACCACCCGCAGGCGTACTCCCACCTCGGCTACATCCGGGTCGCGCAGATGCTCGACGCCCACCGCCAGAGCTGAGGGGGTCGTCGCTCAGACGAGGTCGGCGAGCGCCGCGGCGTCCGGGGTGCCCGCCTCGGCGGACCAGAGGATGAGCTGCTGCCCGGTCGACCCGGCGTAGGTGAACGAGTCCCACTGGAGGCGGATCCGCCCTGCGCGGGGGTGGTTGAGCACCTTGTCCCCGAAATCCTGCTCGGCCACGCGATGCTCGGCCCACCAGCGGCGGAAGTCCGCATCGGCGATCGAGAGCCGACCGACGAGCGAGGCGAGTTCGGGGTCGTCGGGGTTGTCCGCGGCCTCACGGCGGAGGATGCCCACGCACGTGCGCGCCACCGTGTCCCAGTCCTCGTAGAGGTCTCGGATCTGCGGGACCGTGAACGTCATCGAGACGTAGTTGCGCTCGTGCGGCGGCAGTTGGGAGAAGTCCATGAGCAGAGCCGCTGCCGCCGGGTTCCAGGCGAGGATGTCCATCCGTGCGCCGAGGACGATCGCGGGCAGGTCTCTCAGCTGGTCGAGGAGCAGCTGGAGGCGGCCGTTCGCGGCTTCGCGACCCGGTGCGGGGGAGTGGTGCCCGCGAGCATGAGCGAGGAGGTCCTCGGCGTAGGCGGTCTGCTCGGACGTCAGGGACAGCACTCGGCAGAGGGCGGCGAAGACCTGGTCGGACGGGGCGAGTCGGCCCTGTTCGACCCGGGTGTAGTAGTCGGGGCTGACCGCGACGAGCTGGGCGACCTCCTCGCGGCGCAGACCGGGCACCCGCCTGATGCCCGTCGATCCGACGACGTGGCTGGGCACCGACCCTGGCGAGACTTCGCCTCGGCGGACGCGGAAGAACTCGCCGAGCGCGGCGAGCTGGGGTGAGGAGGCCATGCCCTCACGATAGCCCGGTGCGCGGGCGGTGTTCCTGGGAGGGATCCTTCCCAGGAACAGTCCTGTTCTGGTTGGGGCGCGGGAACCCGCGAAGGATGGAAGCACGAGGACGACGCACAGGATCGTCCCACCGACCACGAGGAGGACCCGTGTCCACAGGCACCATCAAGCGCACCGAACTCACGAACGTCGAGCACGTGACGTTCCGCAATCCCGACATGTACTGGGACATCGCCGCCGACATCCACTTCCCGACCGACTTCGACGAGACGCGCACCTATCCGACGATCGTCGCCGCTCACCCCATCGGCAGCTGCAAGGAGCAGACGTCGGGCAACGTCTATGCTCCGGCCCTCGCCGATGCCGGATACGTCGTCATCGCCTTCGACGCGAGCTTTCAAGGGGCCAGCGGCGGGCTGCCGCGCTTCCTCGAGGATCCCGCTCAGCGCGTCGAGGACTTCAGCCGCGTCGTCGACTACGCCGTCACCCTTCCCTACGTCGACGCCGAACGGATCGGCGTCCTCGGGATCTGCGGCGGAGGCGGCTACACATGGGCGGCGGCGAAGACCGAGAAGCGGTTCAAGGCCGCCGTGTCGATCACCGGAGCGAACTTCGGCCGTCTCCAGCGGGAGATGTCCGAACTCAGCGGTGGCCCGCTCGCGGCACTGCGCGGCATCGGAGATCAGCGCACCGCGGAGGCCCGAGGCGCCGAGAGCCTCGTCAACGGGTTCCTCCCCGAGACCGCCGAGGCGGCACAGGAGACCGGAGACATCGACATCATCGAAGCCTTCGACTACTACCGCACCAACCGGGGCCGGGCCGAGGGCGGTGCCGTGAGCTTCGAAGGCGCGCACGGATCGTCGGCGCTCGGCTGGGATGCCTTCGACCTCGCCGAAGTGCTCCTCGACCAGCCGCTCCTCGTCGTCATCGGCGACGAGGGCAAGCAGGGGGCCTTCGGCGCGTGGCGCGACGGCCACACGATCATCGAGAAGGCCGCATCGGAGGACAAGGAACTCGTCGAAATCCCCGGTGCCTCCCACTACGACCTCTACGACCAGGGCGACGGGGCCGGGAAGGCGCTCGAGTCGGTCATCCCGTTCTTCGCTCGGACGCTCTGAGGCCTCACTCGACGAGGAGGCTGACCATCTCGGCGATGCACGCCGGGCGGTCCTCTCCCTCGATCTCGATGACGTGACTGATGATCACCTGCGTGCCCTTGGGCCCGCGGGTGACATCGGTGAGCGTGGCGGTGTCGCGCAGGCGCGAGCCGACGCGGACCGGCTGCGGGAAGCGGACCCTGTTGAGCCCGTAGTTGATCTTCATCGACACCCCGTCGATGGCGAAGATCTCCGAGGAGAACTTCGGCAGCAGCGAGAGCGTGTAGAACCCGTGGGCGATCGTCGCCCCGAACGGACCCGCCGCGGCCCGCTCCTCATCGAGGTGGATCCACTGATGGTCGTCGGTGGCGTCGGCGAACGCGGTGATCGCCGCCTGGTCGACGGTCAGCCACTGCGAGGAGCCGAGCTCCGTGCCGACGGCTGATTCGATCTCGTCGATGCCGGTGAGGGTGCGCATGGGTTCTCCTTCGATCCTGTGGGTGCGCGGGCTGTTCTCTGCGGGGCGTGTCATCGTGCGCGGGCTGTCGGAGTGTCTGGGCAGCCGCGTGATGTCCTTATCGGACATTCGATCGTCGAATGCCGTCACTGTGCACTCTACTGCCGAATCGGAGGCGTTGGCTACGGTGTTCCTATGACCCCGGTTCCTCTGACCTGTCCGCAGAATCCGCTCCTCACCCGTCCCCATTCGCCGAGGTGGCTCGACCGTCCCGACGGCTACCGCTGCTTCGAGGCCGCGTACTTCGTCGGGCGGGGTCGGACGACGTTCGAGGCCTGCGCCGAGGACCTCCTCCAGTGGAAGGTGAAGACCCGCAGCGGCTTCGACATCGAGCCGGCCGGGCGCCGGGTCGAGGCCGGCCAGGAGCCGACGATCCGCGTGCGGCTCGGCCCGTTCCGACTGCCCGAACCCTCCCGGGTGCTCGAGGTCGTCGAGACCGAGGATCTCCGCGGGTTCACCTACGGCACGAAGCCGGGGCATCCGATCACCGGGGAGGAGTCGTTCCTCCTCGTCCACCGTCCCGACGACCGCGTGTTCCTCGTCCTCCGCTCCGTGTCGCGGGCGGGGCTGGGCATCTGGCGCCTCGGCGAGCCGGTCGTCCGCCTCGCGCAGAGGGTCTACCGGCGACGGTACTCGCGCGCCCTGCGGGGTAACGCGAACGGGCTCGCGAGGCGACCACTCCCCCGAGGAGGATCCGAGTCGAAAGTGAGCCGGATTTCGCACCGGATCCGCCTCCTGGGCACCGACGGCAGGGTGCCGCGCGGAGGCTCATCTCAGACCGGGGTCACTTGCCCTTGATCTGGTCCCGGGCGGGGACGTACTCCCAGTGCCAGGGCTCGTACTTCGACGACTTCGCCCAGTCCGGGTTCTCCCAGCCGAACTTCCCGGCGTTCTTCACCAGCCAGTCCCATGGGCCGGTCTTCGATTCGGTGCCGCCGCCGAGGTCGAGGGCGATCCCCCAGCCGTGCATCGACGTGCCGGGACGGGCGGAGAGGCCGGGCTTGCGGCCGGCGACCGAGACCTGGCCTTCGAGGCTGCGGTAGGAGTCCGTGATCGGAATCTCCTTGCCCGTCTCCTTCTTGTACGCGGCATTCATCTCCGCGAACGACACCGCGGCGTCGGCGCGGAGCTTGTGACCGCCCTTGCCGAGGTCGCACAGCCACTCATCGGGCAGCTGACCGTTGCTCGCACCCGAACCGAACTCGGTCTCTGCATCGCAGCCGGGCAGGGCGCTCTTCGCGATCGAGCGGCTGGCGGCCTTGGCCCCCTGCTGCTTCGCACTCGGGGCACCGACTTCGATCGACGAGTTCTCGTCGGCGGCGGGGATGTCGGCGTTGACGGATTCGGCGTTGATCTGACGAGGTTCGGATCCGGCGCTGGTGTCGACTGTGACTTCGCTGCCGTTTCCGGCGGTCGCGAACATCACCGTGGCGACGGCGGCGCCGGCGACCGAGAGGCCGGAGAGGGTGGTGACCGTCGTCGCGCGCTTGCGGCGCACCGAGCGGAGCAGAGCGCCGTCGGATCCGCGACGGCCGGACTGTGCCGTGAACGCCGAGCCGGACTCGCGGGCCTCCTTGGCCATCGCTGCGCGCCGCGGTGATCCGGCGGCTGCGCGGGCCTCTGCCGCCATGGCGGCGCGGCGGGGGGAGAGCGGTGCGGTCGACGCGGATGCGGCGGTCACTGCCGAGGTGGAGATCGGTGCGGTGTCGAGGTCACTGGGGTGGGGTGCGACTGTCGGGGTGTGTGCCTGCTGCCTGCGAAGATCTCGCCGCCGCACCTGTCCCGCGGTCGTTGCCTCACCCGTCATACTGCTCCACGTTGCTCTCACGATTCGACCGCCGGATCTCCCCGACGGCCGCGACACTCAATATCACAAGAGTGTAACGGTCGAGTAACGCTCTGTCACATCGGTGAAGGGACCTACTCCACTCCGAGCTGCTGGCGCAGGGCGATGTCCTGGGCCTCCTCGTCGGGGAAGATCACCTCGGTGCGCGCACCCCCGGCTGGCGCGTTGCTGAAGATCAGACGGATGCCGAGGAGGCGTGCCTGACCTTGGGCGATGACGAGACCGAGCCCCATCCCGCCGCCGCCGGCGGAGACGAAACGGGTCGGGCCGGTCTCGACGATGTCGGCGGGGTATCCGCTGCCGGAGTCGGTGACGACGATCGAGGTGGGGCTCGTCGTCAGGTGGATGGGGTCGGCGCCGTGCTTGATCGCGTTGACGAGGAGATTGGAGATGATGCGCTCGAAGCGGCGGACGTCGGTGACGAGTTTGGCGCCCTGCGCACCAAAGTCGGTGCCGACCTCATGTCCGGCGAGCGCTCCCGACGCGGTCATCGTCCCGAGCAGGGACCGGATCGCCTGGTCGATGTCGACGCGGGTGAACTCCGGGTTCGCCCGGCCGGCGTCGAGGCGGGAGACCTCGAGGAGGTCCTCGACGAGGACCTGCATCCGCTGCACCCGGTCCTTGACGAGTTCGGCGGGACGCGAATCCTCAGTGAGCAGGCTCGCCGCGTTGACGAGGCCGGTGAGCGGGGTGCGCATCTCGTGGGCGAGGTCGGCGGTGAACCGCTGCTCGGAGTCGATGCGCTCGCTCAGCCTCGTCACCGCAGTGTCGACCGCCGAGGCGAATGCCCACACCTCCTGATCCGATTCGTCGACGACGTCGGCGATGCGGATCGACGTGTCCCCGGCGGCGATCTTCCGCGCCGCCTGTGCGCCCAGGGTGAGTCGGCGAGAGATCCGTCCGGCGACGATCGACCCGACGCCGCCGACGACGAGGGCCGATCCGATCATCCCGACGAGCAGGGCCTGGTCGATGCGGCCGATGAGCTCACGGCTGTCGGCGGTCGAGGCGCGCACGGAGATCACCTCGGTGTACGTGCCGACCTCGATCGGTGCGGCCGCCCAGACGATCTCCTCCCCGTCGACCTCGGAGCGGATCGTCACGCTCTGGCCCTTGAGCGCCTGCGCGCGGGCCTCGTCGGGCAGCTGCGGGTCGTCGATGCGCGCATTGAGGGTGAGCACCCCGGTCTCGGAGAAGATGTTGACAGCGTTGGCGAGCTGGTCGGTCACCGTCGAGCGCATCCGGTCGTCCTCGGCCCGGGCTGCGGACTGCCGGAGGATGATGCTGCACGAGAGCACCGCGATGATCACGGACGCGACGATGAGAAGGGAGATCTTCCAGCGCAGGGACATGGCTCAGCCGGCGAAGCGGTACCCGAAGCCGCGAACGGTCTCGATCATGTTCGCCCCGATCTTCTTCCGCAGGCGCTGGATGTGGACGTCGACGACGCGCGAGTCGCCGGCCCATTCGTAGCCCCACACGGTGAACGCGATCTTCTCCCGCGAGTAGACGTGTTCGGGCTGCTCGGTGAGCAGGAGGAGGACGCGCAGCTCGGTCGGGGTGAGGTGGACCTCCTCACCGTCGACCTCGACAGTCAGTCGTCCGGTGTCGAGGACGAGGGACCCCAGCCGCGTGCGGAAGGGTCCGAGCTCATTGGTCGACTGCCCCGCCTCGGCGGCCGAGGGCGGAGACGATGCGGGCCGCGGAGGGACGGTGACATCCGTGCCCGCCGCCGACGTGAACTTCCCGCCGGCACCGAGGTAGGTGTCGTCGTCGGCTAGGGCGCTGCGGGTGCGGTCACGGGAGTCCATGCCGGGGCTGGGACCGAGCACTTCGGGGATCCCGTCGCCGGTGATGACTCCGCCGGGGCCGATGACGGTCTCGTGTTCGTCGACGATGTCGGTGGTCGGCGAGTAGCCGAGGCGGTCGGTGCCGGTGGTGATGAAGCGGCGGACGACGGCGCGGATGCGGGCGTTGAGGACCTGCATGTCGAAGGGCTTGGTGAGGTAGTCGTCGGCGCCGGCCTCGAGGGCCTGGACGATGTCGATGGCCTCCGAGCGGGCGGAGATGATGATGATCGGGATCGACGAGCGCTCCCGGATGGCCCGGCAGATCGAGGCCCCGTTCATCGTCGGGAGCATGAGGTCGAGGAGGAGCACGTCGGCGCCGTGCGCGGCGACGAACTCGTAGCCTTCGCGGCCGTCGGCGAAGGCGGAGACGGTGTAGTCGAACTGCTCGAGTCCGATCTGCGTCGTCTCCCGGATGACCTCGTCATCCTCGACCAGCACGATATGCATTACGACTCTCCATTCAGTCGCGTGAAGCGTTGACCCGGTTCAAACCTACCGTCATGGAGACGGAATACCTGCACCGACCAGCCAGAAGGGCAGCAGTCTTCGTCGCCGTCGGCATACATCGCCTCCTGGACGACGAGGGTCCCGTTCTTCCCGGGGCTGAGCGTGAGCTGGTTGCCGGTGGCGATGAGCTCGAGGCGGGGGGCACCGTCCTTCTCGCTGACGACGACACCGGCGATGTCCTCACTGCGCTGCTGCGGGTTGGCGACGGTGACGACCTGGAACTTCTCCTCGCCACGGGTGAATGGGGCACCGAACTTCAGGCAGTCCTTGCATTCGCCGACGACCTCGGCGGTCTCCGCCGCGCGACCGGTCACGGCGACACCGGAAGCGTCCTCGATCGCTGTGCGGATCGTCTCGAGCGAGAAGGGCTTGTCCGGAGGGCCGGCGTCCTCGTTGGACTGGTTGAGCAGTGTCGGGGAGGCTGTGCTCGCGGGCTCGATCCGCAGTCCCCGGTCCGGGCCGCAACCGGCGACCGTGAGGAGGACGAGGGCGCACACGCACGCAAGCAGCGTCCTCGGACCGACTCTGGTCAGGACGCCTGCTGCCGACGTGGCAGCCCGCGAGCGCACAGGTGTGGGGATGGGCACGATGACATTTTCGCGTGTTCGGGCGTGCGCGTCCACCTGGGGTGATTCGCCGGGGTCAAGGAGTCTTGGCCGATCGGGCGGATGCCGGGAGAGGCGGGGGAGAGGTGCGGATGCGACGACTCCCAGCTCGAGTCGGTACCCTGGGGGTATGGCAGCGTCGAAATCCGCGAAGAAGTCCTCCAGCACCGTGTCCTACAAGGACGCGCTCAAAGTCGGGCTGGTCTGCGGCGTCGCCGTCCTCATCCTCTCGATGATCGTCACCCGCGCGTGGCAGGACTCCGGTGCCTTCGGCTTCTCGTTCATCTACGCTGGTGTCGCGTTCGTCCTCGTCACTGCCCTCGCGTCGGTGCTCAACTGGGTGATGCGCAACGACACTCAGAACGACGACCAGTCCTACCCTGTCCTCAAGTAGGCACCCTGGCCTCAGGTAGGCGGGCGCTGCCTCGAGCAGGGCCCTGCGTATCACGTCGAGGTGCCCTGCCTGGTCCGGGCGAGAACGGCCCATGAGCCGAGGCCCGCGGCCACGACGAGCACGGCGACGACTCCGAGGGTCCGGAGGTCCGTCTCGAGGATCGACTGACCGCTGATCGCCTGGGCCGCGGTGACGGCGACGATGCCGAAGTAGAAGAGTGCGAAGATCCTCACGAGCCCCACCCGGGTGCTCTCGGGGTGCAGCCTGGGCCACTTCCGCCCGAGGAGCACGAGGCCGAGGGCGAAGGCGGGGATGATCTGCAGGGCGTGGAGACCGACGAAGTGGGGGACGCGGATGTCGCCGGCTTGAGTGTTCCAGCCGGTGATCGGCATCGTCGGACCCCCGTCGACGGCGCCGACGCTGTGCGCACCGGCGAGCCCCTGCGCCTCGGCGGCGTCCATGTCGACGATCTCGAACTCGCCGATGGTCATGAGGAAGGCGATGGCCATTCCGATGAGCCCGATGGCCGTCCCCCAGCGGATCCCGGCGGCGATGCCGCGGTCGGGGAGGCGGCGGACGGCGAGCACGATGCCGAGGATGAGGTTCGCGATCCACACTGCGACGATGAAACCGCCCATGCCGTAGTAGACGGCGGCGTCGAAGACGGTGCCGACATTGAAGTGGCTCATCTGACCACGGATGATCTGGAGGACGATGAGGACGAGTTCGACGGTGATGCCGAACGCGATGATCGTGCCGATCACGCGAGCGAAGCGGCTGCGCGAGGGCAGGAAGGTGAGCATCCACGCGATCGTCAGGGTGTAGATGGTGATCGAGACGCCGAACTTCGCCGCTTTGTGCCAGATCGGAACGCCGACAAGCGTGCGGTCATCGACGAAATAGCCGATCGTCGCGACGACCGCGACGACCGCGGAGAACGCCGCCGCGACGAGCAGGGGCCGGTGGAGGCGCAGAAGTGCGGTGACGAGGGTTCCTCGCCGTGGTTCGCCGAGGTGGTCCCCGCGCCGGTGCTCCGGCGACGTCCCGGTCGACGTCCGCTCCGGTGACCTCTTGCCGCCATTGGCAGATAGTCCGCTATCCATACATGGATAGTAGGCTATCTGCGAGGCCTGCGCAAGAGGTCAGTGACCAGGGGCCTGCGACGAGGGCGGCAAAGGCCGCGACGAGGTGAAGGCCGCGACGACGGTGACAGGTGCTGCGCCTTCGACGACGGCTGCGGCACCGGCGACGACGAGGAGGCGATGGACGGCGATGCGGATCTCCGAGCTCAGTGCTCGCAGCGGCGTGCCCATTCCGCGGATCAAGTACTACATCCGCGAAGGGCTCGTGCCGCGCGCGCAGCCGACCGCTGATGACCCGGGCGGCTACGGGGACGACCACCTCCATCGCGTGCGCCTCATCCGAGCCATGGTGACCATAGGCGGGATGTCGATCGCCACGGCGCGCACGGTTCTCACGGAACTCGACTCCCCGACCCCGGAGGTGCCCGTCGTGCTCGGCCAGGCGATGCTCGGGATCAACGCCCGATCCGACGATGCGCCGAGCGAGAACCGCGCGCGGGCCGCGAGGGTCGTCGACGACCTCGTCGCCGCGCGCGGCTGGAACCTCGCCGAGGACGAACCGGCCAGGGACGCCCTCATCACGGCCGTGGAGACCATGCTCGACACCGGTCACGCCGACCTCCTCGGTCATCTCGACGTCTACGCCGAGGCGGCCGACCGGATCGCCGATGCCGATATGGCCAGCGTGGCAACCACCGATTCCGCAGCGGCGATCGTCGAGAAGGCGGTTCTCGGCACCGTGCTCGGCGAGATCTTCATCGGCAGCCTCCGCAGGCTCGCCCACTCCGACCGGGCGCGGCGGAGGTTCTGGCCCGGCGAGGGCGACGACGCTGAGCAGTGAGGGCGGGGGTGCGCGCTCAGACTGAGCACGGGCTCCGCCGGCGGCGCGGTCGCACCGCCGGCAGCGCTCACGAACCGCCTGCGCCCGCGGACACAGACGCGAGCGGCGCCCACGGACCGTGCCGTGAGCGCCGTTCGCGCAGTCGCCGTGGCCGGGGAGCGCCGGTCACAGCGACTGCGGCCGTGCTGCCTGAACCGGAGGCGCCGCCGTGCGGCCTGAACCGCAGCAGCCGCCGGGCTACCTGAACCGCAACAGCCGGAGGCTGTTGAGGACGACGAAGACCGAGGAGAACGCCATCGCAGCACCCGCGATCATCGGGCTGAGCAGCCCTGCCGCGGCCACCGGGATCGCCGCGGTGTTGTAGGCGAAGGCCCAGAACAGGTTGCCCTTGATGAGCCCGAGCGTCTTCCGCGAGAGGCGGATCGCCTGCGGGATCTGCCGCGGGTCCGAGCGCACCATCGTGATGTCCGAGGCCGCCATCGCCGCATCCGTGCCCGAGCCCATCGCGATGCCGAGGTCGGCCCCGGCCAGCGCCGCGGCATCGTTGATGCCGTCGCCGACCATCGCGACCGACCGGCCCTTCTCCTGGAGCTCGTTGACGACGGCGATCTTGCCCTCGGGACGGACGTCGGCGCGGACCTCGGTGATCCCCACGGCCTGCGCGACCGCCTCGGCGGCCGAGGCGTTGTCCCCGGTGAGCAGCACCGTGGAGAGTCCGAGGTCATGGAGTTCGGCGATCGCCGAGGCGGCCCCGTCCCTGATCTCGTCCGCGACGAAGGTGAGCCCGCGGAACTGCCCGTCGACGGCCAGGGCGACGACCGTCGCTCCGGCCGGCACCTCGGCGGGGTCGATGTCGACGGTGATCCCGCGGTCGCGGAGCAGATCGGGTCGACCCGCGAGGACCGCGGAGCCGTCGATGCGAGCTTCGAGCCCACCGCCGGGGATGGCGGCGAAGTCCTCGACCCCTTCCCTCGACCGTTCCACCCCCGCCGAGGCGGTCCCCGCGTCCGTGGTCCGCAGTGCGGTGCGTTCACCCGCGCCGTTGGTATCGGGCGAGCCGCCGGCGGTGCCGCCGGTGACAGAGCCTCCGACCGTGCTCCCCGCATTGCGCGCGGCTTCGGCGTCGACGATCGCCCGGGCCACGGGGTGCTCGCTGCCGTGCTCGAGGCGCGCAAGGAGCGCGAAGTCGTCCGGGCTCAGCTGCGTTCCGGTCAGCGACATCACGCCCGTGGTCAGGGTGCCCGTCTTGTCGAGGACGACCGTGTCGATCGACCTCGTCGACTCGAGCGCCTCGGGCCCCGAAACGAGGATGCCCAGCTGGGAGCCGCGACCTGAGGACACGGCGAGAGCCGTCGGAGTCGCGAGTCCGAGCGCACACGGGCACGCGATGATGAGCACAGTGAGCGCGGCGTGCAGGCCCATCGCCCAGTCACCGGTGACCACACCCCACGTGAGCAGGGTGAGGGCGCTGATGACGAAGACGATCGGAACGAACACCGCGGAGATCCGGTCGGCCAGGCGCTGCACGGCGGGTTTGCCCAGCTGCGCGCGGCTGACGAGATCGGCCATCGCTGCCAAGGTCGTGTCGGCCCCGACGCGTTCGGCGCGGACCTCGAGGACGCCCGCGGTGTTGATCGTCGCCCCGGTGACGGTGTCGCCGACGCCGACCTCGACGGGCGCGGATTCGCCCGTGAGCATCGCCTCGTCGACGGCCGAATGACCGGCGACGATGACTCCGTCGGTGGCGATCTTCTCACCCGGCCGGACGAGGAAGACGTCGCCGACCGCCAGCTCGTCGATCGGCACCTCGACCTCGACCCGCGAGCCGGAGAGCGCACCGGTCCCGACCGGCGACCCGGACACCGAACCGCCGGCCCCAGCCCCAGTCTCCCAGAGCACGGTCGCCGACTTCGCCCCGAGGTCGAGCAGCTCGCGCAGAGCCGCCGTCGCCCGGTTCTTCGCCCGGTCCTCGGTGAGCTTGCCGATGAGGAGGAAGACGGTGATCGCCGCAGCCGCCTCGAACCACACGTGGTAGTCGCCGGGGATCTGCCAGCCGTAGCCGTCGACGACGGCGCGGATGAGTGTGGCGTAGGAGTAGCCGCTGGCGACGATGATGCCGACGCTCACCAGCGTGTCCATCGTCGTCGAGCGTCCCCTGGCGGCTTTGAACGCCGCCGAGTGGAAGGGCCAGGCGCCCCACGTGACGACGGGCAGGGCGAGAGCGCCCACGACCCACTGCCAGCCGGGGAAGTGCCAGCTCATCACCATCGAGATGGCGATGATCGGCACGGACAGGACGAGCGAACCGATGAAGCGCGGGCGCAGGTGCCGGGGATCGTAGTCGACGATCTCCGGCCCCGCCGAGGCGGCCTGCCGCACCGTCGCCCCGTACCCGGCCTTCGCGACGGCCGCGGTGATGTCATCATCACTGAGACCTGAGTCGATGACGACATGGGCCGTATTCAGCGGCAGGTTCACCTCGGCGCTCACCCCGTCGAGACGCGAGAGCTTCTTCTCGATCCGAGCCGAGCACGATGCGCAGGTCATTCCCGTGATGTCGAGATCAACCTCGCGCGACATCACTTGACCTCGTAGCCCGCTTCGTCGACGGCGGCGCGCAGGTCCGCATCGTCGAGGTCGTTCGCCGAGGTGATCGTCACCGGGGAGTCCCCGCCGGCGTTGAGATCGACCGCGACGTCGGAGACTCCGGGCAGCGCCCCGATCTCCTCCTTGACGGACGCGACGCAGTGGCCGCACGTCATGCCTGACACGGTGATGGTGGTGGTGGTCATGTCTCCTGCTTTCCTCGCACGTGCTCGCCGACCGGTCGGTCGGCGAGGTCGCGATGACTCGTCAGAGATGCGCGATCGTCGGGGGCATCGGTCCGGGAAGGGGGCCGGCGCCCTGGAGATCAGGTCAGCTCTTGATGAGCCTGGCGATGGCGGCTGAAGCCTCCTCGATCTTCTTGCGCGCTTCGTCCTCGCCGGCGGCGGAGGCGTCGACGACGCAGTGAGCGATGTGCTCCTCGAGGAGATTGATGGAGACCGCATGCAGCGCAGCCGTGGCGGCCGAGACCTGGGTGAGGATGTCGATGCAGTACTTGTCGTCATCGATCATCTTCGCGATCCCGCGGACCTGTCCTTCGATCCGCTTCATCCGGCGAGCCAGAGCGTCTTTCTGCGGGGTGTATCCATGTTGCTCAGTCATGACAGGACTATATACCCCCATAGGGTATCTGGCAACCCCGGTGGCCCGTGTGCCGTTGGTCTCATTCTCGCATCCCCGCGGCGGCGGTGCTCGTAGAATCGGGGCATGCGTGCATCCAGACTGTTCCGCTTCCCCGTCAAGGGGTTCCCTGCAGAGGAGATCGCCGAGGCGGTCGTCGACTCAGGTCGCGGCATCCGCGGTGACCGCGTCGCCGCCTTCACGAACGGAAGCCTCAACGTCCCCGCCGACCAGTGGCAGCGCTATTCCGCTTTCACCGTCCTCAAGAACTACCCTGACCTGCAGAAATGGCAAGTGAGCACGGCTCCCGATTCTGCGATCACGCTGACCGCGCCGGCGGGAGGGTCGACGACCTTCTGCGCGGACGATGACGAGTCACGGGCCGCCTCGGCGGAGTTCCTCTCCTCGCATATACCCCCGCAGGGTTCTCATCCGCGCGGGATCGTCGTCGCCGGGCAGGGGATGTTCGACTCCCGCGAATCGGGGATCTCCCTCATCAACCCCGCCACCGTTGAGGCCCTCGGCGCCACCGAGGAAGGACGGGCCGCGCTCGGCACTGGCGACCTCGACCCGCTGCGGTTCCGCGGCAACATCTTCGTCGAGGGGCTTGATCCCTTCGCCGAGTTCGGGCTCATCGGTCGGATCGTGCGCATCGGCGGCGTCCGGCTGGCGATCAGCCAGGCGATCGAGCGCTGCCCGGCGACGACCGTCAACCCCGTGACCACCGAGGTCGACGTCAACGTCCCCCGCATCCTCGCCTCGGCGTGCGGGCACCTCCACTGCGGGGTCTACGGACGGATCCTCGAGTCAGGGACGATCACTGCCGGCGATGAGATCGTCGTCGAAGGCGAGGCCCCGCGCGATCTCGTCCCCACCGCGCGGACCCCGCGCTTCCTCACGGTCGTCAGTTCCCGGCAGATCTGCAACGACACGGTGGAGATCTCCCTGCGCGACGAACTCGGGTGGATCCGCGACTTCGACGAACCGGGGACGAACCTGCGCGTCCACCTCGAGCTCGGGGCGCCGTTCTGGCGGACGTACACGATCACCGACGTGACCGACGACGTCGTCTCCATCGCCGTGCGCACCCAGGGGAAGGGATCGCGTGCGGTCGCGAGCCTGCCGCCCGGCGAGCGCGTGCTCGCGTCAGGACCGCATGGGACGATGACAGCGGATCGGGTCTTCGGCGGCACGACCGCGCTCGTCACCGCGGGCATCGGGATCACCCCGAGCCTCGGGCTGCTCCGCGAGGTCGCCCGTGAACCCATGACCGTCGGCGCTGCGCTCGGTGTCGGCGGCGACTCCGCGGCCGGGGTCGGGCCGGGGTCTGCGGACGGGGCTGCCGCACAGGAGACGCTCGGCAGAGCCGTGCCGGCAGCCGAGCGGCTCAGGCTGCTCCACATCGACCGGGATCAGCGCACGGCGTGCCTGTGGAACCGGCTCGTCGACCGAGCCGAGGGCACGGGCCTGCCCGTCGAGGCCGAGCACCGCGACACCGCCGTCGACGGCAGGCCGGGCCACGACGATCTCGTCGCGACCCTGAGCGGCTGCGACAACGTCATGGTGTGCGGGCCCGCCGACTTCACCCGGGCCGTGCTCGCCGCGGCCGAGGAAGCCGGGGTTCCCGGCGTCCACCAGGAGACCTTCGCCTCCCCGCACACGGGGATGAGCGAGGCGATCGCCGACTGCGAACCCGCCGAGGTCACGCTCGCCGAATCCGGCACGAGCTTCCTCTGGGAGCCCGCGCAGGGCACCCTCCTCGACGCGCTCGAGTCGCGCGGGGTCCACGCGGAGAGCTCGTGCCGCGGCGGATCGTGCGGAACGTGTTCGATCGCGCTCGCCTCCGGCACCGTCCTCTACCCCGTCGAACCGGCAGCGCGCGTTCCTGCCGATCACGTCCTCGCATGCTCGGCGGTGCCCGCCGGACCGATCAGCCTCGCCCTCTGAGGCTTAGCCTCGGGCCGGCCCGCAGTCGCGCCCGCTGAGTCGCGGTCTCGTCCCGCGCCCGCCGCGCCCCTGCCTGATCGGCTGAGGCGGGACGACGACGGCCCGCGCCCGACCGCCTCGGCGGGTCCGGGTGACACAATGGGGCCATGACCGAGGCTGCGACGACCCCCCGCCCGGCGCTCTCCCGCGCGCTCGTCGGGCCCGTCGTCCGGCTGAGCCGCCGGGTCCGCTACGGCGTGGCCGGGCGGATCATGTTCGCGAACTCGGTCATGCTCATCGGCATCATGGTGCTCACGACGAGCCTGCTCTACCTCCAGCTCTCGCAGCTCAACACCAAGCGCGAACAGGACCTGCTGCGGTCCGCCGCGGACACCATCTCGCTGTCCCTCGGCGTCGTCGAGGCCGACGAGACGAACGCGCGCGACGAATTCCTCGCCCCCTCCTCGCACGAGAAGCTGCAGACGATGCTGCGCACTGTCGTCAGCGAATACGACTTCGACATCGCCGCCGTCGTGCCCATCGACTATCTGCGCACTCCGCCCTCGCTCGGGTCCGCGAACCGGCGGGCGGGCCTTGCGGAGAACCTCGTCACCGCCTCCTCCGGCGACATCCCCGTCGACTCGCTCGACCAGCTCGCCGCCTCGGTGAATACGACCCGGGTGCTCAGCGGCCGGTCGGATGTCCGCTTCGTCGACGACGGGGGTGAGGGCGGAGGCACGATGTACGTCGTCACCCCGGTCTTCGCCCAGCAGCTCGGCCTCGACGAGGTCGGCCCGGGCACAGTCGTCGGGGCGGTCGTCGTCGGCAACTCCGCTGACTCCGTGCGTGCGGGCTTCCTCGCGCAGAGCAAATGGCTCATCGGCATCGCCATCGCCACGCTTCTCCTCGGCATCGGCGCCTCATGGGTGACGTCCCGCGGTCTGCGCAGGGTCACCGGGGACTACGGTGCGAACGAGCTGCGGAGCATGATCGAGTTCTACTCCTCCGTGCTCAAAGCCGTCTCCGAAGGACTCATCCTCATCGACCGGTCGATGGGCATCGTCCTCATCAACGCCCAGGCCAGGGAGCTGCTCGGTCTCCCGAGCACGGGGTCGAAGCGGGAGCCGGCGCCGGCGGCGGTCGGTGCCGGAGGCGACGAGCAGATCCGTGGTGGGGACGAGCAGAGCGTCGGCAGTGCCGAGCAGCGCCTCGGCGAGGACGCGCACGTCGGCGCCGGGGACGGAGAGAAGTCCCCGCACCTCGGCGGCGATTCCGCCCCGCCCGATGCGGTGGCGGCGACGACCCCGGAGGGCGGGATCCCGCTCGCCGAGCTCGCCCTGCCCGAAGCCCTCTCCGAACTCCTCTCCTCGGGCCGGTGGGCGCGCGACGAGATCCACTACACCGACGAGCGTGTCCTCGTCGTCAACCAGCAGCCCACCGAGGAGGGTGCGGACACGTGGGTCGTGACGATGCGCGACCACACCGAGCTTGCGGAGCTCACCGGCGAACTCGTCTCCGTCCGCTCGTTCTCCGATTCGCTGCGCGCTCAGACCCATGAGTACGCCAACCGCCTCCACATGGTCATCTCCCTCCTCGAGACCGGTCACGTCGACGAGGCCATCGACTTCGCGGCCAAGGACCTCGACGACCTCAGCTGGGTCACCGGCGATGGTCACATGAGCTTCGACCATCCCGTGCTCTCGGCCCTGCTCCTGTCCAAGGTCGCCCAGGCCGCCGAGGCGGGCATCGAGATGACGGTCGACACCGCGGGACTCACGAGCCGCCTCGGCGGGGACGACCGGGATCTCGCGACGATCCTCGGCAACCTCGTCGACAACGCCTTCGACGCGCTGAGCAGGCAGGACGTCCTCCCGGAGAACAAGCGGGTCCACGTCCACCTCAGCGGCGCGGGGGGAGCGGCAGGATTCACGATCGAGGTCAGCGACGACGGTCCCGGCATCGCCGAGGAGGACCTCGACGCGATCTTCGAACGCGGCTGGTCGACGAAGCACGACGGGGTGACCACCGACAGCGGGCACGGACGCAGGCAGACGGGCACCCGAGGGGTCGGACTCTCGCTCGTCATCCAGGCCATCCGCCGCCTCGGCGGGGCCATCGACGTCCAGGGCCGCGGTGAGGACGGCGACGACTTCACCGGTGCCGTCCTCACCGTGTGGCTGCCCGACCGCGGCTGAGGCAGGACCCGGCGGCTCACGGCATGTGTCGAGCCTGGAACACGTGCCCAGCCCGCAGGCGCGGTGCGGAGATTAGACTGACGGCATGCCCGAGACCACCCAGCCTGATGCGAGCATCGGTGTGCTCGTCGTCGAGGACGAGGCCGTCGCCGCCCGTGCTCACGCAAAGTACATCGAGCGCCTCGAGGGCTACCACGTCGCCGGGGTCGCGAAGAACGCCACCCAGGCGATGGCGGCGCTCACGGGCAAGATCCTCGGCCTCGACCCCGACGGGATCGACCTCGTCCTCCTCGACATGAACCTCCCCGACGGCCACGGACTCCAGGTCTGCCGTGCCATCCGCGGTCAGCGGGTCGATGTCGACATCATCGCCGTGACCGCGGCCCGGGACATGCAGATCGTCCAGGAGGCCCTCTCCTACGGCGTCGCGCAGTACATCATCAAGCCCTTCACGTTCCCCGTCTTCAAGTCGAAGCTCGAAGCGTACTCGTCGTACCGGTTCCGCCTCGGGGCCGACTGCCCGGAGGGCGAGGTGACCCAGAACGAGGTCGACACCGCGATCGCCGCCCTGCGCACGCACACCGTCACCGCGACTCCGAAGGGAGTCCCTGACGGTGTCCAGGACGAGGTGAGAGGGGTGCTCACGCAGACCCCCGGTCAGTCCGCCGCCGAGGTGGCCGAGAGTCTCGGTGTCTCGCGGGTGACCGCCCGCCGCTACCTCGAGGCCATGGCCGACGCCGGCCTCCTCGATCGCCGTCCCCGCTATGGGTCCGCGGGGCGTCCCGTCCTCGAATACACCGTCGTCGACGAGGAGTGAGGGGCCCTGGCTCCCGGGCTCCGGAGATTAGTTTCGCTCACCGGAGCGAGCGCAGGTGCTCGATCGCGAGCCGGGCGCAGTAGCCGATCGAGGCGTCGAGTTCGGGCTGGGAGAACGTCGCGATCGTCGAGCGGGTGAAGATCGCGATCGAATACGCCGTGCCGTCGCTGTCGACGATGACCCCTGCCTCGTGCCGGAAGTTGAGGAACGTCCCGGTCTTCCCGTAGTAGCTGACCGCATCCATGGGGAAGCCCGCGGCAATCCGGTGCCGGAAGATCTGCCTGCGCAGGAGGTCGCGCAGCACCGCGGAGTCCTCGGCCCCGAGCAGACGGCCTGTGTGGATGAGCTCGAAGAGGCGCGCGGTGGCACGCACGGTGCCGGTGTTGAACGCCGAATCCGGCAGCTGGGGCACGCGACCCGAGCGGGCATCGGCGACGGCGACGGCCAGGGCACGGGCCTCGTCGCCGCCGGCCACCTCGGCGAGGACATCGTAGAGGTGGGACATCGGGGCGACGACGTCGAACGAGCGGATACCGAAGCGGTGGAGCAGAGCGGTGATCCTCTCGGGCCCGACGAGGGCGAAGAGCGTGTCCGCGGCGGCATTGTCGCTGACCGACAATGCCATCGCGGCGAGGTCGCGCAGGCTCATCTCGACGGGATCGTGCAGTCCGGAGATCCCCGTCCCGCCCGGAGTCGCGGTCGTCGGGTCGACGACGACGCGCCGCGTGAGGTCGAGGACGCCGTCGGCGGCGGCATCGAGGAGGCCTGCGACGATCGCGACCTTGCCGACCGAGGCGAGCGGGATGCGCGCGGACTCCCGGATGCCGACCGAACGGTGGGTCTCGAGGTCCTCGGCGAAGAGGAACCCCTGCGCGCCGAGGCTCGTCCACACCCCGTTGATCTCGTCGATGACGGTTTCGCTCATGACGGTCCGAACAGCCTTTCATCCGCATAGCGGCCCTGGTGAGCGACGCTGCGGGTCTCATGGGAGCGGGCCCCGAGGATCCGGGCGATCGCCGTGAGGATGAGCGGCGACTCCATCGCGTCGAGGAGATCGAGGCTGCCGGAGCCGACGACCTCGACCCGGCGGGCGAGGTCGACGTCGCGCAGACCGCGGTAGGGCAGGGAGTGGGTGCGCGCGGTCATCGCCGGGCACAGGAGCACCGAGCCGTGGGCGAAGACATGGGTGACGGCGTCGAATTCGGTGTCGGCGACGACGAACTGGCCGAGGTGGATGCCGCGAGCGACGAGCGGGGTGAGCAGACCCGAATCGTGGAGGAGGCCGGCATCCTCGGGGAGGATCATGATCGTCTCCCGCTCCGAGGCCCGTCCGAAACCCATGCCAGGCGGCATCCCGCGCAGGTCGGCGGCGCTCATCGCTCCCTCGGACCCTGTGAATCGGGTCGAGGCGGCGACGAGGTCGACGACGAGGTCACTGGACTGCCGTCGACGCTGCGTCGGCAGGGGAGAGCCGAGCCCGCGGACGTCGAGTCCCGCGTCGATCTCCCCGGACTCGATGAGATCGTCGAGGGCCGCCGATTCGGCGGGGACGAACCGCGGCACGGCCCCGCCGAGGCGCAGCTCCTTCGTCGCCGAGACGAGGACCGCGGGGTCGAGGCGCCCGTGGACGCCGATGAGGGTGCCCTCCTCGCGACGACCCGCCACCTCGGCGAGGCCGTCGATGCGGCGCAGTATCTCGAGGATGTCGGGCAGCACCGCCCTGCCGGCGGCGGTGAGTCGGATGCGGCGACGGCTGCGGTCGAAGAGGCGCACCCCGAGGTGCCTCTCGAGGTCGGCGACCCCACGGGAGATCGGCGGCTGTGCGAGCGAGAGTTCGTCGGCAGCCCGCGTGAAGCTCTCGTGCTCGGCGACGGCACGGAACATCTCGAGGCTCTTGAGGAGGTTCACCGACCGGTCTCCACCTGGGTGTATATCAGAATCAGCATGATGCGAACTCCATGTGATATTGGACATGCTCAGGATGGGTGCCAACGATAGCACCATGAAGCCCCTGACACGAAGGATCATCGGTGTCGTCGTCGTGCTCGTGCTCGTCGGAGTCGGCGTTCTCGCGCTGCGCACCCTCCCCGTCCTCCCCTCGATCGCCGCGAGGCAGATCGCCGCCGACCTCACCTCCGGTCAGCTGCGCTCACAGGCATGGACGAACCCGGACGACGGGGACGACCTCGCCGGGATCGTCACGGACCTCGCCGAGGCGGGACAGGGCACACGCCGTGTCACCGTCGACGGCGTCGACTCGGCCGGCGGCACCGCGACGGCGACGCTGCGCTGGGACTGGGAGTTCGCCTCGGCGGCGGGTGACTGGTCCTACTCCGTCGACGTCTCCCTCCGGCGGTCCGGGGCACTGTGGACGGCCGAGTTCGAGCCCCGCCTCGTCCACCCCGACCTCGGTGACGGTGAGATCCTCACGGCCGAACGCACGGCCGGTGAGCGCGGGCGGATCCTCGGTGCTGACGACGCCGTCCTCGTGGCCGAGGGCGAGGTCATCGACGTCGGCCTCCAGCCGAGCAGGCTCACGGATGAGAAGGCGACACTCGCGCAGCTGGAGAAGTCGCTCGACATCGATCCGAAGGAGCTCGCCGAACGCGTCGAGAAGGCCGACCCGGACGCGTTCGTCCCCGTCATCACCCTGCGCAAGGACGACTACGAGCTCGTCAAGGGCGCGATCCTTAAGCTGCCGGGCACCGTCTTCCGCTCCCGCACGCAGCCGCTCGCGCGGACGAAGGGATTCGCCGCGGCGACGCTCGGCTCGGCCGGACGCGCCGAACCCGACGAGATCGCCGCCGAACCCGAGAGCCTCACCTCTGACTCCTACGTCGGGCGCAGCGGAATCCAGATGCTCTACGACGGCACGCTGCGGCCGGGCCCCGGGCTGCGGATCCTTGCCGAGGATGCTGCTTCGGGTGCTGCGGGCGGCGGATCCGGTGAGGGTCCGGGATCCGGTGAGGGTCCGGCGACGCTGTACACGGTCGACGGGACTTCCGGGGAGGACGTGACGACGACGCTCGACGTCGCCGTCCAGACCGCCGCCGAGGAAGCGGCGGCCACGGCGACGAAGCCGAGCGCGATCGTCGCGATCCGCCCGAGCGACGGCCATGTCCTCGCCGTGGCGAACTTCGACCCCACCGGGGCCGCGTGGGACCGGGCCCTGACCGGCCAGTACCCGCCCGGGTCCGTGTTCAAGATCGTCTCCGGGGCGGCGATGGTCGACTCCGGGATCACCCCCGGCACCGCCCTCGACTGCCCGAAGACGACGAGCGTCAACGGCAAGCGGTTCAAGAACGCCGAGGACCACGTGCTCGGCGAAGTCGACTTCTCAGAGAGCTTCGCCCAATCGTGCAACACGGCCTTCGTCAACTCGGCCCCCGACGTCACCGCGGCAGCCCTGAGTGAGACCGCGTTGAGCATGGGCATGGGCCAGATCGACATCGGCACAGACTCCTACATGGCCTCGGTGCCCGAGGCCGACGACCCCGTCGAGCACGCGGCGGCGATGATCGGCCAGGGCAAGGTGCTCGCCACACCATTGGCCGTCGCGACGATGACCGCGACCGTGGCCAAGGGGTCCACGGTCCGACCCCTCCTCGTCCTCCCCGACCGCCGGGACCGCACCGGCGAGGTGCCCGCCCCCGATCCGAAGGGGCTGGCCGAGGTCAAGGAGATGATGCGGGCGACGGTGACCGACGGCACCGCCTCGGCGCTCGCCGACGTCCCCGGTGACCCGGTCTACGGGAAGACGGGGACCGCCGAATACGGCACCGCGGTGCCCCCGCGCACCCATTCGTGGTTCGCCGGGTTCCAGGGGGACCTCGCCGTCGCCGTCCTCGTCGAGGACGGGGGATTCGGCGCCGAGGCGGCCGTGCCCGTCGCCGACCGATTCTTCACGGAGCTGAACTCATGAGACATCTGCTGAGATTCCTCGCCCTGTCCGTGTGCGCCGGGATCGTCGCCGCCGGACTCGCCAGCCCCGTCGCCGGATCCTCCGCCGCCGCCCTCGGTGCGGGAATGGACCTCTTCGACTCCCTGCCCGCCGAGCTCGACGACCGCCCACTCGCCCAACCGTCGACGCTGCTGACGAAGAATGGGACGACGATCGCGACCTTCTCGTGGCAGAACCGGGACGAGGTGCCGCTCGAGAGGATCTCGCAGCCGATGCGGGATGCGACGCTCGCGATCGAGGACCGCCGCTTCTACGAGCACGGTCCTGTCGACGTCGAAGGTGTGGCCCGGGCCGTCGCGAAGAACCTCCTCACCGGGTCCCTCCACGGCGGATCGACGCTCACCCAGCAGTACGTGAAGAACGTCCTCATCAATGCCAGCCAGGCCGATGGGGACGAGCAGGGCATCGACCGGGCCAGGGACCGCTCCGGGGTGAGCGGCATGGCGCGCAAGCTGCGGGAGATGCGGCTCGCGATCACAGTGGAGAAGACGTTCACGAAGGACGAGATCCTGAACCGCTACCTCAACATCGCCAGCTACTCGGGATCGCCCAACGTCTACGGCGTCCAGGCCGCCGCCCGGCAGTACTGGGGCGTCGACGCCGCCGAGCTGTCGATCGCGCAGGCGGCGACGCTCGCCGGGATCGTGCGCAACCCGTATGAGTACAACCCGCAGAAGAACCCCGAGGCGGTCATCGAACGCCGCAACCTCGTGCTTGAGAAGATGGCCGAATACGGGTACATCACCGCCGACGAGCAGAAGGAGGCGGCGGAGTCCGGACTCGACCTCAAGCCGAACGTCACTCCCAACGGCTGCGCCTCCGCCGGTGACCTCGCCTACTTCTGCACCTACGTCGAGAGCGGCGTCCTCACCGACGAACGCTTCGGTGCCACCCCCGAAGAGCGGAAGGAGACCCTGCGCCGAGGCGGTCTGACGATCCGCACCTCCATCGACTCGGCCCTGCAGAAGAAGGCCGTGGAAGCGGTGCGGGACCGGCTTCCCGTCGGGGACTCCTCCGGGGCGGTGCAGGCTCTCGTCAGCGTCGATGTCGCCACCGGAGAGATCCGGGCGATGACCCAGAACACGGAGTACAGCCTCGGCGAGGAGGAGAAGCGGGGACGCACCTCGGTCAACTACGCCGTCGACAGTCCCTTCGGCGGGGGCACGGGCTTCCAGCCGGGTTCGACGTGGAAGCCGTTCGTGCTCGCAGCCTGGCTGGCCGACGGCCGCAGCCTCGGCGACACCGTCAACGGGTCGGGGACCGACTACACGGGGTTCTCGACGCAGGGATGCGACGGTCGCAACTATGCCGCCGGCGGCTACAACCCGCGCAACGCCGGGGACTCCGGCGGCGCGGACGGCAGGATGACCGTGCTCGAGGCGACGAAGAAGTCGGTGAACAAGGCGTACGCGGACATGGCCTCGCAGCTGAACATGTGTGAGATCCGGGATACGGCGACGAGCCTCGGCGTGCGTCTGGGAACCGGGGAGAAGCTCTCTGCGGCGACATTGGAGAACGGGACCGAACAGGTCCTCTACCCGTCGTCGATCCTCGGGACGGTCTCCGTCTCACCGCTGACGATGGCCTCGGCGTACACGGCGTTCGCCAACCACGGGACGCGGTGCGCACCGCAGGCGATCGTCACCGTCACCGACTCCGAGGGCGAGGAGATCCGCGGTGCCGGTGGTGATGGGAACGCGGGGTGCGCCGAGGTGATCGACCCGACGATCGCCGACACCGTCGCGTACGCGCTCAGTCAGACCTTCGAGGGCGGGACGACGACGAGGCTGCGCATCGGCACACCGGCTGCGGCGAAGACGGGGACGACGAACTTCGAGGTCGGAGCGAGCTGGCTCGTCGGGTTCACCCGCGGCCTGTCGACGGCTGTGTGGACGGGCGACCCCGAGGGCATGCGCGACTGGCGGCGGAACTCACGCGGGTCGATGCCGCGCATCGTCTATGGTCAGACTGTATCGGGGCCGACATGGCAGGAGTTCATGCGCTACGCGGGTCCGCGCGCGGAGACCGGCGGCTTCCCGCGGCCCGACGGCGGAGGCGAGAGCGCGGGTCGGAATGCTCGGGGACCCGACGGCGGTAGCGAGGTCTCCCGCGGTGCCGACGGCGGGAGCGAGCCCGGCCGGTCGGGCGACGGACCGTCGGAGGCGGACGATGCTGGGAAGCCGGATGATCCGGCGAAACGCGACGGTGCCGAGGCGGGGCTGGGAGGGAGATGACTGTCGATGCCAAGGGTCGTCCGCGCTCGGTCGGTGGGGCTGTCGGGTTCGGGATCGCTGCCCTCGCCGTGTTCGCGTTCCCCATCGCGATGCTCGCCTTCCTCGGTCTCATCGCCTACTCGGGCTGCATCGTCCACTGCTCGGGGGAGCCGCAGACGGACTGGGTGACCACGCTGTCCTACCTCGGCGTCGCAGGCCTCCTCATCGTCGACATCGGACTGTGGGCGTGGGCAGGGTATCGATGGGGCCGGCCCGTGCCGCTCATCATCGCGGCGGTCCCCGTCGTTCTCACCTACATCGTTGTCGGCATCGGCGTCCTCGCCGGCGCGTTCTGAGAACCGGGGGAGAAGTCGACAGGGGTGGCCCAATCACGTGCCTGCCCCGAGTGCTCGGCCGAGGCGCGCACAGGCTCGGGAAGCGTACGCAGAGGGGACTTACTCGGATAGGAGAGAGATGACGAAATCACTGACACCGCGAACCCGGATGCTGCGGGCTGCGGCCGCGCTGGCCTGCACGAGCGGCCTCATCCTCGTCGCCGGCTGCCAGGAGGGCGGGGCGGCCACCTCGGCGGACGGGGCCGATCCGACTGCATCCTCCACATCGGTGACGCCCACGGATACAGGGGATCCGACTGCGGCGGACCCAGCCGAAGCCGACTCCGCCTTCACCCAGCTCGAAGACGACTTCGATGCCAGGGTCGGCGTCTACGCCGTCGACCTCGACACGGGTCGAGAGCTCGCCTGGCGCGGCGATGAGAGGTTCGCGTACGCGTCGACGATCAAGGCCATGGCCTCGGCGGCGCTGCTCGATGAGGTGGGGACTGACGGACTGTCGAAGAGGGTGTCGATCTCCGAGGACGACATCGTCAGCCACTCGCCGGTGACCGAGACGAAGGTCGGAGGCACGATGACGCTCGCCGAGCTCTGCGAGGCCGCGATGACCCAGAGCGACAACGGTGCTGCGAACCTCATCTTCGCCGAACTCGGCGGGCCCGCAGCCCTCGACGAACGCCTGAACGATCTCGGCGACACCGGAACCACGGTCTCGCGCACCGAACCGGGACTCAACGAGGCGAAGCCCGGGGATCCCCGCGACACCACCACACCGCGCGCCTCGGCGGGCAACCTCCGCGAATACGTCTTCGGCGGAGCGCTCGAGGACGACGAGGCGACGACCCTGACCGACTGGATGAAGGCCACGCAGACCGGGGACACGCTGATCCGAGCGGAGCTGCCCGAGGAATGGACGGTCGGGGACAAATCGGGCACCGGATACTACGGTTCGCGCGCCGACCTCGGGATCGTCTGGCCCGGCGACGGCGGTCCCATCATCATCTCCGTCCTCTCATCGAAGGACGAGAAGGACGCCGAGGCCGACGACCGTCTGATCTCCGGCGCAGCGGCCATCGCGGTCGAGCAGATCCGCTGAGTCGGCGGGCAGTGCGGCGCCGGCCTCCGCCGCGGGCTGCGGATCTCGTTCCCCATCGAGGTGAGAGCCGCGGCCGCCGACGATGAGCCGCTGTCGACGGCGGACGCCCTCGTCTCAGGTGCGGGGTCGCAGGGATTCGTCCGCCGTCGGCTCCCTTCCCGGGGCGATGGGAGGCGAGTCAAGGCGGCCGGACAGGGAGACTTGATAGCGTGCGTCTGTCTGTACTCGTGTGACCAGGGAGGACACGATGAATTTCGGCTGAAGCCTCCCGTGTGTCCGGGTCAGCTGATAGTCTCAAGCGCGGATCACCTGAGAGGCCCCTGACGGCCCCCTTCACTGCGAGCGAACGGAACCGACGATGTCCGAGTTCGAACCCGAATCACGCCCCCGCACCCAGGCAGGGGCAGGCTCTGCCGAGAAGGAGAGGGGACGCCGCCGCTCGATGCTCGTCGCCGCCTTCGGCACCGTCGTCGAATGGTATGACTTCTCGATCTTCTTCTACGTCGCGACGACGCTGACGAAGGAGTTCTTCGGCGGGCAGGCCGATTCGCTGCTGCTCACCCTCGGCGTCGGCGCCGCCGGATTCCTCTTCCGGCCGCTCGGGGCCATGGTCTTCGGCCACCTCGGCGATCGGGTCGGACGCAAGCACGCACTCGTCGTCTCCGCGGTGCTCATGGCCGTGTCCATGCTCGGCATCGCGATCATGCCCGACTACAACACGATCGGGATCTGGGCCGGGGTCGGCCTCGTCTTCTTCCGCTGCCTCTCCGGGTTCTCCGTCGGTGCCGAGTACACGGGGATCATGGTCTTCCTCATGGAGTCGGCGAAGCCGGGCAAGCGCGGACTCGCTGCGAGCTGGGCTGCGGCGAACAGCGAGGTCGGCGCCCTGCTCGCCGTCGGTTCGGGCGCCCTGCTGGCCAATACGCTCTCGACCGAGGCGATGGAGTCGTGGGGGTGGAGGGTGCTCTTCGTCCTCGGTGCCGTCCTCGCCGCGCTCATGGTTCCGCTGCGTCGGATGATGGTCGAGACCGACACGTTCAAGCGCCTGCAGAAGGCGGAGAAGACCGATGTCGTCCTCAAGCGCTCGCCGCTCATCACCGCGATCCTCGAACAGCCCCGGGCGATCATCGTCGCCTTCCTCATCTCCTCGATCGGGTCGGTGAGCTACTTCCTCAACATCACCTATGTGCCCACCTACGTCGAAGAGGTCGCCCAGGTCCCGAACTCGGGTTCGCTGGCGCTGGGCACCGTGGCCGCAGTCGTCGCCATCGTCGTCACGCCGTTCTTCGGGCTCGCCTCTGACCGGTTCGGGCGGAAGGCCTCCCTCGCCGGCCTCATGGTCGTCTTCATCTTCACGACGATCCCCGCCTATGTGCTCCTGAGCAACGACTCGGCGTCGATCGCGATCGGCGGCGCCGCATTCCTCGCGATCCCCGCCGCCGGGTGGAGCGCTGTGGCCGCGGCGATGATCCCCGAGCAGTTCACCGGCACGAGCCGCTTCTCGGGCATGGCCATCGGCTACAACGTCGCCACCGTCCTCTTCGGCGGACTCTCACCGCTTGTCGCCACGTGGCTGATGTCCTCGACCGGTCTCACCCTGGCACCGGCGATCTATGCGACGGTCATCGTCGTCGTCGCCGGCGTCCCTGTGCTCTTCCTCGCTCGCAGCATGGCGAAGAAGTCGCTCGCAGAGATCGATGAGGACCGCCACCTCGTGCCCGCGTAGAGGCCTCTGGGGCGGCCTCCGGCAGGAGGATCCGGTTCGACATCGAGCCCCATGTCGAACCGGATCCTCCTCGCGAAGGCGGTCCGCGCGAGGTGTGGTGCGTACTCTCAGGGCGCGACCGGTTCCGTGGCGGCCTGTTCGCCGTCGACGGCCCGCCGCCGGCGGCGACTGAGAACCGTGAGGGTGGCGAGGACAAGGGCCGAGGCCAGTGCCGCCCCTCCGAAGAGGAGGAAGCTCATCGACGGGTCGACCCCGTTGATTCCGAGGAGGATGCCCGAGACCTGCGGAGCGAGCACCGCACCGATGCGCCCGACGCCGAGTGCCCAGCCCAGGGCTGTGCCGCGCAGGTGTGCCGGGTAGTGCGAGGCGATGGCGCCGACGATGAGCGACTGCGTGCCGTGGGTGCCGATGCCCGCGAGGACGAGGGCGACGTAGATCGCGAGCGTCGCGGTCGTCCCGCTCATGAGCGCGACGAGGGCGATGCCGGCGACCGCCGCGGCGACCGTCGCCGTCGGCAGGATTCCGAACCGGTCGCCCGCCCATGCCGTGAGCACCGAGCCGACGACCGCGCCGAGGTTGAGGGCGATCGTGAAGGCCAGGGCGGGTCCGAGATCGGCGCCGGAGTCGCGCATGATCTTCGGCAGCTGCGTGCCGAGGCCGTACCACGCGAAGAGGGTGAAGAGGGTCGTGAGTGCGAAGAGGATCGAGAAGCTCAGCCACGGCGTGGACAGGATCGTGGAGAAGCCGGTCCGCGGCGCTGCGCGGTCTCCGGCCTCAACGTCCGCCTGCCCCGGGTCGCTGCCGGACGCGGCACGGGGCGCACCCGTCTCCGGCAGCACCTTCCAGGCGACGGCGAGAAGGATGAAGGAGACCGCGGTGATCCAGAACATCGCCGGCCACCCGAAGGCGGGGATGAGCCAGAGTCCGGTGAGCGCGGCGATCGTTCCGCCGATCGGCACCCCGGACATCATCAGGGTCGCCATCGAGCCGCGCCAGCGTGGGGGAACGAGCTCGGCGGTGAGCGCGTTCGCCGAGGGCACGAGTCCGCCGAGGCCGAGGCCGGCGATGAGGCGCAGCGCCCCGAAGACGCCGGGGTTCGGTGCCAGGGCGCAGGCGACCGTGGCCACGCCGAAGACGATGACGCAGAGCAGGATGGTCCGGCGGCGCCCGATCGCATCGGCGAGACGGCCGGCGACGACGGCGCCGATCATCATCCCGAGGAACGCGAGCGAGCCGAGGGTGCCCGCCGAGGCGGGGGTGAGTCCCCAGTCGGTGGTCTCGATGAGGGAGTTCTGGACGGCACCGTAGACGATGAGGTCGTAGCCGTCCATGACGATGAGCAGCCAGCAGATGACGACTGCCGCCCAGCGGCGCGCTTCGCTGCGCGCCGGGGCCTGTGAGGAGGTGGTCTCGGTCATGGGGGACACCGTAGGGAGGGTGTGAAGCCGATCACGAGTATATTCTGCTCTGCGGAATCCGGAGGACAGGCTACCGTGGGGGTCATGCCGCAGCATTTCAGCATCGTCAAACGTCCTGACCATGCCATCGAGTCCGTCGACAATGCCCTGCTGCTCATCGACCTCCTCCGCCGCCACCCGCAGGAGGGCGTGCGCGTCCAGGACGTCGCCGCGTACCTCGGGGTGGCGCCTTCGAGTGCGCACCGCCTGCTCTCAACGCTGCTCTACCGGGGATTCGTCACCCGCGGGCCCGCCAGGCAGTACCGGCCCGGACCCGCCCTCGGCGTCGCGGAGACCCAGGGCACACAGTCGGTGCCCGGCCCGGTCCTCGAGATCCTCGCCCAGCTCAGCGCCGACACCGGAGAGACCGTCTCCCTCCTGCGCCGTCGCGGAGTGAGCGTCGTCTTCCTCACGACCGTCGAATCCCGCCAGCGTCTGCGGGTGGGGGAGCGCACCGGCACCGTCCTCCCGGCGCGGCTGACCTCAGGGGGCAAAGCTCTGCTCGCCGCTCTCGACGACGTGTCGATCCGCGCCCTCTATGCCGGCGGGCGCTCGCCCGGTGAGCGCCTCGCCGGCAGCGACCTCGAGCGCCTCCTGGCCGAGATGGACGAGGTGCGAGCTCAGGGCTTCGCGCTCAATCTGCGGCAGACGGAGTCCGACATCAGCGCTGTCGGCATCGCGGTTCCGCACAGCAGCGGACTGCCTCCGCGCGACGCTGTGGCTCTGAGCGCGCCGGCGGTGCGCACGACGGCGCTGACCTCGGAGCGCTCGATCGACCTCGTGCGGCGCGCCTGCGCGGACCTCGCCGGACTCGAGCTCGTGCCGGAGAGCCCACCCCCGGCCGACTGAGCCGCCCGCGCCGTGCCCGCCCCCACCTCGGCGGAGCGATCGTTCCTGGTCACCATGGACAGCTTCCGACGCCGTCAACCTGTCCGGAACGACCAGCAGTCGGCGAGGGCACGTGCCTGCGCCATCGACCGATTCCGTCCAGCGGAATTCATGCTGTGACCTCGCCCACCGAGGAGTAGCCTCGGCGCAGATTCAACGCACTGGTCCGAGGAGGCCCCGATGACGCGCCCTGCACCGACGATGGTCAACCCCGACCCGACTCCCGAGGAGGAGCGAGAGCTCGAGGCGATGTATACGACCATGGCGGAGGAGAACATGATCCCGCTGTGGACCCAGCTCGACGAGCTCATGCCACAGGTCCCCGCCTCGGCGGCGGTCGCCCACCAGTGGCAGTGGTCGACCCTGCTCCCCCTGGCCGAACGTGCCGGCGACCTCGTGCCCGTCGGTCGCGGCGGGGAACGGCGGGCGATCGCCCTGGCCAACCCCGGCCTCGGCGGGGCACCGTTCGCGACCCCGACGCTGTGGGCGGCGATCCAATACCTCGGCGGCCATGAGGTCGCTCCCGAGCACCGGCACTCGCAGAACGCCTTCCGCTTCGTCGTCGAAGGCGAGGGCGTGTGGACGGTCGTCAACGGCGATCCGGTGCGGATGTCGCGCGGGGACTTCCTGCTCACCCCGGGCTGGAACTTCCACGGTCACCACAACGAGACCGACCAGCCGATGGCGTGGATCGACGGCCTCGACATCCCCTTCGTCCACTACGCCGACACCTCGTTCTTCGAGTTCGGCATCGACCGCGTCACCGACGAGTCGACCCCGGACATCTCCCGCTCGGAGAGGCTCTGGGGGCACCCCGGGCTCCGTCCGCTCTCGGGCCTGTCGAACACCGTGAGCTCCCCGATCGGGGCCTACCGCTGGGAGCACACGGACCGCGCCCTCACCGAGCAGCTGCGCCTCGAGGACGAAGGCTTCCCCGCCACCGTCGGTCAGGGGCATGCGGCGATCCGCTACGTCAACCCGACCACCGGTGGAGACGTCATGCCGACGATCCGCGCCGAATTCCATCGTCTTCGCGCAGGCACGACGACACCGGTGACCAGGCGCGTCGGCTCCGAGGTCATGCAGGTCTTCGAAGGCTCCGGGCGCATCCTCGTCGACGACCGCGTCTTCGACGTCGTCACAGGCGATCTCGTCGTCATGCCCTCGTGGTCGGCGGTGAGCATCGAGACCGAGACCGGCCTCGACCTCTTCGCATTCAACGACCGCCCGATCATCGAAACCCTGAATTTCGCCCGCACCCACGTCGAAGGAGAACAGCAGTGAGACTTGCCACCATCGCCACCCCGTCCGGATCCCGAGCCGCAGTGGAGGACGGCGACGACTATGTCATCGTCGAGGACTTCTCCGACGTCGGAGCCCTGCTCGCCGACGAGTACTGGCAGCGCACCGTCGCCGAGGCGATCGTCTCCCCGTCGGCGACCGTGCCCGTGAGCGAGGCCGAGGAGCTTCAGCTCATCACCCGCCCCGGCAAGATCGTGTGCGTGGGGCTCAACTACCGCAGCCACATCCTCGAGATGGGCCGTGACCTGCCCGCGTACCCGACCCTCTTCGCGAAGTTCGCCGAGACGCTGACCGGCCCGCAC
Source organism: Brevibacterium sp. Z349TD_9 (assembly GCF_056173565.1). Classification (NCBI taxonomy): domain Bacteria; kingdom Bacillati; phylum Actinomycetota; class Actinomycetes; order Micrococcales; family Brevibacteriaceae; genus Brevibacterium; species Brevibacterium sp. Z349TD_9. The sequence goes on along the minus strand of NZ_CM149680.1, from coordinate 3,713,448 downwards.
GACGACGTGCCGTTCGCGCCCGAGGATCCGGAGCTCGACTGGGAGGGTGAACTCGTCGTCGTCATCGGCAGGCAGGTCCGCCGGGCCGATGAGGCCGAAGCCGCCGAGGCGATCGCCGGGTACACGATCGCCAACGACATCTCGATGCGCGGCTGGCAGTTCCGGACGAAGGAATGGCTTCAGGGCAAGATGTGGGAGGACTCGACCCCGCTCGGACCCGTACTCGCGACCGGTGATGACTTCGACCCCGCCGAGGCGGTGCTCACCACCACGGTCAACGGCGAGGTGATGCAGCAGCATGCCATCGTCGACCTCCTCTTCACCCCGGCCCACCTCGTCTCCTACATCTCGACGATGATCACCCTCGACCCCGGAGACATCATCCTCACCGGCACCCCCGGCGGCGTCGGCCGTGCCCGCGACCCGCAGGTCTACCTGCAGCCGGGCGACGAGGTGAGCGTGTCGATCGACGGGATCGGGACGATCTCCAACCGCATCGTCGACGCCGGGTGAGCCATGGTCGCCCGGCACGATCTCACCACCGACCCCGCACTCCTGGCCGAACTGCTCACGGTGCGGCGGGGGACGGCGTTCTTCGCCCGCAAGCTCGGTGAGCTCTCCGACGCCGAGTTCGACGAACCGAGTCTTCTGCCCGGCTGGTCCAGGCGCCACCTCATCGCCCACGTCGGGTACAACGCTCGGGCGCTCACCCGCCTCGTGCAGTGGGCGAACACCGGCGTCGAGACGCCGATGTACGAGTCGCCTACGGCCCGTGACGCCGAGATCGACTTCGGGTCGACCCTGCCGGTGCGCGCCCTGCGCCACCTCATCGAGCACGCGGCGATCAGCCTCGACGTCGAATGGCGCGACAGCCCCGACGAGGCGTGGGAGGCGATCGTGCGCACCGCGCAGGGCCGGGAGGTGCCCGCACGGGAGACCGTGTGGATGCGCACCCGCGAGGTGTGGCTCCACGCGATCGATCTGGACAACGGGGCACGGATGAGCGACATCCCCGCACCCGTCCTCACCCGGTTGCTCTCCGACATCACCGGGGCGTGGCGGGCGCGGGGAACCGATGCGGGGATCGTCGTCGCCGTCGAGGGGACGGACGACCGCCTCGGCGGGGCCGGCGTTGCGGACGGGGACCCGGCGGACGCGGGTGACCGGGCCGGAACGGTCGTCAGCGGATCGCTGCCCGACCTGGTCCGCTGGGCCTCGGGCCGGGGCGATGCAGGCGTGCGGACCTCGACGGGTGAGCCGGTGACCGCGCCGAGGTGGATCTAGCCGACCCGGGGCACTCCCGGAGCCGAGCGGTCCCGGGACTGCTCGGCTCCGGGACCGCTCATGGTCGAAGGGCTCAGCCCTTCGCGGCTGCGTTCCAGGCGGCGACCTCGTCGCGGGCGAGCTGCTCGGCCAGCCCGATGTAGCTCGCCGGGGTGAGGGCCCTCAGGCGCCGGGTCTCCTCCTCGGGCAGGCCGAGGCCTGCGACGAACTCCTGGAGGTCGGCCTGGTGGATGCGCTTGCCGCGGGTGAGCTCCTTGAGCTTCTCGTACGGATTCTCCATCCCGGCCACGCCCTGCAGACCGGCCGCGCGCATGACCGACTGGATCGCCTCGCCGAGGACCTCCCAGTTCCCATCGAGGTCGGCGGCCAGCGCGTCCTCGTTGATCGCGAGCTGCCCGAGTCCCTTGACGAGGTTGCCCAGCGCGAGCACCGAATGCCCGTAGGCGACGCCGATGTTGCGCTGGGACGTCGAATCGGTGAGGTCCCGCTGCATCCGGGAGGTCACCAGCGTCGAGGCGAGCGAATCGAGGAGGGCGGAGGAGAGCTCGAGGTTCGCCTCGGCGTTCTCGAAGCGGATCGGGTTGACCTTGTGGGGCATCGTCGATGATCCCGTGGCGCCCGCGACGGGGATCTGCTTGAAGTAGTTCATCGAGATGTAGGTCCACATGTCGGTCGCGAGGTTGTGGGCGATCCGATTGAACCGGGAGATGTCGGCGAAGAGCTCGGCATCCCAGTCGTGCGACTCGATCTGCGTGGTCAGCGGGTTGAACGTCAGGCCCAGGCTGCCCTCGACGAAGGTGCGGGCGATCTGCGGCCAGTCCGCGCCGGGCACCGCGGCCATGTGCGCGGAGTACGTGCCGGTCGCACCGTTGATCTTGCCGAGGAATTCGGTCGCGGCGATCCGCTCGTACTGGCGGCGCAGGCGGTGGACGAAGACCGCGAGCTCCTTGCCCATCGTCGTCGGCGTCGCCGGCTGCCCGTGGGTGTGGGCGAGCATGGGGACGTCGGCGAGGTCGGCGGCGGTGTCGGCGAGGGCGTCGATGAGGGCCTTCGCGCGCGGCAGCCACACCTGTTCGGTGGCCTCCTTGATGCCGAGCGCCCACGAGAGGTTGTTGATGTCCTCGGACGTGCAGCAGAAGTGGACGAGCTCGCTGAGGTCGTCGGCGCCGATCTCGACTAGTGCGTCCTTGATTGTGTATTCGACGGCCTTGACGTCGTGGACCGTGACCGCTTCGTGAGCGGCGAGCGTCGCAATCGTCTCAGCGTCGAAGCCCGCGGCGAACTCCCGCAGCGCCGTGACCTCTGAATCGGTGAGAGTGCGGACGCCCGGGATCACCGAGTTCTGCGCGAGGTGGATGAACCATTCGACCTCGACGCGGATGCGGTTGCGGTTGAGCGCGGCCTCCGAGAGGTGATCGACGAGGTCAGCGGTGTCCTTGCGGTAGCGACCGTCGAGCGGTCCGAGGGCGATGGCGGGTGAGACTTCAGCAAGCGAAACGGTCGGCATGCCCTCATTTTCTCACGACCCGCCGCCGCAGGCGGACTCGCGCTCACCCGCCTGTGGACGGGCAGGGGACTCGCGTGCCAGGCGGCTGTGGACGCTCAGGCCGTGTCCACAGGCCGATTCGCCCCCCTTGGTCTCGGACGGCCGGATTCCTAGCCTGGGGGCGATGACGAGAGGAGACCGGGATGATCACCGACGAACTCGCCGCCAGCCGCGACGGCTGGCGGCAGCGGGCGAACGAGCTGCGGGCGCTCGCGAACGCGGCCCGGCGGATCGACGGGTGGGACTCACCGGCCGGCCGTCTCCTCGTCGAGCGTCTCGGTTCGTGTGCGGAGGCGATCGGTCTCCTCGCCGATCGGGCCGACGACCTCTCCGAAGCCTACGATCTCCACCTCCAGGTCGTCTCCGTGGGCGGGAGGATCCAGCTGTGAACGGCCACGGCGTGCTCGACTCCCGGTGGATCACCGTCGACCTCGGACGCATCCTCCGCCTGCCTGACCGGCTGCGCCGCCTGTGGCCGAGCGATCTCCTGCCCCAGACCGACAATGACGGTTCCGTCGGGCCGACCCCTTCGGGACGGTGTGCGACCCGGCCGCCGGGGTCTGCCGTCCCGGACGGGGATGGCCACCCGCCGGAGCTCGGCGGGCACCCGCCGTCACGGGCCGCCGTCGCCCGGGCGGCCGCCTCGGCGGGGATCACCCTGACCGCACCGTCGGCCGCTGTCCGCGAGGAACTCCCCGCCGAGGTCGTGCGCCCGCGCGACCTCGACGTCCTCTCGGCGTGGCTGGCAGGGTTCGCCGCCGAACTCGACCTCGCCCGCACCCGGATGGCGCTCGTCGTCGGTGCCGAGAACAGCGCCGTCCACCTCGAGATCGCCATCGCCGCCGACTCCTGCCTCGCGATGCTCGCCCTGCGCGGAGCAGACAACGCCGACTTCGCCGGGTACGAGTTCCTCCGCCGCCTCGTACCGGGTGAGGTGGCGTCCGTGTGCGAGGACCTCTCCGACCTCGTGGCCGGCGACTGCGTCCTCACCCTCACCTGCCTCGGCAGCAGTGCCGACGGGCAGCCTGCCCGCGCAGGGATGGAGTTCCTCCACCGACAGGCGGGGAGATGGTCGCGACCGCTCCTCGAGCGAGGGGAGAACGGGATGACGGTCGCGCGCACGGAGGAGATGCCCGATGGTGCGGTGCGGATGGTCGTCGCCTCGATGCTCACGCGTCTGCGCTTCGCCGAGGTGGGCTCCCCATGATCGGAACGACGACCCGTGGCGGAGGCGGGATCACGGTCGGCGATCGGATCGAGATCAGCGGCACCGACCTCGACCGCCTCGGCGCGCGGGTCGGGGAGCTCTCGGCCGATGGCACGGTCGGCGACTTCGACCTCGGCACCCTGCTCACGCAGGTGCCGGCGCCGCTCACCGCCCTCAACCTCGACGCCGCCCGGGTCCGCTATCACCAGCAGCTCGCGCTCGTGCTCGCCGAACTCGAAGCGACGGTGCTCGCGATCCGCACCGCAGCGCTCGCCTACCGCGAGGCAGAGAAAGGAGTGAGCGAGGTCTTCGGGGGACTCCTCGACGGCCTCGGATATGCCACCGGCAGGCTCATCGCCATCAGCCTGCCCGTCATCATCCCCGCCGCCATCGCCGTCGGCGTCCCCGCCGTCGCAGGATGGCAGATCATCGACGCCACGGGACTCGACGACGTGGTCGAGCGGCACTTCGGCATCGACCTCGGCCAGGCCAAAGCCGACATCACCGAGGACTTCGTCGCCCTCGTGTTCGAGAACTCCGACGCCACCGGTGCCGTCATCGAGCACGTGCTGCCGGGGATGGTCGTAGGCTTCCTCGGGCTGCCGCCGGGACTGCTCGCCGTCGACTCGGACACGACGCTGTGGCCCCACGACTCGGGGTCGATGACCGCGTGGGTGCTTGCGGCCGCGAACCTCGTCGGTCTGCTCACCCCGTCCGAGGTCGAGGTGTGGAAGGCGCAGGGACTGACGCAACCCCACACCAGACCCCCGGCCGACGTCGCCGAGCTCTACGACCGCGAAGCCGCCCAGCATCGCGGAGTCGACTCGGGCCAGGTGCGCATCGAAGAGGTGCGCTCTCCCGACGGAACCACGCGCTACATCGTCTACGTTCCGGCGACCACGGACTGGTCACCGGTCCCGGGGGAGAACACGACCGACCTGACGACGAACGTCGAGGGCATGGCCGGCAACGACACGGTGATGCGCGAGATGGTCCGGCGGGCGATCGCCGACGCCGGGATCCCAGACGACGCCGAGGTGATGCTCGTCGGGTACTCCCAGGGCGGCATCACGGCCGGGTCGCTGGCCGCCGATCCCGCGTTCCTCGCCGACGTCAACGTCACCGCGCTCGTCACCGTCGGGGCGCCCGTGTCCGACTTCCCCATCGATGAGGGCATCGACGTCCTCTCGATCGAACACGAACAGGACCTCGTTCCCGATCTCGACGGCAACGAGAACCCGGTCCGGGACCGCTGGTCGACCATCACCGTCGACTACGATCCCGACGCGCTGCGGCAGGCACCGAACCTCGCCGACCGCAGCGACAAGGAGCTCGACGACATGTTCGACTCCGCGGGCGCCGCACACTCCTCGGCCGCCTACTCCGCCTCGATCGGTCTCATGGTCGCCGCCGGTCACCCGGCACTCAGGGGATTCACGGCGAGGAACGCGCAGTTCTTCTCCGGCCGCATCACCGAGACCCGGGACTACCAGGGACGACGCAGGCGCAGCTGAACGGATCGGGGTGCTCGGACATACGGTGGTCGGACTCCCAACCACCTCGGCGAGGATCGACAAACGGCACCGCGAACCTTTGGCGAGTGACGCACAGCACGAGGTCACACCCCTAGGCTGACCACGACCGATGATCTTCGGAGTCGGTGCGGACGCCGCTTCCGCACAGCGCGCTCGACACACCGGTCCAGTGGCACCGGCTGAGGCGATTCGGTATCGTTGACATACCTGTGAATCGCATCACTCGAGGGTGAGTCCTCCCACCAGAGGCCCCGCCCGCAGCACCCGGTCCGCCACTGGTCACCTCCGGTGGGTCGGACCACGAACAAAGGAGTACTGGAATGACCTCGAACATTTCAGTGGGATCCGGGACTGCCCACAGTCAGCCCACGGAGCCTCGCATGATTCAGATGCTCACGGAGGACGGCAACCGCGTCCAGTCCGGAGAGTACGACGCGTTCGCCGCAGAGCTCACCGATGAGGATCTGCGCGGGTTCTATCGGGACATGGTCCTCGTCCGCCGCGTCGATGCGGAGGGAGCCGCACTGCAGCGGCAGGGACAGCTCGGCCTCTGGGCGCCGATGTTCGGCCAGGAGGCCGCTCAGATCGGCATGGGGCGCGCAGCGCGTCCGCAGGACTTCGTCTTCCCCACCTACCGCGAACACGGCCTCGCCTACACCCGCGGCGTCGAACCGGAGACCCTCCTCGGCATCTTCCGAGGTCAGAACCACGGCGGTTGGGATCCGCAGGAGCACCGCTTCCACACGTACACGATCATCATCGGCTCCCAGACTCTTCATGCCGCCGGGTATGCGATGGGTGTGAACATGGACGGCGACGTCGGCACCGGCGACCTCGAGCGCGACACCGTCGCCATCGCCTGCTTCGGTGACGGCGCGACCTCCGAGGGCGACGTGTCCGAGGCGCTCAACTTCGCCGGGGCCTTCCACGCCCCTGTGCTCTTCTTCTGCCAGAACAACCAGTGGGCGATCTCCGAGCCCACCCGTGTCCAGAGCGCGGCCCCGCTGTACAAGCGCGGCGAGGGCTTCGGGGTGCCCGGCATCCGCGTCGACGGCAACGACATCATCGCGATGTACTCCGTGGCCCGTGCGAGCCTCGACTCCGTGCGCGCCGGCAACGGTCCGATGCTCATCGAGGCCTTCACCTACCGTCGTGGTGCCCACACCACGGCTGACGATCCGACGAAGTACCGTGACCGCGCCGAAGAGGAGATCTGGGAGGACCGCGACCCGATCACGCGTCTGCGCGCCTACCTCGAGAACCACACGGACACGGGTGAGGACTTCTTCGCCGAGGTCGACGCCGAAGCCGACACCCTGGCCGCGCGCATCCGCCACAACTGCGTGACCATGGAGGACCCGGATCCGGTCGAGATGTTCGCCAATGTCACCTCCGAGCCTCACTCGCTGGTCGATGAGGAGCGTGCGGAATTCCTCGCATACCAGTCCTCATTCGCCGATGCAGGTGAGGCCTGATGGAGAAACTTCCCCTTTCCAAGGCGATCACAGCCGGTCTGCGGAAGGCCATGGAGGACGACCCGAAGGTCGTCCTCATTGGTGAGGACATCGGAAAGCTCGGCGGCGTCTTCCGCGTCACCGAGGGCCTGCAGAAGGATTTCGGTCCGCAGCGGGTCATCGATGCGCCGCTGGCCGAATCCGGGATCGTCGGCACGTCGATCGGCATGGCGATCCGCGGCTACCGGCCCGTCGTCGAGATCCAGTTCGACGCGTTCATCTTCCCCGCCTACGACCAGATCGTCACGCAGGTCGCCAAGCTCTACAACCGCACGCTCGGCAACGAGCGCATCCCGATGGTCATCCGCGTGCCCTACGGCGGTGGGATCGGCTCTCCCGAGCACCACTCGGAGAGCCCGGAGGCCGTCTTCGCCCACCACGCCGGCCTCAAGCTCATCAGCCCGTCGACGGCCAATGACGCGTACTGGATGATCCAGGAGGCGATCAAGAGCGACGATCCGGTGATGTTCTTCGAGCCCAAGCGCCGCTACTGGCAGCGCGGGGACGTCGACACCACTCGTCATGATCTCGGGATGCTCGAGGCGCGGGTGCTCAGCGAGGGCACCGACGTCACGCTGGTGACCTACGGCCCGCTCGTGCCCACGGCCCTCGACGTCGTCGCGGCGGCCGCGGAAGAGGGCAAGAGCGTCGAACTCATCGACCTGCGCAGCCTCAACCCGCTCGACCTCTCGACGATCGAGCGCTCCGTGGTCAAGACCGGTCGCCTCGTCGTCACCCATGAGGCGCCGACGTTCCTCGGTCTGGGATCGGAGATCGCCGCCCGCATCTCGGAACGCTGCTTCTTCAACCTCGAGGCCCCGGTCATCCGGGTCGGCGGGTACCACACCCCCTATCCGGGCTCGCGGATGGAAGAGCACTACCTGCCCGACCTCGATCGCATCTTCGACGGTGTCGACCGGGCCCTGGCCTACTGACGAGAAGGAGAGCAAGAATGGCATTCGAATTCCCCCTTCCCGACGTCGGCGAAGGCCTCACCGAGGCGGACATCGTCTCCTGGAAGGTGTCCCCGGGCGATGAGGTGACGGTCAATCAGATCCTCGTCGAGATCGAGACCGCGAAGTCACTCGTCGAGCTGCCCAGCCCTCAGGCCGGGACCGTCGGCGCCCTCCTCGTCGAGGAGGGTCAGACCGTCGAGGTCGGCACCCCGATCATCCGCTTCGGAGGTGCCGATGACTCCGGCGCCGAGGCGGCCGAGACGATGTCCGCGCCCCACGCCGAGACGCAGGCGCCTGCCTCCGAAGGCGCGGTGACGACCGACGACGAAGGCGGTGCCACGCTCGTCGGCTACGGCGCGAAGGCTGCCTCGTCGAAGCGTCGCCCCCGCAAGGGTGCGCCGGCGACCGGCGGCTCCGGTGCGTCGGCGACCGGCGGCACTGCCGCCGGTTCGGCTGCGGAGGCTCCGGCAGCGCAGTCGGGTGCGGGAGCGCAGTCGGGTGCGGAAGCGCAGCCGGCCGCGGAGGCGCCGACCGCCTCGGCGGGTGTGGCCCCCACGGGAGCAAAGCCCCTGGCCAAGCCGCCGGTGCGCAAACTCGCGAAGGACTTGGGCATCGATCTCGCCACGGTCACTGCGACCGGCTCCCGCGGCGAGGTCACTCGCGCCGACGTCCAGGCGGCCGCCGACGGCTCGGCCGCACCTGCAGTCTCAGGGGCGACCGCCTCGGCGAGTGTCGATACCGGCGAACTCGAGGAGCGGATCCCGTTCAAGGGCGTGACGAAGATGATGGCCAAGGCCATGGTCGACTCCGCGTTCACGATGCCCCATGTCACGGAGTTCCTCGACGTCGACGTCACCGAGACGATGGCGTTCGTCCGTCGGCTCAAGGCGTCGAAGGTGCTCGGCGAGGATGTGCGTGTTTCTCCGCTGCTCATCGTCGCGAAGGCCGTCGCGTGGGCGGTGGGACGCAACCCGCGGATCAACTCGGCCCTCGAGGGCGATGACATCGTCGTCAAGAAGTACGTCAACCTCGGGATCGCCGCTGCGACTCCGCGCGGACTCATCGTGCCGAACATCAAGAATGCGCACGCGATGGGTCTGACGCAGCTCGCACAGGGCATCCAGGACCTCACGGCCCTGGCCCGGTCGGGCAAGACGCCTCCGGCGGACCAGACGGGTGGGACGATCACCATCACCAACGTCGGCGTGTTCGGCGTCGACGCCGGCACCCCGATCATCAACCCTGGTGAGGCCGCGATCCTCGCCTTCGGGCAGGTGCGGAAGAAGCCGTGGGTGGTCGACGACGAGATCGTTCCGCGCGAGATCACGACCCTGTCGGTGAGCGCCGACCATCGCGTCGTCGACGGCGAGATCATCTCGAAGTTCCTCGCCGACGTCGGCCGCGGCCTCGAGGATCCGAGCGTCCTCCTCGCGTGAGGTCGCGCGCCTCGTTCGGTAGGTGTGTCCCGCTCGGTAGGGGTGTCCCGCTCGGGTGAGAAGTCGTCGGGTGACCGGTACGCAAGCTCCGACGCCACAACGCCCCAGCAGCGATAACGCCCCCGCAGCCTCTTGTCCTACCCTTGCACGCGTAGGACAAGAGGCTGCGAGGGCGTTGCGCGAAGCTGCCGGGAGGACGTATCGCTCAAGGGGAGATGCGGCGCCCCGGGTGGGAATTGCTTCGAGAGCCGTCTCGGGACACAACAGGACTCACGCTCTGCTGGTCTGTGGAACAAGCTGGCAGCACTGTTCACCCGGCGGCGCGCTCAAACTCAGACTGTCGTGGCCACGCCACAGCGGATGCGGCCGCCACCTGCACACCGGCTGCCAGCGTCACGCCCAGAATCCACCAGAGTCCTGCGTCGAGCAGCACTGACCATGCGGTGACGACGAGGCCGGCGCAGAATGCCATGAGGACGAGACGCGGTTTCGGAACGAGTCGTCGTGCCCGAAGAAGCGGGACGAGCAGGCACAGCCAACCGACGAGCAGGACGATGACCCCGATCGAGTCCGACGCTGATGGCCCGTGGTCGTTGCTCAGCGACAGCACTCGCGCACCTTGGTCAGGCAGTATCACCACGACAGTGCCGATCAGCGACAGGGCGAACCAACCGCAGAGGCCGAATCTCATGTGCCTCCGCGCCGGGGCGGAGCTCCGTGTACGCCGCATTCTCAACTCCACGTCCGCGTGATCGAGATGCCCCCAGCATAGACGCAGCCGGGGCATAGCGCGTGTCGACGAGTTCCGTCGAAAAGTATGACGCCCCCGCAGCCTCTTGTCCTACCCTTGCACGCGTAGGACAAGAGGCTGCGGCGGCGTTGCGCGAAGCTGCCGGGAGGACGTATCGCTCAAGGGGCGATTCGGCGCCTCGGGTGCTGTGGGCACCCTACTTGTCGAGGTAGGCGCTGTTCTTCTCGGAGTACTTGCCGTCCTTGACGAGCCGCTTGGCGAGGCAGTGGTCGCGGTCGAGACCCCATGAGCGGCACTGCTCGAGCGCCGGGCCGGAGTCCTTGTACGGCGTATCGATGACGGTGACCCAGTAGCCGCCGGTCTTGTACGCCTTCCACTCACTGCTGTCGAGGAGGATCGCGCCCGGGTACTTGACCTGGTTCGCCTTGAATTCGTCGAGGATGTCCTGCGCCGACCACGTCTTCCCGTCGGCTTCGGTGCCGACCTGCTTCGCGCTCACCTGCGTCACCCACTGACCTTCGAGTGCGGCGGCCTTCTCGGCACCCGACTCGACGAAGCCGTCGAGCTCCTCCTCGGGCGAAGCAGAGGGCTGGACGAGTTCGTCGCTCGGCGACGGTGCCTGCGAGGTCGGCTCGCCGCTGACATCGGCGGGCACGGTCCCGGTCTCCGGAGCGAGCCACCGGATGCCGAAGAAGCCGACGAGCGCGAGGACCATGACGATGGCGAGGATGACGACGACGACCTTGAGGCCGGTGCTTCTGCGCGGGCGCACGGACTGCGTCTGACCGGAGTCGGGACCGCCGTAGCCGGGCACCGCTGCGAAGCCGCCCGAATCCGTGCCGCGCCAGGAGGAGCCGCCGGCATGACCGGGCTGGGCGGGGAACCCGCCGCTGTTCGGGTTGCGGGCCTCACCGGTGCGGCGAGGTCCTCCGCGACCGCCTCCGCGGGCGGGTTCGGGCGCGCGCGCGTTGATATGGTCCTGGAACGGTGAGCTGCCGGCCGGAGCGAAGACGTTGCTGCGGCGGGTCTGCGAGACGGGGAAGTCGCCGGTGTGGCGTTCGATGTACTCGTAGTACGTCGAACGGTCGAACTCGGCCTCGGCCGGGTTCGGGTCCTGATCCTGTCCCTGCGGCCGGGCCTGGGCGCCCCGGCCGGATCGATCGGTCGGAACCCAGTCATCGCTGGTCGCGGGACGGATGCGCGGCCTCGGTGGAACGTCGCTCATCTGTCCTCCAGAGTGCCAGATGTGGTGGCAATCATCTTCTTACCTTGACACGAGTTCCATGGGTCTTCAACACGGCCCCGAAGTCCCCGTACCCCTTACATCTGCAGTGATCGCCGAGGCGGCCCGACCCTGAGCGCGGCCGTGCAGAGGGGCGTCTGGCAAGGGGAGTGGGTGTCCGACCCGCCGAGATCCGCGAAGATCTGGGCCACACCCCTACCGGAAGGTAGTTGAAATGCAGACTTTTCGGGCGAGCGGCGGCTCGCGCGGTGGCCCGGGTGACTTCGGAGGGTGTGAATTTGCCCAGAAGGCTTGGGTCTCTCTAAACTGGTTGTCTGTTGTGTCGTGACGGCCCGGTCCCCGACTGATCCGCCGCGACCGACATGGTGCTCACCCACCGCTGCACTCCAGCTTCGGCCATCTCTCACAGGCTACGGCTTCAGCGCTGGTGAGACATCTCGCCCGAACGGGCATGCCTGTTTCGGCGTACACAATTTCCATTGCGAACGCCGCGTGCACGGGTGCACATCCGCCTTTCGACCGGACGCAGGTCCGCGCCTGGGTCGGATCGTGCCCGCCGCAGCAGCATCGCGTGAATTTGTTGATGTCTTCCGACATCGGCGCAAGCGAATGAGCTTGTCTCGAGAGTCGGTAACTTGTGAACTGGAGGAGAGTCATGGCAGCAACCTGCCAAGTCACCGGGGCCGTTCCCGGTTTCGGACACAATGTGTCCCACTCGAAGCGCCGCACGAAGCGCCGCTTCAACCCGAACATTCAGACGAAGCGCTACTACGTCCCGTCGCTGCGCCGCAACGTCACCCTCAATGTGTCCGCCAAGGGCATCAAGGTCATCGACGTCCGCGGGATCGACGCCGTCGTCGCCGAACTCATTGCCAAGGGAGTGAAGCTCTGATGGCGAAGACCCAAGACGTTCGTCCGATCATCAAGCTCAAGTCGACTGCCGGCACCGGGTACACCTACGTGACCCGCAAGAACCGCCGCAACAACCCGGATCGCATCGTGCTCAAGAAGTACGATCCCGTCATCCGCAAGCACGTCGATTTCCGAGAGGAGCGCTGAGCGCACATGGCCAAGAAGTCCAAGATCGCCCGCGACAAGCAGCGTCGCGTCATCGTTGAACGCTATGCGGAGCGCCGCGCCGCCCTCAAGCGTCAGCTCACCCACCCCGACAGCACGGACGAGCAGCGTGAGGAAGCACGCCTCGGCCTGCAGAAGCTTCCTCGCGATGCCTCGCCGGTGCGTGTGCGCAATCGCGACCAGGTCGACGGCCGCCCCCGCGGCTACCTGCGCAAGTTCGGACTCTCGCGCGTCCGCTTCCGCGAAATGGCGCACGACGGCGAGTTGCCCGGCATCACGAAGTCGAGCTGGTAATCTCGAGGGAGTTCGTTATCGGAAAACGGACCGGTAACTGACCGACTTGTCCTAAGGAGGACACTTTTATGGCTAAGAACCGCAGTGAGCTCGTTGCAGAAGTTGCCGAGAAGTCCGGCCTGACCCAGAAGCAGGTCTCGGATGTTCTCGATGGTGTCTTCGATGTCTTCTCCGACGTCGTCGGCAAGGGCGAGAAGCTCACCATCCCCGGCTGGCTCTCCGTCGAGCGCACCGAGCGTGCCGCTCGCAAGGGTCGCAACCCGCAGACCGGTGAAGAGATCGAGATCAAGGCCGGCTACTCCGTGAAGCTGTCCGCTGGTTCGAAGCTCAAGGCTGCCGCTGGCACCCCGAAGTGACCTTCGCGCTCAAGCGCAGGATGGCCCGGACCGATCGGTCCGGGCCATCTGCTTTCCCCGGGCGATTCCCACGCCGAGGCGGCTGACCGGAATCGTGTCCGCCCCGCACAGCGGGGTGATCCTCAGGAGATCTGCACCACCTCGGCGGTCGTGAGTTCGCCGCCGCAGACCCCGGGACGATATCCTTGTTCCATGCACGAATCGGCAGGCGGACCTCTGTGACCTCTCACGACAACGAGCCGATCATCCGATTCACCGCTCGCGCAGCGATCCCGCTCGTCGCACTCCTCGGCGCAGCCGTCGGACTCGTCGCGATGCTCTACACGGGAGCCGCCGAGCCGACCGTCATCAACGACCCGGGAGCCGTCGTCCGCTTCGGACTGCCGGCCGCGAAGTTCGTCTTCAACCTCGCGATGAGCCTCACCGTCGGCGCACTCCTCTTCGCGCTCCTCATCCTGCCCCGCACGCAGGGGCGGATCCGGGGCAGGAAGGCGCAGCAGGACGAGCAGCCGCCGCTCGACGCGCTCTGGGAGAAGTCTCTCAAAGTCGCCGAGGTCGCCTCTGTGGCGTGGACGATCTCCGCTGTCGCCGTCCTCCTCTTCACCTTCGTCTCCACCGTCGGTGCGCAGGCCTACCTCAACTTCTCGAACCAGCTCGGCGTCTTCCTCACCCAGATCGCCTTCGGCCAGTACTGGGCCCTCATCGTCGTCCTCATCGCCGTCGCCTCGACGCTGTGCTTCGGCTCCCGGTCCTACCTCGGCCTCGCCTTCGCCGGCGTCCTCTCGCTCGGCGTGATGATCCCCCTCGCCCTCATGGGCCACTCCGCCCAGGCGTCGGGCCACACGCAGGCCGTCAACAGCATCGGACTCCACCTCTTCGGCGTCGCCCTGTGGCTCGGCGGTCTCTTCGTCATCGCCCTGCTCGGCTCCCGCCTCGCCAAGTCGCCCGAGCTGGGGACGTTCATCGCCCGCTACTCGTCGATCGCGCTCTTCGCGTTCGTCGTCGTCGCCTTCTCCGGCGTCGTCAACTCGATGCTGCGCGTCGAGGACCTCGCGGATCTCATGACCCCATACGGCCAGGTCATCATCGCGAAGACCTTCGCGACGATCCTCCTCGGGCTCGTCGGCTTCTGGCACCGCCGGTTCGTCATCGCCCGGCTCGGCAAGGTCGCCTCCGTGACGGGCGAGTTCTGGCGCCTCATCCTCGTCGAGTTCGTCATCTTCGGAGCGACGATGGGCCTGGCCGTCGCCCTCTCCCGCTCCCAACCGCCCGTCCCGCAGGAGCCGGTGGGCAACCCGACGCCCTCGGAGATCCTCACCGGAGAGCCTCTGCCCCCCGCACCGAACTTCGCCCGCTTCTTCTCCGAGTGGTCGGTCGACCCGCTGTGGGTCGTCGTCGCCGTGGGGCTGACGATCGCCTACGTCGCCGGGTACCTCCAGCTCCGTCGCCGAGGCGACACCTGGTCGGTCTTCCGCCTCGTCAGCTGGGTGCTCGGAATGATCGGCCTCGTCTACGTCACTTCGGGCGGCGTCCAGGTCTACGGCGAGGTGTCGTTCTCGGCGCACATGATCCAGCACATGCTCCTCGTCATGGTCGTGCCCATCCCGATGGTCCTCGGCGCCCCGATCACCCTGCTCATGCGGGCGACGACCGCGCGCACCGATGGCTCCCGCGGCATCCGCGAATGGGTGCTCTGGCTCGTCCACACCCCCTACATGCGCTTCTTCGCCAATCCGGTCGTCGCCTCGGTCAACTTCGCCGGTTCCCTCGTCGTCTTCTACTACGCGGGGCTGATGAAGTACGCCCTCGAGTGGCATCTCGGCCACGAGCTCATGATCGTCCACTTCCTCGCCGCCGGCTACCTCTTCACCCAGGCCCTCATCGGCATCGACCCCGGCGTCAAGCGGTTCCCCTACCCGCTGCGCCTGCTCATGCTCCTCATCACGATGGCCTTCCACGCCTTCTTCGGCATCTCCCTGCTCAGCTCCGAGGTGCTCATCGAAGGCGACTGGTTCGGCAACATGGGCACCGACTGGGGATACTCCGCGATCGAGGACCAGCAGCGGGGCGGCGCGATCGCCTGGGGCATCGGCGAGATCCCGACGCTGTTCCTTGCGATCATGGTCGCCTTCCAGTGGTCGAAGTCGTCCGACCGGGAGGCCAAGCGGGTCGACCGCCGGGAGGCCCGCACCGGCGACGCCGAGCTGCGCGCCTACAACGACATGCTCACGCAGATCGCCGAACGCGACGCGAACGCCGGTCCCCGCCGAGGCTGACTCCGGTCCCCGCCGAGGCTGACCCCGGTCCCCGCCGAGGCTGACCCACCCGACCGCCTCGGCGAACCCGTCTCACGCACACCTGATGTGCGGGAATGTGCACGTCGAATTCCCGAATTCCCGCCCTCACGTATCCCATTCGCCGATGTGATGGCGCACACTGTTTCTTGAGCACCATTCACCAATCGGGTGGATGTGGGCGCGTTCAGCCGCGGGAGGGGCCTCATCGCCGAGTCCCCTGACATCGCGGGATCGCCGCCTACGCTGCCCCAGCGGAACGATCCGACCTGTCAACGATGAAGCGGATCGTGGAAATCAAGGAGAGTCATGAGTGCACAGAGCAATGCCGAGAGGAAGACGATCCGAACGCAGCTGCGCAAGGTCGTCGCCGCCTCGATGGCGGGCACCGTCGTCGAATGGTACGAGTTCTTCCTCTACGGGTCAGCGGCGACGCTGGTGTTCAACCACATCCTGTTCCCGCCGTCGGACAACCCGCTGACGCCGATCCTCCTCGGTTTCGCGACCTACGCTGTCGGCTTCATCGCCCGCCCCATCGGCGGCATCGTCTTCGGCCACTACGGTGACAAGTTCGGACGCAAGAAGCTCCTCCAGCTCTCCATCATCCTCGTCGGGGCGGCGACGTTCCTCATGGGCTGCCTGCCGACGTTCGGTCAGATCGGCTACCTCGCTCCGATCCTCCTCGTCCTCCTCCGCATCGTCCAGGGCTTCGCCGTCGGCGGCGAATGGGGCGGCGCGGTGCTCCTCGTCGCCGAGCACTCCCCGGACAAGGAACGCGGTTTCTGGTCCTCGTGGCCGCAGTCGGGCGTGCCGCTGGGCAACCTGCTCGCCACCGGCGTCCTCTTCGTCCTCACTGCCACCCTGTCCGAGGAGGCGTTCCTCTCGTGGGGCTGGAGGATCGCGTTCTGGCTCTCGGCGGTCATCGTCCTCATCGGCTACTACATCCGCACCCGAGTCTCCGACGCCCCGATCTTCGAGAAGATCCAGGCCGAGGAGATCGAGGAGGGCGTCGACTACGGCGTCAAGGCCGTCTTCAAGCGCTACCCGCGTGAGGTCTTCACCGCCATGGGTCTGCGGCTGGTCGAGAACATCCACTACTACCTCGTCGTCACCTTCTCGATCACCTACCTCGCGGTCGCCGTCGGCATCGAGGCGAGCGAGATCCTCGGCCTCCTGCTCGGCGCGCACGCCATCCATGCGCTGCTCGTGCCGATGATCGGTGCCCTCGGGGACCGGATCGGACGCAAGCCGCCCTACGCGATCGGCATCATCCTCACCGCCTCGTGGGGCTTCTTCGCCTTCCCGATGTACGACACGGGCAACCCCGGACTGATCTTCCTCGCCCTCCTCCTCGGACTCGTCTTCCACGGCTTCATGTACGCGGGGCAGCCGGCGATCATGGCGGAGATGTTCCCGACCCGGATGCGCAACTCGGGTGTGTCCACGGGATACCAGGTCACGGCGATCGTCGCCGGATCGTTCGCGCCGATCATCGCGACCGCGCTGCTCGACGAGTTCGGCTCCTCGGTGCCGATCGCGATCTACCTCGCCGTGGCCGCTCTCATCTCGCTCGTCGCGCTCATCTTCACCCGCGAGACGAAGGGCATCGACCTCCACTCCCTCGACCACGCCGACAAGGTGCGCCGCGGGGTCGTCACGCACTGATCGGGTCGTCGCCGCATCGCCGTGGCTCATCCGCCGCGGTGGTGCGGCGTCCGTGGACAGGCACAGCAGAGAAGGGACGGGAAATGGCAGTTGATCTCACCGGCAGGAGGGCCCTCGTCACCGGCGGGGCCTCGGGCCTGGGCAAGGCGATGTGCGAGTCCTTCGCCGAGGCGGGTGCGACCGTCGTCGTCGCCGACGTCGACGCGGAGGCGGCGGGGGCAGTCGCCGAGGCGATCGGCGGGGAGGCGTGGGCCGTCAACCTCGCCGACACCTCGGCGCTCGACGGCATCGACCTCGAGGTCGACATCCTCGTCAACAATGCCGGGATCCAACGGATCCACCCGATCCCGGAGTTCCCGCTGGAGGAATGGCGGCTGATCATGACGATCATGCTCGAGGCGCCGTTCGTGCTCACGAAGGCTGCGCTGCCGGGGATGTACGAGAGGGGCTGGGGGAGGGTCATCAACGTCTCCTCGGTCCACGGGCTGCGCGCCTCGGCGAACAAGTCCGCGTACGTCGCGGCCAAGCACGGACTCATGGGTCTGACGAAGACGACGGCGCTCGAGGCCGGTCCGCGCGGGGTGACGTGCAATGCGATCAACCCGGGCTATGTGCTCACGCCCCTGGTCAAGGGGCAGATCGCGGATCAGGCGGTGACGAACGGGATCAGTGAGGACGAGGTGCTCGAGAAGGTCTTCCTCGGCCACTCGGCCGTGCCCCGCCTCGCGGAGCCCGAGGACATCGCCGCGCTCGCGCTCTTCCTCGCCTCCGACGCCGCCGCGGTCGTCACGGGCACCGCGCACAGCATCGACGGAGGCTGGACCGCCGCCTGAGCAGGGATAGCGGGGAGAGCGCCGCGCGGGTCAGAGCACCTCGAGGATGCTGCGGACGGCGGCATTGCGCAGGGACTCGTGCCGAACCGAGGCCCAATAGGACACGCGCTTGGAGAAGAGCTCGGGCAGCACCTGGACCAGGCGGCTGCTGTCCCGGGCGAGGAAGTCGGGCAGGATGCCGATGCCCACCCCGTTCGCTGTGGCGAGGACGTGGGCGTGGACCGAGGTCGAGCGGAAGAAGCCCCTGCCGGCCGGGATCTCGCTCGAGGCGTCGTCGAGGTCGTCGACCTGGAGTGCGTTCTCGATGTAGTAGACGATCCTGTGCTCGGCGAGGTCGTCGAGCGTGACCGGAACCGGGTGCGTGCGCAGGTACTCCTGCGACGCATAGAGCTGGAGCCGGTAGTCGCGGATGCGCTTGGCGACGCTGCGCGGGGCGTCGGGTCGACCGACGACGACCTCGATGTCGACGCCGGAGCGGTATTGGCGGGCCCGCTGGGTCGCGGTGATGAGCTCGATCTGCAGGCCCGGATGGCCGATCTGCAGCTCCGTCAGCGCCGGCACCGCGTACTCGAGAGCGAAGGCCTGCGGGCAGGCGATGCGGATCGTGCCCGAGAGCGCCGAGGACTCGCGTGCGTCGATCCTCCCGAGCGCCGCCTCGATGTCCTCGGCGATCGGCAGCAGCTGCCGACCCGCGGTGCTCAGCTCCCATCCGTCCGGGGAGGCGACGAGAACGCGCTGACCGTAGGCCTTCTCCAAGGCAGCGATGCGCCGCGACACGGTCGTGTGATTGAGTCCGAGACTGTGCGCGGCGGCCGTGAACTTCCCCAGACGCGCCACGGCGAGGAGGGTGAGGAGATCCTCCGGCGAGATCTGCTGGGGTGCATGAGCGGCCATAGTCCGCCCAGTCTATCTGCGTGCACGCACACAACCGGTGCGGAAGAGGTGATCGTCGCCGGCGGCCGGCACGGGCAGGGCTGGCGTAATGTGAAGGGGAACACACGAGATTTCGATGCGAGGAGGCATGCGATGGCGACGATTGGATGGATCGGCCTGGGGAACATGGGCCGACCGATGACGGCGAACCTGGTCAAGGCCGGCCGCACGGTCAAGGGCTTCGACGTGGTCCCGGAGGCCGTGACCGCGGCGGCGGAGGATGGTGTCACCCCGGTGGGTTCGATCGCCGAGGCGGTCGCCGGTGCCGATATCGTCTTCACGATGCTGCCCAAGGGCGAGCATGCCCGCGCCGTCTACCTCACCCCCGACGGTGTCCTCGCCACCGCCGACCCCGCGACCCTCCTCGTCGACTCCTCGACGATCGACTTCGACTCCGCCCGGGCCCTGCACGCCGAGGCGAAGGCCGCCGGCTTCCGCTTCGTCGACGGTCCCGTCTCCGGCGGTGTCACCGGTGCACAGGCCGGCACGCTCACCTTCATGCTCGGCGGGTCCGATGCGGACGTCGCCGAGGCGAAGCCCTTCATCGAGCCGATGGCCGGCAACATCTTCCACGCCGGCGGCGACGCCGCGGGTCAGGCCGCGAAGATCGTCAACAACATGATGCTCGCGATCAGCCTCGAAGGCGTCGTCGAAGGCGCGGTGCTCGCGCAGCGCTTCGGTCTCGACCCTAAGGCGTTCTACGACATCGCGAAGGTCTCCTCCGGCGACTCGTGGCCCCTGCGCACCTGGTATCCGGTGCCCGGGGTGACCGAGACCTCGGCGTCGAACAACGACTTCAAGCCCGGCTTCGCCACGGCTCTCATGCACAAGGACGTCGGGCTCGCGCTCGCCGGTGCCGAGACCCAGGGCGTCGACCTGCCCGCGGCCACCCTCGTCTACGCGCAGCTGCAGAAGCTCGTCGACGACGGCCTCGAGGGACTCGACACGACGGCGATCATCAAGAACATCGACCCCGAGGCGCAGGGCCTGCCGACAAAGCCCTGAGCGACCGGCGCCGTGATCCGACGATTCTGCGCCCACTGACCGGGGCCATGCTGCGCCCGCTCTCCGGTGAGCGGGCGCAGATGCCTCTCCCGAGGAGCGCAGAGATCCGGTCCGGCAGCGGCGCATGCGAGACTGGGAGCATGAGTTCGACCGAGCCCCTCACCGCAGAAGAGTCCGCCGCGATCCGCACCCGCCTCGACGAGGTGGCCGAACGCACGGCAGCCGCCGCCGAGGCGAGCGGACGGTCCGCGGACGCGGTGCGGATCCTGCTTGCGACGAAGACGCAGCCGGCCGAGCGGATCCGGGTGGCGATCGAGCACGGCTTCTCACTCATCGGCGAGAACAAGGTGCAGGAGCTCGTCGGGAAGGCCGACGACCTCGCCGACCTTCCGCACGAATCGCACCTCATCGGGCCCCTGCAGAAGAACAAGGTCAACCACTCGCTGCGCCACGCCCAGTGCATCGAGTCCGTCGACAGCCTCGCGCTCGCGGAGAAGATCGACAACCGCCTCGGCGTCCTCGACTCCACCGTCGACGTCTTCGTCCAGGTCAACACGTCCCGCGAGGACTCGAAGTCCGGGGTCGCACCCGAGGACGCCGAGGCGCTCGTGGCAGCAGTGCGCGACCTCGATCGCCTGCGCCTGCGTGGCCTGATGACCATCGGCCTGCCCGGCCAGACGCCCGAGGAGATCCGCCCGAGCTACTCAGACCTCCGCGAGCTCCGCGACCGGCTCATCGCGACGGGCGCCCTTCCCGCCGAAGCCTCCGAGCTGTCGATGGGGATGAGCAACGACTTCGAGCTCGCGATCGCCGAGGGGGCGACGATGGTGCGCATCGGTTCGAGCGTCTTCGGCGCCCGCCCCGCCCCGTGAGCATGTGTCCCCCGATGACAGCCGCCCTGCCGCCACGCCTGCGGATCTGGGACGATGGAGAGATGAACGCCAGTCCGCAGAGTTCCGCGGCCGCCGCCGCAGACGACACCACCGCCGAGGCGACCGCCCCGACCCGCACGCGCGAACCCAAGGTCCGCGCCCCCGAGCTCATCGGCCGCCGGTGGATGAACTCCGGCGGCACGGAGCTCACCCTCGCCGACCTCCGCGGCAAGGTCGTCCTCCTCGACTTCTGGACGTTCTGCTGCATCAACTGCCTCCACGTCCTCGACGAGCTGCGGCCGCTCGAGGAGAAGTACGCAGGCGAACTCGTCATCATCGGCGTCCACTCGCCGAAGTTCGAGTTCGAACGCACCGTCGAGGCCGTCGACCAGGCCGTTGAGCGCTACCAGGTCGAACACCTCGTCCTCGACGACCCCGACCTCGTCACGTGGCAGGCGTACACGGCCCGGGCATGGCCGACGCTCGCCGTCATCGACCCCGAGGGCTACCTCGTCGCGACCCTGTCCGGGGAAGGCCACGGCGCCGGCCTCGGGGAGATCATCGAAGGCCTCATCGCTGAACACTCGGCGAAGGGCACCCTCCATTCCGGAGACGGCCCCTACGTTCCCCCGCCGGCACCGGAGACCGAACTCTTCTACCCCGGCAAGGTGACGGTCCTGCCCTCGGGCAGCCTCCTCGTCGCCGACTCCGGCCACCACAGCCTCGTCGAGTACTCTGCCGACGGACAGACCGTGCTCCGACGCATCGGCACGGGGGAGCGGGGACTCACCGACGGCGACTTCGCCACCGCACAGTTCAGCGAACCCGGCGGCATCACCGTCCTCCCCGAGGACATCGCCGCCCGTGCCGGCTACCAGCTCATCGTCGCCGACACCGTCAACCACGTCCTGCGCGGCATCGACCTCGAGACGGAGACCGTGAGAACGATCGCCGGCACCGGCGAGCAGCACATGGTCGGGGCCATCGACAACGTCCGCGGCACCCACGGCGCGCTCGGCCGCTATGCGGGCCCCGCCCTCGACGTCAAGCTCTCCTCCCCGTGGGACGTCCTCTTCGTCCCCGCCACCGGCGAGGTGGTCGTGGCGATGGCCGGCAACCACACGATCTGGTCGTTCGACCCCGTCACCGGCGACATCCGCCTGCTGTCCGGCACGATGAACGAAGGGCTCGTCAACGGCGACGCGGAGTCCGCGTGGTTCGCACAGTCCTCTGGCCTCGACCTCCACCCCGACGGCAGCGTCATCGTCGCCGACTCCGAGACCTCGGCGATCCGCCGCCTCGACCCGGCTTCGGGCGAGACGACGACCCTCGTGGGCACGGGCCTGTTCGACTTCGGCTTCCGCGACGGGCCCGCCGCCGATGCGAGGCTCCAGCACCCGCTCGGAGTGCGCACCCTGCCCGACGGGTCGCTCGCGATCGCCGACACGTACAACGGTGCGATCCGCCGGTACGACTTCACGACGAACGAGGTCTCGACGCTCGCCCGCGGACTGCGCGAACCCTCGGACATCCTCGTCGTCGAAGCGGGTGCTGCGGGCGGAGACACGGCCGGCGGGACGGGAGCGGGCAGCGGCATCGCCGAACTCCTCGTCGTCGAATCGGCGAACCATTCGCTCACCCGGGTGACCCTGCCGAAGGACGCCCAACGCGTCGACGAGGGTGCGCAGACGAGCCACCGCCCGTCGACGGAGCTCGCCGCCGGACCTGTGTCCATCAGCGTGAGCTTCACCGTTCCCGCAGGTCAGAAGCTCGACGATCGGTGGGGTGACCCGACCTACCTGCAGGTGTCCTCGACTCCGCCCGAACTCATCGTCTCCGGTGGCGGCGGGGCCGAGGGGCTGAGCCGCGACATCGTCATCGACCCCGAGGCGACCTCGGGAGTCCTCCACGTCACCGCGCGCGCCGCCGCGTGCGACGGCGAACCGGGAGGAGAGATCCCGCTCCACGCCGCCTGTCACCTCTACCAGCAGGACTGGGGCATTCCGATCGAACTCACCGAGGCGGGTCCCTCAGCGCTCGACCTCGATCTCCGCGGCGCCTGAGACCCGGCCAGTGCTCCCGCGGCCCTGAGCCGGCGGTTCGGTGCTCGCACTGCGCCGGAGACCGCCGTCCTGGCACCGCCACCGCTAGTTGCGGTCGAAAACCGGTGGAAAATGGGCCCGATCGCTCGATTTTCCTCGGGTTCTCGACCACAAACGGGTGGGAAGCGTCGCAAGGTCGCGCACTGTCGCGGCGCTTGAGACCCGGCGTCCGGCGCCCTTCCTCGCTCCGCCACCGCCGGTTGCGGTCGAAAACCGGTGGAAAATGGGCCCGATCGCTCGATTTCCCTCGGTTTGTCGACCACAAACGGGTGGGCACACCCACAAACGGCTGGGCAGGGCCACTCGGCCCGCACCGGGCTGCTCACATGATCGAGACTTCGCCGAGGCGACGCGGTTCGACGCGCACCTGCGAGGAGCGGACGACGACGGATCCGCCGAGGACGAACGAGAGCGTCTCGTCGAGGTCCCGTTCGTCGGCGGTGACGATGTCACGATAGCGGCCCTTGATCCGCACCTCGGCGGTGGCAGGGGTGAGCTCGAGGTCGCCGCCCGAGGAAGTGAGACTGACCTTGGGCTCACGCACGATCGACCATTCGACATCCCCGAGGATCTCGTTGTCGGTCTCGTAGCCGAATACGCACCCCGAGGGCATGAGGGTCTTCGCCTTGACACAGTTGCGCAGGTGCTCGTCGACCTGCTCGGCGACGGCCTGCTCGAGCTTGGCGGTCGGCTGCGGTGCCAGGGAGATCTTCGGCGAGTCCCCGGGGGCGGTGACCTCGGCGCGCTCGGACTTCGACTTGAGGAAGGTCGCGTCGAAGCCGACGAGGTAGGTCGCCGGGAACAGCACCGGAACCTCCCCGGCGGAGACGCTGAATCCATTGACCGTCGCCGTCGAGGACCCGGAGACGTCGAGGTCGAGGGTCGGCCAGGCCTTCTGCTCGATCGCCCAGCGGTCGAAGAGCCCCGCGGCGGCCGGCAGCCGGACGAGGTCGAGGTCGACACTGTGGGTCTGTGAGGAGAGGACGTAGGAGAGGCGGACCTTCGCCCGGTCGCCGTCGGTCGAGACGGTCTCAGCGGAGGCTTCCCGGGGCAGGTCGGGGGCCGCGGAGAGCACGTCCTGGCTCAGCGCCAGCGTCGAGCCGGGAGTGGGGGAGGAGAGGTAGGAGAAGGCGCGCTCGGCGTTGCCCTGCTCGATCGCTGACATGTACGCCTCGACGGTGCGCGCCGGGGTGTAGACGGTGACGTTGAGCAGAGGCACCGAGGCGACGGTGAGCACGATGACGACGAGGGCGGAGATGAGAAGGGTGCGCGACGTTCGCATGGCCTCTCCTCATCGGCTCGGGGGATGTCCCGGTCGGCGGGCGGCTCCGCTGTCTCCGGGTGGGGATGTCGAATCCAGTTTAGTGGACAGCGAGCCTGCCGCCGTCACGTACCGGGCCCGGCCCCCTTCATCGCGCAGGAGCGGGTCTGCTCATCTCGCGGATGCGGGTCCGGTCCGCCTCATTCGACGGAGTAGGCCCGCAGCTGTGAGGTGTCGACGTCGACGAAGACGTGGGTGCCCACCCTGACGTTGGCGCGCAGTTCGGTGAGGGACTCGCCGAGGCCGGGGTGGAGGACCCCGTAGGCCGTGTCATCCGTGCCCTCGAGATCGGTGAGATCGGCGAGGTCGACATCGAGGGCGAGCCCCATCTCCGTATCGACGGGAGAGAGCTTCGCCTGGATCGCCGACCCGCGGTCCCGAAGTCCGACGACGATCGCTTCGAAGACCGCCGCCGAGGTGAAGGCAGGGTCGTGTTCGTCGAGTGAGACGAGGGCTGCCCGCCACGGCAGGGTGACGAAGACCTTGCCGTCGAGCTCGGTCCGGGCGCGGACGGCCGAGTGGCCGATCGACAGCCACCCCTTGCGGGCGAGGCCCGACCAGATGTTCACTCCGGTGAGTTCGGCGGGCAGGGAGCCGCGCGGTTCGGAGACGACGGTCGCGAGCGGACCGAGGGCGACGAGTTCGCCCTTCTCGATGTTCGCGACGCCCGCCTCGGCGATGATGAAGTCCGTCAGCGTCGTCGAGGAGAGCACGATTCCGCGTCCCTGCGCGGCGGCGAGGTCGGCGAGGCGGGCGCGCAGACCGGTGCGGATGTGGCCGGGCACCTCGGCGAAGGGGTCGATGAAGGTCAGCCATTCGCGGTCGGTCGACCAGGCGAGGGCGAGGACGAGCTTGGCGCGGGTCGCGGCATCGAGGTCGCCGATGCGGGTCCGCAGCACCGAGGTCTCGAGTCCGAATTCGCTCAGCGCCGCCGCTGATGCCGCCTCCCCGGGATCGGCATCGGCGGCGCGCAGATACGACGTCACCCACCTGCGCACACGCAGACGTCCCGACCGGAATCCGGTCGGGAGCTGTGGGGGTGGTGCGACACCGGGCTGGGCGGCCGCGGACAGCACCACCTCAGTGGTGCTGTCCGGGCTGCCCATGAGTCCGAGAACCGTCCCCGCTCGGAGACGACCGAGGTCGATCGGGCGCCCTCCGAGGTGCAGCCCCGCCAGGGACAGTTCGCGGCTCAACGGATCGTCAGAACTCCGCAGGATCGTCGGCGGCCGCGTCGGCGCGTCGACGGGTGATGACGACGGCTGCCGCGCCGACGACGAGGAGTCCCGCGCCGAGCGCGAGTCCGGTCATCTCGGCACCGGTGCGGGGCAGGTCGTTCGAGGCGCCGCTGCCGGAACCGCTGCCAGAGCCGTTTCCGCTGCCGCTGCCGGAGCCGCTGCCGTTCTCGGACACATCGGTGCCGTTGGTGACGACGGTGAAGCTTCCGCCCTGCGGCTTGTCGAAGCTCTCGGCCTGGACGCGGACGTTGTACGTGCCGAGCACGGCCTTGACCTTGGCCTGGACGCCGAAGGTCGCCTTGCCCTCGGAGTCGGCCTCCTTCGACATCGTGTAGCGGTCGACCTTGCCCTGGGCATGCTCGACGACGATCGTGATCTTCTCACCGGGCTGAGCGCCGGTGACGCCGAGCGTGACGCCCTTGTTGAGGAAGTCCTCGGAGGTGATCTCCGTGGGGTCGATGATGAGGGCCTGCGGTGCCGCGGCCGGCTGCTTGTCGTCCTTCGCCCCCTCGTCGGTCGAGTCCGTCGACTTCTCCGAGGGCGTGCCGGTCTCCGACGGCTCAGCCGTCTTGGACGGCTCTCCGGTCTCGGACGGCGTGTCGGTGGGAGCGGGGCCCGTCTGCGTCGGCGAGGGCTGACCGGTCTCTGACGGCGTCGGATCCGCAGTCTTGCTCGGCGTCTGCGTCGGGGTCTCCGTCTTCGTCTCAGACGGGGTGGGCTTCGGCGAGGGCTTCGCGGTCTCCGTCGGCTTCGCCGTCTCGGTCGGAGCCGGCGCGGTCGTCGACGGGGACTCCGTCTTCGTCTCCGACGGGGTGGGCTTCGCCGTCTCGGTCGGCTTCGCGGTCTCCGTCGGAGTTCCGGTCTCGGACGGGTCCGGCGAGGCGGTGTCCGTGGGAGCCGGGGCGGTCGGACGCTCGCAGGTGTTGCCGGCGCCCGAATCGTCCTTGTCCGAGTCCTTCGCGACGACCTCGAAGGTCACCTTCGAGGAGTCCTTCTCGGACTTGAGGTCGGTGAGGTAGAGCGTGTACGTCCCGAGCGGCACCTGAGCGCCTTCGGTGGTCGAGAAGAAGTAGGTCCCGTTGACCTTCCCGTTCTCGTCGACGGTGAGCTTCGTCTCCGGGGTGTACTTCGTGCCGTCGGTGCCGACGACCGTCACGGTCGCCTTCTCATCGGCGGTGAATCCGGTGCCGGAGAACCCGATGCCCTCCTTCTTGTCCACGATCTCTTCCCGACTGACCTGCGCCGCGGACACAGTGGCCTGCGGGGTGTCGCTGTCGGGGACGGTGGAGTCGCTCTGGGACCCGGCGCCGTCATAGGCGCAGAGCGGGCCCTGGGGCACCGTAGGAGACGCGGTCGACGCGAACGCGGGAGCGCCGGCGAGACCGGTCAGTGCAACGGCTACTGCGGGGGCAAGCACAAGACGCGAGGTCTTCACAGTAATGCCTTTCGGTTGATGTCAACCCACAAAAGGCGATGGAACTCCCGGCATTCCCTGGCTGAGAAGAGGAAGGCACCATCGTGCGCGGGTTCGTACAGCACCCCACTCTAAAGCATTCACTCAGGCGCATGGCGAGACACACGGAGGCAATTCAAGGATTTATCGCAGGATCGTTATCAATTCGTGACAAAGTAACGGCGTGTCGCACCCGACTCCTGCATCGCCGAGGTGGTTCCCCGCCTCGCTGCCCCCGTCGTGACTGCGCGCCGGGGTCCGATCCGACTACCATCAGGGGTGTGACTCTCCTTTCCGACCGCGACATCCGCGCCGAACTCGAATCCGGTCGCATCGCGCTGGACCCCTGTGACCTCTCGCTCATCCAGCCTGCGAGCGTCGACGTCTGCCTCGACCGCTACTTCCGGCTCTTCGACAACCACAAGTACGCGGTCATCGATCCCTCGCTCGAACAGCCCGAGCTCACCCGCTTCGTCGAGGTCGACCCGGAAGAGCCCTTCGTCCTCCACCCCGGGGAGTTCGTCCTCGCCTCGACCCATGAGCTCGTCATCCTGCCCGACGACGTCGCGGCCAGGCTCGAGGGGAAGTCCTCGCTCGGCCGCCTCGGTCTGCTCACGCATTCGACGGCAGGGTTCATCGACCCGGGATTCACCGGTCATGTCACCCTCGAGCTCTCGAACGTCGCCACGCTGCCGATCACGCTGTGGCCGGGGATGAAGATCGGCCAGCTCTGCTTCTTCCGGCTCAGCTCCGCCGCCGAGGTTCCCTACGGCTCCGAGGCCACAGGCAGCCGGTATCAGGGTCAGCGCGGCCCCACGGCCTCACGGTCGCATGCGAACTTCTTCCGGAGGGTCATGTGATCACCCGGCGGGAGCTGAGGAGGCAGCGGGAGCAGTCCGGCGGCGGTGCCCCCGCCGTCGAGGGACTCGCCGCGGACCTGCGCGGACGCCACCTCCTCCTCCTCGACGCCGAGATCGAGGTCTCCGACGTCCTCGCCCTCGTCCACAACAGGCTCCCCGACGTGACGCCGCGCCTGAACGAGAACGATCAGGTCCGCCTCTCCCGCCATTCGCGGCTCAGTGCCGGGGTCGACCTCGACGAGGCGACGGTCGCCGCGCTCGAGATCCCCGAGTGGTCCCGTCGCGCCGTCGTCCTCGACACTCCGCGCGACCGGGAGCCCGCGCCGCCGCCGGAATGGTTCGAGGACGCGGACGGACTCCATGAGGCGTTTCCCGCGGGCCTTCCCGACCGTGAGGAGGAGCGCGCGCTCAGCCTCCTCATCTCCATCGCCTCGCGCCTGCATCTGGCCATCCGCCTCGCCGACGAGGACGGGATGGGCACCCGCGTGCTCGTGCCCGACCCCGAGGCGAAGGTCGATCTCTACCTCTACTCCCCGTACTGGCTCGACCCCGATGTCGCCCTCTCGCTCGTGCGCACCCATGCCCCGCATGCCTTCCAGCAGGAGCTGCCGACCCCCGATGCCGCGGTCCTCGCGCAGACCTCGCTCGACGATCCTCTCTTCGACTCCTCCGCACCCGTCGTCCTCGACGGCTACTCCCTCCTCATCCCGCTCGGCGAGATCGACGAGGCGGCCGGGGCGATCGAGATCCGCGTGACCGAGGCCGAATGGGTGCCCCCGATTGTGCGGGCGAGCACCGAGCTGCCGCAGATCGAGTACCACGTCCACTGGATGGACGCGGAAGAGGTCCGCTACCGCCCCGGCCATGATCGCCGCTTCCGGCAGATGCGCGCCGAGGTGGCCGCCCTCGTCGATCGGATCGGCGCCGAGCTGCTCTCCCGGAGCGACGGCATCGGCCTCGATGAGAACGGGTTCCTTGTCACATCGGCGCAGCTGCGGGCCTGATCGGGCACGGCAGGCGGCATCGTCGTGTGACGGTCCGTCGCGGGTGCTCCGCGCTGGTCCGTTGATTGGGAGAACGACCACTTTCCATGCGAAAATACTGTTGAGCAGGTCTCGATCGCCACACAACGGAAAATGACGGAGGTGTCCGCCGGTGATAGCCATGACAGGAGCCTTTTTCGGGGCTGCTGTCATTGCCTACCCGCTCGTCCGACTGCTCGGCCGCAACGCCTTCCTGCTGCTGGCCCTCGTCCCGCTCGCCGGCCTCGTCTACACCCTGACGACCGCCTCGGCGATCTTCGGGCCCGGGGGAGCCCCGCTCACCGAGACGCTCGACTGGTTGCCCGCGCTCGACCTCGAGGGCGTCTTCCGCCTCGACGTCCTCTCGTGGATCATGAGCCTCATCGTCACCGGGGTCGGCACGCTCGTCCTCGTCTACTGCTCGCGCTACTTCCCCGCCGACGAACCCGGCCTCGCCCGCTTCGCCGCCGTCTTCATGGCGTTCGCGGGGATGATGTACGGACTCGTCGTCGCCGACGAGCTCCTCATGCTCTTCGTCTTCTGGGAGGGCACGACGATCTTCTCGTACCTCCTCATCGGCCACAGCCAGTCCCGCCGCCGCTCCCGGCAGGCGGCGCTGCAGGCGCTCATCGTCACCACCGCCGGCGGTCTGGCGATGTTCGTCGGGATGGTCCTCCTCATCGTCACCACCGGCACCGGACGCATCTCCGTCCTCGTCGAGCGCGCCGAACTCGGCCTCGACACCGGACCCCTCGTCGTCACCGCCGTCGTCCTCCTCCTCGTCGGAGCGATCTCGAAGTCGGCCCTGCTGCCGTTCCACTTCTGGCTGCCCGGTGCCATGGCCGCTCCGACCCCGGTGAGCGCCTACCTCCATGCCGCGGCGATGGTCAAAGCCGGCATCTACCTCGTCCTCCGGCTCGCACCCGGCTTCCACACGCTTCCCGGCTGGACGGAGATCCTCCTCACCGCGGGCCTGCTGACGATGTTCATCGGCGCGTGGCAGGCCCTGCGCCAGACCGACCTCAAGCTCCTCCTCGCCTTCGGCACCGTCTCCCAGCTCGGCTTCCTCACGGTGGTCTCCTCGTTCGGCACGCCGGACATCACCAAGGCCGCGCTCGCCCTCCTCGTCTCCCACGCGCTCTTCAAGGCCTGCCTCTTCCTCTGTGTGGGCATCATCGACCACCGAGCCGGCACCCGTGACCTCACGAAGCTCTCCGGCGGCTGGCGCGCCTTCCCCGTCGTCGCCGTGTGTGCGACGATCTCGGCGGCATCGATGGCGGGTCTGCCCCCGACCTTCGGCTTCGTCGCGAAGGAGGCGGTGTACTCGACCCTGCTCGACGCCGGCACGAAGACCTCGATCATCGCCCTCGTCGGGATCATGATCGGCTCAGTGCTCACCGTCGCCTACTCGGCCCGGT
The DNA here is from genome assembly GCF_056173565.1 of Brevibacterium sp. Z349TD_9. NCBI lineage: Bacteria > Bacillati > Actinomycetota > Actinomycetes > Micrococcales > Brevibacteriaceae > Brevibacterium > Brevibacterium sp. Z349TD_9. Next base: position 3,683,233 of record NZ_CM149680.1, on the reverse strand, counting down.
TCGTCTGGGGCGCGTTCGGGACGAAGCCCGGCGTCGACGACATCGCCCGCCGGGAGGAGAACGTCACGCTCGTCGTGTCTCCGATCATCCTCACGATCCTCACGCTCGCCCTCGGCCCCTTCGCGATGATCGTCGACACCTACGTCGAAGCCTGGAGTGCCTCCCTGCCGGCGACCGACCCGGCCGACGGCGAGTACTACCTGGCGATGTGGCACGGCTTCGAACCCGCGCTCGGGCTCTCCGCGGTCACCATCGCCGCAGGTCTCCTCCTCTTCGTGTTCCGCGACCGCTTCGCCCGGGTCCAGGCGACCCTGCCGGCCGGCTTCGACTTCCACGACCTCTACCGGCGCCTCATCAGCGGCATGGAGATCCTCGCCCTCTGGGTGACCTCCCGCACCCAGCGCGGATCGCTGCCCTTCTATCAGAGCGTCATCTACCTCGTCCTCGTCGCCGGGGTCGGCCTCGCCGTCATCTCCAACGACACATGGCAGATCCGGTTCACGCTCTTCGACACTCCGCTCGACTTCATCGTCGCCGGCGTCCTCATCGTCGTCGCGATCGCCGCCACCCGAGCGAAGAAGCGCTTCACCGCCGTCGTCGTCACCGGCATCTCCGGCTACGCGATGGTCGCGTTCTTCGCGTTCATGGGCGCCCCCGACCTCGCGCTCACCCAGGTGCTCGTCGAGACTATCACGATCGTCGTCTTCGTCCTCGTCCTCCGCCGCCTGCCCGCCCGGATCGGTCAGAGCACCGGCCGGTTCACCCCCGCATGGCGCGCGATCATCGGCGCAGCCGTGGGCGTGACGATGATGATCGTCGTCCTCATCGCCGCAGGGGTGCGGATGACCGAACCGGCCTCCGTCGACTTCGCACAGCTCGCCTACGAGATCGGGCACGGCCAGAACGTCGTCAACGTCACCCTCGTCGACATCCGCGTCTGGGACACCTTCGGTGAGATCTCCGTCCTCGTCGCCGCCGGCACCGGAGTCGCCGGACTCATCTTCGTCCGCGGCCGCGAGGGCCACCTCGGCCGCTTCTCCGCGGGTCGCGAGGGCATGGACCGGCGCGGCCGGCTCCGCTTCCAGCCCGTGCCCGACGAGGTGGCGCCGCGCCCCGGCAGCGTCATCGACGGCACCGAGCACGAGGACCTCGAGACGCGGCGCGCCTCGTGGCTCATCGCCGGACGCACGCTGGCCCCGCGCAACCGCTCGATCATCCTCGAGGTCACCGCCCGCCTCATCTTCCATGCCGTCCTCGTCTTCTCCGTCTACCTCCTCTTCACCGGGCACAACACCCCCGGCGGCGGTTTCGCCGGCGGTCTCGTCGCCGGTCTCGCCCTCGTCGTCCGCTACCTCGCGGGAGGCAAGTTCGAACTCGCCGAGGCGGCGCGGTTCACGCCCTCGGGTCTGCTCGGCACCGGACTCATCCTCTCCGTGCTCACCGCGGTCGGCGGATGGTTCTGGGGCGACACCGTCTTCAAGTCCGTCTTCGTCGAAGCGAACCTGCCGCTCCTCGGGGAGCTCAAGTTCGGCACCCCGACGTTCTTCGACATCGGCGTCTACCTCATCGTCGTCGGCCTCATGCTCGACATCCTCCGCTCACTCGGCGCCGAGGTGGACCTCCACCAGGAGCGCGACGAACTGCTCCTCACCGACCGGCTCAACACCTCGCTCGGGCTGGCGGAGAACTTCGGTGCGGAGGCCGAACACAAGGCCGTGTCGAAGATCCTCAACCGCGTCAACCACCTCGAGGTCGACAACGGAGCGGAAGGGGGACGGCTGTGAGTCTGCCCTTCATCATGGTGCTCGCGATGGGCGTCCTCTTCGCATGCGGCGTCTACCTCATGCTCGAGCGCTCGCTCACCCGCGTCCTCCTCGGCTTCATCCTGCTCGGCAACGCCGTCAACCTCCTCATCGTCCTCACCGCTGGTCGCGGCCGCCCGCCGCTGACCGACGGGAAGAACCTCTCGACGGAGGGCATGTCGGACCCGCTGCCGCAGGCGCTCGTCCTCACGGCCATCGTCATCACCTTCGCCGTCACCGCGTTCCTGCTCGCGATGATCTACCGGTCGTGGCGTCTCGTGCGCGCCGACTCCCTCCAGGACGACGCCGCCGACCTCCAGGTCGCGATCACGAAGATGATCGACTCGGAAGCCGAGGCGAGCACCGACTACGACGACACGGAGTTCGGCGACGAGGCCGAGAGCCCGATCCGCGGGGCCGTCGACCTCGACGACGATGGGACTCCCGCCCAACGCGAAGCCGAGGCCGAAGCCGCGGACGCCGAGGCCGCGGAGACCGACCGGCCCGCTGCGGAGACCGACGGGCACGGCACCGATGACGAGGACAGCGACGACGACGGGAAGGGGGAGCGACGATGACCGAACTCCTCGCCGTCCTCATCCCGATGCCGGTGCTGCTGCCGCTCATCGGCGCCGGCCTCGCCCTGGTGCTGTCGAAGCATTCGCGTTCGCAGAACCTCGTCTCCCTGCTCACGCTCTCAGCGGTCATGGTCATCGCCGTCGTCCTCCTCGTCGGCGTCGACCAGGAGGGTCCGCAGGTCGTCGCGATCGCCGGATGGGAGGCGCCGGCGGGCATCGTCCTCGTCGCCGACCGGCTCTCGACGCTCATGCTCGTCGTGTCCTGTCTCGTCACCCTGGCCGTGCTCATCTACGCGCTCAGCCAGGACGCCTCCGACTATTCGGACGAGACCCCGATCTCCGTGTTCAACCCGAGCTACCTCATCCTCTGCGCAGGTGTCGCGAACGCGTTCCTCGCCGGCGACCTCTTCAACCTCTACGTCGGCTTCGAGATGCTCCTCCTCGCCTCGTACGTCCTCCTCACCCTGGGAGCGACGGCCGAGCGGATCCGCGCGGGAGTCACCTACGTCGTCGTCTCACTCGTGTCCTCGGTCATCTTCCTCACCGCGATCGGCGTCATCTACGCCGCGACGGGCACGGTGAACATGGCCCAGCTGGCCGAGCGACTCGACCAGCTGCCGCCCGATGTGCAGATGATCCTCCACGTCCTCCTCCTCATCGGCTTCGGCATCAAGGCCGCGATCTTCCCGCTCTCGTTCTGGCTGCCCGACTCCTATCCGACGGCCCCCGCCCCGGTCACCGCTGTGTTCGCGGGCCTGCTGACGAAGGTCGGCATCTACGCGATCATCCGCACCGAGACCCTGCTCTTCTCGGATTCGTCCCTGCGGGTGCCCCTGCTCGTCGCGGCGGGCCTGACGATGATCGTCGGCATCCTCGGCGCGATCGCACAGTCGGAGATCAAGCGCATCGTCTCCTTCACGCTCGTCTCCCACATCGGCTACATGCTCTTCGGCGTCGCCCTCGGCACGGCGTTCGGGCTCGCGGCCGGCATCTACTACACGGTCCACCACATCATCGTCCAGACCGCGCTGTTCCTCGCCATCGGCCTCGTCGAGATGCGCGGCGGATCGACGTCGACACGGTCGCTGGGCGGACTCATGGTGCTCTCGCCGGCGCTGACGATCGTCTTCTTCATCCCGGCTCTCAACCTCTCCGGGATCCCGCCGTTCTCCGGCTTCATCGGCAAGGTCGCGCTCTTCGAGGCCGGGTTCGAGGATCACAGCTGGCTTGCCACCGTCCTCATCATCGCCGGCACCCTCACGAGCCTGCTCACCCTCTACGTCATCGGCCGCACCTTCAACCTGGCGTTCTGGCGCGACCCCGCGGACGCGGAGGACCCCAACGAGGAGCTCGTCGAGGAGTTCGCCGAACGCAAGCGCACCCTGCTGGAGGGACGGACCTGGCGCTCGCGCATCGGCGTGCCGGGACCGATGTTCGCCGCCACCTCGGCGATCGTCGTCGTCTCCCTCATCCTCACGATCGCCGCCGGACCCCTGTGGGACCTCTCGGAGCGGGCGGCGGAGAACCTGCAGAACCCGATCAACTACGTCAACGAGGTCCTCGGAGGTGAGGGCTGATGAGTCCGCGCACGTCCCCACCCAAGGGCCGCCGGGTCATCCAGCAGCTCGTCCTCGTCTTCTTCCTCGTTCTCCTCTGGGTGATGCTGTGGGACTCGCTCACCGTCCTCAGCGTGGTCACCGGCATCATCCTCGCCTTCCTCGTCACGCGGGTGTTCTACCTGCCCCCGGTCGTCCTCTCGGGTCGCTTCAACGTCGTCCATGCCCTCGTCTTCGCCGGCTGGTTCGTCGTCTCGATGGTCATCGCCTCGATCGAAGTCGCGTGGTTCTCCTTCCGGCCCAAGGCCGTCGGCGCGGGCTCGGTCATCGCGTGCGATCTGCGGACCCGGTCGGACCTGATGATGACGCTCGTCGCCGACACCGCGAGCCTCATCCCCGGTTCGATCATCGTCGACAGCGACCGGGCCCGCGGTCGCCTCTACCTCCACGTCCTCGACGCCGACACCGAGGAGAAGATCCGCGCCGCGAAGCGCCAGGTCTACCACATCGAGGAGCTGCTCATCCGGGCGCTGGGCTCGACCCGTGACCTCGCAGCCCTCAAGGTCGATCCGGATCCGCTCGACCACCCGACGCCCACCGACGACCGGGGAGGCCGGCGATGACCGAGACGATCCTCCACATCATCGTCGTCGCCGCCGCGGTCCTCTTCGCCGCCTCGGTGTTCCTCGCCCTCTACCGCGTCATCCGGGGACCGTCGATCCTCGACCGCATGATCGCCACCGACGTCATCCTCGCCTCGCTCATGTGCGGCCTCGGCGGCTTCATGGCCCTGACCGGTCGCACCGACCTCCTGCCCGTGCTCATCGTCTTGGCGATGCTCGGCTTCGTCGGCTCCGTGAGCGTGTCCCGATACGTCTCGAAGTCCGATTCGATGACCCCCGGCGCCGAGGTGGGGGCCCTGAGCGACTTCTCCGCCTCCGACTGGCACGTCGGTCGCGAGGAGGCCCCGCAGGCCGACTCGTCGACCTGGCCCGACGATGTCGCCCGCGGCATCTCAAACGTCCCCGACGGCCCCGTCGAGGTCACCGTGCGCGACGAACCCGTCGTCCCGCTCGCCGAGAACGAGATGGGCGCCGACGCGGCCGCGAACTCTCCCGGTTCGGCCGAGGAGGGACTGGGGTCCGGGCCCGATCCCGGCCCCGACGACGCCGATGACGGACCGAAGGGGGGCCACGATGGTCCTTGACATCATCTCCGCGGTCCTCGTCCTCGCCAGCGGCGTGCTCTCCCTGGCCGCTGCCGTCGGTCTGCTCCGGTTCGGCGATCTGCTCTCGCGCATGCACGCGAGCGCGAAGCCCCAGGTGCTCGGCCTCATCCTCGTGGCGATCGCCATCGCCATCCACTTCCCGACGTGGGCGACGGTGACGACACTGGCGATCATCGTCTCCTTCCAGCTCGTGACGATTCCCGTTGCCACGCACATGGTCGGCCGTGCGGGATATCGCACCAAGCACCTGCGTCGATCTATGCTGTATCGAGACGAGCTGGCCGAGGCAGTGGATCGGGCAGAAGCGCGGGAGGTCGCCAGAGAACGGCGACGCGAGTTCGGAACGGACGAGAATGACGGCTGACAGTCAGCGTGAACACCAACCACTGGTCCTCGTGGCCGATGACGAACCCGATGTCCTCGGTGCAGTGGTCCCGTTCCTCCAGCGCTCGGGGTTCCGGGTGCTCGCAGCCGGTGACGGTCTCCTCGCCCTCGATGAGATCCGCCGGCACAGTCCCGATGTCTGCGTCCTCGACGTGCTCATGCCCGGTGCCGACGGGCGACAGGTGCTGCGGCAGCTGCGCCAGGACGAGAACTGGGTGCCCGTGCTCCTGCTCACCCAGGTCGGTGAGGCGGTGGAGCGGGCGATGGCGCTCGAGGAGGGCGCCGACGACTACCTCAACAAGCCCTTCGATCCGCATGAGCTCGTCGCCCGGATCCGGGCGGTGCTGCGGCGCACCCGCACCGAGGGTCCGCCGCTCGCGACGGCGCCCGTGCTCGTCTCGAGCTTCGGTCTGCGCGTCGACCGCGTGGGCAGGCGCGCGTGGCTGGGCCAGCGCGAACTCGTCATCACCCCGAAGGGCTTCACCCTGCTCGAATACCTCATGGTCCACCAGGACGAGCTCATCGATCGGGCGCGCCTGCTCGAGGTCCTCTGGGGATTCGAGGAGGCCGTGGGCACCCGTGCCGTCGACTCGCGGGTGGCCGAACTGCGCCGGGTGCTCGGCGAGGATGCCGCGGAGCCGCGGTGGATCGCGACGGTGCAGGGACGCGGCTATCGGTTCGTCGGAGAGGTCCACGGTGAAGAGGGGATGCGACGGGTATGACGAACTTCCTGGTCATCGAGGTCCAGATCTGGCTGTTCCTCCTCCTGCTCCTCCTCGTCCTCACAGGCATCGCCGCGCTCGTCTTCTTCGGGTGGCGGCGACTGCGCAAGCGTGAGGCGCAGCTGCGCGAATCGATCGAGACGGCCGCGGCCGAGGATTCGATGGCCAAGCGCAACCGCATGCTCATCCGCCTCGACCACGAGCTGAAGAACCCGCTCACGGCCCTGCGGACCTCGGCAGCGACGATCCGCGAGGTCGCCAGGCAGGGCGGGTCGATCGCCGAGGTCGAACCCGCGGCCAAGCAGGTCGACCTCTCCTCCCGCCGAGTCGCCCGACTCCTCGCCGATCTGCGCAAGCTCGCCGACGTCGAGACCCGGATCATCGAGTACTCCCGTGTCGACCTCGACCGGCTCATCCACCAGGCTGTCGAGGATGCCTCGACCGCGCCCGGGGCCGAGGACCGGATGATCGTCGCGACCGTCGCCCGGGCCCCGTGGCGACTGCCCGACGTCGCCGGTGAGGAGGACCTCCTCCTTACGGCGATCCTCAACCTTCTCGGCAACGCTCTCAAGTACTCCTCGCAGGCCGAGGTCGTCGAACTCCGGGCGAACGAGCAGATCATCGACAACCACCGCTGGGTCGTCGTCGAGGTCGCCGACACCGGCAGCGGCATCCCGATCTCCGAGCAGGACCAGGTGTGGGACGAGCTCTCCCGCGGCTCCCGGGTGCGTGCGGTCGCCGGATCCGGCATGGGTCTCTCGCTCGTCCGCTCGATCGTCGCCCGGCACGGCGGTTCCGTGCAGCTCTTCAGCCAGGAGGGCGTGGGCACGTCCGTGCGCATGGTCCTGCCCGTCCTTGCCGACGCCGCGCCCGTCGGTGCGCCGCCGATGGCCGAGGGCGGAGAGCGCGCAGCCGCGGGATCGCATCCCGTGCAGCCCGTGCAGAATCCGGATATGCGCCATGCCCCCGGGTTCCTTCCACCGCGACAGCCGAGCGAGGACGAACTCAAGGGCCGGATCCTCGGCACGCCGAGGCGGACGTCGAAACGCCGCCTCGAACGCGTCGACGGGACGCTCATCGACCGGTCGACCGGCGAGTCCGTCGGTGCCGGCTTCCCGACCGATTCGGGTCAGCATTCGCAGTTCAAACCGGTGCGCGGCCCGCGGCCCGACCAGCAGGGCGGGTCGCAGCAGCCGAACTCGGGCTCCCAGCACATCGGCCAGCCGAACTCGGGCCCGCAGCACATCGGTCAGCCGAACTCTGGACCCCAGCCTGTCGGGCACCCCGGATCGGGGCCTCAGCCTGTCGGCTATGCGAACCCCGGCCCCGATAATCGCGGTGTCGGCCAGGCCGGGCCTCAGCAGTCGTTCGGCAGTCAGCCCGGTGGCCGACCCTACCCGGGCAGCGCTCCGCAGCAGTTCCCCGGTCCCCAGCAGAGTGCGGGCGCGCGGCCTGCCGGTCCGGTTTACGGCGCCCCGCAGGGGCAGGCGCCCGTCGGCAGTCAGCCGGGCCGGCAGCCGGGTGACCCGGGAGACCGTCACGGCTCTCCCGCGCACCAGGGCCAGCCAGGTCAGTTCGGCCAGCCCAACCGACCCGCCCAGTACCGTCAGTCCGGTGCGCCGCAGGGGCAGGCGGGCAACCCCGACCCGGTGGGAAGCAGGCCGACTCCACAGGGCGGCACCGGGCATCCGCCCCGGACCGCAGACGAATCCGGCGCGCAGGGCGAGGACGGCCGGCGCACCGGTGAGGAGCGGGAGTTCCCGACCCGGCGTGAGCTGAGGGCGCGAGGCGATTCGCAGTGACTCGGGTGTCGTGGCCACGGGCGGTCGTCGCCGGCAGCACGGCCGCGACCCTGCTGCTCAGCGGCTGCTCGGTTCTCCAGATCCGCACGGCAGAGCGCGAATCGGGTCCGATCCGCGTCGCCGTCGAACGGGAGGCCGGCGAGGATCCGACGACAGTGCCGACGGGGCCGACGATTCCCGAGGGGATGGAGACCAAGCGGCTCAACCTCGGCGCGGACTGTCCCGTCGATGTCAGCTTCGCCCTCGGTTCCGACTGGTACGAAGGCAGCAGCACTCCGGCCTTCGTCGTCTTCAGCCGGGGCACCTCGCTCACCGACAGCGACACGATCATCGTCTCGTGCAACGAGGCCTTCGACGATTCGCCCAAGGCCGTCATCGACGCGAAGAAGCAGTACTCGTTCTCCGAGCAGGGCTCGACGGTGACCGCCGAGCGCACCGGCAGCATCGCCTCCGGTTACTACTGGACGTTCCAGGGCGTGCTCGGAGAGAGCGAGATCTTCGCGATCAACCAGCAGCCCACCGCCATGTACGGGGCGCGGATCGGCTACCAGACCAACGGCCGCCTCGTCGACGTCGCCGTCGAGATGCGCGCCCTCCAGAGCAACGAGGCCGCGGCCGAGGACTTCAAGCAGATGATGCCGACGATCCAGATCGACGGAGTTCCGGTGCCCTCCCCGACTTTCAAGTGACCCGCCAGTGAGTCGCCTCGCGGGCGGGAGCCTCGCTGCGGTCCGCACGCCGGCTCTGGCCACCATACCCACGCGCGCTGGCCACTTCACCCACCCCGGTTGTAGTCGATGAACCGAGGCATTTGGGCCGAATTCGGCCGTTTCGCCTCAATCTGCGACCGCAACCCGGGTGAGCAGCGACTGCGACCGCAACCCGGGTGAGCAGCGACTGCGACCGCAACCAGGTGGCTCGGCACCGAGCTGAGTCCGTGACGGCAGCCTGGGTGGCTGAGCCCTACTTCGTCGCGGTCCGCATCTCCGTCGGCCACTTCGCGCCGTTGGCCCAGTAGGCAGAGATCTCCGAGAGGTCGCGGCCCTTGGTCTCGGGAGCGAAGCGGAGGACGAAGAGGAACGCGAGCACCGCGAGACCGCCGAAGACGAGGAAGACGCCCGCGCCGCCGATGAGCTCGAGGAGGCCGGGGAAGAACTGGGCGACGATCGCATTGGCCACGAGGTCAGCGGTGAGCATGAGCGAGGCGCCGAGCGCCCGGTACTTCGCCGGGAACGTCTCACCTGCGTAGACCCAGACGAGGGAACCGAAGCCGAAGGTGTAGCCCATTGTGAAGGCGATGATGCCGATGACGCCGAAGACCGTGCCCCCGGTCGTGCTGCCGGCCTCGCCGCCGAGGCTGAAGACGAGGACGAGGACGAGGGTCGAGACGATCATGATCCCGATGCCCGTGAGGAGGACGGGACGCCGCCCGAGGCGGTCGACGATGAACATCGAGACGATGACGGCGATGAGCGCGAAGGTCTGGACGACGGCCGGCAGGCCGAGGAGCGCACCGTAGCCGCTGAAACCCATCGACTCGAAGATCGAGGGGGCGTAGTAGATCGTCGCGTTGATGCCGGTGATCTGGATGAAGAAGCCGAGCCCGATGACGAAGAGCGTCGCCCTGAGCAGGTGGCCGCGGAACATGTCGACGAGCCGACCGCTCTCCTGGTTGAGCTCGTCGCGGATGAGGCCGAGGTCCCGGTCGACATCGCGATCGGGGTCGAATTCGCGGAGGGCGGCGGCCGCCTCGGCGTCGCGTCCCTTGAGCATGAGCCAGTGCGGCGTCTCACGGACGCGGAAGAGGAGGATGAGGACGATTGCGGCGGGCACGGCCGCGAGGCCGAGCATGAGCCGCCACGACTCGATGAGCGCGAGGCCCCAGCACACGAGGTAGCCGGCGATGATGCCGATGACCGTCGTCACCTGGTAGGCGACGAGGAGGCCGCCGCGGACCTTCGTCGGGGAGGACTCGGCGATGAAGACGGGGACGACGGCCAGGGCGATGCCGATGGCCACGCCGAGGAAGAGCCGGGCGATGAGCAGCGAGAGGTAGCCGGGGGCGATGCCGGAGATGATCGAGAAGACGATGTAGCCGCCGGCGATGAGGAACATCGACTTCTTGCGCCCGATCGCGTTCGACAGCGGACCGCCGATGATCGCGCCGACGATCTGCCCGATGACGACCGCGGTGGCGAGACCGCCGAGCTCGGCCGTATTCAGCCCGAGGTCGCCTTCGATGAAGAGGAGGGCGCCGGCGATGTTCGAAATGTCGTACCCGTACGTGATGCCGAGGGCGACGGCGGCGAATGCGACGATGGTGACGAGCCGCGGTGCCTGCCGCAGGTCGGTGAGAAATGCCACGTGACTGCTCCTTTGCGAGTTTTCCTTCTCTGACGGTACACGAAAACTACCCCGATGTCGCGTAATGTGTCATGATAGTGATTGATTGAATCAGAAAACGATCAATGGAGTGCGCAATGTCGATTGCCGGAGAATTCATGGCGGAGGAGCTCCGCAGTCAGCCGGAGACGTGGGAGCGCACGCTCTCCCTCTCCGTCCCCGAGGCCGCGGTGCCGGCGGACGGTGAGCGGGTCGCTGTCATCGGATGCGGATCGTCGTGGTTCGCCTCGCAGATCTACGCGAACCTCCGCGAGACCGCGGGGCAGGGTGAGACCGACGCCTTCACCGCGAGCGAGTACCCGTTCGATCGCAGCTACGACCGCGTCGTCGCGATCTCCCGCTCGGGGACGACGACCGAGGTCGTCGATGCGCTCGAGCGCCTCCGCGGATCGGTTCCCGTCACCGCGATCGTCGGCGGCGCAGACTCCCCGATCGGTGAGCGCTCGAACGACGTCATCGCCCTCGACTTCGCCGATGAGCGCTCCGTCGTCCAGACCCGGTTCTGCACGTCGACGATCGCCCTCCTGCGCTCGTGGGCGGGCGGCGCCGAGGCGCTCGGCACCGCGGTCTCCGATGCGCGGGCCGTGCTCGAGGGGATCTCGGAGGACTTCACGGAGTTCGATCCCGCGATCCTCGACGACGCGCTCATCGATGCCGAGCAGTACAGCTTCCTCGGCATGGGCTGGACCTGGGGCCTGGCCAATGAGGCCGCGCTCAAGCTGCGCGAGTCCGCGCAGACCTGGACCGAGTCGTACTCGTCGATGGAGTACCGCCACGGACCCATCGCGATCGCCGCACCGGGCCGCGTGACCTGGCAGTACGGCGAGGCACCGGACGGTCTCAAGGACCAGGTCGAGGCGACGGGCGCCCGCTTCGTCTCCTCCGACCGCGACCCGCTGGCCGAGCTCGTCCGCCTCCACGCGCTCGCCCTGACCAAGGCCAGGCGCCTCGGCGTCGACCCCGACCACCCGCGCTCGCTCACCCGCTCGGTCATCCTCGACTCATGACCACGCGGGCCGAGATCCTCCGCGTCGCCGACGGCCGCAGCCTCGGACCCGGTCCGATCGCGCTCGCCGTCGACGTCGGCGGGACGGGGATGAAGGCGGCGCTCTTCGATGCCGACGGCCGCCTCGTCGAGGCGATGACCGCCCCGACCCCGGAGTGCACGGATTCCGCCGCCCGCGAGATCGTCGACCTCGTCGCCGACCTCCACGCCGAGTTCGCACGCACGCAGCCGGAGCATCGGGTCGCCGAGGCGGCGGTGGTCCTGCCCGGCATCGTCGACGAGGCGACGGGGACCGGGGTGTTCTCGGCGAACCTCGGATGGCGCAACGTCGCGTTCTCTCAGGTCCTCACCGACCGCCTCGGCGTGCCGGTCGCGGTCTCCCACGACGTCCGCTCGGCCGGGCGGGCCGAGTTCGCGCTCGCCGAGGGGATGCCCGAGAACGCCGCGATGGTGACGATCGGGACCGGCATCGCCGCCGCGGTCATGGTCGAGGGCCGCCTCATCTCCGCCGGCGGCTATGCGGGAGAGGTCGGCTTCTCCGAGGTGAGCGTGGATACGGCCGAGGGTCCGTTCCGCGGGCCCATCGAGCACATCGCCTCGGCCGCCGCGATCGCCCGCCGGTACTCGACCCGCAGCGGAACCGCCGTGTCCGGCTCGCTCGATGTGCTCGCCGCCATGCATGAGGGCGACCGGATCGCCGCCGCCGTGTTCGCCGAGGCGGTCGACGCCCTCGGAGCGATGTGCGCCCAGCTCGTCGCCGTCGTCGCCCCCGAGGCGATCGTCTTCGGGGGAGGGCTGAGCAGCGCCGACGAACTCCTCGACGGGGTCGACTCCGCCCTGCGCTCCCGACTCGACTTCGACCGGGCCCCGCGCATCCGCCGCGCGAGCCTCGGTCCCGTCGCCGGGCTCATCGGCGCCGGACTGCTCACGAGGCACCGATGACGGTCGGCACCGCCCGTGCGGACACCGACGCGCCCGTCGTCGCCGCCCTCACCCTCAGCCCCGCCCTCGACCTCACCGTCGACGTCGGCGAACTCACGCTGGGGCGGTCCCACCGGGTCGCTCCCGCCGCCGAGGTGCTCGGAGGCAAGGGCGTCAACGTCGCCCGGGTGCTCGCCGCCCTCGGCGTCCCCGTCGTCGCCCTCGGTCCGGTCGCGGGCGAGCACTGGCCGGAGGAGGCGACCGGCGAGGCGGGTCACTCGAGCGTTCTCACCTGGGACCTCACCCCCACCTCGGCGCCCCTGCGGCGCAGCATCGCCGTCGTCGAGGATTCGGGTCGGGCGACCCTGGTCAACGAGTCGGGGCACCCGCACACCGGTGAGGTGTGGGAGGCGGTGCGGGCTGGCGTCCGCGCGCGCCTCGCCGATCCTGCACTCCGCGTCCTCGTCATCTCCGGGTCGACGCCGCCGGACTGCCCGGACGATCTCGTGCCCGGGCTCATCGCCTCAGCCCATGCCGCCGGCGTCGAGGTCGTCGTCGACACCTCGGGTCCCGCACTGCTCGCCGCCGTGCGGGCCGGGGCCGACTGGGTCAAACCGAACGACGACGAGATCGCGGCGCTGTTCGCCCGCGACGGCAGGCCCGACGGTGCATGTGCGCCCGGGGACCTCCTCGCGGATGCCGGACGCCTCGTCGACGCCGGGGCAGGACACGTCCTCCTCTCGCTCGGCGAAGCGGGCATCGTCCTCATCGACGACCAGGGTCCGCGGCTGCGCGCCCGCCTCGATGAGACCCTCCACGGCAATCCGACCGGTGCCGGCGACGCCGCAGTCGCCGCCCTCGCGTGGGCCCGCAGTGAGCGTCCGCCGACCGAGCCGGTCGAGGGTCCGACCGGGCAGGCGCCCGAGGCGATCCCGGCAGACCCGGCCGCCGGGTCCGCCCCGCGCTCGCGCACCGGAACGGCCGGCCGCCTCGGCGAGGGTGAGGTCAGGGACATCCTCACCCGCGCGGTCGCGGTCTCAGCGGCAGCCGTGCTCATGCCCCAAGCCGGGCAGATCCCCGAGAACTGGCGCGACCTGCGCGCCCGCGTCCTCACCGAGGACGCCACGACGAAGCGAAGCGGAGACAGACCATGACGACGGCATCGATGAACGCCCTGCTCGCCGAGGCGGCCGAGGCGGGCACCGCGGTGGGGGCATTCAACGTCATCCACCTCGAGTCCGCGGAGGCGATCGCGACCGGCGCCGAGGCGGCCGGGCGTCCCGTGATCATGCAGATCTCCGAGAACTGCGTGCGCTACCACGGTGGACTCGCCCCGATCGCGCGGGCCACGCAGGCGATCGCCGCGTCCGCGACCGTGCCCGTCGCCGTCCACCTCGATCATGCGACGGACGTCGGACTCGTCACGGAGGCGATCGAGCTCGGCTTCGACTCCGTGATGTACGACGGCGCCCACCTCGCCTACGACGTCAACTGCCAGACGACCGCCGAGGTGGTCCGCAGCGCCCACGACCGCGGCATCGCTGTCGAAGCCGAGCTCGGGGAGATCGGCGGCAAGGACGGGGCGCACGCTCCCGGCGTCCGCACCGACCCCGCCGAAGCCGTCGAGTTCGCGGCTCTCACCGGCGTCGATGCACTCGCCGTCGCCGTCGGCAGCTCGCACGCGATGCGCGAGCGCACGAGCCGTCTCGACCTCGACCTCATCGTCCGCCTCGCCGGCGTCGTGCCCGTCCCGCTCGTCCTTCACGGCTCCTCGGGCGTCGCCGACGCCGAGATCCGCCGCGGCATCGCCGCCGGGATGCGCAAGATCAACGTCTCCACCCACCTCAACGCCGTCTTCACCGCCGCGGTGCGCGAGACCCTCGTTGAGCACCCCGACCTCGTCGATTCGCGGAAGTACCTCGCCCCGGCCCGGGAAGCGTTCGCCGCCGAGGTGGCCCGTCTCCTCGCCCTCTTCGCCGAGGAGACCGACGCGCCCGCCGCGCGGGAGTCTGACGCGCCTGCCGCCGGGGAGACTGACGCGCCCGCCGCGCGGGAGTCTGCCTCGCCCGCAGACGGCGCACGCACCGCCGCTCGCACGCAGGAGTCCGAGGCGTGAGCACCGAGGTTTGCCAAACCCGTGCACGAGGCCCGAGAGTGGCACTATGAGCCCGCGTGAAGACCGCCTCGACCGCATCCTCGCGCGCCTCGACCGGGACAGCACCGTCGGAGTCGAAGCGCTGAGCGAGGAGCTCGGGGTGTCACTGGCCACCGTGCGCCGCGACCTCGACCTCCTCGAGCAGCGGCGCCTCCTTGAGCGCACCCACGGCGGTGCGAGCAGGCGGAACGTCGACTACGACCTCTCCCTGCGCTACAAGGAGGCCGCTGCGACCGAGGCGAAGGCCGCGATCGCCCGGGCCGCGGTCTCCCGGATCACTCCCGGATCGGTCATCGGACTCTCCGGCGGGACGACGACGTTCATGGTCGCCGACGCCCTCAGCCAGCGCGACGACCTCCTCCACGACCTCACGATCGTCACCAACGCCGTCGACATCGCCCACAAGCTCGCCGTCCATCCGGGGATCAAGGTCATCGTCTGCGGTGGGGTCATCAACGCCTCGAGCTTCGAACTCGTCGGCTCATTCGTCGACGCGGTGCTCCGCGGCATCTGGATCGACCTCGCGTTCATCGGCGTCCACGCGTTCTCGGCGACCGCCGGGGGGACGACGGCGAACGAGGACGAAGCGTACGTCAACCGGCTCATGGCGCAGCGCGCGGAGCGGGCCATCGTCGTCGCGGACTCCTCGAAGTGCGGCCGCCGGTCCTTCGCCTCGGTGGGCGGGACCGAGGTGTTCGAGGAGATCATCACCGACGACAGCCTCGGCGAGGATGAGCTGCGGGAGCTCACGGCTGCCGGCTACGCCGTCGATCTCGCCCCCACCCGGCCGGACGGAGAGCGGCGATGAGCGCGGTCCCCGAGACCATGCCGACCCCGGCCGAGGCGATCGTCCACGACGCCGTCATCCTCGACAGCGACCCGGCGACGTATTCGACGGACTTCGCCGACACGTGGCTCGCGGTCGCCGGCGGCACCGTCCTCGCCCGCGGGCGGGGAGCACACTGGCAGAGTCTCGCAGGCCCGGACACGGACGTCGTCGACGCCGCCGGCGCCCACCTCGCACCCGCGTTCGTCGACATGCACGTCCACGGCGCGGGGGGACACAACGTCGAGGACGGGCCGGACCACCTCGGCGAGATCCTCGCCGTCCACCGCGCCCACGGCACCCGGGCGCTCACCCTCTCCTTCGTCTCCGACAGGATCGACCCGCTGGCTGCGGCGCTCGCCGCCGGAGCCCGGGCCGCACGCGGCCGGCCCGACATCCTCGGCCTCCACGCAGAGGGTCCGTTCCTCTCCCCGGATTTCAAGGGCGCCCACGCACCCGAGGTGCTCACCCCTCCCACCGCCGAGGCGGTCGACCGGATCCTCGAGGCCGCCGACGGTGAGCTCCTCCAGGTCACCCTCGCCCCCGAACTGCCCGGCGCGCTCGACGCGATCGGTCGGTTCGCCTCGGCGGGGGTGAAGGTCGCCGTCGGACACACGGCCGCCGGATACGACGAGACGGCACGCGCCTTCGACGCCGGGGCGAGCATCCTCACGCACGTCTTCAACGGGATGCCCGGCATCCACCACCGGGCGCCGGGCCCGATCCTCGCCGCCCTCGACGCCCCGCACGTCACGCTCGAACTCATCAACGACGGCACCCATGTCCAGGCACCGGCGGCGCGGATGATCACCGAGCTTCGCCCCCGGCCGGGTCGCGCTCATCACCGATGCGATGGCGGCGACCGGCATGGGCGACGGCGACTACCTCCTCGGGTCGCTGCCGGTGCGGGTGAGGGACTCGGTCGCGCGGGTTCGGCACGCCGACGGGTCGGTCGGGTCGATCGCCGGGTCGACGCTGACCATGGACGATGCACTGCGCCGGGCCGTCGCCGAGGTGGAGATGAGTCCCATCGCCGCCGTCCAGGCCGCGAGCCTCGTGCCGCTGCGGGCGCTCGGCCTCGTCGATCCCGAGGTCCACAGCCTGCTCCGGGTCGGCCAGCCTGCCGACTGCGTCCTCCTCGACGCCGACATGCGACTGCAGAGGGTGTGGCTCGGGGACTGAGCGAGGCGGCCCCGATGCTCCCGCGTGGGCATCTCGTGGGAGGATGGTGCGCATGGATGCTCTGCTCCTCATCGACACGGACGACACCGGCTTCACCTCGGACCAGGCGATCGAGACCCTCGGCGGCATCGTCGGGCGCACGCGCGCGGTCGGCGGGGTGCTCATCTTCGCCTCGACGAAGGACGAGCTCACCGACCGCGAGGATGCGGAGATCAGCGTCTTCGGGCCCGACGAGGAGGACCTCGTGCTCCGCTCGGACAACCCCGACATCTTCGAAGGCGTCGACGACCTCGCCGCCGGCCTCCACGACATGGCCGTCGACCGCATCGTCATCGCCGGCGTCGACGACTCGCCCGGCGCGGTGTGGGCCTCGGCGATGGCGGCCCTGGTCTGCAACTTCGACGTCATCGTCCTCTCCGACTCCGTCGTCGACGCCGACGGCAACCCCGTGACCTGGGCGGCGGACGCCGAGGCGGCGGGCGCGATGGTCAAGCGCACCGAGGACACCTGGCTGCGCATGTGATCGCGCGACGGCTGGGATTCCCTGGTCGCTTCTTCCGAAAGTGGTCGAAGAACCGAGGGAAATCGGCCGAAATGCGCGATTCTCCACGGTTCTTCGACCGCAGCTGCGCCCTCAGCTCAGAGCACGCCCCTTGCGGCGAGATGTTCGCGGATGCTGCGCTCGAGGCGGGCACGATTCGTCCGCGAATTCACCCTGATGATCAACCAACCCTCCGCGGCCAGAGCGTTGACCCGTTGGATGTCGTCGTCCCACTGGTGCTTATCGGTGCGATGGTGGTCTCCCTCGTACTCGAGGCCGAGGCGCGCCCGTTCGTACCCGAGGTCGGGATGGATATCCCTCCCCAGCTCGCGGCACCACACAGCAGGGTGTATCTCCGGCTCGGGCAGCCCGACCGAGATCGCCCACAGGCGCAGGTCGGTCTCCTGCGGAGAGTCCACGCCCGGCCGGATGAGCTCGAGCGCGGCAGAGGCGGTCCTCCCCGCGCGGACCACGCTGCGGGACGCGAAGTGCGCGGCGATGTCGTCTGCCGTGCACAGCGGCGGGCCGTGCCATGAGCCGATCATCGCGTCTCCGGCTTGGACGAGCTCATCCCGCGTGAGGATCGTCGCCAGCTGAAGGAACAGGACCGGTGGAGTGATGATCCGGTGTCCGAGGAGGGTCGCTGCGGCGAAGTCGTTCGTCCGGTGGAGGACGACGCCGGGGCGGCGGATCCGCTGGTCCCTGTCCGCGGTGGCGACGTGAAGCAACTGGTCTCCGAGTCGGCGGGGCAGCGGCAGACCGAAGAGGCGGGCAGCGGATGCGTGGCTGGCAGCGATCTCCGGGTGGATGAGCTGGAGGGCCCTGAGTGATTCGCTGGTGGTCTCCCATTCTGTATCAGCCCATTGAGGAACCCGGCGGACATCGAACTCGCCCGGGGCGACTCGGATCCCGTGGATGATCCGCGGCGCGATCTCGGTGTTCCGCAGGCCCCATTCCGTCACGCCGTTGTCCGCTGCGTCGCGACTGCGGTAGAGCCTCTGTGTCCTGCGTCTCTCGAAGTGTCCCTGCATGCCGCCGATGGTGACCGTCCGAGGCGAGGACGGAAAGGTCCGGAGACGCACCTGTGGACAGGAACCGTCGTCCACAGCGCCGGTGCGCCCGAGTCGAGCATCTGCGCAGACGAGTCGGCCGCCGACACAGGCCGACCACCGCAGCAGACCTCAGCAATGCCGGTTCACCTGCGTCGATGCCCGCCTCAGTTGTGGTCGAAGAACCGTGGATAATCGGGCATTTCGGCCGATTTCCCTCGGTTCTTCGACCACAAGCAGAAGACAGCCTGTGGAGGGGGTGCACACGAGTGGAGGCTGCCGTCCTGCCCGCCACCCGGTCGCGACCACCCCGCCACCTGCCCGCGCATTGTCCGCTGCGCGGTTCCCGGCGTTCACCTCCGGTCGGTACACTTCTTCGGGGCCGACGGTGCGCTGCCGCCGACTGGCACGCCGCACGCCCCGGTTCTACACTGAGTAGAAGGTCCGGAAAGCCTGAGCGAGTCCTGAAGTGAGGAGGTGGCATGACCGGCTGGCACAAGTCCGTTCGTGCTCTCTTCGCCGCACTCATCACCACGCTCCTCGCCCAGCTCATGCACGTCGGCGCGGGCGGAGACTTCTCCGTCCTCGGCACCGGCTTCGTCTTCGTCTTCGTCCTCTGGGCAGCGATGATCCTCGCCGGACGCCGTCTCGGCCACCTCTCGCTCATGGCGATCATCGGCCTCGGACAGATCCTCATGCACGTCTCGATGGGGTGGTTCGGGTCGATGAGCCACGCCGCTGGCCAGTCCGCGGGCTCGCCGCAGATGGCCGGGATGTCGGCGAGCGAGCACGCGATGATGAGCCAGCCGGCTGGGTCGCTCGACCTCAGCCAGGCCGCTGCGATGAGCCAGACGATGGATCACTCCAACGGCGCGGGCGTGCCCATGGTCATCGCCCACCTCGTCGCCATCGTCATCACCGCCTTCATCCTCAAGCGCGGCGAGGACCTCGTCTTCAGCATCCTCCAGCTCGCGGTCGGCCCCGTCCTACTCGCGATGCGCGCCCTCGTGCTCGCCCGCCGCACGCTCGCGGCCGCGGACACCCGCGTCGTCCTCGAGGTCTGCGCGCTTCCCGCCACGATCGCGACCGCGGTCATCGGCCCGAACTATCGCCGCGGACCTCCCGCACTCGTCTGACACCTCACCCACCGGCAGTCCGTCGCGGCCCCATGCCGTCGACGTCGTGCTGCCCGGCACCATCGGCATTCGCCGCCTGGTCCCTGCGGTCATCCACCCGTGCAGCCGTCCTCTGCCTCGCCGAGGCGGACGGCACCTGACCACGGACGGATGTGCCCGCGTCGGCCGCGCCGTTCCCGGCCCCGCCGTCGTCGGCCATGACCCTCCGGTGTGCGCACGAGCGCATCGGACGACCGCAGCAGACCGCGTCGAGTGCCACCGAAAGACAGACTCAGAAAGTGCAGACTCATGCGTAAGAACATCATCACCTCCGTCCTCCCCGCCGCGGCCATCTCCGCCGCCCTCGTCCTCGGTCTCAGCGCGTGCGGACAGAACGACACGAGCGAGCCGGAGGCCGCGAGCACCTCGCAGGCCGCCTCGGCGTCCCTGACCCTCGGCGATGCCTGGGTCAAGACCGCTGAGGAGGGCATGACCGGTGTCTTCGGAACCCTGGAGAACACCACCGACAAGGACATCAACCTCGTCGCCGCGAAGTACGACGGCGCCGGCATGGTCCAGCTCCACGAGACCGTCGACGACGGCACCGGCACGATGACCATGCGCGAGAAGAAGGGCGGATTCGTCATCCCCGCAGGCGGCTCCTTCGTCCTCGAGCCCGGCGGCAACCACATCATGGTCATGGATCTCAAGCAGCCGATCAAGGCCGGCGAGGAGATCGACGTCCAGCTCGTCACCGCCGATGACGAGACCATCCCCGTCAAGGCGATCGCCAAGGACTACTCGGGCGCGCAGGAGACCTATGCCCCCGGCGAGGCCGAGGCCGGCAAGGACGGCGAGAAGTCCGAGAAGGACGGCATGGGCGACATGAGCGGTATGGACATGTCCGGTGACAAGTGACCCCCGCTCGCCGGACCATGAACCAGAGGTGACTCCCAGCTCCGACCCGGCCTCCGAGCCGCGGTCGGGTGGGGACGCCGACGCCCAGGCGCCCACCGCCCGCTCCGGCTTCAGCCGCCGACGCCTCATCGCGTCGGCGGCCGTCGCCGGCGGCGCCGGGGCCGTCGGATCCCTCGCCGGCTTCGCGATCGGCCGTCAGGCCGATGCGAAGGAGGACGCTCAGCCGCAGCGCGACACCCAGGGTGCCAACGGGATCGTCACCGTGCCCTACTTCGGTGAGCACCAGGCCGGGGTCGAGACGATGCCGCAGGCCCACGGGGAGTTCCTCTCCTTCCAGCTCAAACCGGGGTCGACCGCCGCCGAGGTGGTCCGCTGGCTGCGTCTGCTCACCGCGGACGCCGCGGCGCTCACCCAGGGAACGGCGCCGTTGGCGGATTCGGAACCCGAACTCGCGAACGACCCTGCGGGCCTGACGGTGACCTTCGGCTTCGGTCGGGGAGTCGTCGCGACGAAGGGTGCCGGGGCCGTTCCCGAGTGGCTGGCTCCGCTCGAGAAGTTCTCGATCGACCGTCTCGACCCGCAGCGGTCGAAGGGCGATCTGCTCGTGCAGATCTGCGGTGACGACCCGATCACGGTCGCGCACGCCCGCCGCATGATCTGGAAGGACTCGCGTTCGTTCGCCGAGGTGGCGTGGCAGCGCACGGGATTCCGTCGGTCGTACGGGACCAAGGGCGAGGGGAAGACGCAGCGCAACCTCTTCGGCCAGCTCGACGGCACGGCGAGTCCGACCCCCGGCACCGAGGACTTCACCCGCCTCGTGTGGGGGAAGGCGAGCGGTCGGGAGAACCCGGTGTTCTCCTCCCGCGGTGAGCCGCCGAGCGATCTCGGCGCGCATCTGCCCGACTGGCTGCAGGGCGGCACGACCCTGGTGCTGCGGGACATCGCGATGAACCTCGAGACCTGGGACGAGGCCGACCGCCCGGGACGGGAGTTCGCGATCGGGCGCACGGTCGGCTCGGGGGCTCCGCTCTCGGGCGGGACCGAGTTCACCGATCCGGATTTCAAGGCCGTCGACAAGCGGGGTCTGACGAAGATCTCCTCGGCCTCGCACATCGCTCGCTCACGCGACGGGCTCGGTCCCGAGGTGCAGATCCACCGCCGCCCGTACAACTACGAGACCGGTGCCGGCGGGGAGACCGGCCTGATGTTCGCGTCCTTCCAGGCCGACATCGAGCGGCAGTTCCTGCCGATCCAGCGCCGCCTCGCCGAGGTGGACCTGCTCAACATCTGGACCGTGCCCATCGCGTCGACGGTGTGGGCGATCCCGCGCGGCGTCCGGGAAGGCGAGTACGTCGGCCAGGCGCTGTTCGAGGGGTGAGCGCGCCGCCGGCCCGCTCAGAAGAGCGGGTTCGGCAGCGCTCCCTCCATCTCGAGCAGCCGTCGCTTGGTCTCGAGGCCCTCGCCGCGGCGTCCGCCCGAATAGCCGCCGAGACCGTCGCCCGCGACGACCCGATGGCAGGGGATGAGCAGCGGCAGCGGGTTGAGGCCCATGATGGTGCCGATCGCCCGGGCCGGGATCGCGGTTCCGGTCCGGGCGGCGAGCTCACCGTAGGTGATCGTGTCCCCGAACGGCACCGTGTCCGTGAGGACGGTGAGGACCGTCGTCGCTGAGGCGGAGAGGCCGTCGAGTCCCAGCGGCAGATCGAACTCGCCGAGGCGGCCGTCGAAGTAGGCCCCCACCTGGCCGAGGGCTTCGGCAAGGAGCGGATCGCGGTCCGCTCCCGAGCCGCCGGACGTGTCGCCTGCTGCGGTCTGCGCGGCACCGAGGTCGCTGTCGTCGACCCATTCGACCCGGACGATCGCCGTGCCCGTGCTCGAGAGCAGCAGCGTGCCGACCGGGGAGGCGAGGGACGCGCGGTGGAGTCCGGTCTCCGGTCTGCTCTGTGTCATCGGTCCGCCTGAGTCTGAGTGAGGAGACGACTGGGCCCGTCGCCTCGCGGTGCGAGCCGACGGGCCCAGTCTATGACCGGTGGCTGACAGGTCAGCCGAGGATGGTCTCAGCGGTCATTCGCTGATCTCCGTGGAGTAGGCGTCCGGGTTGTCCTTGATCCACTGGGCCACGGCCTCGGCCTCCTTGCCCTCGCCGTACTTGTTGACGACCATGTCCTCGAGCGAACCGTACTGCTTGTCATCGAGCTTGATGCCCTTGATGTACTCGGCGGCCTCCGGGTTCTTCTCGGAGAAGCCCTTGGTGCCGAGGAAGTGGAGCGCTTCGGGCTCTCCCATCGCGCCCTTCGGGTCCTCGAGGTCCTTGACGTCGTAGGCGCTGTTCGCCCAGAACGGACGCCACAGGGTGACGACGACCTCTTCCTTCTTGTCGATCTTGTTCTTCAGCTCGGTGAGCATCGTCGCCGTCGACGAGGTGACGAGTTCGTACTCGCCGTCGAGACCGTACTCGGGCATCATCTTGTCCTTCGTCTGCGCGGTGAGACCCGCGCCGGGCTCGATGCCGATGATCTTGCCGTCGAATTCGCTCGCCTTGCCCTTGAGGTCCTCGATCGAGTTGATGTTCGAGTACGAGGGCACCGCAATGGTCAGCTTCGCGTTGTCGTAGTAGGCGCCGAGGTCCTCGAGCTTGTCGCCGTACTCGTCCATGTACTGCTTGTGGGTGACCTCCGGCCACGCCGAGGGGTAGATGTCGACGTCGCCGTTGGCGAGACCCGAGTAGAGGATCGCGGCCTCGGTGATCGTCTCCATCTTGACGTCGTAGCCGAGCTTGGTCAGCTGGTTCTCCAGCAGGTAGGCGGTGCTCAGGCCATCCGTCCAGGATGGGATGAATCCGAGGGTGATGGTGCCCTTGTCGCCTCCGCCGGAGGCGTTGTCCTTGCTGGCCTCCTGGGAGCAGCCGGACAGAGCCAGCGCCAGGGCAGCACCGACGGCGGCGATCTTCGTGACGAAACGCTTCTTCATCGTGGTTTCCTTACTTCTCAGGGTGATGGTCGGATGGTCTTCAGCTCTGGACTCGGTCGATCTCGACGACGTCGACCTCCCGCGGTTGTGCGATCTGCCGGTTCTCCGCCGAGGTGTTCCGGCGACGCTTGAGCATGCCGAGGAGGGAGTTCGGGTAGTCCTTCGCCGAGCCCAGCGCCGCCGTGACGCGGTCGAGGTAGATGGCGAGGATGACGACGCCGAGCCCGGCCTCGATGCCCAGCCGCAGGTTCTGTGTGGCGACGGCTTCGACGACGTTCTTGCCGAGCCCGTCGGCGCCGACGATGCCGGCGATGACGGCCATCGCCAGGGCGAGCATGATCACCTGGTTGATGCCGGCCATGATCGTCGGGGTGGCCAGGGGCAGCTGGACGCCGCGGAGGATCTGGCGAGGCGTGGCACCGAACGCGTATCCGGCTTCGACGGTCTCGGAGTCCACACCGCGGATGCCGAGCTCGGTGAAGCGGACGCCCGGGGGCAGGGCGAAGATCACCGTGGAGACGAGACCCGGGACGACTCCGATGCTGAAGAAGGTCACGGCCGGGATGAGGTAGACGAAGGCCGGCATCGTCTGCATGAAGTCGAGGATCGGTTTGACGATCGCAGAGACCGTGTCGTTGCGTGCGGCGAGGATGCCGACGGGGATCGCGATGATGATCGCGACGAGCGCGGCGAGGACGACGAGGGCGAGCGTCTGCATCGCGGAGACCCACTGGTCCATCGTCATGATGAAGAACAGCGTGATGAGGGTGCCGACGGCGAACTGCCACGACCTCACGAGCAGTCCGAAGAACGCGAGGATGAGGATGATGACGAGCGGATGGAGATCGACGAGCACCTCGGTGAGGGTGTCGACGAGGAAGCGGACGACAAGGGTGATGAAGTCGAAGAGCCAGGCGAGATTGTCCTTGAGCCAGTCGAAGGCGACATCTGCCCACGCACCGACCGGAATTCTGATGTCCTCCATCACAGGGCCTCTCTCTTCACGGCGTCCTCGGTGCCCACGGGGGCGGGTTCGTCGGCGAGCACCTCGTCGATCTCGCTCGCGGCCAGCGGTGGTGCCGGTGCTCGCACCTCTCCGTCCCCGGACTGGTGGCCGAGCGCGGCGAGGAGCGTGGCACGGGGGATCACGCCGACGAGGAGCCCCTGGTCGTCGACGACCGGCAGCGGCAGCGGCGACTCCGCCGACGGGATGAAGAGGTCGATGAGCACATCGTCCGGGGAAGCGACCTGCGCCGGAGGCGCGATGATGCCCTCGAGTGTCCTTGCCCCGGCGCGGATCCGGTCGACGGCGTCGCGGTCGGTGACGACGCCGAGGAAGCGGCGGTCGCGATCGGTGACGTAGACGGCCGAGGAGTACCCGTCGCGCATCGTCCGCAGCGCGACCCTCGGGCCGCTCTGATCGGAGATGACCTGACGCGGCTTCTCCATGACATTGCTCGCGGTGAGCACGCGGGCCCGGTCGACGTCCTGGACGAACTGGGCGACGTAGTCATTCGCCGGGTCGGTGAGGATGTCCTCGGGGGTGCCGATCTGCACGATCCGACCGTTGCGCATGACAGCGATGCGGTCGCCCATGAACATCGCCTCGTTGAGGTCGTGGGTGATGAAGATGATCGTCTTCTTGAACTTGGACTGGAGTTCGACGAGGAGCTCCTGCATCTCACGGCGGATGAGGGGATCGAGGGCGGAGAACGCCTCATCCATGAGGAGGATGTCCGTCTCCGCCGTGAACGCCCGGGCCAGACCGACGCGCTGCTGCATGCCGCCGGAGAGCTGACCGGGGAACTTGTCGCCCCAGCCCTTGAGGCCGACGGCGTTGAGCCAGTAGTCGGCCTTCTCCAGGCGTTGGGCCTTCGGCACCCCGCGGAGTTCGAGCGCATAGGCCGCGTTCTCGCGGACGGTGCGGTGGGGGAGGAGCGCGAAGTGCTGGAACACCATCGAGATGTGCTCGCTGCGGACTCTGCGCAGGGTTCCGGCGTCGGCCTTGGCGATGTCGGTGCCGAGGACCTCGACCGAACCCGACGTCGTCGACCAGAGACCGTTGAGAGTGCGGATGAGCGTCGACTTCCCTGACCCCGAGAGTCCCATGACGACGAAGATCTCACCCGGTTCGACTTCGAAGCTCGCGTCGATGACCGCGGCAGTGCCGAGCTTGGTCAGCTCATCCCGATCGGCGCCCTGTTCGAGGCGCTTGACGACTTCGTTCTGCCGTTTGCCGAAGACCTTGTAGACATGTGACGCTCTGACGACGCTCACGCGCTTCCTCCTTGCAGTCCAGATGCTCCGCAGCCACGAGAGGCGCCACCCTGTCGCGCGGTGAGGCGATGACCAGGTCGATCACGTGGGCCTCACCGCTCACGGAATTCTCTCGATCATTATAGAATTCTCCATGCATTTCAGCGGAAACTTTATTCCTGATATCCGGAGTGTTGTGTTTGACAGGCTATCTCACCAGGGACGATGCAAGTCGGTGTGTTATTTGATCGTTACATTCACAGCGTCGGTCGAGGTTTCCTGACACCTGTTCCGCGCATTTCCCCGCATTCACTGACTTGTGAGTTCGGTTATCGCGGACGTTGTGCGGAATGCTCAGCGGGCGAGCTCGTCGACCCTCTATGGTGGAGGCGTGAAGCCGCTGCCGTTCCTCTCCGCCGCCTCCTCCGGGCGCTTGCCGACCCCGGCACAGCGCGATCCGGGACGACCGGCGATCATCGTTCCCATCCAGCAGACTGATCCCAGTTCCCTGTCCGCCGCCTGTGCCGACATCGCCGCGAGCGGCATCGTCGACGTCATCGAATGGCGCATCGATCCGCTCGTCGTCGCGCTCGGGCAGGCCGCGGAGGCGACGGATGCGGGTCCTGCCCGGGTCGATGCGGATGCCGTCGCCGAGGCGGTCCGCGCCCTCGCCCCGCACGTCACCTCGGCGGGGCCGCCCGTGCTCGTCACCCTGCGCTCCGGTTTCGAGGGAGGGGAGGCCGACATCAGCGAAGCGGACTACGCCGAGGTGGTGCGCCGCCTCGGGGCTCTCGGGACGGCGGCGGTCGACGTCGAGATCGCCCGGTCGGGTGCGCCGGACCTCATCGACGCCGTCCATGCGCAGGGGGCCGCGGTCGTCGCCTCGCAGCACAACTTCACCGCCACGGACAGCGTCCCCGAGATGCGGACGACACTGGCGGCGATGCGCGAGGCCGGTGCCGACGTCGCGAAGATCGCGATGATGCCGCAGTCTCCGGCCGATGTCGCCGACCTCCTGCGGGCCACGGCCGAATCCGAGGCCCGGCTCGACTGCCCCGTCATCGGAATCTCCATGGGACGGCTGGGCCGGACCAGCCGCATCCTCGGTGGGGACTTCGGCAGCTGCGCGACCTTCGCCCAGATGGGGCAGGCCTCGGCACCCGGGCAGATCGATGCGGCGGAACTCGCAGCGATGCTCGACGCTCTCTGCGCCTGAAACCTCGTCAGAGCGGAGCAGGTCCGGTCGACATGCCTGCCGGCGATCGGGACGCCGATGCGAACGGCCCCGGATGCCGACTCACTGGTCGGCATCCGGGGCCGTTCGCACATCCGGTGTCGGTGAGGGTCAGTCGACGCCTTCGGCGATCTGCTTGCGGAACTTCTTCGGCAGCGCCTCGTCGCCGAAGTTGTTGCGCACGGTGTTCGCCGCCAGGCGCTGGACGATGAGCTGGGCGACGGCCACGCCGACACCGGAGACGACCGTCCAGGCGAGAGCCTCGGACATCGTGATCTCCTCATCGACCGGATTCGACGGTGCGGGGCGGTGCGTCGACTTCTCCCAGGCGAACGTGAGCACCTTGCGGGCTGCGAATGCCGCCGCGATGGGGGCTCCGACGCCGATGATCTGCCAAGCGAGCTTTCCCATGCCCGTGTCCTTTCGTCCGAAGTTCGGGGGTCGAGAGACCCTGCGCGGTGGCGAGGGATCCTCGGTGACCACACTATCGCAGGCGGGTCGATTTCATACTTTCGTGGGATGTGCCGGGCGTGCTCGCCCCCGTAGCGTGGAGGCACGGCAGTCGAGAGGTGGACACAGTGCTGAGCAGACGGAAGAACGTCGTCGTCACGAGCCTCTTCGTGCTCGGCGGAGCCGGATTCGTCCTCGGTCTCGTCCCCGACCTCGCTCCCGCCTTCTGGGTGCTCTGGCTCACCGGCTGCGGTGCCTCGATCCTCGGGCTCATCCTCGCCGCCACGGTCCCTCGCGTCGACGACGATCGTGAGCGTCCGCCCGGGACCCGCGGGTCGGTCCAGTCCGGGGGTCTCACCCGGCGGCGATGATCCTCTGGAACTCCCTGGTCAGAGCCTCGTCCCGGTTGAGCTCCCTGCCGTCGAGCTCACGCAGCGTCACCGCCGTGCGGACCGAGGACACGAGCCACGCGCCGTCGGCGGCGTGGACGTCGTCGAGGCTGAGATCGGCGAAGTCCGCCCGCAGCTCGAGCCGGCCGGCATGGTCGAAGAGCAGCCGCTGCGTCGTGCCGGCGAGCAGACCGGCGGTCGGGTCCGGGGTGAGGAGGTGGTCGCCTCGGCGGATGACGATGTTCGACGTCGGTCCCTCGAGGACGATGCCGTCGTGGGAGACGAAGACGACCTCGTCGACGCCCTGGGCCCGCGCATAGCGCAGCGCCGCCTGGTTGACGGCGTAGGACAGGGTCTTCGCGCCGAGGAGCAGCCACGGGGAGGTCCGCCCGAGATAGGCGGGGAAGCCTCGGTCGATGCTCACTGCGCGCACGCCCTCGGCGCGGGCGGTGACGATGCTGTCCTCGATGGGCAGGGAGAACGCCCAGCCGCGCGGGGTGTCGGTGCCCCGTGAGAGGGAGTAGCGCACGGCGAACTCGGTGACCCCGGGGTTCGCCTTGATCGTCTCGGCGACGACGGTGTCGACGGCCTGGCGCCACAGCCGGCGATCGGGTTCGGGAAGGTCGAGCGCCGAGGCGGAGGAGTGGAAGCGGGCGAAGTGCCGTTCGCGGGAGACGACGGTGGGCTCGCGCGTGGCCGGGTCGACGCGGACGAGGACGGTCTCGAAGATCCCATCCCCTCGGTGGGCCGCGAGATCCGTCACCGGCAGCTGGGGCGAGTTCAGCGGAGCCGACCTGATCGTCGACGCGCCGGGATCGATGAGGACGAGGACTTCGGTCATGCCCACAGTCTACGGTCGCCGCCCCGCCTGCGGGAGACCTTCCCGGCAGGTGAGGATGTTCTCAGGCAGTGCTGATGCCGAAGAGGAGACCGAGACCGTACGTGACGGCGGCCGCACCGAAGCCGATCGCCATCTGCCGCAGCGCGCGCGGACCGGGCGCTTTGCCGGAGAGCAGGCCGACTGTGCCGCCGGTGAAGAGGAGGGCGATGCCGACGAGGCCGGCGGAGAGGAATACGGCCGGCAGTCCGGACATGCCGAAGATGTAGGGAAGGATGGGGATGAGCGCGCCGGAGGAGAAGAAGCAGAAGCTCGAGATCGCCGCGCCGATGCCCGTGCCGAGCTCGTCGCGGTCGACTCCCGCGTCGAGGCTCGGCAGCTGCGGAGCCTGCGTCGACTTCGCCTCGGCGATCGTCCGGTGCGCCTGGGCCTCGGCCTCGGCGGGATCCATCCCGCGGGCACGGAAGACGAGAGCGAGTTCGTTCGCGTCGATGTTGAGGTCGGCCAGCGCATGCCGCGACTCGGGGTCCGGGGTCGAGGCGTCGAGGAGCTCGCGCTGGGAGCGGACGGAGATGTACTCGCCGGCCCCCATCGACAGGGCGCCGGCGAGGAGCCCGGAGATTCCGGTGAGGAGGATGACGGTGTTCGACACCCCTGCTGCTCCGACGCCGAGGACGAGGGCGAGGTTGGAGACGAGTCCGTCGTTGGCGCCGAACACGGCGGCGCGGAAGTTGCCGGACAGTCGGGCGCGGGATCGGGCGGCCAGGGCTCGGACCACCTCGGCGTGGATCCGCTCGTCGGCGGCCATCTCCGGGGAGGCGGCGACCTCGTTCTGATACGGCGAGCTCGTCTCCGACTGCTGGGCGAGGGCGAGGATGAAGACGGATCCGAAGAGGCGGCCGAAGAACGCGAGGCTGAGCGTGACGAGGTCGGGGGTGCGCTTCTTCTCGGCGTGCTCGCCGAGGAGGCTGATCCAATGCTGCTGATGCCGGGACTCGGCGGTGGCGAGGGCGAGGAGGATCTCGCGGTCCTCGCCGGTGCGTCGGGCAGCGAGGTCACGGTAGACGCGCTCTTCGAGGCGCTCGTTCGCGAGGTAGCGCTGCCACCGGCGGATGGTTCGGCGATCGGGTGACTCCGAGGGCGCTGGGGCCGAGGACTGCTGGTTACTCACTGGTCGGATTCTACGGGGGATGCGGTTATGATTTCAATACTTGCGCAATTGCTTAACTATTGTTTGTTACCTATTCGTGACCTCAGCGCGTCCCTGATCGGCTAAGTTGATGAACTATGTGAATTGTGTCACCGTTTCGTTATAGAAGTTTGTGATTCGTTACCAAGCGGCGGATCGCTCGGCGGAACGCAAGAGTCAGATCCTCCCAGCACCAAGCGCGCCGCGCCGCTGCGGACTCCGCAGTCGGGCGCAGGCCTGCGCACGGACCGGAGTGCAGGGTCGTGCACGATCGACGGCCCAATCGAGGGGACGGATTCGCGTGGCACCTGAGCAGCGAAAGGAACTCCATGAAGTTACGCATCAGAGCCTCTCTGGCCGTCACCGCAGCCGCGGGACTGGTCCTGGGAGGCATGGCGCCGGCGACGGCCGCCGGCACCGCGGGACCGACAGAGCACACCGACATGGGCGTCACCGGCGACGCCGTGATGGATCACCTCCAGAACATCTCTGACATCTCCGTGGCGAACAAGGACTCGGGCTTCGGCGCCCTGGGCACGCCCGGCTACGAGGAGGCGGTGGAGTACGTCGAGCAGACGCTCGGGGCCACCGGCGCCTACGACGTCACGCGCCAGGCCTTCGACATCGAGGATCAGACCTACGGTGAGGTCGCGGTCAGCGTCGACGGTGAGGACATCGCCGTCAACCCTGCCAGCTACACCGAGGGCACCGTGGCACCGCTGACCGACGTGCCGCTCGTGCTGCCCACCGACGACGACTACTCCGACCTGGCCGGGGGCCAGCTCGGCTGCGCGGCCACCGACTACGACGACACCGCCGAGGGTGCCGTCGTCCTCGTCGCCCGCGGTTCCTGCACCTTCGGGGAAAAGGCGCAGGCCGCGACCGACGCGGGGGCAGCCGCCGTCATCATCTACAACAACACCAAGGACGCACCCGACGAGGAGCTCAACGCCACCCTCGGCGCGCGCATCGAGAACGGTGCACCGACCGTGGGCACGACCTACAACCTCGGCAACGGACTGCTCGAGGCGATCCAGGCCGCCGGTGACGGGGAGGCCCCGTCGACGGACTTCACGCTCGAGACCGAGTACAAGACGGTGACGACGTGGAACGTCATCGCCGAGACGAAGGCGGGCGACAAGGACAACGTCCAGATGTTCGGCGCCCACCTCGACGGTGTGCCGGAGGGCCCCGCCGCGAACGACAACGGCTCGGGTTCCGCGGCCCTGCTCGCCAGCGCCGAAGCGCTCGCGAAGCAGCCGACCGAGGTCGACAACGCGGTGCGCTTCGCATGGTGGGGCGCTGAGGAGGTCGGTCTCGTCGGATCCGAGAGGTACGTCGAGAGCCTGAGCGCGAGCGAACTCGCCAAGGTCAAGGCGTACATGAACTTCGACATGATCGGCTCGGACAACTACATCGTCGGCACCCTCGACTCCGACGGGTCGGATGTTCCGATCCCCGACGACGTCAACGTGCCCGCAGGGTCCGCTGAGCTCGAGAAGGTCTTCACCGACTACTTCGAGACCGTCGACCAGCCCAACGTCGGCACGGACTTCTCCGGTCGCTCGGACTACCAGGCGTTCATCGACGCGGGGATTCCCGCCTCGGGTCTGTTCTCCGGAGCGGACGGAACGAAGACGGCCGAAGAGGCTGAGATGTTCGGCGGCACCGTCGGTGCCAAGCACGACACGAACTACCACCAGCCCAGTGACACGATCGAGAACATGAGCAAGGAGTCCATCGACATCTTCGCTCCTGCGATCGCGTACTCGGTGCACGCGCTCGCCTACGATCTCACCGACGCGCCCTCGCCGACGCCGACGGAGACCCCGACCGAGACGCCCACCGAGACCCCGACGCAGACGCCGACCGAGTCGCCCACGGACGATCCGGTCGAGCGGAAGCTGACGATCGACCCGACGACGATCGACGAGAACGACTTCGTCTCCGACAAGGGAGTCGCCGTCACCGCGGCCGGGTGCACGCCCGAGACCACGGCGACCATGACCGTGACCCCGAAGAACGGGAAGATCGAGAAGTTCGAGCAGACGGCGACCGTCAGTGCCGAGAGCATCGCGAACTTCGGCGTCCGCGGTCTCGACGCGTCGCAGTCGGCCCAGTACGTCGGCAGCTACGACGTCTCGGTCGAGTGTGAGGGCGGAGACGCGCTCACCGGCTCGTTCGAGGTCGTCGCCGCCGGAGCGGACGATCCGGGTGCCGGAGGCGGGGGAGACCTGCCGCGGACCGGTTCCGAAGCCCTCCCGCTCGTCGCCTCTGCCGCAGCGCTCATCGTGCTCGGTGTGGTCATGACCATGGGAGCCCGCCGCCGCAGGGCCGGCAGCCTGCAGTAACAACCCCGAAGCCACGCGGGCCGGTGACTGGACAAGTTCGCCGGCCCGCGTGTTCGTGTCTGCGGCGCTGACCGAGGTGTTCATGCCCACAGAATCGCCTCTCCTGCAGGACGCATTCAGCTTCGCCCGGCACAATGGGTTCCCGTGACTCCCAAGAAGCTCTTCAATTTCTTCGCCGTGGCCGAAGCCATCACGTGGGCACTCCTCCTCTTCGGCATGTTCCTCAAATACGTCACGAAGACCACCGAGGTCGGTGTGCGCATCGGAGGCGGGATCCACGGGTTCGTCTTCCTCTGCTTCGTCGTCGTCGTCATCCTCGTCGGCGTCTCGCAGAAGTGGGGCATCGGCCGTCTCCTCATGGGGCTCGTCTCGGCCGTCATCCCGTTCGCGACGATCCCGTTCGAGATCGCCTCGAACCGGGCGGGCGCGCTCGACGGCGGGTGGGGTCTCGGACGTGAGGGGCGCGCCCCCCGCGGACCACTGGAGAAGCTGTGCGCGTGGGCGATCCGCTCCCCGGGGCTGGCAGCGGGCATCGGCCTCGTCGTCGTCATCGTCGTCTTCGCCGGTCTCCTCGTCGTCGGACCTCCCGGGAAGTGAGCCGGACCGAGCCCCGCGCTCACTGAGCATCGCGGACACTCAGCCCCGCCTCGGCGAGGCTCTCACCTGGGATCATCGGAAGGATGACCCTGGGCAACACTGAGCCCCTCCGATAGGGTGGTGAGCATGGGGCGGCCGACCGGGCCGCCCTCATCGCATCCCTTACGAGGAACGGAAGGCCCGCTCATGGACCTCATGCTCGGCGTCGTCGGCATCGGCGCCATCATCGTCATCGTGCTCATCGCACTCGTCGTCATCCTCCGGTCGTACAAGATCGCCTCCCCGTCCGAGGCGCTCATCATCACCGGTCGCAACGCCTCGGGAGCGTCGGGGTCGGGGCGGATCATCATCGGCGGGCGCGCTGTCGTCTATCCGATCGTGCAGAAGGCGTTCATCCTCTCCCTGTCCTCGCGGCAGATCTCCGTCGAGATCGACGGCATCTCGAAGAACGGCATCGCCCTCAAGCTGCGCGGTGTCGCTCAGGTCAAGGTCGGGGGCACCGACGATGACGTGCGCAAGGCCGCGCAGCGCTTCCTCGACCAGCAGGATCAGATCGACCACTACTCGAAGGAGATCCTCTCGGGTACCCTGCGCGCGGTCGTCGGCACGCTCACCGTCGAGCAGATCATCCAGGACCGCGCCTCCTTCGCCGCGCAGGTGCAGGAGGAGTCCGCGCACTCGATGAACAACCAGGGTCTCGTCATCGACACCTTCCAGATCTCCGCGGTCGAGGACGAGGGCAGCTACCTGCGCGACTGGGGTCGTCCGCAGGCCGCCGAGGTCGCGAAGAACGCCGCCATCGCCGAGGCGAACGCCTCCCGTGCCGCCGCCGTCGAGGAGGCGCAGCAGAACGAGGAGACGCAGAAGCAGCAGGCGCTGACCGACCAGGCGATCGCCGAACAGCAGCAGCAGCTCGCGCTGCGCCGTGCCGCCCTGAAGGAAGAGGCCGATCAGCGGCAGGCGACGGCCGACAACGCCGGCCCGCTCGCGGCCGCGGCCGAGAAGCAGAAGCTGCTCGAACGCGACCGCGTCGTCGCGAAGGAAGCCGCGGAGCTGCGTGCCGAGCAGCTCGACGCCGAGGTCCGCAGGCCCGCCGACGCCGAACGCTACCGGCAGCAGGCCGCGGCCGACGCCCGGGCCTACGAGATCGAAGCCCAGGGCCGCGCCGAGGCGGCGGCCGAACTCCACCGCCGGTCGAAGGAGGCTGAGGCGATCCGCCTCGAAGGCCAGGCCGAGGCCGATGCGATCAAGGCGCGCGGTGAGGCCGAGGCGCGGGCACTCGAAGCCCAGGCCGAGGCGTACAAGAAGTTCAACGACGCGGCCGTGCTCTCGAAGGTCCTCGAGGTGCTTCCCGACATCGCCGGCGAGCTCGTCGCTCCGTACTCGAACATCAAGGACCTCTCGATCGTCTCGACGGACGGCGAGTCGAAGCTCGCGAACTCCGTGTCGAACAACCTCGCGCAGGTCCTCGAGGTCGTGCGCGGCACGACCGGCATCGACCTCACCGACCTCGTCGATCGGGCGCAGAACCCCGACGGGGGCGACGGGGATGACGGAGCCGGTTCGGGCCCAGGTGCGGGGTCCGACGGCGGGTCCGGTTCGGGGCCCGGCGGAGGATCCGGTTCGGGTTCAGGGTCCGGCGGTCAGGTGATCGAGGGTCGGCTGGCTGACGTCGATGGTGCAGCCGGCCCCCGCCGAGGTGGGGGTGCCGATCGCAGCGGTCGCCGCGGAGGTGCGCCCGGTGGCCGTCGTCCGCGCGGCGGCCGGCGCGACGCTGGTCAGCGCGACGGCGGTCAGTGGGCGGGCTTCGACCCGGCTGACTTCCTCGACGCGGACGGCGGAATCGACATCCAGCACATCGGCGACGAGGTCAAGCGTGCCACCGGCATCGACGTCCAGGCCTACATCGACGAGGCGCTGCGCCGCCGCGACGGCAGAGGTGCCGGAGGAGCCGGAGGGGCGGGCGCCGGAGGCCCTGGCACTGGCACGAGCGGCCCGGGCACCGGCACGGGCAGCGCGGATTCGACCGGCGGGACCGGTGCTGGCGGCACCGACCGTTCGGAGTCCGGCCCTTCGGGGACGGACGATGACTCCGACGACGAGCCCGGCGGCGAGTAGCTGGCGGCCTGCCGCAGTCCGGCCGATTCGGCCCCAGCCATGCGCCCCCGAGGAGCATCCGGTTCGACGATCACGCGATTATCGAACCGGATCCGCCTCGGGGGCGCTCTGTGCTTCGGGCATGGCGTGGGGCAGGAGGCGAACTGGCCTCCCGGACGCGGTCGGGGCCGTGAGCCCAGGGTGATGAGCGGCACACAGCGGACAGCGCTTCGCAATTTATAAATACATACGCATATGTTAATGTGACTTCGA
This sequence comes from Brevibacterium sp. Z349TD_9, assembly GCF_056173565.1. NCBI lineage: Bacteria > Bacillati > Actinomycetota > Actinomycetes > Micrococcales > Brevibacteriaceae > Brevibacterium > Brevibacterium sp. Z349TD_9. The sequence goes on along the minus strand of NZ_CM149680.1, from coordinate 3,648,401 downwards.
AAGGAGTCCTCATGTCACACGACCACTCACACGAGACCGGGTCGCGCAAGCGCCTGGCCGTCGTGTTCTGCATCGTCCTGGTGATCTTCGCCTTCCAGGTCTTCGGCTCGATCTGGACGGGGTCGCTCGCGCTCCTCGTCGACACCGGGCACAACTCCGTCGACCTCATCGGGCTCGGCATCGCGCTCTTCGCGGCGACGCTGGTGGCCCGGCCGCCGAAGGGGCAGAAGACCTGGGGCTTCAAGCGCGCCGAGGTGCTCGCCGCCGGAGCGCAGGCGACGCTGCTCCTCGGCCTCGGCATCTACAGCCTCATCGAGGGTGTGCGCCGGTTCTTCGCGCCGCCGGAGGTGCCGGGACCCGAACTGCTCATCTTCGGTGTCGTCGGTCTGGCCGGCAACGTCGTCTCGATCCTCATCCTCACCTCCTCGAAGAACTCCTCGCTCAACCTCAGGGCGGCGTTCCTCGAGGTCATCGCCGATGCGCTCGGCTCGGTCGGCGTCATCGTCGCCGCGGTCTCGATCTGGCTCTTCGACTGGACGCGGGCCGATGCCGTCGCGGCCCTCTTCATCGCCGCGATCATCGTTCCGCGCGCCTTCGCGATCCTCCGTGAGACCGGGTCGATCCTGCTCGAGTCCGCCCCCAAGCAGCTCGATCTCGACGATGTCAGGAAGCACATCGAGGACGTCGACCACGTCGAAGAGGTCCACGACCTCCACGTCACGCGGATCGACTCGAACCTTCCGGTGCTCACTGCGCACGTCGTGCTCGCCGACGAGTGCTTCTACGACGGGCACGCTCCGAAGATCCTCGCCGACCTCCAGGACTGCGTGGCGAAGCACTTCAACATCTCCATCGAGCACTCGACGTTCCAGTTCGATCGCGCGAAGGACGCCGCCGTGGAGAAGCAGACCCACAGCTGAGGGGTGCCGCCGGGGTCCGAAGACGACGCCCGCCGCCGCGAAATGTAACGCGACGGCGGGCGTCATCTCTCCCTCACCCCTCCGGGCGGACTCTCAGTGTGAGGGTTCGGGCACGGCCGCCTCGGCGTGGAGGGCTTCGAGCTGGGCGACGATCGCCTCCGTCATCTCGATCGTGTTCGACTCGCCCCCGAGGTCGCGGGGAAGGATGCCCGCGCCAGTGACGTTCTCGATGGCGCACCGGACCTCGTCGGCCTCCTGATGCAGGCCGAAGTCGTCGAGCATGAGCGCTGCCGACGAGATCGCGCCGATCGGATTGGACACCCCCAGGCCGGCGATGTCGGGGGCCGACCCGTGCACGGGTTCGAACATCGATGGGAAGCGCTTCTCGGGGTTGAGGTTCGCGCTCGCGGCCAGGCCGAGGCTGCCGGCGAGGGCGGAGCCGAGATCGGAGAGGATGTCGGCATGGAGGTTGGAGGCGACGACGACGGAGAGCTGCTCGGGGTGGAGGACGAACTTCGCGCTCATCGCGTCGACGAGGACGCTCTCGGTCTCGACATCGGGATAGTCGGCGGCGACGCGCGCGAAGACCTCGTCCCAGAGGACCATGCCGTACTGCTGGGCGTTCGACTTCGTCACCGACGAGACCTTCTTCACTGCTCGCGTGCGGGCGAGGTCGAAGGCGAAGCGGATGATCCGCTCGGTGCCCTTCTCGGTATGGAGGCTCGTCTGCAGCGCGACCTCGTTGCCGGGGCCGCGGCCGCTGAGGTTGCGTCCGCCCATGCCCGCGTATTCGCCTTCGCTGTTCTCGCGCACGACGATCCAGTCGAGGTCGGCGTCGTCGGCCTTGCGCAACGGCGACTCGACGCCCGGGAGGAAGGTGACCGGGCGGATGTTCGCCCACTGGTCGAAGGGCTGCGTGATGGCCAGGCGCAGTCCCCACAGGCTCGTGTGGTCGGGGACATCAGCCGAGCCGACCGCCCCGAAGTAGATCGCATCGTGCTTCCGCAGATCCTCGAGCCCGCCCTCGGGGATGTAGGTGCCGTGCTCGAGGTAGTAGGCCGAACTCCACGGGTACTCGGTGACATCGAAGGCGATGTCCCCATCGGAGAGCTTCGCGACGGTGTCGAGGACGCGCAGTCCCGCGGCGACGACCTCGCCGCCGATGCCGTCACCGGGGATGGAGGCGATGGAGAATGTCTGGGTGTCGGTCATGGCTGTCCTCGTTCGGGTGCGGTCGGGCTCCTTCCATTGAGCGCGGAGACGGCGCATAAGTCCAAGACCCGTTCGCGATCGTATCCATTGGCTCTGCCTATGAGTCGACCGTCTGCCTTCGACCCCGCCGAGGCGGTCCGACGTCAGCGCCGACCGTCAGGGGCGGGTCCGGGCCCGCGGGGCGCGGACCGGGCCAACGGTGTGCGCACCGTCCGGCCGCGATTCACGTCGGCTGCGTCGTCCCGGCGGAGGCGGCGACCTTCGCGGTCGCTGTGAGGAACGCGGCCGCGGCCGGGGTGAGGCCCTCGGGGCGGGAGATCGCGGAGACGTGCAGCGACGGTGCGCCGAGGAGGGGGACGAGTTCGACGTCGGCCCCGGCGAACGCCTGCCAGGCGGAGGGGAGGACGGCTGTGCCGATGCAGGCTCGGACGAGCGGGATGATCGAGGTGCGGTGGGCCACCTCGGCGGTGATCTCGATGCCGACGCCGTCGGCGATGAGTTCATCGACGTAGGCGCGCATGAGCGACCCGGAGTGGGAGACGACGAAGCGGGTCCCTGTCAGGGTCCGCGGATCGACCGGGGTGTCCCGGGGTGCGCCGGGCTCACGTCTGCGGGCGAGCCTGAGGGGTTGGGCGGAGACCGGGAGGACGTCGAGGTCGGTGAGACGCAGCGGACCGCGACTGCCGGGGAAGCCGATCTCCACGCGGCCGTGGCGGACGGCATCGATCGTCTCATCGACGGTGAAGGTGCCGTCGACTGCGAAGGCGATCTGCGGGTGAGAGGTGGCGAATGACGCCATGAGCGCGGTGAGCGGTTCGATGCTCGGCGACGGCATCGCCGCGATCTCGATCCGGCCGGACTGGAGCCCGCGGAGACGGTCGATGTGTGCCTTCGCGGCGTCGAGGTCGCGGACGGCGAGCCGGGCGGGACCTTCGAACTCGCGTCCGGCTTCACTCAGACTCACCGTGCGTCCGATGCGGTTGAAGAGCGAGACGCCGAGCTCGCGTTCGAGCCCCCTGATCGTCTGGGACAGGGAGGGCTGGGCGACGAGCATCGCTTCCGCGGCCTTCGTGAAGCTTCCGGTGTCGACGACGGCGAGGAACTGGCGCAGCTGGCGGATATCCATAGGCATATGCTATTGGTCTCATCGCAAACAGGCCTTGGACTAATCCGCGGGGCTCGGTCACGCTGGTTCGAAAGCGATGAAAGGACCGATGACGGTGGATATCTCGCAGGCACGGGGCGATGGCGGCCCGTCGACTCCCATGACCGATGTGCGCGACGCGCTGCTGGGCGGCAAGACCTTCCGCAGCCTCAGTGAGCAGAAGCTCTCTCCCCGGGAGGAGAGGTTCGAGCGGGCCCGGATGACGTCAGGTTTCATCCTCGCTCCGGCGATCGCCATCGTCTTCGCGCTCCTTCCCCTCGACCTCACGTATCAGCAGCACATGCTCGCCGCCGTCCTTCTCGGCGTCATCGTCCTCTGGATCACCGAACCGGTGCCGATTCCCATCGGTGGTCTGCTCGGCGTCGGGGTCGTCGTCGTGCTCGGGATCGTTCCCGCCGCCGATGCGGTCGGTCCCTTCGGCTCGTCGACGATCTTCACGTTCATCGGCGCCTTCATCCTCGCCCAGGCGATGCTCCAACACGGCATCGCGCAGCGTCTCGCGCTCAGTGTCCTCTCGCTGCCGGGCGTCGGGAAGTCCGTGTACCGGGTGATCATCGCCTTCGGCCTCATCACCTGTGTGCTCTCCGCGTTCGTGTCGAACACGGCGACGGTCGCGATGCTCATGCCCACAGCACTCGGCATCCTCGCTGTCATCGCCGAACTCCTCCAGTCCCGCGGCATCGTCAAGCCCGACTTCGATCCGCTGCGGCTGCGCGTGGGGGCCGCCCTGCTGCTCATGCTCGCCTACGGCGCGAGCGTCGGCGGTCTGCTCACCCCAGTCGGGTCGCCTCCGAACCTCATCGGCCGCGGCCTCATCGAGGAGGCCACGGGGGAGAAGATCTCCTTCGGGCAGTGGATGGCGGTCGCCCTGCCGATCTGCGTGGCGATGTTCATCGTCCTCGCCATCGTCCTCCTCCTTCTCAACAAGCCGGAGATCCGGAAGATCGAAGGCGTCGAGGAGTACGTGAAGAAGGAGCTGGCCGAGCTCGGTCCGGTCTCCCGGGCGGAGAAGAACACCCTCTTCGCCTTCGGCCTCACGGTCCTGCTCTGGCTGCTGCCCGCGTTCGCCGCACTCTTCGCCGGCACCGACTCAGCGGTCTACGAATTCCTCGACTCCCGCCTCGACGAGGGCATCGTCGCGGTCATCGGAGCCTCCCTGCTCTTCATCCTCCCCGTCGACTGGAAGCGGCGCGAACCGACCCTGAAGTGGAGTCAGGCGGCGAAGATCGACTGGGGCACGATCATCCTCTTCGGCTGCGGCATCATCTTCGGTTCGCTCCTCGCCGACACGGGACTGGCCGAGACCATCGGCACCGGCTTCGCGGACACTCTGGGGGTGACGAGCATGCTCACCATCACCATCGTCTCCGTCATCCTCGCGATCCTCATCTCGGAGACGACCTCGAACACCGCAGCCGCCGCCGTCATCGTGCCGATCGTCATCCCGCTGTGCCAGGCCGCGGGCATCGACCCGTTCGTGCCGGCGATGGCCGCGACCTTCGCCGCCTCGTTCGGGTTCATGCTTCCGGTCTCGACACCGCAGAACGCGATCGTCTACGGCACCGGGGCCGTGCCGATCACGACGATGATCAGGACCGGCTTCACCTTCGACATCGCCGGTGCGATCCTCATCATCGTCCTTGCCCCGATCATGATCAGCGTCGTCGGGCTCGGACAGTAGGCGCCCCAGCGGCGGGCGTGCCCGTCCCTCACCCCTCCGGGCGGATGTCGATCGATTCGGTGCGGAACTTCTCGAGCTTCGCCGGGTCGATCGTCACACCGAAGCCGACCGTGTCGGGGACGTCGACGCGACCGTCGTGCATGACGATCTCCTCGGTGATGTCCTCGTGGAAGAAGCGGTTCGACCCGGAGATGTCGCCAGGGAGGGTGAAGCCGGGGAGGGAGGCCAGGGCGGCGTTGGCCGCGCGGCCGAGACCGGTCTCGACCATTCCACCGTGCCAGACGGCCACGCCGTTGGCCGCGGAGAGGTCGTGGATCCGCTTCGCCTCGATGTAGCCGCCCACCCGGCCGGGCTTGATGTTGATGACGGCCGCGGCGCCGAGGGCGATCGCGTCGGCGGCCGCCTCGGCGGAGACGATCGACTCATCCAAGCACATCGGGGTCTCCATGAGCTTCGCGAGCTCCGCGTGCTGACGGATGTCGGCTTCACCGAGGGGCTGTTCGATGAGGAGGAGACCGTAGTCGTCGAGCCGGCGCAGGTGGGAGGCGTCGACGAGGGTGTAGGCGGCGTTCGCGTCGACCTGGAAGCCGAAGTCGTCCCCGAAGGCCTCACGCACGGCGGCGACCGGGGCGATGTCCTTGCCCGGCTTGATCTTCAGCTTGATCCGGGCATACCCCTCTTCGAGGTAGTCCCCGATGACCCTGACGGTCTCCTCGACGGTGTCCTGGATGCCCACGGACACACCCGAGGGCACGGAATCGACGACCCCGCCGAGATAGGACTTGAATGACTGGCCGTTGAGCTGGAGCTGCGCGTCGATGACGGCCATCTCGAGCGCGGACTTCGCCATCGGGTGGCCGACGACATGGCGCAGATGCCAGCCGACGGTCTCGGCGGTGAGATCGTCGACGCCGAAGAGGATCGGAGCGAGCCAGCGGCGGGTGACGTCGATGCCGGCGGCCACATACTCGGAGGAGTAGAGCGGGGAGATCATCGCCACCGATTCGCCCCACCCGGTGACCTCTCCTCGATCCGTGTCGAACGTCGCCTCGACGAGGTAGCAGTCCTTCTCGGTCTCCCGCATGAACGAGGTCTCGAACGGGGTGACGAGGGGAATGGACACCTGGTGGAGGGTGATCGAGACGAGCTTCATCGGCCGAGCTCCTGTTTCGCAGTGGGGACGGTTGAACCTGATCACCAGCTTAGGGCCCCGCACGTGATCGGTAGTCAGCGGTCCCGGTCATTGGTACGGTGGGCCGAAGAGGCCACGCGACCGAAGGGGCCCACGATGAACGACTACCTGCGAAGCCTCACCGCCCGCAAGCAGAAGTGGTTCGGGCTCAAACTCCCCATCAAGGCCGCGCTCGCGCAGCCCTTCCTCCACCCGCTCATGCGCGCCGTCGCGCCCCGCGTCCGGGGCATCAAGGTCGGTCGTCTGCCCGCCCCGATCGGCCTCACCGAGGTGGCCGGTCGTGCCGGGGGAGGCGACTTCGTCCTCGTCGATCCCTTCCGCTGCGAGATCGCCAAGGAGTTCTACTGGGGCAAGGGTCGGCGCACCGAACCTGAGGACGCGTTCGCCCTCGACCTCATGGTTGAGCTGAGCAGGGACGCCGAGGTGTTCGTCGACATCGGCGCCTACACCGGGGTGTTCACGATGGCGGTCCTCGCCGCCAACCCGACCACGGTCGCGCACTCCTTCGAGATCATTCCCGCTGTCGTCGCAGGCCTCGAGAAGAACGTCGCGCGCAACCGCCTGCGGAACCGGGTGACGGTCCACCCCACCGGCGTCGGCCGGCCGGGGACGACGATGCAGGTGCCCACGGGCGACGGCGGTTCGGCGCTGCCGTCGTTCTACGCCGCGAGCATGGACTTCGCCGACGGCGTCGACGTGCGCTTCACCTCTCTCGACGAACTCCTGCCGCAGCTGCCCGAGGGGACGACCCGGGTGACGATGAAGATCGACGTCGAAGGCGCGGAGAACGACGTCCTCAGATACGGCCGTGACTTCCTCGCGGTGCTGCACCCGGACATCCTCTGCGAGGTCCTCGAGGACCGGGCGAAGCCGGCCGAACTCATGGCCGTCCTCGACGAGTTCGGCTACCGCTTCTATCTCGTCGGCAGCGACCGTCTCATCCACCGGCGACGCATCGTGCCCGATTCCCTCCTCCGCGACTGGCTGCTGACGACGAAGTCGCCCGCCGACCTGCGGGCCGAGGGATTCCCGGTGGAGTGAGATCCCGCCGGCGCACACGAGCGACCAGCGGCGCTCATGAGGCGCGCGGGTCGCCTACTTCGCCAGCTGATCGGCGATGAGTGCTGCGAGCAGAGCGGTGCGCGGAGCGATCTCGGCGATGACCGCGTGCTCGTGTTCGGCGTGCGCACCGTCACCGACCGCGCCGAGGCCGTCGAGTGTGGGGATCCCGTCGCCGGCAGTGAAGTTCCCGTCCGAGGCGCCGCCCACCGCGACCCCGAGCGGGGCGGCGATTCCGAGCTCGGAGGCGAGCACGGTTGCTCGGTCGAAGAGTGCCGCCGACGCCTCGGGTTCGAACGGCGGGCGGTTGATGCCGCCGATGACCTCGGTCGTCGACCCCTCGAGCGTCGGTTCGGCGGCGAGGGCGCGGATCGCCGAGTCGACGCGCTCGAGTTCGGCCGCGGTCCGGGCACGGACATCGACACTTACGCGCGCCTCGGCGGGGACGGTGTTCGAGGTCGTGCCGGCGGTGATCGTCGTCGGCACGACCGTCGTTCCGGCTTCGGCGTCGGAGAGGCCGGCAACGAGCGGCAGGGTGAGCGCGAGCGCCATGCCCGCGTTGACGCCCTTCTCGGGTTCGAGCCCGGCATGGGATGCCCGGCCCCGGAAGACGAGGGTGTAGATCCCGGTTCCCTTGCGTTCGAGTTTGAGCGCACCGTCGGCGCTCGCCTCCATGACGAAGACGGCATTCGCCTCGGCCGCCTCGGCGCGGATGAGATCGGAGGAGCTCACGGACCCGACCTCCTCATCACCGGTGATGAGGATCGACAGTCCTTCCAGCCCGCCCTCGCCGAGGCGGTCGGCGAGGATTGCGACCGCGTGGACGCTCATGATCGCCCCGGTGAGCATGTCGAAGCTGCCGGGACCGCGGACCACCCCGTTCTCGGTCGAGAAGGGGAGGCGTTCGATCGTCCCGTGGGGCCACACCGTGTCCTGATGATTGAGGAGGACGACGCGCGGCGGCCCGTCTCCGAAGCGCAGGCGCACATGGGTGACGCCGTCGACGGTGAGCAGCTCCGCCTCGGCGCCGAGGCGCTCACGGAGGAGGTCGGCGAAGTCGCTCGCCCCGCGGGCGACGGCGGCCTTGTCCGAGGACGGCGTCTCGACGCCGATGACGCGAGCGAGGTCGGCGAGCATCGCCGGGAGGCGCTCCTCGGAGTCGCGGACGAGGTCAGAGGGCTGAGTGGGCGAATTCACAGAGGTCGACATGTCGCCGATTCTACGGCTCGCGCGTGCGGGGCACCGCTTGCGTCCGCATCGCCATGGACGCGTGGGGGAAAGGTCGGCTGTGAGAAAGTCGGGACCTGGCCCCTCATAACTCCCGTCGTGTGTGGTTTGCTTGAGGCATGGGTGAGGCAGTGAGTTCGAAACGGTACACACCGGAAGAGCGGACCTTGTACCGCGAGAAGCTCGCGGAGAATCTCGAGCTCTTCGACACCTACCTCCGGCATGCCGAGTTCAAGTCGGCCGGCACGATCGGGCTCGAGCTCGAACTCAACCTCATCGACGAGGACAACCAGCCGAGCCTGCGCAACAAGGACGTCCTCGGCGACCTCGACGACGAGTACCAGTCCGAGATCGGCGGGTTCAATCTCGAACTCAACCATCCCGTCCTCCAGGTCGCCGGCCGCGGACTCAAGACCCTCGAAGCCGGGGTCGCCGATCGGCTCGCGAAGGCTCAGAGGGCCGCTGCCGACAAGGGGCTCAGAGTCGCCTCGATCGGCACTCTTCCGACGCTGACGACGCAGTTCCTCAAAGAGGACCCGTGGATGACGGAGGAGAACCGCTACGAGGCTCTGTCCAATTCGGTCATCGACGCCCGCGGTGAGTTCGTCAAGATCGAACTCGACGGTCGCGAGACCTACCGGCAGGAATTCGCCGACATCGCCCCCGAGTCCTCGTGCACGTCGATGCAGCTTCACCTCCAGGTCGCGCCGAACAAGTTCGCCGAGGCGTGGAACGCCTCCCAGGCGATCGCCGCCGCCCAGGTCGCGGTGAGCGCGAACTCGCCGCTCTTCGTCGGCCACAAGCTCTGGCACGAGTCGCGGATCCCGGTCTTCACCCAGTCGATCGACACCCGCACACCCGAACTCGTCACGCAGGGCGTGCGCCCGCGCGTGTGGTTCGGGGAGCGGTGGATCACGAGCGTCTTCGACCTCTTCGAGGAGAACGTCCGCTACTTCCCGCCCCTGCTGCCCGAGATCAAGGACTTCGTCGAGTTCAGCGACGCCGACGCCCCGAAGCTCTTCGAGCTCAATCTCCACAACGGCACCGTGTGGCGCTGGAACCGGCCGATCTACGATGCCGGTGACAACGGCGCGCACATCCGGGTCGAGAACCGGCTGCTGCCGGCGGGCCCAACGCCCGTCGACATGGTCGCCGACGCCGCCTTCTACTACGGGCTCGCCGAGTTCCTCGTCGGCGAGAACCGTCCCGTGTGGTCCCGGATGTCCTTCGCCGAGGCGGAGGAGAACTTCTTCGCGTGTGCGAAGGACGGGATCAGGGCCCGGGTGACGTGGCCGAAGATCGGGCACATCGCCGTCTCCGACCTCGTCATCGACGTCCTCATCCCGCAGGCCCGGCGCGGACTGCGACGGCTCAACATCGACAAGGACGTCATCGAGGAGTACATGTCGATCATCGAGGGCCGGGCCTCGGGCAGGGCGAACGGTGCGACGTGGCAGCTGCGCATGCTCGACCACCTCGCCCCGGGAAGCCGACCGGACTCGCCGGAGCGCCGTGAGGGGCTCAAAGCAATGATGGATGCCTACCTCGAGAACCAGGCGAGCGGCCGCCCTGTCCACACGTGGGACGTCCCTGCCTGAGTGGGCGGATGGCGTGCGCGGGCTGGCACGCGCCGCCGGTGCCCAACCGACTTGAGGACGCGCAGTGTCGATTTCCGCGTGCCGAATCGACACTGCGCGTCCTCGACACGCGCGTCAGCGCCGGTCGATGACCGCACACCCCTGCGCCGTAAGCCCCTACAGCCGCTCGACCTCGACGAAGATGACGGCATCCTCGCCGTCGGGGTTCGAGACCTCGTGCTCCGACCCGGCGGGACGGGTGTAGGAGACCCCTGCCTGGAGTTCGGCGGTGAGTTCTGTGCCGTCGGAGTTCCGCACGTGCATGGTGTCGGTGACCATAGGGACGACGACGTACTCGTGCTTGTGCCGGTGCATGGGGATGACACCGCCGGGTTCGATCGTCCACCGCGTCACTCGGAAGATCCCGTTGTCGAGCTGCACCTCGCCGGTCGCCCCGGTGTCGCCGGCACCACTACCAGCCCCGGTGTCGCCCGCGCCACTGCCAGCCCCGGTGTCGCCGGCGCCAACACCCGCATCACCGCCCGCGCCGCCGACGCCCCCGACCGCACGGCTCGTCTCCGCTCCTGTGCTCTCCGTGCTCATCGTCCCTGCTCCTTCGCCGTCGAAGTCGTGTCGTCGTGTGCGGAGGGTCGTGCCCATCCGCCCTCACCCTAAGCCCCTCCGGCACACGACAGCTAGCATGTGCACTATGCGAAACCCGCTGACTACGACTGCGGGCACGCCGAGAGCTCAACCGCCACTCGAGGAAGGGAGCCGACGATGACCGTCGACGACACCCGCAGCCTGCACGTCTCCGACCGGGCGGGTCTCGTCCGCCCGTTCGCGGCGATGAACATCGTCGGCAAGGTCCAGGCGATGCAGCGGGCCGGTCGGGACGCGATCGCGATGTGCCTGGGCGAACCGACCCAGGGTGCGCCGTCTCCGGTCAAGCGTCGCGCCGCCGAGATCCTCACCGACGGGACCAATCTCGGCTACTCCGCGGTCTTCGGCATCCCCGAACTCCGTGAGGCGATCGCCTCCCACTACCGCGACTGGTACGGCGTCGACATCCCCATCGACCGCATCCAGGTCACCACCGGTTCCTCGGGTGCCTTCCAGACGGTGTTCCTCACCTGCTTCGACGTCGGCGACCGAGTGGCCGTCGCCCGACCCGGGTACGGCGCGTACAAGAACATCCTCGCCGCCCTCGGCGCCGACATCGTCGAACTCGACTGCGGGGCCGAGCACGGCTTCCAACCGACGATCGACCTCCTCGAGCAGGCGCACGCCGAGGCCCCGCTCAAGGGCCTCATGCTCGCATCCCCGGCGAATCCGACGGGGACGATGATCGGGGCCGACCACCTCGGCGAGCTCATCTCCTGGTGCCGCGACCACGGGGTGCAGGTCATCTCGGACGAGATCTACCACGGCATCAGCTACATCGGCACCCGCGGGGAGACAGCGCTCGCCCACGACGACGAAGCCATCGTCATCTCGTCGTTCTCGAAGTACTGGGCGATGACGGGGTGGCGGCTGGGGTGGGCGATCCTGCCCGAGCGGCTGACGACGGCCGCCCGCAACGTCACCGGCAACCTCGCCCTCTGCGCGCCCGTGCCCGCCCAGTACGCCGCGGTCGCCGCGTTCGACCCGGAGTCCTACGCCGAATGCGAGGCGAACGTCGCGTCCTTCGCCCACGCCCGTGACCACGTCCTCGACGCGACCGCGGAGCTCGGGTTCACCGACATGGCCCCGCCCGACGGTGCGTTCTACATGTATGCGCGCATCGATGACATCCTCGAGCGCTCGGGCGGCCGGTTCGCCACGGCCACGCAGTGGTGCGAGGACCTCCTCGAGGCGACCGGAGTCGCCTTCGCCCCCGGTGACGACTTCGATTCCGTGGACGGCTGGCGCTCGGTGCGACTGTCCCTGGCCGTGGGAGCGGATCGCACCGCCGAGGCGCTCGACCGGGTGCTCGAGTACATGAAGTGACGTCTCCGCCGCCGCGGGAAATTCGGGAAGGCGGGCGTGCGCGCGGCGCTCGCCCCAGGTGGGATCACTGGTTCGCCGGGTCAGCGCCCCGGGTGGGATCACTGGTGCGCCGGGTCAGCGCGTCAGTGCTCGTGTCCCTCGACGGTGTGCGCGAGCGCGTCGAGGATGATGTGGGCGACGTGGTCGTCCTTGAGCGAGTAGTACGCTTCCCGGCCGATCCGGTTGACCCCGACGAGGTGGAGACCGCGGAGGAACTTCAGATGCTGGGACACGAGCGGCTGGGACAGCCCGGTCGAATCGACGATGTGCGTGACCGTCGCCTCGCCGTGGGCGAGGACGAGGAGCATCTTCAGCCGCGACGGGGTCGCGAGGGCCTTGAAGAGGTCGGCTGTCTCGGAGATGGCGTCGAGATTGTCCTCGGGATTGCGCAGCAGCTGTTCGACGGCGGCGTTGACCGGGACGGATTCTGGAGAGTCAGCCATGGATAGAGATTACCGGAACAGGCTTCGCGCTCGGCAAATCGTCCGGACCGACACGTCGGGCTCAGGCCTCGCCCTGCTCGGCCTTGCCGATGGCGTCGGGGAGCTCGTCGAGCAGCCACGGATAGCTCAGCGGTGAGAGGTTCGTCAGGGCCGCGAACTCGTCGTCGCTGAGGACGGCGTAGTGCTTGCCGCGGATGACCTTGACCTCGCGGTAGAACGGGTCGGCGAGGTCGGACTCGTCGAGCAGCCCCTTGCCCGTGTCCGGGAAGTGGATGAGGAGGACATCGGCGTCGAGGTCGTCGACCTTCGCCTTCTTCACCGAGTGCTCCTCCGCCGAGTACGACGATGCCGCCGAGGCGGGCAGGAGACCGAGTCCGCTGAAGAAGCTGTCGTCGCTGCCGTCATAGGAGAGGTAGTCGATCGACGATTTCTGCACATCGGCGACCGTGTACGTCGTGTCCTCGAACTCGAGATGCCGACCGGCGATGTCCTCGGCCTCGGTGGTGATGTCGCCGACGACCTGCTTGGCCTTGTCGGCTGTGTCGAGGGCGGTGGCCACCGCTGCCGTCCGGTCCGTCCAGGTCGCGTCGGGTGCCGCGGCGACGACGGGCGCGATCTCGGAGAGGTCGTCGAAGTGGTCGCCCGCGTCCTCGAGGCCGGTGGCGAGGATGACATCGGGCTCGGCCTGCGTGATCGCGGCGATGTCAGGGCCGTCGGTGCCGTCGTAGGTCTGCGGCGCCTCGGCGCCTGAGTCCTCGAGCGCGGACTGCACCCACGGGCTGAACTCGTCATCGCCGCCGGTTGCCGGGGCGATGACCGGTTCGGCACCGAGCGCGAGCGCGATGTCGAGGTCGGTCGGACTGGCCACCGCGATCTTCGTCGGTGCGTCCTCGATCGTCGTCGTCCCGTAGGGCGAGTCGATCGTCTGCGGGAAGGGACCGTCGGGCGCTCCGGCGGAGGACGGGAGCACGGAGCAGCCGCCGAGTCCGATGATCGCGGCGGCTGAAAGGGCAGTGATGGGGAGGGGGCTGGTGAACTTCACCAGGGAAGTGTAGCGCCTGTCAGTGGAGCGCTTCCACGTCGTCCTGACTGCCGATGAGATCGTCGGCGAGCGACTCCCACTGCCCGTACGCGTTCGGATACGCCGAACGCTGCACGGCCTGAGCGGCTTCCGTCGGAGTCATCGAATCCCAGTTCTCGATCTGGTTGAGCCCGGGATTCTCGATCTCGGGATTGATGCCGTAGAAGGACTTCGTCGCGAACACCGGGTCGGTGAGTTCGGACGGATCGCCCCATCCCTGCGAGGGGCGCTGCTGGAACAGGCCGACGGAATCCCGGTCGCCGTGGGAGATGTTGCGCAGCGAGGACTCCTGGAGCGCGGTCATGAGCGCGATCCGGATCGCTTCGTCGTCGAATCCGCCGCCGCGTCCGACGGCGATGATGAGGCGGGCGTTGTCGATCTGCTGCTGGTTGAGCTGGTTCACCGAGGCCATCTGCATCTGCCTGATCGTCGTCGAGCCGAAGGACACGGGCGAATTGAGGATGACGACCGCACCGATCGCCAGTGCTGCGACCGCTGCCCCGAGACCGATCAGGGCACCGACGAGCACGGACCGGGGTCCCCTGCGGTGTCGTGTCTGTCGAGGCATGAATATAACGATAATGCAACAAACTTAAGGGTCAATGTGACCACGCCATGCTTTTTGTCACAGAACGATCACGGCGCGGTGGGAGCCGGGCTGACCGGGCACCCGGTGTTGCCGAACTGCCACGCGGCAGCGGCGCCGGAGTCGGAGTTCTCGCCGTAGGCTCTGGACATGCCCTACGGTCGTCGTCTCACTCCGCTTGCCCGCCTCCTCGTCGCTGGGGTCGCGTTCCTCGTCATGCTCATCGTCGTCGCCGTCGTGTTCTTTGTCGTCGTCGTGTCCACGGGGGTGAACTCCGGCGCCGAGGTGAGCAACCCTCCGGCATCGGTGCAGACGGTGCAGCCTTCGCCGAGCGCGGTGACCGGAGGATGGACGTACGGAGACTGAGCCCGCGCCTCACCGAGGCTGTACCGGCTCCACCGGCTGCCGGAGGATCGTCCGCATCCTCTCCGGTGCCGTCCGGCGGGAGTCGCTGAGGTAGATCTCGTGGTGGCGCCCCGTCCAGACGTATCCCGATTCGGGGATGACGGACTCGTGCATGTGCGCGAGCACCTCGGCCTCGGCGTCGAAGGGTCCGATGTGGAGGGTCTGGATGACGGTTCCCTCGACCAGGGTCTCGAACCGGACGTCACCGAGACGCGGGGGATCGGCTTTGGCGGCGACCGCCTCGGCGGCCCGGGTGACGTGGGTTCCGTCGAGCCACTCGGGGACGGCGAGCATGAGGGTGAAGTCCCAGTCGGCCTTGTTCCGGGCCGTCGTGAAGGAGCTCATGTCCTCGGCCCACCACAGGCCTTCGAGGGGCGGGACGACGTAGTCGCGCTCGATTTCCCGTTTGCTGAGGAACTTCAGCGTGAAGGCGAGCGGATAGAGCGATGCGACCGCCGAGGTGAACTCCGGCGAGGTGTTGGGATCGCCATGGCCGTCGATCATGAGGTAGTTCATCGGTGGAACGTCGACCGTCGCGAACGTCCCCCGTTTCGCTCGGTAGCCGGGCAGGGTCTTCTTGAGATCGATCTTGTCCACGGGTTCTCTCCTCAGCCGTGTCCTGCTCGATTCGGGGGAGCGGGTCGCCTGTTCTGTGTCCCCGCGGGTTCACGGTGTCCGCGGGGGTCCACGGTGTCCGCTCGGGCGACGGGGTGCCGCTGAGTCCGAGTGTAGACCGACTCGGAGCCGAGTTCCCCCGCCGTCCTTGACCTTGACACGCTGTCAAGGTCTTCACTGGGAGGTGAAGGAGGCGGACACCATGACAGAGAACCATCCGCAGGACGGACGTGCAGGAGCATCCCTTGAGACAGGAGTGCAGGATGTGGCCCGCGCTCTGCGGCTGGGCAGTGCGCAGCAGCGACTGCAGGCCGCGATGACGATCGGAACGCACGCCGACCCCGACCACCTCGACGTCCTCATCGAACGCAGCCGGACGGAACCGGACTTCTTCGTCCGCGACATGCTCACCTGGGCGCTCACCCGATTGCCTGCCGACCTCGTCGTGCCCCGCCTCCTCGCCGAGCTCGAGTCCGATTCCGTTCAGGCCCAGAGCCAGGCCCTGCATTCGCTGTCGAAGATCGGGGATCCGCGTGGCTGGGTCGCCCTCGACCCGTCCGTGTCGGGTCTGCGGTTCATCGCCCATGCCGACGCCGAGGCGGCCCGCAGTGCGTGGAGGGCCGCGGTTCGTCTGGTGCCGGGAGACCGACACCGAGATCTTGCATCGTCCCTGGTCACGCAGCTGGGGCGAGGTGACGTCGAGATGCAGAAGAGCCTCAGCCGGGCACTCGTCGCCCTCGGCGACGAAGTCGTGTCAGTGGTCGATGGCAGGGTGGGGGCAGAGGAAGAAACAGTGCGGACACACGCTCTGGCGACAGTGGCGATGTTCCATGACCCCGACGCCGGCTTCGCCCACGCCATGGACGAGGCCAAGCGGGTGGTCGCACTGGGGTCCGAGGCATCGGCCTGAACCGGTTTTGGGAAGGGTCGGTCGGATGCGTGTGGTGGTCGAGAGGGGCAAGCTCGACCACCGTGGCGCATGGCCGATGCCTCGGACTCCTTCCTCCGAACCGTCGGGCACAGGACTCTGACCGTCGTGGCCCAGCGAGTAGAGTGCTGTGTGCTCTCGCGAGACCATAGCGCGACGACCGAGAGAGTGGCGACGTCCGCGTGAGCCGGGGCGGACACCGGAGCCGCGGACCGGGATTCTGCGCGGAGAGCGAGGTGGCGATGCGCATCGGAGAGGTCTCCCGCAGATCGGGTGTGAGCGCGCGCATGCTGCGCCACTATGAGACTCTGGGCCTCGTCACCCCGAGTGCCCGGGGGTCGAACGGGTACCGCGAGTACTCGCCGAGCGACATCGGCCGGATCTTCCACATCGAGGGTCTGCGCAGGTTGGGCCTGTCTCTGCCCGAGGTCGGCCGCCTCCTCGCCGAACCGGGATTCGACGCCTCGGCGCTCGTCACCGACCTCATCGCGGCCGCACACGAGAGGATCGAGACCGAGCGGAGACTGCTCGAACGCCTCGAGGAGATCCGGGGGCTGGGCCGCTCCGACGGCGAGAGCCTGCTCGGAACCATCGATCTCATGCGCTCCCTCGAGTCGCGTGACGTCATCCAGCGCCACAAGGCCGCTCTCGGCAGCGGCGTCGACCTCGGCGTGCCCGTCGAGTCGCTCTCCCGCGCCGTGCTCGACGAAGCCGTGCCGAATGCGGCCGGCGCGATGCGGTGGGCGCTCGCCCAGGTCGGCACCGACGCCGTCGAGCCGCTCTCCACGGGACTCCGCTCCGCCGAACCCGCTGTCAGGCGCAACGCGATCCGCGCGCTCGACGAGATCCGCAGGACCGCCTCGGCGGATGACGTCGCGGTCGCGACTGCGGTGGCGGTTCCCATGCGGGAGGCGCTGGACGACGATGACCTAGAGGTGATGACGGTCGCCGCACTCGCCCTCGGGGACATGCGCGATCCCGTCGCCGTGCCGATCCTCCTCGAGGTCGCGATGAGCGATGAGAAGGACATCGACGCAGCCGAGGCGCTCGCCGGCTACTTCGCAGAGGTGCCCCCGGCAGGAGGTGCGAATGCGCCGTCCCGCGACGAGGTGGAGGTTCCGGTCGACGGCGTGGAGGTTCCGGTCGTCGACGGGGCAGGGGCGGCGACCGGCGAGGACACTGGCGAACCGACCGGCGATTCCGTCGGCGCCTCGATCATGGCTGCGCTGCGGGAGCGCCTGCGTTCGTCCGATGCCCATGTGCGCTTCCGGGTCCTCCAGGTGCTCATCGAGATCCCGGACCCTCAGGCCGAGGCCCTGCTCACCGGACTCACCCATGATGCGGAGCAGGAGACCGCGGAGACCGCGAAGGCGGCCCTGCTGCGACGCAGAAGCACCAGTACCCGGACCGGCCGACATCGCTAGACTTGACCCATGAATCCCCAGGCCCACTCCGCGGATCCCCCTCCCGAGCAGGCCCCCGAGCGCGGACCCAACCGCCGCCGGCAGTCCTTCGTGTTCCGCCGACACCACTTCACCGTCACCGGCATCCTCGACTACTTCTTCTTCCTCTTCGGCGGCGTCGCCTCCCTCTTCCTCGCCCTCCTCATCCTCCTCAAGGGCTTCTCGCTGGGATGGTGGCAGGTCCTCACCCTGCTCGTGCTCTGGGCGGTCGTCTCCTACCTCGCGCTGCCGCGCCTGCACCGCATCCTCTCCCAGATCTACGTCCCCAACTACTTCATCGGCCGGACCCGGACCTCAGACGGACTCCTCGGCGATCCGGTCAACCTCGCGTGGCGGGGCGAGGAGGCGCAGATCCATCACGCGATGAAGGCGGCAGGGTGGACGCTCGCCGACGACATCACGGCGGCATCGACGTGGGGGATCATCCGGTCGACCGTGGCGAGGTCGAGCTACCCCGAGGCGCCGGTCTCCCCGCTCATGCTCTTCGGTCGGCGGCAGGACTTCGCCTACCAGCAGGAAGTCGACGGCGATCCGGGGCAGCGCCATCACGTCCGCTTCTGGAAGTGCCCGTCGGGTTGGCTGCTGCCGGGCGGACTGCAGGCCGACTGGCTCGCCGCAGGAACCTACGACAAGAGCGTCGGACTCTCCCTCTTCACCCTCCAGGTCACCCACAAGATCGAGGAGAACACCGACATCGAACGCGACTACATCGTCAGGACCGTCACCGAGGCGGACCCTGAGATCAGCGTCGACGTCGTCAGGGACTTCTCGACCGGCTACCACTCGCGCAACGGCGGCGGCGACGCGATCATCACCGACGGTGACCTGCCGATCGTCGACGTCGGCAGGGTGACCACCGATGCCGAGGACTACCCCGAACGGCTCGACCTCGCCCTCGACGCCACGCAGATCGACCAGGACGCCCACTCGGTCTCGGCCCTTGCCCGCACCCTGTGGAGCAGGCGACCCCTGCAGACGCTCATCGGCGCGGGCCTAGTGCTCGTCCTCCTCATCTTCCAGGCCACCGACGTGCTCAGCATCCTCCTCGACTGGGATCGCCTGCGGGCGGATGTCGCCGGAGTCGGCGTCGAGGTGACAGCGTCCGAGACCGAGGTCGTCACCCGGATCGTCGCCGGCGTCCTCGTCGGACTGAGCCTCATCATCGGCGTCATCCAGGTGATCGCCTCCATCTCGGTCTTCCGCGGCAGCAACCGGGCCAGACTGTGGATCCTCACCCTCTCGACGATCTCCGTCGTCATCTCGTTCACGAACTACCTCACAGGCGATCGGAGCATCGCGACGAACATGTACTCGCTCATCACCGTCGCCCTTCAGGTCGGCGTGCTCCTCTCGCTCTCGAGCGACTCCTCGAGGCTCTTCACCCGATTCAGCACCGCGGCCGCCCGCGCCGATCGCCAGGACCGAGCCATCGAGGACTGAGCGCTCTGGAGTCGACGCTCGGACCGCCTCGGCCGGGGTCGGGGTAGTCTGACGGCAGGGCGCAGATTCCGCGCCGCCGGCCGAAAGGAACCGAGATGACCGACCCCAACCGATCCGACGATGCAGCGGTCTTCGATGCGATCGACCCCGCACTCAAGGTCGTCAGCGCCGAGATCACCGTCGACGCCCCTGCTGCCGAGGTCTTCGAACTCATCGCCGACCCGGCCAGGCAGCCGGAGTGGGACGGAAACGACAACCTCGGATCGGCTGCCTCGGGCCAACGGGTCACCGAAACGGGCGGATCGTTCGTGACGACGCTGACGAAGGGCGTCGAGCGCGAGAACCACGTCGTCGACTTCGTCGAGGGCCGCCGCATCGCGTGGATGCCCTCGGAGGTCGGTGAGCCTCCGCTCGGGCACACGTGGATCTGGGAGATCGAGGCCGCCGGGGACGAGTCTGTGCTCGTGCGCCAGACCTACGATTGGACGCGGCTGCGCGATCCCAAACGCCTTCCGCGGGCCCAGTCGACGACCGTGGAGACGCTGCTCGCATCGATGGAGCGTCTCAAGGCTCTCGCCGAAGGCTGAACCCGAGCGCTCAACGCCCCGTCGGGGTCTCTCACCTCGGCCAGGCGTCGGCGAGGCGGGTGAGGAGGTCGGCGAGCATCTCGCGCTCCTTGTCGGTGAACGAGTCGAGCGCGACATCGACGCTCTCCCTCTGCGCGCCGAGGAAGCGGTCGGCGATCGCCCGCCCCTTCTCGGTGAGGGCGATGAGCGTGCGCCGCGCATCATCGGGATCGGCTTCGCGCCGCACGAGGTCGAGCTCCACGCCCTGGGAGACGAGACGCGACGCGCGCGGCTGATCGACGCCGATCGCCTCCCCGAGGGCGCTCACCCCGATCGCGTGCCCGACCTGGGCGAGGGCGATGAGGAGGCGCAGCTGTGCGCGTCCCCCGAGGCGACCGCCGAGGCGGCGCGACCATTCCCGCCACTCGTCGCGGCCTGGGTGGCCGTGGTCTCCGTCGCGGCCGGAGGCGCGGTCCCCGCCGAAGGGGCCGTCCTTGCCGAACGGGCCTCCTTCGCCGAAGAGACCTCCGAAGGGGCCGTCCCCGCCGAAGGGATTGGGGCCGCCGAACGGATTCGGGCCCCCGCCGTGGTCGCCGTGTCGTCCGTGGCCGGAGAGACCGCGGAAGCCCCGTCGCCATTGGAGGCGGGTGAGCGCCTCGGCGATCTTCTCCGTGGAGCTGTCTGTCGTCATGCCTCGATTTTACATGTCTGTTGACATGTTTCACGGTGCATGTCATTATGCATATACATGTCAGATGACAACTAAAGGAGATGACATGACCACCCACGACCACAACGAGAATGACCATGACGACCGCCGCGACGACCTCCATGACGACACGAGTGACAGCTCGTCGTCCGCGACACCCGAGGGCTCGTCATCGGCGACCGCCGGTGACGGCGGACGCGAGGGGGCCGACGACGGAGCAGAGGCGACCGATGGATCCGTCCGATTCGGCCGCTCGTCCGCGCCGGAGGACGGTGCGGATCCGATTCCCTCCGACGGGGAGGCGACGTCAGAGGACCGGCCGCTCGACCACGAGGACCGGCCGCTCGACCATGAAGTCAGCGACGATGCCCCGCACCTCGCCCACCTGCTCAGGCAGGCCGGTCGGTCGCTGCGCAGGGAGTTCTTCGGAGCTCTCGACGACGCGGGCATCGACCCGCGTGATCTGCGCGGGTACGGCCGTCGCAATGATGACGAGGTCGTCGACGACGGCGCGTGGACCGATGAGGACCCCACCGACCGGGCGTCCGACGAGGAGCTGCGCAACCGCATGCGGGAGCTGCGGGAGCGAGTGAGCGCGAAGATCGACGACATCCTCACCGAGGAGGAGATCGAATCCGTCAACGCCACGCTGACGAAGCTCATCGACGCCCTCGGAGGCGACGAGGAGAGCCGCCGCGCGTTCAAGGAGCGGATGCGCCGATTCGGGCGTGACCGCGGCTTCGGTCCTGGCCGCTTCGGTCCCCACGGGTCCGAACCGCGCGCATACCCGGGAGACCGTGACGGCGAGCACCGCGATCACGTCTCAGCCGACGATGACGACTTCGATCCGCGCACCGCGTTCGGGCACGGGCGCGGCTGGTCCCGCCGAGGCGGGGAGCGCGACACGGACGGCCGTTTCGGCCGCCGCGGTGACCGGGAGTCGCGCGAAGGCTACGGGTCGCGCGACGGCTTCGGGCCTCGGGGCCGCGGCCGGCGCGGCCGGTGGGGATTCGATCCGCGCAGCGGTTTCGACCCCGACCCGCGTGAGTTCTTCGCCCAATGGATGCGCGGCTCCGACTCCGGCGCTCGGGGACGCGAGGAGGCCTACGAGCGCGGTTTCGCCGCCGGGTTCGAGCAGGGCAGGAAGTCCCGGGACTGACGGCGATCACGCGGCGGTGGGAGATCGACGGAGGCCTGCCGCCGCGCCCGGCCCGACGAGCGTCCGCCCAGGAGCTCGCTGGGAGTCACCCGCGCCGGAGCACGTCCTTAAGGGCGTCGAGCACAGACCGGTCCTCGATCGTCGAGGGCACGGCCGGGTTCTCGGCGCCGTCGGCGATCTCGCGCATCGTCTTGCGCAGGATCTTCCCCGAACGCGTCTTCGGCAGCGCCGAGACGATGTCGACCTGTCTGAACGCGGCGACCGGACCGATCTCCTTCCGCACCATCGCCACGAGCTCTGCGGCGATCTCGTCGGGATCGACCGCCTCGGCGGAGTCGCCGAGCACGACGAGGGCACGCGGGCTCTGACCCTTCGTCTCGTCGTGGACGCCGATGACGGCCGCCTCGGTGACGGCCGGATGGGAGGCGATGACGGCCTCCATCACCCCGGTTGAGAGCCGGTGGCCGGCGACATTGATGACGTCGTCGGTGCGTCCCATGACGTAGACGTAGCCGTCCTCGTCGAGGTAGCCGGAGTCGCCGGTGAGGTAGTAGCCGTCGAAGGCCGAGAGATACGAGGAGACGAAGCGGGAGTCATCGCCCCACACGGTCGCCATCGTCCCCGGCGGCAGCGGCAGCTTCATGACGATGAGACCCTCCTGGCCGGCGGGAACCGGGGCGCCGCCGGGGTCGACGATTTCGATGTCGTAGCCGGGCACCGGCTTCGTCGGGGATCCCGCCTTGAGGGGGAAGCGCGTGAGGCCGAGCGGGTTGGCCGCGATCGGCCAGCCGGTCTCGGTCTGCCACCAGTTGTCGACGACGGGGATGTCGCGGCCGGTCGCCTCGGCGAGTATCCGGGTCGTCCACTCGTACGTATCGGGGTCGAGGCGCTCCCCGGCGAGGAACGAGGCCCGCAGCGAGGACAGGTCGTACTGGCCGATGAGCCTGCCGTCGGGATCCTCCTTGCGGATGACGCGCATC
Organism: Brevibacterium sp. Z349TD_9; assembly: GCF_056173565.1. Classification (NCBI taxonomy): domain Bacteria; kingdom Bacillati; phylum Actinomycetota; class Actinomycetes; order Micrococcales; family Brevibacteriaceae; genus Brevibacterium; species Brevibacterium sp. Z349TD_9. The sequence goes on along the minus strand of NZ_CM149680.1, from coordinate 3,625,965 downwards.
GCGGTCGGCGCGGTGAAGTGGACGTTGACCCCGTGGTCGGCGATGATCCGGAAGAACGTGCCCGCATCCGGGGTGCCGATCGGCTTGCCCTCGAAGAACACCGAGGTGACGCCGGCGAGCAGCGGCCCGTAGACGATGTAGGAGTGCCCGACGACCCAGCCGACGTCGGAGGCCGTGAACATCGTGTCCCCGGGTTCGAGGCCGAAGATGTGCGGCATCGAGTAGGCCAGGGCCACGGCGTATCCGCCGGAGTCGCGGACGATGCCCTTCGGCTTTCCCGTCGTGCCCGAGGTGTAGAGGACGTAGAGTTCGTCGGTCGACTTCACCGTCACCGGGTCGATGCCCTCGGAGGTGGCGGCGAGGAGCTCGGCGTAGTCGAGGTCGGTTTCGCCGAGCTCGCACCTATGCTCGTCGCGTTGGACGATGACGGTGAACTCGGGCTTCGACTCCGCCAGGTCGATCGCCTCGTCGAGCATCGGCTTGTACTCGAGGATCCGTCCGCGTTCGACCCCCGCCGAGGTGGAGATCACGGCCTTCGGGGCGGTGTCGTCGATGCGCACGGCGAGTTCGGCTGGGGCGAAGCCGCCGAAGACGACGGAGTGGATCGCCCCGATCCGCGCGCACGCGAGCATCGCGACGGCAGCCTCGGGGATCATCGGCAGGTAGATGACGACGCGGTCGCCCTTGCCCACGCCGCGGTCGGACAGGGCGCGGGCGAAGCGCGAGACCTCGTCGAGGAGTTCCGCATAGGTGATCGTGCGGACGGTGTCCGTGACGGGGGAGTCGTAGATGAGGGCGGCCTGGTCGCCGCGGCCGGCCGCGACGTGACGGTCGAGGGCGTTGAAGCAGACGTTGAGTTCGCCGTCGGGGAACCACCGGTAGATCGGTGCGGCGGAGTCGTCGACGGCCTTCGTCGGCTCCTTCACCCAGTCGATGAGCGTCCTGGCCTGCTCGAGCCAGTACTCGCCGGGGTCGGCGGAGATCTCTGCGATGACATCGTCGTAGGTGGGGCGGGAGATCGCATTCATTGTCCCATTGTGACCCATGGCACAGTCCCTCGCCGAGGTGGGGGTGCCCAACCGTTACCTCCGGCTCCCGGTATTCGCTCCCATCGACGGGCACAATGGGAGGATGCGCTATCTGATCGCTCTCATCGTCGGTATCGTCGCCCTGTTCGTCGTCAACGCCTTCACCGGCATCTTCTCACTGCCGAGACCGTGGAACTCGCTGTCCATGGGTGGCATCGTCGGCATCACGATGGTCATCATCCTCCTCATCTGGGAGACCGTGCGTCCCAGCCAGCGCGAAGGCATCCCGGGAGCACCGAGGATGAGCGACGAGGAACGCGCACAGGCCCGTGCGGATCGACGCGCCCGCCTCGCCGCCGAGGCGGGAGTCAGGGACGACAGCTCGTCCGAGTCCGCGGGGGCCCCGTCCTCGAGCGGGGCCTCCGATACCTCTGCCGCCGGGGCTTCGGACGCCGCGGAGACCTCTTCCGCTGCCGGGGCTTCGGACGCACCGCCCGCCGGGGCCGAGGAGTCGAACGCGGAGAGCGTGACCTCCGGTGACGACGAGAAGCCGAGCGCCGGGCCTGATCGATCAAGCACAGCATCGGATCCGAGCAGAACGGCTTCCGAGACCCCGGGCACCGCAGCGCCACCGGTGCCGGAAGCACGGCTCGGTGAGGTCGGCGATGACGCTGGTCCCGCTGATTTGTCCGGCACCGAGCAGGCCCCGGACACCGCGGTGAAGCGGGCGGCCGAGGCGAAAGAGGCGGAGCGCGCCGAGGCCGACGCCGAGACGGTCGACGACATCGAACCCGATCACGCGCGGGAGGCCGCCGAGCGCGAACGCGAGCGGGAGGACAGCGCCGTCACCGACGACAACAGGGACGATTCGGCGCAGGGCTCCTCCCTCGAGTCTCCGCCGGTCGGTCAGCCCGGCATGTCTGTCGACGTGCTCGACGATGAGAGGAATGCTTCGTCCGCCTCGGAGGCAGCCTCCGACGGAGGCACCGATGGAGATACGCGCTCGTCACGGTGAGGTGCGCTCGCTGCGGTGAGGACCGTGGTCGTCCCAGCCTGATTCCCTGGTCACCGCACCGGGTCTCCTACTGATTGACTGGTCACTCCGCCGAGGCGGCTGAGCCGATTCGGGCACCCGCACCACGGTGGAGCGACCAGAGAATCGCGGGGCTCAGTGCGGGGCGTGGTCGATGAGGGCGAGCACATCGTCGACGGCCCGGTCGCGGGTGGTGAGGACGATCCGGGCCCACCTCTCGCCCGGTCCCGGCTGCTCACCGGCGACCATCCGTGAGCGCAGCTGAGTCCACCGCCGCCAGTGCCGGTCGAAGGCCGGTCCGCGCACGATCCGCCCGCGACGCTCCTGACCGGCCAGAGCGTCATCGCGGTCGACGTCGATGAAGACCGCCTCGGCGGGGTGCCCGCGCAGATGCGCGAGCCACAGCAGCAGCCGCCGACTCCACCGGCGGGTCCCCGGGTCGTGGACGATGAGGGGGCGGTCACCTCGGCGGAGGAGACGGAACAGGGCCGCGAAGTGAGCGATGGTGTGGACGAAGGGCCGCGCCACCGGGTACGGCAGCCACGGCAGCACCCGGCGCAGGACATCACGGACCGACTCCGGGTCCGAGATCCGCAGCCACGGGGCGTGACTCCGGATCTCCTTGAGGGTTTCGGTCTTGCCGGCCCCGGGGACGCCTGCGAGCAGGACGACCGGAGACGACCGTGTCGCGGTCATGGGCCCATTGTGCGGCAACAACCTGAGCAACTGCCGCACTGTGCGGGAGGGCTCGGCCGCCGCGCCGGACCGCAGCGTGCGCGAGAGCGGAGCTCAGCCCGCGTAGTGCTCCGCGAGGATGGTCAGCCCCTCTTCGATGCTGATGCGCGGGCGCCATGAGAGCACCTCCTGCGTCCTGCGCTGGTCGAACCAGTGCGCGGTCGAGAGCTGCTCGGCGAGGAAGCGCGTCAGCGGCGGCTCGTCGTCGTGCTCCCCGAGGGCCCACACCCGCTCGACGACGGACCCTGCGGCCAGGGCCGGTCCGACCGGGATCCGCAGCCTCGGCTCCGCGGCCCCACCGGCCATCGCGATCCGCGACATGAGCTCGCCGATCGGACGCGGCTGGCCGTTCGTGACGACGAGTGCCTCCCCGTGGTGCTCATCGACGGCGGCGACGGCCGCGACGATCGCCTCGACGGCGTTGTCGACGAAGAGTGTGTCGATGAGTGCTGCCCCCGACCCGAGAACAGGCATCCGGCCCGCTCTCGCGCGGTCGATGACCCGCTCCGTCAGCTGTGTGTCGCCCGGTCCCCACATGAGGTGGGGGCGGAGGACGAGGACGCGGAAAGCGGGGGAGTCGGCGGACAGCGCGATGAGTTCGCCTGCGGCCTTCGTCCGCGCGTACTCACCGCGAGCGTGCTCCGGCGATGCCGGACCCGCACCGTCGCCGACGATCGAGTCACCCGTGTGGGCGACCGACGGTGAGGAGATGTGGACGAGCCGAGGGACCCCGGCGGCGCGGGCGGCTTCGACGAGTGTGGCCGTGCCCCCGATGTTGACGGCCTCGAACTCGGAGGCATCGCCCATCATCGACACCTTCGCCGCGAGGTGGACGATCGCCTCGGCGCCCGCGACCGCCTCGGCGACGGCCGCCGGATCGGTCACCGACCCGAGGACGTCCCGGGCGTCGTCGACTCCGGACGGACGCCGCTGCAGGGTGGTCACGGCATGACCGTCGGCGACGAGCGCGCGGGCGACGGAGGACCCGAGGAGGCCCGAGGCGCCGGTGACGGTGATCTGCATGGTGGTCTCCTCAGTCGGTTCGGGAGGACGGTTCGGGATCGGGTGTCGGGCGACGGCCGGCGGCTGAGCCTCAGACGCGCCGGGGCACGCCCTCACCTGCGAGCACCCGCTCCGCCCACTGCGCGAGCCGGGTCCGGTCGATCTTCGAGTTGTGGCGGATGTCGGTCGGGAAGCTCGGAGCGACGAGCACGGCGGCGAGATCGGCCCCCGTCCCAGCGACGAGCTCGCGCAGCCGTGCGGTGAGCTCGAGCGGAGCGAGCCCGGGACGCAGGTCCGTGCCCTCGGCGTCGAGGACGGCGACGAGCGCCTCAGTCCCGATCGGACCGACACCGACGACGGCACTGCGGGTGACCTGACCGTCCGTGTCGATGAGGGCCTCGAGTCCGCCAGGACCGACCGGTCCCTGCGGTGTCGTGATGACGTGCTGGAGGCGGCCCTCGAGCCAGATCCGGCCCGCATCGTCGATGTGCCCGATGTCGTTCGTCCGGTGCCAGTCCTTCCCGCCGAGGCGGTCCCGCCCCGCGTGCGCGGTCGTGCGCCAGAGATTGTCGTACCCCGAGCGCAGATGCGCGGCACTGACGACGAACTCGCCGAGGCGACCCTGCGCCTGTGCGCCCGTGAGCAGATCGTCGGAGGCGAACCCCGACTCGTCGATCGGCGCGAGCGCCAGCGTCACTCCGTCGATCGGGGTGCCGACACAGACGCCGAGGTCGGATCCGGCCTCGGCCGCAGCCACCCCGGCCGCGTCGATGTCGGTGAGGAGCAGACCCTCAGTCATCCCGTACGGCGAGTGGATCGACGCATTCGGGAACACCTCGGCGATCGACTCCATGAGCTCAAGCGGCACCGGCGCCCCGGCGGAGAGGACGAGGTCGACGCCCGCGCACGCCGCCCGCTGGGCATCGTCGAGCTCACCGGCGGTTCGGGCGACATTCCGGTACGCGGCGGGTGAGGCGAAGACCATCGTCGCGTTCCCGGCGATGATCGCGTCGGCGATGGCCGTGGCCGTGAGCGTCTTCGGCTTCGTCACGGACATGTCCGGGGTCACCGAGGTGGCCCCGATGGCGGGTCCGAGCAGGGCGAAGGGCGGGAAGCCGGCGACGAGCCCGGTGCCCTCGCGGACGTCGAAGACCCGGGTGAGCACCTCGGCGAGGGCTGCGATGTCCCCGTGCGTGTACCGCACGCCCTTCGCCGGACCCGTCGACCCGGAGGTGAAGAGGACCGCGGCATCGGCGTCGGGCCCGGGGGTGGGCAGGTCCCCGAAGATCGGGGTGCGGGAGAGTTCGGTGAGGCTCGTCTCGGTGCCGAAGACCCTCCGCTGGACCTTCCCGAGCGGGGAGACCGAGATCCGGCGTCCCGGCCAGCCGAACGCGCGGGCGAGCCCGAGACCGGGCAGCTCGCCGATGATCCACTGCGGGTCCGCCGAGGTGACCGCCCGGGTCATCCCCGCCGGACCGAGGCCGGCATCGGCGACGACGGCGACCGCGCCGATCTTCAGGCACGCGTAGAGGGCGGCGGTGAGGTTGTTGCCGGGCGGGACGAGCATCGAGACCCGGTCGCCGGGCTGCACGCCGAGGTCGCGCAGGCCGTGGGCGATCGCGGTGGTGACGTGCCAGAGGTGGCGCCAGGAGATCTGCTGGGCAGGGTCCTTCGAGAAGTCGACCGAGGCGATCGCCTCGTCGTCGCGGCGGGCGTCGAGGATCGCGGTGACCGGGCGGGTTGTGGCTGAGGATGTGCCGACCGGCGCCGAGGCGGTCGACCCGGGGGCGGCGCTCGCCCCATTGTCCGCGACGCTCGACCCATTGTCCGCGGCGCTCGCCTCATTGTCCGCGACGGCAGTGGTCGTCGGGAACTCCGCGTCGAGCCATTCGAGGACGGTGCCCGGCACGTCCCAGTCCTCGCCGACGAGATGGGAGCCGAGTTCGAAGCGGTGGATATCAGCGTGCGGCAGGCGCCCGCGCAGATCCCGCAGATAGCGTTCGAGGAAGACCGGGTCCTTCGGCCCCCAGACGAGCAGCGCCGGACGGTCGAAGGCGGCGATGTCGGCACCGATGCGCTGGAGCTCATCGTAGGAGGGGTGCCGTTCGTCGACGGGGATGTCGGCGACGAAGCCGCCGATCCCATGCCGCTGGGCCGCGGACTCGTACGGGGCGCGGAAGCCGGCGCGGACCTCGGGGGAGAGGTCGCCGAGGCGCAGCGTCACCCGGAGGAACCCATCGGTGAGCACGGTCGCCGTCGGCAGCATCGGACCTGCCAAGGTCGCACGCAGGGGTGCGGGGATCGGTGCGTCCTCCGGCTGGTGGACGGCGGTGTTGAGGCTGATCGCGGCGTCGACCCGGTCGCGGTTCCGCGCCGCCCAGCCGAGCGAGAGGACCCCGCCCCAGTCATGGCCGAGGGTGACGACGGGATGGCCTGTCCCCGCCTCGGCGAGGAGAGGAGTGACGACGGCGTCGAAGTCGGCGATGCGCTGGGAGATCCGACGCACCTCGGCGCCGTGAGGGGTCGGCAGACCATCGTGCGGCAGCCGTTCGGAGAAGCCCATGTCGAGCTGGTCGGGGGCGATGATCCGCCACGCACGTCCCCCGTCGGCGGCGGAGGCGAGGCTGACCGCGGCGAGCCGACGCCACAGGTATGACCATGTCGGATTGCCGTGGAGGGCGAGGATCGTGCCCTCGGGTTCGATGCCCTCGGCCTGCAGGGACGCAAGCGTGTCGAGGACGTGGAAGTCGTGGGGGCCGTCAGCGGTCTGCGCCGTGACGATCCGGGACCACGCGGGATCCCACTCGGGCAGCGTCGGGGGAGTCGTTGCCGGCCGTGCAGGGTGCCTCATGGATTCCTCTACCACTCGATCTCGGTCATGGCGGTGTTGAGCCCCGATCCCACGCCCATGCAGAGGATCCGGTCTCCGCGCTGGAGCGTCTCGACCTCCCGGCTGAGCGTGATCGGCAGGGACGCAGGGCCGACATTGCCGAGCTCCGGGTAGGTCACGGGGATCCGTTCCGGGTCGAGGCCGGCGGCTCGGGTGATCGAGTTCGTGTGGACGTCGGAGACCTGGTGCATGACGTAGCGGTCCATGTTCCGCCAGTCCCAGCCGTTCTCGTGCGCCTCCTCCCATGCGGCGACGACGAGCTCCATCCCTCCGGCCAGCAGGCCCTTCGTGTCGGTGAACATCCCGTTGTGGTCACCGACGCACAGCTCATGGTGCTGCGTGGCCGCCCGGGTGATCCCGCCGAGGATGCGGTGGCCCTCCGGGTGCCTGTCCGCGGGTCCGAGGACGGCGGCGGAGGCTCCGGAGCCGAGGGTGAGGGAGGCGAACTCGTTGAGGTACTCCTCCCGGGTGATGCCCGAGCGGGTGAGGCGGCGCAGGGTCGCCTCCTGCACGCGGGAGGCGTCCTCGCCGGCGACGACGAGAGCGTAGTCGATCTGGCCGGCGTCGATCATGTTCGCGGCCAGGGTCATGCCGTTGACGAACCCGAGGCACGCGTTGGCGATGTCGAAGTTCATCGCGTGCGGGCCCAGCCCGATCCCGGCGTGGACGCCGACGGCCACGGACGGCTCGAGGTGCTCGCGGGTCACCGAGGTGTTGACCATGAGGCCGATCGCCGACGGTTCGACTCCAGCCTCGGCCAGCGCCTTGCCGCCGGCGGCGACGGCACCGGCGACGAAGTCGCTCGGCTGGTCCCAGTTGCGGCGGGCCTCGACACCGGCCACGCGCTGGAGGAGACCCGTGGGCAGGCCGAGGGTTGTGAGGGTATCGGCGAGGCGCTCGTCGAATTCGTGGGAGGTCACTTCATTCGGGGCGACGATCTCGGCCAGACCGAGAAGCGCCACGTTCGAGTGCCGGAAAGTTGCGTTGCCGTTCGCCAATTGAGGTTCTCATCCCTTTTCGGGTCGTTCGTCGACGTCTGCCTTGGCCGCCTTCCCGCGCGGGGTGGGCGCTGTCGGGCGGAGGAAGTCCGGGGACTATCCTAGCGCGCGGTTGCTGAGATCGTTCTCAGCGCCGGGAACCCGGGGGACCGAGATCGCGGGAGCAGGTGCGGCCGACCTCGCCACCGGGTGCCTGTGCCGGGACCCCGGGCGCGTGTGCTGGGACCCCGGACGCCTGTGCCGGGACCTCGGGCGCGTGTGCCGGGGTCAGCGGGTGAACCATGTGAATCCGTCGTAGGCGAGCCCGGTCGCGCAGAGCACGGCGATGCCGGCGAGGACGATCGAGGTCACGGTGTGCGAGACCTTCGAGGCCTGGAACCGTTCGGCCCGCGAATACGCCATCGGACGGTCGGTGACGTTGCGGCCGAACTGGGCGAAGATCCGCCAGTCCATGACGTCGATGAGGGACTTCGCGGCGAGGGTGACGACGATGATGCAGCCGACGGCCATGAAGAGGAGGAAGACGAAGCCGAGGAAGCCGTAGTCGGTGAAGAACCTCACGACGCGGTCGCCGACGGCCGCGGCGAATCCCGAGAACCCTTCGCTCATCGGCAGCGGGTCGAAGGAGTCCATGATCGAGTTGAGCGTCATCCGGTCGCGTTCGGTCCGGGAGGCGCCGATGTACATGACGAGGGCGGCAGCAAGGGCCACGCCGAGGTTGATGATCGTGATCGTCGAATTGTCCGGCCAGAAGTCCAGGGACTTGATCGTGTACGTCGCCGCCAGCGCGACGCAGACGATCGCCCCGACGAGGGCACCGACGGTGGCCGGCAGGAGCAGGTTGTTGAAGAAGACGAAGGCGATCGCGGCGAGGAGCGCGGCACCGAGGATGTAGGTGAACACCGCGAGCGTGTCGCCCGACGAGGAGGTGGCCGCGCGCCGGTTCTGGGCGATCATCTGCCCCGAGTAGGCGATGTTCTGGGCGAGTTCGGCCGTCGTGGCCTTCTCGTCGGCGTCTGCGGTCGGCATCACCCGGGTCTCGGCTTCGTCGGCGCTGTAGCCGCGGACGTCCCGACGGCGCGGCGGCTGGCCGTAGCCTCGCGGGCTGCCCTGCTCGGGGTAGCCCGGCTGTCCGTATCCCTGGCCTCCTGGTCCGCGGTGTTCCGGGGCGGGCTGCCACTTCCCGACCTTGGCCGCCAGCAGGTAGATGAGGATGACGACGATGGCCGCGAGGACTCCGATGGAGAAGTTGGCGCCGATCTCGCTCATAGGGACTTCCTTGCCGAATGGACAACAGTGATCTTGTCTATTCTATTGGCTCCCTCACCGGCCCGCCGACCATCGCCGCTCGACCCCGTCGGCATGGGTAAGCTGAGAGGGATCCCAGCGCCCGGCATTCGAAGGAGAATCCCGATGAGCAACGCCCAAGCCTTCACCACCGCGGCCATGCCGCTCGACCAGCAGCTCGTCCTCGTCACGGGCGCCGGCCGCGGGCTCGGCGCGGCGATCGCCAAGGCCTTCGCCCACGCCGGATCAGGACTCGTCATCAACTACCGGTACTCGGCCGACGCGGCAGAGGAGCTCGCCGAGGCGATCCGGGCCCGTGGTGGTCGCGCGGCGGCAGTCGAGGCCGACGTCACCGATGATCGAGCGGTCGACGCGATGTTCGAGACGGCGCAGGAGGAGTTCGGCATGCCCGTCTCGACAGTCGTCAACAGTGCGCTGCTCGACTACTCCTTCAACGGCGAGGAGCGTCAGCCCGCCGATGAGATCGACTACGACGACCTCTCGGAACAGTTCCGGGGGACCGTCGGGGCGGCGATGAACACGATTCAGGCGGCTATGCACGGCTTCCGGGAGATCGGGTCCGGGCGCGTGATCAACATCGGCACCAACCTCGTCCAGCATCCCGTCGTCCCCTATCACGACTACACCGCCGCCAAGGCCGCTCTGCTCTCGCTGACCCGGACCTTCGCCCGTGACCTCGGGCCCGCAGGTGTGCGCGTCAACATGCTCTCCGGCGGCCTTCTGCGCACGACCGACGCATCGGCGGCCACCCCTGAGGGCGTCTTCGATGAGGTCGCTGCGGCCTCGGCGCTCGGGCATGTGACGACCCCGGAGGAGTTCGCCTCGGCGGTGATCTTCTTCGCCTCCCCGGACTCGCGCGCGGTGACCGGACAGAACCTCATCGTCGACAACGGCTACGTCATGCGGTGAGCGGCGGCGGTGCCCGCGACGGCGGGAATCGCTATGCTGGAGCGATATCATTCGCGGTGACCTGGGCAGATCGTGTCATTGCGGCGACAGGACCAGACCCAATGGCGGCACCCGGGAGGCGGAGCGATGGTGGACGGGCGCGGACAGGCCTCCGACGGGGGAGGCGCCGCGGACCGGAGAGCCCCGACACGCGAGTCGACCGGCACGTCGAGTCTCGCGGTCACGCTGCGCACGGTGATGCCTGAGCTCACCCCCGCAGAGAAGAAGATCGCCCGCGCGCTGCTCGCCTCCTATCCGCTTGCCGGGCTCGAACCGATCGCCGACCTCGCGTACTCGGCCGGCGTGAGTGCGCCCTCGGTGGTGCGCTTCGCCCGGACGTTGGGCTTCGACGGGTATCGGGGGCTCCAGGACGCGCTCAAGGTCGAGATGCGCGAACGCGAGGAGTCGAACCTCTCCCAGGCCGAGGTCAGCAGGGCGGATGACGAACCTGTCTTCGAGGCCGCCAGGCGCGGGTATCACGCGGGGATCGATGAGACCTTCGACTCCGTCATCGGCGACGAATTCGATCGCGCCGTCACACTCTTCGCTCAGCCGAAGCGGACCATGGCCCTCGTCGGCGCGTCCTACACAGGGTACGTCGCCGACATCTTCCACGCGCAGCTCGCGCCCTTGAGGCCCGGTGTCACCAGGCTGTCGTCGAGTCCGCTGCTGGCCGCGACCGAACTCGTCGACCTCCGACGAGGAGACCTCCTCGTCGTCTTCGATGTCCGCCGCTATGAGCCGATGATCGCCGAGGTGGTGAGGATCGGAAAGGAGATGGGACTGACGACGGTGGTCTTCACCGACCTCTGGCTCTCACCTGCGGCGGCGCTCGCCGATCACGTGCTCACCGCCGATGTCAGAGCGTCAGGGCCCGCCGACACGCTCGCGCCGATGCTCGCCCTCGTCGAAGCGGTGTGCGAACTCGTCGCCGCTGAGCTCGGGCAGGAGAGTGTGGACCGGCTTGCTCGCATCGACCCGGTGCGACTGCGGCTGCGGGGCAACATCGACCGCCTGTGATCAGGCGGCGGCCTGCAGGCGGCTCAGCGCCGCGGACCGGGGTGGTGCCGGTGCCGGAACGGCACGGTGGGGAATCCGGTGGCTGCGACGACCCAACTCGGAGGGCCGTCACCGGAGCCATCGGAGCCGCCGGTCGGATGTCGCGGCGGCGAGGTCTGGGGGAGGAACGGCGATGTTCCGTCCTGGGCGGAACGGATGCCGGTGTGCGGACCTGCGGGCCCGGAGGCTCCCGCGCCGGTCGCATCGATGGGGGACACGATTCGTTTTCCCTTCTCATCCATCGGTGACTCCGACGGTGAGCCGGGGATCGCGATACTGAGTCTGGTGAGTGAGGGCGGGGACGGTTGACATCGTCGTCCGTCGGCGGCTCTCGACACTTGTTCGGAGAGCGTCGTTTCCGGGATGGGTGCGGTGCATGGGGATCCGTTCTCGGGAATGCTGCCACAAGACGAACTGTCGGGCAGGGGAGCGCTCCCTGTCGAGGGAACGCTCCGCCTGTCGGGGGATTCCGGCAACGCGAGGGTCAACGCTGCGGGCAACGGCGATCGGACTGGCCGGCGATGGGAGTCTCGCAGGACTCCGGAGCCGATCCCGGCAGTGAGGGGCAACCAGGGGTCAGCGCATCGACGACGGTGGCACAGGCCTGCGATCACGAAGGTGACCGCGTCCGAGACGTCGGCGACAGTCGCTTGTGAGTATGGAATTTTCATTCCAGACTATGGCATGGACGACCGAATGTAACCCCAGTTTTGGGATTTTTTCGGGGCTTACCGGATGAATTCTCATCACCGCAGGTGAGCGGCGAGGAACAAAGGGCGATTGTCAGGCGCCGTTGCCGTTTCAGCCCGCGTCGGTCGAGGCGAGGAAGCGCTCCGCCCGCGCCGAAGAGACGGGCACCGAGTGCGCCATGGTCAGCGACTGTGTCCGCGCGAGATGCGGAACGTGTCGGCGCGTGCGGCGGCCCAGTCCGCCGCCCAGTCCTCGGGCGGCGTATCGCGGAGGAGTTCGCCGGGTTCGAGCCAGTCGTAGAGGCGCGCGTACGACCACGATTCGGATGGGGAGAGGTTGCGGCGCAGCATCGTCGGTTCGAGTTCGCTGGGATGGGCGGCCCCCATCGACGCCATGAGGCGGGTCGCCTCGGCGACCGTGCCGTCATGGTAGTTGCGCACGCGCTCGGCCTTGTCCGGGACGTAGATCGCCCGCGCCCGCCGGGCGTCCTGCGTCGCAACGCCGACCGGGCACTTGCCGGTGTGGCACGTCTGCGCCTGGATGCATCCGACTGCCATCATCATCGCCCGCGCTGAGTTCGTGAAGTCCGCGCCCTGGATGAGGCGCTTGACGATGTCGGAGCCGCTCGCGATCTTCCCCGAGGCGCCCACCTTGATCTCGCTGCGCAGCCCCGCACCGACGAGCGCGTTGTGGACGATCATCAGCCCCTGCGTGAGCGGAAGGCCGACATGGTCCTCGAACTCGAGCGGAGCCGCTCCCGTGCCGCCCTCGGAGCCGTCGACGATGATGAAGTCCGGGGTGATCCCGGTTTCGATCATCGCTTTGCAGATCCCGAGGAATTCGGTGCGCGAGCCGACGCAGAGCTTGAAGCCGGCAGGCTTGCCGCCCGAGAGATCGCGCATCTTCGCGATGAATTCGAGGAGCTCGATCGGGGTGGAGAAGACGCGATGATTCGGGGGACTGATGCAGTCCTGACCCACGGGCACGTCGCGGATCGTCGCGATCTCCTCGGTCACCTTCGCCCCCGGGAGCACGCCGCCGATGCCGGGCTTCGCCCCCTGGGAGAGCTTGAGCGAGACCATCTTCACCTGCGGGTCCTGCGCCTTGGCCGCGAACTTGTCGGGGTCGAAGTCGCCGTCGGGGGTGCGGGCACCGAAGTACCCGGTGCCGAGCTCCCAGATGAGGTCGCCGCCGAACTCGCGGTGGTACGGAGAGATCGACCCCTCGCCCGTGTCCTGCGCGAAGCCGCCCATCGCCGCGCCCTTGTTGAGCGCACGCACGGCGTTGTCGCTGAGCGATCCGAAGCTCATCGCCGAGACGTTGAGCAGGGAGATCTCATACGGCTGGGTGCAGTCCTTTCCGCCCACCCGGATCCGCGGCGGTGCCGGGGAGTTGGGGATCGGCGCGTTCGTGTGCATGAGCGCTTCGTACCCGGTGCGGGCGACGTCGCGCTCGGTGCCGAAGGCGTGCTCGGAGTGGATGCCCTTCGACCGCTCGTAGATCGTCGTCCGGGTGTCGCGGTTGAAGGGGCGGCCGTCCCAGTTCCGTTCGATGAAGTACTGCTGGATCTCGGGACGGATGGATTCGAGGAGGAAGCGTGCGTGTCCGGCGATCGGGTAGTTGCGCAGGATCGCGTGCTTCTTCTGCGTCAGGTCCCATGCTGCGAGGGCACCGAGCCCGATCGCCGAGGCGGCAGCGGCGACGCGGGCCACCCGCTGTCCTGTCGTCTCTCCGGTGACCAGGCGGACTATGGGAAGCTGACCTGCCATTGCGTCTCCTTCGGCTGTGCTTCGAAACTTGTCGGTCCCGCGGACCGCTCGGTTCGTCGTCGGTGACGACGGCCGTCCGACCGGGTGCCGCTGATGTGTCCGCATCCGAGCCTAGACCGCCGAGGCGGTGATTTCAGGAAAGGTCGTCCTGAGTTCCTGTGGACTCGGGGAATTCACGGCCCCCGACGGGCCGGCGGTGAGGCGAGGAAGGGGAAGAGTGTCAGCGGGGCCGGCCCTGCGGCAGTCGGGGCGCCGTCGAACGGATGAGGGACGGTCGGCCGTGTGGCCGGTAGGGGCTGTGACCGGGGGAGACGCCGAGGCAAGCGACCGTGATCAGGAATCGCTGAGTGAATGAATTCATCAGCCAAAAAATATCGAATAAATTGGGAACAGACTATTGTCTGATTCACATTCAAGGAGTAGACTCGGAGGCAACAACACAGACGTTGGCAGGCGGATCAGGAGTCATGACGCTCACCCCGGACAGGCAGCACCCCGGCGACGACAGTCGTTCCGCCGGATCGCGCCGCGGCGGGAAGCCGGCGAAGGGTGTGGGCGGAAATTCGGCGAAGAATGCGCATCGCGGCAGCGCGAGCGGTCAGTCGTCGCTGTTCGACCAGCTCCGCGATGCCGGGTTCGATCTCACCGGCCACAGCCTCGCCGACCGATTCGACGAGATCCCCGGCGTGCCCGGTGTATCGGATTGTGATGAGCCGGAACGTGATGGCGATGTGCCGTTCGATCCCCATGCGGACGAGAGTGTCGGGCAGGCGGGGTCTGCCGAGGAGGCTCCCGGCCACCGCCCGCACGACGGAGACGTGACGTCAGCGCTGGCTGCGGACACACCTTCGCCGGAGGCGATGATGCCGGACACTCGTCGACTGAGCCGACATTCGATGCTCAGCGACGAGGAATGGTCGGCGCTCTCGCGGTTCGCGCCAGAGGTGCTCGACGGGATCACGGGTCTGACCACGCTCAACGATGAGCTGCGGTCCTTCGAACGGCCCATGGGTCCGGAGGAGGCCGTGATGCTCACCGACGCCCTCGAAGCCCTCGACCGTGTCAACAGGTCGCTGTTCGCAGTGACCCTGGCCGTCTTCGAACGCGTCGGAACGCCCACCGACTTCGGAGTGAAGACGACGAAGTCCCTCATCCAGAACCGGCTCGGTCTGACAGGGGCGGAAGCGAACCGTCGCACCGAACTCGCACGGAACTTCGGCGGCCGTGTCGACATCACCGGCCAGGCGATGCCGCCCCTCAACCCGGCGACCGCGAGCGGACTGCACGACGGCACCCTCTCCGAAGGACAGGCCTCGGTCATCGCCGAGTGCATGAAGCGTCTGCCGACATGGGTGAGTGCCGAACTGCGCGAGGAGACCGAGGCGAAACTCGTCAGCGAGGCGAGAAGGGTCCGCGTCTCGGACATCAGGGAGATCTTCCAGCGGATGCTCGACATCATCGACCCCGACGGACAGGAGCCGTCGCAGTCGCGGGACCGAGCGGACTATTCGGTCCACCTCAGGGCCCGACGCAACGGTGACTGGGATCTGACCGGCCGTCTCGACCCGATCACCGGAGGACTCCTCAACGGTCTTCTCACCTCGAGGATCGAATCGTGCCGCAGAGGCGGCGCTGCCGCATCGGCCTCAGTCGGGTCAGGTTCATCGAGCCTTGGCAGGCCAGGCTCATCGAGCGCTGGCAGGCCAGACTCATCGAGTCCTGGCAATGCCGACAGTGCTGGACTTGGAGGCGGGGTCGCTGGCGACTGCGGTACGGGCAGCGGCGCCGACGACGACGCCTTCGCGGTACTCGACGCGGTGCTCTCGGGGCAGCGCCATGATGCCCCGATGTTCGCGCAGGACGGCAGCGATGCCGCATTGGACGGAAGCGGACAGCCCTGTGAGGGCGAGACGTCCGGTGCCTACGGAGTCCGTGAGGACGGCACCCAGATCAGCACCCTTGACGCCCAGCCGACCGTGCGCCGGTGGATCTACGAACGCTTCGCCACTCTGATCGGCAAGATCGAAATGACCCGACCCACGTCGGGCGCTCGGTACTCCCTCGTCGTGACGGCTAAGGCCGAAGACCTCGCCGCGAACACCGGTTCGGGTCGGACGGGAACCGAGAACCCCGTGCCCATCGAGGAACTCACCGCGTCGGGGCTCAATGGACGAGTCTTCTTCCACCTCATGAGTGATCAGGCGACGACCGTGCAGGTCGCCACCGAGAAGCGCTTCGCCGACGAGAAGCAGACGGCGATCATCACCGCCCGTGATCAGGGGTGTTCGTTCCCCGGATGCGACTCCCCACCGGGGTGGTGCGAAGTGCACCACATCGTCCCGTGGGCGGAGGAGGGTCGCACAGACATCAACAACCTCACGCTCGCTTGCGGCGCGCACCACCACCTCATCGACAAATCCGACTGGCACGCGATCATGCTCACCGATGGACGACCGGCGTGGGTGCCACCTGCGTCGATCGACCCGGCGCGACAACCCATCCTTCACGCGAGATTCATCGCCAGGCAGATCATCGACACGCTCTTCGACACGTGAACCCGACTCGGTCTTCGCCCCCTGAACGTGACGAGCGCCGACTGCTGGGGCCGACTGTCTGCGGGGCCGACCACTGGGGCAGACCACCACGGCCGGGTGTCCCCAACACCATGACCGAGCATCCCCACTGCCGGCCGCCACGACAGAGCAAGGAGCGCTGTTCGAGGCACGGAACGGTTTGAGCTCGGCACCGGTGCGGGCATAGCGTGACGAGCATGAGCACTGGGGAGCCGAATCCGACGAGCGACCGGCGCACGGTCGTCGCCGTCTTCCTCGCCGGTGTCGCGGTGTTCCTCGTCCTCTACGAGACGCAGGGGCTCATCCCCGCGATCCGCGAGGCCTACGGGATCGACGCCCCCACCGCAAGCCTCACCGTCTCAGCGACGAACGTCGCCATGGCCTGCTTCCTCATCCCGTTCTCCCTGCTCGCATCCCGCATCGGGCATGCGCGGCAGATCGCCGGCGGCGTCATCCTCGCCGCCGCGCTCGCCCTCGTCCTGCCGTTCATGCCGAATCCCGAGCTCCTCATCGCCGTCCGCTTCCTCCAGGGGGTGGCGATCGCCTCGGTCCCGGCCACCGCGATGGCCTACCTCTCGCTGCGCCTACCTCCGGCCGTGCTGCCCGGGGCGATCGGGGTCTACATCGCCGGCAACACGATCGGCGGTCTGAGCTCCCGCCTCCTCACTGGACTCGCCGCCGAAGTCCTCGGCTGGCACGGCGGGCTCGCCTTCACCGCCGCCGTCTCGCTCGTCCTCGGCCTCATCGTCGTGTGGCTGCTGCGCCGCGACCTCACAGCGCCTGTGCGCCAGCACGCCGTCCCCGACCCGGCAGCCGCGACCGTTCCCGGCGCCGATGATGGGGCCCGGCCTCCTCGGCGCTCCCCGATCCCGCTCGGGAACGGACTCTGGCGGATCTACCTCACCGGCTTCCTCTGCATGATCGTCTTCGGGGGATCGTTCACCATGCTCGGCTCCCGCCTGCAGCGTGAGCCCTGGCACCTGAGCGAGGGCGCGGTCGCCCTCTTCTTCCTCATCTACCTCGTCGGCACCGTCGTCACGACGTACTACGGTCGTCTCGCTCAGCGCTTCACCCGCACCCGGCTCACCCTCGTCGGCATGGTCACTGCGATCGTCGGCGCAGGCCTGACCCTCGTCGACTCCCTGCCCGTCATCATCCTGGGCATGTCGCTGCTCACCGGCGGATTCTTCCTCGGCCACACCGGCGCCTCGGCGGCAGCCAGCGCCGCCCGACCCGGGGTCGATACGACGCGCTCGGCGGCCATCTACCTCACCGTCTACTACCTCGGCACGAGCCTCGGAGCATGGCTGTCGGCCGTCCTCTTCACCGACTTCGCGTGGCCGGGTGTCGTCGGCATGTGCGTGACCTCGCTCGTGGCAGTCATCGTCGTTATAGGGTTCAGGAAACGCCACTGAACGCGAGGAGCACCGATGCCCCAGACCGCCCACGGCACCGTCGTCTGCACGAGCAGGGACGGCGTCGCCCACGTCGAGATCGACCGTGCCGAGAAGCTCAATTCGCTCACCCGGGAGGTGTTCGAGGACCTCGTCGAGGTCGGTCTCGGGCTCTCTGCGGATCCCGAGGTCAGGGCTGTCGTCCTCTCCGGTCGGGGGCGGGCCTTCAGCGCGGGCCTCGATCTCACCGAGATGGCCCGGATCGCCGAGGCGGGTGCCGGCGTCGTCGACGTCGGGGACCGGCTCGGCGCGGCCCGCGCGCTCGCCCAGAAGGCCGTGCACGTGTGGTCGCTCGTCGAGGTCCCCGTCATCGCCGCGGTCCTCGGTCCCGCCCTCGGCGGCGGCATGCAGATCGCGCTCGGAGCCGACATTCGGGTGGCGAGCCCCGACTCGCAGTTCTCGCTCATGGAGATCAAGTGGGGCATCATCCCCGACATGGGCGGCACCCAGCTGCTGCCGCGCTTCGTCGGACCGGGCATGGCGAAGAAGCTCATCGTCACCGGTGAGGCGATCGGCGGAGTCGAAGCGCAGCGGATCGGACTCGTCGAGGAGCTCGCCGACGACCCCGTCGCCCGCGCTCTCGACCTCGCCGCCGACATCGCCGGGAAGTCCCGCGCCTCGCTCGTGTGGTCGAAGCGCCTCGTCGACCTCTCCTACGCAGCACCGCTGGAGGTCGGACTCGACGCCGAGCAGGAGGCGCTCTCCGAACTCCTCGGCTCCGACGAGCAGCGCCAGGTCGTCGAGGCCCGACTCGCCCAGCTGCGCGCCTCACGAGGCTGAGCGCCGGTCTCAGTCGTCGCTGTGCCCCGGATGCTCGGGGCGGACGACCTCGATGCTCCGAGGCCCTGCGGTCACTGCCTCGACGGAACCGAGCTGGGCGAGCTCGCGGAGCAGTACGAAGGTGGGGCGCATGAGCTCGAGCTCTCCCGCCTCCGCTGAGGCGAGGATCGCCGCGACGGGCAGCCACTCGCTCCGATGCGCCTCCGTTGTGAGGTGGCGCGGAGCGGCGTCGGCGGAGACGACGTAGAAGTAGGTGTCGAAGCGCTTGGGCTGCCCGAGCGGGGTCACCCAGTTCGCCCATGGCCGCAGCAGTGCCGGGTCGAGCACGGCGCCGGTCTCCTCGGCGACCTCGCGCACAGCGGTGGCGAGGAGGACCCGCCAGCCGTCGGCCGCCTCGGCGATCGTCGAATCACTCCACGCCTCGAGGTGGAGGTCGGGATCGTCGACCTCGATGCTCTCAGCCCCCTGCCGGTCGACGGGGTCGACGCGCCCGCCGGGGAAGACGACGACGCCGGCGGCGAAGTCCATCGTCGTCACCCGGTGCTGGACGAAGGCCTCGAGCCCGGAGTCGCCGTCGCGGACCATGATCACGCTCACGGCGGGGCGGATGGGGACGGCGGTCGGATCGAAGCTCATGAGGACACCTTCGCACAGCGGTCGGACGGGTTCCCCCATTATCGCGGAACCGCCTCGGCGAGGGTGCGAGGGGCACCGCCACGGCGAAGGAGCAAGGCGGACATGTTGGGCATCGCCTCGGCGGCTGATCCTCCCGCGCCGACGGACCCGGCGGGGCCCGACACCGGGTGTGGCCGGGCGCGATACGATGAGGACGAACAGCGGTATCCCGGCTCCGACACCCGCGGAGGGCCGGAGGGACGAAAGCGAGCGGCGTGGAGATCTATCCCCTCTTCGCGATCGATCAGGGCTGGCCGGGCTGGCTGATCATCACCCTGATCCTGGTCGATCTGGTCATCCGCCTCGTCGCGCTCGGGTGGCTGCCGCACAACCGCCGACCGTCTGTGGCTCTGGGCTGGCTGCTCGCGATCTTCTTCATCCCCTACATCGGTCTCCTCGTCTTCCTCCTCCTCGGCTCGTCGAAGCTGCCCAAGCGCAGGCGGGACAAGCAGGCGCTCGTCAACGACATCATCCGCGAGGAGACGAACGACCAGGCGATCATCGGCGACCACGGCCACCTCTCCGAACCCCTCCTCACCTCCGCCCTGCTCAACTTCGACCTCGGCGCGCTGCCGATGACGCACGGGAACGCGTTCGAACTCCACACGGACAACCACGAGTGCATGGATGCGATGGCCGATGCTGTCGATGCCGCGCGCTCGTTCGTCCACTTCGAGTTCTACATCGTCGCCATCGACGACACGACGAGGCGGCTCTTCGAATCGCTGCTCGCCGCCCACGCGCGCGGGGTGCGGGTGCGGATCCTCATCGACCACCTCGGGTCGATCGGCTATCCCGGGTACTCGGAACTCGTCAAACGTCTCGACTCCTCGGGGATCCCGTGGCGCCGCGCCCTGCCCATCCGCCCGTGGAGGGGCGAATACCAGCGCCCTGACCTGCGCAACCACCGCAAGATCCTCGTCGTCGACGGCACCGTCGCCTTCACCGGGTCGCAGAACATCATCGACCGCTCGTACAACAAGGCCCGCAACCTGCGCAAGGGCTTCCAGTGGAAGGACCTCATGCTCGAGTGCACGGGTCCCGTCGTCGACGAACTCGATGCGGTGTTCACCACCGACTGGTACTCGGAGACGGACGAACTCTTCGAGGAGGCGGCCCGGCTCGAGCTGCGGGCGCCTCAGCGCGGGGGAGCGCTCGCCCAGGTGGTGCCGTCGGGGCCGGGCTTCGACGACGAGAACAACCTGCGGCTGTTCAACCACCTCATCTACAACGCCAACCGCACCGTCGTCGTCTGCTCCCCGTATTTCGTGCCCGACGAATCGCTCCTCCATGCGCTGACCACCGAGTCGCGCTCAGGCGTCGACGTCCGCCTCTACGTCGGGGAGACGAGCGACCACTGGCTCACGCACCGCGCACAGCAGTCGTACTACGAGGAACTCGTGCGCGCGGGGGTGCGGATCTTCATGTACCACGCCCCGACGGTGCTCCATTCGAAGTTCCTCCTCATCGACGACGACGTCTCGATCGTCGGGTCCTCGAACATGGACGAGCGGTCGTTCGCGATGAACCTCGAGGTGACGATGTTCATCGTCGATCGGGAGTTCACATCCCGGATGTACGCGCTCGAGGCCGAGGAGTACGCCCCGAACTCCGTCGAGCTCGATGCCGAGGAATGGAGCAGGCGGCCCCTGCGACGAAAGTACGCGGAGAACGTCGCGCGGCTGACGAGCTCCCTGCTCTGAGGGTCGGCGGACACTCACCGACGGGCGTGTCCTCACCGAATGCGGTGCGGTCGGTCCTGCGGCCGGCACTGCCCTGGACGACGACAGCGCCCGCCCCGTTCGGGGGCGGGCGCTGTCAGCGGCGGTGGGGACTCAGCGATTCGCCGAGGCGGCCGGCCCTTCGTCCTCGATCGACCGTGAGGGGTCGGTGATGACGTCCTCGGCCCGCTTCGGCGTCGGAGTCGGCTTGGGGCCCGGGGTGGGCGTGGGTGTCCCTGCCCGCGATGCGCCGGTCGCCGGTCCCGAGCCCGCGGTCGATCCGGTCGAACCGGGACCCGTCGTGGAACCGGTCGAACCGGGACCCGTCGTCGAACTGGTCGAACCGGGACCGGTCGTCGAACGCGACGGTGCCGCACCGGTCGAGCCCGCTGCTGACCGGTTCGGTCCCGCGCTCGTCGCAGAACCGGTCGAACCGGAACCCGTCGCGGACCCGGTCGACCGCGGCCCGGTGCCCTGCGTGGCGTTCGCATCCTCGTCGCCGTCGAGCTCCTGCGCGGCGGCGGTGACCTTGTCGGTGGCCGTCTGGACGGCATCGGCGACAGCGGGAGCCTTCTCGCGGATCGACTGGTTGGCCTTCTCCACGGTCTCCTGGACCTTCGGGTCGGTCCACAGCTCCTGCAGCTGTGCCTTGAGCTTCTCGTAGCTCTGACGGCCGGTGCGCGAGCCGAGGATGTACCCGACTCCCAATCCGGCCAGGAGAATCAATCGCTTCTTCATGGTCGTGCTCTCCTCTGCTGCGTCGACTGCTGTGAGGGACGGAATGTGTCCTGGGACACCACCCTATACCGAGATTCTGGGCGAACGGTGATGTTCGACGACACCTCCCGACGAATTCGCCGTCGGCAAGTCACCTGATCGGAATCTCGGTGCCGCACAGACGTGTCTGGCCCGCCTCAGACCCGGCACCGAACGCCCGGGCGGCGCGAACGACCGGGTCCTCAGCCCTCCGGCTTCTCAGAGGCTCGGCTGCTGCTGAGTGATGCAGTGGATCCCACCGCCGCGCGCGTAGAGCTCGCGGGCGTCGACGCCGACGACGGTGCGACCGGGGTAGACGGTCTCGAGGATCGCCTTCGCCTCAGCGTCCATCGGGTCGTCGAACGTGCACGCGATGACCCCGCCGTTCGTGACGAGGTGGTTGACGTAGGAGTAGTCGACCCAGCCCTCGTCGTCCTTGAGGATCTCCGGCGCCGGGATCGGGACGACTTCGAAGGGCTGCCCATCGGCGGTCGTCTCGTTCGCGAACAGGGTCTTGACCTCTTCGCTGAGCGCATGGTCGGGATGCTCGGGATTGCGCTGGTCGTGGACGAGGACGACGCCGGGGCTCGGCATCGTCGCGACGATGTCGACATGCCCGCGGGTTCCGAAGGTCTGATTGTCCCGGTGGAGGCCGCGCTCGAGCCAGATGACCTTCTTCGCACCGATCGTGCGAGCGAACTCGGCTTCGACGTCGGCCTCGGTGAGGCCGGGGTTGCGGCCCGGATCGAGCTGGACGCTGCGGGTGGCGAGCACCGTGCCCTGCCCGTCGACGTGGATCCCGCCGCCCTCGTTGCGCAGCGTCGAGGAGACGACGGGAACGTCGACCTGCTCGGCGACGAAGCGGCCGATGTGCTCATCGTTGTCCCACTTCGCCCAGTCCTGTCCGCCCCAGCCGTTGAACACCCAGTCGACGGCGGCGAGCCGGCCCTCGTCGTCGACGACGAAGGTCGGACCGATGTCGCGCATCCACGCATCGTCGAGTTCGGCGGTGACGATGTCGATGCCCTCGCCGAGGTGGCGGCGGGCGTGATCGACCTGGTCCGGGGAGACGACGACGGTGACCGGGGTGAACTCGCTGGCCGCCTTCGCCACGGCCGCCCACGTGCTCCGTGCCGCCTCGGCGTCCTCCTCCGAGGCGCCCAAGGCGTAGCCGGAGGACGGGAACGCCATCCAGATGCGGTCGTGGGCGGCGGTCTCCGCCGGCATGTGGAACGTCATCGTCTGCCCCTTCGGTGGTGCTGGGATCCCCGCAGAGCGTCGGGGACCGGTGCTGGTCGTGCTCCTGAGTGTAACGAGCCGCGGGCGCGCCGGGGCAACGGATTCCGCACCGCAGGAAGGCTGCGACCTTCCGTATAGTCGGGGGAGGCAGGACGTCAGAGAGATCACACGATGGACGTGCGGGCCGCAGCGGGCAGCGAGGTCCGCTGCCTCCCGCACCGAAGGGAGTCACAGGTGGACGCCGAGGATCACGGGAGCACAGAGGGCGCCGAGGAGCTCTTCGCGCGGAGCGGGACTGGACCTCTGTCCGGGGTCCTCGTCGCCGACTTCTCCCGCGTGCTGGCCGGACCGTACGCGACGATGATGCTCGCCGACCTCGGCGCCACGGTCGTCAAGGTCGAGGGCAGGACTGGCGACGACACCCGGCACTGGGCACCGCCTCGGCGAGGGGAGGATGCGACGTACTTCCTCACGGCGAACCGGAACAAGCACTCCGTCGTCCTCGACTTCAAGGACCCCGAGGACCTCGCGCTCGCCCAGGAGCTCGCTCGGCGGGCCGACGTCCTCGTCGAGAACTTCAAGGCCGGAGGGCTGGCGAAGTACGGCCTCGACTACGAGACGGTGAGCGCGGAGAACCCGGGCGTCGTCTACGCCTCGGTCACCGGCTTCGGCCGGGACAACCCGCAGCCCGGCTACGACCTGCTCATCCAAGGGCTCTCAGGCTTCATGAGTGTCACCGGCACCGAGGAATCGGGCCCGGTCAAGGCCGGTGTCGCGATCGTCGACGTGTTCACCGGACTGCACACGACCGTCGGGATCCTCGCCGCCCTCGTCCACCGGCAGAACACGGGGCAGGGCCAGCTCGTCGAGACGAACCTGCTCTCCTCGGCGCTCTCGGGTCTGGCGAACCAGACCTCGGCCTACGTCGCCGGCGGGGTCACCCCGCGGGCGATGGGCAACGCCCACCCGAGCCTCTACCCGTACCAGCCGATGCCGACGAAGCAGGGCCAGATCATCATCGCGATCGGCAACGACGCCCAGTTCGACCGCCTCGCCGAGGTGCTCGGCCACCCCGAATGGGCCGCCGACGACCGCTTCGCCCGGGCCGCGAACCGCAACGAGAACCGCAGCGAACTCGAGCCCTTCCTCGTCTCAGCACTCGCGGAGCGCACGAACCAAGAGTGGTTCGAGACGCTCACGGCGGCTGGGCTGCCGTGCGCGCCGATCAACACGATCACTCAGGGCGTCGAGTTGGCCGCCCGGCTCGGCCTCGACCCCGTCGCCGAGGCGGGGGCGGGGGAGCGGGTCATCCCCACCGTGGCCAACCCGATCCGGCTCTCGCAGACCCCGCCGAGCTACGATCTCGCCCCGCCGACGCTGGGGCAGAGCACCGATCTCGTCAAGGAGTGGCTGCGCGGCTGAGCGGTCCTTCCTCGGCGATCGGCCCGTGCGTATCGGGCGAACTCGAGTAGCCTGGAGTCTGTGCGATTCCTGAATCGGAGGGCGCAGAGTCGCGTCCCGACGGCGATCGCACAACCGAACCTGTTGCCGACGACCCGGAACTGAGATGGACGAGAAGAAGACTCATCCCGCGCTCAAGCGGACGATCATGGTCATCGCCATGGCGCTGACCGGATTCCACCTGTTCGCCACCTTCCTCTGGATCGCTCCGTCCTCGGCCCTGCGCGAGGTCATCCCCGGGGACCTTCTCTCGAAGTACATGATCCCGATGTGGGGGCAGTCGTGGAGCGTCTTCGCCCCCGAGCCGATCAACGGCGACTACTACTTCGATGTCCGTGCCGTCGTCTCCACCCCCGACGGCGGCGAGGAGACGACCGACTGGGTCCGCGCCACCGATGTCGAACTCGACCATTCGACGTACAAGCTCTTCCCTCCGCGCTCGGCCGGGTTGGCGATCGGGGTGGCCTCGGACCTCAAGGGGTCGTGGGAGGAGCTCAGCGACGACCACAAGTCGATCGTCGCACTCGACTACTTCAAGGGCGACGACTCCGTCGATCGTCTCGAGGCCAAGCTGTCGGAGTACGACGACCCCGACGGTGCGGTCTCGAGCTACCTCGAGGACGAAGAGGTCGCCACCCGGTATGCGACACAGGTCGCGCTCGCCGTCTGGGGAGAGGACGTCCAGCGGGTGCAGTACCAGGCTGCCCGGCAGAACGTCGTGCCCTTCGCCAAACGCAACGACAAGGACGCAGAGCGGCCCGCGATCCAGCCGGTGCCCGTCGGCTGGAGGGCCCTGTCGTTCGCCGAGAACCAGTCGAACGAGGAGTTCGCGCAGTACTTCTGCGCCTCGGACACAGTGAGGTGCGTCAGTGAGCAGTGAGAAGGACATGACGGTCTCCGCGCGGGTCGTCGCGGCACTCGGTCGGGGCTGGAACCGCCTCGAGGAGCTGCTCACCGGCCGCTACCACGCGACCTACGGGCTCGCGGTCACCCGCATCCTCATGGGGATCACGGGGCTCGGGCTGCTGCTGACGAACTTCGCGGCCCGCAACTACGCCTTCGGAGTCGGAGCGGCGTGGAACGGGGAGATCGCCCAGCCGAAGAGCGACTTCCCGAACATCTGGCTCTTCTCCCTCTTCCACCGGGCGGTGACGAACCCGCCGCTCTACACGGCGATGATCATCGGGCTGGCGATCCTCGCCGTCACCGTCATCCTCGGGTGGCGCACGCGCATCATCCTGCCGTTCTACCTCATCCTCTGGGTGAGCTTCATCGAACTCAACGACAGCGCCGGCGACCAGGGCGACAACGCGTACCGGATGTTCCTCATCGCCCTCCTCTTCGCCGACACGACCAGGCGCTGGTCGCTCGATGCGCGCAGGCGCCGGAGGCACGGGACCGACCTCGGACCCGAGGACGGACCGTGGTACCTCATCATGGCCAACAACCTCGCGATCGTCGTCCTCGCCTTCCAGGTGTGCGCGATCTACATGTCCGGTGCCCTCTACAAGGCGGGCGGCACCGCATGGCAGCACGGCTTCGCCGTCTACAATCCGCTCCAGACCCAGCAGTTCGGCACCTGGCCCGTGCTCTCCGACCTCGTCACCGCATGGGGGCCGGGAGTCGTCGTCATCTCGTGGGGGTCGATCCTCTTCCAGAGCGCGTTCCCGTTCATGCTCTTCAACCGGTGGACGCGGGCGATCGCGCTCGTCGGCATCCTCTCCTTCCACCTCGGCATCGCGCTGCTCATGGGCCTGCCGTGGTTCTCGCTGACGATGATCGCTGTCGACGCGATCTTCATCAAGGACCGCAGCTTCGAACGATTCAGCGCATTCCTCCGCCGCTGGTGGTCCTCGACCCGCGGAGGTGCCGCGCAAGCCGACGGTGCCGCACGCGAGACCGCTCCTGCCGGGGTCGGTGCTGGGGCTGGTGCTCGTGCTGGGGCCGGCAGCGGGGTCGCCGACGGTGCGGGCGGTGCCGGAAGCGCCGGCAGCGTCGGGACGAGCGGTGCAGGGGGTGCCGGGACGAGCCACGACCAGGCGCCCGAGGCGCAGCGGCCTGACGCCACTCCGAGGGCCGACCACGCCACCGACTGACCCACCACGGCGGTCCCCGAGGAGGATCCGGTGCGAATAGGGGCAGGATTTCGAACCGGATCCTCCTCGGGGAGGCATTTGCCTCGACGAGGCACGCACTCACCCCAGCCGCCGGCCCTTCGACACGCGCTCACCCGAGCAGCCTCGGCGACGGCCCTCAGCGCGCGGACGCCACCGACTCAGCCGCCACTGCACTCCCCGAGGAGGATCCGGTTCGGATGCAGGCCGGATTTCGAACCGGATCCGCCTCGGGGAGGCACCCGTCTCGGAGGGGCACCCGCCTCACGCCACCCGCCGGCCCTTCGACACGCGCTCACCCGAGCAGCCTACGTCCCCGGACACACTGAAGGAGGGGCGACCATGATGGTCGCCCCTCCTTCGGATGAGCAGTCTGCCGGATGAGCAGTCGGCTTGATGAGCAGTCGGCCGCTCAGCCCGGATGCCTCACTGCTTGGCCTGGAGCTCCAGACCCGTCGTGTCGGCGTGCTCGGGCATCGTGACGAGGACCGTGTCCCCGTCCTGGATGTCGCCGGCGAGCATCTTCCGCGCCAGCTTGTCCCCGATCTCGCGCTGGACGAGACGGCGCAGAGGCCTCGCACCGTAGGCCGGATCGTAGCCTTCGAGCGCGAGCCAGTCCTTGGCCTCCTGGGTCACGTCGAGGGTGATCCGACGATCCGCGAGGCGCTTGTCCATGCTCTTGATCTGCAGGTCGACGATCGAGGTGAGCTCGTCGTTGCTCAGCGCGTCGAAGAGCACGATGTCGTCGAGCCGGTTGAGGAACTCGGGCTTGAACGCCGAGGCGACGACGTCCATGACCGCATCCTTCTGCTCCTGCGCCGTCATCGCCTGATCGACGAGGAACTGGGAACCGAGGTTCGAGGTGAGGATGAGGATCGTGTTCCGGAAGTCGACCGTGCGGCCCTGACCATCCGTGAGACGACCGTCGTCGAGGACCTGGAGGAGGATGTCGAAGACGCTCGGATGCGCCTTCTCCACCTCGTCGAGGAGGACGACGGAGTACGGACGCCGACGCACCGCCTCGGTGAGCTGACCGCCCTCGTCGTAGCCGACGTATCCCGGGGGAGCACCGACGAGGCGGGAGACCGTGTGCTTCTCCCCGTACTCGCTCATGTCGATGCGGATGAGGGCCTTCTCGTCGTCGAAGAGGAAGTCCGCGAGTGACTTCGCAAGCTCCGTCTTGCCGACGCCGGTCGGTCCGAGGAAGAGGAACGACCCGGTCGGCCGGTCGGGATCGGAGACCCCGGCCCGGGAGCGGCGGATCGCATCGGAGACCGCGGCAACGGCATCCTTCTGCCCGATGAGGCGCTTGCCGAGCTCGTTCTCCGCCCCGAGCAGCTTCTCGACCTCGCCCTGCATGAGGCGTCCGGCGGGGATGCCCGTCCACGACGCCACCACCTCGGCGATGTCGTTGGCCGTGACCTTGTCGCTGACCATCGGATCGCTGGTCTGGCCTGCGTCGGCCTCTGCCTCCTCGGCCTCGGCCTCGGCGATCTCCTTCTGCACCGCGGGGATCTCCCCGTAGAGCAGACGCGACGCCGTTTCGAGGTCCGTGTCGCGCTGGGCCTTCTCTGCCTGCGAGCGCAGTTCGTCGAGCTTCGTCTTCAGCTCGCCGACCCGGTTGAGGCCGGCCCGCTGGGACTCCCACGTCGCCTCGAGGCCGCGGAGGTTCTCCTCCTTGTCCGCGAGGTCGGCGCGCAGGTTGCTCAGCCGCTCCTGGGAGGCGGAGTCGGTCTCCTTCGACAGGGCCATCTCCTCCATCTTCAGGCGGTCGACGGCACGGCGCAGCTCGTCGATCTCGGCCGGAGCCGAGTCGATCTCCATGCGCAGCCGTGATGCCGCTTCGTCGACGAGGTCGATCGCCTTGTCCGGCAGCTGCCTGCCGGTGATGTACCGGTTCGACAGGCCGGCTGCGGCGACGAGGGCGCCGTCGTTGATCGAGACCTTGTGGTGCGCTTCGTAGCGCTCCTTGAGTCCGCGGAGGATCGCGATGGTGTCCTCGACGCTCGGTTCGCCGACGAACACCTGCTGGAAGCGGCGTTCGAGCGCCGGGTCCTTCTCGATGTTCTCGCGGTACTCATCGAGCGTGGTCGCGCCGATGAGCCGCAGCTCGCCGCGGGCGAGCATCGGCTTGAGCATGTTGCCGGCATCCATCGAGGAGTCCCCGCCGGCTCCGGCCCCGACGATCGTGTGGAGCTCGTCGATGAACGTGATGATCTGGCCGTCGGCGTTCTTGATCTCCTCGAGGACCGCCTTGAGGCGCTCCTCGAACTCACCGCGGTACTTTGCTCCGGCCACCATGGCCGAGAGGTCGAGGCTGATGAGCGTCTTGTCCCGCAGGGACTCGGGCACGTCGCCGGCGACGATGCGCTGGGCGAGGCCCTCGACGACGGCGGTCTTGCCGACGCCGGGCTCGCCGATGAGGACGGGGTTGTTCTTCGTCCGGCGCGAGAGCACCTGGATGACCCGGCGCACCTCCTTGTCACGGCCGATGACCGGGTCGAGCTTGCCTTCGCGGGCGGCTGCGGTGAGGTCGATGCCGAACTTCTCGAGCGACTGCATCGTGTCCTCGGGGTTCTCCGAGGTGACCTTCTTGCCGCCGCGCAGCTCCGGCAGGGCGGCGAGCAGCGCGTCGCGGCTCGCGCCGTTGCTGCGCAGGGCATCGCCCGAGCCGTCGTGCATCGCGGCTGCCGCGAGCAGGAGGTGCTCGGTGGAGACGTACTGGTCGCCGAGCGCCGTCATCTCCTCCTGGGCGAGGTTCATCATCTCGAGGCCGGCGCGCGAGAGGCTCGGCTGAGAGACGGACTGACCGCTGACTGTGGGGAATCCGCCGATCACGGCGTCGACGGCGGTGAGAACGGACTGGCGGTCGGCACCGACCTTGGCCAGCAGGTTCGAGGCGAGGGAATCCGGCTGCTCGAGCAGCGCCGCGACGAGGTGGGCCGGTTCGATCTGGTTGTTGTGGCGCGCGACGACGTCGTTGACTGCCGCCTGCAGCGCCTCTCGTGACTTGGTCGTCATCTGTGCGTCCATGCGCATCTCCTTCAACTGGTGTGTGTGACTTCTCTTCGTTCCAACACCTCAAAAGTTGAGTCTATTCCACTCAACTTTGGTTTTCGAGGGGGAATTGTCGCCGAGATCAGGGTTGCACCACCGCCTCGACGCCGGGGCGGTGGATGGTCGCGGGGTCCGCCCGGGCGGCGAGGGCGGAGGGGGAGAGAGGACGCCGGCGCGGTGGTCCGGGCCGCGCGTGGATCCCGGCGGCCTTCGTCGCAGCCCCGTGGCCGATGGTCGTGTGCGGCGGCGTCATCGGCGGCTCCTGATTCCAGGCGACTGGGGACAAGGGCGGTTACAGCTGAGGCAATTGTATTCTCACGATGAGGTCTTGTGGGGAACGATTTCTGCGGGCCCGACGCGGCCGAGTCCGTGTGGTCGGTTACAGTTGCCTTAGGCAAGGCAGTGTTCCGTGTGCAGCGGACTCCCCCTGACCGATGCCGATCCGGCCATGCTCGACATGCCGCAGGGGGATGCGCGCACCCGGGACCGGTGAGAGCGGGAAAGAGCGAGGAGCGGCCGTGGCGATAGTGGTGACCGGGGCGAGCGGCTTCATCGGCGGTGCCATCGCCCGTGCCCTGGCGACCCGTGACGAACCGGTCTACGCCCTGTGCCGACGGGATCCGCAGATCCCGGGCGTGAACTTCCACGAATGGGACATCCGACAGGAGGCGCCGGCCCCGATCCGCTCTCTGGCGAAGAAAGTCACCGCTGTCTTCCACTGTGCCGGTATCCACGACGTCACCGCAGCCTACGACGACTTCTACGACGTGCGTGTCACCGGCACCCGCAACGTCCTCGACGCCTTCGAGGACGCGAGGATCGTCCATCTGTCCTCGACGACCGTCTACTCACCGACGGCCCCGCACACCGACCTCTGGGAGGAGGCGGGCCCGAAGGACCCGAGCGAGTACCACGACGACTACGCGAAGACCCATGTGCTCGCCGAGCAGCTGGTCACCCGCATCCGTCCCGACGCCGCGATCCTCCGCCCTGCCGCCGTCTACGGCCCGGGCGAGACGATGTTCATGCCCAGCCTGCGCTGCTTCGCACGCAAAGGGGTCCTCACCCTGCCCGGCGGCGGTCGGCAGAAGATGACCCTGACGGCGATCGACAATCTCGTCCGGGCGGCACTCGCGTGTCTCGACGTGCCCAAGGCCTCGGGGCCGTTCAACATCGGCGACCCGATCCCCTACCGCCTCAAGGATGCGGTGGCCACGCATTTCGCCCGGATGGGCTATGACCCCGTCGTCATCGAGGCGATCGCCAAGGACAAGGCGCTCGTCGCAGCGAAGGTGGGGCTCAAGGTGAAGTCGCTGTTCCGGCGCGGGGACAGCGCCCGGCTGTTCCTCGTCGAATACCTCCAGCACGACCGCACGTACAACCTCTCCCGCCAGCAGCGGGTGCTCGGGATCTCGACGACCCAGTACCTCACCCCGTCGCGCCTCCAGCGCCCCGCCGGCCCCGTCTCGGGCGCCGAGGCGACCGCCCCCGACGCGGAGAACCCCGGCCCCGCCGCCTGAACCGACGCCCCCGGCCCCGCCGCCTGAACCGCACACTGTCAGTTCAGCCTGAGGCCGCCGACGCCCTACCTCGGCCGTGCGGCCACGGCGCGACCGGCGCGCAGTCCCGAGAAGATGCACCCGCCGAGGAACGTCCCCTCGAGCGCGTTGTACCCGTGCATTCCGCCGCCGCCGAACCCGGCGACCTCACCGGCGGCGAAGAGACCCGGGATCGGCTCACCGCCGGAGTCGAGGACCTGGGCGTCGAGGTTCGTCTCGAGCCCGCCGAGGGTCTTGCGCGAGAGGATTCCCAACCGGACGGCGATGAGCGGTCCGTGCGCGGGGTCGAGGATCGCATGCGGGCGCTGGACCCGCACGATCCGATCGCCGAGGTAGCGCCGGGCCCGGTGGATCGCCTGCACCTGCGGATCCCGGGGGTCGGCGTCCCCGATCTCCCGGTCCCGGGCTGCGATCTGCGCGACGAGGTCATCGTGGTCGATGACCGGGCCCCGGGAGCGGGCATTCATCCCCGCGACGAGCTCCTCGGTGGTCTCGGCGACGACGAAGTCGGACCCGAACCGGGTGAACGCCTCGACGGGGGCGGGCGCGCCGGAGGAGCGCACGCGGTCGAGGGTGACCCGGATGTCCTTGAGCGTGAGGTCGGGGTTCTGCTCGGAGCCCGAGAGCGCGAACTCCTTGCGGATGATCGAGGCGTTGAGGACGAACCACGAGTAGTCGTGCCCGGTGCTCAGGATCGCGGCCATCGTCCGGTTCGTGTCGAATCCCGGGTAGTTCGGGGCGGGCAGACGCTGCCCGGCGGCGTCGAACCACAGCGAGGAGGGGCCGGGGATGATGCGGATCCCGTGGCCCGGCCAGATCGGGTTCCAGTTCTCGATGCCCTCGGTGTACGCCCAGATCCGGTCCCGGTTGATCAGACTCGCCCCCGCCGCCTCGGCGATGCCGAGCATCCGCCCGTCGACATGGGCGGGCACGCCCGCGAGCATCCGCTCGGGGAACGGGCCGAGGCGCTCGGTCGGCCAGAACCTGCGCATCGTCTCGAAGCTGTGCCCGATCCCGCCGCTGGTGACGATGACGGCCGGGGCGCGGAACTCGAAGTCGTCGACCTCCTCCCGGTTCGAGGCGATCCCGCGCGCCGTCGGGCTCGATGCGAGCACCCGTCCGCGCACGCCGACGACACCGCGGTCGTCGGTGAGCAGCTCATCGACCCGGTGACGGAAGCGGAAGTCGACCCGGCCGGCCGCCTCGGCGGCTTCGACGGGCTCCCGGAAGATCCGCACGACCTCGGGACCGGTGCCCCACGTGAGGTGGAAGCGGGGCACGGAGTTCCCGTGGTCGGTGGGGTCTGTGCCGCCGCGTTCGGCCCACCCGACGATCGGGGTCAGCCGCAGCCCGAGGCCGTGGAGGTAGTCCCGCTTCTCCCCGGCGGCGAAGTCGAGGTAGGCATCGGCCCACTTCCGCGGCCAGCGGTCCTCCTCCCGGTCGAACCCCGCCGAGGCGGCCCAGTCGGAGCGGGCGAGGTCGAGGGAGTCCCGCACTCCCAGGCGACGCTGTTCGGGGGAGTCGACGAGGAAGAGCCCGCCGAGGGACCAGAACGCCTGCCCGCCGAGGGAGGCCCGGTTCTCCTGGTCGACGATGAGGACGCTCCGGCCCGCACGGGTGAGCTCAAAGGCGGCGACGAGGCCGGCCAGTCCCGCCCCGACGATGATCGCGTCGGGGGCAGGGGGCGTGCCGGTGCCGGCAGGGGCGGTGTCCATCGTCGACTCCTTCGTCGCGGGGGTGGGATCAGTCGTCGCGGTCGAGGACTCCGGTCAGCCACGCGGTCGCCTCGGCGAACGCGGAGTCCGTCGTCGTCGGATCGATGATCGGACGGGTGGCGTCGGCGCTCGGGTAGCTGCCGAGGAACTTCACGCTCATCGCGACCCGGTGGACCCCGACGAGGGCGTCGGAGACCCTGGCCTCCCTGATGTGGCCGAGGAGGTCGATGGAGAACTGGTAGAGGCCGAGCCGGTCACCGGTGGGGCGTGACTCGATCCGCGACATCGTGATCCCGCGGGTCGAGAACTGCTCGAGGAGTTCGAGGAGGGCACCGGGCCGGTCGGAGCGCAGGGCCGCCACCAGTGTCGTCTTGTCCGCCCCTGTCTGGGTGGGGATCGGGCCGGGCAGGGTGACGACGACGAAGCGGGTGACCGCGTCCTGGCGGTCCCCGATGTCGGTGGCGATGACCTCGAGGCCGTAGCGTTCGGCAGCGAGCGCCGGACACACCGCGGCGACGTGGTCGGCGGCGTCGCCCGCGAGGTCGCGGGCGGCGGCGGCCGTCGACGACGTCGGGATGTAGACGGCGTCGGGGTAGTGCTCGGCCATGTAGCCGCGCACCTGGGCCTCCCCGTGCGGGTGGGTGCCGAACGAGGTGATCGCCGAGGCGGCGGTGCCCGGACGCACGGCGAGGACGAAGCGGACGGGCACGACGACCTCGGCGATGATCTGGAGGTCGCCGTGCTCGGTGAGCGCATCGATCGTCGCCGGCACCCCGCCCTCGACGGAGTTCTCGATCGGGACGACCGCGGCGAGGCAGTCGCCGTCGAGGACGGCGTCGAGGGCGGCCGCGGCACCGCGCATCGGCTGGGTCGTCGCCTGCTCCCGCAGGTCGTGGGCGTCGAGGTAGCGCAGCAGCGCCGCCTCGGTGAACGTCGCTTCGGGGCCGAGGTACGCGTACCTCACTTCCGGCCCTTCAGTCGACGCGCCAGCAGGGCCCGGGCGACGTCGCGGTACTGGGCTGCGCGGTGGAGCTGAGCCTTGAGGTCGCGGCCGGTGACCCGGTGGTGGAGGTCGCATTCGACCTCCTCGACGCGCAGGCCCGCGTTGACGACGTCGATCGTCATCGCCGTCTCCACCCCCCAACCGGCGGCGAACGGCAGGGCCGCATCGAAGGCCTCCCGGCTCAGGCACCGCATGCCCGAGAGCGGCTGGGTCGCCTCGAATCCTGAGAGTTCGGCGATGCCCTTCTTCGCGAGCCCGACGACGAAGCCGAAGCCCCCGCCCTTGCGCTTCTGGGCGGGGAGGATCGCGATCGTCATATCGGCCTCGCCGGCGAGCACGGGGGCCGCGAGCGGTGCGGTGTTGACCGCCGAGTCCTCGAGGTCGCCGTCGATGAAGAGCAGAGCGCGGTGCTGCGGGGGCTGCCCGGGAGCGGCCTCGGAGATCTCGCGATTGCGGATCGCGAACGCCCCGGTCATCATCGCCGCGGCCTTGCCCTTGTTCTTCCGGTGGGTGACGACTTCGGCGCCGGCCCGCCGGGCGACGGTGCCGGTGTCATCGCTCGATCCGTCGTCGACGACCATGACGATGTCGACGCCGGGGATGAGCTTCGTGCTCGCGACGGTCGCTGCGATCCGCTCCGCCTCGTCCATGGCGGGGATGACGGCGGCGATTCCGCTCGGTGTCTGGTGCTCGGGCAAGGACGGTTCCTCTCCTTCATCCCCTCGCCGAGGCGGTGGCCCCGGGCTGCAGGCGGGCGGCGGTCAGTGGATGGTGAGCTGGCGGGCGACGATGCCCGAGCGGAGCCGGCGGGCCTCCGTGCTCAGCGGCTCCTCGGAGCTCAGCGCTGCGTCGAGGCGGGCGGCGAATTCCGCGATCGGCTCCTCGACGTCATCGGCCTGCGTGCCGAACTCGAGCTCCCAGACGGGGATGATGATCCCGTGCGCGCGGAAGTAGCCGAGGAAGGTGCCGGGACCGCCGAGGTCGTTGCCGCCCTCGGCAGCGAGCCTGGCGAGAGCGTCGACGACGGCGTCCTCACCTTCGCTGCGGGCCCAGCGCACGTAGGTGCGGCCCGACATCTCCGTCCAGTACGCGGAGTCAACGGAGGCGAGCTTCTCGGTCGGGGTGATCGAATCGTTCGCCTGTTCGAGGGCGGCGGCCACCTCGTCGTCGTCGCCGGGCAGGTCCCAGTACTCGAAGGTCTCGAGGACGCGGACGGAGAACGGGTGGTCGGTGTCGAGGATGTCCTGGAGCTTCGGACCCTCACCGGGTTCGGTCGTCGCCTCGATCGTCGTGCCGGGGGCCGCCTCGGCGGCGGCGAGGATGCCGCGGGCCACGTCGCGGGAGGCATCGGTCGAGGACACGGGGACCTGCATGCCGGCGTAGAGCGCGCCGTCCTCCCGGTGCCAGGCCTGCCATGCGGCAGGCAGCAGGGAGGCGATCGTCACTTCGTGGCCGCCGTACTCCTCGCTCAGGCGCACCTGCGCGGTGGCGGCGGGGACGAGCTCGCGGAGGCAGATGAGGTCGGCTTCGAACGGCAGCCCCTCGAAGGGGCGGGCGACGAACGCCGTGGCCTGAGCGCGGGCCAGCCGCTTGGCGATGAGGTCTTCCTTGGAGCGCTTCGACTTCTTTCCCATGGGACGCAAGTCTAGTCGGTGCCCACGACCGCACCGTGCACGCCGATCCGGACCTCGCCGAGGCGGTGGCTCAGCCCTCGCCGAGGTGGCGGCTCAGCCCTCCCCGGAGACGGGGATGAAGTACCGGGTCGAGTGGGACTCGTCCATCCGCACCCGCAGGGTGTCCCCAGGCGAGGGCAGTCCCGCGCGGTCGGGGTTGTCGGGGGTGAGGCCGAGCGTCTCGAAGCGGATGATGCCGTGGCGGCCCACCTCGTCGGCGGCGAGGACGTAGGAGTGGTTGAGCTCGCGGATCGTCACCTCGATCGAGGGATCCTCCTCGGCGGGGTCGGTCATCGTCCGCGGCGGTGCGGAGTTGCCGAGACCGAGGGAGGCCCCGACGTCGTCGGCGATGAATCCGGCCACGGAGTCCGCCTGAGCGAAGAGGCCGGCGAGGACGAGGGAGAGCCGCTCCTGCTGCGAGTCCGAAGTGAGAACCTGGCCGGGTTTGAACAGGTGCTCCTCGGAGAGCACGCACCACGCGTCCTGGAGGATCGTGCGGATCTGGAGTTCGACGAGGACGGAGGGTTCGGAGTCGAAGGGGACTTCGACGATGAGGTGGCGGCCGCGGTAGCCGGACGGCTTCGGGTGCGCGGAGTAGTCGCGCACCTCGGCGATGGTGAGCGCGGAATCGTCGTTCGGGTCGGTGAGGATGTCCCAGAGGACCGACTGCTCGCGTTCCGTGCGGCACACGGCGCGGGCCCCGACGACGTCGATGACCTGGTTCTCGACCTCGACGGCCTCATGGATCTCATCGTTGGCATCGGCGAGCTTGCGCCGCAGCTTCTCGCCCGTGCGCAGGGGGTCCTTGATCCGGCCCGGAACCACCTGCATCCGGTCCTCGGTGAGCTGGGGTGATCTCGCCCGTGCCGCGTCGACCCAATCCTCGACCGTCTCGAGCGCTGCCCTCCACGTGGACTCACGCCGCTCGTAGGCCTCTCCGACAAGCTCACGGACTGTTGCTGACATCGTCGTCACCTTCCTCCTGCTCCAACTTCACCAGATGAGAGGGGCGATGTCCATGCTTTCGTCGGCTTTGGTCCGAAGCTGTGCCCGGTCGCTCAGAGGTCGAAGTCGACGATGACCGGGGCGTGGTCGGAGGCTCCCTTGCCCTTGCGCTCCTCGCGGTCGATCATCGCCGCCGAGGCTGTGGCGGCGAGCGCCTGCGAGGCGAGTTCGAAGTCGATGCGCATGCCCTGCTTCTTCGGGAAGCGCAGCTGCTGGTAGTCCCAGTACGTGTAGACGCCGGGGCCGGGGGTGAATTGGCGGGTGACCTCGGTCAGGCCGGCGCCGAGGAGGTCGGAGAAGGCCTGCCGCTCCGGTGGGGAGACGTGGGTGGCGCCTTCGAAGGCGGCCATGTCCCAGACGTCCTCGTCGAGCGGGGCGACGTTGAAGTCACCGCAGAGGACGAGCTTCTCCTCCGGGTCCGCGGCGAGTCGATCGGCGACGACCGAGGTCAGCGCCCGGTACCACTCGAGCTTGTAGTCGAGGTGGGGATGGCCGAGCTCACGGCCGTTGGGGACGTAGAGGGAATGGACCCGGACCCCTCCACACGTGGCAGAGATCGCCCGCGCCTCGTCGGCGTCGTTGTAGGCGGGCATGCCGGCGAAGCCGATCTGCGGGTCCTCGAGGCCGACTCGGGAGGCGATCGCGACCCCGTTCCACTGGTTGAGTCCATGGAAGGCGACCTCGTAGCCGCGGGAGTCGAAGACCTCCCGGGGGAACTGGTCGTCCCGGCACTTGAGCTCCTGGATCGCGAGCACATCGGCGTCGGAGCGGTCGAGCCACGCGCCGATCCGCTCGGCACGGGCACGGATCGAGTTGACGTTCCACGTTGCGATTCTCACCCCTCCACCCTAGACGGTGTTCGCTCGTCAGGCACCCGATAGTCTGACGGCATGCCTGATGCCTCCAACCAGCACCTCGGCCACGACGGTGCGACCGTGCCCGACTCCTACTACGTCCGCCTCGGGGAGGACCGGTTCGCCTCGACCCTGCACAGTCAGGGTGCCTGGCAGCCGGGCGAGCAGCATCTCGCTCCCGCCTCCGGGCTCGTCCTCGCCGAGGTGGAACGCCGCCTGCCGAGTGACAAAATCGTCTCGCGGGTGAGCTTCGACGTCCTCGGCGTCATCCACTCCGGAGAGTTCACCGTCGACGTCGACGTCGTCCGCCCCGGGCGGACCATCGAACTCGTCGAGGCGACGATGCGCCACGGTGAGAGGGTGAGCATCCGGGCGCGGGTGTGGCGGCTGCTCGGAAGCGACACCTCGGCGGTGGCAGGCGACGAATGGACCCCGCTGCCCGCTCCGGAGGACATGCCCGAGCAGGGGCTGAGCGAGCGGTGGGGCGGCGGCTACATCGCCTCTCTGCGGGGACGGCAGGCCGATGACGCGCGTCCCGGGCGCGCCCGCAGCTGGATCACCTCCGACCTCCCGCTCGTCGACGGTGAGGTCGACCCGCCGGCCGCGGCGCTCGTCAAGTACGTCGACACCGCCAACGGGCTCGCCGTGCGCGTCGACCCGCGCACGACCTTCTTCCCCAACGTCGACCTCACCATCCACCTCATCCGCACTCCGACACCCGGCTGGGTCGGCCTCGAGACCCGGGTCGCCTTCGGGCCGACCGGGGTGGGGGAGACGGCGAGCGTGCTCAGCGACGTCGACGGGCCGATCGGCACCGCCGCCCAGTCGCTGACCGTGCGGATGGGCCAGGGCGCGCGATGACCACGGCGCTCGTCACCGGGGCGAGCCGATCCCGACCCCGGGCGCTCGTCACCGGGGCGAGCGCCGGCCTCGGCCGCGGCTACGCCCGTGCGCTCGCCGCCGACGGCTTCGATCTCGTCCTCGTCGCCCGCAGTGCTGAGCGTCTGCGGCAGGTCGCCGGGGAGGCGGAGTCCGAGTTCGGCATCCGCGCCGAGGTGGTCCCCGCCGACCTCTCGAATCCTGAGGACATCGGCCGCCTCGTCGACCTCATCGGGACCCGGCGCATCGATGTGCTGATCAACAACGCGGGCTACGGACTGCTTGAGGGACTCCTCGACTCGGATCCCGCAGACGTCGCGGCCCTCGACACCGTGCTCCAGGCAGCCGTGCGCGACCTCTCCCTGGCCGCAGCGGCCGGGATGCGCGAACGCGGACGCGGAGGCATCATCACCGTCTCCTCCCTTGCCGCGCTGACGACGATGGGCCAGTACGCCGCGTCGAAGGCGTCGAGTCTCGTCTTCACCGAGGCGCTCGCCGGGGAGCTGCGTGACACCCCGGTGACGGTCACTGCGGTGCTGCCCGGATTCGTCCACACGGAGTTCCACGAACGCCTCGGCGCACGCCGACCGGGACCGGGGTGGATCTGGCTGAGCGTCGATGACGTCGTGCGCACATCCCTGCGCGATGCCCGACGCGGCAGGGTCGTCTCGGTCCCTGGGGCGCAGTACCGGCTGGCAGCGGGGCTCGCCCGCTTCCTTCCGCGGGGGCTCATCCGCCGCGGCTCTGCGGGCTTCGCCTTCGACCGGCAGCACGGACGCGACAGGGGAGGGGAGAGCGAAGACGGGCAGGGCCTGACGGTATCGACATCCGAGAAGTTTTTCGGCCCTGAATAACGAGGGAAGTTGAGGCTTGAATGATCTCGACCAGCCCTCTCATCTGCGGGTTCTCGCTGACGAAACACTGATTCTCTCATTCAATGAGAGCAAATAAGTGTGAGATCAACCTTTACAACTGTGCGGAAGGTGTGGTGGAATTGTGATGTCCGCCCGGTGGGGATCGGGTGGACATAACGGACGTATGGGGATGCGTCCGGGTACTCGAGGGGAGTGCTGCGAGGACCCCGGGATGACGCGATTACGCGCCCCGGGGTCTTTGTCATTCACCATCATTCGCTCATTCTGGTGACATGCGGTGCCGAACACTGTTCAGTCGGAGGCCCTTCTGATCAGTATTGATCAGGGATTGCGCGCTTTCCGATCGATGCCGGCAGTCATTCCCCGGTCATCATCTCCGTCATCCGAAGTCACCACGACAGTCATTGACGCGCCGGATCGGTAGACCGTCGAGACGGTCGCCGATCCGACCGCAGGAGGGTGGTCGAGAGGTCTTCGATGCCACCTCGGCGGTGCGGGTCCGGCACTCGCGAAAAGTGCCGTCGAAGCACCCGATCTGCGCAATCTCGCCGGTAGGCTGGTGTGAGTTTGATCACGCATCCGCATCGCGCCGACTGAGAGGCACCCCTATGGCCGTCTTCGATCTCACGTTCCCCTCGAGCAACGGCCGCGACGACGTGCGCGCCTGGGTGCACACGCCGGTGGCGGAGAGGCCGCGGGGACTCGTCCAGATCGTCCACGGGTTCGGCGAACATGCGCGTCGTTACCTGCCGCTCGTCTCGGCGCTCCTCGACGCCGGCTACGCGGTCGCGCTCGACGACCATCTCGGGCACGGCACCACAGCGGTGGCCAATGACTCCTGGGGTGACTCCGGTGGTGCCGACCCCGGGGTCTTCGTCTCCGACGAGGCCGAACTCGCCCTCCGGGCGCGGGCCATCGTCCCCGACGTGCCCTTCCTCGTCTTCGGCCACAGCTGGGGGTCGATGATCATGCGGGCCTACCTCGCCGAGTGCTGCGGCGACGTGGCCGGGGCGGTGCTCTGCGGCACCCCGGCCGGGATGCTCGGAATCGCAGAGGGCCGCGATCACGCTCTCGCACAGATCCACGACGAGGGCGCCGGCGCCGTCGACTCGGGCGCGCTCGCGCTCATGCTCGGTCCCCTCAACCGACGGTACGGCTCCGACGCGACGCCGATCGACTGGGTCTCGGGATCGCCCGCCGTCCTCGCCGACTACGTCTCCGATCCGCTCAACCTCGGGCAGCGTCCCGTCACCGCGGGCTTCGCCGCCTCCTTCGCCGCACTCTACGAGCGGGTCGACGGAGCCGGCTGGGCCTCCCGCGTCCCCCACGAGGTGCCGGTGCTCCTCATCGCCGGGGAGGAGGATCCCGTCGGCGACTGGGGAGAGGGTGTCCGCAGCGTCGCCGACGATCTCGTCGCGGCGGGCCATCCGGCCGTGACGACTCGGCTGTGGGCAGGGGTCCGGCACGAAGTCCACAACGAACCCGACGTCCGCGACGAGGTCTTCGCCGTCGTCATCGAGTTCTTCGACGAGGTCACCGCGGCGCGGCCGCTGCCCTGAGGTTCAGCCGTCCACGCGCGTGTTCGAGCGCAGCCCGGCGCCGAGGCGTGGGGACTCGACCGCGCGGCCGTGGGCTGAGTGCCCCGGACGGTGCCGGGCGGAGCCGGATCGGACCGTCCTCGCGGCAGTGACGCACGACGACGGAGCGGCGCCCCCTCCGCTGAGGGGGCGCCGCTCCGTCATGTCATCGTTCGGCGGCCTATGCGAGGGTGACCTCGCGCTGCTTCCGATTCGACGACCGGGCGATGCCGATCTCGAGTCCCATCGCCGCGATCGGCACTCCGAGCGCTCGGCTGGCATTGCCGGCGACCCGGTGGGCGATGTCGGCGACGACGGCATCGATGTCCGCGCGTTCGTCGACGTCGACGTGCACGATGAGCTCCGGTCGCTTCGCGGTGCCGCGGAGGATGACCTGGGAGTCCTCGACGCCGTCGGTGGCCTCGAGGTCGTCGGAGACCGCCTCGGCGACGACTGCCGCTGTCACCGAGGTGATGCCGGTGCGAGCGTCCTGCTGGAGGCGCAGCGGCTTCGCCGCGTCCTTGCGCGGGATCTGCAACGACAGCCACCAGATTCCGATGATCGCGAGCACCACCGCGATGACGACGGCGACGATCGCTGAGAACGGGAGCGCGAACTTGTCCGCGATCGGGGCGAGACTCGCCGAAGGATCGAGGCCGGGCAGGATGCCGGCCAGGAGCCCGAGCCCGAAGAGGGCGACGAACGCTCCGCCGAGGAGGAGGATGAGTCCGATGATGAACAGACCGGTCCGGTTCGCGCCTGCTGCCATGCGTCGCATCACTGCCTCCTGACCGCGTGCACGCGCACGCTCGGTTGCCGGACGAAATCGATCGAGCTCAGCCGACGCGAGACCGAATCGGCGACCTCGCTGCGGATCTCGGCGGTGTCACGCACCGGGGTGGTGAACGTGACGATCGACGAGCGGGTGTTCGATGAGGCGCGCACCCGGGCGACCCCGTCGACGGCATCCGCAGCCGAGGCGGCGAGGTCGGAGAGCGCCGACGTCGGCATGGCGACCTCGAGGCGCTCGACGTGCTCGGCTGCAGGGGCCTGCAGGCCGAGGATGCGGCGGGCTCCCGGCGAGATCGCGAGGATGACGAGCACCAGGCCGATGAGGCCGAGCACGATGCCCGCAGCGATCACCGCGGGGGTGGCCCACTGGAGAGATTCGGCGCCGGCGATGCCGGGCAGAACCGTCTCCAGAGAGGCGTCCGCGGAGTTCGCCTGCGCGATCGCGGCGATGCCCGCCCACCCCAGGGCCACTGCGATGAGCAGAAGGACCACGGCGACGATGACGGATGGCACGACCCGCGCGGGGCGGGCGCGCAGAAGCTGTGCACTCATGCCAGACTCCTCACTTCGGCTGAGCGGCCCGTACCTTCGGGCCGGAGCCAGGTCACGTCGATGTCGACCTGGCGGACAGCGACCCCCGTGAGCGATTCGACTTCGGTGCGCAGGGTCTCACGCACCGATTCGGTCGTCTGGGAGATCGGGAGCGGATAGCGGAGGCCGAGCCGGACGTCGAGGACGCAGCTGCGGCCGGAGAGGGTCACCGACACGCTCGGACGGGCGTCGAGGCTGTCATTGCCGCCGATGCCGAGGAAGCCCGAGGTGGTGCCGCCGACTCCGGGGATGCCCTTGAGGATCTCGGAGGCCGTCTTCTCGACGACTCTGTCCGCGATCGTGAGGCTACCGCGTGATGCAGCCACGCCGATCACCTCCGCGTCGTCGAACGCGAGCTCAGGGCTCCGAGGTCGAGTCGACCGTCGAGGACGAGACCGATGGTGAGGCCGAGCCCACCGCAGATCGCGACGACGAGGAATGCGACGAATCCTCCGAAGTACGCGACGATGCCGAGGGTGAGTCCGACAAGCAGTCCTACGTAAGTTTTCGACATGGCTGTCCTTCCGGGGCTGTCGCTGCGCTCCCCGAGGCGAGTGCTCGCCTCGGGGGCGTCAGCGAGGGGTGGGTGTGTCAGGAGAGGTTGTTCTGATCGTCCGACTTCTTCTGATCGTCGTTGTCCTCGTCGGGGAGGTGGACGTCGGTGACGTCGATGTTGACCTCGACGACCTGGAGTCCGGTGCCCTGCTCGACGGCGCGGATGACGTTGCGACGGATCGCCTCGGCGACGTCGACGATCGAGGTGCCGTACTCGACGACGATCGTGAGATCGATCGCGGTCTGCTTCTCGCCCTTCTCCACGGAGACTCCGCCCGAGACGTTCGTCTGCGAGCCGGGGATCCGGTCGGTGAGGGTGTCGAAGGCGCGACGAGCGGCGTTGCCCATACCGAAGACGCCGGGGACCTCGCGCGCCGCGATGCCGGCGAGCTTGGCGACGACGTTCTCAGCGATGGTCGTGTTGCCCTTGTCGGTGACCAGGGGGCTGTTGACGTCGGCGCCGGCCGAAGCGGTCGAACCAGCGGTCTTGGTGGTGGAGGGAGCGTTGGTCTCAGGCATGATTGTTCATTCCTTTTCGTGTCGGAGGTGCTGACATAGGTACAGACGCAGCCGGTGGCGAATCCTCACGCACGAATCGCAAGAATTTCTCCGCATCGCCCGAAACCTGTGCGCGCACCGGCGGCCGCGGAGTCTCGATTCGGTGAACTTTCCTCCGAATATCCGGCAAGGCATGTTCCCAGGTCGGAGGCTCGCCTATGATCTGAGACATGGCAAGAGGTGATGATCGATTCGACGTCGTGACCCTCGTCGTGCGGGCCCGTGAAGGCGATGTCGACGCCTTCGCCGCCCTCGTCGACCGGTACGAGGTCAGACTGCTGCGCTTCGCGATGCGCACACTCGGGGACAGGCAGGACGCCGAGGACGTCGTCCAGGACACGCTCGTGCAGGCGTGGAAGTCCCTCAATGCGCTCGCTTCCCCCGAGGCATTCGGCACGTGGGTCTATCGGATGGCGTCGAACCGGTGCACCGACGTCCTGCGCAAGCGGGTCTCCCGGCCCGCCGATCCGGTCGACCCCGAGGACATGGGCGTCCACGCCGACGATCGGGCCTCGGTGGAGAAGCGGGTCGAGGCCCGCAGCGCGCTCGAGCGCTTCGCCGAGGTGTTCTCGACGCTGTCCACCGAGCAGCGCATCACGTGGGTCCTCCATCAGATGGAAGGGCTCAGCTACGCTGAGGTGGCCGACACCTTGGGCATCACCGAAGGCAGTGTGCGCGGCCGGATCCATCGGGCCCGAGCCGCCATCGTCGAAGGGATGAAGGGATGGACATGAGTGATGATCGCAGGCGGGCCGAGGACGAGCGCGCCGCTCCCGACCTCGACGCCGAGCTGCGCGACGTCATCGACGACTACATGGGCCACTACGTCCCCGACTCCGAGCAGACCGCCGGGATCCGCGAACGGATCCTCCAGCTCGTCCGCAACGACCTCTACCGGGGTCCGTCGACGAAGCTGCGCACGGATGCGGGGCACGAGTACTCGATCGCCTCGGCGGCGGTGCGGACGATCGTCCGCGATGCCGTCGACTCGGTCGACGGGATCCGCTCCCGCAGCGTCGGCATCGCCCCGTCCGGGGAACCGGCAGGCAGCGCCGCCGAGGTGCGACTGACCGTGACCATGCGCGCGGACGTCCGCTTCGTCGCCGCCGCGGATCTCATCAGGACGGCCGTCTCCGAGGCGCTCGTACGCGAGCTCGGAGTGCCGGCAGCACGGATCGATATCGAAGTCGAGGATGCCTATGTCGAATGACCCGCATGAGACGCCGACTCCGCTCGAGGTTCGGCACGAGGACCCCATCGTTGCCCCGCACCCGCCCGAGTCGCATCCGGACACGCCCTCAGCGCCGTTGCCGGGTCACGCACCGACCGCGGCCGGGCGCACCGGCGACACCAGCCCGGTTGACGTGCCGAGGACTGCGACCTCGCCCAAACCCGGCGGGGACGACCGCCGGGTCGGCACCGGCAGCAGCGCCGGACGCACCGGCGCGGAGCCGGCGCTTCCC
Organism: Brevibacterium sp. Z349TD_9; assembly: GCF_056173565.1. Lineage (NCBI taxonomy): Bacteria > Bacillati > Actinomycetota > Actinomycetes > Micrococcales > Brevibacteriaceae > Brevibacterium > Brevibacterium sp. Z349TD_9. Next base: position 3,581,576 of record NZ_CM149680.1, on the reverse strand, counting down.
GCCGGGGCCGACGCGGCACCTGAGCCGGAGCTTCCCGCCGGGACCGACCCTGCTGGCGAACCCGAGCTGCCTGCCGGCACCGACTCTTCCACCGACGTCGCAGCGGCCGGGAGCGACGGCGACGCGGATCCAACGGAGGGCGGCCCGCTCACGCGCACTGCGCAGCAACTCGCGAACGAGATCGCCGGCATCGGGGGAGTGGCCTCACTCGCACCGGGCATGAAGGATCTCGTCGCCAGCGCCACTGCGCGGGTGCTGCGGCGCACCGGCGGTGAACCCATGGGCATCGACCTCACCGAGTCCTCCGACGGCTACCGAGTGCGCATCGACGCCCACTTCGACGATTCGCGCTCGGTCGCCGCGATCGTCGACGAGATCTTCTCGGTCGTCGACCGCGAGGTCGGCGAGCCCGTCGAGGTCGACCTCAGGGTGATCAGCCGCGACGACTCGCACTGAGTCGCGCGCCGAGGCGGATGTCGCCGCGGCAGGGTCGACCCGCCTCGGCGGGGTCAGGGCCGGACCGGAGGGCCACGTAGACTGGGGTCATGACCGACCCCGCAGACACCCGCCGACAGCTGCTCGACCTCATCGACGAACTCGCCGTGGTCCGCGGCCGAGTCACCCTCTCCTCCGGCCGGGAGGCCGACTACTACCTCGACCTGCGCCGGGTCACGCTCGACCACCGGTCGGCTCCGCTCATCGGCGACGTCCTCCTCGACCTCCTCGAGGCCGAAGGGCTGCTCGAGGGCATCGATGCGATCGGCGGTCTGACGATGGGCGCCGATCCCGTCGGCACCGCGGTCATGCACCGCTCGGTGCTGCGCGGCACTCCCGTCGACGCGTTCGTCGTCCGCAAAGAGGCGAAGAAGCACGGCATGTCCCGCCGCGTCGAAGGTCCCGATGTCGCCGGCAGGCGCGTCATCGCCGTCGAGGACACCTCGACGACGGGCGGTTCCGTCCTCACCGCCGTCGAGGCGCTGCGGGAAGCCGGCGCCGAGGTGGTCGCCGTGGCCGTGGTCATGGACCGTGACACGGGCGCGAAGGAGAAGGTCGAAGCCGAAGCGGGGATCCCCTACCTCACGGCGCTGTCGACGAAGGACCTCGGCCTCGAGTGACGAGGGCGATCATGAGCTGGGACTCGACTGTCAATTCCGTCGAAATCCCTGCCCCGGTTTGAATCGCCCTGGGCGATTCACCACGATAGATGAGAAACTCTCACGGGGCCGCGGTTCCGCGCGGCCGCCTACGGACGAACGTAAGGATGACGTGTGCTCACACTCAACGAGGTCTCCCTCCGCAAGGGGAAGCGAACATATCTGGACGAGGTGAGCTTCACCGCCGAGGCAGGTCGGATCACCGCCGTCGTCGGCACCCGATCGGCGGGACGCACCGAACTCGTGCGTGTGATCATGGGTCTCATTAGCCCCGATGAGGGAACCGTCGAACTCGAGGGCCACGAACTCGAATACGGCGACCGACAGAACTTCGGCTACCTGCCCGGTGAGCGCGGCGGCTACCCGAACATGCGGGTCATCGACCAGATCGTCTACCTCGCCCGCCTCCACGGGATCACCCTGGGCGCGGCCGAGCGCAACGCACTCACCCTGCTCTCCCGCCTCGAACTCGCCGACCGCGGCTACGCGCCGCTGAAGAACCTCAGCGGCGCGGAGATCGCCCGCGTCGACATCGCCGCCACACTCGCCGCCGATCCCGACGTCGTCGTCATCGACGACGCGTTCGCCGGCCTCGACGCGAAGTCGACCGAACTCGTCATGTCCCTGCTGCGGGCCCACGCGTCCTCGGGAGTCCCCGTCATCCTCGCCACCGACGACTGGGAGGCGGCGGAGAGGCACGCCGATGACATCGTCGCGCTCAGCCAGGGCAAGGTCACCGCGTCAGGCAGCGTCGACGACCTCCTCGGCGAACACCGCTACCGTGTCGCCCTCGCCGACGCCGAAGCGGCGGCGAAGTCCCTGTCAGGACGGTCGGGGATCACCGAGATCGAGGTCATCGACACCGTCATCACCTTCCGCGCGAACGATCCCGGCTCGGCCGCCGCGACCGTGGCGAGGCTCGAGCGAGTCGAGAGCTTCGAACGCATCCGCCCGACGTTGGCCGAGCAGTACAAGGAGGCCCTGTGATGGCACGCAAGGACGACGCGCAGGACGCGGAGAACAGCAAGGACAAGGCGAAGGCCTCCTCGACGGAGGGGAACTCCGCGGGCGCTGCGCCGACGACGTCGAAGGGAACGGCTCCCAAGAGCCTCGACGATCTCGACATGGGCGCGACCGGCACCGAGGCGGCTGACTCCGAGTCGACGACCTCGACGTCGAAGTCGGCTGCCTCCAAGTCGTCGGCTGCCAAGTCGGGCGCCTCCACCTCGGCGGCCTCGACGTCGGCTGCCTCCAAGAAGACGGCCGACACCGAGGCGGATCCGACAGCCGGCCTCGATGAGGTGCCCTTCGAACTCGCGGAGGACCGGCCGAACCCGGAGGACCTGCCCGAGACCGGGCTTGTCTCCGAGTTCGTCGACGTCGGCCGGCGTCAGGCATCGTGGCTGGTGTCCAACCGCGAGAGCTCGACCGTCATGCGCTCGCCGTTCTTCCTCGTCCCCGTCGCCGTCGTCATCCTCGGCATCCTCGCCGTGATCGTCTCCGGCATCGTCCGTGAGGCCCAGGTCGGGTCGGGCACGCCGAGCATGGCCATGGTCGGCGTCGGCGAGCAGGCGGCGATGTACGAACAGCAGCTCGGGGTGAAGATCACCGATGCTCCCGACGCGCAGGCGGCGGAGAAGCTCGTCCGCGACGGGAAGGTCGACGCGGCGTTCATCCAGGATCCGACGGGTCAGGCGCAGCCGACGATCATCGCCCTCGACAGGCAGCCGACCGCGCTGCTCGAGAAGCTCGCTCCGCAGACCGAGGCGACCCTCCTGCAGACCCCGGCCGTCGCCGAGGACATCGCCACTCCGCTGCTGTGGGGCATGGTCGTCTTCTCCCTCCTCGTCATCGGCACGCTCGGCACTGCGCTCTATCAGAACCTGCGTCTGGAGAAGCGGAACCGGATCACCGAGATCATCGCGGCGACGATTCCGCCGCGCGCAGCCGCCTCGGGCCGGATCACGGGCATGCTCACGCTCGTCGTCATCCACCTCCTCGTTGCGGCCGTCGTCCTCGAGCTCGGACTCTCGATCTCGGGCAAGACGTCGATCGCCTTCGCGATGCTGCCCGGACTCGGCTGGTTCGCCCTGACTCTGTTCTTCACCGCGTGGGCGGTCTTCGCCCTCCTCGTGTGGGCCTCGACCCTCACCGGTGAACGGGCACGGAGGATCGCCGTGACGATCATCGGCGTCCTCGTCGTCGCCGGCGCGATGGCACCGGTCATCGTCGGCGCGAGCGGAACGGTCGGCCGGGTGCTCGCCTGGACCCCGTTCACCTCACCGCTGGGCATCGCGGGCCGCTTCCTCTCCGCCCAGCCCGAGTGGTGGGAGGGCCTCGTCGCCGCCGCCATCGCCGCGGTCCTCGCTCTCATCGTCCACGCGGTCGCCGGCGGAGCCTACGTCCGTTCGGTCCTCTCCGGCGGAGGCCGCGGAGGCAAGACGGTGACGATGAGCAAGCGCGCGAAGAAGGTCGCCGCCGCTGACTCCGAGGCGGACACGGACGAGAAGGCGTCGACCTCCTCGGCGAAGGCGGCCTCGGAGACGACAGACGACGAACCCGTCGACGAGGACTCCGACGACGCGGTCTCCGACGACGCCGACGAGACGGTGACCGTATCGGAGACCGAGGAGGTCACGACGACGGAGACGGCCACCGCGAAGTCCGCGAAGGGCACGACCGCCTCGGCGAAGGGTGCCCGCGCGACGAAGACCACGGGTGTCACGAAGGATTCCGGGAAGGACTCCGACGCGAGGTGACCGAGGGTCCGGATGCGCAGCAGCAGGTGGGGGTCGGTCCGTGGACCGGCCCCTGGCCTGTCGGTGAGGAGTACGATCCGGAGCTGCTGCGCGACGGGGATCGGCGAAACGTCGTCGACAGGTACCGCTACTGGCGCCACGATGCGATCGTCGCCGATCTCGACACGGTGCGGCACGGGTTCCACGTCGGGGTCGAGAACTGGCAGCACGACCTCAACATCGGTTCGGTCGTGCGCACGGCGAACGCGTTCAACGCCGCCGCCGTGCACATCGTCGGGCGGCGGCGCTGGAACCGGCGCGGGGCGATGGTCACGGACAGGTACCAGCACGTCATCCACCACCCGCGCGTCGACGACCTGCTCGTGTGGTGTGCCGACAACGACATGCCGCTCATCGGCATCGACAACTTCCCGGACTCGGTGCCGCTCGAGACCTTCGAACTGCCCCAGCGGTGCCTGCTGCTCTTCGGCCAGGAGGGGCCGGGTCTGAGCGAGGAGGCGCACCGCGCGAGTTCGGCGGTGCTCTCGATCGCCCAGTACGGCTCGACGCGGTCGATGAATGCCGCAGCGGCCGCGGCGATCACGATGCACGCGTGGATCCGCCGCCACGTCTTCGACCAGCCGGTCGGGTAGCGCGGCGGGGACTGGTGCACCCCCGCGAGATGGGGGTGCTGGCGGCGCGCGGTGCTGGTGCGTTGGCGGCGCGGTGCCGGTGCGCCGGCGGCACGCCCCTGGTGACGCGGTGCCGGTGCGCTGGCGGCACGCAGTGCTGGCGACGCGGTGCTGGTGCGCTGGTGGCGCGGTGCTGGCGGCGACGTGCTGGAGGCACGCAGTGCTGGCACGCGGACCTTGCCGCCCGCCTGACCTCAGCACGCAGTAAAGGACGCTCAGTGTCGATTCGCAAGCTCAGAATCGACACTGAGCGTCCACTGCTCGCTCGTACTCACCGAGTGCGCCGGCTCAGCGGGCGGCCGCGTCCCTCAGGTGCGGCCCCACACCTTAGGACAGGTCGGCGGCGTGGGGTTCAATGAGGCCGCCGATCGATGCGAGCTCGGCGGTGAGCGAGTCCGCGTCGTCGAAGGTCTTCGAGATCACGGTGAGGCGCTTCGCGTAGTGCCCGATCGGGTACTCCATCGTCATGCCGATGCCGCCGTGCATCTGGATCGACTCCTGGCTGATGTGGCGCGCGGTCGAGTCGATGATGATCTTCGCGGCGATGACGTCGCGGTGGCGGTCCTTCTCCGCGCCCTCCGCCTCAGCGGTGACGGCGAGACGGGCGAAGAGCGCCATGCTGCGGGCGTACTCGAGGTCCGCGTAGAGGTCCGCGGCGCGATGCTGGAGCGCCTGGTTGGCGCCGATCGGCGCGCCGAACTGCTCGCGGGTCTTGAGGTACTCGGCCGTCATCGTCAGCGACGCCTCCATCGCGCCGACGGCCTCGGCCATGAGCGCGGCGTTGGCGATGTCGAAGACCTCCGAGAGCACGGCATGGGCGTCGCCGGCGTCGAGGCGCTGGGCGGGAGTGCCGTCGAAGCGCACGCTCGCGCTGCCGAGCCCGTCGGCCTGGCGATGGGCCACACGTGTGAGCCCCTGCGCGTCGGCGGCGACGAGGAAGAGGCCGAGCTCGCCGTTCTCGACCGCGGTGACGACGAAGTGGTCGGCGACATCGCCGCCGAGCACACCGTTCTTCTCCCCGGTCAGGCGCACTCCGTCACCGTCGGCGGTCGCCGTCGTCGTCGGCTGGGCGAGAGCGTAGCGCTGCCCCGGCTCGAGGGCGGCGACGGCGAGGAAGGTCTCGCCCTCGCACACGCCGGGCAGGATCGCCTGCTTCTGCTCCTCGCTGCCGGCGAGCAGCAGCGCATTGGTGCCGAGGACCGCGGTCGCGACGAAGGGCTCGAGCACGAGCGAACGGCCGAAGGCCTCGAGGACCACAGCCACCTCGGCGAAGGTCATCTCCGCACCGCCGAAGCTCTCGGGCACGGTGAGGCCGAGCAGGCCCATCTCCGCGAACTGCTGCCACTTCTCGCGCGAGATGCCCTCGTCGCTCTTGAGGATCGCCTCGCGGGCGGCCGCATCGTATTCGGTGCGCAGGTACTTGCCCAGGGTGCTCGCGAGCTCCTGCTGGATGTCGTTGAGTTCAAGATCCATGGATGTCCACTTCCTTCGCCGGGCTCAGAGCCCGAGCAGAGCCTTCGAGATGATTCCGCGCTGCACCTCGGACGAACCGCCGTAGATGGTGACCTTGCGGGTGTTGAAGTATGCGGGCAGGGCGTCGACGGCGCCGAGCGGCAGGTCGGTCAGCCCCTCGCCCTGGACCCGGTCGGTGACGAAGTCGAGACCCTGCGGTCCGAGCACGTCGACGAGGATCTCGCTGATGTCCTCCTGCAGCTGCGAGCCCTTGAGCTTGAGCACCGAGGACCGCGGATCCGGCTTGTCCGAGCCGGCGGCCTGCGTCGAGAGGATCCGCAGCTGGGTCATCTCGAGCGCGGTGAGCTCGGCTTCGAGCCGGGTCAGACGCGCCGAGAACAGCGGGTCGTCGAGGAGGGTGCCGGTGGCCGTCTTCGTCACCGCCGCGTACGCCTTGGCACGGGCGAGGTTGACCTTCGAGGCGCCGATCCGGGCGATCCCTGTGCGTTCGTTGCCGAGGAGGAACTTCGCGTACGTCCACCCCTTGTTCTCCTCGCCGACGAGGTTGTCCACCGGCACCTCGACGTTGTCGAAGAAGACCTCGTTGACCTCATGGCCGCCGTCGATGAGCTGGATCGGACGCACGGTGACGCCGGGGGACTTCATGTCGATGAGGAGGAACGAGATCCCCGCCTGCTTCTTCACGTTCGCATCCGTGCGCACGAGCATGAAGACCCAGTCCCCGTACTGGCCCAGCGTCGTCCACGTCTTCTGTCCGTTGACGATGTACTTGTCCCCGGACCTCACCGCCGAGGTGGCCAGGGAGGCGAGGTCGGATCCGGCGTTGGGTTCGGAGAACCCCTGCGACCACCAGATGTCGATGTTCGCCGTGGCCGGGAGGAACCGCTCCTTGAGCTCCTGCGAGCCGAATGTCGCGATGACCGGCCCGACCATGGAGACGTTGAAGGGCAGCGGCGAGGGCACGCAGGCGAGCTGCATCTCCTCGAGCCAGATGTGGCGCTGGACGGGGGTCCAGTCCTGACCGCCCCATTCGAGCGGCCAGTGGGGCACGGCGTACCCGTTGGCGTTGAGGATCCGCTGCGAGGTCACCATGTCCTCTTTGGACAGCTCCTGGCCGGTGGCGACCTTGAAGCGGAGCTCCTCAGGGATCTCCGTGCGATAGAACTGACGCATCTGCTGCGCGAACTCGCGCTCCTCTGCGCTCAGAAGGGTGTCCATGAGTGCTCCTGATAGATCGTTCAGTAAGTTTCTGTCCATACTACGTTCGCGTGAAGTGACCCACAAGTAGCTCACCGAGGTGGTCGACAGGCGGACGGGTCAATTGCGGGGAGCGGGATATGCGGTTACAGTGTCCCCACATCCCCAGCTTCGCGGTGGTCAGTGGTCCCCTCCCGACGGCCTGCGAGTCCGAACCTCCGAGCGCCGTACCCGGAGGATCCGCTCGAGCATCCGCGAGGCAGACAGCCGTGTGCTGTCCGCGCGATCCGCGGGCAGGACTGCGGCGACACCGAAAGAAGCGCACATGTCGGTTACGGTCCCATCCCCGCAGGGTCGCGCTTTCGGCTACGCAGACGAGGTCTCGGCGGTGCGGCACGCGCTCGTCGACCCCGACCGCTGCGGGTGTCTCGTCGTCGGCGCCGCGGGCATCGGACGCACCACCGTGATGAATCGGGCACTCGACCATCTCGAGTCCGACACCACGGTGCATCGCCTGCGCGGTTCCGAGCTGCTGCGCGACCGCGAGCTCGGCGTCCTCGAGATCCTCCTCTCCCAGGCCGGCGCCCACCGCGAGATCGCACCCGGGGCGGCGCTGTCGACCCTCGCCCGCGCCTTCGCGGCGGCGAGCGAGGACACAGTGCCCATCGTCCAGCTCGACAACAGCAACCTCATCGACACCACCTCGCTGGCCGTCCTCTGCCGCCTCGCCGATGCCCGTCGCATCCGCCTCGTCGTCGGCGCCGAATCCATCCGGCCGCCGGTCGATCTCCTCGCGAAGCTGTGGCTGGGCGGATCGCTTGTGCGCATCGACCTCACCGGACTCGACGAGAGCGCGATCGCCGCGCTCGTCGAATCGGCCGGAGCCCCGACCCGCTCGGCGGCCGAGCTCCTGCGCGACACCGGCGGCAACCCGCGCCTGCTCAACCAGGTGATCTTCGGCGCCGATCAGTCGAGCGCGCACGAGCGCATCCTGTGGAACGTCCCCAGCGGTCTCCGGCCGGTCCTCGAGGTCGTCGCCATGGTCGGTGAGGTCCCCTACGACAGCCTCGCCCTCCTCTGCTCGCCGGGGGAGATCGACGCCCTGGCCGACATCGGCCTCGTCGTCATGGAGCGCGGCCCGGGGGCGGGTGTCCACCTCGCCGAGCCGGTCATCGCCGAGACCCTCAAAGCCCATGTCATGCCCTCCCACAGCCTCAGACTGTTCCGGCTCCTCGCCGATGTCGTCGACCTCGACGACCTCGAGGGCCGCGCCCTCTTCGGGTACCTGCGCTGGGGTCTGTCCCTCGGCGTCGGACAGCCGGAGGACCGGATCTTCGCCGCCGTCGGCGATGCCAACGCCGAGGGGCGGTACTCCGACGCGGCCGACCTCATCGTCGCCTCCGGGTGGGAGACCGACCGTGTGCTCCTCGAACTCGTGCGCGCGGACAAGGGCAGAGGGGAGATCGCCGAGGCGGAGCAGACCTTCGCCCGTCTGCTCGCCGACGCCGATGAGGACGCCGACCCCCAGTACCTCTCCCGGCTCCTGTGCATGGACTATCGCCTCACCGATCCCAACGCCCCGGAGGATCTGCGCGTCGAATGGGTGCGCGACCTCCTGAGCACCCCGGCCGACACGGGCCGCGTCGACGTCACCCGCGCCCGCTTCGCCCTGCGGGGAGGCCGCCTCGACGAGGCCCGCTGCCTCGCCTCCGAGGTCTTCCACGACCACGAGTGCCTCAACCGGCATCGGCTGCGGGCCTGCGCGATCCTCGGTCTCGTCCTCGTCCTGCAGGGCCGGGTGGTCGACGGGATCCGCTGCATCGACCAGGCCGAGCTGATGTTCTCCCTGCCCGGCCTGACCAGCTACGAGCTCGAGGACGCGGCACCGCAGATCTTCGTCTCCCGCTACCTGTCCGGGGACTGGGCCGGGGCGCGGCGATCGGTGCGCGAGGCCCGCTCGGGGGACCGGATGTTCGAGCTCGCCGGGGCGCTGGTCGACCTGCGCACCGGCCATCCCGCGCGCGCCCAGTCGACCCTGCAGGCCGTGCTCGAACCGGCCCAGGAGACCGATCTCATCGATCTCACCGGGGTGGGACGCGCGGCCAAGCGCTACGCGGATGCCTTGCTCGGCCGGCCCTCGGATCCGCAGCGGCTGCGGGAGGCGACGTGGGACGAGGAGCGGGCGGACCGCTATTCGTGGTGGGCGGAGGCCGAAGCGCGCCTCTTCGACCTGCAGGCGCTCGCCCTCGCCCATCCCGCCGAGGCGGCCGACCGCCTCCATGCCCTCGGCACCTCGATCGCCGAGCACGGTGCGGCGACGATGGCCGCGTTCGCCTTCATCGAGGCCGCTCGCCTCGGTCAGGGCTCCGCCGGCCACAGCCTCGCCGCTTTGGGAGGTGAGATCGACGGTGCCATCGGGCGGCTCGCCCGGACCGTGGCCGAGGGCGTCCTCGTCGGAGACGCCGATGCGCTCATCGAGGCCGCACGCGCGTCCCTCGAATTCGGTTCGTACCTCACCTCCTCGGACTTCGCGAAGCTCGCGCAGAAGCGGGCCGTCGAGGTCGGCGACCGCTCGGCGGTCAAGGAGGCGCGGATCCTCATCGGCAACAGCACGCGCACGGTGCGCTCGGGTGCCACGGGATCGCGGTTCCACACCGTCCTCTCCGACTTCGAGCGCAAACTCGTCGACGGGGTCATGGCGGGGGCGAGCAGCCACGAGCTCGGGGAGCTCCACCATCTCTCGGCGCGCACCATCGAATGGCACCTGAGCCGGATCTACCGCCGTCTGCAGGTGGCCAACCGACGCGAGCTGCGCGAACTCGTCTCCACGTGGGGCAGGGTCCATGTCTGAGGCGCGGGATCGCCGGGACTGCTTCGGTCGCGACGGCGAACTCGCCGAGATCGCCGCAGCCCTGGTCGGAACGGGAGCCGCCGGAGTCGTCATCGAAGGCGACACCGGGGCGGGGAAGACGAGCCTCATCGAGCTCGTCCACGCCGAACGCGGCGGCCGCGAGCTCTGGGTGCGCGGGGACCGCGTGCTCGCCGAGAGCCCGTTCGGCGCCTTCGGCCTCGCCGTCGACCTCGCCGACGACGAGGGGACGCTGCTCAACCGCGTCGTCACCATGCTCACGGCCGGCGACGAGCCGCCCGTCGTCTTCGTCGACGACGCCCACCACCTCGACGACGCGAGCGTGAGCGTGCTCAGCCAGCTCGCCACCGACGGGGAGATCCGCATCGCCGTGACCGTCCAGCCTGCGGTCGACGGCCGCTCCCCGCACTTCCGGGAGCTCGTCGCCGACGGCCTCCTCCACCACGTCCTCCTCGACCCGCTCCACGAGGACGATGTCACGGCGATGCTCGAGCACCACCTCGGCGGGGTGGTGTCACGGGGAGTCATCGACGCGACGATGTTCCTCACCATGGGGGTCCCGGTCTGGGTCCTCGAACTGCTCAGGTACGCCCGGCAGTGGAACCGGTTCCGCCTCCGGCACGGGGTGTGGCTGCTCGACGGACTCGACATCGCCTACGACGAGCGGGTCCGCGACGTCATCTCCTACCACCTCGCCCGCTACAGCGATGAGCAGCGGGGCGCGCTCGAACTCGTCGTCCTCGCCGGCGAGGTCGAGGTCGAGCTCATGCTCAGCGCCGGCTACGGGGAGGCCGCCGACGACCTCGTCGCCGCCGGGGTCATCGGGCTCGAGTCGCGGGGCTCGCCCGTCTACGTCGCCCTCGAATCCCATTCGACGGAGACGATCCGGGTGACCGTTCCCGTCGGACGCAGCCGCCGGATGTTCGAACTCGTCGAATCCGCCCCCGGCACGCCCTCCCAGCGCTCGCGGATGCTCCGCGCCGACTGGGGCCTGAGCTGCGGGGCGAGGATCTCCCTGCGGGATTCGATCGACGCGGCCCGGATAGCGATCGCCCTCGGCGAATGGCATCGGGCGCTGCGGATCCTCCGCGGGGTGCCGTTCGAGGCGATGGACCCGCAGGAGCTCTTCGACCTCGGTCGCCTCTACTGCGACGTCAACCTCGTCCCCGTCGGCCTCGACATCCTCGCCAGGACGGTGCGTCGGGCGCAGACCCCGTTCCTCGTCCTCGAGGCCTTCATCGTGTGGATCTTCCGGGATGTCGGACGCGAATCCCCCTCGCTGTCCGTCGACGACTTCCTCACCGCGCTCGACCGGATCGCGGCCGCCGCGGACGGGGACGCCGAGGTCCTCGCGCAGATCGACCTCACCCGCGTCACCCTCGACCGGGTCAGCCGGCTCACGTGGGCGCGCCTGTCCGGTGACGACGTCGTCGACGCCCGGTGGATGACGACCGAGGAGGTGCCGGAGACCCTGCGGGTGAGCATCGCGATCGCCTTCGCCTCGAAGGAGCTCGAACGCGGCCGCGGAGAGGATGTGCTCGACCTCCTCGAGGAGACCGAGGCGAAGATGACGACCATCGGCACGCCGCTGATCATGCTCGACTGCTTCCGCACGTGGGCGATGCTCCAGGCCGGCAGGCGGAACGAGGTGAGGGACGGGCTGAGCGAGGTGCGCAGCCAGGACCTCGCGTTCCTCGCCGCCTCGAGCGGGCCGCGCGACCTCGTGCTCGCCCGCATCCTCGGCCAGGAGGGGCGGTGGGCCGAGTCCGCCCGACGTGCGGCTGCCGCGGTCGAGGCCTTCGAGTACTGGAACCAGCAGCAGTTCATGGCCTTCGCCCTCGCCCAGGCCGAGTATTCGGCGATGATGAGCGGCAACGCCGAGGCGGCCGACGACTTCGATGCGCGCTTCGTCCGCCTGCCCGTGGCCAACGTCTACCTCGAAGGCGCCCGGGCGCGGGGTCTGCGGCTCGTCGCGCGCGCCGTGCTCACGGGAGAGCGGTCCTACCTCGACGCCCTCGCCGAGGTGCTCGCGGAGGCCGAGGCCGAAGAGGAGTTCGCGCTCGCGATGCGGCTGCGGCTCGAGCTGCTGCGCCACTTCGGGCTCTACGACGCCGAGGCGATCCTCGCGCTCGCCGCCGCTGCCGGCGAGAGGGACCGGTGGCGGTTCGGATCGCTCGGCACGGCCCTGCGGGATGAGGACCCGGAGGCGCTCACGGCACTCGCCGACGACCTCGGCGGGATCGGACCCGACCTCGCGGAGCGCTGCCGCGAGATCGCCGAATCCTGGCGTGAGGAGCCCCCGACGCACCCCCACCATGTCCAGGAGGAGGCCGTCGAGCTGACGAATCGGGAGCGGCAGATCTCCCGGCTCATCGTCGCGGGCCTGTCGAACGCGGAGATCGCCGAGGAGCTCGGCGTCGCGGTGCGCACCGTCGAGGGCCACACCTACCGGATGTACCGCAAGCTCGACATCACCTCCCGGTCGGAGGTGGCCGAGGCGCTCAGCCGCCTGCGGACCGACCGGCCGGGATGAGGGAGGGGCGGGCCGACGCGAAATCGCAGATCAACGGGCCGGCCGCCACCGCACGATCGAGTAGCGAAGAACGACACGCAGGGAATTCGAGTAGTCACCGGCTGTCACGCAATCGTCATCGGCGAGTGATCGAGTAGTGACATTCCGGGAACCTGCGGGCACATTCGAGTATCCGCCGAGAATTATCCCGTAATGACCACCTGGTGACCGGTGGGGCGGCTCACGAAGATGGGGTGCATGCACATCCCCGCATATCCCCAGAATCCCCAGTCATCCCATCCCCACGCGTCGGCCCCGCCGCAGCGGAGCCGACCCGACGAGGCCGATCCGCGCACATCGCGATCGAGCAGGCCGGGCGAACTCGCACGGCTGCGGACGCTCCTCGAGCGTCATCGCGCCGCTGCCGTCGTCGGCCGCACCGGCCTCGGCAAGGCCTCTCTCCTCCGAGAGGTGGAGGCCGAATGGTCGGGACCGGTCCTGCGCGTCCACTTCAGCCACTCCGAGCCGGGCAGCGACTGCTCCGGAATCGACATCCTCCTCACCTCGCTCGGGGCGATCGACAGCCGCACCTCTGTCGCCGACCTCGCGCACGACCGCGGCGAGGACATCGCCGATGCCGCCCAGTCGGCGCTGCGCGGAGCCGGAATCGCCGACGACGCGCTCATCGTCGTCGCCGGGGCCGACCGGATGGACGGACCGTCCCAGGCGGTCCTCGGCCAGATGCTCAGGCGCGCGCAGTCCGGGTGCGCGAACTTCGCCGTCTCCGCGACCTCCCTGCCCGATGACGGACCCCTCTCGCTCATCCCCACCGTCGAACTCCGGGAGTTCACCCGCGACGAGCTCGTCGTCGCGGCCCAGGACCTCTGCGAGGGCCGGCTCGCCCCCGAGGCGGCGCACCTCGCCGCAGCCACCGCGTGCGGACGTCCGCTCGCGCTCGAGAGCATCGTCACGGAGATGAACCGACGGGAGCGGCTCGGTGACGGCCCGCTGACCATTCCCGTGCGCCTGGGCGACACCGGGGCATCGATCCTCCGCGACGTCCTCGGGAGCCCCGGCCCGCAGACGATCACCCTGCTCCGACAGCTGTCCCTGGCACCGTCAGCGCTGTGGGGACCCCTCGCCGCTCGGATCCCCGGTCTGTGGGAGATCGTCGACGACCTCGAGACCCGCGACATCATCGAAAGGCGCGGCCCGCACCTGCGCATCACCAACCACCTCGTCCGCGCCTGGGCCCACCAGTCGATGGGGTCGAGCGAGCGCATCGCCGGCCACGAGCAGCTCGCGGAGGACTCCGCAGGCGTCGACCCGCGCCTCGAGCACTGGCATGCGTCCTTCGCGCGGCCGACCGAGCAGACGGCGCCGACGCTCATCGACGACGGCAGGACGCTCATCACCGAGGGGACCGGCCCGGCCGGAATCGAGTTCGTCGAGCGGGCGATGCGGGTGAGCACCGACGACGAGTCCCTGGCACCGGCCCTCATCGACATCGCATGGCAGCTCTACGAGCGCGGCGAGTTCGTCTTCGCGAGCCGCTATGTGCGCATCGCCGGCCAGTCGGATTCGCCCGCGCTCGCGGTCCGCGCACGGACGCTGGGCATCAGGATCGCCTTCGCCCAGCGCCAGACGCTGCCCTCCCACCTCATCAACAGCTGGTCGAAGAGGGAACGCTCCGAGGCGCCCGCCGAGGTCGCTCGCCTCCAGCTCACCCTGAGCATGTGCCGCTGCGAACGCGGCGAATACGCGGAGGCCGAAGAGCTGCTGCGCGAGGCGCGCGAGGCCGTCGACCACCTCGGCGAGGACGGGCACCGGCTGCTCGAGGCGGCGACGATCCGGCTCGAGAGCGCCCGCGGCATGGACCGGTCGGCGGTGCGGAGCTTCACGGCCCTGCGCGACCACGACGGCGACGACCTCGACCCTGAGTTCGTCCTCGCGGTCGCCTCGGGGCTCATGCTCACCGAGCACTTCGACTCGGCCCAGGCCGCGCTCTCCCTCCTCCGTCGCAGCAGCGGGGACGGAACGATCTGGCGTCTGCAGGCGCGCTGCCTGCAGGCCGAGACCGCCGTGCGTGCGGGTCGCCTGCGGCTGGCCGACGAACTCATCCGCGCCGTCGTCGCAGACAGCGTCACCCTGCCCGACGTGCGGCCTGACCGGGTCCTCGTCCTCCGGGCATGGGCGCTGCTCATGCACGGTGCCGCATGCGACGCCGAACCCGTCGAGGAGCAGCTCGCCGCCCTGGCGACGACGTCGGAGAACCGCCGCCTGCTCGCCGAGCTCAACGCCCTGCAGGGAAGCTGCCTGCTGCGGATGGGGTACCCCGCTGAGGCCGTGCGCCATCTGCGGCGATGCGACGAACTCTCCGCGAACGAGGTCAATCCCAACGTCCGCCGCCACGAAGCCGACCTCATCGAGGCCCTCGTCGAGATCGGACGCAGAGAGCACGCGGCACTCCTCGTCCAGCAGCTGCGCAAGCGGGTCGAACGCTGTCCCTCGCGGTGGGCGGAACTCGCCCTGCGCCGGGGCGAGGCCCTCCTCGCCTCCGGGGACAAGGGCAATGAGCTCTTCAACCTCGCGCTGCGGTCGTGGGGCGCCCAGGACTCCCTCTACGAGAAGGCGCTCACCCACACCGCCTTCGGCAGGCGCCTGCAGCAGCTCGGGTCCGATTCCCGTGCCCGGGAGCAGTTCCTCGCCGCCGAGGCGATCCTCACCGAGCTCGGGGTCGAGGGCTCCGCGCAGTCTCCCGGTCCGCCCGCGCCGGCTCCCTCCGAACCCCCGGTCCACCCGCAGCTCGCCGAGCTCAGCGAGGAGGAGCTCAAGGTCGTCGAACTCGTCAGGGCGGGACTGAAGAACAAGGACATCGCCGGCCGGGTCTTCGTCTCCCTGCGCACCGTCGAGCTCCGTCTCACGGCCGCCTACCGGAAGCTCGGAGTGGGGTCGCGGACCGAACTCGTCTCCCTCCTCGCCGGCAATCCCAGGCTCGCCGCCGTCTGAGCACCCGACTGGCGGCAGTCCGCACAGCCCGCGCGGATGCCCGCAGAACCGCTCCCGCATCGGGTTCGCGGCGCGGACTCCGCCATAGCGTGGAGGCGATCGCGAATCCCCCGAGAGGCACGGTTCCGCTGCGGCCGACTTCAGCCGGCCGCAGCGGGAACGCCGCCCGAGGGCGAGAGCGCACCGCAAGTCCCATAGTGCATTGGAGTTCGCAATGACAGCATCCGAACACCCCGATCCGGCGCCTGGAGCGCCCTCGGGAAGTCGGTCGTCACGACTGGCGATGGTGATCTGGGAGAACAAGACCTGGCTGCAGATCGTCTTCGACGCCTCCGCCTGGGTCCTCGCCGGAGGACTGGCCTGGCTGGTCCTCGGCTTCGAGTGGATCAGCGGGCCGACCGTCGGGATGGTCCTCGCCGTGGCCCTGGCCCTGCAGCTGCTCGTCGGACTCAGCCTCGGCCTCTACCGGCGCCGCTACCACTACGGCAGCTTCTCCGAGTTCGGCGGGCTCGTCCTCGTCTGCCTCGCGGTCGCGTGCGCCCTCATGGTCGTCACCGCCGGTGACGCGCCGTTCGTCCTCCTCTTCGTCTTCGCCGCCCTCATCCTCATGTCGGGCACCCGCTACGTCATCCGCTGGGTGCACCAGTTCGCGACGCGGCCCCGGCAGGGGGAGCGGGTGCTCGTCGTCGGTGCCGGCGACGCCGCGGAATCCCTCATCCGGCAGATGCTCTCGGATCCGCAGGGCGCGTACCTGCCCGTCGGCCTCATCGACGACGATCCGCGCAAGCGGCACCTGAGCATCCACGGGGTGCGGGTGCGGGGCACGAGCGACGACATCGCCGAGGTGGTCGACTGGCTCAACGTCTCGGGCGTCATCGTCGCGATCGCCGATTCCGATGCGCGCTTCCTCCACGCGTGCCGCAACAGCCTGCAGATGACCGGTCGCTGGCTGCGCACCATCCCGCCGCTGGCCGAACTCGTCGACCGTCGGGTGCAGATCGCCGACATCCGCGACCTCAGGGTCGAGGACCTCATCGGCCGCAGTCCCATCCACACCGATCTCACCGAGATCGCGGAGACGATCGCCGGACGGCGCGTCCTCGTCACCGGTGCGGGCGGTTCGATCGGCAGCGAACTGTGCCGGCAGCTGTCCTCGCTGGGACCCGAATCCCTCATTCTCCTCGATCGCGATGAGTCCGCCCTCCACGGAGTCGAGCTCACCCTCTTCGGCTCTGCGCTCCTCACCTCCCCGAACACCGTACTCGCCGATATCCGGGACCGGGAGGCCCTCGACCGGATCTTCGCCGCGACGAGACCGCAGATCGTCTTCCACGCCGCGGCCCTCAAGCACCTGCCGATGCTCCAGCGGTTCCCGCAGGAGGCGTGGAAGACCAACGTCCACGGGACGCTCAACGTCCTCGAGGCCGCAGCGGCGGCCGAGGTCGAGACCTTCGTCAACATCTCCACGGACAAGGCGGCGGCGCCGACGAGCGAGCTCGGACGCAGCAAGCGGGTGGCCGAGCAGCTGGTCAGCGGCTTCGCAGCGCGATCGGCCGGAACGTACCTGTCCGTGCGGTTCGGCAATGTGCTCGGCTCCCGCGGGTCCGTGCTCCACTCGTTCCAGGAGCAGATCCGCCGAGGCGGCCCCGTGACAGTGACCGATCCCGAGGTCCGGCGGTTCTTCATGACCATCCCCGAAGCCTGCCAGCTCGTTCTCCAAGCCGCTGCGATCGGGGAGGACGGCACCATCATGGTCCTCGACATGGGCGAACCCGTGCGCATCGACGACATCGCCCGCAGCCTCGTCGCTATGTCAGACCGCTCTGCCGACATCATCTACACCGGACTGCGTGAGGGCGAGAAGCTCGACGAGGAGCTCTTCGGCGACTACGAGGGTGCGGTGGTGCGGGTCCACGAGCGGATCAGCCGCGTCGAGGCTCCCGCGCTCGACCACCGGATCCTGCCGGGGCACTCGGCGTCGCGACAGGTCATCGACCTCTTCTGCGCCCAGACCTGCACCACCGGACTCGAACGGCCGACCGAGGCGGAGCTGATGCAGTCCCCGGCGCTTGCGTCCGTGAGCGTGCGCCCTGAGAGCGGAGATGCGGGCGTTGTCGCTGAGGAGAGTCTGCCCGAAGCGAACGATGACACCCGAGAACTCCTCGAAGCTGTCCGCCGACGCTTCGTGGGTGAACCCAATGCCGTCTGACCCGAGTGAGGACACCATGCACATCGACGACGACCTCGCCGACACCGCCTTCCACATCGTCGGCACCGATCCGACCCACGGCTACGAGACGTGGCTGGACGCCTGGCACCGCTGTGCCGCCGGCGACGCCTTCTCCCACCCCGACTACCTGGCGACCCTCGCCGCTGAGGGGGAGACGCCGTTGGCCGCCGTCTTCGACGACCGCTCCGGCTCGCATGTCCTCTATGCCTTCCTCCTGCGCGAGGTCACCCACGATGCCTGCGGGCGTCCGGTGACGAGCGAGTGCTACGACGTCGCCGCGCCCCTGCTCTACGGGGGGCCGCTGCTGAGCTTGGGCCACCGGGCGGACATCGTCGAGGTCAGTGATCGGTTCTGGCGGCGGTTCCGCCACTGGGCCCTCGACGAGGGAGTCGTCACCGAGTTCCATCGGGAGAATCCGCTCGCGGACTCCTCACTCGGCTACCCGGGAGACCACATCGAGCAGGCCCCGCACGTAGTGAAGAGGCTCGAGGGCCGCACCATCGACGAGCTTCTCGCCGACGCCTCGAAGAGCTATCGGAGAACCCTGCGGAAGGCGGAGTCCTCCGGAATCCAGGTGGTCGTCGACGAGAGCGGAGAGCGGCTCGAGGACTTCCTCCGGCTGCACCGCGAGACCCTGGACCGCAACGGCGCCGATGAGCGGTTCTACCTCGACCGTGACTACTTCGCGATGCTCCATCGTGAGTTCGCCGGCAGCTTCGCCTACGTCTACGCGCTCGAGGACGGCAGAGCGACCTCGGTCGAATTCATCCTCTTCTGCAACGACATCGCCTACGCGCTCCTCGGCGCCTCCGATGCGCAGGGCCTGCGGTCGGGAGCGAACAGCTTCCTCGTCATGCAGGCGTTCCTCTACGCCCAGTCCCGTGGAGTCGCCGACTACGTGCTCACCGGCGGAGTGACGAACACCGAGGACGACAGCCTCCTGCGCTACAAGCTGTCGATGGCCAAATCCGGGCGCCGACGCTATCGCACGGCGCAGCAGATCATCGATCCGAAGCGCTACTCGGAGCTGAGCTGCCCGCACACCACGGACAGCTTCTTCCCCGTCTATCGATCCGCGCAGCACAGCTGCACGCATCTGGGAGAGACCGAGAGCCGGACGTCGGAGGTGTCGGCATGACTGCGCAGTGGAAGGTCCTCTGGGCCGAGGCGGCAACGGACCGGGAGGAGTGGATCGGACTCTGGTCCACCTCGGCGGAGCGACATCCCTTCGCCCACCCGGACGTCTGCTCACTGCTGCGCGCCGGGGACGGACAGCTCGCCGCCGCGGTCATGACCGCCGGCGACGGACACGTCCTCTACCCCTTCTTCCTCCGCGAGATCGACGCGGAGCTCACGGCAGAGGCGGGCGGCGACCGGATGTTCGACATCATCTCGCCCTACGGCTACGGGGGACCGCTGCACTGGGGCATCAGCGACATCGACGCGGCCTCCGCGCAGTTCTGGCGCATGTTCGATCTCTGGGCGGACGAGAACTCCGTCGTCAGCGAGTTCTCACGGCTCACCCTCTTCACCGAGACGATGCTGCCCTACCAGGGCACGACGCGCAGGCGCCAGACGAACTACGTCCGCGACCTCAGCGTCCCTGCCGACGACCTCGGTCAGAAGGTCGCCCCGAAGGTCCGCAGCAACGTCCGCCGCGCCCTGCGCGAGGGCGTCACCACGGTCATCGACACCGAGGGCGAGTTCGTCGACGACTTCGTGCGGATCTACACCGAGACCATGGAGATGCGCGAGAGCGCGGACTGGTACCGCTTCGAGCGCCCGTTCTTCGAGGGGATCCACGCAGCGCTGCCGGGCCAGTTCGCCTACGTCTACGCCCAGCACGAGGGTCGCCTCGTCTCAGTCGACCTCCTGCTCTTCGGCAGGGAGGACGGCTACTACTTCCTCGGCGGCACCGAGGCGGCGGCGTTCGGCGTGCGGCCCAACGACCTCGTGAAGATGGAGTCGATGAAGTGGCTCCAGGCGCAGGGTCGACGTCGGTACGTCCTCGGCGGCGGCGTCACCGCCGAGGACAGCCTCGAACGCTATAAGCGCGGCTTCGCCCTCGAGGGGCAGTACGACTACTTCACGGGCGAACGCATCCTCTCACCGGGCCGCTACGAGGAGCTGCTGGAGGCCCACCGGCACCGCCTGGCGGCGAACGGACTCGACTTCGACGAGGCGAGCGATTTCTTCCCCGCCTACCGGCGCGGTGCCGAGGCGCTGAGCCCGAGGGAACCGGTGGTCAGGCAGACCGCTGAGGCGAGGTCCTGAGATGGCCTATCCTCATCTCAAACGCGCCATCGACGTCACCGGAGCGGCCTTCGGGCTACTCGTCCTCGCTCCCGTCATCGCCGTCGTCGCCGGTCTCGTCCTCGTCGCCCACGGTGCCCCGGTGATCTTCACCCAGGAGCGGGTCACCGAGGGCAACCGGATCTTCCGCCTGAAGAAGTTCCGCAGCATGCGACCGCTCGACCCGGGACGCGGATGGACGGACGACTCGGCTCGACTCACCGCTCTCGGTCGCTTCATCCGGGCGACGAGCCTCGACGAGCTGCCGAGCCTGTGGAACATCCTCGTCGGGGACATGAGCCTCATCGGACCCCGACCCCTGACGACCGAGTACCTCCCCCTCTACACGCCCGAACAGTCCCGACGGCACGCCGTCCGCGGCGGACTGAGCGGACTCGCCCAGGTCAGCGGCCGCAACGCACTGTCCTGGGACGAGCGGTTCGACCTCGACGTCGAGTACGTCGAGACGATGAGCCTGCGCACCGATCTGCGGATCCTCGTGCGCACCGTGCTCACGGTCTTCCGCCGCGACGGCGTCAGCCATCCCGGGAGTGCGACGATGATCAGCTTCGGAGGCAGCATGCGCTCGGACCTCATCGAGTTCGAGCAGATCGCCCGCACCCGGGAGCTCACCCAGTGGATGGCGCGGACCCGAAGCGGCGAACGCGTCGGCCTGTGCGAGATGGTCGGCACCGGCGACGCGGCTCGGATCATCCGCTTCCTCCCCGATCCGACCCATTCCGCGCTCGAGGACGATGAGCACGAGTCGCTGTGCCGCGAAGTGCTGCGTCTGCTGCTCAACCGGGTCCGGGCGACCGACGCCGACTATGCCTTCTGCCCCGCTTCGACGGCCGCCGGCGCGCCCCACCTCTACCTCGCCTCCGGCTTCCGGCCCATCACCGACCCGCGCGGGACCGTGCCGCTTCCGCACCCCGCGTCGCCCGCACGCGCGGGCGAGGAATACCTCTGCTGCGCACTGCGGACCGAAACCCACCCGACCACCGAACTGAGGATGGCGTCATGACGATCTCCGATGCCGAATCGACCACCGAGACCCGGACACCCGAGATCGGGCGGATCCCGCTGTCCACCCCCGACGTGGGAGCACTCGAGGAGGAGTACCTGCTCAGCGCCTTCCGCAGTGGGTGGATCGCTCCCACAGGCCCCGATCTCACGGCCTTCGAAGCGGAGCTCGCCGCCACCGTCGGCGTCCGGCACGCGGTGGGACTGTCGTCGGGAACCGCTGCCCTCCACCTCGGACTCCTCGGTCTCGGGGTCCGACCGGGCGACCGGGTGCTGACCTCGACGATGACGTTCGCCGCGACGGCGAACGCGATCACCTACTGCGGGGCGGAACCGGAGTTCATCGACTGCCGATCCGACGGGAACATGGACCCGGCGCTGCTCCACGACGCCCTCCGCACAGCCGCCAGCCGGGGACGCCTGCCCGCCGCCGTCGTCCCCGTCGACCTGCTCGGACGGCCCGCCGACTACGACCGGATCCTGCCGATCGCCGCGGAGTTCGGCGTCCCCGTCCTCGTCGACGCCGCCGAATCGCTGGGCTCGCTCCACTCCGGTCGGGCGACGGCGAGCATGGGACAGGCGGCAGCGGTGTCCTTCAACGGCAACAAGATCATGACGACCTCAGGTGGAGGAGCGCTGCTCACCGACGACGGCGACCTCGCCGCGTACGCGTCCTACCTCTCCGCCCAGGCGCGGCAGCCGGTGGCCCACTACGAGCACACCGAGGTCGGGTTCAACTACCGTCTGAGCAACCTCCTCGCCGCCATCGGCAGGGCCCAGCTCACCCGTCTCGAATCGATGATCGTCCGCAGGCAGGCGAACCGGGCCGCCTACCTCGAGCTCTTCGCAGGGACCGAGGGCATCGCGCTCTTCGGTGCGGACAATCCGCACCCGGACAACGCGTGGCTGACCGCCGTGCTCATCGACGACGAGGTCACCGGCTTCAGCGCCGAGGAGCTGGGCAAGCGGCTGGCCGACCATGACATCGAGACCCGCCCGCTGTGGAAGCCGATGCACCTCCAGCCGGTGTTCACAGGCTGCGTCATGCACGGCGGAGAGACCGCGGAGGCCCTCTACGCGACCGGCCTCACCCTGCCCAGCGGCTCCGCGCTGAGCCCGAGCCAACTCGATCGGGTCCTCTCCGTCATCGCCGAGGTCCTCTGCGGAGGGCCGCACCGGTGATGCGGCAGCCCGTACCCTCAGGACCGGTCGGCGGTGCCGACCGGGTCCGCGTGCCTAGCCTGGAACGAAGGCAGTCACCACGCCCCACCCGCGCTGCGATCCCGATCCGCAGTCGCCGACCCGAGTGGAACGAGACATGAGACTCAAGGAATTCCTTCGCATCATGAGGCGCAACGTCGCCCTCATCATCATCGCGACCCTCCTCGGAGGAGCAGTCGGCCTCGCCTACGCCCTGCTCAGACCGACGACCTACACCTCGCAGACCGAGATGTTCGCGTCGGTCTCGACGTCCGGCGACCCGTATCAGATGCAGATGGCGTCGAACTTCATCCTCGAGCGGATCCAGACCTATGTCGACATGGCGGGGTCCCGCCCCGTCCTCGAACCGGTCATCGACCGACTCGACCTCGACGTCACCCCCGAGGAGCTCGACTCCCAGGTGACGGCGTTCAGCGACCCGCGCACGGTGCTCATCACCGTCGAGGCGACAGCGGCCACGCCGCAGGACGCCGCCGAACTCTCCGATGCCGTGGCCGAGAGCCTCGTCACGGTCATCGACGACGTCGAGAACCAGGGCGATGACGGGACGGGTCAGATCCAGCTGCGGGTCTCCAACCCTGCGGTGCCGGCAGCGCAGGCGGACGGCCTGCCGCTGTGGATGTGCGTCGGACTCGGACTGCCCGTCGGTCTCGCCGTCGGGCTCGGCATCGCGCTGCTGCGGACGAACCTCGACGGCCGCCTGCGGGCCAAGGAGGACCTCGAACCGATCACCTCGGCGCCGGTGCTCGCCGCGATCCCCGCAGACGCACGGATCGCCGAGGAGCCCCTCATCAGCGACATGGGCCTCGACAACGCTCGCGGGGAGGCGTTCCGGCGGCTGCGGACCAACCTCGGATTCGCCCAGGTCGACGACACGAACCCGGCGGTGCTCATCACCTCGGCCAAGGCCCAGGAGGGCAAGTCGTCGACGAGCATCAACCTCGCCATCTCCCTCGCCCAGGCGGGCAGTCGGGTCGCCCTCGTCGACGTCGACCTCCGACAGCCCACGGTGGCCGACAAGC
Organism: Brevibacterium sp. Z349TD_9; assembly: GCF_056173565.1. NCBI lineage: Bacteria > Bacillati > Actinomycetota > Actinomycetes > Micrococcales > Brevibacteriaceae > Brevibacterium > Brevibacterium sp. Z349TD_9. The sequence goes on along the minus strand of NZ_CM149680.1, from coordinate 3,558,144 downwards.
TCGGACTCGAGAACTCCGCGGGCCTGACCACCGCCCTGCTCGGATCCGCCGACGTCTCCGAACTCCTCCAGCCCTGGGGACAGGACGAGCTCTACGTCCTCACCGCCGGCATGATGCCGCCGAATCCCGCAGAACTCCTTGACTCGCGTGCGATGGGCACGCTCATCACCCGCCTGAGCGGCGAATTCGACTTCGTCATCCTCGACGGCCCGCCGCTCCTTCCCGTGGCCGACTCCCTCACACTGTCCAAGTACGTCGGCAGGGTGCTCCTCGTCGCCAGCGTCGGCGAGGTCAGGATCAGCGAACTGCAGGAGGCGCTGCGGAGTCTCGATGTGCTCGACGTTCCGGTCAACCTCGTCCTCAACCGGGTGCCGAGGTCGTCGGCGGAGACGAGCGGCTACTACCAGGTGTACTCGAGCAGGTCCCAGGATGTGCCGCCGCGGCACCGCCGCGGCTCCGGCTCACCGCTGTCCGACGACGCCGGCGCCGGAGGCTCCGACCTCTCCGACGACGGTTCGGAGGCGACCGCCGATCGGCTCCGGCCCCGGCGGGGTTCGGGACCCACGGTCCCGACCGTGTGGCCGCTTCCCGAGGACGCGACCGAACCCGGGCGGTTCGGCCACTCCGACGCCCTGACGAGGCGTGAGAGCCTCGCGCAGGGAAGAAGGCTGTCGTGAGGATCGGCCTGCTCGCCAGCGTCGGGCACATGGTCGATTCGTTCTTCCCCGAGATCATCGAGACGTGGACGGCCGCAGGGCATTCGGTGTCCGTCGCCGCTGGGACGCCGACCGCGGACGGGGACAGCGTCGTCATCTCCGGTCTCGGCAGGCGCCCCGGCCCGGGCGCCGTGACCGCGTGGGCGGGACTGCGCAGATGGGTTCGCAGCGAACGCCTCGACGTCGTCGTGACCAACTCGGCGACCGCCTCGGCGCTGGTGCGCACCGCACGACTCGAGGTCCCCGTCGTCTACTTCTGCCACGGTCTGCACTGGAACACCGGCACCGAACTCGGCGACCGGGTGTGGCAGCAGGTCGAGCACGCCCTGCTGCGCCGCACCGCCGGGGTCATCGCCATCAACTCCGACGACCATGCCTGGTTCGGGCAGCGGTTCGACCCCCAGCGGCTGCTGCGCCTGCGCTCGGGTGTCGGCCTCGACCTCGAGAGGTACCGCTACGGTGAGCCGCTGCCGCAGTCCGCGGACGACCGACTCGAACTCGTGTGGATCGGGGAGTTCAGTGCCCGGAAGCGACCGAACCTCGCCCTCGACGTCGTGCTCGGGCTGGAGTCCCGGGGAGTCGACGTGCATCTGCGGATGATCGGAGACGGCGACCTTCGGTCGGCGACCCGCGAACGCATCCGGCGGCTCGGACTCAGCGGACGCGTCACCGCGGACGGGCCCGGCTCCGTGGTCGATGCGCTCACCCACAGCCACGGCCTCCTCCACACCTCCGCATGGGAGGGTCTGCCGCGGGTCATGCTCGAGGCCGTCGCCGTGGGGCGGCGCGCGTACGCCTTCGACGTCAAAGGCGTCCGGGACGTCCCCGAGGCGGTGCTCGCCGCCGACGGCGACGCCGGTGCGCTCGCCGCGGCCGTCCACGCCGACTGGGCCTCGGGCCGGATGACTGCCCCGCTCGACTTCGATCGGGCCGACCTCGACTACCGTCTCACCGGCGACGCCGTGCGCTCCTTCCTCGAAGGGCTCACCGACCGGCGCACCGCAGGTCAGGGTGTGCGATGACGGGCAGGGAGGCCATGGTCTCGGTCATCGTCCCCGTCTACAACGGGGCGTCGAATCTGCGGTCGACGGTCGCATCGGTGCTCGCCCAGCGCTACTGCAGCTTCGAGCTCATCCTCGTCGACGACGGATCGACTGACTCCTCGGGAGCGCTCATCGACGGCCTCGCCGAGGCGGATGCCCGGATCCGTGCCCTGCACCAGCCCAACCAGGGGGTCTCCGCAGCCCGCAACCGTGGAATCGAGGAGGCGACGGGCGACTGGGTCGTCTTCCTCGACGCCGACGATCAGCTCGTCGACCCGCTGCTCTTCGACGCCGTCGTCCGCGCCGGTGCCGACGACGCCGACATCGTCTGCTTCGCCTCGAGTGACGACCCGGCGCTCGGCACGGCAGCGGGGTCGCGGACCACCGACCTCCGCCTCCGGGCGAGTCTGTCCGAGAGCAGCGACGTGCGCCTCGACGAGCACACCGTGGCGCGGATGATCGCCGATGAGTCGGCGAACGCCGTCTGGGACAAGGCCTACCGCCGCACGGTCATCGAGGCCGGAGCTGTGCGCTTCGTCGACGGCATCAGGATGGGCGAGGACCTCCTCTTCAACCTCGCGTGCATCGACCGCGCCGAGGTGGTGCGCACGGTGCCGATCCTCGGGCACTGGTACCGCCGGAACAGCGCCGGTTCGGCCACCGCGCGGTATCTGCCCGACAAGTTCGCCGACCTCACCGAGGTCGGTCGTCGCCTCGAGGAGTGGGCGCAGAGCACGACCTCGCCCGACATCATCGCGGCGGTCGAGTTCATCAGGGCTAAGAACGTCTTCTCGTGCATGTGCGACCTCCATCGCCCCGACTGCGAGATCCCCCGTGACCAGAGACTGGCGGTCGCGAAGAGGTATCGGGTGCAGGTGCCCTCGGTCAGGGTGCGCGGCCTGGGCGCGGGCAGGCGTCTGCTCAGCTCCGCCTACAACCTCCTCGGCTACCGGACGATGTACCGCGTCACCGGGCTCGTGGGCGGCCTGCGATGACGGGCAGCTGGGAGATCGACGTCGCACCGTTCCGCATCCTCGCCGTGTGCACGGGCAACATCTGCCGATCGCCGTTGGTCGAGCAGCTCCTCCAGCGCGGCCTCGACCAGATCGCGCCGATGCAGTTCGCGGTCTCGAGCGCCGGCACGAACGCGATGGCCGATGACACCGTGCCCCCGGAGATCGCGCGGATCGCCGATCGGCACGGGTTCACCCTCGAGGGGTTCCGGGCCGAACGACTCGACCCGCGGCACATCCGCGACGCCGACCTCGTCCTCACGATGGAGCGGGCCCAGCGGTCGATGGTCGTCCAGATGGCGCCCGGTGCGCTCAAGCGCACGTTCACCCTCAGGGAGTTCGCCCGCATCCTTCCCCTCGTGCCACCCGAGGACAGCTCCTCGCCGATCGAGCGATGGCAGTCCGTCGCCGCCCTCGCCCAGCGCTACCGTCGGCGGGCTCCCGGGGACGGGGGAGACGACGACGTCGTCGATCCCATCGGCCGGTCCGAGGCCGTCCACCAGACCATGCTCGACGAGATGCTGCCGGCGATCACCACTCTCATCGAGTGGGAACGCCGCCTGGGCCGGATCGGAGCGTAAGCGATGTTCCTCGTCTCGTGGTTCGGGCTCGTGACCCTGTGGATCGTCGGCTTCTGTCTCGTCGGGGAGGCCTCGAAGTTCCGGCATTGGAGCAATGCCGTGTTTCCGGTGGCCTCGCTGGCGACGATCATCGTTCTCGCTGCGGCCCCGGCGAACTACGACGTCGTCGACAAGACCCGCTACGCCGTCGAGTTCGAGACGATGAGCTTCGCCGAACCCGGAGAGGTCTTCGACACCACGGTGACCGACGGGAGGGAGCCGGCGTTTCTGCTCGTGAACTGGCTCATCGGCTCCTTCACCCATGACGCGGACGTGTACTTCCTCATCGTCGCCGCCTTCTGTGCGATCATGCTCACGATCGCCCTGTGGATGATCCTCGGGTCCGGGTGGCAGACGGCCGTCGTCCTCTACGTGACCGTGTGCTTCGGATTCTTCCTCGACTATTCGAGCTTCCTCGTCCGTCAGGGCCTGTCGATCTCGTTCCTCTTCCTCGGTCTGGCGCTCGTCCTCCGCAATGCCAGGGTCGTCTGGATCCTCGTCGTCCTCGGACTCGGTCTCCTCTTCCACTGGTCGGCCATCGCGCCTGCGATCGTCATCCTCGTGGTCAGGCTGGTGCGCCTGCGCACGGACATCCTCCTCGGGGCGTGGGTGATCTTCAGCATCGCCTACTTCACGGGCCTCAACGCCCGCCTGGCCGGTCCTCTGGGCTCGGGCATCGAACAGATCGAGGTCTACTCCGACTCCGAGCTCGCGCGGTCGTATTCCGGCGGCACGAACCGGCCCATCTTCTGGCTCCTGAGCGCAGGGCCGCTGTTCGTTGCCTACGCCGCCGTGAAGAGGCGCCTGGCCCATCTTCCGGAGTGGTATCCGAAGCTGCTCAACGCCTTCATCCTCCTCAACTGCTACTTCCTCGCGCTGGGTTTCGTCTACTTCAGCGACCGGCTGGCGGCGTTCTCGTGGTCGCTCATCCCCGTCCTCGTATCGGTGCCCGTCCTCAGGTACACGGGGCGGTTCCACACGGTGCTCAGCCTCGCACTCCTCGTCGCCTTCGGAGCCTGGGCACTCTACTTCGGATCGTTCGGGACCCTGCTCAACCGCTGATCGCCTCCGCGACCTCTCACCCGTCGGCGCGTGTGTAGGTGCGCAGCGCGCGCTCGCGGTACTCGGCCGGCGTCCGACTCCACACCGCTGCGCGGCCTTGTTCGGGACCGTGGTCGGCGACGGCGAGGGTCGGCGAGAGCTCGGCGAAGCCCGAGACGAGGAAGCCGTCGCTGAGCCCGATGTCGCGGGCGAACGCACCGCACTTCTCGTGGTGGTCGACGATCGCGAAGGGGACGCCGAGGAGGTACGCGGCGATCGCTCCGTGCAGGCGCTGAGTCCAGACCAGGGCGGATGACCTGAGCACGGCGATGACCCCTTCGATCCCGATGTCGCCGTAGTCGAGGACGCGGACCTGCGCTCCCTTGGCGTGCAGGCGCGCGGCGACGGCATTCGCGGCGTCGAGATCGCCGAGGCGGGGGTGGGAGTTGAGCGCGAGCACGGTGATCTCGCCGTCGTGCGCGCCGAGCGCTGTGGCCACGTCCTCAGCGAGGTCGGCAGCCGGCACGTTCGCGGCTCTGGAGGGACAGATCGTGATGCGCCCCTCCTGGGTTCGACCGGTCCGTCCCCGTCCGGGAGCGAACCGGCGGTTGAGGGCTGCGAGGTCGCCGCCGAACTCCGCGCGGCCGTCGAGTCGCTGCAGCGATTCCTCGTCGCGAACGACGACCCTGTCGAATCCGCGCAGGGCGCGAACCACGTCTCGGCCGTCGACGGGCGAGGAGAACGGACCGACCGACACCCCCAGCGCCTCGAAGGAATGGCGGGGGAAGAAGCGGGAGCGCAGTGCTGCGGTGCCCGAGAGGTCGGAGAAGACGGATCCTCCGCAGTAGGCGAAGGCATCGGACCACACAGCCCCGTGCACGGCGGTGCGCAGTCGGCGGACGCGGGAGGCCGGCGAGGGCTCCGACAGGTTCGCCCGCCGGCCCTCGAACACTCGCACTCTGCTGTCGGGCCACATCAGTGAGGCCCGATCCACGCAGGTCTCCCGGAAGAGGTCATCGCCGAAGTTCCCCCACCCGAAGTAGCCGAGGAGCTGAACCCTGGCCGGCGCATCGACGCGTGTCATGACATCCCCGCTCTCTGTCTGAGCGTCGGCGCCTGAGCGAACGGCTCGGGGCGCGAGAGGGCGTCGGCGCCGACGTACCTGGCGGTCGCACCGACGAGCACTGCCAGGCATCCGGCTTCGACGGGACCGAGCCCGAGGGCCCCTCCGGCGGCACCAGCCGCCGCGACGACGACGATCGACCCCGCCCCGACGATCGTCATCACCCAGTACCGGTTGAGCACGAGGTGGAGCGAGGAGAGGAGATAGGTCGGCAGTACGATCACTGCGGCGAGTGAGAGGAAGAGCACCGAGAGGCGGCTGATGTCGAAGGTGGGCCCGTAGACGAGGGCGAGGAGCTGCGGCCCGATGACGACGGCGAGGCCGACCAGGGGTGCGAGGACGGCCATCGACACGACGCTGTTCCGGCGGATCGACTGACGGAGCAGGGCAGGGCCCGATGCCTCGAACCGACGGCGGAAGTCCGCGAGGAGGGTGATCTGCACCGAGGCGCCGAGGAGGTTGGCGAAGGTGACGAGGTACGCCGCGCTCGAGTAGACGCCGATGTCCGCGGTGGTGCCGAGCCAGCCGACGATGGCGATCGGCAGATACGTGAGGATCGATTGGATTCCCTGGGACAGCGCCAGCGGCGATCCGTGTCGGAGCAGGCAGCGGAACTCGTCGCTCAACGGCGTCCCTCCGGTGTCGTCGACGGCAGCGGTCAGCCGGCGCCCGAGCAGGACCGTCGCCGCCGCACCGGCAAGGGCGACCACAGCCGCCGCGGCGACGGCGACTTCGACCGAACTCCCCAGAGCCATGATCACCGTCGTCACGGCGACGGTGGCGAGAGCATCGACGATGAGGAGGACACCGAAGGTCCGGAGGCGTTCGGCGCGCTGGAGTCGAGCGAAATACAGGTCGGCGATCGAGTTCGCGATCTTGATGACGAGAACCGCCGTGCCGATCACCCACGCGGTCTCGGGTACGACTGCGAAGAGGACGACTGCGGCGAGGCCGCTCGCGATGACCATCCCCGCGGTGCGCACTGCGAGGTAGACAGGCCATCGCACGCTCGTCTGCAGGGTGATGTAGAGATTCCGCAGACCCAGTTGGGCGATGACGAACAGAGGAGTCATGAAGGCGACGAGCGACGAGTACACGCCGACGGCCTGGGGGCCCGCGTGCCTGGCGAAGAGCCAGATGAGGTACCACTGCGCCGTGGCGACCATGATGTTGCCCACGGTCACGAGGAGCATGGATCCGCGCCTACCGGCCATGTCCCTCCCCTCCGAAGTCGCTCGTCGCCGGGCACGGCGATGACCCGGTTGCGGAAACCCGCACCCTGCCTGCGGATACGCTCGTCGGATCGGCTGTCATCCGGCCGACCTCCGACCGCCCGCGGCGGCACCTGTGCGGATCGGAGTCGGAATCGACCACGTCCATGGGCGCGCCTGCAGGCGGGCGCGCAGAGGCAGCAGCCGGGCGAAGGCGGCGTAGACGAGCGGCTGCAGCGGACGGTCCCAGACGCCGAGGCATTCGTGGGCGTCGGCGCCCATGCCGGCTTTGAAGCGGATGAGGCCGGTGGCGTGAACGTCCTCGTCGAGGGTGTCCTCGACCCCGCCGAGGTCGAGGATCTCCGCCCCGTCGGCGATGGCGCGGCGGATGATCGTCCAGTAGGCGGCGTTCGACGCACGCGTCTCCGGCTTCGCCGCGCTCGTCGCCGCGAGCACCCCCTGCACCCGCCGCCCGATGCGCGCCGTGGCGTTCGCGGCGATCGCGGTGCCCTCGTGGCGGGCGATGTCGAGGGCGAAGCCGCCGGGGAAGTCCCGGCTCATCGCCTCCCAGATCGCATCGATGTGGCTGCGCGGCTGCGGGGCGAACCCGTTCCGCTCGGCCGTTTCGACGAAGAGACGGTGGACGTCGCCGAGGTCGTCGCGCCCTCCCGGGGTCACCTCGACCCCCTCCCGCGCCGACCGGCGGATGTTCTTCCGCCAGGCCTTCGTCATCCTTGCCTGCACGGCCTCCTCGGTGAGCCCGTCGAGGCGGAGGTGGAAGTTCAGGTGCGGCTGGCTGGCGTCCGCCTCGGCGTCGTCGATGACCTCACGCCATCCGGCCTCCCGCAGCGCGGCCGCGAGATCGAGCGCGCTCCGGGAGACGTCGTCGGGCGGCAGCTGGGAGAACCGGGTGATCCCCGGGTCGGCGGCGCCGGCCCGCACGGTCTCGGCGTCCCACCGCCGCAGGGTCAGGGCGGGGGAGATGCGCAGGCCGAAGACGCGCCGGGTGCGCAGATGGGCCTCGAGAGCGGTGAGGAGGTCGAGAGCCTCCGGTGCAGACCAGTCGATGAGCGGTCCCTGCGGGATGTAGGCGAAGCGCAGATCGACCCCGGGCAGGCGACGGTACCGGATGACGGCGGCGGCGACCGGCTGGTTCCCGGAGTCGAACCAGCCGACGAGTTCGTGGTCCCAGTCGGCGCTGCGGACCCGGCTCCATTCCGAGGTCTGCTGGTAGCTGGCGCCGTCGGTGCGGTCGAGGAATCCGCGGAACTCGTCAGGGCGGATCGTGCGAACGGTGTGCATGGTCTTCAGCGTACGGCCGGCTGAGAGGCCGCTTCTACGCTCGGATGGCCGCCTTTCGCCGACCCGCACAACCCTGACGGCTTCCCGCAGGCTGTCGCGGATGCGCCGTCCGCGCAAGTCTGCCTGCCCGAGAATGATTCCACTGCTCCGGGTCGGTAAGCGATCGGTCCGGAGCCGCGACGGGGACGCATGCCCTCGTCCGTGCTGTGGATCGGAGAGAGGGACCGTGATGTACGTCGATGTGCGCGACACTGGTTCGCCCCGCCGAGGTGGAGGTCTGGAGAAGATGGTCTCGATTGCCGACTCCGGTCAGGACGAAGGGTCCGACCGGACGACTGCGGACTTCGCCGACGCCCTCGGCGTCGCCGACCAGGAGTTCGCTGCCGAGCTCCTCTCCGCCAGCGGCGGCGACCTCGTCCTCGGACGCACCGCCGTCGAAGCGGCTGCGAGCGCGGACTTCGCCGTCGACCTCAGCTCCCGCAGCTTCGCCGACTACGTCGCCTCGCTCGCTCCCGCCCCGGCGCTCGACCTGAGCACGGCCGATGTCTGGGTCGCCAGAGTGCTCGCGCACCTGAGCTCGTTCACGGAGCAGACCGCGCTGCTCGCGCTCACCTCCGTCCCCGCCGGCGTCGAGACGGAGCTCTGGGACGCCGAGGGGGTGCTCATGCGCCTGCGCATGGCCGGCGTCATCGTCGCCGACGGGGAATCAGGCGGCCGACGGTACCTGCGCGTGCCGCCGCTGCTCGCCGCCGCCTTCCGCCGCGACGTCGCTCCCACGGAGGAGGAAGGCCTCATCAGCCGGCTCGTCGCCGTGCTCAACGACCACCTCGAAAGCGCCGAGGCGGTCGAACCGGCCATCCTCTCCGACGTCCTCACCCTCGCCCGCCGGGCCGGACTCTGGCACGACCTCGTCCGCCTCTCGGAGTCGATCGGTCTGCCGATGTTCCTCCTCACCCCCGCCTCGGCGTGCATGGCCTTCGCCGGACTGCCCGCCGAGGCGCTGCGTGCGGAACCCGAGCTCGGACTCCTCTCACGGCTGGCCGAGGACGTCCTCGGCCGCCTCGGCGGGGGAGTCGGCGAAGGGACGATCAGGGAGGAGGAGCTGCGCGAGGCCGTCGCCGCCGAGACCCGGCAGGGGCGGATGCGGGAGCTCTTCGTCTCGTCCGGGACGGCGGCGGGTGTGCGCCCCGACGGTGAGTCGGAGAGCGGGGAGGCGCCGGCGGACGGCCGCCTGGTGCCGGAGAGCGATGCGGCGACGCCGCTCGAGACGATCCGGGCGATCGCCGAGCTCGCGGCGGCCGGGCGGCATGCCGAGGCCGTCGAGCTCGGGCTCTCCGCCAGGGTGCGCCCGGGCGCGCGGCGCGCCCAGCTGACCATCCGTCTGCTCACGGCGATCAGCGCCGTCCACGACAGTCGGCTCTCGAAGGCGCTGTCGATCCTCCACGACGTCGAGGGCCAGGCGAGCGTCCGCCACGTCGACGGGGACTTCCTCCTCCCCGCGGCCCTCGCATGGTCGGCGCTCGCCGCGGCCACGGGCGCCGACCACGAACGCGCCGACCGTCTCCTCGCCCGCCTCGCGGGACAGCCTCCGACGCTCGTCGACGACATGGTCCATCCCGCGTGGAGCGCGGCCGCCGCGGTGCGCGCCCTCGACCGCCTCAACCTCGAGGGGGCGCGGAGGAGGATCGACGACCTCGCCGCCGCCCCACAGGGCTGGGGCCTGCAGGCCATCGTCCCCGTGCTCGGGCGGATCCTCGCCGTGCTCTCGGCGACGACGGAGTCGGCGCTGCTCTTCGCCAACGACGAGGTCGAGACCCACGGTGAGTTCCCGATCCCCTCGGAGACGGAGAGGGACCTGCTCTGCGCGAGCCGCAGCCTCATCTTCATCGCCCTCGGCCAGCTGCGATGGGCGGAGGTCGAACTCGACCAGATGTCGGCGGACTCCGCGATCCGCGTGGTCCAGAGCGTGCGGGTCGAACTCGTCGCCGGCCGCGTCGAAAGCGCGATCGCGCTCGCCGACACGTGGTTCTACCATCGGATGCTCACGCCGTCGGGCCGCGCCGACCTCGCCGCGCTCAAGGCGGCTGCCCTGAGCCGACTGGGACGCGACGCCGAGGCGGTGGCCGAGCTGCGCACGGCGATCGGGCTCTCGGCCTGGGTGAGCTCCCTGCTGCCCCTGGCCCTGCTCCCGTGGCACGACCGGATCCGGCTCCTCGACCTCAGCGCCGACGACCCCGCGTGGGACGGGGCGCTCGAGACCTTCTCCGGCGACTTCGCGACCCGCGACGCCCTCTTCGCACGGCTGCGGGACGTCGGGACGATCACCGTGAGCGAGACGTCGATGCCGCAGCTGAGCGACCCCGAGACGCGGCTGCTCACGCTGCTCGCGTCCGGGCTGACGATCGCGGAGATCTCGACCGAGCTCCATCAGGTGCCCGGAACGGTGAAGAACCGGCTCTCGGCCCTCTACCGCAAGTTCGGGGTCTCGAGTCGCGCCGAGGTCGTCGCCCGCGCGAGCTCGCTCGGATTCGTCACCCCGAGTTGAGCCGCGCCAGACCGACCGGTCGCAGCGGCCGCGGCGGTCCCGCCGAGCTGAGCCGCGGGTGCCCGCAGGAACGGAGACGGCCGCGGCGCGGGAGTGACTCCCGCACCGCGGCCGGTCGTGCGCTGACGTGGCGCAGTCCTACGCCGTGATGAGGTTGCGGCGGCGGAAGCCCGCGGCCCCGATCACCGTGAGGAGGACGGCGGCCCCGGTGAGCCAGGCCATCGCGAGCGGTTCGAGATCGACCGAGGGGTACTGGCCGATGTGGACGAACAGCGAGAGGTCGAGGATCGCTTCGTCGAGGTCGAGCATCCCGCCGAAGAGCGCGAGCACGGCACCGAGGGCGAAGACGACCCACACCACGCCCTGCAGTCGCGGTGCGAGACCGTAGAGGGCGTAGACGATCCCGAGCAGCACCCACACGGCTGGCGTCTGTGCGACGTGGCCGACGAACGACGGCCAGAGGAGGTCCCAGTCGCCGGTCGAGGCCGTAGCCCCGACACCCTCACCGAGGCCGGCGAGGCCCATGAGCAGCAGCGAGCCGAGGAAGGTCACCGCCGCCCACGCAAGCATCCAACCGGGACGGCTGACGCCGGTCGCGAGCACGGGCTCGGTGCGGTAGGCCTGCTCCTCGCTGCGCAGCCCGGAGGCGGAGAGGATCGCGAAGACGGCGACGATGATCGTGAAGTAGAGCGCCATGTACCCGAGGTAGCCGTCGACGATGCCGTCGGCCCCGCCCATGATCGCGAGGATCTCCGGCGGCATGCCCTCGGCGCCCTCGGCCATCGGCGAGGTGAACGAGCCGAAGATGACGCCCATGGCGAGGATGCCGACCGACCACCAGATGAGGCTCGAGCGCTGCAGGCGCAGGGCGAGGGCGAACGGCGAGCTCAGCGCCTTCGAGGCCTCCGGCCGCCCGAGGCGATCGGGAAGGATGCCCGCGGCGAGGTCGCGCCGCGACTGGAGGGTGAGCGCGAGGGCGACGAGGAGGACGAAGAATCCTGCGCTCAGCCACAGCGGCCACCACCGGTCGAGGGTGAATGGCGCGGTCTGCTGCGCCCAGCCGAGCGGGGACAGCCACGACAGCCAGTCGAGGTCCCCGTCCTGGACGGCGGACATGTCGCCGAGGCCGCGGACGATGAAGAACGCGGCGAGGACGGCCCCGGCGATACCCGAGCAGGCCCGGGCGAACGCGGAGAGCTGCGCGGTCACGGCCGCGACCCCGGCGAAGACGACGCCGACGGAGCCGACGCTGACGCCGAAGAGCAGCGCCGAGGAGAACGGGCGCGGCTCGGCCTGCGAGAAGTAGAACGCCGCGGCCATGCCGAGGCTCGTCAGAGCGCTCATGAGCACGGCGAGGACGAGGGCGGCGATGAGCTGCGTGTGCCGGCCGGTGACGTTGGCGCGGATGAGCTCGGCACGCCCCGTCTGCTCTTCGCTGCGGGTGTGGCGGGAGATCGTGAGGATCCCCATGAGGGCCGCGCCGAGCATGAGGAAGACGCCGTACATGCCGACGACGAACCGCGGCACCGTGATGTCGTCGAAGCCGTAGCCGGGGCCGGTGATGATGCCCATGACCGGGTTCTGCGCGAAGACCATCATCGACTCGAGGGACGACCCCTCGAGGACGACGGCGATGGCGTTGGCGAAGTACGCGGTCATCACGGTGAGACCGAGCACCCACAGGGGAAGCCGGAGGCGGTCACGACGGAGCATGAAGCGCAGCATCGTGCCCAGGCCCGAGAGGTTCGACCCCGATTCGGCCCGGTGGGCCGGATGGTCGCGGTGCGCGGGCGTGCGCTTGTCCGCACGAGGGTCGTCGGCGGCGAGCAGACGGGTGGTGGTCATGACTCCTCCGTTCCGTAGTGGCGCAGCAGCAGCTGCTCGAGCGTCGGCGGGGTGGCCGTGAGCGACTCGATGTCGTGTTCGCCGAGTGCCCGCATGATGCCGGGCAGCTGCGCGGTGTCGGCGCTGAAGTGCAGCTGGCGTCCCTCGCGGACGAGGTCGTGGACGCCGGACATCCTCGTCAGCTCGGGGATGTCCTTGACGACCTGCACGGTCACCGTCGTGCGCGAGAGGTGCCGGAGATCGGCGAGCGCACCGCTCTCGACGATCCTGCCCGCCCGGATGATCGAGACCCGGTCCGCGAGCGCCTCGACCTGGGCGAGGATGTGGCTCGAGAGGAGCACGGTGCGCCCCTGCTCCTTCGCCTCCCGGATGCACTCCTGGAAGACGGCCTCCATGAGCGGGTCGAGACCCGCCGTGGGCTCGTCGAGGAGGAGGAGCTCGACGTTCGAGGCGAGCGCGGAGATGAGCGCGACCTTCTGCCGGTTGCCCTTCGAATACGTCCGCCCCTTCTTCCTGGGATCGAGGTCGAAGCGCTCGATGAGCTCGTCGCGCCTGCGCTCGTCGACCCCGCCGCGCAGCCGCGAGAAGAGGTCGATCGCCTCCCCGCCGGTCAGACCCGGCCAGAGTTCGACATCGCCGGGAACGTAGGCGAGGCGCCGGTGCAGCGACACGGCCTGCGACCACGGATCCTCGCCGAGGAGGCGGACCCGGCCGCGGTCGTGGCGGAGGATCCCGAGGAGGATCCGGATCGTCGTCGACTTCCCGGCGCCGTTGGGGCCGAGGAAGCCGTGGACCTCGCCTCGGTCGACGGTGAGGTCGAGGCCGTCGAGGGCGCGCACGCGTCCGTAGCTCTTGACCACGTGGTCGAGTTCGATGGCCGCCGAGGAGGTGCCCGGTGAGCGGTCGCGCGCGGTCGTCGTCGTCATCGTCATGGTGTGTCATCTCCCTTGGTCGGAGTGTCGGGGGTCTGGTCGGGAACGGAGTCGAGGACGCCGTTCTGGTAGAGGTCGAGCAGGTGCGGGGCGATGCGGGTCATCGTCTCGGCGATGTCGCCGGTGCCGAGGTTGGACTCGAGGCGCTGTGCGAGCATCGCCGGGGCGAGCGCCATGACGGCGAGGGTGGCCGCCTGGCCGTGCGGGTCGTCGCTGCGTCGGAAGCTGTAGCCGGCGAAGCCGTCGGCGAGATAGGACTCGACGAGGTCGACGTAGTGGTCGAAGTAGCGCTGGCCGTGGGGGCTGGGGTCGAGGAGAGATTTGAGGAGGTATTCGACGGCAGTCGTCATCACCGGGTCGTCGAACATCATCTGCATGGCCATCACCGCGTACTGGGCGTTCTCGGCCTTCTTCTCGGTGATGAGCGCGAAGACGTGGTCGTCGCACGCGGTGCGCAGCCCCTCCTTCGACCCGAAGTGGTGGATGACGAGTCCGGGGGAGACGCCGGCGGCCGCGGCGATCGCGCGCACCGTCGTCTTCGCGAACCCGTGGGCGGCGAACTCTCTGACGGCCGCGTCGAGGATCCTCTGCGCGGTCTCGGGAGACGAATTGGGGGAGCGGCCGGGCTCCTTCTGCGGGCTGGTTGAACGCATGTTTAATATTAAACGCATGTTCAATCGTGCTGTCAACAGGGTCGCGGTGAATTCTTCACAGGCGAATTTCTCGCGCACCTCGTCGGAGGTCTTGACGTACAACCAATCGGTTGTAGGATGAGGCCATGACAGCCTCCGCCGACGCCCTCATCGACGATCGCACCGATGCGGTCTTCCAGGCGCTGGCGGACCGGACCAGGCGCGACATCGTGCGCCGGGTCGCGGTCGAGGGGCTGTCGGTGTCCGAGCTCGCGTCGTCCTACGACATGAGCTTCGCCGCGGTCCAGAAGCACGTCGCCGTGCTCGAACGCGCGGGACTGGTGACCAAGGAACGCGTGGGCAGGTCGCAGGTGACCCATGCCGACGTCGGTGCGATCCGGACCGTGCGCGACCTCCTCGGCGAACTCGAGGTCCAATGGCGGGGCCGCGTCGAGCGCATCGACGCCCTCCTCGCCGAGGATGCGTGAGCCCCGGACAGGCCGACCCGACCGGGTCGGTGTCGAGGCGACCGAGACGGTCGCAGGAGTGAGGAGACGCCATGCCCGTGACAGAGACCAGCCACGACGAGGACACGAAGACCCTGACGATGGTCGCCCGCTTCGCCGCCCCGCCCGAGAGGGTCTGGGACGTCTACGCCGACCCCCGTCAGCTCGAGCGGGTGTGGGGACCGCCGACCTATCCCGCCACCGTCGTCGACCACGCGCTTGAACCCGGTGGCCGGGTCACCTACTTCATGACGAGTCCCGAGGGGGAGAGGTACTACGGGCTGTGGGAGGTCACGGCCGTCGACGCGCCCCACAGCTTCGAGTTCACGGACTGGTTCGCCGACGAGTCCTTCACGATCGACGAGAACCTGCCCGGCAGCACGAACACCTACACGTTCACCCCGGACGGCGACGGTACGAAGGCCGTCTGCACTTCGGTCTTCGACAGCGTCGACGGCCTGCGCACGGTCCTCGAGATGGGTGTGGTCGAAGGCGCCACGGAGGCGATCGGCCAGATCGACGACCTCCTCGCCCGCGGCTGATCAGCCGGTCCCCGGCCGTTCAGCCGATTCCGACGCCCGGTCAGCGGACCACGGGCACGGAGACCCGCCTCGACGGGGTCAGTCCTCCCTCATCGCCGCCATCGACATCTGCGGTGCCTCCGGTCTCACGGGGATGATGAGGAGGAGGCCTGCGATGAGGACGACGATGATGCCGAGCGTGCCGGCGCGCTGGAAGCCGAAGATCGAGATCGAGAGGGCGAACATGGCCGGGCCGAGGAAGCTCACGGCCCGGCCGGTCGTCGCGTACAGGCCGAAGTTCTCTCCGGCGCGTTCGGGCGGGGTGATGCGGGCGAGGAACGACCGCGACGAGGACTGCACCGGTCCGACGCAGAAGCTGAGGACGAGGGCGCAGACCCAGAACACGGCCGCCTCGGCGGAGAAGAGGATGGGGACGCCGCCGAGGATGATGACGATGAGGCCTGCGATGATGACGGGTTTGGGGCCGAACCGGTCGTCGAAGAACCCGGCGATCATCGCGCCGGCCCCGGCGGCGACGTTCGCGGCGACTCCGAGGATGATGATCTCGGAGGCGGAGAAGCCGTAGCTGCCGGCCGCGAGCACCCCGGCGAAGGCGAAGATCGCGGCGAGCCCGTCGCGGAAGACCGCGGAGGCGATGAAGAACCGCAGCGTCTGATGCTCGGTCCGCCACATCCGCACGAGACGGCGGACGAGGGAGGCGTAGTCGGAGAGGAAGGCGCGGATCGGATGCCCCGCCGAGGTGCCCGTGGCCTTCGCGCCGGGTGCGGTGATGAGGACGGGGATCGCGAAGATCGCGAACCAGGCCGCCGAGAGTGCGGCGACGATGCGGAAGCGCAGCCCGCCCTCGTCGGTGGCGCCGAAGAGGCCGACCTCGGGTTGGATGACGAGGACGAGGAGGAGGACGAGGAGGACGAGCCCGCCCGCATACCCCATGCCCCAGCCGAATCCGGAGACCTTCCCGACGTTGTCCGGGGTGCTGATGCGGACCATGATGCCGTTGTAGGCCACCTCGGCGAACTCGAAGAAGACGCTGCCCACGGCGATGAGGAGGAGGCCCAGCCAGAGGTAGGCGGGGGAGTCGCGGACGAAGAAGAGGCCGAACATCGTCGCGACGACGATCGCGGTGTGGACGCCGAGCCACAGCTTGTGTCGGCCGCCGGCGTCGGCACGGGTGCCGACGGCGGGGGCGACGAGGGCGATGACGAGGCCCGCCGCGGCCAGCGACCAGCCGAGCGCGGACGATCCGGCCTCCTCCGTCGCGGCCACTCCCTTCGTCAGATACGGGGTGAAGACGAATGTGATGATCACGGCATTGAACGACGCCGAACCCCAGTCCCACAGGGCCCAGCTGAAGACGCCTCGGCGTGAGCTGGACGGGGATCTCGGGTATGCGCGCATGACGTCACTGTACTGAACCGAACGGTCGGTTCATGGTCGCCACATGGGAATTCGGTTGATGTTTGCCCAGGATTACGGCAAGGTGGAAAGTCGTTTGGACGCACCCGATACGAAGGACCACATGACTGATTCCCAGGCGGACACGACAGATTCGGCGGGCACTCCGCCGGGTGACGAGGAGCAGAACCACTATCTCTTCGGGGCACCCGATCCCGTCAGACTCCACCTGCCCGACAAGCTCCACATCGGCGAGGACGACTCGGACGAGGCGATCACGGAGAAGCTGCGCCGGCAGGGCGTGAAGATCGGCCGCGGCATGATCGCGCCGCGCGTCTTCTGGCCGGCGCTCATCGTCATCGTCGCCGTCGCCGTGCTCTCGATCGTCTTCCCGACCGGTGCCGGTGAGACCATCCTCGGCATCCAGTCGTGGATCGTCGCCGACCTCGGCTGGTACTACATGCTCGTCGTCGGAGCTTTCGTCGCCTTCGCGATCGTCGTCGGCGTGTCCAAGTACGGCAGGATCAAGCTCGGCAAGGACGACGACGAACCCGAGTTCGGCATCCTCTCGTGGTTCGCGATGCTCTTCGCCGCGGGCATGGGCATCGGCCTCGTCTTCTACGGCGTCGCCGAACCGCTCACCTTCGCCACCACCGGCGGCAAGCCCGGCTGGCCCGGCGGCGAAGTCGAGAACGCGCAGCTGGGCATGGCCCAGACCTTCGTCCACTGGGGACTGCACCCGTGGGCGCTCTACGCGGTGCTCGGCATGGCACTCGCCTACGCGATCCACCGCCGTGGTCGCCCGCTGTCCATCCGCTGGGCGCTCGAACCGCTGCTCGGCCGCTACGTCAAGGGCTGGGCCGGCGACCTCATCGACATCATCGCGATCTTCGGCACGGTCTTCGGCATCGCCACCTCGCTCGGCCTCGGCGTGCAGCAGATCTCCGCGGGACTCGCCCACATCGGCCTCGTCGGGGAGTACGACAACCTCTTCCTCGTCATCCTCATCGTCATCATCACCCTGCTCGCCACGTTCTCCGTGGTCTCGGGTGTGGGTGCCGGCATCAAGTGGCTCTCGAACATCAACCTCTCGCTGGCGGGCCTCCTGCTCGTCACCGTGCTCGTGCTCGGTCCCACGCTCTTCCTCTTCCAGAACTTCGTCGAGTCCCTCGGCGTCTACCTCGCCAATGTGCTCGGCATGACCTTCGACATCGGCGCCTACACCGGTGAGGAGGGTGCCGCGTGGAACGCCTCGTGGACCCTGTTCTACTGGGGCTGGTGGATCTCGTGGGCACCGTTCGTCGGCGTCTTCATCGCCCGCATCTCGCGCGGCCGCACGGTCCGTGAGTTCATCGCCGGTGTCCTCCTCGTGCCTTCGCTCGTCGGATTCTTCTGGTTCTCCGTCATGGGCGGAGCCGGCATCTACCGGCAGCTCTTCGGCGCGGGCGACCTCGTCGATCCCGAGGAGGGCGTCGTCGCCGAGCGTGTGCTCTTCGACGTCCTCGGCGGACTGCCGCTGGGCTCGGTGCTCTCGGTCATCGCGATCATCCTCGTGGCGATCTTCTTCATCACGTCCTCGGACTCGGGTTCGCTCGTCGTCGACATGCTCGCCTCGGGCGGTCACCCGAATCCGCCGATCTGGTCGCGTGTGCTCTGGGCTCTGCTCGAAGGTGCGCTGGCGATCGCCCTGCTCACCGCGGGCGGTCTCACGGCGCTGCAGGCGGGCTCGCTCATCACGGCGCTGCCGTTCAGCATCGTGCTCATCCTCGTCTGCGTCTCGACGCTCAAGGCGTTCGGCAAGGAGGCGAAGCGCACGGCTGCGATCGAGCGCGCCGCCGCCTACCGTGCGGTGGGCGAGCACCTCGCCGACGACTTCGACCAGTACCTCGGCGACATCGTCGACGAGCGCATCGACTACCAGATCACGCGCAGCCGCGGCCTCATCGAGCGCCAGCGCGACAAGGCAGCCCGTGGTGGTCGCGACGGCCGTGACAGCGGACCGGGTCGGGACCGTCACGACGGCGGGCCGGGCCGAGACGGATCGCACCGGGACGGCTCAGGGCGCCGGGACGGCAAGGAGGGCAAGGGCCTCCGCGACGCCGCCTGGAAGCTCAACCCGCGCAAGGACTCCGATTCCCGTCGGGACTCCGAGGACCGCAAGGATCGGTAGGGTCCCCGCCCGCGGGCGGTGAGCACAGCCCGCTCCCAGCGCCGGCGGCCGCGTGGATTCGTCCACGCGGCCGTCGGCGTCTCTGGTTGCTCGGGTCCCTCGGTCGCTCGGGTCCCTCGGCCGCTCGGGTCCCCAGTCCTTCGGCTCCCTCGGCCCCCGAGGAGGATCCAATCCGAAACCGGCGCCGATGTCGAACCGGTTCCTCCGCGGGAGGGCCCGGGCGGTCGGCCGACCGGAAGGCTGCGACCGCCTCGGCGGGGGTGCCCTAACTCGGCGAGGACGGGGCGGAAGCGGCCCCAAGCCGTGACCGGGGCGGGAGTGACCGAGTAGGCTGGAGGCACCTGACCGCGATCGCATCGACCAAGGAGCCCATATGCCCATTGCCAGCCCCGAAGTGTATGCCGAGATGATCGACCGGGCGAAGTCCCAGGGCTTCGCGTACCCGGCGATCAACTGCACGTCCTCGCAGACGATCAACGCCGCGATCCGCGGATTCGCCGAGGCGGGGTCGGACGGCATCGTCCAGCTCTCGACGGGTGGCGCCGAGTACATCTCCGGCCCGACGATCAAGGACCGGGTGCGCGGAGCGATCGCGTTCTCCGCCTTCGCCACCGAGGTGGCCAAGAGCTACGACGTCAACATCGCCCTCCACACCGACCACGCCCCCAAGGACGCCGTCGAGGCCTGGGTCAAGCCGCTGCTCGCGGCCTCGACCGAGCGCGTGAAGTCCGGCGGCCAGCCGTACTTCCAGTCGCACATGTGGGACGGTTCGGCCGTGCCGCTCGACGAGAACCTCGTCCTCGCCGAGGAGCTCCTCGAGCTCGCGGCCGCCGCGAACGCGATCCTCGAGATCGAGGTGGGCGTCGTCGGCGGCGAGGAGGACGGCGTCGAGAACGAGATCAACGAGCAGCTCTACACGACCGTCGAGGACGGACTCGCGACCGTCCGCGCGCTCGGCACCGGGGAGAAGGGCCGCTACCTCACAGCGCTGACCTTCGGCAACGTCCACGGCGTCTACAAGCCCGGCAACGTCAAGCTCCGTCCCGAGCTGCTCGGCGAGATCCAGGCCGCCGTCGGCAAGGAGGTCGGCAAGGACAAGCCCTTCGACCTCGTCTTCCACGGCGGTTCGGGATCGAGTGCCGAGGAGATCGCCGAGGCGGTCCGCCACGGCGTCGTGAAGATGAACGTCGACACCGACACCCAGTACGCGTTCACCCGCCCCGTCGCCGACCACATGTTCCGTCACTACGACGGCGTGCTCAAGGTCGACGGCGAGGTGGGCAACAAGAAGGAGTACGACCCGCGCTCCTACGGCAAGGCCGCCGAGGCGGGCATGGCCGCGCGCGTCGTCGAAGCCTGCGAGAACCTCGGCTCGGCGGGCACGAGCGTGAAGTGATCGCCCGGCACTGAGCCTCGACGGGCCCCGCACTGCAGATGAGCAGTGCGGGGCCCATCGGCGTTCGGGGGGGTGCGCGCAGGTGCGGCCGGAGCGCTGAGAGTCGCGGCCACCGGGACCCCGAACGCATGCGGAGACGACACGAGGTCCGGGACGCCGTTGTCCCGGACCTCGCTGGCTCTGTGCGGATCAGCCCTGCGGTACGCTCTCGCCGGCCTTCAGCCTCGCCCAGCGCTCCTCCCAGAACGTCGCATTCTTGATGCCGACGGCCTTGGGGTCGAACTCGGGGTCGAGGCCGAGCTTCTGCTGCCGCTCGAAGTCGCGGAGCAGCTTGAACGCCGGCTGCTGGAGGATGAGGATGCCCACGATGTTCAGCCACGCCATGGCACCGACGCCGATGTCGCCGAGCGCCCACGCATCGCTGGGGTTGTCGTTCATCACGCCGATGGCGACGGCGATGAGGATGAGCACCTGCAGCGCTCGCGTGCCGATCGTGAGGAAGACGGGGTTCTTGAACTTCCCGAGCAGGTAGACGAGGTTCGTCTCCGCCATGTAGTAGTACGCGACGATCGTCGTCAGTGCGAAGAGGAAGATCGAGACCGCGATGAAGCTCGCGCCGATGCCCGGGAGCATCGTGTCGAGGCCCGACTGCGGCCAGCCCTCGCCCGGAGTCGTCTCGAGGGCCTCGACGAGCTGCCCGCGACCGGAGCCGATGATCTCGCCCTCGGGGCTGAGCACCCGGTACATGCCGGTGGAGAGGATCATGAAGGCCGTGGCCGAGCACACGAAGAGCGTGTCGATGTAGACCGAACCGGCCTGGACGAGGCCCTGCTTGGTCGGGTGGGACACCTCGGCGGCGGCAGCGGCGTGAGGACCGGTGCCCTGACCGGCCTCGTTCGAGTAGATGCCGCGCTGGACGCCCCACTGGACGGCGAGGCCGATGATGCCGCCGAAGGCCGCATCGGGGGCCGAGTCGATGCCGAAGGCGGAGGTGAAGATGAGCTGGATGACGGGCACGATCTGGTCGGCGTTGATGAAGGTCACCGCGATCGCCGCGAGGATGTAGATGACGGCCATGAACGGCACGGCCAGCGACGCGAAGTGGGCGATGCGCTTGACGCCGCCGATGACGATGAAGGCCATGATGACGACGAGGGCGAGAGCCGTGACCCAGGTCGGCAGGTTCCACGCGTTCGTCACCGCACCGCCGATGGCGCGCGACTGGACGCCGGGCAGGAGGAAGGACATCGCGAGGACGGTGACGGCGGCGAAGACGAAGCCGTAGACCTTGAAGAACTTGCCGAAGCGTGTGAACTCGTACGCCTTCTCGAGGTAGAACGCCGGACCGCCGCGGTACTCACCGGTCTTCGGGTCCTTCTCCTTGTACGTCTGGCCCAGGGTCGACTCGACGTAGGAGGTCGAGGCGCCGAGGAGGGCGGAGATCCACATCCACACGACGGCACCGGGTCCGCCGAAGCCGATCGCCGTGGCGACGCCGGCGATGTTGCCGACGCCGACGCGTCCGGCCAGTGACATCGAGAGCGCCTGGAACGAGGAGACGCCGTCCTCGGAGCTCTTGCCGCGGAACATCTGGGTGAAGATGGTCTTGACCTTGCGGATCTGCACGGCGCGGGAGCGGATCGTGAAGTACACCCCAGCGCCGAGGCAGAGGTAGACAAGCCACGAGGACCAGATGATCCCGTTGATCCATTCGATGACTGCGGACACGTTCTTCCAATCGTTGATGCGTGGGTGGGTGCTGGCTGCGCGAGTCGGGCTCCCGACTCGAAGCGCTCACTTCGAAAGAAGGTTGTGGCTTCGCTGTGAGCCACCTCATAAGTGAAGCCCATTGTGAGCTGGGACGCAAATTGGCCGGTGAGGCCCGACAATCCGGGAAACTCTTGGTTGCGAAACGGTCTCAGTATCCCTCTCCGCGAGGCCGTTGGTTCACTATCTGGGACGGAATCCGTATGATGTGACGCGGATCTCTCCGAGCAAAGACGACACGGAGAGCACATGTGACAGAACAGGATCACAATGAAACGTCGAACCGGCATCAAGGTCGCTGCCATCGCTGCGGCCGGCGCCCTGCTTCTCTCGGCATGCTCGACCTCGACCACCGGCGGTGGAGGCGGCGGCGAGGACGGCGGCGTCCTCACGGTGGGCACGACGGACAAGGTCACCGTCCTCGACCCGGCCGGAGCGTATGACAACGGCACCTCTCTCGTCGAGCAGCAGGTCTACCCGTTCCTCCTCGCCTACAAGCCCGGCACCGCCGAGCTCAACCCGTCGATCGCGGAGTCGGCGGACTTCACGGATCCGAAGAAGTACGAGGTCAAGCTCAAGGACGGCCTCAAGTTCGCCAACGGCAACGAACTCACCTCCTCGGATGTGAAGTTCTCCTTCGACCGGCAGATCAAGATCCAGGACCCCAACGGACCGTCGTCCCTCCTCGGCGGACTCGAATCGGTCGAGACCCCCGACGACAAGACCGTCGTCTTCAACCTCAAGCGCGACAACGACCAGACCTGGCCGGGCGTCCTCGCCTCGGCGGCGGGACCGATCGTCGACGAGGACGTCTTCTCGCCCACCGAGCTCACCCCTGACCAGGAGATCGTCGACGGCAAGGCCTTCTCAGGCCCTTACGTCATCGACGGCTTCAAGTTCAACGAGCTCATCACGTACAAGGCGTACCCGGACTATCAGGGCTACCTCGAGCCGGCGAAGACCGACACCGTGCAGATGAAGTACTACTCGGACGCGAACAACATGAAGCTCGACGTCGAGAAGGGCACGATCGACGTCGCGTGGCGCTCGCTGTCTGCCACCGACATCGAGGATCTCGGCAAGAACGACGACCTCACCGTCCACAAGGGACCCGGCGGCGAGATCCGCTACATCGTCTACAACATGGACACGATGCCCTTCGGTAAGAAGACCGACGACACCGACGAGAAGAAGGCGCTGGCCGTGCGCCAGGCGATGGCCGACTCGATCGACCGTCAGGCCGTGGCCAGCCAGGTCTACAAGGACACCTACACCCCGCTCTACTCCTACGTCCCCGAAGGACTGCCGGGCGCGAACGAATCGCTCAAGTCCGCCTACGGCGACGGCAAGGGCGGCGCGGACGTCGAGAAGGCGAAGAAGACGCTCGAGGACGCCGGCGTGACAACCCCGGTCGAACTCAACCTCCAGTACAACCCCGACCACTACGGTCCCTCCTCGGGCGACGAGTACGCCCTGATCAAGGATCAGCTCGACAAGACCGGCCTGTTCAAGGTCAACCTCCAGTCGACGGAATGGGTCCAGTACTCAGAGGACCGCACGGCCGACGTCTATCCGATGTACCAGCTCGGGTGGTTCCCCGACTACTCGGATGCCGACAACTACCTCGTGCCGTTCTTCTACGACACGGATGAGACCCCGAGCTTCCTCGCCAACCACTACCGCAACGAGGAGATCAACAAGGAGCTCACCGATCAGGCGTCGATCGCCGACAAGGGCGAACGCGCCAAGGCGATCGAGGACATCCAGAACCAGCTCGCCGAGGAGCTGCCGACGCTGCCGTTGCTCCAGGGCAACCAGATCGCTGTCTCCGGCAAGGACGTGAAGGGCGTCGAGGACACCCTCGATCCCGCCTTCCAGTTCCGCTTGGCTCTGCTGAGCAAGTGAGCACTCCGACGCTCCGACCCGTGGCCGCCGGCAGGCGGCACGGGACCGAGCAGCGACGATCAGCCGGCTGACCGTCCCCGAGGTGCAGGTGTGACCCACCTGCACCTCGTGGCGCGTCCGCACCGAAAGACGAATCCCAAAGGAACCATGTCTGCAGCCATCAGCCAACCCGAGGCGGCCGAACCGACCGCAGCGGTGAAGAAGTCCTCCGGGACCGGACTGGGACGCTACGTCCTCATCCGCTTCCTCCTCATCATTCCGACGATCTTCATCCTCACCACCCTGGTGTTCTTCCTCATGCGGATCACCGGTGATCCGATCACCGCGGCCCTCGGCGGCCGCCTCACCCAGGACCAGCTGGCCGAACGCGTCGCCGCCGCCGGCTACGACCGCCCCATTCTCGTCCAGTACTTCGAGTACATGGGCAACCTGCTCCGCGGGGATTTCGGGACGACGATCTCCGACGGCCGCCCGGTCACCGAGATCCTCCTCACCTACGGTGCGGCCACCGTCGAACTCGTCTTCTACGCGCTCATCGTCGCCTTCATCATCGGCATTCCACTCGGCATGCTCGCCGCCTACAAGCGGGACAAGGCCCCCGACGCCGCGCTGCGCATCCTCGCGATCCTCGGTTACGCCACCCCCGTGTTCTTCGCCGGCATGATCCTCAAGCTCATCTTCGGCGTCTACTTCCCGATCCTGCCGGTGGCCGGTCGCGGCACGACGGAGACCGAGTACATCATGTCCGGAGTCGTCGGACCGACCGGCTTCTACATCATCGATGCGCTGCGGATCGGCAACTTCGAGGTCCTCGGCGACGTCCTCGCCCACGCTGTGCTGCCCGCGCTCGCGCTCGGCATCCTCACCGCCGGCGTCTTCCTCCGGCTCGTGCGCACGAACCTCATCGGCACCCTCGGCCAGCAGTACATCGACTCCGGACGCTCCCGCGGCATCTCCGAGTTCCGCCTGGTCACCAAGCACGCCTACCGGCCCGCGCTCATCCCGATCGTCACGGTCATGGGCATGCAGATCGCGCTCATGCTCGCCGGCGCCGTGCTCACCGAGACGACGTTCGAATGGAAGGGCATCGGCTTCAAGCTCGCCGAGTACCTCACGGCCCGCGACTTCGTCGCCGTCCAGGGCATCGTCGTCATGCTCGCCGTCATCGTGGCGTTCACGAACTTCATCGTCGACGTCATCGCCGCCTTCATCGACCCCCGAGTGAGGTACTGATGTCTGAGAACACAGAGAAGTTCGCCGAGGCGGCCCCCGGTTCCGGTGTCCCTGCCGTCGTCCTCGACGAGAAGGCGAAGAAGTCGTGGTGGACCCGTCTGCCCATCGTCTCCCACCTGCGGCAGTCCGTCGGACTGCAGCGGGGCATGCTCATCACCGGTCTCGTGCTCTGCGGGATCGTCCTCATCTGCGCGATCTTCGCGCCTCTCATCGCCCCCTACGGCTTCAACCAGCTCGGCACTGCGGAAGGGAACTTCGGGGCCACCCAGCCGCCGAGTCCTGAGCACATCTGGGGCACGACCGTCGGCGGCTACGATGTCTTCTCCCGGGTCGTCTGGGGTGCCCAGACCGCGGTCGCCGTCATTGTCGTCGCCGTCGCCGCCTCGCTCTTCGCCGGGGTCATCCTGGGGCTGATCTCCGGGTACCTCGGCGGGTGGCTCGACCGGATCCTCGTCGTCATCGCCGACGCCGTCTACGCATTCCCGACCCTGCTGCTCGCCCTCGTCATGGCGATCGCGATCTCCGGCGGGCAGTCGAGCGCGTGGGGCGGCATCGCTGCGGCGGCGCTGTCGATCACCGTCGTCTTCATCCCGCAGTACTTCCGCGTCGTCCGCGCGGAGACCCTGCGACTCAAGGCCGAACCGTTCGTCGAATCGGCGATCGTCCTCGGCGCGTCGAAGACGCGGATCATCGGCAAGCACATCTTCCGGAATGCGACGCGGACGCTGCCGCTCATCTTCACACTCAACTCGTCCGAGGCGATCCTCACCCTCGCTGGGCTCGGGTTCCTCGGATTCGGCATCGAACCCACCTCGGCGGCGGAATGGGGATACGACCTCAACAAGGCCCTGCCGGACGTCACCAGCGGTGTGTGGTGGACCTCGGTGTTCCCAGGTCTGGCGATCGTGCTCACCGTCCTCGGGATCACGCTCGTCGGGGAGTCGATGAACGACCTCAACGATCCGCGTCTGCGCGTGCGCAGGAAGGCGAAGACGAAGGCCGGTGCCGCCGGCGCCCGCGACTGGAAGGCGGAGGCCCGCGCATGAGCGGCAACGACAGGATGATGAAGACCCTCGACGGCGCTGACGGCGCGATCGAGACGCCCGGAAGCGCCCGCACCGTCGACGGCGGACAGCCCATCCTCGACGTCGATCACCTCGACGTCACCTTCTCCACCGACGCCGGCGACGTCCATGCGGTCAAGGACGTGTCCCTGGCCGTGAGCCCGGGCGAAGTGCTCGCGATCGTCGGAGAGTCCGGTTCAGGCAAGACGGTCACCGCACGGTCCATCCTCGGCCTCCTTCCGGAGACGGCGCAGCGGTCTGGGGCCGTCGTGCTCTCGGGCAGCGATGTGCTCGCCGTCAGCGCCGAGGAGCTGCGAGAGATGCGCGGGTCCGATGTCGCGATGGTCTTCCAGGAGCCGTCGACGGCGCTCAACCCCGTCTTCACGGTCGGATGGCAGATCGCCGAGGGACTGCGCGCCCACCACCGAAAGGCGAGCCGGGCCGAGCTCAAGGCGAAGGTCGTCGCAGCGATGGAGCAGGTGGGCATCCCCGACGCCGAGCACCGCTTCGACTACTATCCGCACCAGTTCTCAGGCGGACAGAAGCAGCGCATCGTCATCGCGATGGCGCTCGCCCTCGGTGCCAAGCTCATCGTCGCCGACGAGCCGACCACGGCTCTCGACGTCACGGTCCAGGCCGAGATCCTCGACCTGCTCCGCGAGCTGCGCGATGAGACGGGCACAGCGATCGTCCTCATCACCCACAACATGGGCGTCGTCGCCGACCTCGCCGACCGCGTGGCCGTGATGTACCGCGGCGACCTCATCGAGGTCTCGCCCGTGAAGACGCTCTTCAGCGACCCCAAGGAGCAGTACACCCGCGACCTGCTCGCGGCCGTGCCGAAGCTCGGCTCGACCGTCGTCGGCAGCCGCAAGGCCGCCGCGGCCGACCGGGACGCAGGAGACGGCCGGGACGCGGCGGACGACCGGGACGCCGTGGTTGACCGGGAACCGGGACCTGCGGCAGAGGAGGGGAGCTTCGGCACAACCGCCTCGGCGAGGAAGCGGGAACGGACGGCCGCCTCGGCGGGGGATTCCGTCGTCGTCGCAAACGGACTCGACATCGTCTATCCGGGTGGGCTGGGACGGCCGGACTTCCACGCGGTGAAGTCGGTGAGCTTCGAGATCCGCGCGGGCGAGGTCTACGGGCTCGTCGGCGAATCGGGGTCGGGCAAGACGACGATCGGGCGCGCGATCGCGGGTCTGACCAGGGCGAGCGGAGGCAGCCTTTCGGTGCTCGGGCATGAGATGGTCGGGTTCAGGGAGCGGTCGTTCCGGTCGATCCGCAAGCGCATCGGGTTCGTCTTCCAGGACCCGGCGGCCTCGTTCAACCCGCATCTGACGATCGGGGAGTGCATCGCGGAGCCGTTCGCGATCCACCGGCCGGAGTTGAGCGTGCGCGATCGCGGGGCCAGGGTGCTCGAACTCCTCGATTCGGTGCAGCTGCCGGCGGACTATGCCGGGCGCTACCCGCACGAGCTCTCGGGCGGTCAGCGGCAGCGGGCCTCGCTCGCGCGCGGTCTCGCGCTCGATCCCGAGCTGCTCATCGCCGACGAGCCGACCTCGGCCCTCGACGTGTCCGTGCAGGCGAAGGTGCTCGAGCTCTTCGTCGAGCTGCAGAACCGCTTCGACTTCGCGGCACTGTTCATCAGCCACGACCTCGCGGTCGTCGACATGCTCTCGGATCGCATCGGCGTGCTCTACCATGGCCGGCTGCTCGAGGAGGGCACGGGCGAGCAGGTGCTCGGGTCACCGAGCAACGACTACACGAAGCGGCTCATCGCCTCCCTGCCGGTGCCCGACCCGGTCGAGCAGGCGCAGCGGCGCGAAGCCGCCCGGCAGCTGCGGGCCGCGGCGGGGGCGTAGGCGTCCGGCAGTCCTTCGCGCGTTCGGCCACCCTGCGCGGGGTGGCCGAACGTCCGGAGGGGTGCCGCGGTGGAAACGCGCGAACCGGAGGGTTGCTGCCTGCCGCTACTTGCTCTCGGCGATGAAGTCGAGCATGCCCGCCTCGTTGACGGGCAGGGCGAGGAGGCGGTCGAGTTCGGCCTCATCGGCGTCGATGCCGACGATGCGCATCGCGTAGAGCGTGAATTCGCGTTCGATCTGGTCGGACTCGAGGCCGCCGCCGGGGCGGAACCAGATCGAGAGCGAATTGCAGATCGAGAGGATCGCCCGGGTCGCGAGCTGGGCGTGGCTGACGCGGAACTGGCCTGAGGCGATGCCCGCCTCGATGATGTCACCGAGCACCGCCCGCGCCTCGCGCTGCAGGGTCTTGATCCGGGCGGCGTTCTCGCCGTCGAGGCGCTCGGTGTCGCGCAGAAGCACGGTGGAGACGGAGACGTTGGCCATCCGGTAGCGGGAGAGGTAGCGGACCGAGACGGCGAGCTGGTCGACAGGGTCGTCGCCCACCTCGGCGACGACAGCACGTGAGTGGTCGATGTACCACGTGTAGGCGGTGTGGACGAGCTCGTACAGGGCTTCCTGCTTGGACGGGAAGTAGTAGTAGAGGGCGGAGAGACTCAGCCCCGCCGCCTGCGCGATGTCGCGGATCGATGCTCCGTCGAAGCCCTTCGTGGCGAACGTGTCGCGAGCCGAGCGGAGGATGTTGTTGCGGCCGTTCGTTGCTCTCACGGGACCTCGCTCCTCAATCATCGACGATCGAACAATCTTTCATGTGCCCCTCGACAATACCGCAGATCGACCCGCCTGCCGCGGTAGTCCCCGGGCAATCCGCGGCATCGGGCGCAACCCGCTCGCGGCCGCACCCTGCCCCCAACTCCACCCCGCACCCAACCGCACTCCGCCTTACCCGCACCCCGTCACCAACTGCGCAGTGACGAGGCTCACACCCTGGTCGCGGAATGATGCAAATTTCAACGACGTTGGGCATGGATGTGCCGCCCGAGTGCGGCACACCGATCGATCTGGGGCCGACCATCGGCCCTCCACCCGGTCGGTTCGGCTCAGCCGCGCACCACCGACCCGACAGCGAAGGACGTCCATGCTCACAATCGCCATCATCCCCGGAACCACCCGTCCCGGAGCCCTCAACCCGCAGGTCGTCCAGTGGGTCAGCGACCAGCTCGCCGGTCGCGACGACGTGACCGCCGAGGTCGTCGACTTCGGCGCCTTCGACCTCCCGCTCCTCGATAAGGTCATCCCGGCCGGTGCGAAGCGCTACGAGAACGCCCACACCAAGGCCTGGGGTGCGAAGCTCGACGAGTTCGACGCCTTCATCTTCGTCACTCCCGAGTACAACCACTCGATCTCCGGTTCCATGAAGAACGCCCTCGACTTCGTCGCCACCGAGTTCAACCACAAGGTCGCCGGCATCGTCAACTACGGCGCCGACAAGGGTGTGCGCGCCGCCGAGCACCTGCGCCACATCCTCGCGAACTACAAGGTCGCCGTCGTCCGCGACCAGGCCTCCTTCAGCATCTTCACCGACGTCGCCGACGGCACCTTCGCCCCGACCGAGGTCTCCGCGGCGCCGTTCGCCTCGATGGTCGACGACCTCGTCGCGTGGGGCGGTGCCCTCAAGGGCGTGCGCGAGGCACGCCAGTCGCTCACCGTCTGAGATCGATCGGCACCCTCGCCGAGGCGGCCGACCACGGTCGAGCGCCGCGTTCCGTCAGCGTGACGGCGGTCGTCGACCACGACCCGCAGCCCGTCTGCCCTCCCGGCAGGCGGGCTGCGCCGTCCTCCCGGCCTGGCCGGGGCCCATGCGCCCACCCCACCGTGACCTGGGCGACACCGCTGGGATACAGTCGAGCCAGTGAACGATCGCTCAGGTGCGATTTCGCCTGGGCGCCGCCCCCCCGCAGCGAAGGACACCCATGGAACTCACCGACACCGTCGCCCTCGTCACCGGCGGAGCCTCCGGGCTCGGCCGCGCCACCACCGAACGCCTGCTCGCCGCCGGTGCCCAGGTCGTCATGGTCGACCTCAACGCCGAGGTGGGGGAGCAGGTCGCGAACGAACTCGGCGACCGTGCCCACTTCGTCGCAGCCGACGTCACCGATGAGGCGCAGGTCCAGGCGGCCGTCGACACGGCGACCGGACTCGGATCGCTGCGCGTCGTCGTCAACTGCGCGGGCGTCGCGACCCCGGGCAAGCTCGTGTCGAAGAAGGGCCCGCTGCCCCTCGAGGCGTTCTCCAAGGTCATGGCCATCAACGTCGTCGGCACCATCAACGTCTGCCGCCTCGCCGCCGCCGCAATGCAGCAGGAGGAGCCCGTCGGCGAGGAGCGCGGCGTCATCGTCAACACCGCCTCGGTCGCGGCCTTCGATGGGCAGATCGGCCAGATCGCCTACTCCGCGTCGAAGGGAGCCGTCGCAGCGGTCACCCTCCCCATGGCCCGTGAGCTCGCCGCCTCCCTCATCCGCGTGGTGACGATCGCCCCGGGCATCTTCGAGACCCCGATGATGGCAGGCCTGCCCGCCGAGGCGCAGGAATCCCTCGGCAAGTCCGTGCCCCATCCCGCCCGGCTGGGCAGGCCCGCCGAGTACGCACAGCTCGTCGAGTCGATCGTGGAGAATCCCATGCTCAACGGGGAGATGATCCGCCTCGACGGCGCGATCCGCATGGCTCCGAAGTGAGCTGAGCCGACTCACGGCACCGAGCAGCGCGAGGCCGTCCCACGCACCGTGGGGCGGCCTCGGCGCATCTGCGCCCGGTCAGCGTGATTCGTTGACGAGGAGGGCGAGCTGCACCCGGGTGCTCACCTCGAGCTTGTCGAAGATGCGGGCCAGATGCGTCTTCACCGTCGCCGTGGAGACGAAGAGCGACCTGGCCACCTGCGCATTCGTCATCCCCTGGGCGACCGCCTCGGCGATCTCACGCTCCCTGGCGGTGAGCACGGCAAGGGGATCCGGACGCCGTTCACCGTCGTCTCCCCAGGTAAGGCCTCCCGTCGAGGCGGAGGATCCCGAGCGGTCGAGCAGGGAGTCGATGACACCGGGGGAGAGCGCCCGAGTGCCGCCGGCGGCCGCGCGGACGGCGTGGATGAGTTCGTCGGGCGGAGTGTCCTTGAGGAGGTAGCCGGCCGCGCCGGCGCTCAGCGCCCGGAGCACGAAGTCGTCGGTGCCGAAGGCGGTGAGGACGAGGACCTCGGGATGTGTTGCCTGCGCGAGGAGCGTGCGCGTGGCCTCGAGACCGTCCATGACGGGCATCCGCAGGTCCATGAGGATGAGATCGGGTGAGAATTCCCTGGCCAGGGCGATGGCCTCTTCGCCGTTGGCCGCCTCGGCGACGATGTCGATGTCCGGTGCGGCGCCGAGGAGGAGGCGCAGGCCCGAGCGCATGAGCGACTCGTCGTCGGCGATGATGATCCTGATCGTCACGGGCGCTCCTCGCCGGTCGATTCTGTGGGTGCGTCCTCGGGGGTCTGGGTATGCGTAGGAGTGCCGGACGGGCCGACGGCAGGCTGCGCCGATGGTTCGACCTCGGCGGGAGTAGCAAGCCCCGTTGCTGGGAGTGTCGCGCGGAGGACGAAGTCGTCTCCTCTGCTCACGGTCAGAGTCCCACCCATCGCCTCCATCCTCTCGCGCAGACCGAGCAGACCCAGCCCGGACCCGGTCACCAGTGATGACGGTTTCGCTGCTCCGGCCTCCGCCGCGGCTGCTCGGCGCGGGTTGCTCGCCGTGAGGACAAGCGTCTCGGGGTTCTCATCTGCGGCGACGGTGATCCGCAGGCGTTCGCCGGGGGCGTGCTTGACGGCATTGGTGATCGCCTCCTGGACGAAGCGGTAGATCGTCGTGCGCTCGAGGGCACCGAGCCCCTGCAGTGCGGCGGCGGACAGCGGCGGTCGGTAGTCGAGGGTGACGGTGTCCGCGCGGGTGCGGACGAGGCGGTCGAGGTCGGGGTCGACGACGGTGCCCTGGTCATCCCCGCGCAGCATCGTGAGCACTTCGCGGAGTTCGACGCCGGACCGGCGGGCGCTGCCGGCGATGAGGCGCGCACTCTCGCGCACGGAGTCGGCGTCGAGGTCTTCGCGCACGGACAGAGCGCCGGCGTACATCGCGATGACGCTGAGGTGGTGCGAGAGCGAATCGTGCATGTCGCGGGCGATGCCCCGACGCACCTCGGCGATCGCTCGCTGCTGCCGAGCCTGTCCACGCAGCAAGGTCTGGGCGGCGGAGTCGATGAAGCCCTGCTCTCGCGCCCCGCGGATGACGCCGATGACGACGATGATGGACAGTGACGAGAGGTTGAAGAGATAGACGGGCAGCTGGAAGCCGCCGAGTGCGACAGGCGTGATGACGTAGGCGCTCGTCAGCGCCGCAATCGACACGAGAAGTGTCGAGATTGTGAGCAGCCAGCTGCGCCGTGCGCACAACGTGATCATGAGAAGCCCCGACGAGGCGATGCCGAGGACGCCGATCGTCCCGAAAGCGACCCCGATAAGGCCGAGGGTGACGGCAATCCATCCTCCGGTGCGTCGTTGCAGCGATTCAACCGAACCATCCCGGTCGAGGAACTTCTCGCCGCCGCGTCCGCTCGCCGCCAGGAAGTCCCGCAGCTTCTCGGCTGCGAGGACTTTGGGCCGCAATGTCGAGCGCGGAACGGTCCGCCCGTCGAGCCAGAGGACGACGGGCAGACACGCGACGGAGATCGCCCCGAAAACGATGTGGATGGCGATCTCGACGTTCCGGCTGGCCTCGTCGACGTCGGGATCGTTCGGGTTGGACCAGTTGGCCGCAATGAGGCCGGCGACGATGAGCGCACCGATGACGAAGCAGATCGCCGTCCAGACGACGACGCGGATGACGCGATTGCGGCGATTGGTCAGGGGCACTCTTCGACGATACCTGGGCGACCACCTCGGCGGGGTCGGCCGAAAGGATGAAAGCGTTCATCCCGGCGGACGACTGTCGGAGCCGTTGGCGGCCGGAAGACTGACGGACATGAACCCTTCCTCCGCCCTGTCTCTGTCTCCGACGTACGTCCGTCAGCTGCATGATCTCCCGGGACACCGCTGGTACAAGCCGCTGCTCCTCACCCTCCTCGCCGCCGTGTACTACCTCATCCTCGTCGTCGCGGTCTTCCTCGCGTTCGGGATCTGGTGGGGGATCGGGGGCGCGGGTGACCTCGACGCCGTGAGCGACATGAACACGGTGACGGGTCTCGTCATCGTCCTCGTCTCCGTCATCCTCATGTGGCCGGCCCTCGAGCTCGCCATGCTCAGCATCTACCAGCGCTGGTTCTTCCCGCTCGCCTCCGTGCGCGTGAGCGCGAACCGAGAAGAGGCGGCGCCGATCGCAGCGGAGCCCGGCGGCATGCGGTGGCATCTGCTCGGCCGCTTCCTGCTGCTCGCGCTGCCGGTGTGGGCGGCCGGAGTCGTCGTCCTCGGCATCGTCTCTCCCGAGTCGGTCGCCCTCGACCCCGGCACCTCGTGGGACAGTCGACTCGCGCTCATGCTGGTCCTTGTGCTCCTCCTCGCGCCCATTCAGTCGATGAGCGAGGAGCTCGTCTTCCGTGGCCTGGCGATGAACGTCATCGGCAGCTGGCTGCGCAGCCCGTGGTGGGCGGTCCTCATCCCGGTGCCGTTCTTCGTCTTCGGCCACATCTACGATGTGCCCGGCCTCATCAGCATCGGGGTCTTCTCCGTCGTCATGGGTCTCCTCACCCTGTGGACGAGCGGCCTCGAGGCGGCGATCGCCTTCCACACGGTCAACAACCTCTTCGCCTTCGCTCTCGCCATCCTCACCGGTGCCGATCTCAACGCCACCGACGCTCCGCCGGCACAGGTCGCGGTCGCGATTGCAGCCCCGATCGTCTTCGCTCTCGTCGTCATCCTCGACGGCAGGCGCCGCGGACCCGGGTGGCGAGCACCCCGCGGGCAGCGCCGCTCACGCCGTGAAGCGGACTCCGGTGAAGTCCTTCCGCCACGCGGCGACGTCGTCGGCGATCTCCCGGAGGACCACCTCGGCGGGGGTGTCTGAGATCGATCCGGGATCCGCGGGAGTCCGGGCGGTGTCGAGGGCTCGGGCGATGTATCCGGCCAGCCGCGGCATGTCGGACACCGTCATGCCGCGCCGGACGATCTCCGGGGTGCCGAGGCGAATGCCGTTCTGATCGCCGGGCACCTCGGGGACGGGCAGGCCGATGCCCGAGGTGAGGATGCCGGCCTTCTCGAGCACCCGCGCACCCCGGGTGCCGCCGCCGAACGGTGCGGCCAGCAGGGCGAACTGGTGGGAGTCGGTGAACCCGCGTTCGCACTGGAAGGGGACGGCTCCCGCCTCGGCGAGGGCGTCGGCCAGGGCGCCCGCGCACGCCCGCATCTGCGAGGCGTAGTCGGTGCCGGTCGCGATCCAGTCGGCGAGGGTGACCCCGAGAGCCGCGACGGCCGCGGCATCGAAGTTCGCGGTCATGCCGGGGAAGGCGATGGCGTCGATGCGTTCGGACAGCTCCGCGTCGTTGCTGAGCAGGAGGCCGTGGGTCGGTCCGCCGAGGCTCTTGTACGTGCTCATCGACATGAGGTGCGCGCCTTCGTCGAGGGGGTTCGCCCATTGCCCGCCGGCGATCATCCCGCACAGGTGCGCGGCGTCGAAGAGGACGCGGGCGCCGACCTCGTCGGCGATCTCCCGGATCGTCGCGACGGGGTGCTCGAAGAGGTTGAGCGAACCGCCGATCGTGATGAGCGACGGCCGCACCTCGCGGGCGAGTGCTGCCAGCGCATCGACGTCGTAGCTGTAGTGGGCGACGTCGACGGGAGCCCCGACCGTGGTGAGGCCGTAGAGTCCCGCGGCCCCGGCGGCGTGATGGGTGACATGGCCGCCGATCGTCGCCGGGGAGGCGATGATCGTATTGCCTGGTGAGGAGGTCGCCATGAAGGCAAAGAGGTTGGCCATCGCTCCGCTGGGCACCCGCACCTCGGCGAAGTCGGCGTGGAAGAGGCAGGCGGCGAGCTCGGCGGTGATGACCTCGACCTGTTCGATGTGCTCGAGTCCCATCTCGTACTTCGCGCCCGCGTACCCGAGCGAGGTCCTCGACGCCGATCCTCCCGCCAGCAGTGCCGCCGCCCTGGGGTTGAGCACGTTCGACGCGGGATTGAGGTTGAACGCCTCCTCGTCGTGGAGGCGCTCGGAGGCCGCCATGAGGTCCTCGATCGTCTTCACGACCGTGGGCATTTGAGCGGCGCCGCCCTCGCCGAGGCGGTCGCCGGCGATCTCCTCGATGCGCGCACGGCTCTCGGTGGGGAGCCATGGGCGGGTCGTCTGGTGCACGGTGGGACTCCTTCGTCTCTGTGGTCCGGGGTTGCCGGCGGGGCCGCCCGCCGCGGCGCTGCGGCCTCGAGATCGATCCTAATGATCGCGGCGCACGCTAGGACCGGCCGATCGCTGAGAGTCCCGATAACGTATCTGTGCGAGAAATCGAACGATCATGGGCGGGCGGTGAGCACGCGACCCAGCGCGGCGGCCCCGCGCCCGCGACTTGAGGACGCGCAGTGTCGATCTGTGAGCCCAGAATCGACACTGAGGGTCCTCGACTCGACGGTGAGCCGCTTCGTTGCCGTGCGCTGAAGGCTCCTCATTGAGTGGAGTGCAGGAGGAGTGCCTGAGTGACATACTCGGATCATGGCGAGGACGTGGTTGTCCGTGGCGGTCGAACTCCTCGGCGGAAGAGGTCACGAGTTGTGGCCGCCGCCGGGTCGAACGTTCGCGGTCGGCCCGGCGCATACCTTCGATGACCTCGCCGACGCCATCAACACCGCTTTCGCGAGGTGGGATCGCGGACACCTCTCGCTGTTCGACCTCGCCGACGGGAACATCGTCACCGATGTCGAGTCGGGGATCGAGCTGGCCGATTCCACTGCGGGACCGACGAGCCGGGCATTCGACAGCGCCAGGGCGAAGGTGACAAAGCTCCTCAAGCCCGGAGACGTTTGCAGGTTCACCTTCGATCTGGGCGACCGATGGGTCCATCAGTGCACCGTGCACTCGCCCAAGATCGACCCCGCGATCACCCTCGGAATCGTCCCTGCGGCGCCGTTGCCCTACTGGGGGTGGGGCACCATTCCGGACCAGTACGGCCGGAGGACCGCGGACGACGACGGTTCAGGGAAGGTCCGTGAGCGGCCGAATCACCGACATCCCATGCTCGACTTCGCATGGCCGCACCACGAGGATCGTCCCCGCTGAGCCCGGACGCTCGACTTTTGGACCCCCAGTGTCGATCGGTGAGCTCAGAATCGACACTGCGCGTCCTCGACTCGACGGCGAACTCGGTATCTACCGGGCGACTCGGCCGCGGAGGCGCGTCCGGTGCCTACCGTGCGAAGCGGGTGCCGAGCTGCTTGACGATCGTCTCCGCCGAGCCCGGCACGGCCCACCGGTAGCCGGTGCCCGCCCAGAGGTGAAGGAGGTTCGGGTCACCCGAAGCCTTCGCCTCGGCGCGCAGGCCCTTCGTGAGGTGGTGCACGGCTGGGTAGGCGTCGAGGGCGACTTCGTCGAATTCGCGGACGAAGTCGTTGACGAGCGCACGAGCCGGGCGACCCGTGAACGCCCTGGTCAGGCCGGTCTCCGAGTACTTCTCCGCATCCTGGAGCGCGGCCCGATGCGGCGCCGAAGTGCCCGCCTCGTCGGCGAGGAGCAGCAGGGTCCCGACGACGACCGCGCTCGCCCCCGCATCGAGGAGCTCCCCGACCGCCTCGGCCCCGTCGACACCGCCGCCGGCCGCAATGGGCAGGTCCACCTCGGCGAGGATCTCCCGGACGAGATCAGCAGTCGGCCGATCCTCGATCTCGCGCGTCGGATCCGCGGTGCCCGAATGCCCGCCCGCACGCGGACCCTGGACGATGAGGGCGTCGACGCCGCGAGCAGCGGCCTCGCGGGCTTCGCCCACCGTCGTCACGGTGGCGACGACCTGGGTGCCGACCGCGTGGAGGCGGTCGACCACCTCGGCGGTGGGGAGGTTGAAGGTCATCGAGACCAAGGGCACGGGATGGGCGACGAGCCAGTCGACCTTCGCGTCATAGTGGTCATCGTCGTCGACGGGCTCGGTCTCGAGGGTGACTCCGTGCTCGGCGGCGAGAGGTTCGAGGGCGGTGGCGAAGCGGTCGAAGGCGGCGCGGTCGAGCGGCACCGGGTTCGGGGCGAAGAGGTTGACCCCGAAGGTCTCGGAGGTCTCGCGCATCCGCTCGACGAGCGGGGCGAGCGCCTCGGCGGTGAGGTAGCCGCCGGCGACGAAGGGGAAGCCGCCCGCAGCGGCGACGGCCGCGCTGAGTTCGGGGGTCGTCGTCCCGCCGGCCATAGGGGCGCCGATGATCGGCAACGGCGTTGTCTCGAAGGCGATGGTCATGGTGTCGACTCCTGACGTCGGGTGATGCCATCGTCTCATCCGAGCTGCCCCGCCGCAGGAATGGCCACCGGCCGGGACGGCTTCGGTTCAGTGTGGACGCTGGGGCGGGAAGAACGCCCGCGGAACTCAGCGTTCGACGAGTCGGGCGAGCGCCTCGGTGACGGTGCCCCATCCTTCGAAGAATCCGAGCTCCTCATGCAGGGCGCGCTGCTCGGGGCTGGCATGCCGGACGATGGCACGGTAGTCGGTTCCGAACTCGCTGTCGCCGAGGATGATCTCCGTCGTCATCGTCACGGGAGCGGGCTGCGCGGGATGCCAGGAGCTGTCGACAGCATTGGTGAAGACGAGACGCGAGTCCTCCTCGATGCGGAGGAAGACCGCGTCGACGTGCGAGGTGAAGGTCTGCCCGTCCTCGCTCATCCGGGTGACGAACGCGCCGCCGGGGCGGAGGTCGAGCGCGTCGACGCGGAGGACGAGTGGGGAGGGGATCCACCACTGGACGAGCTGCGCCGGATCGGTCCACGCGGACCAGACGGCCTGGCGCGGGGCGCGGATGATGCGTTCGATCAAGAGGTCGCGGTCGGGGTCGATGCCGGTGTCGAAGTCGGTATCGGGGCCGAGGCCGAAGTCAGGGGTCGAGGTCATGGCGTCTCCTTGGGGTGTGGGTGAGTGGTCGGGGAAGAGCGGTCGGCCGTGGAGGCAGGGTGGTCGGATGAGGCCGTTCGAGTAGATGAGTCGGGCGTCGAGATCCCGGTGACGAAGGCGTCGAGTCGGTCGGTGGCGGCCTCCCAGCTGCGTCTCTGGGTCTCCAGCCATCGGTCGACGACGGCGAGTCGGTTCTCGTTGAGCACACAGGTGCGTACCCGCCCGGTCTTGCGGGTCGTGATGAGCCCGCACGATTCGAGGGTGCGGACATGTTTGAGGAACGACGGCATCGACATGCTCAGTGGTTCGGCGAGTTCGCTGATGCTCGCCGGGCCGTGGCCGAGTCTGGCGACGACGGCGCGTCGGGTGGGATCGGCGAGTGCGGTGAACACCTCGTCGAGTTCCTCCGAATGATTAACCATGTGGCTAAGTATTGCACGGCGCGCAGGGAATGGGAAGGGCTGGGTCCACGAGTGGGCGCACCGCCTCGGTGAGGCGGATTCGCTGACCTCCCGATCCTCGGCTCGCTGTCGCTCCGCGGTGTGAAGCGGAACCCGTATGACGGTTCGTGACGGGAGAAGTCGCACACATGACGCTCGGTGACCTCACGGGACGCGGTCGGCTCCTCGCGCACCGTCGTCGACACAGACTGGTGGGACTTCGGCAGCCGCGTCGAAGGTCATCAGAGAGGAAGGATCTGCCGTGAGCTCACTCGACCGCAGCTCGACAGACCGCAGCGGAGTCTCGACCCGCTCGGTGCACGCCGGCGCCGCCCCGGAATCGCACACCGGTTCCGTCGTCGCCCCGATCTTCCAGACCTCGACCTTCGAGATGGACGTCCCGGGCGTGCCCCGGGCCGGCTTCGACTACGCGCGCACGGGCACCCCGAACCGCAGCGACCTCGAAGAGGTGCTGTGCAACCTCGAAGGGGCGGCGTACGCGGCGGCCGTGAACTCGGGAACGTCGGCCGAGGTCGCCGTGTTCTCCGCTCTGCTCGGTCCCGGCGACGAGATCATCATCCCCCGCGACGTCTACGGCGGAACGTATCGGCTGCTCAAGAATGAGTACGAGCGCTGGGGCGTCGTCATCCGCACCGTCGACCTCACCGACGCCGAGGCGCTGGAAACGGCGATCACCGACCGCACCGCGATCGTCTGGGCCGAGACCCCGAGCAACCCCGGCCTCGACGTCATCGACATCGTCGAGACCGCGCGCATCGCCCACGCCCACAATGCTCTCCTCGCCGTCGATTCGACGTTCGCGACCCCGTACCTGCAGCGTCCGATCGAGCTCGGCGCCGACCTCGTCATCCATTCGACGACGAAGTTCATCAACGGCCATTCCGATGTCATCGGCGGGGCCGTGCTCGCCGGTGACGGGCAGACCTGTCCCCGCGCCGCCGAGGTGATCGACCGTCTCACCAGCCACTTCGCATCCGTGGGGCTGGGGATCTCCCCCTTCGACGCGTGGCTGACCAGGCGCGGAATCAAGACCCTGCCCGTGCGCATGGCCGCGCACTGCGCGAACGCGCAGGCCGTGGCCGAATGGCTCGAGAACCGACCGGAGATCGCCGAGGTGTTCTACCCAGGACTGCCCTCACACCCGGGCCACGAGATCGCGAAGAAACAGATGAGC
This sequence comes from Brevibacterium sp. Z349TD_9, assembly GCF_056173565.1. Lineage (NCBI taxonomy): Bacteria > Bacillati > Actinomycetota > Actinomycetes > Micrococcales > Brevibacteriaceae > Brevibacterium > Brevibacterium sp. Z349TD_9. Next base: position 3,518,563 of record NZ_CM149680.1, on the reverse strand, counting down.
GGGTTCGGGGGAGTGGTCTCCTTCTCCACCGACACCGAGGAGCGGGCGCTCAAGCTCGTGCAGAGCACCGAGCTCATCACCCTTGCCGAGTCGCTCGGCGGGGTCGAGTCCCTCATCGACCACCCGGCGACGATGACGCATCTCGCCGTCGCCGACTGCGAGCTCAGCGTCTCCGGCCGCTTCATCCGCCTGTCGGTGGGCATCGAGGACATCGAGGACATCCTCGCCGACCTCGACGCGGCGCTGGCCAAGACGAACGCGTTCGCGGCGTCTGGCGAAGACGCCGCCAGCCGGTCGAAAGCGCAGGCGAAGACAGCTCCGGCCCCCGCACTCCAGATCGTCTAGCCGCCCGCCGGAGAGTCTGCGCCGCAATGCCGTCCGCGCCCGGCTCACCATCGCGAGCGCCGGTGCCCTGACGCCGGCCCCACGCACCCCACACCACGAGCGTCACGTCCTACGTCTGCACACGTAGGACATGGCGCTCGATGGATGAGGTGAATTGCTCAGGGTTGTGTGTGACGCTCCGGCGGCGAAGTGGCGCTCCAGGGAGGGCGTGATGTTCCAGGGGTCATTCGGAGTGGAGAGTGTGAGGCGGCCTGAACGCGCTCGACTTCAGGTCGATCTGGACAGGAAATCGCGTCGATTCTCTGCCCATTTCGCCCAGGAGACGCCGTAAGGGGTGGCGCGGAACGAAGGCCCAAGGAGCGGAAGCGCTCCAGCCCGGGGGAAAACCCGACTCGGTCGCGGCGGTCAACGTGCTGTCGCCCGGACACCCGCCCGCGTAGCGTATTCGGTATGAGTGAAAAGACCCCCGAGCATCCGCAGGAACCGGAGTCGACCGGCTCCACGCCTGCAGAAGCTCAGCACCCCCACGGCGACAGTGCGCCACAGGCCACCGAAGCCGGGCAGTTCCGCACCACCCCGCTCGACCTCGAGGTTCCCTTCACCACCCCGCGGCCCGGTTGGACCCACCCCGCCGAGGCGGCCGACGGTTCCGCGGACAGCGCTGAGTCACCGACTCGGGAGTACCCTCACACTCAGGCCTACGGTCCGTCGCGATCCTCCGTCGATGGCACCGGGCCGACTGCTCAGTATCCGCAGACCCAGGTGTTCGGCGGCAGCGCCGGCCTCGGCAACGATGTCAGCACCGGCGAAACCATGGGCGCCGGCAGTGCGGCAGGGACCGACTCAGCCGACCTCGCCTCTGGCGCTGAACCCACCCAGGTCTACGGGACGCCCGCGCAGACCTACATCAGCGCAGGGCACCACCCTGTCGAACCCGCACAGCCGATGCCGACACATCCGATGCCCGCCCGGCCGATGCCTCCGCGCGTCGAGCACGCGCGTCCTGACGCCGGCCGGCCTGGGTCGCGGTTCACGCAGTACGACAACGCCCCGCGCGGTGAGCATCCGGGCCAGCGCGGGCCCCATTCCGGCCCCAACCGCGGACCCCGCCGCGCCTCGGACCCCGGACCCTACGCGGCCCCCTTCCCCGGCCCGCACCCGGGGCAGGTCCGGCTCCAACCGCCGCGACCGCCTCGGCGGAAGAAGCCCCGACCGAACGACCTCGTCATGGTCCCGGTCACCGGACCCATGCCGCTGACCCGTACCGATGTCACCGACATCCCTCCGGAGGGCCCGATCGACTGGCCGAAGCGGCCGGTCGGCGTTGTCGGCGTCGCGAACCTCTTCCTCTCCGCGGTCATGGCCATCCTCTGGGCGTGGATCCCCGTCGGCCTCCTCATCACCGGCATCGGCGGCATCTTCGCCCTCGGCCTCGGCGTCCTCGCGCTCATCCTCTGGGTGCTCGTCCAGCAGGTCGCCAACGTCTTCGAACGCTACCGCGCCGAACTCGTCTACGACGACAGAATCCCGGTGCCGACGGTCCCGCGCAGCACCCGCGAATCCGGGTTCGCCCGCTTCCTCCACAACCGGTGGCTGCTCGTGTCCTCGGGCTCGTTCTGGCGCTCGACCGCCCACCACTACGTCAAGATGCTCCTCGGCCTCGCCGTCGTCGGCGGCACGATCACCGGCATCTGCGGCGGCATCCTCGGAGTCTTCTCGGCGATCAACCCCGACGGGATCCCCGGCCTCTTCTTCGGCGGCGGTGAGAGCGGCCTCGGCCGGGTCGGCGTTGCGATCGGCTCGCTCATCATCCTCGCCAGCTCGCTCGCCATCCTCTGGTTCGCCCCGTACCTCGACCGTGCGCTCGACCGCAGCCTTCTGCCGCCGGCCCGCACCGCCGCCCTCCAGGCCGAGGTCTCCGAGCTCGACCGCGCCCGCATGGCCGGGATCGATGCGGCCGCCGCTGAGCGTCTGCGCATCGAACGCGACCTCCACGACGGCGCCCAGCCCCGCCTCGTCGCCCTGACGATGACCCTGGGCCTGGCGAAGTCGAAGATCGACTCCGACCCGGAACGTGCCAAAGAGCTCGTCGCCGAAGCCCACGCCGAGGCGAAGGGCATCGTCAACGAACTCCGCCAGCTCGCCCGCGGAATCCATCCCGCCGTTCTCACCGACCGCGGTCTCGACGCTGCGGTCTCCGCGCTCGCCGGCCGCTCACCGATCCCCGTCGAGGTCGACGTCCGCCTCGGCGGTCGGATCGAACGCGAAGCCGAAGCCGTCGCCTACTTCGTCGTCGCCGAGTGCCTGACGAACATCGCCAAGCACTCCGGTGCCACCCAGGCCAAGGTCGTCATCGCCCCCACCGAGGCGGGAGTCGAGATCGTCGTCACCGACAACGGTCACGGCGGGGCCCGGATCGACCGGTCGGGTCGGCACACCGGCATCGCCGGTCTCGTCGACCGGGTCGAGGCCGCCCGTGGGACACTGAACCTGACCAGCCCCGCAGGTGGGCCGACTACCATCGTTGTGGAGGTGCCATGCGCATCGTGATCGCCGAAGACTCAGCCATCCTCAGGGCCGGACTCGAACGACTCCTCGTCGACGCCGGACATGAGGTCATCGCGGCCGTGCCCGATGCCAATGAGCTGCTGGCGACCGTGAATACGATGCCCCCAGACCTCGCCGTCATCGACGTGCGCATGCCGCCGACGTTCACCGACGAGGGCATCCGCGCCGCGGTCCTCATCCGCAAGCAGAACCCGGACGTCAAGGTCCTCGTCTTCAGCCAGTACGTCGAGGAGCAGTACGCCTCCGAACTCATCGCCGAGAACACCGGCGGGTTCGGCTACCTGCTCAAGGACCGCGTCGCCGATGTCGAGGACTTCCTCTCCGCCGTCGACGAGGTCGCCAAGGGCGGCACCGTCCTCGACCCCGAGGTCGTCTCCCAGATCCTCGTGCGCACCCGCAAGACCGACGGGCTCTCGACGCTCAGCCCCCGTGAGCTCGAGGTCCTCCAGCTCATGGCCGAGGGCAAGTCGAACGCCGCGATCGCCGGCACCCTCTTCCTCAGCGCCGGAGCCGTCGAGAAGCACATCAGCTCGATCTTCACCAAGTTCGGACTCACGGCGGACACCTCGGACAACCGTCGTGTCCTCGCAGTCCTCACATTCCTCGGAGCATAGAATGCCTGCCACCGTCCTCGTCAACCAGTCGGCCCGCACCGGACTGCGCGCCGTCCTCGTCATCGCCGCAGCGATCGTCCTGCTCATTCCGATCGCGATCAGCGTCGCCCACGGTGCCTCCCGGCTCGACTACACGAAGGTCGAGTCGAGTGAGCAGCTGGCCGCCTCGGCGAGAGACGTCCGCTTCTCCCTCGACACGGGAGCCTCGATCACGGTGAGGACGACCGATGCGGACACGGCGACGGTGACGATGACCGGGGTGGGTCCGCGCGATGACGTCCCGCAGCTGCGTGTCGAGGAGACCAACGGCGAATCGGTGGTCACCGTCGACGACAGGAAGGTCTTCGAGAACGCCCGCATCGACGTCGCCATCCCTAAGGCGACGTCGAAGGACACCAACCTCACGTTCGCCGGCGGCCTCGGCGAAGTCGACGTCCGGGGGGAGTTCAATGACGTCAAGGCCGACACCGACGCCGGGTCGGTCTCGCTCGAGGGCGACTTCGAGAAGGTGCAGACGACGACCGACTGGGGTCAGACCCGGTTCAAGGGCAGCTTCGGATCGATCGAGGCGAAGTCCGACGTCGGCACCCTCGAAGGCACCGACCTCAAGGTCCGCGACCGCGTCGACGCGACGACCTCGACGGGGTCGATCGACCTCGACTTCTCCAATGAGATGGTCCCGACCTCGGGAATCACGGTCAAGGCCGACGAAGGCAAGATCGATCTCCGTCTGCCCCGCCTCGACCTCGTCAAAGAGCATATGAGCGCCGAGGCGGCCGGCCCCGACGACGGGCGTGACGGTTCCGCCGATGACGGTGCCGAGGTCAAGGACCTCTTCTACCGGATCAACGCGACATCGAACCAGGGCAGCGTCGACCTCGCGAAGGACCTCGAGAAGTACGACGCGTCGAAGGATCCGAAGGACGCCGAAGGCAAAGCGGTCATCCCTGTCTCCGTCACCGCGGACACGGGCGCGATCACGATCGACCAGAACTGACTGAGCGGCGCGGCGGGCCACCGTTTTCGGCTCGACGACCGCAGCGCACGGTGCGACATCCGCCGCGCCCTGCTCGCCGGGCCACCGAAGGGAAGACAATGCAGGTCACGGTCTACGGAGCTACGGGAACCTTCGGCAGCCGACTCGTCACCCGGCTGCGGGCGATGGGGCATTCCGTGATCGCCGCCCACCGCGGGATCGGCGTCGACACGTACACCGGCGACGGGGTCACAGAGGCGGCGGTCGGCAGCGATGTCCTCGTCGACTGCGTCAACCTCCTGACGAACAACCGGCACCGGGCGCTCGACTTCTTCTCCCGCAGTGCGCGCTCGATCGCGTTGGCCGCGGCGGAGAATCCCGGTGCGGCGATGGTATGCCTGTCGATCGCCTTCAAACCCGCGGTCGCCGGATCCGCACTCTTCGGCTACTACCAGGGCAAGAACATGCAGGAGCGGGTCTACCGCAGGCTCGTGCCCGCCGACCAGCTCCTCATGTTCCGCTCGACCCAATGGTACGAACTCGCCGCGACGGCATCGGTGTCCGTCGGCCCGGTCGTCTTCGCCCCGAAGATGCGGGTGCGCGCCCTCGCCGCCGACGAAGCAGCCCGGATGATGGCAGAGGCGATCGAAGCCGGAGAGCGCGGCACCGTCGAGGTCGCCGGCCCCGAGATCAGCGACCTCGCCGCGATCGCCCGAGTCGTCGCCGAAGCGGAGGCGGGCCGCACCGGAGAACGGACCCAGGGCTCCGGCGTGAGGCGTCGGGGACGGACGCGGGCCCGCAAGGTCGTGCCCGTGCCGATTCCCGGACCGACGGCGGACGACGGCCTCATCCCCGAGTCGCCGAGGCTCTCGACCGTCACAGTCGACGAATGGCTTCGCACCCGGTGAGGTGATTCAGACGTACGGACCGATGAGGTGCCCGAGGACAGAGCCGTCGGGAACAGTGCCGTACTTGTAGCTGAGCTTCTGCAGAGGTGCGACGGCGGCGATGTCGGTGAGCGTACCCGGTCGCCAGGGCTGCATCATCGCCAGCTGGAGCAGATGCGCCGAGGTGGCCGAGAGCACCGGTGCTGCGTTCCACTGGCCGCGGGCTTCGGGCACGAGCACCTGGAGGACTTCGAAGATCCGGTGGTAGAGGAAGTAGTCGGGCAGGTCGTCGAAGTGGGTCCACCACTCATCGAGAGCGCGCCTCTGCAGGCCCAGCAGAACCGACTCCTTCTGCGAGGCGATGAACCAGTTCGCGATGGACAGCTTCGTCCACCGGGGGAAGATCGTTCCCGCACGGAGATAGCGGCGCTGCAGGTCATCGTCGAAGTTGTGTCCGACCCATGCCGTGGCGTCGAACCAGACGCCTCCATGCTCTTCGAGAATGCGGGTGCGGACGTAGTCGGAGAAGTGGGCCGGGCGCGAGTCCTCGAGGACCGCAGCGATCCGGTCGGGAACGTCGATGAGTTCACGGACCGATTCTCCGTCGAGCACACGCAGCGCGGGATACGATTCCCTGATGTTCGCCAGGCACGCCTGGACGAGCGGTGGGGCCGTGTCGATCGGAGTGTTCCAGTAGGTGAACACACGGTCGGAGGGCACCGGCATTCCGCGGTACCGACGCCGTGCGGAGGTGCGAGCGCGGGCGGCTGCGAAGATCGGCGGGTCGGCGGGCAGTCCGACACTGCGGCGCAGTTCTGGCAGGCGCGGCTGGAGCAGTCGGATGAGGCGCTCGTAGGTCTGCAGAGCCGCCACCGGATCGATCGTCGAGGCGAACTGCGAGGAGCGCTCGATCTGCGCCTGCAGCCCCGCCAGCACCTTCTCGGGCGTCGGGTCCTTCGTCAGTCTCATACCATCCTGCTTCCGCACATCGACCGTGGCCGACAAGGGCTGTTGTCCGGTCTGCTCTCTTCTCACCCTAGAGCAGGAGAGGCGTCTCCAGCCGGAATCGGCGGGTGAGGGGCGCGGGATCTCCGCCTCCCGCCGAGTAGGATGCGGTCGGGAGGTGGCCTGCATGGAATGGCACGAATACGGACTCGACGGTGTCGACGCCCTGCGCGTCGTCGTCTCCTGCGTCGTCTTCTACTTCGGCATCATCATCGTCGTCCGTCTCTTCGGGCAACGCGCCCTGGCGAGTCTCTCGAGCTTCGACCTGGCCGCGATCATCGCCCTCGGAGCCGTCGTGGGACGGGCGATCCTCGGCGACACCCCCACTCTCGTCGCCGGTGTCCTCGCCGTCGGGACGCTGCTCATCCTCCAGGCGGTGACCGGGCAGGCGCGGCGGAGCGCCCGCATCGAGGGCATCGTCAACAGTCCCGCGATCGTCCTCATGGCGGGAGAGGAGTTTCTCACCGACAACATGGCCCGCGCCCATGTCGATCGCGTCGAAGTGGTCTCGAAGCTGCGGATGGCAGGCATCCGAGAGCTCTCCGAGGTCGCGTGCGTCATCCTCGAACCCACCGGCCAGATCAGTGTGATCAAGCGCGGCAGGCCGATCGACCCGGCGCTGCTCGATGGTGTCGTCGGGGCGGAGCGCATCCCCCGATCGGACATCGGCTGAGACGACGACACCAGCCCGTCTGACCAGGCTCACTCTTCAGTTCTCGCGTCGTCGCCAGCGACCACCTCCTCGTCCTCCTCGAGCCCGAGCAGCCTGGCCCCGTTCTCCCAGAGCACCGCGCGCATCCAGTCGTCGCCGAGGTCGAGGCCGGCGAGCCCCGAGAGCTGATCGGCGTACGGGTAGGGGATGTTCGGGAAGTCCGAGCCGAGGACGACCTTGTCCTGGAGCGCCAGGAGTCGCTCACGGAAGGCGGGGGCCACCTCGGCGGGGTGGTTGAAGAACCCGGAGACGTACATCGTCGTATCGAGGTGGACCCCGCTGTGGGCCTCGGCGAGATCGGCGAACGCGTCGTACTCGGGCATGCCCATGTGGGCGATGACGAAGTTGAGGGCGGGAAAGCGTTCGAGCACCCGTGCCACCGCCTCGGGGCCGGTGAACTCGCCGGGCAGCGGCTTCGAACCGGCGTGGATGACGATCGGCACCTGCGCCTCCGACAGCGCCGCCCACGCGGGATCGAGGACACGGTCATCAGGAGCGAAGCCGCCGACCTGCACGTGGACCTTGAACAGCCGTGCCCCGGCCTCGAGGGCTGCGGGCACGTACTCGGCGGACTCCGGTTCGGCGTAGAGCGTTCCGCAGTGGACGACGTCCGGGTGGGCTGCGGCGAACTCCCTGTTCCAGTCGTTGAGCCACGCGGCCATACCCGGTCGGTGGGGGTAGGTGAGTGCCGGGATCCGGTGGAGGCCCCAGTCGCGGAGGATCCGCAGCCGGGTGTCGGTGTCGTGACGGTAGTGGATCGGCCACGGTCGACCGTAATGCGCCTCGGCGTCGTCGAAGTAGGACCAGACCTTGTCGAGCACATTCTGCGGGAGGAAATGGACATGGATGTCGGCCAGCCCCGGCAGATCGAGCGCCTCGACATACCCCGGGATCTCCGCATCGGTGCGGGGAGGAGCGATCATGGTCCCACCCTACGTCCCGGTACGGACACAGCCGGGCAGCGACGCGGATCCGTCCCACAGGCTGCGTCCAAACACCCGCCTTAGACTGCGGGAATGGAGTACACCGACCCGTTCGCGCTCGCCGTCCCGTCGCAGGCGCGGTCTCTCGGTCAGCCCCCGTTCTGGACGCCGGGTCAGGCCGTGACCTGGACGTACAGGCGCTTCGACTTCGATCGCGACCATATCGAGGTGCTCCGGCCGATGCGGGTCATCGAGGACGGACCCGACGGCGCGGCTCTGTGGATGCCCGGGGGCACCGAGGTCACCGACACCCGGATCGTCGGATGGGAGGGCTTCAACGCCCACGACGTCCCCCTCGACGTCCGCTTCCGCCCACCCGCCGAGGCACCCCGCCGGACCATGGTGCCCACCCGCTGGCAGGGGCACGGGGTCCTCAAGCTCGCCCCGCCGAACGTCCCGTTCTCCGTGTGGGTGCTCGTCAAACCCGCCGAGGCGGCCGACCCGTCCGCCGATCCCGTCCGGATCGAGTGGTACATCAACCTCGAGAGCACCCACCTGCGCACCGCCGAGGCGGTGTTCACCAGCGATCTCATCCTCGACATCACCTTCCCCGTCGCCGAGGAGCCGCTGCACCTCCCCGGTGGCCGTCTCAATGCGCGCGGAGCCGTCTTCAAGGACGTCCACGAGATCGCCGCGGCCGCGCAGTACGGCTACTGGCCGCCCGAATGGTCGGACATCGTCCGCGGCAACGGCAGCCTCGTCCTTGACCGGCTCGAGGACCACCGATGGGCGTTCGATCCCCGGTGGGCCGGCGTCGCCCGCGACCTCGCCGGGTTCGAACCGGGGGAGAAGCCGCGGTCCGGAACGGGGGAGAAGCCGCGGCTCGGCCCGACCACCTCGGCGGACACAATTTCTCCAGGTCAGCGGGAACATCGACGCATTCCCGCGGGTTGTTACGTAAGACCGGACCACCGCTGAGAGGACATCGCTATGGCCACGAATCACCGTATCCGCCTCAACTCGCGTCCCGTGGGGATGCCGACGGCTGAGAACTTCCTCCACGACGAGGTCCCCGTCGAATCCCCGGGTGAGGGGCAGGTTCTCCTGCGCACCCTCTACCTCTCCCTCGATCCGTACATGCGGGGGAGGATGTCGGACGCGAAGTCCTACGCGCGGCCGACGGAGATCGGCGAGGTGATGGTCGGAGCGACGGTGTCCGAGGTCGTCGAGTCGCGATCTCCGGAGTTCTCTCCCGGTGACATCGTCCTCGGCTACGGCGGGTGGCAGGAGTACTCGATCGAGGACGCCTCGCAGCTGCGCCGCCTCGACCCGGAGATCGCGCCCGTGAGCACGGCGCTCGGTGTGCTCGGGATGCCGGGGTTCACCGCGTACGCAGGGCTGCTCGAGATCGGCATGCCCAAGCCGGGTGAGACCGTCGTCGTCGCCGCGGCGACCGGTCCGGTCGGCTCGGTCGTCGGGCAGATCGCGAAGATCGTCGGGGCGCGGGCCGTCGGCATCGCCGGTGGGCCGGACAAGGTCGCCCACCTCAAGGAGCTCGGGTTCGACGTCGCCCTCGACCACCGCTCCCCGAACTTCAGGCAGGAGCTCGCCGAGGCGGTTCCCGAAGGCATCGACGTCTACTTCGAGAACGTCGGCGGTAAGGTCTTCGAAGCGGTCCTGCCGCTGCTCAACACGTTCGCCCGTGTGCCCGTGTGTGGTCTCGTCTCGAGCTACAACCTCACCGAACTGCCGCCCGGACCCGACCGCACGGGACTGCTCATGTCGACGATCCTGCGGCAGTCGCTCACGGTGCGCGGCTTCATCCAGAGCGAGTTCGTCGACCGCCTGGGCGAGCAGTTCCTGTCCGACATGCGCTCGTGGATCCAGGAAGGAAAGATTCGCTACCGCGAGGACATCCGCACAGGTCTCGATCGTGCACCGGAGTACTTCAACGAACTCCTCACCGGCGGGAACTTCGGGAAGATGGTCGTCGCCGTCGGCGAGCAGAGCCAGCGTTAGTCACGGGGTCCGGGACGGCTATGGAGCCGTCCCGGACACGGGGCGGGTTGTCTGCTGCGATCTCGACGAACGGCGTGGACATTGTGTTGGGAGCCCGGATTCGGCCGGAGATATCGAGGTGTGTACTCGTTCGGCCGCGAATGGGAGACTGAGACTATGGAACCGGCAATCAGATTCGACGAAGCCGCGATTGCGCGGATCTGCGCAGCTCGCGGAGTCGAGCGATTGCGCGTCTTCGGCTCCGCAGTCTCCGACCGGTTCGATCCAGAGTCGAGCGACCTCGACTTCATCGTGGATTTCGTTCCTGGGCGTGACAGCATGTTCGATGATTATTTCGGTCTGCTCGAAGATCTCTCAGCTCTCTTCGACCGGGAGGTGGAGCTGGTGGTCGGCCGAGCACTGAAGAATCCCTACTTCCGCGAATCAGCCCTGAGCGGCGCGCAGGAACTCTATGCGGCGTGAAACCTCTGCCTGGCTGTGGGATGCCCGCGAAGCGATCGATGCCATCGGCAGTTTTGTCGATGGCGTCGATGAAAGCGAGTTCACGCACAGTCTGCTCATCCGGTCTGCGGTCGAGCGGCAGCTCGAAGTGCTGGGTGAGGCGCTCAATCGGGTGCGCAGTGCAGATCCCGAAACGGCTGCATTGATCGCAGACATCCACCGGATCATCGCTATGAGAAACGTCATCGCTCATCAGTACGGTGAGATCGACTATGCGATCGTTTGGTCAGCCGTCAACGATCGCGTTCCGCAGCTCAGGTCGACGATTGCGGCTCTGCTCTCCGACTGAACCGTCTCACCGGAAGCGGGCGAACACCTCGGCGGGGTCGAGGCCGTAACTCAGCGCGAGGGTCAGCGCGATCCGCGCCTTCCTCGCATCGAGGATCCCGGCCGGGATGAGCCCGCCCTCGAGCAGGCCGATCTCCCCGCCGACGTAACCGTACGTGCGGGTCAGGCTCGCTCCCGACCCAGGTCGGGAGGCGAGGATGACCGGCATCTGCTCGCCGAGGCGGAGGACCGCGGGCACAAGATCCTCGGGGACGTGTCCGCCGCCGACTCCGGCGAGGACGAGGCCGGCGAAGCCTGCCTCACCGAGGCGGTCGAACGTCTCCGCCGGTTCCCCCAGTCCCACCTCGGCGAGGGCGACCGCCGCGAACGCGTCGGGTCGGGGGAGTCCTGCGAACGGCGAGGCCGCCGTGCGAGGGTGCGGCGCGTGGGGGAGACGGACGACGTCCTCACTGATCCACCCGATGGCGCCGAGCACCGGACCCGAGGAGAAGGCCGCCGTCGAGGACACGTGCGCCTTGCGGACATGATGCGGATCGTGGATCTCGTCGTTGAAGACGAGGGTGGCCGGCAGGTGCCGAGCCGACGGCGAGAGCGCGGTGAGCGCGGCGGCGCGGACGTTGGCGGGGCCGTCGGCGCCGGGCAGCGTCGGATTGCGCATCGCTCCGGTCACGGCGATCGGCGTGCCCGAGTCATTGAGCAGTGAGAGCGCGAAGGCCGACTCCTCGAGGGTGTCCGTGCCCTGGGTGAGCACGATGCCGTCCGCGTCGGTCCGCCGCGCGAGGTCGACGACATCGTGGAGCATGTCGAGGGTGACGTTCGCACTCGAGACCTGGGCGACCTGGGTGAAGTCGGCCTGGAGGTCAGGCCAGATCCGGTCGAGACCAGCGGCTGCGGCGATCTCGGCTCCGCTGAGCGCCGGAGCGACCCCACCGCTGCCGTCGGCGGTCGAGGCGATGGTTCCGCCGAGCGCGGCGACGAGCAGATGGAGTGGCGTATCAGGCATGACCCCGAGTCTAGCGAGGTGACGGAGGAGATCGGGATGCTGTGTCAGTCCCCGCTGTTAGCATCCACACATGGATCCGGACACCGTGCTCAGGCTCGCCCACGAGCAGGCGATGCAGTACCCGTCCGTCGTCGTCGACCACCCGTTCGGACCCGAGTACGCCGTATACAAGGTGCGGGGGAAGATGTTCATGATGCAGTACGAGCTGCGGGGCGTGCCGAGCATCAATCTCAAGATCGACCCTCTCGACGGTGAGGTCCTCCGTGACGCCTATGCGGAGATCGCACCCGGATACCACATGAGCAAGAAGCATTGGATCACCGTCGCCGGACGAGGCGATCCCGGCGAACAGGGCGAGACCAGCGAACAGGGCGAGACGGAGTCGAACTTCGACGCCGACCTTCTCCACGACCTCGTCCTCGAGTCCTATTGCCTGGTGGTGGCGAAGCTGCCGGTCAGGGACCGCCCGGTCGATCCGATGACCTTCGGAGGGCGAAACCAGGACTGAGATGTGGGACCTGTGATCTGGGACCCCGGATTGGCGTGCATTCGCGGCGGCCCGGACAATGGAGGTCATGTCTGCCCTGAGTTCCGCACTCGCCTACAAGCGACTGCTCGAGTCCGATGAGACTCTGCGCATGCTCCGGGCCGACCACCTTCCCGTGATGGCAGTGACCCTCGATGCCCACCTCGGCCGGCCGGGCACGCGTATGATCACCGAGGACCTCCATGAGAGCATCGACTCCGACCTCGAGGATCTGCGCGACCACTTCCCGCTCGGCACCCGCACCGCGAAGGCCTACTGCGACGACTGGCGGCGCGCGGGCATCCTCGTGCGGCGGCCGGCCACCTCGGCGCGCGGGGAGACCTACGAGCTCTCCGCCGCGGGCTTCGATGCGATCCGGATGCTCGAACAGCTGCGCACCCCACCGCAGACGGCGACCGAATCCCGGCTGGTCAGCCTCGCCCAGGCGGTGCGGCAGCTCGCGATCGACACCGACCCCGACAGCGCCCGCCGACTCGCCGCGCTCCACGCCGAACGCGACCGCATCGACGCCGAGATCGCCCGCGTCCGCCGCGGCGACCCCCGCTCGATCGTGCTCGACCGGCGCCGCGCCAACGAGCGCGTCGCCGACATCCTCCAGCAGGCCCAGGGCATGCCCGCCGACTTCGCGCGCGTGCGCGCCCGGTTCGAAGAGCTCAACCAGGACCTGCGGCTCTCGATCCTCTCCGCCGAGGACTCCCAGTCGAAGGTCCTCGACGAGGTCTTCCGCGGCGTCGACCTCATCGAATCCTCCGACGAAGGTCGGACGTTCGCCGCATTCTCCGCCCTCGTCCGCGACCCCGAGCAGGCAGCGGCCTTCGACGAGGACATCGCAGCGATCCTCGACCGCGACTTCTCCGCAGCCCTCACCCCCGAGACCCGCCGGTCCCTGCGCACCCTGATGCGGCAGATGAAGGACGGCTCCCGCGAGGTCTCCGACATCCTCACCGAATTCGCCCGCGGCCTGCGTCGCTACGTCCACTCCCACGAATTCCAACGCGACCGCTTCATGCGCTCCCTCCTCCAGGACGCGCTCGCCACCGCCGCCCCGGTCGCCGCCGTGCGGCGGCCCTACGACGACGTCGGCGTCGAACTCGAGCTCTCGAGCGTTCCCCTCGGCAGCCTCGGCGAGGTCATCCTCCACGATCCCGCCGAGTTCGACGCCGGAGACGAACTCGCCGAGGCGGGGGAGGCCGACGTCGACTTCGCCGAGCTCATCGCCATCGCCCGCGAGTCCGAGATCGACTTCGCCGAGCTCACCGACAACATCAACCGCGCCATCGCCGGGACCGACTCGGTCACCGTCGCCGAGGTGCTCGAGACCTACCCGGCCACGCAGGGCCTGGCCAGCGTCGTCGGCCTTCTCTCGCTCGCGAGCACCTACGGCACCGTCGATCCCGAGGCCAGGGAGAGGATCACCTGGTCCGGCGTCGACGGCGTCGACCGCCACGCCATCATCCGCCGCCACCGTTTCACCGAAGGCATCCGACTATGACAGACACCCCCGACACCCGCCTCGACGCCGACCGGCAGGCGACCGACAGCCCCGACGGACTGTGGACCGGGGACACGGGAACGCTCGGTGAGAACACCCGCCGAGTCCTCCTCGAACTCCTCAAGGGCCCCTACGTCTCGGGCACGCAGAGCCCGCAGCTGTGGTCCGCCCTCGTCACCGACGAGGCCCTCGTCCGTTCCCGCCTCCACGAGCTCTTCCTCGACCTTGTCATCGACAAGGTCGACGAGTTCGCCTTCACCCGCAAGGTCGTCACCGACGAACTCGACGTCCCGGCCGCCGTGCGCAGCGAACGCCTGACCTTCCTCGACACCGCGATGCTCCTCGTCCTGCGCCAGCTCCTCCTCGCCGCCCCCGGAGAACGCCGGGTCATCGTCGACCGCGACGAGGTCTACGAGCGCCTCGCGATCTACCGCACCGGCGACGAGTCGACCTTCCAGCGCAACCTCAACGGCGCGTGGGGACGGATGAGCAACCGCCTGCGCGTCCTCCACAAGGTCGGCGACGACCGCTTCGAGATCTCGCCGATGGTGAGGTTCCTCATCGACGAGGACCGCGTCCGCGAGCTCATCGACGTCTACGAACGCATCGCCGGCACCGGGGAGGCCGGCACCGCCGACACAGATACCGATGACCCCGCCGAGGCGGTCGCTGACACCCGGAACGCAGGCACCGGCGACCCCGCCACGAATGTCGCCCACGGAAAGGTCGACGCATGACCGAGGCCCTCTTCCCGCTCGACGCCGCCCTCATCGCCGACCAGGCCCGCGCCCGCGGGGCGCACCGGCCCGACGTCGGCAGCCAGTGGCGGCTCTCGGAGATCCAGATCGCGAACTGGGGCACCTTCGACTCCGACATCCACCGGATCCCCGTCTCCCACCGCGGCCATCTCATCACTGGACCCTCCGGCTCCGGGAAGTCCTCCCTCCTCGACGGCATCGCCGCCGTCCTCACCCCCGACAAGTGGCTGCGCTTCAACGTCGCCGCCCAGACCGCCGGCAGCCGCGTCGACCAGCGCAGCCTCGTCAGCTACGTCCGCGGGGCCTGGACGCGGACCGCGGACTCCGACGAGGACCGAGTGGTGAGCAAGTACCTGCGGCCCCGTGCCACGTGGAGCGGCATCGTGCTGCGCTACGACAACGGCTCCGACCGTCCGCTCACCCTGGCCCGGCTCTTCTTCCTCAAGGGATCGAGCACGACCGCGGCCGACCTCGCCGACGTGTGCCTGCTCGAACGCGCCGGCCTCGACCTCGCCGACCTCCAGCAGTACGCGCGCACCGGACTCGAGACCCGCAGACTCAAGGCCGATCACCCCGAGGCGGTCATCACCTCGAACGGCATGCACGCGAAGTTCTACGCCCGGATGCGCAAGGTCTTCGGCATGGCCAGCGATGCCGCCCTCCAGCTGCTCCACAAGACGCAGTCGGCGAAGAGCCTCGACAGCCTCGACCGACTCTTCCGCGACCACATGCTCGAGGTCCCCAACACCTTCGCCCTCGCCGACACGGCGGTGAGCGAATTCGGTGACCTCAAGGACGCCCACGACCACGTCGTCGAACTCCGTCGCCAACGCGACCACCTCCTCCAGCTGCGCGACGCCGCGACACGCTACGACTCGGCCCACGAGGCCGAAGCCCAGGCCGTCGCCCTCAACGACGCCCTCCTGCCGTTCCAGAAGCGCCGCGAGCTCGACGTCCTGCGCACCGAGCTGAGCGCCCGCAGCCGCGACCTCGTCGAACTCGAGGTTGCCGCCGATCGCGCCAAACGCGACTACGACACCGCCGTCGACGACTACGACCTCGCCCGCCGGGCCACCCTCGAACTCGGCGGCGCCGAAGCCGAGCACCTCCAGCAGCGCATCGCCACCGCCGAGACCGAACGGCGCGCCGTCGCCGACCGCTGGGCCGGCCTCGAACGCCGACTCGAACAGGCGGGCATCGACCACGCACCCACCTCGGCGGCCGAGTTCGCCGCACTCCAGGAGCAGATCGCCGCCGCCCTCGACGACGACTCCGAGAGCGGACCCAGCCACGCCGATCACGACCGCTTCTCGACGGCACGCCGTCGGGTCAGGGACCTCGAGGCCGAGATCGACTCGCTGCGGAAGTCCGGGTCGACCGTGCCCGGCAGCCTCCTCGAGATCCGCCGCGAACTCGCCGAGGGCACCGGCCTGAGCGAGAAGGCGCTGCCGTTCGCCGCCGAGCTCATCGAAGTCGACCCCGCCCACGCGCAGTGGACGGGAGCGATCGAACGCGTGCTCCGACCCTTCGCGCTCACCGTCCTCGTCCGGCAGGAGAACCTCGGCGCCGTCCGCTCCTGGGTCGACGCCCACCGGGTCAGGGGACGTCTCGTCTTCGAGGAGATCCCGGCCAAGGCTCCCAAGCCGCGACCCGCGAGCAGCGAGAAGTCCCTGGTCAACAAGATCGACGTCGCCGAATCGGGATTCGGCGAATGGGTCCGCTCGGCCCTGTCCGAACGCTTCGACGTCGTCTGCGTCGACCGTCCGGACGACCTCGACGACTACGCCCGCGCCGTCACCCTGGCCGGTCAGATCAAGTCCTCACGCACCCGATACGAGAAGGACGACCGGCGCCGCATCGACGACCGCAGCAACTGGGTGCTCGGCAACCGGGACGCCAAGCTCGACGCGCTCATCGACTCCCTCCGCGACGCGCAGACGGAGCTGGCTGCAGCCGAGGAGATCGTCCGCGCCGCGACCGCGGAGACCGCCCTGGCCAACCGCCGCAAGGGCATCCTCGCCGGCATCCGCGAACAGTCGTGGCGTGACATCGACACTGCCGGCGCCGAGGCGGCGATCACGGCGCTCGAGAAGCAGCTGAGCGACCTCGAGGCCGCCGACGGCGACCTCCAGCAGGCGATCGGCGCCGAACGTCGGGCCCGTGCGGCCAAAGAGTCCGCCGAGGCGCAGACCCGTGACGCCGACTATGCGCTGCGGCGGGCGAACGAGCAGATCAGCGACCTGCGTGCCGACATCGACCGCCTCACCGAGGACATCGACGCCGGCCGCATCCTCGAGGTCGACCCCGCCCTCGCCGACGCCCTCGATGCCCGCTTCGGGAAGGTCGAGGGCAGCATCGGCCGGGAGACCCTCGCCGAGGCGGGCCAGCAGGTGTCCCAGACCCTGCAGGCAGAGAAGGACCGCGCGCAGGCGGCGGCGAGCGAGGCCGGTCAGGCCGTGACCCGGTTGGCCGCGGAGTTCAAGGCGGCCTGGCCGTCGGTGGCCGTCCAGCTCACGGCCGAGGTCGCTGACCGCCACGACTACCTCGTCATGCTCGACGAGATCGAAGCCCACGGTCTGCCCGACCACGAGAACCGGTTTCGCGACCTCCTGCGCGAGCGCTCCCGCGACCTCATCGGGGAGCTCCTCAACGAGATCTACGCCGCCTCGCACGAGATCGAGGACCGGGTCGCCCCGATCAACTCCTCCCTCCTGCGCTCCCGATTCGACGAAGGCCGCTACCTCCGGCTCAAGGTCAAGACCCGCCGCAGCGAGACCGTCAACGCCTTCATCGCCGACCTCCGCCGGATCGTCGGCGGCGGCTGGAACGAAGACGACAGCGAGACTGCGGAAGAGAGGTACGCGACCCTCGCCGAGGTGATGCGCCGCTTCGCCTCGAGCGAGCACGTCGATCGGGTATGGCGGACCCAGTGCCTCGACACCCGACTGCACGTGAGCTTCCTCGCCGAGGAGATCGACGACCACGGCCGCGCGCACGCGACTTACGACTCGGGAGCGGCGATGTCCGGCGGACAGCAGCAGAAGCTCGTCATCTTCTGCCTCGCCGCCGCCCTGCGCTACCAGCTCGCCGACCCCGACGAGGCGATCTCGAAGTACGGCACGATCATCCTCGACGAGGCCTTCGACAAGGCCGATGCCCGGTACACGCGGATGGCGCTCGACGTCTTCCTCGAATTCGGCTTCCACATGGTGCTCGCGACCCCGCAGAAGCTGCTCCAGACGATCGAACCCTACGTCGGTGCTGCGACCTCGATCGAGAACCCGAGCCGGCAGAAGACCCTGGCCTCGACGATGGTGTGGGAGACCGGCGACGGTATCGGTGATGACTGAGGTGAGCGGCCGGTGACGATGGTATCCGTCGCCGAGGCGAAGGCGAAGGCCCGCAAGCGACTGCCGCCACGAAGAAGGACACCCCAGAATGAGCTCCACCATGAAGATCGGCATCGTCGGATTCGGGCTGCGAGCGGGACTGTGGCGCTACGCGCACTCGCCCGCGGACGGACACGAGGTGACGATCATCTGTGACATCAGCGAACGCGGTCGCAGAGACGCCGCAGACCGGATCCCCACGGCTGCGATCACCGACGACCTCGGCGACGTCCTCTCCGCCGGACTCGACGCCGTCCTCGTCCTCACCCCCGATCACGCGCACGCTCCGGTCGCGATCGCCTGCCTCGAGGCGGGGATCCCGACCTTCTGCGAGAAGCCGCTGGCGACGACGATCGAGGACGCCGACGCGATCCTCACCGCCGCCGCGAGGAACCGCGCGCGCCTCTACGTCGGCCACAACATGCGGCACATGCCGGCGATGCGGACGATGAAGGACATCATCGACTCCGGACGGATCGGCGAGGTCAAAGCGGTGTGGTGCCGCCATTTCGTCGGCCACGGCGGCGACTACTACTTCAAGGACTGGCACGCGGACAGGCGGAAGTCGACGGGACTGCTCCTGCAGAAGGGCGCCCACGACATCGACATCATCCACTGGCTGGCCGGTTCGTACACCCGTGTGACGGCGGCGATGGGCGCGCTCACGGTCTACGGGGACGTCGGCGATCGCGCCGACAACTCCGACAAGCGGATGGGGGACTGGTTCGACCTCGGCACCTGGCCCCCGGAGGAGCAGACAGGGCTCAACGAGACCATCGACGTCGAGGACATCTCGCAGGTGAACATGACCCTGCGCAGCGGGGCGCTGGCGAGCTACGAACAGTGTCACTTCACTCCCGACTACTGGCGCAACTACACGGTCATCGGCACCCGCGGCCGGATCGAGAACTTCGGCGACGGTGACGGCGACGAAATCGGCATCTGGGACCGTCGGCACTACGGCTCGGCACCCCCGGACGAGACGGTCGTTGTCTCCGGCGGCGACGGCGGGCACGGGGGCGCGGACCCGCTCCTCATCGCCGAGTTCCTCCGCTTCGCCCGCGAGGGCGGACCCACGGAGACCTCACCCGTGGCGGCCCGGGAAGCCGTCGCCGTCGGCTGTCAGGCGACCGCTTCCCTGCGTAAGTGCGGATCGGCGCTGCCCGTTCCGCCTCTCGACCCCGAGGTCGCCGACTACTTCGCGCGCGGGCAGGTCTGAGCACCGCCTCGGCGAGGGGCCGTCGAGCCGCGTTTGAATTCCTCTGAACTTCCTGTGAACATGAGGTGTCTGGTTCATGAATAGAAGGGGAATCCGTGGGAGCGCGACTGGGATCTGGTCTGGGGTAGCTGGCAGCGCCGAGCCCGGCACCGCGGCTTTCTGAGAACGAGGTCGCCCGCCGCTATCCTCGCCTCCGGGCGCAGGTGTTCATGGGGATCTTCGTCGGCTATGCGGGCTTCTACCTCATCCGCAACAACGTGCCGCTGGTGGGCAGCCTGCTCATCGATGAAGGCCGGATGAACTCCGTCGGGCTGGGGATCATCGCCAACGCCGCCCTCATCGCCTACGGGTTCTCGAAGTTCTTCTCCGCGATCGTCTCCGACCGCTCCAATGCCCGCCTCTTCCTCCCCATCGGCCTCGCTCTCTCGGCGGTCGCGAACCTCCTCATCGCCTGGGTGCCCTGGCTGTCGTCATCGATCGCGGTGTTCGCGATCGTCATGTTCGTCAACGGCTGGGTGCAGGGCATGGGGTGGCCTCCCAGCGGGCGCGTCCTCGTGCACTGGTTCTCCACGAGCGAGCGCGGCATCAAGACCTCGATCTGGAACGTCGCCCACAACGTCGGCGGATTCTTCGTCGGCGTCCTCGCCGCTCTCGGGCTCCAGCTCACCGGCGACGACTGGCGTTCTGTGTTCTGGTTGCCGGCGCTCGTCGCCCTCGTCGTCGCGCTCTTCGCCTTCCTCATGATCCGCGACACCCCGGAATCGCAGGGCCTGCCGCCGATCGAGGAGTACCGGGACGACCCGGCGAAGGTCGAGGCCGCCGCCGAGGAGCGCGAATCCCTGAGCACGTGGCAGACGATCGAGAAGTACGTGCTGCGCAACCGGACGATGGTCCTCCTCGCCCTGGCCAACGTCTGTGTCTACGCGCTGCGTTACGGCATCCTCACCTGGACGCCGGTCTATCTCTCCGAAGTCCGCAATGCCAGCCTCACCGGAGGCATCGCCGGCTTCTCGCTGTTCGAACTCGCGGGCATCGTCGGCACGATCCTCTGCGGGTGGCTCTCCGACAGGGTCCTCCGCGGCAACCGCTCGATCACGGGCATCGTGTTCATGCTCGCAGTCGCCGCCGCGACTGCCGTGTACTGGCTGGCCCCTGCCGATGCACCCCTGTGGATCCCGTTGGCGACGGTGACGGTCATCGGCGGCCTCATCTACGGCCCGGTCATGCTCATCGGACTCCAGGCCCTCGACCTCTCCCCGCGGCACGTCGCCGGAACGGCGGCCGGGTTCACCGGACTCTTCGGGTACGTCCTCGGGGCGACGATGGCCTCGAGCGGGGTGGGACTCGTCGTCCATCACTTCGGATGGAACCTCACATTCGCGCTCCTCATCGCGCTCTGCCTCATCGCGGTCGTGTTCCTCGCGATCATCAACCGGGACGAGAAGCAGTCGATCGCCGAGCGCGAGGCGCACACGATGAGCGCCTGACAGCCTCGGCGGGATAACGCCCCCTGACAGCCTCGGCGGAACGGGGGAGTCAGCCCCACCTCGGCGGGCACGCATTCCCACCTCGCCGCGGCAGCCCCTCTCTCGCACCTCGAACCCAGCACAGCGGTGGCAATGAACCTTGCCGCTGTCGCGGTGTGACCGACGGAACTCTCCCTGCCGCAGAGCGAGGTCTAGACTGGCACCAGCAGTCCATGCCTCACACCGGGGCGCAGACCAGGGCTCCGGTGGCCGTGTCCCAACCGAAGGAGCACCATGCCCACCGTCGCCAGGAACATCGTCGACACGCTCGTCGCGAGCGGGGTCAAGCGAGTCTATGGGATCCCCGGGGACTCGCTCAACGGATTCACCGACGCCCTGCGGGTCAACCCCGAACTCGAATGGGTCCACGTCCGCCACGAAGAGGGCGCGGCATTCGCCGCCAGCGGTGAAGCGGCGCTGACCGGCGAGCTCGCCGTGTGCGCCGGCAGCTGCGGACCCGGCAACCTCCACCTCATCAACGGCCTCTACGACGCCCAGCGCTCCCGGGTGCCAGTGCTCGCGATCGCCGCGCACATCCCCAGCGAGGAGATCGGGTCGAACTACTTCCAGGAGACCCACCCGACGGAGATCTTCCGGGAGTGCAGCGTCTACGCCGAGCACGTCGCCCACCCCTCGCAGATGCCCCGCCTCCTGCGCATCGCGATGCGCGAGGCGATCGAGAAGCGCGGCGTGGCCGTGCTCGTCATCCCCGGCGACGTCGGTCTCGCCGACATCGACGCCGAGGCGGAGGAGATCTCCTTCTATCCCTCCCGCGTCATCCCGGCTGAGACCCTCATCGAGGACGCCGCGGCAGCGCTGAACAGCAGCAGGAAGGTGACGATCCTCGCCGGTGCCGGCACCGAGGGCGCCCATTCCGAACTCATCGCTATCGCCGACGCCCTTCAGGCTCCGATCGTCCATTCGATGCGGGGCAAGGAGTTCGTCGAGTACGACAACCCCTTCGACGTCGGCATGACCGGCCTGCTCGGGTTCTCCTCGGGCTACCATGCGCTGAAGTCGTGCGACACCCTCCTCATGCTCGGCACCGACCTGCCCTATCAGCAGTTCTATCCCGACGAGGCGACCGTCATCCAGGTCGATGTGCGCGGATCCCAGATCGGCAAGCGGACGAAGGTCGACATCGCGCTGACCGGAACCGTCGCCGATACGGTCAACGCCCTGCTCCCGCTCATCCGGACCGGACGCAGCAGCTCGTTCCTCAAGACCGCGACGAAGCACTACGCGAAGACCCGCAAGGAGCTCGATGAGCTCGCGACCCCGTCGAAGCGGACCATCCACCCGCAGTACCTGACGAAGCTCATCGACGAGGCGGCCACCGACGACGCGGTCTTCATCCCCGATGTCGGCTCACCAGTCGTATGGGCGGCGCGGTACCTGACGAT
Organism: Brevibacterium sp. Z349TD_9; assembly: GCF_056173565.1. Classification (NCBI taxonomy): domain Bacteria; kingdom Bacillati; phylum Actinomycetota; class Actinomycetes; order Micrococcales; family Brevibacteriaceae; genus Brevibacterium; species Brevibacterium sp. Z349TD_9. Next base: position 3,496,388 of record NZ_CM149680.1, on the reverse strand, counting down.
GAACGGCAGGCGCCGCCTCATCGGCTCCTTCAGCCACGGATCGATGGCCAACGCCCTGTCCCAGAGCGTCGGAGCGCAGGCTGCCTATCCGGGCCGTCAGGTCATCGCGCTCGCCGGCGACGGTGGGCTCGCGATGTTGCTCGGCGAACTCATCACACTCACCCAGAACGACCTGCCCGTCAAGGTCGTTGTCTACAACAACTCCTCGCTCAACTTCGTCGAGCTCGAGATGAAGGCGGCCGGATTCGTCACCTTCGGCACCGACCTCGAGAACCCGAACTTCGCGACGATCGCCGAGGCGGTCGGCATCAAGGGCTACCGCGTCGAGAAGTCGAAGGACCTGCCAGCGGTCGTCACCGAGTTCCTCAACCACGACGGGCCCGCGGTCCTCGACGTCACCACCGAGCGCCAGGAGCTCTCGATGCCGCCGTCGATCACCGTCGAGCAGGCCAAGGGCTTCGCGCTCTACGCGATCCGCACCGTGCTCTCGGGCAAGGGCGACGAGCTCATCGACCTCGCAAGGACCAACGTCCGCCAGCTCTTCTGAGCCGGGGCGAGCGTGGCCTGCGTGCGGGGCGCGTCGAGCCCACGAGTCGAGGACGCTGAGTGTCGATTTCAGCGTCACGAATCGACACCGGGCGTCCATAACTCGGTTGGGCAGAACTCGGTTGGGAAGCACGTTCGTGGGGGCGGTGCCGTCGCGGAGGAGAGTCACCTGCGTGCGGGTGGCGCTCCAGGTGCGGAGCGCCCGCGAGCCCGCGAGTCGAGGACGCTGAGTGTCGATTTCAGCGTCGCGAATCGACACTGAGCGTCCTCGACTCTGTCTGTTCCCCGCGCCGCCTCGCCGCCTCGCCGCCTCGTCGCCTCGCCGCCCCTCGCCGCCTCGCCGCGGCGCGGACGGCCCCTCGCCGCGCGGACCCTCAGCCCAGCGGGTAGTCCTTCAGCGCCGAGGCGGTCGCCAGGGCCGCGGTCATCGCCTCGTGGCCCTTGTCTTCGCGTGAGCCCGGGAGTCCTGCGCGGTCGCGGGCCTGCTCATCGTTGTCGCAGGTGAGCACGCCGAACCCGACAGGCTTGCCGGAGTCGAGGGCGACGCGGTTGAGGCCGTCGGTGGCGGCCGAGCACACATAGTCGAAGTGGGGTGTGCCCCCGCGGATGACGACGCCGAGCGCGACGACGGCATCGAAGTGCTTCGCGACCCGGGCCGCGGCGACCGCGAGTTCGAAGCTGCCGGGCACGCGGATGAGCGTCGTCTGCGCGCCGGCGTCGGCAGCAGCGCGCTCGGCACCTGCGATGAGGCCGTCCATGACCTCGGTGTGCCAGGAGGCGGCGATGATCGCGACGGTGAAGTCACCTGCGGTCACGGTGATGTCGGGTGCGCCGGAGTGCGCCATGGGTGAGTCTCCTCTGTGAGTGTGAGTGTGAGTGTGGGTGTGCGTGTGATGGTCGGGAGGTTCAGCCGGAAGCGTCCGCCTGCCGGTCGCGTCCGCCCGCCTGCCCCGCGCGGTGCGGGGCAGCCCGGGCGGTCGCGTTCAGCCGGCCAGATGCAGGGTGTGGTGCATCCGCGTCTGCTTCGTCGCGAGGTACTTCGCGTTCTCTGGCCGTGCTGGGATCTCGAGCGGCACAACCTCCTCGACGGTGATCCCGAGCGCCTCGAGCGCCTGGGTCTTCGTCGGATTGTTCGTGAGCAGGCGGATCCGTGTCAGGCCCATCGCGGTGAGGATCGCTGCCGCCGCCCGGTAGTCGCGGGCGTCGTCGCTCAGGCCCAGGCGCAGGTTCGCATCGACGGTGTCGAGGCCGGAGTCCTGGAGCGCGTACGCGCGGATCTTGTTGCTCAGCCCGATCCCGCGCCCCTCGTGTCCGGTGAGATAGACGACGGCGCCGCCCTCTTCAGCGATCGTGCGCATCGCCAGATCGAGCTGCTCCCCGCAGTCGCAGCGGTGCGAACCGAAGACGTCCCCGGTCATGCACTCCGAATGGACCCGCACAAGGGGAGCCTGATCGTCGCCCAGCTCCGTGTACACGCCGAGGTGGTCCTGACCGTCGACGGTGAACGCGCGGGCCGTGAAGCTGCCGTACCTCGTCGGCAGCGGCACCTCGTCGGACGCGTCTGCGGCGAGCATCTCCGCGGGCCGCAGCATGGCCGGGGCCCCGGTGAGGGCGGCGTCCGCGAGCGGAAGATCGTCCGCCGCGCCATCGCTCTCCTTCGCCTCGACCTCGCCGAGGTGGTCGATGAGCTGTTCGATCGAGACCATGACGAGCCCGTTCTCGGTCGCGAACTTCCGCAGGGCGTCGAAGCGCATCATCGCCCCGTCGTCGTGGACGACCTCGGCGATCATCGACACCGGGCGGGCGCCGGCGAGACGCGCGAACTCGACTCCGGCCTCGGTGTGGCCGGGACGTTCGCGCACACCGCCGTCCTTCGCGATGAGAGGGAACACGTGACCGGGGCGGGAGATCGTCTCCGGGTCCGGGTCGGCGGCGGCGAGCACTCGCCCGGTGAGCGCCCGCTCCTCGGCGCTGATGCCGGTGGTCACGCCGACGGCGTCGCAGCTGATCGTGTAGGCCGTGCCCTTGGGATCCTCGTTGTCGGTGACCATGGGCGGCAGGCGCAGCGCCTCGGCGCGGGCAGCGGTCATCGGTGCGCAGACGACGCCCGAGCTGTGGCGGACGATGAAGCCCATCGTCGCTGAGTCGGCGAACTCGGCGGCGATGATGAGGTCGCCTTCGTTCTCCCTGTCCTCATCGTCGACGACGACGATCGGACGGCCCGCTGCGATCGCGGCGACCGCCTCGGGGATCGTGTCGAGGAGTCCGGCGCCCGGAGCGCCGCCTGCGCCCGGAGCGCCCCCGGTGTTTCGCACGCTCCCGGTGCGCGGCGATGGCCCTGCGGCCTGAGCCGCAGCGGTGGTCGGTGAGGTCTCAGTCATGATCGACTCCTCGGTCGGTGGTGGGTGCTGTCGCCGGGGCGAACGAAAGCAGCCGGGCGGTGTACTTGGCGATGACGTCGACCTCGACGTTGACGGGGTCGCCAGTGCGGATGCCGCCGAAGGTCGTGTGTGTGAGCGTCGCGGGGATGAGGCCGACCTCGACCCACGCCTCGGCGAGGCTGGGCTCCGAGACGGCGGTGAGGGTGAGGGAGACGCCGTTGAGGGCGATCGAGCCCTTGACCGCGGTGAACGGGGCGAGCCGGGCGGGGATCCCGATCCGCAGGGTCGTCCACTCCGCGTGGTCGGTGCGCGCGATGACCTCACCGAGGCCGTCGACGTGGCCTTGGACGACATGGCCGTCGAGGCGACCGCCGGCGACGGTGCACCGTTCGAGGTTGACGGGGTCACCGGGGGTCAGGGCGCCGAGGCCGGTCAGCCGCAGGGTCTCACCCATGACCTCGGCGACGAAGCGGCCGGTCTCGGCGGCCGTGCCGTTCTCGTCCTCGACGATCGAGGTGAGGCAGACGCCGTCGACGGCGAGCGATCCGCCGGGGCCGAGGTCGGCGACGACGTCGCCGGCGTCGATCGTGAGGACGGCCGAGTCCTCGTGGCGCGCCACGTCAACGACGGTGCCGAGTCCTTCGATGATTCCGGTGAACACTGATGCCTCCTGTGCGTGAGGTGGGTCGATGGTGATGGGGGCGAGGAGGCTCATCGGCCTCCCGTCGTGAAGTGGAGGAGGACGTCGGGGCCGAGCCGGGCGACCGCGGGGATGTCGGTGTCGTCGGGGACGAGGCCGACCGCCTCGGCGAGGGTCGCGATGTCGAGGCCGGCGATGCTCGGCAGGCCGGGACCGAGGAGGACGGGAGCCTGATAGCAGAGCACCTCGTCGACGGCGTCGGCGGCGAAGAAGGCTCCGAGCACACGCGGCCCGCCCTCGACGAGGAGGTGGCGGACACCGCGGTCGTGGAGCTCGCGCAGGGCAGCGGCGACGTCGTGGGTGCGCAGGTGCACGGTCGCGGGATTGGCTGCCAGCGTCGAGCCTGCGGGCAGGTCGCTGAAGCCGAGGACGACGGGCACGGGTTGGGAGTCGAGGAGCTCCCCGTCCTCACCGCGCGCGCTCAGGCGCGGATCGTCATCGCTGACCGTGCCGGTGCCAATGAGGATCGCGTCGACCTCGCCGCGCAGACTGTGGGCATGGATGCGCGAGGCCGCCGAGGTGATCCACTGACTCGTCCGGTCCGCGGCCGCGACCTTCCCGTCGAGGCTCTGCGCGATCTTCGCCGTGACGAAGGGACGGCGCTCGGCGGTGGCGCGGTGCCAGCGGGCGTTGAGCTCAGCCGATTCCTCGGCTCGCAGTCCCGAGCGGACCCGGACCCCCGCCTCGGCGAGGATCTGCCCGCCGCCACCGACCTCCGTCGTGTCGGGGAGGGCGAAGACGACCTCGGGGATCCCGGCGTCGCGGATCGCCTCCGTGCACGGTCCGGTCCGGCCCGTGTGCGAGCAGGGTTCGAGGGTGACGAAGAGCGTCGACGTCGTGAGATCGAGGCCCGCGCCCCGGGCGGCGGCGATCGCGTCGACCTCGGCGTGAGCGGTCCCCGCGCCGAGGTGGCGACCGGTCACCGTTCGTCCCTCGGCTGCGCGGATGGTCGCTCCCACGAGGGGATTGGCTCCACGGCGGCCGTCGCGTGCGGCCGTGAGCGCAGCGGCCATCGCCGCGTCATCGGTGGGCGGTGCGCCCATAAGAAAACCTCCCGAGCCTTGGCCGGGAGGGAGGAGCGTGGTCGCCGATCACGGGTGTCGGTCTCGAGCGCTCTCACGCACGGACACGACGACCGCGGTCGTCCTGTTCCTCCCATCCAGACTTTTACTGTCGGTCTCGGAATTCCACCGAGTCGGCCGATCGCACTGCTGCGCTCGGGTCGCGGACTGTCACCGCCGGCACGGAATTTCACCGTCCCCGGAACATGTTGCGATCAGGCTAGCACGCCGGGGCTCGCGACGTCTGTGATGTCCGTCATGTGGCCGACGCCCCCGCCGAGGTGGGTGCGGGGTGAGGTGGCAGGCGCGGTGAGGTGGGTGCGGGGAGAGGGGGCGAGCCGGGACCGTGCGTGGTACGCGGTTGCATAGTTACATAACCAAGGTATATAAACGAGTTATGGAAGATGTGGATCCGGAGAAGATCGTCCGCGGACTGGTCGTCGTCTCCTCGCGGCTGACCAGGGCGTTCCGACGGCTCATCGGCAACGAGAGCGAGCTCGTCACCCTGCGAGCCCTCGCCGTCGTCGAGCAGTATCAGCCCGTGCGGGTCGGTCACTTCGCGCAGGGCTACCTGTCCTCGCAGCCGGCCGCGACGAAGCTCCTCGGACGGTTGGAGAGCGAAGGGCTCGTCGTGCGTGAGGCGAGTGACACGGACAGGCGGGCGTCTCAGTTCTCGCTCACCGAGGCGGGACGGACACGCCTGGCGACGAACCGTCAGATCATGACCGATCAGATGGTCCCCTACTTCGAGTCGCTCACCGCCGAGGAGCGCATGAGCGTCTATCGGGCCCTCGAACTCGTCGGCGACTACCTCCGCAACGAGCACCCCGTGGGCACCGACGACTCCGCCGAGGCCGACGGCGGGGGTGAGGCCGACGACCCTGTCGGACCGGACCCGGGTAGCGCCTCGGCGGGGAATCCGGACCCGGGAACCGCCTCGGCGGGGGACCCGGACTCCAGAGCCGCCTCGGCGGGGGAGTCCCACGAATGACGCCGCACGCACGTGCAGGCGGACGGGCGGACGGCTCCCCGATCCTCCATCGACCAGACAGCGAACACCGAACGAAAGGACGAACGGGCGAAACGATGAGCGCGACGAACGAAACCAAGCAGGACAGCGAGACGGCGTCGATACTGCGGCAGCCGAAGGCGGTGTGGGCGGTGATCTTCGCCTGCGTCATCGCCTTCATGGGCATCGGGCTCGTCGACCCGATCCTCCCCGCGATCTCCCGTGAGCTCAACGCGACGCCGGCGCAGTCGATGCTGCTGTTCACGAGCTACCTGCTCATCACCGGCGGGGTCATGTTCTTCACGAGCTTCGCCTCCTCCCGCATCGGGACGAAGACCACTCTCATCATCGGGCTCGTGCTCATCATCGCGTTCTCGGCACTCGCCGGCCTCTCCGGCAGCGTCGACCAGATCATCGGCTTCCGGGCCGGATGGGGACTCGGCAACGCCCTGTTCCTGTCGACGGCTCTGGCGGCTGTCGTCGGCGCAGCCGCCGGCGGCGCGGACAAGGCGATCATCCTCTACGAGGCGGCTCTCGGACTGGGGATCGCGACCGGTCCGCTCATCGGCGGCCTGCTCGGCGGCATCTCATGGCGCGGCCCGTTCTTCGGCACCACGGCGCTCATGGCCATCGGACTCATCGCGATCATCGTGCTCCTGCCGAACCCGAAGTCGGAGGGGTCGGCGATCAAGGACGATGCGGTACCGGTTCATCTCAGCGCCACGTTCCGCGCCCTTGCCCATCCCGGGATCCTCGTCATCGCGATCTCGTCTCTGCTCTACAACTTCGCGTTCTTCATCCTCCTCGCCTACAGCCCCTTCCCGGTCGAGGCGGCGGCTGAGCGGATGGGCGTCGAGAACTTCGGAGCGATGGGACTCGGCTACGTCTTCTTCGGCTGGGGAATCTGCCTCGCGATCACCTCGGTGTTCGGCGCACCGGTGCTCACCCGGCACTTCAAGCGGCGCGCGACTCTCATCATGGTGCTCGTCGTCATGGCGGCGCTACTGGTCGCCATGTGCTTCCTCGTGACCTCGTTCGTCGGGCTCATCATCTGCGTCGTCGCCGCCGGCCTCGTGCTCGGCCTCCTCAACACCGTGTTCACGGAATCGGCGATGGAGGTCAGCGAGCTGCCGCGACCGGTCGCATCAGGTGCGTATTCGGGCGTGCGATTCATCGGCGGAGCGATGGCGCCGATCGTGGCAGGCACGGTCTCGGAGAGCATCGGGGCCGGAGCGCCTTACCTCTTCGGTGCCGCCTCCGTGGTGCTGGCGATCCTCGTCATCGCCTTCGGATGGAAGGCGCTGAGGCGCATCGACGGACACCTCGAGGAATCACCGGTCGACGAGGCTTACGCTCTCACCGGAGGCGATGCCTGAACCTGCGTCGGCGGACGGGGCGCGCTCCCGCGTTCACGGTCTGACCTGGGACTTCGGCTCTCGAGAGGAGACTCTCGGGGGCCGAATCCGTCTGCGGCCGACGACGGCGGTGGTCTGCTGTGGCAGATTCGGAACACTTCCTTGTGCTCATCCTGAGTGTCAGGTGCAAGAATGGTGTTCGCAGAGACCGCGCGGATCGATCCCGAACCGTGCGGCCCACCCCTCAACCAGGAAGCCATCATGACTTACGACGCGAACAGCGCATACGGTTCCGGAAGCCCTCTGAGCTCGGACCTCGACGGCGCCAAGAGCCCCGATGACCTCTCCCGTCCCCTCTACGGTGCGACCTTCGGCCAGGCCGTGCGCCGCTTCTTCAAGAAGTTCTCCGTCTTCTCCGGACGCGCGTCCCGCAGCGAGTACTGGTTCGCCTACCTCTTCACGGCGCTCCTCATGCTCGTGCCGACCGTCCTCTACGTCATCGGCATCTCGATGGTGACGGCCACGGCGGCATCGTCGTCGTACTCGCCCTACGGCACGCCGACCGCGGAGCCCTCGGCCGGTGGCGCGACGCTCGCACTCATCGGCGGCATCCTCATGATCATCGTCATGCTCGCCCTCATCGTGCCGACGCTGGCCATCAGCTGGCGCCGACTCCACGATGCGAACCTCGCCGGACCGTTCTGGTTCCTCAGCTTCATCCCCGGCGTCGGCGGCCTCATCGTGCTCGCCCTCATGCTTATGCCCTCGAAGCCGGAGGGTCGTCGCTTCGACGTCTGAGCCACCGGCTGACGCAGTCGCGATCCGTCGCTGACTGCGCGGCGACGACCGGCCTCCGCGGAGACTTCCGCGGAGGCCGGTCGTCTGTCGTCTGCCCCGGGTGCGGTGGCGGCTCGTCTCACGAAGCACCGGCGGCCTGCCATCGGACCCCTCGCGTCACGACCTTTGGACCACGGCAAGCCGTTCGAGCCGCGCCACGCCCCTCGCGTCATCGTGCGCCGTTCGCGGCACGCCGCACCCTTCGCGTCACGACGCACCGGTAGCGCCGAATCATCCTTGCCGCTTCGCACGCCACCCCCGCAGCGTCACGTCCTCCGCTGGCACCGGTGCGACGAAGCGCTGCGGGTGTGGGATGCGTTTCCGCGCCGACGGAGAGGCCGCCTCACTGGCTGCGTGCGGCGTCTGTGCGGAGGCGGCGGTGCGAGTGTCGAGGCGGCAATGTGGGATTGGAGACATCTGCGTCGATTCCGGGTCGATTCTCAGACTCGCGTCGTATAGTTACCTATGAGTAATTTGACGATTTCGAGCCGCAGCCGCGTCAAGGCCCCATGTTTGCCGTAATGTGCAGATGACCGGAACGGCATCCGCGGAGCACTGGGGGCGGAGGCCGGAACGGCGGGACGCGGATCCGAGCGTTCGCGACAGTCGGCCGCCCGTCCGGGTGGCCGCGAGCAAGTGACCAGCCACAACGGAGCCGGGCCGCAACAGCAGCGGCCGACCGCAGAAGAGACCGACCACGACGGCAGAGCCGCACCATGGACCGGCGGTGCGGCAGGGGAGTCGGACCAGCGCCCGCGGAGAGGTGAGGGAGCACAGACATGCAGAGCGATTCGCACACGCTCGCCGAGGAGACGGACACCGGCACTGCGGCCGTGCGCCTGCACGACTGGGGGATGTCGGGCAAGCGCGGACCCGTCTTCTCCGACATCGACCTCGTCGTCCCACCCGGGTCGCTCGCGATCATCCGCGGTGCGGCCGGCTCGGGCAAGACCTCGCTGCTCCTTTCGATCGCCGGACGGATGCGCGTCGACGAGGGCGAGGGCTTCGTCTTCGACCTCGACATCCGCAAGCAGGCGAGAGCCGTGCGCGGGAAGGTCTCGATCGGCCACGTCGCCGGCCTGACCGATCTCGAGAACGACTTCACCGTCGCCCAGCACATCGCCGAGCGCCTCATCATGCTCCAGCCCTGGTACAAGCCGTGGGTGTCGAAGAAGTCCCTGCGAGAGGTCATCGACCTCATCAAGGAGACCTTCGACTCCGCCACCGAGGTGATCGGCCGCCTCCCCGCCGACACGTTCACCTCCAGCGACGCCAAGAGCGCGGACTTCCTCGTCGACGACGACGGCGACACGTTCGTCTCCGAGCTCAGCGAGCTCCAGAAGTTCCTCCTCGAGTTCGGACTCGCCTCCCTGGCGCAGGCCCCGGTGATCGTCGTTGACAACATCGACTTCCTGCGCGAGCGCGAGGATCGTGCCCGGGCGTGGGCGGCTCTCCTCATCTACCAGGAGCTGCGCCGCAAACGCGACCCCGAGAAGCCGCTCACGCTCATCGTCACCTGCGAGGACTCCGCGGAGATCGACCTCGCCTTCGACCAGCTCTCGACCGAGGTGCACCCCACCTCGGTGACCGAACTCAACCTGACCCCTTAGCACCTCCGCCGTCGCGGACTCGGATCCGCGAAGCACCGACGGCACACGGATTCTCTTGAAGGTGATTCTTCGATGTTCTCTCTTCCATGGCTCGAGCTCACACGGTTCAAACGACACACGATCACGCGCCTGGCGATGATCGTCGTCGCCGTCATCCCCGCGATCTACGGCGGCCTCTACCTCGCCTCGAACTGGGACCCCACCAACCACCTCGACCGCCTGCAGGCGGCCGTGGTCAACGAGGACACCGGCGCCGAGAAGCCGAACTCCGATGGCGAGCGGCTCAATGCCGGCGACGAACTCGTCGACAAGATCACCCCGAAAGGCGAGGGCGGCTTCGACTGGCAGGAGACGTCCGCGCAGGAGGCCAAGGACGGCCTCGCCGAGGGCAAGTACTTCGCGATCCTCGAGATCCCCTCGAACTTCTCCAAGCGCCTCGTCTCCACCGGCGGCGACGATCCGGAGCAGGCGGGGCTCGAGCTGCGCACCGACGATGCGCACAGCTTCATCGTCGGTCAGCTCTCCGGCACCGTGCTCGCCGAGATCAAGGCGGGTCTCAACGAGACGACGACCTCGGAGTACGTCTCCCAGGTCTACGTCGGCTTCAATGACATCCACTCGTCGATTCAGAAGGCAGCCGACGGCGCCTCCGACCTCCACGACGGTGCCGTCGAACTCCATGACGGATCGGGCAAGCTCGCAAAGGGCGCCCACGACCTCGACAAGGGCGTCGGGGATCTGCAGAAGGGCATCGGCGACCTCGACGACGGGGCAGGGAAGCTCGCCAAGGGCAGCGGTGACCTCGCGACCGGCGCGGACACGCTCGCGAAGGGCACCGGCGATGCCGAATCCGGTGCGAAGAAGCTCGCGAAGGGAGCCGGTCAGGTCGCCGAGGGCACCGGGCAGCTGCGCGACGTCGCCGATGGCGCGACCGACAAGGCCGAGAGCCTGAAGAAGAAGGCCGATGACCTCACCGAGAGCGCACGGCCGAAGCTCGACCAGGCCGAAGAGGACCTCGACTCCGCGCACTCGAAGGTCAGCGGCAGCGTCGACGATCGGATCGAACAGCTGCAGAGGGACTACCCGGACGACCCGAACGTCGAGAAGCTCGCCGAGGAGGTCGGTGCCCTCGGTGACGACCTCGACTCGGCGCATGAGCGGGCCTCGAAGGCCGCCGACGAAGCGCGGGGACTCGAGAAGCCGGTCAAGAACGCCGTCGACGATGTCATGGACAAGATCCGCGAGGCCGACAAGAAGATCGGTCAGCTCGACGACGGCGCCCAGCAGGTCGCCGACGGGGCGAACGACCTCCACTCAGGACTGGTCAAGCTCGACAAGGGCGCGAACGACCTCGCGAAGGGCGCAGGCGACCTCCATGACGGTGCCGTCGCCCTCAAGGACGGCACGGCGAAGGCGAAGGACGGCGTCGGCCAGCTCAAGGACGGCTCATCGCAGCTGGCCAAGGGGGCCACTGACCTCGATGAGGGCGCGGGCAAGCTCGACGAGGGCTCGGGTGAGCTCTCCGACAAACTCGCCGAGGGCGTCAAGCAGATCCCGACGTATGACAAGGACGATCGGGAGAAGCGCTCCGACGTCGTCGCCGTCCCCGTCGACGCGGAGAAGGTGAAGAACAACGCCGTGAGCACCTACGGGGAAGGACTTGCCGCCTTCTTCATCTCGCTGGCACTGTGGATCGGCGGCATGATCACCTATATGGTGCTCAACGCCATCCCTTACCGTGCGCTCGCCTCGACGGCGAAGTCGAACCGGATCGCGTGGGCGGGATACGTGCCGGGACTGCTCTTCGGCATCGCCCAGGTCGCGGTGCTCTACGGTGTGCTCTGGTTCGCCCTCGACTTCTCCGCCGGCGCGTGGCTGGGGACCCTGGTCTTCTCCATCCTCGTCGCCGCATGCTTCCACTCGGTCCATCAGCTGTGCGTGGCCGCACTCGGAGGCGTCGGCAGGCTCATCGCGCTTGTCCTGCTGATGATCCAGATCGCCTCGGCAGGAGGCACCTATCCGGTGCAGACCGCGCCGGAGATCTTCCAGATCATCTCGCCGTTCCTGCCGATGACGTACGCGGTGACCGGTCTGCGCACGCTCATCGCCGGCGGCGACCTGTTCATCGCCGTGCAGGCGGCTGGAGTGCTGCTGCTCATGACGGTGATCTGTCTGCTCGCAACCGTGCTCGTGTGCAGCCGCAAGCGCATGGTGACGCTCACGCAGCTCCACCCGAGCCTGTCGCTCTAGGCGCATGGCGGCGCGGAACCGTCGCCAGGCTCAGCCTCACCCGGTTCCGTGACACCTCACTCCTCGTCGAAGTATCGGGTGTAGCGCCGCGGGTCGTCGAGGAATCGCCGCCAATGGGCGACCATGTCGAGGTCGTCCCACGTCGAGTCCCGGATTCCCCACTCGCCGAGCTCGACGACGCGGGCCCCCTCGGCGCTCGCGAGCACGGGGGAGTGTGTCGCCATGACCGTTTGCAACCCGGCGCGTTCGCGCTCGCGGATGAGCTGCAGGAGGGTGAGCGACGCTGTGAAGGAGAGTGCGCTCTCGGGCTCGTCGAGGATCCACAGGCCGAATTCAGTGAATCTGCCGGTGAGCAGGTCGACGAACATCTCTCCGTGAGACCGACGCGCCATCTCGTATCCGCGCATCGCGCCGATTTCCATGAGGTGGGCCATGCTCTCGTGCATCGTCTCCGCGCGGAGGAAGAATCCGGTGCGGTTGGTCGTCGCGCCTTTGACGACCTGCAGATGCTCGGTGAGCGCGGGAGCCTCCTCGGCGTGCTCGCGCACCTCCCACGCGGTGCCGCCGCCGTGGGGGAGGTCGAGTGCCGTCGCGATCGCCTCGATGATCGTCGACTTCCCCGACCCGTTCTCACCGACGAGGATAGTCGTCGCCTCGAACTCGAAGCCGCCAAGCAGATCGCGCACCGCGGGAATGGCCGCCAACCAGGCCGGCAGGTCCGGCGGGGAGTGGGCATGGGCGGCGACCGACCGCAGGGGGAGACCGACTCGGGGATCCATGACACCGAGGTTAGCGTCGAGGACTGACACGGCCCCCACCTCGGCGCCTCGGCGCCCGGCTGGCAAAGCGGCAGGTGTCTTCCGGAGGCGGATCCGGTTCGAAAAGCGACGCCGATTCGCACCGGATCCTCCTCGGGAGCGACCCCGCGCCGCCATCCCACCTCGGCGGGGTCCCGCCCCTACCCGAGCGCCAGCCGCACGGCGAGGGACCACCGCCCCTACCCGAGTGCGAGCCGCACGGCGAGGATGACGAGGACGACGGCGATGACGACGTCGAGGACCTGCCACACCCGGGGACGGGCGAGGTGGGTCGAGGCCGACCGAGCGCCGAGCCCGATGCCGAGGAACCACGTCACCGACCCGAGCATCGCGCCCAGAGTGAACGGCAGCACCCCGCCGGGACCCTGCTGGTTGGCGAGATTGCCGAGCATGACGACGGTGTCGAGGTAGACGCCGGGGTTGAGGAACGTCAGCGCGAGCGTCGTGGCGATGACTCCGCGCAGACTCCGCGCCTCGGCATCGGCCTTGAGCCCACCGGCCTTCCGCGCCGAGCGCAGGCTCGTGAACGCGAACCACAGCAGGTACGCGACCCCGAGCCACCGGAGGACCTCGAGCGCCCAGGGGGCGAGGAGGACGATCGCCCCGATCCCCACCGCGCCGGCGCCGATGAGGAGGATGTCGGCGACGATGCAGATCGTGAGCACGGCGCCGAGGTGCTCGCGCCGGATCCCCTGTCGGAGCACGAGCGCATTCTGCGGCCCGACTGCGATGATGAGCGACCAGCCCGCGAGGAGACCGGTGAGGAGATGGGTGAGCATGATGCCAGACTAGGACGCTCTCCATGTGAAGAAAAGCAAGTTTATCTGCACTTGATGCAGAATAGCTTCATGAACATCGAGCATGTCCGCGCCCTCGCCGCCGCCGTCGACGAAGGCACCGTCGAAGGGGCCGCATTCGTCCTTCGGATCACTCCCTCGGCGGCGAGTCAGCGCATCCGGGCCCTCGAGTCCCGCCTCGGCCAGGTCCTCATCCGGCGGACGAATCCCATCACCGTCACCGAGGCGGGCACCGCGGTCCTCCGGTACGCCCGCCAGGTCGAGCTCCTCGAATCCGAGGCCATGGACCGCCTCCACGGGATCGCCGCCGACGCCGACCCGCGGGCGCCCGGCGTCCTGCGCGAGCCGACAGTGCTGCGGATCGGGCTCAACGCCGATTCCCTGGCGACGTGGTTCCGTCCTGTCTTCGCCGAGGTGGCCGCCTGGGACGATGTCGTCATCCGCCTCGATGTCGCCGACCAGGACAAGGTCATGCCGCTGCTCACCTCCGGTGAGGTGCTCGGCGCGATCGCCTCGACCGGGGCGCGCACGTACGGCACGCGCGTCCAGCGACTCGGCGCGATGCGCTACGTCGCCGTCGCCGCTCCCGCACTCCTCGACAGGCACGGCTGGACGCAGCGCGAGGGGTCGTCAGGTCCCTTCGCCGAGGTGGACCTCGCGTCCCTGCCCATGGTCAACTTCGGCAGGGACGACGACCTCCAGCTCGCCTTCCTCAAACGCAACGGCATCAGGCAGGTGCCGCCGATGTCGGTCGTGCCGAGCTCGACCGAATTCGCGACCGCCGTCGTCGCCGGCGTCGGCTGGGGGATGATCCCCGTCCTCCAGCTTGCCGACATCGACGCCGAACTCGTCCCGATCACTGCGGATCCGAGCGTCGACGTCCCCCTCTACTGGCACCACTGGAAGCTCGCCTCGGACAAGCTCTCCCGCCTCACCGAGGCGCTCACGAGGGCCGCCGCGCACATGCGGTGAGGGAGGGCCGCCCCACATGTGTTGCGGGGTCGGTCGCCTCGGCGGGGAACCGCATCCGACCAATCGTGGACCACGCATGACCGGCCGACGGCCGCCCCGCCTCGGCGGGGGACAGCGTCAGTCGAGGATCTTGGCGATCGTCCACCTGACGGTGTCATGGACGGTCTCGACGGTCATGCGTTCGGGCGTGATGATCGAGTGCAGGGCCATGCCGTCGATGGCGGTGAAGAGGAGCGTCGCACTCGGGGCCACCTCGGCGGGGTCGATGTGCCCTTCGTCGGCGAGGATGCCCAGCCAGCGGTGAAGGCTGTCGTAGGTGATCTCGTGGCCGTATCGAAGGAGTTCGTGGGACCCTTCGCGGGGATCGGGCCCGAGCGCGTTGAGGTGCATCTTGAACCACGTCTCGAGCTGGATGTCCCTGAGTTCGTCGTTGATGAGGAACTGCGCGCAGACCTCGTAGAGGCGCTCGGCGGGATCGATGCTCGAGTCGGTGATCGCGAAGTCCTGGACGACCGTCTGCATCGAGCGCCGTGCGACCTCCTGGTAGAGGGCGTTCTGGGTGGGGAAGTAGTGCCGCAGGGTCGAGGCTCCGATGCCCGCCTCCTTGGCGATCGTGCGCACGCTCAGTTTCGCCTCGCCAGGCGGAGCGGACTCCGCGAGGCGGATCGCCGCCTCGATGATCTCATCGCGTCGGGACATCGGCTCTCCTCTCCACGGCGTCGTCGCTCCGCTCATCCTATGTATAGTACAGTGTACTAGTACAGCGTACTACAGACGATTCGACCGACCGCGCCGCAGATGCGGAACCGCACAGATGGGAGCTTCACCATGATCGAGAACATCCAGAGCTTCGCCGACTCGTTCCCCGACTGGCTGCAGTGGCTGGGGGTGATGATCGTCTCGGCGATCCCGTTCGTCGAGTCGTACTTCGGTTCTGTCATCGGGGTCGCGATCGGACTGGGTCCGGTCGTCGCGATCCTCGTCGCCGTCATCGGCAACGTCATCTCGATGCTCGCGTTCGTCTACGGTGCCGGAGCCCTTCGCGACAAGGCGACGAAGAACCGGGAGAAGGAGACCTCGCCGAGGCGGCAGCGCATCAAGCGCATGTTCGACCGGTTCGGCGTCCCCGGGGTCTCCCTGCTCGGCCAGACCGTCCTGCCCTCGCAGATCACCTCGATGGCGATGGTGAGCTTCGGAGCGAATCGCAACACCGTCGCCGTCTGGCAGATCATCTCGATCATCCTCTGGGGCGTGCTCTTCGGAGTCCTCGCCACCCTCGGAGTCAACGTCGCCCTCCGGTGAGAGTCCCCCCGTCGCCCGAAGTCCGGCGTTCCCGGCCCGGAAGCGCCGAGGCGGGGGCCGTGTCAGTGCCCCCGCCTAGACTGGGCGCATGACGGAGAACAGCCTGCTCACCGACTTCGACGCCGACGCACGGACCGTGCTCGCCGAACTCACGGGCAACCCGAACGCCGAGTTCCGCGACGGTCAGCTCGAGGCGATCCGCGACCTCGTCGTCGGCCGCAGGCGCGTCCTCGTCGTCCAACGCACCGGCTGGGGCAAGTCCGCCGTCTACTTCGTCGCCACCCGCCTCCTCCGTGCCGCCGGCGGGGGTCCGAGTCTCATCATCTCCCCGCTGCTCGCCCTCATGCGCGACCAGATCGCCGCCGCCGAGCGGGCCGGGGTCCGGGCGGCGACGCTGAATTCCTCGAACGTCACCGAATGGGACGACGTCCTCGACGAACTGCGCGCCGGCAGCCTCGACGTCCTCCTCATCTCCCCGGAACGGCTGAACAACCCGCAGTTCCGCGACGAGGTGCTGCCCCAGCTCATGCGCTTCCTCGGCCTCATCGTCGTCGACGAAGCCCACTGCATCTCCGACTGGGGGCACGACTTCCGCCCCGACTATCGACGGATCGGCCACATCCTCTCAGAGCTCCTCGGGGACACCCCTGTGCTCGCGACGACGGCGACGGCGAACTCCCGCGTCGTCACCGACGTCGCCGAACAGCTCGGTGACGACACGACCGTCGTCCGCGGGGAGCTCGCCCGCGACTCCCTGCGCCTCGGCGTCCAACCCGGCCTCGACCCCAGCGCGCGGATCGCGTGGCTGGCCTCCCACCTCGGCGACTTCACCGGATCGGGCATCGTCTACACGCTCACGGTCTCCGCGGCCGAGGACATCACCCGGATCCTGCGCGACCAAGGCCACGAAGTGCGCGCCTACACGGGGCGGACGGACGCAGAGGAGCGGGCCGAACTCGAGCAGATGCTCAAGGACAACCGGCTCAAGGCGCTCATCGCCACCTCGGCGCTGGGGATGGGATTCGACAAACCCGACCTCGGATTCGTCGTCCATGTCGGCGCGCCCTCCTCGGCCGTCGCCTACTACCAGCAGGTCGGTCGCGCCGGTCGCGCCACCGAATCCGCCGACGTCCTCCTCCTGCCCGGGGCCGAGGACACGGAGATCTGGGAGTACTTCGCGACCGCGTCGATGCCGAGCCAGTCCGATGCGAACGCCGTCCTCACCGCCCTCGCCGAGGCGGACGGCCCCCTGTCCGTCGCCCGCTTGGAGACGCTCGTGGGGACGAAGCGGACCCGACTGCAGCTGCTGCTCAAGACCCTCGAGGTCGAGGACGCCGTCGAGAAGGTCCGCGGCGGGTACGTCTCCACCGGCCGAGGCTGGACCTATGACCAGGAGCGCTACGAGAAGGTCGCCGAGGTGCGCGGCGCCGAGGCGCAGGCGATGCTCGACTACGAGTCGACCGGTGCCTGTCGGATGGAGTTCCTCATCCGCCAGCTCGACGACCCGGATCCGCGCCCGTGCGGACGCTGCGACAACTGCGCCGGGGTGTGGTGGTCGACGGAGATCACGGAAGCCAGCCGCCAGGACGCGGCCGGGACGCTCCACCGGATCGGGCTGCCGATCGAAGCGCGGAGCACGTGGCCGTCGGGGATGGCGAACATCGGGGTCTCCCTCAAGGGCCGGATTCCCGCCGACGAGCTCGCCGAGGAGGGACGCGTCATCGCGCGCCTGAGCGATCTCGGCCAGGGGCAGGTGCTGCGGGAGTTCCTCGCCCCCGATGCTCCCGATGCCGAGGTTCCGTCGCAGATCGGGAAGTGGTGCCTGCAGGTGCTCGGCGAATGGGACTGGGCGGTCCGCCCCGAGGTCGTCGTGTCGATCCCGAGCGCGCGGCGCCCGGTCACGGTGCGCTCACTCGCGGCGAACCTCGCCTCGGCGGGACGGCTGATCGACGGCGGTGAGCTGCTCCAGGTCCACGACCACGGCACTCCCGACGTCAACAGTGCCTTCCGCGTCAAAGACCTCCATGACGCGTTCGTCGTTCCCCCTGAGGTCGCCGAGGCGGTCGCCGGCAAGGCGGTCCTCCTCGTCGACGACGAGATCGTCTCCCGGTGGACGATGGCGATCGCCGCCCGTCAGCTGCGACTGGCCGGTGCTGCCGCGGTGCTCCCGTTCGCCCTGGCGATGCGAGGGTGAACGGGAGCACCGCGCACTGAGCCCTCTGTGGCGTGCGCTGAGCCCAGTGCTGTGGGCTTCTCGCTCAGAGGTCCTGGTGCAGCTGGAACGTCGCGCCCTCGGGATCGGCGACGGTCGCGATGCGGCCGAACTCCGAATCCTCGGGCCCGTCGAGCACCTTGCCGCCGAGTTCGACGATCTTCGCCGTCGCGGCATCGACGTCGGCGACGTTGAAGTACGTGCGCCAGTACGAGTTCGAGACCCACTGGCTGGCGTCGCAGATGCCGGCGACTGCCTTCTCGTTGCCGCCGTTCGTCGCGTACTTGATGTCCTGGCCCTCCATCTCGATGAGTTCGAAGTCGAAGGCGTCGACGTAGAACTCGCAGGCGGCGTCGTAGTTCGTCGTCATGAGTTCGAACCACACGGGCGTACCAGGAACGAGCGGAGTCTCGAAGCCGGTGAACTCATCCGCCTGCCACATGCCGATCGGTGCCCCCGTGGGGTCGACGACGACGGCCATCTGCCCGAGCGGTCCGACCGCCATCGGCCCGACGACCTCGTGTGCGCCGTCGTTGACGGCCTTCTTGAAGGTGTGGTCAATGTTCTTCGTGTTGAGATACGTCGACCATGCGGTCGGCATCGACGGCTCCGGGGTGCCGTCCATGTTCATCGCGCGCATGAACCCGGCGACGTCGACTCCGTCCTTGCGGGCAATATGGTAGTGACCGAAGTCAGGACCCTGGTCGACGATCTCCCAGCCGAAGAGCTCCTCATAGAAGCGCTTCATCCCGTCGAAGTCCTGACAGACGTAGTCGATCCAACAGGGCTGACCTTCGCGTGCATTCTCAGGCATAGCATCTCCTCGTTGTGGTGCTGCGGGTGGTTGAAGGGGCGGTGCGTTCTGGGGTGGCGACGGATCACCGTCGCCGAGGTGGGGGATCAGTGCCAGGCCCGCGTGACCTCGGCGAACTGCGGGCGCAGGGCCGCCTGGAGCAGCGGGCCGAAGGACACGCGCTTGACGCCGATCTCGGTGAGCTGGGCGAGACCGAGTCCGTCGGGAATCGCCCCGTCGACCGGCTTCGCGGTGACGTTGAGCGGTAGGGGCACCTCGGCGACGACGCGCTTGAGGGTCTCGGTGTCGGGCATCGCGACGGGGTAGACGGAGTCCGCACCCGCCTCGGCGCACAGCTGGAGGCGACGGATCACCTCGGCGGTGGGGTCGTCGAATCCCTCTGGGGACTTGAAGACGTCGGTGCGGGCGTTGATGACGACGTGGACGCGCTGGGCGTCGGCGGCCCGGCGGAGGTCGCCGATGTACTCGGCATGCTCCTCGGCGGTGCGGAGACGACCGGCGCTGTGGACGGAGTCCTCGATGTTGACGCCGACGGCACCGGCCTCGAGGAGACCGGCGATGAGATCGGGTGCAGGCGTGTCATAGCCGGATTCGAGGTCGGCGCTGACGGGGACGTCGACGGAGGCGGTGATCCGGGCGATCCCTGCGAGCGCGTCCTCGAGGCGCATGTTCTCCCCGTCCGCCAAGCCGAGGGAGTCGGCGAGTGGGTGGGAGCCGACGGTCAGGGCGGTGAACCCGGCGTCGACCATGGCGTTCGCCGACCAGGCGTCCCACACGGTGGGCAGGACGACGGGTTTCGCCTGGTGGTGGGCGTCGAGAAGGGCGGCGGCGCGGTCCGCGAGCACAGAGAGGTCTGTCATGGTCCCCACTGTTGCACCACTTGCCCTGAACGCGCCAGCACTATCACCCATTCACCCGAAGAATTCAGAATCACCCGAGGTGGGAGGGAAGACCCCGCGACTTGAGGACCCGCAGTGTCGATCTTCGCGCGCATAATCGACACTCCGGGTCCTCAAGTCGAGGGCAACGGGGGCAGCAGGGCGCCCGCCTCCTCGCGGCGGGTGCTGGTCACTCTGGACAGGGTTCCGGCCCGAAGATCTGCCTGAAGTGACCAGTGCCCGTGGGTGGTCAGAGACGCGGGGTGCGCGGGGGGACCTCGCGGCGGTCGCCGGTGGCCTCGAAGGCGGCGGCGAGGGCGATGAGCGCCGAGTCGTCCCAGCCGCGGCCCGCGATCGTCAGCCCGACGGGGATGCCGGTGTCGGCCATCGTGCCCATCGGCACCGTCACCGACGGGATCCCGAGATGCCTGGGCACGAGGTTGCCGTTGGCCACCCACGTGCCGTTGCGCCAGCCGAGGTCGGCGGAGTCCTCGTCGACGTCCATGTCGGCGGGTCCGACGTCGGCCATCGCGGGGAAGATCACTGCGTCGAGGCCGTTCTCATCCATCCACGCCTCGAGGTCGACCCGCCGGCTGAGTTCGAGGCCGTGGACACCCTCCTCGAGGTGCGGGATGTCCGTCATCGCGGCATACGGGTGCTCCCGCACCTGTGCCGGGTATTCGGCGATGTCGTCGTCGAAGCCGGTGTAGCGGTCGGGCAGCGCACCCTCGGGGTGGGGGAAGATGAGGGCCCCGTCCACCTCGGCGAGCGAGCTGAGGTTCGGGTCCCCGTTGGCTCCGAGGAAGTCGTCCCACGCCCATGCGGAGAGGTCGACGATCTCCCGCTGCAGGTACTCGGGGCTCACCAGGCCGCGGGTTGCGATCGTCGGGGCCCCGGGGCGGTCGCCCTCGTAGTTGCTCACGACGGGGAAGTCGGTCTCGACGACCTCGGCGCCGGCGGCCTCGAGGTCACGCCGTGCCGCCTCCCACAGGGCGATGACCGAATCGCGGGTGACGACGCGCTCACCCGTGGGTCCGCCGATGCCGCCGTCCGGGTTCGTCCCGGCCTCAGGGTCGGCGTTGATGTACATTGTCGGCACGCCGAGGCGCTTGCCGTGAAGCGTCGACTCCGCGGCTGCGCGGTCGGTGGGCAGCAGCGAGGCATACGAGTCGGGGCGGACCGCGGAGGCCGCGGGGATCTCCACCCACGGCTGCACCCGCCAGAAGTCCCCGCGGGTCTGCTCGTCGTCGGCGACGATGACGTCGAGGACTTCGGCGAGGTCGGCCATCGTGCGGGTGTGGGGGACGACGACGTCCATCGTCGGCACGAGCGGCCAGTTCCCGCGCACCGAGATCACCCCGCGCGACGGCGTGTAGGCGATGAGCGCGTTGTGCGAGGCCGGCGCCCGACCCGAGGACCAGGTCTCCTCCCCGAGGCCGAACGCCCCGAAGCTCGCCGTCGTCGCCGTCCCCGACCCGTTCGACGACCCCGAGGCGAAGGCGCTGGTCAGCCAGTCGGCGTTGTAGGGGCTCTCGGCGCGGCCGTAGAGTCCGCGCTGCATGCCGCCGTTGGCCATGGGCGGCATGTTCGTCAGGCCGAGGCAGATCGCCCCGCCCGCGCGCAGCCGCTCGATCGTGAACGCATCCTTCTGGGCGATGAGATCGGCGAAGGCCGGGGAGCCCGAGGCGACCGTGAGCCCGGTGACCATGTAGCTGTCCTTGGCCGTGTACGGGATCCCGTCGAGGGGGCCGAGCGTCTCCCCGCGGGCGCGCCGCTCGTCGGAGGCGACCGCCTCGGCGCGGGCCTCGGGGTTGGCGACGATGACGGAGTTGAGCTTGGTCTCGGTGTCGGGTCCGTCGTACGCGGCGATCCGCTCGAGGTAGGCGTCGACCAGGTCCGCCGAGGTGGTCTCCCCGGACTCGAGCGCCTCGCGCAGGGTCGCGATGGAGGCCTCGACCACGTCGAACTTCGTCATTCTCGTGCTCCTTCGGTGGGTGGGACGGTGACCGCCCGGTGGGTGGGACGGTGACCGCCCGAATGGGTGGGCAGCGGCCGCCTAAGGTGCGGGCAGCGGCCGCCACACGTGCGGGCGATGGGTGCCCCACCAGTATCGCCCACGCACGCCGAGGCGGGCCTACGATTTCCGTCGCCACTGATCCCGAGGCTGCAAGAGAACCTGTCAGAACGACGTCGGGCGGATCGGGACCGCCGAACGGATCAGGACCCCCGAACGGGCCGGGACGTAGGATCGCACTATGTCTCTGCGCGCCATCATCCTCACCGGAGGTCGCTCGAGCCGCTTCGCCGGAGTGCACAAACCCGGGGTCGAGCTCGCCGGCCGGACTGTCATCTCCCGCATCCTGGCGACCGTCCGCGACGCGGATCCCCTCGCCGAGGTGGTTGTGGCCGGACGTGCCGATGGACTCGACGCCGAGGAGGCGGAGACCGTTGCGATCGTGCGGGAACGGCCGGAGTTCGCCGGGCCGCTGGCGGGGATCGCCGTCGCCGATGCTTCCTCGGCAGCCGAGCGCGCCGACATCACCCTCGTCATCGCCGGCGATATGCCGATGGTCACCGCGAACCACATCGCCGACCTCATCGAGGAGTGCGCCCGGACCGGACGTCCCGTGACCGGCACCGACGACCGCGGCAAGGCTCAGTTCCTCTGCGCGGCATGGCCGAGCCGATTGCTGCGCTCGCGCCTCAAGGAGATCGGCGATCCGACGGACAAGGCGGTGAAGCTCCTCTTCGCCGAGGGTGAACCGATCGTCATCGACGTCGACCCGGGCGTCGTGCTCGACTTCGACACCGCCGACGAGCTCGCCCGGGTCCGGTCTCGATTCGACGGAGACTGATCGGCCCCCACCCGGCGGCCGGCCATCCGGTCGCCCCTCGCCGGAGGAGCATTTCCGCAGGTCGAAGACGGGGGAAAACACCCCTGTGGTCCCGACCGCGCGCCCCTAGGATCGAACCGTGAGCACCACCTGAGACTACGCCGACATCTCCCATGAAGGGATCTCTCCCCGGAGGAGCATCCCCCATGAGGGGGAGGCGAATGACAACTTTCGGGGGACGCGCCACGCCTGCCGAGCCTGAGAGACTGAACTCGTTCGTCCGACGAACGCCGCCCTCGACCTGCGCACCGGTCGCCTCGTCCGGTCGCCTCGCACCCGACCGCGTCGTCCCCGATCGCCCGCACCGCAGCCCATCGGCGCCACCCTGCGCCCGAAAACCGGAGGAACCCGTGTCCCAGCTGACCAGGATGAGTCTGAAGAACCGTCTCATCGTCGGACTGCTCACCCTCGTCATCGCCGTCTTCGGCGTCGTGGCGACGACCTCGCTCAACCAGGAGACGATGCCGTCGGTCGACCTCCCGGGCACGACGGTGCAGGCGACGATCCCCGGCGCCTCACCCGAGGTCGTCGAGGAGACAGTGACGAAGCCGCTGGAGACGGCCCTCGATTCCGTCGGCGATCTCGAATCGGTGCAGACGACCACCTCGGCGGGGATGATGTCGGCCTCCGTGACGTGGCCGTTCGGCAAGGACTCGGAGAAGATGGCCGACTCCGTCCGGTCCGCCGTCGACGGGGCGAAGGCGAATCTGCCGGCCGACGCCGAGGTGGAGGTCCTCTCCCAGCAGATCGACGACTTCCCCGTCGTCATGTTCGCCGTCTCCGGCGGGGACCCCGCCACCCTCGGCGACCGCCTCGAGACCGACCTCGTCCCCGAACTCCAGGCCATTGAGGGCGTGGCGAGCGTCGACGTCTCCGGACAGACCGAGCAGCGGGTGAACATCGCCTTCCGCCCCGACGACGTCAACGACAAGGGCGTCGTCACCGCCTCCGTGCCCGACGAGCTCAAGGGGGCGGGCACCGTCGTGCCCGCCGGGCAGAGCGCGCAGGGGGAGACCGCGATGGCCGTCGAGGTGGGCACGCCCGTCGACGCTGTCGAGCAGATCGAGAACACCCCGATCCGCACCGCCGACGGCACTGTCCTGTTGAAGGACGTCGCCGACGTCTCCCTCGACGCGGTCGAGAAGACCTCGCTCTCGCGCGCCGGAGGCAAGGACTCGGTGACCGTGTCCGTCGTCAAGGGCCAGGACGACAACGTCGTCGAGGTCTCGAACCGGGTGGCCGAGGTCCTCGCCGCCTCGCAGTCGACGCTCGGCGACGACGTCGAGTTCACGACGATCTTCGACCAGGCACCGGAGATCGAGAAGTCGATCAAGGACCTCTCCGTCGAAGGCGGCCTCGGCCTCCTCTTCGCCGTCCTCGTCATCCTCGCGTTCCTCGGCTCGTTCCGCTCGACCGTCGTCGCCGCGATCTCGATCCCGATGTCGCTGCTCATCGCGATGATCGGCCTCATGGTCGGCGACTACACCCTTAACATCCTCACCCTCGGCGCGCTGACGATCGCCGTCGGCCGCGTCGTCGACGACTCCATCGTCGTCATCGAGAACATCCGCCGCCGTCAGGGCACCACGGAGCTGACGATCCCGGACATCGTCGCCTCCGTCCGGCAGGTCGCCGGAGCGATCACCGCCTCGACGCTGACGACGGTCGCCGTCTTCCTCCCCATCGCCTTCGTCGACGGCATCGCCGGGCAGCTCTTCCGCCCGTTCTCCGTCACCGTCACCCTTGCCCTCCTCGCCTCGCTGCTCGTCGCCCTGACGATCGTGCCCGTGTTCAGCTACTGGGTGCTGCGGCGCAGCCCCAAGCCGCTGTCGCCGAAGCGGCAGGCCGCCGCCGACGAGCGCTACGAGGCGTGGGTCGCACGCCAGGAGGCGAAGTCGCAGCGCCGGGCCGAGCGCCGGCAGGCGAAGATCGAGAGGAAGAACGCCAAGCGCGCCGAGAAGGGCAAGGAGCTCCTCCCCGCCGCCACGGTCGTGCCCGCCCCGCGTCCCGTGCCCGGCGAAGGGGAGGCCTCGGACCGCATCGACCGTCTCCAGCAGCGCGGACTGCCCGCGATCCTCGCCGCCCTCCGCCACCCGTGGCGCACCATCGCCTTCTCCGTCGTCGTCTTCATCGTCACGATGATGCTCGCGAGCTTCCTCAAGACCGACCTGCTCGGCTCCGCGGGACAGAACTCGCTCTTCGTCACCCAGACCCTGCCAGCCGGTGCCTCCCTCGAGGCCAGCGATGCGGCAGCGAAGCGGGTCGAAGAGGTCCTCGGTGCCGACGGCGACGTCGAGACGTACTCGTCGACGGTCAACGGACCCGAATCGGGGGCCGAGAACAGCTTCAACGTCACCCTCGCCGAGGACTCCGACGGCCAGGCCGCGATCACCCGGATCCGCAGTCAGCTCGAGGGCCTCGGTGACGACGCCGGCGAAATCGAGGTCCAAGGCGCCGGCGGCGGCGCGAACGAGGACGTCGAGATCACGCTCTCGGGCTCCGACCTCGGCGCCCTGCGCAAGGCCGCGGATGCCGTGACGGCGTCGATGGCCGAGTCGACGGGGGTGGCGACCGCCCGCAACGACCTCGCCTCCGACCAGCCGATCATCCAGGTCGACGTCGACCGGCAGAAGGCCGCGGACTACGGCTACAGCCAGGCCGAACTCGGTCAGGCGATCGCCGCCGCTCTCCACGGCACCGAGGCGGGCACAATCACCCTCGAGGGGGAGGAGCGCGACATCTTCATCGCGCCGACGAACCCCGACGCCTCACCCGATGAGATCCGTGCGCTCGAACTGCCCGTGACCGAGGTGCAGACGAAGAACGCGCAGGAGGACGCAACCGACCGGATCAAGGAGGAGACCGACGCTCGGGCCGAGCGCGCCCAGCGCAGGGCCGAGGACGATGCGGCCGAACAGCTCGACGCCGCCCGCGAGGCCCGCGACACCGCCGCCGACCAGCTCGAGGAGGCCAGGCAGGCGCTGCGCGACGTCGAGAACCCGCCCGCGCCGAAGAGCCCGGGTGAGATGCGCCAGGACCAGATCGACCAGGCCCGTGAGGGCGTCGAGGCGGCGGAGAAGGGTCTGCGCGAGGCCAATCAGGCCATCGACGACCTCATCGACGGTCAGGCCGAGCAGCGTCAGTCCCAGGCCGAGGACGAGCGGCTGGCCGACGAGCAGGAGGCGATCACCGACATCAAGGGCGATCCCATCACCGTCGACGAGGTCGCCGAGGTCAGGGAGACGACGACGCCGGCGACGATCACCCGCGCCGACGGCAACCGTCAGGTCACGGTCTTCGCGACTCCGGCCGAGGGTCAGCTCGACGCGGTCAACGCGGCCGCCCAGCAGCTGACGACGACGATGGATCTGCCGGCCGGGGTGAGTTTCGACGTCGGCGGTGCCAGCGCCGAACAGGCCGAGTCCTTCGCCCAGCTCGGATGGGCGATGCTCGTGGCGATCGTCCTCGTCTTCCTCGTCATGATCGCGACGTTCCGCAGCTTCGTCCAACCGCTCATCCTGCTCGTGTCGATCCCCTTCGCCGCGACCGGTGCCGTGCTCCTTCTCCTCGCCACGGGCATTCCGTTGGGCATCCCCTCGCTCATCGGCCTGCTCATGCTCATCGGCATCGTGGTGACGAACGCGATCGTCCTCATCGACCTCATCAACAAGCTGCGCGACCACGGCATGGGCCTCGAGGACGCGATCGTCCACGGCACCCGACTGCGCCTGCGCCCGATCCTCATGACGGCGGCGGCGACCGTGTTCGCGCTCATCCCGATGTCGCTCGGGCTCACCGGGGGCGGGGTCTTCATCTCGCAGCCGCTGGCCGTCGTCGTCATCGGCGGGCTCACCTCGTCGACGGTGCTCACCCTCATCCTCGTCCCCGCGCTCTACCTCCTCGTCGAACGGCGCAAGGAGCGGGGTGCCGCGCGTCGAACCGAGAAGGCCGCCCGGAAGCAGGAGGCCGAACAGGCGCGGATCGAGGAGGAGACCGCCGAGGTGGTCGGCCGGCACGCGGGGGAGTGACAGACCAGCCCGGCTCGGGCTCCCGCCGAGGCGGTCCTGGGCGGTCCCGTCCTGTCAGCCGTCGGTGAGTGTCGGCAGCGCCTGCGCGGCGGTGAGGATGTGCTCCTCCGTCAGCTGCGCGGCGCGGCCGGCGTCCCCGGCGGCGATCGCATCGCGGATCGCGTGGTGCTGGGCCTGCAGGGTGGCCATGAGCTCGGCCGGGTCGTCGACGGCGCGGAAGGCTGCGAGGATCGGGCGGCGCAGTGAGCTGCGGATCGCCCCGGTGAGGTCGGAGAAGAGCTGGTTGCCCGTCGCCTGGGCGATGGCGACGTGGAAGTCGGTGTCGGCGTCGTTGAACACCTCGAGACTGATGCCGGGGGTGTCCATGATCGCCAGGGTCGCGTGAAGGCGAGCGAGGTCGTCATCGCTCGCCTGCGCCGAGGCCAGCGCCGCGCTCGAGCGCTCGAGCTGGATGCGCGTCTCGATGACCTCGTCGACGCTGAAGTTCGTCAGCGCGACGTGGAGGCGGAGGAAGCGGGTGAGTGCCTCGCGCGGCAGGGAGGCGATGAATGTCCCGGCTCCCCGTCCCGAACCGCCGCTCGAGCGGATGACGCCGAGGCTCTCGAGCACCCGCAGCGCCTCGCGCACGCTCGCCCGGCTGACCTTGAGGCTGGCGGCGAGTTCGCGTTCGGCGGGCAGGGGATCGCCGACGGCGAGCGAACCGGCCATGATCTGCTCCTCGATCGCGTCGATGACGAGCTCGTGGGTGCTCGGCCTCGTCACCGGCCTCCACTCCGGGCTCTGGGTCGCCGCCGCGGCCTCGGCCGCCGCACCTGCCGTGCCGCCGGCTGCCTTCTCGCTCATCCCGTTCCCTCCTCGGCGCTCGCCGCCTGTCCGCCGGTCGCTTGTCGCTCGCTGCCTGCTCGCCGTCGCCCGACATCTCGCGACGGCAGTACCACAGCAACCCGTGCACCCTTGACGGTCTTCCGCATTCGGTCCTATGCTCAGATTAATGGTCTGACCTCATGAATGTCATACGTCAGACCGGCGGCCCTCTCAGCGCCCGGCGCATCCCCGAGCACGGCACCTCGCAGAACGAAGGAGTCCCATCCATGGTCAAACGGCAGATCCCCAAGCCCGCGGAGATCTTCGAGCTGATGAAGTTCAAGAAGCTCGAACTCGACCCGAAGAAGCGCCGCCTCGACGCGGCGCTGACGATCGAGGACCTGCGCAGGATCGCGAAGCGGCGCACGCCCGCCGCGGCCTTCGACTACACCGACGGCGCGGCCGAGGGCGAGATCTCGATGGACCGCTCGGTGCAGGCGTTCGAGGACATCGAATTCCACCCCTCGATCCTGGGCGACGTCTCCCACGTCGACACGACGACGCAGATCCTCGGCGGCAGCTCGGCCATGCCGTTCGGCATCGCCCCCACCGGCTTCACCCGGCTCATGCAGACCGAGGGGGAGATCGCCGGCGCCTCGGCCGCCGGCGAGGCGGGCATCCCCTTCACGCTCTCGACGCTCGGCACGACCTCGATCGAGGACGTGCGGGCAGCCAACCCGTATGGACGCAACTGGTTCCAGCTCTACGTCATGCGCCAGCGCGAGATCTCCTACGGACTCGTCGAACGCGCCGCGCAGGCCGGATTCGACTCCCTCTTCTTCACCGTCGACACACCGGTCGGCGGGGCCCGGCTGCGCGACGTCCGCAACGGCTTCTCGATCCCCCCGCAGCTCACCCCGAAGACCGTCCTCAACGCACTCCCGCGGCCCTGGTGGTGGTGGGACTTCCTCACGACCGAGAAGCTCGAGTTCGCCTCTCTGTCCGAGACCGGGGGCACCGTCGGCGAGCTCATCGACTCGGCGATGGATCCGACGATCGACTTCGACGACCTCGCGACGATCCGCGGGATGTGGCCCGGGAAGTTCGCCGTCAAGGGCGTCCAGACCGTCGCCGATGCGAAGCGGCTGGCCGACCTCGGCGTCGACGCCATCGTCCTGTCCAACCACGGCGGTCGACAGCTCGACCGGGCACCCGTGCCCTTCGAACTCCTCCCAGAGGTGGCCCGTGAGGTCGGTGACGACGTCGAGATCATCATCGACACCGGCATCCGCAACGGTGCCGACATCGTCGCCTCCCTCGCCCTCGGCGCGGACTTCACGCTCATCGGCCGCGCCTACCTCTACGGACTCATGGCCGGCGGCCGCGCCGGCGTCGACCGGACGATCGCGATCCTCCGCGAGCAGATCGAACGGACGATGAAGCTCCTCCAGGTCTCGACGGTCGCCGAACTCGAACCGAGCCACGTCACCCAGCTCTCGCGCTTCTCCCGCGCGGACCGGGCCGCCGTCGACGACGTGCAGCGCGAACTCGGCTGAGGCCGGGGCGCTGTCCCCGCTCAGCGACCCAGCGAGGAGGATCCGGTGCGAGATCGGCGTCGATGTCGCACCGGATCCTCCTCGCCGACGTCGTCCGACCGGGGCGCCGTGTCGGGCACGGGCGCTGACCCCGGCCTCGCCGAGGCGGTCACCCCGTCTGGTAGAGATGTTCGGGGCGGCCCGTGCTCCCGTACTGGAGGGTGACAGTGACCGCCCGGGACTCGGCGAGCTTCGCGAGATGCCGCTGTGCGGTCGCGCGGGAGGCCCCGACCGCCTCGGCGATCTCCACCGCCGTCATCGGCTGCTTCGCGGCCTCGAGCGCATCGAGGATCCTGCTCGTCGTCGACGACCGTGTGCCCGACGCCGACCCCGTGCCGGAGGACGAGGCGTCGTGGAGGGTCCGCAGGAGGCGGTCGAGATCGGCCTGCTGCACCCGGTCGCGCTCCCAGTAGCGGCGATACCGGGCGTAGCGGCGTAGGAAGGACTGGAGGTGCTCGGCGGAGAAGGGTTTGACGATGTAGGTCAGGGCGCCCGCGCGCAGCGCCGAGCGGACGGTCTGCGGATCGGCGACGGCGGAGAGCACGGCGGCATCGACCTCGGTCTCGCGAATGAGCTCGACGCCCGTGCCCTCGGGCAGGACGTAGTCGGCCAGCAGCAGGTCGACGTCCTGCTCGGCGAGCACGGTCCGCGCGGTGCGCAGATCCTGGACCGGATCGAGCGCCCGGAAGCCGGGAACGTCATTGACATACTGCGCGTGGATCCTGCCCACGTAGAAGTCGTCGTCGAGCACGAGCACATCGATCATCAGCTCACTCCTTCTCTGTCTCGTCGGCGCGCGGCACGGTCGTGTCGTCTGTGCGCGGCGGTTTCTCGTCGTCCTCGATGAGCACCCCGGGCAGGCGCATGCCGAAGCTCGCCCCGCCGAGGTGAGGGTCGTGTCCGTCGACGAGCCACACCCGACCGTCGTGACGGTTCGCGACCCGGCGGCACAGGGCGAGTCCGAGACCGAGCCCGTGGATCGGTCCGGCGCCGTCGTCTGACCGGTCCCCGCCATCTGCGCGTTCGCCGGCACCTGTGGTCTGCGCATCGCCGCTCACGCCCTCGTCGAAGATCCTCTCGGCGTCGGCCGGATCGATGCCCGATCCGGTGTCGGTGACGAGCCCGTGGAGCTCCCCGTCGGCACCGAGGAGTTCGACCTCGACGAGGTCGGAGACGGGCGGGCGTGCGGCGGCCTCCTCGCCCGAGGTGCGGCGGCGGACGACGGCGCGCACGGCATTGTCGATGAGGTTGCCGAGGACGAGCGTGACGTCCTCGGGGTCGGTGACCCTGCCGATCACGAGGGAGTCGGGGGCGACCCGCAGGGTCACACCCGCCTCGGCGGCGGTGGTGCCCTTCGCCTCGAGGACCGCACGGAGGTACGGGTCGGTGATCGGGTCGAGGCCTTCGACGGGGGCGGCCAGGGGGCCGGTGCCGAGGATCGACTCGAGGTAGCTGCTCGCCTCATCGGTCGCGCCGGTGTCGACGAGGCCGAGCACGGTGTGGAGACGGTTGGCGAACTCATGGCGCTGGGCGCGCAGGGCATCGGCCATCGCAGTGACGGATTCGAGCTGTCGGGCCATGGTGAGCATCGTCGTCTCGTCGCGCAGCGTGACGACGCCGCCGACGGAGACGCCGTCCCGGCGCACGCGCACCGCTGTGGCGAGCAGGATCTTGTCTCCGACAGTGATCCGCCGGCGCAGGGCACCGTGCTCGGGGGCCTCGGCCATCATCGTCCGGATCGACACCGGCAGGTCGTCGACGACGCCCTCGCGGGAGTCGACGATGTCCTCGCGGACATCGGCACCGTCCTGTGGGGGAGCGGCTGCGTCGCCTGGAGAGTCCGTGTCCGAGCTGTCCGTGCCGGTGTCGTCGGCCGCCTCGGCGAGGAGGTCCCGGGCGGCGGCGTTGCTCAGGGTGAGCTCCCCGTCGGAGTCGAAGCCGAGGACGCCGTCGTCGAGTCCGCGCAGCACCGCCCCCTGGTCGCGGGCCATCTCGGCGAGCTCCTCGGGACCGACGCCGAGGGTCTCCCGGCGCAGGCGCCGCCCGAGGGTGATCGACGCGAGGACCCCGATGCCGAGGGCGAGGACGGAGACGGAGCCGAGGGCTGCGAATTCGCGGCGGAGGTCGGCGTTGAGCACCGAGGTGTGGATGCCGACCGACACCTCGCCGACGACCGTGCCGTCGCCGGTGGACGAGTAGATGGGGACCTTCGCCCGGACCGTGCTCCCGAGCGTGCCGACCTCCTGGGTGACGGATTCACGGCCCGCGAGCGCCTCGTCGGGCGAGGTCGAGACCGGCTTGCCGATGAGGTCGGGGTTTGGGTGGGTGAGCCGGATCCCGCGGTCGTCGGTGATGACGGCGAACTGGATGCCCGAGCGGTCGCGCAGCTCCCGGGTGATCGCGCGCAGCGAATCGGTGATCTCCTTCGCCGGCATCGGGTCGCGGGCCTCCGAGGCCCGGGTCGATCCCTCCCGCACCTCCGGCGCCGAGGCGAGTGCCCGGGCGGTCGCGAGCGCCTCGGTCTCGCTGACATCGGTCACCGCGCGCGCCGCCATCCACGCGAACACGCCTGTGACCAGGGCCAAGGTCGCCACGATGACCGCGAGCTGGCTGACCAGGACACGGCGGGAGAAGGCTCGAGATGAGCGGGACACCTCTCCACATTAGCCACCACTGAGCAGAATGAGCAAAAGTGGCAGAACAGGCAGAACGCGATCAGTGCACTTAAGCGCGCGGCGATGATCGCCTCGGGTCTAGCGTGTATCCCGCATCACAAACGCCTTCGAAGGAGAAGTCCGTGCTCGTCATCCTCGGATTCGCGATGATCGTCGTCTTCATGACGCTGATCATGACCAAGCGACTCTCGCCGATCCTGGCACTCATCATCGTCCCGACCATCTTCGGTCTCTTCGCCGGTGCCGGCCTCGGCATCGGCGAGATGGTCATGGACGCCATCGCCTCGATGTCGTCGACGGCTGCCCTGCTGCTCTTCGCCATCATCTACTTCGGCATCATGATCGACGTCGGACTCTTCGACAGGCTCGTCGAGTTCATCCTCCGCATCGCCGGCAACGACCCGGTCAAGGTCGTCCTCGGCACCGCGCTGCTCACCGGTGCCGTCTCCCTCGACGGCGACGGGTCGACGACGTTCATCGTCGTCACCGCCGCGATGCTGCCGATCTACCAGCGCCTCGAGATGTCCCCGGTCGTCCTCACCTGTGTGGCCGGCCTCATCAACGGCACCCTCAACATCGTCCCGTGGGGCGGGCCGACGGCCAGGGCCTCCTCGGCGCTGCAGATCGATGCGAACGAGATCTTCGCCCCCATGGTTCCTGCGCTCGCCGCCGGGCTGCTCGTCTGCTTCGTCTTCGCGTACTTCCTCGGACTCTCCGAGCGTCGCCGGCTGGCGAAGAACGGCGTGACCTGGGTCGAGGACCGCACGAAGGGCTTCGGCCGCAAGCGCGAACTCGTCGGCGCCGTGGCGCGCTCATCCTCCGGGGCGGGTGCCGTGGCAGGTCCGACCGGCACCGGCGCCACGGGCGGCACTGGCACCGGCTCGGGCACCACCGGCACCGGAGCGAAGACCTCCGTCGGCGGACCCGACGACGGTGCCGACGAGGACACGGAAGCCGCCTCGGCGAGCTCCCTCACGGACACCGCACTCGACCCCCAACCGTCCGACGCTGCGGCCGAAGCTGTTCTGGTTCAACCTCTCGCTCACGCTCGCCGTCATGGTCATGCTCGTCCTCGACGTCCTGCCGCTGCCGTACCTGTTCATGATCGCCATGGTCATCGCGCTCATGGTCAACTTCCCGAAGATCAAGGACCAGCAGGCCGAGCTCGCCTCCCACGCCTCGGCGATCATCGCCGTCGTCGCCATGGTCATGGCCGCCGGCGTGCTCACGGGCATCATGAGCGGCACCGGGATGGTCGATGCGATGGCCGCATGGCTCGTCGACGTCATCCCGTCCTCGATGGGACCGTACATGGCTGTCATCACCGGTCTGCTCTCGATCCCGATGACGTTCTTCATGAGCAACGACGCGTTCTACTTCGGGATCCTCCCGGTCCTCGCCGAGACCGCCGCGCACTACGGGATCTCGGCCGCCGACATGGCCCGGGCGTCGATCACCGGTCAGCCCGTGCACATGCAGTCGCCGCTGGTGCCCGCGATCCTCCTCCTCGTCTCTCTCGCCGGCGTCGACTTGGGCGACCATCACAAGAAGGTGCTGTGGCGGGCGCTGCTCGTCTCGCTCGTCATGCTCGCCGTCGGTGTGCTCATCGGCGTCATCGCCATCGGATAAGGGGCCGTCATGACCGATCTCTACTCGACTCCCCGTGACCGTCGTCCTGTCCCGTCCCTGCAGGTGGCGGCCTCGGCCGGCATCGCCGAGGCGGAGCGCACCGTCGTCCTCGCGCTGCGTCTCGATGCGCCGGAGACCGTTCTCGACACCGCGCTGCGCATGGCCCGGTTCGAGAAGGCGGCGCTGCGGGTCGTCGTCTTCTCCTCCGACAGTCCCGCGGGCCCGCTCGACAATGATCCCGCCCAGATCACCGAGCTCGTCGACGCCCTCAGCTCCGCGGGCGTCGAGTTCGAGGTCCTGCGCGCCGAGGCGGACGTCGCCTCCCAGGTCATCGACCTCGCCGAGGGGTGGACGGCCGAGCTCATCGTCATCTCCACCCGGCGGCGCTCGGCGGTGATGAAGCTGCTGCTCGGCTCGAGCGTCCAGCGCGTCATCCTCGAGGCGAGCTGCCCGGTGGTCGTCGTCAAGTAGGGGAGCGGTTGGCTCCCAAACTCTGAATTCTAAAGTCTTCCTTGTGCTCAGTAACTGACAAACGAGGGAGTTGGATGTTAGCGAGCTTGGTTGTTTCGAGACGCTTAGCGAGCGTCTGCGCAATGAGTACAACCGTGCTGGGCCAGAACTAGTATTTGTTTGATTTCGACCGGTTGCACCGCCAGCACAGAGTTTGCAGGTTCTCAATCTCCGAGAGCCCACCTTTGGAGATCGGCTTGATATGGTCTACTTCGAGCAAAAGGTGGGGCTCTGCTGCGAGCGAGACTGAACAATAGCGACATGTATGGTTGTCTCGACGCTTGATGAAGCTTCGGAGACTTGCCGTCATCAGCGCTCTCTGACCGGCAGCGCTCTTCTTGAACTTGAGCTTTTCGTCGATGCGTTCAATCAGGGCGTCAACTGTTTCCGAATTGAGCGTGATCGTAGTGCGCTGTGAACTGTTTCCACCAGCGCTGACGTACTCAAACGCATAGACCGGGTACGGGACGGTCACGGGTGAGACCTCGACTCCCATCTGCGCATTGAATTCATCTGCGAAGTACTTGAGGATGAAATCTGGCGGATTGATCGACCTGCGAATGCTCGCCTCGCGCATGCGCAGATTCTCAATAGCCGACTCCAGGCGAGATATATCGTTCCCGAGCCGTTCTGCGTCCTCCAGGCTCTCTTCGTCGACAGACACTTCGAAGTACTTCATCAGATACTTGATCGGGTCCCCGCTGGCATTGCGCACAACCTGCAGCGAACAGTTGTGGACGTGACCCGATTGATAGTCGGCGATGTTTCTGTCGCGACGGTAGTTATGGTGACTTGTGTTCTCAAATGTTGCCAAATGTGCGTGGCGGCCTGTGCCAGACACGCCTAGATCGAACGACCCTTGCTGACGGATCTCGGACGTATAGTTCGAGACCGCGTTGTGCTCTGCTACGAATGATGACAACGCCTGCTTGTGGGCTTGAAACTCCTCGCTGGCAAAGTACCTATTCTTGCGAATGTTGCGCACGACCTTGGGGATGATAACCGCGCCTGCCCAGATGATCGCAATAGCAAGCGCAAGTGGCCAGAACTGGACCACAAGGAAAACCGCCACGATCAGTGCGACAAGAACAATGATGACTGGCATAACTAGACGAGCTCCTTTGCGGCTTGGTCGAGGGGCTGCTCAGGAATCGTTGTCGACTCGTCAACGTTTGCGCTGCCCGTTCACATTAGAAGTGTAGTCATTACCCCTGACGCGTAGGTATGAACTGAGCAGAGTGCTGAGTTCTCCGAAGACGGCTTGCTCTCAGTCTGCGATTTGGGCCGAGCGCGCAATGACTCGCTGTTGAACCGACTTGCGTCGTGACGGTCGAGAGGAGCGGCGATGTCAAGGCGTCGAAGCAACATGGGGCTCGCCGGCGAGCAGTCGAGCGAATGCCTCGGTGGGCGTGAGATAGCCCAGTCGGCGGCGGGGTCGATTGTTGATCTCCTCGGCGATGGTGGTGAGGTAGGGCTGGTGATCGGGGATCACCGTGCCCTTGGGCAGATACTCCCGGTAGAGCCGGTTCGTGTTCTCGTTGCTGGGCCTCTGCCAGGGCGAGTGGGGATCGGCGAAGTAGACCGGCATCGCCGTGGCCAGGGAGACCTTCGCGTGCTGGGCCATCTCGCTGCCCTGGTCCCACGCCAACGATGCCTTCATCATCTCGGGCAGGTCGTTGAAAAACTCGATGACCGCGTCAGCGGTTGGCTCGGCGTGTTTCGAGGGCAGGGCCAGCAGCCCGGTGAACCCGCTCATCCGCTCCACCAGCGTCGCCGCGCACGAGGTGCCGTTCTTCCCGATGATCAGGTCACCCTCCCAGTGCCCCGGCACCCGACGCTGGGCGGCGTCCTCACCTCGCTCCGCGATCGGGACCATACCTACGATTGGGCCACCGCGCGTCCGCCCGGTCGTACGTGGTCGGCGCTTGGTCCGCTTGGACTGCAGGAAGATGCCCTTGCGGGCGAGCTCACCCTTCGGGATTGCGTAGATGTACTGGTAGATAGCCTCACCGGAGACGGTTCGGCCGCGTGCGTCAGGAGAGTTCGCCATGCGTTCAACGGTCGGGTCTGTCGCCTCCAGACGCAACCGGCCCGCTATCTCGTTCGGCGTCCAGGACGCGGCCAGGTCGGCGTCCACCCTCGCCTGCAGCACCGGATCCCCCGCGACCTTCCGCTGCTGCGGGCGAGCTCGCCGACGCTGCGCTCTGACGTCTGCGGTCACGGCCTGGTAGCCGCGGGTCTTCGTCGAGTTCCGGTGAAGCTCCCGCGAGATCACCGACGGGCAACGCCCCAGGTGACGGGCGATCCTCCGCACCGACCAGCCCGCTTTCGAGGCCGCCGAGATCTCCGACCTGTCGCTGAACGACAACCCCACCCGCGCCATCTGCACACTCCACCGATCAGACCCCCGCCGACCGGGAGTGTTGCTTCGACGCTATGACACCACCAGCTGGCGAACTTGGCCAAGAGAGTGGGTGTATGAGTCGACCCGATCTTCAAAGCGGTCAGCCGCCAAGCGGCACCGTGCTCGTTCGTTGCAATGCTGGAGTGGCACTGCTTGCTAATGAATTCGCGGGTGGCCGCAGGCGATTCCTAAGGCAGCTCTTGCAGACGAGCATCTTCGATTTCCGGTGGCTTCCCTTGAGCGAGTGCAGGTTCGGAAGTCGGCGAACTGTGACTTGGGGGCGACGCCGACAGTTGGGAAATCACCTCTGAGTGGGCGCAGGTTCGTATCCTACTAGGTGCGTTCGCGCTCGAAGGCATAGCTCGAGCGTCTTTGTGCCGCAACGGTGCCTCGGAAGAACTCCTCGAAAAAAATTCTCCAGATGCGGAATAACCCGTCGCTCTAGAAAGTTGAGTCTAGTGTACGCAACTTTTACAGGCGGGGATTGACGATCTCAGCCGCGAAGAGAATACTTGAGTCCATCAGACTCAATGCGGACGGCGGTCCGACGAGGCGACACCGGGAGGCAGCTCCCGGAACGGCTTCCGAGGACGACCGCACGCATTCAGCCCGAGCCGACTCTGAGAGTTAAGGAGAAACGATATGGCACGTGCAGTTGGAATCGACCTCGGAACCACGAACTCCGTCGTCGCCGTCCTCGAGGGCGGTGACCCCAAGGTCATCGCGAACATGGAAGGCGGTCGCACGACCCCGTCCGTCGTCGCAGTCAACAAGAACGGAGACTCCCTGGTCGGCGAGATCGCCAAGCGCCAGGCCGTCACCAACGTGAAGAACACCGTGGCGTCCGTCAAGCGCCACATGGGCACCGACTGGGACACCGAGATCGGCGGCAAGAAGCTCACCGCTCCCGAGGTCTCCGCGCGCATCCTGCAGAAGCTCAAGCACGACGCTGAGGAATACCTCCAGGAGAAGGTCACCGACGCGGTCATCACCGTCCCGGCCTACTTCAACGACGCTGAGCGTCAGGCCACGAAGGACGCCGGTGAGATCGCCGGCCTCAACGTCCTGCGCATCATCAACGAGCCCACCGCCGCCGCTCTGGCCTACGGCCTCGAGCGCGGCAAGGAAGACGAGCTAATCCTCGTCTTCGACCTCGGCGGCGGTACGTTCGACGTCTCGCTGCTCGAAGTCGGCAAGGACGATGACGGCTTCTCGACCATTCAGGTCCGTGCGACCTCCGGCGACAACCGCCTCGGCGGTGACGACTGGGATCAGCGGATCGTCGATTGGCTGGTCGAGCAGGTCAAGAACAACTACGGCGTCGACCTGACCAAGGACTCGACGGCGATGCAGCGTCTCAAGGAGGCCGCTGAGCAGGCGAAGAAGGAGCTCTCGTCCGCGACGAGCACCAACATCTCCCTCCAGTACCTCTCGATGAGCGAGAACGGTCCGATCCA
Source organism: Brevibacterium sp. Z349TD_9 (assembly GCF_056173565.1). Classification (NCBI taxonomy): domain Bacteria; kingdom Bacillati; phylum Actinomycetota; class Actinomycetes; order Micrococcales; family Brevibacteriaceae; genus Brevibacterium; species Brevibacterium sp. Z349TD_9. Next base: position 3,458,850 of record NZ_CM149680.1, on the reverse strand, counting down.
CCTCGACGAGACCCTCACCCGGGCGAAGTTCGAGGACCTCACCAAGGACCTCCTCGAGCGCACGAAGGCCCCGTTCCACGCGGTGATGAAGGATGCCGGCGTGTCCGTCAAGGACATCGACCACGTCGTCCTCGTCGGTGGTTCGACCCGTATGCCCGGTGTCACCCAGGTCGTCACCGAGCTCACCGGAGGCAAGGAGCCCAACAAGGGCGTCAACCCCGATGAGGTCGTCGCGATCGGCGCCGCCGTCCAGGCCGGTGTGCTCATGGGCGAACGCAAGGACGTCCTCCTCATCGACGTCACCCCGCTCTCGCTCGGTCTCGAGACCAAGGGCGGCGTGATGACGAAGCTCATCGAACGCAACACCCCGATCCCGACCAAGCGCTCGGAGACGTTCACCACGGCTGAGGACAACCAGCCCTCGGTGTCGATCCAGGTGTTCCAGGGTGAGCGCGAGTTCACTCGCGACAACAAGAACCTCGGCACCTTCGAGCTCACCGGCATCGCGCCGGCTCCGCGCGGAGTCCCGCAGATCGAGGTCGCGTTCGACATCGACGCCAACGGCATCGTCCACGTCTCGGCCACCGACAAGGGAACCGGCAAGGAGCAGTCGATGACGATCACCGGCGGCTCGGCCCTTCCCAAGGAGGACATCGAGCGCATGGTCCGTGAGGCCGAGGAGCACGCGGAAGAGGACAAGAAGCGCCGTGAGGCCGCTGACGTCCGCAACAACGCGGAGAACCTCGCCTACCAGACCCAGAAGCTGCTCGACGACAACGCCGACAAGCTGCCTGAGGACGTCAAGTCGGAGATCCAGTCCGACGTCGACGCCGTCAAGGAAGCTCTCAAGGGCGAAGACGACGACGCGGTGAAGAAGGCGTTCGACACCCTCACCGAGAAGCAGCAGAAGATCGGCGAGGCGATCTACGCACAGCAGGAAGCCGGCGCCGGTGCTGCCGGCGGAGCCTCCGACCAGGGCGGCTCCGATGCCGGAACGGGCGCTGACGACGATGTCGTCGACGCCGAGGTCGTGGATGATGAGGACGAGGAGAAGAAGTAATGACCACCGAGGGCAACGATCCGTCGTCCGAGGAGCCACGCTTCACCTTCCATGACAAGCGCCGGGTCGATCCGGACACCGGTGAACTCCGTCCCGAGGCCGACGCCGAGTCGGCCTCGGGGGCCGGGGAGGGACAGGACACCGAGGAAGTGTTGGCCGATGCCAGCGACCTCGGAGTCGACATCCCCGCCGATGCCTCGGGGCTGAACGACACCGAGGCGGCCGCCGAGCCGGGTGGGGCCGAGCCCGCTCCCGGGTCCGAGGCCGCCGCCCACCTCGCCGATCTCAAGCGGATCAACGCGGAGTACGCCGCCTACCGGATGCGTGCCGACCGCGAACGAGAGCGGGCGGCAGCGGGCGGGACGATCAAGGTCGTCGAGGCCTTGGTCCCCGTCCTCGACGAGGTGCGTCTGGCGCAGGAGAACGGCGACGTCTCCGGGCCCTTCGAGGCCCACGTGAACAAGCTGCTCGACGCGCTGGCCAAGGTCGGCGTCGAACAGTACGGCGCCGTCGGCGACGAGTTCGATCCGCGGCTGCATGAGGCCCTCATGCAACAGCCGTCGGACGACGTTGAGGTGCCGACGGTCTTCATGGTCATGCAGCCGGGCTACCGCATGGGTGATCGCATCATCCGCGCGGCCCGCGTCGGCGTGCAGCAGCCGGAGGACTGAGGATCCCGACCCCGCCGAGGTGGGACCGCTTCCCAGCGTCCGTGAGCGGACACTGGGACGAAGGAACCGCCTCGGCGACGGTCCGGAGTCTCCGGGACGCACACGTTGTCCGGGGGCTGCGGATTGTGAGCAGACAGATGAGGGAAACGATGACAGAGCCGAGGCCAGGTGGCAGCGGCACGACGAAAAGGACAAGGAAGAAGGGAGGTGCCAGATGAGTACCGGACCGCAGAATGACTGGTTCGAGAAGGACTTCTACAAGACCCTCGGCGTCTCCAAGGACGCGACGGACTCCGAGATCAAGAAGGCCTACCGCAAGCTCGCGCGGAAGTACCATCCGGACGCGAATCCGGGGGACGCCGAGGCGGAGGCGAAGTTCAAGGAGATCGGACAGGCCCACCAGGTGCTGTCGAACAAGGAGTCGCGCGAACAGTACGACCAGGTCCGCGCGATGGGCAGCGGCGCCAGGTTCAGCGCCGGTGCCGGTGGTGCCGGCGGCGGAGGCGGGTTCGACGACGTCTTCTCCGACCTCTTCGGAGGCGGCGGTCGCACGCGCACACGCACGACCTACTCGCCCGGCGGCGGAGGCTTCGGCGGCGGATACGGCGACGTTCCGCCCGACCTCGCCGATCTGCTCAACGGCTTCGGCGGCGGTGCCTCCTACGGCGGCTACGGTGACAGCGGATTCGGCGGCGGCTACTCGCCCCCGGTCAAGGGCGGGGACATCAAGTCCTCGACCAATCTCAGCTTCACCGAGGCTGCCAACGGTGCCTCGGTCAAGCTGAAGATGCCGAACGGGAAGCCGCTGACCGTGCGCACCCCGATCGGGGTCAAGGACGGGCAGAAGATCCGTCTGGCCGGCAAGGGCAAGGCGAGCCCGAACGGCGGAGAGCCCGGCGACGTCATCCTCACGGTCCACGTCAAGCCGCACCCGGTGTTCACCCGCGACGGCGACAACCTGCGGATGGACCTGCCGGTGAGCTTCGACGAAGCGGCCCTCGGGGCCGAGGTCAAGGTGCCCACGCTCGGCGGACAGCCCGTCAAGGTGAAGATCCCCGCGGGCACGCCCTCGGGTCGGACCCTGCGCGTGCGCGGCAAGGGCGTGCAGACGAAGAAGGGCACGGGCGACCTGCTCGTAACCGTTGAGATCGTCGCCCCGAAGAACCTCTCGAAGGAAGCCAAGGAAGCGGTCGAGGCCTACAAGGCGGCGACCGAGTCCGAGGATCCGCGAGCCGGCCTGCTCGATCGGGCCAAGGCGAGCTGAGGCGGCGGGGCACCATGCAGTTCTCTCAGAGTGCGGCGCTCTACGTCATCTCCGTGGCAGCGGAACTCGCGGGCATGCACCCGCAGACCCTGCGGCAGTATGACCGGATGGGCCTCGTCACCCCGCAGCGGACGGCCGGCAAGGGCCGCCGCTACTCGGGGCGGGACATCGCCAAGCTGCGCCTGATCCAGCATCTCTCCCAGGACGAGGGCGTCAACCTCGTGGGGATCAAGAAGATCATGGAGATGCAGAACCAGATCGACGCCCTCCGGAGCCGGAACCAGGAGCTCGAGGAGGAGGCCCTCGCCCAGGCGGAGGCACGCGAGCGGGATGCCCGCGTGTTCGCCGCCGGGTCGAGGGGCGACGTCGTCTCGATCGCCCGCGGCCGGCGGCCGAAGGTGTCGCCGGAGTCCGGGACCGGAGCCGTGGTGCTCTACGACGACTTCCGGGCCCGGAGGGTGTGAGCGCCTGGCGGCGACGCGGCGCCGAGCGTCGGGCGGCGCCGGGCGTGAGCGAACAGGGGTGGCTGAGGCCGCCCCTTTTCTCATGCCCGGGGTGTTCCTCCGCGGCGTCGGGCGACCAGTGGCGTCGCTTCGAGCCGCATCCGCGCGCTGCCAGCTGGTTTGAGTCGGTTTTCGCCCGATGAGTCTGTTCACGCACCGACCGATCGGGCGAAAACCGACTCATTTGCGTGTGCGCGGGTCGGAGCGGCGCTCGGTTCCTGTGGCTCTGCCTGCAGGAAGCCCCTGAGCGCAGCCGATGTCCGCGGCTGCTCCCACAGCCACCACTGGCCACTGCGCGGACCTGTCCGCGAGATGAAACTATGGTCTCGAAACATGGACGAAACTCAGTCGACACGCACCGAAACAATCGCCTGCCAGGATGGGCGATGTTGGGATCGGGCGCGACTGAGAGGGCCACCATGAAAGAGACATCGGCGACACCGCCGCCGGGCAGCAGCGAGGCGAAGACCGCGGCGCGGGAGAGCCTCGAGGACTACACGCTGCGCTTCGCCCCGCGCTCCTACCGGACTTGGGCGCCGGCCGTCGTCGCGACGAGTGCGCTCGGCGGGATCGCCTACCTCGCGGACTTCTCGATCGGCGCGAGCATCGGACTCGCCCACGGTACGGCGAACGGGATCCTCGGCATCCTCACCGCGGCGATCATCATCTTCCTCACCGGGTGGCCGCTCGCGTTCTACGCCGCCCGCTACAACCTCGACCTCGACCTCATCACTCGCGGGGCCGGATTCGGCTACTACGGCTCGGTCATCACGAACATCATCTTCGCGACCTTCATCTTCTTCGCCCTCGAGGGCTCGATCATGGCGCAGGGACTCTACCTCGGCCTCGGGATACCGCGCCCGATCGGCTACCTCCTCTCCACGGTCATCATCTTCCCGCTCGTCATCTTCGGCATGAAGGCCCTCGCCCGGCTCCAGGTCTCAACGACGCCGCTGTGGCTCGTCCTCATGGTCGTGCCCGTCGGCTACCTCATCGCCTTCCAGCCCGACTCCGTGAGCTCGTTCTTCGCCTACCAGGGCGAGAGCGGGGAGAGCGCGAACTTCGCCTCGGCGATGCTCGCCGCCGGCGTCTGCCTCTCCCTCATCGCCCAGATCGCCGAGCAGATCGACTACCTGCGCTTCATGCCGCCGCGCACCCCGGCCAACCGTCGCAGCTGGTGGACCGCGGTCATCCTCGCCGGTCCCGGCTGGGTGATCTTCGGGGCGACGAAGCAGATCATCGGCATGTTCCTCGCCGTCTACCTCATCGCCAACGTCCCCGGAGCGACGCGCTTCGCGACCGAACCCGTCCAGCAGCTGCTCGCCACCTACGAGCAGATGATGCCGCAGTGGCTCGCGCTCCTGCTCGCCGTCGTCCTCGTCGTCATCTCGCAGGTGAAGATCAACGTCACCAACGCCTACTCCGGCTCGCTGGCCTGGACGAACGCATACACGCGGATCACCAAGCGCTACCCGGGACGGATCACCTTCCTCGTCGTCAACCTCCTCTTCGCGCTCGCGCTCATGGAGCTGAACATGTTCGACTTCCTCAACGCGATCCTCAGCTTCTACGCCAACCTCGCGATGTCGTGGATCTGCGTCGTCGCCGCCGACATCGCGATCAACAAGTACGTGCTCGGGCTCTCCCCGAAGACCCCGGAGTTCCGCCGCGGGATGCTCTACGACTGGAACACCGTCGGAGTCGTCTCCCTCGTCCTGTCCGGAGGAGTGTCGATCGCGATCTACTTCGGGGCCTTCGGCGCCGCCGTCCAGCCGTTCTCGCCGCTCTTCGCCGTCGGCATCGCGATCATCGCGACCCCGCTCATGGCGATCCTCACCCGCGGCCGCTACTACCTGCGCCGCCGCGACGACGGCATCGACGTGCCCATGCTCGACGACCACGGCAACCCCACCGACGCCACCCTGTGGTGCCACGTCACGGAGATGGAGTTCGAGCGTCCGGACATGATCGCCTCGGCGAAGCGCGGACCCAACGGTGAGACCCTCTACCTCAGCTCACTGGCACTGTCGACCGACCGCCTCGGCGAACACGTCCTGCCGGCCGACCCCGTGCGGGAGCGCTGATGCACTTTACTCCGGGCGACACGGAGAAGCTGCTGCTGTCGGTGGCCGGGATGATCGCCCGCGACCGGCTGGCGCGGGGAGTGCCCCTCAACCACCCTGAGGCCATCGCGCTGCTGAGCACGTGGGTCATCGAGCGCGCCCGCGAGGGGGCGAACGTCGAGGAGCTCATGGTCACCGGACGCGAGGTGCTCACCAGGGACGACGTCATGGACGATGTGCCGCCCATGCTCCACGACGTCCAGGTCGAGGCGACCTTCCCCGACGGGCGCAAGCTCGTCACCATCCACAACCCCATCGACTGACAGGACCACCCATGGCAGGGACGAGAGACCACGGGCCCGGGGCCGTACGGGTGCGCGAAGGCATCCGCGTGCTCAACCGGCGCAGCGCCCCCGACACCGGCACCGTGACCATCGAGAACACCGGCGACCGGCCCGTGCAAATCGGATCGCACATCCACCTGCCCGACGTCAACGACGCCCTGTCCTTCGATCGCCGAGGCGCGACCGGGTTCCGTCTCGACGTCCCCGCGGGGACGTCGGTGAGGTTCGAACCGGGGGCCTCGCGGACCGTGGCGATCGTCCGCCTCGGCGGGCGCAAGCGTGTCCCCGGCCTGCAGATCCGCGAGGAGGCAGCCGCCGCCGAGGCGGCGCGAAGTGACGAGGGTTCGTCCCCCGACGCGGGGGAGTCCGGCACCGAGGCGGGGGAGGGCTGATGGTCGAGATCTCAGCCCAGCGCTACGCCGCGCTCTTCGGTCCCACGGCCGGGGATCAGGTCCGCCTCGGCGACACCGATCTGTGGATCGAGATCGAGGAGGACCGCACCTTCGGCGGGGACGAAGCGGTCTTCGGGGGCGGGAAGTCGATCCGCGAATCGATGCTCCAGGGCACGACGAGCCGGGCCGAGGGTGCGCCGGACACCGTCATCACGAACGTCATCGTCCTCGACTGGTGGGGTGTCATCCGCGCCGATGTCGGGATCCGCGACGGCCGGATCACAGCGCTCGGCCGGGCCGGCAACAGCGACATCGCCGACGGTGTCGACCCCAACCTGGAGATCGGCGCCACGACCGACATCATCTCCGGAGAGGGGCGCATCCTCACCGCCGGGGGCATCGACTCCCACGTCCACCTCCTCTCGCCCTCGCAGATCCACGAGGCGCTCGCGACCGGCATCACCACCGTCGTCGGGGGCGGTACAGGACCGTCAGAGGGGAGCAAGGCGACGACGGTCACCCCCGGGGCGTGGCACCTGGGCAGGATGCTGCAGGCCCTCGATGCCCTGCCGGTCAACGTGCTGCTGCTCGGCAAGGGGAACACGATCTCGGGGGAAGCGCTCGCCGAACAGGCACTCGGCGGGGCGGCCGGCTACAAGATCCACGAGGACTGGGGTGCCACCCCGGCGGCGATCGACGCAGCCCTGCGCGCCGCAGGCACCCACGGACTCCAGGTGGCCCTCCACTCGGATTCGCTCAACGAATCCGGCTTCGTCGAATCGACGATCTCCGCGGTCGCCGGGCGCAGCATCCACGCCTTCCACGTCGAAGGCGCCGGCGGCGGACACGCCCCGGACATCCTCTCCATCGCCGCACTCGAGAACATCATCCCCGGGTCGACGAACCCGACGCTGCCGCACACCGTCAACACCGTCGCAGAGCACCTCGACATGCTCATGGTCTGCCACCACCTCAACCCGAGCGTGCCCGAGGACCTCGCGTTCGCCGAATCCCGGATCCGCGCGACGACGATCGCCGCCGAGGACGTCCTCCACGACATGGGTGCCCTGTCGATCACGTCCTCGGACGCGCAGGCGATGGGCCGGATCGGGGAGGTCATCACCCGCACGTGGCAGGTCGCCCACACGATGAAGCACTGGCGGGGCCGCCTCGGCGAATCCCCGCCGGCCGACAACGAACGCGCCCGCCGCTATGTCGCGAAGTACACGATCAACCCGGCCATCGCCCATGGTGTCGATGAGCACATCGGGTCGATCGAGGCGGGGAAGATGGCCGACCTCACCCTGTGGGACCCGCGCTTCTTCGGCGTCCGACCCGATCTCGTCATCAAGGGCGGGACGATCGCGTGGGCGGGGCTCGGCGATCCGAACGCCTCGATCCCGACCCCGCAGCCGGTGCTCATGCGCCCGGCCTTCGGAGATGCGATCGGGGCGGCGACCTCGGTGTCGTTCGTCGCTCCCGCGGCGGTCGAGGACGGGTTGCGCGAGAGGCTCGGGCTCCGGCGCCGGCTCGTCGCCGTCCGGCCGACACGGGAGATCGGGAAGAAGGACATGCGCAACAACGACATCCGCCCGGCCATCGACATCGACCCGGACACGTTCGCGATCGCTATCGACGGTGAGCTCGTCACCGCGGCACCGGCGACCGCCCTTCCGCTCACCCAGCTCTACCAGATGTTCTGATGGACAGCTCGATGAACGGTGGTTGCGGCGCTGCTGGAGCGCCCGGGGCCGCCTCGGCGACCCTCATGATGCTCCTTGCCGACGCCCGCCTGCCGGCCGGTGCCCACGTGAGTTCGAACAGCGTCGAAGCCGGGCTGTGGCAGGACCTCACCCCCGCCGAGGTGCCGGCGTACATGCGCGCCCGAATGCGCACGGTCGTCCGCGTCGAGGCCGGTGCCGCCGTCGTCACCCGCCATGCCGTCCGCAGGTCCGCCAGTGCAGACAGCGACGGCCGGCCGGACTTCTCCGACGACCTTGCTCAAGCACTCGAGTCGATCACCGAGGAATGGGCGGCCCGCACCCCCAGTCCCGCACTGCGGGAGATCGCCGAGGTGCTCGGGGCCGGGCTGCGCCGCGTCGCCGTCGTCCTGTGGCCGCAGCTGGCTGGCGTGCTGCCCCGCCGAGGGTGTCCGCGTCCCCTTGTGCTCGGTGCCATCGCCGCCGTCGCCGAGGTGTCGGCAGCCGACCTCGTGCGCATCGTCGCGTACGACGACGCGCAGACCGTCGCCGCTGCGACTCTCAAACTCGAACCGATGGACCCGATCTGGGCCACCGGTTGGGTGCTCGAGGCGTGCACCGCCATCGAGTGCTCCGTCGCCGACCTGGCGACGCTCACCGTCCCGGCAGCGATCCCCGCTGCCGGGGCACCGCTCATCGAGGACTGGGCAGAGATCCAGTCCGCACTTCCGAGGAGGCTGTTCCGTGCCTGAGTTCCCCACCCCACACCGGGCCCTGCGCCTGGGCGTCGCCGGGCCCGTCGGCACCGGCAAGAGTTCGCTCATCGCGATGATCTGCCGCGCGCTCGCCGCCGAGATCCGCATCGGCGTCATCACCAACGACATCTACACCGACGAGGACGCGCGCCTGCTCCGGGCCGCCGGGGTCCTCGAACCCGAGCGGATCCGCGCGATCGAGACCGGCGCGTGCCCGCACACCGCGATCCGCGATGACGTCACCGCCAACCTCGCCGGTGTCGAGGAATTGGAAGCCGACTTCGATCCTCTCGACCTCGTCCTCGTCGAATCCGGCGGCGACAACCTCACCGCGACGTTCTCCCCGGCGCTCATCGACGCCCAGATCTTCGTCCTCGACGTCGCCGGCGGCGGTGACGTGGCCCGCAAGGGCGGGCCGGGAATCGGTCGGGCCGACCTCCTCGTCGTCAACAAGACCGACCTCGCCCCCTACGTCGGTGTCGACGTCGAGCTGATGATCTCCGACGCCGAGGCGGCACGGGAGGGAGCGCCGGTCCTCGGGCTCTCGCGTCTCGACGAGGAATCCGTGGCCCACCTGCGCACGTGGCTGCTCGACCTGCTCGAGAAGCATCGGGCCGGTGCCCATGAACCGCAGGATCCGGGCCCGATGGCACCGCACTTCCACGCCGATGAGGACGGCGGATACATCCACTCCCACGCGGACGACGAGCACGAGCACGAGCATGCACTCAGTCACGCCGAGACTTCCGGGACGGGGACTGCCTCGCCGGAGTCCGGGTCGGAGCAGCCCGAGCCCGCGGTCGCGGACGCCCGGGGATGACCCTCATCGCGGTCGAGCAGGTCGCCGGCCGCGACCTGCCTCAGCTGCGTCTCACGCCGGGTCTCATGCAGCCGCGGCTCATCTCCCGCGCGGCAGGCGGGCGCGCGCATGTCGCGATCGTCGCCGGGGGAGCGGCCCTGCTCGGCGGGGATACGGTGTCCCTCGGGATCCGAGTCGGTCCAGGGTACAGTCTGCTCATCGAGGACGTCGGCGGGACAGTCGCCTATCCCTGTCGCGATGTCGACTCCCGGCGGGACGTCGACATCGACGTCGCCGACGGCGGCAGCCTGATCTGGGAGACGTTTCCGTTCGTCGTCGCCTCGGGTGCGCGCGTGCGGCGCTCGACCCGGGTGCGCTTCGGGGCCGGTGCCACGGTCTGCCTGCGGGAGACGCTCGTGCTCGGGCGATCGGGAGAGCACGGTGGGGCGATCACCGGCGCCACCGAAGTCCGCGACACGACTGGTGCACCGTACTTCGTCGAGGAACTCGCCATCGACGGGAGCGCTCCGGAACCGGGAGTGATGGGAGCTGCCTCGGTGCTCGACACCGCGATGCTCTTCGGCCGGCGCAGCGACACGGATGCACGCGGCGACACGGACGGGCACGGTCGAATCCTCCACCTCGCCCGGCCAGGAGCGATCGCGCGAGCAAGCGGGACGCACACCCACGACGCGCACGTCGACGCCGTGTGGGAGGTGTGGACGAAAGCGACCACGACCGGTGACGACTCGACCGTCTCCAGGCGGAGAGTTCCACAGACGACACCAGCCCAGCACACCGACCCAGCGATGACAGACGACACCAGTCCAGTGACGACAAACGACTCAGCCCAGCGATGACAGTCGACAGCACACCGACGACAAGGGAAAGAGGGACGGAGCGATGAGCACGACAGCAGAGAAGAGCACCTCGGCGAGCAGGACGGAGGAGGCAGCAGCCGCCAGAGGATCGCGCCGAGCCCGAGTTCCTGCCATCGTCGTTGCGGCGCTCGCGGTCACGGGAATCGGGCTCGTGCTCGCCTCGACGAGCGAGATCGGTCATGCGGCGGCGTGGGGTCTGGCGGCAACCGCCGTGCTTCTCGGTGCCAGGCACGCCTTCGACGCCGACCATATCGCCATCATCGACAACGTTACCCGCCGGCTTGCGGTCGCCGACCACACGAGACTCCGCGGCGGTGCAATCGGATTCTGGTTCGCTCTCGGCCACTCGAGCGTCGTCATCGTCACCGCCGCCTTCGTCACCGCCGGGGCCGCTGCCGTCCGCCGCCTCGTCGAGAGCGAGGATTCGGGGGTGCGGGAGGTCCTCGGCATGTGGGGACTGACATTCGCGACCTGCGTCGTCGGCATCTTCGGGATCGTCAACCTCGTCGCGTTCGTCCGTCTCCTGCGCCGCCGCCCAGGGGACGCGGCAGCGGAAGGGTCAGCCGCCTCGGCGAGTCGGGGTCCGATCTCCATGATCTTCTCCCGCCTCATCGACACCGTCGACCGACCGACGCGTATGTATCCGGTCGGGCTGCTCTTCGGCCTCGGATTCGACACGGCTGCGACGATCGGCCTGATGATCGCGGCAGGCACTACGGCGGCGAGCACCTCACCCCTGCTCGCGCTGTCCCTGCCCCTGCTCTTCGCCGCGGGCATGGCCGCCTGCGACACCGGCGACAGCGTGATGATGGCGCGCCTCTACCGGTGGGCGGCCGGGGACGGCGGGCGGTTCCGGAGGTACAACCTCATCGTCACCGGACTCTCGGTGCTCATCGCCGTGGTCGTCGTCATCGCCGGCATCGCCGAGGTGGGGGCGGAGACGGCAACGTTTGCCCTGCCAACGCTCAACACCGAGTACCTCGGGTTCGTCGCCACCGGTGTCTTCGCCCTCATCGCCGTCGTCGCGCTCGTCGTCGCCCGCAGGCGCGCAGTCGGGTGACGGGTGAACGTCGCTCGAATCACAGCCAATGCGCGGCGAAGCCGGTCTGTTCCGGTGCGACGTCGTTCTTGAGGACCCAGTCGTCTGTGTAGTCGCCGGTGAACTGCCGTCGTGCGCGAAGGGGAGCATCGGTGAAGAGCCCTGAGAGGCGCTCATGCACACATGTTTCGACCTGGGGCCAGTCTGCCTCGGTGAGGAAATCTGCCGAAGGCACGATGAGAGGAGGAAGCGGACTGAATCCCGTGTAGGCCAGCGTGCCGTGCAGAAGGCCGAAGAGGAGATCGATCGGATCGCCGCTGATCCCGCGAGGGGTCAGAGCTCCCGGCCGATCGCCGGCGGTAACGATGACGAGTGCAGGCCGACCGCTGAATGGGCCGTTCTCGAATCGCAGACGCATGCCTGTGCGCGGGTCTGTGCCGAATGCGAACCCGCTGGTGAACACACGATCGAACCAACCCTTGAGGATGGCGGGCATGCCGTACCACCACAGCGGGAACTGCAGGACCAGAGCGTCGGCGGAACGAAGCCGGTCCTGTTCAGTCGCTACGTCCCCGGGCAGGCGCCCCATGGTGAATGCTCGTCGAACCTCGCCGGTCGCATCGAATCGGGTGGGCAGCACAGCGTCATCGGACTCGAACTGCTCACGTCGCAGCACCGGGTCCCACCCCATCGCATACAGATCGACCTCATCGACGGTGTGCGATTGAGCCGTCACTGCCGCGATCCCCGTCCGGCGTATCGAACCGTTGAGCGAGAGAGGTTCAGGGTGTGCACTAACCCAGAGCACCCGTGCAGATTCGTCCATGGCTCTATGGTGGAAGGAAGAAGTCAGTCGGCACCAGTACGGACATTTCTGTCCCTGGCTTCCATCAGGACCGCAAACGGCGCCACGGAGACGGCCCGGAACCGGGAGGGCAGAGTGCGAGGGAAAGTTCGAGTGGCTCTGGAGACCTGCCCCGCCGAGGTGGTCGTGGCAGTCCTCGGTGGCACGTGGAAGATCACAGTGGTGAAGTCGATGATCGACGGCCCGATCCGCTTCGGCCAGCTCCAAAGGGCTGTGCCGGGAGTGAACCGGAAGACATTGACGCGGCAGCTCGCCGAGCTCGAGGCGGACGGGGTGGTGCAGCGAACCGATCACGGGGAGTCTCCACCGCGAGTCGACTATCGTCTGACCGGTCTCGGTAGCGCTCTCATCCCGGTCATCGCCGAAATGGAGAGATGGGGCGGCACCTACGCCGAATCGCGTGACGACCTCGGGTAGGAGACCGGCCGGCCGCGCCGATATAGGGCGTTCCGGGCCGGTTGTCGACAGCCTGCCACCCCGACAGACGACAAGAGGCGTTCCGTCCGAGACCCTGAGGGAATCGGACTGAACGCCTCTGTCTGTGTCAGCAGCTCAACCGTTCGATCACCGGATCGGCCTGGCTAAGGGTGGCCGGTCCGTCTGAGATCGGCTGAGCTGACGATCTCTGCTCGGCTCAGATGTCCGAGGGGGAGAGGGCGGCCGACCGGCGGCGCTTCGTCATGGTGACGACTGCGCCGCCGACGAGGAGGAGTGCTGCTCCGGCGGCGAGACCGCCGAGCTCCATGCCGGTGCGGGGGAGGTCTCCGCCTCCGGTGCCGTTGCCATTGCCGCCATCGTCGTTGCCGCCATCGCCGCCACCGGCGTTGGGGTCGGCCTCGACGGAGAACTTGCCGGTGAGTTTGTCGTCGCCGCAGGTGACGGTGACGCTGTAGTCGCCGGTGTAGGCGTTCGGGTTCGACTTCGAGGTGCCGTAGACGGTGACGTCGGCTTTGCCCTCGTCGTCGGCCTGGACGGTCCGGTCGAACGCAGTGACGTTCGTGTTGCCCTCGGGGTTGACGAGGAAGCGGACGTCCTCACCGGGCTCGCAGTTCTCGACGGCGAGCTTGACGCCCTTCTTCTCGTTGACGAAGTCCTGCGGAGTGACCGACTCCGGGGAGATGATGAGCTTGGCGTCGGCCGCCGGCGTCGTCGGATCCTCGGTCGGATCGTCGGTCGTGTCCTCGGTGATCGTGAATTCGAGGGCCTCGGTCTCCTTGCCGGACTCGTCATCGATGAGGACGAGGGTGTACTTGCCGGGAGTCGCCGACCCCTCGGCGAGGATGAACGCGCCCGAGATTTTGCCGTCCTTGTCGGCCTTGAGCGGTTCGTTGGCCTGAGTGTCGGCCTGCGGGCCGGCCTGAGAGCCGGCAGGGCCGCCGGCGAAGCTCACGGTGCCGCCGGGGGTGAAGCCCTCGCCGGTGAATTTGAGTCCGTCGGTGCTGATCTCGGAGACCGTGATCGTCTTCGTTGCCAGCGTCGCCTTGGGGTCGACGACCGGAGCGGTCGGCTCTTCGGTGTCGTCCTCGATGACGGTGAACGAGGCGGGGATGTCCTGGGTCTCTTCGCCGCGCTTGACCGTGACGGTGAAGTCGATGGGACCGGCGGGAATCGCGGAAGGATCGTCGACAGTGCTGAAGATGGTGTATTCGAAGCTGCCTCCCTCAGCCTCGCCGACATCTCCGGTGAGATCATCCGAGACCTTGTCACCGGCTTCGAGGCCGGTCACCGTGACGACAACGCCCTTGTCCTTGTTGTTGAGGTCGGTCTGCGAGATCTTCTGCGGTGACACGGAGACCTTCGCCGCGATCTCCGTCTGCGAGTCGGCGCCGCTGTCGGCAGGCTGTCCGCCATCGGAGGGAGCCTGGACTCCGGTGCGGGCAAATGCGTCGCCTCCGCTCGGAGCGGCGATGACGGGGGATGCGGCGAGGCCGGTGATGGCGAGGGCCACCACAGGCGCGAGCACGAGCTTCTTCATTGTGTTCCTTCGGGGACGAGGGGGTGGAGCGATTCCGAAAGTAACAGTAATGAAACATTCACGACGCACATAGTTTAGAACGTTTTGGTCAGCCCTTTTCGAGCAATCCCGCTTCGGCAAGGAGCCCGACCCCGGCGCGACCCGTCTTCCGCGACCCGTCTTCCGCGACCCGTCTTCTGAGACTGCAACACGCCTTCTGAGACAACAGGCCTTGACTCCGAGGCCGTCGGTGTTTAACTGAGTGCTATGACTGGAGACTCAACGATCAAGAAGGCCGCTGACAAGGCCGATGATGCGGCGACCAGCGCCGCGGACAGCAAGTGGTTCGAACGCGCGGCCAGAGTCGGCTTCGTCGCCAACGGACTCGTCCACATCATCCTCGGAGCCACCTCGGTGGGACTGGCGCTGGGGCGCGGGGGAGAGGCCGAGCAGTCCGGCGCGATGCAGCAGATGGCCGCCCAGCCGTTCGGCATGGTTCTGCTGTGGCTGTGCATGCTCGGCTGTGCGCTGTTGGCACTGTGGAACCTCATCAACGCCTTCTTCGGCACCGCGTCGCTGCGCGGCCATGGCTCGAGCGACCCGCGGGACAAGGACGGCCGGAGCAACTGGAAGGAGTTCGTCCTCGCGATTGCCCAGGGCATCGCGTACGCGGCAGTGGCCGTGCTGTTCGGAAAGTTCGCCTTCGGACAGGGATCGGACTCCGGGCAGTCCTCGTCGCAGGCGAGCTCGACGCTTGCGCAGGCACCGGGCGGCATCCTCCTGCTCATCCTCATCGGTGCCGTCATCGCCGTCATCGGCATCGTCTTCTGCGTCAACGGCATCCGTCGGAAGTGGAAGGACGACGTCCGCCCGCCGAGGTCGCGCGCCGTCGGCAAGCTGCTGACGGTGACCGGCGTGGTCGGCTACCTCGGCAAGGGCGCGACCCTGCTCGCGGTCGGCATCCTCGTCATCGTCTCCGGCGTGGCCGGAGACCCGGAGAAGTCAACCGGTGTCGACGGGGCTCTCAAGGCGATGCGCGATCAGCCCTTCGGCAGCATCCTGCTGCTCTGTGTGGGCGTCGGGCTCGTCCTCTACGGCGTCTTCCTCTTCCTCCGCGCGCGATATGACAAGATGGATTGAGCCGTCGGCGATTCCGAGAGCAGGACTGACCATGTCCTGCCCTCGGTCACCGCACGCCCGCACGATACGACCTGCAACGCACCGCTGAGAGGGAAGGTTCTGGAATGGCTGGAAGACGGATCGGCATCGTTTGGAATCCCGCGAAGACTGAGAAGGACGACCTGGTGGCGGCGTTGCCGGACGATCCAGACCTCTCGGTCTCCTGGTACGAGACTGAGGAGGACGACCCCGGCAAGTCAGCGGCGGAGCAGGCCATCGCCGATGGCGCCGAGGTGGTCATCGCCGCCGGCGGCGACGGCACCGTCCGTGCAGTGGCCGGCCACCTCGCCGAGACTGGGGCGAACGTCGACCTCGGCATCGTGCCGCTGGGCACCGGCAACCTGCTCGCCCGCAATCTCGAGGTGCCGCTCAACGATCTGGAAGCCGCGATGGATCGGGCGATCACGGGCACCCCGCAGAGCATCGACATGGGCTGGGTCGAGATCACCCTCCCCGACGGCAACGAGCACCAGCCCTTCGTCGTCATGGCCGGCTTCGGCATCGACGCCCACATGATCACCGAGACCAACGACGACCTCAAGGACAAGGCGGGCTGGCTCGCCTACGTCGAGTCGCTCGGCCGCGCCGTCTCTGCCAGCGACGTCATGGAGATCAAGCTCTCCCGCCCGGGCGAGCAGATCGACGACGAGTCGGCACACACTCTCATCGTCGGCAACTGCGGCACCCTCCAGGGAGGCATCACCCTGCTGCCCGACGCGGATCCCGCCGACGGCGAGCTCGACGTCCTCGTCCTCAAGGCCGACGGGGTCACCGGCTGGCTCGACACGATGAAGAACATGGTCTGGGACAACGGCCTGCGCCGGATGATGTCGAAGGACGACTCCGCCCAGAGCAGCGACACCGCGATCCATCAGCGCGTGACCTCACTGACCATCGAACTCGAGAAGCCCCGGGTCGTCGAGGTCGACGGCGACGAGCTCGGCGAGACGGAGAGGATCGAGGTGAGCATCGCCCCGTCCGCCCTGCGGGTGCGCTGAGCAACCGCACCCCCGCCGAGGCGATCGTCCCTTGAGCCGGTCCCCGGCCTCGCCGAGGCGGTGGTCCCGATCCCGGATGTGACTGTGGCCCCGACAGAAGTCGGGGCACAGTCGTGTGTCGGAGTGAAGCGCTCAGAGCTCGGTCGGAGCCTGTCCGGCCTTCGCCCGACGCATGGTCATCGCCACGGCGACGCCGCCGACGAGGAGGAGCGCGAGTCCGCCGGTGAGCCCACCGAAGTCGGCGCCCGTGCGTGGCAGCTGGCTTCCGCTGACGTTCCCGGTTCCCGCGGTCCCGCCGGCGTTCGCGCCGGAGGTCACGGAGAACTCACCCGTGAGCGTGTCATCGCCGCAGGTCGCCGTCACCGAGTAGTCGCCCACGTAGGCCTGGGTCCGCGAGGAGGTGCCGAAGACGTTCACCGAGGCGGTGCCGGTCTCATCGGCGGTGAGTGTCTGGTCGAACGCGGTGACGTCCGAATTGCCCTTGGGGGTGACGACGAAGCGGACGTCAGTTCCCGGTGTGCAGTCGCTGACGGTCAGGGTCACGCCCTTGTCCTTGTTCGCGAAGTCGCTCGCGTCGATCGTCTTCGGAGACACGGTCAGGGAGGCCTGAGCCTGATCAGCGGTGAGCGTGAACTCAGCTGAGGAGAACTGCTCCTCACCGCTGGCGATGGCGATGTAGTCGCCCGGCTTGATGTCGTCGGTCTCGGTCGGACGAATGACGCCGGAGACGACGCCCTCGTCCGAGACTGTGAGATCGTCTTCCGAGTAGATCAGCTGGTCGACGTAGAAATTCTCGGCGTCGAACTTCGCTGCCGCCGCGAAGGCGATCTCGCCGGGTGCGAATCCGGTGCCCGTGAAGGCGATGCCCTTCCTCTTGAACTCCGAGACGCTCATCGAGTTGGTGGCCAGCGAGAGCTCGCCTTCCTGGAAGTCCTCGTAGTCCTCCTCGGTGATCGTGAAGCGGCCGGGGAACTCCTGCGGCTCCTGATCCGCACGCTCGACGGTGACGGTGAAGTCGACGACCTGCGCTTCGACGATCTCCTCGGCATCATCGAAGTACTCGAATTCGACGGTGGAACCCTTGGCCGTCTTCGTCTCGCCGGTGAGCGAATTCGTCACGACGTCGTCCTTCTCGAGCCCGGAGACGGTGATGGTGACTCCGTCCTCCCAGAAGTCGAAGATGTCGACGGTGCTCGGGTCGACCGTGACGGTGGCCTCGATCGGCGCCGAGGCGGGAGCGGTCTCCTCTTCGGCCCCGTCCGTGGACTCGTCGGCGGCAGGGGTCTCGTCCTCTGCCGGTGACGGTGCGTCCGGGGTTCCGGTTGCCGGGGCGTCATCGCCCGAGCTCGATCCCTCCGAGGGAGTCGGGTCCTCTGCCGGGGCGTCATCGCCCGAGCTCGATCCCTCCGAGGGAGTCGGGTCCTCTGCCGGGGCGGGTTCGGCCGGAGCGGGGTCATCGGTGGTCGCTGCATCGTCCGCTGGCGCGGCGTCGTCAGTCGCCACGGCGGTCTCAAGGTTCTCAGCGGCCGCGCCCGCAGCGGAGTAGGCGCTGTCTGCGGCGGCGGTGTCGGCGAGTGCAGGCGTCGCGCCGAGTCCGGCGATCGCCAGGGCGAGCGCGGGGATGAGCGCAAGTTTCTTGGGCATGGAAGGAGGCGGTCCTCTCAGGGGATTGTCAGATAACTACAGAAGCATATCCGGGCGGATAAGCCGTTTCTGTCACGGACTGATCACGTTTTCCGGGCATGCGAGAGGGCCGGGAGTTCGATCGAACTCCCGGCCCTTGTGTCGCGTCCGCCGCTCCGGTGCAGGCTGGCTTCCCTCAGGCTCTGCCTGTCCCGTCCGGTGGATCAGTGCTTCAGATGTACGACGGAGAGAAGTCGCCCTTCTTCCGGCGCATCGTGATCGTCACCGCGGCACCGCCGACGAGCAGGAGGAGTGCGCCTGCGGCGAGGCCGTCGAGTTCGACACCCGTGCGGGGCAGGTAGTTTCCGCTTCCGCTGCCGCCGTCGTTGCCCCCGGCACCGCTGCCGTTGTCACCGCCGCCGTCGCCTCCGCCGGCGTTGGACCCGGCCGTGACCTTGAACGATCCCTTGAGCGAGTCATCGCCGCAGGTCGCCGTGACCGAGTAGGAGCCGACATACGCCGAGGCGTTCGATGAGGTTCCGAAGACCCGGACCCAGGCTTTGCCGTCCTTGTCGGCTTTGACCGTTCGGTCGTAGGCGGTCACTCGCGAGTTGCCATCGGCGGTGACCATGAAACGGACATCCGAGCCGGGCTTGCAGTCCTTGACCGAGAGCTTGACGCCCTTCTTCTCGTTGATGAAGTCAGCGGCCTCGATCGACTTCGGGGTGACCGTCAGGGACGCCTCGGCGGGGGCTTCGGTCTTGTCGTCGATGACGGTGAATTCGCCCTTGAGGTCCTTGGACTCCGTGCCCTCTCGGTCGATCGTCACGGTGAACGGGACCTTGCCAGGCTCGATGCTGTCCGGGTTGCCCTCGTAGTA
The DNA here is from genome assembly GCF_056173565.1 of Brevibacterium sp. Z349TD_9. Classification (NCBI taxonomy): domain Bacteria; kingdom Bacillati; phylum Actinomycetota; class Actinomycetes; order Micrococcales; family Brevibacteriaceae; genus Brevibacterium; species Brevibacterium sp. Z349TD_9. The sequence goes on along the minus strand of NZ_CM149680.1, from coordinate 3,439,880 downwards.
GAGGGTGAAGGTGTAATCACCGTCTTCGGTGACCGTGTAGGTGTCGTCGCTCAGGGAGTTGGTGATGATGTCCCCTGCCTTCACGCCGGAGACGGTGACCTTGACGCCCTTGTCCCTGTTCGCGAGATCTCCGTGGGGTCGACCTTGAGGGTAGCCTCGATCGGCTCGACGGCATCGTCTTCGACGACGGTGATCTCGCCCTTGAGTTCCTTCGACGCGGTGCCTTCGCGGTCGATCGTCACGGTGAACGGGACTGTGCCCGGATCGAGTTCTTCCGGCTCGCCCTTGTAGTAGATGGGGATGACGAGTTCTCCGTCAGACTTTGCCGTCACAGCCTTGCCTGTGAGGGAATCGGTGACCTTGTCGCCTTCCTTGACCCCGGAGACGGTGACCTTGACGCCCTTCTCCTCGTTCGCGAGGTCCTCGGCGGTGATCTCCTTGGGGTCGACCGTGAGGGTTGCTTCGATCGGCTCGACTGGTTGGTCATCGACGGCCTTGACGTTGACCGTGCCCGAAAGCGTCTCAATCCCGGCGGCGCCCTGGTAGTCGATCGTGAATGGAAGCGGGCCGTCCTCGAGGTCTTCGGCGTTGCCGTCGTAGAAGAGATTCAGCGTCGCGGTCGAGCCTGCGGCTTCGACGGAGTCACCGGCGAGCCCGTTGAGCGGGGTGAGGAGATCACCGGTCTCGAGGCCTGTGACCGTGACGGTGACGCCCTTGGAGGGGTCAGCAAGATCCTCGGCTGCGATCTCGCCCTGGGGGACGACGAGCACAGGATCGGCCTGCTGTTCGGGCGCCTCTTCGGTGGGATCGTCAGTGGGTTCCTCCGAGGGCTCGGTCGAGGGCGACGGTGAGGAAGACGGCGTCGGCGCAGGCGGAGGAGTGGTCTCCTTCTTCGCCGGTTCAGGAGCCGACTTCTTCGCGTCGTCCTTCTCCTCCGCGGCCTCCTTGGCCTTCTTCTCCTCGGCAGCCTTCTCGTCCGCCTTCTTCTTGGCAGCCGCCTTGGCGTCGGCCTTCTTCTTGGCCTCGGCCTTCTCTTCGGCTTCCTTCTTCTCCGCGGCCTTCTTGGCGGCGGCTTCCTTCTCGGCCTTCTCCTTCTCCGCCTTCTCCTGCTCAGCGGCCTTGGCTTCAGCCGACTGAGTCGAAGGGGTTTCGGCGGCGGCGACCGGTGCGGCGACGAGTCCGGTGAACGCGAGGGCGACAGCCGGCGCGAGGATGATCTTCTTCATTGGAGTGCCTTCTATCTATATGTGAGGGGGTGCACATCTGGAAGTCATCCTAGGTACAGGGAATTATCAGAACTATTTTTGTAACTTTTGTTCGAGTGGCATTCCGGTAACACTTTGGTGAATGCCGTCACATGTTCGCGACCATCCCGTGACCTACCGGCGGGTAGTGTCGACCCACAGGTGACGCGCCGCCGGCAACGCCCGCCGACCCGCCTCACTTCTCGGTCGGCCCGCCTCACACGGGCCAGACTTCGGCCCTGATCTCCTTGCGCTGATCGGTCGTCGGCACCTTGACGGTGATCGCCGACGGCAGGATCCCCATCGCGAGGTACTTCGTCGTGCCCGCGGGGTCCCCGTCGAGCTGGACCTCGAGTTCGTCACGGGATTCGATGACGACGTTGTGGCACTTGCGGATGTCGGTGTGCAGGCCGTTGCGGGTCTTGCGGCCGATGATCGAGGCGGCGACACCCACCCATTGGCCGAGGTTCTTCGGGCTGACGACGAGGACGTCGAGGAGGCCGTCGTCGATGACCGCCTCGGGCAGCAGCTGGATCCCGCCCTGGAGCTTGCCGCAGTTGCCGCCGATGACGGACCGCACCCGTGCCGAGACCCGATAGTCGTCGTCATAGGTGATCTTGACATGGCTCGGGCGCCCCACCAGCGTGCGCGAACCGGCTTCGAGGTACGCAAGCCAGCCGAGCCTGCTCTTCGCGTTCGCGGTGGTCTTGGCCATCACCTCGGCGTCGAAGCCGAGCCCGGTCATGACCATGAACACGTGACGGTCCCCGCCCCTGCTGATCTGCGCCACCCCGACGTCGACGTCGCGGTTGCGGCCCCACAGGGCGATCCGGATCGCCCATTCGGGTTTGTCGAGCACGAGGTCGAGGTTGCGGGCGAGGAGATTCCCCGTGCCCATCGGGATGATCCCCATGGGTGTCGCCGTTCCGGTGAGCGCCGAGGCGACCGCGCGGATCGTGCCGTCCCCGCCGGCGGCGATGACGACGTCGACCCCGGCTTCGAGGGCCTCGTTGGCGGCCCCTTCTCCGGCGTCCTCGAGGGTGGTCTCGAAGATGAGCGGGGGAGCCCACCCCTCGAACCGGCAGATCGCCTTCGCCGTCGCCGCGATGTTCTTCGCATTGGCCTTCGTCGGATTGATGACGAGGGCTGCCCGGTAGCGGTCTGCCGGCACTTCCTCCATGCCGGCAGGGGCATGGTTGTTCGAGAAGCGATGAAGGCGGCGCAGGACCCGGCGTCCGCCGTTGCGGGCGCCGAGGAGATAGGCGGCGACGACGGTGACGAGGAACCCTGGGATGAGCAGCCACAGGATGGCGGGGTCCAGGTCAAGGGTCATGGCACAAATTTACTCCGGTGCACCTGAGTGGAGGCCGAACGGTCGAAATGTCGAAATGACTGCGCGCCCGTTAAGCTGAGACGGTGATCGATCTAGTGCTGCTCAGAGAAGACCCGGACCTGTTCAAGGCGTCGCAGAAGGCCCGCGGGGCCTCCGTCGAGCTCGTCGACGAGGTCCTCGCCGCGGACTCCGCGAGGCGCGCGGCCATCACGGCGTTCGAGGACGCTCGCGCCGACCAGAAGGCCTTCTCCTCTCAGATCGCGAAGGCGTCGAAGGACGAGAAGCCTGCCCTCATCGCCGAGGGCAAGGAGAAGTCGGCGAAGGTCAAGGCCCTGCAGGCGGAGTCGGAGGAGGCCTCGTTCGCCTTCGAGAGCCTCGCGGCGAAGCTGCCCAACCTCATCATCGACGGCATCCCCTCCGGCGGTGAGGAGAACTTCGTCACGCTCAAGACCGTCGGTCAGCCGCGGGACTTCGCAGCGGAGGGCTTCGCACCCCTCGACCACCTCGCCCTCGGCGAGGAGCTGAAGGCCATCGACACGGCCCGGGGCACGAAGGTCTCCGGCGCGCGGTTCCACTACCTCACCGGCTTCGGCGCGAAGCTCGAGATGGCGCTGCTCAACCTCGCTCGCGACGTCGCCGAAGAGGCGGGCTTCAGCCCGACGATCACCCCGACGCTCGTCAAGCCCGAGGTCATGCGCGGCACCGGGTTCCTCGGCGAGCACGCCGATGAGGTCTACCGCCTCGAAGCCGACGACCTCTTCCTCGTCGGCACCTCCGAGGTGCCGCTGGCCGGGTACTACATGGACGAGATCATCGACCTCTCCGACGGTCCGCTGCGCTTCGCCGGCATCTCCTCGTGCTACCGCCGGGAGGCCGGCTCGTACGGCAAGGACACCCGCGGCATCATCCGCGTCCACCAGTTCCAGAAGGTCGAGATGTTCTCCTACGTCGAGGTCGAGGACGCCGAGGCCGAGCACGAGCGCATGCTCTCCCTGCAGGAGAAGATGCTCCAGCTGTGCGAGCTGCCGTACCGGGTCATCGACGTCGCCGCCGGCGACCTCGGCGATTCCGCGGCACGGAAGTACGACTGCGAAGCCTGGGTGCCGACGCAGGAGACCTACCGCGAGCTCACCTCGACGTCGAACTGCACGACGTTCCAGGCCCGGCGCCTGCAGATCCGCGAACGCCACGACGGTGCCACGCGTCCGGTCGCCACGCTCAACGGCACGATGGCGAACACCCGGTGGCTCGTGGCGATCCTCGAGAACCATCAGCAGGCGGACGGATCGGTCACGGTCCCCGAAGCCCTGCGCCCCTACCTCGGCGGAATGACTGCTCAGGGACCGGAGGGTCCGCGATTCTGAGCAGCGCAGCCCCTGCCGGTCAAGGAGAACCATTGCCCGCACACCTCATCGCGCTCGACGTCGACGGCACGATCATCGACTACGACGGCACCCTGTCGGAAACGGTGCGACGGGTGCTCCTCGACCTCGCCGAGGCGGGTCACCACCTCGTCATCTCGACCGGCCGTGCCCTGCCGGGTGCGCTCGAGCTCGTCCACGCCCTCGGCCTGACCGAAGGCTACGTCGTGTGCTCGAACGGCTCGGTCGTCGTCAGGCTCGATCCCTCGCTGCCGTTGGGCTGGGAGATGCACAACGTCGTCTCGTTCGATCCCCGCGCGGCTCTCGAACGGATGCGCGAGGTCCTGCCGGGTGCCCTCTTCCTCGTCGAGGATCCTGACCTCCACCGCTGGGCCTCCGGGGCGTTCCCGCCCGGTGAGCTCGCCGAGTCCGACACCCTCGACATCGTGCCCTTCGACGAGCTGCTGGAGAAGCGGGCGACCCGCATCGTCATGCGCGACGTCAACGGCACTGCGGAGGAGTTCGCCGCCGCGGTCGACCGTCTCGGCCTCCACGAGGTGAGCTACTCGGTGGGATGGAGCAACTGGCTCGACATCGCCCCGGATGGAGTGTCGAAGGCCAGCGGCCTCGCCCTCGTCGAGGACGAGCTCGGCATCGACCATGCGCTCACCGTCGCTGCTGGCGACGGACTCAATGACATCGAGATGATCGAGTGGGCCGCCCACGCGATCGTCATGGGGCAGGCGAAGGACGAGCTCAAGGTCCTCGCGAGCGTCGTCACCGACCCCGTCGAGGACGACGGCCTCGCGGTCGCCCTCGTCGACCACTTCGATCTCGATCCGGCTGTGCTCGACACCGAGGGGTCGACCCAGACCCGCCCGTAGGGTTGCCGAGAGAAGAGGTCAGCGGGCGGGGAGGGCGTCGAGCATCGCCGTGAGGTAATGGGCGACGCCGTCGTCCTCGACCGCATCGGTCACGGCGTCCGCGGACTCCTTGACGATGTCGAGGGCGTTGCCCATCGCCACTCCGTGCCCGGCCCAGGAGAGCATCTCGATGTCGTTGGGCATGTCCCCGAAGGCCATCACCTGCTCCTGCCCCACGCCGAGGTGGTCGCACACCGACTCGAGCGTCTTCGCCTTGGTGATTCCGCGGGGTGCGAGTTCGACGAGGCCGTTGACGGGGTCGGAGAACGTCGCGTGGCATGAGCGGGTGACGAGCGGGCCGAGGAGATCGTGGAGGGCGGCGGAGTCCTCGGTGCCGAGGCTGACGAGGATCTTGACGACGTCGCGGTCGGCGATCTCACCGATGTCTCCGATGACGGTGGCGTCCCGCGGAGAGCGTGTTGCGAAGCCGTCGTCGATGAAGAGCCCGGTGAGGGTCTCGAAGGCGAAGTGCGCTTCGGGGTGCTCGCCGGAGATCGCAGAGACGATCTCGACCACCTCGGCGTGGCCGAGGGTGTGGGCGTCGACGACGGATTCGGAGGCGATGTCGTAGACGACGGCGCCGTTGAGGCACACGACCCGGCCGAGGTCGGGGATCTGTTCGGCGATCGGGGCAAGCCAGCGGATCGGTCGGCCGGTGACGAGGACGAAGGGGATGCCCTCGCGCTGGCAGCGGTGGATCGCGTCGATCGTCGCCTCGGAGATCGGCTGCCAGTCGAGCAGCAGCGTCCCGTCGATGTCGCTGGCGACGAGCCCGAGGTCGAAGTCGGCGGGCAGCCGGCGGTGCCCGCTCATCGGCTCTCCGCCTCGGCGATGGTCCGCTGGGCGCGGTCGAGGAGGTCGGCGGCGTCGGAGATGTAGCGGTCGGTCGCGGCGGCGGCCGAGGACAGAGCGGGTCCTTGGGCGGTCTCCGCGCGGACCATCGAGGCGGCGAGCACCGCCTCGGCGACCTTCGCCGACGCCCGCGTGAGGACCTCAGGGGTGTCCCCGACCTCCACCCGGACGTGCCCGGGCACGACCTGGTCCTCGATCGGCCAGCGGGCGTGGAGTCGCTCGGTGAGCTCATCGATCCGGGTGGCCAGGTCGTTGAGCCGATGGGTGCCGGTCATGATGAGCTCCCTCGCCGAGGCGGCCGCCTGGTCGGCATCGACCGTGCCGATCCCGGCGGGCCCGGGTTCGTCCGTGCCGGTGGCAGAGGGGGCGGCCTCGTGGATCGCGACGGCAGTGGCGTAGTAGCGGTCGACGGCGCGGAGGAAGCGGTCGTGGTTGTGCCGCCACAGCCCGGTGCCGAAGCGCTTGTCGGGTCCGCGGGAGCGGAAGGAGAGGAGCTTCTTCACAGATAGTTGCCGGTTCTGCGTCTGTCCTCCTCGGACTCGGGTCCGGCAGTCGTGCCGGGACCGCCCGCGCCGGGAGGTACGATCCCCGGAATCCGACCGCGTCCGCCGCCGTCCTGCTGGGCCATGGCCTGCTGCGCCATGATCGCGGTCTGGATGCCGTGGAAGAGGCCTTCGAGCCAGCCGACGAGCTGAGCCTGGGCGACGCGCAGCTCGGAGGCCGAGGGCGGGCCGTCGGTCGAGTCGAAGGGGCGGGCGAAGCGGTCGAGCTCGGCGACGAGCTCCGCGGAGATCCCGTCCTCGAGGTCGTCGATCGCCTGACGGTGGATCTGTGCGAGGCGTTCGCGGCCCTTCTCGTCGAGCTCGGTGCCGCGGACCTCTTCGAGGAGCTGCTTGACCATCGTGCCGATGCGCATGACCTTCGCGGGCGAGGAGATGTCGGGTTCCTCATCGTCCTCGTCGGCTCCGGCACGGTCGGCCGCCTCGGCGCTGTCCGGGGCAGGAGGCTGGGGCGACGGCGGCTGGACCGCGTCGGCCGATGCCGGCTGGGCCGCCTCGGCCGCGGTTGCCGGTGCGTCGGCATCCGGTCGGGCGGCCGTTGTCGACTGCCCGTCGTCGGGGCCGGCAGGGTCGGCGGGGGACGGGGACGGCTGCACCGCCTCGGCGGGGGATTCGGTCGGTGGCACCGCCTCGGCGGGCCGGTCGTTCTCAGCGGACGTCGGACGCTCGGTCATGGTCGCATTCCTTCTTCCCCTCGTGGCTGGGTCCCGTGGCCGCCCGTGGCTGCGGCGGTCCCTGCGCCCCCGGCGGCGGTGCCGTCGACCGTGAGGAGGACCTTGCCGATGTTCGCGCCGTCCTCGAGGATGCGGTGGGCGCGGGCCGCCTCGGCGAGGGGGACGGTGTCGAAGATGATCGGGCGGATGTCCCCTGAGATCACGGCCGGCCAGAGCTGGTCGCCCACCTCGGCGATGATCGTGGCCTTCTGCTCGGCAGGGCGGGCGCGCAGGGTCGTCGCGGTGATCGTCTTCCGGCCCGTGAGCAGGGTGCTGAGGTCGAGGTCGGCGGTCGTCCCGCCCTGGAGGCCGATGATGACGAGACGGCCGTCGGTCCGCAGCGCGCGGATGTTGCGCTCGAGGTACTTCGCTCCGATGATGTCGAGGATGACGTCGGCCCCCGTCGTGCCGTCGGGGTGGACGCAGATCTCGTGGACGCGTTCGGCGAAGTCCTCGGTGCGGTAGTTGATGACGGCGTCGGCGCCGAGGTCGCGGCAGAACGCCGCCTTCTCCTCGGAACCGACGGTGACGACGATCTTCACGCCGAGGAGGTTCGCGACCTGGATCGCGGCGGTGCCGATCCCGGATCCGCCGCCGTGGACGAGGAGCCACTCGCCGATGCGGATGCGGCCGCGGCCGACGACGTTCGAGTAGACGGTGGCGAGCACCTCGGGCAGGGCCGCCGCGGCGGTGAGGTCGTAGGTGTCGGGCACCGGCAGGAGCTGGGCCGCGGGGACGGCGACCTCCTCGGCGTAACCGCCGCCGGAGAGGAGGGCTGCCACCCGGTCGCCGACGTTCCACCCGGTCACCTCGGCGCCGAGGGCGGTGATCGTCCCGGAGATCTCGAGCCCGGGGATGTCGGTGGCGCCGGGCGGCGGGTTGTAGAAGCCCTGGCGCTGGAGGAGGTCGGCACGATTCACCCCGGCGGCGTGGACTGCGACGAGGACTTCGTCGGGCGCGATCTCGGGAGTGGGCACTTCGGTCAGCTTCAGGGACTCGGGATCACCCGGGACGGGAATCGTGATGGCGCGCATGGGACCACTCTAGTCCGTGGAGCGGACAGCGACAGGGGCACCTGCAGTGAATCCGATGAGCGAATCGTGGGTGGGCGCCTCACCTCGGGTCGCCGGCGGCACCCGCCTCCGACGGCGGACGATGACGAGCCTTGAACCGTGCCTTCTTCTCCCGATTGCCGCACGTGTTCATATCGCACCAGCGGCGGCTGCGGCTGCGGCTCGTGTCGAAGAAGGCGGCCCGACACGTGGGGGACGCGCAGAGTGCGAGCCTGCCGCCCCGCTCCCCGGAGAGGATGGAGATCGCATCGGCGGCGATGACGCTCAAGGCGTCGGCGACGGTGGGAGGGGGGCCGAGCTCCCACCGACGCTCACCACTCTCCAGGAGCACGGGAGCGGCCCGTCCGCTCCGGCTCCGGTCGTTGATCGTCGCGAGCGCCGAGGCGGGAAGCGGGTCCCCGAGTGCTGTGGCGGTGGCGGCGAGGTGGATGGCCTCCCGCAGCTCGCGGGCGAGGTCGAGTTCGTCGTCCGTGCACGTCTCGACGTCGAGACCGGAGATCGAGAGCCACGCGAGCAGGCGGTCGGGAGTGCGGATGCGCTCGATCCGATCGCCCTGGCGTTCCGAGAGTGTGCCGGTGAAGCTCGTCGCCAGAATGGCGCCGAGCCGGAAGTCCAGTCGTCCCTCACTCATGCAAACACCCTAACTGGGGAGAGGCCGTCGGCGCGGTGACGGCAGATGACTGTCGACGGTTGTGCCGACGCCGCCACCATGATAGAACCGTCTTAGCTGGTTCATCGATGAATCCGGCGGCAGACCGCGACGTTCGGGAGGTCTCATGTCTCTCCACTGCACCACTGCTTCGAGTACGGCCGAAGTGCAGCCCTTCTCGGCACCGGCGTTCGATGCCGACCTAGACGACCTGCGGGCCCGACTGACGGCAGCCCGACTGCCCGAACGGGAACCGACCGACCCGGCGGCCACCGGCGCCGATCGGTGGGCGCAGGGCGTCCCCCTCGCCGATCTCACGGAGCTGGTCGCGTACTGGCAGGACGGCTACGACTGGCGCAGCTTCGAGTCGCGGCTCGACAAGATCGGCCAGTTCCGCACGGACATCGACGGCCTCGACATCCACTTCCTCCATCATCGTTCTCCCCGTCCCGACGCCGTGCCGCTCGTCATCACCCACGGCTGGCCGGGCAGCGTCGCCGAGTTCGTCGACATCATCGACGCGCTCGCCGATCCCAGCGACCGCGGCGCTCCGGCCTTCCACGTCGTCGCGCCCTCGCTGCCGGGGTTCGGCTTCAGCGATCGCCCGACCGCGACGGGGTGGGGAACGGAGGCGATCGCCTCGGCGTGGGTCGAGCTCATGTCCCGCCTCGGTTACGATCGCTTCCTCGCCCACGGCGGGGTCTGGGGCGGAGTGGTCACAACGATCCTCGGCGGCCGGTTCCCCGAGCACGTCATCGGGATCCACTCGACGTTCGCCGAGGCGCCGCCCGGGCTCAGCATCGAAGGCCTCACCGACGCCGAGCGGAGCTGGGTCGAGGACCACCGCGACTTCTGGCTCGCCCGTGCGGGGTATGCGAAGGCGCAGGCGACAAGCCCGCAGACGGTCGGCTACGGGCTCGTCGACTCACCGGTCGGCCTGCTCGCGTGGATCCTCGACAAGTTCGCCGAGTGGTCGGACACCGACGACAGTCCGTTCGAGACGATCCCGCGCGACCGGGTCCTCGACAATGTCACCCTCTACTGGCTGACGCGGACGGGTGCCTCGGCGGCGCGGATCTACGCCGAGAGCCACGATTCGCTCGATCCGCAGCTGCGCGTCGACGTACCCGCGGCGATGACGATGTACCCGGTCGACGTCTCCTCGAAGTGCCCGCGCCCGGGGGCCGCACAGCGGTACCGCCAGATCGTGCGATGGCGCGAGCCGGTCAGGGGCGGTCACTTCCCGTCGCTCGAGATGCCGGAGCGCTTCGTCCATGACCTCCGGGCAGGGCTCGCGGCGGTGCTGGCGGCCGAGCGCTGACGTCGCGGGCCTGGGCTGCCGGGCGCTGACGATGCGGTCGCCTCGCCCCTCGGCCGCGAGTCGGATCCTGCCTACGCGAAGAGCCGGAACAGCGGGGAGTTCTGGTGGACGCGCTCGATCTCGATCTGCGAGGACTCCATCCGCTCGAGGAGGCCGGGCAGATCCTCGGCGGCGCCGAGCTGGATGCCGACGAACGCCGGTCCCGTCTCCCGGTCGGAGCGCTTGACGTACTCGAAGAGCGCGATGTCGTCGTCGGGTCCGAGGATCTCATTGAGGAAACGGCGCAGCGCTCCCGGCTCCTGCGGGAAGTCGACGATGAAGTAGTGCTTGAGGCCTTCGTGGACGAGCGAGCGCTCGAGGATCTCCGGGTAGCGGGAGAAGTCGTTGTTCCCGCCCGAGACGAGGCACACGACCGTCGCCCCGGGTTCGACGACGATCGGCCTGCCTGACCCCGCGGCCCCGACTGCGGCCGAGGCCAGCGCCCCGGAGGGTTCGGCGATGATGCCGTCGACCTGATACATCTGGAGCATCTCGGAGGCCACGGCCCCTTCGGCCACGGGCCGGACGTCGACGCCGAGGTCGGAGACGATCTCGTAGGTGATGTTGCCGGCGCGTCTCACGGCGGTGCCGTCGGCGAACCGGTCGATGTTGTCCAAGGTGACGGGGTGCCCGGCCTTGAGTGCGGCGATCATCGAGGCGGCACCGGCGGGTTCGGCGCCGATGATCTTCGTGTTCGGCATGTGCTCAGCCGCGTAGGCGGCGATCCCGGCGATGACGCCGCCTCCCCCGACGGGCACGATGATGGCGTCGGGGTGCGTCTCGAGCTGACCTGCGATGTCGACGGCCACGGTGCCCTGCCCGGCGATCGTGCGGCGGTCGTCGAACGCGGAGACGAGGAGGGCGTCATTGCGGTCGGCGAACCGGTGCGCGAGCGCCGAGGCGTCGTCATAGGTCGACCCGGAGATCTCGATCGTCGCCCATTCCCCGCCGAAGTGGCGGATGCGCTCGACCTTCTGTTTCGGCGTCGTCTTGGGGACGAAGATCGTCCCCCGGATCTCGAGCTGCCTGCACGCGAGCGCGAAGCCCTGCGCGTGGTTGCCCGCCGAGGCGCAGACGACGCCGCGGGCGCGTTCGTCCTCGTCGAGCTGGAGCATGAAGTTGAAGGCGCCGCGGATCTTGTACGACCGCACGGGCTGGAGGTCTTCGCGCTTGAGGTAGACCGTGGCCCCGGTCGCGGCGGAGAGCCGCTCCGAAATCTGGAGCGGAGACGTGATCACGGAGTCGGCGATTCGCGCAGCGGCCGCTTCGACCTCGTGCGCGAGTGTCTGCTGCTGGGGTGATTCGTCTGTTCTCAACACATCACCATTGTGCGCCCTCCGTCTTGCCATTCGGCAAACTGTCCCGCATCGCAGACCCGCGGGTCACTCTGCGACCCCTTCTCGCCGAGGCGGTGCGCCCTTCCCCGCCGACGTGTTGCGACCGTCCCCGCCGAGGCGGCCGACCCCTCGCCGGCCGGTCGGCTGCAACCCGCGCAGTCCCGCCGGGCACATGGGGACTTGGGCGGTTTCGGGTGCGCCCTCAGAGGTGAGACGGCAATATCATGATTGGATGGAAGATGCCCGTAATCCCTTCAAGGAGGCGACATGGCCATCAGCAGTGAGCTCGAGCAGCTCCTAGCCCGCTGGATTCCCCGGCAGTCGTGGTTCCCGAAGCTGGCTGCTGACTTCGGAGTCGACCCCGACATCACCCCGATGTCGGTGGCCCGCGCCTTCACCTTCACCGCCGAGGAGCTCGGCGGGTTCTCGGGACTCGTCACGGTCATCTCCGTCGGCGACGGGCCGAACCTGCGCCGCCTCAACATCCCCCTGTCCTTCCGCGGCGCCGAGGACCTCCACCTCCGCCACGCGCTCATCGGCACCGTCGATGACCTCGCGCTCGGCCGTGTCTTCGTCTACGACGGTGCCGCCGATCCCGTCTTCGTCAACCTCCTGGCCGACGCGATCACCAAGCGCAAGGTCTTCGACGGCGGCCAGCTGAGCACGGAGTCACTGCGCCACAGCCGTGACCGTTCCGAACTGCCGACCCGAGGTCGGACCCGGGAGACGGTCCCGGCCCCCGCCTCGGCGACGGTGGGGTCTGAACCTCAGGGATCCGGCGCCGAGGCGGTCCCACCGAAGCCGACGACCGCACCGTCGTCGTCGGAGGTCAAGGACGAGATCGACGTGCCGATCCGCCCGATCGAGGTCGCCGACTCCGGGGCGAACAAGTCGACGGTGATCATCCACGACGAGTACGAACCGGTGGAGCTGAGCTTCTTCCGAGTGCTCGAGAACGGGATGCCGTCGTCGCTGACGATCCCCGTCCTCCTCACCGAGGCGGGATCGCGCAGCGTTCCCGAGGTCATCGGGTGGAGCTCGGGCCGCTGGTACGACATGTTCGAGGTCACGGAGATGGAGGCGCCGATGGCGCTCCTCTCCCAGGCCGACGTCGAGGCCGAACCGGCCTGGCGGGAGGCCGTCGACATCGTCGTCGGCGTCGACTCCGGGTCGATCGGCGGATACAACGCGCATGCCGCGGAGATGGGGCGCCGGATCGGCGAACTCCACTCCGACATGGCTGCCGAGTTCGGCATCGTCGAGGGTGCCGGTGAGCCGACGAAGCAGTTCGTCGACAAGTGGATCGAGCGCATCGACTGGGCGCTCGGTCGGGCCCCGCTCGCCCTCGACTCCCTCGTTCCCGAGCTCAAGCAGCACCGGAACCGGCTGCGCTCGCTCGATTCGATCGGGCGGCTGCAGAAGATCCACGGCGAGCTCACCCTCGACCACGTCGTCAGCTCGCCGAGCGAGGGCTACCAGGTCGTCAAGTTCACCGACTCGTCGAACTCCGATCCGAAGCCGATCGCCCTCGACCTCGTGGCCCTGCTGCGCAGCGTCGACTACGCCGCCGGATTCGCGCGGCTCCAGCGCACCGAGGCACTCAATGCGGAGGACGGCGGGCTCGTCGTCAACGGCTTCGGCAACGACCCGGCCGCGCTGCGGGCCATCTACGATTCGCCCGAGTACCTCTGGGCCTCCCAGGTGCAGAACTCCCTGCTCAGCGGGTACTCGCGGGCACGCGGTGAGAGCATCGGGCTGAACGATCCCGTGTTGCGGGCAGCGCTCATCGACCGGCTCCTCGTCGAGGTCGTCACCGAGCTGCGCAACCGCCCGAACTGGCTGTCCGTGCCGCTCGCGACGCTCACCCTCATCCTCAAGGGCAGGCCGGCGCGCTCGACCGATGACCCCACCGAGGCGGAGCTCAGTGTGCCGGCGACCGATGCCGGTGCGGACGCTGGTTCGTCCTCAGACCCGAGTGCCGACGGTGACGCCGACGTGGCTTCCGACGAATCGCGCGAGGTCGATGCCACCGGCGGTTCCGCCGAGGAGCGAGAGGCCGCCGACGTCGACGAGCCGGCGCCGTCCGACAAAGCTGGTGGGTCTCCGTCAGCGTCGAGCACCGTCGAGTCGGATTCGTCGGGCTCGGGTGCCGCGACGACGGACTCGGAGGCTGCAAAGTCGGACGCGGGCACCGCGAAGTCTGGCTCTGACACTGTGAAGTCGGCGTCGACGGACGGCGCTGAGCCGGCGGACGTGGACTCGGTCGGCTTGGGTTCAGCGCCGGAGAGCGATGATGGTGCTCGCGGCGATGCCGCAGACGACCCGGCTGAGCCGACCGATGGTGTCGACGATTCGAGGACAGGCGGTGCGGCATTCGTCGCCGGCGCCGCCGGGGTCGTCGGTGCGGCCGGAGTCGCCGGTGCGGCAGTTGCGTCCTCGGCCGACGACGAGCGTCCGCGCGATGACGGTGCCGGTTCGTCCGCCGCCACTGCCACCGATGGATCGCGAACGAGAGACGCGAACTCCTCCGATGGAGCTGACTCTGCCGGTGCGGCACCCGCGCAGACGGAGAACCGCGCTGAGGACTCCGCCGCAGCCGACGCCGACGCCGTTGCGCAGCCCGGTGAAGGTTCCGAGACCACGGACCGTGGCGAGCCCGGAGACGTCACCGCCGACGGGGACCCGCAGGTCGTCATGGTCGATGCGGTGTCGACCGAATCGGTCGAACCGCGTCAGGCCGAGATCGCCGAGATGGTGCCCGACGCCGGCGGCTTCGTCGAACCGAGTGTCGAAGCACCGAACGACGTCACCGAGACCGCACCGAAGGCCACCGGACCGACCGCCGCAGACTCGGCCACGGACTCGGGGGAGTCCGGGCGGGACGGCACGACCACCTCGGCGAGGGGAACGACGGTCACGCGCACACTCTTCGTGGGCGAGGCGACGAGCACCGGCGGTGCCGACTCGCCGCGCGGTGACGTGAGGATCACGGGCGGCGCGGTCGTCGAGGACACCTACGTCGACGCGGTGACGACCGAGACGGTCGAGCCGATCAACGACGGGGTGCCCGAGGTCGATCTCGGCGTTCACGACCTCGCCGAAGTCGATGTCGAAGCCCGCGATGAGACGACGACCGGTGAGGACTCCGGGAACGGACTCTCCGATCGCGACACTTCCGACGGCCACGATCCTGATGATGCAACCGAGGCGGTGGACCCTGCACTCTCCCCGGAGAGGGACGCCGATCCTGCGGACCGCGGTGCTGAGCGCTCGGCGGAGTCGGTCACCGACGAGGCACCCCCGCTCCGTGCGGAGGATCCGGGGCCCGTCGCGCCGCCGATGCCCGACGCGCCGCCGATGCCGTCCGAGCCGCCCGAGGTCGCCGCGGCGCCGCTGCCGGACGCTCCGGCAGTCCCCGGCGACGACGCAGCGGACCCCGGTGGCAAGGAGCCCGGTGACGAAGTGCCCGCGGACTCGGCACCTCCGGCCCCGAAGGTCGCCGACGCGCGAGCCCCGGAGGTCGCCGACGCGCGAGCCCCGAAGGTCGCCGATCGGGGTGCCCGGGCAGTCGCTGACGACGAGGAATTCGAGGACGAGGAGGAAGCGGACTTCGTCCCCTCCCGCGTCCCGGCGACCTTCGCGGCACGGGGAGCCACCTCGGCGGATGCGGATTCGACCGGACGCAGTCCGCACGAGCAGCACAAGCACGACGGCGGGCCCGCACGCGAGGTTCCCGGTGAGAAGAGGGACAAGAAGGGCAGGAACAGGCACTGAGGTCAGCCCGCCCGAGCGATTGGCAGTTGCTCGCGGGACTGTGAGAAACTGTTCTGGCTCAGCTCGCGCTGGGCAGGCCGGGTTCGACGGGCGTCGAACCGAGGGAAGCGTGTCCGAGCGGCCGAAGGAGACGGTCTTGAAAACCGTTGTGCGGTAACCCCGTACCGTGGGTTCGAATCCCACCGCTTCCGCCGATGAAATGTGCTGCGACATCGACCGATGCCGCAGCACATTTCCGTTTCCTGACCCGGCGCACTGACCCGGTGCCCTGACCTGGCGCCCTGACCAGATGCCACTGCGCAGGCGATGAGAGGCGCCCTGACCTGGCGCCCTTCCGGAGACGATGAGAGGCAGCACACTCGATGTGCTGAGAAACCTCCCTGATCTCATACTTCCGTGTGAGGCGCTCCGAGGTGATGCGCTGATACCGTGCTGGGGTCACGTCGTTCTGTCCCCGCAGAGCGACTCGACAGCACCCCCCGCGCCGACCCGGCGCACAATCCCCACCCCGCGAGGCAGGGCAACGATGCCGTGCGCCTCCGCGACGCGTCCCACACCGTTCGTGCTAGGAAATTCCTGGTCACTCCACCGAGGCCGCGCCTTTTGCTGGTCGCTGCGCCGAGGCGCACGGGCCGAAATCGCACCGCCCGCCTCGGCGCAGCGACCAGAGAATCACGCGAGCCGCGACCTCAGTCCGCTGCCTTCTCCGCTGCCACAGCGGCCGACTCCGGATCCTCCGGCTCCGACATGTCGGCGTCGGCCTCCGGGTCGTCGAAGCTGCGCACCGTACGCGTGAACCCGCGGGTGAGCACGGCGAGGTAGATGACGCCGATCGCCAGCCAGACGAGACCGCCGATGAGCGCGGTCGCATGGAGGCTCACCCACAGCACTCCGGTGAGGATCGCACCGAGTCCGGGCATGACGACGTATTTGAACGCCGTCCGGACATCGACGACCTGCCGGGTGCGGAACGCATAGTGGGCGATGACCGTGAGGTTGACGAACGTGAACGCGATGAGCGCACCGAAGTTGATGAACGCCGAGATGAGCTCGAGGCTGAACGACATCGCGAAGAGGCACACGGCGCCGACGAGGACGATGTTGAACACCGGAGTGTGCGTGCGCGGATTGATGTAGCCGAAGGCCTTGCGCGGCAGGACGCCGTTGCGGCCCATGACGAGGAGCATGCGCGAGACCGAGGCATGCGAGGCCAGGCCCGAGGCGACGGTCGCGGCGAACGCGGCGGCGACGAAGAAGAGCTGGAAGAACGGGCCGCCCGTGAGCAGGCCGATCTCCGGCAGCGGATCGTCGACGATCGTGAACTGCGAGTTGTCCGGGTAGAGCAGCTGGGTGAAGTACGAGGCGATGAGGAAGATCATCCCGCCGGCGATGACGGTGATCATGATCGCCTTCGGCATGATGTTCACGTGCTTGGCCTCGTTCGTGTACATCGTCACCGCGTCGAAGCCGATGAAGGAGAAGCACACGACCGTGGCTCCGGTGAGCACCGCGCTGAACTCGACGCCGTCATGGACGAAGGGCTCCGGGCTGAACACTGTCCCCGCACCCTCACCGGCATTGAGTTGGGCGATCGCAAGCACGCAGTACGTGACCATGAGGACGAGGGAGAAGACGAGCAGGATCGCGTTGATGTTCGCCGTGCCCCGCATCGAGGACAGGACGATGCCGGTCATGATGACCGTGTACGCGACCACCCACACCCACGGCGGCGCGTCGGGGACCATCGACTCCATGTAGAGCCGGATGATGAGGCAGTTGACCATCGGCAGGAGCAGGTAGTCCATGAGCGAGGTCCAGCCGACGAGGAAGCCGAGCCCCGGCGTCATCGTCTCCCGGGTGTACGTGTACGCCGATCCGGCGGTGGGGAAGATCCGCACCATTTTCCCGTAGCTGATGGCCGTGAAGACCATGACGACGAGAGCGACGAGGTAGGCCGCGGGCACCGCTCCGTTCGTCCCCTCTGAGACGATGCCGAAGGTGTCGAAGACGACCGTCGGCGTCATGTACCCGAGCCCGAGCCCGACGACGGACCACAGCCCCAGGTTCCGTTTGAGCGATCCCGAACCAGCCATATCAATCCTCCCCAATGAGTCTTGCGTCGAAGCGTCGTCCGACAGGGCGCAGGAGTGACCTGCGCCATAGGTGATGGTAGAGCACGACAACTGAAAGCGAAACTTCTGACGCGGAATGAGACGGCAACATCGATGTCTAGATCGGAAATCAACGAAATCCGTTGTCAGAGGGCCGGCATGCGCAGAGTTCAATTTTCATTGTCGAACGATCTTTCAGTTTTCGTGCCAGGGGAGTAGGTTGGATGGAGAACCTCGCCGAGGCTCGATGAGGAGAGAGGGACACCGCCGTATGCCGATCGAAACGCTCAGCCCCCAGCAGTCGCGCGCGTGGAAGGACCGCGTCCTCCCCGCCGTCGAAGAGGTCGCCGAGGGGGTCTGGGCGATTCCGGTCCCCATCCCGAACAATCCGCTCGTCTTCACCTACTGCTACGCGATCGCCGACGGTGCCGGCGTCGCCCTCATCGATCCGGGCTGGGACGGGCGGGACCAGTTCGCAGCCCTCACCTCGGCGCTGGCGGGGATCGGCTTCGCCGTCAGCGACATCCACGGCATCGCCGTCACCCACTACCACCGGGACCACATCGGACTCGTCCCCGCCCTCCTCAAGGCCAACCCCGAGATGTGGCTCGCCATCCACAGCGAGGACCTCCGTGCGGTCAAGCGCTTCGCCTCCCGGGCGGTCGACCTCGGCACCGGCACGGATCCCAACCTCAACATCGCCCGCGCCTACGGGGTGCCCGAAGAGCGGTGGCACGAGGTCGAGAGCCTCCAGGTGAGCAGGCCGGCCAAGGACGGCGACCGCCCGGCCAAGGACGGCGACCGCCCGGCCGGCGACGGCGAGAAGCCCCGGCGGGACCCCTTCGCCCTGCAGATGGCGCACCTGCCCGACTCGATCCTCACCCTCGAGGACGGGGCGACCCTGCCGCTCGAGACCGGGCGGCTCACGGCGATGTGGACACCCGGGCACACCTTCGGTCACACGGCCTTCGTCCGCGAGGACGCGCTCCTCCTCTCCGGCGACCACGTCCTGCCGACGATCACCCCGAACATCGGCCTCGACTCCGCGGCGATCACCCACAGCCTCGGCGACTACCTCGGTTCGCTCGAGAAGCTCGGCGACCTGCCCGCGGACATCGCCGTCCTCCCCGCCCACGGATTCCGGTTCCAGGGCCTGCAGGAGCGCAGCCGCGAACTCGTCGACCACCACCGGCGGCGCCTCGCCGAGATCGAAGCCCGGATGACCGAGACTGACAACCACTCCGTCTACTCGATCGCCCAGGGCCTGCACTGGGCGCGCGGCTTCGACGAACTCCACCACTTCAACCTCTTCGCCGCCCTCGCCGAGACCGCAGCGCACATGCACTACCTCGACCTCGACGTCGGCGTGGACTCGCTCGTTCCGCAGGGGCGCCCATGAGCACCGAGGTCGTCCCCGCCGCGAACGTCCGCCCCGAACTCTTCGTCACCCGGGCCCGCGACCACGTCCAGCGCGGACTCCAGCGCGGCAGGGACCTGCGCACCGGCATCGGGTCGGCGATCGCCGGCTACCAGCGCTACTTCTCCTTCCTCGGCATCGCCGAGGCGGACGTCCGGGCCGCTGCCGGCGACAGTTTCGCCCGCCTCGGCGACTGGGCCCCCGACCAGGCGGCCGAGATCTCCGCCGTCGCCGAAGGGTCGGGGCGGACGACGAACGAGATCATGCAGGTCATCGCCCGCACCGAGATCATGACGCTCGCCAAGGCGGCGCCCACCGAATGCTCGACGCTGAGCCGGACCCGCCCGGGAGCGACGATCTCGGCTCAGACATGGGACTGGCTCGCCGACTTCTCGACCCTGTGGCACCTTGCTGATGTCGGCGCGGTGCCCGGCCAGCTGCGCCATATCGGCATGGCCGAGTACGGGATGCTCGGCAAGATCGGCCTCAGCGAGGTAGGCGTCGGCGTCCACCTCAACATCCTCAAGCACGCAGGCGACCGGCCCGGGGGAGTGCCCGTCCACGCCGTCCTCGCCCAGGTGCTGTCGACGGCGCATGATCTCGCCGAGGCGCTCGAGACGATCCGCTCGGCCCCGACCTCCTCGTCGTCGGTCATCACCGTCGTCACCGCCGAGGCGGCCGTCCAGGTCGAGATCGCAGGGGAGACCAAGCGCGAACTCCGACCCGGCGATCCCCTGCCGGCCGACGCCCCGGCCTCGGCGGGCGACATCGCGGACGAGGGCGTGCTCATGCACACGAACCACTTCCTCCACCCCGATCTCCAGACCGGAGCTCTCGAGCTGCGCGCGGATTCGAGCTCCCGGCCGCGGTATGACCACCTCGCCGCGAAGATCGAGGGCACCACCGCCCCGGAGACGACCGCCGACCTCGTCGCTCTGCTCACGACGGGACCGGGAGATCCTCCGGTCTCGTGCCTCCCGGAACCCGGCGCACTCTATGGCGACCGGTCAGCGACCCTGGCGACGGTGCAGATCGACCCGGGTGCGAAGACGATCGATCTCGCACCCGGGTCACCGGCCGATGGACTGCGCGGCAACCGCCGCTTTCAGCTCTAGCTCTCCGACGCCGTGTCCTTGTCGGCAGGCGCGTCCGTGCCGTCCGACGACGAGCTTGCCCCCGCGGCTTCCTCCTCGCGCATCTCGATGACCGTGTCGAGTCCCTTCGCGATCGCCTCGGAGTCCTCGAGGGCGGCCTGCGCGAGCTTCCACGGAACGAGGTCGAGGTTCTGGTCGCCGATGACGAAACGGATGTAGGGCTGCTTGCTGCGCGGATCGTCGGCTTCGAGGTCGGCGCCGTAGCGCCACTGGCCGAGCCCGATGCGCCGGATCGTCTCGCCGATGAAGCGCATCGCTCCGGCGACGAAGGCGACTTCGTCGTCGGCCATCATCTCGTCTCGGGTGTCGTAGCGGACGGCGAGCTGCTTGCCGAGGCGCACAAGGCTGTCGCGGTCGAGCGCCCACGACTCCGGGTCGGCCTGCTCCTTCGTCCACGCGGCGATGCCGGGCTCGATGGTCCCGATGAAGCGGGAGAGGAACTCGACCTCCTCCTCGGTGGAGTTCTGTCGCGTGAGCATTCCGATCGACAGGCCCGTGCTCGTGCGGCGCTCGGCGTCCCCGAGCTCCTGCTGGGCGCGGTCGAGGACGGCGGTGAAGATCCCGCCCGTGCGCTGGTCGACGGCGGTGAGGACGACGGCGACGAGGGGGATCGGCTCGCCCTCGAGCTGGCCCTGCGCGTTGTCGGGACGGATGAACGGCATCCCGTTGCCCGTCGTCTCATCGTGGTCCCAGGCCCCGCCCACGGAGCGCAGGTACGTCTCGCCGAGGTAGCGGATGAGTCCCTCGACGAACCGGTGGTTCTCGGGGGCGACCACCTCGTCGGGGGTGGCGAACCGGGAGAGCACGAAGTGCTCGATGAGCGGCAGGGACTCGGGGCTGAGATCCTTGCGGAACGGGGCCTGGGTGCCGTCCTCCTGCTCGACGGACTCGGGGAGGTCCGCGAGGACGAACGCGCCGAGGCGGACGTCCATGTTGTTGATGAAGGCCGTGTATTCACGCTGAAGTTCAGTCACGCCCTCCACCTTAGCCGCTGGGTCTCAGGCGCGGGGGCACTCCCGGCCGTCGAAGTCGAGGAAGCGGAGGAGCACCTCGACGATGAGGCTCGGGTCGATGTCGACGGTCTCGTGGAGGTCGAGACCGGCCGCCGACTCGAGGGAGAGGTGGGTGAAGAGCGAGATGAGGATGGTGAGCAGGCTGTCGAGCGGCACCGTCGGCACCGCGTGGACGTTGTCGATCGCGGTCTGGACGAGACGGGCCAGCCGTTCGAGTCGCCGGGCGTCGAGTTCCTGGTAGCGCACGTAGAGCTCGGGCACCCGCAGGCAGTAGAGGGTGATCTCCTGCTCGGCGATCGCATCGGCGGCGGTGAGGAGCTTCTCGGTGAAGATCTCCTCGATGAACTGGGTGAGCAGGGGCCTGATCTCTCCGGCGTCGGTGTCGTCGAGCTGCTCCTTCCACCGCTGGATCGTCGCATCGAGGCGGTCGAGGGTCTCGGCGGTGCGGATCTCGATCGTTGCGAGGACGAGGTCGTCGCGACTGGAGAAATTCGAGTAAAACGCACCGCGGGTGAGCCCGCCGGCCTCGCAGATCTCCTCGATCGATGCGCCCTCGATGCCCTTGACCGCGAACACGGAGACCCCCGCTTCGACGAGGGTGGAACGGGTGCGGCGCCTGCGGTCGCTGAGGTTCTCTGTGTTCATCGCCTGTCTGTCTTCGTCTCTCTGGGTGGGGATGCCTCCCGTCGGGGAGGCCGCATGAAACTGAGCATCCCATGGGAAATCACACGATTCTCTCACAGTGATTTGCGCTGAGCGGGAGGTGTCAACAAGAATACATGACTGTATCCAATACACTTTTGTATCGAGGTTTCCGTGTCGACATTCCTCTACGCTCTCGGCCGCAGAGCGTTCCGTCAGCCGCTGCGCTTCGTCGCACTCTGGCTCGTCATCCTCGGACTCGTCGCCGCGGGAGTCGCCGCCTTCGCCAAGGACTTCGACGACGACTTCACCCTGCCCGGCTCCGAAGCCCAGACCGCGCTCGACGCGATGCGCGCGACCTTCCCCGAAGCCGCCGGCACCTCGGCGTCGGTCATCGTCGTCGCCGCCGACGGGGACTCGGTCGAGGACCAGCCTTACCGCGACGCGATCGAGAAGGCCGTCGACGACCTCGGCGAGCTGCCCCACGTCGACGCTGTGACCTCACCGTTCGACGACATGGTCACGGGCGCGATCAGCGGGGACAAGTCGGCGGCGATGATCTCCGTCCAATACGACGGGACCCTCCAGGAGGTCGGCGGGGAGACCGCCTCGAACGCCCTGACGGCCGCCCTCGACCCCATCCGCGCGGACCTGCCCGGCGCCCAGGTCGAGGCCGGCGGTGAGCTCTTCCAGATCACCGGGGTGCACGTGTCCTGGGTCGAAGGCGTCGGCGTCGTCATCGCCTTCATCGTCCTCCTCCTCACCCTCGGCTCGTTCCGGGCCGCGGGCATGCCGCTCATCACCGCGCTCATCGGCGTCGGCATCTCCGTCCTCCTCGTCGTCGGCTCGACGGCGTTCGGACCGGTGAACTCCTCGTCGATCATGCTCGCCCTCATGCTCGGCCTCGCCGTCGGCATCGACTACGCGCTCTTCATCGTCTCCCGCGCCCGCTCGCTCCTCGCCGAAGGCCTCGAACCCCAGGAGGCTGCGGGACGGGCGACCGCGACCGCCGGATCCGCCGTCGTCTTCGCCGGGCTCACCGTGATGATCGCCCTCCTCGGCCTCTCCCTGGCCGGCATCCCGTTCCTCACCGTCATGGGCATCGGCGCCTCGGGCGCCGTGGCGATTGCCGTGATGATCTCCCTGACGATGGTCCCCGCACTGCTCGGCATCGCGAAGGGGAAGATCACCCCGAAGCCCTCCCGCCGGTACCGGAAGGCCATGGCCCGCGCCGAGGCGGCCGCCGCCTCCGGGGGACCCGATCCCCGCACCGATCCCGCCGTCCTCGCCGAGGCGGGCGAGCCCTATCCGGCCACCCGCACCGACCGGTTCTTCGCCGGCTGGCTGTCCCTGGTGACGAAGGCGCCGATCGTGACGATCGTCCTCATCGTCGGAGGCCTCAGCCTCTTCGCGATCCCCGCCTCCCAGCTCCAGCTCTCCCTGCCCACCGCCGGCAGCCAGGAGGAGGGCAGCCCGGCGCGGACGACGTACGACCTCATCGAGGAGCACTTCGGCCCCGGCTTCAACGGACCGCTGGTGATGACGAGCCAGATCGTCACCTCCGACGACCCGCTCGGCGACGTCGAGGACATCGAGGAGCGCATCGCCGCGGTCCCCGGCGTCGACGAGGTCGTGCTCGCCACACCGAACCGGGATGCGACCTCCGCGCTCTTCCAGATCATCCCGACGACCGCCTCGGACGACCCGGCGACCCTCGACACCGTCAACCGACTCCGGGACCTGAGCACCCAGATCGAGGACGACTACGGCTTCGAGACCGCCGTCACCGGGGCCACGGCCATCCAGATCGACGTCTCCGATCAGCTCGGCAAGGCGCTCGTGCCCTTCGGCATCTTCGTCGTCGGCCTCTCGATCATCCTCCTCACGATCGTCTTCCGCTCGATCGCCGTACCGCTCAAGGCCACAGGCGGGTTCCTCCTCTCGGTCTTCGCCTCCTTCGGTTCGGTCGTCCTCGTCTTCCACGAGGGGTTCCTCGCCGGCCCCCTCGGGATCGACCAGACCGGGCCGGTCATCAGCTTCCTGCCGATCATCCTCATGGGCATCCTCTTCGGCCTCGCGATGGACTACGAGGTCTTCCTCGTCTCCGGGATGCGCGAGGCCTACGTCCACGGGGCGAGTGCGACCGCGGCGATCCGGGCGGGCTTCATGTCCTCGGCCCGCGTCGTCTCCGCCGCCGCCGTCATCATGTTCTCCGTCTTCGCCGCCTTCGTCCCCGCCGGTGAGCCGATCATCAAATCGATCGCGCTGGCGCTCGCCGCAGGCATCTTCGTCGACGCTTTCCTCGTGCGGATGTCGCTCGTGCCCGCGATCATGCAGCTCCTCGGCGACAAGGCGTGGTGGCTGCCGACGTGGCTCGACCGGATCCTTCCCCGCCTCGACGTCGAAGGGGAGGGGCTCGCCCACGAGGTGGCGCTGCGCGACTGGCCCGAACCGAACTCGCCCTACCGGATCTACGGGCGCGGTCTCGGGGTGAGCGCCGGCGGCAGGGGCTTCTCCCACGTCGACCTCGCACTCCTGCCCGGGCAGACGCTCGTCGTCAGCGGCACCGACCGGACCGCGCTGCTCCTCGCGCTCACCGGGCGTGTGCCCCTGAGCGCAGGCGAACTGAAGATCGGATCCCTTGTCCTCCCCGAACACGCGGGCAAGGTCAGGCGCACGGTGCCGTTCTTCGACCTCGGCAGGGTGGGAACACCGGCACCGGGAGCCGGGGAGATCGCCCGACTGCGGGCGAATCCACCGGATCTCCTCGTCATCGACGGCGCTGAGGCGCTCGCCCACAGTCAGGGACGGTACCTCGCCGACGCCCTGCCCGAGCTCACCGCCGACGGCACGGCTCTCGTCCTCGCCCTCCCCGACGGGGACGTGCGGGGCATCCTCGCGCCGAACGCGGACTACCTCCACCTCGATCTCGACGACGCGGCCGTCGGTGCGACGGCCGACGGCGAAGCGACCGCGGTCGACGATCCGGACGACCGCCTCGGCGGGAGCCCCACGGCAGGCGAGGACCGCCTCGGCGAGAGAGGCGATGGACCCGGCGTGCGCGCCGATGACTTCAACAGGGAAGGCGTACAGTCATGAGACTTGAGCGAGCGAACTCGAAGAGGCCCGTGACGTGGGTGTCCTTCGCAGGCCTCGTGCTCATCCCCATCATCGTGGCCGCCGGATTCATCCTTGCCACGTGGAAGAGCAGCGACCGCCTCGAGACGATCGACGCGGCCATCGTCAACAACGACGACGGCGCGGAGGTCGACGGGAAGACCGTGCCCATCGGCCGTGAGCTGACCAGCGGACTCGTCGGCGAGACGGAGAACAACATCCACTGGGTCATCACCGACGAGGAGGACGCGGAGAAGGGACTCGCCGACGGCACGTACGCGGCCCGGCTGACGATCCCCGAAGGGTTCTCCCGGGCGGTCACCTCGGTCTCGGATGCGAAGTCCGCGACGCAGACCCAGCTCGACGTCGACGTCTCCGGGGTCGTCCCGGCCAGCGACCAGCTCATCTCCCGTTCGGTCGCCGAGGTGGCCCGGACGACGTTCAACACGTCGATGACCGAGAACTACCTCGACAACATCTACCTCGGCTTCAACGACATCGGCACGCAGATGCGCAAACTCGGAGATGCCGCGGGCGAACTCGACGACGGAGCCCAGCAGCTCTCATCGGGCACCCGGCAGTCCGCCGACGGAGCCGGTGAACTCGCCGACGGAATGGGCCAGCTCGACGAGTCGGGCGGTGAGCTGAACAAGGGTGCCGGGGACCTCGCGAAGGGCGCGGGCGATCTCGCCGAAGGCACCTCGGGGCTCGCGACCGGCCTCGACACCATGAAGACACAGACGAAGGACCTGCCGGAGAACACGCAGAAGCTCGCCGACGGTGCCGACGAGCTCTCGACCGGAGCCGACGACCTCTCGAAGGGGGCGGGGGACCTCTCCGACGGCGTCGACGAGTACACGACCTCGATCGACGAGATCATCAGGGGACTCTCCGGGTCGGGGGCCGGCGGCTCGGGCTCCGGTGAGGGCGGCCTCGACGACCTCATCGACGGGGCGAAGGACCTCGACAAGGGCGCCCAGGGTGTCGCGGAAGGAGCCGGCGGGCTCTCCGACGGCCTGGGGTCGTACCGAGACGAACTGCAGAAGCGCGCCGACGGTGCCGACCAGCTGGCGCAGTCGAACCCGGGCCTCGACGGTCTTGTCAGCGCGGGAATGATCTCGAGCGGCGAGTCCGACCAGATCCGGGCACAGCTGTGCCCGGCGGGCACCCCCGACGAGGTCTGCGCCGGGATGGAGAAGGCCTACGCACAGGGGCTGCTCAACGGCACCTCGGGTGGGCTGGGCTCAGCCGTCGACGGTCTCGGCTCGACCGACGACGAGCAGTCCCTCCTCGGCGGGGCGGCGTCCCTCAAGGACGGCAGCGCCGAACTCAGCTCGGGAATGAGCGAGTTCGCGAAGGGGCTCGAGAAGGGCCTCGGCGACCTCGCGAAGGGGATGAAGGACATCTCCGACAACGCGCCGAAGCTCCTCGAGGCCTCGAAGGGGCTGCGCGAGGGGGCGTCCGGGGTCGCCGACGGCAATGCCAAGCTCGCCGACGGAGCCTCCGACCTCAGTGACGGCACCCAGCGGCTCGCCGACGGGATGCCCAAGCTCACCGACGGCATCGCCGAGGCCGCTGACGGTGCCGGGAAGCTCGATGACGGTGCCGGGAAGCTCGCCGAGGGCGCCGACCAGTTCGCCGGCGGTGTCGGGAAGTACACGACGGGTGTGTCCCAGGCGGCGACGGGATCGCAGGATCTTGCGGGCGGACTCGACCAGCTCGCCGACGGATCGGAGAAGTACTCCGACGGCGTCGGGGAGTTCTCCGACGGCGTCCAGGACGGTGCCGACGAGGTGCCCTCGTACACGGCCCCGGAACGGGACACGCTCTCAACGGTCGCCGCGGCGAACATCGAGGCACCGGACACGGATTCGGTGACGAACCTGCTCACCGGATCGACGATCGCCCTGCTCATCATGCTCGCCCTCTGGGTCGGCGGACTCGTCACCTACACCGTGCTCAAGCCCATCCCGTCCTCGACGCTGCTGTCGACGCAGTCCTCGGTCCTCGTGTGGCTGCGCGGGCTGGTGCCGGGTGTCGCCGTCGGTCTCGTCCAGGCGCTCGTGCTCGCGATCCTCGCGGTCACCGTCATGGACATCGACGCCATCCAGGGCTTCGACATCGCGGTCCTCACGTTCGTCACCGCGATCGTGTTCATGATCCTCAACTTCGCGCTCGTCGCGTGGCTCGGGGGAGTGGGCAGGTTCCTCTCGGTGATCGCAGTCGTCCTCGCCGTCGCCGGTCGCACGATCGGTGCGGTGCCCGAGTTCTTCACGTTCATCGCCCCGTTGCTGCCGCTGACCCCCGCGATGAACGGGTTCGCAGCGATCGCGGCGGGCACCCCGGGGCTGGCCGCGGCGTATGGTGGGCTGCTTGCGTGGGCGGTCATCGGGCTCGTGGCCTCGCTGCTCGCGATCGTGCGGGCGCGCACGACGAAGCCGGAGGCCGCCCTCGCCATGGCGTAGGCCGGAGCCTGCCACCCGCCCGCTCGATCCAGCCTTCCGTCCGCTCGTTGCAACCACCCGTCCGCTCGATCCACAGTTGGCACGGATTCCGCGTCGCCCGCGACGCGGATTCCCGGCTGCGCGTGGATCGAGAGTGCCGGAGCGATCAGCTTGTTCCAGCAGCGACCGGGTTCGTCGGCCCGGGCCTCAGATGAGGTCGAGGATCGCCTCGGCGGCAGCGTGCGAGTCCGCGAGAGTCGTCGCATCGGAGTCGGGGTTGGCCGCGATCGCAAGACCCCACTGGACCGAGGAGAGCTGGATCGACAGTGCGAAGCGACGCGGATGGGCCGAACCCTCCTCGTCGATCGTGCGGTAGGGGCGCTCCGTGACCGCGAGACCGCTCAGCCGCTTCTCGCGACCGTCGTCCAAGGTCAGGCGGGCCGGGGTGAGCTGACCGCGGTCGACCATCCCGTGGATGAGGACATCGGCGGCGAGAGCGAGGGAGTTCGTCGGGGAGGCGGCATCGATGACGACGCTTCCCGTGATCGTTCCTACCACCCTCGCCGAGGTGACCGCGAAGATCTGCGGGAGAGGATCGTCGTCAGCACCGGAGTCCACCGATGCTGCGGATTCCACCGATGCTGCGGGATCCTGTGCGGTCGAACTCTGCGGGTCCGTCTCCACCGAGTACTCGGGGTTCTCGCCGATGTGCATATCGGGGCCGATGAAGCGGACGACGCCCGCCTCGGCGAGGGCGATGAGTTCGGCGATCCGCCTCGGCGGGGGACCGTCGCAGATTCCGGACACGAAGCCCTCGAACCAGCCGCGGATCTCCATGTCGACGCTCACCGGATCGATGTGGCCAGCGGCGATGAGCTCCTTGAGAAGGAGCCTCGACTGCCAGAGGACCATGAACAGCGCTTTGACCGGGCTGTCCTTGGGGCCGGCGAGCGAGTCGCGCAGGTCGGTGCGGAGGAAGTCGAGCATCCAGTCGTGGAGGGAGTCCGGTTCGCCGGGTTCGCGGCTTGAGAACTCGAGCCCGTCGAGCGGGTCGAGGAGATCGTGGAGCGACATCCGGTGAGCCGGATCGGGGACGAGCTCCTCTTCGATCTCCGCCCAGGCGAAGGCCTCACGCGTGACACGGCCCTGGCGGGAGGAGTCGCTCGCCGACTCGGCCTCCGGGTGGGTCTCCTGCCAGGTGCGGCGGGTCAGGTGGCGGGAGACCGCCTCGGCGATGGCTTCGCGCAGGCGCCCGGGATCGTCGGCGAACGCGTCGGGATCCGTGCGCGCGAGCGTGCGGTAGTAGGCGAAGCGGAGGTCGGCGAGGATGAGCGGCCACAGCTGGTCGTTGAAGCGGGCCCCGGCCCGGCGTTCGCCCTCGAGATCGTCGATGCCGGCGAGGAGGGCGACATTCTCCTTCGTGAAGTACCGCAGCGGCCAAGCCGAGCGCGGATGCTCGTGGCTGATCGGCTTGCTCCGGTAGGGGATGCCGCGCCGGGAGCCGAGGAAGAGGGCGGGTTCCTTCCCGCTCGGGAGGTAGCGGACGGTCCCGGAGGCGGTCGAGGTCGCGGAGTTATCGGACCATGCGTCGGACTCCGCGGCGGACTCCGCGGCGGATGCGCCGGCGTCCGACGTGCCGGCGCCATCTGACGTGCCGGCGTCGACGAAGCTGCCGCCGCGCTCGATCGTCAGCAGCGTCTGGACGTCGAAGTAGTTGAGCCCCATGCCCCGGACGAGGACGCGCGCGTGGGCGGGGATCTCGTCGAGCGGGGCTTCGGCCGGGAGGCTCTGGGGGATGTAGATCCCGCCTGAGCGCTGGGCGAAGGCGGCGAGACGGGCACGCTCCTCGGTCGGAGTGCTGGGGATGTGGCCGACGGCGAGGACGACGGCTGCGGCGATGATCGTCGTTCCGTCCTCGCACCGGATGAGCTGAGGGGGAACCGCCTCGGCGGGGTCACCGGGAAGGTCGACGGCGGGAAGGTCGATGACCGACTCGGCGCGGGTGCGGTGTTCGACGATCTGGATGAAATCGGGGGCGGAGTCGCGGATCCGGGCGTAGGCGTCGCTGAGGTACTCCCCGTAGAGGGTGCGGCTGGGGAACGTCGAATCGACGGGCTCGGTGCCGCCGGATGCGCGGTACCACTCGGCCATCGACGGACCGAACGGAGAGCGGCCGGCCGCATCGGGGGAGGGGACCGCCGCCCCGGTGGAGGAGGCGGACGCCACGGAGGAGCTGTCGGTGGACCCGGGGGTGCGGTCGTCGGGGCGGGCCGCGTCACCGGCATCGATCGCCTCGGCGAGGAAGGAGCAGCTGCCGTCGGGGAAGATCGTCTGTTCGCCGATCGTCGTGTTCATGAGCAGGCTCGTCGGCTGGTCGGTGCGCCAGACGATGCCCGCACCCGGTGGGTACGGGTCGACGAGGTGGATGACGATCGGTCCGCGCGCGGGATCCCAGCCGCGGGCACCGAGGGCGACGAGTCGCTCGAGGACGCTCAGCCCGCGTGGGCCGACCCCGATGATCGCGACGGAGTGGTCGGCGCTCACTCCTGGTCTCCGGCGCCCGGGCCGGGGTAGCCGGGCCAGGGGTCACCGGGCTGGTAGTCCTTGGGGTAGCACTTGCCCTCGGCGTTGGGTTCGCCGGGCACACCCGAGTCATCGGTCGAGGTTCCCGCACCGTCGCCGCTCGGGGCATCGGTGCCGGTCTCGACGTCCTGGCTGTGGTCCTGCTGGCCCTGGTCCTCCGAGGACTCCGAGGACTCTGAAGAGTCACCGGAGTCGGTGGCTCCGTCAGTCTTCGACGGGTCGTTCGTCGGGCGCGGCGATTCGGCGCCGTCGGAGGCACCCTTGATCTCGCCCTGGATCCACTTGTGGAGGACATCGAAGTCGGGGTTGTAGGTGGGGGTGACGTCGTTGTTGATCTGGACCGTCGTCACGTCGCCCTTCTGCATGGCCACGGCGAGTTCGATGAAGGCCGGGATCTCGTTCTGGGGGATCGAGGTCGCGATGTTCTTCGTCGCCGACCCGGCGAGCTTCGGGTAGGCCGCGGCGAGCTCCTGCGGGTCGATCTGCTCGAGCGTCGTCTTGAGCATCCGCTGCTGACGGCACATGCGGTCGTAGTTGTCGCTGCCCTCACGGGAGCGGACGTACCACAGGGCCTTCTTGCCCTTGAGGTTCTGCTGACCGGGGTCGATCCAGCCGAAGACCCGGTTCGGCACTCCGGACATCGACTTGCCGCCGCCCATCGGGATGGGGCGTTCGACGTCGATGTTCACTCCGCCGATGGCGTCGACGACGTCCTCGAACCCGGCCATGTCGACCGAAGCCCAGTAGTCGAGATTGAGGCCGAGTGATCCTTCGACCGCGGCCATCGTCGCCGTCATCCCCGGTTCGAGGCCGTTCGTTTCGCCAACGGCGTCGGGATTCTGCTCGCCCCACTGCCACACGGCGTTGATGAGGTCCTCCGAGGAGTCCCCGGTGGGACGGAACCCGTTGGGCCAGACCTCGGCCTCGGGGCTGCCTTCGGGGAAGATCGGGAACGCGAGGTTGCGCGGCACGGAGATGAGGGCGGCGTTGCCGGTCTTCGTGTCGATCGAGGCGACGAGCATAGTATCCGGGCGGGTGCCCTGACGGTCGTCGCCGTTGTCGCGGCCGATGAGGAAGACGTTGATGTAGGGCTTGTCCTTCCACAGCTCCTTGGCGTCGACCGTCTTTCCAGTGCTCTCGCCGAAGAGGCTCGCGATCGTGTCGCTCTGGACGCGGGCGTAGACGGAGCCGATGCCGAAGGGGATCCCGATGATGAGGACGAGGGAGACGATGAGCACACCGGAGAGGCGGTTCTGCCAGGGCAGGTAGCGATGCCCGCGCCGGAGTCCGAGGTAGGAGAGGACGACGACGATGATCCAGATGAGACCGACGGCGACGGCGGCGAACGCGATGAAGTTGAGCAGGGAGGGGCTCGCGATGATCGTGCCGATCGCGTGGACGGGTCCCTTGATGAGGAGGTAGCCGATGACGAAGAGGATCGTGAGGACGAACCCGCCGAAGACGATGAGGCCGAGCGGACGGAACCGCGTGCGCAGGAGTCCGATGCCCGGAAGCAGGGTGCTCAGCGACGTCCATCCGACAAGGCTGGGGAAGGCCTCGCCGAGGCGGGAGGAATGACGGCGGGTGCGCTCGGGACCGCCGGAGGCGGGCTTGTCACCGTCACCGTTGCCGTTGTTGCCGGAGCTGTAGCCGGAGCCGGAGCTGTTGCCCGGGGCGGGGGAGCCGGCGCTGACGGCGGTTGCCGGTGCTGCCGCTGCGGCTGTCGGAGCCGCCGCCGCGGCTGCGCGCTGCGAGCGGCGACGGCCGGAGTCGGAGTCCCGGGAGGAGCGCTGATCCTGATCTGCGCGGGAATCGTCGGCCCGCGCCGAGGCGGTTCGGGACTCAGGTGCGGAGGAGCGCCCGCGGTCAACGTTGCCGGCGGCTGCGGCGACGCCGGCAGCGCTCGCCCCGCCGGCGGCAGCCGCGCGGAGCATCCTCGCCTCACGGCGGGTGCGGGGTGCGACGGGACGCGGGGTCGGGGCTTTGGACCGGGGCGACTGCTCGTCGGACGAATCGGAGGTGGAGCCGCCTCGGCGAGAGCTGTTGAGGGAGTAGTCCCCGCGGGAATCGGAGCCGGACGGACGCGGAGGCTGGTGGGCGGCAGACGGTGGGGCTGGTTCGGAGGCCCGGCGGGTCGAGTCGGCGCCGCGCGGGGACTGCGGCGGTGCATCGGTGTGGTTCTCGGTCGAGCTGGCGGCGGCCTCGCCGCGGAAGCGGGGGCGGGATGACGCGCGGAGGCGGCGGCCTGCAGATGGAGAATCGGGGTCGCTCCCCTGAGGTCCTCTCTTGTCAGGGGGAAACTCTGGCAAGTTCTTAACTCCTCGTTGCTCATCTCGTGCGCCGCGTGTCGGGCCGTTGACGCCTCGTCTTCGGCGCAGATGTCTCCCGCAATGTCCGTCGTTGGGGGCGTATCGGAGCGCGAACCACGGGTCACATCAGGTCGATTTTACGCCCCTACATTGACGAATGCTGGAATTCGCGCGGATATGCGCCTGCGAAACCGCCCTAACATCAGCAAATGCGACGATCCTCGTACCAGCGACTATGATCAAGCCCACTCTGCCGCAGTGAACTTTGCTCTGGGAGGTTCCTTTCGCATAGGCTGGTCTTCGCAGTGTCAACTGTGGTTTCGGGGCATGCGTCGAGCGTGTCGCCCCGAGGCGAGAATCTGGAGTCGTGGCTGAGCGGCCGAAAGCATCACCCTGCTAAGGTGAAGTCCCTTGAACTGGGGACCGTGGGTTCAAATCCCACCGGCTCCGCGTTTGTGAGAAGCCCCTGCGATCCGTTTGTCTGAGCGGATCGCAGGGGCTTCTGCGTGCCCGGCTGCGGCCGGAGAGCCGACTGTGCACGAGGTCTGTTGGCCTCCCCGTTGTGGTCGAATAACTGAGGGAAAAACGCCCAAACGGCTCAGAATCCTCGGTTCTTCGACCACAAACAGCCGAGGAGTCGGCGGATCCCCTGAATGTCAGTGCCGGAGTCTAGTGTGGTGTGTGCCGGTCGGACCTTGCCGGCGATGACCGGGCGAACCGCCGAGTCCTCGGCGATCCGCACGAGAAGCAAAGGTGCGAAGGAGTGCCCACTATGAGAATTCTTGTCGTCGGAGCAGGCGGTCATGTCGGGCGGGTGGCCGTGGCCGAGTTCGAAGCGCGCGGACACGAGGTCATCTCCGCCTCACGGTCGACGGACCCAGGAGTCGACACGAGTGATCCCGCGTCGATCCAGGGGTTGCTCGACGCGGTCGGCGAGGTCGATGCCATCGTCGTCGCCGCCGGCTCCGTCCCATTCAAACCCGTCACCGACCTCACCCGCGACGACTATCTCTCGGCCCTGACCTCGAAGGTCCTCGGCCAGGTCGAGTTCGTCACCCAGGGCCTCGACCATGTTCGGGACGGCGGATCGATCACGCTGACCAGCGGAGTCCTCAGTCGCGAATCGGTGCCGACCGCGGCAGCGGCCGCGCTGGCCAACGGCGCACTCGAGTCCTTCGTCATGGCCGCTGCCCCGGAGCTGCCGAGGGGGATCCGGATCAATGCCGTCAGCCCCAATGTGCTCGCGAACTCGCCGCACTTCCACGACGCCTTCGCCGGGATGATCCCCGTGACCGATGAGGAGGTGGCCGCGGCCTTCGTGCGTGCCGTCGAGGGCAACGTCACCGGCCGCACCCTGACCGTCTGAGCCCTGTCAGTACGCCTCACCGATTCATCCGGTGCGGCTCCTCACCGATTCATCCGCCACCACAGGAGGGCGACGTGGAGCGCGGTCCTCGACTCGGCGTCGTCGAGGGAGACGCCGAGTCGGTCCTGGAGCTTCGCGAGCCGCGCGTAGAGGGCGGGTCGGGAGAGGAACCCGGCCCGTGCCACCGCTGACTTGTTCCCACCGTGGGCGAGGACGAGCTCGAGGAAGTCGAGCATCTCCTCGTCGTCGGTCTCGAGCAGCGGTCCGAGCTCCCCTTCGGCGAAGCCGCGCAGCCGAGGATCGTCGCCGAGGAGCGCGAGCAGTCCGCGCAGCCGCACGTCGCCGGCGCGGTAGAAGACCTGCTCGCGGACATCGAGGGTGGCGACCACCTCGGCGACCTGAGCGGCTGACTCGAGACGCGACACCGCCGTGAGCAGGGACGAGCTGCTCCGGCCCACCCCCACCGCCCACGTCGTCCCGAGATCGGCGATCTCCTCGAACACGCGGTGCAGAGCCTTCGACTCATCGCCGCGCCCAGGCAGAGCGAGGACGAGCCCGAACGACCCGGACTGCAGTCCCGTCGACAGCGTCGAGACACCGGCTCGGGCGGCAGCGGCAGTCGCCTCCTGGATGAGTGCGCGCTCCCATAGCTGCATCCGCGTCGGATCCGTGCTCGGATCCCGGTCGAGGCGGATGACGGCGGGCACAAGCCGCGACGCGCCAGGCGGTTCGAACCCGAGCGAACGCGCCCGGGCTCTGGCCTGCGCCTCGTCCTCGGCGCCGACATCCATGAGCTCGCGGACGAAACCCGCCTGGGCCTGGAGCAGCAGATCCCGTTCGTCGGTCTCTGCCATGCGGGTGAGCGTGAGCGCTTGTGCCGCCCGTTCGATGATCTGCTCGACATTGGCCGCGCCGGTCGGCAGGCCCGGCACGACGAGGCGGCCCCACCGCCGCGACTGCAGACCGACCGGGATCTGCGGCCAGTCACGTCGGACATACGCGTCGGCCCCGGAGACGAGTGCGACCCAGTTGGCGACGAGCGCCTCTGCTCCCGGACCGGCCTGGGCGAGCACCCGATGGGCGACATCCTCGAGGACGACCGGGGCTCCGAGCAGCTCGGCAGTGCGCGCGACGATCGCACTGACCTCGGCCCGCTCGAGGCTGAGCTGCGTGTAGGTCTCATGGATCTCCCGCGCCCGTTCGAGACGCCCGAGCTGCTCGGCCAGCAGCGAGCGGTGGGCGACCTCGGTGATGCGGACGAACTTGATCCGATGCGTGAGGACGACGACGGGAAGCTCGCGCCCGGACGCCGCATGGCGGACCACCTCGGCGGCCTGCTCATCCGGATCCGAGGCATCGTCGACGAGTTCGACGACGACACCCGCGGCACCAGCCGCCTCGAGCTGATCGAGGAAGACCGTCATTGCGGCAGGGGAGCGGCGGAAGGTCTGCGCGGTCGTAAGGACGAGTTCGCCGCCTTCGAGGAACTGCTCGACGTGTTCGGAATCGGCGATGTGCACCCACCGGATCGGGCGATCGAGGTCGGCCTCCCCGGCCACGACCTCGGGCGCACCGCTGCGGATCTCCTCGAGATCGAGCACCCCGGCGACGGTGAGGCTCGCTGCGGCCTCCGACCTCTCAACGTTCATTGACACAGTGTAATTCTCAAGACGGCAGAACTGACACTCTGACACTGTCGTGCGGCCGGGTGGGCGACGACGATGGGAGCAGAGCACCCCTGTCATCGACGCAGAAGGACACCCCCATGGCCGCCATCTCCCACTGGATCAACGGACGGACCGTTCCCGCCGGACCCGACACCCGCCTCGGCGAGGTGACGAACCCCGCCACCGGAGAGGTCACGGGGGAGGTCGCGCTCGCCGATGCCGCCACCACGGAAGGCGCGATCCGGGCCGCCACCGAGGCGTTCCCCGGCTGGCGCGACACGTCCCTGGCCAAGCGCACGGCGATCCTCTTCGCGTTCCGCGAACTGCTCAACGCCCGCAAGCAGGAGCTCGCCGAGATCATCACCGCCGAACACGGCAAGGTCCTCTCCGACGCCCTCGGCGAGATCGCCCGCGGGCAGGAGGTCGTCGAGTTCGCGTGCGGCATCGCCGGCCTGCTCAAGGGCGGCTTCTCCGAGAACGTCTCGACGACCGTCGACGTCCACTCGCTGCGCCAGCCGCTCGGTGTCTCAGCGATCATCTCGCCCTTCAACTTCCCCGCGATGGTCCCCATGTGGTTCTTCCCCGTCGCGATCGCCGCCGGCAACACCGTCGTCCTCAAGCCCAGCGAGAAGGACCCGAGCGCCGCGAACTGGCTCGCCGCCCTCTGGCAGGAGGCCGGACTGCCCGACGGTGTCTTCAACGTCGTCCACGGCGACAAGGCGGCCGTCGACACGATCCTCACCAGCCCGGACGTCGCCTCGGTGTCCTTCGTCGGCTCCACCCCGATCGCGAAGTACGTCTACGAGACCGGGACCGCCACCGGCAAACGGGTCCAAGCCCTCGGCGGGGCGAAGAACCACATGCTCGTCCTCCCCGACTCCGACCTCGACCTCGCCGCCGATGCCGCCGTCAACGCCGGATACGGCGCCGCGGGGGAGCGGTGCATGGCGATCTCCGTCGTCGTCGCCGTCGAGCAGATCGCCGATGAGCTCGTGGAGAAGATCGCCGAACGCACCCGCACCCTGCGCGTCGGCGACGGCGCGACCGAACCCGATATGGGGCCGCTCATCACCGCCGCCCACCGTGACAAGGTGGCAGGCTACATCGATGCCGGCGCCGAGGCGGGAGCCACCGTCGTCCTCGACGGCCGGGACGATGTCCCCGCCGACGGGTTCTTCCTCAATCCGACGCTCTTCGACCACGTCAGCCCGGACATGTCGATCTACACCGACGAGATCTTCGGACCCGTCCTCTCCGTCGTCCGCGTGCCCGGCTACGACGAAGGCCTCGACCTCATCAACGCCAACCCGTACGGCAACGGCACCGCGATCTTCACCAACGACGGCGGTGCCGCGCGCCGCTTCGAACGCGAGGTCGAGGTCGGCATGGTCGGCGTCAACGTGCCCATCCCCGTCCCCGTCGGCTGGTACTCGTTCGGCGGGTGGAAGAACTCGCTCTTCGGCGACACCCACGCGTACGGCGAGGAGGGCGTGCACTTCTTCACCCGCGGCAAGGTCGTCACCTCCCGCTGGCTCGACCCCAGCCACGGCGGCCTCAACCTCGGCTTCCCGACCCACGACTGACCCACGACTGACCGCCTCGGCGACAAGACAAGGACACGACGATGACGACGACGATCGATCCGACAGGGTCCGCAGCGGACACGGCGGCGCTGGCTGCGAACCAGGAGACTGCGACCACGAACGCCGCAGCCCGCACCGAGGCACCCGGCACCGAGGCGCCCCGCCTCGAGGGACCCACCGAGGAGCAGCTCGCTGCCGGGCGGCGCGCCCACGAGCTCGACCGGGCCCACGTCTTCCATTCGTGGCAGGCACAGGGACCGTTCGCCCCGATGACCGTCGTCGCGGCCGAGGGCTCGTACGTCTGGGACGGCGAGGGTCGGAAGCTCCTCGACTTCTCCTCGCAGCTGGTGAACACGAACATCGGCCACCAGCACCCCGCAGTGGTCGCCGCCATTCAGGAGCAGGCGGGCCGGCTGTGCACGATCGCACCCCAGCACGTCAACGACGCCCGCTCGGAGGCCGCCCGCCTCATCGCCGAGCTCGCCCCCGGCGATCTCGACCACGTGTTCTTCACCAACGGGGGAGCGGATGCGAACGAGCACGCGATCCGCATGGCGCGCCTGCACACGGGCCGGACGAAGGTCCTCTCCGCCTACCGCAGCTACCACGGCGGCACTCAGCTCGCCGTCAACGTCACCGGGGATCCGCGCCGCTTCCCCAACGACTACTCGGCTGAGGGCGTCGTCCACTTCATGCCCGCCTATCAGTACCGTTCGTACTTCGGCTCGACCACCGAGGCGGAGGAGACCGAGCGCGCGCTGCGCCACCTCGAGGACCTCATCGTCCTCGAGGGCCCGGCGAACATCGCGGCCCTCGTCCTCGAGACCGTGCCCGGAACCGCCGGCATCTACGGCCCGCCCGCCGGCTACCTCGCGGGCGTGCGGGAGCTGACCCGGCGCTACGGCATCGTCTACATCGCCGACGAGGTCATGGCCGGGTTCGGCCGGACGGGACGCTGGTTCGCCGTCGCTCGTTGGGACGTCACCCCCGACCTCCTCACCTTCGCCAAGGGTGTGAACTCCGGCTACGTCCCGCTCGGCGGGGTCGCGATCTCGGAGGCGATCTACGAGACCTTCCGCGACCGTGCCTACCCCGGCGGGCTGACGTACTCCGGGCACCCGCTCGCGTGCGCGGCGGCGGTGGCGACGATCGGGGCGATGCGTGAGGAGGGGATGGTCGAGAACGCCGACCGCCTCGGCACCGAGGTGATCGGTCCCGCCCTGCGCGAGCTCGCCGAGCGCCACCCTTCCGTCGGCGACGTCCGGGGGATGGGCTGCTTCTGGGCCGTCGAGCTTGTCCGGACCCGGGAGACGAAGGAGCCGCTCGCCGCCTACGGCGGATCGTCTGAGGAGATGAACGCGGTCATCGCCGCCCTCAAGGCGGGTGGTGTGCTCCCGTTCGCGAACTTCAACCGCATCCACATCGTGCCCCCGCTCAACACCCCCGACGCCGATGTCCGCCGCGGCCTCGAGGCCCTCGATCGGGCGCTGGCCGTCGCCGACGGATACGTGCACTGAATCGGACGCTGGGACCCGGCGGCCGCCTCGGCGGGGTCGTTCCGGCACCGAACGACCGGTGCGCTGGAACCCGGCGGCCGCCTCGGCGGGATGTGAGAGCTGATACATCGTCCCTGCGGCTGCAGGTATTGACCCAGTTCGCAGATGAACGGAAGATGAATGGGGTGACTGCAGGCTGAAGGCTGTGTGAAGCTTCGGCGTCTCACGTTGTAGACTCACACGTGTTTGAGGCCGCTGCCTGGCAGTGCGTTCAATCCCCGGTCCCCGTTGTGTCTACATCCAAGGTCGCTGAGTGGAAATCATCTTCGTCGTCGTGCTCGTCGTCGCACTGGCACTCTTCTTCGACTTCACCAACGGCTTTCACGATACGGCCAACGCGATGGCCACGCCGATCGCCACGGGCGCGATCAAGCCGAGGGCCGCCGTCACCCTCGCCGCGATCCTCAACCTCGTCGGCGCCTTCCTCTCCACCGAGGTGGCGAAGACGATCTCCGGGGGCATCATCCGCGAAGGCGAGGGCGGGGTCCAGATCACTCCGGACTTCATCCTCGCCGGCCTCATCGGCGCGATCATCTGGAACATGGCGACGTGGCGGTTCGGACTGCCGTCGTCGTCCTCGCACGCGCTCTTCGGCGGCCTCATCGGTGCGGCCATCGTCGGTGCGGGCCTGAACTCGGTCGACTTCGGGGTCTTCCTCTCCAAGGTCGTCATCCCGGCGATCGCCGCGCCGCTCATCGCCGGCATCAGCGCCTACCTGTGCACGCGTCTCGCGTACTACATCACCCGCCGCAACGGCGACGGACAGACCGCGCACCGGGCGCCGTTCAAGTACGGGCAGATCTTCAGCTCCTCGCTCGTTGCGCTCGCCCACGGCACGAACGATGCTCAGAAGACGATGGGCGTCATCACCCTCGTCCTCATCTCCGCGAACCTCCAGGCGCAGGGCACCGGCCCGCAGTTCTGGGTCATCGCCACGTGTGCCTTCGCGATCGCCTTCGGCACCTACGTCGGCGGATGGCGGATCATCGACACGCTCGGCACGAAGCTCACCACCGTCAAGCCCGCACAGGGGCTGTCCGCCGAGACCTCGACCGCCGCTGCGATCCTCGCCTCCTCGCACCTCGGCTTCGCCCTGTCGACGACGCAGGTCGCCTCCGGTTCGGTGCTCGGGTCGGGTCTCGGCCGCAAGGGTGCCGACGTCCGGTGGTCGACGGCCGGACGCATCGCCTCGGGCTGGCTGCTGACGATCCCGGCCGCGGGCATCGTCGGTGCGGCCGCGGCCGGTGTCGCCCACCTGGGGCTGTTCGGCGTTCTTATCGACACCGCCGTCGCCGTCGTAGCCGTTCTCTGGATCTACCTCAGCTCCCGCCAGGACAAGACTGCCGAGATCTCGAACTTCGACACCGTCGGCGAGGCCGTCAACATCCGCGGCCGCAAGCGCAAGCTGCGCCAGGATCGCAACCGCAAGCGCGCCGAGGCGCGTCGTGAGGCCCGCACCGAGGCGCAGACGAAGAAGGACGCGGAGAAGAAGAGCCGGAAGTCCCAGGCGCGTCGCACTGCGGCGGCCAACGGGAACGGCGCTGTGAACGGCGCTGTGACGACCGATGCCGTCTCGAAGGGGGCTGTCGCCGGCACGGCGAGGAGCACTGGCTCCGCAACGGACGTCCGGGCGACAGGCACGTCGGCTGCCGACGCATCGAGGCAAGACTCCGATGCTGACAAGGGAGGCGCCAAATGATCGAGTGGAGCTCGTTCGCCATCGTGGCGATTGCGACGTGGTTCTCGTCGCTCGTCGTCATCGGACTGTTCTCGACCGCGGTGCGCATGCGCGCGGTCCACATCGATCAGGTCGCCGAGGGCCACGGCAACCCGCTGCTCAAGGCCGGATACTGGGCCGTCTTCGCACTCTGCGGTGCGCTTGTCCTCTTCGGGGTCTACCTCATCGTCCCCGTCCTCCACGGCGCCTGAGCGCTCCCGCCGCGGACTTCGCCGGGTCGCCTGTCGTCGCTGACATGCGGGCGCTCAGCCTGAGCTCCTCCCGAGACACAGCTCGAACCCCCCGTACCCGCAGTCGCACGCCGCACCCTTAGCGTCACTCCGCACCCGTTGCGCGGCGTCGCACCCGTGGCGCTGCTTCGCACCGGCAGTCGCACGAACAACCTCGAGCACGACACCCCTGCGCCGCAGCGTTACGTCCTACGTTTGCAAGCGTAGGATTTGCAACTCCGAGGAGTGGTGCACGCATGGTGCAGTGTCGCCGTGCTGCCGCGCCGGCCACATCCCACCGTCGGCATCGATTCACACCCCAAGCGACGCTTCGCACCCGCAGCTGAACGAACAACCTCGAGCGCGCCACCCCCTCGCTGGAGCGCTGATTCCTCCCCTTGCACCGGGATGAATTGCCGCTTCGGGGAGGGGGCAACGGGAGGCGGCCCGGCACTGCGGAGGCCGCCCGGCCAAGGCTGCCACCCGACGCCGCCCGGAACCCCCGACCGACGTCGAACACGACGATCCCCCGACCACCTCGGCGGTGATCGGGGGATCGTCGGTGTCAGTGCGACGCCGTGAGGCTCAGCGGTTCACGTGAACCGCTGCCACACATCCGCACCGCTGAGCACTGCACGTGCTCAGCGACTCACGCAGATCAGCACTTCAGGCAAGGCCGAGGCGCTCGCGGAGGCTGTCGACCTCGGCGCGGAGTTCGGCCGGAACCGAATCACCGAGCTCGGCGTACCACTCTTCGATCGAGGCGAGCTCGGTCTCCCACTCCTCGGGCTTGATCGCGAGCGCCTTGCGCAGCTGCTCCGCGGTGAAGTCGAGGCCCTCGGTGTCGAGTGCGCCCTCAGCCGGGGTGAAGCCGAGCGGGGACTCGACAGCGTCGGCGGTGCCGGCGACGCGCTCGAAGACCCACTTGAGGACACGCGAGTTCTCGGAGAACCCGGGCCACAGGAACGAGTTGTCGTCATCGCGACGGAACCAGTTGACGTAGAAGATCTTCGGCAGCTTCGCACCCTCGGTCTGGCCGATGTTGAGCCAGTGCTGGAGGTAGTCGCCGACGTTGTAGCCGATGAACGGACGCATCGCCATGGGGTCACGACGGACGACGCCGACGGCACCGGTGGCTGCCGCGGTGGTCTCCGAGGAGAGCACCGAGCCCATGAACACACCGTGGTTCCAGTCGCGGGTCTCGGTGACCAGCGGCATCGTCGTCTTGCGGCGTCCGCCGAAGAGGATCGCCGAGATCGGTACGCCGTTGGGGTTCTGCCACTCGGGAGCGAGCGTGGGAACGTTGGCGATCGGGGTGCAGAAGCGCGAGTTCGGGTGCGCGGCCGGGGTCTCCGAGTCCGGAGTCCAGTCGTTGCCCCGCCAGTCGGTGAGGTGCGCGGGCTTCTCGTCGGTCTTGCCCTCCCACCACACGTCGCCGTCGTCGGTGAGCGCGACGTTCGTGAAGATGTTGCCGCCGGCCTCGATCGCGTGCATCGCGGTCGGGTTGGTCGAGTAGCCGGTACCCGGCGCGACGCCGAAGAGGCCGAACTCGGGGTTGACGGCGTAGAGTTGGCCGTCCTCGCCGAAGCGCATCCACGCGATGTCGTCACCGAGTGTCTCGGCCTTCCAGCCGGGGATCGTCGGCTCGATCATGGCGAGGTTGGTCTTGCCGCAGGCCGAGGGGAACGCGGCGGCGATGTACTTGACCTGGCCCTCCGGGTTCGTCAGCTTGAGGATGAGCATGTGCTCGGCCAGCCAGCCCTCGTCGTGGGCGATCGCCGAGGCGATGCGCAGTGCGTAGCACTTCTTGCCGAGCAGCGCGTTGCCGCCGTAGCCGGAGCCGAACGACCAGATCGAGCGCTCCTCGGGGAAGTGGGTGATGTACTTCGTCGAGTTGTTCGGCCAAGCGACATCGGCCTCGCCCTCAGCGAGCGGGGCGCCCACCGAGTGGACGCACTCGACGAAGTCCGCGTCCTGCGCATCGATCGCGTCGAGGGCGTACTTGCCCGAGCGAGCCATGATGAGCATCGAGAGCACGACGTAGGGCGAGTCGGTGACCTCGATGCCGAACATCGGCTGATCCGCCTCGGCGAGGCCCATGACGAAGGGGATGACGTACATCGTGCGTCCGCGCATCGAGCCGTCGAAGAGACCGTTGAGGGTCTCCTTCATCTCCGCGGGGGCGACCCAGTTGTTGAGCGCGCCGGCGTCCTTCTCGTCGACCGAGCAGATGTAGGTGCGGTCCTCGACGCGGGCGACGTCCTCGGGATCCGAGGCGGCGTAGTAGGAGTCCTTCGTGCCGGTGAGGCGCACGAGCGTGCCGGCATCGACGAGCTGCTGCGTGATGAGGTCCCGCTGACCCTCGGAGCCGTCGATCCACACGATCTCGTCGGGGGTGGTGAGGGTGGCGATCCGGCTGACGAACGAAAGCACCTTCTCGTTCTTCGTGGGGGCGTTCTTCAGCTGGTCAGCGACGACGTCATGGTCGAGGACTGTCATGAGTGGTCTCCTGGTGTATCGGGGGTTTCGCGACGGATGTCGGAGGGCGGTACATCTCCACGGTAGGGTGGGCGCAATGGTGAAGATCACCGAATATCGCCGCTCGAAGATGTGCATTGGAACACAACCAGGGCACTTGTGACTTATTCTCGTCAAGCACATGCCGTGTTTTTGCAGAAGTGTGACGTGAAGTTTCAGATCGATGATCTGCTTGAAAACTGGATCATCGATTTCCTCGCCGAGGCGGTCAACCGTCCCGTGCGTCCCCTTTGGCAGCCGTCCGGCGGAGCGGATTCCTGCGGTCAGCGCTGAACGTTGCGGCGGAAGTCGCCCGAAACTGTGGCGAAGGGCACTGGTCGGAGATTTGAGGTCGGATCGGCATCGTGTGTATAGTTGATCGAGTTGCAGGGCGGGAGCCCGGTGACGATGCGCCACTAGCTCAACGGATAGAGCATCTGACTACGGATCAGAAGGTTGGGGGTTCGAATCCCTCGTGGCGCACCACGAAAGGCCCCTCACCAGGAGAGATTCCGGTGAGGGGCCTTCGTCATGTCCGCGTCGTCCGCCCCTAGGACCCCACCACTGACTCCGACGCTGATGGGGCCGGCGCATCACTGGCAGAACGCCCGGGGTGATCAGGCTTTGACCGCGAGCACCGGCACCGGCGAGTCGAGGAGCAGCCGCTGACTCACCGAGCCCATGAGGGCCTTGCCGACCCGGGAACGGCGCTTCATGCCGATGACGAGGCGCGCGATGTCGTCGCGTTCCTCGAGTTCGTCGAGGACCGCCTCGGCGGGATCACGATCACCGCGCCCCTGCCGCCCGACGAGCTCGTACGGCACTTCGGAGGCGTCGAGCACGGTCGTGTCGAAATCGGACTGGATACCCAGCGGGACGACGACGAGGTTCGTGTCGAAATGCCGGGCTTCGCCGATCGCGGCCGTGACGGCTGCGTCGGCTGAGGCGTTGTCGGGGACTGCCACCATGATGGCCATGGTCACTCCTTGGATGCTCGGTGGGCTGGGATGTGTCATCGAGGATACTCGGGACCCTCAGCGACCGTACTTCGTGCGGAACTCCTCCTCGAGGTCCTCGAGGGTCTTGTTTCTGGTTTCGGGGACCATGAAGTAGATGAAGATGAGGGCGAGAACTCCGAGGCCGGCGAACATGAAGAACGTGTTCGCGATCCCCATGCCGGCGACGACGCTGGGGAAGAACTGGGCGACGGCGGCATTGGCCATCCACAGCGCGAAGACGCAGATGCCCATCGCGAACGAGCGGATCTTCAGCGGGAAGATCTCAGCGAGCATGAGCCACACGAGCGGCCCGAGCGTGCCCTGCATCGAGAAGACGAAGAGGACGACGAAGACGAGGATCGCGTACGCCTTGAACTGCCCGTCCGGGAGGAACACCGCGGAGAGGCCGATGAGGAGGTGGAAGGTGCTCGTGAGAGTGAACCCGCCGAGCAGCATGACCCGCCGAGGCAGCTTGTTGATGAGCATGATGCCGACGGTGACGCCGAGGACGGAGAAGAGTCCGTTGAAGGTGTTCGCAATGATTGCGGCGTCGGCGGAGAAACCGGCATCGGTGAGCAGCTGGGTGCCGTAGTACATCACCGAGTTGATGCCGGTGAGCTGCTGGGCGATGCCGAGGCCGACACCGATGATGACGAGGCGCAGCACCCACTTCGAGGCGAGGTCGGACAGTCCGCCCGTCTTCGACTTCTCCTCCTCCTCGGCGAGCAGCTCGACCTCCTTCATCTCCGCCTCGGCGCGTTCGGTCGAGCGGACCTGTTTGAGCACCTCGAACGCCTGGTCGTCACGGTGTTTCGAGATCAGCCAGCGCGGGCTCTCGGGGAGGAAGAGCATGCCGATGAGCAGAGCGATCGCTGGCAGCACGGCGACGGCGAGCATGTACCGCCACACGCCCTCGTGCTCTCCCCAGATGTTCAAGATGATCGCGTTGATGACGAAGGCCGCGAACTGACCGACGACGATCATCACCTCGTTGCGGGTCACCAGCGAACCTCGCCGTTCGAAAGGGGCGAGCTCGGCGAGGTAGACCGGTACTGTCGTCGACGCAGCGCCGACGGCGAGACCGAGGAAGAA
Source organism: Brevibacterium sp. Z349TD_9 (assembly GCF_056173565.1). Lineage (NCBI taxonomy): Bacteria > Bacillati > Actinomycetota > Actinomycetes > Micrococcales > Brevibacteriaceae > Brevibacterium > Brevibacterium sp. Z349TD_9. The sequence goes on along the minus strand of NZ_CM149680.1, from coordinate 3,395,185 downwards.
CCGGGCACCGGCGAGGAACTGCCAGTTCGGTGCGAGCGCGCACGCAAGCGTGCCGACGATGAAGAACGTCGCGAGCAGGAGGATGTTCGACCGCCTGCCGAAGGCATCGGAGAGCCGCCCACCGATGACGGCGCCGAAAGCGGCCCCGATCGTGAGGAAGCTGACGACGATCCCCTCGGTGCGCGGGGTGAGCCCGAAGTCCTGGGTGAGCGGCTCGAGGGCACCGTTGACGACGCCGGTGTCGTAGCCGAAGAGCAGACCGCCGAAGGTGGCGACGACGGCGATGATCCCCAACCGGGAGGTGTGCGGACCTTTGGTGTCAGGGGGCAGGTCCACGAGTGACTTCTGTTGACCGCTCATGGCGTTCACTCTCCTTTGAATGACTCAGTGAATGGTGCTGAATGACTCGGTGAATGGTGCGGTTCGGATGTGCGCGGGCGCACGTCGGGTAGGGCGATGTCCGCCAGCCTCAGGCGATGGGTGAGCCTGTGCTCGTTCGGATCGGCGGCCGATGTGTCAGGCGGCCCTGGGGGTTCTCGTCAGTCGGCATCACCTCGATGTCCGGCGACGAGCTCGTCGATCGCCTGCTTCTGGTACCGGCTGACGGTGTCGTTGTTCTCGTTCTCCCCGAAGACGTTGGAGACGATGAGCGCATCCTCCCGGTCGAGGAATCCTGCCGTCCCCAGGGTCGCGAAGAGGGCGTCGAAGTCGACGTCCCCGTCGCCCACCTTGAGGTGCTGGTGCACCCTCGCCGAGGTGGTCGGCGGGTTCGCGATGTACCGCAGCCCGTGTGAGGCCCGGTGGTCGTAGGCGTCGGAGATGTAGACCGCGCGGAGGCGGTCGCCGAGTTCGGGGACGAGCGTGTCAAGGCAGTCGCCGTAGTGGAAGGTGTGCGGGGCGACGTAGACGAAGCCGATGGCGCCCGAATCGAGCCCGCGCAGCACCCGCCACGCCTCGTGGCCGTCCTCGACGAAGTCGTCGGGGTGGGGGTCGAAGTTGAGCCTGAGGCCCTCGCGTTCGACGCGGGGCAGCAGCTCGTCCATCGACCGGTAGAACGATTCCTCGGAGTCCTCAAAGGATTCGGGGCGGCCGCTGAACTCGGTGTTGATCGTGCCCACGCCGAGGTCGACGGCGATGTCGATGACGCGGTCGAAGTTCTTCACCGCAGCCTGCCGTTTCGCCTCATCGGGCCACGCGATCCGCTGCACGGGCAGGAGCGCCGGTACGGTGATGCCGGCGGCGTCGACGCTGCGGGCGAAGCGCTTGATGAGGTCGCGGTCCATCTTCGGGTACCGGAAGTGCGTCGCGAAGTCCGGATGCGGGGTGAGCTGCATGTGCTCGAACCCGAGGTCGGCGGTGGCTGCGGCGAAGTCGAGCAGCCTGTGCGTGTGGTGGAGCGGGGTCGGGTCGTAGGCGATCTTCAACGTCTGCTCCTCACGCGTAGAACGCCGGGGTCGGCGGAACGTCGATCGTGCGCTGACCGCCGCTGCCCAGCGAGGCGACTCCCTCCTGGCAGGCGACGGCGACCCGGTATCCGTCCCACGCTGACGGACCGGTCGTCGTGCCCGCCCGGGAGGCGTCGACCCAGGCTTGGACCTGTGCATCGTAGGCGGTGGCGAACCGGGTGGTGAAGTCGGCGTGCTCGCCCATCGAGAAGCGGCCCGCGTGCCAGGTCTGGAGTCCGGTGGGCTCGCCGATGCGGGCGATGCCGGAGGAGAACACCGCCTCGGTGGACACCTGGTAGCCGAACTGGACGCTGACGTTCATTTCGAGGTCGACGAGGACCCCGTTCTCGAGTTCCATGAGCACGAGGATCGGTTCACGCAGGCACTCAGGCGTGAGCGGATTGCGGCGGGCGAACTTGACCTCGACGGATCTGATCGGCGATCCGGCGAGCCACGGGACGATGTCGAACTCGTGGACGACGGAGTCGGTGATGAGCGATTCCTGCTGGTAGGAGTCGGGGACGACCGCGTTGCGGTGGGCGCACCGGAGCATGAGCAGCTCCCCGGTCTCACCCGATTCGACGAGACCGCGCAGCTGCCGGTATTCGGGGTCGAAGCGGCGCATGAACCCGACCTGGATGAGCCTGCGCCCGCCTGCCTGTTCGGCCTCGAGGACGCGCAGCGAGGATTCGGGGTCGGGAGTGAGCGGCTTCTCGCACAGGGTCGGGATTCCGGCCTCGATCGCCGGCAGGAGCACCGGCTCATGGAGGAAGCCGGGGGTGGCGATGAGCAGACCGTCGACGGCACCCGCATCGAGGGCGTCCTCGACCCGGGTGAAGGCCTGCGCGGCCGGAGCATCGCCGAGCGCCGCCTGGGCCCGGCCCGTGTCGGGTTCAATGACGGCCGAGACGTTCGCTCCGCTGATCGAGCGGGTGATGCGCCGGATGTGGTCGGCGCCCATCATCCCGGCGCCGACGACGCCGATGCGGAAGTCCTGTGCGTTCATGCTCGCTCCTTGCGATTGTGCTCTCGCCGAGGTGGCTGTCGGTGTCGACATGATCGTGTCCTCAGTGGTCGGTGGCGGCGGACGGGGTCGAGGCGAGGATCGTCTGCAGCGTCCGCTCGGCGATGGGGTAGGGGGCGTCGACGCTGCAGCCGAACATGTCCTGTTCGACGATGGCGAAGGTGTTCGGGTCGAGGGCGGCGACGGCCTCGATGATCGGATCGAGCGGCGGGATCCCCTGGTTCGGTTCGACCATGATTCCCTCGGCGACCGCCTCGGCGAAGGGCTGATCTGACTTGAGGACGTCCCAGATCCTCACCGGGTCGACCTGCTTGAGGTGGAGGTAGCCGATCCGGGAGGGATGGTCCTCGATGAGCCGCAGGTTGTCCCCGCCGTAGTAGGAGAAGTGGCCGGTGTCGAGGCAGAGGTTGGTGAAGCGCTCGTCGGTGAGTTCGAGGAACCGTTCGACCTCGGAGTGGGTGCCGACGTGGGAGTCGGCGTGCGAATGGAACTGCTGGTGGAGGCCGTACTCCTCCTCGAGCGCCTTGCCGAGGGCGTCGTGGCCGGCGGCGAGACGCTGCCAGCCCTCCGCGTCGAGGGTGCGGGCTTCGAGGACTTCGCTGGTGGCGTCCGAGCGCCACAGGTCGGGGATGACGACGATGTGCTCGCCGCCGAGGGCCGCAGTGAGCTTCGCGACGCGTTCGACCTGCTCCCAGGCCCGGGCGAACTGGTCGCCCGACTTGTGGAAGCCGGTGAAGACCGTTCCGCCGGAGAGTTTGAGGCCGCGGCTGCCGAGCTCCTCGCCGAGCTGTGCGGGATCGGTGGGAAGGTAGCCGTAGGGTCCGAGTTCGATCCACGTGTACCCGGCCTCGGCGACCTCGTCGAGGAACCGCTGCCAGGGCACCTGGCCGGGATGGTCGGGGAACCACACGCCCCACGAGTCGGGGGCGGTGCCGATGCGCAGCGGTTGCGTTGCCGCCGTCGAGGTGGTCATGGTGGGTGTCCTTCGTGTGCGGTCGGGTGCGGTGGCCTGTGGGCTGGTGTCGAGTGCAGTGCTCACAACAGCGGCCTCTGCTTCTTGACGGCGATCTCGTACTCGTCGCGGGCAGCCTGGGTGTCGCCCATCGTCGAGACCTCGGCGACGGGGACATCCCACCAGCCTTCACCGTCGGGGGCGTAGACGAGAGGATCGGAATGGATGTGGATGAGCGTCGAGGTCTCCGCCTCCCTGGCTGCGGCGACCGCCTCGGCCAGCCGCGTGCTCGCATCCGGTCCCGGGTCGATCTCGACGACGTCGATGCCGTACGACCGGGCGTTGGCGGCGAGATCGACGGGGAGGACCTCGTCGGTGCGGAAGTCGCTCGCCTCGGCGTCGTACTTCCGGTACCACGTGCCGAACCGGGGTGCGCCCACGGTCTCGGAGAGGTGGCCGATCGAGGCGAAGCCGTGGTTCTGGATGAGGACGACGATGAGCTTGAGCCCTTCGGCGACCGCGGTGACGAGTTCCGTGTGGAGCATGAGGTACGACCCGTCGCCGACCATGACGATCGCCTCCCGGTCCTCACCGGCGGCGTCGATCGCGCGGCGGACGCCGAGCCCGCCGGCGATCTCGTAGCCCATGCACGAGAACGCGTACTCGACGTGGTAGCCGAGCGGATCGTTCGTGCGCCAGAGCTTCTGCAGGTCACCGGGTAGGGAACCGGCTGCCTGGATGACGACGTCGCGGGGACCGGCGGCGGTGTTGACCGCCCCGATGACCTCGGCCTGACCGGGCAGCGCGGCATCGGTGGGGGCCGTGGCCTCATCGACGACGGCGATCCAGTCCGTGCGCTCACGGTCGACCCGTGCGCTCAGGTCCTCACTCACCCGGAAATCGCCGAGGTGCTCGTGCAGTCCCCGGATCCCCTCCCTCGCGTCGGCGACGAGGGGGAGGCGACTGCCGTGCTTGAACGCATCGAAGGCGGCGACGTTGAGGTTGACGAAGCGGACCTCCGGGTTCTGGAATACGGTCCGGCTCGCGGTGGTGAAGTCGCTGTAGCGGGTGCCGATGCCGATGACGAGGTCGGCGTCGGCGGCGATCCGGTTCGCTGCGGTCGACCCCGTCGCTCCGATCCCGCCGAGATTGAGGGGGTGATCCCAGTCGAGGACCCCGCCCCCGGCCTGGGTCGTGGCCACGGGGATCCCGGTCGCCTCGGCGAAGGCCCGCAGCTCGTCCTCGGCGTGGGAGTAGAGGACACCGCCTCCGGCGACGATGAGCGGGGTCCGGGACTCGCGGATCGCTGCGACCGCCCGCTCGAGCGGACCGGTCTCCGGCAGGGGCCGGCGCAGGTGCCAGTCGCGTTCGGTGAGGAACTCGGCGGGGACCTCGATGGTCTCGGCCTGGACGTCCTCGGGCAGGGCGATCGTCACCGCCCCGGTCTCGGCGGGGTCGGTGAGCACGCGCATCGCCGTCAGAGCGATCGAGAAGAGCTGCTCGGGCCGGTCGACACGGTCGAAGAACCGGGACAGCGGCCGGAACGCGTCGGTGACCTGCAAGGATGTGTCGTGCGGGTGTTCGAGCTGCTGGAGGACGGGGTCGGCGACGCGAGTGGCGAACGTGTCGGAGGGCAGAAGCAGCGCGGGCATCCGGTTCGATGTCGCCAAGGCCGCCCCGGTGAGCATGTTCGCCGCTCCCGGACCGACCGAGGCCGCCGAGGCGAACGTCGAAAGTCTCCGGTTCATCCGGGCGTAGCCGACGGACTGGTGGACCATCGCCTGTTCGTTCCGCGCCTGGTGGTAAGGCATCGCCCCGGGCTCGTCATGGTGGAGCTGACGCAGCGCCTGACCGATGCCGGCGACATTGCCGTGGCCGAAGATCCCGAAGGTCCCTGCGATCGTGCGCACCCGGGTATCGCCGTCGACCGTGTACTGGCGGGTCAGGAACGTCATCAGCGCCTGCGCGACCGTCATCGTCGTCATCGCCGTTCTCCTCCATCCTCGGTGGTGAACCCGTCGCGTCCGGGTGCGGCGGCGTTTTGAGTGCCTGTGGTGTCCTCATCGCCGGTCGGCTCCGCCGTGTAGGGCAGCCGCGGGTCGAACTCCTCACCCTCCCATTGTTCGCGGACCCAGCCGTGGGCGGGATCGTCGGTGATGAGCCACGCACGGTCGGGGTCGGGGCCCGCCATGACGTTGAGGTAGTAGTTGTCGTAGCCGGGGGCCGCGGCGACGGGGCCGTGGTACCCGTAGGGGACGAGGGCGATGTCGCCGGTGCGCACGATCGCCGAGGTCTCGATCTCCCCGGCCGCCGAGGAGTACGTCGCGAAGAGCGCGAACGGATCGGCCGCAGCCGGGGCGGTCAGACCGCGGGAGACTGCGGATTCGAAGTAGTAGATCTCCTCGAGCCGGGTCTCGGTCCCGGCGATCGCTTCGTCGTGCTTGTGCGGGGGATAGGACGACCAGTTCTCGGCCGGGGTGATGACCTCGCACGCGATGATCTTCACGCAGTCGAGTCCCGCCGGGGTCGCGAAGTTGTGAACCTGTCGGCTCGAGCGCCCGGCCCCGCGCAGCTCGACGGGGACATCGGCCGCAGGCAGGTACTGGACGGGTCGGGTCTCCTCGGTCGGGGCTTCGCACACGGCGATGCGTCCCGAGCCCCTGACCGTCGCGGCGGTGCCGGTGGGCAGGTAGAGGCAGTCGGCAGGACCGTGGAAGACCGAGCGGCGACCGGCGAGGTTCTGCTCCCCGACGATGCCCTCGGGCGCGGAGTACTTCACGGTGAATGTCGGCCCGGACAGGGGCACGAGCACCCGTTCGACCGCCTCGGCGGGGAGGTCGACGGTCGCATCGGCGAGCTCGAGGATCCGCAGGCCGGTGTGCGCCCACCCGGGCAGGGAGGCATCGACGAGGGATTCGCAGGCGCCCGAGCTCAGGGTGTCGCGGCGGTGGAGCCAGTCGTTGATCATGCCGAGGTCCTCTCCGATCCGTGGACGAGTGCGGCCGCCCGGTCGACGGCGGCGCCGACGTCGCCGTCGGCGGGGTAGACGATGGAGCGGCCGATGACGAGGCCGCGGACCCCGGGCAGCGCGAGCGCGGCCTCCCAGCTGCGGAACGTTGCCTCGGGGTCGTCCGAGCGCTCGCCGCCGAGGAGGAGGGTGGGCAGGGTCGTCGCCGCGAGCACTCGGTCCATATCGTCGACGACGGGGATCTTCAGCCATGTGTGCGCCGAGGAGGTGCCGAGGCCCTGGGCGATCCCGATCGAGGTGATGACGGCTTCGGGGGTGAGGATGTTGCGCACCCGATCGTCGGCCCATTCGTTGAGGAAGGGTTCGATCATCACCGGGATGTCCTCGGCTGCACAGTCGTTGACGGCGCGGGCGTTGGCTTCGAGCGCCGATGCGGTCGCCGGGTCACCGAGGTTGATCCGCAGCAGGGTCTTCGCGAGGTCGATGCCGTCGCGGGCCATGCCGGCGGCGGTGTGACCGGTGAAGCGGTCGTCGATCTCGAAGGCCGAGCTGGCGAGGCCGCCGCGGTTCATCGACCCGACGGCGAGCTTGCCTTCGAGGCAGCCGAGGAACGCGAGGTCGTCGAGGACGTCGGGAGTGCCGAGGACGCCGTCGACGCCGGGACGGGAGAGTGCCGTGGCGAGCCGGTTGAGGAGGTCCTCGCGGTCGGCCATGGCCAACCGGTCGTCGCCGACGGCGTTCGCTCCGCGGGCGGGGTGGTCGGCGGCGACGATGAAGAGCTTCGAATCGGCACCGCCGATCGGGCGGCGGGCGCGGGCGGACCACGCGGCGGAGATCGCTGCCGGGTCGTCGAAGCGCGCGTCGCGGAGGCGGGCGAACGCCGCGGGGGAGAGGGTGGGAGTCGGCATCAGCGGTCCTTCGATGTCGAGGCGGCGGGGGTCGAGGGTGAGGTGTGAGCGAGGTCGGCTCCGGCGTTGTCGTTCGCCGAGGCGGTCTGCGTGGTACCGGGGCCACCGACGACGGCGGTCACCTCGGCGGTCGTCGGCATCGCCGTCGAGCACTCCCGACGGGTGGCGACGATGGCACCGGCGACGTTGGCGAAGCGCAGCAGGTACTCGAGATCCCAGCCTTCGAGCAGTCCGAAGCACAGGGCGCCGCCGAAGCCGTCGCCGGCGCCGAGACCGTTGACGACGTCGACGGGATACGGCGGGACCTCGACGCGTTCGTCGACGGTCTTCGCCAGCACGCCCTTGGGTCCCTGCTTGACGATGGCGAGTTCGATGCCGCGCTCGAGCAGGGCGTCGGCGGCGCGGTCGGGGTCGGTCTCGCCGACGGCGATCTCGCACTCCTCCCGGTTGCCGACGGCGACGGTGACGTGGTCGAGGGCTCGGGACACCTCGGCGGTGGCCGTCGCGGGATCGGACCAGAACATCGGGCGGTAGTCGAGGTCGAGGACCGTGTGCTCGGCGCGACCGCGGGCCGCCCAGGCCGCATGGTGGGTCGAACGGCTGGGTTCGACGCTCAGACCCGTGACCGTGGCCCAGAAGATCCGGGCGGTCCGGATCGCGTCGAGGTCGAGATCGGCCTCGGTGAGCGTGAGATCGGGGGCGATCGGGTCGCGGTAGAAGTAGAGGGGGAATTCATCGGGCGGGAAGATCTCGCAGAACGTCACCGGGGTGTTGTGCTCGGTGTCGGTGGCGACGAAACGGTTGTCGACGCCGAGGCGGGTGAGCTCATCGCGGAGGTACCGCCCGAACGGGTCGTCGCCGACGGCGGTGACGATCGCGGAGTTGAGTCCGTAGCGGGCAGCGGCGACGGCGACGTTTGAGGCCGAACCGCCGAGGTATTTGCCGAAGGTCTCGACGCTCTCGAGGCCGACACCGTCCTGGAGCGGGTAGATGTCGACGCCGATGCGCCCGATGCTCACAAGGTCGAACGGGGTGGTGCGCGGGGTCGGCGGAGCGGGAGTCCGGTCGGTCTGCGCGTCGGCCTGCTCGATTCGCGGGTGAGCCGTACCGGTCCGCGGGTGAACCGGCTGCGCGTCAGCCTGCTCGTTCCGCGGGTGATCCTGCGGTGACGGCGAAGGTGTCTGAGTCATGGACGTCGGTTCCCTCCGTGCGGCTGCAGTGCCGCGTGTCTATTTGTCAGGACAAACTATTTGTCATGACAATATCACTCATCGTGCTCTGCGTCACCCCCTTTTTTTGGGGGCGGTTCTGGGGAGTGCTCGCATCCCGGGAGCGGTCGTGAGGCAGCCGCTCGGTTTCGATCCCCCTGGTACGGATCGAACCACCGCGTGCGGATCCACACCGCGCGGTTGCTGCACTCCTCGACGACCACGAGAGTGCCAGCCCCCTCAGCGCCCCCGCCGCTCAGCGCGAGACGAGCGTCGTCTCGAACGAGTAGAGGTCGGGTCGGTAGCAGTGGTCGCCCCATTCGATGATCTGGCCCGAATGGTCGAGCGCGGTCCGGTGCATCGTCAGCAGCGGGGCGCCTGGGGTGATGTCGAGGAGGTCGGCCTCGTCGTCGGCGGCAGCGCGGGCGCCGATCGTCTGATGGGCGACGGAGAAGACGACCCCGCGCTCGCGCAGGGTTTCATAGAGACCGGCGGTGACGAGCTCGGCGGCGGTGATATCGGCGAACGGCTCGGGCAGGACGTTGTGGAGGATCGCGAGCGGCGTCGAGCCGATGAGCCGGAGTCGGCGCAGGTGGAGGGTCGGGGACCCCACCGCCACACCGAGGCGCTCGGCGAATTCCGCGTCCGCCGCCTCGACGCGGTGGCTGAGCACGGTCGTCGCCGGTGCGTTGCCCGACTTCTGCAGGTCCTCGTGGAGGCTCGTGAGATCGACGGCCCGGGCGACGGGGCGTTGGAGGACCTGCGTTCCGACCCCGCGCCGACGCACGAGCAGCCCCTTGTCGACGAGGTCCTGGATCGCCTGCCGGATCGTCGGTCGGGAGAGACCGAGCCGCTCGGCCATCGAGACCTCATTCTCCAGACGGGTGCCCGCGGCGATGTCTCCGGCGGTGATCGCGGCCTCGAGGCGGCGGGCGATCTGGACGTAGAGCGGCGCGGCCCCGGCGGAGCGGTCGAGGGTGCCGAAGAACTCCTCGCTCAGCTCGGTCTCGGGTGCGCGTGCCATGGGGTCCCTGCTTCGTTCCGGTCTCGGTCTGCCCTCGAGCTTACCCGGCGTGATCGCGGGCGGTGAGCAGCACCTCGGCGGCGGTTTCGAGTCCTTCGATCCGCCCCAGCGCCTCGTCCTCGTGTTCGATGTGGACGGCCATGTCGGGGTCGACGGCGGCGAGGGCCGCGACGAACCGATCCCAGAAGTCCTGGTCGTGTCCGCGTCCGAGCGCGACGAAGTCCCAGGCCGAGCCCTCCGGCCATCGGTTGATCGCCGCGCCCCCGCGGATCCGCGTGATCCGGTCCCCGGTGAAGCGCGTGTGCCGGTCGTCGAGGACGCCGTGGACGGCCGCCGCCGGATTGATCCGCACGTCCTTGGCTGCGGCGTGGACGACCCGATCGCCGAGGTGGTCGATCGCGGCGATCGGATCGATCCCTTGCCAGAAGAGGTGGGAGGGGTCCATCTCCGCGCCGATGTTCTCACCCCCGGTGGCGTCGATGAGGCGCTCGAGGGTGGCGGGGTTGAAGACGAGGTTGTGCGGGTGCATCTCGATCGCGATCATCACGCCGCGGTCGGCGGCCCGGCGGTCGAGTTCGCGCCACACGGGCACGGCCCGGGCCCACTGGTCCTCGAGCGTATCGAGGTGCGAGGACTCCCACGGGTTGACGATCCACGTCGGGGTCGCGGCCTCCGCGCGGGCGCCGGGCAGTCCCGACATCGTCACCACCCGGGTCTGACCGAGGCGAGCGGCGACGTCGATGGCGCGTTCGATGTCGGCGAGCGTGGGCGGGCCGATCTCCGGGTTCGGGTCGAGCGGATTGCCGTTGGCGTTGAGGCCCGCCAGGGCGACCCCCGCCTCGGCGAAGGTCGCGAGGTAGTCGTCGCGGGCGGCATCGGAGGTGAGGATGTCGTCGATCGTCGGCATGTGCACGGGAGGGAGGAAGCCGCCGACGTTGATCTCGGCCGCATCGAGGCCGAGATCGCGGATCGCGTTGAGCGCCTCGGGCAGCCCGCGGTCGTGGAGGATGGCCGTGTAGACGCCGAGCCTCATCGGGTGACCTCCTCGGCGACCCCGCCGTTCGCGGCCGAGGCGATGACGGCGTCGCGCACGGCCAGGGCGTGGAGGCCGTCGGCGAAGGTCGCGCACCGCGGGTAGGACTCGGATTCGGGTCGACCGACGACCTCGTCGAGGAAGGCACGGGCCTGGAAGGTGAAGCCGTCGTTCTGACCGATGCCCACGCCTGGGGCGGCCATCGGCACGCCGGTGGCGAAGTAGGGGTGGGCGGGTCCGAGCTGCACGGTCGTCAGTCCGTCGCGGGTGGGATCGCCGGTCGTGTGGCCGAGGGTGATCTCGCCGGGGCGGCGGAAGTCGAAGCCGGCGGATCCGTTCTCGCAGAAGACCTCGATGGCGAAGGTGTTCGGGTGCCCGGCGGCGATGCGCGAGACCTGGAGGGTGCCCGAGCCGGTGCCGAACTCGACGCCGAAGCCTGCGTAGTCGTCGTTGGTCACGGGCTCGTACTCGTCGCTGACTTCGACATGGTCATGACCGGTGACATGGCCGAGGGGAAGCGGGCGTTCGGTGATCGAGGTGTGGAACCGCCCTCCCGAAACCGCGGTGATCGGACCGGCGATGAACTCGACGGAGTCGGTGAGGTGGCTGCCGACGTCGGCGAGTGCCCCGGTGCCGGCACCTCCCTGGTACCGCCAGCTCATCGGCGCGGTCGGCGAGCACGCGTAGTCGGTCCAGTAGTGAGCGTCCACGTGCTGGACGGGCCCGAGAGTGCCGTTCGCGACGAGGTCGGCGATCGCCGCGAGACCCGGGGTGCGGCGGAAGGTGAAGCCGAGACGGGCGATCGTATCCGCGTTCTCGGCGGCGGCGATCATGGCGTCCGCCTCGGGGATCGTATCGGTGAGCGGCTTCTCGCACAGCACGTGCTTGCCGGCGGCGAGGAGCGCCTCGACGATCGGCCTGTGGAGCGAGTTGGCGACGACGACGCTGACGATGTCGATGTCATCGGCGGCGGCGATGTCCTGCCAATCGGTGTCGAAGCGGGAGTAGCCGAAGCGCTCGGCCGTGGTTCGAGCGGCGTCCGGCACGACATCGCAGATCGAGACGAGGTCGATGGTCGGCAGAGTTCCGGTGCCGACGGTCGGGGCGGCCCGCCAGGCGGCGGCATGGGCGCGACCGGCCATGCCGGCTCCGATGACGGCGACGCCGAGTCGTTCGGTCATGACTTCTCCTTCGAAGACTGTGTGGGCACACACCACCCTAGCGAGATATTTGTCATGTCAAAAGAGGATTCACGGAATAATTTGTCACGATATGAATCCCCTCGGCATTGAGACGCGATAGGTCACCCCGTTCACAGGGAATTCCCCGGTGGGAGGTGCAAGCGCCGTTGTATTCTCACGATGGGCACCCGCCCTGCACCCCCGTTGAACCAAGGAAGGTTCCGAAGGAAGCTTCCGTGAAACCGAGGAGTACCGATGTCAGATAAGCCGAGTGTTGTCCTGGTCCACGGATTCTGGGGAGGTGCAGCCCACTGGGCCGACGTCATCGTCGAGCTCAACAAGCGCGGTTACACCGACCTGCATGCGGTGGAGAATCCTCTCACCTCTCTCGCCGACGACGCCGAACGCACCCGCAAGATGGTCGCCCAGATCGATGGCCCGGTCGTCCTCGTGGGCCACTCGTACGGTGGAGCCGTCATCACGGAGATGGGCGATCAGCCCAATGTACTCGGCCTCGTCTACATCGCCGCCTTCGCGCCCGATGCCGGTGAGAGCCCGGGCGGGATCACGCAGGAGATGCCTCCCGAGGCGGCACCCAACCTCGAGCCCGACTCCGACGGCTACCTCTGGGTCAAGCAGGACAAGTTCCACGAGAGCTTCTGCCAGGACCTCGGTGACGAGCAGGCCCTCGTCATGGCCGTCACGCAGAAGGCCCCGCTCGGCTCCACCTTCGAAGACGCAGTCACTGACCCGGCGTGGAAGGCGAAGCCGACCTGGTATCAGGTCTCGACGCAGGACCGGATGATCGCGCCCGACAACGAGCGTCGGATGGCCGAGCGGATGCAGCCGCAGAAGACGATCGAGCTCGACGCGAGCCATGCCTCGCTCGCCTCGCAGCCGAAGGCCGTCGCCGACCTCATCGACGAGGCTGCGGCCGCCGTCACCGCCTGACGCGCTCGCCGCTCGGTGCGGCGGCCGGGCGGCCGTCCACGCGCGGCCGCCTGCCCGGCGCCCGTCTGCCCAGCGCCCGCTAACCCAGCGCCCCGGAGGCGGATCCGGTTCGATATCGCGTCGCGTTTCGAACCAGATCAGCCTCCGGGGCTGTGCTGTCGGGGCGATGTGTCGTCGAAGGTGCGGGGTGCTGCTAAGCGTGCGACGAGCGTCCACTCTGGTGTGCCGAGCGGATCGCGGTCTGCTGATCGGGCGACAGCGGTCTGAGCGCCTCCCGGACCGTCACACCTGAGGCGCGGTGCGCCCGCGGCAGCAGCCACTCGAAGATGAGGTCAGGCCGCTTCTTCGCGGTGTCGCGCAGGACCCAGCCGATCGCCTTGCGAATGAAGAACTCACGCTCCTCGAGCATCGCGTCGGCGAAGCGCGAGAAGCGCTCGAAGTCACCGGCCCCGACGCGCAGTGGCCGCAGGTGGGCCAACAGAGCCGCCCGCCGCACCCAGAAGTCCTCATCGACCGCCCATCTCTCGAGCACTTGATCGAACTGGCCGCTCGCATCGGCGAGAGGACCGGCGAGATCGCCGGCGAGAGGATCCACGAGGGCCCAGGTTCCGGCCTCCCGGATGAAGGCTTCAATGAGATCGGCATCCGCGCCGCTGAGGTGGCCCTTCCCCCGAATGAGCACCATGACCGCCGCCGATCGCCGTTCGTAGATCGGGACCGAGCGCAGTTGCCGCACAGCCGCCGACGGGCGTTCGCCGACCGGTCCGGACCACAGCTCCGTGGCCAGACCGACGACCGCATCGTGGTCGAACTCGGCCGACCGCATCGCGTCCGTGACCACGGCGCGGGTGTCGGGAACGCTCACCCCGTAGTGCGTGAGCGCGCTCTTGAGGTACGCCTTCTCCTTCTCGGCGCGAGTGGGATCCGCGCGGGCACGGAGTTCGGCGTCGATCACCTCGGCGAGGGTTCGGGAATCGGTCACACCTTCCGTGGTCATGGCTTCAGTCTGCATGAGGACAGCGTCCGCGAGGAGGATCGGGTTCGACAAACACGGAGATTTCGAACCCGATCCTCCTCGCGGGCGCGATCACGGAGCGGGCGAACGAATAGCCGGTGCCATCACGGGAGGGGAGCACACGCACCCGACCGATCAGCGCGGATAAGCGGACAAGCCGATCGGCGCAGATAAGCAGACAAGCGGAGGACCCGCCTCGAAATCCGATACCCATTCGAGGGGGTCCTCCGTGTGAGCGTCGTCCGGCAGCAACACCGGTGCCAGGCGACGCCGACGGTCCTCCCACCACAGGCGCAGTCCGTGCCCACGGTCGGCGGACCGCAGATTCTGTGCCGGCGCCCTCAGTCGGTGCCGGTGTCGAACGCGGCCGAGAGGCCCGACCGGTCGGTCGCGGCGTCGACGTCGACGTCGGTGCTCGCGATCTCCTCGGCGCCACCGGCCTCGAGCGATCCGACGAGCTCCGAGGTCGGGCCCGAGACGATGCCCATCGCCGCATACTGCTCGAGGCGGGCACGGGAGTCGGCGATGTCGAGGTTGCGCATCGTCATCTGGCCGATCCGATCCTCCGGGCCGAAGGCGGCGTCGCCGACGCGCTCCATCGACAGCTTCTCCGGGTGGTAGGAGAGGTTGGGGCCCTCGGTGTTGACGATCGTGTAGTCGTCACCGCGGCGCAGGCGCAGCGTCACCTCGCCCGTGATCGCCGAGGCGACCCACCGCTGCATGGATTCGCGGAGCATGAGCGACTGCGGGTCGAGCCACCGTCCCTCGTACATCCGCCGCCCCAGCCGGCGTCCCTCTTCGTGGTAGAGGGCGATCGTGTCCTCGTTGTGGATGGCGTTGAGGAGGCGCTCGTACGTGATGTGGAGCAGAGCCATGCCCGGGGCCTCGTAGATGCCGCGGGACTTCGCCTCGATGATCCGGTTCTCGATCTGGTCGGAGACGCCGAGCCCGTGCCGGCCGCCGATCTCGTTGGCCTTGTAGACGAGTGCCACCGGATCGTCGAAGACCTCGCCGTTGATCGCGATCGGGCGGCCGGCCTCGAAGCGGACGGTGACCTCCTCGGTCTCGACCTCGACGTCGTCGCGCCACGCGGGCACGCCCATGATCGGTTCGACGATGTCGAGACCGGCGTCGAGGAACTCGAGGCTCTTCGCCTCATGCGTCGCACCCCAGATGTTCGCATCCGTGGAATACGCCTTCTCCGCGGAATCGCGGTACGGGTAGCCGTGGGCGACAAGCCATTCGCTCATCTCCTGTCGACCGCCGAGCTCCTCGACGAACGCCGAGTCGAGCCACGGCTTGTAGATCCGCAGCTTCGGGTTGGCCATGAGCCCGTAGCGGTAGAAGCGCTCGATGTCGTTGCCCTTGTAGGTCGAACCGTCGCCCCAGATGTCGACGCCGTCCTCCTTCATCGCGCGCACTAACATCGTGCCCGTCACCGCCCGACCCAGCGGGGTCGTGTTGAAGTAGGTCTTCCCGCCCGAACGGACGTTGAACGCCCCGCACTGGAGGGCGACGAAGCCCTCTTCGACGAGGAGTCTCTTGGCATCGACGAAGCGCGCGATCTCGGCGCCGTACTCCTTGGCCCGAGCGGTCACGCCCTCGAGGTCGGGTTCGTCGTACTGGCCGATGTCCGCGGTGTACGTGCACGGAATCGCGCCCTTGTGACGCATCCACGCGACCGCGCAGGACGTGTCGAGGCCGCCGGAGAAGGCGATCCCGACGTGCTCACCGATGGGCAGGGAGGAGAGAACTTTCGACATGCCCCTCACTGTAGCCCTCCCGAGGGGCCTGTGTCGAATTGTTATGCAGAGGAATGAATTTTTATGTGGAGGCGCCGAGGTGGTCCGCCTGGGTGGTTCGCCGAGGTGGTCCGCCGTGCCGTGTCCGGCCGGCCCTGCGACGGCGGCACAACCGCTCGGTTTCGATCCGCACGGTACGGATCGATCCATGCCATGCGGATCGAAACCGAGCGGTTGCGGCGGTGCGCCCGCGCCGCGTCCCCGCCCCGCTGGGAGGTCAGTCGCGGCGGTGGGCGCGGATCGCCTCGGCGACGGCGATGGCATCACCCTCCGGCGCATCCGACTTCCGGTCGGGACGCGCGATGAAGAGGTAGAGGAACCCGACGGCGAGGACGACGACGAGACCGATGAGGACGACGTAGTCGGCGAAGAACGCCCCCGACTCGCCGGGCCGGGCGAGCAGGATCATCGCGAAGATCCCGTACGCGAGCGCGAGGACGTTGACGACGATTCCCCACGCTCCCAGCGACCACGGACCCGCCGGCTTCCACCCCTTGGCGCGCTGGCGCAGGGAGGCGAGGACGACCATCTGGAAGCTCAGGTAGATGCCGAGGATCGCGAACGAGGTGACCGCGACGAGGATGCCGTCGTTGAACCAGATGAGCACGCAGATGAGCGCGGGCGCGGTGCACGCGACGATGAGGGCGTTGCGGGGGACCTTCGTGCCCTCGGCGACTCGGGACAGCCACCGGTGGCCGGGCATCATCCCGTCGCGGGCGAAGCTGAAGATCAGGCGCGAGGCGGCGGCCTGGAGGCTGAGCACGCACGAGATGAACGCGAGGATCGCGATGAGGAGGAAGAGCTTCGCACCGACCGGTCCGAGGCTGCCTTCGAGGATCGAGGGGATCGGGTCGACGACCTCACCTGCAACGATCTCATCGAGGTTGGGGGCCGCGAGGACGTACCCGCCGAAGGAGAAGAGGGCGGAGACCGCACCGACGACGATCGTCATGATCATCGCTTTGGGAATGCCGCGGGCGGGGTTGGAGACCTCCTCGGCGACGTCGCCGCAGGCCTCGAACCCGTAGAAGAGGAAGAGCCCGGCCACGGCAGCACCCATGAACGCGGCGAGGTAGCTGCCGTCTCCGGCCACACCCATCGCATCGAAGAACACGGAGAACGGGTGCTTGCGCTCGAAGATGAGGAGGAAGAGGCCGAGCCCGATGACGCCGATGAGCTCGGCGAAGAGGCCGATGCGCGCGATCCTGGCCAGCCACTTCGTGCCGCTGAAGTTGATCGCCAGCGCGAGGACGAGGAGTGCGAGCGCGAGGACGAGGGTGACGTTGCGGGTGAGTTTGAAGTCGAAGAGGCTCGCGACGAAGCCCGCCCCGAACTCCGCCACCGAGGTGATGGTGACGATCATCGCGCAGATGTAGACCCATGCTGCCATCCACGCGTACCGCTTGCCCCACAGCCGCCGCGCCCACGGGTAGATCCCGCCGGCGATGGGGAACTGGGAGACGACCTCGCCGAAGACGAGGGCGACGAGCATCTGACCTGCGGCGACGATGACGATCCACCAGATCGACGGTGGGCCGCCGGCCGCGAGGGCGACCGCGAGCAGTGAGTAGACGCCGACGAGCGGGGAGAGGTAGGTGAACCCGAGCGCGAAGTTCGCCCACACGCTCATCGACCGCTCGAAGGAGTCGCTGTAGCCGAGGACGGAGAGATGATCTCCGTCGGAGAGGTGGGCTCCCGACCGTGGGGACTGTGGCGGGCGAGGGGTCTGCGGGGACTGTTCTGTCATTTCGGCACCTTTGCGCGAATCACTGTGGGACCCGCTCATCGTAGCCGACCGGGGAGCTGACCAGGGGCGCGGCTTCGCCTGCGCGTCGGAGGCCTCGGTCATCCGCGCGGGGGAGGACGTCGCCGACGCTCCGCCGTACATTGGAGGCAGAGGTCAGCGAGACGTCACGATGCGAGGAGGATCCGATGAGCGCCCCCGACCCTGCCGCTGAGCGTCCCGTCCCCACGGGGGAATCCACCCCCGCCGAGGCGGTGCCCGGCTCGCGCCTGTCCGCGGAGTCTGCGCCCCCGATCGTGCCCACCCGCGTCCCATGGGTCGAGGTCGGCGTGTTCCTCGTCGTCACCGTCGGTCTCGGCTGGCTCGTCTGCCTGCCGCTGTGGCTCTCGGGCAAGGGACTGAGCGACCTCACGTTCGTCCAGCTCACCGGCCAAGCGCTCATGTTCACTCCGCTGCTCGGCACCATCGCAGCGCTCATCGTCCAACGAAGGCGGGCCCGCGAACCGCTCGCGAGCATTCCCCGCCGCCTCGGCCTCTGGCCCCTCTATCCGGTCGGACGGGTGCTCGGAGGGACCGGCCTGGCGGTACTCGCCACCTACCTCCTCGTCCTTGCGACCTATCTCCTCGCCGGCGCGTTCGGCTGGATGCGACTCGACCTCGTCGGACTCTCCGGATTCTCCGCCCAGCAGCAGGCACTGCCCGGACTCGAGGAGCTCCCGCTGGGCGCAGCGGTGGCCGTCTTCCTCGTCATCGTCGTCGTCAACACCGGGGCGACCGCGCTCTTCGCCTTCGGAGAGGAGGTCGGCTGGCGCGGATGGCTGCTCACCTCGCTGCGGCCGCTCGGCACGTGGCCGGCGTTGCTCCTCATCGGTCTCGTGTGGGGGCTGTGGCACGCGCCGCTCATCCTCCTCGGCTACAACTTCGGCCGTCCCGACCTCACGGGCCTCGCCTTCATGGTCGGCGGCTGCATAGCCATGAGCGTCCTCTTCGGGTGGCTGCGCCTGCGCACCGGGTCCCTGTGGCCGGCCGTCTTCGCCCACGCCGCTCTCAACGCCTCGTCGGGGATGCTGCTCGCTCTCGTCCTCAGCGCCGACTCCCCGACTCCGGACATGGCTCTCGTCACCGTCCTCGGCGTCTCCGGGTGGCTCGTCTCCGCCGTCGTCGTCCTCGTCCTCGTCCTCACCGGGCAGTTCCGGCGGCAGCCGGAGGTCGACGTCAAGCCGCCTCGTCGGAACTCGGCACCCGCCGAGGAATGAATCCGCAGGTCGGCGCGCCTACGAGATTTCCCCGCCAGAGCATTGAGCTCAGTCATTCCTTCCTATAGGTTCAAGCCCCGAACGACCTCGTCGCCGAGGCGGTCGGCACCACCTCGGCGGACACCTCGAACCACCCGACGAAGGAGACGCTCATGGCACTGGGATCATCGCTGCTGCGCACCGTGGGACGCATGGCGACCGCACCGATCTTCATCATCGGCGGCTACGGCGCGCTGACCAAGCCCGGCGGGCGCGTGCAGATGGCCGCGCCGACGCTGGAGAAGATCCGGGAGTACGTGCCGGTGCTCCCCGACGATGACGAACTCCTCGTCCGGATCAATGGCGGCATCCAGCTCGCCGCGGGAACCACCCTGCTGCTCGGCATCAAGCCGCGACTCTCTGCGCTCGCCCTCGCCGGTTCGCTCATCCCGACGACCCTTGCCGGCCACGCGTTCTGGGAGGACGAGGAGCCGGAGGCCTCGGCGCAGAAGATGCAGTTCGCGAAGAACCTCGCCGCCCTCGGCGGACTCCTCGTCATAGTCGGCACCGAGGACACGCGCCACGCCATTGCGAAGGCCGCGGACAAGGCGGCCCGGAAGGCGGAGAAGCGCGGGTTCCGCGAAGGCAAGGACGCTGTCCGAGACGCCCAGCGCAGCTGATCGGGCCGGGGTCGTCCCGATACCGCCGCGATCGCGGGTCCTGCCCTCTCGCCGAGGCGTCCCCTCGCCGAGGCGGACGAACGTCCGTGATCAGTCCCCGAAGCCTCCCGCGGCACAGGGTGGGCGGAGTAGCCTTGTCTGTACCGGATCGAACCGAGCCGACAGGAGCTGACCATGGTCACCTGGCCGCGCGGCATCAGGCGCCTGAGGCACCGCACCGACCGCGAGGTCGTCGTCACTCGAGTCGAGGACTTCAGCGATCGCTACCGGCGCATCCACTTCACCGGTGACGACCTCCTGCACGATCTCACCGACGTCTATCCCACGGCGTGGGTGCGACTGTGGGTTCCCGAGTCTCCGGCCGGTGTCGACGACAGGGCCGGCGATGGGTCCGCGAAGGCAGGTAACGGCGATGCTGCGACCACCGACCACCCGGGTGCCGCACGCGGATCCGGCCGTGTCAGCCGCCGCGACTACACGTTCGTCGACGTCGACATCCGATCCGGGTCGTTCGCCCTCGACCTCGTACTCCCGCACCACCGCACTGCGGGCGAGGCCGTCTTCGGCCCGGCGACGCAGTGGGCACTGGCAGCGCAGCCGGGAACGGTGATCGACGCCTGCGTCACCCCGGACCGCCTCGATCTGCCGAGGGATACGAAGCGCCTCATCCTCCTCGGCGACCTCAGCACCGTGCCGGCGGTGAACTCATGGCTGTCATGGATTCCCGATGAGGTCGAGGCCACGGCGATCATCGAGGACGACGGTGACACGGACGGCATCCCGCAGCGGCAGCGGGCGAACGCGACCTGGACGTGGGTGCGCAGCACCGGATCCCGCGGTCAGGCGCTCGTCGACCATGTGCGCGGCCTCGGGCTCGGCCCCGCGGGTCTCTACGTCTGGGTCGCGGGGGAGCGGGGGCTCGTCTCTGCGGTCCGCCACGGCCTGCGTCGCGAGCTGCCGCTCGACCGGCGGCGGCACTTCTCCCAGGCCTACTGGTCAGACAGACGGTCAGCTCACGTCCCGGCCGGTGAGTCGACGGAATGACAGCCGCCGATCCGACCTTCGTCCATCCTGCTGACATCGTCGTCTTCAACGACATCGACGACCCCGACCTGTGGGTCAAGCCCAGCCCCCGGGCCGAGATCGCCGTCGTCGACCACGACCCGGCATGGGCCGCCCAGTACGAGGCGCTGGCCGTCGCGATCAGAGGTGCGCTCGGGAAGGGAGTCCTCGCGCTCCAGCACATCGGGTCGACCTCGGTGCCGGGTCTGGTCGCGAAACCCGTCATCGACATCGACCTCGTCGTCGCCGACCCCCGTGACGAGGACGCCTACCGGCCGGCGCTCGCCGAGGCGGGCTACGACCTCGTCATCCGCGAACCCGGCTGGTACGAGCACCGGGCCTTCCGCCACCAGGACCCCGACGGCACCCAGCAACTGCCCCTGAGCAACCTCCACGTCTTCGGCCCCCACTGCCCGGAGGTCGCCCGGCACCGCGTCTTCCGTGAGTGGCTGACGGCGAACCCGGAGGATCGGGAACGCTACGTCGAAGCCAAACGCCTCGCCGCAGCGGCGTCGAACGCGAACGCGGAATCGGTGATGGAATACAACGTCCGCAAACAGGCCGTCATCCACGAGATCTATCGGCGAGCCTTCGCCGCCGCCGGGTGGATCTGAGGCTGCCCCGTCCCGATCGGGGCGCCCGCGTCGCAGCGCGGAGCGCCGAGGAGTCGCCCGTCCCTGACCCGCCCCGCCGCAGCGCGGAGCGCCGAGGAGTTCCCCGACCCTGACCCGCCCCGCCGAGGCTGCAAACACTGACCGTTTCTGTCGAGGCTGCCGACCACGACCCCTGCCATCGTCGGTCCGGAGCGACTACGCTCGTTGGATGGCGAAGGCACTTCTCATCGTGGACGTCCAGAACGACTTCACCGAGGGCGGAGCGCTCGCGGTGACCGGCGGCGATGCCGTCGCGACCGGGATCTCCGACTACCTCGGCGAGCATGCCGGGGACTACGACGCGATCATCGCGTCCGCCGACTGGCATGACGGGGAGAACGACAATGGCGGGCACTTCGCGGCGGACCCCGACTTCGTCGACTCGTGGCCGGTCCACTGCGTCGCCGACACCGACGGTGCGGCCTTCGACCCGCTGCTGACGACGAGCCCGATCACCCACACGGTGCGCAAGGGTCAGGGGGTGCCCGCCTACTCCGCGTTCGAAGGGGCGACGGAGACGGGGGACCGCCTCGGCGATCTCCTGCAGAGGCTCGACGTCGCCGAGGTGGACGTCGTCGGCATCGCCACCGACCACTGCGTGCGCGCCACCGTCCTCGACGGTCTCAGCGAGGGCCTTCGCGTGCGCGTCCTCACCGACCTCATCGCCGGCGTCGGCGCCGATTCGAGTGCTCAGGCGCTCACCGAGATGAAGTCCGCCGGCGCCGTCATCGACTGACCTCGGCTCGGTCGGCGCCCCGCGGCCGGCATCGCCTCGGACGCTTCTCAGCAGGCTGAAGCACCTCGTATCCCCGGCGAATCCCCATCGAAAGTTGCAGACGAAGTCTCAACCGACAGGCGATGTGCCCGGTGCCCCTGCCCTGATGAGCTGGAGGCATGAAGAATCTGCTCACTCGCACCGGCACGGTCCTCGTGTCGAAACGCGGCGCCTGGCTCGTCCTCGCCGCCCTCGTCCTCCTCGTCACCGTCCTCTTCGGCCTCCTCTCCGGAGCCGGTGAGGACCGTCCCACGCAGTCCGCCCCGCCGGACTCCGAATCCGCGCGCGCCGAGGCGGTCCTCGATCAGTTCCCCGGCGCGAACGAGCAGTCGGTCATGGTCGTCGCCTCCCGCCCCGGCGGCGGGACGATGAGCGCCGCGGACCGGGACGCGCTCGGCGAGCTGGGGTCCCGCCTCGGCGAGGACGGTGAAGCGGTCGGCGGTCCGATCGTCAGCGACGACGGTGAGGCGGCCCTGCTCATGGTGCCGATCACCGTCGGGCAGACGAACACGGAGACGGCCGAGACGGTCGGCGAGCTGCGGAGGACGATCGCCGCGGATCCCGGTGCGCAGGCGCTCGAGGACACGGGACTGGAGCTGCTCGTCACCGGTGGGCCGGCGATCGGCGCGGACATCGCCTCAGCCTTCGACGGCGCGGACTTCACCCTGCTCATCGTCACGATCGCCATCGTCGCGCTCCTCCTCATCGTCACCTACCGCTCGCCCATCCTCTGGCTGCTGCCGCTCATCGTCATCGGCACCGCCGACGGGCTCGCCGGGCGCGTGACCGCGGCGATCGGCGACGGTCTCGATCTGCAGTTCGACGCCGGCATCATCAGCGTGCTCGTCTTCGGGGCCGGCGCGAACTACGCCCTCCTCCTCATCTCCCGCTACCGCGAGGAGCTCACCCGGCACCCGGATCATCGGTTCGCACTCGCCACGGCATGGCGGCACACGGTGACGACGATCCTCGCATCGAACCTCACCGTCGTCCTCGCACTGCTCAGCCTCGTCCTCGCCGTCATCCCCGGCACCCGCGGACTCGGCATCACCGCTGCCGCCGGCCTCGTCATCGCCGCCGGCGCGGTCCTCCTCGCCCTCCCGCCCGTCCTCGCGATCTGCGGCAGGCGCGTGTTCTGGCCCTTCGTCCCGCGTCCCGCCGACGATGCCGACCCCGCCGAGGCGGCTGACGGAGCCGCTGCCGACCGCGGTGCCGCTGCCTCCCGCGCCTCAGCCGAGGGTGCGACCACGCCGACGTTCTGGCGGGCCATCGCCACCCGGGTAGTCGCCCGCCCGGGGATCCACCTCGGTGTCGGCATCGCCCTCCTCGCGGTCATGGCTGCCGGCTTCATCGGCACGACCGTCGGTCTCGACCAGTCGGAGAAGTTCAGGGTGCAGTCGGAGTCCGCCCAGGGACTCGACGTCCTCGGCGAGCACTTCCCGCCCGGGGAATCCCAGCCGATCTGGATCGTCGCCGACGCGGGCGAGGCCGACGAGGTCGTCGACGCGGTCTCGGGCATCGACGGGGTCGTCCGTGCCGGGACCGTCGACGAGGCGACGGTCGAGGGATACCGGATCGCGAAGATCATGGTCACCGGCGAGTACGAACCCGACAGCCCGGAGGGACTCGCCCTCGTCGAGACGATCCGCTCTCAGGTCCACGCGGTCGACGGCGCGCACGCCGAGGTCGGAGGGGCCGCGGCGACCGAGCTCGACGCCCGTGACGGCAACGCCCGGGACTTCGCGACGATCGCTCCGCTCATCCTCGCCATCAGCTTCCTCGTCCTCCTCGCGATCCTCCGGGCACCGCTGGTCGCCCTCACCCTCCTCGTCGTCAACGTCGCCTCGACGGCGGCGGCGATCGGCCTCGGGTCGGCGCTGAGCAGGGTCCTCTTCGGGCAGGCGGCGATCGACGCGCAGGTGCCGATCCTCGCGTTCCTCTTCCTCGTCGCCCTCGGCATCGACTATTCGATCTTCCTCTCCCACCGGGCGAAGAAGGAGTCGGCGCTCCACGGGTCGAGGCAGGGCATCATCGAAGCCCTCGCCCACACCGGCGGGGTGATCACGAGTGCGGGCATCGTCCTCGCCGGGGTCTTCGCCGCCCTCGGTATGCTCCCGCTCATGGTGCTCGGCCAACTCGGGCTCATCGTCGGCGTCGGCGTCCTCGTCGACACGGTCCTCGTCCGCACCGTCATCGTGCCCGCGATCATCGCGCTCGCCGGTCCCCGGATCTGGTGGCCGGACCGGGCGATCACCGAGTTCGCGCCGGATGCGGGGACGGGAACCCGCGGCGAGGACAGCACCACCGCCCAGCCGGTATCGCGCGCGAACGTCGGCCTCGCGGTCGGTGCCGACGTCGCAGTCGAGGAAGGTTCCGCCCGCACCGGCGGTCCGATCGGGTATGCCCGGTGACAGTCGGGACCCAACCGGGGCGGTCCGCGGCCGCAGCAGAAGACGCGCGGACGCCTGCGGATGCAGGTTCGGCCGCCGCGGCGGTCCGCCCCGACGACTATCCTGACGGTGGGGGAGAAGGAGGAGCAGTGGGCCCACACAAGTGGACGGCGCGGACGATGGAGATCGGTCAGCACGCGATCGCTGTCGTCCTCACCGTGATCTCGAGCCTCCGGGCGATCACTGCGGGAGCCCCGGTTCTCGCAGTGGTTGCGGTCAGTCTCGTCCTCCTCGCCTGGTACGGGTTCGGCGCGGTGCGGGCCGCCCGCAGCGGCTCGGTCGACCTCGCCCGATGGTGGCTGCTCGTCCTCGCCGCGATCTGGCTGCTCATGCTCGTCGTCTCCGCCGAATTCATCTGGGTCGCGTTCCTCCTCTGGCTGCTCGCCGGTCACCTCTTCTCCCTGCCCATCGCCGTCGTCTTCACCGCCGTGACCTACCTCGCGACCGTCGCGGCACCGCTCATCCACCACGGAAGCGTGAGCACTCCCGCGGTCATCGGCTCCCTCATCGGCGCGGTCTTCGCCCTCGGGCTCTCCCGCGGATACATCGAACTCCTCCGGGAGGGACGCCGCCGCGAGGAGCTGCTCCAGTCGCTGGAGGCCGCCCACCGCAGCCTCCTCGACGTCCAGGACGAACTCGCCCTCACCCAGCGTCATGCGGGAGAGATCGAGGAGCGGACCCGGGTGTCTCGGGACATCCACGACACCGTCGCCCAGGAGATCTCCTCGATCCGCCTCATCGCCCACGCCGAGGCGGATCACACGACAGACGCCCATGCCGCGCAGGTGCTGCGACAGGTCGAGGATCTCGCCGCCCAGGGGTCGCGAGATGTCCGTCGGATCATCGCCGCACTCGCCCCGGCCGAACTCGAGGATGCCGCCCTGCCCGCGGCCATCGGCCGCCTGCTCAGCAGGCTCGAGTCCGATACGACGATCCTGGCGGACCTCACCGTCGATGAGTCGTGGCCGGCCCTGCCCGCCGAGGCGGAGGTCGCCCTCCTGCGGACCGCGCAGTCGGCGCTCGCCAACGTCCGTCAGCATGCGCAGGCCACACGCGTGCGTGTGAGCCTGAGCGATCTCGGCGATTCGATCAGAATGGACATCGTCGACGACGGCGTCGGCTTGGCCGACCCACAGACTCGGACGCGGAAGACCGACTCGGGGTTCGGTCTCGACTTCATCGCCTCGCGGATGCGTGAACTCGGGGGCGAGCTCGACATCGAGACCGCCCCGGGAGCGGGCTTCGCGATCTCGGCGACGCTTCCGCGAGGAGGGCGCAGATGACGATCAGGGTCATCCTCGTCGACGACCATCCTGTGGTCCGGGCCGGGCTTCGCGCGGTCATCGACGCTCCCGAGCACATCGAGGTCGTCGGAGAAGCCGGCAGCGGGGAAGAGGCGCTCACCCTCTCCGCGCGGCTGAGCCCTGACGTCGTCGTGTGCGACCTGCGTCTGGGTGAGGGCATGGACGGGATCGCGACGACCACGGCTCTGCGGAACATGCCGAAGCCACCCGCGGTGCTCATCCTCACGACCTTCGACCATGATGCGGAGATCGTCGCAGCCTTGAGCGCCGGCGCGGCGGGCTACCTCCTCAAGGACATCGAACCGGCGGAGATCTCCGTGGCGATCGAGCGCGCGGCCCGGGGCGAGACCTACCTTCCGCCGGAGATCAGCGCGAAGGCGATCGCGCAGATGCGCAATCCCGGTCCGCAGCTCACCCGCCGGGAACGTGAGGTCGTCGCCCTGCTCGCCACCGGGGCCTCGAATGCGCAGATCGCGCAGGAGCTCTTCGTCACCGAAGCGACCGTCAAGAGTCACCTTGTCAACGTCTTCGCCAAGCTCGGCGTCGATTCGCGAGCGCGGGCGATCCGGGTCGCGGAGGACCTCGGTCTCGTGTGACGCAGTCCGTGGGGGCAGGTTGCTCGGGCGTTCGGCCCGTGGCGGCATCCCGGCCGAAGCTGCGCCCGCAGGTGGCACGCACCTCGTCCCAACTACGGTCTGTCATGCCGCCGCGCCCCATGGTCTACCTCCCGAGCCCGTAGTGCTCGGCGAAGGGATCCCAGTCCGGATCGCTGTGGACCTCGAGTTCGACGGTGCGGGCAGCCGTGGTCGCCGCCTCCTCACCGACCAGGCGGGCGACGAGCGCGGCAGTCATGTCCATGCCCGCCGCCACGCCCGACGACGTCCACCGGTCCCGGTCCTCGACCCAGCGGGCGTGCGGCACCCATTCGACGTCCGTCCCCTGCGCCGATGCCCAAGCGAAGGCCCGCTTGTTCGACGTCGCCCGGTACCCCTCGAGCAGCCCGGCCGCTGCGAGCACCGCCGAACCGGTGCACACCGAGGTGACAACGGGGGCCCGCGACGCCCACGCGGCGATGAGGTCGAGGAAGTCGTGGTCGTCGACGAGTTCTCGCGTTCCGCCTCCGCCGGGCACGAGAACGATGTCGGGAACCGACCCCGATGCCAGGGAGTCGGACAGGGAGTCGGTGGCGACCACCTCGGCGCCCTGACTGCTCCGGACCGGTCCCGGGCTCGCCGCGAGGTAGGTGATGGCGAAGCCGTCGGGGACGACGCTGAGCAGTTCGACGGGACCGAAGACGTCGAGGAGTTCGAAGCCCTCGAAGAGGACGATGCCCACGGTGCGCGGTGACGGACTCATGGGCTCATCGTAGAGCCCGGTGGTGACACGAGATCGTCAACGTCGCGTGCCCTGGCCCGCAGGATCCGCCGACGAATGCCCTCGTCGCTCAGCGACCCGTGCGGTCGAGGAGCCGATCGAAGGTCTCGCACAGCGGCCAGAACTGCTCCCACGGCAGCGGCGTGCCCGCCAGCGACGCTTCGAAGAAGCTCAGGTGGGTGAGCCAGCCCGTCGCGTAGGAGTCGATGAGGTCGCCCAGGCCCAGGTGACGCAGAGTGAGCACGCTCGCAGGCTCTTCGTCGCCGCCGTCGGCTGACCGCCCGGAGGTGGACGTGCCGTCGGCTGACGGTCCGGAGGCGGACGTGCCGTCGGCCGACGGGCCCTCCACGCCCTCTCCGCTGAGATCGCCGGCGGCGACCGCCACGGAGATCCGGCTCGTCGGCTCGTCCGGGAACGACCACGTCAGCTCTGCGGAGTGGCCGTCGATCGCAAGGACCTCCGACCGGCACAGGTAGCTGTCGGCATGGTCGACGATGATCTCACCGCCGAGGCGGCTGTCGAAGGTCAGCGGTCGCCCGAGCCACTCGCTGAGAGCGTCGACGTCCTGCAGATGCGCCCACACGGCGTCGGCGCCGGCCGGCAGTCGCCAGCCGATCGTGAGGCAGTCGGCCGAGCGGTCGGGGTCGATCTGGATCACCGGCATCGTGTGTCACTCCTCGCATCGGGTGGAGGGGTCCCCGTGCCACGGGACCCTGTGCCCACGAGACTAGCCGACCTTCCGGCGCGGCCGGCAGAGCCTGAAGGGGCGGCCGGCAGAGCCTGACGGGGTGGACGGCGACCCGATCACATTCGCGTCACCGTTCCGCGGCGAACGGTCCGCAGCCCGATCCGGCTTGTACCCTGAGCGCTATGGACACCGCAGAAGAGTTCGCACCGCTGGTCCTCATGGTCGCCGTCGTCTGCGTCTCACCGCTGCTGGCCAGGCTCACACGCGGATGGGTGCCCGACACGGTGTGGCTCCTCCTCGGCGGTCTCCTCATCGGTCCCTCCGTGCTCGGACTCGCCCACCCGTCCGAGAGCCTCGGCCTCCTCTCGGAGATCGGACTCGGCCTCCTCTTCCTCCTCGCGGGCTTCGAGATCGACCCGCAGGCGATGAAGTCGCGACAGGGCAGGCTCTCGTGGCTGGTCTGGGCTGTGAGCTTCGCGCTCGCCGTCGGCTTCTCCGCACTCTTCGCCGGGGATCTCGGATTCTTCGGCTGGGCGGCCATCGGCCTGGCCCTCACCTCGACTGCCCTGGGCACGCTCCTGCCGATCCTCACCAGCGCGGGGGTCCTGCGCACCCCCGTGGGAGCGGGCACGATGGTCCACGGCGCCGTCGGCGAGCTCGGCCCCGTGCTCGCCATGGCCCTCCTCCTCTCGGGACGCAGCTTCTCCCTCAGCGCCCTCATCCTCGTCGCCTTCGTCGTCATCATGGCACTCACCGTCGTCATCCCCCTCCACCTCGGCAGCCGCATCCCCTCCCTGCAGCGGGCGATGATCGACGGCGCCAGCGGCACCTCCCAACTCGTGCTGCGCACGATCATGCTCGTCCTCATCGCCCTGATGTTCCTCTCGGCCCTCCTCGACCTCGACGTCGTCCTCGGTGCGTTCATGGCCGGCATGCTCGTCAAGCGGATCGCCCCCGCCGAGGCGGTCGAACGTCTCGAGGTCGGCCTCCAGACACTGGGGTTCTCCTTCTTCATCCCCGTCTTCTTCGTCTATTCGGGGATGGGCATCGCCCTGGCCGCCGTCGCCGAACAGCCCCTCACCCTCCTCTGGTTCTTCACAGCGATCCTGCTGCTCAGAGGTCTGCCGCTCATGCTCGGTGAGCGCTTCCTCCGCATCACCCCCGGCGTCAGCGGTCTCAGGGAGCAGGCGCAGGTGGGCCTCTACGGGGCCACGGGACTGCCGATCATCGTCGCCGTGACCTCCCTGGCTGAGAGCTCCGGTCTGCTGACCGCCGACATCGGGTCCCTCCTCGTCCTCGCCGGCGCGTGCACCGTCCTCGTCTTCCCGGCTCTCGCTGCGGTCCTCCGGTCCACCAGGGCGCCGTCGGAGACGAGCCTCGACGAGACGCGGTGAACGGGGAGACACGGGCGAGGGCGCGTGAGCGCTGCGGCGAACCGTCCGCGACGCGGGTCTGAACTTCTCGTGTCGGATGGTTGTAAGTTAAATAACTGATAGGTAACTGCCGCGCGTGTCCTTCCTGGTGACAGCGTTCCGTCTCAGTCGGTGAGGCCGTGGGATTCGCGATCTGAGGCTCCGGAGGCTGTTGCCGTCCATGTCCGGGAGGTAGGCTCGGCGGTGCATGAGACCACAGACGGAGGCAGAGATGGCGGATATGAAGAAGGTACTCCACAGCCTGACTCATAACCCCGCCACCCGACGCATCGGGGCGCTGTCGGGCAACACCAAGGGCATCGACGGCGACGAGAAGTCCGATGCCGAGCGCACGCAGGCCACCGACGCCTCGGCGGGCGAAGGCACGGACCGCGGAGGCAGCGGCGATCGCGGCGGCCAGGGCTCGGACGGCACGGACCGTTCGCACGGCACGGGCCGCCTCGGCGAGGATCCCACCGGCGATGACGCGGCAGGCTCCGGTTCCGGTGCGGCGGGACCCGGCGGACCCGGGAAGCGGCCGCTGCCGCACGTCGGCGAACTCACCTCGGCGAGCGAAGAGGCGATCGTCGACCCGTCCGAGGCGATCCTCGAGAGCATCGACCTCGACTCCTGGAAGTGGCCGGAGTACTTCGCCTTCGCGCTCACCCGGATGGAGGAGATCTTCCCCAGCGCCGGGATCCCGCGCGGCATCGGCTCCGTGTGCGAGTACATCTCGCAGGACAACGACTTCCGGTCGCTGACGATCGATGCGAAGAAGTGGACCGCGGCAGACGACGAAGGCTGGACGACCGTCGGCGACGTCCTCGCCAACACCTTCACCGACGCCTGGCTCGTCACCCGCGGCGGGGTCGCGATCGCCGAGGAGTACGCGTGGCCGATGAAGCCGGCCCGGCGCCACATGCTCTTCTCCGTGAGCAAGTCGATCGTCTCGATCGTCGTCGGCGCGCTCGCCGATGCTGGACTGCTCCGCGTCGACGACCTCGTCACCACCCACGTTCCCGCGCTCGGCAAGAGCGGCTATGCCGGGGCCACGATCCGCGACCTCCTCGATATGCGCTCGGGCGCGAAGTTCTCCGAGGAGTACCTCGAGGACGGCTCGGAGATCCGCAGGCTCTTCGAGGCCGTCGACTTCGCACCCCGGACGCCCACCTCGGCGCTCGGGATCAAGGACTTCCTCACCGGGCTGACGAGCGAACGCGAACACGGGTCCTCCTTCGTCTACCGCAGCTGTGAGACCGACGTGCTCGCCTGGGTGTGCGAGAACGTCGTCGGACGCCCGTTCGCTGTCGTCGCCAGCGAATTCGTGTGGTCGCGCATCGGCGCCGCCCACGCGGCGCAGGTCTGTCAGGACCGATGGGGCGGCTCGATCGCCGACGGCGCCATCAGCACGACCCTGCGCGACCTCGGTCGCTTCGGCGAGATGATCGCCCGCGGCGGGGTCAACGCCGACG
The DNA here is from genome assembly GCF_056173565.1 of Brevibacterium sp. Z349TD_9. Lineage (NCBI taxonomy): Bacteria > Bacillati > Actinomycetota > Actinomycetes > Micrococcales > Brevibacteriaceae > Brevibacterium > Brevibacterium sp. Z349TD_9. The sequence continues at coordinate 3,364,825 of NZ_CM149680.1, read as the reverse complement.
GCACCCGCGTCGTCTCCGAGGCCTGGGTCGACGACATCTTCGCAGGCGGTCCTGACTCGGCGCAGGTCTTCGCCGATTCCGCCTCCGGCCAGTCGTATCCCGGCGGGATGTACCGGAGCCAGTTCTGGGTGCCCTCGGCCAGTCGGGACGTCGTCATCGGCATCGGCATCCACGGGCAGATGCTCTACATCGACCGTGCCACGCAGACCGTGGGCGTCAAGCTCTCCTCCGATCCGGAACCCGTGTCCCTGGCCGCCCAGCACGGCACCCTGGCGATGTTCGAAGCCATCACCGAGGCTGTCCCCGCCGAGGTGGTCCCCCCGACCCCATCGGCGCTGCCCGAGAAGGCGGTGACCCCCGGGCCGCTCACCGGCGCCGCCGAGGCGCGGACCGGGACCGTCGGCGCCCCCGGCGCTGCGGGAGCCGGTGTCGCCGGCGCACCGGCCGGTGGAGAGACGGGGAATCCTGCCGGAACCGCGGGGTCGAATCCCGCGATGGGTGCAGGAGCGACCCCTCCGGCAGGGGCAGGGTCGGGAGCCGCCGCACCCGTCGGACTCCACGCCGGGACCGTGGGCAGCGGTCTCGTCGCAGGCGGGGGAATCGGCGTGGCGACCCTGCCGGGAATCGTCCCCGGAAGCTACGCGTACTGACTGCGCGCACGGGCGGAGGCGACCGCAGCCAAACACGCAGCGACGACGGAGACCGAGTTCGCCCCGGCGCGAGCCGTGGCCTCCGGCCCGACCCCTGCCGGGGTTCCCGGCCCGACCCCTGCCGGGGTTCCCGGCCCGACGCCTGTCGGGGTTACGCCGCCAGGCGCAGGTGAGTGCCTAGACTGGAGGGCACGATGACTGCCGACGCACTGCTGCCCTCAGCACGGCGCACCCCGCGCCCGGAACCTCACCGCATCGCCGTGCTCGCGCTCGCGGGGGTCTCGGCGATCGACCTCGGCGTCCCGGTGCAGGTCTTCGGCGCCGAGTCGAACAGCGTCGGCCAGGTGCCCGGGACGGCGACGACCGCCGGAGGCTGGCCCTACTCGGTGACCGTATGCGGGGTCGAGCCCGGAACGGTCACCGGAGCCGACGGACTCTCCTTCGCCGTCGAATCCGGACTCGAGGCGCTCGCCGAGGCCGACACGATCCTCATCCCCGGGGCCTCCTCGGCGGTCGCGGGGGAGGCCCCAGCCGCGGTCATCGGCGGACTCCTCACCGCCTTCGAGCGGGGCGCACGGATCGCCGCATTGTCGACGGGCACCTTCGTCCTTGCGCGCACGGGACTCCTCGACGGCCGTCGGGCGACGACCCACTGGTCGACGGCGCAGGCGCTCGCCCGCCGCTATCCGACGATCGACGTCGACGAGAACGTCCTCTTCATCGACGAAGGTCAGCTGCTCACCTCGGCGGGGGCCGCCTCGGCGATCGACCTCTGTCTCCATCTCATCCGGCGCGACCACGGCGTGGGCCTGTCCAATCAGGTCGCCCGCCGCCTCGTCGCCGCCGCCTATAGAAGTGCCGGGCAGGCACAGTATGTGCCCCGCAGCGTTCCCGAGCCCCTCGGCGACGTCTTCGCCGACACCCGGCAGTGGGCGCTGCAGCACATCGGGGAGGAGCTCACCCTCGGGCAGCTCGCCGCGAACGCCGGAGTCTCGGTGCGCACATTCTCCCGGCGCTTCGTCGAGGACACCGGGTACACGCCGATGCAGTGGGTGCTCCGCGCCCGCGTCGACCTCGCTCGGGAGCTGCTGGAGAACACCGATCTGGGGATCGAACAGATCGCCGACCAGGTGGGGCTCGGCACCGGGGCGAACCTGCGGATGCACTTCCAGCGCATCCTCTCGATCTCCCCGAACGAGTACCGGCACACGTTCTCGGGATGAGACACAGCTTCTCCTGGTGAGAGCAGGTGTGGCCGGAAACTTTCGCTTTGTGGCAATAAGACTGGCGAGAACCTTTCACAGGTTGTCGTGCTGGCCACTGTTGTCGGGTCGTCGCGCTGGGGATCATGGTGATGTACCGGTTATCAGACCTCCCAAGGAGAGACATTGACCCGCATCGCCATCAACGGATTCGGTCGCATCGGTCGCGCCACCCTGCGCGCGCTCAACGAGCGCAACAGCGAGATCGACGTCGTCGCGATCAACGACCTCGGTGACGTCGAGGAGCTCGCGCGTCTCCTCAAGTACGACACCACCCTCGGACGCTTCCCCGGAACCGTCGAGGCCACCGGCGACAGCATCGTCGTCAACGGCCACTCGATCCGCGTCTTCGCCGAGAAGGACCCGGCACAGCTGCCGTGGGGCGACCTCGACATCGACGTCGTCCTCGAGTCCACCGGTCGCTTCACCAAGGCGGACAAAGCCCGGGCACACATCGACGCCGGAGCGAAGAAGGTCCTCGTCAGCGCCCCCTCGAAGGGTGCGGACGTCACCCTGGCCTACGGTGTCAACACCGATGCCTACACCCCCGAGGCGACGATCATCTCCAATGCCTCGTGCACGACGAACGCGCTCGCCCCGCTCGCGAAGGTCCTCGACGACCTCGCCGGAATCGAGCACGGCTTCATGACCACCGTCCACGCCTACACCGGCGACCAGAACCTCCAGGACGGCCCGCACAAGGATCCGCGTCGGGCGCGCGCTGCGGCGGCGAACATCATCCCGACCTCGACCGGCGCGGCGAAGGCCATCGGACTCGTGCTTCCGGGCCTCGACGGCAAGCTCAGCGGCGACGCGATGCGCGTGCCGGTTCCGGTCGGCTCGATCGTCGAGCTCAACACGACGGTCTCCCGCGACGTCACCCGCGACGAAGTGCTCGCCGCCTACCGCGAGGCCGCCGACGGACCGCTCAACGGCATCCTCGACTACGAGGAGGAGCCCGTGGTCTCGTCCGATATCGTCGGGCAGCCCGCCTCGTCGATCTTCGACGCCGAACTCACCCGCGTCGACGGCCGCAACGTCAAGGTCGTCGCCTGGTACGACAACGAGTGGGGCTTCTCCAACCGAGTCGTCGACAACCTCGAACTCATCGGCCGCAGCTGAGGCCGGCGGTTGAGTTCAGCGGCGCCTGAGCTCGAAGCGCACTGCGGGGCGTCCCTCATCGAGAGGGGCGCCCCGCAGTGCATTCACCGGTCGCAGGCGGCGTGCTCGGGGTGTGCCGAACACGCCGCCTGCATGGGCTCAGACGTCGTCGGCGCCGGTCGTCCCGCCTTCGTTCTCCCAGCGCTCGACGGCACGGACCTTGAGCCGATTGAATCGCAGGCGCACGCCGTATCCGCCGTCATCGCCGTCGGGGATGAAGTGGGCGCCGTAGTGCTCGAGAGCGTGGATGAGGCGCCGCTCCTGTTCCGAGGTGAGGTCGTCGCGGCACTTCTCGTAGTCCTTGAGGTCGGCCTTGTCGATCTCCGCCTGCGCGGCGACATCGGCCGCCGAGACCTGGCAGAGGATCCGTGCCGCGCGGGCCAGGGGGCCGTCGATGATCATCTCTTCGCTGTTCATGGCTCAACACTGCCAGACCGGTGTCGCACGTGCCAAAGCGGACTGTCCGTTCCCTCTCGGCGACGATTATTGCGGAACGCCATCGGCATCTCTCGATGATCGCCGTTCGAATCCACCCCGATCATCTCATGTCAGTACCGAGGATTACGCTCGTCGTCACCTCCCGGCCACAAGGGCCGGGGAACCCGCATCGCGAAGGCGATGCCCGACGAAAGGTCAGACCGATGGAGATCACGACCGACGGAGTCGACCGGCTGGTGCGCCGCTGCCGAGCCCTCGTCGCGGACGAGGAGCGCCCGCACCCGATCAGCCACCCCGAGAGTCTCGCGCTGTGCATCATCGATGCGATCTACGCGACCGGCTCCCACCCCACAGCCGTCGCCAATGTCCTCGACCGATACGTGTCGAGGCACGGGTACCGGGACGGGGCGAAAGCGCTGCGGTATTCGATCGCGGCCGCCGGAGGCGCGAAGGCGTGGGCGGAGACCGTCGCCTGCAACCGCAAACCCGCCAACACCCATCCCGGCGCCCCACTCAAGGCCGAGGTCGTCGACCGGGCGACCCGGCTCATGGCCGATCTCGACATCGACACCGTGCCCGATCTGCTCTCGGCGATCGGGGCCGACGTCAGTGAGAACCCGGTCGCCGAGGGATGGACGGCGCTGCCGAGTCAGCACTCGGCGGTGACCTACTTCCACCTCCTCTCCCTCGCCGGCTCCGATCATTTCGAGCCAGATCGGGTCGTTCTCCGGTATCTCGGTGAGACCGTCCGCGCCGGCGCCGACGGTGCCGATGGGTCGCGCACGGTGGAAGCCGTTGCCGACGCCGAGGAGGTGGCCGAGCCGATCGGTGACCATGGCGGCGGCGAGGCTGGAGGTGAGAGGGAGGGCAGAGGCGAGACGGAGACGCTGACCCCGGACGCCGCCCGGGGCCTCATCGACATGGCGGCACCCGTCCTCCGCCTCGATGCCGCGGATGTCGCCAGGCTCGTCTGGCAGGCCGCCCATCGCAGGATCATGCCGGGCGGGATCGGCCGTCAGGACGACGAGGAGCCGGTGCTCAGCGCACGAGCCGGCTGATGGCCGCCGCTGCTACCCCTGGGCCTTCGCCCTGCGGTTCTCCTTGACGAAGGCGAAGACGAAGATGCCGATGATGAAGGCGATCGTGATCCACAGGGCGTACTTGTCGATGACCGCGAGGACGTCGACGGCGGCCCTGCCCAGCTGATAGCCGAGCATCGCCCAGATGAGCGTGAAGATCATGCTGCCGATGAAGTCGGCGATGAGGAAGACCCGCAGTCGCATACCCGTCCACCCGGCGACGATGAAGACGAGGGTCTGCGGGATTCCGGGGCAGCGGGCGATGACGGTCATGAGGAACAGCGCCCAGCTGGGAATGGCCTTGAGCCGTTCGATGCGCTTGAGCTGCCGTTCGTCCTGGGCGAAGAGTCGGAGCACGCCGTCGGCCCAGCGCCTGCCGGCCAGCCAGAACGCCCAGTCGAGTTTGACCATGCCGACGAAGCCGGCCACGATGACGAGCCACAGCGGGAGCTCGCCGACCCGGGCATAGGCGCCCGCGGCGACGATCGCGGTCTTCGCGCCGTTGATGAACTCCTGGAGGACCGGGGCGTTGACGAGCATCCACGGACGCAGCGGAAGGAGGGCGAGGTAGAGGATCGGAACGCCGATGATGACGAAGAGGAGCAGCTTGTCGAGAGGAGCGGCCTTCCCCTTCCACGGCTTCAGCGCCGCCCAGGGGTTCTCCTTCGGCGCCGCGGACCCGTCCGCCGTTGCTTCTGAGCCCGTCGACCCGGCAGCGGGTGCCGTGTGGCCTGTCGAATCCGCGGCGACCGACTCGCCGTTCGCGGCGGGGGCATCGTCGTCGGGGAGGGAGTCGTCGCGGCGGTCGTGTTCGTCGTCGGGGCGGCGTTCCACGCTGATGGGATCTCCTGCGGCTGCGTCGGCGGTGGGCGTTCACAGTATCGCATGCCTGCGTGGACGCCGCTTAAGAAGACTCTCATCGCCGATCGCTCGACATCGACCGCGGCCTTGGGCAGGGTGGAAGGTGTGGGACGACAGTCGAAAGTGATCAGCGCGGTGGTGACCGGGCTGGTCGTCATTCTCGCGGTGCTGGCCTTCGTCCTCGTCCGCGGAACGTCCCACCCCGAACGCCCGGACCTCAGCCCGGTCAAGGTCACCCCCACTGCCACGGTCACGGACGGAACCGGCGATCCGAACGGAACGGGGTCCGCGCAGGGTTCCGGCGCCCCCGACGGCAGCGCTGGTGATTCCAGCGGTTCTCGGGACGGGGGGCAGACACCTGACGGCAGCGGATCGGGGGGTGACGCCTCGGCGAAGGGACGGGGCGAACTCCAGCACTCCTACGAACCGGCACCGAACCCGCCCCGGGAGGTGCCCTCCGACGGCGACGATGACGACGACGGCGCCGGCGACGACGGCGACGATGATGACGACGATGACGGCGGTGACGATGACGACGACTGATCGTCGCATCCGGCTCACCGTCGAGAACCGTCTGACGATCGCGGTCACCCTCCTCTCCGTGCTCGCTCTGACGATCGTCGGCCTCGTCCTCTACTCGGTGGAGTCGAACAACGTCTCCAACCGCCTGTCCGCGTCGATGTCACAGGAGATCGCCGAGATGCGCGCCTTCGCGCAGACCGGCGTCGACCCGGAGACCGGCCAGCCCTTCACCTCGGTCGACCAGATGCTCGGGCAGTTCCTCGCCCAGAACCAGCCTGACGCCCACGAAGCGCTCTTCGCGTTCCTCAGCGACGGGCGCGTCCTCTACCAGGGAGAACCGAACACCCTCATCCGCGGCTCGCGCTCGCTCGAAGACGCCGTCGAAGCCGAATCCGACCAGGGAGGTGAGTTCTCGCTGCGGATCGACGGCAACGAGTACATCGGCTACGTGCTTCCCGTCTCCGCCATCACCTCGGCGCCTGGGGATGCCACCTCAGCGTCGCCGACCCCGCTGGAGCAGCAGGCGGACCGGGGCAGTGACCGAGGCGGGGAGCCGGGAGAGGAGGACGCGCGCGGTGCCTTCGTCGTCGTCACCAACGCATCGGACAGCCGGGCCGACCTCACCCAGGTCATGCAGCTCTACGTCGTCGTCGCCCTGCTCGCTACCCTCATCATCTCCGGTATCTCCTCCGTGCTCGCCCGTCGTCTGCTCTCCCCGGTCACCGAACTGCGACAGACCGCCCAGTCGATCTCCGCCGGTGATCTCAGCAGCCGGATCGAGACCCGCGGCAGCGACGACATCGCCGAACTCGGCCGCACCTTCAACGCGATGCTCGACCGGCTCGAATCCTCGTTCGCGACGCAGCGGCAGTTCCTCGACGACGTCGGCCATGAGCTGCGCACGCCGCTGACCATCCTCAGCGGCCACCTCGAGACGATGAACGCCGCCGACATCGACGACGTCGACGAGACCCGGGCGCTCCTCCTCGACGAGACAGACCGGATGACCCGCCTCGTCGAAGAGCTCCTCGTCCTCGCCCGCTCCCGTCGCCCCGACTTCGTGTGCCCCGGCAGCGTCGACATCCCGGCCCTGCTCCACCATGTCCTCGCGAAGGCGACGGGGCTGGCGTCGCGGGACTGGCAGGTCGACGTCCCCGAGTCGTTCGTCCTCCGTGCCGACCGCCAACGCCTCACCCAGGCGCTGCTCCAGCTCGCCGCGAACGCCGTCAACCACACCGAGGAGGGCGGGACGATCACCTTCGGTGCCACCGAGGATGCGACCCACGTCCACCTGTGGGTACGCGACGACGGCCCAGGAGTCCCGCCGGAGATCGCGACCGACATCTTCGACCGCTTCACCCGCGGATCCACCGAGGGCAGCGGCTTCGGACTCGGACTCTCGATCGTCGGTGCCATCGCCGAAGCCCACGGCGGCACCATCGTCCTCGACCCGACCGAGGTCGGTGCCCAGTTCCGCATGATCCTGCCGAAAGGACACCAGTGAAGAGCATTCTCGTAGTCGAGGACGAGGACCGGATCTCGTCCTTCATCGCCAAGGGCCTCGGGGCCGCCGGGTTCACCACGGAGATCGCCGCTGACGGCATCACCGGCCGCGATCTCGCGATCACCGGTGACTTCGACCTCCTCGTCCTCGACATCGGCCTGCCCAGCCTCGACGGCTTCAGCGTCCTCGAACAGCTGCGCGAACAGCGGCCCTCCCTGCCCGTGCTCGTCCTCACCGCCCGCGACAACGCCGAGGACACGATCTACGCCCTCGAGTCCGGCGCCGTGGACTACATGATCAAGCCCTTCCGCTTCGGTGAGCTGCTCGCGCGGATCCGGCTGCGGCTCAAGGAGACCGTCCAGGAGTCTCCGACGACGGAGCTCACCCGCGGCGACGTGCGCATCGACCTGCTCGGACGTCAGGTCTGGGTCAATGAGCGCATCGTCGACCTCTCGGCGCGCGAGCTCTCCCTCGCCGAGATCCTGCTCAAGAACCGCGGCAGTGTGCTCTCCCGCGAACAGCTGCTCTCCCATGTCTGGGGTTTCGACTTCGACCCCGGATCCAACGTCGTCGACGTCTACGTCGGCTACCTCCGCCGCAAACTCGGCAGCGACTTCGTCACCACCGTCCGCGGATTCGGCTACCGCGTCGACTGAGCGCGACCTGGCGCGCCGACTGTGCGGGCCCCGACAGTCGACCGCCCGCCGCCGACGGCAACCCGCGCGCAGCCGGGGTCGAACACGAACAAGCGATCCTGTCGGATCGGGCGCACATGAGAGTTCTCTCATCCCCGTCTTACCTGGGGCTTAATCTTCGAGGCCAAGCTGAGTGGTATGACAGAGAATCTGAGTATCGCGCTCTTCTCCCACGACTCCCTGGGGCTGGGCCACATCCGCCGCAACCGGGCGCTCGCCTTCGCTCTCGCCGCGCAGCTGCCTGAACTCACCGGTCGACCGGTGAGCGGCCTGCTCATCGCCGGCAGCCCCGAAGCCGCCCGCTTCGACCTGCCGACCGGATGGGATTGGATGATCCTGCCGGGAGTCACCCCCGCGAACGGCGGATATGCTCCCCGCGCGCTCGCCTCGACGATGGAGGGACTGCGCAGCCTGCGATCCGCAGCGATCACCGCTGTCCTCGACCAGCAGCAGCCCGACCTCTTCATCGTCGACCGGCACCCCTTCGGCATCGACGGCGAACTCGCCGAGGCGCTCGACCGCTGCCGCGTCCACGGGACCCGCACGGTCCTCGGGCTCCGGGAGGTCCTCGACGACCCGTCGGTCATCGCCGCCGAGTGGGACCGTGTGGGCGGCCCCGACGCCGTGGCCCGAGCGTTCGACGAGGTGTGGGTCTACGGCGATCCCGAGGTCTACGACCCCCGCGCCACCGGCGAAGTGCCGGCCGAACTGGCTCGCCTCACCCGGATGACCGGATACCTCTCGCTGGCCCGCCGCGAACCCTCGACGCCCGTCCCTGCCGCCGATCCCGCACTCACGGATGCCGCGCCCTTCGTCCTCACCTGCCTCGGCGGGGGCTCCGACGGTGCCGCCCTCGCCGAGCGCGCGATCCTCGCCGCCCCACCCGCAGGCCACCGCCACCTCGTCGTCGTCGGCCCGCAGATGGCGACCGCCGAGGTCGACCGCCTCACCGCCCTCGCCCCCGCCGGCACCTCCGTGGTCCGGCACAGCTCGGACATGCCGGGCCTCATCGCCCGCGCCGAGGCTTTGGTGTGCATGGGCGGATACAACACGATGGCCGAGGTCATGGCGACCCGGACCCCTGTCCTCGTCATCCCGCGCGTCGGACACCGCCAGGAGCAGCCGCGGCGCGCCGCAGCCCTGACCGCCGCCGGTGCCCTTGACTCCGCACCCCTGACCGAGGCGACCCCGGAGTTCCTCCGCGACTGGTTCGGCTCCCGGGCCGGGTCCGAGGTCTCCCGCGATCACATCGACCGCGACGGCCTGCGCCGGGTCCCAGTCCTCGCCGCCGAGCTCCTCTCGGCCGCAGGCACCCTCCCGTTCGCTCCCGCCCGCCCGACCACCCTCACCGAGGAGGCCCGCTGTGCCGTCTGAGACCGTCCCCCGCCAGATCCCGCCTCGGCGGGCCTATGTCCTCAAGATGTATCCCCGGTTCTCCGAGACCTTCATCGTCTCCGAGATCCTCGCCCGCGAGGCGGCGGGGGAGGACATCGTCATCTTCTCCCTGCGCCCGTGCACCGACGCTCGGTTCCACCCGGAGCTCGCCCGGGTCCAGGCCCCGGTCATCCACGTCCCCCGCCCCCCGAGCGCCCACGGATTCTGGCAGCTGTGGCAGGAGGCGGCAGCGGACCCGGTGCTCGCTGACGGGACGGCCGAGAACCTCGGCGACCTCGTCGGACTCGACCACGACGACGCCGCGCAGTCGCTGGCCGTCGCCCGGCTCGCCCGCGAGCACGGTGTCACCCACCTCCACGCGCACTTCGCCTCGGTGGCGACGACCGTGGCCCGCGCCGCATCCCTGCTCGCGGGGATCCCGTACTCGTTCACCACGCACGCGAAGGACATCTTCCACGACAGCGTCGTCACCGCCGACCTCGCCCGCAAGACCGCCGACGCCGACCACGTCGTCGCGATCAGCGACTTCAACCGGGACTACCTGCGCCGGCGCCTCGGACCGGTCCTCGCCGAGCGGATCCACGTCGTGCGCAACGGACTCGAACTCGACCGCTTCCCCTACCGTCCGGGCCGACCTGCAGGCGGGGTCGCGCGACTGCTCGCCGTCGGGCGCCTCGTCGAGAAGAAGGGCTTCACCCACCTCCTCCCCGCCCTCGCACTCCTCCTGGAGTCCGGGCGGGACGTTCGACTCGACCTCGTCGGCACCGGCCCGCTCGAGGCGGAGCTGCACGAGCAGATCACCGAGCTCGGCCTCGCCGACACCGTGACGATGCACGGGGCACTGACCCAGCGGGAGGTCACAGCGATGGTCGATGACCACACCGCCCTCGTCGCGCCGTTCGTCCCCGGCTCCGACGGCAACGTCGACGGTCTGCCCACCGTCCTCCTCGAGGGCATGGCCGCGGGCATCCCCTGCGTGGCCGGCAGCGTCACCGCCGTGCCCGAGATCGTCATCGACGGGCGGACCGGCTGGCTCGTCGACGGCACCGACCCGGATGCCATCGCCTCCGCCGTCGCCGAGGTGATCGACCTGACCGCCCATGATCCGCAGTCCCTGCGCCGGATCACCGATGCCGCGCGCGACCGCGTCGCCGACCTCCACGACTCCCGGCGGCAGGCCCGGGCGCTCGCGGATCTCATCGACCGGCCTGCTGACGATGTCGACCAGCCGGTCGAGGAACTCGAGGTCGCCTCATGAGAATCGCCTACGTCCTCCTCGACCCCGGCATCGGGGTCTTCGGCACCAAGGGTGCCAGCGTCCACGCCCAAGAGGTCATCCGCAGCTTCCGCGCGCTCGGCCACGAGGTCACCGTGTTCTGCACCCGCACCGATGACGCGGTGCCCGCCGACCTCGCCGACCTCGACGTCGTCCGCCTCGAGCTGCCCGCAGGGCTCGAGCGCGGCAGCCGGGAGATCGCCCTCCTGCGGGTCTCCGACCTCCTCGCCGACCTCGTGGCCGGCGAGCACACAGGCATCGACGTCGTCTACGAGCGGTACTCCCTCTTCTCGACGGCCGGGGCGAGGATCAGCGAGCACCTCGGCGTGCCGCTGCTCCTCGAAGTCAACGCCCCGCTCATCGAGGAGCAGCGCACGCACCGCGGACTCATCCACGACGATCATGCGGTCAGGGCCACGGCCGTGAGCTTCGGGCAGGCGGCACGGCTCGTGTGCGTGAGCGAGGCCGTCGCCGAGTGGGTCCACCGCGACTACCCGGGGCTCGACGATGTCGCCGTCGTGCCCAACGGCGTCAACACCGACCGCATCGTCCCCGGCACGCGCGGCCCAGGCGACCAGGCACCCGATGCTCCCGTGCACATCGGCTTCGTCGGCACCCTCAAACCGTGGCACGGCACCGACCGGCTGCTGCGTGCGGCCGCCGGACTGCGCGGGGCCTTCCACCTCGACATCGTCGGCCACGGTCCCGAAGCCGAAACACTCGCACGCCTCGCCGACGACCTCGACCTGGGGGAGCGGGTGACCTTCCACGGGGCCGTCGCCCCCGCCGACGTCCCGGCCCACCTGCGCGGATTCGACATCGCATCCGCCCCCTACCCGGGCGGGCCGAACTACTTCTCCCCGCTCAAGGTCTATGAGTACATGGCCGCGGGCCTGCCCACCGTCGCCTCGGCGGTCGGGGCCCTGCCCGACCTCATCGCCGGCACCGGGACCGGGCTCCTCGTCCCGCCCGACGACCTCGCCGCCCTCACTGAGGCGCTCCAATCGCTCATCGACGACCCCGCCCTGCGCACCCGCATGGGTGAGGCCGCCCGCGCCGAGGCGCTGGCCCGGCACTCGTGGACGAGCCGGTGCCGCGACATCCTCGACCCCGTCCTCCTGGAGACCGCATGACGCCGAGCCCGACCCGCCCCACCCCGAGCGCCCTGCGACGGACGCTGCGGATCATCACCCCGCACCTCGGGCGCCACACGTGGCTGATCATCGCAGGCCTCCTCGCCCTGCTCGCCGACGTCGTCTTCCGCATCCTCGAACCGTGGCCGATCAAGATCGCCGTCGACGCCGTCACCGCAGCCCTCGGGGCGAACATCGACGCGAGCTTCGACCTCGGGACGGGGGTCGCGACGACGCTCGCAGCCGCGGCGATAGGCCTCGCCGTCATCGTCGCCGGACGGGCCGTGACCAACTACGCCTCGACGATCTGCTTCGCCCTCGTCGGCGCGCGGGTCGCCACCCAGCTGCGCACCCGGGTCTTCGACCACATCCAGGCGCTGTCGCTGAAGTACCATTCGCGCGCCTCGATCGGCGACACCTCGCAGCGGCTCGTCGGTGACATCGGCCGCCTCCAGGAGGTCGCCGTCACCGCGGGCCTGCCCCTGCTCGGCAACATCATCACGCTCGGCGTTCTCCTCGTCGTCATGGTCGTCCTCGACCCCGTGCTCAGCGCGATCGTCCTCGCCACCGCCGTCGTCTACGGTGTGCTCTCCCGGGTCTCGACGCCGAAGATCACGACCGCCTCCCGCTCGACCCGTAAGGGGGAGGGTCGCCTCGTTGGGTCCGCCGCCGAGGCGCTCGGAGCGATCCGCGTCGTCCAGGCCTACGGACTCGAACGCACCGTCGCCGCCGACTTCGCCGACGGCAACGAACGCGCCCTGCGGGCCGGGGTGCGTGCCCGCCGCCTCGCCGCCGGCCTCGAACGCTCGACCGATGTCCTCGTCGGCATCTCCCAGGCCCTCGTCCTCGCCTTCGGCAGCTACCAGGTGCTCCGCGGGGCGATGACCCCCGGCGACCTCGTCCTCTTCCTCCTCTACCTCAAGATCGCGATGAAGCCGCTGCGGGACATGGCGAAGTACACCGGACGCATCGCCCGCGCCACCGCGTCGGGGGAGCGGATCGCCGACCTCCTCGACGAACCGATCGAGATCGCCGACCGCCCCGGAGCGGTGGCGATGGGACCGGTGCGCGGCGACGTCGTCTTCGACGGCATCCGCTCCCGCGACGGGCACGGCCGGCCGCTCTTCGACGGCCTCGACCTCCTCATCCCCGCCGGTCAGAGGATCGGGATCCTCGGCGCCTCGGGGGCAGGCAAATCGACCCTGACGAGCTACCTGCTCCGCCTCGCCCAACCCGAGGAGGGACGCATCTACCTCGACGGCTACGACACCGGCAACGTCACCCGCGCCTCCCTGCGCGGCAGCGTCTCCGTCCTCCTCCAGGAGTCCGTCCTCTTCGCGGCGACCGTGCGGGAGAACATCCGGTACGGCCGCCTCGACGCCACCGACGCCGAGGTGGAGGCCGCCGCCCGCGCCGCCCGTGCCGACGAGTTCATCCGTGCCCTTTCCGAGGGCTACGACACCGTGCTCGGCAACCGCGGGGACACGCTCTCCGGCGGGCAGAGGCAGCGTCTGGCGATCGCCAGGGCCCTCGTCCGCTCCGCCCCGGTCGTCGTCTTCGACGAGGCGAGCACCGGGCTCGACCCGCGCACCCGAGCGCAGGTCACCGAGTCCCTGTGGGCGCTCACCGAAGGCCGCACCGGGATCGTCATCACCCACGACGTCGCCATGGTCAGAGGCCTTGACCGGGTCGTGTGGCTCGAGGACGGGCGGATCGTCGAAGACGGCTCTCCCCAGGATCTCGCAGCCGACCCGACGAGCCGCGTTGCCCAGTGGATGAGCGACCAGGCCGAGGACACCGTGAGCGCCGGGGTGTCGCAGGAGCCCGTCGCCGAGGCGGCCCCCGTCGCTGAGGCGGCCGCCGTCGACACTGCTGCCGACGACGCAGCCGCAGACGACGCGTCCCGCACCGCCGTGGGAATGGGAGCCGCCCGATGACGGCAGTCGAGTCGACCGTGACCATTGCGACAGCTCCGACGGCGAACGGTTCTGCCTCCGGAACGACCCCCGACTTCGGTGTGCCCTTCCTCGCCGACCTCCGCTCGCCCGGGGCCCTGAGCGCGCACCTCGGCTTCCCCTTGGAACCCGTGCGGATCCGGATCAAACCCGGCCGCAGCGCGATCGTCGCCTGGCGGCGGCCAGGGGTCGACCACCTCGGAGGGTGGGGGTGGACCGCGGTGATGGCCGATCCCGACAAACTCGCCAACCTCCGTCGGCGTGCGGCGCGGGTGGGGGAGACCGTGCTCGACCACGCGGTGAGCGACACCGGGTTCGTCCTGCTCAGCGGGGGAGTGCGCGCCGATCCGAAGCTCGCCCGGCCCCTCGTCGCGGCTGCGACGACCCTCGACCTCGACGCGTGCACCGTCGTCGGCTGCAACCCCGGCCGTCGGGTGCTGCTGCGCGCTCCCGACCGCGGTGCCGAGTTCGTTCGGATCGGCACCGGCTCGCTCTCTGCCATGGTCGCCGCATCCGAGCAGTGGCTGAGATGGGGCCTGCCGACCCTTCCCGTCCACCGCCTCGGCGAGCAGGAGAGCGCCGTGCGCACGCCATGGTGGGGCACCGGGGACCTCAACGGGAATCCGGATCCCACCCTCGCCGAGGCGGTCGGAGAGTCGATCGCCCACCTCCATGCGCACGGTGCCGGGGAGGTCTCCCCGGCCGAGCGCGGTGCCGAGCCGCTTGCGATGCTCGCCGACGCCGAGCGCGCATTGTCGCGTCTCCTCGGCGAGGACGGACGAGTCGCCGAGCTGACGCGTCGGATCGGCGAGCGGCTCGAATCCGCGGGAGTCCTCCGCGGCAATCGGGCGATCCACGGCGATCTCAGCCCTGACCAGGTGCTCGTCGGCGACGGCGACCCGCGGATCATCGATCTCGACCGGGCCGGGGTCGGACCGACCGGGATGGACCTCGGCCGGTGGACCGCCGCGTGCCGGCTCCGCGAGGACGGACACGGCCCGGGCCTCGAAGCGGGCTTCCTCCGCGGGTACGACCGCGCGGGCGGCTTCACGATGCGCGCCGAGTCAGCCGGGGTCGCGGGTCCGACCGCTGCAGGGGCACTCGAGGCATGGACGGCCTGGGCACTGCTCGTCACCGCGATCGAACCGTGGCGATCGTGCCGCCCGGACTGGCGGGAGCACACCGACCGGCACCTCGTGCTCGCAGAGAAGGCACTCGTTTCGGGAGCCGATCGCGGCAGTCACCGGCCCACCTACGCTGACGCCGACGGTGCCGCCGACGTCGGCACCGACTCCGGCTGCGGCGCGGACTCCGGCTCCGGCACGGACGCCGATTCCGGCACCAGCGCGGGCACCGACGCCGACGGTGCCGCCGACGCCGACTCCGGCCCCAGTGCGGGCGGCCCGATCCCGTCGACAGTGCGCATCGACGGTGCCGAGGCACGGGTGCGGCGGGCGTGGCCGGCGAATAAGCGGAGGATCGCCTTCGAGGCGAACGCTCACGGTGAGCTGCGTGCAGGCTACCTCGACGCAGGTTCGATTCCGCTCGTGCCCGAGGTGACCATGCTCCCTGCAGGGGTCGACCCCGAACTTCCGGGACTCGCCCGTGCTCTCGGGGAAGCGGGTGCGGCCCGGCTCGTCTCGCATCGGCCCGGCCGCCGCGCCGTCGTCGCCCTCGCCGACGGCACCTTCGCCAAGTGCGTGCGCGCCGGCAGGGCTGCGGCCATCCTCGCCGGTCAGGACCGCGCCGCCGCCTTCGCCGCAGGGTTCACCCTCCCCACGGTCCTCGACGCCGACGACTCGACCGTGCGCCTGTCTCGAGTCCCAGGAGTCGACCTCCATGATCCCGCCGGGATCGGGGAGGACTGGGCGCGCGCCTGGACGGCCTGCCTCGACGCGTGGGTTCGGGCCGGCAGTGCGCCCGACGGCGGCTCCTTCGCCCCGGATGCTCCAGAGCACACCGCGGCGGACGAAGCCCGCGTGCTCGAGGACTGGCGCGACCGGGCCGACGACCACCTCGGCGCGCTCACGGCCGGACTCGATCCGCTCCTCGCCGCGGTCATCGGCGAGCTGCGCGGGACCGTTTCCACCTCAGCGGGTGACCACGTCTCCTCTGTGTTCGGCGGTCGCGGGCCCGGGACCTGGGGTCCCCTCCACCGCGACCTCCACGACAAGCAGCTGATGTGGGACGCCGAGGCGGGGCCGGGACTGCTCGACGTCGACACGGCGTGCGCGGGGGAGCGGGAACTTGACCTCGGCAATCTCCGCGCGCACGCCCGCTGGCGGCGCGAGCAGGGGATCTGGACTCAGGACCAGACCGACGTCGTGCTCACGGCGATCGCGGACGCCGCCTCGGCGGGCGGGTGCGACCTGGCGCGGGTGCGGCTCTACGAACGGTCGGCGCTGCTCCGACTCGTCTGTGTCTACGCGTTCCGACCGCAGTGGTCGGGCCGGACGGGAGCGCTCCTCGACGCGGCGGACTGATCGGATGGGGACGGCCCAGGCTCAACTCTGCGTGCTCCGACGGGCGTCTCCCCAGATGTCGACACCCGAATCGACGGCGAAGTCGTCGATCGCGGAGAGCTCGTCGTCGGTGAACGGCGCGGAGTCGAGGGCGGCGACGTTGTTCTCGAGCTGGTCGACGCGGCTCGCGCCGATGACGAGCGAGGAGACCCTGGGATCGCGCAGCGCCCAGGCGAGCGCCATCTGGGCGAGTGACTGGCCGCGGGCGGCGGCGATCTCACCGAGTCCGCGGATCCGGGCGAGGTTGTCCTCGGAGAGGAACCCGTCCTTGAACGACGGAGTGTCCTTGCCGGCCCGCGAGTCCTCGGGCACTCCGCCGAGGTATCTGTCGGTGAGCAGGCCCTGGGCGAGCGGGGAGAACGCGATGACGCCGAGCCCATGCTCGGTGGTGGTGTCGAGGAGACCGTCGTCCTCGATCCAGCGGTTGAGCATCGAGTACGAGGGCTGGTGGATGAGCAGCGGGGTGCCGAGGTCGTCGGCGATCTGAGCGGCGCGGGCGGTGTCGGCGGCCGAATACGAGGAGATGCCTGCGTAGAGGGCGCGCCCCGAGCGCACGGCGGTGTCGAGCGCGCCGATGGTCTCCTCGAGCGGAGTCGAGGCGTCCGGGCGGTGGGAGTAGAAGATGTCGACGTAGTCGAGGCCGAGGCGGGCGAGCGACGCGTCGAGGCTCGAGAGCAGGTACTTCCGGCTGCCGCCGGGTCCGCCGTAGGGGCCGGGGTGCATGGCCCAGCCGGCCTTCGTCGAGATGATGAGCTCATCGCGATAGGGGCCGAGGTCCTCGCGCAGCTGCCGGCCGAAGTTGATCTCGGCCGATCCGGCTGGCGGGCCGTAGTTGTTCGCGAGGTCGAAGTGGGTGATGCCGAGGTCGAAGGCGCGGCGGACCAAGTCGCGCTGGGTCTGGAAGGCGACATCGTCGCCGAAGTTGTGCCACATGCCCAGCGACAGTGCCGGCAGGACGAGACCGGATCGGCCCACTCTGCGGTAGGTCATCGAGTCGTAGCGGTTCTCGGCAGCGGCGTACACGGAGTCTCCCCTCAGCAGGCGAACGGTGGCTTCGTTCAGCTTAGGTCACTGCGGCTGATCAGCCGTGATGCCTGCCTCCGCGGCGAAGTTGCTGATCCGTGCGGCGAGCTTGAGGTCGCGGTCGGTCACCGCACCGGTGTCGTGGCTCGTCAGGGTGATCTCGACGCTCGGGTAGGTGAGCGTGATGTCAGGGTGGTGGTTGGCCGCCTCGGCGGCGGCACCGACCCGGTTGACGAACTCGAGCCCGGTGGCGAAGTCTCCGGTGGCGTAGGTGGCGACGATGGACTCGTCGGCGCCGTGCCAGTCGCTCAGCCCCGCGGCCTCGAGGGCGTCGGTGAGTGTCTGTCCCGTGTATTCAGTCATGTCACCATGCTAGGAACTGGCGTCTCCCACGGGAACCCCTCGCGACGAATGCGTGCGCTCAGCCGCGCGGTTCGCATCCGCATCCAGGCCATCCGCGCGGTTGCGATCCACACGCTGCGGATCGATCCATGCCATGCGGATCGGAACCGAGCGGTTGCTGACCCGGCCGCAATCCCGCCCTCAGTCTGACGTACGGGTGCTTTTCGCGCGGTGGCGGCGCACGGCATCGCGGTTGGCGCACCGGACCGAGCAGTACCGTTGACGGCCGCCGCGCGTGACGTCGACGACGACGTTCGCACACGGGTCGCCCGGAGACAGCCCCGCCGCACACCTGCCGAGACGGTGCATGCCGCGCGTCGTGAGGTGGAGGGCTGTGCCGACGCAGATGACGGCCCGCAGCACGTGGGCCAGCGACTGATCGGCATCACGGTAGTGCAGGTGCCAGCCCTCGTCGTCATGGTCGACGAGCCGCGGGAATGCCGCCGCGCTCGCCATGATCGCGTTGAGCAGCTCCGCGCGGGCTTCCGGGCTCTCGGCATCGACGACGCTCAGCCATTCGTCGATGACGGCGCGAGTGTCGCCGAGGTCGGTCGGCGTCGGCGTGAACCCCATCGTCATCCCGAACTCCCGAGTCCGGGCCTCGATGCCGGCGCGGTCGCCTGGCCAGTCGTTGGTCAGCGAGGCTGCGAGGAGGACGGCGTACTCACCGTAAGGGTTGAGTTGAATAAGACCATTACATCAGGCTGAGGTCATGGACACCAGGACAGAGCAGACGACCACACGGAGCCCGTCCCCGAACGGAGACGCCGACGCTTGCGAACACGGCTGGATGACGGAGTCACGCCACCGGGTCTCGACGGGGACGGTCGCCTACGTCCGGTGTGCACGCTGCGGTCGCCGGCGGGTCGACCACCTCGGCGAGGATGCCCGCGTCCCGACCGCCCTCTCGCGCTCGGTCGGGTGACCGCGCGGTTCGCATCCGCATCCCGGCCATCCGCGCGGTTGCGATCCATATGCTGCGGATCGATCCATGCCATGCGGATCGGAACCGAGCGGTTGCCGACCCGACCGCAACCCCGCCTGCAAGAATTAGACCAGTGGTCTTGAAATCAGATGTGAGCTGTGCCTCAATGGGGAGGTGACGAAATTCCATTCGATCCGCGACCAGCTCCTCGATCGCCTCGAGGGCATGGCCGCCGGGGAGCAGTTCCCGCCCGAGCGCCAGCTCGCCGAGCAGCTCGGGATCTCCCGGATGACTCTGCGCCGCGCGATCGACGAACTCGTCGCCCAGGGCGTCGTGCGCCGGCGCCACGGCGCGGGGGTCTTCGCCCTCGGCCCGAAGTTCGACCAGCCGCTGGCCGCGAGCTCGTTCACCGAGGACATGCTCGCCCGCGGACTCACTCCCGGCTCGCACGTCCTCGGCTTCGACCGCGGCCCGGCCGGGGCGCACATCGCCCGGAAGCTCCACCTCGGCGAGGACGACGAGGTCGTGACGATCCTCCGCCTCCGCCTCGCCGATGCGGAGCCGATCGCCCTCGAGGAGCTCCACATCCCCGCCGCCCGCGTCCCCGGCCTCACCGCCGATGACCTCGAGGACAGCTCGTTCTACGAGCTGCTGGGCACCCGCTTCGGCATCGAGCTCGCCCACAGCGTGCAGACGATCGAACCGACCCTCCTCGACGCCGACGAGTCCGCCCACCTCGCGGCTCCACCGCAGGCTCCGGCGCTCCTCTTCGAGCGGATCTCGCGCAGCGCCGACGACGTTCCCTTCGAGTTCGTCCGTTCGGTCTACCGCGGTGACCGCTACAAGGTCCGCACCGAGCTCACGGTCCCCGTCCGACCGGCCAGCCCCGAAGGCAGCCCCGCAGCCCGCCCCGCAACGCCCGCCGAGGCCCGCCCCGCCGCCCGCCCTGCAACCCCCACCCCCGCAAGCGGTGACCGGGCATGATCATCGCCGGGCTGATGACGGGAACCTCGGCCGACGCCCTCGACGTCGCCCTCGCCGAGTTCGTCCACGACCCGTCCGCGGACGAGCTCGGGGTGCGCCTCCTCGCCGGCGAGGAGATGCCCTTCGACCCTGCCCTGCGCACCGACATCCTCCGCCTCCTCGAACCCGTCGAGCTGCCGCTCTCCCTCGTCAGCGACGTCGATGGTCGCCTCGGCCGGTTCAGCGCCGAGGCGCTCGCCCAGGTGTGCGCGAACGTCGGGGCCGTCCCCGACCTCGTCGTCTCCCACGGCCAGACCGTGCGCCACGACATCGCCGAGGCGCGGGTGACCTCGACCCTCCAACTCGGCCAGCCCGCGTGGATCGCCGAGACCCTCGGCGTCCCCGTCCTCTCCGACGTCCGCTCCCGCGACATCGCCGCCGGCGGGCAGGGAGCCCCGCTCGTCGGGATCCTCGACGCCATGCTGCTCACCGATGCGGATACTCCGACCGCGCTGCTCAACCTCGGCGGGATCGCCAACGTCACCGTCATCGCCCCGGACCAGGACCCGTTCGCCTTCGACACGGGTCCCGCGAACGCCCTCATCGACGTCCTCGCCCGCCGGATCGCCGACGGTGCGCAGTCCTGCGACGTCGACGGGGAGCTCGCCGCCCGCGGAAGGGTCGACGCGGCACTGCTGAGCGACCTCCTCGGCGAACCCTATTACCGGCTGCCCGCCCCGAAGTCGACGGGCAAGGAGCACTTCCATGCCGCTTACCTCGACCGATACCTCGTCGACCATCCTCGGCTGAGCGAAGTCGACGCGATCGCCACGGTCACCGCGCTCACCGCCCGCACCATCGCCGAGGCGGTCCGCCCCCACGGCGTCACCGCGGTCATCGCCTCCGGGGGTGGGACCCGGAACCCGACGCTCATGCGTGCCCTGCGCGCCGAGCTCGGAGAGACGGTCACCCTCGAGACGACGGACGCGGCCCTCGGCCTGCCCGAGGGGTCGAAGGAGGCCGTGCTCATGGCGCTCATCGGCTGGCTGAGCTGGCACGGCCTGCCGTCGACCGAGCCGAGCCTCACGGGCGCAACCCGCCGGACGATCGCCGGGCGGCTGAGTCCGGGGTGGAGGCCCCTGCGCCTGCCCGCGTCCCTGGAGCGCCGGCCCCGCCGGCTGCGAATCCTCGACGGGCCCCCGCACGACCCGCCCCCGGGGAAGCCGGAGAATCCGCCCGACGCGAACCCCACCTGAGCCGACCCCCACCGACGCGAATCCCACCGAAGGAGCACCGACCATGCAGATCATCGACCTCCTGGTGATCGTCGCCTACCTCGTCGCCACCGCCTGGCTCGGCCTCAAGCTGAGCGGGAAGCAGAGCGGACTGAGGGACTACTTCCTCGGCGGACGGGATCTGCCCTGGTGGGCGGTGTGCCTCTCCGTCGTCGCGACCGAGACGAGCGCACTCACCGTCATCGGCATCCCCGTGATGAGCTACCTCGGCGACATCTCCTACCTTCAGCTCGCGCTCGGCTACATCGTCGGGCGCATCATCGTCGCCTTCCTCATGCTTCCCCGCTACTACGACGGCGAGATGATCACCGCCTATGCCTACCTCGGCAAGCGCTTCGGCCAGTCGACGCAGACGACGGCGGGCATCACCTTCCTCTTCACCCGCCTGCTCGCCGACGGCATCCGCGTCCTCGCCGCAGCGATCCCGCTCAAGGTCATCCTCGACGGCCTCGGCGTCCACACGTCCTACTTCGTCATCATCGTCGTCCTCGCGCTCGTGACGATCGCCTACACGTTCATCGGCGGGATCAAGGCCGTCGTCTGGGTCGACGTCGCCCAGATGGTCCTCTACGTCCTCGGCGGGGTCCTCGCGATCGTCGTCATCACCGCGAGCGTCGGCGGAGGATGGCTCGCCGAGGCGGCCGCCGCCGGAAAGCTGCAGATGTTCGTCTTCGAGGGCAACCCGATCAACGCGGCCGGATCGTTCATCCCCTCGTTCGTCGGCGGCGCCGTGTTCGCGATGGCCTCCCACGGTTCCGACCAGATCATCGTCCAGCGGCTCCTGTCGTGCCGGACGAAGGCCGACGCGCAGAAGGCGCTCATCGTCTCCGGCTTCGTCGTCTTCGTCCAGTTCGCGATCTTCCTCGCCGTCGGACTCGCCCTGTGGGCCTACTACGACCAGGCCCTGCCCGCCGACCTCGGGCTCACCCGCGACGACGAGATCTTCCCCCTCTTCATCATCGAGGGCCTCCCGCCGGGGATCTCCGGCCTCCTCCTCGCAGGCATCCTCGCCGCCGCGATGTCGACCCTGTCGTCCTCGCTCTCGGCCCTGTCGTCCTCGACCGTCACCGACGTCTGGGCCCGGTTCAGGCGGACCCCGCTCACCGACGCAGAGGGCCTCAGGGTCGGCCGCTGGGCGACGATCGCATGGGGGATCGCGTTCATCCTCCCGGCCACGGTCTTCGAATCCGACTCCGGCAACATCGTCATCCTCGCCCTCGGCATCGCCGGCATCACCTACGGCGGCCTCCTCGGCGCGTTCGTCTTCGGAATGGTCAACAAGCGCGCGACCGCCGTCGATGCGAACATCGCCTTCGTCCTCGCCATCGCCGTCAACGCGTACTTCTTCATCATGGAGAAGTACGTCACCGGTGAGGTCTGGGTGGCCTGGCAGTGGTACCCGCTCCTCGGCGTCATCGTCATGGTCGTCGTCGGCGGGCTGCTCTCCCTGCGCCACCCGTCTCCCCCTGCCCGCACCCCCGCCGAGGTGGAAGGAAGCCTCCGTCCATGACCGATCAGTCCCAGCCCGCACCGTCAGCCGACGCCCGGCCGCGGCTGTCCCCGACAGAACAGCGCAACCCCCGCAGTGCGGGCCTCGACGACCTCGATGCCCTCGGCGTCCTCCGCCTCCTCAACACCGAGGACCGGGTCGTCATCGACGCCGTCGCAGCCGCCCTGCCGCAGCTCGCGGCCCTCGTCGACACGGCCGCCGAGCGGATGCGCGCGGGTGGGACCGTCCACTACTTCGGGGCGGGGACCTCGGGTCGGCTCGGGGTGCTCGACGCGAGCGAGCTCATGCCGACGTTCAACCTCGAACCCGGCCGCGTCGTCGGGCACATCGCCGGAGGAGAGCCCGCCCTCGTCAACGCCGTCGAGAACGCCGAGGACTCCCTGACCGACGGACGCACCGCGGGTGCCGCGCTGGGGGAGCGGGACGTCGCGATCGGCATCGCGGCAAGCGGGTCGACGCCCTACGTCCGCGGCGCCCTCGAGGCCGCCCGGGCGAACGGCGCGCACACCGTGCTCATCTCGAACAACCCGCACGCCCCTGTCGCCGAGGCGGCCGCCGCCCACATCGTCCTCGACACCGGCCCCGAGGTCGTCACCGGGTCGACCCGGCTCAAGGCCGGCACCGCGCAGAAGCTCGCTCTCAACGGCTTCTCCACCGCCCTCATGGTCGCCCTCGGCCGCACGTGGGAGAACCTCATGGTCTCCGTCGTCGCGACGAACGCGAAGCTGCGCGACCGCACCGTGCGCATCCTCACCGACGCCGCCGACCTCGACGAGGCAGCGGCCCGCGACCTCCTCGCCCGATGCGGCGATGACCTCAAGACGGCGTTGGTCGTCTCCTTCGCCGAGGTGACTCCCGCCGTGGCCGCCGAGCTGCTGAGCACCCATGACGGTTCGGTGCGGGCGGCGATCGCCGCGGCCGGAGGCAGCGACTGATGCGCGACTGTCAGGCCGCCGAACTCGTCCTCGGCATCGACGTCGGCGGCACCGGCTCCCGCGTCGCGCTGGCCGCGGCCGCAGACCGGGACGCGGACCCCGCCGCAGACCGGGACGCGGACCCCGCCGCAGACCGGGACGCGGACCCCGCCGCATACCCGGAGAGCGCCGACGATCCGGCGGCGCACCCGGCGGACGCTGACACGACACGCTCCGACCGCCTCGGCGAACACACCGTCCTGGGCACCCTCACCGGGCCCCGCGTCGAGATCGGACCCGAGGGCAGCGGCGCTCCCATCGTCATCCGGCGGCTCGTCTCCGCGGCACGGCAGGCGTGGCCGGAGCAGTTCCCACGCGTCGTCGGCATCGGGATCGGGGCGACCGGGATCGCCTCCCTCACCGATGATCCCGCGGTGCTCGCGCAGGTCATCGCCGCCGAAGCGGACGCCCCGACCGCGGTGACGATCGATGCCGTCACCGCCCACCTCGGCGCGCTGCGGGGACAGGGCGGGGCGATCGCGGTGCTCGGTACGGGCGCGATCGCCATCGCCCACCCCGGCGCCGACGACCACGGCGTGCTCACCGCCCAGTGGTCGCGGGTCGACGGCTGGGGGCACCTCTTCGGCGACCGCGGGGGCGGGGCGTGGCTGGGACGGCTCGCCCTCGAGGCGGCTCTGCGTGCCCACGACAAGGTTGACGTCCGCGGTGCCGCACTGCTCGCGGCGGCCACCGGTCGGTTCGGGCAGCCGAGCTCGTGGCCGGCGACGTTCTACACGCGCAGCGACCGTGCGGGCCTCCTCGCCGAGTTCGCCGCCGACGTCGCGACTCTGGCCCGCCTCGACGATCCCGTCGCGGTCGACCTCCTCGCCGAGGCGGGACGGGAGGCCGCCCGCAGCGCCGTCGCCGCGGCGACCGCGGCCGGGGCGCAGCGGGTCGCGGTGACCGGTGGGCTCACCCAGGCAGGGGAGGCGCTGCTTGAGGCCTTCCGCGCCGAAGCGCAGCATCGGCGCCCGGACGCCGCCGTCGTCGAGGCGGCGGGCAGTCCCCTCGACGGTGCGCTCGTCCTCGCCGACCATGTCGCCGCCGGCCGGGTGCGAGCCCAGGCCGAAGTGCTCTGGGTGTGAGGACCCCCGAGGTGGTTCCGGAATCAGCGGGGAGGAGCCGAGGTCGCATGCCCTGACAACCGGGCTTGCCGTCTCCAAGTGTTCACCTGGCCTGCACCTGCGGATCAACCCCAGGTCAGAATCCCCCCGCAGGATCAACACTGTGAGAATCAGTGGTGAACCGACCTCCGGGATCGACCGCCTCATGCGCGGCACCGATCTCCCCGTCAGGCCCAGTCTTCCCTCCGCTCTCGTCCGGACCCCTCGGACCCGGACCTCCGCCTCGGCGGACATCGAACTGCCGACCGGTGAGCGCACCCGGGCGTACCGCTTCTTCGAGGCGCTGCCGGCGCTCATCAGCTATACGGCGATCGCACTCGTCTTCGTCCTCCCGTTCCTCGACGCGATGCTCGGCGCGGTCTACGTCCTCACCATCGTCGGCCTCACCTTCGTCCGGGCGATGCGCGGAGCCGTCGACGTCGCCCGCGGGTTCGCCCGCTACCGGCGGGCCGCCCGCGTCGATTGGAGGGCCCGGCTCGTCGACCTCGAGCGGGCGATGGACGGGCGTGCGCCCCTGCCGGTCCCACTCGGCGGATTCCGTGCCGCCGAGCACCTCGCCGAGGTCGCTCGGGTGCGTGCGGATCCCGCTTCGGTGATACGCCCCTCCACGCTCATCCATGCCGTCGTCGTGGCCGCCTACAACGAACCCTTCGAGGTCATCGCCGGAACGATCCGGGCCCTCCTGCACACCTCGACCTCGCCAGGACAGATCGTCGTCTTCTTCGCCTACGAGGAGCGCGGGGGCCCGGCGATGGCGGAGACCGCCCGCCGCCTCGCCGCGGTCTACGGTGACCGGTTCCGGGCGTTCGAACTCGTCCCCCATCCCGCGGGCGTCCCCGGTGAGATCGCCGGCAAGGGCGCGAACATCACGCACGCGGGGCGGGCGCTCGCCGCCTGGGTGCGGGAGGAGGCCATCGACCCGGAGCGGGTCATCGTCACCACCCTCGACTGCGACAACATCCCGCACGAGTCGTACTTCGACTGCGTCGCTTACGAATATGCGATCGCGCCGGACCGGGCCAGGGTCTCGTTCCAGCCGATCAGCCTCTACATCACGAACATCTGGGATGCGCCCGCGCCGTCGCGGGTGGTCGCGAGCGCGAACTGCTTCTGGAACCTCACGACGACGGTGCGGCTCTTCGCGCTGCGCAACTTCGCCTCGCACTCCCAGCCGCTGCCGGCGCTCATCGACATGGGGTTCTGGTCGACGCGGACGATCGTCGAGGACGGCCACCAGTACTGGCGCAGCTGGTGCCACTTCGACGGCGACTATCGGGTCGTGCCCGTCCACGTCCCGATCTTCCAGGACGCCGTGCTCGCCGGCAGCTTCGCGCAGACGATGGTCGCGCAGTTCAAGCAGCTCAGCCGCTGGTCGTACGGCGCGAGCGACGTCCCCTACGTCGGGGTGAGGGTGTTCGCCGGGGACGCCAGATCCCCGTTCTGGCCCGGATTCCTCCGCTTCCTCTCCCTGCTCGAAGGCCACGTCAGCCTCGCGACGATCTCGGTGATCATCGCCGTCGGAGGGTGGATCCCCTTCGTCGTCGCCACGCAGACCGGTCAGGCGACCGAGTTCATCGAGCGGATGCCGATGACCGTCGGTCTCGTCCAACAGCTGGGAATGATCGGGCTCATCGTCTCCGTCGTCGTCTTCCGTGCCCTGCTGCCCCCGCGCCCGGTCCACGTGCCGCCGCTGCGGAGCGTGACGATGTGGCTGCAGTGGCTGCTCTACCCGCTCACCCTTCTCGTCTTCAACTCCGGCACCGCGCTCTATTCGCAGTGGTGCCTGCTCACCGGCCGGTACCGGGAGCGCTTCGACGTCACCGAGAAGGTCTCCGGAGCGGAGCTGCGCCGGACCGCGTAGTCCGGGTGCCGGGGATTCCTCGCCGAGGCGGGGGCCGGGTCCCGATGCCGACATCCCGGTGCCGGCATCCCGGTGCCGGCCCCCGCCGTCACCCTCCCGGTGCTTCGCAGATTATGGGTTTCCTCAGTCGAGTCTCAGGTCTTCACCCCTGTGGGGCGGCGTGAGCGCGGCGTAGTGTCGAAGACATGAACGCGATATTCGACTCCATCCGCAAGATCGGCTTCCGCCGCGGACCCGACCGGATCGTCGGCGGCATCGCCGGGGGACTGGCGAAGGTCACGGGGCTCAACGTCTGGCTCGTGAGGATCCTCGTCCTTCTCTCCTTCCTCCTTCCCGTCGTCGGACTCGGCGCCTACGCCGTCGTCTGGGCGATCACCCCGTGGCAGGACGGGAGCATCCCGCTCCAGCGTGCCCTCGGCGGCGGTCAGCTCGAACGGTAGGCCCGCCTCTGAGAAGCCCACGACTCGCGTGACTGCGACCGGCAGTTCCGGTCACGCGATGAGGCCCCGCGCTCCCTTGTCAGGGAGGGAACGCGGGGCCTCCTGACGTCCGCGCCCGAGCGGCGCACTTCGTCGGCATTGCCCCTGCTCAGCACATCTGCGTAACGCATTCCCAAAAACAGATGTTGGTTTTGCTGTGTTTATGCCCGAATGTGTGAGATTATGAATCCGTGTACGCCGCCGAACGCCAACAGACCATCCTCGCCGCCGCCCGGTCGGCCGGCCGAGTTGAGGTCACCGCCCTCGCTGATCAGCTCAATGTGACAGCAGAGACGATCCGGCGAGATCTCACGGTCCTCGAGCGGCGCGGACTGCTCAAGCGCATGCACGGGGGAGCGATCCCGGCCGAGGCCCTCTCGCTCGAACCGGCGCTCGAGGAGCGCATCGGCCACCGCGCCGCGGAGAAGCGGCGCCTCGCACTGCGCGCCCTCGAGGAGATCCCCGA
The DNA here is from genome assembly GCF_056173565.1 of Brevibacterium sp. Z349TD_9. NCBI lineage: Bacteria > Bacillati > Actinomycetota > Actinomycetes > Micrococcales > Brevibacteriaceae > Brevibacterium > Brevibacterium sp. Z349TD_9. Next base: position 3,337,350 of record NZ_CM149680.1, on the reverse strand, counting down.
CGGCGGCAGCGTCCTCCTCGACGCGGGCACGAGCACTCTTGCGATCGCCCAGGCCCTTCCCGACGAACTGGCCCTCACCGTCGTCGCCAACAGCCCGATGATCTGCGCGGCCCTCGCCGCGAAACCGGGCATCACACTCCTCCAGCTCGGCGGTCGGGTGCGCGAGCTCACCGGCGCCGCAGTCGGACGGTGGACCACCGAGGCGCTGTCCGAGCTCACCATCGATGTCGGGTTCATCGGCACCAACGGGTTCGACGTCGACCGCGGTCTCACCACGCCTGACGAGTCCGAGGCCGCAACGAAGCGGGCCATGGTCGACGCATGCCGTTCGTCGATCCTCGTCGCGGACTCGAGCAAAGCCGCGCAGGTCCACCTCCATCGCTTCGCAGGCATCGACGCCGTCGACCTCATCATCACTGACACCGACCTCGGCGACCAGAGCGCTGAAGAGCTGCGCGCCGCGGGACCGGAGGTCGTGACCGTATGATCGTCACCCTCACGCCGAACCCCAGTGTCGACCGTGCCGTCACCGTCGACGCGCTGCGCCGCGGCCATGTCCTGCGGGCGCACGCCTCTCGTGTCGACCCGGGCGGCAAAGGCGTCAACGTCGGTCGGGCGCTGTCCGCGATGGGTGCTGACCCTCTCGTCATCGTGCCCTCGGGCGGTCCCGAAGGCGCACTGTTCGAGACGCTGCTCGCCGAGGACGGCACCCCCACGAGGGTCGTCCCCATCGCCGAGAGCATGCGGATGAACATCAGCGTCCTCGAGCCCGGCGGGACGACGACGAAGCTCAACGAAGCCGGCCCCGCACTCACCGCCGCCGACGTCGACAGTCTGCTCGAGACCACGCTCGAGCACGCCACCCCCGGGGTCTGGATCGCCGGCTGCGGCAGCCTCCCGCCCGGAGCGCCCGCCGACCTCTACGCCGCGCTCGTGCGCGAGGCCCAGGCTCGCGGGGCCAGGGTGGCCGTCGACACCTCGGGGGCGCCCTTCGCGGCCGCCGTCGCCGCCGCACCGACGCTCATCAAACCCAACCGCATCGAGCTCGCCGAACTCTGCGGCCGCAGTCTCGACACCCTCGGATCCGTCATCGACACGGCACGGGAGCTCGTGGCAGCGGGCGTCGAGAACGTCGCCGTCAGCCTCGGCCGCGACGGTGCGGTCCTCGTCACCGCCGAGGAGGCCCTCCACGCGACAGCGGTCATCACCGACCCCGTCTCCACCGTCGGAGCCGGCGACTGCATGCTCGCCGGCCTGCTGCTCGGACTCGACCAGGGTGCCGGCGCCGCGAGCGCTCTCAGCCAGGGAGTGGTGTGGGGTGCGGCCGCCGTGCGGCTCGAAGGCACCGCCGTGCCCACCCCTGCCCACCTCGTCGACATCCCGCTGTCGATCACCCGCGAGCCCGAGCTCGCCCTGCCACTGGACGACTGACTCGCCCACCGGGTCACGAAAGGAACCGCCATGCCACTGATCAATGACGAACAGGTGCTGCTCGACCTCGGCGACGCCGACCGGTCCGCGGCGACGCGGAGGCTCGCCGAGTGCCTCGTGGCCACCGGTCGCTGCACCGACCTCGACCTCTTCGTCGCCGACGTCGAGGAACGCGAGGCGAAGACCGCGACCGGCCTGCCGGGAGGCATCGCGATCCCGCACGCCCGCAGCGCCGCGATCACCGAGCCCTCGCTCGTCTTCGGCCGGACCACCGACGGCATCCCGTGGGGTGCCAAGGACGGTCCCGCCCGCCTCGTCTTCCTCATCGCGGCCCCCGCCGACGGCGGGGACGCCCACATGACGGTCCTCCCGCAGCTCGCCCGCGCCCTGATGAAGGAGGACTTCCGTCAGGCGCTGCTCAACGCCTCGACCCCGGCGGAGGTCGTCGCCATCGTCGAGGAGCAGGTCCACCTCGACGATGACGCGTCCGCGACGGCTGCCACGTCGCCGACAGCCCCGGCGTCGGCCGGACCTGCGACAGCTGCCGGACCTGCGACGGCTGCCGGATCCCCGACGACGGACGGTGCCGACACCCCCGCCGAGGCGACCGCCCCGGTTCCCGCCTCATCGCCGTCCACGTCGCCGTCGTCCACCGAGCCGCCGTCCGCGGAAGCGAGGTCCGCCGAGTCGGCCGACCGGACCTTCCGGTTCGTCGGTGTGACCTCGTGTCCGACCGGCATCGCCCACACGTACATGGCCGCGGAGTCCCTCGAGAACGCCGCCCGCGCTGCCGGTCACGAGATCATCGTCGAGACGCAGGGCTCAGCCGGATCGACCCCGCTCACCGCGGCGCAGATCGCCGAGGCGGACGCCGTCATCTTCGCTCACGACGTCGAGGTGAAGGAACGGGCCCGGTTCGCCGGGAAGCCGACCGTCGACGTCGGCGTGAAGAAGGCGATCTCGGAGGCACCCCAGCTCATCGAACGGGCGAGAGAACTCGCCGTGGCCGGACCGCAGGAATCCGACCGTACCGCCGCGGCGGCCGCGGAGTCCCGCACCGAGGACGAATCTGCCCAGAGCCTCGGCTTCGGCACCCGGCTGCGCCAGTGGCTGATGACCGGTGTGTCCTACATGATCCCGTTCGTCGCCGCCGGCGGCATCCTCATCGCCGTGTCCTTCATGCTCGCGCAGATCGCCCTCGGTGAGAGCGGAGCGATCGAGATCGTCAAGTACGGCCTCGTCGGCGACGACCAGTACAACATCGCGCAGAACTTCGACTTCACCAGCCTCACCTCGTGGGCGGCGCTCGCCTACGTCATCGGAGCCGCCTCCTTCGGCTTCCTCGTGCCGATCCTCTCCGGCTACATCGCCTTCGCCATCGCCGACCGGCCCGGCCTCGTCCCGGGCATCGTCGCCGGCTCCGTCGCCGTGACCATGGACGCCGGGTTCCTCGGCGGCATCGTCACCGGTCTGCTCGCCGGGTTCGTCGCCAAATGGATCTCGAGCTGGAAGGTTCACAAGGGGGTCCGCGGCGTCATGCCCGTCGTCGTCATCCCGCTCCTCTCGACGCTCGTCACCGCGGGCCTCTTCATCACCGTGCTCGGCCGCCCGATCGTCGCGCTCATGGACGGCCTCAACGCGGGACTCGGCAGCCTCACCGGCGGCGGTGTGCTCATCCTCGGGCTCATCCTCGGCGCCATGATGGGCTTCGACCTCGGCGGCCCCGTCAACAAGGTCGCCTACGGCTTCGCCACCGCCGGACTCTCGGCGGCAGGCACCGCCATGGATGCCCCGCAGCTGAAGATCATGGCCGCGGTCATGGCGGCCGGCATGGTCGCACCGCTCGCGCTCGCCCTGGCGACGACGGTCGCTCCGAAGCTCTTCTCGGTGCCGGAGAGGGAGAACGGCAAAGCGGCCTGGCTGCTCGGAGCCTCGTTCATCTCCGAAGGCGCCATTCCATTCGCCGCCGCCGACCCGATCCGGATCATCATCGCCTCGACCATCGGGTCGTCGGTGACCGGCGGACTCGTCATGCTCTTCGGCTCGACGCTGCTCGCCCCGCACGGCGGCATCTGGGTGCTCCCGCTCATCGGCCAGCCGCTGCTCTTCGTCCTCGCGCTCGCCGTCGGCGTCGCCATCACGGCCGCACTCGTCGTCCTCCTCAAAGGCCTGGCAGTGCGCAGGCGGACGGCGAAGACCGAGGACACCACCCCGGCACCGGCCCCGGTCGCCGCATAACAGGACATCGCACCACACCCATCCACCGGTCCGCTGCGAAGCGCGCCGACCCCATCCACAAGGAGAGATCATGGCAACCCGATCCGTCACCATCGCCTCAACCGTCGGCCTCCACGCCCGTCCGGCCTCCCTCTTCGTCGAAGCCGTCTCCGAATCCGGTGTCGACGTCGAGATCAGCCGTCCGGGCGACGAGCCCGTCGACGCCGGAAGCATCCTCGGCGTCATGGCGCTCGGTGCCAAACACGGCGAAGAGGTCGTCCTCACTGCCGAGGGCGCCGACGCCGAGGTCGTGCTCGACCGTCTCGTCGAACTCCTGTCCACGGACATGGACGCGCAATGAGCACCGGCAGCCACCTCGGCGAGGCTCGTGCCGAACATCCGGATGCTGTGGTCCTCCACGGACTCGGGGTGAGCCCCGGATCGGCGTACGGCCCGATCGTCCAGGCGGCCGCTCCCGTCGAACCGCCCGCCGACGAACCGGCGGCGGAGGATCCCGCAGCCGCCTCGGAGACGGCGATCGCGAGCTTCATGCACGTCGCCGACACGCTCGATGCGAAGGCGCTGAGCGCGGAGACCACGGCCCGCGACATCCTCAAGGCGACGGCGATGATCGCCCGGGACCGGTCGCTCCACCGTGAGGTGACGAAGCGCCTCAACGCGGGAAGCGGGCCGACCCGGGCCATCGCCGAGGCGATCGAGGAGTTCGCCGCCCGGTTCGAGGCCCTCGGCGGGTACTTCGCCGAACGCGTCACCGATCTGCGCGACGTCGGTGCCCGAGCCATCGCCGAGGTGCTCGGTGAGCCGGCACCCGGACTGCCCACCCTCAACGAACCGAGCGTCGTCGCCGCCGACGACCTCGCGCCGGCCGAGACGGCGACGCTCGATCGCTCGCTCGTGCTCGGGATCGTCACCCGGCACGGTGGGCTGACCAGCCACACCGCGATCCTCGCGGCGCAGATGGGCATCCCTGCCGTCGTGCAGGTCCATGATGCGACGACGATCCCTACGGGCACCCCGGTCTCGATCGACGGTGGCAGCGGGGAGGTTGTCGTCCGACCGGCCCCGGCGGCCGTCGAGGCTCAGCGGGAGCGTCGGGAACGACTCGCGGCAGCCCTCGCCGAGGTGACCGGACCGGGGGAGACCGCCGACGGTCACCGTGTCGCCCTGCTCGCCAACATCGGGGGAGTCGAGGACGCGGAGCTCGCCGGTGCCGAGGACGTTGAGGGCGTTGGCCTCTTCCGCACCGAGTTCGTCTTCCTCTCCGCCGCGGCGGCCCCGACCGTCGAGGAGCAGACGGAGATCTACCGGAAGGTCTTCGCTCCGTTCTCCGGTCGCCGCGTCGTCGTGCGCACTCTCGACGCGGGGGCGGACAAGCCTCTCGCCTTCGCGGATCTCGGGCCCGAGGAGAATCCGGCGCTCGGTCGCCGCGGACTGCGGCTCTCCCAGGCCAGGCCGGATGTGCTCGATGCGCAGCTGCAGGCACTCGCCGCGGCTTCGGCGGAGACGGGAGCCGATGTGCGCGTGATGGCGCCGATGGTCTCCACGGCTGCCGAGGCGCGCTGGTTCGCCGAGCAGGTCCGAGCCGCGGGGCTCGCGACGGCCGGCGTGATGATCGAGGTCCCCGCCGCAGCGCTGCGGGCACGTCAGGTGCTTGAGGCCGTCGACTTCGGCAGCCTCGGCACCAACGACCTTGCCCAGTACACGATGGCGGCGGACCGGATGGAGGGTGAGCTCTCCGAGCTGCTCGACCCATGGCAGCCGGCGGTCCTCGACGTGATCGCAGCGGCGGCGAACGGTGCCAGCCAGGCCGGCAGGCCGCTCGGCGTCTGCGGCGAATCGGCCGGTGACCCGCTGCTCGCGCTCGTCCTCGTCGGGCTCGGGGTCACGAGCCTCTCGATGGCGCCGAGCAAGGTCGGTGCGGTGCGACTGGCTCTGCGCACCCATTCTCAGGCCGATTGCCGTGCTCTTGCCGACGCAGCTCTTGAGGCCGAGTCGCCCGAGGCCGCCCGCGAGGCTGTGCGAGCAGCGGTCGCGCCCGCGCTTGCCGATCTCCTCTGACCGGCAGGGGCCTCAGGAATAGTCCGCGAACACGGTGCGATTTTTCCCATCGAGTGTCACCGTGCCTCCGTGAGGGACGATCCACTGGGGTCGGGTGTGCCCGAAGGGCACTCCGACGCAGACGACTGCCTCCGGATTGTAGCGAGAGATCTGTTCGATCACCGTGTCGCGCTGCTCCTCGCGCAGGCGGGCCCGCTCGTCCTCCGGGGGTACGGGCTGGCCGCCCCGGCTCACCGGTGGGCGGGCGACCAGCACCCCGGCGACTGCAGCGAGCACACCGCGCTCACCGAGTCCGCGAATCAATCGACTCACCGCCAGTGCGGAGGGCAGTTCTTCGCTCGTCTCGAGGAGGAGGATTCCGCCTTCGAGGTCGGCGGTGTCGGGCATCCGCCCGGCCATGGCGATCTGGTCGATGGCCTCGATGCATCCGCCCCAGGTCGTGCCTTCGACGATTCGGCTCGGGCCCGCCCACGTCCACGATTCTGTCGCCTCGCGATCGCCGAATGCCTCGAGAGCACGAGGCTCGTCCCAGGACACACCGTAATCCTCTGACTCGCCTGGGTCTGTCAGTTCGATCCTGCCGCTCTCTAGGAGAGCTGCTCGCAGAGACTGCAGGTGGATGTCGTCGATGCGCGGACCTGGCCCGAGGTGCACCTGTGTCGAACCGCCGTAGAAGCTCGGTACCCCGAGTCCCCAGAGGAAGTTGTGCAGGTTCGTGTTGTCGCTGTAGCCCAGGAACGGCTTGGGATTGCCGGCGATGATTGCGGCGTCGAGATGCGGGATGACCGTCACCTGATCGTCGCCGCCGATGGTCGCCAGCACGCCGCGGATGCTCGGATCGGCGAAAGCCGCATTGACGTCGCGAGCACGCGCTTCGGCACTCGCTCCGAGCTGTCGGGTGGTCGGATACTCGACGGGGACGAGCCCGGTCGCGTCCGCCAGGCGTCGCATCGCCTGCTCGTGCACTGCTTCGAAGACCGCAGGCGCAGCGAATGCGGGTGAGAGGACCGCGACGCGGTCTCCCGGACGGGGTTTGGGCGGCGGTGAGAAGGTGCGCATGCACTGATTAGATCAACGACCGCGGCCCGGCGGCAATTGCGCTTTCGTGGCCCGGAGGCGAAAAGGACCGCCCTACACGCCGACTCCGGCGCGCACTGGTCGGCGGTTCGCCTCGACATCGACCCCGCGCATGCCGAGGAGCACGACGGCGGCGAGGAGGATGATCGCCCCGACGAGGACGTAGATCGCCTGCGGACTCCACCCATTGTCGAGGAGCGCACCGGTGGCGGTCGGCGCGATGATTGCCCCGAACCGCCCGATGCCGATGCCCCAGCCCGATCCGGTCGAGCGCAGCGTCGAGGAGTACGACTGCGGAGTGAGCACATAGAGGCCCGCGATGCAGCCGTTGATGAACATGCCGACGAGCACACCGACGACGAGCACGAGCGCGATCCACTGAGCGGTGAAGATGAAGATCGCCATGAGGATCGCGGCGACCACGGAGAACGCGGTGAGCACTTCCCGAGTCGACCAGCGGCCGGTGAAGAGCCCGAAGGTCACCGACCCGATCGCCCCACCGAGGGTGAGCGCGACGGTGACGATGAGCGACATCGTGTCGTCGAGGCCGGTTTCGTTCATCAGCCTCGGTGTCCACGAGTTCACGAAGTAGAAGCCGAACATGATGATGAAGAATGTCGCCCACACGACGACCGTCACCCGTCGGTTGCGCCTGCTGAACAGCGCGGGGATCCCGGTGTCGGCCTTCGCGGACGCGGGCACCGGCGCAATGACGACTGGCCCCGGGTGCCCGAGACGCCGGGCGATGGCGTCGAGGCGACGCTGCGCATTCGCCGGCTGTCGATTGTAGAGATACGCCGCCGATTCGGGGACGAGCGCGAGGACGAGGATGATGGCGACGATCGTCAGCGCACCGCCGAAGACGAAGACCGAGCGCCAGCCGAAGCTGCTGATGAGCGACACCATGATCATTCCGCCGAAGGCCGCACCCACCCCGTAGCCTGCGGTATAGATGCTGATGACGAGGCCACGCCGCTTGAGCGAGGCGTATTCGGCGCAGATGACGTTGGTCCCCACGAGGATCCCGCCGATGCCGAGCCCCGTGACGACTCTCCAGATGCCGAGCTCCGTCGCCGAGTTGGCAGTGGCTGAGAGGAAGAGCCCTGCGCAGTTGACGACGAGGGCGATGAGCGTCATGTTCCGTCGCCCGATGCGGTCGGCCACCGGACCGAGAATGAGCGCGCCGATGGCCATACCGAGCAGAGCCGCACTCATGACCAGCCCCAGCGCCGTGCCGGAGAGCCCGAATTCCTCACTCACCTGGTTCGAGGAGAAGGCGATCGCGAGGACGTCATAGCCGTCGAGGGCGTTGAGGAACGTGCAGATGGCGACGATCAGCCACTGGTAGGGCGACATGCGGGACGTGTCGATGCGTTCACGTAGATCCACGGTGGTCTCCGAATTCTGCGAGCAAGTGCTCTCGCGTCGTTGCGAAATAGCTATATAGATAGGCAAATTGCAGTGGGGTGAACACTACCAAGCGCGTCATTCTTGGGCAATAGATCTGCAAAGATCGCACAATCTCAAATACCTATGGACATAGGCAAAAATCTCTGCTTTCGTTGGAGGTGAGCCCACAGCAGTGTTCATGGAAGGAACCGCAGATGGTCGAGTCAACGGCAGTCCGCCTCCTCGAGGACTTCTCTCTCGAGATGACGGGCAAGGACGTCGCGAATCTTCAGGAGGCAGCCTCGGCGATCGCTCCGGGCACGCGGATCAACGTCACCTACCTCGGCAACGAGGACCTGCCGATGCGGGTGGCCGCGGCGAAGGCCGTCGGCGAGCTCGGCTTCACCCCGGTTCCCCACATCTCCGCCCGCCGTGTCACCTCGGAACAGGCGCTGCGCGACTTCCTCGCCGCCCTCGCCGAGGTGAATGCCACCGAACGCGTCTTCGTCGTCGGCGGCGATCCCGCGACACCCGAAGGGCCCTACCCGGACTCGCTCTCGATCATCCGCACCGGCATCCTCCAGGAGTACGGGGTCCGCGAGGTCAGCGTCGCCGGCTACCCCGAAGGCCACCCCGACATCGACACCGCGACCCTGTGGGAGCATCTGCGAGCGAAGACCGCCTCGCTGACCGAGCAGGGCCTCGGGCAGGTCGTCATCAGTCAGTTCGCCTTCGATGCCGAACGCGTCAGCGAATGGGTCGCCGAGGTCCGCGATGCCGGTGTCACCGGCGACATCCGTGTGGGCACCCCGGGACCGGCCGGCGTCAAGCGGCTCATCGGCTACGCGAAGCGCTTCGGCGTCGGCACGAGCGCCGGCATCATCAAGAAGTACGGCTTCTCCTTGGCCAACCTCGTCGGCACCGCCGGACCCGACCGCTTCATCACCGAACTCGCCGCGGACACGCAGGTCGGAAGAGACGGCAGGGGCGTGAAGACCCACTTCTACACCTTCGGCGGGCTGAGCGCGACCGCCGAGTGGATCCGCGACTTCTCCCGGGGAGCGTGAGGATGAACGCTCTGGCCGAGAGCCGCCGCGACTTCGCGACGCTCATCGTCACCTGCCCCGATCAGCCGGGACTCGTCTCGCTCATCACCGCGCTCATCGCCCGCAACGGCGGCAACATCGTCTCCCTCGATCAGTACACGACCGACCCTGAGGGCGGCGACTTCTTCCAGCGCGTCGTCTTCCACAGGGAGGGACTCTCCGCCGCTCGCCCGGCGATCGAGGAGGACCTCGCTGCCACCCTCGGCCCGCACGGTGTCAGCTGGCGCCTCGTCGAGGGCTCCGAGCTCAAACGCATGGCGATCCTCGCTTCGAAGTCCGATCACTGCCTTCTCGACCTCCTGTGGCGGCACCAGCGCGGGGAGCTGCCGGTGACGATCCCGCTCGTCATCTCCAACCACACCGACCTCGCCGAGGATGTCTGCCGGTTCGGGATCCCCTACTTCCACGTTCCCTCGCAGGGACCGGACAAGTCCGCCGCCGAGGCGCGGATCCGCGAGCTCCTCGACGGCAACGTCGACCTCGTCGTCCTCGCCCGGTACATGCAGATTCTCTCCGAGGACTTCATCGAGGACGTCGGGGTGCCGATCATCAACATCCACCATTCGTTCCTGCCGGCGTTCATCGGCGCCGGTCCCTACCGCAAGGCCAAGGAGAGGGGAGTCAAACTCATCGGCGCGACCGCTCACTACGTGACGAAGGACCTCGACGAAGGACCGATCATCGAACAGGACGTCACCCGCGTCACCCACACGATGACCGCCGCCGACATGCAGGCCAAAGGCGCCTACGTCGAACGCGAGGTCCTCTCCCGGGCCGTGCGCCTCCACACCGAGGACCGCGTCATCCGCCACGGCAATCAGACGATCGTCTTCACCTGATCATCCCTCGCAGAACCCGACCATCCCCAGCCTGACCCCGCATCCGGTTCCCGCCGGAGACAGCGAAACCACCCACCGGAAGAGAACAGAGAGGTTTGACCACCATGACCGAGAACCTGCAGCAGATCATCGACCGGACCAATCCCGTCGAGCTCCTGCGCAACTCCCAGATCGGCTCCTACATCTACCCTGTCGTCCCCGCCGACTTCACGAACTGGATCAAGGAGCAGCAGGCATGGCGGGACACCGCCGTGCTTTACGACCAGTCGCACCACATGGACAACGTGTTCTTGAGCGGGTCCGACGCCATCAGGCTGATCTCGGACACGGCGATCAACTCGGTCGCGAACTTCGCGGTGAACAAGGCGAAGCAGTACGTGCCGACGACCGCCTCGGGGCACGTCATCGGCGACGGCATCCTCTTCCGCGAAGCCGACGAGGAGTACGTCTACGTCGGTCGCGCCCCGGCGTCGAACTGGCTGCTCTACCACGCCGAGTCCGGCGACTACCCCAACCTCGACATCGAGGTCGATCGCCGTTCCCCGTCGCGGCCCTACGGCCACGCGGTCTCCCGCCGCTACTACCGGTTCCAGATCCAGGGCCCGAACGCGTGGTCGATCATCGAGAAGCTGGGCGGCGGACCGCTCGAGAAGCTTGGGTTCTTCAACATGTCGACGATGACGATCGCCGGCAAGCAGGTGCGCACCCTCCGCCACGGTATGGCCGGGGCACCGGGCCTGGAGATCTGGGGCCCGTATGAGGACCACGACCAGATCCGCGACGCCATCGTCGAGGCGGGCGCCGAGTTCGGACTCCTGCCCGTCGGGTCTCGGGCCTACCCCTCGAACACCCTCGAATCCGGATGGATCCCCTCCCCGCTGCCGGCGATCTACACCGGCGAGGCCGAGCGGGGCTTCCGCGAATGGCTCGGAGCCGACTCCTACGAAGCGACCGGAACCCTCGCCGGATCGTTCGTCTCGGAGAACATCGAGGACTACTACCTCACCCCGTGGGAGCTCGGCTACGGCAGCTTCGTGAAGTTCGACCACGACTTCATCGGCCGAGACGCCCTGGAGAAGATGGACCCGGCCGCTCAGAGGCGCAAGGTCACCCTCGCCTGGAACGCGGAGGACCTCGGCAAGGTGTGGACCTCGCTGCTCAACGTCGATGGGCCGCACTACAAGTTCTTCGACCTGCCGCTGGCGAATTACGGTTCGGCGAACTACGACTCCGTCGTCGACGCCGACGGCAACGTCGTCGGATTCTCGATGTTCACCGGGTACTCGGCGAACGAGAGTCGCGGCCTCTCCCTGGCCACCGTCAACCCCGATGTGCCCGAAGGTGCCGAGCTCACCGTCGTCTGGGGCGAACCCGACGGAGGCACGAAGAAGGCCTCGGTCGAACCGCACGAGCAGACCGAGGTCCGGGCCGTCGTCAGCCCCGTGCCGTACTCGACCGTCGCCCGCGAGACCTACCGCGGCGGATGGCGCACCGGACAGAAGAGCTGAGACCCCGGCGCACCGGCACCCTCGTAGCCGGTCGCAGCTATAGTCTGGAAGGGCTCGGGCACACCGCCCGGGCCCTTCCGTCATGCTCGCCCGGTCATCGGCAGTCGGCGGAAGCCGAACCACAGAACAGGAACCACCCATGAGCCTGCGAAGCGCGATCCTCGCCGTGCTGCGCATCGGTCCGACCTCGGGCTACGAACTGCAGAAGCTCTTCTCCCAGTCCGTCGGCTACGTCTGGCACGCCCCCGACTCCCAGATCTACCCTGAGCTGCGGAAGATGGCCGACCGGGGGCTCATCGTCGCCGAGGAGCAGACCCGCGGGACTGCGGGCACCCGCAAGGTCTACCACGTCACCGACTCCGGTGATGAGGAATTCGTCGACTGGATGAACAGCCCGCTGAAGTACCAGCGGATCCGGGATGCGGCCCACCTGCGGGCCGCATACCTGGAGTCCGCCGACGCCGAGGCGGTCGAGGAGTTCCTCACCAGCCACATCGAGCACTGGCAGAAGGAGCTCGACACCTGGGAGGGCGAGATCGCGAAGATCGACTCCCTCACCTCCCCGATGCTCAACCGTCGTCTCGAGGTCACGGCCGACGAGAAGCGGGAGGCGACGATCGCCTTCAAACGCTACTCGTACGAGGGGCTCGCCGCGCGCGCCCGCGGGGAGATCCGCTGGGCCAGGGAAGGCCTCGCTCTGGCCAAACGGCTGGGAATCACCGACACCGACGACGAGGCGCAGACCCCGTCTACCTGAGGCCGAGCACCCTGATCGCGTTGTCCTTGAGGATGAGCGGAACGGCGTCGGGCTTGACGTCGAGGGCTGCGAAGTCGCTCATCCACCGCTCGGGGGTGATGAGCGGGAAGTCGGAGCCGAAGAGGGTCTTGTCCTTGAGGATCGACCCGATCGCGCGGACCAGCTGCGGCGGGAAGTACTTCGGCGACCACCCGGAGAGGTCGATGAAGACGTTCGCCTTGTGCGTGGCGATCGAGATCGACGCGTCGACCCACGGCACCGAGGGGTGGGCGAGGATCATCGTCAGCTCGGGGAAGTCGGCGGCGACGTCGTCGAGGAGCATCGGGTCCGAGTACCGCAGCCTGATGCCCCGCCCCCCGGGCAGGCCCGCTCCGATCCCGGTCTGTCCGGTGTGGAAGAGCGTGACGAGTCCGTGTTCGGCGCAGGCCTCCCACAGCGGGTAGTGCTCGCGGTCGCTCGGGTCGAAGCCCTGCAGGCTCGGGTGGAACTTCATCCCGCGGACCCCGTAGTCGACGGCGAGCTCGCGGATGCGGGCGAGCGCCTCGGCGGGGCGGAGGGGATCGACCGATCCGAAGGGGATGAGGACATCGTTGTTCCTGGCAGCCTCCTCGGCGATCATCTGACTCGAGACCGGGGGATGCCCGCCGAGCGCCGTCGTCGCGTCGATGGTGAAGACCACCGCAGCCATGTTCCGCTCCCGGTAGTAGGCGGCGAGATCGGCGACGGTGGGGGTGCGGGGGACCGGCGCCCGGAAGTACTCCGCCGAGGCGTCGAGGAGTTCGGCATCGAGCGTCGTGTGCTCGTGGTCGTCGGCTTCGACGTGGGTGTGCACGTCGAGGGCGGTGAGCGCGGCCGTGTCGATCGCGGGTTCGTATCTCATCGCTGTCCTTGTCTCTCGGCTGTCGTATGAGGTCTCTCGGGAGATGTGGGGGCTGCTGTCGTCATGGCTGCCGGGGCGGGGGCGGTCACGGCAGCGATTCGTAGCGCTGGCGGAGAGCAAGGATCTCCCCGATCATCGCATCGCGGTCTCGGGCCATCGCCTCGGTGTCGCGCCCGGCCAGTTCCTCATCGACTCCGGCGATGAGCTTGTCCTTGAGCTCCTCGCCGAGGTGGACCTGCCGCAGATCGTGCATCCACACCTCCTGCGGCGGCCCGAGATGGTCGAGCAGGTGGCGCATCCCGCCGGGCCCGCCCGAGAGGTGCTGGATCGCAAGCGGGCCGAGGATCGCCCAGCGCAGTCCGGGGCCGTACGAGATCGCCGTGTCGATGTCGGACACGGACACGACGCCGCGTTCGACGAGCGAGTACGCCTCCTGCCACAGGGCTGCCTGGAGGCGGTTGACGACGTGACCGGGCAGTTCGGCGCGCACGAGGATCGGCTTCTTCCCGATCGACCGGTAGACCTCGAGTGCTCGCTGCCCTATCTCTGCAGGGGCTTCCGGGTGTGCGACGACCTCGACCAAGGGGATGAGGTGGGCCGGGTTGAACGGGTGACCGACGACGATCCGCTCGGGTGCGGTCGTCGCCTGTGCTGCGATCTCCGTGGGGGCGAACCCGGAGGTCGAGGAGGCGATGAGCGCCGAGGCGGGAGTCGCGGCATCGATCTGGGCGAGCAGGTCCTGTTTGATCTCGAGGCGCTCGGGTCCGTTCTCCTGGACGAAGTCGGCTCCGGCCACCGCCTCGGCGAGCGAAGGGGCGTACCGCAGCCGCTCGAGTGCCTCAGCGAGAGTGTCTCCGTCCGGTGGAGCTGCGGTGTCGTCGGGGACTGAGCCGTCGGCAGGCGGCCCACCGGCGGTCGCCGCCCCAGCGGACAGGGCCGCTGTCACCCGGTCCCGCAGCCGCGCCTCGGCGTCGGGGGCCGGATCGAACGCGGTGACCTCGTGTCCGGCGGCGAGGAACCCTGCCGCCCATGCCGCTCCGATGACTCCGGTGCCGATGATCGCGACTCTCATGCCGAGACTCCTTCCGAACGGGCCTGTGCCCGGGTGCGGGCGTACTCGACGTACTCCTCGAGGGAGCGCGGGTCCTGGAGGGAGCCTGCGCTCGCCACGGACTCCGCTGCCGCGCCCTGGACGATGCGCTTGACCGGGACCTCGAGCTTCTTGCCCGTCCGACCGAGCGGGATGCGGCTGACCGCGACGATCTCGTCGGGGATGTGCCGCGGAGAGAGCCGGGACTTCAGCTCCGTGCGGATCCGGGCGGCCGCCTCGGCGGTGAGGACGATACCGTCCTCTGTCTGGATGAAGAGGACGAGCTCGCCCATCCCGCCGTCGGGGTCCTCGAGGTGGATGACAAGGGAGTCGCGGACACCAGGGGTGGTGTCGAGGACGGAGTAGAAGTCCGCGGTGCCCAACCGCACCCCGCCCCGGTTGAGGGTCGCGTCCGAACGCCCGGTGACGACGACGCCCCCGCCGGAGGAGAACAGCACCCAGTCGCCGTGGCGCCACACTCCGGGGAACGTGTCGAAGTACGCCTGACGGCAGCGTTCGTCGCCGCCTTCGCCCCAGAAGGTCACGGGCATCGACGGCACCGGCTCGGTGATGACGAGTTCCCCGAGCTCATCGCGGACGTCGTTGCCGTCGGCGTCGAAGGCGGTGGCGGCGAAGCCGAGCGAGGTGTCCGACATCATTCCGGCGTAGACGGGGGTGAGTGGGGAGGCCTGGAGGATGCCGGTGCACACATCGGTGCCGCCGGACCCGACGTTGAGGAGGACGCCCGGCCCGAACTGCTCCTGGATCCATTCGTAGCCCTCGGCCGGCAGCGGGGCACCGGCGACCCCGAACTGCTCGACAGCGGAGAGGTCGAACTCCTTGGTCGGGGAGAAGCCCTCCCTCCGGGCGGCCATGATCGCCCCGGGTGCCATCCCCATGAGCGTGGCCTTCGTCCGTGCCGCGATCCGCCACAGCTCCTTCGAATCCGGGAAGTTCGGGTTGCCGTCGATCATGACGATCGCAGACCCGACGACGAGCCCGCCCACGAGCGCATTCCACATCATCCACGCCGTCGTCGAGAACCAGCAGAACGTGCTCCCGGGGCCGAGGTCGAAGTGAAGGCCGTGGTTCTTGAGGGTCTCGAGGAGGATCCCGCCGTGGGAATGGACGATCGCCTTCGGCTTGCCCGTCGTGCCGGAGGAGAAGAGGATGACGAGCGGATGGTCGAAGGGAACCGGGTCGAACTCGAGCTCCGCCGAGGCGGAACCGAGCCCACGGTAGTCGACGACGTCGACCGGCCGGTCGGGGGCCGCGGCGACACGATCGGCGGCGATGAGCTCGCGGGCCGCATCGTCGACGGCGAAGTCGCCGTAGTCGACCGTGACGACGTGGGTGAGAGTGGGCAGTGCCGCGGCGATCTCGGCCACTTCGGCCCTCCGGTCGATCGGCTTCGCCCCGAACCGGTACCCGGGGATCGCGAGGAGCACGGTGGGTTCGATCTGGGCGAAGCGGTCGATGACGGACTGGGTGCCGAACTCCGGGGCGCAGCTCGCCCAGATCGCCCCGATGCTCGCGGTCGCGAGGAAGGCGACGAGGGCTTCGGGCTGGTTCGGCAGGTACCCGACGACCCGGTCGCCGGGACCCACGCCCATCTCAAGGAGGCCGGAACGGACTCGGGCCACTTCGGCGCGCAGCTGTGCGAAGGTGAACGTGACCTCCTCCCGGGTCTGGGACACCGCGGTGACGGCGATGTCGCCTGCCTGCTCAGGGGTGCCGAGGGAGTGCTCGGCGTAGTTGAGGGTGGCGCCGGGGAACCACTGCGCGTGCGGCATGATCCGCTCGCGAAGCACCGTGTCGTACGGGCTGTGGGAGATCACCCCGAAGTAGTCCCAGACGGTCTCCCAGAAGTCCTCGATGTCGGTGACCGACCACGCATGGAGATCGTCCCAGCCGGTGAACGCGCTGCCGCGCCGTTGCCCGGCGAAGCGGAGGAAGTCGCCGATCCGGCTGGTCTCGGTCGCGTCGGCGGGGGTCTCGCGGATGATTCGCGTCATCGTCTGCCCTCTCACTTTCTCACTTTGGGGCCGGTGCCATCGAGGAAGTCGCGCATGAGGGCCTTCGCCTCGGTGCTCGACTGGGCGACGGCGGCCATGAGGGACTCCATCATGTAGCCCTCGTCGCGGCCGGATTCGACGATGCGCGGCAGGGCCTGGGTGATCGCGTAGTTCGTCACCTTGGAGTTCGAGGCGATCGCGGCGGCGAGCTCACGGGCCTTCGCCGCCCCCGCGCCTGCGGGGACCCGGTAGTTGACGAGGCCGATCGTCTCGGCTTCGACGGCGTCGAAGGACCGACCGGTGAGCATCATGTCCTGGACCCGGGTGAGCCCGATGAGGCGGGGGACCCGCACCGAGGCGCCTCCGCCGACGAAGAGGCCTCGCTTGCCTTCGGGCAGGGCGAAGTACGCGGAGTCCTCGGCAACGCGCAGGTGCGCGGCGCTCGCGAGTTCGAGGCCGCCGCCGATGACCGCGCCCTGGACGACGGCGACGACGGGGATCGCGGATTCGGCGATCGCGTTCATCGTCGCATGCCAGCGGCGGGAGTGGTGGAGGCCGGAGACCGCGTCGCGGTCGGTCATCTCAGACAGGTCGAGGCCTGCGCAGAAGTGCTCGCCGGCGGCAGTGAGGACGACCGCGCGGATGCCCTCGGGAGGATCGGTGAAGAACTCGCCGAGGCGGGCGATCGTCGCATCGTCAAGGGCATTGCGTTTCGCGGCGCGATCGAGGGTGAGGATGCCGATCGCGCCGTCGCACTCGAAGGTCAGCGTCTCGCCGAGGTCGAGGGGCGAGGTGGGAGTGGGGAGGGCGGTCTCAGAGGTCATGGTGCGTCCTTGGTCGGTGCAGGGGTGGTTCGGCCTGTGGTGGTTTCGGTGGTGGCCGAGTGGGCGCCGAGCGGGCCGGTGCGGCGCAGGGTCCCCTTGTGGACCTTGCCCGAACCGGTGCGCGGGAGGGAGTCGACGATGTCGAAGTACTTCGGGACCTTGTACTTCGCGAGGCGGGCGAGCAGGAATTCGCGCAGCTCCTCCGGATCCGGGGTCTGCGCCTCGGCGGCGACGATGAAGGCGTGACCGACTTCGCCCCAGCGGTCGTCGTCGGCGGCGACGATCGCCGTCTCGGCGACGGCGGGGTGTTCGAAGAGGACGGACTCCACCTCGGCGGGGTAGACGTTCTCACCGCCGGAGATGAACATGTCCTTGAGCCGGTCGACGATGAAGAGGAACCCGTCCGAATCGAGGTAGCCGATGTCGCCGGTGTGGAACCAGCCGCCGGGGGAGAACGCGGCCTTGGTGGCGGCGGGGTTGTCCCAGTAGCCGGTCATGACGTTGGGACCTCGGACGACGATCTCCCCGGTCTGCCCGGCCTCGCAAGGATTGCCCGACAGGTCGCGGACGGCCACCTCCGTGAAGGGGACCGCACGCCCGGCCGACCCGGGTTTGGCCAGGGCGAAGGAGCCCGGGAGGAAGGTCGCCCCTGGTGAGGTCTCGGTGAGTCCGTACCCCTGGCAGAAGAGGATGTCCCTGTCCTGGAAGGCGTGGATGAGGGCGACGGGGATGGGGGCGCCGCCGGAGTTGACGAACCGCAGCGATGTCAGGTCGGTCGTCTCCCACCTCGGCGAGTGGAGCAGGTCGGCGAACATCGTCGTCACCCCTGCCATCCACGTCAGGCCCTCATCGTCGATCGCGTCGAAGGCCCGGTCAGGATCCCACTTCGCCTCGAGGAGGATCCGAGCCCCGCGCAGGTAGCTTGTGAGCACCTGCTGGTTGAGGCCGATGACGTGGAAGAGCGGTGCGGCGACGAGTGTGGCGTCTGAGGCGGTGAGGTCGGTGTTGAGGAGGAGGTTGAAGGAGTTCCACAGCAGATTCGCATGCGTGAGGACCGCGCCCTTCGGCCGCCCGGTCGTCCCGGAGGTGAAGAGGAGGAGGGCGGGGTCGCTGCCGTCGACCTCGGCGGCGGGGATGATCGGTCCCCTCGCCGAGGCGGGGGCCGGGTCCCAGCGCACCGCCTCGGTGGGGACGTCGACCGTGAGCGCTGTCGCGGTGTCGGTGAGCTCGGGGGCGACGAGCAGGAGGGAGACGTCGGCGTTCGTCAGCTGAAAGTCGAGCTCGGCCGGGGCCAGGCGCCAGTTGAGCGGGATGAAGATCGCGCCGAGGCGCAGGCACGCGAGCAGTGTGACGACCAAGGCTGGGTGGTTGGGTCCGAGGTAGGCGACCCGGTCGCCTCGGCGGATGCCTGCTGCATGGAGTTCGGTGGCGGCAATGAGCGCGCGCTCATGCATGTCCGCGTAGGAGTGGTCGATGCCGGCGAAGCGAATCGCGGTCGTCTCGCCGTAGTCGGTGGCCTGGCGTTCGGAGAGTTTCGCGAGGCTGGGGTGGACGACGGTCACGGCTTCTGTCCTTCCGGGGTGCGCGCGGACGGGTCGGCGGGCGTCGACTGAGGTGGGACTGTCGGGGCTGCCGGGGCGGTCGGTGCAGCCTGCGCGGTGGACGCCGTCGGATCAGCGGGATTCGCCGGGGCGGTGTCTGCGACGACGGCGTCGGCGGCGACCTGCTCGGAGAGGACCCGGGACTTCGTCTCGCCGAGGCGGAGGATGCAGAGGATGCTGACGACGGCCACGGCGGCGATGACGAGGGAGAGCGGCAGGGTCGTCGAGCCGCCGTTGGCGTTCATGATGGCGGCGAAGAGGACGGGGGAGATGCCCGCGCCGAGGCCGGCGAACTGGTAGCCGAGCGAGGCACCGGTGTAGCGGTGCTCGGTGTCGAAGAGCTCGGTGTAGAAGCCGGCCAGGGGACCGTAGATCATCGGGTGGATGACGCCTTGGCCGATGATCATGCCGATGGTGATGAGGACGCCGTTCTTCGTGTCGATGAGCGGGAAGAGCGCGAAGCTCCAGGCGGCGATGAGGATGGCGCCGGAGATGACGAGCGGGCGGCGGCCCACGGCGTCGGAGAGCCTCGACCAGAGGATGATGCCGAAGATCGCGAAGAAGGAGGAGAAGGTCAGGGCGTTGAGGATGGTCTGCTGGTCGACGCCGATCTGGACGCCGTAGGCCACGGAGTACGTGGTGAGCAGGCCCTGGAACATGAACGCGGAGAGGCCCACCCCGATCGAGAGGAGGAGGGTGACCGGCTGCTTGCGCAGGGTCGCGAGGATCGGGATCGATGTGGGGCGTGTGCGTTCCTTGGCACGGAGGAATTCGGGGGATTCGTCGACGGCGGCGCGGACGACGACGCCGACGACGAGGAGGATGATCGAGGCGAGGAACGGCAGGCGCCAGCCCCAGGCGACGAACTGATCGACGCCCATGACCGAGAGGGTGCCGGCGACGACGGCGGCCGAGACGAGTTGTCCGCTGGGGGCACCGGCGCTGGTGAAGCTCGCCCAGAAGCCGCGGTTGGTCGTCGAGTGCTCGGCGGACATGAGGGTCGCCCCGCCCCATTCGCCGCCGATGGCGATGCCCTGGACGACGCGGATGAGGATGAGCAGGAGCGGGGCGACGATGCCGGCCTGGTCGTAGGTGGGCAGGACGCCGATCAGGGTCGAGGCGATGCCGATGGTGAACATGCTGATGACGAGCATGCGTTTGCGGCCGAGCTTGTCGCCGAAGTGGCCGAAGACGATGCCGCCGAGCGGGCGCGCCAGGTAGCCGGTGGCGAACGTCGCGAGGCTCGCGAGCGTGCCGACGAGCGGCGGGAGGTTGGAGAAGAAGACGTCTTTGAAGACGAGGGCGGCGCAGACGGAGTAGAGGAAGAAGTCGTAGTACTCGATGACGCTGCCGAGGTACGCGGACGCTGCGGCCCTCTTGAGCATAGTGGGCGATTTTCTCGAAGCCATGGGATCCTCGCTGATTCTGTGGCTGAAAAGGCGGCAATCCTATGACGTCGCCGGCCTCTTGTGAATACTATGCATTCGGTTGGCGACACTGCAATAGTTTGCAGAATATAGTTTCGTGTCAAGGGAGGAAGGGGTCCGTCGAGGCGATAGTGTGGCGGCATGTCCGTTCATCCGCAGTCGCTCTTCCTCGCGCTCGCCGGTCTGCACATGACCGATGATCCAACGCCCCTGAGCGGGACGTCGATCGTCTTCGTCATGGGGGAGTTGGGCGTCGGCGAAGCGGCCGCACGGTCGGTTCTCCAGCGCAATGCGGCGAAGGGGTTCATCGTTCGGCGCAAGGACGGGCGGAAGACGTTCTACACCGTGAGTGAGCCGGCTCGGGAGATCCTCCTCGGCGGAGGGCGGAAGATGTTCGTCGGTGAGCGGCCGCGGGACTGGGACGGGCGGTGGACGCTCGTGCGCATTCAGGTGCCTGAGTCGAAGCGGGCCCTGCGGCACAGGCTCTCCTCCCGGCTGTCGTGGGCGGGGTTCGGTCGCATCGACGGCGGCACCTGGGTGGCTCCGGCCAAGGTCGATGTCGAGGACATCCTCGGCGAGGAGGCGTGTGAGGTCGCGCCGGTCGTCGTCTATGGGGAGCTGCAGCCGCCGACGACAGATGCGATGCTCGTCGACGCGTTCGACCTCGACGAGCTGGCGGTGGCCTATGAGGCGTTCGGGAAGAAGTGGCGGGCGTGCGCGGTCTCAGGGCTGTCACCGACCGAGGCGCTCGTGCGCAGGGTGGAGCTCCACTTCGACTGGCTGACGCTCACCCGCACTGATCCGCAGCTGCCCCCGGAGCTCTTGCCCGACGATTGGCCGGGTTTCGCCCAGTGGCAGCTCTTCCGAGAGCTCAACGAACGCTTGGGTGAGATCGAGGAGCCGGCGCTCGACCGGTTCTTCGCCGGCGGGCTGGGGTAGCGGCCCGGACCCGGGCGACGTGGTCGTCGTGAGGGTCGGATAGCATTCCTGAGGCGGTGCGGCTCTACACCTGCAGTGGAGCGGGGGCGCCGATCAAGTCGTCCACGGGCCATGGACGACGTAACACTCTTCGAATGGAATCAAGCATGCCCGAAAAGCTCTCCACCGGCGCGAAGGTCGGTCTCGGCTGCGGCGGAGGCGGCTGCCTCACGATCGCCGTCATCGTCATCGCCGCGTTCATCTCAGTCATTGTCGGAGGTGCGCCGGACGAGACTGCAGCAGAGACCGTCTCTGGAGGGCAGGCGACGACGGCACCTGCGAGCCCGGAGTCAACGCCGACGACCGCGGTGCCGACGCCGACGAAGACGGCTGACCCAGGCACGGCCCTGGCCATGCTGGCCGACCTTGAGACGAAAGGCCGGGCACCGAAGACCGGGTACGACGCGGATCTGTTCCGGTGGAGAGCGGACGTCGACCGCAACGGATGCGACACGAGGAATGATGTGCTCAGGCGCGACCTCACGGACATCACACTCAAGCTCGGGTCGAACGGGTGCGCAGTGATCGCGGGGCGGCTCGCTGACCCGTATCTCGGTGAGACCTATGCCTTCGATCGGGACCCGAACAACATCGACATCGATCACGTGGTGGCTCGTTCGAATGCGTGGCAGACGGGAGCGCAGGGCCTCGATGAGACTGAGCTTGAGGAGTTCGGCAACGATCCGCTCAATCTCCTTGCGGTGAGCTCGACGCTCAATCGTCAGAAGGGGGACGGAGATGCGGCGACGTGGCTGCCTCCGCAGAAGAGCTTTCGCTGTGAGTACGTCTCACGACAGATTGCGGTCAAGCACAAGTACGGTCTGTGGGTGGTCAGAGCTGAACGGGACGCGATGACGAGCGTGCTCGAGTCATGCGAGGACGAGCCGGCGTTCACCGAGGATGTGTCGTGGCCCGCTGCAGGCGACGGTGACAACGTCAAGGTCGAATCGACCCCGACGAAGACGAAGAAGCCTGTCGAGAAGCCGGCACCCGCACCGGAGAAGCCAGCAGACGAACCGGAACCGAAACGCGATTCGTTCAGTGGATCTGTGTACTACAAGAACTGCACGGCGGCGCGAGCTGCCGGCGCTGCGCCGGTCCGAGTCGGGGATCCCGGCTATGGTCGCCACCTCGACCGTGACGGCGAAGGCGTCGGGTGTGAATGATTGTTCGCGACTCTCGTAAGAAGGTGACCATTTTATGGAGAACCGGAAGTTCAACCTTCACTCATCATACTTCTGCGACGGCCTTCTTGATTGAAAATATGCATGACCAGCCTTTTGCCGTACATGAAAGCGCTTGATTCACGAGAGTGAAATGGCAAAGCCTGATTGAATTACAGTTCGGTTAACCGCCTGATGTTTCGATCGGGTTCGGGTCCGCCTTCGACCGTGAAACCGCGACTGCGGAGCACTTCAGCGGCCACGTGTAAATTGTCCGTGACTGCCGTGCGCAACTGACGTTCACGCCATCGGGTTCTACCGTTGTTTAGAACCTGCTCCCATCCCACCTTGGTGTCAACGCCCAGCTCGTAGATCATGAACTGTATAACGTCCTCTAGGCATGGTCTAAATCTCGGACCTCCAAGTGGATAGTGGAGTTCTGAGTCGCTCAGAGTTTTTCCCTTGGTCAGTTGCTTATGTCTTGCCTTGGCCTTGTGATACTTTCCACCTTTGAGTAGGGGGCGATGTCAAGGCGTCGAAGCAACATGGGGCTCGCCGGCGAGCAGTCGAGCGAATGCCTCGGTGGGCGTGAGATAGCCCAGTCGGCGGCGGGGTCGATTGTTGATCTCCTCGGCGATGGTGGTGAGGTAGGGCTGGTGATCGGGGATCACCGTGCCCTTGGGCAGATACTCCCGGTAGAGCCGGTTCGTGTTCTCGTTGCTGGGCCTCTGCCAGGGCGAGTGGGGATCGGCGAAGTAGACCGGCATCGCCGTGGCCAGGGAGACCTTCGCGTGCTGGGCCATCTCGCTGCCCTGGTCCCACGCCAACGATGCCTTCATCATCTCGGGCAGGTCGTTGAAAAACTCGATGACCGCGTCAGCGGTTGGCTCGGCGTGTTTCGAGGGCAGGGCCAGCAGCCCGGTGAACCCGCTCATCCGCTCCACCAGCGTCGCCGCGCACGAGGTGCCGTTCTTCCCGATGATCAGGTCACCCTCCCAGTGCCCCGGCACCCGACGCTGGGCGGCGTCCTCACCTCGCTCCGCGATCGGGACCATACCTACGATTGGGCCACCGCGCGTCCGCCCGGTCGTACGTGGTCGGCGCTTGGTCCGCTTGGACTGCAGGAAGATGCCCTTGCGGGCGAGCTCACCCTTCGGGATTGCGTAGATGTACTGGTAGATAGCCTCACCGGAGACGGTTCGGCCGCGTGCGTCAGGAGAGTTCGCCATGCGTTCAACGGTCGGGTCTGTCGCCTCCAGACGCAACCGGCCCGCTATCTCGTTCGGCGTCCAGGACGCGGCCAGGTCGGCGTCCACCCTCGCCTGCAGCACCGGATCCCCCGCGACCTTCCGCTGCTGCGGGCGAGCTCGCCGACGCTGCGCTCTGACGTCTGCGGTCACGGCCTGGTAGCCGCGGGTCTTCGTCGAGTTCCGGTGAAGCTCCCGCGAGATCACCGACGGGCAACGCCCCAGGTGACGGGCGATCCTCCGCACCGACCAGCCCGCTTTCGAGGCCGCCGAGATCTCCGACCTGTCGCTGAACGACAACCCCACCCGCGCCATCTGCACACTCCACCGATCAGACCCCCGCCGACCGGGAGTGTTGCTTCGACGCTATGACACCACCGGGCGGCTCGCAGGTCTTCGCGATTGTGATGGATATTTAAATGCGCGCCCGCGTTCTTGCCTCTAGGCTCCCGGTAATAGTCGTAGTGGAATAATGGTTCATTTGACCCCTCAATGAACACGCCAAACGTCGAAGTGCTTACGGCGATGAACTCTCGCGTGCCGTTCCAGATTAGAAGATAGGTGGCTTCAAGTCTGTAGGTTGGTATGCCATCCACCCTCAAGGAAACTGCAAGCTGATGGCCTGTTCGGAACCCACTGCTTGATTCTGCGGCGTTTCTTTTCGATGGAGATACATACGAATCGTTTACCACAAGATCGCAATTGAGAGATTTCTTAATTGTCGAAACTATCTCATCGAGGAAGACGTTTACCGCTTGATCTAGAGTCCGAAATTCGTCGTCGGGAGGGTCAAAGTCAGTCGCCACTCAGACTCGCTAAAATGTGATACTCCCGGTAGAGAACTCGCTGGCCGGCATCGAGCTTGTAGTTTCCAGCGTTTTCCTCGAGCTCTTCAGGCGTCATGTGTAGCTCTTCCAGGATCGCAGCCTTCCGGGACGCGAGCTCCCCCTCGTTTTCATACATGACAGTCATGACTGTGTCTCCCTCCTTGCGAAGCATTATTTTATCAACCTACTCCTGAACTTACTTGAAGAAGTTTGCCGTACGGCACTGACATCACGAAGCACTTGAGGTTCGCGGACCGCTCGGCATCGCCCTGCGGATTGCAGACCTGAGGACAGTAATGCTTCGGGTGGGTGAGAAGGGTGGTGAGCGTTTCCTCGGGTTTGTCCCGGGCGTCGCTTATGCTGTCATGATCTATCGCGCCAGCGGTCGCCAGAGAGAGAATGGGACGACTTGCGCCCCACCAGAGTTTTCCCTGGTGAGGCGCTTGTTTCAATGGTGGGCCCCGTGGGGATCGAACCCACGACCCGCGGATTAAAAGTCCGCTGCTCTACCAACTGAGCTAGAGGCCCGGTCCCGACAGATCGGCATGGGCAAGCGCCCAGAAGAGGCTGTCGGAGACTCCCCAATACTAGGTCCAGAACGGGGCTTCACTCAAACCCGAGAGGGTGCCCTGCGACCAAATCCGAGAGGGCGCCCCGCGACATCCGCGGGGCGCCCTCTCGACGCGTCATCGGCGACGATGTGTCGCCGTCGTCATCTCAGCGGCCGATCTCCCGCGACCGCTTCGACGAGTCCGTCACGGCCGAGTCCGCGTCGTACTTCGTGGCGTCCTTCTCGACTCCCCCGTCGACGACTTCGCTGTCGACGGAGTCCTTGCCCTTCTTGCCAAGCCCGGTGAGGCTCTTGAGCGTTCCGAGCAGCTTGTTGTCGCTCTTCTCAGCGACGAACTGAGGATCGGTCTCGAGCGGGAACACCGTCGGCGCGGCGCCGAAGGCGGTCTTCGACTCGTCGGCGACCTTCTTCGCCATCTTCGCGTTGACGACACCGCCGATGACCGCGCCGATGCCGAACGGCAGCAGACGACCGAAGAGGGAACCGCCGGCGCGCGCGGCGAACTTGCGGATGAAGGTCTTCCGCAGCTTCCGCAGAAGCATGTCGACGACCGGTGCCGGCAGCTGCTTCGTCAGCGTCGCACCCCAATCGCCGAGGAGGGCGTCGGCTCCCACCTGCTGCTTGCCGAAGCGCTGGACGAGGTTCTTCCCGTCCTTGCCGAGCATGAGCCCGAGGACCAGCGCATTCGCGCGAGCCGGATCGTTGACCGGCAGACCGTGGATCTCCGAGATCGACTGGGCGAAGAGCGCCGTCACCTCGAGGAATCCCGCGGTCTCCGCCGTTGCGAAGCCGAGCGCTGCCATGGTGCCGAGCCCGGGCACTGCCGCGGTCGCACCGACGGCCGCGCCGCCGGTCGTGGTGAGGGCACGGTAGTGCTTGCGGATGATTTCCACGAGCTCCTCGGGCGTCGCATCCGGATTCCGCCTGCGCAGCGAGCGCACGTACGCGAGAGCCACCGGCCGCTGCACCGACAGCAGCTTCGAGAGCACGGACTCGGTACGCGGATTGAGGGTT
Source organism: Brevibacterium sp. Z349TD_9 (assembly GCF_056173565.1). NCBI lineage: Bacteria > Bacillati > Actinomycetota > Actinomycetes > Micrococcales > Brevibacteriaceae > Brevibacterium > Brevibacterium sp. Z349TD_9. The sequence continues at coordinate 3,311,310 of NZ_CM149680.1, read as the reverse complement.
CCGTCCTCATTGACGGCGAGCTTCGCCGCTCTGTCGAGACCCTTCTGCACCATGGTTTGCTTCGCCACGGGAATTCCTCCTCGTTCACTGTCTTCACAGGGCCGATCGTCGGCCCAGATCCGGGTTCATTTTAGTAGGGCGCGCTGTGATTTTCGTAGGAGCAGCCGAGCATTCGCTGACCGATTCTCGAGACCTGCGAGTTGTGCAGGTCACATTCAACCTATACGATTTCTCCAAAAGCTATACATTCATGCACCTGGGTGCTCCACCCATCAGCTTGTCACACCGTCGTGACGTCCCACATCGAGGTGGGACGGCTTGAGGAGAGTCCATGAAGAAGCGCTTGATCACGATGATCACCGCCGGGGCATCCGCGCTCGTGCTCACCGGCTGCGCGATGTTCCAGCCCGTCGACGTCGATCGCGCCGCCGTCGAGGAGGTCGATCCCGACGCGACGACGATCCGCATCGGCAACGTCTACGAAGCCAGCCACCCCGTCAACTCGTGCGGCCTCGAACCGATGAAGGAGGAGCTCGCCGGCAAGGGCTTCAACGTCCTCGTCTACCCGGCAGCGCAGATCGGCAGCGAAGCCGAGATGGTCGAACAGGTCGCCACCGGCGCCCTCGACTTCGTCAACAGCGGCCCGTCCTTCCTCGGGGCCTGGCATCCCGAGGCCGCCGTCCTCGACGGAGCCTACCTCGCCGAGGACGCCGCCGAACTCCAAGCCGCGACGACCGGCGAGATCATGTCCGGAGTCTTCGACGACATGGCCGCCGAGACCGACCTCCGGGTCGTGAGCAACTTCTACTACGGTGCCCGCCAGGTCACCGCGAACAAGCCGGTCCGCACCCCGGATGACCTCAGGGGCCTGAAGATCCGCACCCCCGACGCACCCCTCTACCTCACGACGCTTTCCATCATGGGGGCCACGGCCACCCCGATGGCTCTGAGCGAGGTCTACTTGGGCCTCCAGCAGAACACGATCGACGCCCAGGAGAACCCGATCCCGACGATCGCCTCGGCGAAGTTCTACGAGGTCCAGGACTATATCAGCATCACCGAGCACATCGTCCAGGGCGTCTACCTCGTCGGCAACGAACGGCTCCTCGAATCGATGGACTCGAGCAAGCGCGACACCCTCCTCGCCGCGATCGACGACGCCCGCGTTCGCGTCGAGGAGTGCACCCTCAAGCAGGAGAAGGAGATTCTCGCCGACTGGAAGGAGACCGGGGAGATCAACGTCGTCGAGGACGTCGACATCCAGGCCTTCCGCGACCTCGTCGCCGAGGAGCTGCCCAAGCGCGTCACCTGGGGTGACACGTACCTGGCGGTGAAGAAGTCCCTCGAAGACGCTCGCTCGGACGCGGGGGAGGAGAACTGATGAACCCCGACACTCCCGGCAGCGACACCATCGCCGACGCCGAGGCGACGCTCGCCTTCGACAAGGACTCCTTCGAACGGCGAAGCGCCCTCTATCGTTGGGCGATCAGCCTCGAGCGCGCGATCGGCATCCTCCTCATGGTCGGCGTCTTCGCCCTCGTCCTCCTCCAAGTCATCACCCGCTACGTCTTCGACAGCCCCCTGTCGTGGACCGAGGAGGTCGCCCGCCTCACCCTCGTGTGGCTGACGTTCCTCGCCGCCGCCTACGTCACCTCCCGCCGCTCCCACATCACAGTCGACCTCATCGCCACGGTCGTCCCCCGGAGAGTCGCCCGGGCCATCGGCACCTTCGCCCGCCTCGTCGTCCTCGCGGTCTCGGCGTTCATGGCCGTCGCCGGAATCATGATGGTCGACATCGTCGCAGCGATCGCCATGCCGGCCTCCGGACTGCCGACCGCCCTGCTCTACCTCGCCGCGACGATCGGCTTCATCCTCATCTTCATCCACACGATCATCGAGTTCGTCATGGTCGCCAAGCACCCCGACGAGAACCCCGACACCGTTGACACCGCAGCTCATATGGAAGGCCTCTGACATGACCCTCATCCTCATGCTGGCCGCCCTCCTCGTCCTCCTCGCCCTGCGCGTGCCCGTCGGCATCGCCCTCCTCGTCCCCTCGATCATCTACATCGCCATCGACCCGTCCTCAAGTCCCGCGCTCGCCGTCCAACAGGCGACCTCCGGCGTCTTCGACTTCGCGATCCTCGCCGTGCCGATGTTCATCCTGCTCGGCAACCTCGCGAACATCTCCGGCGCCACCGACCGCCTCTACGACGCCGCCGTCGCAGCGATCGGCCACGTCCGCGGTTCGCTCGGCTACGTCAACATCCTCACGAGCTTCGGCTTCTCCTGGGTCTCCGGCGCCGCGATCTCCGATGCCGCGGCGATGGGGCGCATCCAGGTGCCCGCGATGATCCGCCGCGGCTACCCTGTCGGCTTCTCCCTCGGCATCACCGGTGCCGCCTCCCTCATCGCGCCGATGATGCCGCCGTCGATCCCCGCGATCATCTACGCCGTGACCGCGGGGGTCTCCGTCGGCGCGCTCTTCGTCGCCGGCGTCGTCCCCGCCGTCCTCCTCGTCGTCCTCCTCAGCATCATGTGCTGGTTCCTCACCCGGAATCGTGAGGATCTCCGCCTGCCCAAGGCATCCCGCGCCACCCGCCTCAAGTCCGGTCTGCGCGCCCTGCCCCCGGTCGGGGCCGCCGTCGTCATCCTCGGCGGCATCCTCTCGGGCATCTTCACCCCCACCGAGGCGAGTGCCGTGGGCGTGGCCTACATCGGCATCCTCGCGATCGTCTACGGCAACTTCACGTGGCCGAAGGTCAAACACGCCCTCGTCACCGCCGTCGAGACGACCGGCGGGATCCTCATCATCGTCGCCGGCGCCGCCCTCTTCGGCTGGGTCCTCGCCCGCGAACAGGCACCCCAGCTCGCCGCCGAGGTGCTCCTGTCCATCACCGACCGCCCCATCGTCTTCCTCATCCTCGTCAACCTCCTCCTGCTCATCATCGGCTGCGTCCTCGAGCCCACCTCGGCGATCCTCATCCTCGTCCCCGTTCTCCTCCCCGTCGCCGAGGTGTTCGGACTCAGCCCCGTCCACTTCGGCATCATGATCATCTTCAACCTCCTCATCGGCTTGCTCACCCCACCCGTGGGCCTCGTCCTCTTCGTCCTCTCCTCGGTGACGAAGTATCCGGTGACGACGGTGATCAAGGGAACCCTGCCGTTCTTCGTCCCGATGCTCGCCACCCTCCTCCTCATCTCCGTCGTCCCCTTCCTCAGCCTGTGGCTGCCCTCCCTCCTCGGCTACGCGGTCTGAGTCCCCGATCCACCCACCGGAAAGGCAGAAGCTCGTGCCCCTCATCACCGACATCACCGTCACCGACGTCCGCTTCCCCACCTCCCTCGAACTCGACGGCTCCGACGCCGTCAACGTCGACCCCGACTACTCGGCCGCGTACGTGGCCGTCCATGCCGGGGACGGTGATGCCGCCGAGGTGGGGCATGGTCTCGTCTTCACCGCCGGACGCGGCAATGAACTCATCGTCGCCGCGATGGAGTCGTACGCTCCTCTGCTCATCGGCCGAGAGCTCGACGATCTCCTCGCCGACCTCGGCGCCGCCTCGGCGCTGCTCGTCCACGACTCCCAGCTGCGCTGGCTCGGCCCCGAGAAGGGGGTGACGCAGATGGCCGCGGGCGGCCTCCTCGGCGCCCTGTGGGATCTCGCCGCCCGGCGCGCGGGCAAGCCGCTGTGGAGGCACCTCGCGGAACTGCCCGCCGAGGATCTCGTCTCCGCCATCGACTTCACCCACCTGCGCAACGCCCTCACCGAGGAGGAAGCACTCGAGATGCTCCGCGCGGGAGAGGACGGCCTCGCCGAGCGCATCGCCGAGATCGAGGCGAGCGGCGTCCCCGCGTACACGACCTCACCGGGGTGGCTCGGCTACAGCGACGAGAAGCTCGTGCGCCTGGCGAAGGAAGCCGTCGCCGAAGGGTTCACGCACATCAAGCTCAAGGTCGGCGGCAGCCTCGAGGACGACCGGCGGCGCCTCGCGCTCGCCCGCGAGGCCGTCGGCCCCGACATCCGCATCGCCATCGACGCCAACCAGAAGTGGGAGACCGGCGAGGCCATCGACTGGGTGAACGCACTCGCCGAATTCGACCCGTACTGGATCGAGGAGCCGACGAGCACCGACGAGATCCTCGGCCACGCGGAGATCCGCCGCGGCGTCGCTCCGATCAAGGTCGCCACCGGCGAGGCCGTCCACAACCGGATCATGGTCAAACAGCTCCTCCAGGCCGAGGCCATCGACATCCTCCAACTCGATTCGACCCGCGTCGCCGGTGTCAACGAGAACCTCGCGATCCTCCTGCTCGCGAAGAAGTTCGGCATCCCCGTCTGCCCGCACGCCGGCGGGGTGGGCCTGTGCGAACTCGTCCAGCACCTCGCGCTCTTCGACGCCGCCCGCGTCGCCGGGCAGACGGACGACCGCGTCGTCGAGTACGTCGACCACCTCCACGAGCACTTCGTCGACCCCGCCGTCGTCGTCGACGGCCGCTACCGCGCGCCCTCGGCACCCGGCACGAGCGCCCGCATGGTCGAGGGGTCCGTGACCGAATGGACCTATCCCGACGGACCCGGATGGCAGCGCGCCGGAGAGCGTGCCGCCGTCGATGCTGCGGGAGCGGAGGACCGACAGCCTGCCGGCTCGACGGAAGGAGCATCGGCATGAGCATCCGCGCAATCCTCCCCGCCGAGGCGACCGGCACCTTCCTCGGTCGCCTCTCCGTCCCGGGCAGGCCCGCCCCGGTCCCCGTCCTCATCACCGGTGACGAGGTCCGCGACGTCTCCGCCGTCGACCCCACGCTCTCAGGCATCCTCGAGACCCCGGACCTGCCTCGGCGCCTCGCCGAATCCGCCGCCCGTCCCGCCGAGTGGAGTGTCGAGGACATCCGTCTGCCCGAGGACGATGCGGGGGAGGACACCCCGGTGCTGCTGGCCCCGATCGACCTCCAGGTCATCAAGGCGTGCGGGGTGACGTTCGCCGGCTCGATGGTCGAACGCCTCATCGAGGAGCGCTGCGACGGCGACCCGGGACGGGCCCAGGCCGTGCGCGACGAACTCGCCTCCGCGGTCACCGCCGATCTCGCCGCCATCGTCCCCGGTTCCGAGCAGGCAGCCCGGCTCAAGGAGGCGCTGCTGGCCAAGGGCTGGTGGTCGCAGTACCTCGAGGTCGGCATCGGCCCCGACCCCGAGGTCTTCACTAAGGGACCCGTGCTCTCGGCCGTGGGCACCGGCGACGCCGTCGGGATCCCCGCGTTCTCCGAATGGAGCAACCCCGAACCCGAACTCGTCCTCGTCGTCGACTCCCACGGTGAGATCCGCGGGGTGACGATGGGCAACGACGTCAACCTCCGCGACGTCGAGGGCCGCAGCGCCCTGCTGCTCGGCATGGCCAAGGACAACAACCGCTCGACGGCGATCGGCCCGCTCATCCGGCTCTTCGACGACACCTTCGACCTCGACGCCGCCCGGGCCCTCGACCTCACGCTCACGGTCACGGGGGATTCGGGCTATGAGCTGCGCGGGGTCAACTCGGTGCGGGCGCTCAGCCGACCCTTCGAGGACCTCGTCGCCGCCGCCCACGGACGCCACCACCAGTATCCGGACGGGTTCGTCCTCTTCACGGGCACCCTCTTCGCCCCGACCGAGGACCGGGGGACGGCCGGCCTCGGGTTCACCCACCACCTCGGCGACCGGGTGACGATCGCCAGCGACCGCCTCGGCGTGCTGGCGAACACGGTCGGAGGGGCGGAGGACCTGCCCACCTGGGACTACGGCATCCGCGCGCTCTTCCGCGACCTCGCGGCAGGACAGCGGTAGTCTCAAGGGCACAGTGGAGAGCATCGACGGGGGCTGCACCCGTTCTGCGGCCGACCGGCGGAGAGGAGACGGAATGCCCGGACGCGACACCGACGCGGACTCGAGCGTCTACGCGCGGATCAAGGCGATGATCCTCGACGGCACAGTGCCGCCGGGGGAGAGGATCACCATCGACCGGATGGCCCGGGAGCTCGGGGTGTCCCAGACCCCGGTGCGGGAGGCGATGCAGCGTCTCGAGGGTGACAAGCTCGTCCGGACCAGGCAGCCGCGTGGCTATGCGACGACCCCGCTGCTCACCCGACGCGACCTCGAGATGATGATCGAGGTCCGCCTCCTCATCGAACCGTGGGCGGCGCGGATGGTCGCCGTCGACCGGGCGTCCAACCCGGGGCGGGAGCTGCTCACCGAAGTCGAGTCGTTCGCCGCCGACCCGGACGGGAGCGACTGGAAGCAGAAGCTGTTCCAGCACGACTCGCGCTTCCACCTCCGCATCCTCGAGGCGACCGGCAACACGTTCCTCCTCGACGCGTATCGGCAGATGCGACCGCACCTCCATCTCTTCCGCCTCTACCCCGGCGATCCGCACGGCATCGACACCTCGCACGAGCACGGCGAGATCGCCCGGGCGATCGCGGAGTGCGATCCCGATGCCGCCGAGGCCGCGATGCGCGAGCACATCCTCCACGCACTCACCCGGTTCTCCGCGAGCACGGAGGGCGGTGCGGGGTCCGACAAGGAGGCGGGGTCCGACGGGGAGGCGGGGTCCGACGGAGGGCCGAGCGACGCCGGCCGGGGTTTCACCGACGCCTTCGCATCGGTGCTCGGGCGCTCGCGGGACACGGACTCCGAGGAGGCGAGCTGATCATGCGCCTCTCCGTCGACTCGCTCCGCACCTTCGCCGCAGACGCCCTGGCCTCGTGCGGTGTCCCGGACACCGATGCCTCGCTCACGGCCCGCTCCCTCGTCCAAGCCGACCAGCGCGGCATCGCCTCGCACGGCCTGCTGCGCCTGCCGCTCTACGTCCGTGCCCTCGAATCCGGCGGCATCGCCCCGAGACCGGAGCTCGCCTTCGTCCGGGACACCGGGGCGACCGCGGTGCTCGACGGCGGCAGCGGACTCGGGCAGGTCGTCATGCAGACCGCCGTCGACTGGTCACTCGACCGCACACGGATGCACGGCGTGAGTGCGATCGCGGTGGAGAACTCGAGTCATTACGGGGCGGGTGCGTTCTGGACCGATCAGCTCGCCGCCGCCGGACTCTTCGCCGTCCTCACCTCGACGACGGGTCCGACCGTCGCCGTCCACGGCGGCAGCGCGAAGGTCATCGGCACGAACCCGCTGACGATGACCGCCCCGAGCGCCGGTGAGGACCCGATGACCCTCGACATGGCGACCTCGGCGGGGGCATTCGGCAAGGTGATCGCCGCCCGCAATGCCGGCAGGCCGATCCCTGCGGGCTGGGCCGTCGACGCCGAGGGCAGGGAGACGACCGACGCGGACGCCGCGGCCGCCGGGTCCCTGCTCGCCTTCGGCGGGCACAAGGGCTCCGGGCTCGCGGTCCTCCTCGAAGCCTTCGCCGGGGGCCTGAGCTCGGCGACCTTCGCGTACGAGACCCAGGACATCTGGGACAACCCCGCCTCGGAGATGAACAACGGGCACCTGCTCATCGCCCTCGACTCCGCCGCCTTCAACGGCCGCACCACCGCCGAGGCGAAGGTGAGCGCCCTGGGAACCGCGATCGGTGCCTCCGGGGACGGGGTGCGGCTGCCCGGGGAGATCGAGTACGCGAACGAGGAGCGCAGCGCCGACGCGCTCGACCTCGAGGATTCGACCGCCGAGGCACTGCTGAGGGTGGCTGACGACCTCGGGCTTCCTCGGCCGCAGTGAGCCTCCGGGCGTGAACCTCGGTGAGAGGAGTGCGCACCCCTTGACCGGCGTTCAGACACGAGGACTACACTGCACACACGATGAATGAGCGCCCGTTCCACCGCCCCGTCCCGCTCGCCGACCTCGAATCGGTGAGCAGCCTGACCGACCCCGTCACCCGGTCGGAGACCTCGCACGCCACGGCGGCCCTCCTCCTCGGCGACGCCCGCGGCAACCGTGACGAAGCCGCGACCAGGCGCTTCGTCGAACTCGCCGACGACATCGGCCTCGAGGTCATCGCCGAGATGTGGTCGGCTGCCCCTGCCGTCTCCGCGCCCGGCGCGCTCTGGCGCCTCTACGCCCTGCGCGAGTGGATCGTCACCTCGCCCCGTGAGGTCGCTGACCTCTTCGACCTCGGACGACGGCGCACGACCGAGGGCATCGGCGTGACCGAGATCCTGGCCGGGGTCGAGAATCCGGTCGGACCCGACGAGGTGGCCCGTGCGATCGACGAGATCCTCGCCGGCGCCTTCCGCGGCGACGTCATCATCGCCCTGCTCCGGGCCGCCGCCTTCGTCGGCATCTGCGCTGCCGGGGCCGACAGCGAGGACACGCGCACCCGCCTGCAGCAGCTCTCGAAGGACCTCGGCGACGCCGCGATGGTCCATCGCAACGAAGGTCTGAGCTGACCCGCGCGACCGTTGCCGAGCACGGGACCTGACCCCCGCCTCGGCGAGGGAGGACAAGGAACCGCACGCCCGCCTCGGCGCGGGCGGACAAGAGCCCTCCCTCCTGTTTCGGCGTAGGCACCGGCCCCGGTCCTGGCTGGGTGGACGCACGGGGCGGACGACCGTCGGCTGTGAGATTTTTCAAGCCGGAGTTCGCCGTACCGGGGTAGACGCACAGTGTGGAAGCGGTATCGTGGAAGACGGCCCTCGTGGCCACCGGACGTTGGATCGCTGAAGCCCCGGGCTCCAACCTCAGCCGCTTCGAGCGGCCTATCGCCGAGAGGCGCTCTCGGTTCAGCGTCCGGTTCACACACTCGACAGAGGAATATCGGCGCGAATTGCACATGCGTCCGGCGGTGTCCGGGCCCCGGGCAGGAGGAAACGCATGCGGCTCAGACGGGTACCGCAGGACACCGTGTTCTACGAGCGGATGTCCGATCTCGTCGGACAGATGCGGCAGTGCAATCTCGTGCTCGCTGAACTCTCGGGCATCGAACTCACCGAACGCCGGCAGGTCGCCGACCGGCTGCGTGAGATCGGCGACCACGCCGATGCGGACATGGGAGCCGTGCTGCGGGCCCTGCGGGAGAACTACATCACCCCCTTCGACCGCTACGACCTCTACCTCCTCTGCCATCACATGCGCGACATCTGCCATCGCCTCCACGGCGTCGGCTACGTCCTCGCTTCCGAAGCCTTCGACCCCCTGCCCTCCGGCGTCCTCGAGACGCTCGCCGTCCTGTCCAACCAGACCGATCACACGGCGCGGATGGTCTCGAAGCTGCCGGGCAAGGTCGACCAGTGGGACTACGTCGACACGATCAACCGGCTCACCCACCAGGTCGAGACCCTCCAGTGGCGGATGTCCGACGCGGTGCCCAACTCGAAGCGCGGACTGACGTACATGGCCGCGGTCTCCCAGCTCGGGCAGGCCTTCGTCCGTGCCGCCCACAGCTTCACCGAACTCGGCAAGGTCGTCGCCTCGATCGCGATCAAGGAATCCTGATCCGTGGAGCTGCTCATGGCGGGAGTCATCGTCGCCGCGGTGCTCTTCGCCGGATCGAACGGGTTCCATGACGCGGCGCTGACCATCGGCAACGCCGTGGTCGGGCGCGCGCTCAGCCCGAAGTGGGCGCTCGGACTCGCCGTCGTCTTCAACTTCATCGGCGCCCTGCTCGGCGAGGGCATCGCGATCGTCGTGGCCAACCAGATCATCAGGTTCGCAGGCATGCCGACGGACGTCATCCTCACCTGCATCATCATCGCCTTCGTCTCCGCGACGGCCTGGAGCCTGTTCACGTACTGGCTCGCGCTGCCGGTGTCGTCGACGCACTGCCTCATCGGCGGCCTCCTCGGGGCGGGCCTCACCCTCGGGTTCACCCTCGACAGCGCCGAGTTCTTCGACTCCGTCATCCTGCCGCTGCTCATCTCGCCGGTGCTCGGATTCCTCCTGGCCTGGTGTCTGACGCTTCTCTTCTCGAAGCTCTTCGCTTCGACCCCGCCGAAGCCGCTCTTCCGCGGGGCGCGGATGGTCGACGCGGTCCTCACCGCCTCGCTCTCCCTCGTCCACGGCATCCAGGATGCGCAGAAGACCGCGGCGCTCGTCATGGTCGCCATCCTCGCCGTCGATACGGTCAAGCACAGCGAACTCGCCGTCGTCGAGATCTCCTGGCCGGTGCGCATCCTCATCGCCCTCGCGCTGGCCGCCGGGACCGGGCTGAGCGGATGGCGGGTCGTGCGCACGCTGTCGGTGCGGATGGCACGCCTCGACCCGGTCAAGACCGCGATCGCCGACGCCACCGCCTCGGTGCTCATGTACGCAGCCGCCCTCGTCATGCGGGTGCCCGTCTCGCTCACCTTCGTCCTCGGGTCGGCGATCCTCGGCACGCAGTACGCGGGCCGGAAGGGCCACCCGCGGGCCCGGTACATCGTCCCGATGGTCGCCGGCTGGCTGCTGACGATCCCCGCCGCGGCGCTGCTCGCCGTGGGCATCGGCCTCGTCGTCCGCGCCGTCGCGGCCTGAGGCAGCTGCGAGCCCCCCTCAACCTCGAGGGGACCACTGCGCGGCGAGGGGACGATTTCTAGCTGGTCCGCTCGCCCCGGAGGAGTCCCCTCGGCGCAGCGGCGCTCTCTGCGAGCACCACCTCGCCGAGGCGGAACCCGGCGTTCTGTGGGGAACCGGGGGCCGCCTCGGCGAGGCTGGGGATGCCGGGGAAGGGGACTGTCAGTCGACCTTGGCCCTGCGGCCGAGGACGACGCCGGCACCGATCATGGTCACGGACAGGACGAAGTGGAGCCAGTTGTCCGCGGTGTTGAGGGGGACGAAGTTGCCCATCGAGTCCATGGGGACGACGAGCCCGTAGATCCACAGCACGGCGTAGACGATGCCGCCGACGATGAGGTACCCCTTCGCGAGGGCACGGGAGCGCAGGGCGAGGAGTCCGACGATGCCGAAGAGCAGGTGGACGATGTTGTGGAGCACCGAGACCTGGAAGATGCCGAGCAGAGCGGCCTCGGAGTGGTGTCCGGCGAACATCAGCGTGTCGTAGTTCTGCGTGATTCCCGGAACGAACCCGAGGATCCCGACGAGGAGGAAGACGGCCCCGAAGATCCCGGCGACGATCTGGACGGCGCTGCGGGTCGAGCGTGCAGTCGCGTGTGCGTGGGAGGCGGTCATGACGATCCCTTTCTGCTTCGGCGTGGTTCGTCTGTCAGAGGGGATTCGGAGCCGGGCGCCGTTCGGATGGGTCGGACTTCCGATGAAGTGTGCACGCCGGTGGTGCCGGTCGCCTCTCCGAGGAGGATCGAGTGCGATCCTGGGCCGGATTTCGGACCGGATCCTCCTCGGGGACCCGAGGCGCACGGAGTTCGAGGCGCGGGTGCGCGCACGGGAAGCGCCGGGAGCGTGGTGCGCGCTCGCAGGAACGCAGGCAAACGCAACGCCGGACCGGGCACGAAGCCCGATCCGGCGTTGCGCGAGACGTGGAGCCGCAGCTCGGGACGGCGGACCGCCCCTACGCTGTGTGCCCGGTGATCACCCGAAGCGGCCGGAGATGTAGTTCTCGGTCTCTTCCTTCGTCGGGTTGGAGAAGATCGTCGAGGTGTCGTCGAACTCGATGAGCTTGCCCGGCTTGCCGGTGCCGGCGATGTTGAAGAACGCGGTCTTGTCGGACACGCGGGCGGCCTGCTGCATGTTGTGCGTGACGATGACGACCGTGTACTTGTCCTTGAGGTCGTTGATGAGGTCCTCGATCGCCAGCGTCGAGATCGGGTCGAGAGCCGAGCACGGCTCGTCCATGAGGATGACCTCGGGCTCGACGGCGATCGCGCGGGCGATGCACAGACGCTGCTGCTGACCGCCGGAGAGCCCCGAACCGGGCAGGTTGAGACGGTCCTTGACCTCGTTCCAGAGGTTCGCGCCCTTGAGGGCACGCTCGGCGAGGTCGTCGGCCTCGGACTTCGGGAGGCGGCGGTTGTTCAGACGCACGCCGGCGAGCACGTTCTCCTTGATGCTCATGGTCGGGAACGGGTTCGCCCGCTGGAAGACCATGCCCACGTCGCGGCGGACGTTGACCGGGTCGACGCCCGCGCCGTAGATGTTGTCTCCGTCCATGAGGACCTCACCCTGGACGCTCGCGCCCGGGATGACCTCGTGCATGCGGTTGAGCGTGCGCAGCACGGTCGACTTGCCGCAGCCGGAGGGACCGATGAACGCGGTGACCGACCGCGGCTTGATGTGCATGTTGACGCCGTCGACGGCCTGGAAGTCGCCGTAGAAGATGTCGAGATCCTTGATGTCGATCTGCTTTGACATGGTGTGTCCTTGTCCTTCGGAGTCAGAGGTGCGGTAGCTGGGAGGGGGCTGCGATCCCCGCCGAGGCGGTGGAGGCGGGGATCATCGTCCGGCCTTGGGTGCGAGGACCTTCGCGATGATGCGGGCCAGGAGGTTGAGCAGCATGACGAGGATGACGAGGACGAGGGCCGCGGCCCACGCACGGTCGGAGCTCGCCAGCGCTGCCTCACCGGGAGAGACCGGCCGCAGCTGCGAATCGTAGATGTAGGTCGGCAGGGTCGACATCCAGCCGGAGAAGAGGTTCCAGTTGAGCGTCTTCGCGAAGCCGGCGGTGACCATGATCGGCGCCGTCTCGCCGATGACGCGGGCGATCGCGATCGTCACACCCGAGAGGATGCCGGAGATCGCGGTCGGGAGGACGATCTTGACGATCGTCTTCCACTTCGGCACGCCGAGGGCGTAGGAGGCTTCGCGCAGATCCATCGGGACGAGGCGGAGGATCTCCTCGGTGTTGCGCACGACGATGGGGATCATGAGCACCGAGAGCGCGACCGCCGCGGTGAAGCCGGTCTTCGCGCTGCCGACCGCGTCGGGCATGACGAGCCCGAGGATCGTCGAGAACAGGGCGAAGGCGAAGAGACCGGCGACGATCGACGGGATGCCCGTCATGACGTCGACGAGGAAGGTGATCGCCTTGCCGAGCTTGTTGTTGCCGGCGTACTCGACGAGGTAGATCGCTGCGAGCACGCCGATCGGGATCGAGATGGCACACGCGGCGAACGTGATGAGCACGGTGCCGACGATCGCGTGATAGAAGCCGCCGGCCAGGGAGGCCTCACCCGCGACGTACTGCTGGTCGAGGACGCCCTTCATGCCGAGCATCGTGCGGGTGAGGAGATCGATGTTGATCGCCGCACCGCCCTTGGACACGGTCAGCCACAGCAGCGAGATGAGAGGGACGCAGGCGAGGACGAAGGTCGAGGTGACGATCGTCGTCGCGATCCGGTCGACGGCCTTGCGTCGGCCCTCGTAGGCGCCGGAGATGACGAGCACCGCGACGAGGTTGATGATGCCCGCGAGGATCGCGGTGATCGCCAGCGAGAAGCCGCCGGTGAAGGCGAAGGTGAGGCCGAACGCGACGAGGATCGAGGCCACGGCGATGATCCACGGAGTCGCCTTGGGCAACTGCTTCGAGGTCAGCGTACGGGTCTTGGTGGTCGCATTGTCAGAGGTCGTCAACATCATCAACTGCCCTTCACCGAGGTCTTGGCAACAATTGCGCGCGCCGCCATGTTCACCAGCAGGGTGATGACGAAGAGGACGAGGCCGATCGAGATGAGCTCGGAGAGCCGGAGTCCGGCCGCCTCTGGGAAGTTCTGCGCGATCTCAGAGGCGATGGTCTGGTTGCCGCTGACGACGAGGGACGCGGTGAGCAGACCGGGGGAGAGGATCATGGCCACCGCCATCGTCTCACCGAGGGCGCGGCCGAGGCCGAGCATGGTCGCCGAGGCGATGCCCGACCTGCCGAAGGGAAGGACGGCGGTGCGGATCATCTCCCAGCGGGTCGCGCCGAGCGCGAGCGCCGCTTCTTCCTGCAGACGCGGGGTCTGGAGGAAGACCTCGCGGGTGAGCGAGGTGATGATCGGCAGGATCATGATCGACAGGACGAGGGAGGCGGTGAGCAGCGTGCGGCCGGTGTTCGAGACACCGCCGTCGGGGTCCGGGGCGAAGATGGGGATCCACCCGAACCACTTCGAGAGCCACAGGTAGAAGCCGGTGAGGTTGCCGGCCAGCGTCAGGCCCCAGAGGCCGTAGACGACGGAGGGGATCGCGGCGAGGAGGTCGATGACGTACCCGAGCGCCGGGGCGAGCCTGCGCGGCGCCATGTGCGTCGTGAACAGGGCGATGCCGAGGGCGAACGGGGTGGCGACGACGAGGGCGATCGCCGAGGAGACGAGCGTGCCGATGATGAGCGGCCAGACGTAGGCGAAGAAGCCGCGGCCGCCGGTGATCGAGCTCGGATCGGAGATCTGCGCCTCGATGGTGTCGCTCGACTGGGCGAGGAGGAAGAGGGCGACACCGGCCAGCGTGAGCAGGATGAGGATCCCTGCGAGAAGGGTCGCGGTGGAGAAGATCCGGTCGCCGGGCCGGACGACCGCCTTCGGCGCCCGACTCGGGCCGGCCTCAGCGCTCGGCTGAGGTGTGCCGGCGGGGCCGGTCTCAGTGGTTTGCGTGCTGGTCGGCACTGGTGCTCCTCAAGTGACGAGTGGGGATCGTGGTGCGGGGATCCTGGGCACCGAAGAGCGGCGTAGCGCGAGCTACGCCGCTCTTCGACTGTACAGTGTTCCAGATCAAAGCGTCAGCTTCAGCCGGAGACCTTGATGGAATCGATGACGGTGTTGATCTGCGAGCGCAGGTCCTCGGAGATCGGGGCGGAACCGGCCGATTCGGCAGCCGAGGCCTGGCCCTCCTCCGAGACGACGTACTTCTCCCAGGCCTTGACCATGTCGACCGTGTTCTGGTCGGCGTACGACGAGCACACGATGTGGTAGGAGACGAGGACGATCGGGTAGGCGCCCGACTCGGTGGTGTCGCGGGCGAGGTCGAAGGCGAGGTCGCCTTCGCCGCGTCCCTCGACCGTGGTCGAGGCGTCGAGGACCTTCGTCGCGGCCTCAGGCGAGAGCTCGACGAACTCGTCGCCGACCTTGACCTTGGCGGTGCCGAGCGAGCCGACGGCCGAGGCGTCGGCGTAGCCGATCGCACCGTTGGTGTCGGTCACGGTCTGGACGACGCCGTCGGTGCCCTGTGCGGCCTCGCCGCCGTAGTTCTTCGGGAAGTTGCCGTCCGGCTCCTCGTCCCAGACGTCGCCCGCGGTCGCCTTGAGGTACTCGGTGAAGTTCTCGGTCGTGCCCGAGTCGTCGGCGCGGTGGACGGCGGTGATCTTGAGATCGGGAAGCTTGGCGTCGGGGTTGTCGGCCGCGATCTTCTCGTCGTTCCAGTTCGTGATCTCGCCCTTGAAGATCCCGGCGATCGTCTGCGGGGAGAGGTTGAGCGAGTCGACGCCTTCGACGTTGAACGCGACGGCGATCGGGGAGATGTAGACGGGGAACTCGTAGGCGCCGTCGGGTCCGCAGACCTCCTTGGCCTTCGCAGCCTCTTCGTCGTCGAGGTAGGCGTCCGAGCCGGCGAACTGCGCGTTGCCGGCGAGGAACTGCTCGCGTCCCGCACCCGAACCGTCAGGCGAGTAGTTGACGGTCACGCCGGAGTTCGCCGAGGTGAAGTCCGCGGTCCAGGCGTCCATGGCGGCCTTCTGCGAGGAGGCGCCGATGCCGGTGAGGGTGCCCTGCAGGTCGCTTTCACCGCCGCCGCTGACGTCCTCGCCGGTGGCGGAGGCTCCGCCGCAGGCCGACAGGGTGAGCGCGCCGACTGCGAGGAGAGCAGCGGAGGGGGCAAGATGCTTCAGCTTCACGAAGTTGCCTTTCTGATTGAGCACACGTTTTCGAGCGATCTCGATCGTTCGCCCTCCACGCTAAGGAGGATGTGTAAAGGCTGGGGTCTCGTTCAGTGAATGGAAGGTGAATGGATGCTGAAGGATTGGGAGACCGCTGAGTGCTCCATCACAGGGGGTGGGGGTTCCGTGAGACGATCGACGCCGAGGCGGGTGTGCCTACGCGTCGATGGGGCGGAACCGTTCGACCTCGACGATGCGGGCGATCGTTCCCGGACGCACGTAGGCGACGAGGATCTCCCCGGGTTTGAGGTAGGGGTCCTCGGTCGGCAGCTTCTCGGCGATGCGCTTCGGGGCGTGGGCGGCGAAGACCTTGAGCACGGTGGGCACCACCGGTCGGTGCGTGCAGAACGCTGTGGGCTTGCCCTTGTCGAGGAGCTTCTCGATGCAGCGGGCGGTCTTGTCGGGGTTCGCCGCCGTCGCCTTCTCACTCAGTGCCGCGACCTTCTTGATCGACTTGCCCGTGGCCGCGGAGAACGGGGCCAGCGTCGCCACGCATCGCTTCCACGGACTCGAGACGAGCTTCTTGACCTCCCACGCCGCGAGCAGACCGGTGAGTGCCATCGCCTGCCGTGTGCCCAGCGCCAGCAGCGGGCGCACATGCTCCGTCTCGTACCACTTCGCCCGCGGGAACGCCTTGCCGTGGCGGACGAGGATGAGCGGCCACGCCCGCAGGGCATCGGTCTCGTCGTACTTCTCGAGCGCGTCGAGCTGGTCCCGGTCGGCGTAGGAGGTCAGCTTCGTCCGCGCCTCGGCGATCGGCAGCCACACGGCCTCGTCGACCTCCCGCGGGTTGTGCGGGGCGAACGTCGCCTCGCCCCTGACCTCGGCGGACCAGTAGAAGACCTTCTTGAGGTTCTTCCCCCCGACCATGTACTCGGCCGTCGGCAGGGGCACGCCGAGGTGGACGTCGAACCCCGTCTCCTCCCTCACCTCGCGGATCGCCGCCTCCGGCAGCGTCTCCCCGGGTTCGACCTTGCCCTTGGGCCACGACCAGTCGTTGTAACGGGGACGGTGGATGAGGGCGACTTCGATGCCCTCGGCCCCGTTGCGCCAGCACACGGCGCCGGCGGCGAGGATGTCGGCGGTGACCCGCGATGACGCCTGTGCGGATGCGACCGTCGAGGGACTCACGCGTCCTCTCCGATCAGACGCCGCTTCCGATGCCGGCGGATGAGCTCGGACTGGTAGTCGGTGAGATCCTCGCCGTCGGGTCCGTGGAGCATCCGCGTCCACGTTCCGTCCCCGGAGAGCTCGAATGCCGAGGTGGTGTCGGCGAACGCGAGGTCGAAGAGTTCGATGATCTCGGCCTTGTGGTTGGGCGCTGAGAGCTCGATGAGGGTCTCGACGCGGCGGTCGAGGTTGCGGTGCATCATATCGGCCGAGCCGATGTAGACGATCGGGTCGCCGTCATTGCCGAAGACGAACGCGCGCGAGTGCTCGAGGAAGCGCCCGAGCACCGAGCGGACCTTGATGTTCTCGCTCAGCCCGGGGATGCCCGGCCGCAGGGCGCAGATGCCGCGGACGAAGACCTCGACCTTCACCCCGGCGCGCGAGGCCCGGTAGAGGGCGTCGATGATGCCCTCGTCGACGATCGAGTTGACCTTGATTCGCACGCAGCCCTCACCGCCCGCCTCGGCGATCGCGATCTCCTTGTCGATGAGTTCGATGAGGCCCGCGCGCACCCGGGTGGGGGCGACGAGAAGGCGCGAGTACTCGGCGCGCGGGGCATAGCCGGAGAGCTGGTTGAACAGCTTCGTGAGGTCGTCGGCGACGGCCTTGTCCTTCGTCAGCAGTCCGAAGTCCTCGTAGAGGCGAGCGGTCTTCGGGTGGTAGTTGCCGGTGCCGACGTGGCAGTAGCGGGCGAGCCCCTCGGCCTCCTGGCGGACGACGAGGGAGAGTTTGGCATGGGTTTTCAGCCCGACGATGCCGTAGACGACGTGGACGCCGGCGCGTTCGAGCTTGCGCGCCCACGTGATGTTGGCCTCCTCGTCGAAGCGGGCCTTGATCTCGACGACGGCGAGGACCTGGATGCCCGACTGCGCGGCGTCGACGAGGGCGTCGATGATCGGGGAGTCCCCGGACGTGCGGTAGAGCGTCTGCTTGATCGCGAGCACGTTCTTGTCGTTTGCCGCCTGCTCGAGGAAGGCCTGGACGCTGGTGGAGAACGAGTCGTAGGGGTGGTGGAGGAGGATGTCGCGGTTCGAGACGGCGGCGAACACGTCGACCTGGTCGCTCGACTCGCGCAGCGAGAGGTCCTTGTTCATCTGCGGGACCATCTTCGGGAAATGGAGGTCGTCGCGGGGGACGTCGGCGATGTCGGCCATGCCCGAGAGGTCGAGCGGCGTCGGCAGCTGGTAGATCTCGGACTCGTCGATCCCGAGTTCGTCCTTGAGCATCTCGCGGACCCGGGGGTGGATGTCCTCAGTGATCTCGACGCGCACGGCCGGGCCGAAGCGCCGGCGCAGCAGCTCCTTCTCGAGCGCTTTGAGGAGGTTCTCCGCGTCGTCCTCCTCGACTTCGAGGTCTTCGTTGCGGGTGACGCGGAACGTCGAGTGGTGGATGACCTCCATGCCGTCGAAGAGGGCGTCGAGGTGGGCGGCGATGATGTCCTCGAGCGCGACGAAGCGGGCGGGGACGTCGCGTCCGGCGGGACGGTCGGTCGCCTCGGCGACGTTGAAGAACCGGGGCAGGCGCGGGGGCACCTTGACCCGGGCGAAGAGCTCCTTGCCCGAGTCGGGATAGCGCAGGAGCACGCCGAGGTTGAGCGAGAGCCCGGAGATGTAGGGGAACGGATGGGCCGGGTCGACGGCGAGCGGGGTGAGGACAGGGAAGACGTGGTCGGTGAAGAACTCGTCGACGCGGGCGCGCTCCCCGCTCGTGAGGTCGTCCATCGAGACCTTCGTGATCGCCTCGGCGTCGAGCTGGGGGCCGATGACGGTCTTGAGCAGCTCCGCGTGGCGGGACATGAGCTCGTGCGCGCGGACGCTGATGGCGTGCACGACCTGCAGCGGCATCCGGCCGGTCACGGTCGGCACGGCGAGACCGGTGTTGATGCGGCGCTTGAGGCCGGCGACGCGAACCATGAAGAACTCGTCGAGGTTGGAGGCGAAGATCGAGAGGAAGCGGACCCGCTCGAGCAGCGGCATCTCCGGGTCGGAGGCGAGGTCGAGGACGCGCTCGTTGAACGCGAGCCAGCTGAGCTCGCGGTCGAGGAATCGGTCGGCGGGATCGGGCAGGTCGAGCTCACGCCCGACTGCGATGACGTCGTACATCGATCACTCCTGAGTGCTGTGGGTCGGGGAAGCCGGCGCGTAGGACACGTGCGCCACCGCGACGTGGAAGCCCAGCCGCTCGTACAAGCCTAGCGCCGCGGCGTTGTCCGACTCGACGTAGAGTTCGATCGCCGTCGCGCCCGCCGCGACCATCCGCCGCATCCCCTCGACGGTCAGTGCCCTGCCCACGCCCCCTGCGTGGGCGCTGGGATCGACTCCGACGACGTAGACCTCGCCGAGGCGGCCGCCGGCACCGTGGTCCGTGAGCTTCGTCTCGTGGAAGCCGATGATCTCGCCGTCACCGTTCGGCTGTAGGCTCTCGCCGTCACTGTTCGGCTGCTGGGTCTCGCCGTCGCGGACGGCGAGGATGACGCTGTCCGGGTCGAAGTCGTCGGCGCCGACGATGGCGTCGATGTCGTCCAGGGTCTGGCTGCCCTGCTCGGGGTGCCAGTCGAAGGCGGCGTTGTTCACCCGCAGCCACCCCGCTTCGTCACCGGGGGCGAACGAGCGCAGGGACACGCCCTCGGGCGCGGTCGCCTCGGGGAGGTCGGCGAGGGTGAGGCCTGAGTCGGTGCGCATCTGATAGAGGACGCGGTCGCGGCCCAGGCCGTGCTTCTGCGCGAGACGGCGGGCGGCGGGGGAGTCGCCGTGCGACCAGCACCATGCCTCGGGCTGCTCGGTGAGGATCGTCTTCAGCAGCGTCTCCCCGAAGCCGTGTCCGCGGTGGTCGGGGTCGATGAGGAACTCGGCGGCGTGCCTCTCGCCCTGGAGGGCGCGGATGCCGAAGCCAATGAGGGTCGGGCTGTCAGTCGAGTCGTCGTCGGCGTAGACGCGCCACACGCTCGAAGCCGTCTGGGCGTCGTGGCTCTCATCCTCACCGCGGGCGATCGCGAGCAGTCCTCCCGAGATCTCGGGCGCCCCGTCGACATCGGCCACTCGGTCGAGGAAGTCCAGCTCCGCCTCGGTGAGGGTGTCGATCGGGGTGCCGGTCACGGCACCGGACGCGGCGATTCTCATGCGCTGATCTCCTCGCTGTCGGGATGGCGGGATGGGGTGCCTGTGGTCGGGGCGGCATCGCTCGAGCCGGCGGTTGGGGAGCCAGCATCGCTCGAGCCGGCGGTGGGCAAGCCGGCATCGCTCGAGTTCGCGGCGGAGGAGCCGGGGTCGCTCTCCTCGTCGTCGTCCTCACCGGCGGTGTCGGGGCTGAACCGGTAGCCGACGTTGCGGACCGTGTGGATCGCGTTCTCGAGGTCCTTGCCGAGCTTCGCCCGCAGGCGCCTGACGTGGACGTCGACGGTGCGGGTACCTCCGTAGTAGTCATCGCCCCACACACCGAGGAGGATCTCGTCGCGGGTGAAGACCCGCTCCGGGTGCATAGCGAAGAACTTGAGCAGCGAGAACTCGCGGTAGGTGAGGTCGAGGGGACGCCCGCCGAGGTCGGCGGTGAACGAGGTCTCGTCGATGCGCAGGGCGCCGGTGACGACGACCATCGGCTCGCCGTGCTCGTTCCGCCCGCTGGGGAGGAGCCCGGGGGCTGAGGCCGCGCCTCGACTGCGCGCAGCACCGGCGGGGTCGCCGGCGGCGCGGAAGCGGTCACGGGCGACGCGGAGCCTCGCCTCCACCTCGGCGGGGCCGGCTGAGCTGAGGATGATGTCGGTGACGTCCCACTTCGCCGAGGCGGTCGCCAGTCCGCCTTCGCTGAGCACGACGATGATCGGCAGGCTGAGGTCGGCGGCGGCGATGACGGTGCCGATCCGCGGGGCGAGCGAGAGGTCGAGGCACGCGTCGACGACGGCGACGTCGGCGGACCCGTCGGCTCCGGGAATCTCCTCGGCGGTGATGCGTTCGACCTGGTGGCCGAGGTATTCGAGGGACTGCGGGGCGAGCGGGGCGGTCCGAGCGGCGGCGGGGCAGATGTGCAGGATCCTCATGCTCTGCATGCCCCCTCATCGACGTGTGTGCGGCCTGAGGGAAAGTATATCGAGGCCGGGGACTCAGGCTCGGCGGTGTTCGGCGAATCGTCGGCCGGGCGCATCGCGGATGTCCGGGCGGCGTTTCGCGAATCGTCGCCGGCAGGGGCGATGAGGCACGATAGATGGGTGATCAGATGGATACGAGTAGCAGTCGCGCTGGCCCTCGCCGTCGCCCTGAGCGGGTCGGTGTACTGGGGCTACACGCTCTTCGTGATCGCGACCGGACTCATCGTCCTGGGCGTCTCATACGGGTGGCCGCGCCTCACCGACTCCCCGCAGCCGCGGGCGACCTCGATCATGCTCGCCCTCTTCGGCCTGGCCGGCCTCTTCGCCGCATGGCGTGACGATTCGGCACCCTACCTCGACTGGCTGCCCGTGCTCGCGGGACTCGGCCTGCTGTGGACCTTCGTCCAGAACCTCACCCGCGGCATCGGTGCCTCGGACGCCGTGGCCAACGTCTCCGCGCAGGTCGCCGGTGTCGTCATCGTGCTCTCGGCGAGCACGTGGGTGGCGGCGGCGACGGTGCCCGGGGACAAGGAGGCGATCGTCGTCGGCCTCGCCGCGATCATCGCCGCTCAGTGCATGACGGCGCTGCCGTGGCCGGCGATCTACACGTCTCCGCTGGCAGTGGCGATGGCGACGGCGGTCGCCGGCATCATGTCCGTGCTCATCCTCGACTCGAGCTTCACGTGGCCGATCGCGCTCATCCTCGGCGCGGTCATGGGTCTCCTCGTCGCCGGCGTCGATCGGATGCTCGGCCTCATCGCCTACGCCCAGTACCAGGCGGCGAACCTCGAGCTGTCCCAGAACATCGAACTCAAGCGCAACGTCGAGAAGGCCCGCAGCTTCGCGGTCCAGCTCGCCCTCGGCGCAACCCCCATCGCCCTCGGCGGCGTCGTCGTCTACGCCCTCGAGCGCATCGCGCTCTAGCAGCCTGGCGGGCGCGCGGTAGCCTCGCGGGCGCGCACCCGCGGCAACGGCAACCGCGAGGCTCGGCACCCGCGGCGGACTCCGGCCGCGCGGTTGCCGCAGGTCCGGGCGCGGACTGTAGACTGAACGGCATGGAAGAAAACCTCGTTCTGCTCGAAATCGTCTTCTCCGGCCTCGTCGGCGTGGCCGCACTCGGTGCCCTGGGTGTGGCGTACAAGGTCGTCAAGTCCCTCATCGTGGTCAATCGCTGATTCCCATGATCGAGATCGACGCATCGGTCAATCCCGAACTCGTCCCCCTCTCCTGGCTCATCGGGTCATGGGAGGGTGTGGGCGTCGTCGGGTACGCCGACACCCCGGAGAAGCAGTTCGGCCAGCGCATCGACTTCGTCGCGCATCCCGGGACCCCGTACCTCCAGTACACCGCGCACGCGTGGCTGCTCACCGAGGACGGCGAACTCGACGAGACGCTCACCCTCGAGACCGGCATCTGGCAGCTCGTGCGCCAGCGAGACGACGGTGACGTCGGCCCCGGCATGCTCATCCCCACCGAGGAGCCCAGCTTCCGGTCGGCCGCCGCGGTCGAGACCCTGCGGACGAACGACGACGCCTTCGAGATCGAAGCCGAGATCGTCCACCCCCACGGCGTCATGGAGCTCTACGCCGGCTACGTCAAGGGACCGCGCATCGACCTCTCGACCGACGTCGTCGCCCGCACGAAGACCGCCAAGGAGTACACGGCGTCGACCCGCATGTACGGGCTCGTCGGCGGCGAGCTGATGTGGGCTTGGGACATGGCCGCCCTCGGCCACGAACTCGCCACCCACTCCTCGGCGAGGCTGAAGAAGCTCAGCTGAGATGACCGGGACCACCGCACCGGACCCCGATGCCCCGACCGGCGCCGAGGCGACCCCGGGCTCTCCCGCGGGTGCGCCGGGGACCCCTGGATCCTCGCCCGCCGAGGCGGCCCCGCCGCGACCGTCGTCCCTGTCCCGACCGCTGAGTTCGTCCGCGGTCTTCGGGACGGGTGACCTCGCGCAGACCCCGATGCACTATGGCGAACCGCTGCGCGAGCAGCGCGCGCTCGCTGAACGCGGGGCGATCGTCGACCTGCCCCACGTCCGCGTGCTCCGCCTCACCGGGGCGGACCGGCTGACGTGGCTGAACTCGATCACGACGCAGAAGATCGACACCCTGGCCCCCGGCGTCTCGACGGAGACGCTCGTCCTCGACCCCAACGGACGCATCGAGGGCTGGCTGCGCCTCATCGACGACGGTGAGGCGCTCTGGGCGCTCAGCGACCTCCGCACCGACGAGACCCTCGATTTCCTCCGCCGTATGGTCTTCATGATGCGCGTCGAGATCGCCGACGTCAGCGAGGACTTCCAGGCCATCGGTGCGATCCGCGTCCTGCCCGAATCCCTGCCCGTCACCCAGCTCTGGTCCGATCCGTGGCCGCACATCGGCTCAGGCTCCGCCTCGTACGCCGAGGTCGACCTCGGTCAGGGCGTCGCCGGCACCGACCACCCCGGCCTCGAGACCCCGTTCGTCATCGGCATCGTCTCCCGCGAGGACCTGAGGGCAGCCTCGGCGAACGACTTCCGGATGGCCGGCTTCGACGCGTGGGAGGCCCTGCGGGTCGCGGCGTGGAGGCCGGGGCGCAATGAGATCGACCACAAGTCCCTCGTCGGCGAGCTCGACCTGCTGCGCACTTCGGTCCACCTCGCGAAGGGCTGCTACCGCGGTCAGGAGGCGGTCGCCCGCGTCCACAACCTCGGTCAGCCGCCTCGGCGCCTCGTCTTCGTCCACCTCGACGGGTCCGGGCACATCCATCCCGATCCCGGCGCCGAGGTGCTCTCCACGGTCCGCGGATCCGACCGTCCCGTCGGCGTCCTCACCTCGGTCGCTCAGCACTTCGAACTCGGCCCGATCGGGCTCGCCGTCATCAAGCGCACCGTCGCCGCCGACGCTCCGCTGAGCGTCGACCTCGGCGAGGGCGGAACCGTGGCGGGGGCGCAGGAGATCATCGTCGCCCCCGAGCGCGGACACGACCGGACCCTGCCCGGACGGAACCGGGACGTCGACATGCGGAATCAGCACCGCTGAGACCCGCCTGACCGGGCGTCCGCGGCGGGAAACGTCCCGATCGGACGGTCGGCCACCTCGGCGAAGGGAGTCCTGCGTGCTCAGGGGACCTGGCGGGACTCCCGGATGACGCTGAGAATGACGTCGTAGTGACGACGGAATCAGTACTTCTGGGCGGCCCTGAATGCGCGTTCTGCCCACCTTACGGACTGAGAATGACAAGAACCGTCGTCACACTCTATTCTTCCCGTTATGACAGCTTTGGAGATTGGCGGCGAAGCTCTGCCGCAGGAACGCAAGATCGTCACCGAGATCCCGGGACCGAAGTCCCGTGAGATCGAGGCGCGACGCTCAAGTGCCGTCGCGACCGGCGTCGGATCGAGCCTGCCGGCCTACATCGTGGCCGCAGGCGGGGGCATCGTCAAGGATGTCGATGGCAACCAGCTCGTCGACCTCGGCTCCGGCATCGCCGTGACCACCGCAGGCAACTCGAACCCCCGCGTCGTCAAGGCCGCGACCGAGCAGCTCGAGGCCTTCACCCACACGTGCTTCATGGTCAATCCGTACGAGAGCTACGTCGAGGTCGCCGAGGCGCTCAACCGGCTCACCCCCGGTGACCACGAGAAGCGGACCGTCCTGCTCAACTCGGGCGCCGAGGCGGTCGAGAACGCCGTGAAGATCGCCCGTGCCCACACCGGCCGGGACGCCGTCGTCGTCTTCGACCACGCGTACCACGGCCGGACGAACCTGACGATGGCGATGACGGCGAAGGCCCACCCGTACAAGGCGGGCTTCGGCCCCTTCGCCGGCGAGGTCTACCGTGCACCGATGTCCTACCCCTTCCGCGACAACGACGCGGCGGGCACGAAGGTCAGCGGTGAGGACGCTGCCAAGCGCGTCATCACGATGATCGAGAAGCAGATCGGGGCCGAGAACGTCGCCGCGATCGTCATCGAGCCGATCCAGGGTGAGGGCGGCTTCATCGTCCCCGCCGAGGGCTTCCTGCCCACGCTTGTCGACTTCGCCCGCGAGAACGGCATCGTCTTCGTCGCCGACGAGGTCCAGGCCGGCTTCGCCCGCACCGGCAAGATGTTCGCCTCGGAGTGGGAGGAGATCGTCCCCGATCTCATCACCACCGCGAAGGGCATCGCCGGCGGTCTGCCCCTCTCGGCTGTCACCGGTCGCGCGGAGATCATGGATTCGGTCGGCCCGGGTCGCCTCGGCGGCACCTACGGCGGCAACCCGACCGCGTGTGCGGCGGCCCTCGGCGCGATCGAAGCGTACGAGAACGACGGACTGCTCGAGCGGGCGACCGAGATCGGCGAGCTCATCACCGATCGCCTCGTCAAGCTCCAGAGCACCTACCCGGAGATCGGGGACATCCGCGGCCGCGGTGCCATGGTGGCCGCTGAATTCGTCAAGCGCGACTCGATCGAGCCCAACCCCGAGCTCGTCAAGGAGCTCGCGGCGTACTGCGCGAAGAACGGCGTCCTCGTCCTCACGACGGGCACCTTCGGCAATGTGCTCCGCTTCCTCCCGCCGCTGACGATCTCCGATGAGCTGCTGGGCGACGCCTTCGACGTCATCGAGGCGGGACTCGCCGAGATCCTCGGCTGAGGTCTCCGGCACAGCCGTACCCCGCACCACCGACGACCCTGTTCGCCACCGCACCCGGATTCCGGGTCGGGGCGGGCAGGGTCGTTCGCGTTCGCATGTGGGGTCATCTGCCTCGGCGGGAGTTGCCCGCGGAGGCCGCGGAGGCGGCGATCGGGCGGGTCCGACGCGGCGACGAACGGGCGCTGCCCGCGAAGGTGGCGGTCGGGCGGATGCGACGCGGCGACGAACGGGCGCTGCCCGCGAAGGCGGCGATCGGGCGGGTCCGACGCGGCGACGGGAGTCCTCCTCACTGCATTCCGGAAGGTCAGGGACGTCGGATCCGGACGGCCGTCGGCGGGACCAGGGGCCCGGAATCGCTGAACCCTGCGCGAAATCGGCGCGGATGGAGGACAATGGTAGTCATGCGTGCGACCACCGTGGACAGACCCGAGGGCCGAGGCTCCGCCGTGTGGCGGTTCCTCCGCGGTCCGCGCTTCGTCGACCTGCCGCTGCGCGCATTCGCTCTCGTCATGGGGCTGACGGCCTTCGTGCCGGGCGCCTTCGAGCTCGACGAACCGCTCTACGTCGCTCTCACCGCGGCCGCCTACGTGCTCATCGTCGTCACGCCGTTCCTTCCCTTGAGCGTCGTCGTCGCCTCGGCGGCCCTCAGCGGGGTCTTCCTCTGGCAGTACCCTGACTTCGAGAACATGTCCACCGAGGCGCTCATCCTCGCCACGGCCGTGCTCTTCAGCTATATGCGCTGGTGGGCGGCCGGTGCAGGGACGCTCGCGCTCCTCGCGTACCAGGTCGCGGCGACGGCGCAGAACGGTCTCGACGGTGGTGTGCCCGGCCTCATCGACCTCGGCTACGGATGGCTGACGACCTGCCTCGTCGGCGTCGCCGCAGGGTTCGTCGAGCGCCGGATCCAGCGCGAGATCACCCGCCGCGAGCAGGCGGCCCGCGAGAACGCGCGGGCGCTCGAGACGATGCGGATGCGCTTCACGAGCGACACCCACGACACGATCTCCCACTCCCTGTGCACCGAGGCGGCGATCATCAGGACCCTCGGCCGGGCGCCCCACGCGCCGGGCGCGGATCGGATGATCACCGAACTCGCTCTTGTCAACGCCGAGGCGACGAAGCGCCTGCGGCAGCTCGTCGCACGCCTGCGCGCGGACGCTCCCGAGAGCGCGCACGTCGAACTCCGCGCCGAGGCACGACTGCTCGTCTCCGCGATCGAGGACGGCACGGCCGCCGGGGGAGTGCAGCTGTCGACGACCGTCGGTGCCCTGCCCGAACATGCCTCTCCCGCGGTCGGCACGCACTTCACCGGCTTCATCCTCGAACTCGCCACCAATGTCATCCGCTACGCGACCCCGGGAACAGCCTCGACGATCGCCGTCGCCGCCGAACAGGCGACGCCGACACGGGTCGTGGTCCGCTACACGAGCGTCAACTCCGCCGACGCCCCGCTCACCGAGGTGCCGCGGTCCCTGAGCACCCGCGCCGAGGCGGTCGGTGGATCCTGCACCGTGAGCGCGGACCCGCAGGGCCGGGTCGTCGTCACCGTCACCCACCCGCTCGAACTCGTCGCCACGGAGATCGACTCCGAGATCGCGACCGAGGCGGTGCCGGTCAGGGACGACTTCGCCGCGGCGTCGCAGGCGACCCCCGGCGAGCTGAGTCCGACCGCGCAGGGCGACAGCGCCTCTGTGGCCGGTGCGGCGCTTCCCGGGACTGTCGGCCATGCCGGGCCGGTCGGTGACGCGGGGCCGGTCGGTGACGCCGGGCCGGCAGGAACCACGGTGCACGCCGGGCACTCCCACCGTCGCCTCGAAGGCCGCAGGGCGTGAACGCTTCCGCCGGGAACGGAGCCGCAGAGACTGGAGCCGCACAGACTGCGGCGTCCACGGAACGACCGGCCGCCTCGGTGCTCATCGTCGATGACGACAAATGGACGACGCGGGCGGTTGCGGCTGCGCTCCGGGACTCCGGGTCGTTCGACGTCCTCGACCCGCAGCATTCCGGTGAGGCGGCGGTCGCGGCCTACGCTGCGCACCGGCCCGACCTCGTGCTCATGGACGTCAACATGCCCCCGGGGATGAGCGGGGTGGATGCGACGCAGGAGATCATCGGGCTCGACCCCTCGGCGACGATCGTCCTCCTCACCACGGTGGCGCCCGGGCCCGGCCTCGCCCGAGCGCTCGAGGCCGGTGCGCTCGCGGCCGTGAGCAAGTCCGCCTCCGATGCGGAGCTCATCCGCGTCGCCGAGGCGGCCCTCGAGGGGGACTCGCCCGAGCTGCTCCGAACGCTCGCTGAGGACATCCTCGTCAGCGGCGACAGCGTTCCCGACGTCCCGGCCAACGCTCCGGCACTCACCGAGGCGGAGCTCACCCTCCTGCGCCAGATCTGCGAAGGACTCGACTACTCGGAGATCGCGGCGCGACAGTTCGTCACCGTCCACACGGTCAAGAGCCATGCCCGGAACCTGCGGATCAAACTCGGGGCGAAGAACCTCGCGCAGGTCGTCATCCGCGCTGTGCAGTTCAAGTTCCACTCCCCGGAATGAGCCGGAGTCTCTGCTTCCTGGCCTGAGCCGGGGCGAGCGGAAACGGTCGCACAACCTCGGCGATCTCATCCTTTCGTGCGATGACACGGACCCCATGTGCACGGCAGAGTGGATGCTCGGGCCGCGATCCGAGCGTGCCCGGAAGCGAGCGGCGGCACGGCCGCCCGAGGCGAGGAGTCGCGAGAATGAACCTGGATGTGTCGATGGGAATTGTGGGTCTGCTCATCTCCCTGGTCTATGTCGCTGTCACGGTGCTCGGGCTGGGGATCCTCGTGGTCGGACTCATCGTCCTCGTCAAGGTCAATCGTCTGCTCACCGTCCGGCTGAGGGAGACGACAGCTGTGCCGGTCGCCGGCGAACCGCCGGTCACGGACCCTGCTGCTTCGCCAGACACTGACAGCGGCATGTCCGCGGAACGACCGATGAAGGCGGGCGACCATCACGCGTAGGACCGTGTTGAGGCGGATCGGCATCGTCGTCGCCGGTGCGGCTGCCACGGTCGTCATCGGCACGTTCGCGTGCGGTCGGGTGCTGTCGTCGTTCGAGTTCCAGGACGTCGTCTACGACAATGTCCCCTCGAAGGTCCGCTGCGCCGACGTGCCGTCTGTCCGGACGGTCGAGCAGGTCCGATCCGAGTTCCCTGCGATCGATGACGCCGAGGTCCTCGTCGTCGAACGCTGTCAGGGCGCCGTCCTCGAGATCCAGTACCCGAGTCACGCCGTGCGGACCGAGGTCGAGGGCTTCCTGCAGAAGACCGGCACCTGGCATCGCGGATCGGGCTGGTGGTGGAAGTCCGTGCCCGTCCAACTGCGCAATGTGTGAGGGAACTGCCATGATGGGAGGGGACGGCACCCTGTCGGGACCAGGCTCCTCGAACGACGACCGTACGAGCGCGAAGGACGGAATGCACGAGAGACGAGGCAGAGGCACGAAGCTCACCGCGAGTCGGGAACGAGCCGTCGCCGCCATCGCAGCCGCACACGAGTCCGCCGCCGTACCCGCACTCACGGACAGTGAGCCGGTGCTCGGACTCATCGACCTCGACCACGTCGCCGAGGCGTTCGCTGAGCTCAGGGCCGCGTTCGACACCGACACGGAGGTCCTCCACGCGGTGGCGTGCAAAGCGGTCCCCCTGCTCCCACTGCTCCGGTACTACGCCGAGAGCGGTGCCGGCTGTGAGGTGGCGAGCCCGGGAGAACTCGAATCGGCGCTCACCGCCGGGTTCGCGCCGAACCGGATCGTCTTCGATTCGCCGGCGAAGACGGAGAGCGAGCTGCGACGCGCACTCAGCTTGGGCGTGTCCATCAACGTCGACAGCTGGGAGGAGCTCGAGCGCCTCGACCGTCTCGTCGACGCGGGCACCGAGTCGGTCATCGGCATCCGCATCAATCCGCAGTCGGGGATCGGTGAGATCGGCGCGATGAGCACGGCGACATCGACGTCGAAGTTCGGCATCGGTCTCGCCGATCCCGGCGCACGTCAGGCGATCGTCGACGCCTACCGTGCCCGTCCATGGCTGACGCAGATCCATGTCCACTCGGGATCGCAGGGCATCGGTCTCGACCAGGCCGCTGAGGGGATCGCCGCGGTCGTCGACCTCGCCCGCGAGATCAACGCGGGCACGGCGGATGCCCGCGCGGCGGATGCCGGCGAGAGCGTCGGGGAGGGCGACCGCCACGGAGACACCGACCCCCGACAGGTCACGCGCATCGACATCGGCGGCGGTCTGCCGGTGAATTTCTTCGGCGACGAGGTGACCCCGACCTTCGCGGACTACCGTGCGGTGATCGAGGCGAGAGTGCCCGAGCTCTTCGACTTCGACATCGTCACCGAGTTCGGTCGCTCGCTGCTGGCGAAGGCCGGCAGCATCCTCACCCGCGTCGAGTACGCGAAGACGACCGGTGGTCGGCGCATCGCCATCACGCATGCGGGCGTCCAGGTGGCCACCCGCACCGCGTATGCCCCCGCCGACTGGCCCGTGCGCATCCTCCCGTTCGCGCCCGACGGAACGCCGAAGCCCACGTCCGTCGGTCACGCCGAAGGGCCCGAACTCGTCCACACCGATGTCGCCGGACCGGCGTGCTTCGCCGGCGACCTCCTCGCCGAGGATCGCCTGCTGCCGCGTCTCGACGCCGGTGACCTCATCGTCGTCCCCGACACCGGGGCGTACTACTTCTCGAATCCGTTCTCCTACAACCTCCTTCCGCGGGTGCCCGTCTACGGGTATCGGACGTCGTCCGAGACCGATGCGAGCGGCTTCGGGTCGGACAACCTCGGCGAGAGGGTCGACTTCTTCCTCATCCGGCGCGGACAGACGATTGCGGAGATCCTCGCCGAGGCAGGAGAACCGAAGATCGAGCCGCTCTGATCCGCTCGGCACCCCTTCACCGCGCGATCCCAGCCGGGCGGAGGTCGACATCGGCGGGCGCCCGGCCGTCCATCGTCTCGCGACCGGTTACTCTGAGGTGATGGTGACGACGGAGAGAGGGCAGGCGCTCGGACATCGGTTCGCCGCGGCGGAAGAAGGGCCGCGGCACACCGTGCGCGAGTGGAACGAACGCCTCGTGCTCGACCGAATCTGGGCCGGCGACCCGCTCGAAGGGCTGTCGACGAACGAGCTCATCTCCCAGACCGGACTCACGCGAGCCACGGTGCTCGCCCAGTGCGACGACCTGAAGCGGCGCGGCCTCATCGTTCAGGGACCGCCCGACAGGCAAAGCGGTGCCGGCCGTCCCGGCAAGCGATTCTTCCCGCGGTCGCGCGACGCCCTCTGCGTCGGGGTCGACGCGGGTCTGAATTCGGCAACTGTGGCCGTGGCCGATGTGACCGGCCGCCGCCTGGGCGGAGCCCGCATCCGCTTCGCCGACGACTTGTCCCGGAGTCGCGCGGTGCAGGTGCGCGCCGCTATCGATGAGGCGCTTGCCGCGGCGGAGGCGGACCACGAGCAGGTGCGGACTGTCTGCTTCGGATTCGCCGCGCCGATCGCCGCCGAGGGGTCGATGGCGATGGAGGACCCGTTCTGGCGTGAAGTCGAAGTCGACCTCAAGGAAGTGCTGCGCGACCTCGATTGGGCGGTCGCGGTCCACAACGACGCCAACCTCGCCGCGATCGCCGAACGCGACGCCGGCACCGTCGATCCCGCCGGCGACTTCGTCGTGCTCCTGGCCGGAGAGCGGTTCGGCGCAGGCATCGTCGACGGAGGGCACCTGCTCACCGGCGCCCGCGGCGGAGCCGGCGAGATGGTCTACCTCGAGCACGTCGAGGGCGTGCGCTCGACCGAAGGGCTGGGTCGGCTCGCTCGGACATGGGCCGAGCAGGCGAATGTCGAACTGTCCGACGACGCACCGCTGCCCCTGGACCCCCACGAACTCATCGCGCAGGCCGCGGAAGGGCGACCGGCGGCGCTGCGCCTCGTCGATGATCTGTCCGACCGACTGGCACGGGTCGTCGCGACACTGTCGAGCCTGCTCAACCCGCAGGTGGTGGTCATCAGTGGGGCCACGGCGCTCGAAGACGAGGTCCTGCTGCAGCGGGCAGAGGAGCGGGTGGGGGACTACGCGCCGATGCCGGTGCGGATCATCCCCTCAGCGCTGGGCACCGACGCCGTGGTGGAGGGAGCCATCGTCGTCGCGCTCGAAGCCGTCCGCGAGACCCTGCGCGCACGACTCGCCGACTGAGTGCCGGACTGCGTTTTCCTCGACGACCTCCTGCTTTCATGGTCCGCTTGCGTGTTCAGAGTTCTCCTGATTGTTCAGTGAGACCCCTTGATTTAATTAATTGAGGAGGTATATTTAAGCGCTATAGAAACAGCACTAAGCATCCGACCATCAGGAGACAACGACGTGTCCCGATCACCGGCCGATCCTCAGCGTGTGAGCGCAACGCGACGCGGCTTCCTCGCCACCGCCGCAGCAGGCACCCTGCTGTCGCTGAGTGGATGCTCCGACGGTTCGACCAGCCGGTCGGACGTCACGCTCTACCAGTCGAAGCCCGAGGCCATCCCCTATTTCCGCGAACTCGTCCGCGTCTTCAACGCCGATGGCACCGGTCCCCGTGCCGTCCACGACACCGCGTCCAACCTCTCTGGGGGCTTCGCCCGCGGGGCGCCGCCCGACCTCGGATGTCTCAACTACAACTTCGAGATGGCGCGCTTCCAGGAGCGCGGAGCGCTCTCGGACCTCTCCGACCTTCCCGAGGCGGCAGCCGTGGCGCCGAGAGTTCAGGACCTCGTCGATCAGTACCCCGTCTACCCCGGGCGAACCAGCGTCATCCCCTATTCCCTCATGGCGGCCTCAGTCCTCTACAACCGTGAACTGTTCGACCGGCATGACGTCGAGGTCCCCGGCACGTGGAGCGAGCTGCTCGACGCGTGCGGGACGTTCCAGGACGCCGGCGTAACGCCGCTCATCAGCACCTACGCCGATGCGTGGACCGTGTCGCAGGGACTCGCCGACTACAGCCTCGGCGGCGGACTCAACGTCGCCGAGTTCTTCGCACTGCTGCGGGAACAGGGCGACGACCTCGGCCCGACCGCCCCGGTGTCCTTCAGCAAGGACTTCTACGATCCGCTGTCGAAGATGCTCGAGCTCGCTTCCTACTCGAATCCGAACGCGGCGAGTCTGGGATACGGCGACGGCAACCTCGCCTTCGCCCGAGGGGAGGGTGCCATGTATCTGCACGGTCCGTGGGCGCTCGGCGAGATCGCCAAGACCGATCCCGACCTCGACATCGGGACCTTCCCGCTGCCGATGACCGAAGACAGGGACGACCTCAGGGTGCGCGTCAACATCGACCTCGCGCTCTGGATACCCGAAGCCGCACAGAACCCGGTCGGGGCACGGGAGCTCGCCTCCTACCTGCTCGACCCCGCGATTCAGGACGCGTACAACGCCGAGAACCTCGGCTTCGGCGTGCGCGACGATGCACCGCCGGTCACCGATGAGCGGCTAGTGGAGATGCAGCCGTTCGTCGACCGCGGTGACTTCTACCAGGGGGTGTCCACAGCCATTCCCCGCACGATCCCGTTCGAGAACTACATGCAGGGCCTCGTGCTCGGCGCTGATCTCGAAGGAGTTCTCACGACCCTCGACAACGACTGGGCCAGACTGGCCCGCCGGTCATGAACCGATCCCAACGATGAGGACCACGATGACCACAGACACCCGGACCGAAGACCGACGCCCAGCGCGCCGTCGCAGACGCGGCCCCGATGCCGTCCACCTCCTCTTCCTGCTGCCCGCGGTGGTCGCCTTCAGCCTGGCGCTCACCGTTCCCGCGGTGATGGGCATCTTCTTCAGCTTCACCGACTCGATCGGCTTCGGGGAGTGGAACTTCGTCGGCTTCACCAACTACGCCGTGCTCTTCAGCGATCCCGCCATCCTCGGTGCGTACGGCTTCACGATCGGCATCGCAGTGGTCACCGTGATCCTCGTCAACGTCATCGCCCTGCTCCTGGCGATCGGCCTGACCTCGCGGATCCGTGCCAAGAATGCGCTGCGGGCGGTGTTCGTCCTGCCGATGGTGCTGTCGGGGATCATCATCGCATTCGTCTTCAACTTCCTCTTCTCCCGCACCGTTCCGGCCGCAGCGTCGGCCTGGGGGATCGGGTTCCTCGAGGAGAGCATCCTCACCGACCCGGACCTCGCATGGGTCTCGATCGTCATCGTCACGGCCTGGCAGGCGGTGCCCTCAGCCATGCTCATCTACATCGCCGGGCTCGTCTCCATCCCCGCGGAGATCTACGAGGCGGCGGCGCTGGACGGCGCGACATCGTGGTCGCGACTGCGCTCGATCACGCTGCCGCTGATGGCCGGATACATCGCCATCAACGTGGTCATCGGGTTCAAGAACTTCCTCAACTCCTACGACGTCATCGTCGGCCTCACCGATGGTGGGCCGGGCACCTCCACCCGGTCTGTGGCGATGATGATCTTCCGCGGCTTCGACAACGGCGACTACGCCTACCAGATGGCGAACTCGGTGGTCTTCTTCCTCATCGCCGTCGGCATCGCCCTCATCCAACTGCGGCTCACCCGCGGAAAGGCCGGCTCCTGATGTCCGCAACCCCGACTGTGATCCCCGGGTCCAGCGCTCCGACCCGACCGCTCAGCCTCGACGCGAACCGCACCAAGGCGGGAACGCGACGCCGGCGTCGTCGGGGGTTCGGTCTCACCCTGCTGCTCGCTGCGTGCTCGCTGACGGTGCTGGTGCCTCTCTATGTCACCGTCTCCATGGCGCTGAAGTCGGGATCCCAAGCGGTCGACGGAGAGGCCTTCGCGCTGCCGGCTCCGCCGAGTCTTGAAGGCATCATCGAGGCCTGGTCGCTGACGAACTTCCCGCGGGCCTTCGCCATCTCCGTGTTCGTCACGACAGTCACCGTCGTGGGAACCATCCTTCTGAGTTCCATGGCGGCGTATGCGATCTCGCGGAACTGGCACCGCCGAGTCTTCCGCTGGTCGTTCTTCTACCTGCTGGCCGCGATGTTCCTGCCCTTCCCGGTCCTCGCGCTGTCCCAGGTGAAGCTGAGCGGCATGGTCGGCCTCGCGAACCCCTTCGGAGTGGCCATCCTCCACATCCTGTTCCAGCTGTCGTTCTCCGTCATGCTCTACACGGCGTTCCTGCGCGGTCTGCCGGAGGAGCTCGAGGAGAGTGCCCGCCTCGACGGGGCGTCGACGGCTCAGGTCTTCTGGCGGATCGTCTTCCCGCTCCTGGCGCCGATGAGCGCGACCGTCGGCATCTTCTCGTTCCTCGCATCGTGGAACGACTTCATGATGCCCTCCCTCATCATCGCCGACCCGAGTCTGCAGACCCTTCCGGTCGTGCAGTCGATCTTCCAGACCCAGTTCAGCAACAACTACCACGTCGCCTTCTCCTCCTACCTCATGGCGATGGCACCGGCGGTCATCGTCTACCTCTTCACTCAGCGCTGGGTGATGTCCGGGGTGACGCAGGGAGCTGTGAAGTGATCAGAACTCGTCGCCCCCGGCCGCCGCCTGCCGAGCGCGGCCCGTCCGGATGCTCCAGCGAGGAGCCCTCCACGATCGCAGCCTGACCCCAGACCCCGTCTCCGGTACGAAAAGGACACGAATCCCACCATGCTCCAGACATCAGAATCGCACGCGCGACCGACCGCGCTCCTCGCCGATAACGACTGGTGGCGGCAGGCCGCCGTCTACCAGATCTACCCGCGCAGCTTCGCCGACTCCGACGCGAACGGCATCGGCGATCTCGTCGGGATCATCGAGAAGGTGCCCTACCTCAGCGCCCTGGGCATCGATGCGGTCTGGCTCAGCCCTTTCTACCCCTCTGCGCTCGCAGACGGCGGATACGACGTCGATGACTATCGCGATGTCGACCCGCGACTCGGCACGCTCGCCGACTTCGATGCCCTCACCGCGGCCCTGCATGAGGCAGGAATCCGCATCATCGTCGACATCGTGCCCAACCACACCTCCGACAGGCACGAATGGTTCAGGGCGGCGCTCGCCGCAGGCAAAGGCTCCCCGGAGCGCGACCGCTACCTATTCAGGGACGGGCGCGGAGAGAACGGTGAGCTGCCCCCGTCCGACTGGACGTCGATCTTCGGGGGATCCGCGTGGGAGCCTGTGGGCGACGGCCAGTGGTATCTTCACAACTTCGCCCCCGAGCAGCCCGACCTCGACTGGAACAGTCCGGACGTGCGCGCGGACTTCCTCGACACCCTGCGATTCTGGGCGGACCGCGGAGTCGACGGCTTCCGCGTGGACGTCGCCCATGGTCTGGCCAAGGACCTCCCGCCGGAAGGGACGCCTCTGCCGACTCAGGCCGAACTCGACGCCCTGCCCCACGACGGACAGCATCCGCTCTGGGACCGAGACGACGTCCACGACATCTATGCGGAATGGCGGCACCTCTTCCGCAGCTACGATCCGCCTCTGATCGGAGTCGCCGAGGCGTGGGTGGACCCCGGCAGGAGGGCTCGCTATGCCGGTGAGGACGGCCTGGGTCAGGCCTTCAGCTTCGATCTGCTGCGCGCGGATTTCGACCCGCAGGTGTTCCGGAGCGTGATCACGTCGAACCTCGAACTGGCGGCCGCTTCGGGATCGTCGACCACCTGGGTGTTCTCCAACCACGACGTCGTCCGCCATGCCACTCGCTACGGTCTGCCGGTCTCCGGGGACAGCGAGCGCATGGGGAAGGAGTGGTTGCTCTCCGGAGGAACCGCCCCCGAGCTCGACGCCGTTCTGGGTCTGCGCAGGGCACGTGCGGCTACGCTGCTGCAGCTCGCCCTTCCGGGTTCGGCATACCTCTATCAGGGCGAGGAGCTGGGACTGCACGAGGTGCCCGATATCGCCGACGACGCACGACAGGACCCGACCTTCTTCCGCAGCCGCGGAGTCGAGCTCGGTCGCGACGGGTGCAGAGTGCCGCTGCCGTGGACGTCCGAGGGCCCCGCCTTCGGCTTTGGATCCGTCTCGCCGCATCTGCCCCAGCCGGGGTGGTTCGCCGATCATTCCGTCGAACGCGAGGAGAGCGATCCGTCCTCGACTCTGTGGCTCTACCGCCATGCGCTGCGACTGCGCAGGGAGCTGACGGGCAGCGAGCAGCTCGACTGGCTCGAACTCGGTGACCAGGTCGTCGGATTCCGTCGGCCGGGCGGCTGGGTCAGCGTGACGAACTTCGGAGCGCAGCCGGTGCCGCTCCCGGACGGCGAGGTTCTGCTCTCGAGCGAAGCGCTGCCCGGCGACGGCACGCTCCCCGGAGCTGTCACCGTGTGGCTGCGGACACCGGAAACCGGCGAGGAGCTGCGGACCTCGGACACCGGCAAGAACACGAGAGCTTGAAGGGCGATCACCATGGCGACAGTGACCTATGACAGTGCGAGCCGGGTCTATCAGCCCGGCAGGAAGCCGGCGGTCGACGGACTCGACCTCCACGTCGAGGACGGCGAGTTCGTCGTCCTGGTCGGTCCCTCCGGCTGTGGGAAGTCGACGAGTCTGCGGATGCTCGCGGGCCTCGAAGAGGTCAGCGACGGGCGGATCCTCATCGGCGACCGGGACATCACCGACGTCCCGCCCAACGAGAGGGACATCGCCATGGTGTTCCAGAACTACGCGCTCTATCCCCACATGAGCGTCGGCGACAACATGGGCTTCGCGCTGAAGATCGCCGGTGTCCCCGCGGCCCAGCGCCGAGCCCGCGTCCGCGATGCCGCGGAGCTGCTCGACCTCGGCGAGTACCTCGACCGGAAGCCCAAGGCGCTCTCGGGCGGACAGCGGCAGAGGGTGGCGATGGGACGGGCTATCGTGCGAGAGCCGAGGGTGTTCCTCATGGATGAGCCGCTGTCGAACCTCGATGCGAAACTGCGCGTGCAGATGCGCTCGCAGATCGCGTCGCTGCAGTCGCGCCTCGGCGTCACCACTGTCTACGTCACCCATGACCAGACGGAGGCGCTGACGATGGGCGACAGGATCGCGGTCCTCAAGGACGGTCACCTGCAGCAGGTCGACTCGCCGTCCGTGATGTACTCGCGACCGGCGAATGTCTTCGTCGCAGGGTTCATCGGCTCACCTGCGATGAATCTCGTGGAAGCGGAGAAGATGGAGTCCGGGGCCGTCTTCGGTGATGCGATCATCCCGGTTCCCAGGACAGCGCTCAGAGCGTCTTCCGGGAACACGATCACGGTGGGGATCCGGCCGGAGGACCTTCGGCTGGGCGAGCACGGCGTGCGGCTGCGGGTGGAACTCGTGGAGGTGCTCGGTGCGGACACGTTCGTCCACGGTCGGCTCGTCGATGCGCCGGAGGCGGAGTTGGTCGTCGTCCGCGTGCCCACGCAGAGTGCTCCCGGTAAAGGCGAGACCGTCCGTGCCCATCCGGACCCCGAGAGGATCCACCTCTTCGATGCGGAAACGGGGATCAGACTCTAGGAGCGCATCCTCCTCTAGGAGCGTGTCTTCGCTGGATGCCCGTCTTCGCTGGGGTGCCACTCCGCTGTCTGCCGCTCGATAGGAAGCTCCGGTTGAGCGTGCATTCTCGCCCACGACGCGGGGCTGGCTAGGAGCATCGCTGATACGGTGGCGGTGATGGAGCAGGGAGAGAACGTCGAACGCGGACCCGTCGATTTGGTCCGCTCCGGCCCTCAGCGTGCGTCCGAGCGAAAACTCGTCGTCTTTGCGCGAGAGCTCCCCGCCTCCGCGGACGGAGTCCTCGTCCACGCCCGTGAAGTCCCCGCCTGGATGTGCGAGCTCCTCGCCGCGCCGGAGGTCGCCGCGCCGCACGTCGCAGTACAGAGAGTCGCCGCTCCTGAGGTCGCTAAGCAGCGCCCTTCCGATCATGCGGGAGCCGAGGCCGCATGAGGAGTCCGTACCTCGACACTGCGCCGCTGGTCCCGGGCGACACCGTGCGTCTCATCGCACCGTCGGGTCCTGCGGATGAGGACTCGCTGCAGCGCGCGATCTCCCGACTCGAAGCCTGGGGTCTCAACGTCGCCCCCGGTGAGCATGTCCGAGCCCGCCACCCGCGGGTGAGCTACCTCGCCGGAACCGACGCTCAGCGCCGCGCCGACCTCGTCGACGCGTGGTGCGACCCGAACACGGATGCGGTCATCGCCCTGCGCGGCGGGTACGGAGCGATGCGGCTCATCGACGGGCTCGACTTCGATCATCTGAGCAGGCACGGGCTTCGCGCAGACGGGCGCCCGAAGCTGCTTGCCGGGTCCTCCGACGTCACCGCCCTCCATCAGGCGTGGGATCACCACCTCGGCGTCGCGTCACTCTTCTGCCCCATGCCCGGGAACAGTCCGTTCCGCGACTCCGCCGTCGTCGCCGACGAGGTGGCCTCGTGGCTCTTCGAGCCCTGGGGCGGTCGCGAACTCGGGTTCCCGGACGGTGATCGCTCCGGCGACGACTCACGTTGGAGATCCAGGACGCTGAGTGTCGATTCGGAGCCCAGAGATCGACACTCCGCGTCCTCAAAGCGCCGACGCCACACGAAGGAACGCCGCTCGGAGCCCCGGGACCCTGCGCCCCCGGTGAGCCGGGCGCGAACGCTCGTGCCGGGCACCGCGATCGGGCGACTCGTCGGCGGCAACCTCAGCCTCGTCGCAGCGGGCCTCGGCAGTCCCGAGCTCTCAGGGGTCCGGGAGCGGCGCGCAGAGCGCGGGCCGCAGATCGCGATGCTCGAGGACGTCGACGAGGAGCTCTACCGGCTCGACAACCTCTTCCTCCAACTCGTGCGCGCAGGCTGGTTCGCCGCGGCGGATGCCGTCGTCCTCGGATCGTGGATCGACTGTGCCCCGGTCGCCGAGGTGGAGGACCTCGTGCTCGACTTCCTCCGAGGAGCCGGGATCCCGATCGTCTCGGAGCTGGGATTCGGGCACGATCCCGATGCCCCGAGCACGCCGCTCGGCGTCGATGTGCGCCTCGAGGCTCCTGCCGGAGAGCGCCCGCGGCTGTGGGTGTGCCCGTGAGTGCCCGACTCGCCTGCCCGTGACTTTCGCCGACCTTCCCCTGTCCCCGACCCTGAAAGCACCACATGATCACTGACGGCTTCCTCTTCATCAGCGTCCTGCTCGCTATCTCGGCGGGCCTCGTCATCGCCGCGCGCAGCGGCCGCTTCCGCATCTTCGCCTACGTCCCCGGCTTCGTCTTCCTCTACATCATCGCGGCCCTTCTCAACACCTTCGGCGTATTCGAGCACACAGAGTCGGTCACCGCGGTCGGGGACGGACTGCGTTCGGCGCTGCTGCCGGCGATGATCCTGCTCCTCCTGTTCAGATGCGACATCCGACAGATCATCCGCCTCGGGCCGAAGCTGCTTCTCACCTTCGTCGTCACCGCGGCGAGCATCATCGCCGGCTTCGTCATCGCCTACCTCATCCTCCGCTCGGCTCTCGACCCCGAGGCGTGGAAGGCGCTCGGTGCGCTCAACGCCTCATGGACGGGCGGATCGGCGAACATGGTTGCCGTCCAGGAGATCCTCCGTGCGCCCGAGGACGTCTTCGGCTACGTCCTCATCGTCGACACCGTCGTCTACTCGTTCTGGCTGCTCCTCATATTCTCATCGGTGAGCATCTCCGACCGCTTCAACCGGTGGACGAAGGCCGATATGTCGAAGCTCTCCGTCGCCGAGGCGGATGCTGAGGAGGAAGGATCGCTGACCCTGCCTGCCCTCTTCGGGCTGCTCGCGTTCTCTCTCCTCGTCTCCGCGCTCGCCGCCCAAGTGGGCGATCTCCTGCCCGAGGTCGGCGCGGTCATCAATGCCTCGACATGGACGATCCTCATCGTCAGCGTCCTCGGGCTCATCATCGGTTCGACGCGGTTCGGCCAGATCCGAGGCTCGAGCGAACTCGCTACGATGATGCTCTACCTCATCATCGGCATCATCGCCGCCGGCTCCGACTTCACCTCGCTCACCCAGGCGCCGCTCTACCTCGTCGCCGGCGTCATCGTCGTCATCGTCCACGCCGCAGTTATGCTCGTATACGCGAAGCTGACGAAGACCGAACTCTTCAGCATCGCCGTCGCGAGCACCGCGAACATCGGCGGAATCGCCTCGGCACCGGTGGTGGCCGGGGCGTTCAACCGGCAGCTCGTGCCCGTCGGCGTGCTCTTCGCACTCATGGGCACGTTCCTCGGAACGTTCCTCGGCCTCGCCTCGGCGCAGATCATGTCGGGTCTCGGATGACGCCGACTCTTAATGAACACCGCGGTTCAGCGTCCTCGCAGTGCCGATCCACGCGGAGCCGGATTTCCGCGTCCGGGGCGACGCGGAAATCCGGCTCCGCGTGGATCGAGCGCCGATTCGACCGTTGACCGCCCCGACACACTTCCACACACCCCTACCCCACGAAAGGACTCCCATGACCGACACAACCTCCCCCGACACAACCCCACCAGCCATCGACGTCTTCGACGGCCACAACGACCTCGCGTGGTGGCTGCGCGAGGAGCGCGACTACAGCGTCGAGGGGCTCAACGACCCGCAGGTCTCGCCGTTCACGACGATGGACCAGCTCCGCGACGGACATGTCGCCGCTCAGTTCTGGTCGGTGTACGTCCACTCGTCCATCACCGGTGCCGAGGCGGTCGTCGCGACCTGGGAGCAGATCGACGCGGTCCGCCGCTTCGTCGCCGTCTACCCGGAACGCCTGATGTTCACCCGCACCGCCGCCGAGGTGGTCGCGGCCCGGGACGCCGGACGCGTCGCCTCGCTCATGGGAGTCGAGGGCGGCCAGCAGATCGACGAGTCCCTCGCCATGCTGCGCTCGTACGCCCGCGCCGGAGCCCGGTATATGACGCTGACCTGGTCGACGACGCATTCGTGGGCGGACTCGGCGACCGACGCGCCCCAGCACGACGGACTGAGTGCGTTCGGGCGTGAGGTCGTGGCCGAGATGAACCGGATCGGCATGATCGTCGACCTCTCCCACGTCGCGCCGAGCGTCATGCACCAGTCCCTCGAGCTGACCACCCTGCCCGTGATCTTCAGCCATTCGTGCGCCCATGCCCTCAACCCGCACCCGCGCAACATCCCCGACGACGTCCTCGACCGGCTGCCCGCGAACGGCGGAGTGGCGATGATGACGTTCGTGCCCTCGTTCCTCTCCCGCGACCGCTGGGACTGGTCGGAGGCGGGGGAGAAGGGCACCGCCCCCGAGGTGACCGTGACTGACGTCGCCGACCACTGCGACTACGTGCGCGAGCGGATCGGCATCGACCACGTCGGCCTCGGCGGTGACATCTGCGGCGTCGACGAGCTGCCGATCGGGCTCGGCGACGCCGGCCAGTACCCGAACCTCTTCGCCGAGCTCTCCCGCCGAGGCTGGTCGGAGTCCGATCTGCGCAAGCTCGGCTTCGACAACGTCATGCGGGTGCTCGAGGCGCACGAGGACGCGTACGTGGACTTCCTCGGCGAGGACTGACCACAGAGACTACCGACGACTCACAGCTGACCCCCTGGGGCCTGCTCATGGCAGTCCTGATGCGACCCCGCCCTCGCCGAGGCGGTGGCACCCCCCCAGCAGAACCCCGCCCTCCCCGAGGCGGCGGAGAATATATCGCCCTCGAACGCCGACAACCTCGCTGATCTGGGGTTGAATGGGTGCATACGCCTGCGTCAGGCGCACGCGTCGGGGGAGGACAACCTCGGCGGGAGGTGCCGACCGAAGACCCGACGAAGCGTCGAACGGTGGGATATGATGCTGGCCGCGCGATCGATCGCGCAGCCGTTCGCCGAGCGGACGGGTGCGGTCGGGACAACGTCGTCGAATCGAGTACGGAGGAATCGTGAGTCAGAGTGAGAACACGACCGTGGAGGGATCCACGGGACAGGGACAGCCGGAGACCCTCAAACGGGTCATGGGGCCGAAGCTGCTCCTGCTCTTCATCGTCGGCGACATCCTCGGCACCGGCGTCTATGCGCTCACCGGCAAGGTCGCCGGTCAGGTCGGCGGCGCCGGGTGGGCACCGGTCATCCTCGCATTCGCGGTCGCGATGATCACCGCGTGCTCGTACATGGAGCTCGTGACGAAGTACCCGCGTGCTGCCGGTGCCGCCCTCTACGCGCACAAGGCGTTCGGGATCCACTTCATCACCTTCCTCGTCGCGTTCGCCGTGCTCAGCTCGGGCATCACCTCGGCGTCGACGGCGTCGAACGTCTTCGCCGCGAACATGGTCGCCGGCTTCGGCTGGGATCTTCCCGGCAGCGGGGTCATGTGGATCGCGCTGGGCTTCCTCGCCATCGTCGCGGCGATCAACCTCCGCGGGGTCGCCGAGAGCGTGTGGTTCAACGTCGTCCTCACCCTCGTCGAGCTCACCGGTCTGCTCCTCGTCATCCTCGTCGGGTTCTTCGCCCTCGGCTCGGGCAGTGCGGACTTCTCCCGCGTCGTCATCTTCGAGACCGCCGATGACAAGAGCGTGTTCCTCGCGATCACGGGTGCCACGGCGCTCGCCTTCTTCTCGATGGTCGGCTTCGAGGACTCGGTGAACATGGTCGAGGAGACCAAGGATCCGCAGATCTTCCCGAAGATCATGCTCACGGGTCTCTCGATCACCGGCATCATCTATGTGCTCGTCTCGATCGTTGCGGTCGCCGCGGTGCCGATCGGCCAGCTCGCCGAGAGTGAGACGCCCCTGCTCGACGTCGTCCGCGCCGGTGCGCCGGGGGTCCCGATCGATGCGATCTTCCCCTTCATGACGATGTTCGCCGTCGCGAACTCCGCGCTCATCAACATGCTCATGGCCAGCCGCCTCCTCTACGGCATGGCGAAGCAGAACGTGCTGCCGCCGGTCTTCGCGAAGGTGCTGAGGAACCGGCGTTCCCCCTGGGTCTCGATCATCTTCACCACGCTCATCGCGTTCGCGCTCATCATCGCGGTGACGACGATCCTGCCTGAATCCGTCACGGCCTCACTGGGCGGAACCACCTCGCTGCTGCTGCTCGCGGTCTTCGCCGTCGTCAACGTCGCGGTGCTCATCCTCCGCCGGCAGACGGTCGACCACAAGCACTTCCGCACGCCGACCGTGCTGCCGTGGATCGGCGTGTTCACGTGTGCGTTCCTCGTCGGTCCGTGGGCCCGCCTCGACGACCTCATCCAGTACCAGATCGCGATCGCGCTCATCGGCATCGGCGTGGTGCTCTGGGCCGTGACGTGGCTATGGAACCGGTCGGTGCGCGGGTCGAGCACCCGCTTCCGCCACCCCGAGGAACTCTCGTGACCGCAAGGGCGGCCGGTGACACCGCGTGGCCGGCCGGTGACGAACGCACCCGCATGAGCCGGGTGCCGAGAGTGAGTCAGTCCCGCCCATACGAAACGGGCGACCGAGATGAGAATGCGAAGGTGAACAGATGACCATCATCGTGGGCTACGTCAACACCCCGGCCGGCCACGCGGCCCTCGACACCGGGATCAGGGAGGCGCAGAAGAGCGACAGCGACATCGTCGTCGTCAACGCCTCGCATCCGCGGAGGGATTCCCACCGCCTCGCCGAGGCTGAGGTCCGTTCCGTGCGCGAACAGCTGTCCCGTGCGGGGGTCAAGGGGGAGGTGCTCACTCCCGGGAGTGAGCTCGATCCCGCTGAGCAGATCCTCGACACCGCCGCCGAGGTGGGGGCCGACCTCATCGTGCTCGGCACCCGGAAGCGGACCCCGGTGGGCAAGTTCCTCCTCGGGTCGACGATCCAGAAGGTCATCCTCGACGCGGAGAGCCCGGTGCTCTGCGTCAAAGCCGCACACTGACATCGGTTGAGGCGGCGCTGACCGGGCGCCGGTTGAGGCAGTGTGGACCGGCGGCGGATCTGGCGGGACGGACCAGCGCCGGATCTGGTGGGGCAGACCGGGGTCGGTTCGGGCGGCGCGTCTGCGCGGTAACGCTGACCGGGCGCCGGTTCCGTCGGCGGCGGCGCGTCGGCGGCGGCGTGAGGTCCGGTCGGTCTCGGCAATTCGTCGTCGAGGCGGGCGCGCCGCGCCGACGGTGAGCGGTTGGGGCGATCGGCCATTGCCACTGGCCTGAACGAGTT
Source organism: Brevibacterium sp. Z349TD_9 (assembly GCF_056173565.1). NCBI lineage: Bacteria > Bacillati > Actinomycetota > Actinomycetes > Micrococcales > Brevibacteriaceae > Brevibacterium > Brevibacterium sp. Z349TD_9. The sequence continues at coordinate 3,266,668 of NZ_CM149680.1, read as the reverse complement.
CGAGGTCCGGGTTCGACCGGGCGGTGCTGTCGCGTTGGCAGGATGGTCCGGGGCGTCGCGGCTGCCGTGGTGGGTCGTTTCGGGACGTAGCGGAGGTCTCGGTGGGACGGTCGGCGGCGTCGCGGTCGCCGTGGTGGGCTGTCCGGGACGGTCCGGGGCCTCGGCGGGGATCGTGACCGGCCAAGCGCGCCGTCATGGTTCATGAAATCGTCATTGGTCGCAACTCCGTGCGAGTCCGCTCTCGCGCTACCCATCGAGCGGATCGCTGTCCTCGTAACCGCATACATTGCAAGCCCATAGAGGTCGAAGGCCCTCGGCTCGCCGGTGTCTGCGTCCCGGTGGAGCTTGCGGGCCATCCCTGCCGGCAACACAATGAGTCGCCACAGCTGCGATGAGTGCGCAGAGGGGACGTGAGGCGATGTCCGAATGTCCAGGCCACCACCGGCCGGGGTCCGCTCGGCCCGGCGCACAGGTGTGTGCACAGTTGGCAGTATCGCCGCCGTCGAGCGACAACCCCACTTCCGGTCTGTGGAACCGGAGATCTCCTGCCGCGTCGACCTTCGTTGATCGCTCATGTAATGAATTCAAACGGGAGAAAGATTTCTAAAAAAGTCGAACAAATATCTGTACAGATTTGCTGTGTGGGTGTAATATCGATCACACAAGGACGTACTCGGGGATCGGACACGGAGGTCATGACTCTCACCCCAGATCGCAGACGCGACAAGCGGAAGGACCGGCGCACACGGCCCGCTTCTCCGCGCGTGTCCCAGGCTGCGGGTGGCGAGTCCGAGGCGCCCGCGGGATCAGCTCTCGGCCCGACTGCGCTCGAGAACTCGGGTCTCGATCCGTCGGAGCATCCGGTTGTCGGCGCGGGAGACGGTCAGGGGGAGATCGCCTCGGCGAAGGATCCCGCGATGTCGAGCGACCCCATGCCCGACGGTTCCGCCTCCGACGACTCAGCGCCTGCGCCGACACCCAAGCTCAACTGGAAGGCTGCGCCCGACGATGAGGAGGCGCAGGAGGCGTTGAGGCGACGCGCGGCCGAGATCGACGCCGAACAGGAAGCATGGATGCGGCAGAAGCGCGAGGAACGAGAACGCGCAGAGCAGGCCAAACGGGCCGCGGCGGCAGCCGCCGACCCGGAATGGGCGGGCCTGGTTGAGACGCCGTCCGCTCCTGCGGACCCGGACGACAGCTCCTCGCGAGGCATCGGCAAGTGCACCACACGAGACGATGACGAGTGCTCCGCGCGTGACGTCGCAGACGATGGTGATCCGGCCTCCGAACCCGACTACAGGATCACCGACGAGGATCGCGCGTGGTTTGCCGAGGAGAACCGGAAGTCGAGCGAGTTCATCGCTCACAAGCAGAACGATCTCATCGAACGGCAGCGCGGTGTCCTCGGAGGTCTGGGCTCCGGCCCGTCGGATGGTGAGGTGGGCATGGGGTTCGCCAGCGAGCCACCGTGGTTCACTCCGCGCGAGCAGGCGAGCAGAGGATACGGGACGCAGGAGTGGGGTGGCGTCGACCCGGTCGAGGCGGGGTGGCCCGGTGAAGCCAACGTATTCGGACATGATCGCTCGACGGATGACGAAGCCTCCGATGCCGCTGCGGGACTTGAGGGGACCTCGGATGTCGAGGGGGCCTCGGGGCCCGGGAGGGCATCGGGGCCAGCTTCGCTCGGGGAGGGTGGAGACGCTGGGAGCCCCGAGCCCGTGACCGCCGAGGCGAGCGGCATTCCCGTCGATTCCGACTGCGATGCCGCAGACGCCTCTCCGCTTCTCCCAGCGACGGCGTGGGCAGACCTGACGGCAATGGCTCCGGAGATGACGGGAAGCATCGAGAGTCTCCGAACCCTGGTCAATGATCTCGAATCCTTCGAACGGCCGATGGGCCCGGACGAGGCTGTCACCATGCTCGACGGAATCGAAACGCTCAACCGCCTCACCGAGGCGCTCTCCGTCGTCACGCTCTCAGTCTTCGAACGCGTCGGCACCCCGCGCGACTACGGTGCGAAGTCGACCCGTGATCTCGTGAAGAATCGCCTCGGCGTCTCCGCCCGAGAAGCGTCTCGACGGGTCGATCTCGCCGAGCAGCTCGGCAGGAGAGTCACGGTCGCCGGCGAGTCACTCGAACCCGTGCATCCGATCGTTGCCGACGCGCTGCGCACGGGGACTCTCTCGTCCGTGCAGGCAGAGGTCATCATCCGCTTCCTCGGTGAACTCAAGCGAAAGGCCACCGATGACCAGCAGCTCGAAGCGGAACGGATCCTCGTGGAGAAGGCTCCGTTGGTCCACGTCAGGGATATCCGAATCCTCTTCAACGAGATCCTCAAATGGCTTGACCCCGATGGTGAGCTCCCCGACGAGTCGACGCCGAGAGAGGACTTCTGTGTCAACCTCCGCGCGCGCAAGGATGGGACTTGGGACCTCAGGGGACGCCTGGATTCGGTGACCGGTGGCATCATGCACGGCCTGCTCACCTCCCGCATGCAGACCGATGAGGCGATGCAGACCGATGAGGCGATGCAGGCCGGCGATGGATCGCGAACTGGATACGACGCATCAGAGGCAGGAGACTCGCCGGCGAGCGATGACGCGTCACAGAGCGATGACGCATCGGCATGTGATCACGCGAAGAATGCTGACGATGCCCTGGCGCACGGCGCAGCGGGGCAGACTGATGATGTCCTGACGGTAGGTGCGGGGCAGCAGGACGATGCTGTCGTGGACGAAGCCGTCCGTCTCTTCGAAGACGTGCTCCGCGGTGACCGCTACGATGCGATCGACCCGACGCCCGAACTTGCGCCGGTCGGTTCCGCGCCGACCGACGCCGACGGCAACGAGATTCCTGCCGGATACGGCGTCCGCGAGGACGGTACGCCGGTACCCATGGCCTCTGAGCAGCCCAGCGTGCGCAACCGGATCTATGAGAGGTTCTCGACGATCATCGGACGCATCGAAATGGGCCGTGTCGGTGCGGGCGCTCCGTTCGCTCTCGTCGTCACGGCCAAGGCCGAGGACGTCGCCACCGGATGCGGGCAGGCGACGACCGGAGCGGCTGAGAGCTTCCCCATTTCAGCGGCGGTTCGCGACGGCCTCAACGGCGCAGTGTTCTTCCACCTCATGAGCGAGAAGGGTCGGACGGTGAGCGTCCAGACAGAGAACCGGTACGCCAATCGGAACCAACTGACGATCCTCGCCGCGAGAGACCAAGGGTGCACCTTCCCCGGATGCGAGACACCGCCCGGCTGGTGCGACGCCCACCACATCGTGCCCTGGTCCGAGAAGGGCAGAACCGATATCAACAACCTCACTCTGGCCTGCAGTGCGCACCACCATCTCATCGACAAATCCGACTGGCACACGATCATGCTCAGAGACGGGCGACCGGCCTGGGTGCCTCCTGCAACCATCGATCCCGAACGCAGACCGATCCTCCATTCGAGGTTCATCGCCGGCGAGATCGCCGACACGCTCTTCCGTTGAGACCGATCCGGACGTCGAGGGGACAGGTGCGTCCCGAGGCCGAATCCGCCCGGCAGTGACGCAGCTCATGGAATGAACCCTCCCGGAACCCTGTTGCCTTGAGCATGGAGCTTTCTCTTCTCGACCTGGTCCCCGTGCGCGTCGGCCAGACCACGTCCGATGCCTTCGCGGCGTCTCACGAACTTGTCCGCCGGGCCGACGAACTCGGCTACACCCGCTACTGGGTCGCGGAACATCACAACATGCCGTCGATCGCCTCGACGATGCCCGGTGCCGAACTCATGTACCTCGGCCAGGGCACCGAAAACATCCGCCTCGGCTCGGGCGGAGTGATGCTGCCCAACCATGCGCCTCTCGCCGTCGCCGAGCTCTTCGCCCTCCTCTCCGCGATCTACGGTGATCGGATCGATCTGGGAATCGGACGCGCGCCGGGCACGGATCCGATCACATCGGCGGCCATGCGGGGTCACCTCGGCGAGGGGCGGATGGTCGACCGTCAGGGGCAGACCATCGACCCGGTCGAACAGTTCCCTCAGCACGTCATCGACACCCTCTCCCTGATGACGCCGGAAGGCGTCCGCATTCCTCTTCAGGGTGGACGCGAGCATACGCTGCGGGCCACTCCGGCCCCGACCGAAGGGACCCAGCCGCTGCCATGGCTGCTCGGTTCGTCGGGGTATTCGGCTCGGCTGGCAGCTGAGCTCGGCATGCCTTACGTGTTCGCCAATCACTTCGCCGCCGGTGCGACGACGGGGATGAAGATCTACCGCGACAACTTCACGCCCGGCGCCTACGGGGACGAACCGCGCACCTTCGTCACCGCCAATGCCGTCGTCTCTCCCACCGAGGACGAGGCGCGACTGCGCTCCGAGCCCTTCATGCTGCAGATGGCACGGTTGCGCACGGGCGGACAGATGGGACCGCTGCGCTTGGCCGGTGACGACGTCCGCTCGATCATGACCGACCAGGAGCGCATGGTCGCCGAAGAGCTCTCGAAGAACTGGATCATCGGGGACACTCAGCAGGCCAAGGGCCAGCTCGAGGAACTCGCCGACCGATTCGGAGTCGACGAGGTGATGATCCAACCGGTCGCCGGTGCGATGGAAGGCGAAGAGCTGCGTCACGATGCCGCGCGGATCCAGACCATCGACCTGCTGGCCGACGAGTTCCTCCGCTGACGTCCGAGGCGATCACCCGCTGACCCGAGACAATGTCCGGAACAGACAGTAGGATTGTTCGCGTACATCGTTTCGATGCTCACGCGATCGATCGCCATCGGTCGGTTCCGTGGGTCGCGAAACTCATTCGGCGGCTTCCCCCGCGCGGGTGCGACCATTGGTCTCGCTCGCAGACCGAAAGAGAATCTATGCGTACGAGAATTGCTGTTTCGGCGGCGCTCGGGCTCGGACTTGTGTTCGGAGCCGGCGCTCCTGCCATGTCGAGCAACCAGTCTGCTCCTGCCAACGCGTCGACCAACCTGGCTGCGGCGGTCGTTCCGGGCCAGGAACTCGAGCCGATCAGAGACGGAAAGATCGAGAAGGGCGAGACGGCCTACGTCGACGTCACCGTCGCCACGCTGTGGAAGGACTCGAAGGCGCCCCGCAAGGTCGACAAGCCCGCTCTGGGCAAGCCCGTCGACCTCGACAAGTGGAACGAGAACCTCAAGAGCACCGAGGTGCGTCGTGGCCTCACCGGCAAGGCCGAGACCCAGGCCGTCTACGGTTCCGAGGTCACCGTCCTCGAGACCAAGGGCAACTGGGCCAAGGTCGCCGTCACCGACCAGTCCACACCGAAGAACAAGAAGGGCTACCCGGGCTGGCTGCCGACCAAGCAGCTCGTCGAGAACGACCGGTTCGGCAAGCTGAAGAAGGACCAGCCGCGCGCGGTCGTCACCGCTGAGAAGGCCAAGTTCGAGGGCATCGAGTTCACCAAGGACGTCGGCGCGGATCCGAGCTTCAACGTCGAACTGCCCCTCATCGCCCAAGACGTCGAGGACGTCCGTGTCGCACTGCCCGGCGGCGGAGCCGCGTGGATCGACGTCGACGACGTCAACGTCTTCGACATCGGTGAGAAGCCGAAGAAGCCCTCCGGCGACGACCTCGTCAAGACCGCCAAGCAGTTCGACGGCCTCCGCTACCTGTGGGCCGGCGTCTCCGCCTACGGCTTCGACTGCTCCGGCTTCACCTACTCCGTCTACCGGGCGCACGGCATCGACATCCCGCGCGACTCCGGCGACCAGGCCAAGGTCGGCAAGAAGGTCTCGTCGAAGGACCTCAAGCCGGGCGACCTGCTCTTCTTCTCAACGAGCTCGGGCACCGTCCACCACGTGGGCATGTACATCGGCGGAGGGAAGATGATCCACTCGCCGAACGCCTCGAAGACGGTCTACGTGGTCGACTGGAAGGACTGGGACAAGGGCAACGAGTTCTCCGGAGCGCGCCGCATCCTGTGATGCTTATCCGTTCGTTCCCACGCTGAAGCCGGTCGCAGTCGTCCTGCGGCCGGCTTCCGGCATTCGATGGGGGTGATTGTCCGCCGCCGAGGTGGTCCACCGTGAACGTTCTCCGCTGACCGAAATCGCCACGGTGGGTTCACCGCGGAGAGGTGCTACGGCAGTGAGAAAGGACCTGGCCTTCGCCCCGCGCGAAGGCCTGGCTCACTGACATTCCCGGTAGAGGACCGGTCACTTCCACAGACGCACGACCGCACGGCCCGTCGCATCCTTAGTGGTCGGTTTCGGCGACCCTCAGTCGTCCGACGTGCGGCGGGGTACGAGGGTGCTCGTGCTGTTCAGCTCGCGCAGTTCAAAGAGTGCGGAGCCCGAGGATAGCGTGTAATTCATCGTCGACTCGCTCGTGATCGAAGTGTGGGAGGTCGAGCGACGACGCGGTGCGTTCGGCGAGGGTGCGGTACAGCTCGGTGGACGCAAGAAGTGCGCGTGTCGCGTCGTCACCGTCAAGACTGCCCCAGCAGCGTTCGAGCGCGTGCTGGACATCGGTGTCCATCCACTGCCGCATCCGTGTGCCCAGGTATCGGGTGTCGAGTCCCGGACCGTGCCGGGCGAGGTGATCCCATTCGATCATCCGCAGCAGTTCGCCTTTCAGGTCCTGGTCACGAAGTTTCGCTGACCACGGCTCGTCGCGCACGATGGCTTTGGCCTGCATCAGAGCCGCCGCCCACGCCCAGTTCATCGACTCCTCGAACTCCGCGGGCGAGGGTGGCGCAGTGGAGGTCGCATCCAGTGAGGCGGTTGCAGCGCTGTCGTCCTTGTCGAGGAGTACACAGAACGGTCGAGTGTAGCTTCGACCTGCTAGGCGATCTGCGGGAAGCACGGTGAAGTCGATCTTGCCGCCCGCGTAGTAGATCAGGCGTGTGGGGTTGCCGTCACCGTCGTAGAGCCTTTCGACGACGAGCACATCGCCGAGGTCGCTCCACCATGACTCGTCTGTCAAGAGCGCATCAATGTCTGTCGTGAACACCTCGATATCCCGGTCGGAGAGAGGGTGGGCGTCTTGAGCGGCGGCTGATCCCGTCAGCACGAGTGCCCGAACGTCGGTGCGACCCTGCGCCCACCGGACCAAGGATTCACGTGCACGAGAGTAATCCATCCCCCGATTCGCTCATTCCCGTTTAAGGGGCAGTCCCCTTCATCGTGGGGAACCATCGATGGCGGAGTCGCGGCCCTCGTCGGCCGTCGCGGAGCAGGAGAGGTGCGCATCACCGCATCGGGTCGGTCTGGCCGCCCGACTGCGAACTCAGTGCCGCGAGGTCTGGCGGGCCTTGAGGTAGATCGCCCGAGCGAGATCGTCACGACGCTCGATGAGCAGGCGCCGCAGCGCCGCAGGGGCATCAGGATGTTCGGCGAGCCACGCATCGGTCTTCTCGACGACGCGCTCCTCGTCGACCGACCACCGCGGATAGAGGCCGAGCACCAGACGGCGGGCGATCTCGATCGAGTTGTCCGCCCAGAACCCGGCAAGCCGCTCGAAGTACTCATCGACGTACATCTCCGTGATCGGCAGCGCCGAAGGAGCGACGAAGCCGGAGATGATCGCCGAGAGCACATCGTTGCTCAGCGACCCGGTGACGACGGTCTCCCATGCGCGCATCTTGACGATCGGCAGCGGCAGGGCGGCATTGGCGGTCTCGGCGCGCAGGCGTCCCGAGGAGCTCTGATCGAGGTGGGTCTCGCGCGCGATGTCCGTCTGATCCGCCCACCCGAGGCACACGAGCGCAGTCATCGCGTTCCATCGCAGGGCATGGTCATTGATGAGACCACGGAACGGCAGGGAAGCCGCTGCATGCTCGGCGACACCGTCCCGATCAGGATGGGACGCAGTCCCGCCCGATCCGGACCCGCTCGACCCGTCTCCCGAGGCGATCCGGTCTCCTGCGGCTGATCCGTCGTCCTGACCGCTGCGACCACCTGTGCCCGCAGTCGCCTCGTCGACGATCTCGGGGCTCATGCTCTCGATCTCCTCGCCGATCGGCACGGCGAGGACCTGAGTCGCAAACGCCCGACCCATCGCGATCGACGGACTGTCATCGATGCATCGCGCCGTCCGCGACGTCAGCGAGAGCACGAGATTGGCCAGATGCAGCTGCGCATCCGACCCTGACTTCGCCGTCGCCAGCGCATCAAGCGCGGCACCGAGCAGGCCCGAGATCGCGGTCTCGAAGTTCCGCTCCGCCACCCACTGATCGAGACAGAGCAGCGCCGTCTGGCTCAGGCCGGCCATGATCCCCGCATGGCTCTCCTTGCCGAGGCTGCGGGCATAAGCAGTAAGGTACCGTTGCACGGGCAGCAGCCCGTCGCGCACCGCATTGTCGAGCGCCGACCATACGAGGGCCCGTGAGAGCGGGTCGGCGATCCTCGAGACCGAGGTGATCGCCGCCTCCGTCGAAGCCTCATCGAGACGCACCCGCGCATAGTCGTGATCGGCGTAGTTGAGCAGCGCGATCTCACCACGCGTGCGCCCGACGAGCTGCTCCACCTCGGCGGACTCCCCGTCGAAGTCGAACTTCACGCTGTCAATGGGGACGATGTCGCGCCCCGACCGCCCGAGCGTGGCGATCTCCAGAGTGTGCGGGCGCAGCAGACGCGTGCCCTCAGCCGAATCCGACTGTGTGATCGTCGCGCCCGTGATGCTCGCCCGGGGGTCGTGCTGCGGGCCCGACCCGGCCCGACCGGCAGTGTTCGCAGTCGACTCGTTCCGGGACCCGGCCCCCGCCGAGGTGGTGTCGTCCTCGGCGCTCGTCGTCAGAGCGAGCGAGAGCTCGGAGACGCCCGAGGTCCCCAGCCACGCGTCCGCCCAGCCGGCGATATCACGGTCGGGGGCCGCCTCAGCGAGGCAGTCGAGGAAATCGGCGAGTTCCGTGTTGCCGAAGGCGAAGCGCTTGAAGTAGAGCCGGGATCCGGCGAAGAACGCCTCCCGACCGACGTACGCGACGAGCTGCTTGAGCACCGAGGCGCCCTTCGCGTACGTGATGCCGTCAAAGTTGAGCTTCGCGGCCTCGACGTCGGGGATGTCGGCGACGATCGGGTGCGTGGTCGGGTAGAGGTCCTGCATGTACGCCCACGCCTTGCGGCGCAGCGCGAACGTCACCCATCCGTCGGTGAACCGCGTCGCCTCGGCGAGCGCGAGGCCGCCCATGTAGTCGGCGAAGGACTCCTTGAGCCAGAGATCGTCCCACCACTTCATCGTCACGAGATCGCCGAACCACATGTGAGCCATCTCGTGGAGGATGACGTTGGCCCGCGACTCGTACATCGCGTCGGTGACCTTGTCCCGGAAGATGAGGGAATCGGTGAAGGTGACGAGTCCAGGATTCTCCATCGCGCCGAGGTTGTACTCGGGAACGAAGATCTGATCGTACTTGCCCCAGGGGTAGGGGTAGTCGAACTCGGCGCTGAAGAAGTCGAGGCCCGCCTTCGTGATCCCGAGGATGTCGGCCGAGTCGAGATGATCGACGAGACTCGCCCGCGTCCACACGCCGAGGTCGACCGTCTCGCCTGTGACCGGATCCGTCCACGTGTCCGTCGCCCCCTCGTAGGGGCCTGCGGTGATGCACGTGATGTAGCTCGACTGCTTGAGCGTCGGTGCGAAGAAGTGGGTGACGGCCGCGCTGCCGTCCCCGCTCACCGTCTCCCGGCTCGTCTCGACCTGGTTCGACAGCACCTGGAACGACTGTGGGGCGGTGACGCTGAAGACGAACTTCGCCTTGAGGTCGGGCTGGTCGAAGTTCGCGAAGACCCGCCGGGCATCGGTGGGTTCGAACTGCGAGTAGAGGTAGACCTTGCCATCGGCGGGATCGGTGAATCGGTGGAGTCCCTCACCCGAGGTGGAGTACCGGGTCTGCGCCTCGATCGTCAGGGTGTTCTTCCCCTCACGAACGGGGAACGTGACACGGGCACCGTCGAACACCTCGGCGGGGGAGAGGTCCTCCCCGTTGATCTGCACAAGTGAGACAGAGTCGGCGATGATGTCGATGAAGGTCTGGGAGTCGGAGCGAGCCTTGAACTCGACGACGGTGCGGGAGGTGAAGGTGTCGGCATCGGACTCGGCGTTGCTCACATCGATATGGACGGTGTAAGTCTTGACCTTGAGCAGATGCGATCGGCTCTGCGCTTCGTCTCGGGTCAGGTTCGTCGTCATTCTTCAGCCTCCTCGGCGCACAGACTTTAGCATGTCACAATTCCGGTAATCTGAGTACAACGAGCGCGAGAGGGGGCCGGATCGGATGGCGAAGACCCAGGTCAGCGGGTTGATCAAGCGAGGGTTCAACATCGTCGCCCACCGCCTCCGCCTCGGCTTCAGGCGCGTGTGGGCGAACTCCGGACAGCTCATCCAGATCCCCATCGCGGCCACCGCCGCCTACGCGTTCTGCGTCTACATCCTCGGCCACCCCTACCCGTTCCTTGCTGCCGTCGCCGCCGCCGTCGGCATCGGCCCCGTCGCCGATCGCCGCCTGCGCCGCTCGCTTGAGATCGGCATCGGTGCGACCTTCGGGGTGCTCGTCGGCGAGGTGCTCGTCAACATCTACGGCAGCGGCATCTGGCAGCTCGCGCTCACCCTCATCATCGGCCTCGTCATCGGCACGGTGCTCAACTCCGGCGGCATCTTCATCACCCAGATCGCCGTCCAGTCCGTCTACGTCGTCGTCGTGCCCGCCACCGCGACGACCCTGCCGTTCCCGCGCACGCTCGACGCCCTCGTCGGCTCGCTCTTCGCGATCGTCCTCGCCCTCATCATCCCCCGCGATGCCCGCAAGGTCCCGCGCGCACTCGCCGCGAACCTTCTCGACGAGGTCAGCGCCGTGCTCACGATGATGTCGAAGGCCCTGCGCGACGCCGATACCGAACTCGCGATGCGCGCCCTCACCCGAGCCCGCGAGACCCAGGACATCATCGACTCGTGGGGCTCGTCGCTGCAGGTGTCGAAGGAGGCGGCGAAGATCAATGCGCGCGGCCGCCGTCATGCCGCCGAGGTGACCCGGCTCTCCCGTGCCCACACCTACTCCGATCGGGCGATGCGCACGATCCGCGTCATCGCCCGCCGCGTCGTCGGCATCACCGAACTCGGCGTCGAGAAGCCGATCATCGCCGACTACGTCGAATCCCTCGCCGACGGAGCGAAGAAGCTCGAGATCGCGCTGCGTCGGGGAACCGACAGATCGCTCGCCGAGGTGGCCCTGTCCGAAGCCGCGGGCGAACTCGATCCCAGGGCGGAGAAGAGCTGGGACATCCACGACGAATCCCTCGTCCTCCTCCTCCGGCCCGTCGCCGCCGACCTGCTCCAGGCGGCCGGCCTGACGAACGACGCCGCGCACGAACGCCTGCCCTCGCTCGCCGAGGACAAGGCCGACGGTCCGCCGGTCGAATAGGGCTGCGGCTGGGCTGCGGCTGCCGAGCGGCAAAGGGTGGGGCTGGGCTGAGGCTGCCAAGCGGCGAGCGGCGGGGCCGGTCAGCGGCAGGCGGCGGGCCTGGTCAACGGCAAGGGGCGGGGCTGGTCAGCGGCTCTCGACGACGAAGATGCAGTTCGTACCGGGTTCGAGGGCTGTGAAAGAATGCGGCTGATCACCCGGGTGGACGAGGTAGTCACCGGCGGCCAGCTCGAACGACTGGCCGAGCGCTTCGATCCGTGCCGCCCCGCGACCGACGATGACGTGCTCGATCGTGCCCGCCGGATGCGGATGGGAATTGCGTGATTCGCCGGGTTCGGCCTGGATGAAGTAGATGTCGCGGCGTGCCGTGGGCGGGGAAGCCGAGAGCAGGGTGGCGACATAGTTCGCCGTCGTCGACGGCAGGCTCGGCATGTCACGAACGTGGTGGAGGGCGATCTCCTGCTGTGGGGGATCGAGCAGCCGTGAGAGCGGAATGTCGAGAGCCGCGGCGAGGGCCCACATCGTCTCGAGGCTCGGGTTAGCCGTTCCCGCCTCGAGTCCGGACATCGTCGACTTGCCGATGCCGGCTCGGCGCGCGACCTCGGAGAGGGAGAGTCCCGCCCGCTGCCGTTCGCGCTTGACCGCGGCCGCGACCTGGGCCCGCGGGGTCGACGAGTCGGTCGCGGTGCTGTTGTCGTGGACGCGGTTCCCGTGATCTCCGTTGACCTGGTCGACGCTGCTGTCCTCGACGTTGCCCTTGACGGATGGGTCTCTCGTCTCGGGACTGGGGGAGTCGTCTGCCGCCGCGCTCATGCCGTTGCTCCGCTCATACGATCATCTTAGCTGTCGTTCATTATTCCGCACTGCCGTTCCGGTTGACGAACCTCTTACGCGGTGTGCACTATGGTGAACATGAGTTCACCATTCCGCACGATCGGGCGCGTTCTGCCGTCCTCGACCTACCGGGCAGTCGCCATCATCACGGTGACGATCGTCGCCGTCGCGCTCTCGTACGGTGCGATCTCGCAGGTGTCAGGCTTCGCGTGGTGGCAGACGCTCATGCTCGCGGCCTTCGCCCTCGGCGGTGCCGCCGAGTTCACCTTCGTCGGAGTGATCGCCGCCGGGGGAGCGCCGATCCTCGCGGTCCTCGCCGGACTGCTCGTCAATTCGCGCAACTTCGCGTTCGGTGTGGCCGTCGGTCCGTTCTTCCCGCAGGACTGGCGAGCTCTCATCGCTTCGCACTGGATCAACGACGAATCGACGGCAGTGGCACGCACAGGTGGGAACGACCGCCAGCGGTGGCGGGCGTTCCTCCTCATGGGAGTCGCGATCGCGATCATGTGGCCCTCGGGTGCGGTCGTTGGGCAGTGGCTCGGCAGCGTCATCGACGCCGACATGCTCGGCCTCGACGCGGCGTTCCCGATCATCCTCTTCTGCCTCATCCGCGGCGATCTGCGGAACCGCTCGACGCTCTGCCTCACGCTCGCCGGCATCCTCGTCGCAGTCTGCCTCACGCCGATCCTCCCGCTCGGCCTCGGGGCCGTGACCTCGCTGTCCGTCTTCGCCTTCGTCGCCCTCGGCTGGTTCGTCCGCCGAGCGGTGAGGGAGAGGAGGACGCGCAGAACTGTGCCCGGCCACGAGGGGCGCAGAACTGTGCCCGGTTACGAGGGGTGTGGAGCGCCGCCTGACCACGAGATGGCCGTGCCCGCCGAGGTGCGACGGCCGAGAAAGTCCGCCGAGTCGCTGCCACCGACAATGTCTCAGCCACCGACATTTTCGCAGCCGCCGACGATGCCCAAGCCGCCGACAATTTCGCAGCCCCCGACCATGCAGCCCCGTAGCTCGGGTCCGACTGATAGCGAGGCCGCGAAGTGAATCCGACGACCTTTCTCATCGCGCTCGCCGCGCTGAGCATCGGCACCTACGTCATGCGTTTCGCGGGAGTGAAGGTGGGCGCTGCGCTCGCCGTGCGCGGACGGCGTCGGACGCTCGCGACTACCGGAACGACCTCGGGCATGGAAGCCGACATAGCCACCGAAGCGGGCCCGGCGGCCGGAACTACCACGGGCATGGCGGCCGGCGTGGCCACCGAAGCCGGTGCGACCACCGGAACGACCGCGGGCACAGCGGCCGACGTAGCCACCGGAGCCGACGTGGCCACCGAAGCGGGTGCGACGACCGGACCAGCAACGGCAATGCCGACCGAGTCGGAAACGTCAGTCGGAACCGGAGGCCCGACCGCCTCGGCGAGCGATCCCGACGAACCGACCTCGCGGGTCACGGCCTGGATGGACAGGGCCACCGTCGTGCTCATCGGGGCGGTCTTCGCGACGACGGCGGTCTTCGACGGTCAGGCGCTCGCCGACCCGGCGCGCCTCATCGGCGTCGGAGTGGGCGTTCTCGCCGCGGTGGTGCGTGTGCCGATGCTCGTCTGCGTCATCCTCGCGATGGCGGTGTGCGCCGGGATCCGGTGGACGGGCATCCTGTGAGTTGCCCCGGTGCCGGTGTCAGGCCCGATTGCTAGGCTTAAGGGCATGGAACTCATTGCTGACTTTCAGCGCCTGGTCTTTCTCGCCCTCACGGTTGCGGCGTTCATCGTCCAACTCTGGGCGTTCATCGACTCGCTGCGGTACAAGGATGAGAACTACCGTGCGGTGGACAAGCAGTCGAAGAAGTTCTGGGTCATCCTGCTCGCCGTCGGTCTCGCGCTCGCTCTCATCGCGCTCCCGCCGCTGGGCATGAGCATGATCTTCCTCAACCTCCTCGCCCTCGTCGGCGCGATCGTCTACCTCACCGACGTGCGCCCGAAGATCAAGGCCATCGACCCCAGGAATCGGAACCGCTGACCCGGGGATGAGCGAGGATTTCAACTTCCCCGGTGCCGACACCGGGTATATCGCGACGTTCGGCTCCGGCGACCCGCACACCCTCTTCAGTCACGGCTTCGCCGGCGCGATCCGCGACACCCGGCCCTTCGGCACCGGCATCTCCGGCACCAAGCACTTCCTCCACCTCTTCGGCCACGGCGGTCGCCCCTCGCCGGGCCCTGGCTGGGACTATGCCCTCATCGCCGAAGCGCTCGCCGAGGCCCTCACCGCCACCTCGGCGACCAGGGCGCTCGTGGTCTCGATGTCCGCCGGCGGACTCCTGCGCCTGCTCAGCGACGGTCATCCCGTGACCGAGGGCCTCGAGAAGGTCGCCCTCGTCCTCCCCGCCTCGTTCGCCGGTTTCCCCGCCGAGGTGGTTCGCTCCCACACCGCCTACCTCGAGTCCCTGCGCGGCCTCGTCGCCGATGGTGACGTCGAGGGCATCACCGACCTCATGCTCTCCCGTGAGCCTGCCGAGGTGGCCGACCTCCTCCCGGCGCGAGCGTGGACCCGGACGAAGGCCGAGAACCTCGTCACCACGGACATGTCCGACGGGCTCGGACTCGCGCTCGAGATCGCCGTCGACGGGCAGTACCTCGGCGGCGGCCTCGACGCCGCGGCGGAGCGGCTGCGCGACTTCGCCGGCGAGGTCCTCGTCCTCACCCACGAGGACGACCCCGCCCACCCCGCCTTCATCGCCGAGGAGATCGCCGCCGCGATCCCCGGTTCGCGCCTCGAAGTGCTGCCGGCCGGATCGATCCTGTGGCGGGGTCGCCATGAGGTCCGCCGGATCCTCGGCGACTTCTTTGGCTAGACTGACTCCGTGCGCATCTCCGTCCTCTCACTTCACACCTCGCCTGCGGCTCAGCCCGGGCAGGGCGATGCGGGCGGGATGAATGTCTACGTCGACCATACGGTCAGGGCCCTTGCCGCATCAGGACACGAGGTCGACGTCTTCACCGCCGACCCGCACGGCCTCGGCGTCGCCGGCGACGAGCAGGCGCGTTCGGTCACCCTCGCACCCAACCTCCGCCTCCACCGTCTCGACGTCGACGCCGACAGCAAGGACGCGCTCGCGGGCAGGCTCGACGACCTCGCCCGCCTGCTCACAGCCCACCCCGTCTTCACCGCCGCAGACCTCGTGTGGGCCCACTACTGGATCTCCGCCGAGGCGGCCCTGCGTGCCGTGCGCACCCGGGGCGGGCCGCGGCCGACGATCATCGCGAGCATGCACACGATCGGTGCCGTGAAGAACCGGGACTCCGATACCGCCGAGGAATCCCCGCGCCGACTCCGCACCGAGGAGCGCATCGCCGCCGGCGTCGACCTCCTCGTTGCGAACACCCCGGCTGAGCGCCGTGACCTCATCGGCGAGCTCGGTGCTGATCCTGCCTCCGTCGTCGTCGCCCGGCCCGGCGTCGACCATGCCCTCTTCTCACCCGGATCGCGGCGGGCCGCCCGCGCCGAACTGGGACTCGCGGCCGATGAGAACCTCGTCCTCTACGTCGGACGGATGCAGTTCATCAAGGGCACCGACGTCGTCGTCGATGCCCTGGCCTGCCTTCACGAGAACAACCCCGAGCTCTCCGCGCGGACACGGGGCGTCCTCCTCGGCGCGGCCTCCGGATGGGTCGAACCCTCTGCGCGACCGGGCACCCGCGGCGCTGGTCGTGCCGGTGCGGACGGACGCGGGCGGACCGCTCCGGATCGCGAGTGGAACACGCCCTCCGACTTCCACGCCACGCTGTCGGCGGCGATCGCCGCGGAACCGAATGTCGAGGTCAGGCCGCCCGTGCCTGCGGCCGAACTCGTCACCTACTACCGTGCCGCGGACGTCCTCCTCGTGCCCTCGCGCAGCGAGTCCTTCGGGCTCGTCGCCGCCGAGGCGGCCGCTTCCGGTCTGCCGTCGATCGCCGCGGCCGTCGGCGGACTGCCGGAGATCGTCGAGAACGGATATTCGGGACTGCTCATCGCCGACCACAACCCGCGGCACTGGGCGCTCACCCTGGAGAGGCTCCTCGGCGACGCGGAGCTGCGGGCCGAACTCGCCGACCATGCGGCGGCCCGGTCGCAGCGCTTCGACTGGAACCGGACCGTCGCCGCCGTCCTCGACGCCGTCGCCGGGGAACGCGAGGACTCTGCCCGGATCCGCTCGGGAATCGGAGCCGCTTCCCGGGGCATGGCCGGAGACCGCGGCACCCGCGACGCGAGCGACCTCACGGCCCCGGGCGTGTGCGGAGGATGGCGCTGATGAGCGTCGAGCCGGCCGTGCTCATGCAGGGCATCACGGGCTGGGCCGAGGCCAACGACGTCGCCGTCGACAGCCTCGACGACACGTCGATCGCCGTCGTCCTGCCGGGAGAGCGGAAGCTCAAGACGACCGTGTCGATCGTCGTCTCCGCGCGGACGGCGGAGCTCGCGGCCTTCGTCATCCGGCACCCGGACGAGAACGCCGAGGCCTTCAACCGGTGGCTGCTGCGAAAGAACATGAAGCTCGGAGCGGCGTCTTTCGGGATCGACCACCTCGGCGACGTCTATCTGAGGGCCACGGTTCCGGTCGACCGTCTCCTCGACGACCTCGACGCTCTCCTCGGTGAGATCCTCACCGTCGCCGACGAGTCGTTCAACGAACTCCTCCTGCTCGGATTCCTCACGGGCATGAAGAAGGAGTGGGCATGGCGGGTGAGCCGCGGTGAGTCGACCCGGAATCTCGCGGCGTTCGAACATGTCCTCGACAGCCCGGACAATGAGTTCCTCGGCACGATTGGGCCCGAGCGGCCTGAGCCGAGTCCCAACGACCCCGGGGGAGAGGCTGCGCCGACCGGGCACCCGACGACCGACGGCGACCGACGATGATCAAGCGAGTGGATCTGAGCAGGCCGGGCAATGTCGACGAATACATCGCGACCTTCGACTCGGTCGAGCAGCAGGACTTCCTCCGTCACCTGCGCGACCTCAGCCGGGAACACGCCCCGACCGCGGGCGAGGGCCTCAAGTGGGGCAATCCGGCGTACTTCCTCGACACCATCCTCTTCGCGTTCGCCGGGTACCAGCGGCACGCGAACGTCGTCTTCACGCCGAGCACGAAGGACGCCTTCGCCGACAGGCTCACCGACTTCGACACCGGCAAAGGGTCGATCAGACTGCCGTACGACGAGGAGATCCCCGACGCCCTCCTCGCAGATATGATCGCCTACCGTATACGCGAATTCGAGGTCGACGGCGTCAAGTGGATGTGAGTCCGAGGTCGAGTTTGAGTCCCTCGTGACTCGCGGTGTATCCGAGGCGTTCGTAGAAGCGGTGCGCATCGGCCCGGGACCTGTCCGTCGTCAGCTGAGCCAACCGAGCACCGGACTCTCGTCCCCGCTCGTGTGCCTGACCGTGAAGCGCCGATCGGCGATATCGATCGTGTGCGGGGCGATTTCGCCGAATCCCGACCGGGGTGCTTCGTCGCGCTTGGAGTCCGCGCGTCGACGTGGACGGCGGCTCACGCCGACTGCGGCGTGCGGGACTGCTCGGTCGCCTCGGCGGGCGGCTTGCCGTAGGGCAGGCGGGCGAAGATCGAGGCGAGGACGGCACCGGAGACGTTGTGCCACACGCTGAAGACCGCGCCGGGCAGCGCCGCCAGCGGGGAGAAGTAGGTCGTCGCCAGCGTCGAGGCCAGGCCCGAGTTCTGCAGTCCGACCTCGAACGCGAGCGCTCGGCGGGTCGGGGTGTCGAGGCGGCAGGCCGTGGCCACACCGTAGCCGACGCCGAGCCCGAGGAGGTTGTGCGTGATCACGGCGAGGAGGACGAGGATGCCCGCCGAGGCGATCGATCCGGCCGACCCGGCGACGACGATCGCGACGATGTAGGCGATCGCGATCGAGGCGAGCCACGGCAGCACGGGCGCGATCCGATCGACGAGACGTGAGGCGACGAGACGGACGAGGACGCCGACGATGACCGGCACGAGCACCGTCTGACAGATCGAGACGAACATCGACCAGAACGGCACGTCCATGTACGACCCGGCCAGCCACAGCGTGAGCAGGGGAGTGAGGACAGGAGCGAGCAGCGTCGAGAGCGTCGTGATCGACACCGACAGTGCGGTGTCGCCCTTCGCGAGGTACGTGACGACGTTCGACGCGGTGCCGCCGGGGGCGCAGCCGACAAGGATGACGCCGACGGCGATCTCAGGCGGCAGACTGTAGACGGTGACGACGAGGAGGCCGAGCAGCGGCATCGCCACGTATTGGGTGACGACGCCGAGGACGACGACCCACGGGCGCTTCGCGATCCTCGCGAAGTCCGGGAGGGTGAGGGTGAGTCCCATGAAGAACATCACCACGCCGAGGCTCCACGTGATCGTCGGGGCCAGCGGAGTGAACGTGTCCGGGGAGAGGAATCCCGCGATGCCGGCGAGGATGACGAGGACGGGCAGCGCGGTCACCGCGATGATCGAACTGCGCTCGGCCGTCGACTGCGGCTTCGCGGACGGACGGGGGTCGGGGGCTGGCGTGCGATCGGACATATGCGAAGACTACTCCCAGCGTTCCGTCATGCAAGACCCATGTCCGTACTCTGAGCGCCCTTAGGTCGGGCCGTCGCGAGTCCCATCGGTGGCGGGGAGTCGAGGGCGCGGAGCCGGCCGCGGACCGGCGGGCACCCGCGCGGGGTCTCGTGCGAAGATAGGGGCCATGACGCATAACCTCATCCTGCTGCGCCACGGCGAAAGCGAATGGAACCAGAAGAACCTCTTCACGGGCTGGGTCGATGTCACCCTCACCGAGAAGGGCCGTGCCGAGGGCAAGCGCGCCGGCGAGCTGCTGCGCGAAGCCGACCTCATCCCCGACGTCGTCCACACCTCGCGCCTCAAGCGCGCGATCCTCACCGCGAACCTCGCACTCGATGCCGCCGACCTCTCCTGGCTCGACACCCACCGCAGCTGGCGCCTCAACGAACGCCACTACGGAGCGCTGCAGGGCAAGGACAAGAAGGAGATCCGCGACGAGTTCGGCGAAGAGCAGTTCATGACGTGGCGTCGGTCCTTCGACACCCCGCCCCCTGCGCTCTCCGATGCCTCCGAATTCTCCCAGGCCCACGATCCGCGGTACGCCAACCTCGGCGACTCGGTGCCGCGCACCGAATGCCTCGCCGACGTCATCGACCGTCTCCTGCCGTACTGGTACGACGTCCTCGTTCCCGAGCTCGCCGACGGCCGCACCGTCCTCGTCGTCGCCCACGGCAACTCCCTGCGGGCGCTCGTCAAGCACCTCGACGGGATCTCCGACGCCGACATCACCGGGCTGAACATCCCCACCGGCATCCCGCTCCACTACGAGCTCACCGAGGACTTCACGCCTGTCACCCCCGGCGGCACCTACCTCGACCCCGAGGCCGCGAAGGAAGCGATCGGCAAGGTCGCCAACCAGGGCCGCTGAGGCCAGGCAGCTTCAGCCGCACGCCGTCTCGAACTCCCCGGCGATCGCCTGGAGCTCCTCCCGGAGCAGGGCGATCGCCGGGGAGTTCGTCATCGAGCGGCGCCACACGACGTGGATCGACCGGGCGATCGTCGGATCGTCGAGCGGCACCGCGGTGACGTCGGCCGGCAGGTGCGGCCTCCCGAGTCGGGGGACGAGCGCCAGCGCCCGCATCGACCGGCAGAACTCGACCTGGGTGTCGTACTCGACGGCCCAGTACTCGACGCGCGGCTCCGAGCTGAGATCCTCGAAGAGCGCAACGAGCCACCGATGGCACACCGCCCCGCGCGGGGCGGAGACGAAGACCTCGCCGACGAGGTCGGTGCGGGTCACCTCGGCGCGCGAGGCGAGATGGTGGTCGCGGTGCATGACGATGTCGGCCCGGTCGACGGCGATGACCTCCGAGGTCAGGGTCGAGGGCAGGCGGAGGACCGAGCTGTTCCAGTCGAAGATGAGCGCGGCGTCGATCCGCCCCGCCGAGACCATCTCGACGAGCTCATCGGGATCGGACTCGACGTTCGTCACCGTGAGTTCTGGCGCCGCCTCCCGCAGTCTCGGCAGCGCCGGCACGAGGAGACCGCGGATGCCGGTGGAGAACCCGCCGACCGTGATGCGCCCGCGCGGTTCGCCCGAACGCGCCCGCGCCTCGGCCTCGATGCCCTCGAGGTCGTGGAGGATCTGCGCGCCCCGGCTGCTGAGCTCACGGCCCATGGGGGTGAGCGAGATGCCGCGTCCGGAGCGCTCGGTGACCGGGGCGCCGAGGTAGCGCGAGAGCTTCTGGAGCTGATGGCTCACCGCGGCCGGGGTGTAGCCGAGGGAGTCGGCCGTGGCCGTGACGGAGCCGAGCGCGTCGAGGGCGACGAGGGTGCGCAGGGCGACGATGTCGATCATCAAATTACTGTAATGAGTCCGCGTAAGGACTTTCAATGGAAATTTGATCAGCGCGCTGGGATCCTGAGGTCATGCGACCCGTCCACCAGCTCCTCGCGCTTCTCGTCGTCGTCCTCTGGGGCGTCAACTTCGTCTTCATCGACTTCGGACTCCGCGATTGGCCGCCCCTGCTCCTCGTCGCCGCGCGGTTCACCATGGTCGTCATCCCGGCGATCCTCTTCGTGCGCTTCCCCCGCGGCAGCCTCGGGCGCATCCTCCTCATCGGCGTTTTCATGTCCGCCGGACAGTTCGGCCTCCTCTACACCTCGCTCTTCCTCGGCCTGCCGGTGGGCCTGTCCTCGATCATCCTCCAGATCCAAGCCGCCTTCACCGTCGTCGTCGCCGCCCTCGCGCTGCGCGAGACCCCGACCCGCCGACAGGTCATCGGCATCCTCATCGGCCTCACCGGGCTCGCGGTCATCGGGCTCAGCCTCGAGGCCTCGACACCCGTCGCCGCCTTCGTCGTCTGCCTCGCCGCCGCCCTGTCGTGGGCGATCGGCAATGTCATCGCCCGCGGGGTCAAGCCGGGGATCAGCGGACTGCAGATGACCGTGTGGTCGGGTCTCGTCGTCCCCGTGCCGATGCTCGGGCTCTCCCTCCTCATCGACGGGCCCGCCGAGGTGGCCCGCGCCGTCCTGCACCCGACCTGGGGTGTGCTCGCATCCGTCGTCTACACCGCTGGCGTCGCCTCGCTCATCGGGTATGTCATCTGGAACTCCCTGCTCGCGTGCTTCCCCGCCTCGCAGGTCGCCCCGTTCACACTCCTCGTCCCGCCCGTGGGAGTCGGTGCAGCGTGGCTCGTCCTCGGGGATCGGCCCACGGTGCCCGAGCTCATCGGCGGCGGCCTCCTCATCCTCGGAGTCGCCGTGACCACGGGGGCGCTGCGGACGGTCGCGCGGGGCATCGGGCGTGTGGTCCTGCGCCGAGGCGGGAGACCCCGCCGAGGCGAGCGGCCGCGGCGTCGCACGGTCGTGGCCCGCGAGCACCCTGAGACCGCAGGTGCCGGCGCCGAGAGTGAACTCGGAGCAGCGGCCTCAGGACGGAACGGGCAGGAGATCGCGCGGTGAATCTGACCAGAGTGACCTCGACTCGGGCGGACCTGGACGGCCGCACCCGGGAATGGGTCACTCCGGTCGGGGTCGTCCGGGAGGTGAATGACGATCGCCGAGGTGGAGGAACCACCTCGGCGATCGTCGTTGTCAGCGGTGCGAGCCTGCGCTCACGCCCCTGACCGGGACGGTGTGCACGACTGCGAGCCTGCGCTCACTTGCGGGAGAGGTAGGGCTCCCAGTTGCCGGTGAGCAGGTACTCGACCTTCTGCGAGACGGAGACGGCGTGGTCGCCGAAGCGCTCGTAGTAGCGGGAGAGGAGCGTGACGTCGGCGATGTGGCGCGGCGCGAGGTCCTCCGCGGGAGCGTCGGCGAGCTTCGCGAAGACGGAGAGGTGGAGCTCGTCGAGCTCCTCGTCGATCGCGTTGATCGTCGGCACCATCGACAGTCCCGGATTCGACAGGAGGTTGACGGTCGCCTCGGCGATCTTCTCCGCCGCATCGCCCATGCGTGCGAAGGTGCCGGAGAAGTGCTGCGGGATCGCGGACTCGGGGTAGCGGATGCGGACCTGCTGGGCGATGTGGCGGGCGAGGTCGCCCATCCGCTCGAGTGAGGCGCTCATCCGCAGGGCACCGATGACGGCGCGCAGATCGGCGGCGACGGGGGCCTGCAGGGCGAGGATCTCCGCGGCCTGCTGATCGAGAGTGTGCTGCATGGCGTCGATGTCCGCGTCGGCCTCGATGACCCGTTCGGCGAGATCGAGATCGTTGTTCTGCACGGCCTGGTTGGCCAGGCGGATGGAGTCGAGGACCTTGGTGGACATGTCGACGAGCTGGGTGGCCAGTTCGTCGAGCTCATTCCTGAAGACTTCGCGCATTGAGTGCGTTTCCTTAATCTCGTGCGAGGTGAGAGTGCGTGGCGCAGTTCTCGTCGATCGGCCGTGCCCGCGGCCCGGGCGGAATCGCCGCGTGCTCGGGGATCCGGGCAGGCACACTGACCCCAGCTTTCCAGCGCCGTGTGAACGAGACTTGTCGGTTCGGTGAATTCCTCGCCAAAAGGCCTGTCAGCGAGTGAATCCGGTGCGACCGCCGAGCAGACTGCGCCTAAGCTTGGTCACGTGGATCTCTTGATTGTAGCGGTCCTGACCGGCATCGTCGGCCTGGGACTCGGCATAGCGGGCATACTCGCGTTCCGTTTCAGCGAACGCTCCCGCGATGCTGCCGATCTGCATTCCGAAGACGATCTGCCCGAGGGCATCGCCGAGGTGCTCGCCGTCCTCCCGTCCGCTGCGATCGTCCTCGACGCCGGTGACGACGTCGTCAAAGCCTCACCCGCCGCCTACACGTTCGGCCTGGTCAGAGGTCATTCCCTGTCGTCGCCGGAGATGCTCGAGGTCGTCGAACGGGTGCGCGCACGCGGGCTCATCGAGGAGATCGACCTCGAGCAGAAGCGCGAGCTCTCCGACTCGGTCCTCCGCTACCTCCACGCGCGCATCGCTCCGCTGGGCACCGCGTTCATCCTCGTCCTCTGCGACGACCAGACCGAGTCCAAACGCGTCGACGCCGTGCGCCGGGACTTCGTCGCCAACGTCTCCCATGAGCTCAAGACCCCGATCGGGGCGATGGCCCTCCTCGCCGAGGCGGTCACCGACTTCTCCGACGACCCGGCCGCCGTCGAGCGCTTCGGCGGACGCATGCAGCGGGAGTCGAAGCGCCTGACCCAGCTCGTCCAGGAGATCATCGACCTCTCCCGGGTCCAGGACCATGCGGCTCCGTCGACGACGGAGAAGATCTCCGCCGCCGAGGTGGTCGAGGATGCCGCCGACCGTGCCCACACCCGAGCCGAGGCGAAGCGGATCCACATCGAGGTCGCCCCACCGTCGTCCCTCCTCGTCGAGGGCAACTACGAACTCCTCGTCAACGCGGTGCGCAACCTCATCGACAACGCGATCAACTACTCTCCCGACGGCACGCGCGTGGGCGTCGGGGTCGAGCTCGTCGACGAGCGCGTCGAGATCTCGGTGACCGATCAGGGCATCGGCCTTTCCCGGCAGGACACGGAGCGGGTCTTCGAGCGCTTCTACCGCGTCGACCCCGCCCGCTCCCGGATCACCGGCGGCACCGGCCTGGGCCTGAGCATCGTCAAGCACATCGTCGCCACCCACGGCGGTGAGGTGCGCGTGTGGAGCCGACTCGGGAAGGGCTCGACGTTCACGATCGTCCTCCCGCTCGCCGGGACGCAGACCGTCGCCGAGGCGACCTCGTCCGCGCCGGCGGGAGTCCTCCTCGAACACTCCGCGCAGGCCGGGGACGACTCCGGGACTGCGGACGACCGGGTCGACGCTGACCCGGCGGCAGCCTCGGCGCATGACAACGCCGAGGGCGCGGAGGAGAATGGGACTGCCCAGGTTTTGCCCACTGGAAGCGAACAAAGGAAGCTCACGACGTGACTCGAATTCTGCTTGTTGAGGACGAGGATTCGTTCTCGGATCCGCTGTCGTACCTGCTCGGCAAGGAGGGGTACGAGGTGACTGTTGCCGATGACGGACTCAAGGCTCTCGCGGAGTTCGATCGCAATGGTGCCGACCTGGTGCTCCTCGACCTCATGCTCCCCGGTGCCTCGGGCACCGAGGTGTGCCGTGAGCTGCGCGCGAAGTCGAATGTGCCGATCATCATGCTCACCGCCAAGGATTCGGAGATCGACAAGGTTGTGGGGCTTGAGCTCGGCGCCGACGACTATGTGACGAAGCCGTACTCCTCGCGCGAGCTCCTTGCCCGGGTCCGGGCGGTGCTGCGCCGCAACGTCGAGGCCGAGAGCTTCGACGAGTCGATCCTCGAAGCCGGCGGGGTCCGGATCGACGTTGAACGCCACGTCGTGTCCGTGCGCGGCGAAGAGCTGTCGATGCCGCTCAAGGAGTTCGAGCTCCTCGAGATCCTCGTCCGCAACTCCGGGCGCGTGATGACCCGCGGTCAGCTCATCGACCGGATCTGGGGCGAGGACTACGTCGGGGACACGAAGACCCTCGACGTCCACGTCAAGCGCCTGCGCGCGAAGGTCGAGGAGAACCCCTCGGAGCCGCAGCTGCTCACGACCGTCCGCGGACTCGGGTACAAGTTCGAGGCCTGAGGGCAGACAGCGAAGGGGCCGCTCACCATGTGGTGAGCGGCCCCTTCGCTGTGCGCGCGTCAGCCGTCGGCGGACGCGGTGCCCTCTGCAGGAGCGGTGCTCTCGGTGGTCGCGCCCTCGGTGCTCGTGCTTCCCGTGGAAGTCTCCTCGCCGGCGCTGCTGCCGGTGGGCTCGTCGGTCGGCATGTCCGACGGCGACGGCGTCGGGACGTACTCCTCGTAGTAGGGGAGCACATCGGAGAGGACCTGGGTCTGGATCGTCTTCTCCTGGCCGCCGGTGGCCACGGTGATGTCGACGAGGTCGCCGGGCTTGGCCTGGAGGCTGTCGACGATGACCGGTTCGTCCGTCGACGACGCCGGGCTCTCCGGATCCTGGACGAAGGTCTCGCCGGCCGGGACGGTCTCGGTGATGGTCTGCCCGGAGACCTCGACGGAGACCTCGGCAGGAGCATCGCCCTTGTTGACGAGCGTGAAGAACAGCTGGGCCGGGCCCTTGCCGCTCTCATCCATGATGAGCAGGAGACCGCGCACCTCGATGTCGCCGACCGTTCCCCAGGCTCCGTCGCCGCCGTTGTACTGGTACTCGGCGGTCTGGTGAGGCGACAGCAGGCTGGCGCACCCGCTGACCGGGAGGACGAGCGCGATTGCGGCAACTGCGAGAGCCGCGCGGTTGTGCCGTTTCATTGTGCTCCTTGAAGTGGCAATACAAGATCCGTCTGTATACTACCCGGTTTTTGACCTTCCGTAGAACCGGCTGGGAGATCCCGGAGAGGAGGATCACTTGTCCGACGAGCACGCTGCGGACAGTGGGCAAAAAGGCTGAGCCTAGCACGGAGAATCGGCTGCCTGGGCGATTTCTGTGGCGCGCCTCATGGTAAACTGGGATTCCGCGAAAGGGGTTTGAAGAGAATATGAGTTTCCAGGTCGGCGACACTGTTGTCTATCCACATCACGGTGCAGCGACAATCCAAGAAATCAGGCAACGAACCATCAAGGGTGAGGAGAAACTGTATCTCAAGCTCCAGGTCGCGCACGGCGATCTCGTGATCGAGGTTCCCGCTGAGAACTGCGACCTCGTGGGTGTCCGCGACGTCGTCGGAGAAGAGGGTGTCGAGAAGGTCTTCACCGTCCTCCGCGCGGAATTCGTCGAAGAGCCGACCAACTGGTCCCGCCGGTACAAGGCGAACCTCGAGAAGCTCCAGTCCGGTGACGTCATCAAGGTCGCCGAGGTCGTCCGTGACCTCTGGCGCCGTGAGCAGGATCGCGGACTCTCCACCGGTGAGAAGCGCATGCTGTCCAAGGCGCGGCAGATCCTCGTCTCCGAGCTCGCCCTCGCCGAGAAGAAAGAGGAGTCCGAAGCCGAAGCCCTCCTCGACGAAGTGCTCGCGTCCTGAGCACCTGCGTCATCGTCCCGGCCGCAGGGTCGGGAACGCGCTTGGGTCATCCCGAGCCGAAGGCTTTCGTCTCCGTGGACGGGCGCACGCTGCTCGCCCACAGTCTTGAGGCCATCATCTCCTCGGGAGTCGCCACCACCATCGTGGTCGCGGCTCCCGAGGAGTTTCTGCTTCTCGCCCGCGCCGAGATCGACGAGGTCCGCGGGCGGCTTGATGCGGATGACGCGGCGGACAGCGCAGCCGACGTCGAGATCGTCGCCGTCGTCGGCGGTGCCGACCGCGTCGAGTCCGTCGACGCCGGACTGCGTGCCGCCGGTGAGCACGACGTCGTCCTCGTCCACGACGCCGCCCGGGCGCTCACCCCGCCTGATGTCTTCCGTCGGGTCGTCGATGCGGTGTCCTCCGGCGCCGCGGCGGTCGTCCCCGTCCTGCCCATGATCGACACCGTCCGGCGGGCGGAGGCGGTCCACGGTGCCCCCGCAGACGCCGACTTCGAGATCCTGCGCGGTGACCTCGACCGGGGGAGTCTGCGGCGGGTCCAGACGCCGCAGGGGTTCGCCGCCGAGATCCTCCGCAGGGCCCACGATGCCTACCGTGAGGAGGTGCGCACTCAGGGTGCGAACGCTCGTGAGGCCACCGACGATGCGGGGCTCGTCGAGCGCCTCGGCGTCGATGTCGTCGCCGTCGCCGGTGATGAGGAGTCCCTGAAGATCACCTACCCCCTCGACCTCGTCCTCGCCGAGCACATCGCCCGCACACGCGGCCGCTGAACCACTACCCTGGCAGTAGACGACTGCTGTCCGGACAGGGCTCCGTCGTCGAATCAGACCAAGCGAAGACGAAGGGTGAGGCGATGACCATTCCGCGCACGGGGATCGGCGTCGATGTCCACGCGTTCTCCGACGACCCGTCACGCGAGCTCTGGGTGGCTGGACTGCTCTGGCCCGGCGAACGAGGCCTCGAGGGGCACTCGGATTCCGACGTCGCCGCGCACGCGTGCTGCGATGCGCTCTTCTCGGCGGCGGGGATCGGGGATCTCGGGGAGCATTTCGGCGTCGACCGTCCGGAGTTCGCCGGGGCGTCCGGGGTCAGACTCCTCACCGAGGCGGGCCGACTCGTCCGCGAAGCCGGATTCGCGATCGGCAACATCTCCGTCCAGGTCATCGGAAACCGGCCGAAGATCGGCACCCGCCGGGCTGAGGCGCAGGAGGCGCTGTCGCGCGCCGTCGGCGCGGAGGTGTCCGTGTCGGGGACGACGACCGACGGGCTCGGGCTGACCGGTCGCGGCGACGGGGTCGCGGCGATCGCGAATGCGCTGGTTCACCGGCCATGAGGATCCTCTTCCAGGGCGCCGGGGCGATCGGCATCGCCGGTGCCGCGCTGTTCGGCGACCGGCATGAGACCGTCGTCGTCACGCGCACGCCGCTGGAACGACCGCAGGCGGTGTACCCGCTGCGCGTCGGATGGTTCGACGAACTCGCCCAAGATGACGCGTCGGGAGTCGACGCTGCCCGAGACGCCGCATCGACGCGACGGGTGACGATCACCGATTGGGCCGGCATCGAGGAGGCCGGAGGGTTCCGGCTCAAGCCCGGGAGCGACGAAGGCAGTGAGACTGCGGCAGCCGACGGCACAGGGGTCTCCATCACAGAGGCGCGACGGCACTGGCAGCGCGGCAGGAGCCGCAACGCCCGTGACCGGCGCGTCCAGGACTCGTGGGATCTCGTCGTGCTCACGACGCGGCCGGGCGACCTCGATGAGGATGTCGCCGCGGCGGTGCGAGCGGTCGCTCCTCGGTGGGTGGCGATCACGAGCCAGGTCGACGGCGACCTCGAAGTTGCCCGGTCACTCTTCCCCGGCGCCGAGGTCGTCGTCTTCGGTCCCGCATTCCTCTCCGAACGCACGACCTCGCACACCGTGCGGTTCTGGACGCCGCTGGGCGCAACGGCCTTCTTCGTCGCCGGCCCGGCCGAGCCCGTGCGTCGTCTCACCCGTGCGCTCGGGTCACTCGTCCTCCCGGTGCCGCTCGAGGCGCTGCTCGTGCCGCCCGCGGTCTTCACGCCCTTCTTCGCCGAACTGAGCATCGACGGCGGGGAATGGGATGAGCTCCTCACTCATCTCCGTCGTCCGAGCGACGCCGCCGCCGAGGCGGTCCGCGCGGTCACCGGTGTGCCGGTGCCGATTCTGCCCGCCGTGGCGCGGGCCGTCCTCGAGCTCGCCGAGCGGGTGTCGCCGATTCCGATGCGCGAGTACGCCGGACGGCACTTCGCCCGGCACGAGAGGCAGACGCTTGCGATGCTCGACGGCTGGATCGCACGGGCCCCGGAGCATGCGGCGCTGACTGAGATCGCGGACGGTCTGCGAGCGAAACTCGCCTACTGAGCGTACGCGTCGGCCCCCGCCCCGCGCGGATTGCGCGGGACAGGGGCCGGCAGGGACCACCTCGGCGGGTCACACCTCGGCGACGATCCCCTTCGCCTTCTGACGGCGGGTGACGGCCATGCCGATGAAGTAGAGCGCGACGGAGAAGATCAGGGTGCCGATGATCTGGAAGCGCACGGATTCGACGGTGAGGCCGAGGATGATGATGGCGGCGATGCCGGCGAGCGTGAGGTAGGTCAGGCCGGGGAACAGCCACATCTTCAGCGGCAGGGGAGTGCCGGCGGCCTCGGCGCGGCGGCGGAGGATGAGCTGGGAGACCAGGGTGACAACCCAGGTGACGATGAGCGTCGAGCCGACGATGTTGAGGAGGACTCCGAGCACCTCGGCGGCCCAGAAGTAGTTGAGTGCCACGGCGATGAAGCCGAAGACCGAGGTCGCGAGGACGGCGGCCACGGGCACGCCGCGTCGGTTCGTCGTGCCGAGGCCGGCAGGGAGCATCGAGCGGCGCGACATCGAGAACGCCATGCGGGAGGCGCCGTAGATGTTCGCGTTCATCGACGAGAGCAGGGCGATGACGATGACGCCGGCGAGCAGGGAGGCGATGAACGGCAGGCCGGCGGTCTCGAGGACGGCGACGAACGGCGATTCGGCCAGGCGCGGGTCGGTCCAGTCGAGGACGAGGACGATGATCGCCACCGAGCCGATGTAGAGGAAGAGGATGCGCCAGACGATCGTCTTGATCGCCTTGCTTACCGAGCGGCTGGGGTCGGAGGTCTCGGCGGCGGCGACGGCGACGATCTCGATGCCGCCGAAGGCGAAGGCGACGACGAGGAGGCCGGCGGCGACGCCGGGGATGTCGGTGGGCATGAAGCCGTCGGTGAAGATCTCCGCCGGCGGGGTCGCCGGGGTCCAGCCTGCGAGGTAGGCGACGCCGAGGATGACGAAGAGGGCGACGAAGGCGACCTTGATGAGGGAGAACCAGAACTCGAATTCACCGAAGCTGCCCGAGGTCGTGAGGTTGATCGCGGTGAAGACGATCATGATGATGAGCGCGAGCACCCACTGCGGGACCGACGGGATGTAGCTCGCGGCGATCTGCGCGGCTGCGGTCGCCTCGGCGGCGACGACGAGGCACAGCTGCACCCACCACAGGGCACCGACCGCGAAGGCCGCGGCCGGGCCCATCGCCTTGCCGGCGTAGTGGGAGAACGCGCCTGGGTTGGGGTCGGCGGCGACGAGTTCGCCGAGCGCCCGCATGACGAAGATGACGATGAGACCGGCGACGACATAGGAGATGAGCACGGCCGGCCCGGCGGCCTGCACTCCGGCACCCGATCCGACGAAGAGTCCGGCGCCGATCGCTGAACCGAGGCTCATCATCACGAGGTGGCGCGGCTTCATCCCGGCCTTGAGGCCGGGGCCGTCGGGAGTGGGCTGGGGGCTGGCGTTCGCGGAGTCGGCGGTCACTGGCGACTGCGATGTTCGTGGTTCAGGCACCAGAGCAGTCTAACGCCCATGGGGTGACCTCGATCTCAGGAGGTGGTCGGTTCAACATGAGGATGGGATGGTTGTCCCGTCGGTCCCCGTCGAGGAGGATATTCGTCCGTTTGACCCCCGCCGAGGCGGCAGTTCGTCCACGGTCAGGTGGCGGGATGGCCCGGTCGACGGTGGGGTCAGGTCGGCTTGGTTCAACCGGCGGGGCTCAGTCGTCCTGGAGGTAGACGAGCCCGTTGCCGTCGGGGTCGGTGAACGAGAACATCGGCGGCACCCCGGGCCACCGCAGCACCTCGTCGTTGTGGATCGTCACGCCGGCGGCCGAGATCCGTTCGTGAGCCTCCTCGGCGTCCGAGGTCTCGAGGCGGACGGCAACGGGGATCTCACTGCCCTTGGGGATGAGGACGATCGCGACGTCCGATCCCGGCGGGGCCACCTCGACGATGCGGTTGCCGGGCATCGGCTCGCCGTCGTAGCTGACCGAGCACCCGAGGACCTCGGTGTAGAAGCGGGTTGCCTCGTCGAGGTCGCTGACGGGGACGGAGACGCTGATGATTCTGTTCGTCTTGGCCATAGGTTCAGTGTGCGCGTATCGGTGTCGGGTGTACAGGGGTCGACCAGACTCAGATAATCAGTCCGCGAACCGCACCCGATGCCTCACATACTTTTGCCCGCGAAATGGTGGACCCTCGAACACCATGGGGAGTGAACTGTCGATGACGACACGAGCCGAGATCACCACGAAATACGCCAAGACGTACACGAAGGCACCGAAGAAGACCAAGAGCGCCATCCTCAACGAGGTCATTGCTGTGACCGGATGGTCTCGCGATAACGCCCGCCGGCGCCTGACCCAAGCCGCGCACCACCCGCCGGGTCCCGGTCGGCAAGTCGCGAAAGCACCGCGGAAGCCCCGTGCCAGGAAATACTCCTACGACGCGACGAAGACCCTCCAACGCGTGTGGGCAATCTCTGGCGGCCAGTGCGGCAAATACCTTGCGACGGTGATGCGGATCCTCCTCGACCTCCTCGAGGCCCATGGCGAGCTCGTGATCGGCCAAGGACGCTACACCCGCAAGGTCCGTAAGGAACTGTTGACGATGAGCCCCGCAACGATCGACCGATACCTCAAACCTATCCGAGCCAAAGACGCGATAAACGGACACTCCACGACGCAACCGGGAAGTCTGCTGCGCTCAGCGATCACGATCCGTCGGGCAGGTGACGAGGTCGAAGACGAACCCGGCTTCTTCGAAGGTGATACCGTCGCTCACTGCGGGCCCGTCGAGTCCGGAGAATTCGCGCGCACACTCAACCTCACTGACTTCCATACCGGGTGGACATTCACCCGCACCGTGCGCAACAACGCCCACACGAACATCCTGGTAGGCCTCAAGACCGCCGCTCGTGAGATCCCATTCCAGATCACCGGTCTGGATTTCGACAACGGGTCGGAGTTCCTCAACCAGCACGTTATCGAATGGGCCGGATCCAGGGACATCTATTTCACAAGATCGCGGCCGTATAAGAAGAACGATCAAGCCACGATCGATTCGAAGAACAATGTCATGCCCCGGGGAGAATAGAGGCAGGGAGATTGGAAGAAGGAGTTTCTCTCTTGCCAGTGAAATACACCGACGAACTCAGGGCTCGCGCTGTTGAGCTCGTCATCCATGCCCAGGCCGATCCCGACACTGCGAACGGAGCCATCACCCGCGTCGCGAAGGAACTCGGCCTGAGCAAAGAGCCCCTGTGGGTTTGGGTGCGCAAGCACAAGGACTCCGGCAAATCCACGCCGACTGAGTCAGTCGACCTGGAAGCGGAAAACCGCCGGCTGCGGGCTGAGCTGGCCGAAGCGAAACGAGCCAACGAGATCCTGCGCCGGGCCTCGGTTTTCTTCGCGGCGGAGCCAGGCCGCCCATCCAAGTAGTCGTCGCCTTCATCGACGACAATCGTCACGAGTTCGGAGTCGAGCCGATCGTGCGCGCCCTGAAAGGGACTGCTGCACGGATTGCTGTGAGCTCGTATTACGCGAACAAGAAGCGCCCACCCTCGGCCAGAGCCCGTCGGGACCAGGCTCTGGTGGTGGTCATCCGCGATGTCTATGAGGCCAACTATTCCTGCTACGGGGTACGGAAGATGTGGAAGGCGATCAACCGCGGCTACGCCGACCGTTTCGGTGCGGTGGCCCGCTGTACGGTGGAGCGGTTGATGCGCCGGCTGGGCATCGACGGGGTCCGGAGGAAGCGCAAGCGTCCGAAGACGGTCTCGGCCCGGGCTGAGGAGTGTCCGGACGATCTCGTTGAGCGTGAGTTCACAGCACCGGGCCCGAACCGCGTCTGGGTCGCCGACATCACGTACGTCCCGACTCAGGCTGGGTGGGTGTACACGACGTTCATTCTTGATGTGTTCCATCGGGAGATCGTGCGCTGGCAGGTGACGAACCATATGCGGGAGTCTCTGGCCAGAGACGCTTTGACGATGGCGTTGGCGGCGAAGTATCGGGTTGGTGAAGACGTGTCCGGGCTGGTGCATCACAGCGACCGCGGGGTTCAATTCCGGTCGATTCGCTATGGTGAGGCCCTCGCGGAGTCAGAGATCGTCGCGTCTGTGGGATCGCGTGGGGATTCGTACGATGACGCGATGGCTGAGGCACTGAACTCGGTGTAGAAGGCTGAGTTGATCGACCGTAAGGTGTGGTCGGGGTTGATCGAGGTGTTGGCGGAGAAGTCGGCGTGAGTGGCCTGGTACAACGAGTCCAGGTTGCACTCGGCGATCGGTTACCGACCGCCGCTCGAGGTCCATTCTGACTGGGTCAACCAGCCCATGACAGAGGTTGCGGCTGCATAGGAAACCAAGAAAGGGAGCCTCTACGAAACCCGGGGCTTGACAGTGCGCTTCATTAGTACGGAGCTGTCAGAGGTCGAGTCAGGAAACGCTACCGTGTCCTCTACGGCGAAGTCATACAGGGGCGCGTAATACGCGACGTCCGGCAAGACCGCTCACGCCCCGTACTTATGCGGCAGTTCCAGCCACAGGTCGTGGGGCTCTAAGGTCTCACGCATGTGGCGGCGCAGGCCCAGCCAGTCAAGGAAGGTCAGATCGTCGAGTTTCATACCCTCACCGTGCCGGGGTGTAGACGCTGTCTACAGGGGTCTTCCACGTTTGTCGTGCCAATGGTGGGCGATGTCCCTCGTGCGCGCCGGGATCGTGTCAGCAACGATGGAAGCTGAACCCGACAGCAAATATGAGAAAACGCTGAGAATTAAATGATTGATATTTCATTTAGATAAATTAACCCGCGCTGAACCACTGTTGAATTATAGCGAAACGGTTCACCGTCAGGCGCGCTTGTGAACGACACCAGCTGGAATGTTCGATCTAATCCGAAGGCACGATTCGAACACCAGGCAAACTAAGTTGATCACTAAACTAAAATCCAAGACGTCGTTGCTTGTGCAACTATTGAATTGGAGTTGGAAACGTGCCTAGATTTTACTTGTGCGAAATGCACCCCTACACGGAAGCGCCGTGTGGGTAATCAGGAAGAAGGAGAAGCACATGTCTAACCTAATCAGCAAGCTGCCTCCGGCAGTCTCGACTGACTCTTCGAAGATCGTCTCAGAGGTCCAGGCATTCGAGCCCACGGCTGCTCGGTGCTCTTGCACGACCCTCCCGTGCTGCTGCTGCTGCGGCGGCTAACTTCCTAGGTGAACACTAGGCACTTGGCTCTGTGGTAGGCCAAGTGCCTAGTGTTTACCTTGACCCTTGCAAGCGCTAAACTCTCGACACCAGGAGGCGCAAAGCTTGCTTCTTATATCAATAGCGGCCGCTGAGATCCTGTTCTGGGTACTGCTTCTCGCAGGGCTTCTCACACGTTACGCACTTCACTCCCCACGTATTGGGGCAGCACTGTTAGTATTGACGCCAGTAGTCGATCTAGCATTGCTAGCTCTAACCTATGTTGATCTCAGTTCCGGCAGATCGGCGAACTTCATCCATGGCTTGTCGGCTATTTATATTGGCTATTCAGTTGCCTTGGGGCCGACAATCATAAAATCTTTAGACGCTCGCTTGGCCAAACGCTATGGGCAGCAACCTGTAAAGCCCCACAATGAGTCGAAATATCAGGAATCCCTGTCCACGTGGAAACGCGCATTCGTCGCGTCTTCAATTAGTGTACTTCTACTCGGCGTCGGTGTGCTGATTACCGGCGTCGAAGGTTCGTTCTGGCTGATCTACTGGGTGATCGTCGCAGCCTTCATCGTTCCCATGTGGTGGTTCATCGGCCCTCGGCGTGAAAAGAAAAAGCACCCGACTCGTGAGACCTCAGAGGAATTGGCAGAGGAATCGTGACAAATTCGTCAAACCTGGGATGCCTGCAATCGAACACAGAGCGTGCTCGCCAAAACGCGCGGCGGTGGTACAGCGACCCAGCCCTGGTCCCGACCGCCCGGAAACATGATGCAGAAGTCGAGCCTCGCTACTCTAAATTCATCGCCTCTGAAATTTCCGGCTTTGGAACCAGAGCCCCCACGATTATCGACATAGGTTGCGGTGAGGGTCTGCTGGCAAAGACTTTCACCTCTTTTCGGAAGTACATCGGCGTAGACCCCGACTGCGCCGAACTACACACCGAAGCAACTCCCTCGTCAGACAGCGTGGAATTTGTCCGCGCGGGCATAGAGAATCTGCCCTCCACAGTTCCTAGCGCAGACATCGTCGTCTCTTCTCTAAATATTGCACTATGGGACGACCCCTCAGAGCGCTGCGCACAGTTACGAAGGCTGCTCAACCCAGAGGGGCACATCCTTATCGTGGATCTGCTGCGAACTGGGCCTTGCATACAGCACACAGCGGCGGACGAGCTCAACCAGTTCCTCATCGACCAGTACAACGCTTCATTCACGGACGAGGAAGTCGCATCCCTATGCCAGTCCTCGCTTCCCGGCGCTGAAGTCACAACGTACACAGATGAGCGAGACGGGATCGTTCCATTTGCCAGCGACAGCTCGAACTTCGGAAAACTGTTCCTCATCCACTTTCAGGAGGCGTAATTCGTGGCAGTCACCTACCTAGGATCACGACCGCACATCGCGGACATACTGTCCGATCTCAATAGCTCTACTTCCCTCGTGGTAGTAGACGCAGTAACGCTCAATCGCGAAGAGCTAAGCGCTGAATTAAATACAACGGCGAGCGCTGAAGTACGTCTAATGATTCGTCCGGAAGTGGTAACAGAAGTCATTTCAGACGGAGCTGCGGAGTACCTCTCTTGGCTCGATTCGATTGAATCGCAGTTACGTGGATTTGGCGCCGTAAAAGTGCTCCGCCTTCCCCGCGCAGCAGAGGACTGGGAAGAGGATGTGCAACAGGCTCTGGAATTTAATGCATTCTGCTTGGTTGAGCCCGCGCAGGGGATGAGCCTGATCACCAGGGACCGACGTTGCGCGCTGGTACGAGGAGCGGTAGAAACAGCTTCGTCCGACTGTGACGTCCAGGTAGGCGGTAAGCCATCAACTGTGTCTGCAAAATCCGTTGCCCAAGCCTTGAGCGTTGAAGTTGGACAGACCATTCGAGCTGAGAAAGGCAAGCCTGCCGACCTCCTTGACGCCATGGTCACCGCAGGGATGGACCCAGGCTTGAGCGGCCGGATCGTTGCCGCCCAGCAGCTCGTCGTGACCGAATCTTCGGGTGATGAAACCGACGGAGGGGATGCTCTGCAGGATTTTCAAAAGTATGTCGGTGCCCTGAAAAAGCGAGGTAGAAATGGCTGATAAGACGATTTACCAAATCAACCCGGACATTCGAGTTTCCTACGACGGAGACCGCGTAGTCATCGAAGCCGCATCCCATACTTACAGTCTGTCGGATGATGCCCTCTGGCCCTTCATTTCAGAGGTCCTTACAACATCAGAGACGATTACGACACCTGAAGAAGGCAGCGAGTACTCAACAGACGATATTCAACGGCTGGAGTCAGCGTTTGAGGTTCTTACGGAAACGGAAATCCTCGTCCCGTCTGAGCAGACGCCCTGGCCTGATTCAGTCGTATCATTGGCAAACCGGAGCGGAGGCCTTGTCGCTTTCGAAGACATCGCCCAAAGGTTAAAAGCCGCCACCGTCGTCATCGTTAACCCGAATGGTTCGAAGGTAGTCGCCTCCCTGCAGGCGCTGCTGAAGGAATATCCCATCGCTGAATCAACGGTAGTGGCCGATCTGCCGGACAATAGCTCAGCAGATGTCATGCTCGTAGTCGCAGCAGATGAGCATGACCCGCTTCTAGATGAAGCAAATAAAATGGCTCTCACTTCCGACATCCGGGTCTGGGCGCCGGTGACCCCGGCCCGCAGTGGCCGCTTCCGCGTAGGTCCCTGGTTCTACCCGAATCAGTCAGCCTGCTACGAATGTTTGCGCCTCCGCGCCGGCAGTGTTGAGCGGGAGCCCGTCCTAGCGGCTGCGCAAAGAAACGGCCAATCTGCCACACCACGACATGATCGCTTCAGTAGTCAACCGGCTCTGACTTCAATGATGGTGTCCATGTTGGCAGATGCAGTGCTCACTCACGTGGCCCTAGGGACTGCTGACGGTTTAGTTGACTCCGGGGTTTATGCCGCCAGAGCGACGGCCTTGTGGTGAACAAGCTCGTATTCAACCGGAGTCAGTTTACCCAAACGCCGTTGCCGACGCTTCCGGTGGTAGGTCCGCTCGACCCAGTGGACGATCGATGTCCGCAACCTCGCTCGCGTGTCCCAACGGCCCCGGTCGAGGACGTTCTTCTGCAACACAGCGAAGAACGATTCCATCGCCGCATTATCACCAGCAGCGCCGACCCGACCCATCGATCCGACTAGCCCGTAACGCCGTAGAACCTGCTGGAACTTACGAGAGCGAAATTGCGACCCGCGATCCGAGTGAACGACACACCCTGCCACGGCTCGCGGTCCGCCACGACGAGCCACAGCGTCATCAATCGCCGCCACAGCCAGACGAGATTTCATCCTCGAATCGATGGCATAACCGACGATTCTGTTGCTGAACACATCCTTGACCGCGCACATATACAGCTTGCCCTCACTGGTGTGATGCTCGGTGATATCGGTCAGCCACAACTCGTTGACTGCCTTTGCTGTGAAGTCGCGTTCGACGAGGTCATCACACACTGGCGGGCCGGGCTTCTTACCGTGCTTCCGGGCTCGTTTGATCGTGTGGGAGAACAGCTCCTGCTGCGAGCACAGCCGCCACACACGACGTTCAGAGGCGCTGTATCCGCACGCCTGGAGCTCATCAGCGATGAACCGGTGCCCGAACTCAGGATCGTCCGTATGAACGTCGTAGGCGGCATTGATCAAGTGCGCCTCCTCGAGTTCCCGGTCAGAGACAGGTTTCGCGCACCACTTGTAGAAACCCTGCTTGGTAAAGCCGAGTACCCGGCAGGCCACTGCCACCGGCACCCCGGCGGCAGCAAGGTCGAGGACCAGCGGGTACATCATTTTGGGTGATGACCACCGAGCTTCAAGTTCGCTTGCGAGAGATACGCTGCAGCCTCGCGGAGGATCTTGTTCTCCCGCTCGAGTTCCCTGATCCGCTTCAGTGCTGCTGCCTGGGCGCGTGACTCCTCGGGATCACGGGAGGGCTCGAGGCCGTGCTCGCGCAGGCGGGAGTCACGGACCCAGGCCTGGAGAGCTGACTTCGAGATGCCGAGGTCGGCGCAGACCTGCTTCTGGGTCATCCCCTCGCCCAGGAGCTCGAGAGCTGATTGCTTGAACTCATCGGTGTAGATCTTTGGCATGACTTCCATCCTTCCTGGAACTTATCCAGTCGTGAAGTCAACTAAACCCTCAGCAGTCCCGGCGGTACGGGTTCTACTACCGGTACGACACCTACCTGGAGAGACGGGCACTGAACCGGCTATGGCGCCTGGTCTATGATCGGGTGAACTACCTGATGCCCACGATCAAACCCATCGGGTATTCGTCGACGAGGAATTGACGTCGTAAACGTCTCTACGATGCCCCACGGACTCCCTTCGACAGGCTCCTGGCCGCGAATGTGCTGTCCCCGAAGCAGGTGGTGGAGATGAACGCACATCGAGACAGCCTTAACCCAGCGAAGATCGCTGCTGAAATCGCCAGGGTCCAGGACAGGTTGTTGGTGCTCTCAAGGGAGAAGACGGAGCAGCTGTATCTGGCATCGTTCCCGTCGGCATTGCCGGATGTGCGCAAGGGAGTACGGGTCAAGGCCGGGTGATTTTCGCGGGCGTATTGACATGAGGAACTACGGGGGTGAATAAATTCGTAGGCAAATGATGGATATGCGAGTTCGGCAGATTTTACTTAGGATCTATTTCGGTGATTTGATCGTTGACGCGGTCAATTGCGCGTTTCAAATCAGCTCTTCTTTCTAAGAGAAAGTTATTGTTGCTAAGGTGTAATCGTTGTCTTCCAACCTTGGAGCGTTTAACAAGGACCGGCACAAGCGCTAAGGTGAGAATTTGAACCGGGAGGGCAATGAGGTAAGCGTAGCTCGAGCCCCAGGAGCTCGCCGACAAGGCGCCGCAGGCCAACGCTAGTATAATATACAGCGCATTTGCTGAATAGGTTGCGATCCGTCTACCGCCTACCTGTGGAGATTTCATTCTGGTCAGCGTGAAGTAGACGTAAGCCGTGGCGTAAGAGGCAATTAACGCGGCAACCATGTGACGCGCCGTGAATATTAGCCCGGATTCGCGGATCGGTGGGGCTACCGTGAGAATCAATGCTGAGTCAGAAACGAGTACTATGAGCACGCTGAGGAATGCGGCAAGATTGATTATGTTAAATAGAGGAAGTGGCCGATACTCAAGACGCCGATCAATGCCTCTGTTCAAGTTGCCGAGTTCGCGATATAGGCTGTCCCGCCTCGTTTTCAGTACACTGACATCTACGATGGAAATGCTGGCCAGTAAAACGGTGACTGGCGATGTCAAGGCGTCGAAGCAACATGGGGCTCGCCGGCGAGCAGTCGAGCGAATGCCTCGGTGGGCGTGAGATAGCCCAGTCGGCGGCGGGGTCGATTGTTGATCTCCTCGGCGATGGTGGTGAGGTAGGGCTGGTGATCGGGGATCACCGTGCCCTTGGGCAGATACTCCCGGTAGAGCCGGTTCGTGTTCTCGTTGCTGGGCCTCTGCCAGGGCGAGTGGGGATCGGCGAAGTAGACCGGCATCGCCGTGGCCAGGGAGACCTTCGCGTGCTGGGCCATCTCGCTGCCCTGGTCCCACGCCAACGATGCCTTCATCATCTCGGGCAGGTCGTTGAAAAACTCGATGACCGCGTCAGCGGTTGGCTCGGCGTGTTTCGAGGGCAGGGCCAGCAGCCCGGTGAACCCGCTCATCCGCTCCACCAGCGTCGCCGCGCACGAGGTGCCGTTCTTCCCGATGATCAGGTCACCCTCCCAGTGCCCCGGCACCCGACGCTGGGCGGCGTCCTCACCTCGCTCCGCGATCGGGACCATACCTACGATTGGGCCACCGCGCGTCCGCCCGGTCGTACGTGGTCGGCGCTTGGTCCGCTTGGACTGCAGGAAGATGCCCTTGCGGGCGAGCTCACCCTTCGGGATTGCGTAGATGTACTGGTAGATAGCCTCACCGGAGACGGTTCGGCCGCGTGCGTCAGGAGAGTTCGCCATGCGTTCAACGGTCGGGTCTGTCGCCTCCAGACGCAACCGGCCCGCTATCTCGTTCGGCGTCCAGGACGCGGCCAGGTCGGCGTCCACCCTCGCCTGCAGCACCGGATCCCCCGCGACCTTCCGCTGCTGCGGGCGAGCTCGCCGACGCTGCGCTCTGACGTCTGCGGTCACGGCCTGGTAGCCGCGGGTCTTCGTCGAGTTCCGGTGAAGCTCCCGCGAGATCACCGACGGGCAACGCCCCAGGTGACGGGCGATCCTCCGCACCGACCAGCCCGCTTTCGAGGCCGCCGAGATCTCCGACCTGTCGCTGAACGACAACCCCACCCGCGCCATCTGCACACTCCACCGATCAGACCCCCGCCGACCGGGAGTGTTGCTTCGACGCTATGACACCACCACTATCCAGCCGATTGCTGAAACTTCTGGGGCGAATATGGAGATGTTTCCGCCGTCTTCTTCGCGCCAGAAGAACCATCCAAGGCAGAGGAGGAGGTGCGCTGAGAAAAAGGTAGAAATCGTGAGGTTGAAGAACTGAGAAAATTTCCCGATGTATGTTTTGTTTTCTAGGTCAGCGTTGTATCTTGAGCGGTCCATTGCAGCGACGGTCACCGTTGCGGTGAGGCCTGCTGTCATGAGAGCTAGAGATAGACTAATGTAACTCGAGATGTCATCAAAGATCCATCTTGATGCAAATAAATAGATCTGTTCGAGTAGCTGGACGGTCGAGGACGGGCCTGCGGGAAAATTTGTGATTGCTATCAACGTTGATAGCGGGCGATGTCAAGGCGTCGAAGCAACATGGGGCTCGCCGGCGAGCAGTCGAGCGAATGCCTCGGTGGGCGTGAGATAGCCCAGTCGGCGGCGGGGTCGATTGTTGATCTCCTCGGCGATGGTGGTGAGGTAGGGCTGGTGATCGGGGATCACCGTGCCCTTGGGCAGATACTCCCGGTAGAGCCGGTTCGTGTTCTCGTTGCTGGGCCTCTGCCAGGGCGAGTGGGGATCGGCGAAGTAGACCGGCATCGCCGTGGCCAGGGAGACCTTCGCGTGCTGGGCCATCTCGCTGCCCTGGTCCCACGCCAACGATGCCTTCATCATCTCGGGCAGGTCGTTGAAAAACTCGATGACCGCGTCAGCGGTTGGCTCGGCGTGTTTCGAGGGCAGGGCCAGCAGCCCGGTGAACCCGCTCATCCGCTCCACCAGCGTCGCCGCGCACGAGGTGCCGTTCTTCCCGATGATCAGGTCACCCTCCCAGTGCCCCGGCACCCGACGCTGGGCGGCGTCCTCACCTCGCTCCGCGATCGGGACCATACCTACGATTGGGCCACCGCGCGTCCGCCCGGTCGTACGTGGTCGGCGCTTGGTCCGCTTGGACTGCAGGAAGATGCCCTTGCGGGCGAGCTCACCCTTCGGGATTGCGTAGATGTACTGGTAGATAGCCTCACCGGAGACGGTTCGGCCGCGTGCGTCAGGAGAGTTCGCCATGCGTTCAACGGTCGGGTCTGTCGCCTCCAGACGCAACCGGCCCGCTATCTCGTTCGGCGTCCAGGACGCGGCCAGGTCGGCGTCCACCCTCGCCTGCAGCACCGGATCCCCCGCGACCTTCCGCTGCTGCGGGCGAGCTCGCCGACGCTGCGCTCTGACGTCTGCGGTCACGGCCTGGTAGCCGCGGGTCTTCGTCGAGTTCCGGTGAAGCTCCCGCGAGATCACCGACGGGCAACGCCCCAGGTGACGGGCGATCCTCCGCACCGACCAGCCCGCTTTCGAGGCCGCCGAGATC
The DNA here is from genome assembly GCF_056173565.1 of Brevibacterium sp. Z349TD_9. Classification (NCBI taxonomy): domain Bacteria; kingdom Bacillati; phylum Actinomycetota; class Actinomycetes; order Micrococcales; family Brevibacteriaceae; genus Brevibacterium; species Brevibacterium sp. Z349TD_9. Next base: position 3,225,147 of record NZ_CM149680.1, on the reverse strand, counting down.
TCCGACCTGTCGCTGAACGACAACCCCACCCGCGCCATCTGCACACTCCACCGATCAGACCCCCGCCGACCGGGAGTGTTGCTTCGACGCTATGACACCACCGCGGTACAAGGCAGCCAAATATGATCGTAATAAATAGTGCGGAGACTGCGCGGTCAAGGATAGAGCCTCTGAATAGTGAAACTCGTGTGTCTACAATACTGCGAGCTGAAGATACTCGACTCTCAGTTCGAAAAAGCTTGCACAAGAATTCCTCTGTTGGGCTCAAATCGAGGATGGCGTCTGGTCGCCGCAATTCACTCATCATTTGCAGATAATATCAAGCGAGATCGTGTAAAAGTGAGATTTCGTCATCAAGAATTTTTCGAGATGTACTCGGCGAATGGTGGGGGATTGACAATTTGGCAACGCTCCCACTTCTTCAATTGGTGCCCGCGCTTGATCCATTCCTCGAGCGACGGCTTCTCGGCCTCGATCGACGTCGAGTCGCCGTGGCCGGTGAGGACGACGGTGGGATCGGGCAGGGTGAAGAGTCGGTCCCTGATCGACTCGATGATCGTCTCGAAGCTCGAGTGCGAACGACCCGTGGCGCCGGGGCCGCCGTTGAAGAGCGTGTCCCCGGAGAAGAGCACGGGACCGACCGCATGGCCGGCACCAGCCGAGGCGGGGATGGGCAGCCCGGTCTCGATGAAGAAGCTCGTCGACCCGGGGGAGTGGACCGGGGTGTGCAGCGCCCGCAGGGTCACGCCGCCGACGGTCCACTCCCGTCCGTCACACCGACTTCGGCGGACGTCTTCTTCCACTGGGCTGCCTGTTCTTCCAACTCCGTGACATACCAGCCCATGCTCTGGGGATCAGCGGGCCTCACTCCGGAGAGGAGCTCGGCAGCCTCAGTACCAGTGACCGGTTGGTAGACGGCTTCATGATCGAAGTCGAAGTCGATCTCACGACCACCGTTGCGGTGCCACAGTCCGGTGTTGGCGGAGTACACGTAGCAGTAGCCTTCGGCGTCGCGGGCCATGAGCCCGTAGCCTGTGCTCTCGGGGCTTGCCTTGATCTTGTAGAGCTGCATCGTTGCCACCGCCTTTCGCTTTCATCGTCTCATCGGGGGCGCCGAGTGTGTGGGTTGCCAACACTTGTTTTCACGAAGTGCGCGTATCGGTGTCGGGTGTACAGGGGTGTGCGCCCATCGGTCGACGGCAAAGACGACGAAGCGCCGCGACGCCGGATCTCGGGCATCGCGGCGCTCGTCGGGCTGAGGCGCTCGATCGCTGCGTCTCAGTGCCCGCGCTTGATCCATTCCTCGAGCGACGGCTTCTCGGCCTCGATCGACGTCGAGTCGCCGTGGCCGGTGAGGACGACGGTGGGATCGGGCAGGGTGAAGAGTCGGTCCCTGATCGACTCGATGATCGTCTCGAAGCTCGAGTGCGAACGACCCGTGGCGCCGGGGCCGCCGTTGAAGAGCGTGTCCCCGGAGAAGAGCACGGGACCGACCGCATGGCCCGCGCCCGCCGAGGCGGGGATGGGCAGCCCGGTCTCGATGAAGAAGCTCGTCGACCCGGGGGAGTGGCCCGGGGTGTGCAGCGCCCGCAGGGTCACCCCTCCGACGGTCCACGTGTCACCGTCGGCGATCTGCCCCTCGGGACGGTAGTCCTCGTACGTCATGTCCCAGAGGACGTAGTCCTCGGGATTGAGGTAGACGGGCGGATTGCCAACCCGTTGCGCGAACTCGCGCACGACGCCGACGTGGTCGTCATGACCATGGGTGAGGAGAACGGCCTTGACCTCTCTCGATCCGACCGCCTCGGCGATGGCATCGACATCATGGGCGGGGTCGATGACGATGACCTCGGTGCCGTCCCCGACGATCCACACGTTGTTGTCGACGTCCCACGTCCCGCCGTCGAGGGAGAACGTTCCTGACGTGACGACATGCTCGATCGCAGCCATCAGAGCACCACCACCGATCGCAGGACCTTGCCTTCGCCCATCTTCTCAAACGCCTCCTCGACGTCGCCGATGCCGATGCGCTCGGTGACGAACTTCTCCAGCGGCAGGCGACCCTGCTCGTAGAGGTCGACGAGCATCGGGAAGTCGCGCTCGGGCAGACAGTCGCCGTACCACGACGACTTGAGCTTCCCACCGCGACCGAAGACGTCGAGCAGCGGCACGCTCAGCTCCATCTCCGGAGTCGGCACGCCGACGAGGACGACGGTGCCGGCGAGGTCGCGGCCGTAGAAGGCCTGCCGCCACGTCTCCGGGCGGCCGACCGCGTCGATGACGACGTCGGCGCCGAAGCCGTTCGTTCGCTCCTGGATCGCGGCGACGACCTCGTCCTCGCTCATGCCGCGGGTGTTGATCGTGTCGGTGGCGCCGAGGTCCTTCGCCCACTCGAGCTTCGCATCGTCGATGTCGAGGGCGATGATCGTCCCGGCCCCGGCCAGGCGCGACCCGGCGATGGCCGCACAGCCCACACCGCCGCAGCCGATGACGGCCACGGACTTCCCGCGCGTGACCTCACCGGTGTTGATGGCCGAGCCGATGCCGGCCATGATCCCGCAGCCGAGGAGTCCGACGACAGCCGGATCCGACTCGTCGACCTTCGTGCACTGTCCCGCGGCGACGAGCGTCTTCTCCGCGAACGATCCGATGCCGAGCGCCGGTGTGAGCTCGGTGCCGTCGGTGAGCGTCATCTTCTGCTCGGCGTTGTGCGTGTTGAAGCAGTACCACGGCTCGCCGCGCTTGCATGCCCGGCATTCGCCGCAGACCGCGCGCCAGTTGAGGATGACGAAATCGCCGACCTCGACGTTCGTCACGCCCTCGCCCACCTCGGCGACGACGCCGGCCGACTCGTGGCCGAGGAGGAACGGGAAGTCATCGGAGATCCCGCCCTCGCGGTAGTGGAAGTCCGTGTGGCAGACGCCGCAGGACTTGACGTCGACGACGACCTCGCCCGGTCCCGGGTCGGGGATGACGATGTCGGTGAGCTCGACCGGCGCACCCTTGCTCCGGGCGATGACGCCCTTGACGGTCTGTGGCATTGCGCCTCCTAGGGATGATCGGCGCAGGTCAGCTGGGTCGCTCCGCTGCGCCGACAGAGAGTTCGGACACGTCCACCCTAACCAGGCGACGAGTCCTCAGCCAGCGTGTCCGGCATCTGTCACGGATCGTCCCGCCGAGGCGGGGGCGCGGTTCCGGTATGTCCTCGCCGAGGCGGGGATGGGGTTCCTGGATGCCCTCGCCGAGGTTGGGGTGGGGTTCCGGACGCACCACCACCTCGGCGGGGTTGGCACCGGGAACAGCGAAGCGGGGCGCCTCCCGAAGGAGACGCCCCGCTCGACTCGTGTGACCGCGAGGGTCAGTCGACGTCCGTGTCCGGGTGCTTGCGCAGATGCACGATCGCAGCTGCCAGCCCGCCCCACACGGTGACCATGGCGATGATCATCATGACGATGGCTGAAGTGCCCATCAGTTCCCTCCTCGGATGGTGTCGTCGGCCGAGTGGCGTCCGGCGGGACGCTTGATCTCCTCGGCCACGGAATCGGCGATCGCCTCATCGGCTTCCTCGATCGTGCGCCTCGGCCACTTGATGAGCGAGAGCACGATCGCCGCGACGATGAGCAGTCCGATCATGCCCCAGCCGAAGACGCCGATGAGCAGCGCCGGGTACTCGCCGTAGCCTTCGGTCGCATAGGTGATGATCTGCGTGATGAGCATGTAGAGAAGCACCAGGGTGGTGACTCCGCCGAGGATGATCATCCAGAACCAGCCCACCTTGAAGCTCGAGATCGCGTTGAGGTGATCCCGGAGCGCGGGCAGCTTGCGCGCGAACCAGCCGACGACGATGAGGCCGACGACGGCCGCACCGACGATTCCGATGTTGTTGGCGAAGGCGTCCATCGTGTCGAGCACGTAGAGCGCGGTGACCGTCGACATGAGCAGGATCGAGATGATCGCCATGCCGCCGCCGACGAGGAGGATCGAGGCCTTGTTGCCGACCCCGAACTTCTCGCGAAGCGCCTGGATCGGCACTTGGACGATCGAGATGAGCGAGGTCAGGCCCGCGAAGACGAGGCACGCGAAGAACGCGAAGCCGAAGAGATTGCCTCCCGGCATCTCGGAGATGAGCGTCGGGAAGGCGACGAACGCCAGGCCGATGCCGCTGGTCGCGACATCGGAGACCGCTGCTCCCGACGCCGAGGCCATGAAGCCGAGAGCGGCGAAGACGCCGATGCCGGCGAGGATCTCGAAACCGGAGTTCGAGAAGGCGACGACGAGGCCCGAACCGGTGAGGTTCGTCTTCCGCTTGAGGTACGACGCGTAGGTGATCATGATGCCGAACGCGATCGAGAGCGAGAAGAAGATCTGACCGTAGGCCGCGATCCACACCTTCGGATCCGCCAGGGCCGCGAAGTCCGGGGTGAAGAGCGCATCGAGACCCGCGGCCGCACCGGGCAGGAACAGCGCGCGGATGACGAGGATGAGGAAGAGGATGATGAGCAGCGGGATGAAGATCTTCGAGAAGCGGGCGATGCCGGCCTGGACGCCGCCGAGGAGCACTCCGAGCGTGATCACCCAGACGATGATGACGAGGATGAGGATGCTCGGCACGAACTCCATGGAGACCCCGGGGTCGCCCATCTTGAGGAAGCTGCCGAAGAAGTAGGTCTCCGCATCGTCGCCCCACGCCTGGTTGAGCGAGAAGATCATGTAGGCGCCCGCCCAGCCGATGATCGCGGCGTAGTAGATGCCGATGACGATGGCGACACCGGTCTGGAACCAGCCGATCGGTTCGGCCACCTTCGTCGCCATGCGGAAGGAGAGCGGAGCGGATCCGCGCGCACGATGGCCCATCGCGTAGTCGAAGAAGAGCAGCGGGATGCCCGCCGTCAGCAGCGCGACGAGGTAGGGGATGATGAAGGCGCCGCCGCCGTTCTCATACGTGACATACGGGAAGCGCCAGATGTTGCCGAGGCCGACTGCCGAACCGATGGCTGCGAAGATGAACGCGCCGCGGGTGGCGAAGACCTCCCTCTGGGATGTGGTGGTTGACATGATGACCTTTCGTTTTCACGCCGCCTCATGGGCATCGGTGCCGCATGCACGCGGATGATTGCCCACCAGCTTACTGGGAGTTGCTTGAGAACAGTGCCCCACATCACGTGTCGTGGGTCACAATTCGGCACCGATCCGAACTCCGTCGTCGAGACAAGGACGATGTCTCTCGGACGCGGGGGTGACGACCCCGGTGACGACGGCGGGAGACGGCGGCACCACCTCGGCGGAATCCGGCGTCTGACCAGGATCACCTCGGCGGAGATGGCCGGTAGACTTGGGCGGGTGACTATCGCTCTGTACAACACCGCCACCCGCCGGACCTCCGAACTGCGGCCCGTCATCGACGGCCACGTGGGGATCTACGTCTGTGGGGCGACCGTGCAGGGCGAACCGCACATCGGGCACCTGCGTTCGGCGTCGGTCTTCGACGTGCTCCGCCGCTGGCTGCTCTACCGCGGCTACAGTGTCACGCTCATCCGCAACGTCACCGACATCGACGACAAGATCCTCTCGAAGTCCGTTGAGGAGGGCAGGCCGTGGTTCGCCCACGCCTTCCTCTATGAACGGGCCTTCACCGCCGCCTACGATGCACTCGACATCATGCCGCCGAGCTACGAGCCGCGCGCGACCGGCCACATCACGGAGATGCACGAGCTCATCGCGCGCCTCATCGACGCCGGCCACGCATACCCTGCGCTCGACGACAGCGGTGACGTCTACTTCTCGACGACCTCATGGCCGGACTACGGGGAGCTGACGAACCAGCGTCTCGAGGACATGGAGCCGGCCGAGGACTCGGACATGCGAGGGAAGAAGGATCCCCGGGACTTCGCGCTGTGGAAGGCCCACAAGCCCGGCGAACCCGAGACGGCCTCGTGGCCGTCCCCGTGGGGTCGCGGCCGACCCGGCTGGCACATCGAGTGCTCGGCGATGTCGACGAAATACTTGGGCCCCCACTTCGACATCCACGGCGGCGGACTCGACCTGCGCTTCCCGCATCACGAGAACGAACTCGCCCAGTCCCGTGCGGCCGGCGATGCGTTCACGAACGTGTGGATGCACTCCGGGCTGCTCAATGTGGGCGGCGACAAGATGTCGAAGTCACTAGGCAACTCGATCTTCGCCTCCGACCTCTTCGCCCAGTTCAGCCCCATCGCCGTCCGGTACTTCCTCACGAGCGCAAGCTACCGCTCCGTCCTCGAGTACTCACCCGAGGCGATGGAGCGCCAGACCGCCTCGCTCGAGCGGCTCTCGAACTTCCTCGACCGGGCCCGGCAGGCCCTCGGCGACGAGGCTCCCGCGCTGCCGAACGTCGAGGCCGCCTACGCCGACCGGAGCGTCGACGTGCCTGAGGATTTCGCGCTCGCCCTCGACGACGACCTCGGCGTGCCCCGTGCGCTCTCCGTCGTCTTCGCCCGGGTCACAGAAGGGGCAAAGCTCCTCGACTCCGGTGCGGACAAGCCGGGTCTGGCCCGGATCGTCGCCGAGGTGGAGCTCATGCTCGACATCCTCGGCGTCAACCCCAGCGCCGAGGTGTGGGGCGGTGCGAACGCGAACGCCCCGGCCGCGGCCGCCCTCGATTCCCTCGTGGCCGAACTCGCGCAGAAGAGGATCGAGGCGAAGGCCGAGAAGGACTTCGCGACCGCCGATGCGATCCGCGACGAACTCTCCGCTGCGGGCATCGCGATCGAGGACACCGCCGACGGCTACCGCTACCATCTCAAGAACAGCTGATCACGCTCGTCCCGGTCGGACCGGGACGGGCAGGACGGCACCGACGAACCAAGAGGACTGACATGGCATCGAACCCACGCTCCGGCGGGTCGAAGAAGAAGGGGCCGCCGAAGGGATCCGGCGGCAAGAACCGACGCGGACTCCAGGGCAAGGGCCCGACCCCCAAGGCCGAGGACCGGGTCTACCACAAGGCGCACAAGGCCGCGCAGGCCAAGCGGGCTGCGAACGCCTCGGCGCAGGCGAAGCGGAAGAAGAAGGAGCTCGGGCCGAACATGGTCGCCGGGCGCAACTCCGTGCTCGAGGCCCTGCGCGAGGACGTGCCGGCAACCGCGCTCTACGTCGCCAGCCGCATCGACTCCGACGACCGGGTCAAGGAGGCGATCTCGCTCGCTGCCGGGCGGGGCATCTCGATGCTCGAGGCCAGTCGCGCCGATCTCGACCGGCTCACCGATGATGCGATCCACCAGGGCATCGCTCTGCAGATCCCGCCGTACGAGTACGCCGACCCCCGCGACCTCCTCGAGTTCGCCGCCGAACGGGCCGAGACCCCGCTCATCGTCGCCCTCGACGGGGTGACTGACCCGCGTAACCTCGGCGCGATCGTCCGCTCCGTCGCGGCCTTCGGCGGTCACGGGGTCATCATCCCCGAACGTCGTGCCGCCTCGATGACGGCTGCCGCATGGAAGACCTCGGCCGGTGCCGCCTCGCGGATCAAGGTCGCCCAGGTCGTCAACCTCGCCCGCGCGATCGACGAGCTCAAGAAGCAGGGCGTCTTCGTCGTCGGACTCGACATGGACGGCGAGGTCGACCTGCCCGAGCTCACATTCAGCCGGGATCCGCTGTGCATCGTCGTCGGCTCCGAGGGCAAGGGGCTCTCCCGCCTCATCGCCGACAAGTGCGACCAGATCGTCTCGATCCCGATCGCCGCGACCACCGAGTCGCTCAACGCCGGCATCGCCGCCGCCGTCAGCCTCTACGAGGTCGCCCGCGCCCGCCGCGACTGAGCGGTCTCAGCCACCGTCCGGGCGCTGGACGCTCGCTCACAGCAACCCCGCCGTCGAGGGGCTGTGCTCCCAGCTGCCTTCCGGACGTTGGGCAACCCGTGTGCTGAGCAACCCGGCGCGGGGTTGCCCAGCGCCCGGAGGGTTGCTGGGATGGTGGCTCTGAGGAGGGGAGCCCGCGCGCTCAGGCGTCGAGGCTCTCCCGGTAGGCGGCGTCACTCATCGTGCCCACGCGTGAGTGGCGGCGGCTGTAGCCGAAGTAGATGAGGAACCCGACGAGCATCCAGATCCCGAAGACCGCCCAGGTGACCCCGCCGAGGTTGAGCATGAGGAATGCGCATGCGAGCGCCCCGAGGACGGGGATCGTGTACCCGAGCGGCGCCTTGAAGGAGCGTTCGAGTTCCGGCTTCGTCACCCGCAGGTAGATGACGGCGACGTTGACGAGGCAGAACGCGAAGAGCGTGCCGATGCTCGTCGCGTTCGCGAGCTCGCCGAGGGGGATGAGGGCCGCAGTGATCGCCACGAGCGTGCCGGTCACGAGCGTGCCGATGAGCGGCGTTCCCGTGCGCGGGGAGACGATGCCGAAGAAGCGCGGGACCATGCCGTCACGCGACATCGTCAGCAGGATGCGCGACTGGCCGTAGAGGACGGTGATGACGACGGAGAAGATCGCGAGCACCGAGGACGCTGCGAAGAGGAAGACCGCGAAGTTCGACTGCGTGATCTCATGGACGATCTGCACGAGCGGGGCTGTCGTCGTCTCGAGGCCGAACCACTCCCACTCCCGAGCGCCGATCGCAGTGACGGCGACGAGGACGTACATCGAGGTGACGATGACCATTGAGAGGATGATCGCCCGCGGCAGATCGCGCTTGGGGTTCTTCGCCTCCTCGCCGGCGGTCGAGGCGGCATCGAAGCCGATGTAGGAGAAGAAGACGATCGAGGCGGCCGCGGTGACTCCGGCGGCACCCATCGGCAGGAGCGGTTCGAAGTTGCCGGCCTTGAACGCGGTGAACGCGACGATCGAGAAGAAGACGAGGATGCCGATCTTGACGAAGACGATGATCGTGTTGACGACGCCGGACTCCTTCGCCCCGCGCATGAGGAGGATCGTCGCGAGAGCGACGACGATGAGAGCCGAGAGGTTGATGACCCCGCCCGGCTGCTCGGGACCCGATGCGAGCGCCGGCGGCAGTTCGACGCCGAAGATCCGCAGCGTCTCGTTGACGTAGTCCGCGGCACCGACGGCGACAGCGGCGACCGAGACCGCGTACTCGAGGACAAGGCACCAGCCGCAGACCCAGGCCACACCCTCACCGAGGGTCGCATACGTGTACGAGTAGCTCGACCCGGACACCGGCACCATGCCCGCCATCTCCGCATAGCTCACCGCCGAGAGCAGTGCCGTGATGCCGGCGAGGATGAACGCGATCCACACTCCGGGACCGGCGATCGGCACCGCCTCGCCGAGGATGACGAGGATGCCCGTTCCCAGGGTCGCACCGACGCTGATCATGGTGAGCTGGAAGACTCCGAACGTGCGCCGCAGTTCCTGCGAATTCGCGTCCTCGGTGTCCTTGATCATGCTGGTGATCGACTTGCGGCGTCCGAGCTGACGGACGATTCCTGGGCGCTGCCCCGACGGTGGTGCAGGCGTGCTCTGCGGAGAACTCATTGAGCCATTGTCACATGTGCCCGGGAGACCCCCGTCACGGAGGTCCCGGCACTGGCTCACACCCGCGGAGTGAACCGTCCGTCGTGGGCCATCCACCCGCCGTCGACGAGCTGCGACGTGCCCGTCACGTACGTCGAAGCGTCGGAGGCGAGGAAGAGCACCGGTCCGGCGATCTCGTGGAGCCGGCCCCACCGGCCGAGCGCGGTCTTGTCCGCGTACGCGTCCCACCACTGCTCGTCGGCCTTGATCTGCTGGGTGAGCGGGGTGTCGAAGGGGCCGGGGAGGATCGCGTTGACGCGCACTCCGTCTGGACCGAGTTCGCTCGCGAGCGTCTTCGTCAGCTGGACGACCCCGGCCTTGGCCGCGGCGTAGATGCCCTGTCCGGGTTCGACGGTGATCGCCCGGAACGAGGCGAAGGTGACGATCGATCCGCGTCCGCGCTCGGCCATCTCGGCGCCGAAGCCGCGCATCAGCCGGTACGTGCCCTTGAGGTTGATGTCGATGACGCGGTCGAACTCGTCGTCGGTCGTCGCGGTCAGGCGCTTGCGGACGTTGGCCCCGGGCGTGACGACGAGGATCTCCGCGTCGGGGTGGACGGCGACGAGGGCGGTGACGGAGTCCGAGTCGGTGATGTCGACGACCGCGGCCGTCGCCGGGCCCGGGCTCGAGACGACGTCCGAGTCCGGCCCCTGTCCCGAGCGCGACCCGGCCCCCGTTTCCGGTTCCGCATGCGACCCCGTCCCGCCCTGCGCGCGCTCGGTGATGATGCGCACGGTCTCCTCGGCACCGGCGGCATTGAGGTCCGCGGCGATGACGTGGGCACCGGCATCGGCGAGCCCGATCGCCGAGGCCTGCCCGAGCCCCGACCCGGCCCCGACGACGATGGCGGTGCGCCCCGTGAGGTCGAAGAGAGAGGGGATCGAGGGATTGCCCTCGTTCGTCGGCACCGCGGCGGCAGAGGGGGCCGATGGCGCGGTCGTCGCAGCGGATGCGGGAGGTGGGGGCGGCGCAGGGGCAGCCGTCGGAGTGGGCTCAGTCGGGTCCTGCGTCATCGGAGGTCCTTCCTCCCGGCTTACGCGGCCGGGCAGAACGGGGTGCGCGCTGCATCGTTGCAGATCCGAGCACCGGAAGTGGGGCGTTGAGCCCAAGCTATGCCCGCCGAGGCGGCCCCGGCCACCGATGTCCACGTCGTGGACGCTGCGACCCGGCTGTCACCCGCGCCGACCCTCGCCTCGGCGGGGGACGGACGCCGGTCCAGCCCAACCGCACAGGACTCCGGCGACCCGGCCGTCACCTCGGCGGGGGCTGGACGCCAGTCCACGCCAACCCGGCGGGACCGCTGCGACCCGGCCGTCACCTCGGCGGGGGTTGGACGTACCGGGATTCGTCGGGCAGCTTCGCGAGGTCGTCCATGATGAAGTAGGCGATCGCCTCGCGCAGGGGGATGTCGCGCTGCCGCGCCTGGGCCATGACCCGGCGGTGCTCGACGAACTCGTAGAAGATCTGCCCGGGTTCGAGCTTGTTCATCAGGCTCTCAGGGATCCCGCCGATGAGCGGCTTGTAGACCTCGTCGAGCCAGATCCTCGCTGCCTCCTCCTCGCTCAGTTCGACCGGCATCTCACCGGATCCGTGCGCGCCGCCGGTGAACCCGGGCGCCGTCCGGTAGGAGTCGAGGTCGTTGAGCATCGCGCGCGCCTGGTTCTCGTTCGCCCCGATTCCCGTCAGGCGCAGCAGACGCCTCGAATGGTGGTTGGGTTCGACGACCTTCGGCTCGACGAGGAGGCTGACCCCGTCGAGGTCGGTCGTGACCGTGAGCTCGCCGAGGTCGAAGCCGAGATCGTTGAGCCGGCGGATGCGCTCGTCGATGCGCCAGCGTTCGTTGACGGAGAACTCCTCGACCCGGGTGAGCTCGGCCCACAGCCCGTTGTAGGCCTCGAAGAGGCGGTCCCCGGCGGCGAGCGGGTCGACGTCGGGTTCGACGAGGCCGGCGGCCTGAAGGTCGAGGAAGTCCCCGGCGATGTTCGTCCGTGCGATCCGCAGGTCCATCTCTCGCTGCCCGTCCGACAGGGAGTCGTGGAGCTCCCCGGTCTCCGCGTCGACGACGTAGGCGGCATAGGCGTCGGCGTCACGGCGGAAGAGCGTGTTCGACAGGGACACGTCCCCCCAGTAGAAGCCGACGAGGTGGAGGCGGGCGAGCAGGACGGCGAGGGCGTCGACGAGGCGGCCGGCCGTGTCCTCGGCGAGCGCACGCGAGAAGAGCGCTCGGTAGGGCAGGGAGAAGTCGAGGTGCGTGGTCACGAGCGCTCCCGGCAGCTCCTGCCCGTCGGCGGTGCGCCGTCCCGTGATGTAGGCCCGGGGTTCGACGGAGGGGACGTCGAGGTTCTCGAGCACGCCGAGGATGTCGAACTCCCGCAGCGCCTGCCGGTCCTCGGTCTCCTTGATCGCGAGCAGCTCGTCGCCGTTCTCGATGAACCGCACGATGTGGCGGGAGATGCCGCGGGGGAGTCCGCCCATGAGGTCTGTCGGCCAGTCGGCGAGCGGAAGATCCCATGGCAGCTGCGCCAACATCGCCCGGTCGGCGGGGTCGACGGTGTGGATCGTGGGGCCCGAGGTCGTGGTCTCGGCCCCTGCGGAGCCGGGCACTGGTCAGCTGTCCGTGTCGGCGATCGAGGCGACGAGCGCCTCGGCGACCTCCGGCTCCTCGACTCCGATGAGCCGGCCGTGGTCGAGGAAGGCGATGCGGTCGGCGAGGATCTTCGCATCCTCGAGGTTCGACGTCGCATAGAGGGTGGTGAGCCCGAAGTCCTGCTGGAGGTCCTTGATGAGGCGGACGGTGTCGGCCTGGTGCTCGGGCACGAGGTTGACGACGGGTTCGTCCATGATGAGGACCTTGGGCTCGCGCACGATCGCCCGGGCCAGGGCGATCGTCTGTCGCTGCAGGGGAGAGAGGTCCCCGGGCACGGAGTCGAGGATCGAGCTCAGTCCGATCTTCTCGGCCACGGACTCGACTCGGGAAGCGATCTCCTCGGCGGGCAGACCGTCGATGCGCAGTGCGAAGCCGAGGTTGTCGCGCACGCTCATGTGCGGGTAGAGGGCGTAGGACTCGAGCGCGAGCGTGACATCGCGGTCGTTGACGGCGGCGTGGGTGACGTCGACGCCGTCGATGAGGATCGTCCCCGACCTCGGAGCCTCAAGTCCGTGGAGCATGCGCAGGATCGTCGACTTGCCCGATCCTGAGGGGCCGTAGAGGACGAGGAACTCGCCGTCGTCGATGAAGAGATTGAACGGATGGACCGAAGGGGACACCGTGTTCTCGTACGCGTGGCTGAGGCCATTCAACGACACTGTTGACATGTCAGCTCCTTCTCCGTCGGCCGTGAGCAGCAGGTCGTCGGTGACCTGCAGGGATGCTCAGTCCCCTTCATCCTATGCGGTCGCCGCCGCCCGGAGATAGGGACTTCGACACAGCGTAGAGTGATTCTCAGCACTGTGACAGCGCATGTGCACGGGCCTGAACGCGGGCTGAGTCGAACCTCGCCGAGGCGGCCGACGGGATCCGTCGACCGTGGCCGACCAGTGAGGCCGAACCGCAGAGCCGACCAGCAGAGCCGATCGACAAAGCCGACCAGCAGAGCCGATCAGTAGACTCGGGACCATGAGGGTCACGCTCGAGGAGGTCGCCGCACGCGCAGGTGTGTCCCTGGCGACCGTGTCCCGGGTGATCGGACGCCGCGGAGCCGTCGCCGAGACGACGCGGGCCGCCGTGCTCACCGCGATGGACGAACTCGGCTACACCCGCTCGACCCTGCTGCCCGAGTCTCCGCGCCGCCTCGTCGCCGTCGGAGCCCCCGGCAACCCCGAGTACTGGCAGACGCAGGTGTGCACCCGGGTCGCCACCGCCCTCCAGGACCAGGGGCTGCTCATCACCCGCCCGCCCGTCGAGACCGACTCCGCGCCGCTCGACATCGCGATCGCCGCGGGTGCCGTCGCCCTCGTCACCCCTACTCTGACCTCCCTGCACACCTCCATCCCGTGCATCCGCGTCGACGAGCAGTCGGCGAGCCTGGCCGAGGGCGGGACCGGCGACATCATCGCCGCCCGCCTCGACCTCGGCGGGGGGATGACGACGGCGTTCGAGCATCTGCGCGCGATCGGACACCGTCGCATCGGTCTCATCTGCAACGACACCGGGGAGCTCGCGACCCAGCTGATCCAGCGCTTCCTCGCCGAGCATCCCGCACGGTCCTACGGACTGCCGCTTGAGGACTGGATCGCCCCGGTCCCGAAGTCCTTCTCGGGCGGCTCCCGGGCGATCCTCGAACTCAAGGACGCCACGTGCACGGCAGTCATCGTCCAGTCCGCGCTCCAGCTCCACGGGGCGCTGCACGGACTGCGGAACCGTCGCCTCCAGGTGCCGCGGGACATGTCGCTCGTCGGCTTCGGGGACTCGCCGACGATGCGCTTCACCGGGCCGCCGGCGACCGTGCTCGGCATCGACGTCGACGGTCTCTCCCAGGCGCTCATCGAGGCCACGCTGAGCACCCTGCGGATCACCCCCGGGGGTCCCGCCACGGTCCCGCCGGTCTTCCGCCCGCGCCTCTTCGCGAGGGGCTCGACCGCAGCGGCGAGGCAGTGATGGGCGCCTCCTCGAAGCAGGTGCGCCTGGCCGAGATCGCCGACCTCGCCGGGGTCTCGACGGCCACGGTCTCCCGTGCGCTGCGGGACCCGGGAGCGGTCTCGGCCGCCTCGGCGGAGAAGGTGCGCCAAGCGCTCTCCGTCCTCGGCATCGAGACCCCGGCGGTGAACCCGTCCGGCATCCCCCTCATCGCCCTCGTCCGCCCGTCCGCCCCCGCCGGCAACGTCGACCCGTACACGAACCTCTTCGAGATCCTCACCAACCGGATGTTCGCCCAGGGCATCGCCGTCGTCCACGTCGAAGCCGAACTCGAGCGCACCGAGGCGATCGCCGATTCCCTGCTCGGCCCGGTCGCCGAGCACGGAGGCGAATCCTCGGGTCCGCGGATCGCCGGAGCGATCGTCCTCGGCGGGGGAGCGGCCGGGGCGCTCGCGGCCAGACTCTCCGAGCGCGGGCTGCCGCTCATCCGCGTCTCGAACGCCCGCCACGACGACGGGATCTCCCGCATCGTCCTCGACGCCTCCGACGGCATCGCCACCGCCGTCCAGCACCTCGTCCACCTCGGTCATCGCCGCATCGGGCTCGCCGTGCTCCGCGACACTGCGGCCGCGACCCGCATCGCCGGGTTCCGTCGGTCGATGGCGAGCGTCCTCCACATCCCCGCGACCCGGGATCAGGCGCCCGTCGTCGAGGCCGCGGGCGGTCCGATGGCCGGGGTCGCCGCCGCCGAGGAGCTCCTCAGCCTCGGGTGCACCGCCCTCATCGCGTGTGCGCCCTCGCTCTCCTTCGGCATCCTCGAGGCCGCCGCGCGCGCCCGTCTCGACGTCCCCCGGGACCTCTCGCTGCTCACGGTCGGCGACATGCCCGATGCCGACGTCATCGCCCCGCCGCTGTCGCAGGTCAGCTACGACTGGGAGACGATCGCGGCCTCGGCCCTCGACGAGGTGGAGGCGATGATCGCCGCCCCGACGCGAGCGAGACGGGTCGACTACTCGGTCACTCCCGACCTCGTCCTCCGCGCCAGCGCCGTGCCCCCGCAGCGAAGGTAGGACGCGGGGCCTGGACCTCGATGCCCTGCAGAGTTGCCCGCACATGATGTCGTCGTTCGTGCCCGATGTCGTCGCCCGTGCGCCTGCGATTTGCTGGTCACTGCGCCGAGGCTGGCGGGCCGGATCGGGCTGATCGACCTCGGCGGATCGACCAGCAAATACTCGCAGCCTCGGCGGAGTGACCAGCAAATCCTGCAGGCCTCGGCGGAGTGACCAGCGAATCCTACCCAGGCGGCGTCCGCGTCAGGAGGCAGTGAACTCCGCGCGCTCGTCGGCGAGGCGGGTGAGGAGCGTCGCGACGGCGTCGGGGTCGGCGATGCGCAGCTCGGCCTGCGTCGGTGCCGATCCGACCTTGATGCCGACCCCGGTGACCTCGGGCCGCATCTCCGCGAGTTCGGCGAAGGCGTCCTCGTCGGTGATGTCGTCGCCGAGGTAGAGGGCCGCTGTCGGGTGCACCTCGGCGACCAGCGCCCGGATGCCGGTGCCCTTCGTCGCCTGGCTCACGGCGAGTTCGGTGATGTCGTGTCCCTCGATGACGCGGATGCCGCCGTGCTCGGCCTGGACCGAGACGACGTGCTCGCGCAGGGACGCGGCGAGCCCGGGTGCCATTCCGCGCGTGTGCACGGTGCGCGAATAGGGTTTGTGTTCGATCCGCAGGTCGAAGCCCTCGCGGTCGCTCAACGTCGTCAGCTCGGCGAGGTGGTCATCGATCGCCGCGAGCAGCTCCTCCTCGTCGTTCGTCACGGCGTTCGCCTCGGTCGGGTCCGGCGCCGAGGCGGTCGCTGCGGACTCCGTCCCCGAGGCGTCCTGCCCCGGGCCGAGGTCGATCTCCGCCCCGTGGGAGCCGACGATCATCGCCGAGGCCGGAGGATCGGCGAGCTCGCGCAGGGTCGCAACGTCCCGGCCGGAGACGAGCGCGAGCTGCGTGTTCGGCAGGGACGCGATCCTCGCGATCGCCTCCGCCGAGGCGGGCAGGACCCGACTGAGGGAGGGGTCGTCCTGCAAGGGGGCGAGCACGCCGTCGAAGTCGAGGGCGACGAGGAGGTCGTCCGCCTCGGCGAGGGGGCGCAGATCCACGTCAGCGGGGTCGCTGAGCGGAGGAGTGAGGGAATCGGAAACGGCAGGCGGCATCGAGGTCGAGTCCGAGGTCACGGCGGCTCCTAGGTCGCTGAACGGGTGTCGGGTGTGGACTGCGCGCCGTCGGTCGACGCAGGCGTGGAGGACGAGGGTGCGGCCGCGGGTGTCGCAGACGGCACCGGGGCGACCGGCGAGCGCTCGGGCACCGGAGCCGATTCGGGCGCTGGAGCCGTCTCCTGGGCTGGAGTCGACGGTGCCTGTTCGGGGGCGGCCGGCTGGGCAGCGGGACGACCCTGCGGGGCGGGACGGTCGGGGACGACGGCCTCGGGGGTGTCGCGGATCGCATCGAGCTCGGCGAGGAACTTCTTCGACCACGCGCTCACGGTGTCGGTCCTCACCTTCTTCCGCATCTGCCGCATCCGCCGGCTGCGCGTCTTCGGGTCCATGTTCACGGCCTCGAGGATGCCGGCCTTGAGGTTGCCGATGTCGTGCGGGTTGACGAGCACCGCCCCGGCCAGCTGCTCGGCGGCGCCGGCGAACTCCGAGAGGACGAGCGCACCGTCGTCGTGGAGGCGGCAGGCGACGTACTCCTTGGCGACGAGGTTCATTCCGTCGCGCAGGGCGGTGACGAGCATGACGTCGGCGGCGATGAAGAACGCCGTCATCTCATCGCGCGGATAGGAGTGGTGGAGGTAGTGGACGGCGATCGAGCCGATGTCGGCCTGCTCGCCGTTGATCCGCCCGACCGCGAGCTCGACGTCGTGGCGGATGAGCTTGTACTGCTCGAGCCGCTCCCTGGACGGGGTGGCGATCTGGATGAGGACGATGTCCTCGACGTCGAGTCTGCCTTCGGCGAGCAGCTCGCCGAAAGCCTTGAGCCGGTGCCGGATGCCCTTCGTGTAGTCCATCCGGTCGACGCCGAGCATGATCACCTTCGGGTTGCCGACCTCCTCGCGGATCTGTGCGGCCCGTTCGATGATCTTCGGGTCGGCGGCGAGCTCTTCGAGGTAGGGGGTGTCGATGGAGATGGGGAACGCCTCGGCGCGCACGAGGTGACCGGGAAGGTCGCCGTCGGCGGGGACGGTGACCGTCGAGCCCTTCGTCGTGAAGCCGAGCCGACCGCGCACGGCCCGACGGAAGTTCGCGGCGTCCGCGGGGCGCTGGAAGCCGATGAGGTCGGCGCCGAGGAGGCCGCGGAGGATCTCGTCGCGCCACGGCAGCTGCGCGAAGAGTTCGAACGGCGGGAAGGGGATGTGGTTGAAGAAGCCGATCCGCAGATCCGGGCGCATCCGGCGGACGAGCTGCGGGACGAGCTGGAGCTGGTAGTCGTGGACCCACACGGTCGCGGACTCGGCGGCCACCTCGGCGACCTTCTGCGCGAAGCGCTCATTCACCCGTACATACGCGTCCCACCACGTCCGGTGGTACTCGGGCGGGGCGATGACGTCGTGGTAGAGCGGCCACAGGGTGGCGTTGGAGAACCCTTCGTAGTACCTGAGGACATCCTCATTTGTCAGGGTCACCGGGATGAGATGCATCCCATCGATGGTGAAGGGGTCGAAGTCGACGTCGGCGACACCCGTCCAGCCGATCCACGCCCCCTCCTGCGCTTTCATGACCGGGGCGACTGCGGTGACCAAACCCCCAGGTGAGGTACGCCATTCGCGATCGGGATCGGATGCGTCGCGATCGACGGGGAGTCGGTTCGCGACGACGACGAAATCACTCTCGCCGAACGGTTCCGCAGTCTCGGATCCAGCGGCGTCGACGGTGCTCATCTGCGCCTCCTCAAGTCTCGTTGCTTGGAACGAACTCTACTCGCTCGACTACCCTTGTGACCGTGATGGTTCAGGATCTGGGAGGCTACCGCCTCATCGAGGAGCTCGGCTCGGGCGGCATGGGTGTCGTCTACCTCGGTGTCGACGGCGGCAACAATCCTGTCGCCGTCAAGGTCCTCCACCCGCACATCGCCAGCGACGAGACCGCGCGCAAGCGTCTGGCCAGGGAGGTGAGGACGCTGCGGCGGATCCGCCATCCCCGCATCGCCGAGGTGCTCGACGCCGAGCTCGACTCCGCGCAGCCCTTCATCATCACCGAGTTCGTCGACGGTCAGACGCTCTCCGACGACGTCCGGGACAACGGTCCCTTCGCCGAGGACGAGCTCGTCCATTTCGGTCATGCCCTCCTCGACGCTCTCGGTGCCGTCCATGACTCCGGTGTCATCCACCGCGACCTTAAACCGGCGAACGTCATGATCATGGACGGGGAGCCGATGGTCATCGACTTCGGCATCGCCCAGGTCGCCGACGAGGTGCGGGTGACCGCGACGGGGCTGGTCATGGGCACGCCCGGCTACCTCTCCCCGGAGATCGCCGACGGCAAGTCGTCGTCGGAGAAGACCGACTGGTGGGGCTGGGCTGCGACGATGGCGTTCGCGGCGACCGGCCGCAACCCCTACGGCGCGGGACCGCTCGAAGCGGTGCTCGGCCGAGTGGCGCTCGGCAAGTTCGACCTCGCTGATACCCCACGCAACTTCGTCCCCCTGCTCAAGGCCTGCCTCGACCCGAAGCCGGAGAGGCGCCCGAGCGGGCAGATGATCCTCGATGCGCTCGTCGACATCGAATCGGGGCGCATGCCGCAGCTCGGCTCCGGATCGGGCCCCGGGGTCCAGCGCACCGCCGTCATGCCGGCCGTCGACGAATCGCGGTCCGGGGCGCCCGGCGGCGGAGACTCGGCCGATGGCCGGGGAGTGCTGCGCGGGGGATACCCGGGACAGGATCCGCACGGGGGCGCCGTGGTCGGGGGAGCTGCCATGGGCGGGGCTGCCGTCGGCGGTGCGATGGCTGCGGGGATGTCCGGCGGCGGGAATGCCGCTGCGGGTCAGGCCGCTGCTGGCCATGCCGCTGCGGGTCCGCGAGGCGGTCAGGACATGATGCCGGGCCGCGGGTACGCTCCGGCGCAGTCTCCCGGGACGACGAACTTCGCAGGTCAGCCGGGTTCCTCGGCGCCGGGACAGCAGCATCCGGGGCAGCGTCCGTTCCCGGGGGAGTCGTCCCAGGGCCAGCGCTTCGCCCAGGGCCCGTCCGCCGGGCAGGCGCCGATGCGCCCGACCTCCCTCCATCCGGGGGCCGGCCAGTCGGGCTTCGACCCCCGCGGCGGGACGATGCGCCAGGCCACGGCGGGTCCCGTGCGCAATCCCAACGGCGCCATCCAGGCCGCGCCGGGCTCGGCGCTCGCCGGTGCCGACCTCGGCAGCCGCGGCTACGGGCCAGGCGATGTCACGGCAGGCGGGTGGTCGGGCCAGGGCGGACATGCCGGTCGTGGTCCCGTCGGCATCGGCCCCGTCGGGCATGAGGGCGGCGGTCCAGGAATCCAGCCCGGCGAGCAGTGGGCGCCGCTGACCTACCGCTCCATCCGCACGGGCGGATGGGTCGTCTTCGCCCTCGTCGTCTTCGCGGCGGTGATCATGCCGCTCAGTCCGCTCGTCATCACCGCGTTCTCCTTCGCCTGGTCGGTGCTCGCGCGCACGGCCACCCGTCTCGACCGCAAGGTCCAGCGCTACCGCTATGAGCGTGGCGAGGACGGCGGCGGAACGCTGCGGTCGGTCGCCTCGGCGCCGGGAGCGCTGCTGGCATCCGTGCTCACCTCGGTGGCGACGTTCCTCCTTCCCGCGATCGCGGGGGTAGCGATGCTCGTGCTCACCAGGCTCGACGTCGCAGGCATCGTCCCCGGCGAGCTCTCCGAGCAGTGGTCGGTATGGGCGGCAGCGGCTGCCGGCGGCCTCGTCCTCTGGGTCGGTCCGGGGGCTGCGAGCCTGCGCTACGGTTCGCGGCTCATCGTCTCCGGGGCGACCCGCAATGGCCTGGGCAGGCTCATCGCCCTCGGCGTCATCGCCGTACTCATTGTGCTCGCGATCATGGTCATCACCTCCGGTGCCGCGATGAACTGGTGGCCTCTGCCCGAAAGCCCGTTTGCGTGGCTGCCGGGACCTGTCTGAGAGTCTCCCCGGCGTTTGCGGGACGGAGGGCATGGGCCGTACGGAACGAGGGGTGGCCTCGGCGGGGATGATCGCACCGGAGGACCCGGCCGTGGAAGGCGGTTGAGCACTGCGCACGGGAGGGGGTCGAGCCCCGCGCAGGGGAAGGGGTCGAGCCCCCGCGCATGGGCGACGATTGCGATGATTGAACCTTGAATTTCACTGGGAGTCGCGTGACAGGCGATTTCGGTACAGTGGGAGCGTCGGGGCGGAGCACCGCCCGACGGGTCTGATGTCGGTTCGCGCCGACCGGGACCGACCCCCAGTCGGACGATCGACAACGTGAGGAACCATGGCGAAAGACAACTCCGCGGCGGAGAAGCGGAATCGGGCACGCGAGAATGCCCGTCAGATCGCAGCAGCTCAGGCGAAGAAGGAGAAGACCGCCAAGATCATCCTCTACTCGGGGATCGGCGTGGTCGTCGTCGCGGTGGCCGTCATCGTCACCCTCCTCGTCGTCCAGTCGGCCAGGCCCGCGAACCCGCCGGCGAACTACGTCGCCGGGGGCGTCAGCCTCGCCAAGGGCGGAACCGTGGTCCAGCCGATGAACATGCCCGAGGGCGAGGAGTCGTCGCTGCCGACGCCGGCCGAGGCCGGTGTCAAGGAGAATGCCGCCACCGTCACCGTCTTCATCGACTTCCAGTGCCCCGCGTGCCGGGCGTTCGAGGAGACCAACGCGTCGACGCTGAATAAGCTCGTCGAAGAGGGCACGATCGTCCTCGAATACAAGCCGATTGCCATCCTTGACCGCTTCTCCAACGGCAACGAGTACTCGACGCGCGCCGCCAACCTCGCCGCATGCGTCGTCGACTCCCAGCCGGAGAAGGCCGGAGCGCTCTTCGAGGCGCTCTTCGCTCAGCAGCCCGAGGAGGGCACCAGCGGACGCACCGACGAGGAGCTGCTCAAGGTCGCCTCGGACGCCGGCGTCGACACGTCGAAGGCGCTCAACTCCGATCCGGAGCAGACCGTCGAGAGCTGCGTGACCGACCAGTCCTTCAAGAAGTACGTCACGAACTCCACCCAGGAGGCTCTCGATTCGGGTGTCGACGCCACCCCGTGGGTCCTCATCAACGGCAAGCAGACCGAGCAGACCGGTGACCCGCAGTCGCTGGCCATCGAGATCCTCAAGGCCACCGGCGAGGTTCAGAACTGAGGTTCTGAGCCCTCCCACCGTTTGCGGTCGAAAAACCGAGGGAAATTGGCCGATCTGGCTGATTCCCCTCGGTTTTTCGACCGCAACGGGCGATTTGGTGGTCACTGGGGCGTGGTCGGCGGGTGAATCCCGGCCCGGTCGCCTCGGCGGAGTGACCAGTCAATCCTCCGGACCTCGGGGCAGTGACCGGAGAATCCGCAGGATCACCCCGAATGAGCCCTGGCCATCATCCGCCGAAGCGGCCGAGTTGCCCGACGCTCTCAGAGCTCCGGCTTTTGTCGCCCGAGTGCCCGATGGACTACTATCGTGTAGGCATTGAGCGCGGGAGAACCGCGCCCGCGCCTCCTTAGCTCAGTTGGTAGAGCACCGCTCTTGTAAAGCGAAGGTCGTCAGTTCGAGTCTGACAGGGGGCTCCACCGAATCGGGTCCGGCAGTCTGCTGCCGGGCCCGATCGTCATCTCCGGCTCGGGTGGTCGGCCGATGACCACTCGGAGGGGGACTGTCCGGTCTGATCCTCGTCGGTGGGTCGGCTCCCTGCCTCGTTCGACCGGCCGGCGCGCCCGGCGGCCTGAGGCTCCGCCCCGGCTGGCGGGCGCTCCTGTCCCGCGTTCCGCCCCGGGAGGCCGATCCTCTTCGCCCACACGAGCACCCAGACGGCACCGGCGATCGCGAAGAGGCCGGTGAAGAGGACGCCGAACTGCAGCGAGGCGATCGCGATGACGAGGGCGATGACCGAGGGGCCCGCGAGCTTGCCGCCGTTGTTGAAGATCGCCCAGATTCCGAGGAACCGGGCCCGCCCGATGGCAGGCGAGAGGTCCGCGCCGATCGTCATGTTGACCCCCGCGCCGAGGCCGTTGCCCACGGCCATGATCCCGACCGCGACGATCATGCCCACGAGGGTGGGCATCGTCACCATCGCGATGAACCCGGCCCCGAAGATCGTCAGGCAGGCGACGAGCGTGGCGACCCGGCCCAGATGGTCCTTGATGTAGGCACCGAGGAACATGAAGACGAGTTCGAGCCCCGCCCCGAAGGCGATGAGCAGCGAGATCTGCGACTCGTGCAGTCCGATCGAGACACCCCACAGCTGGATGACGACCGGCTGTGCCGACCGCGCCACGGTGAGCGTGATGATCGAGATCCCGACGAGGATGACGGCGTTCCAGCGCACATCGAGGCGGGCTCGCCGAGGTGGTGCGGCAGTTGCAGACGCCCCCTGAGCGTGAGTGTCACCTGAGATCGGATGCTGCGCTGAGTCGGAGGCGGCTTGGGAATCGCGTGGGACCGTCGTCACGGTGGTGGCGTCGGCCGCGTCGGCTCGACCTCGGGCAGTCTCACGGTGGTCCGAATGCGCCGACGCCGTTCCCGTCGCCGCGTCTCCCGAGGTCTGACCGTAGTCGGGGATCCGTGCGATCGGCAGGGCGAGGACGAGGATCGCGAGCAGCCCGGCGACACCGGCGAAGACGAAGACCGACCATATCGGGAAGACGAGCATGAGTCCGGCACCGATGATCGGCCCGACGAGGTTGCCCACCCGCATGCTCCCGCCGAGCGCCGTCATCGCCTTGGCCAGATGGGCAGAGGGCATCACCTCGGCGACGACGGCCTGCCGGGCGAGGTTCCACACATCGGACACCGGCGCGAAGAGCATGAGTGCGATCGTGTAGACGACGATCGATCCCGCCGAGTCCCAGAGGAACGCGACCACGATCGCTGCGAGGACGACGATCGCGGTGACCGTCGCGACGACCATGGCGCGAAGATCGCCGAGGCGGTCGATGAGGATCCCCGCCGGCACCGTCGCGAGCAGTGAGACCGCGCCCATGATGCCGACGGTCGCGGCCGCGAACGCCGAACTCGCCCCGAGCGAGAGCGCACCGAGGACGAGGACGGGCAGGATCGCTCCCAGTCCCGCCGCGAAGAGCAGCGAGGGGATGAGCACCGGCCACAGGATGGGTTTGAGCACATCACCAGTCTATGGAGGGTGCCCATGGGCCGACCGAGGCGTCCGCAGGGCGGTGTGCGGGCGTCTTCTCCGACCGCTGTGACGCCGCTCCCATCGAACACTCGGGCGAAGATGAGAGCGTGGTCACATGAGAACAGCGAACACAGTGGTCCCGCCGTACCTGCTCAGCAACCTCGCCGACAACGGCGGCGAGAGGTTCCCCCGCGCCGCCGACGCCGCCCGCACGGGCCTGAGAGCCGACGCCCGAGTGCGTCAGCTGCGCGCCGAAGGCCTGCGCGCAGCACCCGACGACTCCTCGGCGACTGCCCGGACCCGCAGCGCCCAGGCCGGTGAGGCGACGGGTCCGAACCGCCAGATCCACGACGCGCAGAACAAGGAGGACCTGCCCGGCGTCCTCGTCCGCAGCGAGGGCGAGGGACCCGTCGCCGACGACGCGGTCAACGAAGCCTACGACGGCCTCGGCGCCTCGTATGCCCTCTTCGCCGAGGCCTTCGACCGGAACTCCCTCGACGGTCAGGGCGGACCCCTGCTCGCGAGCGTCCACTACGGTCAGGACTACGACAACGCCTTCTGGGACGGTCGCCTCCTCGTCTTCGGCGACGGCGACGGTGAGGTGTTCACAGGCTTCACCGGCTCCCTGTCGATCATCGGCCACGAACTCAGCCACGGCGTCATCACCCACACCGCCGACCTCGAGTACTTCGACCAGTCCGGCGCCCTCAACGAGCACTGCGCCGACGTCTTCGGGGCGCTGACCGAACAGCATTCCGCCGGGCAGAACGCCGAGGACGCGACCTGGCTCATCGGCGCCGGAATCTTCACCGAGGCGGTCACCGGCAAGGCCCTGCGCTCGATGATCGCCCCGGGCACCGCGTACGACGACGACGTCCTCGGCAAGGACCCGCAGCCGGACCACATGGACGGCTTCGTCCGCACCGAATCCGACAACGGCGGCGTCCACCTCAACTCCGGCATCCCCAACCGCGCGTTCGCGGTCGCGGCGACGACCGTCGGCGGTCCCGCGTGGGAGACCGTCGGGCAGGTCTGGTACGGCGTCCTCACCGGATCCGAGATCACGACGACGACCGACTTCGCGCAGTTCGCAGATCTCACCATCGCCGAGGCGGCCGACCAGTTCGGAGAGGGATCTGACGTCCACGACGCGGTCGTCGAAGGATGGACGACCGTCGGCGTCGTCACCGGGCCCGCAGCCCGGGGAAACCGAGGGAGCAGCTGGTGAGCACCGCAGGATCCGGTGACCGGGAGTTCGGTCACCTCCTCGTCGAGCGCAGCGGAGGGATCGGCGGATTCCTCCTCGTGTGGGATCTCGACATCGACACGAGCAAACACCGTGAGGAGCTCGGCGAACGCGTCGCCGACCTCCCGTGGCCGAGCCGAGGCGACGGGCACGCTGGAGCATCGGGTGCCGGTGGGCAGGCGGCGGCAACCGGCGCCGCTCCGGGCGGGTCGGTGTCTTCGGCCGATCGCTACGTCTACCTCATCGAGAGCCGCTTCGGGCACGCCCGGTTCGGGGAGAAGGAGCTCACGGGGGAGTGGAAGGAGCTCGTCGACCACGTCCGCGACGTCGCCGAACCCGAACGCCGCCGCCCCGGCGCCGACTGAGCCGACCGTACCGGCTGGGGTGGAGGCTCAGACCGAGCGCCCGCCTCGGCGGCGATCGACCGCCTCGGCGAGGGGGTGGGCACCGGCCATGACATCCTTGTCCCATGACTCATGACACGTCGACAGCCGAGAAGAACGAGCGCGCCCTCGAGGACGAGATCCACACCGACCTGCGGGAGCAGATGACCTACGGGTCGTACCTCGACCTTGATCGGCTCCTCACCTCGCAGCATCCGGTGAGCGATCCCGAGCACCATGACGAGCTGCTCTTCATCATCCAGCACCAGACGACCGAGCTGTGGTTCAAACTCGTCATCCACGAACTCCTCGACGCCCGCCGCCTCATCGCCGCCGATCAGCTGCAGCTCGCGCTCAAGCGCATCGCCCGCGTCAAGCACATCCAGAAGACCCTCACCGAACAGTGGTCGGTTCTCGCGACGCTCACCCCGAGCGAGTACGTCGGCTTCCGCGACGAACTCGGTCAGTCCTCCGGCTTCCAGTCCTGGCAGTACCGGGCCGTCGAGTTCCTTCTCGGCAACAAGAACAAGGGCATGCTCGCCGTCTTCGACGCCGAACCCGAAGCACAGGCGCAGCTGCGGCGCTACCTCGAGGAGCCGAGCGTCTACGACGAGTTCCTCCGGTTCCTCTCCCGCCGCGGTCTGCCCGTCCCGCAGCGCATCCTCGACCGCGACGTCTCCGTCTCGCACACCTTCGACGAGGAGCTGCTCGAGACCTTCCGCATCATCTACGAGAACCCCGAGGAGTACTGGCTCGAGTACGAGAGCTGTGAGGAGCTCGTCGACCTCGAGGAGAACTTCCAGTTCTGGCGCTACCGCCACATGCGCACGGTCCTGCGGATCATCGGCATGAAGCGCGGCACCGGCGGCTCGAGCGGCGTCGGATTCCTCCAGAAGGCCCTCGACCTCACGTTCTTCCCTGAGCTCTTCGACATCCGCACCGGCATCGAGAACGGCCCCGGGACGCGGACGGCCCCGAAGCACTGAGCACCCGTCCGGGCGCTCGGCAACCCGGTGCAGGGTGGCTCAGCGCCCGGAGGGTTGCTGGGATCGTCCGGCGGCGTGTGCTCAGCGGTCCCCGAAGAGGAGCTCGACGACCTGCGGGAAGTACGGCGAGGACGGCTCGACGAGGTCCATGTGATCGGCGCCGGGCAGAACAGTCAGCTGTGCCGGGAAGTTCTGCGAGAACGACACGTCGACGATCCCGTCGGCGTCGCCGTGGATGATGTGGGCATCGGCGCGCTCGGGGATGAGCACCGCCCGCGACCGCGGGTCCTCCCACAGGTACGCGGCGAGGTCCTCCTGCGGAGGCGCGCCCATGTAGTCGAGCACGGCACCGTCGGCGAGTCCGTCATTGACCTCCCGGAGCAGATCCGAGATCGGAGCGAGCGGACGCAGCCGGAAGTCAGGACCGTCCGCATCGAGGTGGCTCGCCCATGCGAGCACGAGGCACCCTCCCGCGGAATGCCCCGCGACGACGGGCCGGTCCCGCGCCTCGGCGGCCACACCCCACGCCTCGAGCGAATCGAGGGCGAAGCTGATCGCCGCGGTGACGTCGTCGAGGCAGCGCGGCTGCCCGCCGATGCGTCCGTACTCGACGAGGACGCAGAGCACCCCGGTCTCGGCGAGCGCCTGGGCGAGCGGCCTGGCGTGGACGAAGTCGATGCTCGGGCGGAAGTATCCGCCGTGGACGAAGACCACCACCGCCGAGGCGGTCGCCGGGTCCCCGTGGACCTCGACGAACTGGTCGGGATCGTCCCCGTAGGGGTGGCGGACGATGTTCGGCTCAGCACCGAGCCGCTGCCCGAGCGCGTCGAGTGCCTCGCTGCGCGCATCTTCGGTCGATCCGTGTGTCTCACTCATCTTCGTCCTCCTTGACGATTCGCCTGCCGTCGACTGCCAACCGGCCGTCGTCGCTGATCAGCTGTGCGGTCTCGACGTCGACCCCTGTCCGTTCGCCGGCGGCCTCGGCGGACCCGGAGCCCTCGCCGTCAGAGGGGTCCCCGCCGGAGAACCCGGGCTCGTGAGCGGCGGCGGTGACGTCGACCTCGTCGTCGACCGCGATCTTCCGCACCGGGGAGAGGTCGGGGACCTTGGGGCTGAGCAGGTCGCCGGAGGACTGGCCGCGCAGCCGCCTGCCCACCCACGGCGCGAGATGCTCGCGCGCCCACTTCGACTCCTCGACGACGACGTCGCGGATCGCCCGGGTCGTGCGCGGCGGCATCCCGAAGCCCGTCGTCGGCAGCGAATGACCGGATTCGAGGGTCGCGAGCGCCTGCCGGGCGACGAGGTCGTGGCCGTCAGGGGAGAGGTGGATCTTGTCCTCGGCCCACATGTCCTCGGCGTAGAGGGGGCGCAGACCCCAGACGTCGACCATGTGGCAACCGTGGCGCTGCGCGATCGTCCACAGGTGCGCGTTGTAGACGCCGACGCGCGGACGCACCGCGCGCAGCAGCGGCGACATCGTCTCCGTGTCGAAGCCGTTGGCCATGACGACCTCGATGCCCTCGTCGCGCATCGCGATGACGGCGCGCTCGAACTGGTTCGCCAGCCCGTCGATGTCGGTGCGCGGGCGCAGGCAGTCGTTGCCGCCGGCACAGAAGCTCACGAGGTCCGGTTTGAGGTCGAGGACCTTCGGCACCTGCTCGTCGATGACACCCTGGAGGAGGCGGCCGCGGATCGCGAAGTTCGCGTAGAGGAGCTCGGGTCCACCGGCCGGAGAGTCGACAAGGAGTTCGGCCAGCCGGTCGGTCCACCCCCGGAATCGGTCGGGGGTGCCGTCGGGGTCGGGGTCCATGAGGCCCTCGCTGAAGGAGTCGCCGATCGCGACGTAGGAAGTGATGGTTTCGAGCATCCTCAGCTCCTTCTGATCGTTCGTCCGCTCTCTCCAACCTATACCCACAGTCCCCATGCCGCTCCCATGCCCGACCGCCTGATCTGTGCATGCGCGCCACACCCGCTGAGTCGTCGGCGGGAGATGCCCCAGAGGTGCCTCGACCGCGTGGTGAGAGCCTTGAACGGGCACCCCCGTGGCGTAGACTCGACACCGCGGCACAGCAGCCGCGCACCTTGAGCGAAGAGCACCCGGCACACGCATCTGAAGGAGCACGATGTATCGATCGGTCCCCGTCCCCGCACGCCACGACGTCGCCATTGTCAATGCGAGGATCCTGCCGATCGCCGATGCGCAGGGTGAGCGTGCCGAACCCATCGAGTCGGGCACGATCGTCCTCGCCGACGGCCGCATCGCCGCCGTCGGCGGACCGGAGACCGAGGTGCCCGAGGGCACCGAGGTCATCGACGCCGCGGGCCGCTGGGTGGTCCCCGGCTTCATCGAAGCCCACGGCCACCTCGGCGTGCATGAGGACGGAGAAGGCTGGTCGGGCGACGACACGAACGAGATGACCGACCCCAACGGGGCGGGCCTGCGCGCCCTCGACGGGATCGACCCGGCCGAGCTGGGATTCAAGGATGCCCTGCGCGGAGGCGTCACCTCGGCGCTCATCAAACCCGGATCGGGCAACCCCATCGGCGGGCGCACCGCCTTCGTCAAGACCTGGGGCCGGGTCGTCGACGAGATGCTCGTGACGCAGGACCTCTCGGTCAAGTCCGCGCTCGGGGAGAACCCGAAGCGGGTCTACGGGGACAAGAAGGTCACGCCTTCGACCCGGATGGGCACCGCGAAGATCATCCGCGACGCCTTCGTCGAGGCACAGAACTACCGGGCCAAGCGCGACCACGCCGAGGCTGAGGGCACCCCCTTCGAACGCGACCTCGTCAAGGAGACGCTCGCCGAGGTGCTCGACGGGACCCTCGCATGGGACCAGCACTGCCACCGGGCCGACGACATCGCCACCGCGATCCGGCTGTCCGAGGAGTTCGGGTACCGGCTGGTCATCAACCACGGCACCGAAGGCCACAAGATCGCCGACTTCATCGCCGAGAAGGGCATCGACGTCATCCTCGGCCCCCTGATGACGAGCCGGTCGAAGGTCGAACTCCGTGACCGGACCCTTGCCACCGCCGCAGCGCTCGCCGAGGCGGGGGTGCGGATCGCGCTGACCACCGACCATCCGGTCATCCCCATCAACTTCCTCATCCACGAGGCCTCGCTCGCCGTCAAGGAGGGCCTCGATCCCGTCGTCGCGCTCGAGGCGCTGACGATCAATCCGGCGGCGATCTTCGGCCTCGACGACCGGCTCGGCTCGCTCGCCCCCGGCAAGGACGCCGACCTCGCGATCTGGTCCGGCGATCCGCTCGACCTCGACTCCCGCGCCGAGGAGGTCTTCGTCGACGGACGCCTGGTCTACTCCTTCGACCAGGAGACCGGCACCGCCGAGGTGGCCGACCCGTACGGTCCGACTCTCATCAGCGAGCCGTGACCCAGAGGCCCCCAGACGACGCCGTGACCGGAGCCGGGATCGACTCCGACGAGGCGACCACCGCCGACATCCCCCTCGACGGTGCGGTGACCGAGGATGCGACGACCGCTGACATCCCCGTCGACCGGGCCCCCGCCAAGGTGGTCCGCGACCAGGATGCCGAGACCGGTCCCGTGCGGGGCCGGGAGAGGTCCGAGGCCGGGTCGCAGGCCCTGCGCGAGCTGCTCGAACGCACCCGAGCGCAGCGCCTGGCCGAACTCCAGTCCCAGCCCCAGCGCACCGGCAACGGCAGAGCCCGGACGCAGAAGCAGACCAAACCGCGCACCGACCACCTCGGCGCCTCCCAGCGGGTCGCCCAGCGCGTGGCCCGCCGCACCGTCGGCAGGCTCGTCACCGGCACCTCGGTGAACACCCAGCCGGTGCCGATCATCACCGTCCTCAAGGGCACCCCGTACCAGGCGCCCGTGCAGGCGAGCGAACCGAGCGAGGATGAGGCGCGGATGATCCTCGACCTCGCCGCCGACATCGCCGCGATCATGATGCGCGCAGGGGCGGGCACGAACGACATCGAGGTCTCCGTCATCGCCGCGTGCACGGCGTGCGGACTCTCCACCGCCGAGGTCGACCTCACCTCGAGCACGCTCGTCGTCCACTACTCGACCTCGGACGGGCGGCTGATGACAGTGATGCGCGTCAACCGCGGGGAGTCGACCCACTACGCGAAGCTCGCCTCCGTCCACAAGCTCGTCTCCGACCTCGTCGACGGCCGCATCGGGTTCATGGACGCCCGCAGCCGCCTCGATGCGATCCGCTCGCAGCGTCGGCCCTTCAAGGAATGGTTCGTCACCGGTGCGTGGGGGCTCATGGTCGGCTCCCTCGTCCTCCTCCTCGGCGGCGGTCCGATCGCGATCGTCCTCGGCATCGCGATGGCCGTGTTCATCTTCCAGCTCGGCAAGCTCATCGGCCGCACGAGCCTGCCGTCGTTCTTCATCACCGCGCTCCAGGCGGCGATCGGCACTCTCGTGGCGATGGCGGCGGGCAACTTCGGGCTCATCGACTCCCCGCAGTACCTCGTCGCCGCGGCCATCGTCCTTCTGCTGCCCACGCAGTCGCTCTACTCCTCCGTCCAGGATGCGCTGACGAACTTCCCGCTCACCGCAGCCGGGCGGCTCGTCGGGGTGTTCCTCTCCTTCGCGGGCATCGTCTCCGGACTGGCATTCGGCGTCGCGTGCGGGCAGGCGCTCGGCATGGATCCCATCGAGATCCTCGTGCCCCGCTCCGGTGTCCACGTCGTTGCGATGATCGTCTCGCTCGGTGCGGCAGCGGTCGTCGCGATGGCCGGTGCCGTGGGCATGCAGGCCTCGAGGCGGTTCATCCTCCCCGCCGCGGTCGTCGGCCTCGCCTCATTCATCACGATGATGTCGCTGTCCCTGCTCGGGATGGACAACGTGCTCGCGAGCCTTCTCTCGGCCACCGTCGCCGGCTTCCTCGCCCGGCCCCTGGCACTGCGGCTGGGAGCACCGGCGATCGTGCTGACGATCCCTGCGATCTACACCCTGCTCCAGGGACTCTCGATCTTCACCGCGGTCTACCGGATCGTCGCGGAGACGGAGACGACGACCTTCGCCGAGGGCCTCTCTGCGCTCTTCACCGCGATCCTCGCCAACGCCGCACTCGCCGTCGGCGCGGTCCTCGGCAGCTACCTCGCCCGCCCGCTCAAGGGCCGCAAGGCGGAATCCGTCGCCGATTCCGTGCGCTCAGGGGAGGCACCGCCGAAGGACGTGCAGGGCTGAGGTCTGCGTTCACTCCTGGGCGGGCAGCTGCCAGTCGATCGGGGCGATGCCCTTCTGCGCGAGCAGCTCGTTCGTCCGTGAGAACGGCCGCGAGCCGAAGAAGCCCCGCGACGCGGACAGCGGGGAGGGGTGCGCGGATTCGATGATGGCCACCTCGGCGGGGCCGGAGGTGAGCAGCGGGGCGAGGTTCCGCGCATCCCGACCCCAGAGGATCGCGACGAGGGGACGGTCACGGCTGATCAGCGCCCGGATGGCCCGCTCGGTGATCGCCTCCCAGCCCTTGCCGCGGTGGGAGGCCGGGGAGCCGGGGCTGACGGTGAGGACGCGGTTGAGGAGCATGACTCCCTGCCGGGACCACGCGCGCAGGTCGCCGTGGGCGGCGGGAGGGATCCCGAGGTCGTCGGCGAGCTCCTTGTAGATGTTCGTCAGGGACCGCGGCAGCGGCCTGACCTCGGGGTCGACGGCGAAGGAGAGGCCGATCGGATGACCCGGGGTCGGGTAGGGGTCCTGGCCGACGATGAGGACCCTGACCTCGGACAGGGGCTCGGCGAAGGCGCGGAAGACCGCCTCGCCCGCCGGCAGGTAGGAGCGTCCGGCGGCGTTCTCCGCTCGGAGGAAGTCGCCCATGAGGTGGATGTCGGCTTCGGAGTCGGCGAGCGCCTCGGCCCAGTCGGGGGACATGATCGTGCTCAGCTGCGCATTCGAGGTCATGCCGGTGATTCTATCGAGCACGCGTCGGCCGCCGTGTGCTCCGAGCGCAGACGAGGTGTGCATGATCGCCCAGCCCTCCGGCGTTCAGATCGGCAGGGGCCAGGGGCTATGCTCGGGAGAACGAGTTCATCGGAGAACCTGGAAGGTGAGAGCACCCCAATGACGGAATTTCCCGACGCCACACCCTGGAAGATGTACATCGGCGGAGAATGGGTCGACGCCCTCGACGGAGAGACTCATGACGTCATCACCCCGATCGACCGCAACGTCGTCATCGCCACGGTGCCCGAGGGCAAGGAGGCCGACGCGGACCGGGCGGTCAAGGCCGCTCGCGCCGCCTTCCCCGAATGGGCAGGACTGCCGTTCAAGGAGCGGCAGAAGCTGCTCATCAAGTGCGCCGACGCGCTCGAAGCCGGTTCGGAGGAGCTCGCAGAGCTCACCGCGCTCGACACCGGCAACGCGATCCGCACGCAGGCGAGGCCCGAGACCGTCATCCTCGCCGATCTCTTCCGCTACATGGGCGGCGTCGCCGGTGAGGTCAAGGGCACGACCCTGCCGGCCGGAGACAGGCAGCTCCAGTACACGAAGCGGGTGCCGCTGGGCGTCGTCGCCGGCATCCTCCCGTGGAACTCGCCGCTGATGATCGCGGCGTTCAAGACCCCTGCCGCGCTCGCCGCCGGCAACACGATCGTCCTCAAGTCGGCCGAGGACGCTCCGCTGACGATCCTCAAGATGGCCGAGCTCCTCGACGGGATCCTTCCGCCGGGCGTCCTCAACGTCGTCACCGGCAAGGGCTCGGTCATCGGCGAGGCCCTCAACGTCCATCCCGATGTCGACAAGCTCTCGTTCACCGGGTCGACGAACGTCGGTCGGCACGTCGCCGAGGTGGCCGGCAGGCGTCTGGCGCACTCGTCGATGGAGCTCGGGGGCAAGAGCCCGAACATCATCTTCCCCGACTCCGACGATGAGGACACGGTCGAGCAGGTCCTCCTCTCGACGCGCTTCGCCCGCCAGGGGCAGTCGTGCACGATGGGCTCGCGCCTCTTCCTCCATGAGGACATCTACGACTCGTTCCTCGCCAAGCTCGTCGCCGCGGTGAAGAAGATGAAGGTCGGCGATCCGCGTGACGAGGAGACGGACATCGGCGCGATCATCAACGAGAAGCAGTACGACCAGGTCGCTGACTACATCGAGATGGGCAAGTCGATGGACGGCGTCGAGATCGCCTACGACGGCCACGGTGAGCTCAATGTCGGCGAACCCGGCTTCTACCATGCTCCGGTGATCTTCTCGAAGGCCCAGAACGACTGGCAGACGAGCCAGGAGGAGATCTTCGGTCCCGTCCTCTCGGTCATCCCCTGGAAGACCGTCGACGAGGTCATCGGCATGGCGAACACGAACGAGTACGGACTCGCCGCCTACGTGTTCACGAAGGATCTCGACTCGGCGCTGACGATGGCCGACCGGATCGAGTCCGGGTGGATCCAGGTCAACCAGGGCGGCGGTCAGCTGGCAGGACAGGCCTACGGCGGCATGAAGAACTCGGGCTTCGGACGTGAGGCCTCACTCGAGGGCATGCTCGAGGGCTTCACCCAGATCAAACAGGTCAACATCCGCATCCGCTGAGGGAGGAGCCGCAGCGCACCCGCTGCGGGTCGACGGTCTCCCGACTGGGGGCAGGGGCATCGGCCTCTGCCCCCGGTCGTGCACAGCCCCGCTATGCGCGGGTCGTGCTCTGCCCCGCTCGGACCGTGCAGGATCCATAGGCCGGGACCGACTGTGACTTCCGCAACGGTGACAGTCACGCCCGGCGGGACCCGGCGGTCGCCTCGGCGAGGGGGAAACCCCGGTGCAGAGCCGAGTCCGCCGTCCCTGCGGGTCTCGGAGGGGCGAGCTGGCGCGGCGGGAATGACAGCCGTGTCATTCTGGCGATAGCATAAGCTTCAGAGTACACACCCGAAGGAGCACACCGTCTATGCCGCAGAACGAGGGCACCCCTGAACTGAGTGAGCTCGAGGTGTCCGTTCTGGAATTCGAGCGGCGCTGGTGGAAGTACGGCGGTGCGAAGGACCACGCGATCCGCGAGCGCTTCGACATGTCGGCGACGAGCTACTTCCAGATACTCAACTCCCTGCTCGACAATCCGGCGGCCCTCGCGAGCGATCCGATGCTCGTCAAGCGGCTGCGCCGGATCCGCACGACGCGACAGAGCGAACGTGCGCAGGCCCGCGTCTCGAGGTAGCCATGACTGACGAATTCGACTCCATCGAGCCAGGCCGCCGCAGTGGAGCCCATCGGCAGGACTCCGCGGCCTCGTCGAACCTCGGGGCGATCACGCTGGTCATCGTCCTCGCGCTCGTCGCGGTCCTCCTCGTCGTCGCGGCGATCAACATCATCACCTCGTCCATGCGCGACCCCGAGACGACCGTCGGCGAACCCGCCCCGGAGACCTCGGCGCCGGCGACGCCGAGCCCCTCGGAGAGCGAAGTCAGCGTCGTCGACTCCTCGCTCACGGTCGACGTGCTCAATGGCTCGGGAGTCTCCGGCGTCGCGAAGAGGTTCTCCGACGCGGTCGAGGAGAAGGGCTGGACCATCGGCAAGGTCGGCAACTACTCGACTGCCCGCAGCGACTCGGTCGTCTACTACAAGGACGAGGGATCGGCCGCGCAGGCGAAGCTCGTCGCTGACGCCCTCGGCATCGAGGCCACGGAGCAGTCGGCCGACTTCACCGCCGACCTCACCGTCGTCGTGTGCTCGGACATCGCCCAGCGCGGACCGTCGTCGAGCGGCACGGATTCGGGTTCGGGAAGTGCTGAATCCGAAGGGACCGGCTCGGGCGCCGGCAGTGCTGGATCCGAGGGCGGACAGTCTGAGGGCACCGGCCTCGGTGAGGGCTGAGAGTTCACGCGAATTCACAGGATGAATGCCGCCTGAAATCAAATGTAACGAATTGATAACAGTGTTGAGCGAACCTCTGGCCCGCCCGGCCCTGGGGTAGAGTTTTACCAGCTAGGCAAGCACTGCACCTTGTGTTCTGATCGTGCTTCACCGAGATCAATCTCCAGAGGTCAATGAGAGAAATCGCGGGGTCTGTTGAGGTTTACTAGCGTTCGGATTCCGGCACTGCGTTGTGTCGGAAGCGGATTTCAAATGACACTGCATTCTATGGAGAAGTAATGGCACAAGGCACCGTCAAGTGGTTCAACGCCGAAAAGGGCTACGGATTCATCACCCTCGAAGGCGACGGCCAGGACGTGTTCGTCCACTGGAGCGCGATCCAGATGGACGGCTACCGCTCCCTCGAAGAGGGCCAGCAGGTTGAGTTCGAGGTCGGAGAAGGTCAGAAGGGTCCCCAGGCGGAATCCGTCACCCTCCTCTGAGTCTGATGTCGCCGGCGTGAAGCCGTGCGCGACCGTGCCCCGCGATCTCCGCAGATCGCGGGGCCGCGGTTTTCGCTGCCGGCGTCATCGGTCCGCTGCGATGGCCGTCTGACGGTCGGCTCTGCGGACATCGAGCCACGAGGCGCCGAGTCGATGACGACTCGGCGCCTCTGCATTTTGCGCGGGGCTCACCCCGCGGTGTCGCGGCGACGCCGGTCGGTTGGGGGCTGTCCTCCGGTCGCGCGCGGTCGGTCGGTGGGGCACTGCTGGCGGACGTTCACCGCGCCCCCTGGTGGTGCGACTCGTCCGTCGCCTGCGGTCGCCGCCCCGGACTCGCGTGTTCGCGTCGACCTGCCGTCGGTCGCTTCTCGTCATCGTTTCTCAGAGACTCCCCGGAATTCCTGGCTCCGCGAGGATTTCGTTTGCACTCTCCCCCTGAGAGTGCTAAATCTAGTGGTGGTGAAAACCACGGGATCGCATCAGTCGTCTCGAGAGCGTGGTCCCCGTGTGGAATGGAACATGCGGACACACTCTCTGCCGTCGCGGGCGCTGACGACTGCTCTGGGATCCCAGTCCACTCCATCAGGGAGGATCTAAGCCACTATGGCAAAGATGATTGCATTCGACGAAGAAGCTCGTCGGGGACTCGAAGCCGGTCTCAACCAGCTTGCGGACGCGGTCAAGGTGACGCTTGGACCGCGCGGCCGCAACGTCGTGCTCGAAAAGCAGTGGGGCGCACCCACGATCACCAACGACGGCGTGTCCATCGCCAAGGAGATCGAGCTCGAGGATCCCTACGAGAAGATCGGTGCCGAACTCGTCAAGGAAGTCGCCAAGAAGACTGACGACGTCGCCGGCGACGGCACCACCACCGCCACCGTGCTCGCTCAGGCGCTCGTCCGCGAGGGTCTGCGCAACGTCGCGGCCGGTGCTGACCCGCTCAGCCTCAAGCGCGGAATCGAGAAGGCTGTCGCCGCAGTGACCGAGGTCCTGCTCGACAACGCCATCGAGATCGAGACGAAGGAGCAGATCGCTGCCACCGCCGGAATCTCCGCCGGTGACCCTGCGATCGGTGAGCTCATCGCCGAGGCGATCGACAAGGTCGGCAAGGAAGGCGTCGTCACCGTCGAGGAGTCCAACACCTTCGGACTCGAGCTCGAACTGACCGAGGGCATGCGCTTCGACAAGGGCTACATCTCCGGTTACTTCGTCACCGACACCGACCGCCAGGAAGCCGTCCTCGAGGATCCCTACATCCTCATCGTCAACTCGAAGATCTCGAACGTCAAGGATCTGCTGCCCGTCCTCGAGAAGGTCCAGCAGACCAACAAGCCGCTCCTGATCATCGCCGAGGACGTCGAGGGCGAAGCACTCGCCGTCCTCGTGCTCAACAAGATCCGCGGCACCTTCAAGTCCGTGGCCGTCAAGGCTCCGGGCTTCGGTGACCGTCGCAAGGCCCAGCTCGCCGACATCGCCATCCTCACCGGTGGCCAGGTCGTGTCCGAGGAAGTCGGGCTCAAGCTCGACAACGTCACCCTCGACCTGCTCGGCACCGCCCGCAAGGTCGTCGTCACGAAGGACGAGACGACGATCATCGAAGGTGCTGGAGACGCCGACGAGATCGCCGGTCGCGTGGCCCAGATCCGCGCCGAGATCGAGAACTCGGACTCCGACTACGACCGTGAGAAGCTGCAGGAGCGCCTGGCCAAGCTGGCCGGCGGTGTTGCCGTCATCAAGGCCGGAGCCGCGACCGAGGTCGAGCTCAAGGAGACGAAGCACCGCATCGAAGACGCCGTGCGCAACGCCAAGGCCGCTGTGGAAGAGGGAATCGTCGCCGGCGGCGGCGTCGCCCTCATCCAGGCCGGCAAGGCCGCCTTCGACGACCTCTCGCTCACCGGCGACGAGGCCACGGGTGCCAACATCGTCAAGGTCGGCATCGAGGCTCCGCTCAAGCAGATCGCCACGAACGCCGGTCTCGAAGCCGGTGTCGTCGCCGACAAGGTCGCGAACCTCGAGCCGGGCTGGGGCCTCAACGCCGCCACCGGTGAGTACGAGGACCTGCTCGCCGCAGGCATCAACGACCCGGTCAAGGTGACCCGTTCGGCTCTGCAGAACGCCGCGTCGATCGCCGGTCTGTTCCTCACCACCGAGTCGGTCGTCGCCGACAAGCCCGAGAAGGCCGCACCGGGTGCTGACGCAGCCGCTGCCGGTATGGACGGAATGGGCGGCATGGGCTTCTGATCAGCCCAGCGCTCGACGAGCCGTGCCGGTGTCCGCAGGGACGCCGGCACGGCTCTTCTCGTTGTCACCGCGACGCTGTCTCCGCGAGGCGGTCTCACGGGCCCTCGCCGAGGCTGTCTCACGAGCTCTCGCCGAGGTGGCCGGACGGTGTGGTGCCGACCGCGGGACAGCTCAGTCCCAGGGGTTCTCGCGGCGGTGGCGGCGCTCCTCGCGCCGCCTGCGCAACTCGTCGTCGCGGGGATCGATCTGGCCCGGCCCGTACGGCGGCATCGGAGGGTGCGGGGGCTGGAGTCCGTGGCCGAAGGCCACGTCGTCGTCCTCGACGTCGCGCTGCGGCGCCTCGAGCTGACGTTTGGCCTCCTCATCGCCGAGGTGGGCCCTGGCCCGTTTCGTCAGCTCCTTCTTCCGCCGGCGGATGATCTCGTCTTTGCCGGTGATCTGGGAGACCGCTCCGAAGAACGTCGGAAGGATGATGAAGATCGGCCAGAAGAAGATGAAGGCGCCTGTCGCGATCGAGGAGACCGCCCAGATGAGGAGCGTGAAACCGACAGGGCCTGCGACCATGCCGAGCAGGGCGCGGCGGACGCGGTCGCGGTAGTACTTCTCGGCAGCGGCTTGGATCTGGGTCGGAGTGATGGGGATCCGCTCGTCGTCGAGCTGTGCGAGAGCTCGCTTGCGGGAAGCCTCGTCGAGGTGGTCGGGGTCGATCTCCTCAGCGTCGGCGACGACGAGGTCCGAGACGAGGTCGGGGATCTCGCCGAGAGTCTTGACGCGTCCTGCCGTCTCCATCCGCTCGTCGAACTCGCCGGCGTCGATCTGCCCGAGGGCGTAGGCCTCGGAGAGCACGTCGGTGACGACGGCCCGATCGGCGTCGGAAGCCCTGACCTGGCCGTAGGCGCGCGGGTCTGCGCTGAAGCGGGACCAGAGGGGACGACTTTCCATGCCTCTTACTGTAACCCCGCACGAGCGGCCCGGTTCCTGGGATCTCGCGCCGAATCCGACGCGCTCCCGGACATCCCTGAACGGGGCCTGAACGGCCACTAGACTCTCTCTGGTGGAACCCGTCGTCGTGCTCATCCTCGCCGCAGTCTTTGTCGGAGCACTCTCACAGCGGGTGACGGGGATGGGGTTCGGGCTGGTCAGCGGACCGTTCCTCGTCCTCCTTCTCGACCCGGTCTCCGGCGTCATCCTCGTCAACCTCTGCGGGATCATCGCCAGCGGCACGGTCTTCGCCCGCACGTGGCGCGAGGTCGAGTGGCCGGTGTTCTGGAAGCTGGCCGTGGGCACCGTGGCCGGGACCGTGCCCGGAGCGCTCCTGACGACCGCCCTGCTGACGGCGCCGCTGCAGATCCTCATCGGAGCGCTCATCATCGCCTCGCTCGCCGTCTCCCTCATCATCGGCCGCTTCGGCGCGACGATCCCTGCGAACTTCGGGACGCAGTTCACCTCGGGGTTCGTCTCCGGGACGATGTCGGCGGCCGCCGGTGCCGGCGGCCCTGCGGTGAGCGCCTATGCGGTGCTCACCCGGTGGGAGCAGCGGCCGTTCGCCGCGACCCTGCAGCCGTTCCTCGTCGTCGGCACCGGGTCGGCGATCCTCGCGAAGGCCCTCCTCGACGAGGGTGCCTGGCCGCGGCTCGACCCGACGATCTGGGTGGGGATCGGAATCGTGCTCGTCGCCGGCCTCCTCGGCGGGGATCTGCTGGCGCGGAGGCTGCCGCCGACGACGGCGAGGATCGCGATGATCGTCCTCGCCTTCGGTGGGGGAGCGGCGACTCTGGCCAAGGGGTTGGGGCTGTTCGGGTGAACCTCCTCGGCGGGGAATCGGGACGGGCACGCGCAGGCAACGGGCGGCTGGGACTGAGGGCGCACAGGGGCGCGGCTCAGTCGCTTGCCAGTTTCATCGGGCATACTGGGCAGTGTTCCGTCCATCTGGGAGGCAGAGATCGTGGGAACAGTTTTCCTGTTCATACTCATCGTCCTCGGGGCCATCTTCTTCATCGGCCACCGCAAGGAGAAGAAACGTCAGAAGGAGCTCCACGCCGCGGAGCTCGCGCAGGTGAAGAAGGCTGCGGAAGAGGACGTCACCGAATTCGGCGAAGAGGTCGCCGAACTCGACATCCTCACGTCCGGGGTCGAACTCGACACCGGCGGATCGCAGGACTACAAGCAGGCGCTCGATTCCTACGATGTGGCGAAGGAGACCCTCGAGAAGGTCGAGGAGCCCACTGACATCCGTCATGTCACCGAGGCGCTCGAAGACGGCCGCTACGCCGCGAAGTGCGTGCGTGCCCGCGTCGAGGGCAAGCCGCTTCCCGTGAGGCGCCCGCCATGCTTCTTCAACCCGCAGCACGGACCTTCGGTCGAGGACATCGACTGGGCTCCCGCCGGCGGTCAGCTGCGCCCGGTCCCCGTGTGCGCGGCCGATGCCGAGCGCGTCGCCGTCGGCGCCGAACCCGCGGTCCGCAAGGTCGTCACCGGTGACGGTCACACGCGTCGCGCCTACTGGGAGGCCGGCCCGGCCTACGCCGAGTACAACCGCGGCTACTTCAACTCCTACGCCGGCTCCGGCCTGTTGCCAGGTGTCCTCATGGGCGCCATGCTCTTCGGCGGCATGGGCGGCGGCTGGGACGGCTCGTACGCCGAGGGCTACCAGGACGGCATGGGTGCCGACGGCGAAGACGCCGGCGGCGGCGATGTCGGCGGTGGTGACGGCGGCGGATTCTTCGGCGGAGGCGACGGTGGTGACGGCGGAGGACTCTTCGGCGACTTCGGAGGCTTCGACTTCTGATGGACGTCGTTCCGATCCGTGACGAGTCGATCAGGCTCGGCCAGCTCCTCAAACTCCACGGCGTCGCCGAACACGGCGCGATGGCCAAGGATCTCATCGCCGCCGGTGACGTCTTCGTCAACGGCGAGGTCGAGACCCGCCGAGGAGCGACCATCCGTCCCGGTGACCGTGTCGAGGCGCTCGGCGAGGTCTTCGAGGTCCGGGCAGAGACGGACTGAGGAATGTTGGTCCCATCCGCACCGAACTGAGCACAGCGAGTCGATCGCCGTGCCTGCTGAGTCCTCGTCGGACCGGTCGGGTGCGGCGATCGACTGCGTCTACCCGTTCCAGGGTCGGTGGCTGGTCCAGAACAGCCCTGCCGACCGTGTGCCCAGCCACGGCACCACGCTCTTCGGCAGCGCACATGCGATCGACTTCGTCCCCGTCGATGCGGGCGGGCGATCCGCTCCCTTCACCGTCGCCGCGCTGTTGCGCACGGAGGTTCCTGAGCACTTCCCCGGCTTCGGTCGCAGGCTCTGCTCACCGGCGCACGGGGCGATCATCGTCGTCGAGGACAGCCTCGCCGATCACCGGACCCATCGCGGGTTCCCCTCGCTGCTCTACGCAGCCTCCCAGCGCACCAGGTTGGCCGGCGGGTGGCGGGAACTGGCAGGCAATCACGTCGTCATCGCCGTCGGCTCGGCCTTCGTCGTCCTCTGCCACCTGCAGCAGCACAGCGCCATGGTGGTGCCCGGGCAGTCCGTGACCCCCGGTGTGCCGGTGGCCAGGGTCGGCAACTCCGGAAACAGCACCGAACCCCATGTGCACGTGCAGGCTGTCGATCGGCTCGACTTCGACAACGCGCAGCCGGTGCCGATGAGCTTCGACGGGGGAATGCCGCGAAGCGGCGAGATCATATCCGTGTGAGTATGCTCAGCCCTCGAGGGCGCGGGGAGTCTCGTCGAGTCCGGGCGCGTCCCAGAGCGGGGACCAGCGCGACATGTCGTCCTCGAAGGGCAGCTCACCGGAGAGGATGCCCTTGACCTGGATCTCGAGCGCGTTGTCCCGCTGCCGGGGACCGGTCGGCGCGAAGGGGTAGAACGTGCCGCGCTTGTACTGGTAGACGAGCGCCAGCCGCCTGCCGTCCGGGTGCGCGAAGTACACGGTCGAGCACAGGAGCATCGTGTCGAAGCCCTGGTTGACCAGCGCCGCGTTGACGGCGTGGAGGTTCGTCACGAGGTTGACCACCTCGGCGTCGGAATCGGTGACGACCTGCCAGGTGTAGCCGAAGCCGTCGTTCGTCTGCCGCACGCTCGCGGCCGGGTCGGAGCTGATGAGCGCGACGCTCTCTGCCTCGGCGGAATCGAAGGCCGCACCTTCGACCTGGCGGAACACGACCGCACCGACACCGGTGGGGACGAAACCGGTGGCCGCCTGCAGGGTGAGTGCCGCAGGCGGCAGAGCGAAGAGGTCGTCGAGGTTGGCGCGCTTCGGCTTGGAGCGGCCGAGGATGGCGTCGAAGAAGCCCATGGGTCTCCTAGAGAGTGTCGGTGGCGGTGCCCGGAGCCGACAGCGGCCCGAGCCGGGCGCGGTCGGTCATTCCGGCTTCGAGAGCTGCGCGGAGATCTTCGCCAGCTGGGCGAGCCGCTTGTCGAGCGAGGGGTGGGTGGAGAAGAGCTCCCCGAATCCCGAGCTGCCATGTGCGGCGGGGATGAGGGCGAGATGGTTCGCCGAGGCGGTCTCGCGCAGGTCCTTCTCCGGGATCCTGTTCATGTCCCCGCTCAGCTTCGTCAGCGCCGAGGCCAGCACCGAGGGTCGACCCGTGAGGAGGGCCGCGGCCCGATCGGCCGCGAGCTCGCGGTAGCGGGAGAGGCTGCGGATGAGGAGGAACGAGAGACCGTAGACGACGGCGCCGACGAGGATGAAGAGCAGCTGGATGGGGATGCCGCCGTTGTTGTCGCGGCGTCCGCCGAGGGTCATGTAGTACCCGGCGCGCATCATCAGGGCGGCGACGACGCCGGTGACCCCGGCGACCGTCATCACGGTGACGTCACGGTGGGCGACGTGGGAGAGCTCGTGGGCGAGGACGACCTCGACCTCCTCTCGGTCGAGCTTCTCGAGCAGGCCTCGGGTCACGCAGACGACCGAGCGTTTGGGGGAGCGCCCGGTGGCGAAGGCGTTGGGCACGGCCGAGTTGGACACGGCCACCCGCGGCTTCGTCGAATCCGAGAGCTGCGTGAGCCGGTCGATCATCGTGTGGAGCTCGGGTGCCTCCTCGGGGGTGACCTCTCTGGCCCCCATCGCCTTCATCGCGATCGAGTCGGAGAAGTACCACTGGAAGAAGAACGCCCCGATGCTTACGAGAACGGCGATGATGACACCGGTCGTGCTGCCGCCGAGCATCCACCAGACAGCGAGGATGAGCACGACGTAGATGAGCCCGTTGAGGAAGATCGTCCACCCCATCCGCATGGTGAGTCCGTTGTCCTTGACGAAGCGGTTCGACATCGTGGGTCCTCTCTGGGTTGTGCGCATCCGGCCCATCACCTGGCATCAGGCGACGGGCCGGAAATCGTGGAGTCGAGGTCGGTTGGACCGGGAGGCTGCGGGGCGGAGGGCCGGAGTGCAGCCTCGGCGGTCGGGCGGACCGGACTCAGGCAGGGTCGGGGATGAACCCCTCGCCGGTGAGCAGCTCGGAGATCTCCTCGAGGGTGGCGTCGACGAAGGGGACGACGACGTCGCTCGTGCCGAG
The DNA here is from genome assembly GCF_056173565.1 of Brevibacterium sp. Z349TD_9. Classification (NCBI taxonomy): domain Bacteria; kingdom Bacillati; phylum Actinomycetota; class Actinomycetes; order Micrococcales; family Brevibacteriaceae; genus Brevibacterium; species Brevibacterium sp. Z349TD_9. Next base: position 3,182,096 of record NZ_CM149680.1, on the reverse strand, counting down.
GAAGTCGTCGGAGACGGGCTTGCCGTGGCTGACGACGTAGTCGTGGAGCTCCTGCAGTGCGGTGCGGGCCTCCTCCGTGTCACCGGATTCGACAGCGTGCTCGACCTGGTTGTCGTACTTCTGCAGAAGCGCCTGATCGACGTCGGCGACGTCGAACTGACCCTCGCCCATGATCCGGATGATCATCACTGGCCCTCGCCTTCGAGCGACTTCTGGTCCTTCTTCTCGCCGGCCGGAAGAGACTCGCGCATGCGGGCGAGCTCCATCTCGACGTCGTTCTCGCTCGAGAGCGCATCGAGCTGGGCGCTGATGTCGTCCTTCCGCGTTCCTGTGACGTCATCGAGGGCGCCGGAGGCGATGAGCTCGTCGACGGCACCGGCCCGGGCCTGCAGGGCTGCGGTCTTGTCCTCCGCGCGCTGCACAGCGAGGCCGACGTCGCCGAGCTCTTCGGAGATGCCGGAGAACGCCTCGCCGATCTTCGACTGCGCCTCGGCGGCGGTGTACGTCGCCTTGATGGTCTCCTTGCGCGTGCGGAACGCATCGACCTTCGCCTGGAGGCGCTGGGAGGCCAGCGTGAGCTTCTGCTCCTCGCCCTGGAGACCCTCATGCTGGGTCTGGAGATCGGTGATCTGCTGGCTCAGCCCGGACTTGCGGGTGAGCGCTTCGCGCGCAAGGTCCTCGCGTCCGATCTCCATCGCCTTCTGCGCCTGGCCGGAGAGCTTGTTCTGCTGCTGCTCGAGCTGGTTGATCTGCAGTTCGAGGCGCTTGCGGCTGGTCGCGACGTCGGCAACGCCGCGGCGCACCTTCTGCAGCAGTTCGAGCTGCTTCTGGTACGAGTAGTCGAGGGTTTCGTTGGGGTTCTCGGCCTTGTCGAGGGCCTTGTTCGCCTTCGCTCCGAAGATCGTCGCGATTCGTTGGAAGATGCTCACCGTTGTCGACTCCTGCTCTGGTCCTGATCCGGCGAGCGCGGAACGGAAACCTCCCATCCAGGAGTCTCCCGGCCTCGATCGCCGTGAACTTATCGCCTTCAGCCTACTCATAAAGGCTGATAGTTTCCCAGATGCAGACGAGGAAACAGGGACAGATCGGTCCGCGTGTCGCGCCCGGCGCAGCCCCCGGCCACGGTGCTCGAGAGTGCGCAGGAAGCGTGGGCGGGCGGGCCCCGGGACGACCGCAACCGGGTGCGCCGAGGAGCATCCGGCCGGGGTCGCTCGGCGGGGCCGGCACCGATCGGTGGGCTGACTCACGGAGCGAAGAGCCGCGAGTTCGCCGCCTCCACCTCCGAGTACTGGGCCGCCGCGGTGCCGAGGGCACCGTGGATGGAGTTGAGCGACTCGAAGAGCTGCTTCTGCGCGCCCTCCCACTGGTTGATGACCGCCTGGAAGTTCTGTGCCGCGCTGCCCTTCCAGCACTCCTGCAGCGTGAGCAGGTTGCGCAGCATCGTGTTCGACTCCGTTACGAGGGCCTGCGACGAGGCGGCGGTGGCGGTGGCTGCGGACGAGACGCGCTCGGCGTCGACTTCGAAACTCATGGCTTCTCCTTCTCCTGCGATGGTCGCCACCGCGAGAGGCGATGGTCGTGGGGGCAGGGTCCAGCGTTGCCTGATCCACGACCGCGGGCAAGGCGGACGACGAAGGGTGTGGACGGTCCCTGACCGTCCACACCCTTCCAGCACATGAGTGCCGGATCTGTCCCCAGGCGCTGGCACACAGGTGATCGCACCCGTCCGCCTCACCCGGTACCCGGCCTCACCCGAGCACCCGACTCACACCCTGGCCGCTCTCCTCAGGGGAGGATGAGCACTCCCTGGAGGATGAGCCCTCACTGGAGGATGAGCGAGACCGAGAGCTTCTGCTCCTGACCTCCGCGGACGATGGTGAACTCGACCGGGGTGTTCACCGGCTGTGCGCGGACGAGGGCCTGGAGCGAGATCGCGCTCGTCACCTTCGTGTCGCCCACTGCGATGACGTCGTCACCGTCCTGGAACCCTGCCTTGGCGGCAGGAGAACCCGGCTCGACGGCCTGCACCTTGGCGCTGGCGCGGGTGATCCCACCGGTGTTGATCTGTCCGTCGGTGAGCCGGACGCCGAGGAACGGGTGCTGAGCCTTGCCGGTGGCGATGAGCTGATCGGCGATCATCACCGCCTGCGAGGCGGGGATGGCGAAGCCGATGCCGATCGACCCCGACTGCTGACCTTCCTCACCCTGGCCGAGCGACGCCGCAGCGGAGTTGACGCCGATGAAGTTGCCGTTGCCGTCGACGAGCGGGCCGCCCGAGTTGCCGGGATTGATCGCCGCGTCCGTCTGGATCGCGTTGGTGATCGTCAGCTCCTTCTGCTGCGAGGACGCGTCATCGCCGATGTTCTCCGTGGTCACGGGTCGGTCGAGGGCCGAGACGATGCCGGTCGTCACCGAGTCGGCGAGTCCCAGCGGATTGCCGAGCGCCATCACCGGATCGCCGACGCTCAGCGCCTTCGAATCGCCGATCGGCAGCGGCTTGACGCCTTCGGGAACCTGGTCGAGCTTGATGATCGCGATGTCGGTCGAGGGATCCCGGCCGACGATCTCGGCCTTCATCGTCGCACCGTTCTTCATCGTCACCGTGAGCTCGCCGCCCGGAGTGTCCGAGGGGGCGACGACGTGGTTGTTCGTGATGACGTGGCCCTGATCGTCGTAGAGGGAGCCCGATCCGAGGGCGACGACGCGACCGTTCGCGGCGGCTTGGATCGAGACGACGCTTTCGGATGCGGACTTCGCGACCTCGGTCCAGTCCGGCGTCTCGATCGTCTGCTCGGCGACCTTCCTCGACTCGGTGCCTTCCTGCATCGCGCTCACCGCATAGCTGCCGCCGAACGCCGCACCCCCGCCGAGGAGGGCGGCGATGAGGGCGATGGCGATCGTCGCGCCCCACCCCGGTCCGCGCTTCTCCCGCCGAGGCTGCTGACCGCCTCCGTACGGACCCTGACCTCCGGAGCCGTAGGAGTCGGTGGCGTAGGGGCTGGCGCCCGCCGAGGCATACTGGCTCTGCCCGGAGGCGCCGTACTGGCCCTGACCACTCGTGTCGTACTGGCCGCCCGAGCCGTAGGACCCGGTCGATGATCCGTACTGACCGGAGCCGGCGGATCCGTACTGGGCTGAGCCGGTGGATCCGTACTGACCGGCTGCGGCGCCCGGCTGACCGGAGGCTCCGGCACCGGGGTAGCCGCTGGACGATCCCGGCTGGGAGCCGTGGGGACCAGGCGCTCCGTATGCGGCTGAGTCCTGCTGACCGGTGGCGCCGGAGCCCTGGTGTCCGGCCGCGTAGCCGGCGGCGGCACCGAAGCCCGCAGCTGCTGCGCCGCCCGAAACATTCGACGACTGACCCGGGGCGATCGATGACTGACCCGGTGCGTTCGACGACCGGCCCTGGGAGTCCGACGGGGTGCCGGGGGAGGGGTGTCCGCCGGTGGCGCTGCCCTGCGCGCTCGAGTCGTAGCCGCGCGATTGACCGTAGCCCGACTGGCTGGTGTTGCCCGACTGACCGTGGCCGCCGGTCTGACCGTAGCCGCTGGACGGGTTGTGCGTGCCACCCTGATTCGATCCGTACGTGCCGCCCTGACCGGTGGAGGCACCGCTGCCCCGGCCGTTGCCGTCCACAGGGTTCTGAACATAGGTCGGCTGGACGCGGGTCCGGTCGTCTCCACCCGAGGCGCCGAAACCGGTCGTCGCCGGGTAGCTGCGGGTCGACTCATCGGATCGAGGGCCCGCCTGTCCGGAACCCTGGCCGTAGCCGGAGCTCGACGACCCCGACCCCTGACCCGACTGGCCCTGGGTCGGCTGGCCTGAGCCCTGGCCCGGCTGGGACGTGTCGGGTCCCGACGGATAGGAGTCCCGCCTCGGCGAGGTCGAGTCCGACCGGTCGGCAACCGAATCGCTGGGGAAGGTGCGGGGGACCTCGGAGGAGCGACGAGGGAACGTGCGGTAGTCGTCGTCTCCGTGCCTGCCCCGGTTCCGGGGAGTGTTACCGTCGTTGCTGCTCATCGCTCGTCCTTTCGCGCGTCTGGAGCACTGTCTTCGTTCTCTGGTATCGGCAGGTCGACGCGGAAGGTCGCGCCGCCCCCTGGCGTTTCGTGGACGGAGATGACTCCGTGATGGTTCTCGACGATCGCCTTGACGATCGAGAGACCGAGCCCCGATCCGCCGGTGTCCCGGGTGCGGGAGACGTCGAGGCGGTAGAACCGCTCGAAGATCCGCGGGACCATCTCCGGATCGATGCCCTCGCCGTGGTCGCGGACCTCGAAGCGGACCCGACCGTTGGGGAACCCCCGCAGGGAATCGTCGACGGCCAGGGTTCCTGCGGCCGTGACGTTGGGGACGATCCCCGCCGGTTCCTGCGCGTCGGCCGCATCGGCACCGCTCGAGTCGCCTCGGCGGAAGATGCGGACTCCACCGGTGACGAAACCGCGCTCACGGGACTTCTCCTTCGCCCCCGGCTTGCCCGAGTCGTCCCCGCCGCCGTTGGACCTGCGCTCAGCGTCATCCGGCAGACCGACGACGCCGACGGCGAATTCGATCGCCGCCTGCTCGGGCGTGTGCCGCACGGCGTTGCCGGCGAGGTTGACGATGACCTGGCGAATCTTCGACTCCGAGCCGCGGATAAGCGGCACCGGCTGCGCATCGGATCCGTCGAGTCCGATGAAGCTGATGTCCCGGTCCGGGGCCTGGGCTGCGGCGTCGGCGGCGGCGTCGCGGACGACCTTGAACAGGTCGATCGGTCCGATCTCCGCCGGTCGCTGCTCGTCGAGGCGGGCAAGGACGACGAGGTCGTCGACGAGCACGCCCATCCGCTTCGCCTCCGACTCCATCCGCTCCATGGCCTGGCCGATGTCCTCAGGCTTCGTGATCGCGCCCTGCCGGTAGAGCTCGGCGTACCCGCGGATCGTCACGAGCGGGGTGCGCAGCTCGTGCGAGGCGTCGGAGACGAACTGCCGGATCCGCTTCTCCGAGCGGGTCTGGCCGTCGAACGAATCCTCGATCCGTCCGAGCATGGTGTTGAGCGCTGCCGAGAGCCGGCCGAGCTCCGTGTTGCGGGGGAAGGTCGGCACGCGCTGGCTGAGATCGCCGCCGGCGATCCGGGACGCGGTCTTCTCGATGTCACGCAGCGGGCGGAAGGTGTTGTTGATCGCCCAGTACCCGATGCCGGCGACCATCGCGAGCGCGAGCAGGCCGATGCCGATCATCGTGTTCCGGGCGCGCTCGTTGATGTTGTCGATCTCGCGATCGAAGGGGACCGCGATCGTCACGAGTACCTGAGTGTTCTGCACCTTCATCGCCCGTGCCCGCCACTGCGAGTTCGTTCCGGCGACCGTGAACGGCTCACCGGCCTTCTCGTAGACGTCGGCCTCGGTGACCTTGGGAAGGATCGGGTGGTTCTTCGGCGACGGGGCGACCGGGTCGCTGATCGGGTTGCCCTTGGTGTCGAAGAACTGGACGTAGAACCCGCCCGGGAGCAGATCCTTGAGCTGGCGCCACGAATCCGAGTCGATCGTCGTCGGCGCCGAGGTCCCGCCCTTGCCGTCCTCCGTCGACTGCAGCTGCGCCGGCTGGAACACGTCCTGGTACGCCTGCTTCGCCAGCGTCTCCGAGGCGCTGATGAGACGTTCATCAGTGCGTTCGATGAGACTGTCGCGGAGGTTCTCCAGCACCCACGCGCTCGTCCCGGAGAGGACGAGGAGCATGAGGAGCATCATGATGCCGAGGAGTTTGGTGGTCAGAGACCACTCCTCCCAGAAGCTCGGTCGGGAGGGACGGGATTGTTGTGCCACGTGAGTAATCTAGCGCCCGCGCTTGGGGGACTACTTGGATTCCGGTGTGCGCAGCATGTAACCGACACCGCGCTTGGTCTGAATCATCGGCGTCCACTCCATTTCCACAGGGTGTCCTGCGGCGTCGGTCTCCGGGGTGACATCGATCTTGCGTCGGAGGTAGGAGATGTAGGACTCGACGATGCCCGTGTCGCCGCCGAAGTCGTACTCCCAGACGTGATCGAGGATCTGCGACTTCGAGAGCACGCGGTTGGCGTTGAGCATGAGGTAGCGCAGCAGTTTGAACTCGGTGGGGGAGAGGTCGATGAGGATTCCCGAACGGCGCACCTCATGGGTGTCGTCGTCGAGTTCGAGATCGCCAGCCACGATGACGGCGTTCTCCTCCTCCTCGAGGCTGCGGGTGCGGCGGAGCACCGCGCGGATGCGGGCGACGACCTCTTCGAGGCTGAAGGGCTTCGTCACGTAGTCGTCACCGCCGACGGTCAGCCCCGTGATCTTGTCCGAGGTGTCGTCGCGGGCGGTGAGGAAGACGACGGGAGCGTTCATGCCGATCTGGCGCAGGCGCCGGGTAACGGTGAACCCGTCCATGTCGGGCAGCATGACGTCGAGGACGAGGAGGTCGGGGTTGGTCTGCTCGGCCAGTCGCAGGGCCTCGGCTCCGTTGGCGGCGGAGACGACGTCGAAGCCGGCGAAGCGCAGGCTCGTCGAGAGGAGTTCGCGGATGTTGGGCTCATCGTCGACAACGAGGAGGGTCGCTTCGATGTCGGTGTCATTCTGTGTGCTCATGCGTCCAGTGTGGAGAGCGACCCTGAGAGTCAAGTGAATGTCAGCTGAACGCGAATGTGACCTCGGTCACTGAAAAATTCCCAGGAAAGTCGATTCGGGTCCGATTCGGCTCTCAGGCTCTCAGGAACGGGAAGTTGAATTGCGGGAAAATTTAGTGTCCACACAACTTGCGCTCAGTAATGGGCGCGGCATCGCGGGTTCTGTGTCCGCCTCCGCCGTGAGTCGTTCAGCCCGGGCCCTGTGCGGCAAGCCCGGTTGTCCCAGGATCAGCTCCCGCAGGCGCTGCCGCCCCGAGCTCGACCGCCGTAGGCACTGCAGCCCCGGGCCCTCCTGTCGGCGCGGTGACGGACGGTCGTCAGCCGTTCGCGTGCTCGGCGTCGCTCTGCCTGGCACGGAAGGCCGCGACGTGGGTGCGGTTCGCGCAGTTGCCGGTGTCGCAGAAGCGCTTCGAGCGGTTGCGGCTGAGGTCGGCGAGGTAGGCCCGGCAGTCTTCGGCCGCGCAGCGGCCGAGCCGGTCGAGGTCGCCGGAGCGGATGAGGTCGATGAGGACGAGCGCGACGTCGGCGGCGACCCGATCGGCGAGGCTCGCACTCGAGCCGACCGCGTGGAGGTGCCAGTCCCAGTCGTCGTGGCGGACGAGCTGCGGCAGGGCGTCGGTCTCGCGCAGGGTGAGGTTGACCTCGGCGACGATGCGCTCTTCGAGCGCCTCGCGGTCGCTGTCGACCTCTGGGTCGAGTCCGGCCGCAAAGGCGGCATCGAACCGGTCGCGCAGTCGCCGGGTCTCCTCGACGTCGCTCTTCGTCGCCCGCAGCGGTCCCGAGAAGTCGTGTCGGGAGGCGAAGTCGTGGAGGTTCGCCGTCGTCGTCAGCTCATCGCCCGCCTCGGCGATGGTCCCTGCTGTGTTGAGGAGGTCGACGAGCATCGTGAGGTTCGAGCGGATGTCGTAGGCAAAAGTCATGATGGTGACCATTGTGCCACAGCCTGTAAGGAGCAAAATGCACTTGACTCATTTCATTCGGCTGCGGAATACTGGCAGCACAGGGGCTCGCACTCACCGCTGAATGCGCCCCTGACCCGCAGTGACGCCCGTCACGGCGGGACAGTCCGGCACGTCGGAACGGTCAGTCGCAGTTGACGATCCGTTGCGACGGAACGGTCAGCCGCCTCGGCGAACACACACTTCAGGAGGTCAGGAATGAGTCGCACAGTGATTCTGGGGTTCGTCCTCACTCTCGCCTCGGCGTTCTTCTTCGCGGTCTCGGGACCGATCGCGAAGACGATGTACGCGGTCGGGTGGACGCCCGGAGCCGTCGTGCTCATCCGCCTCGTCGGCGCCGCCCTGCTCCTCCTCGTCCCCAGCCTCATCGCGCTGCGCGGACGCTGGGCGGAGGTGCGCAGCAGCTGGCGCACCGTCCTCATCTACGGACTCGTCTCGATGGCCGGGGTGCAGGGCTTCTACTTCGTCGCCGTCGAGCACCTCACCGTCGCCGTCGCCCTGCTGCTCGAGATGACCGCGCCGATGCTCATCGTCTTCTGGATCTGGGCGCGCACCCGCACCCGCCCGGCGACCGTGACGTTCATCGGAGTCGTCATCTCGATGATCGGCCTCCTCCTCGTCCTCAACCTCCGCGGCGCCTCGATCAGCATCCTCGGAGTCGTCATGGCGCTCGCCGCCGCGGTCTGCCTCGCCTCGTACTTCCTCGTCTCGGCCAAGGACACGATCACCGTGCCGCCGGTTGCGCTGACCGGGCTCGGTATGGGCGTGGGTGCCCTCGTCATGGGCGTCGTCGTCCTCATCGGCGTCATGCCCTGGGGTGCGACGGTCCACGACGTCGACTTCGGCGGCGTCCAGGCCTCGTGGGTGCTGCCGATGGCGCTCATCGTCCTCTTCACCGCCGGGGCCTACATCACCGGCATCCTCGGCCTGCGCTACATCGGCGCGACCGTCGGGGCCTTCGTCAACCTCATCGAGGTCCCGTTCTCCGTCGCAGTCGCGTGGCTCCTCCTCGCCGAGATGCCCGCCCCGATCCAGCTCTTCGGCGGCGTGTTCATCCTCGGCGGCGTCGTCTTCATCAAATGGGGCGAATCCCGGCTGGCCCGCCGGGTCCGCAGCCGTGAGGTCGTCGCCCGCTCGGAGGCCTTCGCCGAGGTGTGAGGCGATTCCGCGTCGACCTCAGCGCCCGGAAGGTGGCTGAGACCGCAGCTGATAGCTTGAGGGCATGGGCCACATCGAAGTCAGCGACGTCTCGTTCACCCTGGCCGACGGCCGTCCCCTGCTCTCGGGAGTGAACTTCCGCCTCGGCGACGGGGCGAAGGCCGCTCTCATCGGTGCCAACGGCGCGGGGAAGACGACGCTGCTGCGGATCCTCACCGGTGAGCTCGTCCCGGAGTCCGGGTCGGTCTCCCGGACCGGATCCGTCGGTCTCATGCGCCAGTTCATCACCGCTGACACCGTCGCCGAGGCGCTCGAGGAGTTGGCGCCGAAGCGGATCCGCACAGCGGCGGCCGTCGTCCGCCGGGCCGAGCAGCGGCTGCTCGGACCCGACGGAGAGACCACCGAGGTGCAGATGGCCTACGCGAACGCCCTGAGCGAATGGGCGGACGCCGGCGGCTACGACGCCGAGGTCCTCTGGGACACGTGCACCACCTCGGCGCTCGGGGTCCCGTTCGAGAAGTGCCGCGACCGCGCCGTCTCGACACTGTCGGGCGGGGAGCAGAAGAAGCTCGTCCTCGAGGCGCTGCTGCGCGGAACCGACGAGGTCCTCATCCTCGATGAGCCCGACAACTTCCTCGACGTGCCGGGCAAACGGTGGCTCGAGGCCCAGCTGCGGGAGACCGACAAGAGCGTCCTCTTCGTCTCCCACGATAGGGAGCTGCTCGCACAGGCGGCAACGGAGATCATCACGCTCGAACTCTCCGCGGCAGGGAATTCCGCATGGATCCATCCCGGCGGGTTCGGCACCTACCACGAGGCGCGCGCCGCCCGCTTCGAACGGCTCGAGGAGCTGCGCAGACGCTGGGACGAAGAGCACGCGAAGCTGCGCGCCCTCGTCCAGATGTACAAGCAGAAAGCCGCCTACAACTCGGACATGACCTCACGGTACCGGGCCGCGCAGACACGGCTCGAGCGCTTCGAAACCGCGGGGCCGCCCGAGGCGATCCCGCGCGAGCAGAACCTCGGCATCCGCCTCGGCGGGGGACGGACCGGCAAGATCGCGATCGTCGCCGACGGTCTTGAGCTCACCGGCCTCATGCTGCCCTTCGACCTCGAGGTCCACTACGGGGACCGGGTCGCGGTGCTCGGGTCGAACGGGTCGGGGAAGTCCCACTTCCTCCGCCTTCTCGCCGCCGGCGGCACCGACCCCGAGGCCGAGCACCGGCCGGTCAGCGACATCGACATCCCCGCCGTCGACCACGAGGGGCGGGTGCGGCTCGGTGCGAGGGTGCGCCCGGGGTGGTTCGCGCAGACGCACGGCCGGCCCGACCTGAGTGGGCGCAGCCTGCTTGAGATCCTTCACCGCGGCGATGAGCACCGCAGCGGTCTGCCGCGTGAACCCGCGTCGCGGGCGCTCGCCCGCTACGAGCTCGCTGGGGCGGCCGAGCAGACCTTCGACTCGCTCTCCGGCGGGCAGCAGGCGAGGTTCCAGATCCTCCTCCTCGAACTCGCCGGGGCCACCCTGCTCCTCCTCGACGAGCCGACGGACAACCTCGACCTCGTCTCCGCCGAGGCGCTCCAGGATGCACTCGCCGCCTTCGACGGGACGGTGCTCGCCGTCACCCACGACCGCTGGTTCGCTCGGGACTTCGACCGGTTCCTCGTCTTCGGCTCCGACGGCGAGGTCTACGAGTCGAGCGAGCCGGTCTGGGATGAGGGCTGCGTCGTCCGCGCCCGCGGGTGAGGTCCCATGCCCGCGGGTGAGATCCCCGCGTCACCGGGTGAAACCGCAGCGCGAGGGCTAGCGGACTTCGATGTCGTAGCTGTAGCCCTGCTCGGTGAGGAACCGGCGGCGTTGGGCGGCGAAGTGCTCGTCGACGGTGTCGGCGGCGACGACGGTGTAGAACGTCGCCGAGCCGGCATCCTCCTTCGGGCGGAGGATGCGGCCGAGCCTCTGCGCCTCCTCCTGCCGTGACCCGAACGCCCCGGAGACCTGGATCGCCACCGAGGCGGCGGGCAGGTCGACGGAGAAGTTCGCGACCTTGGAGACGACGAGGACGCGGATGGCGCCGGAGCGGAAGTCGCGGAAGAGCTGCTGGCGCTGCGACTCCGTGGTCTGGCCGGTGAGCACGGGCGCGTCGAGCTCCGCACCGATCTCCTCGAGCTGGTCGAGGTACTGCCCGATGACGAGGATCTGCGCGTCCGGGTGCTCGGCGACGAGGCTGCGGACGATCGGCAGCTTCGCATCCGAAGTCGCGGCCAACCGGTAGCGGTCCTCCCCGTCGGCGCGGGCGTACGCCGTCCGGGTGCCCCCGTCGAGGCGCACCCGGACCTCATGGCAGGCGGCGGTGGCGATGAAACCGAGACGTTCGAGCTCCTTCCACGGCACCTCGTACTGCTTCGGCCCGATGAGGGAGAACACCTCGTCCTCCCGGCCGTCCTCGCGCACGAGGGTCGCCGTCAGCCCCAGCCTCCGCCTCGCCTGCAGGGACGCGGTGAGCCGGAAGATCGGGGCCGGAAGGAGGTGGACCTCGTCATAGATGACGAGCCCCCAGTCTTTCGCGTCGAGGAGTTCGAGATGGAGATACGAGCCCTTCCGCCGCGTTGTGAGCACCTGGTAGGTGGCGATCGTGATCGGTCGGATCTCCTTGACCGAGCCCGAGTATTCGCCGATCTCGTCCTCGGTCAGGGTGGTGCGCGCGAGGATCTCATCCTTCCACTGCTTCGCCGAGACCGAGTTCGTCACGAGGATGAGCGTCGTCGTCTGCACCCGCGACATCGTCGCGACCCCGACGACGGTCTTGCCCGCCCCGCAGGGGAGGACGACGACCCCGGACTCCCCGGCCAGCGACTGGTCGATCGCCTCGCGCTGGTAGTCGCGCAGATGCCACTGCCCGCCGTGGGCGTCGTCGCTGAGCACGATGTCGTGGGCTTCGCCGTCGACGTAGCCGGCATGGTCGGAGACCGGGTGCCCGAGCTGGAGGAGCGCATGCTTGAGCTCCCCGCGCTCGGAGGGGTGGACGAGGACGGATTCGGCATCGAGGCGCCTGCCGAACTTGCCGACGAGGTCGGGCTGGCCGACGAGCCGGTCGAGCAGCTCGGTCTCCGTCGACGTCAGGGTGAGCCCGTGGAGGGGGTGGTCGATGAGCGTGAGCACCCCGAACCGGTCCATGATGTCGACGATGTCGACGAGCAGCTCGTGGGGCACCGGGTACTTCGCGAACTCGAGGAGGACGTCGACGACCGACTCCGCGTCATGCCCGCTCGCGCGTGCGTTCCACAGTCCCAGCGGGGTGATCGTGTACGTGTGGATGTACTCCGGGGTGCGCGCGAGCTGCGCGAACGGGGCGATCGCCACGGCCGCCTCGACGGCCAGGGGATGGCCAGATTCGAGGAGCACGGTCCGGTCGGATTGGACGATGAGGGGTCCGTTCATTCACTTCCTTCGCCGAGGTGACAACGAGGTGGTCAACGCCCGCGCGGTCCCGATTGTTCCCCGGCCCCGTCCGCGTCGTCGGGGCCGCCCGTGTCGTCGGTACCGGCTGTGCCGTCGGCTCCGTCCGCCGGTGCCTGCGCTGCCGGGTCCGGCACCGGATCGACGCTGACGATGCGCGCGATCGACAGCGACGCCTCGGCGCCGGTCGTGACCACGGTCCCGCGCACCCGACCCCCGTTGACCGTCGTCGGCTGCATCCGCACCACCCGTTCGTTCCCGTGGGAATCGGCGAGCCGGATCGTCACGAGCGATTTCGTCGCCGCAGCCTCCCGCAGTCGGTCGAGGTGTCCGAGCGGTTCGTCGCTGGCGCTGCGTGTGCTCGCCGCGCCGGCCGGAGAGCGGAGGATCCGCAGATACTCGCCGAGGCGCTCGTCGCTCACCCGAGCCCGCCTCCTCGTCGTCACCTCGGGTTCGGTCTGCGTGATCACCGTCCGGCGGCGCGCGGGACCGGCGGGGGAGTGGAGGAGCGCATGGTGGTCCCCGGATTCGAGGAGGTGCATGGTCCGTTCGGGACCGAGCTGGCTGATCGCCACGGTCGGGGCCAGCCGTTCGAGGTTCGCGGGCACCATGATCTGGTCGGCGAGGATGACGTCGAGGTCGACGGGGTCGTCGACGACGAGGACGGCGCGGGCGCCTGCGACGCGGACGCGGCGCAGCTTCGCCGCCGTGTTGGTGACAAGGAACTCGAGCGTCGAGGGCAGCTCCTCGGCACTGATCTCCCGCAGCTGGGAGAGCACCTCGGCTGAGTCGATGCCCGTCTGCATGCTCGCCTCGACCGTGTCCGCATCGATCCGGTAGACGGTGCCCTGACCGCGGGCCTCGACGACGGCGAAGCGGCGGAGGATGTGGTGGACCCGCGGGTCGATGGGTCCTGTCGCCACGGCCGTGAGATCGGATTGGATGAGCACGGTCTCGACCTCGGGGACGAGACCGTCTCGGACCTCGGCGGTGACCTCGGCGGGCACCGCCAGTGCGGCCACGCTCAGACCCAGGGGAGCGATGGAGGGGTCACGGCGGGCCTCAGCGGCCATCGCCCGCTCGAGGCCGGCGGCGAGCATCGACCCGAACCGGCTCGGTCCGAAGTGGTTCGGCTGCTGGAGCGGGGTCGTCGCGAGACCGAGCATGACCGTCGTCCGCAGGACCTCCTCGGTGATCGCCGCCTCGTGGGCGGGTAGGAGGGGATGGGTGCGGAGCACCTCCCGGTGGATCCAGGCCGCCGAGCGCGAGGAGCCGAGGCCGATGCCGTGGAGGACGGAGAGCACCGTGGACCGCAGCAGCGGCATCGTCGGCACGGATTGGGCGAAGCCCTTGAACAGGGACCTCTTCGGCGTCGCGAGCACGGTGAGGCGTTCGTTCGCACTCGCCCCGGCGACGAGCTGGGTGACCTCCTGGGATTCGCGCAGCCAGGCGGTGACGAGTGCCGCCCACGTATCGGCGCGGTCGCCGGAGAGGACCTCGCGTGCTGTGTCGCTCGCCGTCCACTGCGGGTCGAGCGGGTCGTCGAGGACGCCGATGAGTCCGAGCGCCTTCGCCGCGAGCAGCAGGGTGATCGTGTGGGTGCTCTCGAGCTCGAGGCTGCGGGCGAGCCGACCGACGTCGCGCTTCGAGATGCCGCCGCTGGTCAGCCGGGACACCGGTGCGGAGTCGAGATCATCGACGAGCCCGCGCAGGGAGGAGATCACCTCGGCGACGGCGGCCTGTTCGCTGTTGTGGATAAGCGCCTGCGGGATCGCGGTCTCAGACTCATCGATCGCCGCCTCGGCGAAGGTCTGCCACGGGCGGGGCCGGGCGGCTTCGGCTGCCGACGTCGGCAGCAGGGTGATCGCCTCGGACTGGATCCTCCAGGAGCCCGGCGTCGACGTCGGCCACGCGAGACCGAGGTCGCGCAGGCGGATGAGCTCCACCTCGGCGGGGGAGGGCGTGAGGGAGCCGATGTCGATGTCGGGACTCGTGCGGGCCGCGGTGGCGAGGTCGATGAGGAGGTCGAGCTCGGCAGCGCTGAGCGCCTCGATGCCGCGGGAGACCCCGATGCGCGAGGACGCGGCCGCGGCCAGCGCCCCGATCGTCGGCGACTCGGGCTGGAGCAGGTCCCGGCGGCTCCGGGCGAAGGACTCGAAGTCCGCATCGGAGCTGTGGGCGAGCCAGGCGCTGAAGGTCGTTGACATCGCCGTTCAGTGTATCCCCAGGGGTATGATGGTGGGGTCAGGAAAGCACATTCCCTCGGGAGGGACGAGCATTGTCAGCCAAGCGTGTCGACACGGCCATCGTCGTCGTGGCCGTCGCAGCAGCCGTCATCGGAGCCGCCGCACTCCTCGGCGTTCTGGGTCAGGCGTGGATGGGGTACACCCCCTCGCATCTGCTGACATACCTGCCGATGATCCTCCTCCCGGTCGCCTTCGCCCTCGCCGCCGCGGCCGTGATCCGCGCGGTGCTGCGACGCCGGCAGACCGCGGCGGGTCCGAGCTGAGCGGACCGCGCCGAGACCGGGGCCGCACCGACTCTCGGTGACGCTCGCCCTGCCGGCCGGACCCCCGCGCGGGGCCGACTGAGTGCGCCCCACAGGAACCGGCGCCGGGCCCGCACGCGGGCCGCTGGGAACCGCGGAACGTCGGAGGGATCCGGTCCCGGGCCGGACGTCCGGCCGGGATGCGGGGAGAAGGCGGCACCTCCTCGGCGAGGATCCACGGGGACGACGCGGATCGAGGACCGGATCGGCGGGAAGACGGGGAACCGCCTCGGCGAGATGGGAACCCTCTCGACACACGATCACACGACGACCATCGTCGGGTCCGCCCGGCACGAGAACAGGACTCCGGAACCGGAGACCACAGACACAGAGCACGACAGACACACTGCACGACAGACAGACTGCACCAGTACGAAAGGACACCATGCCAACCGGACGCGTGAAATGGTTCGACGCCGACAAGGGCTACGGCTTCGTCGTCGCCGAAGACGGCTCCCAGGCCTTCCTCCACTCCTCCGTCCTGCCCGAGGGCGCGGACGTCACCAAGGGCACCCGCCTCGAGTACGACGTCGTCGACTCCCGCCGCGGTGCGCAGGTCCTCAAGGCCCGGGTGCTCACGGCACCGGCGAAGGTCCCGAAGGCTCGGCGGCGCTCGACCGAGGACATGGCGGTTATGGTGGAAGACGTCATCAAGGTCCTCGATGACCTGGGCAACGGTCTGCAGCACGGCCGCTACCCCGACCGTGACCACGGGAACAAGGTCGCCTCGCTGCTGCGGGCGATCGCCGACGATTTGGAGTCATGATGTCCTCTCTCTTCACGAGGTGGCTGACCGATCTGCGGTCGCAGTCGGCCGCCGAGCCGGCGCCGGCGTCGGATGTCGCCGAGGCAGCTGGGTCGGGCACGGCTGGGGCCGAGGTCGCGGTTGGCTCGGGCACGGCTGGCTCGGTCATGGCTGGCTCGGGCACGGCTGAGGCCGAGGTCGCGGCACCCTCTGGGGCCGGAGCGCCGAGCGCTCCTGCGCAGAAGCCTGCGCGCACGGTCGTCCTCGACGCACAGCTGGCCGCGGCGATCGACGTCGCCCGCTCGGCCATCGCCGAGGTGGCCGGCAGTGCCGTCATCGGTGAGCACCTCGGCGCCACTGCCGAGGGCACCAGGCTCGTCACCCACCACTTCGTGTGCACGGACCCGAGCTACCGGGGCTGGCGCTGGGTCGCCGTCCTCGCCCGGGCTCCGCGGTCGAAGAAGGTCACCGTCTGCGAGACGGCGCTGCTGCCGGGTCCCGACGCTCTCGTCGCCCCCGAATGGGTGCCGTGGGATCAGCGGCTCGAACCCGGGGACCTCACGCCCCGGGACACCCTGCCGAAGCTCGACAACGACCCCAACCTGCAGCCCGGCTACCAGCAGACCGAGGACAACTCGGCGGAGAACATCGACCAGATCGCCAACTACGAGTTCGGCATCGGCCGTGAACGGGTCCTCTCACCCGAGGGACTCAACGCCGCTGCGCAGCGGTGGGCGGACTCCGAGGCGGGGGCCGACGGCGAATTCGCCGCCCGCGCCTCTGCGCACTGCGGCAGCTGCGGCTACCTCATGCCGATCGCCGGTTCGATGCGGGAGAGCTTCGGGGTCTGTGCGAACGCATGGTCGCCCTTCGACGGTCGCGTGGTCCAACTCGACTCCGGGTGCGGGGCGCATTCAGAGACGGACGTGAGACGTCCCGACACGAGCCCCGCCGAGGCGGTCGTCGACGACTACGCCCGCGGCGAACTCGAGCTCCAGGAGGGCTGAAGCACTCGATGGCGCACACGTTCCGGTCGCTTGCCGAACCGAACTACCGACACTGGTTCGCCGGCGCGCTCATCTCGAACACCGGAACGTGGATGCAGAGGACAGCGCAGGACTGGCTCGTCCTCACGTATCTCACGAACAACAACGCCTCAGCCCTCGGCATCACGATGGCCCTGCAGATGGGCCCGCAGCTCATCATGTTCCCGTTCGCGGGCGCTCTCGCCGACCGGTTCTCGAAGCGGATGCTCCTCATGGTCACGCAGGCGGCGCTCGGTGCCGTGGGGCTGCTCCTCTTCGCCCTCGTCGTCACCGACACGATCGAGCTCTGGCACGTCTACGTGCTCGCGCTCGTCCTCGGCCTCCTCGCCACGCTCGACACCCCGGCCCGCCAGGCGTTCGTCTCCGAGCTCGTCGGGGAGCAGCTGCTGCCGAACGCGGTGAGCCTCAACTCGGCGTCGTTCAACGGTGCCCGGATGATCGGACCGGCCGTCGCCGGTGTCATCACCGCCCTCGTCGGCGCCGGTCCCGTCTTCCTCATCAGCGGGCTCGGCTTCGCCGCGACCCTCACCGTGCTCATCCGCCTCGACCGCGCCAGGCTGCACCCGGCAGGTCGCCGAGGCGGTGGGGGAGTCCTCGGCGGGTTCCGCTATCTTCGCACGCGACCGGATGTGACGATCGTCCTCGTCGTCCTCTTCATCGTCGCGACCTTCGGCTTCAACTTCAACATCTACACGGCGACGATGGCGCGGATCGAATTCGACAAGGATGCGAGCGGCTTCGGACTCCTCAACTCCGTCATGGCGATCGGCTCGGTGGCGGGTGCCCTCGCCTCGGCGAAGCGGGAGAAGCCGCGGCTGCGCTTCATCTTCGGGGCCGCCGGCGGGTTCGGCCTCTCGGTCGGACTCGCGTCACTGATCACGGACTACTTCCTCTTCGCATTCGCCCTCATCCTCGTCGGCTTCTCCTCGCTGACGATGATGACCTCGGCGAACGCGTACGTGCAGACGACGACACCGGCGTCCTACCGCGGTCGTGTGATGGCGATCTACGCCGCCGTCGTCATGGGCGGCACCCCGATCGGAGCGCCGCTGGCCGGCTGGGTCGCCGACACCTTCGGTCCGCGGATGGCGATGGGCGTCGGTGCGGCCTCAGGGGTGCTCGCGTTCGCCGTGGGACTGGTGTGGATGGTCGTCGCGAAGAACCTGCGGCTCAGCTTCGACCCGACGTCCCGCATCCGGCTCCACGTCAGCTACCACGGGCATCCGTGAGCATCACGGCGTCAGTTGCGTCGGACGCGCGTGAGCGACGCGGGGCGAGCGGGTGCCATGCGCGTCGGGGCAGAGAGCGGCGCCATGCCGGTCGCGGCAGTGAGCGGTTGCCGTGCGCATCGCGGCAGTGAGCGAGTGCCATGCGGGTCGCGGCGGTGAGCGGGTGCGGTCGCATAGGATCGGAGATGAGACCGGTCCCCCGAGACCGTTCGAGTGTGTTGAGACGGTTCGATTGAGTTGAGACAGCTCCAGCGAGTCGCAACAATTCGAGTGAGTTGAGATCGTGCGGAACCACGTGAAGGGAAGGACCATCCGGTGAATGCGGAGATCGTCACCTCGGTGCTCGTCGCCCTCGGCATCCTCGTCGGCTGCATAGGCATCGTCGTGCCCGTGCTGCCCGGCTCGATCCTCATCGGCATCGGCGTTCTCATCTGGGCGTTCGTCATCGGCACTCCGACGGCGTGGATCGTCTTCGCGATCGTCGCACTGCTGGTAATCGCCGGTATGAGCGCCTCGTTCGTCCTCACCGGCCGTCAGCTCAAGGCGATGGAGGTGCCGAATCGGTCGGTCGCCCTCGGCGGGGTGCTCGGCATCGTCGGCTTCTTCGTCATCCCCGTGCTCGGGCTGCCGATCGGCTTCGTCCTCGGGCTCTTCCTCTCCGAGCTCGGACGTCTCCATGATGCGAAGACGGCGTGGGCGTCGAGCTGGGGGTCGATCAAGGCGATCGGCATCGGCACCGCGATCGAGTTCATCCTCGCCCTGCTCGCCGCGATCGCCTTCGGCGTCGGGGTGCTCCTCCACTTCTTCGTCTGACAGCCCGACTGCTTCTTCGTCTGACAGCCGTCCACACGAGCGCCTGAAACGCTGAGGCACGCCCACCGGAACCGATGCGTCCCACCCGGAGCATCACGTCATACCCGGGACAGCACGTCCTACCCGGAGCATCACGTCATACCCCTAGCGCTGAATCATCCAGTGCGCTTCGCACGTCATACCCTCAGCGCCGAATCCGAGCGGTGCACGTGGAGGT
Organism: Brevibacterium sp. Z349TD_9; assembly: GCF_056173565.1. Lineage (NCBI taxonomy): Bacteria > Bacillati > Actinomycetota > Actinomycetes > Micrococcales > Brevibacteriaceae > Brevibacterium > Brevibacterium sp. Z349TD_9. The sequence goes on along the minus strand of NZ_CM149680.1, from coordinate 3,163,299 downwards.
TTTGTGGGTATGGGTGAGGGGTGAGCAATGGCGCACGCGTGACCGCCGGATCTCACACCCGCAGAGTCGCGTCGAACCCCCAGCGCTGCGTCCTACCCTGAGCGCTGAATCCTCCAGCGGGCTCCGCACGTCATACCCTCAGCGCCGAATCCGAGCGGTGCATGGGGTGGTTCTGCGGGTAAGGGTGCGGGGCGAACGCGGTGCTGCCTCGCCGGCTCGCCGTGAGAGCACCACGGCTCAGGCGAGGGCGTCGATGACGAAGTCGAGGCAGCGCAGCAGCGCTTTGACGTCGGCCGGGTCGACGGAGACGAAGGTCGCGATCCGCAGCTGGTTGCGTCCGAGCTTCCGATAGGGTTCGACGTCGACGATGCCGTTGGCACGCAGCACCGAGGCCACACGGGCGGCATCGACCGAATCGTCGAAGTCGACGGTGGCGACGACGGACGAGCGATCCGCGGGGTCGGCGACAAACGGGCGGGCCACCTCGGCGGCATCGGCCCAGTCGTAGACGAATCCCGAGGTCTCACGGGTGCGTTCGCTCGCCCACGCCAGGCCGCCGTTGCCGTTGATCCACTCGATCTGCTCCGCGAGGAGGAGCAGCGTCGCCACCGCGGGGGTGTTGTACGTCTGGTCCTTGCGGGAGTTCTCGATCGCGGTGACGAGGTCGAGCGAGGCGGGGATCCACCTGCCGGAGTCCTTGATCTCCTGCGCCCGGGCGACGGCCCTCGGGGAGAGGATCGCCACCCACAGTCCGCCGTCGGAGCCCATGTTCTTCTGCGGAGCGAAGTAGTAGACGTCGGTCTCGGCGATGTCGACGGGCATCCCGCCGGCGCCCGAGGTCGCGTCGATGACGACGAGCGCATCCTCGTCGATGCCCTCGGGACGGGCGATCGTCGTCGCCACGCCGGTCGACGTCTCATTGTGCGGCCAGGCGTAGACATCGGCGCTGACGTCGCCGTCGCCGAGACCGGCCGCCTCAAGCGCGGCGGGGGAGGGGATCGCCGAGGTGCCCGGTTCCGCTGCGAGGATGAGCGAGCGGTCCAGGTGCGGAGCGGTGTCGGTGGCCTTCGCGAACTTCTGACCGAACTCGCCGAAGGTGCCGTGGGCCGCGCGCTCACGCACGAGACCGAAGGCGGCGACGTCCCAGAAGGTCGTCGACCCGCCGTTGCCGAGGACGACCTCGTAGCCGGCCGGGAGGTCGAAGAGCTCGGCGAGCCCGGTGCGGATGCGTCCCACGAGGCTCTTGACCGGCGGCTGCCGGTGGCTCGTGCCGAGCACAGTCGCCGCGGCCGCGTCGAGCGCCTCGATCTGGGCGGCGCGGATGCGGGCAGGGCCCGATCCGAAGCGGCCGTCGGCGGGCAGGAGTTCGTCTGGGATCGTCAGGTTCGCAGCAGTCACGCTCGCCATTCTATGGGCAGGCCCCCGCGCAGCTGCCGGCCGTCTCACCATGCGTGAGAGCGCCCTGCGACGTCGCCGGGCGATGGCGGTGGTCCTCCACCCGTCGACGCCGTGCCCCGCCGTCCGACCTGCGGTGCCCCGATGTCCGACCTGCGGTGCCCCGCAGAGCCGCTCGCCGCGCCCCGTAGAGTGGAGGTATGAGTGAGCCTGTCGATCGTCTGGCCCAGACCAGGGCCTCGTACCTCTCGCCCACCTTCGACCGCCCGGAGGTCTCCCCGCTCGAGCTGTTCCGCACCTGGTACGACGAGGCTGCCGGCCAGGTCCGCGAACCCAATGCGATGACCGTGTCCACCCTCGACGAGTGGGGTCCGGTCGCGCGCATCGTCCTCCTCAAAGGCATCGATGCCGGAGGCTTCGTCTTCTTCACCGACTACGACTCCGCGAAGGGCCGACAGCTGCGGACCGATCCGCGGATCGCGGCGAGCTTCCCCTGGCAGGACATGCACCGTCAGATCCGGATCCGGGGCCTCGCCGAGGAGGTCGCCCCCGCCGAATCGGATGCCTACTTCGCCGTCCGCCCCCGTGGCTCGCAGATCGCCGCGAGCGTGTCGAAGCAGTCCCAGCCGGTCAGCGGCCGGGAGCAGATGGAGGACGAGTACTCCCGCGCCGAGGCGGAGCTGGCCGGCCGTGATGTCCCGAGGCCCGATCATTGGGGCGGGTTCCGCATCCGTCCCTTCGAGATCGAGTTCTGGCAGGGACAGCCCAACCGCTTCCACGACCGGTGGGTCTTCCGACCCGCCGACGGCAGCCACGACCCTGCCGACCTCGCTGCCGTCGAGGCGTGGGACCTCGTCCGCCTCTACCCCTGACTGTCGCCTCCGCTGACCACCGGCCCGGCTGCCCTTGCGTGGGGGCACCAGCCGCCTGGCGGACCCGCCTGTCCTCGGGTCGGTCCCTCCGGTTAGAGTCGAAGGGAGAGGATCCGCAGTGGCGAGGGTCTGCTCGCACCGTCGTGAGCGCTCCGCCCGGGACCCGCCCCATCACAGCGAAGGAGCCCCGATGACCCAGCCACAGCAGAGCGCAGCCGCCGCCGACAGCGGTGAGGACAGCCTCGTCGACAATCTCATCGGCGGGAAGCGCCGCGGATCGGACGACCGCACGCTCAACCGCAACCCCTCCGATCCGGCCGATGTCATCGGCAGCTTCGCCCGCGCCGACGAGCAGACGGTCCGCGACGCGATAGCCGCAGCGAACGCCGCGGCCCCCGAATGGGCCGACTTCCCCGCCCAGCAGCGCTTCGGCATCCTCGACCGGGCGGGTTCCCTCATCGCCGAGCGCGCCGACGAACTCGCCGACCTCCTCGCCCGCGAAGAGGGCAAACAGCTCGGCGAATCCCGCGGTGAGGTCCTCCGCGCCTCACAGATCTTCAAGTTCTTCGCCGGAGAGACGATCCGCAACACCGGAGAGATCATCGACTCGGTGCGTCCGGGGCTCACCGCGGAGATGACCCATGAGCCCATCGGCGTCGTCGGAATCATCACGCCGTGGAACTTCCCCATCGCGATCCCCGCGTGGAAGATCGCGCCGGCTCTCGCCTACGGCAACACCGTCGTCTTCAAGCCTGCCGAGCTCGTCCCCGGGTCCGCCGCGGCCCTCGTCGACATCCTCGTCGAGGCGGGACTGCCCGATGGTGTGATCAACCTCGTCATGGGACCCGGCCGCGTCGTCGGCGAAGTCCTCACCACCTCGGCGGACGTCGATGCCATCACCTTCACCGGATCCGTGCCCGTCGGGCGCGGAGTCATCGCCGCGGCCTCCGAGCACGGCATCCGCGTGCAGGCGGAGATGGGCGGGAAGAACCCCCTCGTCGTCCTCGGCGACGCCGACCTCGAAGCCGCCGCCGACGCCGCGATCAACGGTGCGTTCTTCTCCACCGGCCAGCGCTGCACAGCCTCATCCCGGCTCATCGTCACCGACGACGTCCACGACGAGTTCGTCGCGCTCCTCAAGGAGCGGATGGCGGCCCTCACCGTCGGCGACGCCCGCGCCGAGGGCACCGACATCGGACCCGTCGTCTCCGAGACGCAGCTCGAGCAGGACCTGCGCTACATCGGGATCGCCCGCGACGAAGGCGGCGAGGTCACCGGCGGCGACCGCGTCGAGGCTGCGACCGACGGCTACTTCCTCGCCCCGGCGCTCGTGACCGGCACGAAGCCGGCCGACACGATCAACGTCGAGGAGGTCTTCGGTCCGGTCGCCTCGGTGATCCGGGTCGCCGACTACGACGAAGCCCTCGCCGTGGCCAACGACACCGCGTTCGGCCTCTCCGCAGGCATCTACACGACCTCGCTGAAATATTCGACGCACTTCAAGCGTTACGCCCAAGCCGGCATGGTGATGGTCAACGCACCGACCGCAGGAGTCGACTACCACGTCTCGTTCGGGGGCAGGAAGGGCTCGAGTTACGGACCCCGGGAACAGGCGCGGGCGGCGCGTGAGTTCTACACCGTGCAGAAGACGGCGTACGTCAACGCGGGCTGAGACGCGCCGGTGCGGCCTGCCGGGATAGAATCGGTCAGGATCGCAGAGGCCGCGGGCTGTCGCGGCCGACGCAGGGTCGCAAGACCTCTGAAGTGTGAGAACGCCTACGTGACCTGAAGACGAAGAGTGGAGTGGCTGGTCTTAAGTGAACGACCTCGTCGATACAACCGAAATGTACCTCAAATCGATCATCGAGCTCGAAGAGCAGTCGATCGTCCCGTTGCGCGCCCGGATCGCTGAGCGCCTGGACCACTCCGGTCCGACCGTCTCCCAGACCGTGGCCCGGATGGAGCGCGACGGTCTGCTCCACGTGAGCAACGACCGCCACCTCGAACTCACCCCCGAGGGCCGCCGCATCGCCACCGAGGTGATGCGCAAGCACCGCCTGGCCGAGCGTCTGCTCGCCGACGTCGTCGGCCTCGAATGGGAGCTCGTCCACGACGAGGCCTGCCGGTGGGAGCACGTGATGAGCGAGCAGGTCGAGCGCAAGCTCGTCGCCCTGCTGCCCGACACGAGCTCCGGCCCGTACGGCAACCCGATCCCCGGCCTCGACGTCATCGGGGCGGAGGCGAACCCCGGCACCGAGGTCGTCGACCTCGCCACCGCCGTCGCCCGGGACGGAGCGACGAGCCTGACGATCGCCTGGCTGGCCGAACCCCTGCAGGTCGACATCCACCTCCTCCAGCAGTTCCAGGTCGCCGGCGTCATGCCCGGCACCGACGTCGAGATCACCCGCAACGGCGAGTACATCACCGTCCAGGTCCCCGGCGCCGAGGATGTCCTCGACCTGCCCGTCGAGACGGCCTCGCACGTCTTCGCCCACAAGCGGTGACCAGGGCCCGCGGCTGAGCGCGACGGGTTCCGTCAGCCGGGCGACGGAAGCTGTGTAACGAAACCTTGACCGAACCGGGTTCGGAGAGTCCTGACCGACTCTCCGAACCCGGTTTCGTAACAGCGAATGTTACGGAGACATGAATCTCATTCACCTCTCTCACCTGGGCGTCTATGGAAAACCGCGGGGTTTCCCCACCCCGGTTGTGACAGAAACGTGACAATTGATCACCGATTGGTTACAGTTGTTGAGGTCGTCCGCGAAAGCGGCGGCTTCGCAGCGGGAACCGCACGCCACGCCCGATGCGAAAGACACCCAAGGACCGAGAGTGGCGGTCGGAGCGATCCGATAGGTGACGAGAGGAAAACGTGGCAAGTAAGCACCATGGCCGCCGCGCCGCAGAGACCAAGGTCAAGACTCCGCTGACCGAACTGACCGAACTCCTCAACCAGAACTCCGCCGTCTTCGGACGCCGCGCGGCCGTCGTCGCCGCCAGCGGTGGACTGCTCACCGCAGCCGTCCTCCCGGCAGCCGGTCAGGCAGGAGACGACAACGTCGCTGTCTCCGCCGAGTCGAAGACCCAGGTCGCCGAGTTCGAGAACCAGGCCGCCACCGTCGTCGCCGACGGCCAGTCCAAGGACAAGAAGGACGACTCGTCGTTCAGCGTCGACGTCCAGACCGTCACCGCGAAGCCGGCCCCCAAGCCGGAGCCGAAGCCCGAGCGCTCCGCCGCCCCCTCGAACGACAACTCCTCCTCCGCGTCGTCCTCGGACTCGTCTGATTCCAAGTCGAAGTCGAAGAGCGACAAGGGTGAGTCGAAGGACTCCGGTTCGAGCGACGTCAAGATCCCCGACGGCTCGAAGGCCGAGCAGGTCCTCGCCATCGCCAAGCAGTACGTCGGCACCCCCTACGTCTCCGGCGGCACCTCGCCCAGCGGCTGGGACTGCTCCGGCTACACCTCCTTCGTCTACGCCAAGGTCGGCGTCAACCTGCCCCGCACCTCGGGCGCGCAGGGTCAGGCCGGCACCACGGTCTCCAAGTCCGAGGCCAAGCCGGGCGACCTCATCTGGAAGCCGGGACACATCGGCATCTACGCCGGCAACGGCATGATGTACGACGCCGGCAACCCCCGCGTCGACACCAGCTACCGCAGCATCGACTGGATGATCGACGGCGGCGCGAAGTTCATCCGCGTCCTCTGATCACCTCTGCAGGAGAACTCCCCGCTGCACTCGACGGTCCTCGAGTGCGGCGGGGAGTTCTTGCATTCCCGGGCGCGGTAATCGGTGGACGGGGTGGGCGGTGCGCCGCTCACGGTGGCCGGTGCGAGCGGGAGAGACTGTGACGGAGCGCTGATCTCGGGTCGCGAGGTGAACGGCCGAGGAAGTCTTCGTGTCGTGCGTGGTATGAATTCGGTCACAGCGGCAATCGGGGTTACCCTTGAGAAGATTGAGTTCCGTAAGCGATGGGAAATCCGATGGGACATAGTCGAATATTCCGGACGACCGCTCCAGGTTCTGGTGCGGAGTACATATCTGTGTCTGTGTCCGATTCCAAGGCGTTGTGCTGGTGCACGACGCCTTTTGCGTTCCCTGGGCGCGGTGCCCTCCCGGCACAGGCCACAGCGGGCGGGTCAGACACACTCCTCGGGTTCCCATCGCCGAGCAGAAGAGGGGGCGGGATATGAAGACTCTCGTGCTCAACGCCGGATACGAACCGCTGTCGGTCGTGCCGTTCACGAGAGCGGTCGTGCTCGTGCTCGCGGGCAAGGCCACAGTGCTGGCAGCGGAGGACGCGCCGGTGAGATCGCAGCACGTGAGCCTCGACCAGCCTTCGGTCATCCTCCTCACCCGCTACGTCAGACCCCCGCGTGACCGCAGGGTGTCCCTGTCCCGGCGCGGTGTCCTGCGCCGTGACAACCACCGCTGCGCGTACTGCACCCGGCCCGCGAGCACCGTCGACCACGTCGTCCCCCGCTCCCGCGGCGGCGGCAACACGTGGGAGAACCTCGTGGCGTGCTGCCGTGACTGCAACAACCGCAAGGGCGACCGCACCCTGTCCGAGATCGGCTGGAAGCTCGGGTTCCGCCCCCAGGAGCCTCGGCTGGGACAGTTCTGGATGCGCGGGATCGACAAGCCCGTCGAGCAGTGGCGGCCCTTCCTTGAGATGAACCACGCCGCCTGAGGCCTGCAGCGACCCCGTATGGTGGTTGCGGCGCTCGGGCCTGTAGGCGTCTCACCGGTGAGGATGCTGTCCGCAGTGTGGCCGGAATCGGATAACGATGTGACATCGGGCGTCGTTCGCACGGCTTTGTGATCTAGGGTGGACTCAGAGAAATTCGCTGCGACATGAGGAGCGTGCGATGTCAGAGCAGGACCGCAGTCACGACGCCGCGTCGTCGCCTGCCGGTGAGCCCGAAGCGGTGGTCGTCGGCATCGACGGGTCACCCCCGAGCAGGAATGCGCTCCACTGGGCCATCCAGGAAGCGCGTTCGCTGGGCATGCCGATCCGACTCGTCGGGGCGTACACCATTCCCAGCGTCGCCGCTGCCGCGATCGACGTCTCCTATGTCCCCATCGACGACTCCGCGATCCGCGCCTCGGTGACGACGATCCTCAAGGAGGCCGCCGCCGAGGTCAAGGCCGCCGGTGTGCCTGTCGAAGCCGTCATCGAGGTCGGCGATGCCGCCGGCGTCCTCATCGAGGAGTCGAAGACGTCGTGCCTCGCCGTCGTCGGCTCCCGCGGTCGCGGCGGCTTCGCCGGACGCCTCCTCGGCACCGTCTCGAGCGCCCTGCCCGCCCACTCGGCCTGCCCGACGGTCGTCGTCCCCGCGTCGTGGCAGGCAGAGACGGAGAAACCCGCCCACCCCACGTCCTCGCGGCCGATCCGGCAGGACGGCTTCGAGGTCGAGCAGACCGATCCCGAAGCCGAGGCCATCGAAGGCCTGCGCTTCGACGGCAAGGTCGTCGTCGGAGTCGACTCCCTCGGCGCCGAGTCCCCGGCGCTGTGGAAGGCGGCACGGCTCGCGGTGCGCCGCGGCTCGCCGCTGCACATCGTTGCAGTCATCACGACGACGGTGATCGGCCCCGAATGGCTGCCGAGCACCGCTGATCTCGAACGCCTCATCAACGAGGGCGCGGACAAGCTCGTCGTCGCCAAACAGCGGGTGCAGACCGAGTTCCCCGACCTCGACGTCACGTGGACGCTCTTCGACGGCCAGCCCGCCGAGGTGCTCGTGCGCGCCTCGGACACCGCCGAGGTCCTCGTCATCGGGTCCCGGGGCCGCGGCGGCTTCGCCGGACTCCTCCTCGGCTCGACCTCGCAGTCCGTCCTGCCGTACTCGCAGTGCCCGACGATGGTCGTCCGCGTCTCCCGCGACCCCGACAAGCGCCGTGAGGACGGAGAGATCCCCGAACCGGGACTCTGAATCGGTGGCATCGACGACACAGCGGGCGCCGGCTCGGGCTCCGCGGACACGACGCCTGGGCCCGAGCGACTGGGTCGGACTCAGCATCCTCATCCTCCTCCTCGGCGTCGGCCTCACCTGGTCGAAATGGCTGCCCTACTGGGACAAGACGCAGACGCTGACGGAGACGTCGATCTGGGACGGAGCGCCGCTCTTCGCCGTCGCCGGGGATACGATGTCGCTGTCCGGGGCATGGGACTTCACGCTCGCGTACGTCCTCGCGGTGTGGAAGGCGCTTCTCGTCGCCCTCCTCGTCGCCGCTGCCGTCGACGCGCTCGTGCCGCGCGACTGGCTGCTGCGGGTGATGAACCGGCGACATCCGACCACGCAGTCCCTCGTCGGGGCGACCCTGTCGCTGCCGTCGATGATGTGCACGTGCTGTGCGGCACCGGTCGCCGCCGGCCTGCGCGGCAGCGGGGTCACCCGCAGCGCGGCTCTGGCGTATTGGGTCGGCAACCCGCTGCTCAACCCGGCGGTGCTCATCTTCCTCGCCCTCGTTCTGCCGTGGCAGTACCTCGGCACCCGCATCGTCGTCGGCCTGCTCATCACCGTCGGGGCGAGTGCGCTCATTGGGGCATGGCTCTCAGGGCGCGTCACAGACGCTCCCGCACCGGAACCGGACGGACCGGTGCGACTCGGGGATCTGCCTCGGCGCTACCTTAGGTCGCTGTCACGGTTCGCGCTCATCCTCGTCCCCGAGCACCTCGCACTCGTCTTCGTCATCGGACTCGTCAGTCCTTGGCTGACCGGCCTCTACGGCCTCGACGCGCAGCTCGGGGCGCTGGCGATCGTCGTCGCAGCGTGCGTGGGTGCCCTCCTCGTCATCCCGACCGGGGGAGAGATCCCCATCATCGTCACGCTCCTCGCCGCCGGTGTCGGAGCAGGCACGACCGGTGCTCTGCTCATCGCCCTGCCCGCGCTGTCGATCCCGTCGATGGTCATGGTCGGTAAAGCGATGGGCTGGAAGGCGACCGCGGCGATGGGGATCGCAGTGATCATCGGATCGGTGCTCGCCGGGCTCATCGTCGTTGCGCTGACGTGAGCGTCTGCTCGAACGGGGGCCGATTTGCAATAGGGCAATTCCCTGCTTGCCCAAGTGGTCACCTCATTTGCCACTCGCGTCTGCTTGAGGCAGTGTTGCACCCCAAGGCAAATACCTCTTCGCGCTTGGCGAGAGAGCAGTCCGCTTGGTCCTCGACGCCGATCGCGATGCCCGCTGCGGCATCTTCCGTCGTATCGGCGACCAGCCCGGCGTGAACCCGGAGACACTGCGGTCGTGGGTCGACCAGGACCAGGTCGATGCCGGCGACCGACCCGGCACTACCGCTGATGAACCGCGCATCAGGGACCTTGAGATATAGAACCGGGAACTGCGCCGGGCCAACCAGATCCTGCGTCGAAACAAGGGCGCGACGGTTACGCGAAGGGTGAGCGGTGCATTAGCAACTCGATCACCTATGAATCGTTGGTCGATGACAACATGTATCCCCCTGGTCCTGATTCGGAGACGTGCCGGGCCGTGGAGACGGCTGAGACGTAAGAAGTTGCCCCCGTCGCCCTGTGTGGACGTCGGGGGGCAGTTTGTCGTCACTGAGGTCAGTGATCGAGTTGGCTGACTCTGCCCCGTGAGATATCGAGGACGACCGCGACATCTGAGACGCTGAGGTGCCGCGCCCGAAGGTCGCGAACGACTTCACGTGAAAGCCGTGCCGCCTCAACTTGAAGTTCTGCGGCTTGCGCGGTGGCGCGCCTGCTTTCTTCGATCTTCTCAGTGAGTTCCCCGAGATCGGGTATCACATGAATGTCCCATTCGCTGTGGTCCACAGCTGGATCAAGGGTGTCGAGGTAGTCGATCACTTGACGGGTAGCACTAGCGAGAGTGCGAGCCTGGGTGACGTTGTTCTCATCTATTTCGAGTTCCCACCCGCCAGACCACTGTCGGGCGGTGACGTTGACGGTACTCACTTCTCGACCTCCTTGATTGCTTTGAGCGCGTTCCATGTGACTCCCGGCGAAATCTCTCGCGTCTGGGTGATGATTACTGGGCGGGAGAGTTTCGGGTGGGACCACTTCTCATGGTCGCCTTTGCCTTGGCTTCTCGTGAATCCCGCCCCCTTGAGGAGCTTCACCATTTCGCCGTACTTCATCGGCTTCGTCATAACCCTAGTTTAGACCCCCTAAACAGTCAATGTCAAGAGGGGGTAAACATTATCGGTCTCAGGGTGCTGAATGCAATGCAGAGGGCTTTGGCTGTCCCTGCTGGCGGGCAGTCGATCTTCCTCAAGGTGACGCCCCCTGGTCTGGCTGTTGAAAATCTGTTCATAATGACGCAACCCCAGGGGTTCAATCCCTGGGGTTACTGTGTGTTTTGCCTGGTGGGTCTGTGCGCCCCCGGCGCGATTCGAACGCGCGACACCCGCTTTAGGAGAGCGGTGCTCTATCCCCTGAGCTACGGGGGCGATGTGGCTGTCGTCAACCACGATCACCCAGTGTAGCGTAGAAGAAACCTCGACGTTCCACGGTGTGCCAGCACCTGTTATGGGAAGTTTCTCGTTAGGGTCGAACTGTGCCAGATTCCGTTGTTGACGATCAGTACCCAGAGCTCGGGGGCGCGTTCGCCGAGTGGAAAGAGCAGGCCGCCCACCTCGGCGGTCGCGACACCATGCTCCATTTCCGGGACTCTCGCGATGGCAGCATCGACCTCTCCGGAGCCCACCCGTCCGGGCTCGCCCAACTGCTCGCCGGTCGCCCCACGCGCCTGTCGAGCCTGATCCGCGACCACGAGATCCTCGCCGACGCGCGTCGCCGTGCGCGCTCGATCCGGTCGAAGGCCGAGCAGCTCGACAACGAACGCGGCATCCGCACCGCCCACCTCGCGATCGGCTTCGCGTCGTGGACTGAGAAGGACTCGAAGTTCAAGTTCAACGCCCCCGTCGTCCTGCGCCACATCACCCTCGTCCCACGCGGTTCGCGCGTCGAGGACTACGAGATCGTCCTCGGCAACGAGATCACCATCAACCCGGCCCTCGTCCGGCACCTCGCCGAGGCGTACGACCTCGAGGTGCCCGTCGACGAATGGGTCGACGCCACCGGCGGCCCCCACGGCTTCGACCCGGGACCCGCCCTCGACCGTCTCCGCGACCTCGCGCAGGCCGTGCCGGGACTGCGCATCAACCACCGTTTCATCGTCTCGACGTTCGCGAACATCGCGAGCTCGTTCACCGGGGACTACCTGCCCACCCAGCATCCGATCCTCCGTGCGCTCGCCGGCGACGACGGTGTCCGCCGGCAGTTCGGCGGCGGATCGACCGTGCCCTGCCGCACGCCTCGTGCCTCAGGGGAGAAGGCTGAGAGTGCCCGCGACGGGGATGAGGCGACGCGCCGCGAATCACGCGACGGCGTGAAGCAGCCCGCTTCCGCGGAGAAGCCCACTGGCGTCGTGGAACCGACGGAGAAGTCCGGCCAGGATGAGGGCGCCGGGACGAAAGCCGATCCTCGTGAGAAGACCGGCGCTCAGACCACGACGGGCACCAAGACCGACGCTGGCGCGAAGGCCGGAGCCGATGAGAAGACCGGGTCCGGTGAGGCGACGGCATCGCCGGATGCGCGCAGGACCACCGGCCCCGAGAGCGCGAGCGCTGCGACCGACGAAGACGAACTCAGCGAGCCAACGGTGCCGATCGCCTCGGCAGACGATGACGCATCGGCAACCGACGGTGCCTCGGCGACGGGGACCGACTCAGCGACTGGGGTCGATTCGGCGACTGGGTCCGATTCAGCGACTGGGTCCGCCTCCGCGACCGACGGCACAGCAGCGAGCAGCTCGACGAACGTCGACGCGGAGGCCAGCGGCCCAGTCTCGGACGATGCACCGGCCGACAGCGCGGCGACTGACGGCACGGCGACTGACAGCACGGCTGCGGCAGACCGGACTCGCCCGGTCGACGGCACGACAGCGGACACGGCGCGCACAGCCGACGGTGGGACTGCCTCGGCGAAGTCGGGCACCGGGGCCGAGCGCACCGAGGATCCAGGGGTGACGCAGGCACGCGAGGCCGCTGCCGACGAGGACTTCGTCCCGGCGGCACTCAAGGAACCGGTGACGCCGCTTCCGGATCGCAAGCCGCAGGAGGAGTTCCTCGTCATCGACGTCGACGGCGACCAGCAGGCCGTCGTCGATGCCGCCGTGTCCGGACGCTCGGTCGTCGTCGACACCCCACCGGGGACCGGCGCCACCCAGGTCGCCGTCGCCGTCGCGACGACGCTTGCGCACACCGGCAAGAGCGTGCTCTTCCTCGCCCAGACCTCGGACGCGCTCGATGACTTCTCCGCCCGCCTCGCCGAGGTGGGGCTGGCCGACTTCGCCGTCGACACCCGCGATGGTTCCGAGCACATCAAACGCCAGCTCATCGATCTCATCGGATCAGCCGAACGGGCCGAACGCCCGGACCTCGCCGGGCTGCTCGGCGAGCTCAACGACCAGCGGGCGATGCTGGCCGACCACGTCTCCTCGCTCCACCGCCGACGCCAGCCGTGGGATGTCTCCGTCTACGAGACGATGCAGCACCTCGCGGAGCTCACCTCCGGCGATGACTCCCCACAGACCGGAGTGCGCTTCGGCGGCGACATCCTCGAGGCCAGCGACGACCGCCGCCGCGCCCTGCGCGGCAAGCTCGGCGAACTCGCAGCCCTCGGGGCCTTCACCCTCGACGTCGAGGACACCGTGTGGTTCGGCGCCGACCTCAAATCCGTCGACGAGGCCGAAGCCGCGCGCACCGTCGCCGAACGCCTCGGCCGCACCCTGCCCGACCTCGTCACCGCCGTCGAGCCGGTGCTCGCGAAGGCGAAGCTCAACCCCCGGCGCAACCTCGACGACTGGTCGCGGGCGATCAAGGTGCTCCTGCGTGTGCGCACCACCCTCGACAGCTTCGCCCCCGACGTCTACGACCACCGCCTCGATGACCTCATCGCGGCGACCGGCAGCTCCGAGTACCGGGCCGAGCTCGGCGTGGAGATGGGCATGCTCCAGCGCAAGCGGCTGAAGAAGTCGGCGCAGGAGTTCCTCCGGCCCGGAGCCGACGTCGCCGACCTCCACTCCGCGCTCATCGACGTCCGCTCCCAGCGCGTCATCCTCCGCGACCTCGCCGGACACGACGGGCGTCCCCAGATCCCGCGAGGCGTCCTCGAGGCCGACGAGATCCTCCAGAGCGTCGAGGCCGACGTCGCCAAGCTCTCCCCGGTCCTCGAGTCGACGCCCGACGGCGGCGACCTCGGAGCGATGCTCATCGAGGAGCTCCAGGCGAGGACCGAGGCGATGGGCGGGGATTCGGAGAACCTCGCCGACCTGCCCGAGCGGTCCCGCCTCCAGCGCGAGCTCGCCGCCGAAGGACTCTCCGACCTCATGACCGACCTGCGCCGCCGCAAGGTCGAGAACCACCTCGTCGGACCGGAGTTCGACCTCGCCTACTGGGCGTCGGTGCTCCAGTCGATGGCCGGTGAGGATCCGAAGATCGGCCGCCATGACGGCGCCGCCCTCCACGCGGTGGCCGAGGGCTTCCGCGAGAACGACCGCGCGTTCGTCGCCGCCGGTGCCGGACGACTGCGCTACAACCATGCGCACACGTGGAAGCGCGGCATCGACGCCGACCCGATCGCCGCCGGCGTCATCAAGCAGGAGCTGCTCTCACCGCACACCTCCGTCCAGCGGATGTCGACGAAGGCTCCCGACCTGCTCACGACGCTCGCGCCGGTGTGGATGGCCAGTCCGTACACGGTGCCGGAGCTGTTCGCCGCGCTTCCGCTCTTCGACGCCGTCGTCATCGCCGACGGCGGGCGGCTCTCGATCGCCGACGTCGTGCCCGGCATCACCCGTGCCCGTCAGGTCATCTCGCTCGGCGACTCCCGACTGCTCGGCCCGCGGCCGTTCTCGGTCGCCGTCGACCGGTGGGGGCCCGATGAGGGTGAGCATCCGGACTCGGTGCAGGACCGCCTCGGCGAGTTCCTCCCGCGGATGCGCCTGTCGAACTCGTACCGGCTCTCCCCGGTCGGACTCATCGACCTCGCCAACCGGCACTTCTACGATTCGACGATCTCGACGCTGCCGACCGCGCACACCGGCGAGGGGACGGGACTCGAGTTCTCCTACGTCGCCGAGGGCCGCGGGCCCACCGACATCGGCACCGGTCGGGTGGAGAGCCCTGACGCCGAGGTCAAGCGGGTCGTCGAACTCGTGCTCAAGCACGCGCGGACCCGGTCGCGGGAGTCCCTGGCCGTCGTCGCACTCACCCCGCACCACGCTCAGCGCATCGCCACGGCGATCTCGCGGGCGATGAAGGACCTGCCCTATGTCGCGGCGTTCTTCAACGATCCCGCGAAGGAGCCCTTCGTCGTCACCGACGCCGAACGCGTGCAGGGGATGTCGCGGGACGCCGTGATCTTCTCCCTCGGCTACGGCCGCACCGTCCACGGCCGGGTCATCAACGACTTCGGGCCGCTGTCGGGACCCGACGGCGACCGCATCCTCGCAGCCGTCGTCACCCGCGCCCGCAAGCGCCTCACCGTGGTCTCGAGCATCGAGTCCGAGGACTTCGACCGGGCGAAGCTCAGCGGGGGAGCACAGCTGCTGCCGCGCCTGTTCGAGGAGATCGCAGGCGGCGGCGTCCGGCAGCCGGGCCCGCACGGTGAGGTCTACGACCCGCTGTTCAACGACATCGCCGACCGTCTCCTCCAGCTCGGCGTCGTCGCCCATGAGCACTACAACGGCATCGACCTCGCGGTGGCGAACTCCGCCGAGGACGAGCACGGGATGATCATCGCCGTCTCCGGCGACGGCCCCGACTACGCGTCGATCCGCAGCCTGCGCCAGCGTGACCGCGTCGTTCCCGAGCAGCTCGAACGCCGAGGGTGGAAGTTCATGCGCGTGTGGTCGACCGACGCCTTCGTCGACCCGCAGGCCGAGACGGAGAAGATCTTCGACGCGTGGAAGTCCACCGTCGAGACGATGAGCCCGCAGGCCATCCTCAATGCCGCCCGGGCCGCCTCAGTCGTCGTCGGACGCACCGGCAGCCGTCCCAAGCTGGTGCCGGGACTGCCGATGCACAAGTACTCCGATGAGGGCCTCGACGCGATGATCGACTGGATCCAGTCCGATGCCGTCGTCCGCGGCGACGGGGAGATCAAGGAGCTGTTGCGCACCGCGCTCGCGCAGAAGAGCAGCACCCCGCGCGGGGAGACTCAGCTCCAGGCCGCCGTCGACCGGTACCGCCAGCGCCATGCGCAGGCGAAGAAGGTCACCGGCGCCGAGGTGTTCATCCCTGCCGCCGATGCGCGCGGTCCCGTCGAGGGCGAGGTCATCCCGACCTTCGACACCGATCAGATCCGCGCCGAGTCGCTGCGCGACGCCGGCCTCATCGACGATGCCGAAGGACGCGGTCAGGGCGGTTCCCCGGGAGACGGTGAGGCCGAGTCCTCGTCGGCGTCGAAGTCGGTTTCCGGCGAATCCGGTGCACGGCCGGGTTCGAGCGAGCGTGAGACGCGAACCGAGACTGCCGAGCGCCGCGCGGACGCCGGGCAGACGCGCTCGGAAGCGGACGAAACGCGCTCACGGTCGACAGAGGGCGCCGACGGGAGTCGCGCACAGACGGATGAGCGCACCGAGGGGAAGCGCTCAGAGTCGGCGGAGAACACCGACGAACAGTCCTGAGATGAGTGCTCGAGGATCAGAGTCGCATAGCGACGGGCCCGGCGAACCCGACGCAGCCGAGTCCTCCGCACACGATTCGCCGAGGACGGGGCCGTCGTCCGAGTCTCCGGCAGCCGAGTCACTGTCGCCCACTGACAGCCCGACGACGTCCGCCGCGACGAACGAGCCGAGCGAGACCCGCCGACGGGCGACCGCTGCCGATGACCGCGAGAAGCAGGAGCGCCTCGAACGGGCGCTGCGTCGGTACCGCGCCACCCTGCGCAATGAGGCCGAGTCGGATGCGTCGGGCTTCAGCGCCGAGCACTACCGCTCGCAGAAGCCTCCCCACTGGTGACGGTGTGCAGTCCGCGGTGACCGGGGACCACACGACGAAGGCCCGCTTCCCCTGACGGGGGAGCGGGCCTTTAAGTGCGAAGCAGCGCGGTGGCTGCCCGGCACAGGCTGATCAGTGGCGCGGGGGCTCGTTCGGGTCGATGTAGCCGCCCTGGCCCGGGTTGCCGCCGGCGGGACCGGCGTTGGCCGCGGCCTGGTTGCGCAGGATCTCGCGGATGTCGCCGAGGAGGTCCTCAGCGGTCGGGGGCACCTCGGACTCGGGCACTCCGCGCTTGCGCAGCTCGTTGAGCTTGTTCATCGGGACGATGATGATGAAGTAGACGATCGCTGCGACGATGAGGAAGTTGATCGCTGCGGTGATGACCGCACCGATGTCGATGGTCGTCTCCGGCACGTTCGGCTTGATGCGGAACGCGAGAGCGGGGCCTTCGGCGCCGCCGACGGCAGCGATGAGGGGGTTGATGATCTTGTCCGAGAACGCCGTGACGATGGCAGTGAACGCGCTGCCGATGATCACAGCGGTCGCCAATTCGACGACATTCCCCTGGAGAATGAAGTCCCTGAAACCCTTGAGCATTAGCGGCACCCTTTGAGTGGTGTGAGCAGTAATGCGATTCTGATTGTGCAATGACGGTTACATAGTACACACCATCTTCACATCTCAACACCATTGACATGCGAAATCCGCAGGGCGTGCTTTCGCGACAAGGGGGCTGGAAAGATCGCGGTGATCACGGCGAATGCGCGATCATTGCGGCAGGATCGCGAAGCTGATCGGCAGTCCCGCGAATTCCGCTATCCTTCCCGCATCGTCGGAGGAGAGCATTACTGAGACAAGTTGCCCTGATTCATTTGTGATGCTGTCGCCTTTCTCGATGATCCGTGCGATGGTCACCTCCTCGACGACGACCTCGGATCCACCTTCCGGCAGCGAGCTGAAGAGCCTGATCCTCTGTCCGGGAGCGAGCAGGCCCGCCGACGCGTCGTCGGCGAGGCGCACGGGCATGATGAGATCGGTGCTTCCCTCCGGCAGGGCCTGCTCGTCGAGCACGGCGGCGCGGGTGACCGGCGTGCCCTTCGAGATCCCCGCCGATGTGCGCCGGCCGAGGGCTTCGTCGACGGCGCTGAACGTCTTCTCCGGAACGAACTGTCGGGGATAGTCGACGACGGTGAGGTCGCCGCGCGTGATCTCGGCTCCGGGGGCGAGATCGTCGGCGGCGACGACGATCGGTGTGTCCCCCTGGTCCGGGGTGAGCAGCCATGCCAGGAGCGCGCAGGCGAGGGCGATGCACACCGCGGCGAGGATCCGGCGCGGACTCACCCGGGAGGTGCGTGCAGCGAGTCGGCTTCCTGCGATTCCGGCCGAAAGACGGTCGATGAGCTTCATGCCCTCAGGATGCGCGTGGGAGACCGCGGTCGGCCAGAGATGGGAGATCCCCTGTGGACAGCGTCTGCGCGTCCACAGGGGAGTCGAGCACAAGTGGGGCTTGCCTCCCCAGGCCGGTGCGCACGAGTCGAGTGCGCTCGGGAGTCAGCTCGCGGTCGACGCTCCGGCTTTGGCCGTCGATGACGAACTCGTCGCCGAGGGGCTCGACGACGAAGAATCCTTCGACTGCGACGAGTCGGACGAGGAGGAGTCCTTCGACGATGCGGGTGCCACTGAGCTCGAGGTGCTCTTGCGGGAGTCGGTGGCATAGAAGCCCGACCCCTTGAAGCTGATGCCGACGGTGCCGAAGACCTTCTTCAGCTGGCCCTGGCACTCCGGGCAGACCGTCAGCGAGTCGTCGCTGAAGTCCTGGTGGACGTCGAACTTGTGGCCGCAGCTCTTGCATGCGTACGAATAGACGGGCATAGAGAACCTTTCCTCAACGTGAAGAGTATAGTGCACAGGCCCGCACCGCCCCGCGGTCTCGCGGTGCTGCCGGCGCCGTGATGGACCTGCGGTGCGCAAGCGGTGCTGCCGGGGTCCCGAGGGTCCTGCGCTGTTCTTCCACAGGTGAACACGGATGAGTGGGTCTTTATTTCTTCGGGTCGTGCCCGGGCCGGTCACGTGCAGGAGCCGGCACAGTCACCTGTGCGGGTGGTCTCAGAGCCGACGCAGACCGTCTTCGGTGATCGCCTCGGGGATGCGCAGATCCCAGGGTTCGACAGCGAGCCCGGACAGGTCGACCTCCTCGGCGAAGCACACCCCGACCACGCGCGGACCCGCTTCCTGATCGTCCGGGTCCCGGCCGCCTGTTGCCGGTTCGCCCGCCGCAGACGGGACAGCGGTGTCGCAGCGGCGTCCCAGCGGCACCTCTCCGAACGGGCCGAAGGTGCGGTCGTAGAAGCCGCCGCCGTTGCCCAGCCTGGCCCCACCGGCACCGAACCCGAGGGCGGGAACGAAGAGGAGGTCAGGGGCCGCCTCGGCGATGAGTGCGCTCGCGGACAGTGAGGCGTGCGGTTCGCGGATGCCCCACCTGCCGTGCGGGGTGAGGTCGGACATCGGCCCGGTCACCTCACCGAACTCGAGGGCACGGCCGACGCGCGTGACGACGGGGAGGAAGACACGGGCCCCGCGGGCCCGGATCCCGTCGACGACCGCATCGACGTCCGGTTCGCCGGGAAGCGCTGCGTAGGCGACGACGACGCGCCCGGTGAGGTCGTGGCTCGGCCAGATCTCGGCCAGCCAGGCGAGTGCGGCACGGGCCGGGGTGCGGGAGGCCGCGGTCGCCTCGGCGGGAGGGGGCGAGACGGCGACGGCGCGTGAGCGGGCCGACCGCTGTGCCCGGATGCGGGCACGCAGCTGCGCCTTCGACGACTCTCGATCCACGCCCTTCAGCGTAACCGGTGACACGGTCATGACTATGATGAAGGTCATGAACGATCAATCTCGCAGCACAGTTCGCAAGGCCGTGATCCCCGTAGCCGGCCTGGGAACTCGATTCCTCCCCGCGACCAAGGCGACGCCGAAGGAGATGCTTCCGGTCGTCGACAAACCCGCCATCCAGTACGTCGTCGAAGAGGCCGTGTCCGCAGGCCTGCAGGACATCCTCATGATCACCGGACGCAACAAGCGCCCGCTCGAGGACCACTTCGACCGCGTCGACGGCCTCGAGGCGGCGCTGGCGAAGAAGGGCGACGACAAGAAGCTCGCTGCAGTGCGCCATTCCTCGGAGCTCGCCGACATCCACTACGTCCGCCAGGGCGACCCGAAGGGGCTCGGCCATGCAGTGCTCAAGGGCCGCCAGCACGTCGGCGACGAACCCTTCGCCGTCCTCCTCGGCGATGACCTCATCGACGAACGCAGCCCGATCCTGCCGAAGATGATCGACGTCACCGAGGCCACCGGCGGCAGCGTCGTCGCGCTCATGGAGGTCCCGCCCGAGTCCATCCACCTCTACGGCTGCGCAGCAGTCGAGGAGACGAGCGAGGACGGCGTCGTGAGGATCACCGGACTCGTCGAGAAGCCCTCCCAGGAGGAGGCGCCGTCGAACCTCGCGATCATCGGACGGTATGTGCTCGCACCGGAGATCTTCGACGTCCTCGAGACGACCGAACCCGGCCGCGGCAACGAGATCCAGCTCACCGACGCTCTCCAGACGCTCGCCGAGGACGAGTCCAGCCACGGCGTCTACGGCGTCGTCTTCAGCGGCGACCGCTACGACACGGGCGACAAGCTCGACTATCTCAAGGCCGTCGTGCAGATCGCGTGCTCGCGCGACGACCTCGGCGAGGATCTCAAGGGATGGCTCAAAGAGTACGTGTCCGAACTCGACTGACCTCCGGGGTTCCTGACCTGGGGAGGTGCCGGTGATCGGCAGCGGGCCGATGTGGCCGATCGAACTGCGCGACGCCACCGCGGGAGTGACCCTGCGACCCCTGCGACGCGGCGACGAATCCGCGTGGCGGGAGGTCCGGGGTCGCAACCGGGACTGGCTGCGACCGTGGGACGCGACCCTGCCGATGCCCGAGCAGGCGACCCCGAGCTTCCGCGCCATGGTGCGGATGTACGACAAACAGGCCAGACGCGGACAGACAGTGCCCTTCGCGATCGAGGTCGACGGTGAGTTCCGTGGTCAGCTCACGGTCTCCGGCATCACCTGGGGGTCGATCCTCAGCGGGCAGATCGGGTACTGGATCGACGCCCGGGTGGCCGGGCGCGGCATCACTCCGCTGGCGGTGGCGATGGCGACCGACCACTGCCTCTTCACCCTCGGACTCCACCGGATCGAGATCAACATCCGTCCCGAGAACACCGCGAGCCTGCGCGTGGTCGAGAAGCTCGGCTTCCGCGACGAGGGCCTGCGGAGGAACTACATGCACATCGACGGCCGGTGGAGCGATCACCGGACGTTCGCGCTCACCGTCGAGGACGTTCCCCACGGCATCCTCTCCGCCTACCGTCACAGCCTCGGGGGACGGCCGGGGACCGGCGGCTTCGACGGGGACCGTCACCCCACCGTGTGAACTTCATGTCGGATTGACCGACACACCACTGCCGTTCACGCTGTTGTCCAATCGTGACCTCTAGGCTCTGGAGTGTGGACACCAGCATCATCGTCGTCATCGCCATCGTCGTGGCCTTCGTCGTCGTCGTGCCCTCGATGATCCGCCGGTCCGCCACCGAACTCTCCCGCGCCGACCTCGACCGGCTCCCCGCCGACGCCGAGGTCGTCCGGTCCGAATCCCAGAACCCCTGCCGTGACCTCGGCGAGCGGGTCACCGTCTTCCGCACCGAGGGAACTGAGCCCACCGTGCCGAGCGCCGACCGGACCGCCTCCGGTCAGGCCCCGAGCCTCCGCCTCTCCGCAGTCAGCCCTGAGCTCTCCGTCATCGACGGGGAGGCCGACGAAACCGCCGAGGCGACCGCGGAGTCCCAGCCCGAGTCCGCCGTCGCCCCGCTGCCCGTGGCCGTGGGAGAGACCCGCGCGGCTTTCCTCGTCGGCGACCATGATCCCGCCGGTGGAGGCGTTCACGCTCCCGCCGAGGCGGTCGGTGGCAACGTCCGAGCCCTCCACCCGGCCGTGCACGCCGTGTTCGCGCAGACCGGTGATCCCTCCGCCCAGCGCGGATCGTCCCCTGCCGGGGTCGATGCGGCGGGCCGCCTCGGAGCCGGTCGGCAGCAGGCGGTGTCCACCGGCCGACCCGCACATCCGAGCGCGCCCCGCGACCGCCTCGGCGAGGTGCACTCCCCGACAACCGCCCCCACTTCCCGAACCGATGAGGATCCGACGATGACCGAGAGTGCCGCCCCGCTGCGTGAGTCCCTGCGTTCGATCGGAACCCTGGTCCGCGGGTTCGCGCTCACGTTCCTCGGGTCGGTGCTCGGCGTCCTCGTCACCGGGGTGCTCGCGCTCCTCTCCGTCGTCCACCCCGCTCTCATCGGCGTCTTCGCCGGGCTCGCCGTCGTCTCGCTCTTCATCGTCCGCACGCTCAACCTCCGCAAGCGCGAGCTGAAGAAGCGCCTCCGCCGGATCGCGGACCACGGTGCTGTGACCGCAGAGCCTGTTCCCACGAGAGGGTCGCAGGACGTCTCCGATTCGGGGGCGGTCGCTGCGAAGTCGCTCGCCCGTCCGTCGTCTCCGACGGCGACGACACAGGAGTCGGCGGCCGATCGGAGCTCTGCGGCACCGAAGTCGGCGGCGTCGAAGGCCGCCGCCCACGCCCAGCGCACCGCGACGAGAACCGCAGCGAAGTCGACCGCCGCTGCGAAGCCTGACGCTGCGAAGCCTGTCGCCGAGAAGCCTGCCGCTGCGCGGTCGGCGGACGCGAACCCGACTGCAGCCGCGAAGGCGGCTCGGGACCGGGCCCTCCAGCAGCGCACCGCGACTGCGAAGTACGCCCGTGAGGAAGCCGTGACCGGCGAGATCCCCGTCGTGCGCATCCGCAACGAGGCCGCCGCCGGCCACACGACCCGGCAGGTCCTCCTCACTGGGCCGATCCCCGTCACCGACGAGAAGCCGACTGCTGAGGCTCCGGCGACTCCGGAGGCTCAGTCGACCGCACAGACGGCGACGTCCGAGGCGACGAAGTCGACGTCCCCTGCGACGACCGATGCGGACGTCGAGTCCGCCACCTCTGCTGACACCTCGGCGAACGCGGTCGCCGCCGACCTCGCCGACACCGTTCCGCAGGCCGCGTCGCGCACCGAGGACTCCTCGACGACGGGTGCCCCCCGCGTCAGCGACCCCTTCCAGCAGCGGCTGCGGACCCGCGACGGCTGGTCGCCGACCCCGCTGCCGGTCCCGAGCTACGTCGACGCCGCCGAGGCCGACCACGCCGTCCCGACACCGAAGGCCGCCGACGCGAGCTCGTACGAGACCGAGGCCCGCAGCCGTGAGGACATCGCTGCGCAGTTCGCCGAGGAGCTCGGCTACCGGGCCGAACTCTCCGACTCCGCCCGCGACGACAGCCCGCTCGAGCACGGCCGCAAGGCCATCCGCGCCGATCGGGCCCCGGCACTCGACGCCGTCAACGACGTCCTCGCCCGCCGCCGCGCCTGAGCGGCCTCAGTCGGAGAAGACGTTCCAGCAGATGCTGTCGCGTCGCCGCTGATCGTCGAGGACGAGGGCGCGCACCGGATCGGGCAGCCGCTCCCGCTGCCAGTCGCGTTCGCTGTGTCCGGCGTCGGGGTCGTCGGGTCGGGCGGCGGTCGCCGCCTTGATCGCATAGGCCGCGGCACCGAGGTCGTGTTCGGCGACGTGCCCGACGCACGCGGCCTGCCCCGCTGCGTACGCCGCGAAGCGCGCCGCGCCGGTCAGGGGTCTCGCCGCTCCCATCGCATGACCGCCGAGGGCGCGCGCGGCCATCATCGGCATCTCGCCGCGCGCCCACGCCCGCGCGGCGGCGACGGCCTCAGCTGGTCGCGGGTCGTCCGGGGCGACGGCGGCGAAGAGGGGCAGCACGTGTTCGGCGCACTCGGCGGCCCACAGCGCGAGAAGCTGGTGGTGCTCGTCGGTGAGGGTGCCGCCTCGGCGGATCGTGATCATCCGGGGATCGCGGTCGGTCGAGAGGATCATCGTCGCCCCTCGGCGGCGTCGGGCGCTGTGCCTGCGTCGGCACGCAGGACCGCGTCCACCTCGGCGAGGGTCTGGGCCAGCGGATTGCCGCCCGCCTCGAGTCGGGGGTAGCGGCAGAGCACGGCGACCACGGTGGGCGGGGCGCGTGCCGCGAACTCCTCGATGAGCCGGTCGTGCGCGCGGCGGCCCTGCGCCGCCGTATCCGCGGTGGGTTCGCATGCTGACGGCCCGGACGCGGAGAGTTCGAGCGCGCGGATCGTGTGGGCGCTCGCGCGGAGGATGTGCTTGACCTGGACCGCGTCGGCCAGCGGATGGAGGTAGGCCGAAGCGGCGGCATCGCCGGCGGCCATCGCCGCGTGGAAGGCCACGGCGCTGTCGGTCTCCTTCGCCGCGCGGTGGGCGGCCGGTGCGCTGATGCGCTGGAGCCGCGAGCGGGGGAGTCCCCGGGCGAACTCGTGTGCTGCAGCCAGGGCGTCACGGGGACGGGAATCGGTCGGGCGCTCGGACTCGAACAGGGGCAGCACCTCGTCGGCGGAAGCAGCGGCGAACGCCGTGACCGCTCGGATCTCGTCCATCGAGAGGTCGACGTCGCGGGTCCTCGCAGTGCTCACAGTTCTTGAGTCTAGGCGCTCCCCGTGGGAGGTCAACGGCCCACCCCCTCGGCGGGCGCAGCAGCACCCGAGGACGGCACCCCGGGAACAGCACCCCGGGGACGCGAAAGGCGGCCGACACCCTCACGGGTGCCGACCGCCTCGGCGAGGTCTCGCTCAGCCGGATCGATCAGGTGGGAGCGACCGGCTGAGGTCGACCGAGCTCACGGCCTCAGCTGCGGGGCGTGGCCACGTACTTGAGCTCGAGGTACTCGTCGATGCCGACGCGTCCGCCCTCACGGCCGAGACCCGACATCTTCACGCCGCCGAAGGGAGCGGCCGGGTTCGAGACGAGACCGGTGTTGAGGCCGATCATCCCGACTTCGAGCTTCTCGGCGAGGCTGAGCGCCCGGTTGATGTTCTCGCTGAAGAGGTAGCCGGCAAGGCCGTACTCGGTCTCGTTCGCCAGCGCGATCGCCTCCTCGTCGGTGTCGAAGGTGACGATCGGGGCGACGGGACCGAAGATCTCCGTGGTGCGGATCTCGGATCCGGCGGGGACGTTCGTGATGACGGTCGGGTCGAAGAAGAACCCGGGGCCGTCGATCTTCCCGCCGCCGGTGAGCACGGTGGCACCACCCGACACGGCATCGTCGACGAGGGCTGCGACCTTGTCGAGCGACTCCTGGTCGACGAGCGGGCCGACCTCGGTGCCGTCGTGGAGGCCGTTGCCGACCTTCATCGAGCCGATGCGCTCGGCGAGCTTCTGGGAGAACTCATCGGCGATCGAAGAGTGGACGAAGAGACGGTTGGCGGCGGTGCACGCCTCGCCGCCGTTGCGCATCTTCGCGAGCACCGCGCCCTCGACGGCCTTGTCGATGTCCGCGTCCTCGCAGACGACGAACGGGGCATTGCCGCCGAGCTCCATCGAGGACTTCATGACGTTGTCGGCGGCCTGCTTGAGGAGGTTGACGCCGACCTCGGTCGACCCGGTGAAGGTGACCTTGCGGGCGATGCCCGACTCCATCCACGGGGTGACGACCCGACGCGCCGACTCCGAGGTGACGACGTTGAGGACGCCGTCGGGCAGGCCAGCCTCCTTGAGGACGTCGACGAGCATGAGCGAGGTGAGCGGGGTGAGCTTCGCGGGCTTGAAGACCATCGTGCAGCCGGCGGCGATCGCCGGGCCGATCTTGCGGGTGCCCATCGCCAGCGGGAAGTTCCACGGGGTGATGAGCACACACGGGCCGACGGGCTCACGCGAGATCATCAGGCGGTTCTTGCCGTCGGTGGACAGGGTGTAGTCGCCGCTGATGCGCACGGCCTCCTCGGAGAACCAGCGGAAGAACTCGGCGCCGTAGGCGACCTCTCCCTTGGACTCGGCGAAGGGCTTGCCCATCTCAGCGGTCATCACGGCCGCGATGTCGTCGGAGCGTTCGATGAGGAGCTCGAAGGCGCGGCGCAGGATCTCGGCGCGGTCGCGCGGGGCGGTGGCCGCCCAATCGGCCTGCGCGTCGCCGGCGGCCTTGATCGCGGCTTCCGCATCGGCGGCGGAGCCGTCGGCGACGGTGGTGATGACGTCACCGGTCGCGGGGTTGATGACATCGATGGTCTTCCCGCCCTCGGCATCACGCCACTGCCCGTTGATGAACAGTCCGGTGTTGAGCTTGTCGATGATCGGCGTGATGTCCACGGCTGATCCTCCTTGGTTGTCGTGTCGAGGCGGCTGAGCTAGCGCCAGGTTCAGTGTAAGGGGCCGTGTGGCCGCAGACGATGCGGATTTCGCACTGTGAGAGCGCCGTTCCGAGTGGTCATCGTCGTCCGAACCGTCCGAGCGGACGGTATCCGTACGAAGAGGGCTTAGGTGTGAGCCCGCCCGGCCGGCGGTGCGGCGGGTGAGGCGGTGAGAACGCTGACCTCAGGCGACGTATTCGTCGAATTCGTGGTTCTTCTCGAGGAATCCCATGACGTACGAGCAGGTCGTGCGGAACCGCAGACCCGCCTCGGTGGTGGTCTCGAGGGCGAAGCGCACGAGCTTCGCGGCGATCCCCCGGCCGCCGTACTCGGGGGAGACCTCGGTGTGGGTGAAGGTCCGCGCGGTGGGGACGTCGCCGGCGCCGTCAGCGGTGTCGACGTAGTCGATGAGCCCGATGACCCTCCCGTCGTGGGAGACGGTGAAGCGGTTCTGCTCGGGATCCTCGGCGAGGGTGTAGGTCTGACCGTCGATGTCGATGTCCATGGCTGCTCCTGTCCGCAGGATGAGGTCGCTGTGCTCGAGTCCGAGCCTACCCACTAATCTTGGAAGGAGTGTTGAAGTCTGCGGCGGGCACCGATCCTGCCGCCGTCCCTAGGAGCCGCCCATATGACCTCGCAGCCCCCGGCCACGCTCGTCGACGCCCACGAGCTCATCCTCCAGGAGTCCGGCTACGTCGTCAGCGTGCTCACCGAGACCGACATCGACGACTACGTCGCCCTCGTCGCCTCCGCGTACCGCGGGGAGGACTCGAAGAAGGGGTGGACGACCGAGGCGGACCTGCTCAGCGGGCAGCGTCTCGATGCGGCGATGGCCAGGGAGATGCTCGCCGAGGCGGAGTCGACGATGATCCTCGTCCGCTCCGTCGACGGTCCCGCCGTCGCAAGCGTCTACCTGCGTGAACCCGTTGACTCCGTCGCCTACCTCGGCGTCCTCGCCGTCTCGCCCCTCGGCCAGGGGCAGGGGGTGGGCTCGGCGCTCATCAACCTCGCCGAGGCGTGGGTGGTCGAACGCTGGGGTGCCCGCGCGCTGTCGATGAGTGTGATCAGCAAGCGCTCCGAGCTCATCGCCTACTACGAACGGCGCGGCTACGAACGCACCGGGGAGACCGAGCCCTTCCCCTACGGCGACGAGCGCTTCGGCGTGCCGATGGTCGACGACCTCGAGTTCGTCACCCTCGTCAAACAGCTCGCCTGAGGGCCGGACGCTCAGAAGAGCATCGCCGGGAGAACGAGCCCGCCGACGAGGACGATCGGTCCGATGATGACCATCGACATCCCGAACTTGACGAGGATGCGGGTGAGCCGCGGCTTCTCCTCACCTGGGGCAGTCGCGACGACAGTGGCACCGAGTGTCGAGAACGGGGAGACGTCGACGACGGCCGAGCAGATGCCGAGCGCGGCGATGAGCGCCCACCCGGGAACGCCGCCGGCCTCGATGAGCGGCAGGGCGAGGGGGACGAGCGCGGCGAGGATGCCCGTCGTCGAGGCGAACGCCGAGACGAGACCCCCGACGACGCAGAGGACGAAGGCAGCGAGAAGCGGGGATCCGATCGCCTTCGCTCCGTCCCCGAGGAGGTCGACGGCCCCCATCTCCTGGAGCACGCCGACGAAGGTGATGATGCCGCCGACGAGGAGGACCGTCGACCGGTCGATCTTCGGGAGCGCGGCCTTGCCCGTCGCGGGATCGACGAGAGCGAGGATCGCTCCGAAGAGGAAGCAGAGCAGGCCGATGTCGGGCTCCTGACCGAGGGCGGCAAGCACGACGACGGAGCCGATGAGGCCGACCATGAGCACGACGGTGAGGATCTGCACCCCGGTGAACGGCCTCGTACCGGAGTCCGCCGAGGCAGCGCCGGCATCGAAGAGGGCCTCGTCCTCGTCGTCCTCTCCGAAGGCGACCTTCGTCGCCGAGGCGCCGCCGCGGGAGATCCTCGGCTCAGCCGCTGCTGAGGCGGCGGTGCTGTTCGAGTCCGCCACGCCGCCCCCGCGGGAGGAGACCGCGGCCGTCTTCCGCCCGGCGAACAGCCGCCTGCCGAACATGAGGTAGGCGACGGTGAGCATGAGCAGATAGACGATGACGGCGATGCCGAAGAGAAGGAACGGGGAGAGGCCGATGCCGGCGTCGTCGGCGGTGCTGTAGGTGACGATGCCGTAGAGGCTGGTCGGGGCGAAGCCGCCGGCACCGATCGCGAAGCAGATCGCCAGACCCATGAGCGCATAGTCGACCCCGTACTTCCGGGCGACCTGCATGCCCACGGGCATCATCACGAGACCGGCCAGCGGCGCACCCATCGAGGCGATGCCCGCGGTGATGACGAAGAAGACGAGCGGCAGAAGCACCGCGGAGGAACCGACCTTCTCGAGCGCCCAATCGATGATCCTGTCGACGGTGCCGTTCTCCTGCGCAATGGCGAAGAAGTAGGTGACACCGGCGAGGAGGACCATGATGGAGAGGGGGAACCCGGCGATGATGTCCTCGACGGTCATGTCGGTGAGCAGGAGACCGGTCCCGGCCGCGCCGACGAGCATGAGCACGCCGATGTGCACCCCGCGGACGGCCCCGACGGCGAAGAGGGCGATGAAGACACCTAATGCGATGAGCTGGGCAAGCATGTCGTCCTTGAGGTAGCTGAGCAGACTCTGAGTGCGATCGGTGAGAGACTACCAGCCGGTGCGGACATGGCCCGGCAGCACCATGCCGGGGGAGGGGGACTTCCCGATTGTCGGCACCGCACCGTGCGATGGCCCGCTCACGTCAGGAGCAGGGCACCGCCGAGGGCGACGAGGGCGACGACGATCGTCGTCATCGTCGCCAAGGCGATCGGCCCACCGCCGAGGCTCCGCAGCGCGCGCCACTGCACACCCCGACCGAGCGCGAACATCGCCATCGACAGGCACACGGTCTGGACGATGCCCAGCCCGGTCACGGCCATCTCGGGCAGGAGCCCGACCGTGCGCAGCCCGGCCATGAGGAGGAACCCGATGACGAAGAGGGGGACGATCGGGGGACGCTGTCCGGCCGGCGCGGGCACGGCGCTCTCATCCCCAGCCTCGGCGGAGGCAGTGCGCACCCTCGCCTCGGAACGGCGCATCACGAGTTCGAGGATCGCGACGGTCGGGGCGAGCATGATGACGCGGGCGAGCTTGACGAGGACCGCGACCTCGAGTGCGGCCGGCCCGATGATGCCGCCGATCGCGACGACCTGGGCGACCTCGTGGGTCGAGGCGCCCGCCCACATGCCGGCGGTCGCCTCGTCGAGACCGAGACCGCTGCTCGTCAGGGGGACCACAGCGATCATCGCCGTGCCGAAGAGGACGACGAGGCCGATCGCGGCGGCGACGTCCTCCTTCTTCGCCCGCATCGTCGATTCGATTCCGGCGACGGCCGCGGCCCCGCAGATGCCGAACCCGCACCCGATGAGGAGGGCGAGGTCGCCGTCGACGCGGGTGAGGCGTGCCAGGAGCATGCTCGTGGCGATGCCGACGGCGACGACGACGGCGGCGAGGACGAGGACCGGCCAGCCGAGGTCGAGGATGTCGCCGAGGACGACCTGCGCGCCGAGGGCGACGATGCCCAGACGCAGGAGGGGTTTCGCTGCGAAGTCGAGTCCCGGGCGGAACCTCGCCGGAAGGGTCGGTACGGCATTGCCGAGGACGATGCCGAGGACGATCGCGACGAGCAGCGGGGAGACGACGGGGACGAGGGCTGAGACGGGCCACGCGATCGCGGCGGCGAGCGCGGCGAGTCCGAGGCCGGGCAGGAGGGGGACGATGCGGTGCATGCCTCCAGTCTTCCGCCTCGTCGAGTGCCGCGGTAGACGGCGAAAACGGCGCAGTCCATATGAAACTGATATGACATGATGTGCTCATGCGCGATGTCTCGGACATGCACCGGTGGCCGGAGCTGCGGGCCCTCGGCCTCCTCGTCGCCCTGAGCGGGGGAGCGGGGTCGATCGGTCAGGCCGCCGAGGCGGTCGGACTCGCCCAGCCCAACGCCTCCCGGAGCCTGCGCAACCTCGAACGCGACCTCGGCGTCCCGCTGCTGCGACGCTCCCCGCGCGGGACCTCCCTCACCGCTGAGGGGCAGGCCGTCGCGGAGTGGGCAGCCCAGGTCGTCGACGCCTACCGTGCCCTCAACGTGGGCACCCAGGCGATCCGGGACGCCCGGGCGGGCACGGTGCGGGTCTGCGCCTCCCTCACGGTCGCCGAATACCTGCTGCCGGGGTACCTCGCGACCTTCACCTCGGCGCATCCGGACATCGACGTCGGGCTCGGTGTCGAGAACTCCGCGGCCGTCGTCGCCGAGGTCCGGGCGCTGCGCTGCGATCTCGGACTCGTCGAATCGGTGTCCCTGCCGAGCGGATTCCCCACCGCAGTCATCGGCCGGGACCGGCTGATGATCGCCGCCGCCCCGTCGTTCGCCGCCGCGTGGACGGAGCCGATCACCGCCGAGGCGCTCGCCGCGACGCCGCTGCTCGTCCGTGAGGTGGGGTCGGGGACTCGGGAGGCCGTCGACACCGCACTCGCGGAGTTCGGGGGCGTCTCGGTCGCGGGGGAGTACGGGTCGAACTCGGCGCTGCGGGTCGCCGCCGCCACCGGTGTCGCCCCGGTCGTCCTCTCCGAACTCGCCCTGCGCGACGACTTCCGCTCCGCACGGCTCGTGCCGCTGCCGGTCGCCGAGTCGATCGACCTCGATCGCAGGCTCCACGCCCTGTGGTCGCCGAAACGCCGGCTCTCACACGGGGCGCGGGCCCTGCTCGACCACATGACGAGCGCGCAGGTGAGGTGACGGGCCCCGTTTCCGGGGCAGGTCGAGCGCCGTTGCCGACAGTCCGAGACGTGCAGACTCACCGAGCGCTCCACGTCCTATATTGGGCACATGACGACTCGTGAGCCCGCCTACTCCCCGGAGACCGTCCTCGTCGAAGCCGCGCGCCCGCCGCGGGTGCCCGGCGCTTCGGTCAACCCGCCCATCGAACTCTCCTCGACGTTCATCGGCACCACAGGGATGGGCGATGCCCCCTTCGGATACGGGCGCCTCGACACCCCGGCATGGACCCCGTTCGAGGAGGCGCTGGCCGAACTCGAGCACGCCCCGGTGCCGGGACTCGTCTTCGGCTCGGGACTGGCGGCGATCGCCGCCGTCCTCAGCCTCGTCCCGGCAGGCGGCACGCTCATCATCCCCCGCCACGCCTACCAGGGCTCCCTCCAGTCCGCCGACGAACTCGCCGCACGCTGCGGGTTCACCGTCCTCAGCGTCGACATCGCCGACACCGAGGCCGTCATCGCCGCCCTCGACACAGCAACCGCGACCGACCCCGCGACCGCGACCGACCCGGCGGCCGGCTCGGCGATGCTGTGGATCGAATCGCCGACGAACCCGATGCTCGAAGTCGCCGACGTCCCCGCGCTCATCGCCGCAGCGCGGCAGCGGGGTGTCCTGACGGCCTGCGACAACACCTTCGCGACACCCCTCCTGCAGACCCCGCTCGACCTCGACGCCGACATCGTCGTCCATTCGGTGACGAAGTACCTCGCCGGGCATTCGGATGTCGTCCTCGGCGCGGTGCTCGTGGGCGACCCGGGCCTGCGGGAGACGCTGCTCGCCGAGCGGGCGATGCGCGGAGCGATCGCGGGTCCCTTCGAGGTGTGGCTCGCCCTGCGCGGAATGCGCACGCTCTCCGTCCGACTCGACCGCGCGCAGGCCAACGCGCAGACCATCGCCGAGCGGCTGAGCGAGCGCGCTGGTGTCCTCGAGGTCCGCTACCCCGGGCTGTCGACCGATCCCGGCCATGCGCGCGCGGCCGCGCAGATGTCCGGGTTCGGGGCGATCGTCGCCTTCGCCGTCGACTCCGCGCAGACCGCGACCGCCATCGCCGAGGCGGTGCGCCTGTGGACGCCCGCGACCTCCCTGGGCGGCGTCGAATCGCTCATCGAACGCAGGCGTCGGCACGCCTCGGAGCGGGAGACGGTGCCCGAGGGCCTGCTCCGGCTCAGCGTCGGCATCGAGCATGTCGACGACCTCTGGGCCGACCTCGATGCCGCGATCACAGCGGCGACCGGGACCAAGGCCGCGAGCCCTGGGACCGGGGCGGAATCGTCGTCCCACCGGGATGCACAGGCCAATGCCTGAGATCGTCACCGCGGACTTCGTGCTCGACCGGCCGACCCTCGACGACGTCGACGAGATCTTCGCGATCGAGCGTGACCCGCGGGTGTGGACGCACTTCCCGTCCGGACGGGTGACCCGACGCGCGGACGCCGCTGCGACCCTGGGGCGGCGCATCCTCCGGTGGGAGCGCGACGGCCTCGAGATGTGGATGGTCCGTGAGAGGGCGTCGGGTCCGATCGTCGGCTTCTGCGGGTGCAGCCTGCGCGGGGGCACAGAGGCGGAGCCGAAAGGACCCGACTCCTTCTGGAACCTCGGCTACCGGTTCTCCCCCGAAGCGCAGGGGAGGGGCCTGGCCACAGCCGTCTCGCTGCTGGCCATCGACCGCGCGCGGGAGGTCGACCCCGAGCTTCCGGTCGTTGCCTACCTCCTCGAGCACAACTTGGCCTCGGCCAGGGTCGCCGAGAAGGTCGGCCTGCGGCTCCGACACCGCGCTCCGGACGCCGGCAACCCCGATCCCGCGGCTGTGCGACTCGTCTTCGCCGATCGGGAGCTCACGCCCGCGCAGCTCGGCGCGACCCTGCGGTAGCGCGGACACCGTTTCCCGCACGACTTCACCCGAACTGCCTGACCGACGGAGCAGGAGTGATCGAAGTGTGACCCAGATCAACTTAACGTGCGTTAAGCTGAGGGCAGGGAATCCGTCGTCTGCAGCAGAAGGAGCCGCCGTGCCTCCGAGTGTCCTCGTCGATCACAGCGCGGGTGTCGCGACCATCGCGTTCAACCGTCCCGAATCCCTCAACGCGCTCACCGGCGAGACGTTCCTCGCCCTGCGCGACGCCGTCGCCGAGGCGGCGGGATCGGCCAGGGCCATCGTGCTCACCGGCAGCGACCGGGCGTTCAGCTCGGGCGCGGACCTCCAGTCCGGCACGGACGACGTCAGCCTCGACCTTGACGATGCGAACGCGATCATCCGCTCGCTCGTCGACGTCAGCGTCCCCACGATCGCCGCGGTCTCGGGCCCGGCCGCCGGAATCGGCTGCTCGCTCGCGCTCGCGTGCGACTACGTCATCATGAGCGAGGAGTCCTACCTCATGCTCGCCTTCGCGAAGATCGGCCTCATGCCCGACGGCGGGGCGACGGCCCTCGTCGCCGCCTCGGCGGGCCGGCATCGGGCGATGAAGATGGCGCTGACCGCGCAGAAGGTGTGGGCGCCTGAGGCCCTCGACTGGGGACTCGCGAGCGAGGTCGTCCCCGCCGGCACCCAGCTCGACCGCGCCCAGCAGCTCGCCGGCCAGTGGGCGCAGGGTGCGCCGCTCGCCTTCTCCCGCTCGAAGGCGGCGATCAACCAGGCGAGTCTGACCGCCCTCGACGACGCCTTCGCCCGCGAATCCGCCGACCAGACGTACCTGCGAGGCACCCGCGACTTCGCCGAGGGGGTGTCGGCCTTCATCGAGAAACGCACCCCGAGGTTCGTCGGCGAATAGGCCGCTCGACCTCCACCGCCCCTACCCGAACCGACCCACGAGTGAACGAACAAAGGAGTCTCATGCTCACTGGCATCCCGTCGACCCTCGGCGACAGCTACCAGCTCAACACCACTTCGATGATCCGCCATGCCGCCACGGTCTTCGGCGAACAGGAAGTCGTCTACCGCCGTTCCGACGGCTCGTGGGGACGGTCGGACTACGCCGAGGAATTCCGGCGTATGGCCCAACTCGCCCACGGCCTGAGCGAACTCGGCGTCGGTGCCGGCTCCATGGTCGGCGTCCTCGACTGGAACTCCCGCCGCCACTTCGAACTCTACTTCGCCGTTCCCGGCCTGGCCGCGACGATGCTCCAGCTCAACCTCCGCCTCGCACCCGAGGACCTCGCCTACGTCGTCAGCCACTCGAAGTCCGATTGGATCTTCGTCGACGAGACCCTCCTGCCCGTGGCGGAGAAGCTCGCCCCGAAGCTCGACGTCAAGGGCTGGGTCGTCATGACCGACAAGCCCGCGAGCGAGATCGAGACGAGTCTGGACAACGTCGTCTTCTACGAGGACCTCATCAAGGACAAGCCCGAAACCTACGACTGGCCCGTCGTCGATGAGAAGACCGCCGCGTACGCCGGCTACACGACCGGCACGACCGGGCGACCCAAGGGCGTGTACTACTCGCACCGGTCGATCTACCTCCACACGATCGGCGGCCTCGCGGCCCTCGGCGCGACGTTCAACGACACGGTCATGCCGATCACCCCGATGTTCCACGTCCTCTCGTGGGGCTTCCCGCAGAACGCCGTCGCCGCCGGGGCGAAGCTCGTCCTGCCGGGCAAGTTCGCCGCCGAGGAGTTCGGAGCGATCGCCCGGGCCTTCATCGAGGAGAAGGTGACGCTGGCCAACGGCGCGCCGGCGATCTTCGCCCCGATGCTCGCGATGATGAAGGACATGCCGCAGCCGCCGGACCTCTCAGGCGTCCGCCTCGTCTCCGGCTCCTCAGAGCCGCCGCTGTCGATGATGCGCGGGTTCAAGGAGATCACCGGGGCCGATGTCATCCACGGCTACGGCGCCACCGAGACGACCCCATTGGCGACGACGAACTGGCACATCAAACCGGGCCTCGACATGGACGAAGAGGAGCGCTGGGACTTCAAGCGCTTCCAGGGGCTGCCGATCATCGGCGTCGAGGTCAAGGTCGTCGACCCCACCGGTGAGGAGCTGCCGCGTGACGGGAAGTCGATGGGCGAGGTCCTCATGCGCGGCCCGTGGGTCACCGAGTCCTACTTCCAGCTGCCGGACAACTCCGAGCGGTTCCTCGACGGCTGGTGGCGTTCGGGCGACGTCGGGGTCATCTACCCCAACGGCTACCTCAAGCTCACCGACCGCCTCAAGGACGTCATCAAGTCCGGTGGCGAGTGGATCTCCTCGATCGACATGGAGAACGCGATCCTCGACTGCACGAGCGTCAAGGAGGCCGCCGTCATCGGCGTCCCTGACGAGAAGTGGCAGGAGCGCCCCGTCGCCTATGTCGTCGCCGAAGACGGCGCCGAGGTGACCCGGGAGAAGATCGTCGAGGTCCTCGGCGACCGGTTCGCGAAGTGGCAGCTGCCCGACGAGATCATCGTCACCGACGAGCTCCCGCGCACCTCGGTGGGCAAGCTGGACAAGAAGCTGCTCCGGAAGGAATGGGAGGGCGCCGAGGCGTAGGCGCGCTCCGCAGCCGGAGAATCCCTGAGGAGTCATCCTCAGGGATTCTCCGCATTCGGACGGGGACTGTCCAGGGATTCGGCAGGACGGAAAGGGTTCCGCAGGTGTAGTTGAACTTTGTACCATCGACTCATGACGAATTCCCGCCCGTTCTTCGCCCGCCCGCTCGTGTGGATCATCGCGATCGCCGCCGTCCTCGCGACCGTCGCCGCGATCGTCGCCACACGGATGTACGTCTCCTCGCAGAACGCCGCCGCTCCCGAGGAGTTCCTCAGCGAGGACGTCGCCGAGGCGACCACCCCCGGGCAGTCCTCGGGCTCGGCCGACGCGATCGCCGGACAGTGGTCGATCGGCGAGGGTTCGGAGGCCGGCTACCGCGTCGACGAGGTCCTCAACGGAGAGGACGTCACCGTCGTCGGGCGCACCGACGACGTCACCAGAGAGGTGACGATCGACGGCTCCGAGCTCACTGCGGGCACGGTCACCGTCGACCTGCGCACCGTGACCACCGACAGCTCCCGCCGGGACGGCTACTTCACCTCCCGGGCCATCGACACCTCGGCGAATCCGGAGGCGACCTTCACCGTCGCCGAGGCGGTCGACCTCACCGCGCTCGCCGACTCCGGAACCGCGGAGATCGAGATCCCCGGGACCCTCGACATCAACGGGCAGAGCCGAGAGACGACTGCCCAGGGCACCGTGACCCGCACTGATGCCGGCCTGCGCGTGGTCGGGGCGATCGACGTCACCTGGCAGGACCACGGTGTCACCGCTCCCGACCTCGGATTCGTCTCCGTCGAGGACGCAGGCGTCGTCGAGTTCGCCCTCGACCTCACCCGGGCCTGAGCAGCCCGGGTGCGGCGGTGAGGCGGCCGGGAACCGCACCGCAGAGGCTGGGGCTCACAGGGCGATCCACCCGATGAGGGCGGCGGTGAGGACGACCGCCCATGCGGGCACGTTCCAGCGGGTGAGCGCGATGAACGCGGCGATCGCGATCGCCAGGGTCGCCGGTGAGGTCACGCCCTCGATGAAGACGGGATCGAAGAGTGCGGCCCCGAGGAGACCGACGACGGCGGCGTTGACCCCGAGGAGGGCCCGCCTGGCGTGGACGGAGGAGTGGAGACGCTGCCAGAAGGGCAGTGCACCGATCGTCAGCAGCGCCGCAGGCAGGAAGATCGCGATGAGGGCGATGCTCGCCCCGAGGATGCCTGAGGGACCCGAGATCGTCGAGGCTCCGAGGAACGCGGCGAAGGTGAAGAGCGGGCCGGGAACGGCCTGAGCGGCACCGTAGCCGGCGAGGAACGTGTCGTGGTCGACGAGTCCGGTCCGCACCGTCTCGGTCTCGAGGAGGGGGAGGACGACGTGCCCGCCGCCGAAGACGAGCGCTCCCGCCCGCGAGAAGATCTCGGCCAAGCGCACTGCCGGATCACCGGTGAGGGCGGAGAGTGCGGGAAGGACGAGAAGGAGCGCGGCGCAGACGGTGAGCGCCGCAGCCCCGGCGCGGCGGGAGACCGGGACCCGGAACCCGGTGGGGGCGGCGTCGGCGGTGGCAGCGGAGGACGAAGAGTCGGCAGACGAGGCCCCGGCAGCGTCCGCCTCGGCGGGGGAGGGCTGCGACGCCGGACCCGCAGTGTCCGGGGTGCGCACCCATGCGAGCCCGAGCGCTGCGCCGACGGCGATCGCGAGGAGCTGGATCGCCGGTGACGGGATGAGGAGGACGATGATCGCTGCCAGCCCGGCGATCGTCGCGCGCCGGGCATCGGGGGTGAGCGACTTCGCCATGCCGAGCACTGCGCCGGCGACGATGGCGACGGCGGCAGCCTTGACCCCTGCGAGCCAGCCGGTGCCGAGCGCATCCCCGAGCGCGTCGAAGCCGTAGGCGAAGGCGACGAGGAGCACGGCCGAGGGCATGGTGAAGGCGAACCAGGCGGCGAGCAGACCCCCGTAGCCGGCGCGCTGCAGGCCGATGGCCATGCCCACCTGGCTCGAGGCGGGTCCGGGGAGGAACTGGCAGAGGGCGACGAGATCGGCGTAGGCATCGTCGTCGAGCCATTTCCGGCGGGCGACGAACGCCTCACGGAAGTACCCGAGGTGGGCGACGGGCCCGCCGAAGGAGGTCAGCCCGAGGCGGAGGAAGATGCGGAAGACCTCGCCGACGGTGCCCGGGTGCCGCCTGCTCACCTCTCGGTCGCTCATCTCTGCTCCTCGTCATCCGGTGAACTGCCTGCGCCCAGTCAAGTGCGCGAAGGTGTCGCGGAGGTGAACGCGCAGGCGGGCGTCACGGACGTCGGGCTCACGGGTGCGGCGTCACGGACGCTGCGACGTCACGGGCGGTGCTGCCGCACCGACGTCCCGGCTCTTACGGGTGGTGGAGGAGGTACGTCCCGCCTTTGAGGCACGTGTCGACGACCCAGCCGTCGGCGATGAGCGCGGTGAGCGATTCGCGCAGGGCAAGACGCCAGCGGGCGGCGAGCTCGGCGTCATGGCGGCGGAGGCTCTCGATGTCCGAGGGGAAGTCGAGGGAGACGACGGCGGCCTCCCGCGGGACCTCGGAGACGAGCGGTTCGCCGGACTCGTCGGCGCGCAGGCACGCGAACGCGGTGTCGGCGGCGACGGCGGGCACCCTCGCGGGCCGGTCGAGCGGCCACGAGACCATCATCCGGTCGCTCGCCTGACCTTCGTTGAGGCCGTCGCGCATCTGCCCGTAGAAGTCCTCGAGGTATTCGACCATGCTCACACCGAGGCGCTGGAAGTTGAAGTAGGCGTTGCGGGCGATGAGCGGATCGAAGGTCCACGTCATCTCCGTGATGCCCAGGCGCAGGCACCACAGGCGCTGGTGGAGCTTCATCGCCGACCCCGCGCCGTGGCCGACGTGCTCGTGGCGGACCCCGGCGATGTGGGAGTGCATGATCGTGCCCAGCGGCTGTCCGAAGAACCCGATCGTCACCCCGATCATCTCGTCGGGGTCATCGGCGCTGTACGCGGCGGAGACGTAGTTGCCGGCGTGGGCGAAGGCGACGATGAGGCCGGGTTCGAGGATGTTCGTGCCCGTCTTGTCGACGTTCCACACCTCGTCGAGGAGGAGGGAGGCCTCGGCGGCTTCGGCCGCTGTGTGCAGCTCCCGGACGACGACGCCTGCGGCCTCGGCAGCGGCCGTGGACTCGTCCTCGGCGAGGGCGATGATCTCCGAGTCGACCGTTCTCAGTCCTGCGCGCGCTGTCATGGTGACATTGTGCCACCGAACGTCTCGGTCACAGCCGCCGACGAGGCGATTTTTCGTCCCCGCCGCAGGCCCGTGGGCAGGTATAGCCTGATCCCATGACTGATCCTCAGCCCTCCGTCGCCGTCATCGGGGCCGGCACCATCGGCCGCTCCTTCGCCCGCCTCTTCGCTGTCTCCGGGTACGACGTCACCGTGTGGGATCCGCGGGGCGACCTCGCCGAGGTGGTGGCCGGCGTCCGTGCCGAGGTCGCGACCGATGCCCGCGCCGAAGCCGCCGACGCCGGCTCCGATGACCCCGACCTCGTCGGGTCGGGCATCGCCGCCGAGCGGCGACGGACCGGCTCCGTCGAGGCCGCGGATTCGCTCGAGGCGGCGGTCGCCTCGGCGGGATTCGTCCAGGAGTCCGGACCCGAGGACCCGGAGGAGAAGCCCCGGCTCTTCGCCCGCCTCGCCGAGGCGGCACCGTCGACGGCGGTCTTCGCGACCTCGTCGTCGACGATCCCCGCCTCGCACCTCGCATCGGATCTCCCCGCCGAGGCGGCCGCCCGGGTCATCGTCGGCCACCCCTTCAACCCGCCCCACCTCATGCCGCTCGTCGAGGTCGTTCCCGCGCCGACCACGAGCGCGGACACGGTCGCCCGTACCGTCGGGTTCTACCGCAGCTGCGGGCGGGAGCCGGTGGTGCTGCGCCGCGAGGTGCCGGGCTTCGTCGGCAACCGTCTGCAGGCTGCGCTGATGAAGGAGGCGATCGCCCTCGTCGAGAACGGGGTCGTCACGGCGGGCGAACTCGATGCGGTGATGCGGAACTCGCTCGGGCTGCGGTGGGCGGCGGTGGGGCAGTTCGCTGGCATGCACCTCGGCGGGGGAGAGGCGGGGATCCGCGGATTCATGGCCCACATCGGTCCCTCCCTCACCGGTCTCGACCCGTTGCCGCTCGAACTCGGGGACGAGGCGCTGGAGGAGGTGTTCGGGCAGGTCGAGGACGCCTACGGGACGAGCCCGAGCACAGAGGACGCGGCCGAACGCGACCGCATCCAACGCGCCGTGCTCACTGCGCGCGGCCAGGAGGAGTGAGCCTCAGACGGCGGCCTGGTAGAAGTACGTCGTCCGTTCGCTGATGAGTCCCTGCTCGTCGAAGCGGAAGAAGTCGGCGAATCCGACCCGGGTCTCCGATCCGTCCTTGAGGCGCCCGGCGAAGACCCCGCGACTGGCGGCATGCGTGCCTTCGACGAGGATCTCGCCGAGCTCGTGGGCCCCGGATTCGATGACCCGCTCCCCGAGGTAGAAGTCCGTGATCGCCTGGCCGACCATCGTCGGATAGCCGGGGCGGTCGTAGCTGGCATCGGCGGCGAAGAGCGCCGCGGTGGCGACGGGATCGCCGGCGTCGACAGTCGTGTAGTAGCGCTCGACGAGTTCTCTCACTGCAGTCATGACCACAACCTAGCAGTCGCGCGCCGAGTGGGAAGAGCGGAAGGGTCAGGGAATTGGGAGGGTGCGGGAATTGCCGCGGCAGGGGATCGGCCATAGCGTGAGAGGAGAACAGGCTGACAGCAGAGACGAGGAGAGTCATGTCCACCATCTACCGTGTGACCGACCCGGCGACCGGTGAGGTCGTCGAAGAGTTCCCCACCGCCTCCGATGCGGAGATCCTCGCCGCCCTCGACCGGTCGTCGACGGCGTTCGCGGAGTGGAGCCGGACCCCGGTCGCCGAGCGTGCCGCACTGCTCACCCGGGTCGCCGACATCTACGCCGACCGCGCCGAGGAGCTCGCCGAGGTGATCAAGCTCGAGATGGGCAAGGCGGTGCCCGAGGGCAAGGGCGAGGTGGCCCTGAGCTCGAACATCTACCGGTACTTCGCCGACAACGCCGAGGCGTTCATGGCCGACGAACCGCTGCGCGGACCCGAGGATGGGACCGCGTGGATCCGGCGCAAGCCCGTGGGCTCCCTGCTCGGCATCATGCCGTGGAACTTCCCCTACTACCAGGTCGCCCGCTTCGCCGCCCCGAACCTCGCGCTCGGGAACACGATCCTCCTCAAGCACGCCCCGCAGTGTCCGCGCTCGGCGCAGATCATGGAGGAGATCTTCCGTGAGGCGGGTCTGCCCGAGGGCGCGTACATCAACATCTACGCGAGCAACGAGCAGGTCGCCGACATCATCCTCCCCGACCCCCGCAACCAGGGTGTGTCCCTGACCGGGTCGGAGAGGGCCGGTGCCGCGGTGGCCGCCGAGGCGGGGAAGAACCTCAAGAAGGTCGTCCTCGAACTCGGCGGCTCCGACCCCTACATCCTCCTCGACACCGCCGATGTCGCGAAGAGCGCGAAGACGTTCTTCAACACGCGCATGGGCAATACGGGCCAGGCCTGCAACTCGCCGAAGCGGATGATCGTCATGGACGACGTCTACGATGAGTTCCTCACCTCGATTACCGAGGCGGCGAAGAAGGCCACCCCGGAGGTGCCCGGGGAGGAGGGCTCGCGCCTGTCCCCGCTGTCCTCGGTCGCCGCCGCCGACAGATTCATCGAGCAGGTCCAGGACACCGTCAGCCAGGGCGCGACCCTGCTCGCCGGCGGGAAGAAGTACGACGGGGGTGGAGCCTACGTCGAACCCGTCGTCCTCGCCGACGTCGAGAAGGGCATGCGCGGCTACTACGAGGAGCTCTTCGGCCCCGCCGTCATCGTCTACCGGGTCGGCAGCGAGGAGGAGGCGGTCGAGCTCGCCAACGACACCCCGTTCGGCCTCGGCGCCGCGGTCTTCTCCGGCGACGTCGAGCGCGCCGAGCGGGTCGGGGCGCAGATCGACTCCGGCATGGTCTTCATCAACTCGCCCGAGGGATCCCGCGAATACCTGCCCTTCGGCGGCGTCAAGCGCTCCGGCGTCGGCCGTGAGCTCGGCCCCCTGGCGATGGACGAGTTCGTCAACAAGCAGCTCGTCTTCCAGAAGGACAGCTGATCACCGGCACCCGGCCACTCAGACTCGGCCACAAGGGGGCGTCGTCCGCAACCGCGGACGACGCCCTCACTGTATCCTGATGTGACGCACAGCACTTTCCCAGCAGGAGGTTCCCATGCCGGCCCCCACTCCGTCGTCGCAGATCAACGCCGCCGCCTCCTCAGGGGTGATGCGCCCGATCAACCGGTTCCTCGAACGGTGGATCCCCTCGGCTCTCACCTTCGCCATCGTCCTCACCCTCATCGTCGCCGTCCTCGCCTTCGTCCTCACCGGGGCGAGTCCGCTCGAAGTCGTCACCAGCTGGGGTGTGGGCCTCTCGGGTCTCCTCGAGTTCATGACCCAGATGTGCCTCATCCTCCTCCTCGGCCACATCCTCGCGAACACCGGCCCCGTCCAGGCGCTGCTCTCCCGCCTCGCCCAGGTGCCCGGCAGTCCGGCGTTCGCCTACGTCTTCGTCTTCCTCGTCGCGGCGATCGCCAGCCTCATTACGTGGGGTCTCGGTCTCGTCGTCGGCGCGCTGCTCGCCCGTGAGGTCGC
This sequence comes from Brevibacterium sp. Z349TD_9, assembly GCF_056173565.1. Taxonomy (NCBI): domain Bacteria; kingdom Bacillati; phylum Actinomycetota; class Actinomycetes; order Micrococcales; family Brevibacteriaceae; genus Brevibacterium; species Brevibacterium sp. Z349TD_9. The sequence goes on along the minus strand of NZ_CM149680.1, from coordinate 3,121,678 downwards.
CGTGCAGGCCAGGCAGCGCGGGATCAAAGTCCACTTCCCCCTCCTCGTCGCCGCCGGCTACTCGGGCATGGTCGTGTGGCACATGGGCTATTCCGGGTCGGGTCCGCTCACCGCAGCGACCCCGGACTCGTTCCTCGCCGAATCCCTCGGCGGGGAGATCGTGTCGGTGAGCGAGACGATCTTTTCCACCTGGAACCTGCTCGCCATCCTCGGCGTCCTCATCGTCTGCAGCCTCCTCTTCTACCTCATCGCTCCCAAAGGCGGGGCCACGGTCTTCGAGATGCCCGAGGCCGTCGATCCGACGACCCGGTCCTCCTTCGCCGAGGAGGTGCTCACCCCCGCCGACCGGATCGACGCCTCCCGCGTCCTCACCCTCGTCCTCGGTCTCGCCCTCGTCGCCTATCTCGTCGTCCACTTCGCCCAGGGCGGCGGACTCACCCTCGACATCGTCAACTGGTCGTTCCTCGCGCTCATCCTCCTGCTGGTGAAGAACCCCTTCGAACTCATCCACCTGACGAAGAACGCGGCCTCGAACGTCGGAGAGATCCTCCTCCAGTTCCCGCTCTACGCCGGCATCCTCGGCATCATGAGCGGAACCGGACTCATCGCCGTCTTCTCCGATGCATTCGTCTCGATCGCCACCCCCGTCTCCTTCGGCGTCCTCGCCCTGCTCTCGGCCGGGCTCGTCAACTTCTTCGTCCCCTCCGGCGGGGGACAGTTCGCCGTCCAGGGCCCGATCATGCTCGACGCGGCCAACCAGCTCGGCGTCGATCCGTCGATCGCGATCATGGCCGTGTCCTACGGCGACCAGTGGACGAACATGCTCCAGCCGTTCTGGGCGCTGCCGGTGCTCGCGATCGCCGGGCTGAAGATGCGCGACATCCTCGGCTACACATTCATCACGTTCCTCGGGTCGGGAGTCGTCATGGCGCTCGCCCTCCTCCTCGTCTCTCTCTGAGACTCCGCTGCGGCTCCGAGCGGACTCAGGCGCGTCACGGCAGGGAGGGCTACTGAAAACTACGATATGGTAGCCTGCATCGTTGGTTGCCCACGAAGACGCAGGCGGTTCCCACCCCAGCGCCCGGTCAGGGTGCTTCGATGGGCCAGAGCACTGAGATCAACGACATGTCGGGGCGCTCCAGCGCCGGACGAGGGAGCGAGCAGATGTCAGCACAGACGCAGCAATCCACGGACGACGCGAAGGGCAGGGCGAAGCGGCTGCCGCCCGTGAACAAGCGCGTCTTCATCTCGGCGGCGGTCGGCACCCTGGCCATCACCGTCTGGGCGTTCTTCGCCCCGGCCAACGCGCAGGCGGTCCTCGGTGCCGTCGTCGGGTGGACCTCGGACTGGTTCGGCTGGTTCTACGTCCTCCTCGTCGCCGTCGTCCTCGTCTTCGTCATCTACCTCGCCGCCTCCCGCTACGGCTCGACGAAGCTCGGCCCCGAACACTCGAAGCCGGAGTTCGGCCTGCTGCCGTGGGCGGCGATGCTCTTCGCCGCCGGCATCAGCACCGACCTCATGTTCTTCGCCGTCGCCGAACCCGTCACCCAGTACCTCCAGCCGCCGAGCACGGAACCCGAGACCGTCGATGCGGCCCGTGAGGCCACGGTGTGGACGCTCTTCCACTACGGGCTCAGCGGTTGGGGGCTCTACGCACTCATGGGCATCGCCCTCGCGTACTTCGCCTACCGGATGAACATGCCCCTGGCGATCCGCTCGGCGCTCGCCCCGATCTTCGGCAAGCGCGTCCAGGGCGCCCTCGGCGACACAGTCGACTTCGCCGCCCTCCTCGGGACGATCTTCGGCGTGGCGACCTCGCTCGGCATCGGCGTCGTCATGGTCAACGTCGGCCTGGGCGTCATCGTCGGTCTGCCCGTGAGCACCGCCGCGCAGGTCGCCATCGTCGTCGTCGGTGTCGGCGTCGCGACACTCTCGGCGGTCTCCGGCGTCGACAAGGGCATCAAGTTCCTCTCCCTGCTCAACGTCTTCGCCGCGATCGCGCTGAGCATCTGGGTGCTCGTGGCCGGGAATACGAAGTTCCTCCTCAATGCCTTCGTCCTCAATGTCGCCGACTTCGTCCGCCTCTTCCCGAACATGGTCGGGCAGACCTTCGCCTTCGAGGACACGGGAACATGGATGACCGACTGGACCCTGTTCTTCTGGGCCTGGTGGATCGCCTGGGCATCGTTCGTCGGCCTCTTCCTCGCCCGCATCTCCCGCGGACGCACGATCCGCCAGTTCGTCATCGGCACCTTGACGATCCCGTTCATCTACATCTTCATGTGGATCTCGATCTACGGGAACTCCGCTCTCGACATCATCCGCGGCGGCAACCGCGAGTTCGGGGAGCAGACGATGCTCAACCCGGAGGGCGGCTTCTACGAACTCCTCGCCCAGTATCCGGCGTTCATCGTCATCGCTGCACTCGCGACGATGACGGCGCTGCTCTTCTACGTCACCTCAGCGGACTCCGCTGCCCTCGTCATGGCCAACCTCTCCTCGTTCCTGCCCACCCCGCAGGACGACGGGCGGGCGAGTCTGCGGATCTTCTGGGCCGTGCTCACCGGCGCGCTCACCGTCGCGATGCTCATCGTCGGCGGCATCGGCGCCCTGCAGAGCGCGACGGTGATCATGGGCCTGCCGTTCGCCTTCGTCATCATCCTCGTCATGATCGGCCTCTACAAGGCGCTGCGGGTCGAGGGCAACCGCGTCGACAGCGTCGAGCAGAGCCTCTCCGGTTCGCTCGCCCGCCGGTCGACCCGCGGACACGAGACGTGGAAGAAGCAGCTCTCCCGCGTCCTCGCGTTCCCCAGCGGCAGCAAGGTCCGCGACTACGAGCAGTCCGTGCTCATTCCCACCCTCGGCGAGATCGCGGCCGAGATGCGGGAGCGGGGAATCTCCGCCCGCTGTGGTCGCGTCGACAACGAGGGACGCTTCGACGACGAGGGCGACCTCGTCGAACTCGAAGTCGACGGTGAGGGGCAGTACCCGTTCCGCTACCAGGTGTGGCCGCACAAGGTCAGCGTGCCCTCATTCGGCGGCCGGGTGCCGCGCGGAACCGAGGACTACTACCGGATGGAGGTCTACCTCGACGGCGGTGCCGGTCAGGGCTACGACATCATGGGCTACACGAAGGACCAGCTCATCGACGACGTTCTCGACAAGTACGAACGCCACGTCGAGTTCCTCCAGATGCAGGAGAACATCACCGGCGGAACGGACTGAGGGGACTGGACTGAGGATGGCGGAGCGTTCGGCGACCCCGACGACTGACGGCGAAGGCGCGGCCTCCGGCGGAGGCGCGACTGTGGATGACACTGCTGTGGACGGCACTGCGACTCGTGGCGGTCCCATCGTCGGCGAGGACGGCCTCGCCCGCACCCCGTGGGCCTACGGCGATCCGCTGCTGCTGACGTACTACGACACCGAATGGGGTCTGCCGGTCCGTGACGAGTCCGGGCTCTTCGAGCGGCTCAGCCTCGAGGGCTTCCAGGCGGGGCTCTCATGGCTGACGATTCTGCGCAAACGTGAGCGTTTCCGTGAGGTGTTCGCAGGCTTCGACGCCGAGGCGGTCGCCGGCTTCGGCGAGACCGAGATCGAAGCGCTGCTCACCGACCCCGGCATCATCCGCCACCGCGGGAAGATCGAGGCGTGCATCGGCAATGCGCGGGCGATCGTCGACCTGCGCGCCGACGGCGGGATCGTCGACTTCATCTGGGGCTTCCAGCCCGAGGACACTCCCCGGCCGGCGACGGTCGCCGAGGTGCCGACCACCGCACCGGAGTCCGTGGCCCTGTCGAAGGCGCTGAAGAATCGGGGATTCCGCTTCGTCGGACCGACGACGATGTACGCCCTCATGGAGGCCATCGGTATGGTGGACACGCACCTCATCGGCTCCCACCGCCGAGGTGCCTCCGGGGTCTGGCCGAACTGACAATCCTGCGCTCGGGTCGCCCGCGACCCTGCCCGAACCCGGCCAGCCCGCGGCCGTGCCGAAACCTCGCCCGCCCGCGACCGTGCCGAACCCCGCGACGAAGCCCGCACCACCTGAGCCCGAAAGGAACCGATGAAGGACATCCGCGTCAGCGCCCTCGTTCTCACCCATCCCGAACGACCCGAGATCCTCATGGTGCGCAAGACCGGTACCACGTCGTTCATGCTCCCCGGCGGCAAGCCCGAGACCGGCGAGAGCCCTGAGGCGACGATCATCCGGGAGATCGCCGAGGAGCTCGGGCTCGACCTCGACCCGGAGAGGCTCATCCCCGTGGGCACGTTCACCGCAGCGGCTGCGAACGAAGCCGATCACCGGGTCATCGGCGATGTGTTCCGCTACGAGGGTCTTCCGGTTGGGCTGAGCATCGACGAGATCAGCCATCAGGCGGAGATCGCTGCGGCAGGCTGGTTCCCCTACGATCCGATGCCCGCCGACACCGCCGAGCGGCAGTTCGCCCCGCTCACTCGTGATCGCGTCGTCCCGGCGCTCGCCGAGCAGGGCGTCCTCTGAGTGCGCCTCGGGCCCTGCAGTGTTCCGTGCCGTCGGCCAGCCGCGCCTCGAATCGTGCGCTGGCCCGTGCCGTCGGCCAGCCGTGTCAATCCTGCGCTCCTATCAGCCCTGCGGCTGGCGGGAGTAGGCGATGAGAGCCCGGTAGAGGTCGAGCGGGGCGCAGTTCGCCCCTTTGGCGAGGGACTTCATGAGCTTCCGGTAAGCCGTGTAGTCGACCCTGCTCGGGTTGGGGGTCTCGAGGAGACCGTGGCCGTGGAGGACCCCGACGGCGCGGGAGTCGAGGATCGAGTACTTCTTCGGGTCGAAGACGGTGAGCAGGGCGCTGGCGAGGGGATTGCCGACCCCGGGCAGGACCTTGAGGAAGGGCAGGCGCAGATGGTTCGGGGTGTCGTCGTCGAGGGCGACCCCGGTGACATAGTCAATGTCGTCGCCGGAGAGCTCTTGGGCGGTCGGCAGCACGGCCACGGCCTTCCATTCGACGACCTTGAGAAAGTTCTTGCGCTTGTAGCCCTCCCTGCGCACGACCTTCGGGGCGATGTCGTCGAAGATCTCGGCTTCGAGGTCGGAGAGTTCGTAGAGCGGTTCGAAGCGGAGGACGAAACCTGTGTCGATGAGGCCGGAGGACGCGTTCTCGGGATGCTGCGACGAGGTCATGCCGCGATTCTACAGAACGTCGAGGGCCCCTCGGTGAACGGCAGCGGATCCGGGATCGACCACGGACGGGAGCGCTCCTGACCACGGGCGGGAGGCCTCTGAGCATGCGCGGAAGGGCACTTGACCTCGGGCGATGTGAGACGTGGGGCCGCCTCGGCGAGGATGGGCGGTAAGGTCCGACTATGGCACTCCGATCCGATGACGCTCGCACCCTGACCCCCGCGCTGTTGGGGTTGGTGTGGTCGGCGATGTTCGGATTCTCCGGGTTCTTCCTCAGCTATTCGACGATGGTCTCGATCGGCGTCGCCGACGGCCTCTCGACCGTCACCGGCGGGGCGGCGCTGACAACGATGATGGTCGGCGTCATCGCCGTCCAGCCGTTCGCCCCGAGGCTGGGGGAGCGGCTCGGGATGCGGGCGGCCCTCCTCGTCGCCCTCGGTCTGCAGCTGCTCGGTCAGGTGCTCGGGCTCGTCGTCGGTCCTCCTCTGCTCAGTCTCGTCCTCGCCGGGATCAGCGGGGGCATGGGCTTCGGGCTCTTCGTCGTCCTCGCCAATGCCGCGGTGCCGGGGACCGTGTCGGCGGACAGGCTCGGTCGGGCGCTGGGGATCTTCGGCGGGGTGACCTCGCTCGCCGCGGCCATCGGGGCACCGGTCGGGCTGTGGCTCATCGGCGTCGTTCCCGAGCGGTCGTTCCGGCTCATCGCGTGCGGGACGCTTCTGCTTGCGGTGCCGACGCTCGTGCGGTTCCTGCCCGGGCGCACTCACCCCTCCCCACCCGCCGAGGCGGTGCCCGGTGACGAGGTCGATCGGGGCGGGCCGCACGGGCAGGGTCTGCGCGGCGACGAACCGCACGATGATCGTCGCCGCGGTGGCAGTTCGTCGGGCCCCGGGGCGGTGCCGCGCGCCGAGGGCACCGAGCCCGACGCGGCCGCGCTTGCGGAGGCGGCCCGGGACGCCGAGGCAACCGGCAGCGCGGAGGCAACCGGCAGCGCGGAGGCAACCGGCAGCGCGGAGGCAACCGGCAGCGCGGAGGCCGTCGGCTCGTCGACGTCGTCGCGCGAGCGCGGGGCGCTGCGTCTCCTCATCATGCTCGCCCCGTTCCTCGTCGGCATGATCACCTTCGGCCTCATCGTCGGGTTCGGGCCGGGCCGCGACGTCGCCCATCCTGCGGTCTACATCCTCATCATGCAGGTGTGCTCGGTCATCGGCAGGTTCGCCGCCGGCGCCGTCGCCGATGCGCGCTCACCGCTGGGCCTGAGCCTCCTCGGCGTCGGGATGGCCGCCATCGGGCTCACCGTCACCGCGGTCAGCGGGGCGGGAGTCGTGCTCGGGATCGCGATGGCGATCGTCGGCCTCGGGCTCGGCACCCTGCAGTCGGCGAGCCTCGTCATGGCCTTCATCACCGCCCGGACACCTGGGCGGGCGAGCGTCGCATGGAACATGAGCTTCGACATCGGCCTCGGCATCGCCGGCGTCACCGGGGGACTCGGGTTCACCTACCTCGGGGACACGGCGACGTTCCTGCTGTGCACGGGAGTGCTCGTCCTCGCCGGTCTCGTCTCGTGGCTCGCGGTGAACCGTCGAACGAGCCGCTGACCGCGGGTGCTGCGATCGGCCAGCGCGCGAGGACGGCGGTGCCTGACCGATCAGTTGAGCGACCCCGAGCATGACCGCCGTGCTCGGCCGAGCCGGGCAGTCTCAGTCGGGGCTGGTCGCGGTCCCCTCATCGTCGAGCATCGCGAGCATGTCGACGGCCGCCCGTGCGTAGTCGCCGATCCAGCGGTCGTGGATGCGCTTGATCGGCAGCGGTGCGAGCGCGAGCACGCGCGTCTTGCCGACCCTGCGGCCGGTGAGCAGTTCGGCGCGTTCGAGGACGCGGATGTGCTGGAGCACGGTGGTGCGGTCGAGTTCGGGGAAGGCCTCGGCGACGGCGCCTGTCGTCATCGGCTCTGCTCGGAGGAGGTCGAGGATGCGGCGGCGGGTGGCGTTCGCGAGCGCCTTGAACACGGCGTCGTCGCGGGCATCGGCGTCCGAGCCGTAACCTTCCGACTGCGCACCTGTTCCCTTCCCGACCGACATGTGATAAAAATATCACATGAATGATGAGCAGAACGACAAGAGTGCGCAGCTGGAGGAGCTCTCCTTCACCGTCACCGGGTACATCTCGAAGACGCCGCACGAGACCTATGAGGCCGTCGCCGATCCCGAGCAGCTCTCGAAGTACTTCACGACCGGCGGCGCCCGCGGGCGCCTCGAGAAGGGCGCCGAGGTGAGCTGGGACTTTGCGGACTTCCCCGGCCGGTTCCCCGTCGACGTCATCGAGGCCGTGCCCGACGAGCGGATCGTCATCGCGTGGGAGGGCAACGGGCATACGACCGCGCCGAAGACGGAGACGACCTTCGAGTTCACCCCCGTCGACGACGGGACCAGGACCCTGGTGACGATCACCGAGAAGGCGTGGGAGACGACCGTCGGGGGAGCCGAGGGCGCCTTCGGCAACTCGATGGGCTGGACCGGGATGCTCGCCGCGCTCAAGGCCTGGGTCGAGTACGGCATCAACCTCCGCGAGGGCTTCTACAAGTAGACGCGCAGCTCAGTCGACGGGCGAGACGCGGATGAGATTGCCGTCGGGGTCGGCGATGACGAAGGTACGGCCGAAGACGTCGTCGTGGGGTTCCTCGACGACGTCGACGCCCTTGCCCGTCCATTCGGCGAAGACCGCGTCGACCGCCTCAGCGGATCCGGGAACCATGAGTCCGACCTCGGAGGTGCGGGCTCCGGCCCGGGTGATCGCCTCGGCGCCCCCGCTCCACACGGCGAAGAGGACACCCGGGGCGACCTCGAAGGGGACATAGCGGGGTGTGACCATCGCCGGCGACATGTCGAAAAGGTCGGAGTAGAACGCGGTCGCGGCCTCGACGTCGGTGACGTAGACGAGGAAGAGGTTCGGGGTGGGCATGGCTGCCTCCTCTGCTGGTATGCCTGTGCTGACCCGACTACAGTGACAGCAGAAGGTGACAGTCCATGTCATCTTTGGGTGTGGTCGTCGAGAAATTGTGAGGAGCTGCGATGGAGCGCCCGCAGAGACTCCTCGCGATCCTCACCGTGCTCCAGTCAGGCAGGCGGACGACGGCGGCCGATCTCGCCGGGCAGTTCGCCGTCTCCAAGCGCACCATCCTCCGCGACATCGACGCCCTCGCCGAGGCGGACGTCCCCGTCGTCGCCGAACGCGGCCGCTACGGCGGGATCTCGCTCGTCTATGCCGCCGACGTCGACGTCGCCCGACTCTCCGACAGGGAGACGGAGGCGCTCGGTCTCGTCGGCCTCGATGTCGCCCGTGCGCGCGAGCTGGGTCTCGAGGCCCACACCCGCAGCGCCGCACGGAAGCTCTCGACCCGGGCGCCGTGGCCGGGAACTCCGGGGACTGGGGGCACCGCTGCCGACGGTCCGTCGCCGGGGCTGAGCGACCTCGTCGCCATCGACACCGCGGGTTGGTTCGACGCCGAGCGGGCGATCGAGGCCGGATCGCTCCTCGACGCGCTCCGTCGCGGGCACCGTCTCTCCCTCTGGTATCGGACGAGCGGCCGCACGGATGCCGAGCGCCTCATCGTCGATCCTCACGGCCTCTACTCCCGCGGCGGGCGCTGGTACCTCATCGCCGAGGTCGACGCGCGCCCGAGGATGTTCGCTCTCACCCGCCTCGAATCGTGGCGCGAGCTCGATGAGTCGAAGGAGGTCCGGTCGAGCGCTCCCCTCGCCGAGGTGGCTGCCAACCTCGTCTCAGCGCTCGAACAGCGACGCGACGTCGTCGTCACCGCGCTCCTCGACACGGCGACCGAGGACCTCGCCCGGCGGATCCTCGGGAGCCGACTGCTCAGCGTCGAACCATTCGACGCCTATGGCCGGGGCGCGGACGATTCGGGTCGGCAGGGGCTGAAGATCACCGTCGGCTACGACGAGGTCGACGGGGTGCGCCAGCTCATCCAGTTCGCTGACCACATCGAGATCCTCGACCCGCCCGAGGCACGAGCGCTCGTGCGCGGACTCAGCGAGGATCTGGCCGCGCGACACGGAGACGACCGACCGTGAGAGAGTGACGGTATGACTCCGACTTTTCGCAAGCGGCTCTCCTTCGGCAGGTTCGTGCTTCTGACCGCGGGGATCGGCGCCGCGAGCGGCCTCATCATCTCGCTTGTCGTTCTCGAGTTCGACCCCGGGCAGATCGTCATGCTCGTTGTGAGCACCGCATTCGGGGGAGTACTCGGTCTGGTCATGGGCATCCCAGCGGAGTTCGCGGTGCGTCTGGCGGCCCCTCGGCTGCGCAGTCGAGTCGGCGCGGTGCTCTGCTGCTTCGGCCTCGGTCTCGTCTCCGTGCTCGTCGCCCTGAACATCCTCGGAATGATCATCCAGGGTCCGGGTGACTACATCGGCGCGTATGAGTGGTCGGCCCTGCTCTTCGCGCTCGCCCTGGGCCTGCCCGCCGGCGTCCTCACCGCGTGCGCGACCTCCCACATCGTCGAACCGGTCGAGCCGAAGAACCCGAGGATCGACCGGTTCACGGGACTTCCGTACTGACGGCCCGGCAGAGCCGCCTCGGCGGGGAAGGGACCGCCCTCAGACGATGCGGGTGGGCGGGGACTGGGTCTTCGCGGGATCGGTCTCGGGGAGATCACCGAGGGCTTCATCGATTCGGGCGAGCACCTCGGCGTCGAGTCTGACCCCGGCGGCGGCCGCATTCGACTCGACCTGCTCGGGACGTGACGCCCCGACGAGGGCTGTGGCGACGTTGTCGTTGGCGAGCACCCACGCGATCGCGAGCTGACCCATCGTCAGCCCGAGGTCGGAGGCGATCGGCTCGAGCTTCGCGACCGCGGTGAGCGTCTCGTCGTTCATGTAGCGGGAGATCATGTCGGCCCCGCCCTTCTCATCGGTCGCCCGTGAGCCCGCGGGGGCCGGCTGCCCGACCTTGTATTTGCCGGTGAGCACGCCCTGCGCGATCGGCGACCACACGATCTGAGAGATGCCGAGCTCCTTCGACGTCGGCACCACCCGCTCCTCGATGACCCGCCAGAGCATGTTGTACTGCGGCTGGTTCGAGATGAGCTGGATCCCGAGGTCACGGGCGAGGTAGTGCGCCGCACGCAGCTGATCGGCGTTCCACTCGCTCACCCCGATGTAGAGCGCCTTGCCTGCGCGGACGATGTCGGCGAAGGCCTGCATCGTCTCCTCGAGCGGCGTCTCGTAGTCGTACCGGTGGGCCTGGTAGAGGTCGACGTAGTCGGTGCCGAGTCTGGTGAGCGACCCGTTGATCGACTCCATGATGTGCTTGCGTGACAGTCCGGTGTCGTTGTGGCCCTTGGGGCCGGTGGGGAAGTAGACCTTCGTGAAGATCTCGAGCGACTCGCGACGCTGGCCGGCCAGCGCATCGCCGAGGACCTGCTCGGCCGCCGTGTTCGCGTAGACGTCGGCGGTGTCGAAGGTCGAGATGCCGGCGTCGAGCGCGGCATGGACGCACTGCGTGGCGATGTCGTTCTCGACCTGGGAACCGTGGGTGAGCCAGTTGCCGTACGTGATCTCCGAGATCTTCAGACCGCTGTTTCCGAGATATCTGAACTCCATGTCCTCAGCCTACGACCGTGAGTCAAGTCCCCCTGTCCGGTCGCCGCGGAGAGGTCCCGTCGGGAGCGACGGTCGTGGCACAGCCCTTGTCCGCCGGGCTCGCGTGCGGTGTGATGGGGAGATGGACTTCGCGGTGCTCGTGCTCGTCGGGGTGCTCGTCGGCCTGACGACCGTGCTCTTCGGCTTCGGCGGCGGGTTCGTCACCGTGCCGATCATCACCGTCGTCGACGCCGACCTCGGTGCGGACACCGCGCGCGTGGCCGCGGCCACCTCGGCGCTCGTCATGCTCGTCGGCGCCCTCGTCGCCACCGTCTCGACGAGGCGGGAGACGCTGGCACACCTGACCGGCAGGTGGTGGCTCTTCGGTCTCCTCGCACTCGGCGGGGGACTCGGCGCACTCGCCGCGCGGTTCGCCCCCGAGATGCTCCTCCAGTGGGGCTTCGTCGTCTACGTCGCCGTCACGGCCGTCGACATCGTGCTGCGCCCGGGATTCTTCCGGAGGAGACCCGAGGCCGACGCCGAGACGGGCGAGGGCGGTCGCGGCATCTCACCGGTGTGGGGTGTGCCGATCGGCGGCCTCGCCTCGTTCCTCGGGGTGGGAGGCAGTGTGATGACCGTGCCGATGATGCGGCGCTCGGGAGCGACGATGACGGTGGCGACGACCTTGGCGAACCCGCTCACGCTCATCATCATGACCCCGGCGGTGATCATCACGCTCACCGCGCACGGGCAGGTCGAGGCACCCGGCTTCGTCGGGTCCGTCGACGTGCGATCGGCGGCCGCCCTCCTCCTCGGGGCGATTCCGATCATCGTGCTTCTGCGCAGGCGCGTGCCGCGGATCCCCGACCTCGTCCACGCGTGGGGCTACCTCATCCTCCTCGTCGTCGCCGGGACGGTCGTCGCGATCGCGTGAGGCACTGCGGCGGGCCATGGCGTACTTGACCGGTCGCCGGGTTCGCGAAATCCGGTTGGTCGATTAGGTGTCACCGCACTGTTCGAGCTTGTCACCCGGTCCCTTGAGTTCCGGTGAGTTCGACTGACTTCAGGGTTTCGACAGTCAGGTCGTGGAACTGAAGGACGCTGATCTGAGACTCCTTACTGCGGCGAGCGACTTGGACCTCGCTGTAGGCTTCGGGCTCTCGCAAATGCAGATAACGGATCCCTTCCCGTCTCAGGCTCTTCACGGAGTGCGGGACGATCGCGATTCCCAGTTCCGCTGCAACGAGCGCGAGCACTGTGGTGAACTGCCGCGCTTCTTGAGCAAACGGGAAGGGGCTGGGCGAGGTGAAGGCGAGGCCCGACAACAGGCTCCACGTGCGCGGAGCACTCAGGCGTGGGAGGCCGACGAAGTCGAAACCTGAGAGATCGTCCAGACCGACTGTATCGGAGGTGGCAAGCGGGTGAGCGTCGGAAACCGCAACGACCAGACGCTCGTGGAAGAGCGGCGTCACTGTGAGGTCGTCGGCAGGTGCGACGTCGCGAGTGATCCCCAGGTCGATCTCGCCGCGTCGGAGAGCTTCGACCTGCTGCCAGGAGTTGAGTTCACGCAGGTCAAGTAGTACTGCTGGGCGGATGCGCCGCTGAGAGGAAACGAGCGGCGGGAGGATCTCTCCGGCAGCTGAGGTGACGAACCCGAGTGCGACCCGACCCGTCCACCCTGATGCAGCCGCGCGCGCTGTGTCACTTGCCGCATCAGCCATTCGGATTGTCCGTCGCGCCATTTCAATGAAGGCTTCTCCGGCTGCCGTCAGCACAACTGTGCGACTCGTGCGGTCGAAGATTCGAACGTCGAGGCTCCGCTCCAAGTCGCGAATCTGTCGCGAAAGCGAGGGTTGGGCCACATGGAGTCTATCGGCGGCCCGGCCGAAATGCAGATCTTCGGCGACCGCGACCGCGTATCTGAGTTGCCTGAGTTCCATATCGACATTCTGCAGTATTGCCAATTATGAATCAATCAATACTAAACAAGTCTTGGACTGAAATGATTCAGCTCCCTACGCTGGACGATGAAAACGGCACGCAGAAGTGTCAGCTCGGGCAACGCGGCCCGGTTTGATGAACGGATTCGATCAATGAGCAAAGACCCCAATTACGCTCCGGCAGATTCTGACGACCCTCGTCCCCGTGCCGACTGGTCGGTTGCAGGGTGGAGCACGGGAATCCTCGCTGCATTCGTCGTCGCCGCACTCGTCGCGCCCGACTTCGTCGCGGACGGTGTCGCATTCGGCTTCGCAGCGGCCACGTCGTGGTTCGGTCTCTACTGGCAGTGGCTTCTCCTGTTGACGTTCTTCGTCGCACTTGCGCTCATCTTCACCCCGTGGGCGAAGGCGCGTCTCGGAGGATCGGCTGCGCCCGAATACGGTCGCTTCAAATGGATTGCCATGATCATGACCACACTTCTGGCTGGAGGGGGAGTGTTCTGGGCTGCCGCCGAGCCGCTGTACCACTATTCGACCGTGCCTCCGTACTTCGCGGGAACTGAGCAGGGCAGCCAAGAGGGCGTATTCGCCGCACTGGCCGTGAGCTTCGTTGACTGGGGTTTTCTCGCTTGGGCGATCCTCGGCTCGCTGGGTGCAATCGTCATGATGATCGCAGCGGAGAAGGGACTGCCACTGCGTCCGCGGAGCCTGCTCTATCCGATCCTCGGCAGAAAGGCGGCCACCAGCCGTGTCGGTGCGGTGGTCGACGTCGTGTGCATCGTTTCCGTTGCTGCTGGGACCATTGGTCCTGTCGGTTTCCTCGGCCTCCAGATCTCCTATGCCCTGGAGTCGCTCTTCGGCATCCCAGACGTCTATTGGGTTCAGGTGATGGTGATCGCCGTGCTCACGGCAATTGCAGGCGTGAGCGTCTTCTCCGGAATCAACAAGGGCATTCAGCTGCTCAGCAGCGTCAACGTCTTCTTAGCTCTGGGGTTGATCGCCGTAGTCCTGGCGCTCGGCTCCGCCTGGTATGTCTTACGCGGCCTGTTGGGAGGGCTGGGCCTGTACATTGCCAACTTCGTTCCGCTCTCGCTCTTCCAGGGTGACAGCGCATGGACCGCGAGCTGGACGGTCTTCTTCTTCGGGTGGTTCCTCGGATACGCTCCGCTGATGGCCATTTTCGTGGCGCGGATCTCAAGGGGGAGGACCGCTCGGGACCTGCTCATCGGCACGAGTATCCTGCCGCCGATTGCGACGACCGTCTGGTTCGCCGTGCTCGGCGGCACGGGCATCTACGTGGATCAAAAGGCCCCGGGGGCAGTGACTGGACCCCTTGCGGACGACGGACTGCCTGCTGCGATCATCGCGATCACTTCAGAACTGCCGATGTCTGTTCCCATCGCCATCGGATTTCTGGTGCTGACGATGACCTTCGTCGCGACGACGACAGATTCGATGTCTTTCGCGATCTCTCAGTCGTGCATGAGCGCAGGAGATCCGGGCCCCCGTCTCCGGGTGATCTGGGCGGTGCTCATCGGAGCAGCTGCCGCAGTCCTGATCTCGATCGGCGATGGAGGAGTCGGCGCCCTCCAGTCTGCGATCGTCATCGCCGCTGTTCCCGTCGGCTTCGTCATGCTGCCCTCCCTTGTTGCAGCACCAGTCCTTCTGCGGAATTTGGCCCTTGAGCAGGGGGTGGTTTCGCGGAAAAGGCAGATCGGCCTGCGGGCGACACGAGAAGAGGCACCCCGGGTGGAGCCGGACGCCGCGACGTGAATATCCAGTCAGTACACATCCCTATACGCCACACCGACCTAGCAAGGAGCAGCACATGATGAACGGACCTCAGAAAATCCGCAGCCTCATCGGCGGAGAGTGGGTGAACGGCGACGGCGGAGATGTCCGAAGTCTCGATCCGGCCGACCCGGATGGAGCCGCTGTCGCCGCCTATCGTGCCGTCACCGAAGAACAGATCGATGCTGCGGTCGGAGCGGCCGTAGCGGCCGCGCGAGAGTGGGATCAGGTGGGCGTTCTCGCTCGTGGAACGATCCTGCGAAGGGCTGCGGACATACTCGACGATCGAGCGGATGAGGTCGCGCAGCTGATGACTCGTGAGCACGGAAAGACCCTCACGGATTCGCGAATCGAAGTCGCCGGCACAGTCGAGACCCTGCACTATCACTCCGCTGCCTCTCGCCGTCCGAACGGGGCCACCTACCCTGCTACTCATCCGGAGGAGGTCGTGCGCACACTGCGCAGACCGGTCGGCGTAGTGGGCATCATCACGCCGTGGAACTTCCCCATCATGATCCCGGCGTGGAAGATCGCTCCGGCGCTCCTGTGGGGAAACACCGTCGTCTGGAAACCTGCGAGCGACACCCCAGCGTGCGCGGCGGTATTCGCAGAGATCCTCCACGAGGCAGGTGTGCCGTCCGGGGTGCTCAACCTCGTCTTGGCCCCGGGCTCGCTCGGCTCGCACCTCGTTGGCAACTCGGCGATCGATGCGGTCTCGTTCACCGGTTCCGTCCCAGTCGGTGAACAGATCAGGGCGACGGTCACGGGCCGCGGCGCACGTCTGCAGATGGAACTCGGCGGACACAATCCGGCCCTCGTCTTCCCCGACGCGGATGTCGAAAACGCCGCTGAACTCATCGTCGCCGCCTCAGTCAACAGCACCGGTCAGAAATGCACGGCAGTTCGCCGGATCATCGCAGTGGGAAACAGCTACGAACCGCTTCGAGAGGCACTGGTCAGGCGGTTCACGGCACTTCGCGTCGGACCGGGTACCGACTCTGAGAGCGAGCTCGGCCCGGTCATCAATGCGCGTGCGGCGGAAGAGATCACCAGTGCCATCGATCAGGCTGTGGCGGAAGGAGCTGAGGTCATCGCTCAGGCTCCGATTCCGACGACAGTCGGGTGTTGGGTGCCTCCGACTCTTCTCGAGGGAAGCACGGATCAGGCGATTGCGCGCCAGGAGGTCTTCGGCCCAGTGCCTCTGCTCATGCGCGCCGACGATCTCGACGACGCAATCGGACTCGCCAACGACACGGAGTTCGGACTGACCGCTTCGGTGTTCACCGATGACGAGCGGATCGTTCGACGCTGCTTGGCTGATCTCACCGCCGGCCTGATCAAAGTCAACGGGCCGAACACGGGTTCGGAGATTCACGCGCCCTTCGGCGGCCTTGCCGCCTCTTCATTCCCTGCACCTCGTGAACAGGCGAGTGACTCTGCAGCCGAGTTCTTCAGCATCACCAAAGCCGCGTACCAGCGTCTCAGCCCAGTGACCTGAGGACGGCGAATGACAGTGATGACGAACATTGCGGATGTATCCATGCGCAGTCCCGCAGAAGTCTGCCGCCCGACTGATATGGGCGGCGCGAGAGCGACACGGCACAGTTTCGCGCGACAGCTCATTCGAAAGATGTCGCTCGATCATTGGACCATTCGGCGAACCGTCTTCGAGCTCGACGACTTGGGCCGAGGCACTGCCGCTTACGAGATCTCGGCCAGCCAGGACCAATTTCTCACACTTGCCCTCTTCTCCCAGGTGATCTCGGAGGATGCGCGCACTGACAGAGTGATCGCAGAGAGATGGGATGTGACGGGCGCGCTCGTCGAAGGTTCGCTCGATGCAGGTGCCATCGAAGACCTCCGGTCACACGTGACCGTCCAAGAGGAGGGTCGCGCGATGCCGAGCACGGTCATCTGGGGCCGGGCGAATCGGAGCGTGCGATTCTTCGACCAGGTAGTGAATGACCTGGCAGCAGGTCGGCAGCCGAATGCTGACATCCTAGGTCTGTCCCCGTATCTCCTCCGGTCGACCGCGTTCTACAGCAACGGGAAGTTCGGCATGAGGGACTTCGAGGGTTTCGCCGCGGAACATGTGCTCGCGGTTCCGTACCGAGCACACATGATCGCTGCCTGGTTATTCAGGGAATTCAGTCTCGACCTAGCCGAACACTGCGCCAGGGCAAAGAATCCAGGCGCGGCGTCGTTCGACGAAGAATGGGCACGATACTTTGGTCTGGGCAATGCCACTGGTCTTGGCCTCGTACCGTACGTCGTCAATCATCCGGAGATCCTCGATGCTTGGCTATGGTCGCGAGAGTTTCCTCTTGCAACGGCGCTCGACCGTGAGGATCGGCCCTCGAGTGAGCCTGTCTTCACCGTGGCAACGCTGTTGGAGCGAATTGCCGCCTACCTTCGCCAACAGGGCCCCGACGAGCCTGTGCCCTTCACCTCCGGCGAACGACTGGCCGAAAGTATTGACCCCATGAGCGCTCTTGTGAGGGAGTACGTCGACTTCGGCACCATGAACTCGACGGCGACGGCTACTCCCTGGCGGACTCTCCACGATGCTGCGGATCGCGCGGGCCCCGAAGTAAGAGGCATCGTAGCCACTGTGATCACCGAACTCACCGGTGACCTCGACTCGGAGGTGGAGGCGTCTCTGGTCCGCGTCGAAGATCGCCACGTCGATCCGAAATGGCGAATCGGGCATCTTCGTGATGCGATCGGCAGGGACTACTCGTGGATCGATGAATTCGACTTCTCCGACTCGTCGCAGACCGACCGCTTCTGGTTCACTTCTGCCACGAGCGAGGAGCCTCGAAGGGGCTGCACCGGTTCGGACGAGGGCCTCGACATGCAACATGGTGTCAACGTCGCCGAGGAGATCCACAACCTGCGAGAGTCGGTAGCGTCGTTGCCAAGCGATCTCACCGTCGCAGAATTCCTCGTCTCCCAACCCAGGTTTCGAGCCGCTGTCGCACGAGTGCAGAAGGTCGGTCCGTTGAGATTCGGAGAGTTGCGAGCCAATCTGCGCTCGAGCGGGTTCCTTCCGCTCAATCCGCAGCGTCTCCAGCTGGCCGTTTACGGCATGGACAACTACAACCCGCAATCGACGGACTGGCTGCGGGTGACCCTCTTCTCGGGCGCACCGCGAGTGGCGGACATCAACGCCGGCACTGCTGACGATGACTGGATGTTCCCGCTCCGACCCGAGTCCAACCACCGAGCTGAAAGCGCAGGGAAGGCATGACCCATGGCAGGAAGTTCCATCATGACGCGATCATCGTCGATGGACTGCAGATCAACAACTGGTCTCGCGCAGTTCTCCAGGAACTGATCTCCGGCGGAGTGACAGCCGTCAATGCGACTGTGAGCGTGTGGGAGGGCATCGAGGAGAGCATCCGTGCGATCGGCGAATGGAACCAGTTCGCCGACCGAAACAGCGATATCGTGACGTTGGCGCGTTCGAGCCAGGATATTCGGAGGGCGAAGACTGAAGGCCGGGTCACGGTCATTCTCGGGACGCAGAACACAAGCCTCTACGGGGACGACTACCGCTTGGTCAGAGTATTCGCTCAACTCGGGGTCAAGATCGTGCAGTTGACCTACAACAATCAGAACAGCGTCGGGGGCTCGTGCTACGAACCCACTGACAGCGGTCTGACTCGTTTCGGGGTCAACGTCGTGCACGAGATGAATCGCGCGGGGGTCCTCATCGATCTGTCGCACGTAGGCGACCGCACGTCGATCGACGCGGCCGAAGCATCGGCATCTCCGGTGGCTATCACCCATTCGAACCCGGACTGGTTCGTCAGTAGTCCCCGCAACAAACCTGATGCTGTCATCGAAGCGGTGACATCACGCGGTGGTGTCATCGGCGCCTGCCTTTACCCAAACGTCGTCGGCGGAGCGCACGCCCAGCTCAGCGATTTCTGTCAGATGGTCTACCGCCTGGCGGAGCAGGTCGGCATAGGGCATGTCGGCCTCGGCAGCGACTGCACTAGGAACTGGGGCGACGAATTCGTCGAATGGCTGCGCAGTGGACGGTGGCGTCCCCCGTCGCAGGAGACCGCCACGTGGCCGGCATGGCCGCACTGGTTCACTGGACCCGAGGACTTCCCCAGGCTGACAGAGGGCCTTCTGGCAGTCGGGTTCACGGAGACGGAGGCCCTAGGCGTATTGGGAGAGAACTGGCTGCGCCTCTTCGACGAAGTCTTCCCGGAAGGAGGATCGCGTGATGGCGGCATCGTGCATGATCGAACGCGTGAGCCTGCGTGAAATGCGAGAGGTCTCGTATCGCGCATTGAGGGTTCTCGGAGCCAGCCATGGTGAGGCCCAGGAAGCATCGGAGGCCGTGCAGTTCGCCGAGCTCAACGAGGGCATAGGGCTGCAGTCGGTTCTCGCCATCGCGGCTCACGGATGGTCGGATACGACCTGTGAGGTCACTTGGTTCGAATCTGAGAAGACTGCGGTCGTCGATCTCGTTTCTTCGCAGCCGCTCTGTCTGCTCGCATTCGCGGCCTCCGCGGTCGAGTTGGCCACGTGCGCAGATCGGGCAACCGCGGTCAGGTGTGAGATGAATGAGCTCAACGGACTGCTCGATGCGCATCTGAGATTGGGCGCATCCCGCCTGGATGGCGCTGTCTACGCGGCTCGGCGCTGCGCGGGCGAGCTGTCATTGCGCGGTGCGACGGCTGCGGGCGACCTGGTGACGATGAGGGGAGAGGTGGCCGATTTCCTCGATCGGCTTCCCGTGGAACTCAATGATGGTCAGACTGTCGTCGCAGTCGACGGCGGTGAGTGGGCGTCGGTTTTCGAACAGTGTGTGTCGCATTCGGCTGAAGATCTGATCGCTCGTCGAGCTGGTGCGTCCAGTAACGGTATGGGCGTCTCTGGCAAGCAGTGGGAACTGACGCGAAAGATCGCTGCAGTCTTCAACCAACCGGACAAGGAGATCAGACCATGACCGAGGTCACCTACCGCAGCAATCCACGCGGCGAAGTCCTGCCGTACGCCGCTTCGGCGACCGCAGGCGGCATAGTGTGGCTGTGCGGACAGATACCTACCCACGAAGACGGATCAGTTCCCGAGTCGATGCACGATCAGGTGACTGCGGCACTTGCCAATCTCGAACGAGCGCTGGTCGCAGCACAGTCTTCCTTGCGGCACATAGTCAAGTTGACGGTCTTTCTTGCCGATCTCGGCGAGTTCGACGATTACAACTCTGCTTACTGCGACTATTTCGGAGCGGTCGCCCTTCCTCCACGCACGACGGTCGAGGTGGCGCGGTTCCGAGGTGAGAAGCGGATCGAGATCGATGCAGTCGCAGTGGTCGCTTAGGCGCCACCGTTGCGGCGACGGTGGAGTATAGGCGGCAGTCCGAAGAAGATCGGCGGCCTCGCTGTGGTAGATGGCTTATTCGGAGCATCGCTCACGATCGGCGTACCGGTGTCGCCGTAGTCGTCCGACTCGACCTCTCTTTGCTCGGTATGGTTGTCGTCGAGCGCCCACGCGCTCTCCCAGCTGATGAGTTCGCCGGCGTGGCAGACCGGGTCGCCGCCGGTCGAGGGCGGCTCCGCCCACAGCCACAGGTTGACCCCGTACTCGATCACGGTGATCGTCGCCTCCCGGTCGCGGCCGGTGTTCTCCCTGACCAGGGCACGGTGCACCTTCGCCGAGGCGGTCTCGAGTTCCTCCCATCCGTCGCGCCGGTGCGGGAGGAGGACCCACGTCCCCGCGGGGACGTCTGCCGGGACGAGCGAGTCAGGAGTGACGACGCGGGTGAAGCCCAACGGTTCGGCGGCAGCATCGCCAGGTTTGTCACCGCTGACGGGGCCGACTCCGGACTCCTCGAGAGCCGTGAGGACTTCACCGAAGCAGGCCTCGACCACCTCGGCCGTGGGGGCGACGATGAGGAGGCCGGTCGCCTCGGCGAGAATGTCGGCAGCCGACAGGGACGACAGGGGAGAGGCGCGCAGGTCGGCGAGCACCTCATCCCAGTGCCCGGGCACGGGAACGGAGTCGAGCAGCGCATGGGTGCGCTCCCGTTCGGCATCGTGGCGCACCGTCGACCTCCTCTCACCGCGGCCGGTGTTCTTCCACCATGCCACGAACCCCTGACACGCGCGGACCGGTTCGGCTCCTGACACGAGTGGACAGCCGCGACGAGACGGACGTCGTCGGCGCGAACCCCGTCGACGCGGACCTCGCCCAGGTGAGCCTCGTCTATGCGAACACGGTGAGCCCGTAGACGGCGAAGACGACGAGGAGGGCTGCCCCGTGGACGGCGGTGACCCTCTTCGCGGCGAACGTCGTCACCGAGAGCACGATGACGACGGACAGGAGCAGAAGGTTGGTCGGAATCTCGGCGAGGACGATCTGCTGTCCGGTGAGCATCCCGATGACGAGGACGACGGGGATCGTCAGCCCCACCGTGGAGACGAGCGCCCCGTGGCAGAGGTTGCTCACCCGCTGGACCTCGCCCTGCCAGGCGGCGCGGATCGCGGTGATCGTCTCGGGGAGGAAGACGATCATCGCGATGACGATGCCCGAGAGCGCGACCGGGGCGCCGAGGCGGCCGAGCCCGTCATCGAGGAGGACCGCCATGTCATGGGAGAGGAGGACGATGGGCAGCACGGTGACGACGAGGAGGCCGAGACGGGTGAGGATCTCGACCCGGTGAGTCGACAGGGTTGCGACGATGCCCGGGCGCACCGCCTCGGCGTCGGTGGACGGGGCGGTGGCGACCCTGGACGGGGCGGCGCCGTCGGCGGACGGTCCGCGCGGACCGGGGGCCGCCTCGGCGAGGCGGGGATCGACCTCACGGAAGTCATCGGCCTGCGCCCCCATCTGCCGGGTGAGGAAGAACGCGTAGAGGCCGAGAGTGAGGACGATGATCGGGATCCCCTGCCACGGCAGGTAGCTGCCGTTGATCCCGATGACCGCCGGCAGCGCGAACGCGAGCGCGGAGAGGACGACGATGAGTCCGAGGTAGGTCGAGGTGCCCGTCCGGTTGTGCGCGAGGTCCCCGTGGCGCAGGCCGCCGATGAGGAGGCAGAGCCCGACGACGGCGCCGAGGATGATCATCGACACCGCCATCACCGAATCGCGCGCGATCGTCGCATGATCTCCGGGACCCAGCAGGACCGCGGCGATGAGGATGACCTCGATGAGGCAGATGGAGATCGTCAGCACCAGAGACCCATAAGGATCGCCGAGGCGGCCGGCCAGGTGCTCGGCCTCGTGCACGACTCCGAACGCACAGATGAGGATGACCGCGACGATGACGATGAGCGCGGTGATGAGCAGGGGCGCCGGCGCCGGCGGTTCGAGGAGGTGACCTGCGAAGAGGAGTGCGAGGTAGGTGCCCCAGCCGAGGGCGAGCCTGATGATCGCGGTAGGGGTGATGATGCTGCGCAGTGCGGCGGTCATGACGGTCTGTTCCAGTTCTCTGAGGCCGTCCTCATCGCGGTGGGAAGCGAACGGGTCGTCCCGTTCGTCACTGTGTTTTCAGGTTACTCAATCCCGCCGAGGTGGTCCAACCGGAGGTCGGTTCACCGGTGGTTGGCGAACCGGGACTACCGTCGACGGGCGATGATGAGGCCGTCCCAGCCCTTGACGCCGACAGTCTGCAATGCGGTGGCGTCGAGATTCGGGTTCTCAGCAATCATTCGCGTCACCGTCTGCACTCCGGTGACGCGCGGATCGTCCGGGTTCTCATCGGTGACCGCGCCGTTGCGCACGACGTTGTCGATGATGATGACCGCACCGGGTTCGGTGAGTGCGAGTGCCGCCTCGAGGTACCTCGGATTGTTCGGCTTGTCCGCATCGATGAACACGAGATCGAACGGCTCGGTGCCAGTGCTGGTGCCGCTGTCGATGAGGGTTCGGGCGGATTCTGCGGCGGGCCCGACGTGGATCTCGACCCGGTCGCCCACCCCTGCGCGGTCGAGGTTCGCGCGCGCCACCTCGGCGTTGTCGGGTTCGAGTTCGAAGGTGACAACGTGACCGTCGTCGCCGACGGCACGGGCGAACCAGATCGTCGAGTACCCGGCGAGAGTGCCGAACTCAAGGATCCGCTTCGCGCCCGCGATCTGGGCGATGAGGCCGAGGAGCGCACCTTGGTTGGCTGCCACCTCGGCATTGGGCATCGTCGTGTCCGCTCCAGACTCACGAGCGGCGACGAGGGCATCGTCTTCCGGGGTGAGGTGCGAGATGAAGTATTCGTCGACCTCGCGCCAGGCGACGGTGGAGTCGTAGCGATTGACCGGGGTCGTGCGTTCCTCGTTCACCATTATCAAAGAGCCGAATGCTCTAGGCGTGAGCCGAAACGAAATTGGTCTACGTAGGTCTTTCCATCTTCGGCCTGCTCGGCCCACGAACCGAACGCGGTTTTGATTGCGTTCAGATCGGTATGCGCGTCAGATTTGCACCCGTAGACCTGGGTGACAGCGTCCCGGACTAGCGCGGAGATCGAGCGTCCAGTTCGCTCGGCCTCAGCATCGAGGAGTTGTCGCTCGGTTGACGTGAGCGAGATC
Organism: Brevibacterium sp. Z349TD_9; assembly: GCF_056173565.1. Taxonomy (NCBI): domain Bacteria; kingdom Bacillati; phylum Actinomycetota; class Actinomycetes; order Micrococcales; family Brevibacteriaceae; genus Brevibacterium; species Brevibacterium sp. Z349TD_9. The sequence goes on along the minus strand of NZ_CM149680.1, from coordinate 3,098,655 downwards.
CGGGTCCGCACCATGATGCAATTATCCACCATCCTGCGGACCCGCGCAGGAGGCCGTGTTGCCGACTGGGTCTCATTCGCCGAGGCATCGAGCGAGAGAGCCCATACCTGCCCCTACTCGGATCCCGAACCGAGGATCGATTCGGCCCCGGCCAGATAGCCGGCGATCATCGCCCGCGCCACGTCGAGCACCGACCGCTCAGGTGGCAGATATCCCGCGTTGTGGAGTGAGGCTTGCGGCTGACCGGTGCCGACGAAGCTCATGGCCGAGGGGACGGCCTCTGAGAAGAAAGAAAAATCATCGGCACCCAGCGACCGCATCGGTGATGCCACGGACGCACCGAGGCCCTGCGCCTGCGTTGCGAAACGTCGTGCCAGGTCGGAGTCGTTGATGAGCACCGGTTCCCCGTCGATGATCGCCACATCGGCCTCAAGACCGTAGGCCTGCGCGATCCGCCTGGCCATGGTCCCGATCGCCGCCTGAATGTCCTTGCGTTCCTGCGCCGAGGTGGTCCTCACAGTGGCGCGGATACTTCCGTGGCGGGGCAACACGTTTCCCGCACCATCCCCGACACTCATCGTCCCGACACTGACCACTGCCGCCGACATCGGCCCGATAGTCCTGCGGACGATCTCTGGCAGCGACAGGGCGACGTTTGCGACCGCCGCCACCGGGTCAGAGGCGTTGTGCGGATAGGCTCCGTGACCGCCTCGGCCGTGCACGGTGATGTGGACCTCGTCCGCCGCTGCGTTGATATAACCCTCACCGATCGCCACTTGCCCCAAGGGCACACCTGGGTGGTTGTGGACGCCGATCATTCTCGCGATCGAGGCTTTTTCGAGCCCTTTTTCCGAAACGATGTCGAGAGCACCGGAGGGATAGGACTCCTCACGAGGTTGGAAGACCGCCGCCAGGGCGGTCGGCAGCGCCTGGCCGGTGCGTTCACCGAGCTCGGGGATCGCCCGAATGACAGCGACGAGCGCGGCCATGTGCACGTCATGCCCGCATGCGTGCATCGCTCCGTTCGTCGAGGCGAAGTCTGCTCCGGTCGCTTCCTCACCCGGCAGAGCGTCGAGCTCGGCACGAATCCCCACAGCAGGACCATCCGCAGGCCCGATGCGTCCGATGCGACCGGTTCCCGCGATCGTGTCCAGGGACATGAACGGGGAGAGCTCGGCCTCGATGACCTCGGCTGTCGCTTGTTCCTGACCACCGAGGTTGGGGGAGGAGTGGATGCGACGGCGAAGATCCAGTGCATGGTCGAGGTCAGCTTCGACCGCAGCCAGCCATGCGGCGCCGATCTCCGCGGACCGTTCGGTCGAGAACTGCTCCTGCCTGATATCCATACTCACCAGTCTTGCCCTGCTTCGTTCGTTGTCAGGCCGTAGACCCGACGTGCATTGCCTGCTGCGATCATTCCGGCGATGCGGCGAAGCTCATCCTCCGGCCAGCCATGCCTGGTCGCCCAGTCGTTGAGGACCGAGTCGAGTCCGTCCCTGAAGAGGATCGACCCGAGACTGTAGAGCTCGGCGGCTCCCCACGCGTCGGAAGAGAACAGCGCCTTGTGGAAAGGGGTGAGCTCAAGCGATTCGGCGATCACCTGAGCGGCCTGCGCGCCGGTGTAGTTGATGGCCAGACCGACATCGGCATAGACATGCTCGAAGCAGTGCGCCAAATAGCCGGCCTCACGGTGATACGGATAGCAGTGGAGCAGCATGACGCTCGCCCCCGAACCGCGGCTGAGCCGCAGGAACTCGGTGAGCAGGAGTGGATTGCAGCGGTGCAGATCGACATCGGGATCGCCGTAGCCGATGTGGAACTGGATCGGCACCTTTCGGTCGACGGCCTCCCAGATGAGGTGACGGATGATCGTCGCGTCCTTGAGGCGGGCTGGGCCGTCGGTGCTCGCTGTCATCCACTCATTGACCGCTGCGTCGACCTCTTCGGCAGTTGGCCGCTCGGGATCGAAGTCGAGGCCGATGCGGTAGGCGGCGATCGACTTCACGCCGACCGCGGTGCGCAGACGCGCATCGAGCTCGTCGGTGAAGACGGACCGGAAGTCGGTGGGGGAGACCCCCGATTCCACCAGCTCCTCGGCGATGCGTTCGAGACGGACCACCTCGGCGACCTGAGTGCCGGCACGCACCCCCATCTGACGGGGACCGAGGATCTCGTCCCCACGGTGTCCGGTCTCGATGAGGAGGGTGCCGTAGCCATGCCCGGTTAGCAGCCGTGTGTTGACCTCGACCGCGCCGAGGCGGGTCCTCTCTGCGATGTAATCCTCGGGAGCGGCGAAGGCCGGAAGTCCCAAGAGCGGGGCACAGTACCGTCGGATCATGAAGCCGAGTTGGGTGTCGAAGAACGTCGTGCCTGAAGGGCTCGGACGGTCGGACTCGGTGATGAGGTCTTCGAATGCCCCACGGTCGAGGTCGTGTTCGAGCACGCCGTGGCAGTGGTGGTCGACGAGTTCCAGCTCGTTCATCCAGTCGAAGTGCACGCCGGCGTCCTCAGTAGAACTTCCGGTAGGCGGCGCACTGCTGTGAGGGTTCGAGGTCGCCGAACTCGGCGATCTCCGCACGCTTGACGGCCAGGTAGGTCGCCAGCAGCTCGGGATGGAACCACTCACGGACCACATCATCGGACTCGAGGCGGTCGATGGCCTCGCGGAGGGACGTCGGAAGCTGACCCTCGGCGCTGACGGCGGCATCGGGGTCACCGACGACCACCTCGGCGGGTTCGAGATCCTGCCGCAGTCCCTCCATGCCGGCCTTGAGCAGGATGCCCAGCAGAAGGTACGGGTTGGCTCCGATGTCGCCGCCGCGGAACTCGAAATGCAGCTGCGGGCGAGGGTCTGCTCCGCCGATCTCGTTCGTGGGCACGATCCGCAGCAGCGCCTCACGATTCTGCAGGCCGAGGAACGACGCGGCCGTCGACCAGTTGTGTGGGCGCAGCCGCTGGTAGGACACGACGAGAGGCGCGAAGATCGCGGTCAGCGACGGGGCGTACTTGACGATTCCGGCGGCGAACTTCGCGGCCTTGACCGAGATCCGCCCGGGACGGTCGGCGTCGAAGACCAGAGTCTCGCCGTCGAGGTCGTTGAGGCCGAAATGGACGTGCACTCCCGAGCCTCCGTCGCCGGCGATCGGGACCGGGGTGAAGGTGACTTCCCTGTCGTGGCCGGCGAAGACCGCGGCGACGGTATCGCGGACGAGCACGGCACGGTCGGCCGCGGTGAGTGCCGGGGCCGGGGAGACGGTGAGCTCGAACTGGTTGGGAGCGTATTCGGGCAGCCAGTTCTCCGGCTGGGCACCCATCTCGGCCAGAGCGGCCATCGATTCCGAACCGATCGGTTCGAGGGCGCGGTGGGCCTGCAGGGAGAACGGCTGAGTCGGAGCAGTGTTGCCCAGATCGGTGAACTCGTGCTCGAAGGCGGCGTTGACCTGGATGCCGAACTCCTCCGACAGCTCTGCGATCGCCTGGCGGAGGAACGACCGAGCATCCCCGTGCCAGGGCGTGCCGTCGGTGTTGACCTGATCGGAGAACACGATGGTCAGCGGAGGCTGGCCGGGAATGAGGGTCGTCCGCACGGCGGAGTCGAAGTCGGGAAGCAGGCGAAGGTCGCCGGAGGAGTCGAAGGGGATATCGTCGGTGATGTGACCACTGGGGCCGATGCCGAGGTTGGCCGGAACCCATCCCACCGACGTCGAGGTCTTCAGCGATTCTGCGCGAACCGCACGGCCTCGGGTGTGTGCGGAGAGGTCGGATGTGGCGAGGAAGACGAGTTCGCCGGGACCGGGCCGCACGCTCTCGTGCAGCCACTCATGGCAGTCCAGGTCGGCGGAAGTGGGTTCAGTGCTCACGGTGTGACTCCTTGTCCGAACGTCGGTGTTCGCTCGTGGCTGGCGGGCTGGAATCGCAGGACGGTCTGAGGCGATCCCAGTTATGTAATGAAGAATATCAAATTAGGCGATATGGTCAATATCTGTAATTAAAATTTCAGAAAGTCCTTCTCCCGCCTCGTGACCGCGTGCGAACACAGTACAGTCGGGGGAGAGACAGAGAGGCGATGAGATGACACGCAAGGACGCGACCGCCGAGGACGAGCCGGACGTACAGGGTTCGCGAGGCGAGGACGGGCCGAGCCTGGCGGTGGGCCTGCGCGCCGCCATGTCGACCTTCACCCCGGCAGAGAAGAAGATCGCCCGTGCGATCCTCGCGTCCTATCCGTTCTCCGGACTTGAACCGATCTCGAGCCTCGCCGACTCCGCGGGAGTCAGCGCCCCATCCGTCGTCCGCTTCGCCCGGACGCTGGGATTCAACGGCTACCGGGAGTTCCAAGAGAGGCTGCGACAGGAGATCCGCGTGCGTGAGGAGTCGAACCTCTCGCAAGCCGAGACGCGCCCGCGCGGTCAGGAGCCGCAGTTCGACGCCGCACGATCCGCCTACCATGCGGGGATCGACCAGACCTTCGACTCGGTGATCGGGGACGACCTCGACAGTACCGTCAGACTGCTCGCGCAGACGAAGAGGTCGGTGGTCTTCCTCGGGGCAACGTACTCGGGGTTCATCGCGGACATCTTCCATGCCCAGCTGGCCCCGGCAAGGCCGGGCACGATGCGGCTGGCGGCGAATCCTCTCGTCGCAGCCGGGCAGCTCCTCGACCTCAAGCGAGGGGATATCGTCGTCGCCTTCGATGTCAGACGCTACGAACCCGGAGTCACGGACGTCGTGCGCACAGCCAAAGAGCTCGGCCTGACGACGATCGTGTTCACCGACCCCTGGATGTCTCCCGCTGCCGCCTTGGCCGACCACGTGCTCACCGCCGACGTCCGCGCAGCGGGTCCCTCGGACACGATGGTGCCGATGCTGGCACTCGTCGAAGCGGTGAGCGAACTCGTCGTGGTCGAACTCGGTCAGGCAGGGGTCGACCGTCTGGGACGACTCGACCCGCTGCGGCTCCGGCTCGGAGGCACAGCCAACCACGCGTGAGCGCCATCCCGGCACGAATGTGACCGGCAGCGGTCCTCGCGCGGCGGCCGTTGGTCCACGTAAAACCGCCACCGGTCAGACTGCCGTTGGCCTCAGCCCTCCTCGATGACGCAGGCCACCGTGTTCTCGCCGCCGGACGCGGCCGTCAGCCCATGGGTGATGCCGTTGAAGCCGGGGTAGCGGCGAGCCAGCTCGGCCTCCGCCTTGAGATACTCGACGATCTTCGGGCTCACTCGTTCCCCGGGCACGAGCAGCGGGATTCCGGGCGGGTAGGGCGTGAGCAGGACCGCGGAGATGCGTCCCTCGAGCTGCGAGATCCCCACATGCTCGATCTTCCCGCTGGTCATCGCCGCCCAGGCGTCGGTCGGCAGGAGAGCGACCGCAGGCTCCTCGAGGTAGATGTCCGTGGTGAGGTTCGCGAAGTCGTGTTCGCGATAGAGCTCGTGGAGCCGCTGGCAGAGATCCTTCAATCCCAAGCCCGCATACTGCGGTGACTCCGCGACGAACTCCGGCATGATCTCGTCGATGCGGACGTTGCTGTCGACGGCACTCTTGAATCGGTGGAGTTCGGCGATGAGCGTGTTCCACCGTCCCTTCGTGACTCCGATCGTGAAGAGGATGAAGAGTGAGTAGAGGCCGGTCTTCTCGACGACGACACCGTGTTCGGCGAGGTACTTCGAGAGCACCAGGCCGGGGATGCCGAAGTCGCCGAATTCGCCGTCGATGCTCAACCCCGGAGTCGTCAGGGTGACCTTGATCGGGTCGAGCATGGCGAAGTCCTCGCCGATCTCGCCGAACCCGTGCCAGTTGTCGGAGGCACTCAGCTGCCATTCGGCGCGTTCCGCCAGTCCCTCTCGCGGAGGAGTGTCCGGTCCCCAGACACCGAACCACCAGTCCGAGTCGGCACGCTCATCACCGATGCGGATGATGGCCCGACGGAACTCCATCGCCTCGGTGATGGTCTCTTCGACGAGAGCATGCCCGCCGGGCCCGCGCATCATCTCCGCGGACACATCGCAGCTGGCGATGATCGAGTACTGCGGACTCGTCGACGTGTGCATGAGGTAGGCCTCGTTGAAGATGTCGCGGTCGAGCTCGGTCTCTTCGGAGTTCTGGACGAGGATCTGTGAGGCCTGCGAGAGACCGGCTAGGAGTTTGTGCGTCGACTGCGTGGCGTAGACCAGCGACTTCTGCGTCTTCGCGGTCCGCTCATCGACGCCGTGCATGCCCCGGTAGAGCTCGTGGAACCGGGCATGCGGGAGCCAGGCCTCGTCGAAGTGGAGGACGTCGACGTATCCGTCGAGGGTCGACTTGATCTCCTCGGCGTTGTAGACGACCCCGTCATAGGTGCTCTGGGTCAGGGTGAGGATGCGCGGGGTCACGCTCTTATCGGTGATGGCAGGGTGGGACCGGATCTTCTCCGCGATGGACTCGGGGGAGAACTCGCTGCGGGGGATCGGGCCGATGATCCCCGCACGGTTCCGGGTCGGCCAGAGGTAGATCGGAATCGCTCCGGTGAGGATGATCGCGTGGAGGATCGACTTGTGGCAGTTGCGGTCGACGAGAACGACATCGCCGGCGCTCACGGCAGAGTTCCAGACCACCTTGTTCGAGGTGGAGGTGCCGTTGGTGACGAAGAACAGGTGGTCGGCGCCGAAGGTCTCGGCGGCCCTGGCCTCGGACTCCGCCACGGGGCCCGTGTGGTCGAGGAGCTGGCCGAGCTCTTCGACAGCGTTGCACACGTCCGAGCGGAGCATGTTCTCACCGAAGAACTGGTGGAAGACCGTACCAGCCGGTGACTTGAGGAATGCGGTGCCTCCCGAATGCCCGGGGCAGTGCCAGGAGTAGGCGCCGTCGTTCGAGTAGTCCATCAGGGCCTTGAAGAAGGGCGGTGCCAGGCGTTCGACATAGCGGGTGGCCTCCCGGTGAATGACCTTCGCGACGAACTCGGGGGTGTCCTCATAGGCGTTGATGACGCCTTCGATCTCGGCGAGGACCTCCGTTGGAAGGCTGCGTGCCGTGAGGCTCTCTCCGTAGAGGAACACCGGGACATCGGCGCTCTGGGAGCGGATCTGCCCGAGCAGTTCGCGCAGTGCATCCGACGAATTCTCCGCGCCCGTCGCGGCGTGGCCGGTGATCCGGTCGACAACGATGAGCAGGCCCGACTTGTCATTGAGGAGCCGGGCCGATTGGAACGGCGTGATCTCGGTGACGGCGGTGCCCAAGGCGGTCAGTGCCCGCTTGACCGCCTCCAGAGGATCGGCATGGTCGGTGTCGGCAGCGCTGTGGTCGGAGACGACGGCGAGCGTGAAATCATTCTGGCTCATGGGGTTCCTTCGCTGTGGGTCGGAAATCACTGGAGGTCGGTGCTCTGCGGGTGCAAGGGGTACGTCGATCGGGGTGTGGCAGGCGGGCTTCGTCACCAGCCGGCGAACCGGTCGAGCACCTCGGCGGGCACTCGCCCGGACACGGCATCGTCGAGGGCGCCCAGGATGATCTCGATGCCGCGGTCGAGGTCGTCCGGGGTGATCGGCAGCGGTGGGCTGATCTCAAGAACATTGTCTCGCACAACGTAGACGACGGCACCGAGTTCCCAGGCCCGGTAGATCGTCAGCGCGGCCAGCTGCCCATCATCAAGTGGTGACCCTTCCGGGGCACGGAGCTCGACGCCGAGGAGGAGCCCACGCCCGCGGACCTCGACGATGGACTCGGCCCCCGCACGGTCGGTGCCGCGGTAGTCGGCGATGCGCTCACGGGCACGGGATCCGAGTGAGTCGACCGCCTCGGCGAGGGCCGGATCGGTGGCAAGACCGAGGACAGCCTCGGCGGCCGCCGCACAGATCGGGGCACCGGCATTGGTCAGCAGCGCCGAGGCGGGGGCGACGTCGAGGACGGCTTCGGGGCCGACGGCCGCCGAGATCGGCAGACCGCCGCCCAGGGACTTGCCCAGGGTGACGATGTCGGGCCGGATGTCCGAGGTCTCGAAGGCGAAGAGCGATCCGGTTCTGCTCAGTCCCGCCTTGACCTCGTCGAGGATGAGCAGCGTGTCCGTGGCGTCGCAGAGTTCGCGCAGCATCGGAAGGAAGCCGGCGTCGGGCACCCGGACTCCGCCGTCGCACTGGATGGCTTCGGTGATGACCGCGGCGACCGTGCATGATTCCAGCGCCTCGGTCAGCTGCGGGCGCAGCTCACTCAGCGCCGCCTCGGTGAGGGGGTAGTCGAAGACGAGTGACCCGGGACCGGGGGACTCGGTGATGCCGGAGACGTCGCGGGAGGTGCCGAAGCCGCCGTGGTAGCTGCCGGAGAAGGAGACGATGGTGGGTCGCCCGGTGGCGCGACGGGCAGCCTCGACGGCGGCCGTGTTCGCGTCGCTGCCGCTCAGTCCGAGGTAAGCCCGTTCGGGGTGCTTCACCGGCACCGTGTTCACCAGCCGTTCGGCCAGCTCGGTGGTGCCGGTGACCGCGGCGGACAGCGCGGAGGAGCCCGCGCCGGTGAGAGCGGCACGGTGGACCGCCTCGGCGATGGTGGGGTTTCCATGCCCGAAGGCCGAAGCGGTCCAACTGGCCGAGAGGTCGATGAGCTCCCGGCCCGAGGCGGTGCGCAGCCTCGCACCGGATCCTCCGGAGACGACCAGAGGGAAGAAGCGCAGATTCTGGATATGGGCCAGCGCGGACTGGTCGCGGGCGTAGGCGGCTTCCTCGGTGGCGCGCTGTTCGGGGGTGAGTTCGGCGATGTCCATCAGTCGATGTCCTCCGCGGTGAGGCGGGAGCCGATGCGCTGTGCGAGGGCCGGGCGGCTGATGACGATGATCAGACCGATGAGGCACCAGAGGCCGACGGCCCAGGGGAAGTACGTGTACGGGGCTTCCTGGCCGGTGACCTGGATGACGTAGACGAACACGAGGTAGACGAGGCCGAGGGCGGGGATGATGATCTCCCATTTCGGGATCCCCGAGTTCGCTCGGAAGGTGTGCCGGATGACGCCGACGGAGGTCATGCCGTAGGCGACGACCATGCACAGGGTGCCCAGCGTCGCGTACCAGTAGTAGGCGTCGACGCTGGTGGCGCCGAAGACCCCGAGTCCGAGCGTCATCAGGGTGGTGAGGACGATGACGGTGGTCACCGAGGTGGTCGGGACCTTGCTCACGGGGTGCTGGCGGGCCAGTGCGGAGGGTCCGAATCCGTCGCGGGCGAGGGCGAAGAGGAGCCGGGAGGCGGCGGCCGAGGAGCTGAGGAAGGCGCCGAAGGCGACGAAGAAAGCGACGACGGAGATGAGCACGGCGAACCAGGTGCCGATGTAGGTCGCCGACAGGCTGGTCAGGGTGGATGCGGCGGTGGCGAAGGCTTCGACGCCGGCCGCGTCCGTGCCGAACCCGATGGTCTGGGCGAACATGACGAAGACGTAGACGATGCCGCCGATGATGACGGCCATGAGCAGCGAGCGCGGGATGATGCGCTTGGGTTCGGCGGTCTCTTCGCTCATGGACGATCCCGATTCGAATCCTGCCCAGGAGAGGAAGCCGAACACCGAGGCGGTCATGATTCCCGACAGCGCATTGTCGCCGGGAGTGAGCACGCTGAGGTCGATGCCGGTGCTGACCGGGGCGTGGCCGGTGCCGACGCGGGCGATGATGACGATCGAGAGGATGATCATGGCGGCGATGCCGACGAAGCCGATGCCCAGCAGCGTTCGGGCCACCGTCGCGGATTCGCGGAGGTTGAGTGCCAAGGCGATCACCCCGACAACGAGGGCAACGATCATCCACATCCCGGGAGCCATCGTGATGCCGATCTCCGAGAGCATCGCCTCGAAGAAGACGGCGCAGGCACCGAGGATGCAGGCGGCGAAGAAGATGTAGGTGCCCAGGAGGGCGAAGCCGCCGAAGAATCCGGCGCGCGGTCCCAGGGTGATTCCGGCCAGGGCATAGACGGAGCCTGCGTGAGTGATCTTGCGCAGCAGCCTGATGAAGCCGTAGGCGACGAACAGGGTGCCGATGAAGGAGACGAGGAAGGTGAACGGGACGGCCTTGCCGACGAGGCCGGCGACCCCGATGCCGTTCAGCGCCATCGCCATGACCGGGCCCATGAACCCGATCGAGATGGCGGTGACTTCCCAGGTGTGCAGGGGCCTCTTCAGTGATGTGCCGGCTTCTTTGCCGGGCTTCGTGTCTTCCACGGTTCGTCCGTTCTTCCAGGCGAATGTAATTTCAGTTACACAATAGGTCATTGATTCCAGAAATGTAACCACAATTTTCGGTGGATTTTTAACTGCCGGGGCGGCGTGGATGCTTGGTGGCCGTGATTGACGTCCGGGTCCGCTCCGTTATGGAATCATCCATCACGGAGCGGACCCGGAATGAGTCCTGCGAGTCGGTGGGTTCGCAGAAGTGCGACCTGCTGAGGCGGGAGACAGTCACCCGCCGAGGTGGTTGTGTCTCAGGCGTCAACCGCGACCGACCGTGCTCCCGCAGCCCGCTTACGACCCTTGCCCTTCTTCCCAGCGAAGAGGAAGCAATCGATGCTGAACCGGCCCGGTCCCGCGGCGGCGATGAGCAGTGTGCCTGCGGCCAGGGCTGCGACGAGTTCCCAGCCGCCCTGATCGACGAACGGGGTCGGCGTGAGGTGGACGATCACCAGAGCCCCGATGACGTTTGCGGCCAGGAGGATGCCGACGATGGGGGTCAGCGCACCGAGGATGAGCAGCGCGCCGCCGATGAGTTCGACGAAGGTCGCGAAAGGTGCGGCGATGTCCGGGAGTGGCACTCCCATCTGCGAGAACGAGTCCGTTGTTCCGGCGATGGTCCACTCGTTGAACTTCTGCCAGCCGTGGGCGATGAAGATGGCGCCGAGGGTGATTCGGGCGATGGCGGTGATGATGTCGCGGGCGATGGTCGGAAATCCGGTCGTTGCGTACATGCTGAACTCCAAGGTTGGTTGAAAGTGCAACCACACGTTATTGGGTGAACATGACAACGTACTGAGAACCGACCATTCGGTCGCCTGCGACAATCCTGGGACTGGCCGTTCAGAACCCGTAGGCGGCTTCCTTCTCCTCACGGATTGCCGCGTAGGTCTTCGTCAGCACGATCGTGTCCTCGACGAGGCGGTCGAGGCGGGCGATGACATCCTCGCTGACGATCTGACCGCGGTGCAGATCGCGCTCCTCGACGAATACGTACGGGGAGACGACCTGCGCCTTCATGTAGGTGAGGATCGGCAGGAGGTGCTGCTGCGGGATCAGGTAGTGCTTCGCCGAACCCGCCGTGGCGATCGCGGCCACGACCTTGTCGCGGAAGGCGTTGACGGGCAGCAGGTCGAAGACGTTCTTCAGGCTCGCTGGGATCGAGGCCTGGAAGATCGGCGTGCCGATGACGATCGCATCGGCGTCCATGAGCGCCGCGGTCACCCGCCCGGTGTCACCGGAGTATTCGGTGAAGTTCCGGCCGTCGGAGAAGACCATGTCCGCCTCGGCGAGGTCGATGAGCGTGACCTCGATATCGGGATCCTGCGCCATAACCGCCTGCGCGACGTAGTCCATCACCGTGCGCGTCTTCGTTCCGACATTCGAGCCGGAGAGGACGACGACCTTCATCAGGCAGCCTCCTTAGTCGCGGTGTACTTCTTCACGGCCGGAATGATCTCCGAGCCGATGGTCTCGATCTGCTTCATCACCCGTTCATACGGCATCCCGCCGAAGTCGATCTGGCCGAGGTAGCGCTGATGTCCGAAGACCTCGTGCTGATGGAGGATCTTCTCGACGACCTGCTGCGGGCTGCCGATGTTGACGATGCTCGCCGGGTCGACGCTCTGGGCGAAGAGCTGCTTGGGCATGCCTTGCCCGTTCGTGCGCTTCATCCCCTCGTTGATGTGCGGGTAGAGCCCCTGCAGCGCCTCCTGCGAGGTCGGCGCCGTGTAGAGGAAACCGGCCGTGGCGATCGGCAGACCGGCAGGATCGAAGCCGGCGTGACGTGCCGCCTGCCGGTAGGCATCGACGGTGGGTTTGAACGACGAGGTGGTCCCGCCGAGGTGGGCCATCACCATGGGTACACCCGCCAGTCCCGCCTTGACCGCGCTCGCCGGCGCACCGCCGACCGCACGCCAGATCGGCAGCGGGTTCTGCTCGGGGCGGGGGAGGACCTCGGCGTTGTTGAGCGGGGCGCGGAACTGCCCGGACCACGTCACCGATTCCTCACGGTTGATCGTGTTGAGCAGGTCGAACTTCTCTTCGAAGAGCTCCTCGTAGTCGCGCAGATCGTAGCCGAGGAGTTCGAACAGTCCGATCCGCGAGGCGCGACCGGCGACGAGTTCGGCCCGACCTTCGGAGAGGTGATCGATCGTCGCGAAGTTCTCGAACACACGCACCGGATCCGAGGTGCTCAGGATCGTCGAGGTGCTGCCGATGCGGATCGTCGACGTCGCCTGCGCGATCGCGCCGAGGATGACCGCATGCGCCTGCGAGGCGAAGAATTCCTGGTGGCTCTCGCCGACGCTGAAGAAGTCGAAGCCGGCCTCCTCTGCGGCCTGTGCGTAGCCGACGAATTCGCGGATGCGCTCGCCCGCACTCACCCGGGACCCGTCGGCCGGGTTCGGCAGATGATCGCCGAGGCTGTACATCCCGAACTGCAGCCCCTGAGTGGGGTCGAATCCGACGGGATCAAGGGTGGTCGTGTTCTCGCTCAAGGTCTCTCCCATGCGTGTGAGACCGTCCCGCAGGGCCGATCTCGATTGATCATTTGCCCTGTCAACTGATAAGTGCGGAGATTTATTCCTGACCACGTCGAGGTGGTGCTCTGATCCTCGCCGAGGTGACCCACCCGAGCCGTGCGCCGAGGTGGTCAGTCGCCTTCTTCCGCCTTGGCGCGCTCGGCGATGCTGTGGTCGTAGAGCTTCTTCATCAGCGCGTGCAATGTCCGCTGCTCGTCCTCATCGAGGGCGTCGTCGAACAGGGCGGACTGCTGGTGGAGCTGGGAGGGGAAGGCGCGTTCGAGGGTCTCAAGTCCCGCCTCGGTGAGGGAGATGTGCTTGGTCTTCCATGTCTGTTCTCGGGTGATGAGCTCGTCGCGTTCGAGGCGGGCGAGCATCCGGGAGATTCCGCCGCCGCTGACGGTGAGGCCCTTGGCGAGGTCGGTCTGGGTGACGGGTTGGAAGTTGCGAATGTGGGCGAGGGCCTCGAACTGGGCGACGGTGAGGCCGAACTGGCGCAGGTGATCGTTCGAGAGCTGGTTGCTGTTCTGGACGAATCTCACCATGCGCAGCCAGGTGAGTGTGCTAAGCGTCAGGTCGTCCATCGTCCCTCCCGGTCTCCGCGCCGGGCCCTCCTGCCGCGGCGCTGCCTCTCACTGTACTGATCAGCCACTGTACTGATGCGCCACTGTGCTCATCAGCCCGACCGCACTCATCAGCCCGACGGTGCTCATCGGCCAGATGATGTTGACCGGCGCGACCGTGCGCGGAGGGCGCCGTCTCTGACCACCCCCTTCGATGTCCGCCCGACATGGGACAATGGGCGCGGAGTCCATGAGTGTCGTGAGCAGGGAGTTCGAGGATGACCACCACAGAGCCGACCGTCGACCGCCTCGGCGAGGGCCGATCGGCCGCCGTCGTCATCGCCTCCACCTCGGCGGCACGGGGTGAGGCGGCGGACACGACGGGACCGATCCTCGTCGACTGGCTGCGGGGGCGCGGGTACGACTGCCCCGACCCGATCGTCGTCCGTGACGGTGAACCCGTCGGTGAGGCTCTGCGGGAGCTTCTCCTCACCCCCGCCGAGGCGGCCCGCCCCCGCATCGTCGTCACCTCCGGGGGCACCGGGCTGGCGCCCGACGACCGCACCCCGGAGTTCACCGCCGAACTCCTCGAGCGGCAGTCGCCGGGACTCATCTACGCGATGTGGCGCAAGGGGCTCGAATCGACGTCGTCGGCAGTGATGAGCAGAGGTGTCGCCGGTGTGCGGGGACGCAGCTTCGTCATCAACTTCCCCGGGTCCAAGGGCGGGGTGCGTGACGGGATCACCGTCATCGACGACCTCCTCGAGCACATCCAGACCTCGGTCGAGGACACGACCGATCACGGTCCGAGGGTCTGAGATGCAGCAGCGCAAGGCCGTCCGGGCCCGCGTCCACCGCTTCGATGCCACCGGTGAGATCAAGGTCGGTCCCGATTCGCTCGCGGGAGAGGAGCCGCTCGAGGTCAACCTCGACGGCGAGCAGTTCTCCGTGACGATGCGCACCCCCGGCAACGACGTCGAACTCGTCTCCGGATACCTCCTGTCCGAGGGAGTGATCACCTCAATGGCCGACATCGCGGAGATCGACTTCTCGACCGGGCTCGCCCCCGACGGTTCGCGGAACTACAACGTCGCCGGCGTGCGACTGCGACCCGGTGTGTGGAACGCGGCCGCCGCGCCCGCCCGGTCCGTCTACACGTCCTCGTCGTGCGGGATCTGCGGAACCGCGGCCATCGACGCGGTGACGAAGCCCTCGGCCTACCCGCTCATCCCGCTCCTCGGCGTCGGGGGAGACCAGGCAGCCGGCACCGGCACGGCCCCTGCGGAAGGCGGTGGCCCCGACGCGGAACCGGAGGCACGTGGTGGCGGCATTGCGGTCCCGAGCGATGCCCCGCACCTCGACGAGGACGGTGACATCGTCTTCCCACCGCTGCTCTCCCCGGCGCGCGTGGGCGAACTGCCCGACCGCCTCCGCGAGGGGCAGGCCGTGTTCGAGAAGACCGGGGGAGTCCACGCCGCCGCCCTCTTCGCCGTCGGCGACGATCCCGACGCCGAACCCGAACTGCTCGTCACCCGTGAGGACGTCGGACGCCACAACGCCGTCGACAAGGTCATCGGCTGGGCGATGGCCGAGCGCGGGCTGCCGCTGTCTCGCACCGTCCTCCAGGTCTCGGCCCGAGCGTCGTTTGAACTCGTCCAGAAGTCGGCGATGGCGGGCATCCCGATGATGTCGGCCGTCAGCGCCCCCTCCGCGCTCGCCTTCGACTACGGGCGCACGAGCGGAGTCACCGTCATCGGCTTCAACCGGGGCGGCCGCTTCAATGTCTACTCCCACCCCGAGCGCATCGCCTGAGCAGGGACGACACCTGCGGGCCTGGTCCGGCGTCCGTGCCGGGTGCTAGGTTCGCAGACATGGGCAACGACGACGACGTCACCGAGGTGGGACCGCTGACCCTCACCGAGGCGCAGCGGCAGTGGGACGTCGAGCCCGGATACCTCGACACGACCTCCTACGGACCCCCGCCTCGGCGGGCGTGGGACGACCTGCAGGTCTCCCTCGACGCGTGGCGGCGGGGGACGACGCCGTGGCGGACCTGGGTCGCATCGGTCGAGCGGTCGAGGGAGCTCTTCGCCGCGCTCGTCCACGCCCGCCCCGCGGACGTCGCGACCGGTGCCGCCGTCTCCCAGCTCCTCGTCCCGGTGGCTCAGACGCTTCCCGACGGGGCGCGGGTCCTCGTCCCCGACGTCGAGTTCACCTCGGGGATCTTCCCCTTCGCAGTCCACGCCGACCGCGGGGTCGAGGTGCGCACGGCTCCCGTGTCCGACCTCGCCGAGGCGGTCACCGCGGACACGGATCTCATCAGCGTCTCCGCTGCCCAGTCCTCGACGGGGGAGGTCGCCGACCTCGCCGCGATCACGCGTCGGGCCCGGGAGGTCGGGGCGATCGTCGTCGTCGATGCGACGCAGGCCGCCGGCTGGCTTCCGCTCGACGCCTCCGAGGCCGACTTCCTCGTCGCCGCGGCCTACAAGTGGCTGTGCGCACCGCGGGGGACGGCGTTCCTCGCCATCCACCCCGAGCTGCAGGCCAGGCACGAGGAGTATGCGGTCCGGCTCAAGCCGCTCGCCGCCGGCTGGTTCGCCGGTGAGGGCGACGCGGTGTACGGGATGCCGCTGCGTCTGGCCGAGGATGCCCGCGCCTTCGACATCTCCCCGGCCTGGCACAGCTGGGTGGGGACGGCTCCCGCTCTCGAAACGCTTCTCGCGGTCGGGGTCGAGACCATCCATGACCACGATGTGGGGCTCGCGAACGCCTTCCGCACGGGGATCGGGTTGGAGGAGTCGGATTCGGCGATCGTCTCCGTCGATCTGCCGGAGGGGGCGCTCTCGCGCCTGCGGGCCGCGGGCGTCCGGTTCTCGATCGTGGCCGGACGGGCGCGCTTCGCCTTCCACCTCTACACCACCGACGCCGACGTCGCGACGGCGCTGGAGGCCGTGAGGGGGTGAAGGACCATGCGCGGATGCGGGCCGTGAACGGGTGAGGGCCGTGCACGAGTGAGGCGGGAGGCGGCTCGCACCGTGGGTGATCAGCCGATGCGGAACACTCAGCTCGTGCGGAGGGCTCAGCTCACGCGGAGGGCGATCTTCGTTCCGCTGCCCGCATGGAGGCGGTGGATCGCCTCGACGGCGTCATCGAGGTCCATCTCCTCGGTCCAGCCGGTCGTGTCGTACTCACCGGCTGCCATCCGGGCGATGACTCCGTCGAAGTCCGCAGGCGTGTAGCCGACTGAGCCGATGAGTTCGAACTCACCCATCATCATCGCCGAGGGCTGGATCTCGAACCCTCGCTCGTGCGGGGACTGGAGGACCACGCGCCCGCCGGGCGCAAGGTTGTCCAGGCCCGAGGACAGGGCCGCCGGCACACCGGCCGCGTCGTAGACGATGTCGACGCCGTCGCCGTCGGTGCGCTCCGCGATCGCGGCTCCGAGGTCCTCGGTCGTCGGGTCGATGACCTCGGCTCCGAGCGCTGCGATCTTCGCCCTGCGGTCCGCACTCGGCTCGGACACGAGGATGTCGGTGACGCCGTGGGCGCTGAAGGCGTACCAGGCGCCGATGCCGATCGGTCCGGCGCCGGCGATGAGCGCGGTATCGCCGGCCTGGGCGCGGCTGCGGTCGACGCCGTGCCAGGCCACCGTCATCGGTTCGACGAGGGAGGCGGTCCTCAGATCGACGGTCTCGGGCACCCGGTGGAACTGGGAGGCGTTCACCGTCACGAACTCCGCCATCCCGCCGCCGTCGGCGTTCGCCCCGGTCGAGGCCATGAGACGACAGCTCGTCGGACGGCCCTTGCGGCAGGCGACGCACTCACCGCAGCTGTAGGCGATGGGGAAGACCGCCCCGCGGTCGCCGACCTCGATGCCGGTGACGCCCTCTCCGACCTCGACGACCGTTCCGGAGAACTCATGGCCGAGGGTCTGGGGCAGGTGCGCACCGGTGACGGGATGCGGACTGAAGACGTCGATGGGAAGGGCTTAGGGCGCGAAGTACATGTGGACATCGCTGCCGCAGATGCCGACATACGCGTTCTTGAGCATGATCTCACCGGCGCCGACCGTCGGCTCGGCGACGTCGTCGATGCGCAGGTCCTCTCTGCCGTAGAGTCGGACTGCCTTCATGGGTGTTCCTCTTTCTCTGGGTGTGCGGTCTCTGGGGTGTGCGGGGAGTCTCTCCGGGTATGGTGCGGAATCCCGGGGTGTGCTGTCTTCAACGATCCTCGTCGGAGGCGTGCTGCGACAACCGCCGAACGCGGCGGAATCGTTCCCCACAGCCCGCCGTCTGCGCGGGCTGCACGGCGGAAGGCGGCTGTGCCGCGATCGGCCGAAGGCGTTGCCGGGCGGGCTTGTCGGGTCGGTCACGCAGCGCTGTCGGGTCCGACCGCCTCGGCGAGATCGTTGCCTACGGGATGATCCAGGGGACGGTGACGGGCATTACGATGGGGCGACGAACTCCGCGCCGAGCGAACGAGGTGGAAGAGATGGACGTGTCCGATGGCCGGTCTCTGCGGGAAGCGACACCGCGCTCGAGTCACGCCGAGCTCGATCTGCCGCCCGATCGTGATCCGGTCGGGGTGATCTGCCGGCAGAACGAGTCGCGGCTGCCTGACCTGCTCGGCATCAGAACCCAGCGGCTCGCCGAATCGCCGTTCAGCTACTACCGAGGTGCGGCCGCGCAGATGGCCGTCGACCTCGCCGCCGGGGTGACGACCGGCCCCGTCGTCCTCTCCAGCGGGGACGCGCACGTGGGCAACTTCGGCTTCTTCGCCTCGAAGGAGCGCTTCCTCATCTTCGACCTCAACGACTTCGACGAAACCGAGTTCGCGCCGTTCGAATGGGATGTCAAGCGACTGGCCGCCTCGGCGTTCCTCAGTGCGCAGGTCCACGGCCTCGGTGAGGAGGCGGGGCGCAGGGCGGCATTCGCCGCGGTCAAGGGCTACCAGTATCGAATGGGTGCCCAGATGGCCGTGACTGCGCTCGATCGCTTCTATTCGATCGTCGACTCGGACACGCTGCTGGCGGCGATCAGCGGCGAGCATCACCACACAGCGACGAAGAAGGCGATGAAGAAGGCGCGCAGCCGCACGGGTGAGAAGGCGCTGAAGAAATTCGCCACGGAGTCCTCGGATTCGGGGCTGCGCATCGTCGACCAGCCGCCGCTGACCCGTCATCTCGATGACCCGTCGATCGATGTCGAGAAGCTCTTCGCCGAGTATCGGAGGACCGCGCGCACCGACGTCGCGGTGCTCCTCGAACAGTTCGAGGTGGCAGATTCGGTGCTGCGCGTCGTCGGGGTCGGCAGCGTCGGCACGCGCTGCTTCCTCGTCCTCGTCACCGGGCCCGACGGTGAACCGCTGCTGCTCCAGGTCAAGGAGGCGCAGGAGTCGGTCGTCTCGGCGTTCGGCGGTCAGCCGAAGTTCTCCGATCACCCCGAGGGGCAGAGGATCACCTCGGAGGGCGAACGGGTCGTCCGAGCCCAGCTCGTCCTCCAGTCGGTCTCAGACCCGTTCCTCGGGTGGACGACATTCCGGGGCAGCGGCTACTACTGGCGCCAGTTCCGCGATATGAAGGGCAGCTACGATCTGGCCGCGCTCACTGCCCCGCAGCTCGAGGCATACTCCCGACTGTGCGGCGAGGTCCTTGCCCGGGCGCATTCGCAGTCACCGGGAGCTCGGCTCATCGCCGAGTATCTCGGGACGTCGGACACCTTCGCGACCGCCGTGGCTGTGTGGGCGGAGAAGTACGCCGTGGTGGTCACCGCGGACCACGGACTCCTCGTCGAGGCGGCGAAGAGCGGGGAGTACCCCCTCCTTGGGGATCCTGGGGCACTCGACGGCTGATCCGGCGCTGGGACTTCCGGCCGCCTCGGCGCATAATAGAACGTATGAACGAATATCGAGCGCCGAAGTGGCTGACGACGTATCAGGACTTCAAGACCCTGTGCTCGGCGGTGTCGGGGGAGTACATCCGCTTCTACCTCACGACCGGGTGCGATGCAGTGACGTACACGCATTCGCAGAACACGCGCGGTCTGCCCCGCTATTCGTGCCTGCTCACCGCTGAGGACGGGGCGACTCTTCTCCTCGAACTCGACGAGTGGATCGGGCGGATGGATGAGGTCTCAGCGTCCGTGCGGGCGTGGCTGGCGGCCAACGCCAGCCTCCGCGGGTGCCGGCCGAACAAGTCGCATTACGCCGGTGACAGCTATTGGCGTCGACAGTGGCAGCTGGCCAATCCGTGGTGAGGGAGGATTGCGGCTCGGTGCCCGTCATCGGTGCACGTCAGGCCCGACGGGGCCGTTCGTAGGCACGGCGGCTGAGGACGACTGCGACGGTGAGGACGAGGGCGAGAACCGCGGTGATCGCGAAGAGGAGAGTCCATTCGCCGTGATCGCCGAGGACCCCTCCCGCCCACGCGCCGAGCGCACTGCCGGCGAAGAGGAAGCCGGCGAAGAGCGAGACGACGGTGCCGCGCACCTGCGGACGCACCGAGGTCGACCATGTCTGCAGCGAGGAGTGGAGGAAGGACCACGTCGCGCCGAGGAGGAAAGCGGCGATGATCACCGTGGCGATCGAGAGGTTGAGAGTGAGCAGTGCGAAAGCGATGACAGTGGCCGACCCGCCGATGGCCATGAGACCGGGCATCGGCACTCGCCGCGACAGGGGTCCGACCAAGCGGGAGGTGACGATGACTCCGACGCCGTAGGCGGCGGTGGCCAGCCCCGCGACGGCGGCGCCGACGCCGAGCGATTGCAGTGCGGGCGCGAGCAGCGTGAGGACGCCGAGGACGGCCGCCCCTTCGACGAAAACGAGCGCGATGACGACGAGCACCCAGCGGTCGCCGAGAGCAGTGCGGATGGTCTGGAGGACGCCGGTGCGCTCCTCGCGGTGGGATTCGGGCACACGGGTGAGGCCGATGACCGAGAGCACCGCGAGTGCTGAGGGGATCGCGAAGACGACCCGCCAGTCGATGACGTCGGCGATGATGCCCGCCAGAGCCGTGGCCAGGGCGGTGCCGACGGCGATGGCGGCCATGAGGTCGGCAAGCGCCGGCTGTCGATGCTCCTCGTCGACGGTGTCGCCGACGTAGGTGAGCGAGGTCGGGACGATGGCCCCGTAGAACGCGCCGCCGAGGGTGCGGGCGACGATGAGGACAGTCAGCGACGGGGCCAGCGCCGCGACGACGCCGACGATCGCTGCGGCGATGAGCGCCCAGCGCATGAGTCGAATCCGGCCCACCCGGTCGGAGATCATGCCCCACAGGGGTTGGCTCACCCCGTAGGCGAGGAAATAGGCGCTGGCGATGCCCAGAGCCTGGGCGAGCGGGACATCCAGGTCGGTGGCCACGAGCACGAGGAGCGGACTGACCGCGAACCGATCGAAGCTGCTGACGAACGCTGCGAGGGAGACCGCCAACGGTGGGCGGGTCGGGGCACTGGGGATGTCGGCGTCGCTCACGAGTCCTCACTGTACTCGCGAGCGACGCCGCCCTGTCGGGCTGTGCGCCTCAGCCGTTCATTGCGCGCTTGGCCTGCGAACGGGCCGTGAACGCCATGACGATGAGGAAGATCCCGAAGACGATGACGTAGACGCCGATGATCCACAGCAGGGCGGTGACCGCCGAAGCGGGTGAGGTGAAGACGACGATCATGACGATGATGGCGAAGATGATGTCGAGCACCCCGAGGAGCTTCGACCAGCCTCGGAACGCCTTGGACGCGAGCGTGAAGATTCCACGAACGAGCATTCCGAAGGCCATCAGCCAGAGGATGACTATCCCGGAGGCGATGGCGAACGTGAGCGGGGCGATGAAGATCGCGATGCCGGCGATGATGTAGACGATTCCGGCGACGAGCTCCCACCCCCACGACAGACCCTGCTTGCGGGCCGTGTTCGCGTTGACGATTGTGAGGATGCCGTCGACGACGAGCCACGCTCCGATCCAGATGCCGACGACGACGGCGACCGCCTCGGGGGCGAGGAAGATGAGGAGTCCGAAGAGGATCGCAAGGATGCCGCGCAGGAGCACGACCCAGAACACTCCGCGCCCGAGATCGGTGAGGAGCGAACGGGCGGAGTCCGTCGGATCAGGTCTGCTGGTGGCCGGACCGTTACCGGGTGTCGAGTCCGAACTCGGGTAGTCGGAGGATTCGGGGCTGTTCGGGGAGGTGGTCATCACCGCTCCTAGGGGTCGGGGAAGTGCTGGGGGGAGTCCATTATCATCCCTGCAGGAGCCCATTGCAAGGATCATTGAGGTGTTCTGCACCGGAAGCGTCAGCTCCCCAAGCGGATGATTCAGCAGAACGTCACGGTCGCGGGGGCGTGGTCACATCCATTTCTTCTTGCGGAAGACGGTGTAGAGGGTGACACTCAAGCCGATCATGAGGAGGAGTGCCATCGGATAGCCGAAGGCCCAATGGAGTTCGGGCATGTTGTCGAAGTTCATCCCGTAGACCGCACCGATGAGCGAGGGGGCGAAGAGGATCGCGGCCCACCCGGAGATCTTCTTCATGTCCTCGTTCTGCCTCTGCGCGACCAGCGTCGCATTGACGTTGAGGATCTGGGATAGGGACTCGCGCAGTTCACCCGCCTCGGCGAGGACCCTGGTGAGGTGGTCGGTGACGTCGTTGAGGTACGCCCGCAGCTCCTCGGGGATGTCGTACTTCGTCGCCCCGTTGCTCAGCGCCTGTGTGAGCCTGTTGAGATGTGTCGTCGCGTGGAGGACATCGATGACCTCCTGGCTGAGCCGATAGATGCGCTCGGCCGCTGCCGGGTCTCCGCTGAAGACCTGCCGTTCGATGCCGTCCTTGTCGTTCTGGAGACCGTCGATGACGGGGAAGTAGCCGTCGACGACGCTGTCGAGGAGGCGGTAGACGAGAGCTTCGGGCCCGAGCGAGAGCAGTCTGCGATCGGATTTCCCGATGAAGTCGACCTTGGAGAAGTGAGCGACGAGCTCATCGGTGTCTGCGGGGATGGGCTGGCCGTCGATGAAGCGACCGTCCTGGCAGATGATGACGAGGTCCTCGCCCTTCATGAGGAGGTGGAACTCGCTGAAGTCCACTTCCTCCTCGGCGTCGAGGTAGAGGGCGGACTTGAGGACGACGAAGAGCACGTCACCGTAGCGTTCGACCTTCGGTCGTTGGTCGGCGTGGAAGAGGTCCTCGACGAGGAGGGGGTGAAGTTCCCAGGTGGTGGCGATCTCCGCCAGCAGTTCAGGAGTCGAATGCGGGACGATGACCTGCGTGATCGTCCCAGGCTGGGACGAGCCCTCGGCCGCACAGCTCGCAAGCGCCTCGGCGAAGGTCGAGGACACCATCACCGTCTGCGGCTCGCTGTCGACGATCTGACGGCTGAGCAGAACCGGTGCCGGTGAGGCCGGAGTCGGTCGCTGCTTTGCGGCGGGGCGGGGCAGGCGACTGATCGGGGAAGTGGGAAGGCGGCGCGACGGTGCCATCGGGATCTCCTTGATTGGGCTCACACCCCAAACTACTCGTTCGCACCGTCCACCGCGCGGCGGGACCTGGGCAGTCGCTGAAAGGGGACCGCCGAGGCGGGCAGGCACAATGGTGCCATGACGTCCCTTCCCAAGAAGATCACCGAGAACGTACGATCCGCAGCCAAGCTGGCGAGATCGACATTCAAGGTCGGGTCCAGAATCGCTCAGGGGCGATGGACCGAATCGCGTCTGTCGGCCGACTTCGCGCCGCAGCCTTCCGACCGCTTCGTCGCCTGTGCCTACTTCGCCTCGGACATGTCGTCGGTCTACCAGCTCGAACAGTGGCTGTGGTCGTTCGACAGGCTCGCCGAACGTCTGCGGGAGGCTGGGTACGGAGACGAACCCTTCGGCATCTTCGTCCGTGACGCAGTCGTCGCGCGGCACCTGCGGGCGAAGACGCGGATGCCGGTGCGCTTCTCCCGCCTCACCAGGGGTCTCGACGCGTACATGACGTCACCGAGCCTTCGCGCCGTCTTCTACGTCAATCAGGCGACGGGCAACTTCCAGGCCCTGAAGTTCCCGCGACCCGCTCACGTCCACCTCAGCCATGGGGAGAGCGAGAAGATCTCGATGATCTCGAATCAGCTCAAGGCCTATGACTTCATCTTCACGGCAGGGCCGGCAGCCCGGGCGCGGATAGCGAGGACGCTCATCGGCATCGACGACGATCGGATGATCGACGTCGGGCGACCCCCGCTCGATCGTCCGCGAACGGTGCCAGGCGCGTGGGGCGACTTCGCGCAGACGGCACCACGCGGCCGTGTGGTCTTCTGGGCCCCGACATGGGAGGGAGACTCCCCGTCTATGGCCTATGGAACACTCCCGACGAGCGGGCTGGCGATCGCCGACTCCCTGCTGAAGGCAGGACACCGAGTGATCTTCCGGCCGCACCCGCGCACCGGCGTCCTCGACCGACGTTTCGCGGATGCGTTGGAGTCTGTGACACGCCGCCTTGAGGGCGACCCGCGCGGCTTCGTCGACGGGTCCCCAGCCGTCTCGTGGCAACTCGATGTCGCCGATGCCGCGGTGTTCGAGATGTCATCCGTCGCCTTCGACTGGCTGTCGACGAACAAGCCCCTGATCATGATCGCACCCACGCGCGCCGAGGCTGAGGTCCTCGACGACGGTCTGTTCGATCGCGTGCCCACCGTCGATCCGAGGGAAGCCGGCGCGGTCGGAGAGCTCATCACCGCAACGGAGGGCGATCCGGGCACGAGTGACCACTACCTCGGCGACACGAATGAAGGTGCTCAGATCTCCCGCTTCATCGCAGCCGCGGAGCGTGTCATCGACAGCCGGTCGACGCAGTCTAAGGCCCGGGCTTAGGTGCCGAGTTCCGAATTCAGCCGCGAGGTAACGGACTGGTAAAATTGCGGTGAAATTCTAGATTCTGATGGAACCTGTCCGTTCTCTGCGCTGGTTCCTCGACAGTTGGGAACCGAAACCGATGCGCCGAGTCATCACCTATGGCACGTTCGACCTCCTGCACTATGGTCACATCCGGTTGCTGCAGCGGTGCAAGGAACAGGGCGACTACCTCGTCGTCGCCCTCTCGAGCGACGAGTTCAATGCGGGCAAGGGCAAGAAGTCGTACTTCACGTTCGAAGAGCGCAAGCGCATGCTCGAGGCCATCCGCTACGTCGACCTCGTCATCCCCGAGGACAACTGGGAGCAGAAGGTCACCGACGTGGACAAGTACCACATCGACACCTTCGTCATGGGCGATGATTGGGAAGGGAAGTTCGACTTCCTCAAGGACAAGGTCGACGTCGTCTACCTTCCCCGCACCCCGGAGATCTCGACCACGCGGATCAAGTCCGAACTCGGCAAGTCCTGACAGCCGACACTCTCCGCCTCTCTCAATCCCCGTTTCAGAGACGAGTACATGAGCACTCCCATCCGCGTCAGCGTGATAACATCCATCTTCAATGCTGAGCCCTTCCTTCCTGAATTCCTCGAGAGCTTCCTCTCCCAGACCCTGGGGCCGGAAGCGACAGAGCTCATCGCCGTCGATGACGGTTCGACCGACGGCAGCGGAGCGCTGCTCGATGAGTTCGCGGATCGCCACGACAACATCACGGTCATCCACCAGGAGAACTCCGGATGGCCGGGAAAGCCCCGGAACGTCGGTCTCGACGCCGCGCGGGGGGACTATGTGTTCTTCGCGGATCCCGATGACGAATTCGGCGGTCCCGAAGCGCTCGAGAGGCTCGTCGACTTCGCCGACGAGCACGGCAGCGACGTCGTCGTTCCGAAGATGGTGCCGAAGGGGAACCGTGCGTACGCCCAATGGCGGTACAAGACGACCCAAATCGACGCTGATCTTGTCACCTGTTTCACGACGCTGACTCCGCAGAAGCTGTTCCGCCGTTCCTTCCTGACGGCAGAGGGGATCCGGTTCCCAGAGGAGAAGGTTCGGCTCGAAGACGGCCAGTTCCTCTCACGGGCCTATCTGCTCGCCGACCGGGTGTCGATCCTCACCGGATATGACTTCTACTGCATCATCCACCATCCGGAACAGCGCCATCTGAGCAGCCGGGCCGTCGACCCCGAGAACTACATCGGATCGGTCGCAGTGATGAGCGAGAACGTCGAGAATCTCTGCAGTGACGACGACCTCGCCGACCGGATCATCAACGAGATCTATTTCAGGAAGGTGCTCGCCAACTTCACGAACTCGCGAGTGGCCGGACACTCACCCGCTCTGCGACAGGCGTGGCTGGAGAACCAGCAGACCTTCGTCGACCGGTTCATCACCGACAGCCGCTACGCAAAGATGAACGACGTTTCACGCGTTCGCACTGATCTCGTCCGCTCCGGCGACCTGAAGGCCATTGTCACCTACGCGTCGGCAGGACAGGTCGACTTCCTGTTCGACTCTGCGAGCAGCTCACAGGGTGCTATCGAGCTGAGAGGGGAGCTCAGCACACCGCTGGACGATGCGCGTCTCGTCGTCACCGAGCGGGATTCGCCGGGAAAGGGCATCGAGCTGCCGATGGTCGTCGAGGGCACTGCTGCCTCAGTGACGGTGCCCAGACCCGTTCTCCGACGGTCGGACGCGACCCGCAGATTCGATCTGTGGCTGTCCCCTGGACGTGGTCAGCAGAACCGGAGGATCGCTGGGCCTGCCGCGCCGTTCAGCCGGCATTTCACCGATGACCGCGACATAGAGCTCTACACGACGGTGAAGGGAAACCTCAGTATCGCCGTGCGGAAGGGCATGACGGTCACGGACCGCGCCAAGCGCCGGCTCAAGCGCCTGCTGGGCCGGTGATCCAGGAGCCGAAGCATCCGAAGCAGAGCGTCCGCGAGAGCCGCAAACGTGCACCCGCACACGTTTCGTACCCCCGCGGGTGAACAATGGGTAAAATCGACGGGAACTGTTCTGTGCCGAACCGAGCCGAGGAAGAGAGGGAGCGTGTGAGCACTCGTCAGCAGACTTCGCACCCGACCCTGTCCGAACTCCGTGCGAAGGCACAACCGTCTGAAGTGCGGAACAGGAAGAACGCCGAGCACTGGACTGCCCAGCTTTATCTCAGGCACATTTCGATCTACTTCACCATGTTGCTCGTACGTACTCATATCACCGCAAATGGTGTGACCGGGATGATGATCGTCTCCGGCTGGTGCATCGCCGCGTCCCTCCTCGTCCCCGGCATCTGGGGAGCGGTGCTCGCAGTCTTCTTCTCGCAGGTGCAGATGTACATCGACTGCTGCGACGGCGAAGTCGCCCGATGGCGGGGGACCAGCGGTGCGAAGGGAGTGTTCCTCGACAAGGTCGGTCATTATACGACTGAGGGCCTTGTCGCCTTCGCTCTCGGAGCCAGAGCAGTCGGCGAATGGTCGAACCTGCAGACCGACCCCGGTGGCACCTACCCGTATCTGCTCGCCGGTTCGATGCTCGCCTCCTTGGTGCTGCTCAACAAGGCCCTCAACGACATGGTCCATGTCTCCCGCGCCTTCAACGGCCTCGACAAGCTCGCCGACTCCCAGGCGGCGACCGCACTCAACCCCGGCGTCACGGCCAAGCTCAAGCGCGCCGCCCGATTCGTTCCGTTCCACCGGATCTATCATTCCGTCGAGCTGTCCCTGCTTGCCCTGGCCTCGAGCATCGTCACCGCGATCATCGTCCCCCTCGGCGCGGCTCCGCTGACAGGCGAACGGTGGCTCGTCATCGCCCTAGTTCCCCTGTGCCTGCTCTCGGTAATCGGCCACTTCATGTCGATCATGGCATCAAAGAGGCTGTCATGACCGAGTCCTCCCGCATCCTCGCTCAACGCTTCGAAGCGAACCGGAAGTACACGTTCGGCGTCGTCGTGCTCACTCAGGGCAAACGGCTCGAAGAGCTCAATCGCGGCTTCGACTCACTCCTCGCACAGAAGGGTGTCGAACTCGACATCGTCTGTGTGGGCAACGGCTGGGATCCTCGGGGAATTCCGCCCGCGGTCAAGCGACTTGGGTTGCCGGAGAACCTCGGCATCCCCGCCGGCCGCAACGCCGGAGTGCCGCACGTCAAGGGTGAGTTCCTCTTCTTCCTCGACGACGACGCATGGCTGCCCGACGACACGACTCTCATGCGCATGGCTCAACTCATGCGAACCAAGCCCAAGATCGGCCTCGTCCAGCCCCGCGTCGAGGAGCCCGGCGGGCCAGCCTCTCCGAAGCGGTGGATTCCGCGCCTGAAGAAGGGCGAGGCCGACCACTCGTCCAATGTCTTCTCCGTTTGGGAGGGCGCCGTGTGCATGCAGCGCAAGGCCTTCGACGAATGCGGAGGATGGCCTGCGACCTTCTGGTACGCCCACGAGGGCATCGAGCTGGCCTGGCGGGTCTGGGATGCCGGATACTCGGTGTGGTATATGGGCGATCTCGCCGTCGCCCACCCGGTGATGGACCCGAGCCGCCACGACGAGTACTTCTACATGAACGCTCGCAACCGTGTGTGGCTGGCCAGGCGGAACCTGCCGTGGCCCTTCAATTGGATGTACGTCGGTTCATGGACGCTCATGCAGTGCCTGAAATGGGCGAACAAGCCCGACCAGCTGCAACCGTGGTTCGAGGGCTGGCGCGACGGCTGGAAGCTTGATCCATGGAGCGAGAACGAACGGCACAAGAAGTTGTCGGGTCGCGGAGTGCTGCGCATGGCCCGGCACGGACGACCTCCCGTCGTCTGACTTTCTGTTCGAGCTGCCGACCCACCCACCACAGACCTACACCTGCCGATCAGAGGAAACTACATGCAGAGGAAAGACCTGCTTCGGACCGCCACCGACAAAGGCAGACGGCTCGCCCGTCGTCTTCCAGAGCCGGTCCGGCGGCGCGTCAACGGAACCCTCGAGTCGAATCTCCTCAAGCAGGTCATTCGCGTGGCGGTCGGAGCACAGCGACGCGAGACCGGCCCGCTGGTCACAATTGTGGTCCCCGTCTACAACGTGGCCCAGTACCTTCCGGAGTTCCTTGACTCCGTTGTGGGGCAGACGTACAAGAACCTTGAAATTCTCGTAGTTGATGATGGGTCGCCCGACGAGTCGGCCTCAATCGCCCGGCGCTGGGGGCGTTGGGACAGGCGAATCCGGGTCATTTCGAAGCAGAACGGAGGGCTGGGAGACGCGCGTAATGCGGGGTTGAGATCAGCCCGAGGAGAGTACATCACGTTCGCGGACTCGGACGATGTGCTGGCCCCGAACGGTATTCGTGCAATGGTTGAGACCATCGAAAAGTCCGGCTCCGACTTCGTCGTGGGAACGATGGTTCGAGCACAAGGTGGAAAGACCTGGTTGCCGCAGTGGACGAGGCGCGCGCACAGCACCAACCGCATCGGAATCACCGTCGATGAGTTCCCCGAGATTCTCCTCGATGTATTCGCCTGCAATAAGATCTGGAACACGGAATTCTTCAGGACGAGTGTCGGCGGCTTTCCCGTCGGAGTCGCCTACGAGGACCAGGAACCGTCAGTCAAATCCTATCTGAACGCAGCCAAGTTCGACGTTATCAAAGACCACGTCTACTATTGGCGCATCAGAGATGACGGCTCTTCGATCACTCAGCAGAAAGCCAAGATCAGCGACCTGAGGGATCGGATCAAGGTCTCTCTGGCCGTCGCCGGCCATATGACTTCGAGCAACTTGGAGGCCGTCCGCCGAGGATGGTACCGAAAGATCTTCGGCACCGACCTGATTCAGTACATCGAACAGGTGCCTCGCACAGGTCCTGAGTACTTCGAGGAACTCTGTGACGGTTACCAGGCGATCATCACCCTTTGCGAAGAGGACTTCTGGCGCGATGTCGCCACCTACCCCAAACTTGCCGCATGGTGCGTACTCAATCGGGACTACGAGTCCCTGATGGAGGTCATCGCCGGAAACATCGAACGCGGTCGTGGTTATCGGCTGTCGCGTCGTGACGGAGTGCTGTCCGCCCGCCCGATGTATCTTGATGCGCTGGTGAATCAACCGGATGATGCTGTACTCGAAATCCGCGATGAGTACCTTGATCTGGTGGCGAAGGCGACGAACATCGAATGGATTAATGAAACTGAGGTCATCATCGGCGGACATGCGTTCGTCCGCAGCGCTTTCGAACGGGCCGAGCCCACCGCGATCTCCCTTGCGCTGATCAACAGTGTCACCGGAGACCGAATGGAGATTCCGACGACTCAGATGAGTGACACGGGATTGAACGCGATCGCCCAAACCGAAGCACGCGACTGCACGAATTCGGCGTTCGAAGCACGCATTGACGTATCGGAGCTGACCTTCAACCTCGACGCAGATGCCTCCGCTGATCAAGGGGAAGCTTGGAAGGTCGCTGTAACGGTCGAATTCGGCGATGTGCGCAGGGAAGAAGTGATCAGAGACATCGCCGACGACGGCGGTGCGGCAGTTCTCGGTCACTCGGGAATGAGTGCCGCCGGCAGGGTGGTATCTCTGAGCCACGACCAGCAGGAAGGGCTTCGCTTCCGCTTAGCGCGACCTAAGACGACAGTCCGGGATCTGTCATTGCAGGGGCGAACTCTGTCCGTGTCAGTTAAGTCGCTGGTGGATTCAGAAGTGGCCAAGCTGGAGCTCCGTTCCAAGGTTGGTCGGACTGAGATCCAGGCTGCTTCCACTCGAATCGACTCCGAGGGGTTTGCCCATTTCACCGTCGAATTGCCTAGGCGATTGTCGACGGTGAAGAAGACGAAGAGAAGCCGCTGGGAAGTTCACGTCCGCCTTGCCGACGGCACTCGTCGGATGGTGCACGGTGGTCGAAGTACCGTCGTCGAAGCGTCCCAGTTGCAGCAGTCGAATCAGCTCGAGATCGACTTCGACCCGCGAGGATACGTTCGGCTCGATGAATGGCCGTCACGATTCACAGCAGAGGAAATGAAGGTTGATGGAGAGTCTCTGATCGTGGAGGGTCATTTCCTGAGTCCCAATCCGAAGCTGTACCCGACTGTGGCGCTGGTCGGAGATTCTCTCTCCGCCGAACCGTCTGAATTCGAGTGGGCCGAAGGCACCGGTGAGTACCGCGCACGGTTCGAGCTCAGTCGGAAAGATTGGTATGGCAGAACTGTATCGCTTCCGCTCGGCGTGTACGCAGTACGAGGGCAGTTGCAGGATTCTCGCGGCCAGGCTGATGGAGGACTGCTTCATGCATTCATTCCCGGTCGAAAGACGGTAGGTCTTCCGATGGAAGCCGAGACTGAGCTCTCCCGCGTGAAGATCACTCGCACTCGCAAGGCCTTCAGGCCGTGGATCAGAGTGCTTCCTGCGCTTCGCAAGCATGAACTTGGCCTGGTCAATCGCAGACAGATGATCGACAACGCCCAAGCGCGCAAGGCCGCCGACGGACTCAGCGACTCCATCGTCTTCGAAAGCTACCATGGCAAACAGATCTCAGACAGCTGTCGCGCGCTTTTCGACTGGGTCGTAGCCGAACGGCCCGATCTGACCTGCTACTGGTCAATCTCATCGAACAGTGTCTCCGTTCCCAAGGGTGCGACCGCGATTGTCCAGGGTTCTCAAGAGTGGTTCGACGTGATGTACACAAGCAGATATCTCGTCAACAACAGCAACTTCCCGGGATACTTCAGGATTGGTCCTGATCAGAAGTACCTGCAGACCTGGCACGGCACACCGATGAAGAAGATCGCTGAGGATATGCCGCCGGCAAATCTCTCCCTGGGCTACCGAGTGCTGATGCGCCGCGAGGCGAAGGCTTGGGGAGCTCTGCTGGCGCAGAATGATTTCGCTGCAAGAACACTTCCTGCCGCGTTCCGATACGAGGGTACGACACTGGATCTCGGTTACCCGAGGAATGATGTCCTTGTAGGTGAGGCCGCACAGCGAGCTCGAGAAGTTACTCGAAATCGCTTGGGAATCGGCACCGACGACTTCGTTGTCGTGTATGCGCCGACGTTCCGGGACGACGCGAAGGCCGCCGGAGGTGGCTACGCCTTTGAGAGCGAACTCGACATCGATCGCCTCCTCGCAGATCTGCCCGACCGATCCGTGGTGCTGGTCAGGGGTCACGCGAACACGACAGGTGCCAATTCCTGGTCTGACAGCGATCGTGTCATCGATGTCAGTACCTACGGTGAGATCAGTGAGCTCTTCGCAGCCAGCGATGCGTTGATCACTGACTATTCCTCCATGATGTTCGACTACATTGTGACTCGAAAGCCTCTCCTTTTCTACGTCCCGGATCTGGAGGAGTACGAGAATTCGACACGAGGCTTCTATCTCAGCTTCAGCGAGATCTGTCCCGGCCCTATGCACAGGGACACGAAAGGACTGGCAGTCGATCTCAATCGAGCCAGTCGTGATCCGGAATCATTCATCGACGCTCGCTACACCGAATTCGCCGTTGCCTTCGCGCCGCACGATGACGGTCATGCAACGGAGCGAGTGGTCGAGGCGTTGCGGGAACGCGGCTGGTTCGGCGCCCCATCGTGACACTCCGCTTCAACGCCGCAATTACAGGTCGGATCAAAATCAGCGGGTCGAGGTCAACCCCGCCGAAGTCGTCGAAATGCCTTCGACATCTGGAGCTTGACTCCGGATTCGCGGCTTGATTCGCTTGTCGCGGCCGGAGTATGTCGCTGTAGCAGCTCGATGATTGTCTGTATTTCGGCAGTCGCGAACTTCGCGATATCGACGGGGGCAAGATGCACAGGCCACCAATTAACCTCGTAGTGACGATCAGAATTGTTGAAGTGCGGAAACCGTGAGTCCATCACCCCACGTAAATCAACTCCTGCGTCGCCTTTCTCCCGAGTCACCAAGGTGAGAGTCAACCGCTCACGTGAAAGTCGCAATTCGAATGCGAGCCGTCCGAAGGGTGAAATCATGAAGTCGGCCACGAACACTTCTGGCTTCCAGAACCATAGTTTCTTCATCCCGTCGTT
The DNA here is from genome assembly GCF_056173565.1 of Brevibacterium sp. Z349TD_9. Classification (NCBI taxonomy): domain Bacteria; kingdom Bacillati; phylum Actinomycetota; class Actinomycetes; order Micrococcales; family Brevibacteriaceae; genus Brevibacterium; species Brevibacterium sp. Z349TD_9. The sequence goes on along the minus strand of NZ_CM149680.1, from coordinate 3,066,510 downwards.
CTTCCATCGCTGGAAATAGACCTCTTCGATGAGCGCGTCGAATGCGAATTCTGCCTGTTCTGCTTCGGAAGGACGCTCTCCCGCTATGCTCCTCGGATAGTTTGACACCCCCGCAAAGGTGTCACTCAGCAGCTCTTTGAGCTGGCGGTCTATGACAAACTGGGGGGAGTAATCCGGAAGGCGGCCAGAGCGGCTCCATTTCCAGTTTGTGGTGATTCCCTTGAAATGTCTATGAGTGATTTCGGGAGTTTTCGCGTGAGAGGCTCCACCGATGCTGTGGGTCTTCCATTGCGTGGCATCGGCGATTCGTGAAGTAAGCGCACTCCATTTCCGAGTGGTCGGATGAGCGTGGGGGTCGGTGTAGTAGAAGTCGCGGAACCTCGGAACGGTGCTGTCTGAACGGGGCGTGTCTTCCACCCACGCTCCCGAATACGACAGGTAATCGGCCGGATACGACGTCGCTACGTCAAGGATCGGGGTGTTCTGATTGACGAGCAGAAGTTCATCGATGTCGTGTGCGATGACGAACTTCGACTCGCTGAGATACTTCCACCGCGCGTGCTCATTGATACCGTACTCGCAGAAATCCGAATCCCAGGGGCGTTCGACCGGGCCGTTCCATTTGCCGCCCTGGGGGCCGAATTTGAACGGCCAGTCGACGACGACTGAGACATCGGCACCGCCTGCCGCGACGGCATTCGACAGATCTTCGAGTGAGTAGTCGGTGGAGTTGTTGTCATAGATGACCACTCCATCGACGTGGTGATTCCTTACATAGAATCTCACCCAGTCAGTGATCCATTGGAGCTCATTGTTTTTCGATTTGGTGACGAGGACAATCCTGTCTTTGAACGCACCAGTCCGTGAATCGCTTATCGGAAGTACAAAGGTCTGTCCGGCGAGCACCAAGGTGATTGAGTCTGCAGACTCTGGCAATCCACGAATAACGACGTGGCTTGTGCGGTCCAGTTCGCGCACGTCGATTTCCGCATCTTCGACAGCTTCTCGGAGCGATTCAAGCACGGGCTCCTGCAGGTTGAACAGCGGAGGGCCCGAGAGGTGCACAGCGTCGCCAACCCGGTAGCAATCGTAGAAGATGGTCTCAGCGTCGAAGTTCTCCATATAGGTGTCCTCGCGATGCTCAGGCGCCCGCGGTGGATTCCGCTGAAGAGACGCTTCGTCTGTGGCGAGCGAATTCACTGAGTCTACGGATGAGACTGATTGATTGTGCACGTTAGGTTCGTCCTCTGGGATCTGAGTAGCTCTTCGAAGGATTCGAGTCGTTCGGCCCGTGATCTCAACGTTCAAGTGGTTGCGCCAGGCTTTGGGCGTTCGCCCGATCGTGAGCGCACAAGCTGGTCTATGGTATCGATGAATAATCTGACGGAATCTCCAGGCAATCGATCTCCGAAATAGAACTGCCGAGTCTCATTCCTGACCGATTGGCGGTCATCGTCGATCAGCGCCTGTTCGATGACTGCGCTGAACTCACCCTGGTTGGACGAGGAGAGGACCGGCGTCGCCCTTGTCACCGGGGCGTCGTCGTGAAGCGCGTCTCCTCGTCCCCGCCTGTCTGTCACAATGAGCGGGGCGTCAGGGCGGAGATACAGAAAGTCGAGGCCAACGCTTGAGATATCGGTGACAAGAAGATCGACGTCGGCGAACATCGGCAGGATGTCGCCTTGCATTGAGACGACGTGCTGCTCGTCGTCATCGCTGGCCTCTGAGTTCGCAGCGTCGATCAGCTCTCGGATGCGTGCATCCGCCGCGACAATTGCTGGGTCGTCGGAGGTTTCGACTCGGGGGTGAGGCTTATAGACGACGCGAGAGTTCGGAACAGTGAGCATCGCTTCGACGATGGACACCCCGAACAGGTCGAGTGAGGTGTAGTTGTTCGCCTCGTTCTCGCCTTCCCAGGTGGGAGCGTACATCACTGTGCGCTTCGGGGTTGGCGGCAGAGTTGACACCAGTTCGATGTCGAGCTGTGGCCTACCCACTTCGACGAGCTTGTTGAAGTCGAACTCGATGAGGGCCTTCTTGTGGCGTTCGATTGCCGCAGGTCCAGCCACGAAGACACGGTCGTAGGCTTTGACCTGGTTCGACACCATCGAGAGTTTGTCGCTCTCGCCGTGGTTGAGATGTACGTGAACCATCGGCGCATAGCCCAGCGACTGGAAGTTGCGCACGCCGTTGTTGACGTAGAGCGCGACCTTTGGGTCGAGTTCGAAGTAGAAGTCCTGGAGGGGATCGAACTGACGCTTGAGTACGAGGGGCAGGTTTGTGACTTTGCGCAGTGCCTGCAACGAACCCGGGTCTCTCAGAACTATCGCAACTCTGTTGGTGCGGTCGAGCTTCTCGAAGATGGGAATCCACTGGAGAATCTGATACAGCTTCGCTCTTCCGTCGCCGAAGTAGGCGATGATCGGAGTGTCGAGGCCGGTGCCGTCGAACTCGGCTTCGAGCCGTTCGATCGCCTTCGCGCCGCGGATCCAGCGACTGGTCGCCTGCCACGGCTGCGAATTGAGCGCCGACAATGCAGCCGCTCGCACCCACCGTTTGACGGGAGGCCTCTTCGCGGTCAGCTTCTTCAGACCCGAGCGCATATGGTCTCCCATCCTTCCGATGTTCCCGATTGCTCCCGAAATTCTAGTGCATCGCACCTGCTCGGACGGCGAACGGAACACAAGTGACCCGATCGAGACCGGCTGAAACTGTATTGTGTCCTAGTAACTCTTGCCAAAATCGCAACACGCGTGCAGACTGGGGGAATGTTCGGCGGCAAAGAGGCAGCGGACGGCGATCAGGCCGGACTCGGCACACGTGTGCGCGCCGCAATCCGCCGGGCGGGGATCAACCACAGCGAAGTCGCCCGCAGCATCGGACTCGAACCGAGCAAGCTCTCGAAATCGCTGGCAGGCACACGGAAGTTCCGCGTCGAGGAGATCACAAGGATCGCCGAGATCACCGACGTCACCACCGACTGGCTCACCCGCGGACAGGGGGAGGGACCGCCTCGGCGAACGATCACCTCGGTGCCCGCCGATTCGGTCACCCCGGTCGGGAGCGGATCCGAGCCGACCGTGTCGGCAGGGGCACGCGATCATGCGTCGCCGGCGAATGTCGGCATCGGACCCACAGCGGTCGGCGACGACGCCGACGAGACGTGGATGTCGAAAGGGACACGCAACCGGCGGCGCATCGTCGAGGTCGCGTGGGAGCTCTACGCCGACCGCGGCATCGAATCCGTGCGGGTCCACGACATCGCCGAGGCGAGCGGCCTCTCCGTCTCCGCCATCAACTACCACTTCCGCACGAAGACCCAGCTGCTCGAGGCGGCACTGCGGTACTCCCTCGAGATCATCGCCACCGCCCGGGACCTTCTCGAACCCGATGATCCCGTCGAGGTGCTCCGTCGCTTCGCCCGCGTCCATGCCGGTGTCGACCCGACGGTGCGTCGCGTCTGGTCGATCTGGATCCAGAGCTGGGCCCGCGCGGTCGTCGACGAGCGCTCTCGCCTCAATCTCACCGCCGTCTACGGCGAATGGCTCGAACTCATCACCGGCGTCGTCGTCGCCGGTCAGCGCTCCGGCCAGATCCGCGCGGGGAACACGGATCTCATGGTCAAGAGTCTGAGTACGTTCATCGACGGCCTCGGCATCGCCCGCAGCGCCCGCCAGATGACGATCAGCGACGACGATGCCCTCCACCTCATCGAAGGGTTCCTCCGCGCTCACATCCTCGTCCCCGAAGCATCCGAATCCGCCGAGGCGCCTGCGCCTCAGCCGTCCAGTCGTCCTCCCCAGGACGCAGCGTCCCAGGAAGAAGGCACATGAGCACACCGAACCGAAGACAAGCACTCGGCGCCGGACTGTCGCTGACGGCGCTCGCCGGCCTGAGTGCCTGCGGCGGGGGAGCCGTCGGCGCGATCGACGCAGGCGAACCCGTGCGCGGAGGCACCCTGCGGGTCGGCGTGACCGGCGGCAACGCCGCAGATACCGTCGACGCCCACATTCCGGTCAACAGCGGCGACGTCGCCCGCGCAGTCAACCTCTACAACGCGCTCTACGGATGGGACGATGAGGCGCAGGTGGTTCCACTGCTCGCCGAATCCTTCACCTCCAACGCCGATGCCACGGTGTGGACGTGCACCCTCAAGGAGGGACTGAAGTTCTCCGACGGCAGCGACATCACCGGCGACGATGTGAAGTTCTCCTTCGAGCGGATCACCGATCCCAAAGATCCGAAGACCGCCGCGGCGAACTTCACGATGCTCGACGAAGTGGTCCCGACCGGTGATCGGACCATCGAGTTCCGGCTCTCGGAACCCAACGGACTCTTCAACGACGCCGTCGCCGAGTACACCGCCGCGATCGTCCCCCGCGGCTACGATCCGGCGAGCCCCGTGTGCTCTGGACCCTTCAAACTCGAATCGTTCACTCCGGGGCTCTCGTCGGTGCTCGTCGCCAACGAGTACTGGTACGGCCACGACGACACCTACCTTGAGCGCGTCGAACTGCTCAACTTCAACGACACAGACGCGCTCATCAATGCGCTGCTCTCCAGCCAGGTCGATGCCATCGCCCAGATCCCCCTCGCGCTCGTCGAAGTGATCAACGCCGACGAGCGGATGAGCATCCTCAACTCCGAGACCGGAATGTGGCTGCCCTTCACGATGCGCGTCGACCGCCCGCCCTTCGACGACCCGAAGGTGCGGCAGGCATTCCGCCTGGCCGTCGATCGCGAGCAGATGATCGAGCAGGTCCTCTCCGGTTTCGGAACCCTGGGCAATGACATGTTCGGTCCGCTGAGCGAGAACTATCCCGACTTTCCGCAGCGGACCCAGGACATCCCTAAGGCGAAGCAGCTGCTCGCCGAAGCCGGGTATCCCGACGGGCTCGATGTCGAGCTCGTCACTGCCCCGATCCAGTCCGGTGCCGTCGAATCCGCTCAGGTCTTCGCGCAGCAGGCCGCGGCCGCCGGGATCAGAGTCGACATCCGCCGCGTCGACGTGACGACCTTCTTCGGAGACCAGTACCTCCAATGGGACTTCGCCCAGGACTTCTGGTACACCCGCGACTTCATGCCGCAGGTCATCGCCTGTGCGCTCGAGGAGTCTCCCTTCAACGAGACGCATTGGAACGTCCCGGAATTCAACGCCCTCTTCGATCGGGCACGCGCCATCCCTGAGGCCCCTGAGCGCCGGGACCTCGAGCACGAGCTGCAGAAGATGCTCTACGACGACGGTGGTTACATCATCTGGGGCTTCGCCAACCAGGTCGACGCCTACCAGAAGTACGTCGGAGGACTGAGACCCAATGCCACCGGCCGCCCGCTGGGCGGGTGGCGCTTCGACCGAGTATGGATCGGGAAGGTGTGACATGTTCGCCCAAGTCATCATCCGCAGGCTGATCTTCTCCGCCTTCATCCTCCTCGCCGTCTCCCTCATCGTCTTCGGCGCGACCCTCCTGCTGCCCGGAGACGCCGCCCGGGCGATCCTCGGCCAGCAGGCCACCCCCGAACGCATCGCAGCGCTCAACGAACAGCTCGGACTCAACCTCCCTGCGTGGCAGCGCTACCTCGAATGGCTCGGCGGCCTATTCGTCGGCGACTTCGGCACCTCGACCGCCACAGGCGGTCCGGTGTCCGAACTCCTCGGGGAGCGCATCGGCAACTCCTTCATCCTCATGGCCCTGGCTGCGATCATCTCCGTGCCTCTGGGCATCGGACTCGGCGTCTACTCGGCGCTGCACCGCGGCACCCGCCGTGACCAGGCCCTGACCGGGATCAGCCTTGTGCTCGCGGCGATGCCGGAGTTCGTCATCGGCATCGGCCTCATCGCGATCTTCGCCACCTCGGTGTTCCAGATCCTTCCCGCCGTCACCCTGGCACCGCCGGGCCAACCGGTGTGGACGATCCCGGCTCAGCTCGTCCTCCCCACGGCCACCCTCGTCCTCGTCGTCACTCCCTACATCGTGAGGATGATGCGGGCGACGATGATCGAAGTCCTCGATTCCGGCTTCGTCGAGATGGCCCGCCTCAAAGGCGTCCCCGAGCGCCGCGTCATTCTCCGCCACGCCCTGCCGCACGCGCTCGGTCCCGTCGCCCAGGTCATCGCGATCCAACTCGCGTGGCTGGCCGGAGGCGTCGTGGTCGTCGAGTTCCTCTTCCGCTACCCCGGCATCGGCCAGGCGCTCATCGACGCCGTGACCTACCGCGACGTCCAGGTCGTCCAGGCGATCTCGATGCTCGTCGCCGCCGTCTACGTCGTGGTCAACCTGGCTGCCGACATCGTCGGCATCCTCACCAACCCGAAACTGAGGAGCGCAGCATGAGCAGCAGCCTCGACGACATGAAGTCCTCGGCCATCGAAGCCGCGGAGGTCCCCAAGGAATCACAGACGACCTACGTCCCGTTCTCCCGCCGCGTGCTCGCGCAGAAGCAGGGACGGATCGGGCTGACGCTCACCGCGATCGTCGTCCTCTTCGCCTTCTGCGGCCCCCTGCTCCTGCCGTGGGCGACCGGGTCGACGGCCACTGAGTTCGTCGGCAAGCCGTTCTCTGCCTACGGGATCTTCGGCACCGACAACCTCGGCCGCAGTGTGCTCTCCCGGTTCCTCGCCGGCGGCTTCACGCTCATCATCTACTCCGTCCTCGCCACCGCGCTGGGCATGGTCCTCGGCGCTGCCGTGGGGATGCTCGCCGCGTACGTCGGCGGGCGCTTCGATGCGATCATCATGCGCCTCAACGACGTGCTCCTCGCGATCCCGCAGCTCGTGTTCGCGCTGCTGGCGATCACGGTGCTCGGTCCGCAGGGGTGGGTGCTCATCACTGTCATCGGCATCACGCACGCACCGCGCATCGCGCGTGTGGCGCGCTCGGCCACCCTGGGCGTCATCAACGAGGACTACATCCTCGCCGCGGAGATGTACGCGATGCCGCGAACGAAGCTCCTCGTCCGCGAGCTGCTGCCGAACATCACCGGACCGCTGAGCGTCGAAGCCGGACTGCGACTGACCTATTCGATCGGTGCGATCGCCTCGCTGTCCTTCCTCGGACTCGGCCTCCAGCCGCCCGCTGCCGACTGGGGTCTGATGATCAACGAGAACCGCATCGCCCTGAGCATTCAGCCGTGGGGCGTGCTCCTGCCGGTCATCGCGATCGCGCTGCTGACCATCGGCACCAACCTGCTCGCGGACTCCTTCGCGCGAGCCACCGCCTCGACCACAGTGGAGGAATGATGACGACGACCAATGACGTAGTCGCCCCCGACGAATCAGTGCCGAACGAGAACATCGTCCTGCGCGTGTCCGATCTGCGCATCGACACGAGCGCCGGGGACGAGATCCTCCACGGGGTGAGCTTCGCACTCGCCCGCGGTGAGATCCTCGGCCTCGTCGGGGAGTCCGGTTCGGGGAAGACGACGGCCGGTCTCGCCTGTATGGGTCACTTTCGTTCAGGACTCAAGTACGGTTCAGGGGCGGTGAGTCTGTGGCCGCGCGGTGACGACACCGCCGTTGAGGTCCTCGACCTCGACGAGGTGGCCGTGCGCTCCCTGCGGGGGTCCCGGATCGCCTACATCCCGCAGGACCCGGCGCTCTCGCTCAATCCGGCGATGCGCGTGGGCGATCAGATCCGTGAGGTCCTCGACATCCACGGCTTCGGTTCCTCCGCCGCCGAGCGGGAGGCCCGGATCTCCCAGGTTCTCGTCGATGTCGGCCTGCCCGGTGACAAGGCGTATCAGAACCGGTGGCCGCACCAGCTCTCGGGCGGACAGCAGCAGCGCATCGGCATCGCCATGGCGTTCGCCATGTACCCCGATGTGCTCATCCTCGACGAGCCGACGACCGGCCTCGACGTCTCCACCCAGGCCGTCGTCCTCGACACCATCCGCCAGATGACGGTGGCCAACGACGTCGCCGGTCTCTACATCACCCACGACCTCGCCGTCATCAAGGACATCTCCGATCGTGTGGCCGTTATGCTCCGCGGAGACCTCGTCGAGGAGGGGTCCGTCGCGCAGGTGCTCTCGAGGCCGCAGCACGACTACACGAAGATGCTCATCGCCGCCGTGCCCGACCTCGCCGGTGACAAGACGATCGGAGAGCAGTCAGGGACCGCGGTGTCGGAGTCCGAGGAGACTGTCGCGACTTCCGATTCCACGGCTTCGCGGCCCGATGACGCGACGACCCTCCTCACGGAGGCACCCCTGCTCGAGGTCTCGGACGTGGCGCTTGCGTACGGGAAGGCGCAGATCCTCGACGGCATCAACCTCGTCCTCGAACCGGGGGAGTGCACGATGCTGCTCGGGGAGTCGGGGTCGGGCAAGACGACGCTGTCCCGATGTGTGGCCGGACTCAACGACGACTACTCGGGAGCTGTGCGACTGCGCGGAGTCGAACTCGCGAAGTCGACGCGGAAGCGGACGAATGACGAGCGCATCGGCATCCAGTACGTCTTCCAGTCCCCGTTCTCCTCGCTCAACCCGCGGCGGTCGATCGGACAGTCGCTCACCGTTCCCCTCGAGATGAGCGGCGAGGGCACGGCTGCGAGCAGGAAGGCCATCGTCGAGGAGGCGCTCGACTCGGTGCGCCTGGGGCGGTCGTTCTACCACCGGCGTCCTGGTGATCTCTCCGGTGGGGAACGGCAGAGGGCGGCGATCGCCAGAGCGCTCGTCAACGCACCGTCGGTGCTCGTCTGCGATGAGATCACCTCGGCGCTCGATGTCAGTGTCCAAGCGTCGATCATCGGGCTGCTGCGCACCCTGCGGGCCGAACGGCAGCTCGCGATGCTCTTCGTCACGCACAACATCGCGCTCTCGCGTCACATCGCCGACAACCTCGCCGTCCTCAACAAGGGCGTCATCGTCGACTACGGGTCCGCGGACGCCGTGCTCGAGAATCCGCAGCACGAGTACACGAAGTCCCTCATCGCCGACGTGCCGACGTTCTGAGGACGGGCGGCTCACCGGTGGCCGCGGGGTCAGGCGGTAGGGCCGAGGATCCGGCCGTGCCGCCTCAGCTGCTCGTCGAGTAGACCTGCTGGGAGCCGCCGGCGCGTGAGCGGTTGCGGCGACGGGTCTCCGCGGTGGTCCCGCGCGCATCCGAACTCCGCCGCGTCCCGCCCTGGGACGAGGCCGCGGCGCGGGACTGACTCCCTCGCGTCTGGTCCGCGCGAGACCGGGACCTGTCAGAGGTGCGTCCCTGACCCTTCGTGCCGTTGTGGGCGCGTCCGGTACGGGACTCACCGGATCGGGAGCTGCGCGTCGTCGACGCGGTGTTCTCTGAAGTCGGCGCGCCGGACTTCGCACCAGTCTGTCCGCCGGTACCGCGGCGACCGCGGCGGCGACGCGCGGAGCGCTTGTGCGATGGAGCCTGGCCGGCAGGTGCGGCCTCCGTTCCCCGCACCTTCTCCGGCTGGCCCTCCTGGGGTTCGACGAACGGGGCGACCTCGCCGACGAGCGGGCTCACCTGAGCGGAGTCGGCGGTGACCTTCTGCGGCTTGACCGAGATCTTCGCCTTGCGCAGAAGTGCCAGGGTGTCCTTGCGCTCCTCGGGCGTCATGATGGTGACGACATCACCGGCGCTGCCGGCGCGCGCGGTGCGACCTGAGCGGTGGAGGTAGGCCTTGTGCTCGGTGGGCGGGTCGACGTGGACGACGAGTTCGATGGCATCGACGTGGACACCGCGGGCGGCCACGTCGGTTGCGACGAGGACCTTGACGCCGCCCTCGGCGAATGCGGCGAGGTTGCGTTCCCGGGCCGACTGGGACAGGTTGCCGTGCATGTCGACGGCCGGGATACCCTGCTTCGTCAGCAGCCGGGCCAGCCTCTTGGCGCGATGCTTGGTGCGGGTGAAGAGGATCCGGCGACCGGATCCAGATGCCAGCCGGTGGACGAGCTCGCTCTTGTCCTCGGGGGTGACTTCGAACAGATGGTGGGTCATCGCGTCGACGTGTGAGGTCGGATCGTCGACCGAATGGAGCACCTGGTTGTGGAGGAACCGTCGTACGAGCTTGTCCACGTCGTTGTCGAGGGTCGCGGAGAAGAACATCCTCTGACCCTTGACCGGGGTCTTCGCGAGCAGTCGGGTGACGCCGGGCAGGAAGCCCATGTCGGCCATGTGGTCGGCCTCATCGAGAACGGTGACCTCAATGCAGTCGAGGGAGACGATGCCCTGCTGGAGGAGATCTTCGAGCCGACCGGGGCAGGCGACGACGATGTCGACGCCGGCGGCCAGCGCGGTCTCCTGCCGCTTCTGCTTGACCCCGCCGAATATCGTCGTAGTCGTCAGCCCGCACGCCTTGGCGAGCGGGTCGAGTACCGCTGCGATCTGCGTGGCGAGCTCACGGGTAGGAGCGAGGATCAGACCGCGCGGGGCGCGGCCCCTGGCCGGTCGTGACGGCTGCGTCTCGGCGAGCCGGGCGACCATGGGGATGGAGAAGGCGAGGGTCTTGCCCGAACCGGTCTTCCCGCGGCCGAGCACATCGCGTCCGGCGAGGGTGTCACCGAGCGTGTCCTGCTGGATGGGGAACGCTGCGGTCTTGCCGTCGGCCGAGAGCTGATCGACGAGAACGGTGGGGACGCCGAGGTCGGAGAACGAACGGGCGGAAGTGGTCGTGGACGCAGTGATGGCGTGGCCTTTCGACGCGCCGGGGTACTCGGCATCCGCGTGTGCGGAGGGAGCGGAACTTCCCGGCAGGGTGTCCGAACGCGGGACCGCGTTCTGGTTCGCCGAGAGGAATGTCGTGTGCCGCAGCCGGTGAGAGCGTGCGCAGAGTCGAGAGGTCCTGACGACGCAGGGATTCCGCAGAGCGGAGATCGCAAGGCCTCCAACGATACACCCCAGAGGCTGTCGGCGTCAGTCCACCCGACCGAGGTGTGATGCAGCGAACGTCGAGGCCGCCTCGAGAGCGGCGTTCGCCTCGTCGAGCATCCTGCCGAAGTGGAGGAAGGAGTGGAGGACCTGCGGGTACTCGATGTATTCGACCTCGGTGCCCGCCCGCCGCAGGAGAGCCGCGAGGGCGCGACTGTCGTCGCGCAGAGGGTCGAGTCCGGCGGCGGCGATGAAGGTCGGGGGAAGGCCGCGGAGATCAGCGCCGAGGTGGTCGACGTAGGGGCTCTCTGCGTCTGCGGGGGACGAGTAGTGCAGAGCGGCGATCGACGCGAGAGCCTCCGGGGTCATCCCGTCCCATGCGCCGCCGAAGAGTCGCCTGCTCTCGGAGTCGGTGAGACCGTGACCGCCGTAGAAGAGGAGGAGCGCCCTGATGGAGGTGAACGCCTTCTCGACGCCGACGCGTTCGGGTGTGTGCTGGATGCGTTCGGGTTCGTCGCGCAGGAGGAGGGCCGCTCCGAGGGCGAGCATCGCCCCGGCGGAATCGCCGGCGACGGCCAACCGGCTGCCGTCGATGCCCAACGTGCCGCCATGGGCGACGAGGCGGTCGATGACGGCGGCGCATTCGAGCAGCGCCTGCGGGAAGACCGCCTCCGGAGAGAGCGAGTAGTCGACGGCGATGACGGCGGCTCCCGAGGCGACAGCGATCACCCGTGCGATCCGGTCGTGGGTATCGAGGTCGCCGAGGGAGAAACCTCCTCCGTGGAGGAAGACGACACCCGGGAGCATCGAGTCGTCTGTGGGTCGGTGGATGCGCACGGGTACCTCGACGTCGCCGACCCGGATGTACGCGTCAAGCCTCTGTGCCATCGTCGGTCCGTCCTCATTCCAAAAGGCGCGTTCGGCACGGTACTCGGCTCGGGCAGCAGCGAACTCCGTCGGCGCCAGGGCGTCCCTGGAATCGTCGGGGACAGCCTCCCGTCCTTTACGGGCGGTGACGACATCGTCGGCGGCCTTCCGGCATTCGGCGGCGCGAGCATCCTGGACCCGGAGCACTTCCCGCATCTGCGTCGACAGCGCCTCGCGGATGTCCCGCGGCATGGTCGACCCCTGCGGAGAAGGGGAGGTCGCATCGTGAGTCATCGTGTCCCTCTTCGGATCTCTGAACGCGCGGACGTGCACCGTCCAGCCTACTCGCGGGGTCGCGGACCCCGGAGTGCGCGGTCCGGGCGATCTCCCGGCGGCCCGCGCCCGTAACCGGTCTCGGCGGGAATAAGCGGTGGCCGGCGACGTTGTCATAGTCGAAGTGAGTGATCGACAAGGGCACGCGAAGGCACACGCGCTCGCGTCGACGAATGTGCCGAGGCCGGGGAGCCGGCGGGGGACGGAGGAAGCAGATGTCAGAGCAGACGCGGATCGAACAGATGCGCCGACACGAGACCGATCATGAAGTCCCGTGGTCGCTGCCGATCGTGGTCCGCAAGTCGAAGACGGGTCTGTCTCGCCACATCGACGTGCTTGAGGCCACGGCGAGAGCCGTGGTCACGTTCCTCGACGATCCGCGCTCGCAGCCGGGCGGAGAGTGGAGCGACGCTGTCGCATACTGGCGCGACGGGGCAATCCGCAAGGTCGTGCGCCGCGGCGACGGGAAGAAGCTCGAGGATGCCCGTGCTCTCGGCAGCGTGACTGTGAGCTTCGGTGGGACCGAAGACTATGCGCCGGCAGAGGCGTCGGTCTTTCCGCCCGGGCCGGTCTCCCCGCTGCCGCCGCAGCTGTCGAAGCTGCAGGTCGGGGGCACGGAGTTCCCCGCCGAGGGAGAGACCTCCGTGCCCGCCGCCGAGGCGGTCGTGACGATCGAACTCTCCCCGCTGGTCACTCTGACGACGGGCAAGGCCGCCGCTCAGGTCGCCCACGGGGCCCAACTCGCCTTCGAGCAGATGTCGCCGGAGCAGCGAGACCGATGGCGAGAAGCCGACTTCAGTCTCCGCGTCGTCACTCCGAGTGAGGCCGATTGGCGCACGGCAAGCAGGCCCGTGAGCGTCATCGACGCGGGCTTCACCGAGGTGGACGGACCGACGGAGACCGTCCGCGCCTGGTGGTGACGGAGATCAGGTGCTCTCGGGGAGCTCGTCCTCTTCGCCCTCTTCGAGCGGCCTCGTCTTCGTGCCGTTCCCGAACTCATCGAGAATGATCCGGCGTTTGACCATCTCGCCGGTCTCCTCGTCCATGACTTCGATGATGTCGCCCGGGTGGGTCGACGGCTGATAGAAATCCTCATTGACTCCGGTCATCGGAACCACCTCCCGTATTCCACTGACGGTACCCTCGTGTGACCTGAGTCTCAAGCATTGTCCGGCGAGGCAGTCCTCCTGATTCTGAAACCGCTGATCTCATCGGCCTGCCGAGTTCCGGTTCCGGCGAGTGGCCAGCGTGACCGCCGCGCCGGCGGCCAGGAGCAGACCGGCGAATCCGAGCATCGCCGTCAGGCCATCGGTGCCCGTCCTCGGCAAGTCGCCACCACCTCCGGATGCGTTCGCGCTCGACCCCGCCGAACCGCCCGCTCCGCCGGAGCTGGACGAACCGTTTGATCCGGCGGAACCACCGGAACTCGCCGAACCACCGGCGTCGGAGGCTGCGGTAGAGGACGACCGGGAGTCCGAGTCGGCAGTCGCCGACGTCGACGCATTCCGGTCGGAGGCGGCGTCGACAGACGCCTTTGAGGAGGCATTCGCGGCCGCTTCCGTGGAGGCTTTGCTCGACGAGTCGGCATTCGAGGCTGCTTCCGCCGCTGCTGATTGATCGGCGTTCGCTGCCGCCGACTTGTCGGCATCGGCGTCATCCTCATTGTCCGCGTTGGCGGCTGCCTGCGAGGCTTCGTTGGCGGCGGCATTCGCATCCGTTGTCGCATCGGCGGTGGTGTCGGTGGTGGAGTCTTCCGTCGCTGCGGACTCGGCTGCTGCTTCGGCGTTCTCGTTGGCAGCTGCCGAGGCGGTGGTGTTCGCGTCTTCGTCGGCTGCGGCTTGTGCCGCGGCTTGTGCGGCGGGGTCGCCATTGTCATCGGCATTGGCCGATGCCGAGGCGGAAGCAGCGGCATTGACGTTGACTGCGCCATCGGGGTCGGCAGAGGCGTTGGGATCCGCCGAAGCGTCTGGGTTTGCCGCAGCATCCGGATCTGCCGCAGCGTCCGGGTCTGCGGTGGCGTCGGGATCCGTGGAGGCGTCGGCGTTGGCGGCTGCTTCCACGGAGGCCTGGGTGGATGAGTCGGCGGTTGAGGCGGCTTCGGCTGCTGAGGAGGCGTCGGCGTTCGCTGCCGCTGATTGATCGGCGTTCGTCGAGTCCGTGCCGTCGGCGTTGGCTGCTGCCTTGGCTGCTCCCTTGGCCGCTGAGTTCGCATCCGTTGTCGCATCGGCGGTGGTGTCGGTGGTGGCGTCTTCCGTCGCTGCGGACTCGGCTGCTGCTTCGGCGTTCTCGTTGGCTGCCGCCGAGGCGGTGGTGTTCGCGTCTTCGTCGGCTGCGGCTTGTGCCGCGGCTTGTGCGGCGGGGTCGCCGTTGTCGTCGGCGGTGGCCGATGCCGAGGCGGAAGCGGCGGCGTTGACGTTGACTGCGCCATCGGGATCCGCGGAGGCATCCGGGTCTGTCGAAGCATCTGGGTCCGCGGCTGAGTCAGGGTCGGCTGCCGCGTCAGGATCGGCTGCCGCGTCGGGGTCGGCTGCCGCGTTCGGGTCCGCCGAGGCGTTCGGATCTGCCGTTGCGTCGGGATCCGTGGAGGCGTCGGGGTCGGTTGCCGCGTCCGGGTCCGCCGAGGCGTCTGGGTCAGCGTTGGCGTCGGGATCTGCCGCCGCGTCCGGATCCGCGGTTGCATCAGGGTCGGCGGCCGCGTCGGGATCCGCGGCTGCGTCCGGGTCCGCCGCAGCGTCCGGATCTGCCGCAGCGTCCGGATCTGTGGCCGCGTCGGGGTCGGCGGCCGCGTCTGGGTCTGCCGCAGCGTCCGGATCCGTCGAAGCGTCGGCATCGGCCGCAGCCTGCGCCGAGGCTTCATTCGACGAGTCAGCGGTCGACGCGGCTTTGGCGGCGGCCGCAGGTCCGGCGTCAGCGGCTGCGGAGGCCTCCGCATTGGTGTCGTCAGTGTTGTCCGCCTGCGCCGCAGCCTGCGACGCCGCGGTCGACGAGGCGCTCGGATCTGTCGTTGAATCGGCCGAAGCCTGCGACGACGCATCCTCGGTGGCTGCCGATTCGGCCGCCGCTTCAGCGTTGACGTCAGCTGCTGCCGACGCGGTCGTGTTCGCATCGTTGTCGGCTGCGGCCTCCGAGGCAGCCTGGGCTGCGGGGTTGCCGTCGTCGTCGGCGGTGGCTGACGCGGACGCCGATGCCGCGGCGTTCGTGTTCGCGTCCGGGTCGGCTTCGTCCTCGGCGCTGGTGCGCACCGACGACGACGCGAGGTTGACGTCGACCGCGTCGGCGCCGGGAAGGACCTCGAGGCTGACCGCGTTGACCGTGAACATGTCCCGCGGTGCCGCCGCGGCTGCGAACGCCTCCGCCCGATCGCCCTGCTGTGGCACCGGCGTAGTGAATTGTTCGTTGATGGTGAGGTCGATGACTTCGTCAAGTGCCCCGAAAGCTGGGTCGAGAGTCCTCAGGACGGGATCGATCAGTCCCGTGACGGAGCCCGACACCTCCTCGGCGGTCGCGGTGATGATCGAACCGACGACCGGTTTCGTCACCGCGAGGACCGCATCGATCACCGGCGTGGTGATCGCGCCCAGCACGGTCCCGACGGGGACTCCGAGCAACGAGAGATCGGTCGTCACCGTGGGCTGTGAGGAATCGGTTCCCGCGAGCTGCCCCAGAGTCGCGTCGACAGTCACGGTGCCGGTGACCGCGGGAACACCCAGGGCCGAGATCCGTCCGGGCAGCTCGATCTTCACGTGCACATCGTTGAGTGCCTCGGTGAGAGTCTCGTTGACACGACCGCTGAGCGCCCCGAGAGCATCGGCGACGGCTGTCGTGATCGTCGAGATCGTGCTCGAGGTGAGCACCTTCGTGTTCGGCGCCAGTCCATTGAGATCCTCGCCGTTGCCTCCCTCGACGATCTTCGCGAGATCGATCGCGATGTCCCCCTCTGCGATGTCGATCGATACGATGCCCGACTTGTCCTCGAGCTTGTCCCGCACGGCGTTCTCGACGACGCTGTTGAGAGCATCCCTGACCTCGACACTGACTGTGGTGTCCGCTCCGCCGACCCCCACCGAGGCGATGCCTGCGTTGACGTTGACACCGATCTTCGCGAGTTCGCCGGCGAGCCCCTCGTCGCCGATGGCATCCTCGAGCGCGCTGCCGGAGCCGTCGACAGCAGCCTCGAGGGCATCCGAGAGGTCCGCCAGGGCAGGGCTGGAGAGCGTGAGCACGCCGTCTGCGACGACGTAATCCGAACTCACGGTCTCGGAGTCAGCCTCGGCACGCGAGGCCAGCGCACCGAGTTCGAGGCTGAGGTCATCGACGACCTCATCGGTGACATCGCTGAGCCCGAGCTGTCGCAGCAGGGGAGTGAGACTGACCCGAGCATTGCCGTAAGCGCCGGGGTTGGCAGGATCGACGTTGATCGCCCCGTCCTCGCCCACTGCGCCTGCACTCGCGACTGCGCTGTCGTACGACGGAGCATGACCGAAGGCGTTGAGCGCGCCGACCTCGCCGAGGTGGAGCAGACCGTTTCCGTCGTCACCGCTGATCAGCGGCAGCGAGACGTTCGGGAGTTGGACGTTGAGCGCCTGCAGTGCGGCCACATCGAGAGGAGTGTGATCCGCGGTCGGACTCGACGGGTAGGTGCTTCGGGCGGAGGCGACGTCGAGAAGGTCGGCGCTGATGATGTCGGTGTCGATCAGCTGGCCGTGGGCCTCGGCGAGCTCATCCGGGTCGACGGGCACAGCGGTCCCCGGCGCGGTGATGAGAACGGTGAGGCCGACCGCCGTGGCGGCGGCGACTGCGCCCAGCGTGGCGCGACGTCGGTTGCTGGATCGGCTGCGAGTCGTCATGGCCCCCACTTCGGAAGAGATCGGCGTTGATTCTTGAGCATTGGCTGAGTGCGCACCGGCAGTCTGCCGAGCGTTCCATTACGAGATTACGGAGTCATGAAAAAGTAATCACGAGGTAATTCATAACGTTATAAATCCGTTACTGTTACCGGAAGGTAGAAAGTGCAGAGTCCAGCAGAGGTGTAGTGGGTAGTAATTATGAATTCAACTACGGGCGAGATTCACCGGACACCCAGCTGGGCGGCTTCGGTCGATCGATGAGCACCTGGCCGCCGGGTCCCCTCTTCCTGCCTGGCAGGAGTGGCGATGCGGCGGCAGATTCGGGCCGCGTCCGACGCGTGGATGAGCGCTCAGAAGGCAGATCGGTCCCGCCGGACTGTCCTGATCAAACCTCCGTCTTAAGCGTCGTTAATGAGAACTACAGAGGTGACACCCTCGAGAGGAGTCCAGTCTGCGAGGCGTTCGTCGCGTATGTCGACATCCTTCGATAGGGTGCGAGAACCGTGATGATCGAGGGCGGCCGAGCCGCCGCAGGAGGGCGCCCATGGGCAGACGTGTCGCCGTCATCGGCGCGGGCATCATCGGTGCCGCGGTCGCGAGAGAGCTTCTCCTGCGCGACGACGCGGTCGATGTCACCCTCTACGAGAAGGAGAGCGGACCGGCCGCGCACCAGACCGGACACAACTCCGGTGTCGTCCATGCGGGTCTCTACTACGAACCGGGCAGCCTCAAGGCGACGCTGTGCCGTCGCGGGGTGACCCTGCTGCGCGAGTTCGCCGACGCCCACGACGTCGCCGTCGACGAGTGCGGGAAGGTCGTCGTCGCCACCGATGACGTCGAGGTCACGCGGCTGCGCTCCATCTTCGAGCGGGCCGAAGCCAACGGCGTCCCCGACGTCGCGATGCTCGACGCCGATGAGCTCAGTGCCGTCGAACCGGGCGTTCGCGGCGTCGCCGCCCTCCACTCACCCCACACGGCGATCATCGACTATCCCGGACTCACCGCAGCAGTCGTCGCCGACTTCCGACGCCGAGGCGGTCGGGTGCGCTTCTCGACGCCGGTGTCCCGGATCGAGCGCCGTCGGGGACCGCGAGGGGAGCGTGCCCTCGTCCGCTCGGACAGGGACGCCCACGAATTCGATGCCGTCATCGCCTGCGCGGGCCTCCAATCCGACCGACTTGCCGCCCGCTCCGGAGAGAGCCGCCAGCCCTCGGTGGTGCCGTTCTTCGGCCAGTACTTCATCCTCGACGACAGTGCCGGCGACGTCGTCAACGGCCTCGTCTACCCGGTCCCCGACCCGAAATACCCCTTCCTCGGCGTCCACGTCACCCGCCGCATCGACGGCGGCCTGATGATCGGACCCAACGCCTTCCTCTCCCTCTCCCGGGAGGGCTATTCGGGGCTCGGGTTCAGCCTCCGCGATTCGCTTGCCGTCGCCGCTGACACAGGCTTCTGGCGATTCGCCGCCGGCAATATGGCCACCGCCTGGCGTGAGATCGGAGGCGTCCTCTCCACCGAGCGCTTCGTCGCCGAAGCCGCCCGCTATGTGCCCGAGCTCGCCGGGGCCACCGGGCACCGGGCGACCCGGGGCATCCGAGCCCAGGCGATGAACCGCGACGGCACCCTCGTCGACGACTTCGTCATCGACCGGGCCGGACCGACGATGTTCGTCCGCAATGCACCCTCCCCGGGAGCCACCTCGGCGCTGGCCATCGCCGAACACCTCGTCACGGCCGCGGTCATCGACACCTGATCTCCGCACCGGTCACCCCGCCGGCCGCGGACAAGGCACCCGAACGCCGAATCAGCGCTGGTCAGGAGCGCACGTGGCGCCCGGACCCCCGGCCCGTCTAAGCTTGACCCGGCATCGCCGAGGCGCAATCCGGGATGCCGGTCACTGACACAGCGATGAAGGAGATGCATGGCGGTTCTGGTCACCGGAGGTGCGGGATACATCGGCTCGCACGTGGTACGGCTGCTCACGGAGCGCGGTGACGACGTCCTCGTCGTCGACGACTTCTCGACGGGCATCGCCGAACGCGTCGACGGACTGCCCGTGCTCGACCTCGACCTCGCAGCCTCTGACGCCGAGGACCGCCTCGTCGCCGCCATCGAGGAGCACGGCGTCGACTCGATCATCCACTTCGCCGCGAAGAAGCAGGTCGGCGAATCCGTCGAACTGCCCCTGCACTACTACCGACAGAACATCGGGGGGCTGGCGAACGTGCTCGCTGCCGTCGACCGCACCGGCATCGACTCGCTCGTCTTCTCCTCCTCGGCCGCGACCTACGGCATGCCTGACGTCGCGCTCGTTCCCGAGGACCTCGACTGCCGACCGATCAACCCGTACGGGGAGACCAAGCTCATCGGCGAATGGATGATCGACAACGCGATCACCTCGGCGACGATGCGCGGCAAGGACTTCAACGCCGTCAAGCTGCGCTACTTCAACGTCGCCGGCGCGGGCTGGCCCGAACTCGCCGACACCGCGGTGATGAACCTCATCCCGATCGTCCTCGAACGTCTCGCCGCCGGCAAGGCCCCCGTGATCTTCGGCGACGACTACGACACTCCCGACGGCACGTGCATCCGTGACTACGTCCACGTCAAGGACCTCGCCGAGGCCCACATCGCGGCACTCGACTACATGAAGTCCGGGGACACCACCGAAACCGTGTTCAACGTCGGCACCGGCACCGGAGCCTCCGTCAGGGAGGTCATCGACGCCATCGCCGAGGCGACCGGACGTGAGATCGTGCCCGAGATGGGGCAGCGGCGGGCCGGTGACCCGCCTGCCCTCGTCGCCGACGTCACCCGGATCTCGGCGCTGCTCAGCTGGAAGGCCGAGTACGGGCTGCCCGAGATCGTCCGCAGCGCCGTCGCTGCCGCGGGAATGCTGCCCGACCCGAAGTAGGCACCGGCCCCGCGCCTGCCTGTCGGCCCCCCGGCTGCCGCCCATCGCACCGCCATGCCCTCAGGCATGCCCTGAGCTAGGAGACCCGCCCCGTGGATCCCACACCCTTCACCCCCTACGCCCTGCTCGTCGACGCCGGACTCATCGGCGGCCTCCTCGTCATCGGCACGATCCTCCGTGCCCGGATCCGGGTCCTGCAGACGATGATGGTCCCCGCAGGCGTCATCGCCGGGTTCATCGGTCTCGCGTTCGGACCCAACGGTCTCGGCTGGCTGCCCTTCTCCGACCAGCTCGGCACGTACAGCTCCCTGCTCATCGTCGTCGTCTTCGCGTGTCTGTCGCTGACGAGCGACTTCAACATCTTCAAGATCGGCCGCTCGGTCGCCGGTTTCGCCAGCTACGGGGTGCTCATCTACGCCACCCAGACGGCCTTGGGCATGGGGCTCGTCCTCTTCCTCCTCGGCCCCCTCCTCGGCGCACCCGACCATGTCGGACTCCTCCTCTTCGCCGGATGGGCCGGCGGGTTCGGCTCGGCGGCGGCGATCGGCACCGTCTTCACCGAGGCAGGCGACCCCTCCGTGCAGTCGCTCGCCTTCACTGCCGCGACCGTCGGCATGCTCACGGGCATCATCGGCGGGATCATCCAGGCGAAGTTCGGCGCCAAGAAGGGCTATGCGCGCGAATTCGCCGGCATCGGCACGGTCCCCACGGAACTGCGCACCGGCGTCCTCGACCACGACGAGGACAAGCCGCGCATCGGCACGCACATGTTCTCCGCCAGTGCGATCGAATCCCTGACGTTCCAGGCCGGCATCATCGTCGCGGTCGCGGCCGGTGCGTACGGGGTCAACCTCATCCTCGGCGATCTCATGCCCGCGGTGACCTTCCCCCTCTTCTCGATCGCCTTCATCGTCGGACTGCTGCTGCGTGGCATCCTCGTGTCGACGAAGACGACGAAGTTCATCGACAAGGAGACGCAGAATTCGATCTCCGGCACCGCGACCGACGTCCTCATCGTCTGCGGCATCGCCTCGGTCGTCCCGAGTTTCGTCGCCGACCAGTGGCTGTCGCTGCTCATCCTCTTCATCGTCGGACTCGCCCTCTGCCTCTTCCTCGGCCTCGTCGTCGCCCCGCGGGTGATGAGCGAAGGGTGGTTCGAGCGCCAGCTCTTCACCTGGGGCTGGGCGACGGGAGCCGTGGCCACGGGCATCGCCCTGCTGCGCATCGTCGACCCCAAGCTCAAGTCGCGCACCCTCGAGGACTTCTCGCTCGCCTACCTGCCCGTCATCCCCGTCGAGATCGCCGCGGTGACCTTCGCCCCGCTGCTCGTCATCGCCGGTGCGGCCTGGGCGGTCGTCGGCATCTGGGGCGCTATCGCCGTGGCCGCGGCGGCCGTGGCCCTGTCGATCATGGCTGCGAACAGGCGGGAGCTCGTGCCTACCGCATAGTGCGATCCGCGTTCGCCGGATCCTGCCAGACGGTCTAGGCTCGGAGGACAGCCGCAGTCGTCACCCAAGGGGAGGCTCTCCATGACCGAGCACATCGTCATCGGAGCCGGACTCGCCGGTGCTGCGACGGCACGTGCGCTCGCCGACCGCGGAGAGAACGTCACCGTCCTCGAGCAGCACACACCGGCCACTGCGCTGGGCAGTTCTCACGGTTCGGCGCGGATACTGCGCTTCGCCTATCCGCAGCGCCTCTACGTCGACCTCGTCGTCGCCTCCCGCGCGCTGTGGGCCGACATCGAGCAGGCCGCCGGTCTCGAACTCATCACCGCCACCGGAGCCGTCGACCACGGCGAGGTCAGGCACGTGAGCGAGCTCGCCGCCGTGTTCGACACCGTCGGCATCGAACATGAGGTGCTCTCCTCGGCAGAGGCGACCGCGCGGTGGCCGCAGATGAGGTTCGACACCGAGGTCCTCTGGCATCCCGCAGCCGGCGTCATCGACGCCGAGACCGCGGTGACGGCGATGCTCGACCTCGCCGTCGCCACCGATCGGGTCCGCGTCCTCGAGGACTGGACCGTCGCCGAGGTGGGGCGACGGTCCGGGGGCGGCTTCCGTGTCACCTCGGCGAGCGGGGGTGCCGTCGACGCGGACACCGTCATCGTCGCAGCCGGCGGCTACCTGCCGGCCCTCCTCCCTCACCTCGGTCTGCCGGAGGGCTTCCGGGCTGCGCTGCCGAGGTTCGACGTGCGGCAGGAGCAGGCCTTCCACTTCCCCTATCGCGACGCAGACGACCCGGGACAGCCTGCGGCAGCGTGGCCGACGTTCATCCACAAATCGGGGGAGATCTTCACCTATGGGCTGCCGGGTGGGCGCGACGCCGGTTTCTCGGGGCTCAAGCTCGCGGAATTCAATGGGGGCAGGGTGATCCCCTCCGCGCTCGACCAGGACGACCGGATCACCCCCGAGATGCGCGAGCGGATGACCGACTACGTCCGAGAGCACCTGCCCGGCCTCGCCCCCGAACCTTACGCGGAGACGACCTGCCTGTTCACGAACACTCCGAGCGAGGACTTCCTCATCGACTCCGCCGACGGCGTCGTCCTCGTCTCCGCGTGTTCGGGTCACGGAGCGAAGTTCGCCCCGATGATCGGCGAACTCGCCGCCGACCTCGCCACCGGACAGGGCAGTGTGCCGGAGGAGTTCCGCGCCGCACACCATGCTCGGTAGTGCTCGTCGGGAGCGGAGCTCCCGGCGACCTCACGCCGAGCTGATCGTCAGCCACGCGGTCACCTCAGCGGCGAACGCTTCGGGAGCCTCGAGCACGGCCAGATGCCCGACCCCGGGGAAGCGGGTGACATCGACCGGGCCGGGAAGCGCTTCGGCGAGGCGGCCCGCCTGCTCGACGGGGAGCCACGGGTCGTCCTCGCCCCAGCCGATCCGCACGGGGCAGCGGACCTGGCCGAGGCGCTCGGAGATCGGCTCCGTGTCCACCGGTGACAGGGCGGCGATCTGCGCATAGAACGCCGCCTGCCCGTCCGGAGTCGACCACGGTCGAGTGAGTTCATCGACCCATCCCTGCGGAAAGTCCGGTCCGCCGGCGCCGGTGATGTAGGCGTGGACGAGTGCCTGATGCAGCGGCGGGGGAAGGGCGGCGAAGACCGACTCGTTGTCCGCGACGTGCCTGAAGAACGGTGAGCCCCACGGAGGCAGGGTGACGATGTCGCTGAGGTGGAGCGAGGCGAACTCGACTCCCTCGAGCAGATGCGCACCGAGCGCGACGGCCCCGCCGATGTCGTGGGCGATGACGTTCGGTCGCTCGAGACCCCACAGGCGGATGAGCTCGGTCAGCCGACGGCGCTGGGCGACGAGATCGACGGGGCCCCCGCCTCGGCGGCAGCGATCGAGGCACCGTAGCCGGGCATGTCCCAGAGGAACACACGGTGAGTCGAGTTCAGGGCGCGCGCCAACGGCCACCACATCCGTGACGACCACGGAGTGCCGTGGCAGATGACGACGTCGCCGCGGCTGTCTCCGCTCACCGGGCCCAGCTGCCATGTCGCGACCTCGGCCGTCGTCGGCGGCGAGTGGGCATCGGAGCGGACGGTCACGGAGACGAACTCGGGTGGCGGGCGGTCCTCGTCCATGGTCTGACGATAGACCCTCGGACTGACACGAGATCACGGTGCCGGACAGGGGGAGAGGGGACTCAGGTGCCGTGCGGGAGATTCCCCGGGTGTCGGCTGTCACAAAACGACTTACGGCAGGCATGATGGGCACTATGAGCATTGATCTGGACATCGCCCTCGCCGCCGAGCTCGATCCCATCGTCGACATCGCCGCCTCGCTGAACCTCGATCCGAAGGACATCGTCCCGTTCGGCTGGACGAAGGCGAAGGTTCCCATCGATGTCCTCGACGCGGCCGCGGAGTCGGCCACGGACGGCAAGCTCATCCTCGTCACCGCGATGAGCCCGACACCGGCCGGTGAGGGCAAGACGACGACGAGCATCGGCCTCACCGACGGTCTCAACGAGTTGGCGAAGACGAACCCGGAGATCGGTCAGGCCGTGCTCGCCCTGCGCGAACCGAGCATGGGACCGGTCTTCGGGATGAAGGGCGGGGCAGCCGGCGGCGGATACGCCCAGGTCGTGCCGATGGAGGACATCAACCTCCACTTCACCGGGGACTTCGCCGCGATCGCCGCTGCGAACAACCTCGCCGCGACGATGCTCGACAACCACATCCACCACGGCAACGAACTCGACATCGACCCCCGCCGCGTCCACATCCGCCGGGTCGTCGACCTCAACGACCGGACCCTGCGCAACGTCACGGTCGGCCTCGGCGGGCTCAACGGGGGAGTGCCCCGCGAGGACCACTTCGACATCGTCGTCGCCAGTGAGGTCATGGCGGTGTTCTGCCTGGCCACGTCGGTGGCGGACCTCAAGGAACGGCTGGGACGGATCGTCCTCGCCCACACCCGCGACCGCACCCCCGTCACGGTGGCCGACATCGGTGCGGCCGGCGCGATGACCGCGCTGCTGCGCGATGCGCTCGCCCCCAACCTCGTCCAGAGCCTCGAGCACTCCCCGGCGTTCATCCACGGCGGACCGTTCGCCAACATCGCCCACGGATGCAACAGCCTGCTTGCGACGAAGGCGGCGCTCACCCTCGGCGACTGGGTCGTCACGGAAGCCGGCTTCGGCGCCGACCTCGGGGCCGAGAAGTTCCTCGACATCAAGTGCCGGGCCGCCGGGATCTGGCCCTCGGCCGTGGTCGTCGTCGCCACCCTCCGCGCCCTGAAGTACCACGGGGGCATCGAGGTGAAGGACGTCCAGACCCCGAACACCGAGGCGGTGCTCGAGGGCATGAGCAACCTCGTCCACCACTGCACGAACCTCCGCGACATCTTCGGCCTCACCCCGGTCGTGTGCTTCAACCGCTTCCCCTCGGACACTGATGAGGAGATGGCCGCCGCGATCGAGCAGCTTGACTCGCTCGGCATCGCCGCCGTCGAATCGACCCACTGGGCCGACGGAGGCAAGGGTGCGCTCCGCCTCGCCGAGGCGGTCGTCGAGGCCGCCGAGAACGCCGGGGACGGCGACCCGGCGGAGCGTGCCCGGTACAGCTACGAGCTGAACCAGCCCCTCGAGGACAAGATCCGCACGATCGCCCAGCGCATCTACGGCGCCTCCGACGTCGAGATCCCTGCGAAGGTGAAGCGCAAGCTGAAGCAGATCACCGATGAGGGCTACGGGGACGCGCCGATCTGCGTCGCGAAGACCCAGTACTCGCTGAGCACCGATCCCAGCCTGCGCGGTGCGCCGACAGGCCACGTCATCGAGGTCAGGGACGTCCGGCTCTCGGCTGGAGCGGGGTTCCTCGTCGTCATCGCCGGGGACATCATGACGATGCCCGGTCTGCCGAAGGAGCCCTCGGCGCTGAAGATCGACGTCACCGAGGACGGGGACATCACCGGGCTGTTCTGAGCGATCGGCGTCCCCGGCTCACCCGGCTGGTTGGAGTCGGCGCGGTCCGCGCCGCCCTGCGTGCCCGTCGTCAGTTCCGGGGCTTCTGCAGCCACGGGCGCAGCAGCCGGGTGCTCACGGGCAGGAAGATGTAGGTCATCAGCGGGGTGAGGATGCAGATGTTGAGGAGGACCGCGAGCACCGGCGGCCAACTCTCGAGGTGGGGCATGAGGAGGAACGTCGAAAGCAGGCTGAGGGGGAAGAAGGGGAGGAAGATGCTCACGGCCTGCTTCCACCTCGGCGGGACGACGGTCTCCGGGATCGTCACCGCGTTCTCCCCCTGAGGTTCGAACCAGCCCTCGATGCCCGTGCGGTGCTCGACCTTGGTCGTCTCGACGAGTTCGGCGGCGCTGTCGATCCACCACTGCCGGTCGTCGGATTCGTCCCAGGCCTTGAGCGACTTCGCGTCGGCGAAGCGGTAGAGCACGTGCCATTCGTCGGAGTCCGGAGAGGTCCGCACCCACCCGGACCCGAGGTAGCCGGTGCGTTCGCGGACGAGTTCCTGTCCGGCCTGGACCCACGCGTTGAAGCGGCGGTGCTGTCCGGGCAGGACGGTGCGGGTGATCGAGACGGTGATCGGAGACGGCTGAGGCATGATTGCGATTATAGGGACCCGCCGTATGTGACCTGCGTCGGGGTCGGTCAGCCACTCACCCGCTCGAGCACTGCCGTCAGCGCCCCCGCGAGCCGTGCCCGTGTGGCCTCGTCCATCCACGCGGCCCGCAGCTGGGCGTTGAGTCCGCCGGGAGTCTCGTTGGCGGCGACGAGCTCGGAGATCGGCGTATCGGTCTCTGCCAGTGTCGTCCCAAGACCGACGAACTGTCCGCGGACGATGGTCTCAGCATCGGTGCGCGCCCAACCCTGGTCGATGAGCCAGTCGGTGATGACCTCGAGGAAGGCGAAGTGCGCGGACATCGTCGCCGTCGTCGCCGACAGTGTGCTGAACATCGCCTCGGTCTCGGCGACCACGGTGCCGCCGGGGCGGTCGAAGAGTTCGACGGTCGTCGCCTCGGCGGGGAAGACGGCGGTGACCCCGCGGCGTTCGCGCACGGCCGGCAGCGGGATGACGCGGACGATGCGGGGATCGTGCGGCAGGAGCGCGTGGAGCCGGTCCGAGGTCACTCCCGCCACCGCACTGACGACGGTGCGGTCGGCGGGGATCTCGAGGGCGGTGAGGACGTCGTCGACCTGGTCGGGAAGGACGGAGACGATGATGAGGTCGCTGCGGTCAACGACGTCCTGGTTGTCGGCGGCGACCGCGACGCGCGGATGACGTTCGGCGAGGTCGGCGGCGCGCTCGCGACTGCGTGGGGAGAGGACGATCTGTGGGGCGACGGTGTCGCTGCCCGCTGCGTCCAGTGTTTCAGCTGCGCACAGTCCGTCGACGATCGCCGAGGCGATCTCTCCGACGCCGATGATGCCGATCGTCGTGGTCATGGTGCCTCCCGGGTTCGTCGAGTCGGATGTGGGTGTCTTCGCATTGTGTCATCGGTGGGGGAGTGCGAGTAGGCGTCTGTGAGTTCGGCGCCGATGCGGGCGAGTTCGGTGCGCACCTCCGGCGGGTCGAGGACCTCGATGGTCCGTCCCCAGCCTGCGAGCTGCTCGGCGAGGGCGACGACGAGGTTGGCGCCCACCGTCGCGATGACGGTGTCGTCCTCCTCCGTGACGACCGTGAGGTACCGGCCGAACTGGGCCTCCAGGATCGGCAGCGTCCAGGCCGGACAGCGGATCCGTGCCGTGACCGATGAGCGCAGGGATTCGACCTCGGCGACGTGGCGGGCCCAGAATCCGGCGAGATCGAAATCGCGCGGGCGACCCGTCCTCGTCGGGTCATCCTCGGGACGCGGGGGTCCGACGACGACACCGCCGAGGCGGTCGACCCTGTAGGTCCGAGCTCCGTCTGCGGTGTCCGCGGTGTCCGCAGGGTCGGCGACGAGGTACCAGACGCCGGCCTTCGCGACGAGTCCGAGCGGCCGCAGGGCCGTGTGGCGGCCGGTGCCCTCGCGTGAGGTGTAGTCGGCCTCGATGAGGCGGTCACCGATAAGAGCGGCGCGCAGAGCCTCGAGTCTGTCCCGGAACGCGTCGTCGCTCATCGGCGTCCGACTCCACGGGGTGTGGTCGTAGTGGATCGTCGTGGCGAGGACCTCCGCCTCGGCGCGCAGGCTCTCGGGAAGCGCGCGGATGAGCTTGCGCGTGGCGAGCCGGGTGTCGGGGTCGGAGAGCCCGGCCGTGCCGAGCATCCAGAAGAGCGACCGCGCTTCGGGCCCGCCGAGCCCGGTGAGGTTCGTACGCGCACCCCCGAGCAGCCCCCACCCGCCTCCGCGCCCGGGCCGGACGTGGACCGGGACTCCGGCGGCCGACAGCGCTTCGAGGTCGCGTCGGGCGGTGGCGAGGGAGACCTCGAGTTCGGTGGCCACCTCGGCGGCGGTGACCTGATCCCGGCTCTGGAGGAAGAGGAGGAGGGCGAGAAGTCTGTCCGCGCGCATGGTCCGAGTATTCCAGGAAAAGTAGTCAGAGGATGAGCACTTTGGGCGGAATCATCGACGATGACCCCACACCCGCGTCGACACGACGCCGATCAAGGAGAACGACATGAGCACTCTGACAGGTCTGACGACGATGGTCCTCACCGCTGACGACGTCGCCGCGGCGGCCGACTGGTACGCCGACGTCCTCGGCATCTCACCGTACTTCCTACAGCCGCCCGAGGGCGAGCCGGCCTACATCGAGTTCCGCATCGGACCAGACGAGGACGAACTGGGCATCATGAGCCGGGTCTTCGCGCCGGAGGGCACAGCACCGGGCAGCAGTTCGGTGACGTACTGGCACGTCGACGACGTCGATGCGACGCTCGACGACCTCGTCTCACGGGGCGCCTCGGTGCACTCACCGGTGACCCCGCGCGGGGAGGAGTTCGTCACCGCCTCGGTGATCGACCCCTTCGGCAACGTCCTCGGGCTCATGCGCAGCCCCCCATTGGGCAAGACGGCACTGAGGGCTCGAGGCCGTACGTGCGAGAGCGCCCGGCCTGACGGCGGAATCCATGCGGGATCCACCCTCGGACGGGCGCTTTCTGTGATCTCAGCGAGACTGCGTTGCTCAGCCGATCAGAAGCTCGGGAGCACCGAACCGTCGGAC
Source organism: Brevibacterium sp. Z349TD_9 (assembly GCF_056173565.1). Taxonomy (NCBI): domain Bacteria; kingdom Bacillati; phylum Actinomycetota; class Actinomycetes; order Micrococcales; family Brevibacteriaceae; genus Brevibacterium; species Brevibacterium sp. Z349TD_9. Next base: position 3,038,126 of record NZ_CM149680.1, on the reverse strand, counting down.
CACTTCTCCTCGATGAACTTCTTCACCTCGGGGGTGTGGAGCAGGTCGTTGAGTTTCTTGATGTTCTCATCGTCCTTGTTCTCCGTACGCACGGCGAGGAAGTTGCCGTACGGGTTGTTCTCGGCCGATTCGATGAGGATGCCGTCCTTGGCGGGGCTGAGGCCGGCCTCGAGCGCATTGTTGCCGTTGATCACCGAGGCGTCGACGTCCTGCAGGGTGCGCGCGAGCTGGGCGGCGTCGGCCTCGACGAACTCGATGTTCTTCGGGTTGTCACGCACGTCGGAGAGCTTCGCGCTCACCGCGTCGACGCCGTCGTTCAGGGTGATGAGATCGGCCTCTTCGAGCATCTTCAGCGCTCGACCCTGGTTGGCGGGATCGTTGTTGATGCCGATCTTCGCGCCCTCGGGCAGGTCCTTGACGTCCTTGACCTTGTTCGAGAACAGAGCGAAGGGCTCGAGGTTGATCGGTTCGAAGCCGGTGATCTCGTAGCCCTGGCCGTCGATCTCGGAGTCGAGGTACGGCTTGTGCTGGAAGTAGTTCGCGTCGATGTCGCCGTCGGAGAGCGCCTTGTTCGGCAGGGTGTAGTCCGTGTACTCCTTGACGTCGATGTCGAGTCCGGCATCGGCGGCGAGGTTCTCGTCGACGAAGCGGAGGATGTCGCCCTGCGGCACCGGGGTGGCGCCGACTGTGAGCTTGGTGACGTCGCCGTCCTTCTGCCCGACGGTGTCGGTGCCGCCGCCGACGAGGCCGCAGCCGGTCAGGGCCAGGGTCGCTGCCGCGGCGACTGCGATGAGCGTGGTCTTCATGACTCTCCTTGATTGTGTCGTTCGTTGGTGAAGGTCTGTCGGGTCCGCGGTGCGACCACGGGAGGGTGCGGGTCGGGCCGCCTCAGCGGTGGTCGACGAGGCGGGAGATCCGGTCGCCGGTGAACTGGATGAGGGCGACGATGAGGACGAGGACGATGATGCAGGCGAGCATCGTGTCCGACTGGTAGCGCTGGTAGCCGTAGGAGATCGCAAGCGCTCCGAGTCCGCCGCCGCCGACCGCCCCGGCCATCGCCGTGTACGACACGAGCGTGACCGCGGTGACCGTGGCCGCACCGATGAGCCCGGGCAGGGCTTCGGGGACGTAGACCTGCCGGATCACCTGGCCGTTCGAGGCCCCCATCATCAGGGCCGCTTCGACCTTGCCCTCGGAGACTTCGCGCAGGGCGTTCTCGACGAGGCGGGCGTAGAACGGGATCGCCCCGACCGTGAGCGCGACGACCGTCGCCTGCCACCCCAGTGCCGTGCCGACCATGAACCTGGTGAACGGGATGAGGGCGATGATGAGGATGATGAACGGGATCGAGCGGGTGATGTCGACGATGAGGGAGAGCACCCGGTAGAGCACGGGGTGCGAGTTGAGCCCGCCCTTCGACGTCGTGAACAGCCAGATCCCCAAGGGCAGCCCGAGGAGGACGGCGAGTCCCGTCGACCACAGGGTCATGAGCAGGGTCTCGATCGTCGCCGGCCACATCTGGTCGGTGATCGCGGGGTTGTCGAACCACATGGGATCGTTCACTTCGCTGCCACCTCCTCGGCGTGGATGCCCGCGGTGTCGAAGGCGGCGATGAGCTGCCCCGCCTGGTCGGGACCGGAGACGGAGAAGCGGATGCGACCGACCTGACGGTCCTCGACGGTCTCGACGGCACCGGCGAGGATCGCATCGGCACCGATGTCGACGCTGCCCGCGCACGTGAGCACCCGCGGCAGCGTCGTGCCCGCCAGAGCCACCTCGACGATCCCGGACTCACCGTCGCCGAGGCTGACGGGAGGAAGGGGGACGAGATCCTTGGCCAGGGACGAACCCGGTTCGGCGATCACCTCGGCGAGCTTCCCGGTCTTCGCGACCCGACCATCGGCGAGCAGGGTCACGGAGTCGCAGATCTCGCGGACGACGGACATCTCGTGGGTGATGATGAGGACGGTGATGCCCAGACGGTCGCGCAGGGAGCGGATGAGCCCGAGGATCTGTTCGGTCGTCGAGGCATCGAGGGCCGAGGTCGGCTCATCGCAGAGGAGGACCTTCGGTTCGGCGGCGAGTGCGCGGGCGATGCCGACGCGCTGACGCTGACCGCCGGAGAGCTGCGCGGGATGGTTGTCGAGGCGGTCGCCGAGGCCGACGAACTCGAGGAGCTCCCGGGCCTTCGCCTGACGTTCGGCCTTGCCGACACCGGCGATCTGCAGCGGGTGGGCGACATTGTCGAGCGCGGTGCGCGAATCGAGGAGGTTGACGTGCTGGAAGACCATGCCGATGTTGCGCCTGGCCTGGTGCAGCCCGGCACCCGTCTGCTCGGTGAGGTCGGTGCCGTCGATCGACACCGTGCCCGAGGTCGGACGCTCGAGGCCGGTGAGGCAGCGGATGAGCGTCGACTTGCCGGCGCCGGAGCGACCGACGATGCCGTGGATCTCTCCCGCAGGCACGCTGAGATCGATCTCTTCGAGCGCGACGGTGTGTCCGAACACCTTCCGCAGACCGCGCAGTTCGATCACGGGCCTCTCCTCCTGGGACGTCTGGGGTGGGTGGCAGGCGGTGGCCTGCTCCCTCGTCAGGGCGCACAGGCACCGGGTGAGGGCACATGTGCGGACGATTCAGCATGCCAAGGTGTGTGATGAGGCTGTGGTGCCCATGACACAAAAGGACGCATAGCGGGCCGAACGTGACGAAGACCTCAGCGGCGAGGGGTGTCGAAGGCGGTCGCGCGCCCTGAGTGAACTTCTGGGGTCGTGGTTTCGTCCGCAGAAGTTACCTCCGGGTTCAATCCGATGACATTGTCCGTCCATAGTCTCGATCGTCGTGGCTGTGCGCATGTCCGCGTCGCAGCCGAACGCGACAGAGAGGCGGAGAATGAACGACGACACCCCCAACGACACCGAGGATCACCGAGCAGACAGCGAGCGCTCGAAGGGCTCGGCGGCGTGGAACCGGCGCGGCATGCTCCAAGCCGCAGGCGTGACGGCGCTCGGCGCCGGACTGGCCGGAATCGGCGCGGTGCCCGCGGCGGCGAAGCCGTGGAAGGACAAGAAGCCGAAGAAGGCAAAGAAGGACAAGGGTCGGTCCGAGGAGGGGATCGTGCGCGGGGAGCTCGCGTTCCCCGCGTCGGGCGCGTTCACCATCGTTCAGTTCAACGACACTCAGGACTCCCACACGACGGATGTGCGCACGACCGAACTGCAGAATGCGGTCCTCGACGATGCCAAGCCGGACTTCGTCGTCATCAACGGCGACGTCATCGACGGCGGTCCGAAGACGGTCACCGAGGTCAAACAGGCCATCAACAACGTCGTCCTGCCGATGGAGCAGCGGCAGATTCCCTGGGCGCTCACGTTCGGCAACCACGACGAGGACAGCACGGGCAAGACGGGCTTCGACGAGGCCGACATGATCGACTTCATCAGCCAGTACCGCTACAACCTCAACACCACCGGCGCCGACGTCACCGGCACTTCGAATCAGGTGGTCACGGTCTCCTCGTCGACCGGCGACGATGACGCCTTCGCCATCTGGCTCCTCGACTCCGGCCGCTACGCCCCTAAGGAGATCGCCGGCCAGAGCCTCGAGGGCTACCCGAACTGGGACTGGCTGCGCTTCGACCAGATCGAATGGTACGCCCAGGCGTCACGAGCCCTCGAAGAGCGCGCCGGTCGTCTCGTCCCTGGCCTCGTCTTCCAGCACATCGCGCTCCACGAGCACCGGATGATGTGGTACTCGAGCATCGACTTCCGCGGCGAGTCCGCCCACCCGGCGGCGAAGAAGAAGCACTCGATCGTCGGCGAGCGGAACGAGAACGAGTGCCCGGGGCCGTTCAACTCCGGAATGTTCAACGCGATGCTCGCGAGAGGCGATGTGCAAGGCCTGTTCGTCGGTCACGACCACATCAACACCTATTCGGGTAACTACTTCGGCATCGAACTCGGCTACTCTCCGTCGACGGGCTTCGGACCCTACGGGCTGCCGGGGGAGAAGCGGAACCAACTGCGCGGTGCCCGCGTCTTCACCCTCGAAGAGGGCGTCGATGGCGTCTACACCGGGTCCGAGGTCAGGTTCGCCCGCGACTACGGCATCGACATCAGCCCAGCCGCCCAGCGCGGCACACCTGCGGAGTTCCCCGAGTACGTGAAGTGAGCTGAGCGTCCGGGACGCTGAGTACGGCCCTCGCTGTCACCCGTGTCACACGGGTTCCAGCGAGGGCCGTACTCAGGACCGCAGCGGATCAGCTGTCAGCCCGTGACCAGGCTCGATGCTCTTCCAATCCGGTTCTCAGCTTCGTCAGAAGGCTCTTGACCTGAGCGCCGGTGAAGATGCCGGGGTCGGAAGCAGGGACCCCATACTCCTCGAGAAGGGCGTCTGCACCACCGGCGACTGCGATGAACTTGAGGTGCCGCCACGCTTCGGAAAGCAGCAGACCCACCACCGGGTCGGCGTCGACGCCGTCGAGGAGCAGCAGCGCATCAAGCTCACTTGAGGCAGCGGTGAGGTAGGTCCGCTCGACGGGGACATCTCCGACCCGACCGCCGACAGGAGCGATGGTGATCGGCACCATCCCCGCCTCGACCAGGAAGTCGCGAGCCGTGACGACGTGCTTCGGGTCAGTCTTCGGCCCGGTGACGATTCCGACTCTGCGGCCGTCGACCGGCCACTTCTCACCGATCTGGGAGAGTGCGGGACTGGCGGCTACGTCGTCGGCAGGGGGTGTGTTCGGCCTTCCCGGACTCAGCCCGAGACCCGAAGCGACCCGTTGGGCGAGTTCGGCGTCGACTGCCGCCAGTACGTCGACCTCGCGCTGCCTGATCGTCTCGTCCCAGCATTTTCCGAGCTCGAAGGTGAAGGCGTCGACGAGGTGCGACTGTTCCACGGGTGTGAGACTGAGCCAGAACATGCGGGCCTGCGTGAAGTGGTCGTCGAACGAGACCGGGGAGCGGCGTTCCTTGACCGACTTCGGCAGCTCTTGGGCGATCTCGACGAACGTATGGTCGTCATCTGGGTCGGCAGTGAAGGGGTTTCCGCCGTCCAAGGTGTTGGGCTTGTACGGGGCGACCCCGGTGTGCACGGCGGTCTGGTGCATCCCGTCACGGAAGAGGTCGTTGACCGGACAGTGGGGGCGGTTGATCGGGATCTGGCTGAAGTTCGGTCCGCCGAGGCGAGAGATCTGCGTATCGAGATACGAGAACAGCCTTCCTTGGAGGAGTGGGTCGTTCGTCACATCGATGCCGGGTACGAGATGTCCAGGATGGAACGCCACCTGCTCCGTTTCGGCGAAGTAGTTGCTCGGGTTGCGGTTGAGAGTGAGCTTGCCGATCGGTTGGACGGCGACGAGCTCTTCGGGTACGAGTTTCGTCGGATCGAGGAGATCGATCCCCTCGAAGGTCTCCTCGGGGGTGTCGGGGAACACTTGGATGCCGAGCTCCCACTCGGGGAAGGCCCCTGCTTCGATCGCGTCGGCAAGGTCTCGACGGTGGAAATCCGGGTCGATGCCGTTGACCATCTGAGCCTCCTCCCAGACGAGCGAATGCACCCCGGCGGTCGGCTTCCAATGGAACTTGACGAGCGACGTGTCCCCGTCTGAGTTCTCGACTCGGAATGTGTGGATTCCGAAGCCTTCCATGGTGCGGAAGGACCGTGGGATGCCGCGATCGGACATCTGCCACATCGTGTGGTGGGTCGCCTCCGTGTGCAGCGAGACGAAGTCCCAGAACGTGTCATGAGCGCTCTGCGCCTGCGGGATCTCACGGTCGGGTTGAGGCTTCGCAGCGTGGACGACATCAGGGAACTTGACGGCGTCCTGGATGAAGAAGACCGGGATGTTGTTGCCGACGAGATCGAAGACGCCGTCAGAGGTGTAGAACTTCGTGGAGAAGCCTCGGGTGTCTCGCACGGCATCGGCTGAACCACGGGAGCCGACCACAGAGGAGAAACGCGTGAACACCGGAGTCTCGACGCCCTTGCGAAGGAACTCCGCCTTTGTCACGTTGCTCGCGGTGCCATAGGAGACGAACGTTCCATGCGCCGCCGCGCCCCTGGCATGGACGACTCGTTCGGGAATCCTCTCGTGGTCGAAGTGAGTGATCTTCTCGCGCAGGTGGTGATCCTGAAGCAGGACCGGTCCGCGGGGGCCGGCCTTGAGCGAATGATCGGTGTCGACCAGCCGTGCCCCTTGCGCGCTAGTCAGCCAGTCACCTTGCTGAGCCTGGTCCGCCTGACTGTCCTTGCTGGGCACCCCTGTCGGCGTCGTCGGCCGAGGACCGCTCTGATCGGGTTTGGGCGGCAGCGGCGGATGCGGGGTCGTGGGTTCTTCGGGTGTGGGCTCAGCTGGGGTCGGATTTCCAGGTACGCCCGGGCGATCGTCTGCCATTTCGCCGTCTCCTTCTTCTCCTGTGTGAGCGAGGTTCCATTTCTGAGAGTAGGTCCGCATCGCCGGGAGCACAAGCCCCCTTGTGCGCAAATTGTCGCTTGTCGATAGAGATGCGGGAGCCCCGGGCCTCGAGTCGCGAGAGTGCACGACCGCGAGGCGGCCATCGGATAGGCGGGTTGTGTCGAGTATCTGGCGGGCGGTTCTCTTCATCGTCATCGGGTTCGGCACTGCGCGGGCACAACGTCGAGACACACCTGAGGACGCTCAGCGAGTCCGGAAGCTCGCGCCCTAGAGTAGTGCTGTCATGAAAGAGTCTGTATCGGCCCGGCTGCGACGCCTCGCGGTGGAAGCCTTCAAGTTCCTCACTGTCGGCGGTGTCGGCTTCGTCGTCGACGTGGGACTCTCGAACGTCCTCACGTATGGCCTGGGGCCGATCCCCGCGCTCCTCGACGGCAGCCCGATCAAGGCGAAGATCGTCTCGACGATCGTGGCGATGATCGTCGTCTGGATCGGCAACAAGCTGTGGACCTACGGCGACCGGACGACGGGTTCGAATCTCCGCGGCATCATCCTCTTCATTGTCGTCAACCTCGGCGGCATGGTCATCACCGTCGCCCCGCTCGGGGTGACGTGGTATCTGCTCGGCATGCGCGATCAGCTCACCTACAACATCTCGACGAACGTCATCGGCATCGCCCTGGCGACGGCCTTCCGCTTCTATGCCTACCGGACGTGGGTGTTCAAGGATGCCACCCCGCCCGCCGAGGTGGTCGTCGAGTTGGACGAATCCCGAACCGCCACCGACGACCGGGCCTGAGATCGCACGGCCTGTGCCCGATATTCGTCGGCTGATGTGCTCGCTCAGCGGCCGTAGCGGATCCTCCGGTACACCCGGATGAACGGCGTCGGTGTGAATGTCCGGACCTCGGCACGCATGAGCATGCGCTTCTGCTTCCACACCGACCTCCGCCTGTCGGGCAGCTGCCCCTGTCGAGAGCGGACGGCGAGCAGGCCGAGGCTGCGGCGCAGACTTCCGTCGTCGGTGTGGAAGTAGTTCTCCGCCAGCCACACCCGATCCGGGAAGCCGATCCGCCCGGCCGCAACGTCGGCGAGGGTCCCCTCGGCGCCCGAACCGGCGTAGACCTCGTTGAGCAGTCCCCGATCGAACCCGAAGTCGGAGATGAGCAGCGTCGGGATCCCCCGGTCGATCGACTCGAGAGCGGCTGTCGACGACACGGTGACCAGGGCCGCACCGGGAGTGAGGAACGCCGTGAGCGGGCCGTAGCCGATCTCGAGCCGCTCGGCCCCGGGAACTGCGCGCTTCTTGAAGTCGGCAATGATGTCGAAGTAGGAATGCTGTTCGTGATGGGTCTCATGCTCACCGGGACGCGACCGCATCTTGACGATGGCCCGCGACTCGGGATGACGCTCGGCGAACTCCGCGAGAGCGGCGATGATCGCCTCCCGTTGCGCGGCGCTCGCCGGAACCTTCGCCTGTGGGGCGAAGACGAGCGTTCGCGGGGTTGCGGACAGCGAATGTGGGGCCGGCGGTTCGGGAAGCGATTCCGAGCGGAGCATCGGAAGCCTGCCGAGGAGGATCTCGGCGGGGACTCGTCGCATCGCACTCACTGCCCGGTATTCGCTCACCTCGGTGAACGAGTGCGCAAGGAAGGCGTCCATGAGCCGCCGGTAGTTCATTCCCTTGCCGCTGGCCGGCAGACCCATCCCCGGCAGCCCGGAGATGAGTGCGGGTCGTCGTTCGAGGGCGCTCGCGGTGAGGAAGAGCTGGGCGACGATCGGGCCCGTCGCGGCACCGAGGACGATGTCCGGTCGATGCTGGGAGATCACTGCTCCGAGTTCGCTGCGGGACACGACAGGGATGGTGTGACCTTCCCATGCGGTGTCGGCGACGGCGTTGGCGATCTGCTCGTCGGTCGGCAGGATCGGATTGTCGACGAGGTAGACGTGTGCCTCGACATCGGGCAGTGTGCTCAGCAGCTGGGTCGCCCATTTGAGGTAGGACTCGCTGTCGGAGACGGAGACGATGCTGATCGGTTCGTGTCCGGACGGGATCGTCTGCTCGTCGGTGCCGTGGGCATGCGCTGCCCCCGACGGGCTGTCGGCGGGCGAGGGCACTACGGTGTCGGCGACTGGCAGTGAGGCCGTGTCCGGCTCCAGTGGGGGGACGGGGGAATCAGGAATCGACATCACCGGTGACCGTTCGCGCGTTGAGGGACTTCCGCAGACTATCGGGTGAGGCGCCGGTCCACCATTCCGCCGGAATCTCGGTGACGTCGATGCGCACATCGGGATTGAGCACCGACAGCGAGACCGCGGCCGTGCTCGGCAGGCTGCGGATGACGGATCCCGGGGGAAGGTTGATCAGCCGCAGCTCGATCGGCAGCCCCACGTGCTTGATGCGCACCCGATCGTCGGAACCGAGGCGCTCGAGGAACTCATCGGTCTCACGCCGGTGCGGGTAGTAGGTGATCGGGCCGGCGGCGGTGAGACCGTCGAGCCATCTGCGGTAGTCGGCTTCGCTGATGAGCCCGTCGGCGACGAGAGCGGAGCCGATCACCGGTGTGTCACGAGAGTGACCGCCCCCGGTCGGCAGCGACTGCAGATGCTCGAAGCGATGCCGGGTGATCTCGCCCCCGGCGCGGAGGAACTTGGTGCGCAGTCCCTTCGGCACCGGCAGCGCGGTGTGCCACCGCAGCCGTCCGGAACCCGCCAGGCCGCGCAGACGGTCGGCGATGTAGGCGGCCATGACAGCCCGGTGGGCCTTGAGCTTCTGCCTGGGACGGACGAGCGGCCCGCGCTTGGCAGCGAGCGTCTCGATCGTCGAATAGGTCGCCAACCCGTCGTCGAGGAGGACGATGTGCGGCATCTTCCGCTCGAGGTAGGCCACGGACAGAGCCTTGTGGATCTGTCCGGAGCACGGGTCGCCGAGGTAGATGACTGAGGGGTTGAGGGACCGGAGGATCCCCGGCTTCGCCCCCTGGCGTTCGAGGCGGACGTTCGCGGGGAGCCACTCCGGGTCGAAGGCGTCGAGGAACGAGGACATCCCCTTCGCGTTCGCCCGCGCCCGGATGAGGAGGTCGTCCTCGGGGTCGTGGGCTTCGAGGGCAGAGAGGAACTGCAACGGCGATTCGACGAAGGCGATGGCCGTTCGCGGCATCTCAGCGGCGTCCGGTCAGTTTGGCGACGTCGATCTTGATTCCGCGCTTGTCGAGCTTCGACAGCGCCGATTTCGCGTTCTTGCGCAGAAAGCGCTTCCCCGTCCTCAGGACCCGCCCGCGGCTCGACGCTTCGAGACTGCCCGGCAGGTCGAGTCGGGTGAGGCGTTTGCGCTTGAAGTAGACCATGTCGTCGGTCCCGAGAGCACGCGTGAGGAAACTGATCGCCGGCTCCCGCAGATGCGCCATGATGTTCGACTGCATGCAGTAGGTGACGGCGTCGATGAGGGCGTTGAAGTCCCGAAGACCGCGGCCGTTCGGACGGTCGGTGAGGGAGTAGCCGCCGCGGTTGAGCGCGTCGACGATCGTCAGCGGGATGCGGTTGCTGTTCTGATACGGGGCGATGCGCTCGAGGAGCAGTTCCGTGCCGACGGCCGCAGTCTCGGTTCCGAACAGTGCCTGCGTGGTCACCAGTCCGGTCGAGAAGCACGAGACGACGAGACGGGGCTGCGTCCTCGAGGCCACCACCTCGGCGAGGACGGGAACATCGGCGAGGACGAAGCGCAGGCCGAGGGACTCGGCGCGACGCCTCAGCGGTTCGACGACCGTTCGGGCCGAGGTCGGGTGCGGCTTGAAGATCACCGTGCTCACACCGCGTGTCTTCACCTCGTCGAGCATGTCGAGGTGAAGCTGGATCTCCTCCTCTTCGGTGATGAGGTCGATCTCTGCGAGATACTGGCCGAGAACGAGGGCGCTGTCGTCGATCGGCTCCGACAGGCCTGAGGCCTCGAGCGCTTCGTCGGATTCACGAGCCATCTCCTCGATGACCGGTCGCAGCTCGTCGACGGTCAGGGCAATGCGATTGGGCGCATGTTCGGCGAGCTGGCGTGGCATGACCCCCGGCAGCAGATCGGTGTAGTGGGCGTTCTCGAGGCGCTGCCACAGCGGGCGTCCGAGTGGGTTGCGGATGGGTCCATAGCTCATGAGGCCATCGGAGTGCACAGAGATGAGTGCGTCGGCGAAGACCTGAGTGAGTGCGTGTGCAGGATGACCGGGCAGCGATTCGACGACGAGTGAGATGTCCTCGTCGGGCGACAACGACCACAGCCGCTCGAGCAGCGCACGCATGATCGGTGCGCGAGTGGGCGAGACCCCGAACTGCTTGGGGTGGCTCGGCCAGATGGCCGCGTTCCAGTCGACCACCGAGTCGAAGCGGCTGAGCAGGGTCGCGGAGCCGAGAAGATCTGTCGCCGAGGGTGTGATCTCGGGCGCGTAGGCGTTGTTGGCGACGACCAGGATGCGGCGTTCGTCAGCTGGCCCGAAGTGGCCCGCATCGATGTTCGCAGCAACGTTCGCGAGCTGATACAGCGTCGAGATCTGGATGAGCTGTGTCATGCCTGTGCCCTCCTGAGTACCGGGGCGATGACCGGAACCCGGTCGTCGCCGAATCTTTCGACCACCCTCTCGACCAACTCGGGCTTGATCATCTTCACGTTCGTCGTGGCCCCGGCGAGGAGCTTCTGCTTGACCTCGGTCGTCATCTGGTCCGATCGCCTGACAAGCTGGTGGTAGAGGATCGAGAGGAAGTTCCTCACCGCTTTGGTCTCGAATTCGTCGATCTCCGGGTCGTTCTCCAGCATCGCGAAGACGGTCCGGAACGCCGGAATGAAGTCCAGCTGCCTTTCGTCGTAGATCGAGGTCAGCGACGTCGACATCCCCTTGCGGTAGCACAGACCTGCCGAGTTGATGACGGCGAACGAATCGGACTCGAGGTGCTGCCGCCAGGTCCACGGCCTGTCCTCGCAGGTCCGCAGCGCGGGGTCGAAGGTGAGCAGGCCGCGATCGGCCATGCTGCGGGTGAAGATGCCCGTCCAGCAGGCCGGATAGTCGACCATCGTCGGCATGTTCGCCGGCATGATGTAGTCGCGCGGGTTGAGCGCGCGGTTCCGGACGGCACAGGGCGCCTGACTGAGGCTGCGCTTCGTGCCTTCGACGAGCACGTAGTCGATCTTGACGAAGTCGACACCCAGCCCGGTGATTGCGTCAGTCATCTTCCGCAGGTGTCCCGGCGCATACCAGTCGTCACCGTCGAGGTAGGTGATCGTCTGACCCGTCGATGCTTCGAGGGCTAGGTTGCGGGATGCCGAGACTCCGAGCGACGCGGGATTCTCGATGGTCACCAGGTTGAGCCTGTTCTCGTATTCGGCGATGACGTCGGCCGTGTGATCCTCCGAGCCGTCGTTGACGACGATGACTTCCAGCTCATCGGGGGCGAACCCCTGCATGGTCAAGCTCTTGAGACTGCTCCCTATGGTCTGTTCGGCGTTCTTCGCCGCAATGATGACGCTGGTCAGGGGAGTGGTCATGGGGTCCTTTCGCTGCTGAGCACGGCCGCGGGGGAGCACGACGCGTGCATGTGCTCAGACGATGGTAGACAGGGTCGGGTAACTCGCGGTGACTGACCGGTGAACCAGACTGCGCGTGCTATTCACCCGAAGTTCGCATTCCAGTTGTCTGGGTCGACGGTTCGGTGGCAGACAGCGGCCTGGCGCATTCATCTGCCGTTCGGTCGGGTCCACTACAGTCGTTCTATGGCGGACCTCTTCCACTTCGACATCCCGACTTGGGGCAACTACGGGGACAAAGCGCTCTTCCCCGTCGTCCGCGACGCCTTCCGCGCCTTCGACGGTGAGGCGGCGTTCACCTCGGCGGCGGCCCTGCGGCGGGAGGTCGACGGCGGCCTGGTCGACCGGATCAACGCCCGCGCCGATGCCGTCGTCATCGGCGGCGGGGGACTGTTCCTCCAGGACACGAATCCCAATCGGCTCTCCGGGTGGCAGTGGAAGATCTCCGCCGAGACGCTGGCTGGGATCGAGGTTCCCCTCATCGTCTACGCCGTGGGTGACAACCGGTTCCCCGGTCAACCGGAGTTCGACGATCTTCTCCGCACCCACGTCGAGCAGGTCCGTGAGCAGTCGGTGTTCTTCGGTCTGCGGAACTCGGGGAGCATTGCGTCGATGTCGGCGCTTCTCGGTCCCTCAGCGGTGCCGATCGACTTCCAGCCGTGTCCGACGACCCTGGGTGGTCTGCTCTACGAACCGCTGCAGGGGAGCCGACCGGATCCCCGAGAGAAACTCATCGCGATCCAGATGCTCGTCCACGGCCGACAGCAGGCGGCCGGCTACGACGCCGAGGTGATCCACCGGGCCGTCGTCGACAGCGCCCGCGCGCTCGTCGCGGACGGTTGGAGAGTCCTCAGTGTGCCCTTCCATCCTGACGACGCCGAGGTGTCACGCCGTCTCCGCGCGGAGGTGCCCGAGGTCGAGGAGATCCGCCTGTGGGGTGCGGACATCGGCTTCTTCTCAGGCTTCACACTCTTCTCCTCCGTTCCCTACGTCCTCGGCGGCCGGGGTCATGCGCAGATGATCCCCTTCGGGGTCGGTTCGATCCCTCTCTCGCTCGATCTCCACGCGAAGCTCGGGTACTTCGCCCACGACATCGGCCATCCCGAGTTCGTCGTCCCGGTCGGACCCGAAGGGATGGTCGCGGGCGGTCCCGAGGAAAGGGCCGCCGAGGCGGGATGGCTGGGCGCTGACGTCGCGCGAGGCACGGGCGCGTGCGGTGCGGACACGAGCGACGGCAGCGTCGGCCGACGCGCCCGCGGTCTCGCGGACCGGATCGTTGCGGCGGTGATGGACGCCTATTCCTACGGTGTCGACCTGCAGGAGGACCTCGCGGCGACGAGGGAGCGGTTCTGGGAGGTGACCCGGGACAATCATCGTGCCATTGGGGACGCTCTGGGGGAGTCCGGTCGGCCGCGGCGAGCGGTCCGGACCCGGAGCGCAGACCACGTGCGCGCAGAGGAGTTCCACCTCGCGGCGGTCGCCGAATCGGAGGAGGCAGGCGTCGCACAGACGCGGGCGCTGGCCCGGGTGCGCCGAGAGGCGGGTGCCGACCGCGCAACGCTCGAGCGGGTCACTTCCGAACGCGACATGGCACAGGCGGCGCTCGAGACCGCGCAGTCGGCCGTCGACGAGGCGACGGCGGCGACGAGGGAACTCGCCCATGAGCGGGACGGGTTGCGTGCGCGTGCCGAGCGTGCCGAGAACGACCTGCGCTCGCTGGCCGGAAGGACGGCACAGGCCGAGGCGCGTTCGGCCATGGCCAAGGCGGCGAAGGGACTGAGGCGGCGCGTGCGGCGCCTGCGTCGCACCCGGTGACGGACGCAGAATTGCCCCGGAGCCGTGCGGCTTCGGGGCAGTTCCGTGAGTGCGGTGCCTCAGCTCAGTGCCTCAGCTCAGGCAGTGACCTTGCGCAGAGATTCGATCTTCGACTCCTCGCCGGGCATGACGCGCTTGACGCCGTCGCCCATGGCCTTCTCAAGGACGCGGACGCCCTTGACGAGGGAGGAGAATTCGCGCGGCTCCATCGACGCCGACTGGTCCGAGCCCCACATCGTCGAATCGAGGGTGATGTGGCGTTCGACGGTGACGGCGCCGAGGGCGACCGCGGCGAACGAGATCTCGAGCCCGAGCTCGTGGCCGGAGTAGCCGACGGGCACGCCGTAGCGCTCGACCATCGCCGGGATCGCGCGGAGGTTGACCTCTTCCGGGGGCAGCGGGTAGGTCGAGGTCGCGTGCATGAGGACGAGCCTGTCCTTGTCGAAGACCTCGACGGCGGCGTCGAGCGTCGCCCAGTCGGACATGCCCGAGGAGCAGAGCACGGGCTTGCCCGTCGCGGCGATCGCACGCAGCAGCTCGAAGTCGGTCAGCGACGCCGAGGCGACCTTGTAGGTGAGGGCGTCGAACTCGTTCTCGAGGAAGTCGACGGAGTCGGTGTCCCACGGCGAGGCGAACCATTGCAGTCCGAGTTCCTTCGCGTACCGGTCGATCTCCTGGTACTCGTCCTTCTCGAACTCGACGCGGAACTTGTAGTCGAGGTAGGTCATCTCGCCCCACGGGGTCTGACGCATCTTCGACTTCTGGTGTTCGGGGACGGCGACATCGGGGTTGCGCTTCTGGAACTTCACGGCCTGAGCGCCTGCGGTGGCAGCGGCATCCATGAGCTGCTTGGCGATCTCGACGTCGCCGTTGTGGTTGATGCCGATCTCGCCGATCATGTAGACGGGCTGGTCCGGGCCGACGAGCTGGTCGCCGATGGCCACGGGGGCGATGTGATCAGTCATGAGTCCTGCTTTCGTTTCGAACGCGGTGCGATGCCTCCGCGCTGGGGTGGGTGGTGCTGTTCCGTGTGAAGTTGTCGGTGGGGTGACGGGGCCCGGGCGGCTTCGGCTCTGCGCCGAGCCGAACGGCGGTCTCAGGCGCGGACCGGGATGAGGTCGCAGACCTCCCGGACCGCACCCCGCCCGCCCGGTCGGTCGAGGACCACTCGGGCTGCCGCGAGCACCTTGGGGTGGGCGTCCGCGACGGCGATGGGCCAGCCGACGACGTCGAAGGCTTCGAGGTCGTTGATGTCGTTGCCGACATAGGCCACGCGTGCTGCGTCCAGGCCCTGCTCGTCGATCCACGACTGCAGGACCTCCGACTTATTGTCGACACCCTGGGTTACGCCAATATGAAGTTTCTCCGCCCTGCGGGTGACCACGGGGTTGCGTTCCTTTGAGAGAATCATGACAGGGAAACCTGCTTTCGCCAAGCGTGAGACCCCCATTCCGTCGCCCCTGTGGACGCGGACGTGCTCATTGCCGTCCTCGTCGACGTAGGCACCGTCGTCGGTGTGGACCCCGTCGAAATCGGTCACCAGCGCATCGACGTCGATGACCTGCGCGGTCTCCTGCGTCGAGGCGATCGCGCGGACGAGGGTGAGGTCGGACATGTCGTCGATCTCTCTCGCATGCTCGGGCGGGACCTCTTCGATGCCGACCCGGCCGAAGAAGCGGTGACCGGATTCGAGCAGTCCCGCGGTGCGCATGACGTAGAACGCTCCGGTCTCGTTGTAGTGCTTGGTGCGGTCCTGCCGGCGCGGACGGAACGCCTTGTCATGGCCGACGGAGACCGCCTCCCCGTCGTCGCCGAGGCGCCAGAGGAACGAGTGGTCCTCGACAGCTGAGAAGACGACGTCGTCCTCGTCGTCGCGGACTCGGCACACGGCGTTGTCGATCGACGCCGAGTCGATGAACGGCGAGGTGCACTGGAGGAAGACCGTCACCCCGTAGTCCTCACCGAGGTCGCCGAGGGTGTGGATGATCGCCGATTCGCTCGTCGCCGTGTCCCCGGCGATCTCTGCGGGACGGTGCGACACCTCGGCGCCGGCCCGGACCGCCTCGGCGGCGATGCCCTCATGGTCGGTCGAGACGACGACCCGGTCGATGCTCGGCGTGGCCTTCGCCGCGTTGATCGCACGGGCGAGGAGGGAGACGCCGGCGACCTTCTGGAGGTTCTTCAGCGGGATCCCCTTGGATCCTCCACGGGCGGGAATGATGGCGACGACCCCTGGTCCGGGGCCGGTATCCGAAGAGGGATTCGCCGAGGTGGGTGCTGGGTGGTTCAGTGTCGCTTCGTCAGTCACAATGCCCCGACGCTAACGACGGGTCGTGTCCGGGAGGTGAACGATCGGTGTCGGACAGACGACGAGGTCATGTCCGGTTCAGATCAGCGCCAGGTGACGTTCCACATCCGGTTGTTCCACGCCTCGAAGGGGATGACCTCGCCGGTGTAGATCGGCCAGAAGTACGCGAAGGCGAGGACGGCTGCGGCGAGGACTGCGCCGACGGCGAGTCGGCGGCCGAGCAGCGGCCACGGGGGGCGCGAGCCCAGGCGCCCGCGGTGCGTCGGCGACGCAGGCTGGTCGTCGGTCGGTGGCGTGGTCGGTGCGTCGGAGTCGGTGGCGGCCGCCTCGGCGGGACCAGAGGCAGCGGCGGCGGACGTCGGGTTCGGCTCGGTGGTGGGAACCGCCTCGGCGGGGGAGGGGACGGGCATGGTCGACGTGCGGATCTGCGGGGCGAAGGGCGGGTTCGGGGTGCGACGGCCCCAGAGGAGGGTGAGGCAGTAGACGAGCGCGAGGACGACGAAGGGGACCATGACGATCGTGTAGAAGGTGAAGATCGTCCGGTCCTGGTAGGCGAACCACGGCAGCCAGGTCGCAGCGATTCCGGAGAGGATGACGCCGGCGCGGACGTCGCGGCGCACGATCCACGCGGCGAGGACGATGAGGAGCGCGACAGGGGCGAGTCCCCAGATCACGGGATTGCCCACCGAGGTGATCGCCGAGGAGCACTTCGCCGCCGCGCAGCCGAGGTCGCCGCGGCTGAGCGATTCGTAGTAGAACGAGGTCGGCCGCCATTGGACGATCCAGCCCCAGGGGTTCGACATGTAGGGGTGCTCGGCGTCGAGGCCGACGTGGAAGGAGTACGCGGTGTAGTGGTACTGCGCGAGCGAGGGCAGCCAGTCGAGCCACGAGGGCAGGGCCTGCCACCAGCCGGGGGTCTCGGCCGCCCACTGCCGGTTCCATGCGTCGTCGGAGAGGATCCACCCGGTCCACGTCGCGATATAGGTGATGAGCGCCGTGGGCACGAGCTTGAGGAACGACGGGACGCTGTCGCGGATGAGGGCACCGAGCCACGGATGGACGACGCCGGCCCGGTAGCGCGAGTGGACGTCCCACGCGACGACGAGGATGCCGAAGGCCGCGAGCGCGTAGAGGCCCGACCATTTCACGCCCATCGCCATGCCCAGCGTGATGCCGGCGGCGATGAGCCAGGGACGCACGCCGAGGCGGGGGCCGAAGTTGATGAGGTCCGCGCGCTCGGCATCGGCGGACCGGCGGCCGCGGGCGGCCACGGGAACGCCGTCCGTGGTGTCGGCTGCCCAGCGGGCCAGGCGTTTCGTCACCTGCTCGCGGTCGAGGAGGATGAACCAGAAGGCGAGGAGGATGAAGGCCATGAGCACGATGTCGAGCAGGCTCGTGCGGGAATGGACGAAGTGCTCGCCGTCGATCGAGAGGAGGACCGCCGCCGCACACGCGAAGAACGCGGAGCGGAAGAGCTTCCAGGCGACAAGCCCCATGAGGAAGACCGTGAGCGTGCCGACGACGGCGACGGAGAATCGCCAGCCGAAGGAATCGTCGGCGCCGAAGAGATCGATGCCGAGCCCGATCACCCATTTGCCCAGCGGCGGATGGACGACGTACGCCGGCGCCGACCCGATGACGCTCGGGTCGCCGGCGTTGAAGGAGGCGTCGGCGTTCTCGGGCCAGGAGCGCTCGTATCCGTAGGTGATCATCGAGTACGAGTCTTTGACGTAGTACGTCTCGTCGAAGATGAGGCGGCCGGGGAATTCGAGCCGGAAGAGGCGCAGGATGCCGCTGATGACGGTGATGACGATGAGGGTCGGCCACATCCAGACCGGCGCCCGCGTCGCCCACATGCCGGCGGTGAAGGACTTCCGGCGCAGCGCGGCGGCGCCGGCGAGGATCTGCTCGCGGCGGCGGGCCCGCTCCTCCTTGGCGATCCGGCCCGACGCGGGCTGACGGTCCTTCGTGGCGGTGGCTGCGGCTGGGGCAGAGTTTGTGGAGCTCGGGCTCGTCGCGGCCGTGGAGTTCGAGGTCGACGCTGTTGTGGGGCCCGGGGTCGACGCTGTCGCCTCCGCGGTCGGGTGCGGGGCGGACGGGGAAGTCGAACCGGATCGGGGATCGGTCGGTCGCCTCGGCGTCGGGGGATCTGCGGGTGCTGTCATCACGGCCAAGTCTAGGGTGCGGACACTCGGAAGCCGCTCAGCCTCGGATGCGTCGTGTCCGAGGAGTGCCAGGAGCGGAGCAAGACCTCTGCGGGCGGGCAGGCTCCGGGCGTGCTGAGCTCCGTGCACGCGGAGCGGAGTGGCCGGGCTGACGGTACCGCGGGAGAGCCGGGGCGGTTAGGGTGGAGACTACGGCTATCGCACCGGTACGGGTGCGAGCGCCCCAGCACACGAGCGAAGACGGTGATGAGAGTGTCGAACAACCCGGACTACCGCCCGAGCGATCCTCCGCAGGTGGGATCGCAGCAGTTCGGCTCGGGGGCTGGGGCCTCCCCGTCGCCCTACGGCTCCGGCCAGGCCGGGTACGGCTCCGGCCAGGCCGGATACGGTCAGAGCGGGTATGGCGACCCGTCGCAGGCCGGGTACGGCGGTGGGCAGTACACCGACTACGGTCAGTACCTCGATTCGGTGGGACCATCGGGCGGGCAGCCGTATTCGGTTCAGCCGGCGTCCTACAGCCAGCCGGTCACCCACGGCACGTACGGAACGCCGATGGTCGTCTACCGCAAGTTGAACGGCCTCGCCGGTTGGGCGATGTGGATGGGCATCATCGGATTGGCGGGCGGGTTCGTCTGCGGACTGCTGTCGATGATTCCGTTCATCGGGTGGTTCTTCAGTTTCATCCTCATGTTCCTCTGGATCGCCCCGTTCCTCGCGGTGATCTTCGGCCACGTCTCCCTGGGCCAGATCAAACGCTCCGGAGAAGACGGCCGAGGGCAGGCGATGGCCGGCCTCATCATGGGATACATCAGCATCGGGCTCGGCCTCCTCGCCATCATCGTTGCCGCGGTCGTCGGCGTCGGCATTCTCGCGCTGCTGTCGACGACCTCATGATCTGGCGCATGACGTCCTGAACCGGTGGGCGGACCGGCGCGACCTCCTGCCCGTGTTTGCCTGAGTTGACTGTGCTGTGTTCGCCTGTGTGGACTGCGACGACGATGCAGGATTGCAACACGCTCGCCTTTTGCCTCGTCGTCCGCGTCTGTACCGTTGGTAGTGACCCCGAGGAGAGAAGACATGAGCAGCCAGAACAACTGGAACAACCCAGACATGTACTACCAGCAGCCCCAGTCCGGGCAGCCTGCCGGCAGCTACAGCTCGAACAGCTACCAGGCGGCGAACTACAACGCGGCGTCGAGCTACGGCAACGCGGGAGTCGCCTACCAGGCGCTGCCCCCGAACAACACTCTGGCAATCATCGCGCTCGTCGCCTCGATCTTCGGCGTCGTCTCGAGCTTCTTCATCGCAGGCATCGCCGGCATCGTCATGGGACACATCGCGCGCAAGCAGATCCGTGAACGCGGCGAACGCGGAGACGGCATGGCTGTCGCCGCCCTCTGGGTCGGCTACATCGGCACCGCCCTCTGGATCCTCGCTTGGTTGTTTATCATCCTCGCGTATCTAGGGATGTTTGCGCTCGTGTTCTTTGGCTCGTCGTCGTCCTACAGTTGAGCAGCCGACTCAATCCGCGCTCGAGCGATGCGGGCCGCGCGGACGCATCGACTGATCCAGGCATGAGCGCTGCGAGCCTTGACGGCTCAACCCTGGCGAGCGCAGACGACACGGCCCCGGCGAACGCTGACGGCGCGACCGACGAGGCGCGTGCGGCCGGGGACGGCTCGACCGCTGCGGCAGGCGAGCAGTCGCCGGAGACCGACACGCCTGCGGCGGGCATTGACGATGACGGAGCCCCGAACGCAGAACAGTCCTCAGGCCCTCGGCTCCTCGACGGCACCGGCGGGGGACTCATCCTCGTCGGGACTCCGATCGGCAACCTCGGCGATGCGGGACCGCGGATGCGGCAGGCGATCGAAACCGCCGATGTCATCGCCGCCGAGGACACCCGTCGGTTCCTTTCGCTTGCCCAGCGGCTGGGACTGAGCCACACGAAGCGCGTCATCAGCGTCTTCGACCACAACGAGGCGGGGCGGGCGCCGGAGATCGTCGACCTCATCCGCGACGGCCGGACGGTCGTCCTCCTCAGCGACGCGGGAATGCCCGCGGTCTCCGATCCCGGGTATCGGGTCGTCAGGGCCTGCGCCGAGGCGGGGCTGCCGATCACCGCGACACCCGGGCCGTCCGCGGTGCTCATGGCGCTTGCGGTCTCGGGCCTGCCGAGCGATCGCTTCAGCTTCGAGGGTTTCATCCCGCGCAAATCGGGGGCGCGCACTGCTCTGTTCGAGGAGCTCGCGAGTGAGAAGCGCACGATGGTCTTCTTCGAGAGCCCGCACCGGATCGCCGAGACGATGGACGACCTGCTCGCCGTCATCGGTCCCGACCGCCCGATGAGCATCAGCCGGGAGCTGACGAAGACCTTCGAGGAGACCCTGCGCGGAACCGTCGGCTCGCTGCGGGACCTCGCCGCCGACGGTCTGCGCGGCGAGCTCACCCTCGTCCTCGCCGGCGCCACCGAGGTGGAGACGGCTCCGGAGGACCACCTCGGCGAGATGGAGAACCTCGTCGCATCAGGGGTGAGGGCGAAGGAGGCGGCCGGGCAGATCGCGAAGCGCTTCGGTCTGTCCAAGCGCGAGATCTACGAGGCCTGGCTCCACCGCGAGTAAGCGGTGACTTGCGTGCGGACGGCTGTGCGTCGACCCGTGCTCAGGTCGGTGTGAACGGCTCACTGTCTCCGCACTGCTCTGGCTCACGCTCCCGGGACTGCTGTGAACCACTTTCCGCCCGTTTGGTCGGGTTTCGAACCGACCGATCGGGCGGAAACTGACTCGTTTCGGCGGAGGACGGTCGCGTCGTCCGGCGGCTCGGGCGTGTGGCGACTCATGGGCATCGGCGTGTGGACGGTTCCCGCACCCGTGTGCGTGAGCGCTGTGGACATTGGGCCCGGATCCACAGGTCTCCGATCGATTCTTGTGAGTGCGAGCTGAGGCGGCGAATCTGCTGTGATGGATGAGAGGGTCGAACTCAGATGCAACGTCGTTCGCAGGGATGACCTCACGGCCGCAGGCGTGTCGAACACAGAGATCAGCCGCGCCACGGACTGCTGCCTCCTGCGGCTAAGCCCGGGTGTCTACTCGATCGTGTCCGAGTGCGAGAAGCCGCGGCATGAGCGCATCCGCTCGCTCATCACCGACGCTGCGTGGACGGACTACTTCCGCACCACGACGCGCCGGCAGAGGGCCGAGGATCGGAAGTTCGCCGCCCACGTGGCCAGGCTGAAGGCCATTCACTATCCGCACTATCGGCCCGATGACGCGGTCGTCGGCACCTCGGCCGCAGTGCTCCACGAGCTTCCGATGTTCGACCTGCCGCTCGAGCCGCTGACCATCGCCCACCCGAGCTCCACTTCGACCAGTTCTGCGGTCTCGCGGCGACGACGGGCGATCCCGGACGACGACCGGACGGTGCGAAGCGGCGTGCCGGTGACCACCGCGGCGCGCACGGGTCTGGACCTCATCGAGGTCGGAGGGCCCATCGCGGGTCTGGCCGCACTCGACTCCGCGGTGCGGTCGCAGGTGCTCGCAGCCAAAGGCAACGCCCGATTGGGGATGACGGACCCGGATCGCCTGTTCGAGTTCGGACGCGAGGTGGTCGAGTCCGAGTTCGTCCCGGCTGCACACCGCCTGACCCGGGGTACGAAGAGGGCACTGACCGTTCTCGGCATCGTCAGTCCGCTGTCCGAGAGCTACGCGGAGAGCTGCTGCTCGCTCAACCTCCACCGGCTCGGGCTGCACGACTTCGCCCAACAGCGGAACGTCTTCCACGACGGGGACTTCCTCACCCGCCTCGACTTCCTCCACCGGCAGACCCGGACCGCGCTGGCGATCGACGGTACGGTCAAGTACGTCGACTTCAGCCGAGACGTGCTGAAGAAGGAGAGCTACCAGCAGAACATGCTGCTGTCGATGGGCTTCACCGTGATCCACTTCAGCTTCCGCGAGGTCATCAATCCGACTGCCTTCTCCCTCAAGCTCTTCGAACAGGCGCCGAGGCTCATGGAGTTCCGGACCGAGCCGACCCGGCTGTAGGGCGCAGCGGTCGCTGCCTGACGGCGGGTCGGCCGGGCAGATGGGCTCGGCAGCACGGTGGACTCGGACCGGTGCGGTCGTTCGATTCACTTTCCGCCCGATCAGTCGGTTCGCATTCCGACCGATCGGGCGGAAAGTGAATCGTTGCCGCCAACGGGTGGCGGAAGCCGACCGATCGGGCGGAATGCGACTCACTTCGGGCCGAGGGCTCTTGGCTCGGGGGCGTTTGGCCCCGGCACCCCCGGCGCAGCGGCTCGCCGCCTGCGGGCCCCGGCACCCCCGGCGCAGCGGCTCGCCGCCTGCGGGCCCCGGCACCCGCACCACCCCGCCATACCGCCACCACCCGCGCCACCCCGCGCGTCCCCACGTCGCCCCTGCCCACGAGCCGAACCGCGGCAAGCGGTGCGTCGCGCGTCCTCTAGACTGAGTTGCCTATGGGTTACTACGTGACAACAGCCATCGCCTACCCCAATGGGGCCATCCACATCGGGCACGCGTACGAGTACATCGCCGCCGACACGATCGCGCGGTTCAAGCGCCTCGACAACCACGACGTGTTCTTCGCCACCGGCACCGACGAACACGGCCTCAAGATGCTCCAGGCGGCGAACAGGCTGGGGATCACGCCGAAAGAGCTCGCTGACGACAACGCGAAGAACTTCCGCGACACGCAGCTCGCGCTCGGCTCGACCTTCGACCGGTTCATCCGGACCACCGACCCCGACCACTACGCCGCCTCGCAGGAGATCTGGCGTCGGCTCGAAGAGGCCGGTGACATCTACCTCGACTCGTACTCGGGCTGGTACTCGGTGCGCGACGAGGCGTTCTACACCGAGGACGAGACCGAGGTCGTCGACGGCGTGCGCCTGTCGAAGGAGACCCGCACCGAGGTGACCTGGACGGAGGAGGAGTCTTACTTCTTCCGTCTCTCGAAGTACCAGGAGCCCCTCCTCGAGCTCTACCGCGATCACCCCGAGTTCCTCGGCCCCGACTCCCGCCGCAACGAGGTCGCCTCGTTCGTCGCCTCCGGCCTCAAGGACCTCTCGATCTCGCGCACGACCTTCGACTGGGGCGTGCCCGTGCCCGGCAACGACAAGCACGTCATGTACGTGTGGATCGACGCCTTGACGAACTACCTCACCGCCGCCGGCTTCCCCGACGACACCGAGGCGTTTGCCAAGTGGTGGCCCGCCGACGTCCACATCATCGGCAAGGACATCATCCGCTTCCACAGCGTCTACTGGCCCGCGTTCCTCATG
Organism: Brevibacterium sp. Z349TD_9; assembly: GCF_056173565.1. Classification (NCBI taxonomy): domain Bacteria; kingdom Bacillati; phylum Actinomycetota; class Actinomycetes; order Micrococcales; family Brevibacteriaceae; genus Brevibacterium; species Brevibacterium sp. Z349TD_9. The sequence continues at coordinate 3,014,561 of NZ_CM149680.1, read as the reverse complement.
TCCGCAGGCATCGAGCTGCCCCGTCGCGTCCACGCCCACGGCTTCCTCTTCAACGCCGGGGAGAAGATGTCGAAGTCCGTCGGCAACGTTGTCGACCCCATCGACCTCGTCGACGCGTTCGGTCTCGACACCGTCCGCTTCTTCCTCTTCCGCGAGTTCTCCTACGGCCAGGACGGCTCGTACACGAAGGACTCGATCATCACCCGCAAGAACGCCGACCTCGCCAACGAGTACGGCAACCTCGCCCAGCGCTCGCTGTCGATGATCGCGAAGAACTGCGACGGACAGGTGCCGCAGCCCGGCGACCTCACCGAGGCGGACGAGTCCCTGCTCTCCCTCGCCCGCGGCACCCTGGAGACCGCCCGCCGGCACGTCGACACCCAGAGCCTCCACCTCTACGTCGACGCGTGCTGGAAGGTGCTCACCGAGGCCAACCGCTACTTCTCCGCGCAGGAGCCCTGGAAGCTGAAGAAGACCGACCCCGAGCGCATGGCCACCGTCCTCTGGGTGACGATCGAGGTCGTGCGCATCGTCTCGATCCTCATCCAGCCCGTCATGCCCGAATCCGCAGGGAGGATCCTCGACCTCCTCGGCGTCGCCGAAGGATTCCGCCGAGGCGGGCGCGAAAGTCCTGCCCACCGCGATCGAGACCGGCACCGGTGCCGAGGTGATGGACACCGTGACCGCGAGTGCCGCGGTCGGCGTCGCCGCCGGAGCGGGATTCGCCGGTGCCGGCATCGCCCCGGCCGCCGCTGAGACCGCCGAGGGCGGGGTGTCGGCCGCCGACGTCGACCCCCGCTCGTTCGCGGCCATCGACTTCCCACTCGTGCCCGGCACCCCGCTGCCCAAGCCCGAACCGGTGTTCCCGAAGTTCGTGGAGGAGACGGAGTAATGGCCTCGCGCGCTGCCGGAACGTACCCGCCGGTGCCCGAACCGCTGCCCCACCCGATCGTCGACACCCACACCCACCTCGACATCGGCACGGGCGTGCGCCTGCCGCTCGGTGCCGGCGAACCCTCCCCGGAGGTCACCCCGTCCGAGGACGAGGAGTTCCCCGATCTCGACTTCTTCTTCGACACCGCCGAGGCGGCCGGAGTGCGCCGGATCGTCCAGATCGGCTGCGACCTGCCCGCTGCCCGCTGGACGACCGCGCTCGTCGCCTCCCAGTACGCCGGGCAGGGGAATGCGGCCCTGGCCGCCGCGGCGAACGTCGACCCGGCCGTCGCCGCCCGCGTGCCGACACCGCCTGTCACCGGGCGGACGTGGATGCTCGGGGGAGCGGCGCTCCACCCGAACGAGGCCCCGCGGCTGGCAGAGCGCGGCCTCCTCGACGATGCGCTCACCGAGATCGAGGCGCTTGTGACGAGTGAGGACCGGATGCGCGTGGTCGGGGAGACCGGCCTCGACTACTTCCGCACCGGTGAGGACGGCATCGGGCAGCAGCAGCGGTCGTTCCGGGCGCATATCGAGATCGCCAAGCGGACCGGCCGGGCCCTGCAGATCCACGATCGTGAGGCCCATGCCGACGTCCTGCGCATCCTCCGCGAGGAGGGGGCGCCCGAGGTGACGATCTTCCACTGCTTCTCCGGCGACGAGGCGATGGCCCGCGAATGCGCCGAGCACGGCTACTTCATGTCCTTTGCCGGCAACATCACGTTCAAGAACGCCGATGAGCTGCGCCGGGCCGCCGCGAGCGCCCCGCTCGAGCTCCTCCTCACGGAGACCGACGCCCCCTTCCTCACCCCTCATCCCTACCGCGGCAAGCCCGGCGGCCCCTACCTCACCCCGATCACGGCCAGGATGCTCGCCGAGGTGCGGGGGATGGACGCCGGTGACCTCGCCGAGGCGGTGTGGGCGAACGCGGAGACCGCGCTCGGCAGCTGGGACTGAGCCCCCGCCTCGGCGAGGGGGAGGGCCAAGATCACGGTCGTTACGGACGTCACATCACGGTCGCCAGTCGTGCCGTGGATGACGTCTGACCTGGACGGATGCCGACTGCTGTGAACCCCGGAAATCCGGGAGTCTGAGAGATTCCTGTTACGGTTTCGTAATCTTTTGCAAGCGATGTAACGAATCGGTTACAGTGGATGAGTCGCAAACAGCTGGTCAACTCTGCTCGGGGATATTTCTGTGATTGATTTTCTCAAGAACCGCAAGGTGCAGATCGCCGCACAGGCGGTCGTCATCACCGGACTCGTCGGTGGCACCGGTGCCGTGCTCACCATGAACAAGCCCGTCACCCTCGAGGTGAACGGCAAGGCCGAAGAGATCCGCACCTTCGGGGGAACCGTCGGTGAGATCCTCGACAGCCAGAACATCGAGCTCGAGAAGCGCGATGAGGTCAAGCCGGGTGTGAACACGAAGATCGACCGCGATATGACGGTCACGGTCAACACTGCCAAGGACGTCGCGCTCACCGTCGACGGCAAGAAGACCGACGAGTGGACGAACGCGAACACCGTCGGGCAGGCTCTCGCCGACCTCGGCGTCGAAGCCAAGGATGCCGAGCTCAGCGCCGAAGCCAACGACAAGCTCAAGGTCGACGGCGAGACGAGCATCGACGTCACCACCGCGAAGGCGCTCACCGTCGTCGCCGACGGCAAGGACCACAAGGTCACCGCGCCCGTCGACACCGCCGGCGCCGCCCTCAAGGAAGCCGACATCAAGCTCGACAAGGACGACTACCTCTCCGTGCCGATGAGCGCATCCGTCACCGACGGTCAGGTCCTCACCGTCAACCGGGTGGAGAACAAGACCGTCAAGGAGAAGCAGGACATCGAGCCCAAGGTCGAGAAGAAGAAGTCGGAATCCCTCTTCGTCGGTGAGACGAAGGTCGAGGAGAAGGGCAAGGCCGGGCAGAAGGAAGTCGAGTACCAGGTCAAGATCGTCAACGGCGAAGAGGTCGAGAAGGAGAAGAAGGGCGAGAAGGTCCTCTCCGAACCGAAGGCCAAGGTCGTCGTCGAGGGCACGAAGAAGAAGGAGAAGCCCTCCTCGAACGACTCGGGCTCGGGCTCCGGCTCGGGATCCGATGACAGCGGAAGCGGCTCCGGCGGAGGCTCCGACGACGGCGGCTCGAGCTCCGGTGGCGGCGGTTCGATGACGACCGAGGAGATCAAGGCGATGCTCGGCGGACCCGGCTCCAAGTGGTACCAGGTCGCCAAGTGCGAGTCGAACTTCAACCCGCGCGCCGTGAACAAGCAGAACAACGCCCACTTCGGCCTCTTCCAGTTCAAGCTCGCCACGTGGCGCAGCGTGGGCGGCTCGGGCAACCCGATCGACGCCAGCCCGCGCGAGCAGTTCGACCGTGCGAAGAAGCTCCAGGCCAAGGCCGGCTGGGGACAGTGGGCCTGCGCCTGAGCGCAGCGCTGATGCGCTGACCGCGCGCCGGCACCAGCCGACCGTCCGCGGTCACGGCTGAGATGAGCTGAGCGATGAGGGACTCCGGATCCGTCCGGGGTCCCTCTCGCGCATTCATGGGCTTGCGCGTCCCGCCGAGGTAGCGGTGCTCGGGCCGTGGCCCTGCGGTAGCGTGCCCTGGCCGCCGAGGCGGGGGTGCGGGCCGCCGAGGTGGCGGTCCGCGCACCCCGAGGCTGAGCTTTCCCCGAGAGCCCCGCGAAATCTTGGCACTCGAGTTGACCGAGTGCTAAAGGAGTCATAGAGTCGCATTAGCACTGACACTCAGTGAGTGCCAGTTTCATCGGACGGTCGAACTCCTCGGCACCCGCGACGACGAGAGGTTCCTCAGGCGCACGCCGCCGTCTGACTCCACCAGTATCGAACCCAGCGAAGGGAGAGAGCCCGATATGTCGGTCTCCATCAAGCCACTCGAAGATCGGATCGTCATCCGTCAGGTCGAAGCCGAGCAGACCACTGCCAGCGGTCTGGTCATCCCCGACACTGCCAAGGAGAAGCCGCAGGAAGGCGAAGTCGTCGCAGTGGGCCCCGGCCGCGTTGCTGACAACGGCAACCGCGTTCCCGTCGACGTCGCTGTCGGCGACAAGGTCATCTACTCGAAGTACGGCGGCACCGAGGTCAAGTACGCCGGCGAGGAGTACCTCGTCCTCTCGGCCCGCGACGTGCTCGCCGTCATCGGCTGAATCCCCTGAACGACTCTCAAGACAGGAGGACGAATGCCTAAGAATCTGGAATTCAACGACGAGGCCCGTCGTTCACTCGAAAAGGGTGTCAACACTCTCGCTGACACCGTCAAGGTGACGCTCGGACCCCGCGGCCGCAACGTCGTTCTCGACAAGAAGTGGGGCGCACCCACGATCACCAACGATGGCGTGACCATCGCGCGTGAGGTCGAGCTCGACGATCCCTACGAGAACCTCGGCGCACAGCTGGCCAAGGAAGTCGCCACCAAGACCAACGACATCGCCGGTGACGGAACCACCACTGCGACCGTCCTCGCCCAGGCCTTCGTCAACGAGGGTCTGCGCAACGTCGCCGCGGGCGCCGCTCCCGGTGCCCTCAAGCGCGGCATCGAGACCGCCGTCGAGGCCGTCTCCGACGAGCTCGGCTCCATCTCCCGCGATGTCGCCGGCTCCGAGGAGATCGCCCACGTGGCCGGTCTGTCCGCCCAGTCCGAGGAGATCGGCGCACTCATCGCCGATGCCTTCGAGAAGGTCGGCAAGGACGGCGTCATCACCATCGACGAGTCCCAGGCCTCCGATGTGGAGCTGGAGATCACCGAGGGCATGCAGTTCGACAAGGGCTACCTGTCCCCGCACTTCGTCACCGACGCCGACCGCCAGGAAGCCATCCTGGGCGATGCGCTCATCCTCATCAACCAGGGCAAGATCTCCAACATCCAGGAGCTCCTGCCCGTCCTCGAGAAGGTTCAGCAGGCCGGCAAGCCGCTGTTCATCATCGCCGAGGACATCGAGGGCGAGGCACTGTCGACGCTGGTGGTCAACAAGCTGCGCGGCATCCTCAACGTCTGCGCGGTCAAGGCTCCCGGATTCGGTGACCGCCGCAAGGCCATCCTCGAGGACCTCGCCGTCCTCACCGGCGGCCAGGTCGTCACCCCGGACATGGGCATGAAGCTCGACCAGGTCACCCTGGACGAGCTCGGCAATGCCCGCACGATCACCGTCACCAAGGACACCACCACCATCGTCGATGGTGCCGGTGCCGATGACGCTGTGGCCGGGCGTGTGGCCCAGATCCGCTCCGAGATCGAGAACACCGACTCCGACTGGGACCGCGAGAAGCTGCAGGAGCGCTTGGCCAAGCTCTCCGGCGGTGTCGCCGTCATCAAGGTCGGCGCCGCCACCGAGGTGGAGCTCAAGGAGCGCAAGCACCGCGTCGAAGACGCTGTGTCCGCGACCCGTGCTGCCATCGAGGAGGGCGTCGTCGCCGGCGGCGGTTCGGCTCTCATCCACGCCGCCAAGGTCCTCGACGGCAAGGACTTCGGCCTCGACTACGACGGTGCCACGGGCGTGGAGATCGTCAAGCGCGGAATCGTCCAGCCGCTGCGCTGGATCGCCGAGAACGCCGGTCAGGACGGCTACGTCGTCGTGTCCAAGGTCCAGGACCTCGAGTCCGGCCAGGGATACAACGCCGCCACCGACTCCTACGGCGACCTCATCTCCGCAGGCATCATCGACCCGGTCAAGGTCACCCGTTCGGCTCTGCGCAATGCGGCGTCGATCGCGGCCCTGGTGCTCACCACCGAGACCCTGGTCGTGGAGAAGAAGGACGACGAGGACGAGGACTGACCTCCGTCCCCGCTCAGGCTGAGCCCTCAGCCTGATCCCTCATCGGATGGCCCGGAACGCCTGTTCCGGGCCATCGGTGTGTCCGGGATGTCCCTCGCCGAGGCGGCCGACCGACTCCGGCCCGGCCCCCTGACATCGTCGTCCGGCCCCGCCCCATGCACTCGTCCCCTGCCCCAGCTGTGAGTTCGCCGCCTGTCGTTGCCACCGCCTGTGATGAGTGCCATACTCGTGAACTGTTGAAACGTGAACGATCTCATCAGAGGCGAGGGCGAGTGGACTACCGACAGACCGCGATCTTCCGCGCCGGTGCCGCACAGCGACGCGCGCGCATCGAGCACGCCGCCCGCTTCGTCGTCGCCGAACGCGGCTTCGGCGCTGCGAGCATCGGTGCGATCGCCCGCGCCGCCGACTGCACCCCGCGGCACATCCACACCCTCTACGGCAACCGCGTCGCCCTCCTCCTCGCCGTCTTCGCGAGTGCGGCCGGCCGTGAACTCGAGGTCGTCTCCGACGCCGTCGAGTCCTGTTCGAGCCCGGCACAGATCGTCGACGCCGTCGTCGACGTCTTCGTCTCCCGCGCCGTCGCCGGCCGCGGACTCGCCCATGCCCTCCTCCTCGAGGACGTCCCCGATGCCGTGCAGCGCGAACGCCGAGCCCTGCGCCGCGGGTACGTCGCCGTCATCGCCGCTGGACTCCGGCGCACCCTGGGAGGCGACTATCCCGCCGAGATCTTCGCCCGCTCCCTCATCGGCGCGATCTCGGAGAACCTCGTCGATCTCCTCGACCCGGACCGGGCGCGACCGAACCCCGCCGAGGTGCAGTGGCACATCGCAACGATCGCGTCCTACTCACGGGCTGCTCTGACCGCCCTGCCCCGCGACAATGCCCCGCTCACCCGCGTCCCCGCAGGCAGCTGACGTCACCGCTGTTCGAGCACCGATCTCAATCGCTCGAGATCCGCGGCCACGGCCGCGGCATCGCGGTCGACATCGGCGGCGCTCATGCCCGGGTGCTGGGCGACGGTGAAGACGACCTCGCAGCCGGATCCGCAGACGCGCACCCGCAGGCGATTGCGATTGACCGTGCCGTCGGGGAAGACGACATCGTGGTCGAGGACACCGGAGCCGACGTCGCCGACGAAGCGGACCTCGACCGGGCCCATGGGAGAGTCGGCGATCCACCGGCCGTTATCGTTGCGGATGCCGGTGCTCAGTCCGGCCGCCCACCGGGGAAGATTCGCAGGGTCCCCGGCGAAGGCGGCCACCTCGGCGAGGGGCCGGGAGAACATGCAGGCGACGTCGCGCGGGTGGGCTTCCATGTGCCCAGTAGACCACACGGTCCTCGTAGACTGAAGGGCATGCCGCGCAGTCCGTTACCGCCGAGAGAGGGGATCTCGGCGACCGTGCTCCGCGCTCCCGGCGGACTCGCCACCCATGCGAAGGCCCACCTCCCGGTGCCGGCGACGATCGGCCGCTGGCTGGGCGAGGAGTTCCCCTCCGCTTCGGAGTCCGCCAGACGCGCCCTCGTCGCCCAGACCCCCGCCGAGGCGGCAGAGATCGTCGATGCTGACGTGGAAGGCAAGGGGAGGCTCGGCGAGCCACTTTCCGCCCCCGAGGCACTCGGCCCATTGCTGCCCGGCCAGATGTGCGACAGCCTCGGCGTCCCGGTGCACTGGGATGACCCCGTCACTCCCGGAGGCTTCTACTTCTTCCACCGGCCGGTTCCCGCCGAGGAGCGCATCCCCTTCGAGGTGAGCATCGTCTGGGAGGACGACGATCTCCTCGTCGTCGACAAACCCCACTTCCTCGCGAGCACCCCGAACGGCCGGTTCGTCCGCGAAAGCGTCGTCACCCGACTGCGCGTCGACGCAGGCGCACCCGACCTCGTCGCCATCCACCGCCTCGACCGAATCACCGCGGGCCTCCTCATCCTCTCGAAGCGGCCCGAGACCCGCGGTCGCTACCAGCGCCTCTTCCAGGACCGGCGGGTGACCAAGACCTACCGGGCGCTCGCCCCGACCCCGATGGGCGACCTCGACTTTCCGCTCACCCGGCACTCGCGCCTGCACAAGCCGACCGGGGGCCGCCAGGTCCTCGAAGTCCCGGGGGAGGCCAATGCGATCAGTCGGATCGACCACCTCGGCGAGGTGGCGGGGCGTGTGGGAGTGAGCGAATACCGGCTCGAACCGCTCACGGGAAAGACCCACCAGCTGCGGGTGCACATGAACGCGCTCGGGCTGCCGCTCCTCGGCGATCCCGTCTACCCGCGCGATCTCAGTCCGGACCCCTACGATTTCGCGTCCCCGCTCCAGCTGCTCGCTGCGACGATCGAGTTCACGGACCCCCTCGACGGGCGCCCGCGGCGCTTCGAGACGGGCCTCGCCCTCGACGGCGGTGCCGGCGCCGATGCCGTCACCGGGGACGGCCGACGACCGGACGGGCCATCAGCAGAGATCACGGGTATGCCGCAGGCGTAGTGACCCCGTGGCGCGCGCGACGGGTGGACACGGTAGCCTGGAGGGTATGAGCCCGAACGCACCCGGATGCACGTCAGAGGCGATCGTCGCCTTGGTCCGGACCCGAATCACCACCGGCGAGTACCCTGCGGGGTCCCCGGTCCGCGACGGTGCCCTGGCCAAGGAATTCAACGTCTCCCGCAACACCGCGCGCGAATCGCTCAGCCTGCTGCGCCACGCCGGCCTGCTCACTCAGGAGCCCAACCGCGGGTTCTTCGTCCGCACCTTCGGCATCGACGAGCTCAAGGATCTCTACCGCGCCCGCCGGGTCTTCGAGATCCGCGCCGTCCAGGAGTCCCAGGACGCCACTGACGAGGCGATGGCGGCCGTCGAGGCCTCGGTCGTCCGCGCGGAGAACGCCCCGGAGAACGAAGGCTGGGCCGATGCGCAGGAGCACTCCGCGTCGTTCCACCGCGCGATCGTCGGACTCCTCGGCTCGCCCCTGCTCGATGAGTTCTACCTCAATCTCATGGCCCGCCTGTCGACGACGTTCTCCCGCTCGCCCGAACCGGGGAAGTACCACTCACACTGGGCGAACCCGCACCGCGACATCCTCGAGAAGATCAAATCGGGGGACCGCCAAGGCGCCGAAGGACTCCTGCGCATCCACCTCGACGACTCAGAGGCCTCGACCCTCGACCTCGCGCGTTCGGTCGGCGCGGGTCGCTGACACCGCTGGTTGGCCGGGCGGAGGGCTGACTGTGTCGATGTTCGTGCCGACGCGATCGACCGGCTGTTCCATGAAGGGTCAGAGGCCCTCGGGACTGCCGGGCGGGGTGAAGTACCGTTTCCTCAGCAGATACAGGACGAACCAGACGACGGTGGCTGCGACGATTGCGGTGTACACCAGGTCGACCACGTCGGCACCACGAGCGAAGAAACCGGGAAGCACGAACGCGAACACATAGGTGCACAACAGTGCCGCGCCCCGCGGAATGCTGCCGACGAAGCTCTTCACCTCGGGGCGGACACCTTTTGACCGGAAGAGCAACCAGACTCCCACTGCACCGAGTGCCGAGATGACCAATGCCGTCCAGACGGCACCCGCCACCGGTTGCTGTCGTAGGAGAGCTTTGACGATCTCAGCGAGGGAACCCCACGCGCAGAGCACAGTGGCGCCGAGCAGGACCGTGTAGAACTTCGACGTCATTCGAGTGCAGGTCTTTCGAGCGGGTGGCCTCCATGGTAATTCGCCCACGGCACTGACGACGGGGACAGGATTGCCGAGCGATCGACCGCCTCGGCGAGGTGTCCATTCTCACAGCCCGAGGTAGTTGAAACCGTAGAAGCCTCACAGTCCGCTCCGATACCATGGATCAACTGATCTTCCGCGTCGAAAGGCTGGACTCATGGGGAACTCCGAGCAGGAATCACAGGCCGCACACGATCCGTTCGCGCTTACCGGACTCACGTACGATGACGTGCTCCTCCTGCCCGGCGACACCGATGTCATTCCCTCCGAAGCCTCGACGACGACCCGCCTGACCAAGGACATCGAACTCAACATCCCGCTCGTCTCCGCGGCGATGGACACGGTCACCGAATCGCGGATGGCGATCGCCATGGCCCGCATCGGGGGACTGGGCATCATCCACCGCAACCTGTCCAAAGAGGACCAGGCCGACCAGGTCGACTACGTCAAGCGCTCCGAGTCGGGGATGATCAACGACCCGCTGACGATCACCCCGGAGAAGACCCTCGAGGAACTCGACGAGATCTGCGGCCGCTACCGGATCTCCGGCCTGCCCGTCGTCGATGAGAACGACGTCCTCGTCGGCATCGTCACCAACCGCGACCTCCGCTTCGTCACGCGCAGCGAATTCCCCACGCGCACCGTCGCGGAGACGATGACTCCGATGCCGCTCGTCACCGCCCCCGTCGGCGTCTCTCCGGAGAAGGCGTTCGAACTGCTCGCCGACAACAAGGTCGAGAAGCTGCCGCTCGTCGATGAGAACAACGTCATCAAGGGCCTCATCACCGTCAAGGACTTCGTCAAGACCGAGGAGTACCCGTTGGCGACGAAGGACTCCGAAGGCCGCCTGCGAGTCGGCGCGGCCGTCGGCTTCTACGGCGACGCCTACGAGCGCGCAGGTCTCCTCGCCGAGGCGGGCGTCGACGTCCTCGTCGTCGACACCGCCAACGGCCACGCCCGCGGGGTCACCGACATGATCAAGACGATCAAGGCCGACCCGGCGTTCTCCCACGTCCAGATCATCGGCGGCAACGTCGCGACGAAGGAGGGCGCTCAGGCGCTCATCGACGCAGGCGTCGACGCCGTCAAGGTCGGTGTGGGCCCCGGCTCGATCTGCACCACTCGCGTCGTCGCCGGCGTCGGCGTCCCGCAGGTCACCGCGATCCACCTCGCCGCGCAGGCCGCCCGTGCCGCCGGCGTCCCGGTCATCGGCGACGGCGGCCTCCAGTACTCCGGCGACATCGGCAAGGCGCTCGTCGCCGGTGCCGACACCGTCATGCTCGGCTCGCTGCTCGCCGGCTGCAACGAGTCGCCCGGAGAGCTCATCTTCGTCAACGGCAAGCAGTACAAGGCCTACCGCGGCATGGGTTCGCTCGGCGCGATGGCACCGCGGAAGGGCAAGTCGTACTCGAAGGACCGCTACTTCCAGGCCGACATCGCCACCGACACCGACCTCATCCCCGAGGGCATCGAAGGCCGCGTCGCCTACCGCGGGCACCTCAAGCAGGTCGCCCACCAGCTCACGGGCGGTCTGCGCCAGACGATGTTCTACGTCGGCGCGCGCACGATCGACGAGCTCAAGGCCAAGGGCAGGTTCGTCCGCCTCACCACGGCCGGGCTCAAGGAGAGCCACCCGCACGACATCCAGATGACCGTCGAGGCCCCGAACTACGTCTCGAAGTGAGGCACACTGAGCGCGCTGCGCTCAGCGCGCTTCGCTGAGCACGCCTCGCGGAACACCGGATCGGCCGCGGCACCCCGCACACGCAGGGCGCCGCGGCCGTTCTGATTCACTTTTCGCCCGATCCATCGGGTCGCGAACCGACCGATCGGGCGAAAAGTGAATCAAGCGGGCGCGAGGCGGCGACGCGGCGGACCGGGAGTGGCTCCGACCGGCCGCAGACGTGCCCACGAGTGCGGGTGTGACGGGAATCACAGATCGGATCTCAGGGCAGGAGACCTTGCGCAGGCGGTCCCTGCGATCCGCGCGCCTGCGGGGATCTCCCGCACGGGCATTCCGGCAAGGTCACTTCTGTAGTCGCCGCGCGCGGGTGGTTGCTCAGCACATTTCCGTCGACTTAGGGTAGGTTTCCCTAATGCAATCGGGTTGACCCGGTCCGCATACGAAGGAGGCTGCCGAACGCCCATGACTGCCCAGCATTCTCACACGCACGCACCGCCGTCCATCTCTCGATCGAACCCCCAGGTGAGCGACCCGGGTCGACAGCAGATCAGCGCCGCTGACACCCGTGTCCACGACATCGTCGGCATCGGCATCGGGCCCTTCGGCCTCGGGCTTGCCGCCCTGTCCGACCCGCTGCCCGACGTCGACGCGGTCTTCCTCGACCGGCGACCGGAGTTCCGATGGCATCCGGGCATGATGATCGAAGGTGCCACGGTCCAGGTCCCGTTCCTTGCCGACCTCGTCACCATGGCCGATCCGACCTCACCCTTCTCGTTCCTCCAATTCCTCAAGGACCGCGGCCGGCTCTATCCGTTCTACATCCGCGAATCCTTCTATCCCCTGCGCGCCGAGTTCGACGAGTACTGCCGGTGGGTCGCCGCGCAGCTCGGGAGTCTGCGCTGGAACCGGGCCGTCACCTCGGTGACCGATGTCGATGGGATCTATGAGATCACCGCCGAGGTGACCGACACTTGCGGACGGATCGTCGACATCGAGAGCTACCACGCTCGCCACGTCGTCCTCGGCGTCGGCACCCAGCCGGTCCTGCCCGAGGCCCTCGCCGAACTGCTGACAGGCGAGCGGACCGAGACCGGCATCAGCACCGCCGGGACTCGTCGCGGTGACGCGGGCGCCGCTCGCAGGGGCGGGCCGGTCATCCACACCGCGGACTACCTCGATCACCGCGAGGAGCTGCTCGAGAGCGGATCCGTGACGATCATCGGCAGCGGACAGTCCGCCGCCGAGATCTACCGCGACCTCATCGAAGACGCCGAGGCGCGCGGTGTCCGCCTCGACTGGGTGACCCGCTCGCCGCGGTTCTTCCCGATGGAGTACACGAAGCTCACCCTCGAGATGACCTCCCCGGAATACACCGACCACTTCCGCGCCCTGCCCGATGACCTGCGCGGACGCATCGGCCGTGAACAGCGCACCCTCTACAAGGGCATCAGCGGCGACCTCATCGACGACATCCACGACACGCTCTACCGGCTCAGCCGCGGCGGCCGATCGCTGCTGACGAACCTCGTCACCGACGCCGAACTCATCGCCGCGCACACCGATGAGCGAGGCGCCGCCGCCCACCCTGATGGGCCAGGTGCGTCCGCGCACCCGCACGAGCACGGAGCTGACACCCGCAGCGCCCCGGGGGAGTACCTCCTCGAGTTCCGCCACACCGTCCTCGATGAGCGCTTCACCCGCCGGACCGGGGCGATCGTCGCGGCGACCGGCTACCGAGCGAGCGTTCCCGACTTCCTCACCCCGATCCGAGAGGAGATCCGCCTCGACGATCAGGGGCGGTTCGCCGCCGACCGCGACTACACGCTCAACGAGGCGGGGACGCTCCACGTCCTCGGAGTCGAGGAGCACACCCACGGCGTCACCGCGCCTGACCTCGGCTTCGGCCCGTGGCGTGCCTCGGTCGTGCTCGCGCAGGTGACCGGCCGGGAGCCCTACCTGATCGAACGTCGGATCGCCTTCCAGACCTTCGGAGTCCCCAGCGCCGAGGCGCCTGCGCAGTCCCCTGCGGCCGCTGTGGCCCAGCCCGGGCACCCTGATGACCCCGGAGTCCCAGCCCATCCCGGCGACACGGCCCACCCCAACGACACGCATCCCGACGACACCCATCTCGGCGACGCAGCCGCACCATCCAAGGAGATGACCCACGCATGAGCACCGACACGACAACGGCCGACACACCGACGGTCGACCCCACGACCGAGACCAGGGGCACGAGCACCTCGGCGCCGGAGATCATCATCCTTCCCCTGCGCCCCGACCGGCACTCCGCAGACGTTCATACGTGGCTGAGCCATCCGCGTTCGCACTTCTGGCAGATGACCGACCTCGACGAACCGGCGGTGCGGAACTACCTCGCCGCAATCCGCGCCTCGGTCGATGAGAACGGATGGATCGGGCTCGTCGACGGGAGACCGACCTTCTACGTCGAGACCTACCTGCCGGCGATCCTCATCCCCACCGAGGTGGTCCCCGAGACCCCGGGCGACATCGGCATGCACCTGCTCGTCGCGCCACCGGACGGGCGCGTCGTCCGCGGGCTGACCGATCGGATCATGGCGCACGTCATCGACTTCTGCCTCCGCCCGCGAGTGGAGGGCGGACGGGGTGCCACCCGTGTCATCGTCGAACCCGACGTTCGCAATGCGGCGATCCATGCGAAGAACGCGGCGGCCGGGTTCGAGGTCATCGGCGAGGCCGAGATCCCGATGGGCAATGAGACGAAGACAGCGCTCGTCAGCGTGTGCACAAGGGCGGACTTCGCGGCGAGCAGGCTCGCTGAGCTCATCGACTCGCCCGTGCGTGCGGCAGCGAGAAGCGTGGGCGACGGGAACTCCGCGGGCGCAGCCTCGGGGGCGACGCGGGCCGGGACCCACCTCGGCGGGGAGGGCAGCGCTCACCTCGACGGGGAGGACTATGCCCACCTCAGCCCGGAGGTGTTCGCCGAGGTCAACAGGCACCTCGTGGCCAAAGCGCTCGCCGAGTTCGCCCACGAACGCCTCATCGCCCCGGTCCGCGTCGGGGAGAGCAGTGAGGAGAGCGGTCCGGACGGTGGTCCAGAGAGGACTGCGGCGTCCTGGGTGCTCACGATCCCCACCGGAACCGGCCCTGACACTGGAACCGGCACGATCCACTACACCTTCGACGCCTCGCTGCTGCCCCTCGAGCACTGGGTCATCGACGAGACGACGATCGTGCGCCGTCGGGACGGGCAGGCCATCGGTCTCGACGCGCAGGAGTTCGTCCTCGAACTCCAGGACGTCCTCGGAGTGCCGGAGAACCTCATGTCAACGTATCTCGAGGAGATCGCGTCGACCCTGGCAGGCGGGGCCTTCAAACTCACCGAGGCGCGTGAGGGCAGGAGACCCACTGCCGCGGGACTCGCCGACGCGGACTTCCAGACGATCGAAGCGACGATGACCGAGGGTCACCCGGGTTTCGTCGCGAACAACGGCCGCATCGGCTTCGGGCTGCGCGACTACCGGCGCTGGGCCCCGGAGAACGGGCGGCGCAACCGTCTCGAATGGGTCGCCGTGAGCCGGGAGCATGCGCACCTGGCGCTCGGTGACGGACTCGACGAGAGCGGGCACCTGTCCTGGGCGCTCAGCGACGATGAACGCGAACTCTTCAGCGCTCGCCTCACCGCAACCGGGCGTCGCCTCGACGAGGTCCACCTCATGCCGATCCACCCGTGGCAGGCCGAGCACCGGCTGGCGATCACGTTCGCCGCCGACATCGCGCGGGGCGATCTCATCCCTCTCGGTCCCGGCCTCGACGAACACCAGGCCCAACAGTCCCTGCGGACGTTCTTCAACCACACCCGTGCCGGAGCGCCGTACGCCAAGGTCGCCCTCGCCGTGCAGAACATGGGATTCCTCCGCGGGCTCTCACCTGCCTATATGCGGGACACCCCGGCGATCAACGACTGGGTGGCCCGCCTCGTCGACGGTGATCCGACCTTCGCCGACTCCGGGTTCGGGGTGCTGCGGGAGCGCAGCGCGATCGGCTACACCGGTGACGCCTACCACCGCACTCGGGAGACGAATCCGCACCGGAAGATGCTCGCCGGGCTGTGGCGGGAGAACCCGCTGCCGCTGCTCGGCGAGGGGGAGCGGACGATGACGATGGCCGCACTCCTGCACCGCGATCACCTCGGCGCCCCCGTCGTCGGCGAACTCATCCGTCGGTCGGGACTGGATGCCGAGGACTGGATCCGGGCCTATCTCGAGACCTATCTCCAGCCGCTCGTCCACGCGCTGCTCGCCCACGATCTCGTGTTCATGCCGCACGGGGAGAACCTCATCCTCGTGCTCGAGGACGACGTCGTCACCGGGGCGTTGATGAAGGACATCGGCGAGGAGGTCGCCTACCTCGGTGAGGGCCGACTGCCGACCGAGGTCGAGCGGATCCGGGCGATCGTGCCGGGAGAGGAGAAGGCGCTGTCGATCTTCACCGACGTCTTCGACGGGGTGCTGCGCCACCTCGCGGGGATCCTCGACGTCGACGGCATCCTCGCCGCCGGTCGGTTCTGGTCGCTTGTCGCCGAGGTGCTCGACCGTTACGAGTCCACGCATCCCGAGACTGCCCGTGGGCTCGCGGGTGACATCGACCTGCGCGCCGGACGCTTCAGGCACTCGTGCCTCAACCGTCTGCAGCTGCGCAACACGACGCAGATGGTCGACCTCGGCAACCAGGCCGATTCGCTCATCTATGCGGGAACGATGCGCAACCCCGTGGGACGGTGAGTGGCGGGCCGCCGGCTGCCCGGTGCTGGGTGGAATTCCCGGCCTCCGGCTATCATCGATCCCACGGTCGCCTGCTCCGAGGCGGCTGCCGGGGCCGATGCTCCGGACTGTCCTGAAGGCGCACACATGGTCAAGCAGCACGACCGGCCGACGCTGGCCACGGTCGCCGAGCGCGCCGGAGTGAGCATCAAGACGGCCTCCCGCGTGCTCAACGGGGAGAAGCACGTCGCCAGCACCACCGCCGCCAAGGTCGAGACGGCTGCGGAGGAGCTCGGATTTCGGCTCAACTCGGCCGCGCGCCGGCTGCGGGAGGGCAGTCGCTCGCCCTACATCGGAGTCGTGCTCTCCGACATGGGCGACCCCCTCCAGGTGCGCATCCTCGCCCGCCTCGAACACGACCTCGCCGACCGCGGGCTGCGTCCCGTCGTCACCGTGACCGGGGGAGACCCGGACATCGAGCGCAGCTTCGTCGACGACTGCCTCGGCGGGGACATGTCGGGGATCTGCGTCGTGTGCTCGCAGCCGGAGTCCGCGGACCTCTACGCCCGAGTCCCAGGGCAGGCCGCCTCGGCGAAACCAGGAGAAGTCGGGGTCGTCTCCCTCGATCCCGCCGTCGCCGGACCCGGAATCACCACGATCGCCGCCGACGACGTCGCCGCAGGCCGCCGAGCCGCCGAACAGCTCGTCCGTCACGGCCACATCAGCATCGGCGTCATCGGCGACCGATCCCTGATCGAATCGCAGGCGCGGAGGTTCGCAGGCATCCGCGAGGTCCTCGCCGGTCGCGGGGACATCGGCTGGCGGGCCTACCTCGAGACGGGTGCCCACGACCAGTCGAGCGCGAAGAACGTCGTCGCCGCCCTGCTCGGGTCCCGGGCCGCCCCGACCGCGCTCATCACGCTTTCTGCGACGGTGACGATGGGGGCGATCGACGCGAGCCGGCGACTCGACCAATGGCCCGCGGTCGTCGGCATCGACGACTTCCCCGGAGCAGACCTCCTCGACGTCACCGTCGTCGACCCGGATGTCGACGCGATGTCCGCCGAGGCAGTGCGGGTCCTCACGGGCGACCACCGTCGCAGCTCCGCAACAGGGTCGATACCCCTCCTCACCTCGGCGAACGGCCTCACCCCGGTCCGCCTCATCCGTCGCGGCAGCGGTGAGGAGTCACCGCGCCAGGTCGCAGCACGCTGAGCAGGCGGCTGTCGGATCCTCGGAGGGAATTCCGCGCGGACAGTTGACAAACCTCATCGGTGAGCGAAGTATGACTACCATCCTGACAACGTTGTCAGAATGAGGAAAGGTTTCGAGAATGCGCAGTTCCCACACCCGCGAATCAGCATCGCCGAGGCGCGCCCACCGCCGGCTCACCATCCTCGGTGCCGCCGTCGCGATCTCCGCGCTCGCCCTCAGCGGCTGCGGCAACCAGAAGGGCCAGGGCAACGACGAGGCCGGATCCGGTACCGGCTCCGACGGTGACGTCACCATCGCCCTTCTCCTGCCCGAGTCGAAGACCACCCGCTACGAGTCGCTCGACAAGCCGAACTTCGAGAAGTACGTCGCCGAAGCGAACCCGGATGCGACGGTCGAATACCGCAACGCCAACCAGGACGCCTCCCAACAGCAGCAGCAGTTCGAGGCTGCGGTGACCGAAGGAGTCGACGTCATCGTCCTCGACCCGGTCGACGCCTCGGCGGTCGCGTCGTCCCTGGCGAAGGCCGAAGCGAAGCAGATCCCCGTCGTCTCCTACGACCGCTTCTTCGACGGAGCCGACTACTACACCTCGTTCGACAACAAGAAGATCGGCAACCTTCAGGGTCAGGCCCTCCTCGACGGGCTCAAGGCCAAGGGCGTCGACCCGAAGTCCGGGCCGGTGTGGATGGTCAACGGCGACCCGAAGGACCCCAACGCCGCCGACTTCAAGGCCGGTGCCGAGGAGACCCTCAAGGCCGCCGGCGTCGACATCGCCGCCAGTCACGACACCCTCGACTGGAACCCCGATGACGCCCGGCAGTGGGTCGAAGGCCAGCTGCAAGGCGGAGGAGAGAAGCCGATCGCGATCTACGCGGCCAACGACGGCACGGCCGGTGGGGTGCTCGCCGCAACGACGAAGGCGAAGCAGGAACCCGTCGTCACCGGCCAGGACGCCGAAGTCGACGGCCTGCAGAACATCCTCAAGGGCGAGCAGTACGCGACGATCTACAAGTCCATCCCGCCGCAGGCCGAGTACGCGGCGAAGGCCGCGGTCGCGCTCGCCAACGGCGAGGAGCCGAAGGCTGCGACGACGTACAAGGACACGCCGACGGACTTCGTCGAAGCCAAGGTCGTCACGAAGGACACGATCAAGGACATCGTCGGCGATCAGATCAAGGCCTCGGACATCTGCTCGGGCATCGATGAGAAGCTCTGCGCCGACGCCGGAATCGAGTAGGGGACGCTGAGCGCACGCCGATGACTTCACAGACGAACGAGCCGATGCCCGCCTTCGGGCGGGCGTCGGCGACCACACAGCCCGTGCTCGAACTGCGCGGAATATCCAAGCGCTTCGGTGCCGTCCAGGCACTGACCGACATCAATCTCACCATCGGCCGCGGCGAAGTCGTCGGGCTCGTCGGCGACAATGGTGCCGGCAAGTCGACGCTCATCAAGATCATCGCCGGCGTCCATGGCGCCGACGACGGCGAGCTCCTCATGGACGGCCGCCCGCAGAGGTTCTCCTCACCCAAGGACGCGCAGAAGGCGGGGGTCGCCACGGTGTTCCAGGACCTCTCCCTGTGCGAGAACCTCGACGTGGTGGCGAACCTCTTCCTCGGCCACGAGGACACTCGCGCAGGCGTCCTCGACGAAGTCGCCATGGAGGCGAAGTCGTGGGAGCTGCTGCGCAGCCTCTCGGCGAAGATCCCCAGCGTCCGGGTGCCCATCGCCGCCCTCTCCGGCGGGCAGCGGCAGACAGTCGCGATCGCTAGGTCCCTCCTCGGTGAACCGTCGATCGTCATGCTCGACGAGCCGACCGCGGCCCTCGGAGTCGCCCAGACCGCCGAGGTGCTCAACCTCATCGAACGCCTCCGCGACCGCGACCTCGGCGTCCTCCTCGTCAGCCACAACATGGCCGACGTCCAAGCCGTGTGTGACCGCGTCCACGTCCTGCGCCTGGGCAAGGACGCCGGCGACTTCCCCGGTGATGAGCGCACCGACGTCCTCATCGCCGCCATCACGGGAGCCAACGACAACGTCGTCACCCAGCGGGCGGCACGCAGGGGTGAGCGCCGATGACCCGGAACTCGTTCATCACTGACGAACGGATCTCGCAGGAGGGGTTCGTCCGCACCTTCGTCCGGCGGATCAAGGAGGGTCAGCTCGGCTCGTTCCCGGTCATCCTCGCCCTCGTCATCATCGTCATCGTCTTCCAGTCGGCGAACAGCAACTTCATCTCCCCTGCCAACCTCGTCAACCTCTCCACGCAGGTCGCCTACCTCGCGATCCTCGCCCTCGGGATCAACCTCATCCTCCTCCTCGGCGAGATCGACCTCTCGCTCGCCCAGCTCGGCGGTCTCTGCGCCTCCGTGCTCGGTGTCCTCGTCGTCAGGCAGGGTGTGCCCCCGATCATCGCCCTGACGATCATGCTCCTCCTCGGCCTCGTCGTCGGCGCCATTCAGGGCTGGTTCTTCGCCGTCGTCGGCATCCCCGCCTTCGTCGTCACCCTCGCCGGCCTCCTCGCCTTCACCGGCCTGACCCTGACGACGCTGGGCACGCAGAAGAACCTCTCGATGGCCGACACCTTCGCCTTCGACTTCGCGAGCTACTACTTCCCCGCCATCTGGGCCTACGTCTTCGGCGCGGTCGCGGTGCTCGGCTTCGCCGCCGGGATCATCCACTCGAAACTGCGCCGGCACAATGCCGGACTCGACAGCGCGAGCTGGACATCGGTGATCATCCGCATCGTCCTCCTCACCGCGGTCGTCTTCGGATTCCTCATCCTCGTCAACCAGGACTTCGGGCTGGCGATGCCGTTCTTCCTCATGCTCGTCATCGCCATCGTCATCGACCTCGTCCTGCGGAAGACGAAGTACGGTCGATCGATCTACGCCGTCGGCGGCAAGGTCGAGGCCGCCAGGCGCGCAGGCATCCGGGTGACCTGGGTGCGGATCAGCGTGTTCATGACCGCCGGAGTCCTCGCCGCGCTCTTCGGCTTCGTCAAGGCCGGGGTGACGACGAACGCGGGGTCGACGCTCGTGGGCACGCAGGACCTCCTCAACGCCATCGCGGCGGCCGTCATCGGCGGCACCTCGCTCTTCGGCGGGCGCGGTTCGGCGTGGGCTGCGGTGCTCGGGGCGCTCGTCGTCGGCGCGATCAACAACGGCCTCTACCTCATCGGCTTCAACTCCGACGCGCAGCAGATCATCACCGCGCTCGTCCTCCTCACCGCCGTCGTCATCGACGCGATCAGCCGCCGCGGCCAGCGCTACGTCGGCAGAGGGTAGGCGTCGGAGGGTAGGCGACAGAGGTCCGACGGCCGCCGATAGGCGGCTGGGTCGGTCGCCGAGGCGGAACTGAGTCACTTTTCGCCCGATCAGTCGGTTCAAGACCAGACCGATCGGGCGAAAAGTGAATCATCGGGGCCGGGCGGCTGGATTGAAAGTGGGGTCGGGCGGGTTCGCGGCGGTGGGCCGTGCGGGCACCGTCGTCGCCCCCTAGGTGTCGGTGATACAGTCGGGGGCAAATGACATGGGGTGCCCGGTGCGACTCGCGCAGGGCTGAGAGAACACCCATCGAACCTGATCTGGGCCATGCTAGCGAAGGGATCGTCATGACCGACATCGACCTGTCGTCGGCGCATGCGCGGCTGCGCGCGTCGAACCCGCTCATCCAATGCATCACGAACACGGTCGTGCAGCAGTTCAGCGCGAACGTGCTCCTCGCCGTCGGGGCGTCACCGGCGATGCTCGACCACGACGCCGATGCCGCGCAGTTCGCCCACCTCGCCGGCGGTCTGCTCGTCAACTTCGGCACCGCGACGGACCAGCAGTTCCTCGCCGCCGACGCCGCCGTCGACGCCGTCGACGCCGTCACCGAGGATGCCAAACCCTGGGTGCTCGACCCCGTGAGCATCGGCGCCGCCGACCACCGCACCACCCGGATCCGCCGCGCCGCGGCCGCCCACCCGACCGCGATCCGCGGCAACGCCTCGGAGATCGCGGCACTGGCCGGAGCCGGAGCGGGCGGGCGCGGGGTCGAGTCCACCGACGAGGTCGACGCCGTGCTCCCGGCCGCCGCCGAGCTCGCCCGCACGACCGGCGCCATCGTCGCCGTCTCCGGTGCCCGGGACGCCATCGTCGCCCACATCGACGG
Source organism: Brevibacterium sp. Z349TD_9 (assembly GCF_056173565.1). Taxonomy (NCBI): domain Bacteria; kingdom Bacillati; phylum Actinomycetota; class Actinomycetes; order Micrococcales; family Brevibacteriaceae; genus Brevibacterium; species Brevibacterium sp. Z349TD_9. The sequence continues at coordinate 2,993,335 of NZ_CM149680.1, read as the reverse complement.
GGCCGACCACATCGCCCGCGTCGACGGGGGACACTCATTCATGCCGCTCGTCATCGGCACCGGCTGCTCACTCGGCGCCGTGACCGCCGCTTACCTCGCCGCCGTCCCGCCGGCGGGGACGAGTTCGCAGGCGGGCCCGGCAGGATCGGCCGCGTTCGAGCGCTTCACCGCAGTCGTCGCCGCCCACGCCCACTTCGCCGTCGCCGGAGAGGCCGCCGCCACCGGGGCGCTCGGACCGGGCACCTACTCGGTGCACTTCCTCGACGCGCTCTTCACCACCGACGACGACCGGATCGGCCGCGCCCGGGTCGAGGTGACCACAGTATGAGCGGCGATCGGCTCGCGGGCATCGACACCCGCCTCTACCTCGTCACCGATACCGCGCAGTGCGCGGAGGCGGGACGAACCGTCGCCGAGACCGTGCGCGCGGCCGTGACCGGGGGAGTCGGTGTCGTCCAGGTCCGCGACAAGGACATCGACGACACCGAATTCCTCGTCCTCACCCGTGAGGTCATCGCCGCCGTCACCGAGGCGATCGCCGGGACCGACCGCCGCGTTCCCGTCTTCCTCAACGACCGGGTCGCCGTCGCCCGCCGCCTCCTCGACGAGGGCAGCGACGTCCACATCCACGTCGGCCAGACCGACACCCCCGTCGCCGAGGTGCGCGACCTCCTCGGCGACGGCCCCCTCGTCGGCCTCTCCGCCGCCGAACCCGAGGAGTTCGCCACGGCCCAGGAGACCGGCGGCGTCGACCTTGTCGGCATCGGACCGGTCTTCGACACGACGACGAAGACCGACGCCCCGGCCGGGATCGGTCCCGACCGCCTTGGCGAACTCACCGCCTCGGCGGGGATCCCCGCGGTCGCGATCGGCGGCATCGACGCCGAGCGCGCGCACGAACTGCGGGGACGAGGACTCGTCGGCATCTGCGTCGTCTCCGCGATCTGCCGCGCCGAGGATCCCGAGCAGGCGGCCGCGGACCTCCTCGACGCCTTCGGCGACGGCACCCGAAAGGACGGGGAACAGGCATGAGCGAGCGACCACCGATCGCGCTGTCGATCGCCGGCACCGACCCGAGCGGCGGGGCGGGAATCCACGCCGACCTCAAGACGTTCACCGCCCTCGGCGTGCTCGGGACGACGGCGATCACCGCCCTCGTCGCGCAGAACACCCACGGGGTGTCCCGCGTCTACCCGATCGACGAGGACTTCGTCACCGATGAGCTCGACAGCGTGCTGAATGACATGCCCGTCGACGCGACGAAGACGGGCATGCTCGGATCCCGGTCGCTCGTCGACCTCGTCGTCGACCGGGCAGCGACCTCCGACTTCGGGTTCTTCACCGTCGACCCCGTCATGGTCGCGACCTCCGGACACCGCCTCCTCGAGGTCGATGCCGTCGACGCCGTGCGCACGCGCCTGCTCCCGGCCGCCGACCTCATCACACCGAACCTCCCCGAGGCGGCCCTCCTCCTCGGCGACGACGTGCCCGAGGCGACGACCCCTGAGCAGATGCGCGACCAGGCCAGGGAGCTCGTCGCGCGCGGCACGCGCGCCGTCCTCCTCAAGGGCGGGCACGCCGCAGACGGCGAGGTCGCCGACATCCTCGTCACCGCCGACGGGGAGGTCACCGAGTTCGCCCACCCTCGGATCGCGACCCCGAACACGCACGGGACCGGGTGCACGCTCTCGGCTGCGATCACCGCCGAGGCGGCCGTCCTCCGGCGGGCCAACGGCGGGAAGACGCTGGCCTCTGAGGACATGCGGCAGGCAGTCGAACGGGGACTCGACTTCCTTGCCCGGGCGCTCGCCTCGGCGGCGGACTGGAAGGTCAGCCTCGACCCCGCGGGCGCCCACGGACCGGTCGACCATCAGGTCGACATCGTCCGCCGCTGACCCCGCCCGAGCACCGTACCCGGAGCGCTTCACCATCGCAGCACCGCGGCGCCCCGGACCCGACCCGATCGACGACGATTCGACCCAAGGAGACACGTATGACGACGACCTTCGCCGCCGGCCCGCAGACCACCGAACTCTGGGACCACGTCCGCCCGATCATCGAGGCGATCGAGGCGCTGCCGTTCCTCAGCCAGCTCGCCGAGGGCAGCCTCGATCCTCTTGCGTTCACGAACTACATCACTCAGGACAGCATCTACCTCAGCGGATATGCGAAGGCGATGTCCTTCCTCGCCGGGAAGACGACGGACCGGGACGAGTCCCGGTTCTGGTCCACCTCGGCGGCGGAGGCGATCACCGTCGAGGAGGAGATGCACGCCCAACTGCTCTCCGATGCCCGCCTCGGGCAGGCGCACTCCCAGCTCGAGGCCGAGGACCGGGTGGGTCCGTCGCCGACGACGCTCGGATACGTCTCGTTCCTCGTCGCCACGGCCGCGACCCGGTCCTACGGTGAGGGCGTCGCGGGAGTGCTGCCCTGCTTCTGGGTGTACGCGCACATGGGCAAGGTGCTCATCGAGCGCGCCGGAGAGATGGACGAGAACCACCCGTATCGGACGTGGGTGCAGACCTACGACGCCCCGGAGTTCGACGAGTCGACGCGGAAGGCCGTCGAGATCCTCGAACGCGAACTCGACCGGGCGCCAGCCGATGAGGCGGCGCGGATGCGGGCCGCGTTCGAACGCGCGTGCGTCTACGAACTCCACTTCTGGGCCTCGGCGCACGCGTTGCAGGACTGGGACGCGGGCGTCTTCGCGGTGCCCGCGGCCGAACCTGTGCGGTGAGCGCCGACGCTGCGCGGAGGGCGGCCTCCGCGCAGACGGCGACCCCTCCGCTGCGGCGGCGCAGTGACCTCCTCCGCGGCGGCGCAGTGACCTCCTCTAAGCGCGGCCCTCGCGGCGGTCGTCGACGATCATGGTCAGCGGGGCGAACTGTCCGAGAACCATCCAGCCCCGGCACAGTGTCGTCCAGAGGATGACGCGATCGACCTGGGACAGGGGGACACGGTCGTGCCGCGGACACGTGAGGCGCCCGAGGGCGAAGACGATCGCCGCAAAGCCGGCACCGATGATGGTGATGATCAGCAGATCCATGACGAAACCCCCTCGCAGCCGCAGTGGAACCCTGGATTCCAGTGTCTCTCCGAAGTGGCGCTGTGGAAAGGGGCCAATCGCACATCAGTGGCCTCTTCGCGCCGCAGTGAGGGCGAGGCGGCAGGGCTGGCGCGACCCGAACGGGCTGAGGCCTACGAATACGCGAGGCTGAGCCGGTTCGCCGCCTCGACGACCGCCGCTGCCGCAGCTGAGCCCTGCTCGGCGGTGATGGCAGACGGGAACGTGAAGCGCACGCTCGTCTTCGCGACCTCGGCGTCGATGCCGAGAGCGAGGAGCACATGCGAGGGCTCATCGGAGCCGACCGCGCACGCCGATCCGCTCGAGGCCGTGACCCCGAGGCGTTCGAGCTCGAGGAGCACGGCCTCCCCGCTCGTGCGGGAGAAGCAGAACGACGCGTGGTTGGGGGTCCGCGACTCAGCACTGCCGGTGAGGAGTGCCCCGTCGACGGACCGGAGCACCTCGGCGATGAAGTCGTCACGGATGCCGGCCACCCGGGCGGCCGCCTCGGCGCGTTCGGACTCCGCGAGCTCAAGCGCGGTGGCGAACGCGACGGCGAGGGCGACGTTCTCCGTCCCCGACCGCCTGCCCGACTCCTGACCGCCGCCGTGGATGATCGGCTCGATAGGGATGCGGGCGCGGATCGCCGCGACTCCGATGCCCTTCGGCGCACCGACCTTGTGCCCGGCCAGCGTGATCGCGTCGACGCCGAGGCCCGCCAGCGGCAGCCATCCCGCGGCCTGCACGGCATCGGTGTGGACGTGCGCGCCGGCGGCATGGACGACCTCGCTCAGTGCCGCGATGTCGGCGACCGTGCCGATCTCGTTGTTCGCATAGCCGAGGCTGACGACCGCGGTGTCCTCCCGCAGGACCGCCCGCAGGGCCTCCGGGGTGATCGTCCCGTCGGGGTCGACCTCGACATACGCGACATCGAACCCGTGGCGTCGGGCGAGGAAGTCCGCCGAGGCGAGCACCGCTTCATGCTCGAGCGGAGAGGTGACGAGGTGCCGGCGTCCGGGATCCGTCCCCGCCGAGGCGGTGGCGTCGGGAAGCCCGCCGAGCGCCATTCCGATGACCGCGAGGTTCGCCGCCTCCGTGCCGCCGCCGGTGAAGACGATGTCCGTGCTCCGCATCCCGAGCACCCGCGCCACCCGGGCCCGCGCATCCTCGAGCGCCTCCGCGGACACGCGCCCGAACTCGTGGTGGCTCGACGGGTTCCCGAACGCCCCGCTCAGGTACGGCCAGGCCGCTTCGAGCGCCTCCCGACGCACGGGTGCCGCGGATGCGGTGTCGAGGTAGAGCGGGCCCATTTCAGTCCGCCGCCGGTCGGATCTCTGCCGCAGCGGTGTCGCCGTGAGCATCGCCTGACGCGTCGGCACCGCCCTGGTGAACGTGTTCACCGACAGCCGTGACCGCGCCGCGTGCCGGGTGCGACCGCTCGGTCGCCTCCGACAGCACGAGATCGAGTCCGAGGTCGATCGCCCGGACGCTGTGGGTGAGCGCCCCGGAGGAGATGACGTCGACGCCGGTGTCGGCGATCTCCGCGACGGTCTCAAGGCTGACGTTGCCGCTCGCCTCGATGATCGCCCGGTCCCCGATGAGCGCGACCCCGCGCCGCAGGTCGGCCAGGGAGAAGTTGTCGAGCATGATGATGTCGGCGCCTCCGTCGAGGACCGCAGGGATCTGCTCGAGCCGGTCGACCTCGACCTCGATCATCGTCGTGTGCCCGAGCCTCTCGCGCGCCGCCAGCAAGGCGGCAGTGACATCACCGCCTGCCCCGGTGAGCACGCCGAGGTGGTTGTCCTTGACCATGACCGCATCCGAGAGCCCGAACCGGTGACTGCTCCCACCCCCGCACACGACCGCGTGCTTCTCGAACGCACGCAGACCCGGAGTCGTCTTCCGGGTGTCGGCGATCCGCGTCCGCCCGTCGACCGCGTCGACGAAAGCCCGGGTCAGGGTCGCGATCCCGCTCATCCGCTGAGTGAAGTTGAGCGCGATCCGCTCCGCCCGCAGCACCCCGCGGGCCGGCCCCGAGACGGTGGCGAGCACCTGGCCCGCACTGAACCGCTCACCGTCGCCCGCGAGCACCTCGACCGCGATGGCTGGGTCGGTGAGGGTGAAGGCCCGCGCGAAGACCTCGCAGCCTGCGAGCACCCCGTCCTCCCGGGCGCGCAGCTCCGCGGTCGCCTGCGCATCCGCCGGCACGAAGACCTCGCCGGTGATGTCACCCCACGGGGCGTCCTCGTCCAGCGCCCGGCGCAGGGCGGCATCGATCGTGGTCGTCGTCAGCATGAGGCTGCCTCCTCGTGGTTGCGGTCGAGCACGGGATGCCCGGCCCCCGACCATGATGCCGCAGGTCGCCGCGCATCCACGTCCGTGCGGACGTGAGCTCCGACGCTCTCCGTGCGGGCGAGCGCGGCGCCGGCCATGGCCTGGGCGATGAGCGCGAGATTCGCCGTTTCGATCGCCTGGACGTGGTCGCCCTCGCCGAGGTGATCGACCGGGAACCCGTGAGCGCCCGTGCCGTCGGCGGCGCGTCCGATCCCGTGGGATTCGCCGAGGTGGTCGTCAGTGTCCTCGCCGAGGCGGTCGAAGAGCACCATCAGACCCTCCTCGGTGCGTTCGAGACCGAGATGTTCCCAGGTGAGAGCCTGGAGTTCGGCGCGGGAGAGCGGGGCAGGATGCGGCAGGGCCGGTGCGGGGCGCGAGAGTGCGGCGGCCGATCGCGCACCGAGCGATCGTGTACGCCGGCGATCTGCCGTGATCGCCTCAGCCGCCCGCGCTCCGAATACCGCACCCTCGAGCAGCGAGTTCGACGCCAGCCGGTTCGCTCCGTGGACACCGGTGCACGCGACCTCGCCGACGGCGAAGAGACCGGGCAGAGAGGTCCTGCCGTCGAGGTCGGTGGCCACCCCGCCCATGACGTAGTGCGCGGCCGGGGTGACGGGGATGAGGTCGTCGGCGAGGGAGAGGCCCTGGGCGGCGAGGGTCGCGGCGATGCTCGGGAAGCGTGCCGACACGTCGGGCACCGCCCGGGCGTCGAGGTGGCACGGCAGTCCGTTCTGCTCCGCCATTGCGCGGTGCAGGGCGAGGGCGACGACGTTGCGCGGGGCGAGTTCGGCCCGCGGGTCGATGTCCGGCATGAACCGACGACCGCGTGCGTCAAGCAACAGGGCTCCGGCCCCGCGGACGGCTTCGGAGACGAGGAACCCGGACCCCACGAGGGCCGTGGGGTGGAACTGGACGAACTCGAGGTCGCGGACCGCGGCGCCTGCGCGGATCGCCGCGGCCAGCCCGTCCCCGGTCGCCCCAGGCGGGTTCGTCGTGTGGGCGAAGACCTGCCCGGCCCCACCGGTGGCAAGGACGACCGCCTCGGCGGGGATGACCTCGGGCACGCCCCCGCAGCCGAGCACGCTCACCCCGGTCACGGTCTCACCGTCGACGACGAGGTCGACGAGCAGGGTCTCCGTGCGCAGATCGACGGTGCCTGCCGTCGCCTCGGCGAGGAGGCGGGAGACGAGTGCATCGACGATGGCCCGCCCCGTCGCATCCCCACCGGAGTGATAGATCCGGGGCGCCGAGTGCGCGCCCTCGATCCCGCGCGCCCAGCCTGCGGGGTCGAGAGGATCGACCCTCACCTCGGCGGGGCTGTGGGACCCGGCACCCCCGGCACGGTTCCGGTCGAAGACGACCCCCGCCTCGGCGAGGTCGAGGATCCTGTCCGGACCCTCGGTGCAGAGGACGCGCACGGCCTCGGCGTCGCCGAGCCCGGCGCCCGCGGTGAGGGTGTCGTCGATGTGGGAGCCGACGGTGTCATCTGCGGTGAGGACGCCGGCGATCCCGCCCTGGGCGAGCGCTGTGTTCGACTCGCCGAGGCGGCTCTTCGTGACGACGGTCACCTCGTGGGTCCCGGCCAGGCGCAGGGCCGTGGTCAGGCCCGCGATGCCGGTCCCGACGACGATGACGCGGCTCATCCTCAGATCCTCGGCTTCGCGGCGAGCATCCGGTCGAGCGCGATGCGGGCGGGGTCGGCCACCTCGGCGTCGACGGTGACCTGGTTGACGATCGAGCCGTCGAGCAGGGATTCGAGGACCCAGGCGATGTAGCCGGGGTGGATGCGGTACATCGTCGAGCACGGGCACACGACGGGGTCGAGGCAGGTGATCGTGTGCTGCGGGTGCTCGGCGGCGAGTCGCTGGACGAGGTTGATCTCGGTGCCGATCGCGAAGTTCGTCGGATCGCTCGCCTCGCTGATCGCCTTCGTGATGTAGGCCGTCGACCCCGATTCGTCGGCGGCGGCGACGGTCTCGCGCGGGCATTCGGGGTGGACGATGACGCGGACGTCCGGATCGGCTTCCCGGGCGGCGGCGATCTGGGCAGGGGTGAAGCGCTTGTGGACGGAGCAGAAGCCCTGCCAGAGGATGACGCGGGAGTCCTCGAGCACCTCGGCGGTGTTGTTGCCCAGCGGTCGGCGCGGATTCCACAGCGGCATCGCCTCGGGGTCGATGCCCATGTCGATCGCGGTGTTGCGGCCGAGGTGCTGGTCGGGGAAGAAGAGGACCCGGTGCCCGCGTTCGAATGCCCACTCGAGGACCACCTCGGCGTTGGACGAGGTGCACACGATGCCGCCGTTGCGGCCGCAGAATCCCTTGATCGCGGCCGAGGAGTTCATGTAGGTGACGGGGACGACGGGCACCTTCCCGGTCTCGTCGGGCTCGGTGCCCCAGAGTTCGGCCAGCTGCTCCCAGCAGTCCTCGACCTGGTCGATCGTCGCCATGTCGGCCATCGAGCAGCCGGCGGCGAGGTTGGGGAGGATGACGGACTGCTCAGGGGTCGAGAGGAGGTCGGCGGTCTCGGCCATGAAGTGGACACCGCAGAAGACGATCGCCTCGGCGTCGGGATGGTTCTGGGCGGCCTTGGCGAGCATGAACGAGTCCCCGATGTAGTCGGCGTGCTCGACGACCTCGACCCGCTGGTAGTGGTGGCCGAGGACGACGACGCGGTCGCCGAGCGCGGCCTTCGCGGCGATGATCCGCTCGCGCAGCTCACCCGCCGAGGCGTCACGGTACTCCTGCGGGATCTCGCCCTGGCGCGGGGAAGCGGCGGGGATCGGGTCGGCGAGCGAGGCGCCGGGACCGTAGCCCGGGGAGGCATCGACGTCCCATGGGGCGTCGACGAGGGAGGAGGAGCACATCGACCCCGATGTCCTTCCGGCGGAGATGTCCTTGAGGGTGAGCTCGATCGAAGCTGTCGTGGTCATCGTCGTCCTTTGCTGCTCGGCGCACTTTTACGCACATTTGAGCTTAATCACGGTCGTCCGTAAAGTACAACTCGGCCACCCGCCGCCGCGGTGCCGCCCTCCACGCGCAGTGCGGATGTTCTACGCTGGTGACAGGCTCGTGATCCGAGCCGGCGCCGTCCCGGCCAGCCCGCACACCCCGCGCGGCGACCGCCGATCGTGCTCGATCGGAAGGCCCGCGCAGGAACCGGGGGACTCCCGTGCGAGAGCGCGGAGTCCCTGCGCTCGGACGAGGAGCAGCTCCGGTGCGAGGCCGCGGGGCAGGACGGGCGCACATACCCAGACCACCAACCACTTGAGGATTCCCATGCCCGATGCGGCAGGCACCACCGAGTCAGACGAGACGACGCCCGTCTACGGGCCCGGAGCGGCCGGGGCCGCGTCCCCTGGGGGAGACGGGTCGTCCAGCCCGACGGCAGCCGGGGAGTCGAGACCGCCTCGGCGGGTCCGCACCCTCGATCTCCTCCGCGCGAAGGCCGAGGGCCGGCGCTGGGCGATGCTCACCAGCTACGACCAGTACACGGCCGCGCTCTTCGAGGAGTCCGGCGTCGAGGTGCTGCTCGTCGGCGATTCGGCGGCGAACAACGTCTACGGCCATGCCACGACTCTGCCCGTCACGGTCGATGAGCTCATCCCGCTCGCCCGCGCGGTGGCGAAGGCGACCTCCCGCGTCCTCGTCGTCGCCGACCTGCCCTTCGGCAGCTACGAGATCTCCGACGAACAGGCCGTTGCGACAGCGGTCCGGTTCATGAAGGAGGCCGAGGTCCACGCGGTCAAACTCGAAGGCGGCGCCCACGTCGCCTCCCGGATCAGGGCGATCACCTCGGCGGGGATCCCGGTCATGGCGCACATCGGCTTCACCCCGCAGTCCGAGCACAACCTCGGCGGGTACCGGGTCCAGGGGCGCGGAGATGCGGCAGAGGCGCTGCTCGCCGATGCCCGCGCCGTCGCCTCGGCGGGGGCGTTCTCCGTGGTCATGGAGATGGTTCCGGCCCCGCTCGCCGCCCAGGTCACCGCGGAGCTGGAGATTCCGACGGTGGGGATCGGCGCCGGGGCCGACTGCGATGCCCAGGTCCTCGTGTGGCAGGACATGGCCGGCCTGCGGCCGGGTCGGTCCCCGCGGTTCGTCAAGCGCTACGCCGACCTGCGCACGGTCCTCGGTGATGCCGTGCGGGCCTATGTCGCCGAGGTGGGGGCTGGGGAGTTCCCCGAACCGGAGAGGAGCTTCGAGTGATGGAGATCGGCGGGATCGAAGCGCTGCGGGCGTGGCGGGAGAGGCAGAAGGGGACCGTCGCGCTGGTGCCGACGATGGGGGCGCTGCACTCGGGGCACCGGGCGCTCATGGATCGGGCCCGGGAGTCGGCCGACCACCTCGTCGTCAGCCTCTTCGTCAATCCGCTCCAGTTCGGTCCGGGGGAGGACTTCACCCGGTATCCGCGGCCGATCGAGGCCGATCTCGCGATGTGCGAGGATGCCGGGGCCGAGTTCGTCTTCGCCCCCGCGCTCATCGAGATGTATCCCGCGGCGCCGGAGGTCACCGTGTCCTCGGGGCGGATGGGCGCGATCTTCGAGGGTGCGGACCGCCCCGGCCACTTCGACGGGGTGCTCACCGTCGTGACGAAGCTCTTCCATCTCACTCGCCCCCACGTCGCGGTCTTCGGGCTCAAGGACATCCAGCAGTTCTCCCTCGTCCGGCGCCTCATCGCCGACCTCGACTTCGACATCGAGCTCATCGGACTCCCGGTCGTCCGCGACCGGGACGGTCTGGCCGTCTCGAGCCGCAACGACTATCTCACCCCGGGGGAGAGGCTCGCGGCGCTGGCGATCCCGCGCGCCCTCGATGCGGGCGAATCCGCGCTGACCGACGGCGGACTGCCCGAGGACGTCCTCGCAGCCGCCCGCGCGGCTCTCGACGGCGACCTCGACGTCCACTACCTCGCCCTCGTCGAGGCGGCGACCCTGCAGCCGGTGCGCGAGCAGTTCCGTGGCTCAGCCCTCCTCCTCATCGCCGCCACCGTGGGGACGACGAGGCTCATCGACAATCGGCCGCTCGAGTTCTGAAAATCCTTCCGTTGCCCAATCGTGATCGCCGCATGAACGTATTGTTAAGGCCCTGAGATAAACGCGTGAATGCGGCGATCGCTAATCGCATTTCAGGACATGATTCGAGATGACAGGCGCACGACCCTTGTCCAGAGTGCACCCGTGGAATAGGCTCCGAAATAACAAGTGACAAAGACGCCTTGTTAGTCGCAGCATCCGAAGGAGACAACGGAAATGCAGGACATATGGCCGGTCCTCATCAATGTGGGCCTTGCAATCGTCATTCTCATCGTCACCTGGATCGTCGCCTCGATCGTCAAATGGGCGATCGCGAAGCTCGTGGCGAAGGTCCCCGCTCTGCAGAGAGACGGGCACAACGGGCAGCAGGTCGGCAGATCCGTCGGTCAGATCGCCGGGCTCATCATCTGGATCCTCGGCCTCATCGCCGTCCTCCAGCTCTTCGCCCTCGACCAGGTGCTCACGCCGCTGCAGGGTCTGGCGAACGGGATCTTCAGCTTCCTGCCGAACATCATCGGCGCCGGCTTCATCTTCCTCATCGGCTACGTCTTCGCGAAGATCGCCAAACAGCTCGTCGTCACCGCGCTCGGCGCCGTCGACCTGACGAAGATCACCGCGAAGTTCCGCTCCATCGGCGACCGCGCCGTCAGCGTCGCCGACTCCGACGGAGGCTTCCGTCGTCGTGAGGCACCCGGACAGCAGACCGCCGCCTTCGACCAGGTGCAGCAGGGCGGACCCCAGCAGAGCGGTCCTGCAGGTCCCGGTCAGCCCGACCCCGGTCAGCAGGGTCCGGGCCAGCCGGGCTTCGGTCAGCCGGGTCCCGGCCAGACGATGCAGCACGGCCAGCCCGGACAGCCGCCGCAGGGGCACCCGCAGCAGGGCTACCAGGGTCAGGGTCACCCGCAACAGGGTCACCAGGGTCAGGGTCACCCCGGTCAGTCGATGGGACGCTCACCGGAAGCCGAGGCGAACGCCCGCATCTCCAACCTCGTCGGCAACGTCGTCTTCGGAATCATCATCATCGTCGTCTCGATCGCCGCACTCCAGGTGCTCGGGATCGCCGCGATCTCCGGCCCTGCGCAGCAGATGCTCGAGATGTTCCTCAACGCCATTCCGCTCATCGTCGCCGCGGCGATCCTGCTCGCCATCGGCTTCGCGATCGCGAAGTTCCTCGGCAACCTCCTCGAGGAGATCCTCCGCGGTGTCGGCACCGACCGGGCCATCGAGTCGATCGGCATCGTCCCCGAGGGCACGAGCGCGTCCTCGGTGATCACGAAGATCGTCCAGATCGCGATCATGATCTTCTTCGCGATCATGGCCACCCGGATGCTCGGCTTCCCGGAGATCACACGGATCCTCAATGAGATCCTCGCCCTCGGCGGCAGCGTCCTCTTCGGTGCGGTGATCATCGCAGCGGGCTTCCTCATCGCGGGGATCATCGGGCGGTTCATCACCAACAGCATCGCGAGCAAGGTGCTGCGCTACTCGGCGATCGCCCTCTTCATCGCCATGGGTCTGCGCTACATGGGCATCGCCGATTCGATCATCAACCTCGCCTTCGGCGCCGTCGTCATCGGCGGTGCGGCAGCCGCGGCGCTCGCCTTCGGCCTCGGCGGCCGCAACGCGGCGGCCAGGCTGCTCGACAAGGTCGAGGATGAGGCCGCCGAGGCGGTCGACGCCGCGACCGGTGACGCCGCAGGTGACCGTCCCGGTGCCGCGGGCCGGCCCGGTGCGGCGTCCGGTCTCGGCCGTACGCCCGGCAGCGGCACCCCCGGCAGCACGCCTGGTGCCGACCCGCTCGGCGGTCGCCCCGGCAGCGGTGGTGTCGGCAGCGCTGGTTCCGGAAGCGGGGGAGTGGGCGACGGACCGTTCAGTGACGGCCCGCTGGGCGACGGTCCCAACCACAGCAGGTGAGTCGACGCCGCTCTCGGTGCCATCTGCCGGGAGCGGACACCGCTCGGTTGACTTGTGCGACTGCACTGTCAACGGCGCCGGTGCCTGAGAGCGATCTCGAGCACCGGCGCCGTCGTGTGCCTGCCGATACGAGTCACTTTCCGCCAGACCGGTCGGTTTCCGCCGGCCGCCGCGCTCAATGAGTCTGTTTCCGCCCGATGGGTCGGGTTCTGCCGCGTGCCTGCCGAAACGAGTCACTTTTCGCCCGATCGGTCGGATTGCGAACAGACTGATCGGGCGAAAAGTGAATCAAACGCGGCGGGCAGGCGAGCGGCAGGGTCGCGTCGCTGGGCCGGTCCGGTGCTGCGAGTGGCTGGCCCGCGCCCCGTGGCGGGCGGGTGAGTGCCCCGCAGCCTGCGTCACATCGGCAGCGCGGCGACGGTGATGCCCATGACGACGAGGATGCCTGCGGAGACCGCCTCGATCCAGAAGTCGGTGCTGCGGCGCTGGAGGGCGGCCGCGGCGAGACCGGCGATGAGGGCCAGCATGATCTGGTAGGCGAGGAGGAGGCCGACGACGATCGCGACGAGGAGCACGTAGTCGGTGCCCGCCGGGGATGCGGGAACGAGGGTCGGCATGACGGCGAGGAAGAAGAGTCCCGCCTTCGGGTTGCTCAGGGAGGAGAGCAGGCCGCGACGGTAGGAGATGACCGATCGCAGTTGGCCCCACGGGTGTCCGGCGGTGACCGGGGCCTCGACGAGCGAGCCGTCGGAGACGATGTCGTCGCTGGCCGCGGCGATCTCACCGACCGGGCCGAGGGGAGCCCCACGCAGCTCGGAGCGGATCCGCAGCGCCTGCCGGGCGGCGAGGACGCCGAGGAAGCAGAGGTAGGCGCCGCCGACGATCTTGAGCACGAGCAGCGCCGAGGGGTAGGCGGTGAGCAGTGCGGAGATGCCGGTGAGCGCCGCGACCATCCAGATCGTCATGCCCGTGGCCGAACCGAGGGAGTAGATGAGCCCCGCCTTGCGGCGCAGTGCCGAGAGTCTGACGGTGAGGATCGTCTCGGGTCCGGGGGTGACGGCGAGGACGGTGGCGGCTCCGGCGATGGTGATGAGCTCAGGACCGGTCATGGGACTCCTCCGAATGGTGGTGCGGAACGTGCGGTGGTGCTGATCGTGCGTGTTGCCGATCGTGCGGTGGTGCGAGGGGTGCTGCGGGGACAGGCGGGGATGGGCGCGGTCGTCGACCGCGCCTGAATCATTCTCACCCATGTCACGCGTCAGGAAAAGCAATCATTGACGAATGATCATCAGGCCGAACCGAACGATTCTCGGATAGGCTGTCTCCCATGTGGGATCTCCAGCGTCTGCGCGTGTGGCGGGCCGTCGTCGCGACGGGCTCCGTCGTCGCCGCCGCGCGCAGCCTCAACTACACCCCGGCCACCGTCAGTCAGCACATCACGACGCTGCAGAAGGCCGTCGGCGCCCCGCTCTATCGGAGATCGGGCCGGGGCATCGAGGTGACCGAGCTCGGTCGCAGGCTCGCCGAGGAGTCCGCCGACGTCTTCACCGGCCTCGGTCGCCTCGACAGCCTCGTCGAGAGCTACCGCACGGTCTCGCGTCCACGCATGCGCATCGCGGCCTTCACCTCGTTCAACGCCGTCCTCCTGCCCGACATCATCGCCCCCGTCGCGCTCGCGCATGAGGACCTGCGCTTCGACATCCAGCTCAACGAGCCCGCAAAGGTCCGGCGCAGCCACTGCACGATCGAGATCCGCAACGAAGTCCCCCAGGATGAGGAGGTGCACCTGCCGGGGATGTCGCGGACGGTGCTCTTCGACGACGACTACCGGGTCGTCGTCTCCACCCGCCATCCCTTCGCACAGCGGGGGTCCGTGCCCTTCTACGAACTCGCCGCCGAACGGTGGGTCGACTACGACCTGTGGAGCGGGCCGACGAGCCGCGTCGTCGAACTCGCGTGCGCCGCCGCCGGGTTCGAACCGACGATGTTCGCCGCCTCCGAGGACGACGACGCCGCCCTCGCCCTCGTCGGCGCGAATCTCGCCATCACCGTCCTTCCTCGGCTCTCGACCGTCCACCTGCCCGCCGGTCTCACCGCCGTCGACCTCACCGATCCGGTCCCCGTCCGCCGGGTCGTCATGCACGTCCGCGACCGGGAAGCGCACCTGCCGCATGTGCGGGCCTTCGCCTCCGCCGCCGAGGCGGTCGCCGCCGACCGCGTCCCCTGAGAACCAGCCCGCACCGTTACCTGGAGCTGCGTCGTCCGCCTTGCCATCCGTGCCCCGCGCCCTGTCTCACGCGTCACACCGCGGGTTGCGCTTCGTACCTCTCACCGCACGTCGCACCTGTGACCGCACGTCCTCCGCTGCACCGCACGTCCTCCCCGCAGCGGTGCCCACGAGGTGGATCCGAGCCGAAACCGGGCTCAGAATCGCATCGGATCCTCCTCGGGGAGGCGCCGGCGCGGCCGCGAGCGGGCCAAGGCGCGGCCGCAGCGTGATCCCAGCGCGGCCCCCGAAACGCGGCCGCGCGTGACCCCGAGCCTCACAGCTGCCTGAGACCCGGCTGAGTCCCGGTGGGATAGGCTGTGCGCGTGAGTTCTGAAATCGAGATCGGCAAAGGCAAGCGCGGTCGGCGCGGGTATTCGCTCGACGACATCGCGATCATCCCCGCACGTCGCACACGCGACCCCGAGGACGTCTCCCTGTCATGGCAGATCGATGCCTACCACTTCGATCTCCCCTTCATCGGCGCTCCCATGGACTCCGCGATGTCCCCGGACACTGCGATCTCCCTCGGCAGGCTCGGCGGCCTCGGCGTCCTTGACCTCGAAGGCCTGTGGACCCGCTATGAGGATCCCGCCCCCCTGCTCGCGGAGATCGCCCAGCTGCCCGGTGACATGGCGACCGCCCGGATGCAGGAGCTCTACTCGGAGCCGATCCGCGCCGACCTCATCACCGCCCGCCTCGAGGAGATCCGCGAAGCCGGCGTCACCGTGGCCGGTGCCCTGACCCCGCAGCGGACCCAGCAGTTCTACAAGACCGTCGTCGATGCCGGCGTCGACATCTTCGTCATCCGCGGCACGACCGTCTCGGCCGAGCACGTCTCCTCGCAGGCCGAGCCGCTCAACCTCAAGCAGTTCATCTACGAACTCGACGTCCCCGTCATCGTCGGCGGCGCCGCGACGTACACAGCCGCCCTCCACCTCATGCGCACCGGTGCGGCCGGCGTCCTCGTCGGCTTCGGCGGGGGAGCGGCGGCGACGACGCGGCGCACGCTGGGCATCCACGCGCCCATGGCCACGGCCATCGCCGATGTCCACGCTGCCAGGCGTGACTACATGGACGAGTCCGGCGGCCGCTACGTCCATGTCATCGCCGACGGCGGACTGGGCACGAGCGGGGAGATCGTCAAGGCCTTCGGCGTCGGCGTCGACGCCGTCATGCTCGGCACCGCCCTCGCCCGCGCCACCGAGGCGCCCGGGCGCGGGATGCACTGGGGTGCCGAGGCCCACCACCCGCAGCTGCCCCGCGGCCACCGCGTCGAGCTCGGCACCGTCGGCAGCCTCGAGCAGGTCCTCTTCGGCCCCGGGCGCACGGCGATCGGCGAGCTCAACCTCGCCGGTGCTCTGCGCCGGGCGCTTGCGACCACCGGCTACGTCGACCTCAAGGAGTTCCAGCGCGTCGACGTCACCGTCTCGCCCTACCAGCCTGGATCGGTGGTCTGATCTGTTCCGTCTGGCCCTCACTCCCAAATGGCTGGGGTCGCTGCTCTTCGTGCTCGTCCTCGTCAGCTGCTTCGTCGGCCTCTCGGCGTGGCAGGTCGACCGGGCGCAGCACAAGAACGACGTCGTCGCGGCCGCAGACGTCGATGAGCTCAAACCGTTCAACGACGTCATGGGCGCGCAGGCGCCGATGCCCGGCATACTCGCCGACCAGCGGGTCTCGCTGACCGGCCGGTGGCTGCCCGACGCCCAGGTCGTCCTGCCCGGACGGGTCCAGGACGGCAAGGAGGGCTACTGGGTGGTGACGATGTTCGCTCCCGACGGCGCCCGCCTCGGCGAGGGAGCGGTCGCGGACACCGAGGGCAAGACGATCGCCATCCCCGTCGTGCGCGGCTTCACCACCGATGAGACCACGGCGATGAACTCCCGTGCCGCGGAGGGGTCGGTCGAGATGGAGGCCCGGATCGGACCCGTCGAGGGTCCCGAACCCGGATCGGACCTTCCCGAGGGGCAGGTGCGCACGGTCTCGACCTCGCAGCTGATCAACCTCTTCCCCGACCTCCTCACCTACTCGGGATTCCTCATTCCCGAGACCGAGGCCGGCGCAGGCGCCTCGGTGGGCACCGGCGGACTCGTCCAGGTGCCGACGACGACGACCCGCGACGAGGGCGGATTCGACATCCAGTCGGCCGTCTACGCGATCGAATGGCTGATCTTCGCAGCGATGGCCCTCTACATGTGGTGGCAGCTGCTCCGTGACGACTACCTCGGCCGCCGCCTCGGCGACGGAGATCCGCAGGGCTCGACAGGCGACGTCGAGTACGTCGTCGTCAAGCCCGCAGGCGAGTCGCGGATCGACCCCGAGGTGATGTCCGGGCTCACCGGACTGCCCGCACACCGGCACGGCGGGACGAAGCCGCGCAGGCACCGAGACCAGAGAACACCGACCGGAGGACCCGAAGCGTGAGCGACGACCCGAACCTCGATTCCCGCCCCGAGATCGATGAGGCCAACGTGTGGAGCGTCAAGCGCTTCACCTCGGCGCGCAATGCGCTGAAGTTCTACCGTGTGATGGCGATCATCACGGGGACCATGCTCATGATCCTCACGGTCGAGATGATCTACAAGTACCTCATCGCCGCCGACCCGAAGACCGCGCTGATGTTCGGCGACTTCAACCTCGCCGCCGCGATCGCCATCAGCCACGGCTGGTGCTACGTCGTCTACCTCATCGGCTGCTTCTGGCTCAACCAGCAGATGCGCTGGAGCCTCGGCCGCTACCTCGTCCTCGCGCTCGCCGGCGTCGTGCCCGTGATGTCGTTCATCCTCGAACGCCGCATCCACCGTCAGGTCGAAGCCGAACTCGCCGCAGCGGTCGTCGTCGCCCCGAAGAGCTGAGACCCGCCCCGAAGAGCTGAGCCGAGTCCCGGCATCGAGCCTCGGAGCAGGCGTCGAAGTGCGCCCGAACCCGCGGTTCGGGAGGTGCGCCGACGCCGTCTAGAATTGGGCGCATGACGCAAACCCAGAGCACACAGGTGCCTCCTGTCCTCGTGGTCGACTTCGGCGCGCAGTACGCGCAGCTCATCGCCCGCCGGATCCGCGAGGCGGGACTGTATTCCGAGATCATCGCCCATGACGCCCCGGCGGCCGAGTTCGCGGCCAAGAACCCGGTGGCCATCGTGCTCTCCGGTGGACCCTCGAGCGTCAACGACGAGGCCGCCCCGCCCTTCGACACGGCCGTCTTCGACCTCGGGGTGCCGACGATGGGCATCTGCTACGGCTTCCAGCTCATGTCGACGAGCCTCGGCGGACGGGTGGCGAAGACCGACAAGCGCGAGTACGGGTCGACCCCGGTCACCGTCGCCGACCAGGGGGCGCTGCTCGCCGAGACGCCCGACGCCTACAAGGTCTGGATGTCCCACGGGGACTCCGTCGCCGAGGCGCCCGCGGACTTCACGGTCCTCGCCTCGACCCCCGACACCCCGGTCGCGGCCTTCGAGCACCCCGAGCGCCGCTTCGCCGGCGTCCAGTGGCACCCCGAGGTCCTCCACTCCGAGAACGGGCAGAAGATCCTCGAGAACTTCCTCTACCGCGTCGCCGGCCTCGACGCCGACTGGACGAACGAGTCCGTCATCGACGAGCAGGTCGAACTCATCCGCAACCGGGTCGGCGACAAGCAGGTCATCTGCGCGCTCTCGGGCGGAGTCGACTCCTCGGTCGCCGCCGCCCTCGTCCACAAGGCCATCGGCGACCAGCTCACGTGCGTCTTCGTCGACCACGGACTGCTGCGCGAAGGCGAGCGGGAACAGGTCGAGAACGACTACGTCGACTCGATCGGCGTCCGGCTCGTCACCGTCGACGCCCGGGAGCGGTTCCTCACCCAGCTCGCCGGGGTCACCGACCCGGAGGAGAAGCGGAAGATCATCGGCCGCGAGTTCATCCGCACCTTCGAGCAGGCCGCTGCCGAACTCGTCCGCGAGGCCAAGGACGAGGGCGAGGAGATCGGCTTCCTCGTCCAGGGCACCCTCTACCCCGACGTCGTCGAATCCGGCGGCGGTTCGGGCACGGCGAACATCAAGAGCCACCACAACGTCGGCGGTCTGCCCGAGGACATCCAGTTCCAGCTCATCGAACCCCTGCGCACCCTGTTCAAGGACGAGGTGCGCTCGATCGGCCGCGAGCTCGGCGTGCCCGAGGCGATCGTCTCCCGCCAGCCGTTCCCCGGACCGGGACTCGGCATCCGCATCATCGGCGAGGTCACCGAGGACCGTCTCGCGATCCTCCGCCGGGCCGACGCCATCGCCCGCGAGGAGCTGACGAAGGCCGGCCTCGACGCCGAGATCTGGCAGTGCCCCGTCGTCCTCCTCGCCGACGTCCGCTCCGTCGGCGTCCAGGGCGACGGCCGGACCTACGGCCACCCCGTCGTCCTCCGCCCCGTCTCGAGCGAGGACGCGATGACCGCCGACTGGACGCGGATCCCCTACGACACGCTCTCGGTGATCTCGAACCGGATCACCAACGAGGTCGACGACATCAACCGCGTCGTCCTCGACGTCACCTCGAAGCCCCCGGGCACGATCGAATGGGAGTGAGCACCGCTCAGGAGTCCAAGTAGTCGGGGCGCGAACTGTGCCCCGCCGACAACTCCTGAACGGTGTTCAGTTAGGGTGGGGTCAGCCCGGGTGGGACCCGGGCCAGACCCGACCCACGGAGAACTCATGACACACGCATCGTCCAGCCCCGCCTCGGCGGCATCCGTCTCGCCCAAGCCCGCGAGCCGGGCCGGTGACATCGCCCTCATCGCCGTCTTCGCCGCCCTCATCGCCGCGTTCGCGATGCTCCCGCCCATCCCCGTCGGCCCGCTCGGGGTGCCGATCACCCTGCAGACCTTCGCGATCGCGCTCACCGGACTCGTCCTCGGACCGTGGCGGGCTGCGGCCGCGACCGGCCTCTACGTCGTCCTCGGCCTCATCGGACTCCCGATCTTCTCCGGGATGCGCGGGGGCATCGCCGTCCTCGCCGGCCCGAGCGCCGGCTACATCCTCGCCTTCACCCTCTACGCGCTCGCCGCCGGAATCGCCGCCCGCTGGGCGCTGCGCCGGTTCCGCGGCGGACGCCTGTGGGCCGCGATGTTCGTCGGCGCCCTGGCCGCGAGCCTGCTCATCGTCCATCCCCTCGGCATCCTCGGGATGTCGATCAACGGCGACCTCCCGCTCGGCGTCGCCGCCGCAGCCGACCTCATCTACTGGCCCGGCGACATCGTCAAGACCGTCCTCTCCGTGTCCGTGGCCCTCCTCATCCACCGCGCCTTCCCCGACATCCTCCGTCGCCGAGGCGCACGCCCCCAGGTGACGGACACGCCGTGATCCTGCGCCGCCGACCTGAGCGCTCTGCCGGTTCCCCTCCGCCCGCCGAGGCGGGGGCCGGGTCCGCCGCGTCCGCCGAGGCGGGGGTCCGGGAGATCGCCCTGACCGGGGTGTCCGTCGGCGTCATCGACGACACCCCCGACGGCGAGGCGCACCGGTCGATCCTCGACGGCGTCGACCTGCGGCTGAGCGAACCCTCGGTCGCCGTCATCGGCGCCAACGGCTCGGGCAAGTCGACGCTGCTCCAGCTCCTCAACGGCCTCGTCACCGCAAGCGCCGGGCAGGTCCTCATCGACGGCCTCGATCCGGCCAGGCACCCCGCCGAGGTGCGTGCCCGGGTGGGGTTCGTCTTCACCGATCCGGCGGCTCAGCTCGTCATGCCCACCCCGCTCGAGGACATCGAGCTCTCCCTGCGCAGGCGGGTGCCCCGCGGGCAGCGGCGGGCGGCGGCACTGACCGTCCTCGACGAACTCGGGATCGCCGAACTCGCCGACCGCAGCGTCTACGAGCTCTCCGGAGGCCAGCGTCAGCTCGTCGCGCTCGCCGCCGTCCTCGCCGTCGACCCGCAGATCCTCGTCCTCGACGAGCCGACGACCCTGCTCGATCTGCGCAATCGAGAGCGCCTGCGCACCCGTCTGGCCGACCTCGTCGAGCGGCGCGGGGTGCGCATCGTCTTCTCCACCCATGACCTCGAGTTCGCCTCGATCGCCGACCGCGCGATCGTCGTCGACGACGGACGCATCGCCTGGGACTCCACCCCCGCCGAGGCGGTCGCCGCCTACCGGGAGATCATCATGAGCGAGACCCATGAGTGAGGCTCCCCCGACGCGTTCGCGGCCGACGCCGAGCCGCCGCGCGGGCAGGCGCACCGGCATCCGAACGCGTCCCCAGCTCTTCGGCCGGGTCGTGCGGACGTCGACGTGGCTCCACCGCGTGCCGACGGGATGGAAGCTCGCGGCGATCGCCGTCATCGGGCTGACCGCACTCGTCTTCCGCAACGGCGTCGTCAACTGGTCGATCTTCGTCGTCCTCGTCGTCCTCGGACTGAGCGCGCGGCTCCCGCTGCGCCGCTTCCTCATCCCGTGGGCCTACGCGGCGGTCCTCGTCGCCATCGTCATCGGACTCCAGTACCTCTTCGGCACCCTCGAGGCGGGGCTCGTCGTCGCCGGCACCGTCTTCGCGTGCGTCCAGGCGGCGCTCCTGCTCACCCTGACGACGACGATCGGCGAGCTCCTCGACGCCTTCGCGGTCATCGTCTCCCCGCTGCGCCGCCTCGGTGTCGACCCCGAGGTCATTGCGCTCACGGCGAGCCTCATGGTCCGGGCGATCTCCCATCTCTCGGGTCTGCTCGCCGAGGCGGACCGGGCAGCCCGCGCCCGTGGCCTCGAGACGAGCCTCAAGGCGCGGGTCGTCCCCGCGATCCTCCGCTCGGTCAAGTACGCGCAGGACACCGGGCGGGCGCTCGACGCCCGCGGCATCGTCGACTGACGTTCGCCTCAGCGTCGCGCAGGAGGGGTATCCTCGGGCATGCAGGCCGCCTGACCTGCAGAAGAGGAGCGAATCATGACCGATGGCACTGTCCTGCTCGCCATGGACTTCCAGAACGGCATCGCCGGCGGCCTCGCCGAGGCCCCGATCATGGACCGCGTGCGCGAAGCGCTCGCCCACGCCCGGGAGACCGGGATCCCCGTCGTGTGGGTCCGGGTGGCCCTGCGCCCGGGGTACCCCGAGCTGCCAGAGACCTCGCCGTTCCAGCGCATCGCCGCGCTCGGCGACCTCAGCGAGGACAGCGACTCGACGCAGATCCTCGAGGTGCTCGGCCGGAAGGAGGACGAACCGCTCGTGACCAAGCGCCGCGTCGGCGCATTCTCCGGCAGCGACCTCGCCACCGTCCTCGCGGGCCTCGGGGCGACGAACCTCGTCCTCACCGGCGTGGCCACCCGCGGTGTCGTGCTTGCGACGTGGCGACAGGCCGCCGACCTCGACTTCGGCGTCACGGTGCTCTCCGATGCCTGCGCCGATCCCGACCCGGAGGTCCATCGCGTGCTCACCGAGGAGGTCTTCCCGTGGCAGTCCGACGTCCTCACCGTCGCGGAATGGACGGGGAAGTGACGCCCTGAGCCACCGAGACCGTCGAGACCGACACTAAGAAGCGTCGGTCCCGGCGCGAAGTGTCCGGCTCGGCGCGAGGAGGGTTCTCAGCGGGCGGTCGTGCCCTCGGCACCGGCCCAGGAGAGGACCGTGAAGCTGCGACCCATCACCTGCGGGGCCGGGTTCTCGATCGCCCGCGAGTAGTGGCCGACGAGCTGTGAGCACACGCTCTTCCACGAACAGCTGAGGACCTGCTCGCGGCCGGCGATGCCGAAGGCCCGACGCTTCGCCTCGTCGCCGAGGAGGTCGACGACGTGGGCACGCATGGCAGGGAGATCCTTCGGCGTGTAGAGCCATCCCGTGCGGGAGGAGTCGACGAGGTCGAGGGGACCGCCGCGGGCCGGGGCGATGACCGGGACTTCGGAGGCCATGGCCTCCTGGATCGTCTGGCAGAACGTCTCGAGCTCGCCGGGGGCGACCATGAGGTCGAAGCTCGCGACCGCCTGGGCGAGTGCGTCGCCGCCGAGGAACCCGGTGAAGTGGGCGCTCGGCAGGAGCCGCTCGAGCTTCGCCCGCCACGGACCGTCACCGACGATGACGAGCTTCGCATCGGGGATGTCGGCGAGCACCGCGAGGTCCTCGACCTGCTTCTCGGCGGCCAGCCTGCCGACGAAGCCGATGATCCGCTCCCCGTTCGGTGCCACCGACCGTCGCCACTGCTCGGAGCGGTGGGACGGGTCGAAACGGGTCGAATCGACGCCGCGCGCCCAGTGGTCGACCTCGGCGACGCCGAGCCTGCGCAGCTGATCGATCGTGTACGACGACGGGGCGAGTGTGAGCGAGGCGTGCTGGTGGAGGTTGCGGACGTGGGTCCAGAGCACCGCCTCGATGCCGTGCATGCCGTAGCGGGCGGCGTAGGCGGGGACCTCGGTCTGGTAGATCGCCACGGTCGGCAGACCGAGGCTCTGCGCGGCGAGCACACCGCGCCACCCGAGGACGAAGGGGCTGGCCAGGTGGACGACGTCGGGGGAGAACCGCTCGAGGAGGCGGCGGATGCGGGTGACGCCGCCCGGGGCGACGCGGATGCGCCGGTACTTCGGCAGGGCGATCGAGGGGACCCGGACGATCTTCGCGCCGGAGACCTCTTTGGGTCCGTCGCGTCGGGTGCCGGGAGCGATGACGAGGACCTCGTCGCCGCGATCGGACAGGTGGTCGAGGACCCGCAGCAGTGAGTGGGTGACCCCGTTCATGTTGGGGAGGAAGGATTCTGCAATGATCGCTACTCTCACACCACCCAGTGGACGCTCCCATGGTGAAGACGCGACGACTCGGAGGCGAAGTGTCGGCGACGAGTTGCCGAAATCAGTTCACTCAGGCAGACGTCCGGTGACCGGTGACCGACCCGTTCGCGGCGGGGGTGAACCCCACGTAAACTTGTACCGCGCCCGCGGGCTGGGCGCGGCCGGCACGAGAGGGGAGGACTGCGCGTGGTCTGGACCATCATCGCCGCCGCTGCGGTCTCCGTCCTCCTCGTCGCTGCGGTCATGCTCACCATCCTTCGGTTCAACCAGCTCTCGATGGCCCGTTCCCTCTGCGACGAGGCCAAACGGCAGCTCGTCGTCGAACTCAAGGCCCGGCACGCCCTCGTCCCCGCCTACATCGGCACCCTGCAGCAGGTGACCACCCGGGACCTGAGCAGCCTCGAACTCGCCCTCGCCTCAGCCGAGCGCGCCGTCTTCGGCCCGCGCGGAGCGGCCGCCGAGAACGCCCTGTCCACGGCGATCGACGGTGCGGCCCTCATCCCGACCACCCCCAGCGGAGGCGCCGACGCGGCCACCTCGGTGCAGGCGGGGATGCGCGACGAGCTCGAGACCACCGTCCTCCTCCTCCTCCATGGCCAGCTCACCGTCCTCTCCGAACGGATCGTCGCCGTGAGCCGGCTCTACAACGCCAACGTCGACCGCTACCACCGGCAGCGCGCCCGCTTCCTCTCCCGCCTCTTCGGCCGCGTCTTCCGCCCCCGGGAGCACTTCACAGAGGACTCCTCCCGAGACGGCACGGACCCCCGTCGCGCCGAGGCGGACGGTCCTGCCGGCACCGAGGGCCGCACCAGCACCGGGGACCGCACCGGCCGGGGAACGGTCGAGGCATGACCCGGTTCCGCATCGACCTCGGCTACCGGGGCACCGACTTCCACGGCTGGGCGAAGCAGCCGGGCCTGCGCACCGTCCAAGGCAAGCTCGAGGACGGTCTGGCCCGGGTCGCCGGCACCGAGGTGGCCGCCGTCGTCGCCGGACGCACCGACGCCGGCGTCCACGCGAGGCGCCAGGTCGTCCACCTCGACCTCGGCGACGAGGCCATCGCCCGGCTCGTCGGACGCTCGTCCCGAACCGCGGAGACGGCGCTGCTCTCGCGTCTGCGCGGGGTGCTCACCGCCGACGGCTCCGACGACCTCGTCGTCCACGCCGTGAGCGAGGCTCCCGCGGACTTCGACGCGCGCTTCTCCGCGCTGTGGCGCTCCTACCGCTACCGCCTCGCCGATCATCGGTCCTTCGTCGATCCGCTCCTCACCGCGGTCACCCCCCGCCACAAGGGCGAACTCGACGCCGAGGCGATGGCCGAGGCCGCCGACGAGGCGCGCGGACTCCACGACTTCCTTCCCTTCTGCAAACCGCGGGAGGGGGCGACGACGATCCGCACCCTCCACGACCTCGACGTCGTCCGCGACGACGACGCCGTGATCACCATCGACCTGCGTGCCGACGCGTTCTGCCATCACATGGTCAGGGCGCTCGTCGGCGGGCTCATCCGGGTCGGGTCGGGAGCGTGGCCGGTCACCGGTCCCGCCGAACTCCTCGCCGAGGCGGATGCCGGGATCGCCCCCGAGGGGCCGATGTTCGTCACCCCCGCCCACGGACTCGTCCTCACCGGGGTCGGCTACCCGGCACCTGAGGACTACGCGGCACGCGCGGCCCAGACGATGGCCCGCCGCGACCTCGACTGACCGCCGCCCTCGACCTCCCACGCGGCCTCGGTCGATCGTCCGCTCGGATCTGAGGGAGTCCTGTGAAAACGATCGTGCTCTTGACCCCTCATCGCAGGGGTGGTTGTCTGGGTGACCCGGCACCGGCGAGCCGAGCCTTCCCCGACCGCCATCCCCACCCATCCGCCATCTGCGAAGGGAAGCGCCATGTCAGAAACCAACATCGTCCTCCTCACCTGGGACAACTCGAGCACCGCCTATGAGGCCTTCAGCAAGTTCCGCGACCTCGACTCCGCAGCGATCACGATCGTCGCCTCCGCCGTCGTCGAACGCAACGATCGCGGTCAGTTGCGTGTCACCGACGGGCAGGACAACGACCTCGGACTCTCCACTCTCGGGGGAGGCGGCATCGGGGCGCTCATCGGCATCCTCGGCGGCCCCCTCGGCGTCCTCCTCGGATTCGCCACCGGTGCCCTCATCGGCTCGACCGTCGACGCCGAGCGCACGTTCGACGCTGACGACGCCCTCACCGTGTTCAGCAGCGCCCTGCCCGCCGGCAGGACCGGCGTCATCGCCGAAGTCGAGGAGACCGATCCCGCCGTTCTCGACGACTTCGCGAAGTCGACGGGTGCCGAGCTCCTGCGTCGGCCCGAGGACGAGGTCCTCGACGAGGTCGCCGCCGCCGAGGACGCGGCGATCGCCGCCGCCGACGCCGCCCGCGAGAAGGCGAAGGAGGCGAAGAAGGCCGAACGCAAGGAGAAGCGCGAGGAGCGCATCGCCAAGATCAAGGCGAAGCTCTGAGCGCACCGCCTCACCGCGATATCAGCACGTCGACGGCGGCGCACGACCCGATCCCCGGGACGTGCGCCGCCGACGCATTCCGGACGCCTGCCTTGTCGTCATTCTCTGGGAGTTTGAGAGGGAACCTCTTCCCAGGTGTGAGATTCCTGTGTAGATTCACGTGTACGTCACTCGTCGTTCGCTTCCCTGCGACACGATGAGTTCGCTCGATCCTCTTCTCAGCCCGCCGTCCGCGGCGGACGTCATGACCAAAGGATGCGAATCTATGTCGACACTCGTCACCAAGGCGCTCGCCGCCGGCGCAGCCGTCACGCTGCTCACCCTGCCCGGCATCGCGCCGACCCATGCGGCACCGCTGGGCAACCCGTCCGAGGAGTCCTCGGCGTCGCAGGGGAACCCGGACCGGGAGTCCTCGATCGGCGCGCCGACGAGCCCCGCCGAGGCGGCCCCGGAGTCGCCGGCCCCCGCTGAGTCCGCCGCCCCCACCGATGCTCCGAGCGCTGACCCCAACGCCGCTCCTGCCGGGACCAAGGTCCAGCTGCTCGGCATCACCGACTTCCACGGACGCATCGTCGAGGCCGGATCTCAGGTCGCCTCGGTCGTCGAGGAGGAGAGGGCGAAGTTCGCCGACGTTCCCGGTGCCGCCGGAACGGCCTTCCTCTCCGCCGGCGACAGCATCGGCGCCTCGACCTACGTCTCCTCCTCACAGAACGACTCGCCGACGATCGACGTGCTCAACGCCATCGGACTCCAGGGCTCGGCGACCGGCAACCACGAATACGACAAGGGCATCGACGACCTCACCGGACGGGTGTCCGCCGAAGCCGACTTCCCCTACCTCGCCGCGAACGTCTACGACAAGGGCACGACGAACGTCGTCGACGGGCTCGACGCCTACACGACGCTCGACGTCGGAGGCGTCAAGGTCGCCGTCATCGGCGTCGTCACGCAGGACACGACCTCGCTCGTCTCACCTGACGGCATCGCCGACGTCGACTTCGGTGACCCCACCGACGCGGTCAACCGGGTCGCCGACGAACTCGAGGCGCTGCCGGAGGAGGAGAAGCCGGACATGACGGTCGTCGAGGCCCACCTCGGCGCCTCGTCGACGGAGAGCCTCGAGGCGGCAGAGGCCTCGAACGCCGAGTTCAAGAAGCTCGTCACCGAGGCCGACCCCTCGGTCGACGCGATGCTCACCGGCCACACCCATCTGCCGTCGTCCTTCGACGCCCCGGTGCCGGGTGATCCCGAGCGCACGCGCCCGGTCATCCAGGCCGGCAACTACGGATCGGTCGTCGGTCAGCTCCAGCTCGAATCCCTGGGCAACGGCGACTGGACGACCGCGACCTCGGAGCTCCTCTCCACCGAGGACAAGGACTACGCGTCCCCGGTCGTCGACGAGGTCAAGCAGATCATCGCCGACGCCGACGAGAAGGCCAAGGGACCGGGATCCGTCGTCGCGGGCACGATCACCGAGGACATCACGCGCGCCTTCAAGGACGATTCGGAGGACCGCGGTGCCGAGAGCACGCTCGGCAACCTCGTCGCCGATGCGCTCAAGGACGGCGTCGGGGACTCCCAGCTCGCGCCCGCGGACTTCGGCATCACGAACCCCGGGGGTCTGCGCACGGACCTCAAGTGCGATGACATCTACAACACGGAGAAGCGCTGCGAGGTCACCGCTGCCGAACTCAACGCGGTCCTCCCGTTCGCCAACGACCACGGCGTCGTGACGATGAAGGGCGCGGATGTCATCGGTCTCTTCGAGGAGCAGTGGCAGCCCGCAGGCGCCTCGCGGCCGTTCCTCCACCTCGGCATCTCGAAGGAGCTCGACGTCGTCTACGATTCGAGCGCCGAGGCCGGGAAGCGCGTGAAGTCGGTCAAGGTCAACGGCGAGGAGATCGACCCGAACCGGGACTACCGGGTCGCGACCCTGAGCTTCCTCGCCGCAGGCGGCGACAACTTCTCCTCGTTCGCGAAGGGGACGTTCGAACAGTCCGGACTCACCGACTTCGAGACGTGGACGAAGTACTTCAACGACAACTCGCCGGTCGCCCCCGACAAGACCGAGCGGCAGGCCGACGCCGCGAAGGACGTCATCGCGAACGGCGAACTCAATGTCGACTTCACGGCTCCTGCCGACGGCATCGCTGCGGGAGGCTCGGGTGAATTCCTCCTCACCACCGACGCGAAGGCCGAGGTGCCCGGTCCAGTCGACGTCACCGTCGACGTGCCCGAGGGCTTCACCGTCGAGGCGGGGAAGGCGCAGTCGGCAACGGCGCCCGCGGCGACCGTGAAGCAGGAGGCCGGTCAGGCGACGATCACCCTCGAGTCGATCCCGGCCGGCCAGTCAGAGGTGCCCATCACGGTCAGCGCCCCCGAAGACGCCTCCGGGGAGGTCACGGCCACCGCGACGCTCCTCGCCGGTGAGGCCGAATGGTGGGATGACAACCCGCTGCCGCTGCCGCACGCGTTCGAGGCGACCGCGGACGTCACCGCCGGTGCCGGCGCCGATGCGGGTGCCGACGGAGGTGGCGCTGATGCGGGTGCCGACGGGGGTGCGGGCGCCGACGGCGGCTCGGGCGATGCCTCGGGTGGCGCGAAGGGCTCTGACGGCGGCTCGAACGCCGGCGGATCGTCGTCGGCGGGCGGATCGGCCTCGTCGGCCGGCGGCGGCTCGGAGGCCTCCGCGGGCAAGGACGGGGGAGACCTACCGCGCACCGGCTTCGAAGCGATGAACCTCGTTGCCGCGGCGCTCGCCCTCATCATCGCCGGCGGCGCCGTCGTCACCGCGATCCGCAGGAAGAAGGCCGACGCCGAGGTGTGACCTGGCGTTGTGTGAGAGTTCGGACGGGCCGGGGAGGCGACTCCCCGGCCCGTCCGCGTGTCCGGTCCCGGGACCGGAGTGTCCTCGGGTCCTCAGGAGGGTGCGCCGCCTCGGCGCTCGTGTGACCGGTCGCTGAGCCGGCGCGGGTCGGTCGGGGACACACCGTCACGGGCGGTCCGGTCTGCGGTGGTCGATCGTGAGGCCGCGGGCCCGGAATCCGGGGCACTCTCGGCACCGGACGGATTCTCGGCATCGGCCGCAGCCGTGGCACCGGCCGCATCCTCGGCATCGGCCGGGGGCGGACCCGCGGGGGAGGTGAGACGGGTGGCGGCGGTCGCCTCGGCGGGGGAGGACGGGGTGCGGAACGTCTCGAGATGGGCGAGGACGGGCACGAGGAAGAGGATGCCGACGGCGGGGACGACGATGCCGGAGTCGTTGATGATCGTGCCCACGCCGAGGAGGATCGCGAGGCTGATCATCCCGGCCCGCAGCAGCGGGATCCGGGCGTAGGCGTCGACGAGCCCGCGCAGGCCGAACCGCTGCGGCATGAGCGCGGCCCAGAAGACGGCGATGATGACGAGCGGAAGGATGACCGTCATCCACGACTGGGTGAGGATGTCGATGTTCATGTCGATCTTGCGCGCGAGCACGCCGAGCGCCTCACCGCTGATGAGGGAGTCGAAGAAGCGGCCGAAGTGGGTGCGCTGGTTCGCCGGTCGCAGCCAGTCGAGGAAGAGGACGAGGAGCATGACGAACCCGGCGATGCCGACGGTGAGGCCGAGCCGTTTGAGCGAGAAGCGGATCCCCGCCGAGGCGAGGGCGAGGTAGGCGACGCCGATGATGAGCGTGGGCACGGACCCGAACTTCGTCCCGAGGCCGGGGGCGGCGAGCAGTGCGCACGAGACGAGCACGGGGATGAGGACGATCGACAGGCGCGCCATCGGCCGTTTCGTCATTGAGGCGAAGCCCGCGACGGCGAGCAGCAGGGCGCAGCAGTAGAGTGCGAGCGCGGAGTTGCCGATCCCGTAGAAGCGGGAGGCGATGAGCAGCGGTTCGCCGAGCAGCGTCGACATCTGCAGCTGCGAACCGGTGACGACGTCGTAGCCGAGGACGGTCACGGTGACGACGCAGACGAAGAGGACCGGACCGAGACGGTGTCTGCTCCACGGTCCGAGGAGGGCGAGGGCCCCGAGGACGAGTGCCCATCCGACGAGGGCGCCGAGCATCGCGATGTCGGGGTTCGTCGCCCGTTCCCACGGCACCGTGTTGACGAGGTACGTCGAGACGGGCATCGCCGCGAAGACGATGCCGAGCCGATACGCCCCGGAGCGGACGAGTTCCGCGTGCCGCCGGCGGAGGAACCACGCGAGGACGAGGAGGACGACCATGAGGGTGGCGACGACGGGGAAGAACCACGTCGAGATCTCGTTCTGCGTCTTCACCGCGACCTGCCGGTCGAGCACCGACTGGTAGCGCGACTCCCACGACCCGCCGGGGGTCGAGCTCATCGGAGCACCGGCGACGTTGCCCATCGGCTCCCCGCCGGAGAGCTGGACGAGCGTCGGCGCGATGTCGGGAACCTGGACGAGACCCGGCTGCCTGGTCGAGGACGAGGTGAGCAGTCCCGGCTTCTCACCGGGCTGGAGCATCATCGTCGCCTGCATCGACGAACCGTCGTGGGTGCCGTCGGCGATCGAGGCGAAGATGACCGGGGAGGTGCCTTCGCCGATGCCGTCGGCGGCGTCGGCCGTCATCCACCCGGTCGCTGAGAGGACCGCTCCGACCCGACGGTCGAGGTCACGCAGCGAATAGCCGTCGGCGGCGGAGTTGCCGAGGTCGACGATCGTCAGCTCCCCGGCCTCGGAGGCGGCGGCGGCCCGCGGACCGATGTCGTCGCCGATCGGGGACCACGCCTCGATGCGGCCGGTGGGGTCGGCGGCGGCGATCGCGGCACCGGGACCGAACGCAGAGATCGACGGCACCGCCTCGGCGAGCCCGCCGAGCGCGGCATCGTAGTTGTCGCCCCGAGCGACCTGCGCGTAGACGTCCCAGTCGGCGACCCAACCGTCGAGCGGCGGCTGCGGCACCCGGCACTGGGGACGAGGTTCGTCGGCGGCGCGCCTGCCCGAGCCGACCGCGAGCCAGCCGTCGACGGGGCAGCTGACCGAGCGGACGCTGCGCGGGGTCATCGTCCCGATCTGCGCGGACTGCATCATCGCCCAGAGGTTCGGCGTCGTCTGCGGGTCGAGGTCCTCGAACTCGAAGCCGGAGGTGCCGATGAGGATCGCTCCACGGTCGCCGGTGCTCGTCGAGGTCGCTCCGGAGTCGGTCGGCGGCGAGGAGTCGACCGGCGGCGAGGAGCCCGCAGGCGGGGTCGCGGATGCCGACCGGCCCGCGGATGGTGTCGGGGCGTCGGCCGCCTGACCGGCCTGGGGGAGGCCGACGACGAGCACGGCGGCGGCGAGGAGGCCGAAGAGGACCCGGACGAACCAGGAGCGCGGCAGCACGGTCATCGCACCGACCCGTTCGTGTCAGTGCCGGGGGTCACACTGGTGCCACGGTCCGCAGTTCGGCCAGCGGATCCGACCCGGCCGGCGGAGGCGCGGCGGTCCGGACCGTTCTCGGCGAGGTCCGGGCCGGCACCGCTGAGGCCACGGTCGGCGCAGAGAGCGAGGAGATAGGGAAGGAGGACCATCGCCCCGGTCGAGGGCACGGCGATGCCGGAGTCGGTGAGGACGAGCCCGACGGCGAGACCGGTGACCGCGGCGAGGAATCCCGAGTGGACGTCCTCGTCGGTGAAGAGGGCGGGAAGGCGCCCCTGCCAGTGGTCGAGCACCGCAGCGGTGCGGGTCCGCCCGCGGAAGCGGGGGAAGTGGAGGAGGTAGCGGAGGAAGAACAGGATCGCGATGATCGCGAGCGGGGTGACGATCGCGAGCGCGGGGTTGATCTGGATGATGTGGAGGTTGGCGCCGAGCTTGCGGCCGACGACCTGGAGGGCTTCGCCGGTGACGAGCTGATCGAAGAAGTTCCCGAAGTGCGAACGGCTGCCTGCCGGTCGCAGCCAGTCGAGGAACGCGATGCCGAGGAGGACGCCGAGCGAGGCGAGGCCGATGAGTCCGAGGCGGAAGAGCGAGAGGCGGATCCGGCTGACGAGCGCGAGGAGGACGAGCAGTCCGGCCAGGGTGGCGATGGTGCCGCCGAACTTCGCCCCCCAGGACGGGTTCCCGGAGACGAAGACCGCGAGGAGTCCCACGACGGCGGGGACGAGGACGACTGCGCGCGTCCGGCCGGCAGCGCGCAGGCGCGAGACGACGAGACCGAGGAGGATGAAGAGGCTGACGATGAAGATCGCCGCGCCCTGGTTGCCGAGGCCGTAGAACCGGCCGCCGACGATCGGGTTGTAGCCGAGCAGCGAGTTCGCCTGCAGTCGGGAGCCTGTCGCGAGGTCGACGGCGATGACGAGGAGGGTCACGGACGTCAGCGCCCCGACCCGACCGCGCCAGGTCCGTCCCCACGGCGGAAGGAGGGCGATGACGAGCATCGCTGCGGAGCCGATGACCACCGAGACCCCGAGTCCGAGGTCGGGCTCGGGGAAGCGGGCCCACGGGAGGAGCCCGGCGAGGAAGGCGCCCATCGGCACGGTCGCGAGGACGAAGCCGATCCATCCGAGCAGCCGGTGGACCGACAGGCTCTCGGCACCGGCCTGCACGCGCTCGAAGCCGCTGGCCCCTGGCGACTGGCGCAGGCCAGGCACCCGCCGCAGCCCCGGCACCCGCGCCAGACCCGGCACCCAGGCCCGGGCGACGGCCGTGGAGAGGAGGAGACCGCAGAGGACGACGAGGACGTAGAACGCGATGTCGAGGGTGAGGGAGAACGTCGAGAGGTTCTCGTAGACGGTCTCGGCCTTCGTCGCCTCGGTCTCGAGGTCGAGGAGCCTGTCCTCCGTCGACGCCGAGGACGCTGAGACGTCGAAGGTGATCCCGCTTGGCGAATCGATGCCGAGGTGTTCGAGGATGCCCGGCGCGAGATCGGTGAGCTGGAGGAGTGCCGGGCTGCGCGTCGAGGCCGAGGACACGGTCCCGGCGGCGAACCCCGGTCCCGAGCCGATGAATGCCCGCAGCCTCGGCGATCCCGAACTGTCGCCGAGGCCTGCGACGATGACGGTCGGCTCTCCCTCGGACTGCTCCCGGAGTTCGCCGAGGGCGGCGCCGAGGCGACGGTCGGCCTCGGCGACGGCGGTGCGCCGGTCGTAGTCGACGGGCACGGTGTAGGAGTAGTTGGGGATCGGGTCGTAGAGCCAGGACCGTGAGCCGATCGACCCGAGGTCGATGAGCGAGAGACGGCATCCCGCGCCGATCGCATCGTCGGTGTAGTTCCGCACCGCTCCGCCCTCGTCGGCGACGGCGTACGCGGCACCCGGACCCTGGGCGGCCGCGCACGCGTCGAGGCCGCTCGGCGCTGCCGGGGCCTCGCGCACGAGGCGGGCGAGCATGCCGTAGTCGACGGTGTACCCGGTGCCCTCGTTCGGCTCCCGGACGGAGGCGAAGTCGGGGATGCGGGCCGCCTCGGCGAGATCTTCGTCACCACCGGCCGCGGACGGGTCGGCTCCCTCGGCCTCGGCGGTGGCACCTGCGGCCGACGTCGGCGCGATGAGGGAGGGGCAGCGCGCGGGGTTGTCGAGGTCGGGTTCGTGCTCCGGCCCCGCCACGGCGCGGGCACCGGCACCGAGCGACAGCCATCCGGAGGCCGGGCATGTGGCCGAGCCGATCGTGCGGACGTTGAGGTTGGCGATCGCCCCGCCTGAGGCGAGCTCGAAGAGGTTGGGGGTGCGCTCCGGGTCGATGTCGCCGATGGTCAGACCCGGTATTCCGAAGACGACCGTCGGATTCCCGGCGGTCGCGGCATCGTCGGCCCCGGCCGCCGGAGGGCTCGGCTGCGACGACTCCTCGGTGCCCTGCTCCGGCGTCGTCGACGACCAGGCAGGGGTCGCCGGAAGAGCTCCGACGAGTGCCAGGAGCCCGACGACCATTCCCAGCACGAGGATTCGGGCGGCGGGAAGGCGAATGGGCAGGAAGGAGTCAGGCGGCACAGGTCAATGGTATCGGGTAGCGCATCTCACCCCGCTGGCATCGGGCTGGACGTTTGCTCAGCGGGCGCGCGGGCATGTATATTTGATTGTCGTTGTGTGCGCTCGTCGTGCTCCCTTGCATAGCCTCTTGCGTTGCAGGCCCGTAGGTGGGGAAGCAGCTGACGGACGTACCCGATCGAAGACAATCAGCGCGCGGACGAATCAGCCTCACGACCCGATGAGTCCGCAGGCCGCTGGCCCCAGCAACACAGATACGAAAAGAAGGCTACTTTTGCGTACGTACACCCCCAAGCCCGGCGAAGTCGAGCGCCAGTGGCACGTCATCGACGCCACTGACGTCGTGCTCGGTCGTCTTGCCACCCAGGTTGCCCGCCTGCTGCGCGGCAAGCACAAGACCACCTTTGCACCGCACATCGACTCCGGTGACTTCGTCATCATCATCAACGCCGACAAGGTCGCGCTGACCGGCGCGAAGCTCGAGCAGAAGCGCGCTTACCACCACTCGGGCTACCCGGGCGGCCTCAAGAGCGTCAACTACGCCGAGCTGCTCGCCTCCAACCCCGAGCGCGCAGTCGAGAAGGCTGTCGCCGGTATGGTCCCGAAGACTCGTCTCGGACGTGCCCAGATGCGGAAACTCAAGGTCTACGCCGGTGCCGAGCACCCGCACGCCTCGCAGAACCCGCAGCCGTACGAACTCAGCCAGGTCGCGCAGTAAGCGCCGCCGGCCCCAGACCAACCGAGGAGAACCGTGGCTGACACCGCCAACGCGACCGAAGTCGAAGAACTGACCGAATACACCTCCGAGACCCCCGCAGACGCCGGCCTGGGCGACCAGACCGCCGGTGGACGCGGACAGTCCCTCACCGCCCCCGGCAACGGAGTGGGCCGCCGCAAGCAGGCGATCGCCCGCGTCCGCCTCATCCCCGGCTCGGGCGAGTGGACGATCAACGGACGCACTCTCGAAGAGTACTTCCCGAACAAGCTCCACCAGCAGCTCGTCAACGAGCCCTTCCGCCTGCTCGACCTCGAAGGCCGCTTCGACGTCGTCGTGCGGATCTCGGGCGGCGGACCCTCCGGACAGGCCGGTGCCGTCCGTCTGGGCATCGCCCGTTCGCTCAACCAGATCGACGCCGAGTCGAACCGCCCCGAACTCAAGAAGGCAGGCTTCCTGCGCCGCGACGCCCGCGTCAAGGAACGCAAGAAGGCCGGTCTCAAGAAGGCCCGCAAGGCGCCGCAGTTCTCGAAGCGCTGATCCGGCTCGACCGACCGCGCATGGTCTGCCACTGATGCGCGACCGGTTGTCGCAAGTGCGGCCCCGAACCCGTTCGGGGCCGCACTTCGTGCATTCACGGCCCGCGGGCCCGCCCAGCCGGATCACCGACCTCCGCGGTGCGCCGATGACCATGCACTACGATCGAACAGAACTGTGAGAAAGGACCTGCCCATGGCACGACTCTTCGGAACCGACGGGGTGCGCGGCCTCGCCAATCGGGACATCACGGCGAAGCTGGCGCTCCAGCTCTCCGTCGCCGCCTCCCGTGTGCTCACCCGGACGTGGAGCGGCGAGAAGCGTCCGTTCGCCGTCGTCGGTCGCGACACCCGCGTCTCCGGTGAGTTCCTCTCCGCCTCGACGAGCGCGGGAATCGCCTCTGCCGGAGTCGACGTCCTCGACGCCGGAATGCTCCCGACGCCCGGCATCGCCAGCGTCGTCCGGGACACCGGCGCCGCGTTCGGCGTCGTCATCTCCGCCTCCCACAACCCGATGCCCGACAACGGCATCAAGTTCTTCGCCGCCGGCGGCACGAAGCTCGACGACGCCGTCGAGGACGAGATCCTCGCGATCCTCGACGAGGACTGGGAGCGTCCCACCGGCGCCGAGGTGGGACGGATCTCCCGCTACCCGGCCGCCGCCGACGAGTACACGGAGAAGCTCGTGCGTTCGATCGCCCCCGACGGGGTGCGCCCGCTCTCGGGTCTCAAGGTCGTCGTCGACTGCGCCCACGGTGCCGCCTCGATCGTCGGTCCCGCGGCTCTGCGCCAGGCCGGTGCCGAGGTCATCGTCTCCGCCGCCGAACCCGACGGACTCAACATCAACGACGGCGTCGGCTCGACGCACCTCGAACCGCTCCAGCGCCTCGTCGTCGAGACCCAGTCCGACCTCGGCGTCGCCTTCGACGGAGACGCCGACCGGTGCCTGGCCGTGGACTCGCTCGGACGCGTCGTCAACGGCGACCAGCTCATGGGCATCCTCGCGATCGGGCTCAAGGAGCTCGGCGAGCTCAAGGGGAACACGCTCGTGACCACGGTGATGTCGAACCTCGGTCTGCGCCTGGCGATGGACCGCTACGACATCCGGACCGTGCAGACGGCCGTCGGCGACCGGTACGTGCTCGAGAAGATGCTCGCCGACGGCTACTCCCTCGGCGGAGAGCAGTCCGGGCATCTCCTCATGCTCGACCACGGCACGACCGGCGACGGCGTGCAGACGGCTCTGCACCTCATGAAGCGGATGGCCGATGCCAAACGCACGCTCGCGGACCTCGCAGCGGAGATCCCGCAGCTGCCGCAGTCGCTCGTCAACGTCAAGGGCGTCGACAAGCACCGGGTCGACATCCCGGAGGTCGCCGCGGAGGTCGCCGCCGTCGAATCCGAACTCGACGGCACCGGCCGCGTGCTCCTGCGCGCCTCGGGCACGGAACCGCTCATCCGCGTCATGGTCGAAGCCGAGACCGAGGAGATCTCCCGCCGCCAGGCCGAGCGCCTCGCCGCCGTCGTCAAGGAGCACCTCGCGCTCTGACCCTCCCGAGCACCGCCTCGGCGGGGGAGCGGAATCCCGCCTCGGCGGGGACGCACGGCACCACGAAGGCCCGGGACGAGGAATCGTCCCGGGCCTTCGGCATCTCGTTGCCGGCCTCAGCGGTCGCTCAGCTCAGAGCGCGAGCTTCTTGCGCACTCCCGCCGAGAAGAGGTCGACGGCGATGATGAGCACGAGCACGATGAGGATGTAGGTGAGCATCGAGTCGAACTGGAAGGACTTGATCGACTGGTTGATGAGCAGTCCGATGCCGCCGGCCCCGACGAGGCCGAGGACGAGCGAGGACCGCACATTGACGTCGAAGCGGTAGAGGAGCAGGCCGAAGAGCTGGGGGACGACCTGCGGGAACGTCGCGTTGGCGACGATCTGCGAGCGCTTCGCCCCGGCAGTCGCCAGCGCCTCGGAGGGACCCGGATCGATCTCCTCGATCGCCTCCGACCACAGCTTGCCCATGACCCCCGTGTTGTGGAAGATGAGCGCGAGCACACCGGGGAAGGGCCCGAGGCCGACCGCGGTGACGAAGACGAGGGCGAAGACGATGTCGGGAACCGCGCGGAGGAAGGACATGATCGCGCGGGCGACCTGGTAGACGACCGGGTGCGGTGAGGTCGTGCGCGAACCGAGCACGGCGAGCAGCGCCGAGGTGGGGATCGACAGGGTCGTGCCGAGCAGGCCGATCCACAGCGTGATCCCGGTCGCCTGGATGCCCGGCCACACCGTGTCCGTCCAGTCGAGGTTCGGCGGGAACGCCTCGGAGAGGAAGTTCGCCATCCCCTGCCGTCCGTCGACGAGGGTGACGAGCGAGAAGTCCGTCTCCCGCAGGGCGACGACGTGGAGGACGACGATGACGACGATCGCCGTCGCCAGCTGCCAGCCGCCGAAGCGGCGGATCGGCGGCTGCAGGGCGGTCGGGGTCTGGCCCAGCGGTACGGTGCGCAGGGTGGTGCCGCGCGTGTCGGGAATCGTCTTCACTTGCTCTCCGAATTCGTCACGGGGGTGTAGAGGCCGGTGATCTCCTCGGCCGGCACCTCGTCGGCGCGCCCGCGCAGGACGATCCCGCCGGAGCGCAGACCGATGATCGTGTCGGCGAACTCACGGGCGAGGTCCGGCTGGTGAAGGACTGCTGCGACCGCGAGTCCCTCGTCGTGGGCGAGGTCGCGCAGCAGTCCCATGACCGTGCGGGCCGCCTCGGGGTCGAGCGCGGCGACGGGTTCGTCGGCGAGGAGGACCTCCGCGCCCTGGCACAGGGCGCGGGCGATCGCCACGCGCTGCTGCTGACCGCCCGAGAGCGTGCCGGCCCGCAGCGGGGCCTTGTCGGCGAGTCCCACCCGGTCGAGGGCGACCATCGCCTCCCGGCGGATCTCCGCCGGGTAGAACCACGGGTGGAGCGAGGCGGCGACGGGCATCCGGGCGAGGGCGCCCGCGCAGACGTTGTCGAGCACGGAGCGGCGGGCGACGAGGTGGATCTTCTGGAACACCATCGCCGGGCGTCCGTGCTCGCCGCCGATCTCGATCTCACC
This sequence comes from Brevibacterium sp. Z349TD_9, assembly GCF_056173565.1. Lineage (NCBI taxonomy): Bacteria > Bacillati > Actinomycetota > Actinomycetes > Micrococcales > Brevibacteriaceae > Brevibacterium > Brevibacterium sp. Z349TD_9. Next base: position 2,955,279 of record NZ_CM149680.1, on the reverse strand, counting down.
ACCCTGGTGCGGGGTGAGGCCGGCGACGGCGCGCAGGGTCGTCGACTTGCCGGATCCGTTGGCTCCGAGGAACGCGAGCAGCTCACCGGGGGCGACGTCGAAGCTGACGTCGTCGAGCACGGTGGTCGGACCGTAGGCGACGGCGAGGCCGGAGACCCGCAGGAGCGGGGAGGCACCGGCACCGCCGGTGCCTCCGGTCGCCGCCGACCCCGGCGTCGCCGGGGACCCGGCGGCCGCCTCGGCGGGAGTGGTCCGCAGCGTCATCAGACGTCCTCTTCGGTCAGGTTCATCGTCTTCGCGAGGTCGAAGAGCGGCTGGTACGTCGACTTGTCGACCTCGATGAGCTGACCGGCCGGTTCGACGCCGAGGTAGCCGGCGACCTCTTCGATGTCCTTGGCCGGGAGGTTGAGGAGGGCGTCCTTGACGGCCTTCTTGAACTCGGGGTCAGCGGACTCGGCGACGGTGATCGGGTCGTTCGGGATGGGGTCGGACTCCCAGATCTGGCGGAAGTCCTCCTTCTTGAAGGTGCCCTCCTTGATCGCGGTGCCCATCGTCTGGGAGTTGATCTGGGCGGCGTCGACGGTCTTGTTCGTCAGCGCGAGCAGGGCCTCGGGGTGGCCGCCGGCGTAGTTGAGGTTGAGCTCGGATTCGGCGATGCCGGCCTGGGCGAGGGCGTAGCGGGGCAGCGCGTCACCCGAGGTCGAACCGACGCTGCCAAGCGCAAGGTCCTTCCCGCGCAGGTCCTCGAGGGTTGTGATGTCGGACTCCTTGGGCACCCAGATGCCACCGGTGTACGAGCTCAGCTCGCCCTCGGCGGTGCCGAAGGAGGCGAGCGGTTCGGCACCGGCGCGCTCGGAGGCGAAGACGTAGCCGAGGGGGCCGAACTGGCCGATGTCGAGCTTGCCGTTCTGCATCGCGAGCACCTCGGCGGAGTAGTCCTCGAGGACCTGGACCTCGACGGGGCACTCGAGGGTCTTCGACAGCGACTCGGCGACCGTCTTGTAGGCGGGTTCGAGCTTCTTCGGGTCCTCGAACGGTTCGATGCCGAAGGTGATCTGCCCGTTCGGACAGGTCGCCGACTCGGCACTGGCTGCCGGCGAGCAGCCGGCGAGGACGACGGGGGCGAGGAGGACGGCGGCGGAGGCGAGGGCGATGTGGACGCGCTTCATGATGATCCTTCTGTGATGGAGTGATGGTGATCGTGCGATAGGACGGGGTGGAACGGTTCTGGTGGGGCCCGGGCGATCGCCCGGACGGCTCAGGCGGCGGGGCGGAGTGAGGGTCGCAGGGCGGCGAGCGTGCGCTCGGCGAGGCCGAAGGCGATCGTCATCCCGATCCCGGTGGCCACGGTGGCCACGGTCGTGCGCTCGTCGACGGTCTCGACGAGGAGCGGTCGGGTCGGGCTCGAGGCGTAGACGCCCTGCCACCGCTGGCGGATGGCGAACCCGGTGGGCTGGTCGAGGACGCAGGCCGCCTCGGCGAGGAGGACGTCGGTCGTCGACTCCGGGATGAACGGGTCGACGCTGCGACCGTACTCGTGGGAGTCGCCGATGATGATCGTCCCGTCGGGGCGGGGACCGAACATGACGTTGGCGCCGACGGCGATGAGCTCGGGGGCGCTGCGGGCGACCTCGTCGCGGACCGCCTCGGCGGCGGGCATCGAGGCGAACGCGTCGTAGCGCAGCAGCGAGGTGCGCGTGAGGATCGCAGCATCCGTGCGGATGTGCTCCGGGGTCGCGGCCAAGGTCATCGACAGCGCGCACTCGACGAGTTCGGCCTCGGCGGCGAGCTCGGGGAAGAGCGCGGGAAGCTGGTGGCCGGTGCACACGATGACGTGGTCGGCGGTGAACGTGCCCACCGAGGTCTCGACCCGTCCGTCGGCGGCCCGGCCCACCCGGACGCCGGTGCGCAGGTCGATCGCCGAGGCGGAGCTCAGTGACTGCGCAAGCCGGGGGGCCGCGGTGCGGGGGTCGACACGGAGGTCGGCGGTCAGGTGCGCCCCGCCCACAGCGCCGCGCAGGCGGGCGTGGGGGTCGCCGGTGACCGCGGCCCCGAGGCGTTCGGGCGTGAGGAGGTCGATCGCGGCCGCACCCTTCTCAGCACGGGCCTGTTCGAGGATCGCCATCTGCGCCTGTGAGGTGGCGACGACAAAGGCGCCGGTCGGTGCGGCCCAGAAGTCGGCCTCCTTCGCCGCTTCGATCCACTGGTGGCGGCCGGCGGCGGCGAGTTCGGCGAACTCACCGGTCTGCCCGGTGATGCAGGCGTGGCCGAAGTTGCGCACGGACGCACCGCGCGGCACCGTGTCGGCCTCGAGGATCGTCACGCTCAGGCCCCGGCGAGCGGCGGCCCGGGCATGGGCGAGGCCGATGATGCCGGCCCCGACGACGATGATGTCAGAATGGTTCATGCCTCGAGACTGCCGTGTCCGGGACGCCTGAGACAAGCGGATTCGGGGCATGTATATATAAGCTGGCGATCCGTTCATCTGCGAGCGTTCGCGCGGGGTGTCTGTTCATCCCGCGTTCAATCACGGAGGCCCGAAAGCCGGGGCCGGTAGGTTATCGTCGAACCTATGATGACAAGTTCACGTTCACCTATGGAGCCGCGGGCGGCCCTGCACAGGGTCATCGGTGACGAGCTGCGGGCGCGGATCACCGATGGCAGGCTTCCCATCGGGGCGCCGCTGCCGAGCGAGGCCGAACTCTGCCGTGAGTTCTCCGTCTCCCGCGGTCCGGTGCGCCAGGCGCTCGCGGCACTGCGGGCCGAGGGCATCATCGCCGGCAGTCAGGGAGCGGTCGCCCACGTCGTCGGCTCCGTGCCGACGCAGTCGATGACGAGCTTCCTCTCCTTCTCCGAGTGGGCGCAGTCGACGCATCGGCGTCCGGGACAGCGCACCGTCGAACTCGCCCGCCGCGCCGCGAACGAAGAGGTGGCCGCGGCACTGTCCGTGCCGGTCGGGGAGACCGTCGTCGAGATCATCCGCCTGCGCCTCCTCGACGACGTGCCGGTGATGGTCGAGCGCACGGCCTTCACCCTCGAGGCCGGACGTCACCTCTTCGACTTCGACACCGACAGCGGATCGATCTTCGCCCACCTCAAGGGCAACGGCGTCGAACTCGTCGCCGCCCGCCACACCTTCGACGCCGTGACCGCTGCGGGCCTCGACGCCGAACTGCTCGAGGTACCCGACTGCACGCCGCTGCTGCGCGAACTCCGGATCACCTCGACCGGTGCCGGCGTCCCTGTCGAGTACTCCGATGACCGGTACCTGCCCGGCAAGGTGACGTTCACGATCAACAACACCGCCGCCTCGGGCGGCAACGTCATCCGTCTCATCCCCGAGGACTGACCTCGGTCCCAGCCGACCCATGACACGCGCGCCACGCCGGGCGGCGACACTGCCGCCCGCATCCACCTCTGCGAAGGAGAACCCCCAATGACCACGACCATCGACCTCGCCGTCTTCGACATGGCAGGCACCACGCTCGACGAGCACGGAGACGTCTACCGGGCGCTGCGCCAAAGCGTCGAGGAGACCGGCACCGAGGTGACCGAGGAGAACCTCCAGACCTGGATGGGCACCGACAAGGTCGAGGCGATCCGCAATCTCCTCCGCCTCGGCGGGCATGCCGCGGACGAGGGCACGGTCGCTCAGTGCTTCGACCGCTTCCGCGCGCTGCTGCACGAGTTCTACGCCGCCACCCCGCCCGAACCGCTGCCCGGCGTCACCGAGGCGCTCGCCGAACTCCGCCGGAACGGGGTCAAGGTGGCGCTGACGACCGGGTTCTCGACCGACGTCGCCGGCCCCCTCCTCGAGGGCCTCGGGTGGGCGACGGGGGAGGACGGGAACCTCGACGCCGTCGTCTGCTCCGACGAGGTGGCCGCCGGCCGTCCCTACCCGTACATGATCCAGCGGGCGATGGAGCGGACCGGGACGAAGGACGTCCGCACCGTGCTCGTCGCCGGTGACACCGCCGTCGACGTCGAAGCCGGCGCCGCCTCGGGGGCCGGGATCGTCCTCGGCGTCGAGACCGGAGCGCTCACCGCCGCGGACTTCTCCGCCTTCGACGGCGCGCAGTCGCTGCCCTCGGTGGCCGAGATCCCGGCCTTCCTCGGCCTCCGCGCCTGAGCTCCGCTCCTCAGCTGTCGGAGAACTGCGTCGCGTAGAGCTCGGCGTAGCGGCCGCCGCGGGCGATGAGCTCGGCATGCGAGCCGGACTCGACGATGCGCCCGGCCTCGACGACGAGGATCGTGTCGGCCTGCCGGATCGTCGAGAGCCGGTGCGCGATGACGAGCGCGGTGCGCCCCGACATCGCGTGCGCGAGCGCCTGCTGCACGGCCGCCTCGTTCGTCGAGTCGAGCGCCGAGGTGGCCTCGTCGAGGACGACGATCTCCGGGGCCGCGAGGAGCATCCGGGCGATCGTCAGCCGCTGGCGCTCACCGCCGGAGAGCCGGTAGCCGCGCTCGCCGACGACGGTGTCGAGCCCGTCGGGCAGGGCCGCGATGACGTCGTGGAGCTGCGCCCGGTCGAGGGCGTCGTCGAGTTCGGTCTCCGTCGCATCGGGCTTCGCGAGCAGGAGGTTCGACCGGATCGACTCGTGGAAGACGTGCCCGTCCTGGGTGACGACGCCGACCGTCTTGCGCAGCGTCTCCGCGGAGAGTTCGCGGACATCGACACCGCCGATCGTGATGCTGCCCTCGGTGACATCGTAGAGGCGCGGCAGCAGTGAGGCGATCGTCGACTTGCCGGCCCCCGAGGAGCCGACGAGGGCGACCGTGTGACCGGCGGGGATCGTGAAGCGGAGATCGTGGAGGACCTCCTGACCGCCGCGGGCGTCGAGCACCGAGACGTCCTCGAGGCTCGCGAGACTGACCTGTTCGGCACTCGGGTAGGCGAAGCTGACATGGTCGAATGCGACGTCGAGGCCGCCCTCAGGCAGCTCCTTGGGGTCCTTCGGCGCCTTGATGAACGGAACGAGGTCGAGGATCTCGAAGACCCGCTGGAAGCTGACGACGGCGCTCATGATGTCGAGGCGGGCGTTCGCGAGCATCGTCAGCGGCGTGTACAGGCGGGTGAGGAGGAGGGCGAGGGTGACGACCTGACCGGCATTGAGATGACCGAGGACCGCCTGGGCGCCGCCGATGCCGTAGACGAGTGCCAGCGCGAGGGCTGAGACGAGGGTGAGGGAGGCGACGAACGTCGACTGGAGCATCGCGACCTTGACCCCGATGTCGCGGACCTGACCGGCGCGGTCGGCGAACTCGCGGTTCTCCGCGGCGGGGTTGCCGAAGAGCTTGATGAGCGTGGCGCCGCCGGCGGAGAAGCGCTCGGTCATCCGCGTCGACATGTCGGCGCTGTTCTCCGCTGCCTGGAACTGGAGGGCGGCGAGCTTCCCGCTGAGCATCCTCGTGGGGATGATGAAGAGCGGCAGGAGGAGGATCGACAGGGCCGTGACCTGCCAGGAGATCGTCACCATGACGGCGACGGTGAGGATGAGCGAGACGAGGTTGGACACGATGCCCGAGAGCGTGTTCGAGAACGCCCGCTGCGCGCCGATGACGTCGGTGTTGAGCCGCGAGACGAGCGCACCGGTGCGGGTGCGGCTGAAGAAGGCGATCGGCATCGACTGGACGTGGTCGAACACGGCGGTGCGCAGATCGAAGATGAGGCCTTCGCCGATCTGCGCGGACAGGTACCGGTTCGTGATCGAGAGCGCGGCGTCGGCGATCGCGAGGGCGCCGATGGCCACGGCGAGACACACGACAGTGGCGACGGGACCGCCGCCGGTGATCGCGTTGACGACGTCACCGGCGAGGACGGGGTTGAGTACACCGATCACGGCGGAGCCGACGGAGAGGGTGAGGAAGACGGCGAGCTTCCTCTTGTGCCGCTTCGCGAATCCGGCGATCCGCGGGTAGGTGCCCTTCTGGATCGTCGTCTGCGGGGTGCGCTGACTCTTCACCGAGGTGTACATCACCCTGTGTGCCGACTGCAGACTCATCGTCGCCTCTCTCCTGCTTCTCGCCCGAGTGGGAGTGCACACACCCGGACGAAGGCGCATCGCCTCCTTGGGGATGACAAACTGTGCACTCAGTGCAACTGTGCGTGGGCCGATTCTATTTCCGCCCGCCCGGACCGAACTCCGGGAGTGCGCGGCGCCCGACCGACGACAGCGAATCCGCGACGCCCGCCGACCAGCCGCGGATCAGAGCTTGCGCAGCTGGACCTTGCGGATCGTGTGGTCGGCGGATTTGTGGAGGACGAGGTCGGCGCGACCGCGGCTGGGCAGGACGTTCTCCCGCAGGTTGGGGAAGTTGATCGAGTCCCAGATCTCCGTGGCGAGCGTCACCGCCTCGTCGTCGCTGAGCTTCGAGTAGCGGTGGAAGTACGAGTCGGGGTCCTGGAAGGCGCCGTGCTTGAGTTTGAGGAAGCGCGAGACGTACCACTCGCGGATGTCGCGGGAGCGGGCGTCGACGTAGACGGAGAAGTCGAAGTAGTCACTCGTCGACAGCCCCACGGTCCCGTCACTGCGGGGTCGGGCCGGCTGGAGGACGTTGAGCCCTTCGACGATGAGGACGTCGGGGGAGCGGACGACCACCTCGGCGCCGGGGACGATGTCGTACGTGTGGTGGGAGTACACGGGTGCCCGGACCTCCGGGGCCCCGGACTTCACGGCAGAGAGGAAGCGGAGCAGGCGGCGGCGGTCATAGGACTCGGGAAAGCCCTTGCGGCCGTTCAGGTGCCGGCGTTCGAGTTCGGCGTTGGGGTAGAGGAACCCATCGGTGGTGATGAGCTCGACGCGAGGGGTGTCGGGCCAGCGGGCGAGGAGTTCGCGCAGGACACGGGCCGTCGTCGACTTGCCCACCGCGACGGAGCCGGCGACGCCGATGACGAAGGGCGTGCGCTTGGCGTCCTGCGGTTCGAGGCCGAGCTCGTGAAGGGGGGAGAAGAACTCCCGCGTCATCTGGTGCTTGCCCTGCCGGGCGGAGACGTAGAGGTTGAGCAGGCGGGACAGCGGCAGGTAGACCTGCGCCACCTCGTCGAGATCGATGCGATCGCCGAGGCCGCGCAGCCGCTCGATGTCGCGCTGGGTCAGCGGCAGCGGAGTCGACTGCGCAAGCGTGCCCCACACCTCGCGGTCGAACTCCCAGAACGGGGAGCTCGGCTGGTCGTCGAGCTTCCTCGCGGTGTTGAGTCCGGCAAGGCGGCGCGCACGGTCAAGCTGCGGATCGACATGAGGCATGGGGACAATTGTGTCATGCGTCATGGGCGCCTCCCGCACCGCCGTGGCACCCCGGCGATGCGGCCGGCGTCACCCCGGCGATGCGGCCGCCGTCACAGGCCGGCAGTGCCCCCGGTCACCTCGGCGGACGGCCTGGGTACCCGGTGGGAGGCGGGGTTGACTCGGCCCAGTAAAATTCCTCTCATGTGTGGAATCGTAGGATATGTCTCCAGTGCGCCGGTCACCGATGTCGACCATACTGCGCTCGACGTTGTGCTCGCCGGCCTCAAGCGGCTCGAATACCGCGGGTACGACTCCGCTGGAGTCGCTCTCGTCACCCCTGACGGCGAACTCGCCACCGCCAAGAAGGCGGGCAAGCTCTCCAATCTCACCGATGACCTCGAGGCGAATGCGCTTCCGCTCGCGCAGACGGGCATCGGTCACACCCGGTGGGCGACCCACGGCGGTCCCACCGATGTCAACGCCCACCCCCACGTCGCCGACGGCGGACGCCTCGCGCTCATCCACAACGGCATCATCGAGAACTTCGCGCAGCTCAAGGCACCGCTGGTCGCCGACGGCTTCGAGTTCACCTCGGAGACCGACACCGAGGTGGCGGCCGCGCAGCTGGCGAAGAACTACCGCGAATGCGGCGACCTCACCGATGCGATGCGCGTGACCGCCCAGCAGCTCGAAGGCGCGTTCACCCTGCTCGCCGTCCACGCGGACCTGCCCGGCACCGTCGTCGCCGCGCGCCGCAACTCGCCGCTGGTCATCGGCCTCGGCGAGGGGGAGAACTTCCTCGGCTCCGACGTCGCCGCGTTCATCGACTACACGCGCACCGCCGTCGAGATCGGCCAGGACGAAGTCGTCACCATCACCCCGGACTCGGTCGTCATCACCGACCTCGCCGGCAAGGTCGTCCCCGGTGAGCAGTTCGAAGTCGACTGGGACACCGCCTCGGCTGAGAAGGGCGGCTTCTCCTCGTTCATGGACAAGGAGATCCACGATCAGCCGCAGGCCGTCGGCGACACCCTGCTCGGCCGCTTCGACACCGAGGGCAAGCTCTCGCTCGACGAGATGAACATCGACGAGTCGGTGCTCAAGACCATCGACAAGATCGTCGTCATCGCGTGCGGCACCGCCGCCTACGCCGGTCAGGTCGCGAAGTATGCGATCGAACACTGGTGCCGCATCCCCGTCGAGGTCGAACTCGCCCACGAGTTCCGGTACCGGGACCCCGTCGTCAACGAGAAGACCCTCATCGTCGCGATCTCCCAGTCGGGGGAGACGATGGACACGATCATGGCCGTGCGCCACGCCCGCCAGCAGGGCGCGAAGGTCATCGCGATCTGCAACACCTTCGGCTCGACGATCCCGCGCGAATCCGATGCCGTGCTCTACACGCACGCGGGACCGGAGATCGCCGTGGCCTCGACGAAGGCGTTCCTCTCCCAGGTCGTCGCCTGCTACCTGCTCGGCCTCTATCTCGCGCAGCTGCGCGGGAACAAGTTCCGCGACGAGATCGCGCTCATCCTCAAGGACCTCCAGACGATCCCGGAGAAGATCCAGCGGATCCTCGACGAGGGCAAGGACCAGGTGCTCGAGCTCGCCCGTCGCAACGAGGACGTCGGCTCGGTGCTCTTCCTCGGCCGTCACGTCGGCTACCCGGTCGCGATGGAGGGTGCACTCAAGCTCAAGGAGCTCGCCTACATCCACGCCGAGGGCTTCGCCGCGGGCGAGCTCAAGCACGGTCCGATCGCGCTCATCGACGACGGCCAGCTCGTCATCATCGTCGTGCCCTCGAAGCGCGGACGCGATTCGCTCCACGCCAAGGTGATCTCGAACATCCAGGAGGTCCGGGCGCGCGGTGCGAACACCGTCGTCATCGCCGAGGAGGGAGACGAGGACGTGCGCGAGTTCGCCTCCGAGGTCATCTACGTCCCCGAGACCTCGACGCTGCTCGCGCCGCTGCTCACCACGGTCCCGCTGCAGATCTTCGCGATGGAGCTCGCGACGGCCAAGGGCCTCGACGTCGACCAGCCCCGCAACCTCGCGAAGTCCGTCACCGTCGAGTGAACCCTCCGGTCCGCGGTTCCGGCACCCCGCCGGGACCGCGGACCGCAACGCATCCGCGGCACAGCAGCCTGAAGAGGAGGCCCCATGGCCATTCTCGGCATCGGCACCGACATCGCCGACGTCCCGCGCTTCGCCGAGCACATCGAGCGCGTGCCCGAACTCCTCGACCGGCTGCTCACCCCCGCTGAACAGCTCAAACGCAACGGCAAGCGCCGCACGGACGCGTCCCTGGCCGCCCGGTTCTCCGCGAAGGAGGCCCTGAAGAAGGCGATCGGGTTCCCCGGGTGGCTGCCCTGGCAGTCCGCCGAGGTGGTCCCCGCCCGCTCGGGCGCCCCGTCGTTCCGTCTCCGCGGGCTCGTCCTCGAGCACTTCCGCGCGATCGGCGGCACCAACCTCCACCTCTCCATCACCCATGATGCGAATGTGACGATGACCTTCGTCATCGCCGAGGGCGACGGGCCCTCGCTCAGCCCCGACGTCGAATGGGAGTCCCGCCACTTCGGCTGACCGCCTGCATGCGGGCATAGACTCTCCCCATGGCTTCCCTCCCCACTCCCGCCGAGGCGGCCGCTCTCGCCCCCGACCTCGTCACCCTGCGTCGCGCCCTCCATGCCGCCCCGGAGGTCGGCCTCGACCTGCCCGAGAGCCAGGCCCTCGTCCGCGAGGCGATCGCCGACCTCGACGTCGAGATCACCGACGGTTCCGCGCTCTCCTCGCTCACCGTCGTCCTCCGCGGCGGCAGGCGGACCGAGGATTCGACGGGCGTCGTGCCCGCCGTGCTCCTGCGCGGGGACATGGACGCCCTGCCTGTGCCCGAGGCGACGGGCTTCGACTTCGCCGCAGTGAACGGGAACATGCACGCGTGCGGCCACGACCTCCACACCGCGGGCCTCGTCGGGGCGCTGCGTCTCCTCCACGACCGACGCGCAGAGCTGCCCGGCGACGTCGTGTTCATGTTCCAGCCCGGTGAGGAGGGCTTCGACGGGGCCGGCCGGATGCTCGACGAGGGCGTCCTCGACGCCGCGGGTCCCCGGGTCAAGGCCGCCTATGGGATCCATGTCTCCGCGGATCAGGACCTCGGCCTCGGGTCGAGCAGACGCGGATCGTACATGGCGGCGTTTGCGAAGATGACGATCACCGTCCACGGGAAGGGGACCCACGCGTCCCGGCCGGCGACCGGCCGCGACCCGATCTCCGTGGGGGCGATGCTCGTCGGTCAGCTCCAGGAGTACGTCACCCGCCGCTTCGACATCTTCGATCCCCTCGTCGTCACCGTCGGCCAGTTCAACGGCGGCACCGCCCCCAACGTCATCCCCGACTTCGCGACCCTCGTCGTCAGCGTCCGCTCGTTCTCCGAGACCGTCACCACCCGCGCCGAGGCGGAGCTTCCCCACCTCGTCAGCGGGCTCGTCGCCGCCCACGGACTCGAGGCCGAGGTCGCCTACGAGCGGATCCTGCCGCCGACGATCAACGACGACGCCGAGGCGGACTTCTTCCTCGAGACCTTCGCCGATCTCTTCGGCGCCGACCGGACCTGGTCGCGGCCCGATCCTCTGCCCGGCTCCGAGGACTTCTCCCGGGTGCTCGCCGAGGTGCCCGGCGCCTACGGCCACTTCGGGGCGGCGCTGCCCACCCTGCCCGTCGAGGAGCGGGAGGCCAACCATTCGCCTCGGGCCAGGCACAGCGACGAGGGCCTCGCCGATCAGGCGCTCTTCCTCGCCCACCTCGCCGCCCGGCGACTCGACCGGCTCGCCCGGGAGTGAGCCCCGACCATCAGCACTGACCACGCAGCACTGACCAGGCAGCACTGACCAGGCAGGAAGGAGCATCCGATGCCGACCTACGCGTACCCCAGCCGGACCGTGCGCGACGCCGAGGTGCCTCTGCTCGAGGCGGGCGCACCCCTCATGGCCCGTGCCGCCGCGGCGCTGGCCCGCTTCTGCAGTGAGGTCCTCCGTGCTCGGCGCGGACTCGTCACGGGGTCCCGGGTCTGCGTGCTCGCCGGCCCCGGCAACAACGCCGGTGACGCCCTCTTCGCCGCTGCGGCGCTGGCCCGCCTGGGGGCCCGTGTCGGCGTCATCGTCCTCTTCGGCACCACCCACGGCGACGGGCTCGCCGCGGCGGTGCGCGCCGGCGCCGACGTCATCGACCTCGACAGCGGGCAGGACGCGGCCCAACGGACCGCCGCGCTCACCGAACTCACCCGCTCAGACCTCGTGCTCGACGGCATCCTCGGCACAGGCGGTCGACGTGGGCTGCCCCCGCACGTCGCCCGCCTCATCCGCGACTGGCGGGAGTCCGAGTACGGGGGCACCGTCATCGCCGTCGACATGCCCTCGGACCTCGATCCCGCCTCGGCGGGCCCCGAGTCCCGGATCCACGCTGATGCGACGCTCACCTTCGGTGGGCTCAAGGCCGAGCTCATCGACCCCCGCTCAGCCAGGTTCACCGGGCCGGTCCACGTCGTCGACATCGGTCTCGGGCTCTCCGCCGAGGCCGCCGTCGCCGAACTCCTCGACTCCGCCGACCTCGACACCGAGTTCCCGCGCCCCGGCCCGGAGTCCCACAAGTACTCCCGCGGGGTGATCGGGGTCGTCGCCGGCTCGCGCGAGTACCCGGGTGCCGGCGTCCTCACCACCGGCGCCGCCGTGGGCACAGCCCCGGGCATGGTCCGCTTCCTCGGCGCCCACGATGTCGGAGAGCGGGTGCTCGACCGCCACGCCGAGGTGGTCCTCGGTCCCGGCCGCCTCGATGCCCTCGTCGTCGGCTCCGGCGACCCCGAGACCGGGGCGATCGAGGCCGGGCTCGCAGCGATCGGCGGCACCGCGGTCCCCGTCGTCCTCGACGCGGGAGCGATCGAGATGGTCGGCCATGCCGAGGCGGCCCCGGTGCCGGGAGCGGCGGGGCGGCTCCACGGGCGACCCGTCGTCCTCACCCCGCACGCCGGTGAGCTCTCCCGCCTCCTCAGCCGCCTCCTCGGCGAGATCATCACCGCAGGCCGGGTCGCGGCCGACCCGCTGCTCTGGGCCAGGCGCGCAGCCGCGGACACCGGGCACATCGTCCTCCTCAAGGGGTCTCAGACGGTCATCGCGTGCCCCGACGGCTTCGCGGTCCTGCCCGCTCCGGGCCCGGCGAGCCTCGCGACCGCCGGTTCCGGCGACGTGCTCACCGGGATCATCGGCACCCTGCTCGCCGCCGCGCAGGCGAAACGGCGGACCGGAGGCGAGGACGGCCCGATGCCCGATCGCGTGGTCGCGCACACCGCGGGGCTCGGCGTGCTCCTCCACAACGCCGCCGGGTCCCTGTCGATCAACGCCGAACAGCTCGTCACCGCCGTCGGGCAGGTGACGTCCGCCCTCGTCCACTCGGGCCGGGCCGCGGACGGTATCCTTGTCCAGTGACCTCACGCGACATGTCCCTCGTCAGGGCTGAGATCGACGCGTCCGCGCTGCGGGCCAACGCCGCCGCCCTCACCGAGGCGGTCAGCCCCGCCCGACTCAAGTGCGTCGTCAAGGCCGACGCCTACGGGCACGGCGTCGACCTCGTCGCCCCGACCCTCCACGCCGCAGGTCTCCGCGAGTTCTGCGTCGCCACCGTGCCCGAGGCCCTCGCCCTGCGCGACCTCCTCGGCGCCGACGCCGAGATCATGGCCTGGCTCTACGGTCCCGGCAGCGACCTCGAGGCGGCCCTGCGTGCGGACATCGCCCTCGGCGTCTCGACCCCCGGTGCCCTCGATCGGGTCGCCGCGGCCGCGCGAGCCACGGGCATCCGGGCGCGCGTCCACTTCAAGATCGACAGCGGGCTCGGGCGCAACGGGCTCGCACCCGAGGACATTCCCGCCGTCCTCACCACGCTTCGGGCATGCGCCGAGGAGGACGCGCCCCCGTTCGTCGTCTCCGGGATCATGAGCCACTTCGCCGTCGCCGACGAACCCGAGCGCCCCGAGACCGCGCAGCAGCAGGAGGTCTTCGACTCAGCCCGTCGGGAGCTCACCGCGCTCCTCGAGTCAGCCGGCGGCCGCCTCGGTGAGGCCTCCGACCTCGACGTCCACATCGCGAACTCCCCGGCCGCACTCACGCTCAGGCCCGTGCCGGGCACCTCGGCCAGGGTCGGACTCGCCCTCTACGGCCTCTCCCCGCTCGCCGACGCCGAACCGGGCGACCTCGGTCTCACCCCCGTCATGCGGCTCGTCTCCGAGGTCGTCAACCTCAAGCACATCCCCGCCGGGCACGGCGCCTCGTACGGACTGACGTACACCGCCGAGGCGGACACCCGGTTCGCGCTCGTACCCGGCGGATACGGCGACGGGGTGCCCCGGTCGGCGTCGAACCGCGCCGAGGTGAGCATCCGCGGACAGCGGTTTCCCATCGTCGGACGCATCGCGATGGACCAGTTCATCGTCGACGTCGGCGACGCGGAGGTCGCCATCGGCGACGAGGTCGTCCTCTTCGGTCCCGGCGGCCCGTCCGCCGCCGAATGGGGGGACTGGGCGGAGACGATCAACTACGAGATCGTCACCCGCTTGAGCGCCCGCGTCGACCGGGTCCTCATCGACGCCGACCCTGCCGACCCCGGCGACAGGGCGCCCGCCGACCCGACGAGCACGGAGGCCCGATGAGGATCCGGATCCGCAGCCTCGATGAGATGCGCACCCTCGCCGAGGTGGTCGCCGCCCACCTGAGCGCCGGTGACCTTCTCATCCTCACCGGCAACCTCGGTGCGGGGAAGACGACGTTCACACAGGCACTGGGCCGGGGGCTCGGGGTGCGCGGCCGCATCACCTCACCGACCTTCGTCATCGCCCGCGAACACCCCTCACGCCACGGCGGTCCGACTCTCGTCCACGTCGACGCCTACCGTCTCGGCGCCGCCGAGGAGCTTTCCGACCTCGACCTCGACTCCGAACTCGAGGACTCGATCACCGTCGTCGAATGGGGCGAGGGACTCGCCGAACAGCTGAGCCAGGACTACCTGTCGGTGACGATCACCCACGGCGGAGGAGACGACGTCTCCGACCTCGACGACGAGGACCCCGCCGACGACGAGTATCTCGTCGACGAGGAGCGCGTCGTCGAGATCACCGGACACGGACAGGACTGGGAGGGCCGCCTCGGCGCGCTCACGGCGGCGGTGAGGACGGGCCTCGGACCCGATGCGGAGGTCGACGGATGATCATTCTCGGAATCGACACCTCGCAGGCGGCCTCGGTCGCCCTCGTCGACACGACCACCGGAGCGGTCCTCGCCGCCGAACAGGCGGCTGACCAGCGCCACCACGTCGAGTTCATCGGTCCCGCACTCGCCCGCGTCCTCGAGCGGCCGGAGGTCCCCGAGCTCGTCGTCACCGGCACCGGCCCGGGACCGTTCACGGGACTGCGGGTGGGCATCGCGGCGGGCATCGCCGTCGGCCTGGCCCGCGACATCCCCGTGCGCGGGATCCTCTCCCAGACGGCCATCGCCGAGGAGGTCCGCCGCTCCCGTGCCGCCCGCGGGGACGCTCGTCCCGGTGCTGACACCGGGCTCGTCCTCATCGCCGGCGACGCCCGCCGCAAGGAGGTCTACGCGAGTGTGTGGGACGCAGCGGCGGAGACGATGCTCTCAGGCCCGCTCGTCGCGAAGCCCGCGGAGCTCGCGACCGAACTCGCCGCCCACGACATCGACCCCGAGGCCGTGGGGCAGCGGTTCGGGCGCGGGTTCGCCCTCTACCCTGAGGCGATCGGCGAGTCCACGGACAGCGACATCGTCGACCCGAAGGCCGAGCACCTCGCGTTCGCCGCGGCCCGGGTGCTCGGTTCGGGCGGCGAACTCGGCGACCCGGTCCCCGAGTACCTGCGCGAACCCGACGCCGCCGCGACCCCCGTCCGACAGACCCTGCTCAAGTAGGGGCACTGCGATGACCGTGAGCGTGCGCGAACTGCCGTGGTGGGAGCTGAGCGAGGTCGCCGCGGCCGATGCGCGCATCTTCGGGGCCACCGCATGGACCCTCCCGTACTACTGGGCCGTCGCCGCCCAGCCGGGCACGGCGATGTTCGTCGCCCGGGACGAGGGTACGGGTGACCTCGCCGGATGGGTCGTCATGTCCGCCGTCGGCTCGGAGGCCGATGTCATGACGATCGCGACCACCGAGGCGGCCCGCGGCCGGGGAGTGGGGCGCACACTGCTGCTCGCGGGCATCGACTGGGCGGACGAGGCAGGAGCGGGCCTCATCCACCTCGAGGTCGCCGACGGCAATGCGCCTGCGCTCGGCCTCTACCGGTCCCTCGGCTTCGAGGAGTGGGGGAGACGGCCGGACTACTATCCCGGCGCCGATGCCGTCCTCATGCGCCGCAAAGTGCGCTGACCAGGCTCAGCCCGGGTGAGGCACCTCAGGCGACGGACTGCTCGCGGGCGGCCGTGAGTTCGGCGAGCAGCGTCCCGTTGAGCGCGAAGGCATCGAGCGTCTCGGCGGTCACCGCCTGTTCGTCACCGCCGGTGGCGGCGACCTCGTCGAGTCGGGCCCGGTAGGCGTCCTTGTACGGCTTCGTCTTCCCGAGGTCCGAGAAGTCCCACATCGTCAGGGCGTCATCGCCGATCCCGTAGTGCCTGCCCATGAGCGTGCCGATCGCCTGCCCGCCGGAGAGATCGCCCAGGTAGCGCGTGTAATGGTGGGCGATCATCGCCTCCGGGGTCTCGATCGCCGCGAGCCGGCTCGCATAGTCGAGGGCCGCCTCGGTGACGGCGATGTCGCCCGACCCCAGCGCCGTGAGATCGGAGACGATGCGTTCGTGCCTCTCCAGCCGGGGATCGTGGAAGGGCGCGAAGACGGGATCGTCGGCGAACATGCGGGCCCGATCCTCGAGGGCTGCGTAGATGACCTCGTACTGCGTGAGCAGGGTCGCATACGCCTCGGCGTCGAGCCTGCCCTCCATGAGATCGACCATGAAGTCGGTGTGCTCGACATCGTCGTGGATGACGGCGGTGGCCTCCCGCAGCTGCGCGGAGAACTGCGTCTCGGACATGGCGGCTCCTCACTGTGGCCCGGTGCACCGATTCTATCGCCGCGAGTAGGCTGGAGACATGACACGAGTGCAACTGGCTGACACGAATCTCATGGTCCACCCCCTCCAACTCGGAGGGAACCCGTTCGGGTGGGGTGCCGACCGCGACGAGAGCTTCGCCGTCCTCGATGCCTACGCCGAGGCGGGCGGGAACTTCATCGACACCGCCGACGCCTACTCGGTGTGGGTCGACGGCAACACCGGGGGAGAGTCCGAGACGATCATCGGCGAATGGATGGCCGCCCGCGGCAACCGCGACGAGATGGTCATCGCGACGAAGGTCGGGATGCACCCGAAGCACAAGGGCCTCGACCCGGTGAACATCCGCGAAGCGCTCGACGCCTCTCTGCGGCGCCTCGGCACCGACCATGTCGACCTCTACTACGCGCACACCGACGACGAGAAGGTCGACCAGGTCGCCGTGGCCGAGACCTTCGACGCCCTCGTGCGTTCGGGCAAGGTGAGCTACGTCGGTGCCTCGAACTTCAGCCTGGCGCGGCTGAAGTCGGCGATGAAGATCAGCGAGAAGTACTCGCTGGCCCACTACCGGGTCGTCCAGGACAGATTCAACCTCGTCTCCCGGGCGGCCGTCGACGCGGAGAAGCAGGAGTACCTGCGCTCGCGCGGCATCGCCGAACTGCCCTACCACTCGCTCGCCTCGGGCTTCCTCACCGGCAAGCACACGGGCGGAGACGCCACCGGCAGCGTCCGCGGGGACCGGGTCACCGACCTCCTCGACGACCAGGCGGCGCTGCGGGCCCTCGAGGTCCTCCACGACATCGCGAGCAGCCACGACACCTCGATGACGGCGACGGCCATCGCATGGCAGCTCAGCCACGACTTCATCCCCGCCACGATCGCCTCGGCGCGGGTGCCCGACCAGCTCACCGAGCTCCTCGCCGGCACCGAGCTCGTCCTCACCGATGCCGAGGTGGAAGAGCTGAACACCGCATGGACCGAAGCATGAGCACTCCCGCACCCCGCCTGGTGACCTGGGAGAACGGCACCGACCTCGTCATCGAGATGCCGCTGTCCGTGGCCCCGGATGCGACCTGGGCGGTACTGACCGACGGGACCCGCGCCGGTGAGTGGTTCGCGCCTTTCACCGTCGACGGTGACACCGTCACCCTCGAACTCGAGGGGACCGAGTCCGCGGACTCCGCCCTCGTCGGGGAGATCCTCAGCTGTGAGGCAGACGAGCACGTCCTCGTCGAGTTCCCCGACTTCGGGGTGCTCGGGATCCAGCTCCTGCCCGTCGAGGTCGACCCCGACCTGCCCGTCGAGGCGGGCCCGGAGGCGGCCGCCGTCTCCGCGATGGGGGTCGTGCCGGCGGGGACCGTGCTCGTCTTCACCCAGTCGGCCGCCGACGAGGAGAGGGCAAGGCGCGCGGCCGCGCAGTTCGGTCCGATGTGGGACACGCACCTGCGGATGTTCGCCCGCACCCTCGGCCTCGACGTCCCCGAGGCGAGTGAGGACGACCTCGAGGCGGTCTACGCCGATCTCGACCTCGAGGTCGACGATGAGGCCGAGGATGCGCTCGGCGACGACGACCTCGGCGACGACGGGGGACCGCGGTGAGCGGCCCGCTCGTCCTCGGCATCGAATCCTCGTGCGATGAGACGGGGGTGGGGATCGTCCGGGGCCGGACGCTTCTGACGAACACCGTGTCCTCGTCGATGGACGAGCACGTGCGCTTCGGAGGAGTCGTGCCCGAGGTCGCCTCGCGTGCCCACGTCCAGGCGATCGGCCCGGCGATCGTCGCCGCGTGCGACGAGGCCGGGGTCGAGCTCTCCGAGCTCGACGCGGTCGCCGTCACCGCCGGCCCCGGACTCTCCGGGGCGCTCATGGTCGGCGTCGGCGCGGCGAAGGGACTCGCGGCGGCCCTCGGACTTCCGCTCTACGGGGTCAACCATCTCGCCGCGCACGTCGCCGTCGACCTCGTCGCCGATGACATCGACGGACTGACCACTCCGACGATCGCCCTCCTCGTCTCCGGCGGGCACACCGAGATCCTGCGCATCGGCGACATCGTCGACGACATCGAGCTCCTCGGCGCGACGATCGACGATGCCGCCGGTGAGGCCTTCGACAAGACCGCGCGTCTGCTGGGCCTGAGCTACCCGGGCGGACCGAACGTCTCGAAGGCCGCGCTCGGCCTCCTCGACGGCACCGGGGTGCCCGGGGACCGGAGCGCCGTGCGGTTCCCCCGGGGGCTGGCGAAGAAGAGCGACCTGCGCGACCCCGAGCGTCGGTACAGCTTCTCCTTCTCCGGGCTCAAGACCGCCGCCCTGCGCGAAGTGACGAAGGCGGAGACGCTCGGCACCGACCTGCGGGTCGCCGACATCGCCGCCGGGTTCGAGGACGCCGTCGTCGACGTCCTCGTCACCAAGACCCTGCTCGCCGCGGCCGACACCGGCATCGACCATGTCGTCCTCGGGGGAGGGGTGGCCGCGAACGCCCATCTGCGCGAGGTGCTCGCGACCCGCTGCGCCGAGGCGGGGGTGACCCTGCGGGTGCCGCCGCTGAGCCTGTGCACGGACAACGGTGCGATGGTCGCAGCCCTCGGCGCCGAACTCGTCACCCGCGGTGCCGGACCGAGCGACCTCGGACTCGCCGCCGTCTCGTCCCTGGACGTCGATGATGTCCTCGTCTGAGGAGGAACCTGCTCGCTCGCGGCACCTGCCGGACTCCCTGCCGCCTCGGCGCTCCGGGGACGGCTGGACGCTCGGATCGGACGGGGAGAGGCATTGGGGGCTCAACGGAGCTGCCGGGCTCATGCTCGTCGACCCCGAGCGCGGGGTGCTCATGCAGCACCGGGCCCTGTGGTCGGTCGCCGGCGGGACGTGGGGCTTCCCCGGCGGCGCGCGGGATATGGGCGAGGCGGCGATCGACGCCGCGATCCGAGAGTCCTTCGAAGAGGCCGGGGTGCCCGACCCGGACGGGGACGACGTCGAGATCCTCGACTGCCACGTCCTCGACCTCGACACCTGGACGTACACGACGGTCATCGCACGCACCCGGCGTCCCCTCGAGCCGGTCATCAGCGACCCCGAGAGCATCGAGCTGCGCTGGGTGCCGCTGGGTGAGCTGCGCGATCTCGACCTCCATCCCGGAGTCGCCGCGAGCCTGCCCGAACTCGAGGAGCTGCTGGTCCCGCACCTGCGGGACTGAGCGCTACACGTACGAGGTGCGCAGGTCCCGGATGAGGGACCGGGTGACCTCGGTGAGCGAGCCCGTTGTGTGGAAGACGTCCTCGAGACGCTGATAGGGCACACCACGGGCCATGAGGTCGGTGACCCCGGCGAGCTCCCGGGAGCAGCCGAGACGCTCGGCCACGGGGGCGAGACGTTCGATCTCGTCGGCGATGCATTCGGTGACGAGACGCTCGTCGGCGGCGGCGTTCTCGATGATGATCGCCTCCATCCCGTAGCGGGCGGCGCGCCATTTGTTCTCGTCATGGAACCAGTCGGGCATCGTCGGCAGGGTCTCCCCGGCGTCGAGGCGGGCGGAGAAGTCGTCGACGAGGCACTGGATGAACGCCGTGACCGCGGTGATCTCCTCCATCGTCGGCAGCCCGTCGCAGACGCGGACCTCGACGGTGCCCCAGTTCGGCGCCGGCCGGATGTCCCAGCGGATCTCGTTGAGGTGGTCGATGATGCCGGTCTTGAGCATGTCGGCGACGTACTTCTCGTACGCCTCCCACGAGTCGAACTGGAAGGGCAGGCCCGCGGTCGGCAGCTGCTGGAACATCATCGCGCGGTTCGAGGCGTAGCCGGTGTCCGTCCCACCCCAGAACGGGGAGGAGGCGCTGAGCGCCTGGAGGTGCGGAACGTAGGCGAGCAGCGCATTGAGGATCGGGAGCACTTTGTCCCGGGAGTCGATGCCGACGTGGACGTGGACGCCGAAGATGAGCATGTTCCGGCCCCACCACTGGGTGCGATCGACGAGTTCGAGGTAACGGTCCTTCGCTCTGACCTCCTGCATCTGCCACTGTGCGAAGGGGTGGGTGCCTGCCGACATGAGCTCGATCCCGCGGGCCTCGGTGAGCGTGCGCAGCGCTCCCATCGAGGTCGCGAGGTCATCGGCGACGTCGGCGACTGTGGTGTGGACACCGGAGACGAGTTCGATCGTGTTCGTGAGCATCTCGCCGACGATCCGCTTCTCGAACTCGGGAGCGCGTTCGGCAACGTCGGCGAGGAGGGACTCCGCTGCGGGCGTGAGATCCAGGCTCTCACCGTCGAGCAGAGCGAGTTCCCATTCGACACCGATGGTGGAACGGGCGGAGTGAGCGAAATCGACCATGGACCGATTCTAGTGGGGCAGGGCGACTGGTCCGTGCGGGGTCTTCGCAGACGGACGTGTTTCGCCCCGACTAGCATGGGAGCATGCCAACTCGCATGCGCCTGACGGCTCTGACCACGGCACTCGCCCTCACCCTCACCGGCTGCTCGGCCGGCGGGGGAGGGGCCGGGGACGAAGGGACGCAGCCTTCGGCGGGCTCGGGGACGTCCGCGCCTGCGTCGAGCGAGGCCGTCCCGAGCCCCACTCCTGCCGACTTCGCCGACGAGGCCGCCGATATCGTCGACTCCTTCTCCGATGACGAGCTCGCAGGCTCCCTCATCATCGGGACCTGGTCGGGTACGGGGCCGCAGACCGCAGTGGACATGGTGGAGAAGGACAGCCTCGGCGGGGTCATCGTCATGGCGGACAACCTCTCCGAGACTCCGACCGCCGAGGAGGTCACGCAGCTGACGACGGCCATCGCCGGGGCGAGGACGAAGGGTCAGCCGGTGTCGATCGCCGTCGACCAGGAGGGTGGGCCCGTCTCCCGGCTGAGCACCGCGGCCCTGCCGTTCCCGCCGCTCATGGCCTTCGGCGCCGCGGACGATGAGAAGCTGACGACGACGGCGACGACGGTGCAGGCGGAGAACCTCTCAGACCTCGGGTTCACGATCGACTTCGCCCCGGACTCCGATGTCACGGTGGGACCGAAGGACGTCGCCATCAACGTCCGCTCCGCCGGCGGTGATGCCGAGGACGTCGCCGAGGTGGTCGCCCGTGCCGTCGAGGGCTACGACGCCGGTGGGGTGGCGAGCTCGGCGAAGCACTTCCCCGGGCACGGCCGTCTCACCGTCGACTCGCATGAGGGTCTGCCGGTGTCGGAGAAGTCGATCGACGAACTCGAGGACTCCGACCTCCTCCCCTTCCAGTCGGCCGTCGATGCGGGGGTGCCCATGGTGATGATGGGCCACATCGGCCTGCCCGATGCGAAGACGACACCCGCGAGCCTCAACCCGAAGGCGTACACGGCGCTGCGGGAGAACCTCGGCTTCGACGGCGTCGTCGTCACCGACGCGCTCAACATGGAGGCCGTGACACAGAGCGCGAACGGCGATGCGGCAGTGAACGCGCTCGCCGCCGGCGCCGACCTCGCGCTCATGCCCCCTGACGCGGCAGCCGCGCAGGACGCGGTCGCCGCGGCGCTCGGCGATGGGACGCTCAAGCGCGACGACCTCGTCGAGAAGTCGCGACGGGTCGTCGCGATGCAGCTCGCGACCGCGGCAGCGCAGCAGCAGGACGACCCCGCCGCCAGCCCCGCCGATCCCGAGGCCGTCCTCACCGAGGTCGCCGAGAAGTCGCTCACCGTGCTCAAGGGCGAGTGCGAGTTCGCAGGCACGGATGCGATCTCCATCGTCGGCGGCAGCGAGAAGGAGAAGGCGGCCTTGCGCAGGGCCGCGGAGACTGCGGGCCTGAGCGTGGGCAGCGGGGGGACGACGGTGAGCCTGAGCCCGGGCACCTCCGCCGAGGTGGCCGTCGGCACCGCCGCTCCCTGGACGATGCGCGGCACCCCTGCGAAGTCCGCCGTCACGGCCTATGATTCGAACCCGTATGCGCTCGGGGCCGTCGCGAAATGGCTCAAGGGCGACCTCAGCGCCACAGGACAGCTGCCCGTCGAGTACGAGGGCAGCGACGAGGCCCCGGACTGCGGGTGAGCTCACCGTCGCATGCGCGGGTCCTCGGTCGGGTCGGCGTACTGCTGTGGGCAGCCGGAGGTCGCGGCGTCCGGGCGGAGTTCTTAGTGCCAGATCTCGTTGCCGTAGATCTGGCACAGTCCGAAGTCCGCGCCGTGCTGGGAGAGCCAGCTCGAGGCGTCGACGGGACCGATGTCGACCGCGTCGCCGGTGACGTGCGGTGAGGATTCGGGGGTGGCCACCCACCGGGCGGCTTCGGTCCGCGAGCCGTACGTGCTCACCGCGTCGTCGAGGAGACCCTGCTGGTAGGAGGCTGAGCGCCATCCGCTGTTGACGGTGAAGACGACACCGTCCTCGCGGGCCTCGGCGGCGGCGTCCCTGACCGCAGCGCGCAGGTCCGCATCGAGGTTCGCGATGCCCGGCAGGTCGACGTCGTCGATCCTCGCAGCCGCGGGAAGGGCCCCGCCGTCGGTCTCCGAACCTGCGGCATGGACGGTCACGGCGGCCTCCTCGGCGGGTGCGGTCGAGGCGCAGCCGGTGAGGCCGAGGACGAGGGCCGAGGCAAGGGTGAGGGTGATGATCTGTGCGTTCATGCCCCCAGTCAACGCGGGCCCGGGTTGCCGCAGCGTATGCGGAAATCGATACACGGACGATAGGGGCGGGCCGATACGCTGGGCAGATGCGTGTGCTGATCGTCGAGGACGAACCCGATATGGCCGAGGCCGTGCGCAGCGGACTGCGCCTCGAGGCGATCGCCGCCGACATCGCCCATGACGGGGACACGGCCCTCGAACTCCTCGCGGTCAACGCCTACGACCTGGCCGTCCTCGACCGGGACATCCCCGGACCCTCGGGCGATGAGATCGCCGAGCACATCGTCGCCTCGGGCACCGGCATGCCCATCCTCATGCTCACCGCCGCGGATCGGATCGACGACCTCGCCACCGGGTTCGCACTCGGGGCCGACGACTACCTGACGAAGCCGTTCGAGCTGCGCGAACTCGTCCTCCGGCTCCGCTCCCTCGACCGTCGCCGGGACCGCCACCGCGCCCCGACCCTCGAGATCGCCGGCCTCACCCTCGACCCGTTCCGGCGCGAGGTCTACCGCGACGGCCGCTACATCGCGCTCACCCGCAAGCAGTTCGCCGTCCTCGAGGTCCTCATGAGCGCCGGCGGCGGGGTCGTCAGCGCCGAAGAGCTCCTCGAGAAGGCGTGGGACGAGAACGCCGACCCGTTCACCAACGCCGTGCGCATCACGGTCTCCGCCCTGCGCAAACGCCTCGGACAGCCCGGCCTCATCGTCACCGTCCCCGGGGTCGGCTACCGGGTCGGGCAGGAGCCGACCGGTGAGTGAGCAGCCCCCGCCGAGGCGGCCGGGAATGAGCGTGCGATGGAAGCTCACCCTCAGCTACGCGGGGTTCCTCATCGTCGCCGGCATCCTCCTCCTCGCCGTCGTGTGGATCTTCCTCCTGCGCTACGTCCCGAACATCCCCATCAGCGCCCCCGACGGCTTCGTGCCCAACCGCTCCGACCTGCAGCGGGCGTTCTTCCCCGCCGCCGCGGCCACCCTTGGCTTCCTCCTCGTTGTCGGCCTCCTCGGCGGCTGGATCCTCGCCGGACGCATGCTCACCCCGCTCGCGAAGATCACCCGCGCCGCCCGGCGCGTGGCCGGCGGTGAGCTCGCGCATCGGATCCGGATGGGCGGGCGCAGCGACGAGATCCGCGAACTCGCCGACGTCTTCGATGCGATGCTCGACCGCGTCGAGGCCCACGTCGGTGAGCAGCAGCGCTTCGCCGCGAACGCCTCCCACGAACTGCGGACCCCGCTGGCGATCTCGCAGGCGATCCTCGACGTCGCCGCACAGGACCCCGACCGGGACGTGCGCGGCGACCTCGACCGGCTCCGGGCCGTCAACGCCCGCTCGATCGCACTCACCGAGGCGCTGCTCCTGCTCAGCCGTGCCGGCAGCCAGCCCGCCCGCACCGAACCGAGCGACCTCTCCCTCCTCGCCGAGGACGCCGTCGAGACCCTCGTGCCCTTCGCCGATGAGCGGGGCGTGAGCATCGCCGTCGACACCGAGAGCGCACCGGTGAGCGGTGACCCCGTGCTGCTCACCCAGATGGCGAGCAACCTCGTCCACAATGCGATCGTCCACAACACGGCCGAACACGGCGTCATCGAGGTGCGGACGGGAACGAGCGATGGGCACTCGACGCTGATCGTCGAGAACACGGGACCCGTGGTCTCGGACGCGCAGGCGGCCACGCTCACCGAACCGTTCCAACGCGGCAGCGACCGCGTCCGCGACGACGGGCATGCCGGAGTCGGACTCGGTCTCGCGATCGTCACGACGATCGTGGGCACCCATGGCGGCACACTCACGCTCACGCCGAGGCGCGTCGGGGGACTGCGCGTCGACGTCGTCCTGCCCGCGGCAGGCTGAGACCGCCCCCTACCGCCGGGTCACTGCAGGGTCACGCCCCGGTCGCGACGCTGCGACTGGGATCGGACGACCATCCCGACCAGCTCGCGGGGTAGAGGCTTGAGCCGACTCCGAGGCTCGCGAGCACCATCGCGTTATGGCAGGCCGTGACCCCGGACCCGCAGTAGACGGCGACGGGATCGTCGAGCGCCCCGAGCTCGGAGAAGCGCTCCCGCAGCGCCTCCTCACTGAGGATGCGACCGCCCTCGGCGTTCTCCGTCACGGGAGCGTTCTTCGCCCCCGGGATGTGCCCGGCCTGGGAGTCGAACGGCTCGGTCTCTCCACGGAAGCGCTCGGGCGCGCGGGCGTCGAGGAGCACCCCGTCCCACTGGGCGGCGGTGTCGGCGTCGATGACGGGCATCGACCCCGGAGTGATGACGACGGAGGAGGGTTCGACGGGGGAACCGGCACCGAACTCGAGGTCACCGCCGGCGGCCACCCATGCGTCGATGCCGCCGTCGAGGACACGGGCGCTCAGCCCCGCCCACCGGAGCAGCCACCACGCGCGGGCGGCCCCGAGGCCTGCGTTGTCGTCGTAGACGATGACCTCGGTGCCCGTGTCGATGCCCCAACCTCGTACGGTCTCCTCGAACCGGGCGGGACTCGGCAGCGGGTGGCGTCCCGCGCGGGGATCGCTGCGGTCGGGGTCGGCCAGCTCAGAATCGAGGTCGACGTAGAGCGCGTGCGGCAGGTGGCCACGGGCGAAGTCGTCCCGCCCGTCGGGTCGGAGCTGCGTCCAGCGGACGTCGAGCAGCCTCGGCGGAATCCGGCGGGCAGTGAGCCCGGAGAGCTCCTCGGCGGTGATGAGGACATCGGAGCGGGACATGGGATCTCCTTCGCGTCTGTGCGTCTCGACTCTACCGCTCGAGCGGCCGGGTGAGGAGGACGATGTGCTTGTCGCCGAGGCGGGTGAAGACGAGCGTCGCCTTGTCCCCCTTGGGGAGCTTGAGCTGACGGCGCGCCTGGTCGGGGACGATGTCCGCACCGCGCTTCTTGATGACGACGGACCCGATGCCGCGGGACACGAGCTCCTTGCGCAGGCTCGGGATCTTCGCGGGCAGGACATCGACGATCTCAAACGCGCTCACCCCGGCAGCGGCCGGTCCCGTGGGGGCGGTGTCCGTCGTGAGGTAGGCGATCGACGGGTGGAGGCGACGGGCCTGCAGGGGACCGGTGAGCGCAGTGACGAGACCCGCGCGCACGATCGCACCGTCGGGTTCGAGGAGGTAGGAGCCGAGCTCGCCGATGCCCTCCTCGTCGGTCGCGGGCACGTCGTCCTCGTGGACGAGGAGGGTGCGCTCGCCCATGACGAGCGCGCTGCGTCCGGCACGCTGCCTCGCGGTGCCGAAGTAGAGGCAGACCTCGACGACGTCGCCGTCGTGGGAGACCCACTGGGCCTCCGCCTCGGCGGGGATGAGGTCGTGGTCGAGGGCGGGACCGAGCTTGACACCGGCCGCCGGGGCCGCGCTCGCGGTCTCAAGCACCCAGGACAGGGACGGGGAGAATTCGTCGGGGTCGGAGATCCGCGAAGTCGCCCCGCGGGCGTTCGCCCGCCCGATCCGGCGCCGGGCGGGATCGAACCACAGGGCATCGAAGCCGGCGGTGTCGACGTCCTCGGCCCGGGCGTGGGAGACCTCGGCACTGGGCAGGTGGCGGAGGTTGAAGCTCGCGAGCGCGGCAGTGACCTCGTCGGCGTCGACGGCTGCCACCTCGGCGCCGAGACCGGCGAACGCGAACGCATCGGCCCCGATCCCGCACCCAAGGTCGGCGATGCGCACGTCTTCAGAGTCGTGACCGGCCAACAGGCGCCTGGCATGGTGGGCTGCCACGGGCAGGCGGGTGGCCTGGGCGAGGCCGTCGCGGGTGAAGAGCATCTCGGCGGCGTAGGGACCGAATTTGCCCACCGCCTCCTTCCGCAGCTGCGCCTGGGTGAGCAGGGCCGCGGTCACCTCGGCGGAGAAGCCCTCTTTGCGCATGGCCGCGGACCGGGCGAGATCGTCCGCGGGAAGGTCGTCGATCGTCTCGAGGCGCTCGAGGACGGTGACGTCGAGGAGTTCGGTGAGGGTCTGCGGATCCATGCGTGCCAGCCTATCGTCCCGTTCGCCCCGGCCGACGTCCGGTTGCCCTGTCGGATTCCCGTCCCGACCCACCCGGTGTGTTCGACGGATGCGGCGGAGAATCCGTGCGGTAGGTTGTGGGGTGTGACGTTACTGACCGCTCGCGACATCCGCGACATCGCCGCTGACATCGGTCTGCGCCCGACGAAGCAGAAGGGCCAGAACTTCGTCATCGACCCCAACACCGTCCGCTCGATCGTCGCCGCGGCAGGTCTTGAGGGGGCGCAGAACGTCGTCGAGATCGGGCCCGGCCTCGGCTCGCTCACGGTGGGCCTCCTCGAGGCCGGCCACGCCGTCACCGCCGTCGAGATCGACGAGGTCCTCGCCGATCGCCTGCCGACGACGATCGCGGCCTTCGCCCCGGAGGCCGCCGAGCGCTTCGATCTCGTGGGCGCCGATGCCCTGCGGGTCACCGAGCTGCCGAACCCGCCCGAGGCGCTCGTGGCGAACCTGCCCTACAACGTCGCCGTCCCCGTCCTCCTCCACTTCCTCGAGACCTTCCCGAGCCTGCGGACCGTCCTCGTCATGGTCCAGCTCGAGGTCGCCGAACGCCTCGCCGCGGCCCCGGGCTCCCGTACCTACGGGGTCCCCAGCGTCAAGGCCCAGTGGTACGGCGAGGTGGCCCTGGCCGGGCGGATCGGGAAGAACGTCTTCTGGCCGGCCCCGAACATCGACTCCGGGCTCGTGCGCATCGACGTGACCCGCACCGACCGGGACCCCGAGTCCCGCACCCGCCTCTTCACCCTCGTCGACGCCGCCTTCGCCCAGCGACGCAAGACCCTGCGCGCGGCGCTGGCCGGGTGGGCCGGCAGCCCCCAACGGGCCGAGGAGATCCTCGTCGCCGCGGGGATCGACCCCCGCACGCGCGGTGAGGCCCTGAGCGTGTCCGACTTCGAACGCCTCGCCGAGGCGGCGGGGGAGACCGCGTGAGTGCGCCGACCCCGCTCCGCCCGGGAACCCCGGCCCCGGTCACGGTCCGGGCACCGGGGAAGATCAACGTCCACCTCGGCGTCGGGGGCGTCGACGAGCACGGATACCACACACTCGCCACGGTCTTCCAGGCCCTCGGCATGGTCGAGACGCTCACCCTCATCCCCGGTGGGACGGGCACGATCCTCGTCCAGGGGCGGTACGCCGACGAGACCGTGCCGGTCGGGGAGTCCAACCTCGCCAGACGCGCGATCACCCTCCTCATCACCGCGTTCGAAGCCGAGCGTGACGTCGAGGTGCTGCGCGACCTCGACATCGTCATCGACAAGCAGGTGCCCGTGGCCGGCGGGATGGGCGGGGGATCCGCCGACGCCGCGGCGGCCCTGACCGGGGCCGCCCACCTCATCGGCGGCGTCGCCGCCGAGGTCCTCGCCGACCTCGCCCTCGAGATCGGCGCCGACGTGCCCTTCCTCCTGCGCGGGGGCACGGCGATCGGCCGGGGCCGCGGGGAGGAGCTCAGCCCCGTGCTCACCCGCGGGCAGTTCCACTGGGTCATGGCCACCTCGGCGGGACAGCTGTCGACCCCGGAGGTCTATGGCCGCTTCGACGAGCTCACCCCCGATCCCGCCCCCGCCGAGGTGCCCGCAGAGGTGCTCACGGCGCTCGCCGCCGGCGATGTCGATACGCTGGCCGCCGCCGCAGGCAACGACCTCACCGAGGCGGCCCTGTCCCTGCGCCCCGAACTCGCCGAGGTCATCGAGGCCGGTCGTGAGGCCGGTGCGTTGCTGCCTCTGCTCAGCGGGTCGGGTCCCACCGTCGGGTTCCTCGCCCGCGACGCCCGCCACGCCCTTGACTTGGCCGTCCTCCTCCAGGCCACCCGCGGGGTCAAGGAAGCCCTGCGGACGACGGGACCGGCACCCGGCGCGCACGTGGTCACCGATGGCTGAGACCCCGACCGGCCGGGCGGGGGAGAACCTCCACGGTCGGGTCCTCGACGCGATCGGACGCGACATCGTCTCCGGGCAGCTGCCGCCCGGTGTCGTCGTCAAGGCCGAGGAGCTGCGCGCCCGCTACGACGTCTCCCTCTCCGTCGTCCGCGAAGCCGTGCGTGTCCTCGAGTCCCTCGGGATGGTCAGGCCGGTGCGCCGCCTCGGGCTCATCATCCTCGCGATGAGCGAGTGGACGATCCTCGACCCGCTCGTCGTGCGCTGGCGGATGGCCGAGACCCCGGCCAGGCAGCTGCGCTCGCTCACCGAGCTGCGGGTGGCGATCGAACCCGAGGCCGCGGGCCTCGCCGCGACCTTCGCCGACGCCGCCGAAGCCGAGGAGATCATGCGGCTTGCCGCCCGGATGCGCTCGTCGGGGCGCACCGGTGAGGTCGAGGCCTTCCTCGAGGCCGATGCGGCGTTCCACCGGGCGGTGCTGCGCGCTGGGGGCAATGAGCTCTTCGCGTCCTTCGACACGGTCGTCGCCGAGATCCTCGCCGGGCGCACCGAGGAGGGCCTGCAGCCGCAGTACCCGCACCCCGATGCGCTGCAGTGGCACTTCGACGTCGCTGACGCGATCGGCTCCCAGCAGCCAGAGCGGGCACGGGAGGCGATGGCGAAGATCGTCGCCAAGGCCTACGACGAGATGTCGTCGGTGTGGGAGGGCGAACCCCGCCGCCCGTGACGGGGTGCCCGCCGCTCAGAACGCGCTGACGATTCCGAAGAGCGCGAGGCTGAAGGCGAAGCCGACGAGGCCGAGGATCGTCTGCCCGACCGTCCACGTCTTCAGGGTCGTCTTCGTATCCATCCCGAAGAAGCGGGAGACGAGCCAGAAGCCCGAGTCGTTGACGTGGCTGGCGACGACGGAGCCTGCGGCGAGCGAGAGGACGATCGCGACGACCTGGAGCTCCGAGAAGTCCGGGCTGCCGACGACGATCGGCTGGAGGAGTGCGGCCGCGGTCGTCAGCGCCACGGTCGCCGACCCCTGGGCGACGCGGACGATCGCGGCGATGACGAAGCCGGCGACGATGACCGGCAGGCCGAGGGCGGCAAGCGTGTCGGCGATCGAGTCGCCGATCCCGCTCGCGCGCAGCACCCCGCCGAACATGCCGCCGGCACCGGTGATGAGGACGATCGAGCACACGGGTCCGAGCGCGGAGTCGACGACGGTGTCGACGAGCGAACGGCTCTTGTGCTGGCGCCACCCGAGCAGCCACATCGCCGTGAGCACGGTGATGAGCAGGGCGATCGGCGTCTCACCGAGCATCCGCAGCACCGTGACCGGCGTCGATTCCGGATCGACCCAGCCGGCTTCGGCGGCGAAGCCGAGCCCAGTGTTGAAGGAGATGAGGACGAGCGGAAGGGCGAGGAGGACGATGACGGTGCCCAGCCTCGGCGTGGAGCGGAAGTCGGAGAACTCATCTGAGCGTCCGGAGAGGATCGTCGGGACGGGCACGTCGATGCGCCTGCCGATGACGAGGCCGAAGAGGTAGCCGCACAGATACCAGGAGGGCACGGCGATGAGGAGCCCGCAGAGGAGGACGAGGCCGACGTTGGCCCCGAGCAGGCCGGAGGCGGCGACCGGTCCGGGATGGGGTGGGACGAAGATGTGCATCGCCGAGAACGCGATCGCCGCAGGGAAGGCATAGAGGAGCAGGGAGCCGCCGAGGCGGCGGGCGACGGTGAAGATGATCGGGAGCATGACGACGAGGCCGGCGTCGAAGAAGATCGGGAACCCGAAGAGCAGGGACGTCACCCCGAGCGCGAGCGGTGCCCGCTTCTCACCGAAGACCCTGATGAGACGGTCGGTGAGCACTTCGGCTCCGCCGGAGAGCTCGAGGAGGCGACCGAGCATGGCGCCGAGGCCCACGAGGAGGGCGACGCTGGCCAGGGTCGAGCCGAAGCCGTCGTAGAGGACGTCGACGAGGTCGGCCGGGCGGATGCCCGCCGCAAGCGCGGTGAGGACGCTGACGACGACGAGGGCGATGAAGGCGTGGAGGCGCAGACGGATGATGAGGACGAGGAGGAGCCCGATCGCTGCGGCGGCGATGCCGAGGAGGGCGGGTGCGGGAAGGGTCCAGGCCAGGTCGATCTCGGTCATGCGTCCTCGTCGTCGAGGGTCGGACTCGGGCGTGTCAGCGCCGCGAAATGGTGGGGGAGGCGGTCGACGATGGTCCGGCACACCTCGGTGAGCGGCTGCTCGATCGAAACGATCATGTGCGCCTCATCCGGCTCGAGGGGTTCGAGAGTGGCGAGCTGGGACTGAAGCAGCGTCGGCGACATGAATTCGTGGGACCGCTTGGCCAGGTGCTCGGTGATGACCGAGGCCGGACCGTCGAGGTGGATGAAGAACGTCGACGGAGCCGTGGCTCGCAGGAGGTCCCGGTACGAGCGCTTGAGCGCCGAACAGGCGACGAGCGGGGGCGGGGTGCGGGCGAGTTCGACGGCGATCGACCGCAGCCAGGGGATCCGGTCGGCATCGTTCAGCGGGATGCCCGCGTGCATCTTCGCCTTGTTCGCCGGAGAATGGAGATCATCGCCGTCGATGAAGGCCACCTTGAGCAGGGCGGCCACCTGGCGGCCCGCCGCCGTCTTGCCGGTCCCGGACACTCCCATGATGACCAACGGTGGGAGGGAATGGGGCAGGTCCATGAGAACCTCTCGAAAACATATGATGATATTGATATGCTCTGCAGAATAAAACAGAGTTATTGAACCGTATGGGACACTCGAGCGAGTGTCAACAGCTCGGGACGATGACGCCCTGTCCGGATGGAGGGACTGCTGATGAACGCCGATGTCGCTGTGATCGGGACCGGAGTGATGGGCTCGAACCTCGCCCGCAACCTCGCCCGGCAGCCTGAGACCCGCGTGGCGATCTACGACCTCGACGTCGACCGCGCCCGCGCGGTGGCCGCAGCCCACCCCGAGGCCGGATTCCTCGTCGCCGAGACCCCGGCCGCGCTCGCACAGATGCTCTCAACCCCGCGGGTGGCGATCCTCATGGTCAATGCCGGACCCGCCACGGACGCGGCGATCGCCGACATCGCAGCGGTGTTCGAACCCGGAGACATCATCGTCGACGGCGGCAACTCCCTCTTCACCGACACCATCGTCCGAGGTGAGCAGCTCGAAGGCACCGGAATCGAGTTCGTCGGGGTCGGCATCTCCGGCGGCGAGGTGGGCGCGCTGCTCGGGCCGTCGATGATGGTCGGCGGCTCCGAGGCGGCGTGGCAGCGCCTCCGTCCCCTGCTCACTCCGATCGCCGCCCGTGCCGAGGTCGCCGGCCTCGAGGCGCCCGTGCCGTGCGTCGCCCACATCGGCACCGACGGTGCCGGGCACTTTGCGAAGATGGTCCACAACGGCATCGAGTACGCGGACATGCAGCTCATCGCCGAGGCGTGCCGGATCCTGCGCGACGACCTCGGGCTCAGCCCCGCCGCGATCTCCGCGGTGCTCACGGAATGGAACGCCGGCGAACTCGAGTCCTACCTCATCGAGGTCACCGCCGAGGTCCTCGCCCACACCGATGCGGCCACCGGACTGCCCTTCGTCGACATCGTCGCCGACGCCGCCGGGGCGAAGGGGACGGGGGCATGGACGGCGAAGGTCGGCCTCGACCTCGGGGTGCCCGTGCCGACGATCGCCGAGGCGGTCTTCGCCCGGTCCCTGTCCCAGGCCGGTGCCCTGCGCGCCCTCGGCGCAGACATCCCCGGTCCCGTCGGGAACACCGAGCCCCTGTCCACGGGGGACCGGAACGCTGCCGGCGGGCCGACGGGGGAGCGGGCCGCTGCCGACGGGGACGACCCCGTCGCTCCCGACCGCCTCGGCGAGCGGATCGAAACGGTTCGGCAGGCGCTCTTCGCGGGCAAGATCCTCGCCTACGTCCAGGGCTTCGACGAGATCGCGGCCGGGGCACAGGCGTACGGGTGGGACGTCGACCTCGGCGAGCTCGCCTCGATCTGGAGGGCCGGGTGCATCATCCGGGCCCGCGTCCTCGACCGGATCGTCGCCGCCTACGATCGGCAGGAGGGGCTCGGCTCGCTTCTGGCCGACGATGAGCTGCGCGCCGAAGTCGGTCAGGCTCAGGGGGCGCTGCGCTCGGCCGTCGGGGCAGCGATCGGGCAGGGGATCCCGGTGCCCGCGCTCTCTTCGGCGCTTGCCTACCTCGACGGGATCCGCGCTCCGCGGGCGACGGCGGCGATCATCCAGGCGCAGCGGGACTTCTTCGGCTCCCACACCTACGGCCGCGTCGACCGACCGGGGATCTTCCACACGCTGTGGTCGGGCGACCGGAGCGAAGTCGAACTCTGAGCGCCGCAACGGTTCGGTGGCCCCGGGCCTGCGAACATGGCACTGTGGGACTATGACTGAGACCACGCTGCCCCACGACGACATCGACCCCGACGGCCTCCTCGAGTACTCGGTGGTCTTCACCGACCGCTCCCTCAACCACATGTCCGCACGGTTCGTCTCCGTCATGCAGGAGATCAACCGGATTCTGCGCACCGCCTACGACGCCGATGCAGCGGCCATCGTCCCCGGCGGCGGCACCTATGCGATGGAGTCCGTGGCGCGACAGATCGCGACGGGGAAGAAGTGCCTCATCCTCCGCAACGGGCTCTTCTCGTACCGCTGGTCGCAGATCCTCGATGCCGGATCGATCGCAGACGAGACCGTCGTCCTCCCCGCCGTCCCCGACTCCGACGACGCGCAGGCGGCATGGTCGCCCGCCCCCATCGCCGAGGTCGTCTCAGCGATCGAACGCGAACGCCCCGCCGTCGTCTTCGCCCCCCACGTCGAGACGGCCTCGGGCATGCTCCTGCCCGATGAGTACTTCCGGGCGGTCGCCGAGGCGGTCCATGCGGTGGGCGGCGTCTTCGTCCTCGACTGCATCGCCTCGGGCGCGGTGTGGGTGTCGATGCGCGACCTCGGCGTCGACGTCCTCATCAGCGCCCCGCAGAAGGGGTGGAGCGGCTCACCGTGCGCCGGCTACGTCATGCTCAGCAAGGGCGGTCGTGCCGCGGTCGACGTGGGCACCTCGACGAGCTTCGCACTCGATCTCAAGAAGTGGCTGTTCATCGCCGACGAGTACGAGGCCGGTCGCGCGCCCTACCATGCGACGATGCCCACCGATGCGCTCGCCCACAACGCCGCGCTCATGCGCGAGACCGAGGAGCGCGGCTTCGACAAGCTCGAGGCCGCGCAGTTCGAACTCGGCGAGCGGGTCCGCGCGGTCCTCGCCGCCCGGGAGCTTCCCTCGGTCGCCGCTGCCGGGTACCAGGCGCCGAGCGTCGTCGTCGTCCATACGAGGAACCCACAGCTGGCCAACGGGGCGGCTTTCAAGGAGGTCGGTGTCCAGGTCGCGGCGGGAGTGCCGCTGCACACCGGTGAGCAGGAGGGCTTCACGACGTTCCGGATCGGGCTCTTCGGCCTCGACAAGCTCGGTGACATCGATGGCACCGTCGCCCGCCTCGAGAAGGCCCTCGACGAGGTCGACGTCGTCTGACACTCGTCGGGCCGCGGCCCTTGCGCGCGGTGGACGCGACACCGAAACGAGTCGGCATCGCAACTGATCAGTGTCCGCCCGATCGCTCTGTTCGCGAACCGACCGATCGGGCGGAAACCGACTCAAACCCGTGCGGGCCGCCGACTATGCGCGGTCGCCGAGGGCGACGACGTTCTCGGCGAGGCGCTCGTTGTCTCCGTACATGAAGTGGTTGCTCATGTTCTCCGAGAACCGGCTCGCTTCCGTGGTGAGGCCGACCGCCTCGGCGACCTCGCGGATGTGCATCGGGGTGGCACCGCAGCACACGCCGAGGTAGTTGACCCCGAGGTCGTACGCCTCCTTCGCGAACGCGCCGATCTCGTACCGGTTGGTCTGGAGCGGGTCGAGCGCGGTGGGGAACGTGCGACCGTGCGGGGAGGGCACGGCGGCGTTCGGATCCGAGAGATTGAAGAAGGTCGGCTCCTCCTCGGTGGTCCGGTAGGGGATCGGCAGGGCGCCGACGTGACAGGACACGGCCTGCCGGATCTGCTTCAGCCACGGCAGCATCGTCGCAGGACCCCGGAAGCAGTTGAGGCCGACGACGTCGACGCCTGACTGCTCGAGGCGCTGGGCGGTCTCGACGATGCCGACGCCGTCGGCCATCTCCTGGAACGCCATCGGAGCGAGCGTGAGGACGACGGGCAGGCCCGAGGCCTTCGCGATCTCCGCGGCGGCCAGCGCCTCACCGGCGAAGTAGAAGGTCTCGCCGATGATGAGGTCGGCGCCCTCGTCGACGGCCCAGTCGACCATCTCGGAGAACATTCCGCGGACCTCGTTCTGCTTCTCCTCGCTGGCCGGGTCCCAGATGTTCGAGTTCGAGATGTTGCCGGCCACGAGGTTGCCGGGCTTCTGGTCCGCGACGCTGCGGGCGATCTGCAGGGCTGCGCGGTTGAGCGGCTCGAGGAGGTCCTCCTTGCCGATGACGCGCATCTTCTCGCGGTGGCCGTTGTAGGTGAAGGCTTCGACGATGTCGGAGCCGGCCCGCTGGAAGTCGACGTGGAGGCTGCGCAGGGCCTCGGGGTATTCGAGCGCGACCTCGGGCACGAATTCTCCCGCGGAGAGGTATCCGCGCTTCTCGAGTTCGAAGAGGAATCCTTCTGCGCAGATCACCGGCCCGGCGTCGAGGCGCTGGGTGAGTGCGTTGGACTGTGACATGTGTTCTCCCGATAGTGCCGAGGTGGGCCGGCGGGCCCCGCGACAGTGGATCCCGATAACAGGGCATCGTCGCGTTGAGGACCCCGCCAGCTCATCACAGTGCCCGTCGCTGTCTGCCGCGGGCCGTCACAGAAGGTCACGACGCTGTCACATGTCGTCACGTTGGTCGCTGCTCGCCGAGGCGTCTCAGCGCTTCGCCGCCCACTCGACGAGGAGTGCGGTGCCGAGGAGGCCGACGACCCAGACGAACCCGAACACGAGGGCGAGCAGCGGAATGACGACGATGCCGTAGGGGATCGGCAGCCACGGTCCGACTCCGGCGACAACCGCGGCCCCGAGGAGCCCGAGGGCCGCAAGGGTTCGGAGCACGAAGCCGGCGACGGGGGCCGAGGCCGGGCGGCGGAGCGTGGAGACGAGGAGCATGACGCCGATGGCCGCGAGCACGAGGGCGGGAAGGAAGAGGGTGACGATCGCGGCGCTCATGTGGGGCTCCGAGTGCTCCGTCCCGCGCAGGTCACGCACAGCGCGGCATAGGGTCTGGCGTCGAGACGCGCCTCGGCGATCTCTCCACCGCACTCGGTGCAGATTCCGAATGTGCCCGCGTCGAGGCGGTTGAAGGCTGCGGCGATCTCGTCGAGCCGCTGAGCGGCCTGATCGCGCATCGCAGCGGCCTGGGACCGTTCGAAGGCGATCGTCGTTCCTTCGGGATCGTGCTCGTCGTCGCTGTTGTCACCCTCCCGGGCGGCCGAGATCCCGTCGATCGAGGCGCTCAAGGCGACGATGAGCGCACGGGTCTCCACGTCCTCCTCGCGGAGCCGCTCGCGCCATCGGTCACCGGTCATGCACGTGACCCTAGTCCCGCCAGGGCGATGGCACCACCCCTGTCGGCGGCTACGCCTCGAGGGCCTCGGTCATCTCGAGCCAGCGCTCCTCGAGGGCTGCGGTCTCGTCTTCGAGCTCGCGCACCTGGGCGGTGAGCGACGCGAGCCCTTCGAAGTCGGACTGGTCGTGGGCGGCCATCTCCGCGTGGAGGGCGTCGACCCGGGTGCTCAGCTTCTCCATCTTCCGCTCGATCGCCGAGACCTCCTTCGTCGCGGCCCGCCGTTCGGCCCCGCTGAGCGTGGGTGCCGTGGAGTCGGATCCCCCCGCCGAGGCGGCCCCCGCCTCACCGGTGCCGCCGGCTGGTCCGCCGGCCGACCCACCCGTGCCGGCCCCGGCCGCGCGCAGCCGCAGGTACTCGTCGACCCCGCCGGGCACGTGCCGCAGCCGGTGGTCGAGGATCGCGTACTGCTGATCGGTGACGCGCTCGAGCAGGTACCGGTCGTGGGAGACGACGATGAGGGTGCCCGGCCACGAGTCGAGGAGGTCCTCCATCGCGGCGAGCATGTCGGAGTCGACGTCGTTCGTCGGCTCGTCGAGGATGATGACATTGGGTTCGGACATGAGCAGAAGGAGGAGCTGCAGCCGCCGCTTCTGCCCACCGGAGAGGTCGTTGACCCGTGCCGAGAGGTGCTCGCGCGCGAAGCCGAGGCGTTCGAGCAGCTGAGCCGGCGTGAAGTCCCTGCCTTCGATCGTGAAGGTCGTCTTCGCCTCGGCGAGGACGTCGCGCACCCGACGACCCCCGATCTCGGCGAGGTCCTTGAACTGCTGGTCGAGGACGCCGACCTCGACGGTCTTGCCCCGCTTGACCCGACCGGTACTCGGCTCGAGGGTTCCGGCGATGAGGCCGAGCAGGGTCGATTTTCCGGCGCCGTTGGGTCCGAGGATGCCGGTGCGCTCGCCGGGACCGATGCGCCATGTGACGTCGTCGAGGATCTTCCTGTCCCCGAAGCTCACGGACACGTCGAGGAGGTCGACGACGTCCTTGCCGAGGCGGGCGGTGGCCATCTTCTTCAGTTCGATGGGGTTGCGCACCTCGGGGACGTCGGCGATGAGCTGGTTGGCCGCCTCGATGCGGAACTTCGGCTTCGACGTCCGGGCCGGGGCACCGCGGCGCAGCCACGCGAGCTCCTTGCGCATGAGGTTCTGACGCTTCGCCTCGGTGGCGGCGGCGATCCGGTCGCGTTCGACGCGCTGGAGGACGTAGGCGGCGTACCCGCCCTCGAAGGGCTCGACGATGCGGTCGTGGACCTCCCACGTCTTCGTGCACACCTCGTCGAGGAACCAGCGGTCGTGGGTGACCAGCAGGAGGGCACCGGAGTTCTTCGGCCAGCGGTTCTGCAGATGCCGGGCCAGCCACGCGATGCCGTCGACGTCGAGGTGGTTGGTCGGCTCGTCGAGGATGATGAGGTCCCAGTCCTCGACGAGGAGCGCGGCGAGCGCGACGCGGCGGCGCTGCCCGCCGGAGAGGCTGCCGATCGGCGCCTGCCAGTCGAGGTCGGAGATGAGGCCCGCGATGATGTCGCGGACCCTCGCATCGCCTGCCCACTCGTAGTCGGGCCGGTCCCCGACGACGGAGTGGCCCACGGTCGCCGTGTCCTCGAGGTCGTCGCGCTGCGTGAGCATCCCCAGGCGCAGGCCTCCGCGGTAGGTCACGCGTCCCGCGTCAGGGGTGATGGTGCCGGCGAGCATCCCGAGCAGGCTCGACTTTCCGTCGCCGTTGCGGCCGACGATGCCGATCATGTCCCCGGTGTCGACGCCGAGGGTCACGGAGTCGAAGACGATGCGGGTCGGGTATTCGAGGTGCAGGGCTTCGGCCCCGAGAAGATGTGCCATAACAGAGTCAAGGGTAGAGCACGGCGGACGCCACATTGCGTTTTCATATCGGTGTCGGACATCCGGATGGTAGACGCGCGTGAGACAAGGCTCACGTGCATTAGACTGGCCGAAAACTCACCGAAGTGTGACCGATCACCCAGTGGTTTCACATCTTCGTGACGAGTCGGCCGGTGGTCCTCCACCGTCGCCGGTGTCGGTTCTTCGAGAAAAGAGTAAACCTTGAAAAAGCTCGCATCTGCGGTCTCCATGGTCGCCGTATCCGCCCTTGCCCTCTCCGCCTGCGGTTCCGGCGACAGCGGCACGAACGCCGAGGACTACCTCGCCTGCATGGTCTCCGACTCCGGCGGCTGGGACGACCAGTCGTTCAACCAGTCGGGACGTGCGGGTCTGACGAAGGCCGTGGAGACCCTCGGCATCCAGGAGAAGCTCGCGGAGTCGCAGGGCGACGCGGACTTCACCCCAAATGTCGACAACATGGTCCAGCAGGGCTGCAACCTCACCTTCGGCGTCGGCTTCCTCCTCGAGGATGCGATCCAGTCCGCCGCCGAGGCCAACCCCGACCTCAACTTCGCGCTCATCGACTCGACGTTCTCCGACGCCGACGGCAACCCCGTCACCCTGGAGAACGCCAAGCCGCTTGTCTTCAACACCGCCGAGGCGGCCTACCTCGCCGGCTATGTCGCGGCGGCCACGTCGAAGTCCGGCAAGGTCGGCACCTTCGGCGGCATCCAGATCCCCTCGGTCACCGTCTTCATGGACGGCTTCGCCGACGGGGTGAAGAAGTTCAACGACGACAACGGCAAGAACGTCGAACTCCTCGGCTGGGACAAGGCCAAGCAGGAGGGCTCGTTCTCCGGCGACTTCGAGAACCAGGGCCAGGGCCAGGAGCTGACGAAGCAGCTCATCTCCCAGGGCGCCGACATCGTCATGCCCGTCGCCGGCCCCGTCGGCCTCGGTGCCGCGGCAGCCGCGAAGGAAGCCGGCGACGTCAAGCTCATCTGGGTCGACACCGACGGCTACGAGTCGACGGAGTACGGCGACATCATCCTCACCTCGGTGGTAAAGGAGATCGCCAACGCCGTCGAGGACACCGTCAAGGAGGGCACCGAGGACAAGTTCACCTCCGAGCCCTACGTCGGCACCCTCGAGAACGAAGGCGTGGGACTCGCTCCGTACCACGACTTCGACAAGGAGGTCCCCGAGGACGTGAAGACGAAGGTCGACGAGCTCAAGCAGCAGATCATCGACGGCACCATCAAGGTCGAGTCGGAGAACTCGCCTAAGTGATCAGCGGGGTAAACTGCAGGGTCGAAGTCTTTCGGCCCTGCAGTTTTCAAGTGTGTGAGGAGAGCGTCGAGCAGTGAAACTCGAGCTTCGCGGGATGACGAAGGTGTTCGGATCGTTCGTCGCCAACGACCACATCGACCTCACGGTCGAACCGGGCGAGATCCACGCCATTCTCGGTGAGAACGGCGCCGGCAAGTCGACGATGATGAACGTCCTCTACGGTCTCTACGACCCCGATGGGGGAGAGATCCTCATCGACGACAAGCCGGTGACCTTCGCCGGACCCGGTGACGCCGTGGCCGCGGGCATCGGCATGGTCCACCAGCACTTCATGCTCGTGCCCGTGTTCACCGTCGCCGAATCCGTGGCGCTCGGCTACGAACCGACGAAGAGCCTCGGCATCATCGACCTCGCCGAGGCGCGGGCGAAGGTCAGGGAGATCTCCTCCCGGTTCGGGTTCGACATCGACCCCGACTCCCTCATCGAGGACCTCCCCGTCGGTGCGCAGCAGCGAGTCGAGATCATCAAGGCTCTCTCCCGGGACGCGGAGATCCTCATCCTCGACGAGCCCACCGCCGTGCTCACCCCGCAGGAGACCGACGAGCTCATCTCGATCATGCGCCAGCTCAAGGAGCAGGGCACCTCGATCGTCTTCATCACCCACAAGCTGCGCGAGGTCCGCGCGATCGCCGATTCGATCACGGTCATCCGGCGCGGGAAGATCGTCGGCGAGGCGTCGCCGGAGTCCACCGAGGCGGAGCTCGCCAGCCAGATGGTCGGCCGCGAGGTGTCCCTGACGACGCAGAAGACCCCTGCCGCACCCGGGGACGCGACGTTCCAGGTGCGCGGGCTCACCGTCGTCGACAAGGCCGAGAACGTCGTCGTCGACGACGTCAGCTTCGACGTCCGCCGCGGCGAGATCCTCGCGATCGCCGGCGTCCAGGGCAACGGGCAGACCGAGCTCGCCGAGACGATCATCGGGCTCACCGAACCGCGCCTGGGCACGATCACCCTTGACGGGAAGGACCTCGTCGGCGCCAGCGTCAAGGACCGGCTGGGCACCGGCATCGGCTTCGTCCCCGAAGACCGCTCGACCGACGGCATCATCGCCGAGTTCGCGATCCGCGAGAACATGATCCTCGACGTCTACGACCGTCCCCCGTACGCGAAGGGCCTCAACCTCCGGCCCTCCGTCATCACCGCCGAGGCGAAGAAGAAGGTCGACGAGTTCGACATCCGCCTCGGCAGCGTCGCCGACCCCATCGCCACGCTCTCGGGCGGCAACCAGCAGAAGGTCGTCCTCTCCCGCGAACTCGGACGCGAGCTGCGCCTCTTCATCGCCAGCCAGCCCACCCGCGGCCTCGACGTCGGATCGATCGAGTTCGTCCACAAGCGCGTCATCGCCGAACGCGACACCGGCACCCCGTGCATCATCGTCTCGACCGAACTCGACGAGGTCTACGGACTCGCCGACCGGATCGCCGTGATGTACTCCGGGCGCATCGTCGGCATCGTCGGACCCGAGACCTCCCGGGAGGCGCTGGGCCTGATGATGGCCGGTGTCCCCGCCGAGGAGGCCATGTCGTCAGCGGGCACGGGCACTGCCGACCCTGCCGCCTCGACGACGACCCCAGACTCAGCCACCACCTCGGCGGAGGAGACCGAATGACGACTGACATTTCCCCGGCCGCGCCCTCCCCGGCCCCGCCGCCGACCGCCGAGGCGAAGCCGGGCAGGCAGCAGACGCTCCTCCAGGAGATCCTCTCGGGATCGTGGCTCGTCTCCCTGCTCGCGATCGTCCTCGCCCTCCTCGTCGGCGGCGTCCTCATCGCCGTCGCCAACGCCGAGGTCGTCGCCGCCGCGAAGAACATCCTCTCCGCCCCCGGAGCCTTCTTCTCCACGGTCTTCTCCACCGTCGGCGACGCGTACTCCGCGCTCTTCCGCGGGGCCGTCTTCGACTGGAACGCCCGCACCCCTGAGCGCGCGATCCGCCCGCTCACCGAATCCCTCGTCAGCGCCACCCCGCTCATCCTCACCGGCCTCGGCATCGCGCTCGCGTTCCGCTCGGGACTGTTCAACATCGGCGGCCAGGGCCAGGTCATCCTCGGTGCCACGGTCGCCGGCTTCCTCGGCTACGCACTGCCGCTGCCGCCCGTCGTCCACATGCTCGTCGCCGCTCTCGGCGGCATCATCGGCGGTGCGATCTGGGCGGGCATCGCCGGCGTCCTCAAGGCGAAGACCGGGGCGAATGAGGTGATCGTGACGATCATGCTCAACTCGATCGCCGGCTACCTGCTCGGCTACCTGCTCAAGCAGTCGTGGTTCACGCACACCCAGTCGGCGAACCCGCAGTCGCGCGCGATCGACGAATCCGCGCAGATGTTCCTCCTTCTGCCCCCGCCCTTCCGCCTCCACTTCGGGTTCATCCTCGCGATCCTCGCGACGATCTTCGTGTGGTGGCTGCTCGAGCGCTCGACCATCGGATTCGAGTTCAAGGCCGTGGGTGCGAACCCCCACGCCGCGCGCACAGCGGGCATCTCCGTGGCGAAGGTGACGGTCCTCGTCATGGTCATCGCCGGTGGCCTCGCCGGCCTCGGCGGTGCCGCACAGGTGCTCGGGACCGAGGACAAGCTCACCGGCGGCATCGCCGGGTCGATCGGCTTCGATGCGATCACCGTGGCCCTGCTCGGCCGGTCGAAGCCCTTGGGCACGTTCTTCGCCGGACTCCTCTTCGGCGCGTTCAAGGCCGGCGGATACCTCATGCAGTCGCAGACGGGCACGCCGATCGACATCGTCCTCGTCGTCCAGTCCGTCATCGTCCTGCTCATCGCGGCCCCGCCGCTCGTGAGGTCGATCTTCCACCTGCCTGCGCCGGTGCTCAAGCGGAAGGAGTCCTGAGATGAGCGCACAGACTCTTGACACCCCGACCGGGGCCCCGACGAAGGTGCTCGCGCCGATCGCATGGAAGTACCCGATCGTCTACTCCGTCCTCGCGCTCATCGCGCTCATCTTCTTCGGCATCATCGGCCGGGCCGGTGAGACGACGTTCCGGATCGCCTCGAGCGGTGACTTCTTCGCGATCCCCGACCTCGTCATCCCCTCGAAGGTCGCAGGTCTCGTCCTCTCGCTCGTCCTCGTCGCCATGGCTGCTGTCGCCGTGTGGTTCGCGGTGGGGCGCCGTCACCTCGACTCGTGGTTCCCGATGACCTTCGGCGTCGTCTTCGTCCTCGCGTTCCTGGCGTGGGCCGGAGGCGGCAGCGGCGGCGTCATCCCCATGACCACGCTGCTCGCCGGAGCACTGGCGCTGTCCGTGCCGCTCATCTTCGGCGCGATGTGCGGTCTCATCGGTGAGCGCTCGGGCATCATCAACATCGCCATCGAGGGCCAGCTTCTCGCCGGGGCGTTCCTCGCCGCGGTCGTCGCCTCGGTCGTGAAGAATCCGTATGCGGGACTCATCGCCGCACCCATCGCCGGTGCGCTCGTCGCCGTCGTGCTCACGTTCTTCGCTGTGAAGTACTGGGTCAATCAGATCATCATCGGCGTCGTCCTCAACGTCCTCGTCGTCGGCCTCACGAGCTTCCTCTACTCGACGGTGCTCACGGAGAACCCGGAGCTGTGGAACGCGCGGCAGAAGCTGCCGAACCTGCCGATCCCGCTGCTCTCGGACATCCCGATCCTCGGACGGGTGCTCTTCGACCAGAACATCCTCGTCTACATCATGTACGTCGTCGTCATCGCCCTCCAGATCTTCGTCTTCCGGTCGAAGTGGGGTCTGCGGATGCGTGCGGTCGGCGAACACCCGAAGGCCGCGGACACCGTGGGCATCAAGGTCAACTACACGCGCGTGCGCAACACGATCATGGCCGGAGCCATCGCCGGTCTCGGCGGTGCCTTCTTCACGATCGGCTCGGGCCTGGCCTTCGGCAAGGAGATGTCGGCAGGGCAGGGCTACATCGCCCTGGCCGCGATGATCCTCGGGAAATGGAACCCCAAGGGCGCGCTCTTCGCGGCCCTGCTCTTCGGGTTCTCGAAGAGCCTCGGCAACACACTGCAGTCGATCGGCACGCCCGTGCCCAACGAACTGCTGCTCATGCTGCCCTACATCGTCACGATCCTCGCCGTCGCCGGATTCGTCGGTCGGGTTCGCCCGCCGGCGGCCGAAGGCGTGCCGTACGTGAAGTCGTGATGATGGAGATGTGAGAGCCTGAACGCGACGAGGAGAGCGGAGGACAGCCATGATGTCTGAGCCGACGACCGGAGACGGTCCGATGTGGAGCGAACCCGAGCGGCGCGTCGAGGTCGCTGACCTCACCGAGGACACGTGGGACCTCCTGCGCGCCTCGGCGGTGGCGGCGATGGAGAAGGCCTACGCACCGTATTCGGCCTACCCGGTGGGGGCCTCCGCGCTCGTCGATGACGGTCGGATCGTCAGCGGCTGCAACATCGAGAACGCCTCGTACGGGGTGACCCTGTGCGCGGAGTGCTCGCTCGTCTCCGACCTCCTCATGACCGGGGGCGGACGCCTCGTGGCCTTCGACTGCGTCGACGGTCAGGGCAGGACGCTCGTCCCCTGCGGGCGCTGCCGACAGCTGCTCTTCGAGCACGGCGGGCCCGACCTCGTCCTCAACATGCCGGCAGGTCGGGAGACGATGGCCGTCGTCCTCCCCGACGCCTTCGGCCCGGACAACCTCGGCGAGCACATCGGCCGACACGCGAGCGACGCAGGCGGCGCTGCCGGGGACAGCCCTGCCGGGGACGGAGGCGACGACGCTGCCGGGGACGACGGCACGGCCGACAGCCTCGGCGAGCACAATCACCCGAAGCACTGACGCACCACCTTCTCACCGCCACCCGCATTCCCACCGACACCACCTTTCCCACCGACGACCGGAGGACCACGTGACCGTAGAGGCATTCGACGCCGTCGACGTCATCGCGACCAAACGCGATGGGAAGCCGTTGCCGAAGGACCAGATCGACTGGGTCATCGACGCGTACACGCGCGGCGTCGTCGCCGACGAGCAGATGGCGGCGCTGGCCATGGCGATCTTCCTCAACGACATGGGACCCGAGGAGATCGCGCACTGGACCCAGGCGATGATCGCCTCGGGCGAGCGG
This sequence comes from Brevibacterium sp. Z349TD_9, assembly GCF_056173565.1. NCBI lineage: Bacteria > Bacillati > Actinomycetota > Actinomycetes > Micrococcales > Brevibacteriaceae > Brevibacterium > Brevibacterium sp. Z349TD_9. The sequence goes on along the minus strand of NZ_CM149680.1, from coordinate 2,910,627 downwards.
ATGGACTTCTCCTCGCTGTCGCGCACGACCTCGGACAAGCATTCGACGGGTGGGGTCGGGGACAAGATCACCCTGCCGCTCGCCCCGCTCGTCGCCGTCTTCGACGTCGCCGTCCCGCAGCTCTCCGGCCGCGGTCTTGGGCACACGGGCGGCACCCTTGACAAGCTCGAAGCGATCCCCGGCTGGCAGGCCGGACTGAGCAACGAGGAGATCCTCACCCAGCTCGAGGACATCGGCGCCGTCATCTGCGCCGCGGGCTCCGGGCTCGCTCCGGCGGACAAGAAGCTCTACGCCCTGCGGGACACGACCGCGACCGTCGACTGCATCCCGCTCATCGCCTCGTCGATCATGTCGAAGAAGATCGCCGAGGGCACCGCGGGCCTCGTCCTCGACGTCAAGGTCGGCTCCGGGGCGTTCATGAAGGACCTCGAGAAGGCGCGTCGGCTCGCCCGGACGATGGTCGACCTCGGGAAGGCCGCGGGAGTGGAGACCTCCGCGCTGCTCACCGACATGTCGACGCCGCTCGGCCTGACAGTCGGCAACGCCCTCGAGGTGCGCGAGTCCGTCGAGGTCCTCGCCGGCGGGGGACCCTCCGACGTCGTCGACCTCACCGTGGCGCTCGCCGAGGAGATGCTGCGCCTGGCGGGCAAGACCGATGTCGACGTCCGCGCGGCGCTCAACGACGGCCGGGCGATGGACAAGTGGACGGCGATGATCCGCGCTCAGCACGGTGACCCCGAGGCCCCGCTGCCGGTGGCCAAGGACACCGAGGTCGTCTTCGCCCCCGAGTCCGGGGTGCTCACCAAACTCGACGCGCTCTCCGTCGGGGTCGCCTCGTGGCGCCTCGGCGCCGGTCGCGCCCGGAAGGAGGACCCGGTGCAGGCCGTCGCCGGCATCGAACTCCACGCGAAGCCCGGGGACACCGTCGCCGCCGGCGACCCGCTGCTCACCCTGCACACCGACACTCCGGAGCGCTTCGAACGGGCGCTCGAGTCCCTCGTCGGCGCCTACGAGATCGGGGGAGACACCGACTCCGTCGCCGACTCGATCGTCCTCGAGACGATCACGTAGACCCAGACCGAGACCAGCCCACGACACCGCAGACGAACACCTGCACCCACTTCTGGAGGACACCATGACCAGCCGCACCGACGTCGCGACAATCATCGACCACACCCTGCTCAAGCCCGAGGCGACTCCGGCCGACGTCGACGCCCTCGTCGCCGAGGCGAAGGAACTGGGCGTGCTCGCCGTGTGCGTCTCCCCGTCGATGCTGCCGCTGAGGGAGACCGGTGACCTCGTCGTCGCCACCGTCGTCGGATTCCCCTCAGGCCAGGTCAAGCCGGAGATCAAGGCCGCTGAGACCGAGCGCGCCGTCGCCGACGGAGCCGACGAGGTCGACATGGTCATTAACATCGGGCAGGCGATCGCCGGGGACTATGACGCCGTCGAGGCCGACATCCGCGGAGTCGTCGAGGCCAGCGTCGATGCGCTCGTCAAGGTGATCATCGAGTCGGCAGCCCTGACCGATGAGCAGATCGTCGAGGTCTGCGCTCGCGCCGAGGCGGCCGGAGCCGACTTCGTCAAGACCTCGACCGGCTTCCACCCGGCAGGGGGAGCGAGCGCCCACGCCGTCGCCCTCATGCGCGAGACCGTCGGCGACCGCCTCGGCGTCAAGGCCTCCGGCGGCATCCGCACCGTCGAAGCCGCCGAGGAGATGATCGCCGCTGGTGCCTCGCGTCTCGGCCTCTCCGGTGCGGCTGCGATCCTCGAGGGGCTCAGCGACTGAGGGCCGCCGGCACGGTGAACCCGCACGGACACGGTCCATGCGCCGTGTCCACCGTGCTTCGGCTCAGAGGCCGAAGTAGGCCTTGAGCTCCGCGGAGATCGTCGACAGCCGTTCGCGCAGCGCCGGACCCAGGGCCGCACTCGCCGAGGAGGTCCCGGCCGAGAGACCGGCGGCGGAGAGGGCACGGTCGTCTTCTGCCCGGGCCGCCTCGGCGAGCTCCGGAGTCCCGACGACCTCGAGGTAGCACTTGAGTTTGGGCTCTGTGCCCGAGGGCCGGACGATGACCCGGGAATCCGACTCCGAGAGCAGGAGGATGCCGTCGGTCGGCGGCAGGCCGTCGAAACCGCTCGAGAGGTCGTGGACCGCGACGACGGGGGAGCCGGCCAACATCGCCGGCGGGTTCTCCCGCAGCTTCGCCATCGCCGCGGCGATGAGCGAGACGTCGTCGAGGCGGAAGCTCAGCGGAGCCGTCGCGTAGTACCCGTCGCGGGAGCGGATCCGGTCGAGTTCGGCCTCGATCGACGAGCCCTCCTGCTTGAGACGGGAGGCGAGAGCGGCGAACGTCACGGCTGCGGAGATGCCGTCCTTGTCGCGGACGACGCTCGGATCGACGCAGTAGCCGAGCGCCTCCTCGTAGCCGAAGACGAGCCCGGGCACGCGGGAGATCCACTTGAAGCCGGTGAGCGTCTGCACGGCGGAGAACCCGTGAGCGCGCACGGCGGCGGCGAGTCCGCGGGAGGAGACGATCGAGTTCGCGAAGACGGGGGTCGTCTGCGACTCCGGCGCGGGCGGGATGGAGGTCGGTGCTTCGGCCGCCAGGCGGGCGGCGATGTCCTCGCCGAGGAGGAGTCCCACCTCGTCGCCGGTCAGCTGCCGGAACCCAGTCGGTGCCGTCGCGTCGGGGATCGCCGCGGAGAACCGGTCCGCATCGGGGTCGTTGGCGATGATGAGGTCGGCGCCGATCTCCTGGGCCAGAGCGTACGACTCGTCGAGCGCACCGGCCTCCTCCGGGTTGGGGAAGGTCACGGTCGGGAAGTCGGGGTCTGGGGCCTGCTGACTCGACACCGGGTGGACGTCGGAGAACCCGGTGAGGGCGAGGGCCGCCTCGGCGACTCCGGCACCGACACCGTGGAGGGAGGTGAGGACGATCCGCAGGTCGGCGCTCGAGCGGACCCCGAGGGCTTCGATGGACTCGAGGTAGGAGTCGACGATCGAGGAGTCGAGGAGCTCCCACCCGGATTCGGCGCGCGGGACCGAGGCGACGGAGGGCACCTCGGCGATCCTCTCCGCGATGAGCGCATCTGCGGGTGGGACGATCTGGGCTCCGGCACCCGCCCGGGCGGTCGCGGCGTCGGGCTCGATCGCGAGCAGCGGACGCTGCCCGAGATAGACCTTGTAGCCGTTGTCCGCGGGCGGATTGTGGCTGGCGGTGACCATGACCGCGGCGTCGGCCCGTAAGTGGGTGAGGGCGAACGCAGTGAGCGGGGTCGGCAGCTGCTCGGGCAGCTGGATGGCCACACCACCGGCGGCGGTGACGACGGCGGCGGTGTCCCGGGCGAAGTCGGCCGATTTGTAGCGGGCATCGCAGCCGATGACGACGCGGAAGCCCGGTCCCACGGTCTCGGCGAGGAACGCCGAGAGGCCGGCGGCGGCGCGGATGACGACCGAACGGTTCATCCGGTTCGGCCCGGCGGCGATCTCCCCGCGCAGTCCCGCGGTGCCGAAGACGAGGGGACCTGAGAACCGGTCCTCGAGGTCGGCGAGCGCCGCCGCATCCCCGGCCTCCGCCTCGGCGAGGATGCTCGTCAGTGACGTCGCGGTCTCCTCATCGGGGTCATCGGCGATCCAGGCGCGGACGGTCTCGGCGTCGAATCCCTGCGTGAAGCGGTCGGCGACGCGTTCGGTCGAGGCACTCATGTCTCAGAGCTTTCCGACGATGTCGGCGAGCAGCCGGGAGATCCGCGGAGCGGCAGCGGCACCGGCCTCGATGACCTCGGCGTGGGAGAGCGGGGTCTCCTGGATGCCGGCGGCGAGGTTCGTCACGAGCGAGATGCCCATGAGCTCGAGTCCTGCCTGACGTGCGGCGATGGCCTCGAGCGTCGTCGACATGCCGACGAGGTCGGCGCCGAGGATCCCGGCCATGCGCACCTCGGCGGGCGTCTCGTAGTGGGGGCCGGAGAACTGGGCGTAGACACCCTCATCGAGGGTGGGGTCGATCTCCTTGGCGATGCCGCGCATGCGCGGGGAGTAGAGGTCGGTGAGGTCGACGAAGTTCGCGCCCTCGATGGGGGAGGTGCCGGTGAGGTTGATGTGGTCGGAGATGAGGACCGGGGTGCCGGGTTTCCAGTTCCGGTTGAGTCCGCCGCAGCCGTTGGTGAGGACAAGGCTCTGGCAGCCGGCGGCTGCGGCTGTGCGCACCCCGTGGGCGACGGCGCGGACACCCTTGCCCTCGTAGTAATGGGTGCGCGAGCCGAGGACGAGAGCGTACTTCCCGCTCGATTCGATCCGGACCGTCCGCAGGGTCGCGCCGTGTCCGGCGACGGCCGGGGCGTGGAAGCCGGGGACTTCGGCGGCGGGGATCTCACTGACCGTTTCGCCGAGCAGCTCGGCTGCTCCACCCCATCCGGATCCGAGGACGAGGGCGATGTCGTGGGAGTCGATCCCGGCGGCGGAGTTGATGGTCGTGGCCGCTGCCTGTGCGGCGGCGGTAGGATCGCTTAAGTCAGTCATGACGCCAAGATTATCAACATCTGACATGCCGCTAGGAGCGCTTCCCATGCCGATCAGACCACTTGCCGACGGTGACGATCTGCGACTGAACGAGGTGTTCGCCGATGCCCCGACTCCGGCCGCTCACATGGCCCGCTCCCTGTTCCGGCCGGCCTCCGACTCGCCGCTGCTGCGCTCCGTCCTCGCCGAGGTGGTCCCCGGTGTCCCCGTCGGTGCCGCAGCGATCATGGAATCCCCGCTTCACCCGCACCGAGCGTGGGTGAACGTCGAGGTCGCCGCCGAGGAGCGCGGGCACGGTCTTGGGCGTGAGCTCTTCGAGGCGGTGTCCGCCGAGACCGCCGGCACCGCGCTCGAAGGCCTTGACCTCCGTGCCCGTGTCGAGGCCGGAAGCGTCGGGGAGAAGTTCGCCGAGGCGCTCGGCTTCGTGCCGCTGACGACGACGCGGGTGATCAAGGTTCCCGCTGGTGCTCTGCCGCCGAGCGGCGGCGGCCGCGCCGAGGACCTCGAGATCGTCTCGACGGGCTCGGTCAAGCTGACGAAGGCGTTCGCTCAGTGGTACGCGGCGGTCAACCGTGATGATGCGGTCGCGCCGCTGACGATCGGTCAGGTGGCCACGGCGTTCCTCTCCGAGGCCGCCGGTGCCCACGGTGCGGCCCTGCTCACGAGCGATTCCGCGGCGGCCGGTTCCGGCAGCGATGCGGCGAGCGGGCTGAGTGCCTTCGCCGTCTCCTATGCCCGCGAAGCCGAGCCTGCACCGGTCGGCGGTGCCCAGGATGCCTCGGCGAACCTGCCCGGGAACGCCGAGGAGGAGCCGGCGACGGAACTCATCCTCGGCTCGATGTTCGAGACCCGCGAGGACGTCGCCGACGCATCACCCGAGCAGTTCGAGGCGGCGGTCGCCGACGCCGAGTTGCTGCTCGCGAGGCTCTCGGTCGACGCCGATGTCGTCATCGAAGTGACGAGCGGGATGCCGGTCGTCTCCGCGCTCGCCGATCGGCTCCTCGCCGCCGGCCAGGCGAGTGAACTCTACCGTTATGAGACGCTCACGGGACCTCCTGCCGATACGCACTGAGACGGGTCCGACATCGCCGCGGCCCGGAACAGTCTGACCGCGCGGGTGCGCTCCTCGGTGACGAACCATCCGGTCCCCGGGGTGCCGTCGAGCGGAGGCAGACCGAGGATTCCCAGATCACTGAGGTCCTGTCGGGTGTGGCTGCCGATCACCAGCACCGGGCCGAGGGTGTGCGCTCTGCTCAGGGGCGAACCGTACCCGGGGGTGAAGCGCACCGGCATCGTCACGACATGGAGCCCGCCGTCACGGAGGTCGAGTGCGGCCGCGTCGCCGAGCAGGTGCGCATCGTCGGTGATGTGGATGTCCCGACCGGTCGCCAGCATCCTCTGTGCCAGTTCGGTCCGCCCGCTCTTCGGGGAGCCGCGCACGGTGAGCACGGAGCCGTCTCGGGCAGGGTCCCAGTCGACGACGGCGCCGAAGGGGTCGACACCAAGTGGAACCGTTCCCTTTCCCCATCGGCGGATCGCCTCGGCAGTCGCGTCGTCGAGGCAGCGGTCATCGTCGAGACCGTGCCACCGGGGTTGAGCTCTGAGCCGGGGTGACCTGTTCGCGCATGACCCGCCGGCCACCGCATGAGCCTGGGTGGCCGGGGGCCGAGAGGCTGGAGTCCGACTGGCCGGGGTCCCAGTGGCAGGGACGTCGCCGATGTCGGGGGCGTGCGGGTCGAAGAGTCTGAGTTGCAGGTCGGCGCCCTCGCTGCCGGTCGTCGCGACGCGGGGACCGGTGAGGACCGCACGCAGGCGCGGCCATGTCCCGAGGAAGCGCTGCCGGGAGAGCCCGACACTCAGTCCGTCGCCGCCGTTGCTCGGTGGGAAGGTCACTCTCGTCGGGAAGGTCGACGTGCTCAGCAGCGCCGAACGACATCCGGCGAGGAGGAAGGTGAGGCCGAAGCCCGCCGCGTGGGCGAGGAGACGCTCGAGGGCTCCCGCCGTTCGGTGGTCGAGGGAGTCGACGAGTTCGCTCCAGTGGTCGCAGACGACGAGCGTCGGCTCCGGCCCGCCCGCACTCTCGGTCGTCCGGGAAAGGTGATCGATGACGACATGGAGCCGCCATCCTGAGGCCGTCCCGCATCGGATCGCCGCCCAGTCGATGATCTCGGCGATGCGACCGAGGGCGACGATGCGATGGGTAACCGAGGCACTGGCCGCCATCTGTGCGAGAGCTGCGGCGACGTCGGAGCCGGGATCCCCGATGACGGCGACCGAGCCGTCGACGTGTGGATCAAAGGTCCATACGTACTGACTCTGTTCGGCGGGAATGTCGACGATTCCCGTGAACGGCGGTCGCGGTGCCAACTGGTCCCGGCCTGCTGCCGACCGGTCGAGGCTTGCCGCTCGAGCGGCGACTCCATCGGTCTCGGGCAGAGGCGGGCGCACCACTCGACCCTGACTCACCGCCGTCGTCGGTGAGGCACGACGGTGGGCGTCGACGAGGCGGTCGACCGATATCCCCCGGACATCGCCGGTGGTCGACCCGGCGTCGCACCCGGGACTCCACGGTCGCAGTCGCAGGCGGTGCGGGCCGGGGTCGGCGACCGCCTCGGCGAAGGGGACAGCCACGCGGAAACGGGTGAGAGAGGATCCGGCATCGAGCAGCGCTGTCCCAGGGCACCCCGGCGGCAGGTGGGCGGCGTCGGGAACTCCGATGACGTCGAGGGAGTCAGCGTCGTCGCGGACCCGCAGGCAGATCCGGATGTTGATGTTCGCCTTCATCTGACCGGTGACGATGCCAAGCGGCCGCTGGGTGGCGAGGATGAGGTGGACGCCCAGCGACCGCCCGAGGGCAGTGAGATGTTCGAGGAGGTCGGCGGCACGGGGGTGGGTCGACATGAGGGCATGGAATTCGTCGATGACGACGACGAGGCGGGGTGGAGGGTCGGCGAGGTCGTCGATCGAGGCGCAGCCATGGGCGGCGAGCAGTCGCTCACGGCGCGTGATCTCCGCCCGAACGGAGACGAGCGCGCGGAAGGCGGCGGCGGAGTCGAAGTCGTCGAGGACGCTGTCGGTGTGAGGCAGCGCTTCAAGCGGCGCGAAGGTGGCTCCTCCCTTGAAGTCGATGAGGATGAACGCGACCTGGTCGGGAGGGTGCTCGAGCGCCAGGCCCAGGAGCCAGGTCTGGAGGAGCAGCGACTTCCCGCTGCCTGTCGTGCCGGCGACGAGGGCATGGGGTCCGTCCCGGAAGAGGTCGATGCTCACCGTGCCCGCGGGTCCTCTTCCGACGATCACGGGACGGTGGGATCGTGCGTTCCACCGACCGATGATCGACGACGGAGAGTCGTCGTAGTGGTCTCCGAGACCGTGGTGGAGGTCGACTGCCGTCGCCGGCGGTGAGCTGCCGGACACGAGGCTGTGAAACCGGCCCGGCGGCATGAGGCTGGCAGTGAACTGCCTCCCCGGGACCGGGCCGTCGGGGGCCGTCGACGTCGTCGTCCGGGCCCGGCCGAGCCTGCTGAGTACGAAGGCGACCGTGGCGGTCGGTGCGGGTGCCTCCAGACGGAGGATGGCGCATGTTCCGGTGCTGTCGATGTCGAGGGCGATTTCCGCTGACGTGCGAGGGTCGGTGGCCGTTGCGGTCCCGGAGGCGGCAGCGAACCCGACGAGTTCGGGGCGGCGTTCGAGGTTCGCCGAAAGTCTCCATTCCCACCGCCGATCGGCAAGCCAGGCCAGGAGCATCGACAGCAGGAGGTCGTGCTCGCCGGTGACGACGATCGAGGTCACTCGCGGGTCGACCGAGATCGGAGTGTCTGCGATGACGGCGTGCTCGTCGAAGTGATCGATGCGGTCGGCCAACTCCGGTGCGATGCTGATGCGACTGATGCTCGACCCGAACCCGAGGCACAGTCCGGGGATCTCCATGGCGTCACGACGGCGTGCGCCGACGAGGCCCTCGGCACGGGTGACGGCCGCGTCGAGCGCGAGAGCGGTGTCGACGAGGTGTTGGGCGCTCTCGCGCGTGAATCGACGCTTCTCGACGATGTGGGCAAGGTAACCGGACAGGGGCGCAGACAGGCTGAAGAGGAGGAACCACCACATGCCCGTGAGCAGGGCGAGGGCGATGCCGATTCCGATCGGGATGAGGAATGCCCACCACTGCGGGGGCCGGGCCGGGCGCGGCTCCTCGACCGCGGCCGGGGCGACGTGGACGGTGTCGCGTCCACCGATTCCTGACGGCGGAGGGGGCGGTGCACCGCGCCCGACCCGGTCGAGGACGGATCCGGGAACGACGATCGAGGATCCGATCACGGTGTGGGTCCCTGAGGCGCCGAGATCGAGGAGGGTGGGCGAGCGGGAGAGACAGGGATCGGCGAGGAGGAGCGCTCCGTCGGTCGGGACGCGGCTGAGCAGGGTCGTCCTGGGATCGATGTGCAGATCGAACCCCGAATCCGGACCGGCGACGACCGCGACGCTCGTCGGTCCGCTCCCGCGTTGGAACCGGTGGGCGCCGATCACGGTGACCGGGTGGTCCGCCCGCCACTCGGCCCACGTCGGTGTGCGGATGCTGTGGCGCTCGCCCTCGGCCATGTCAGGGTCCGCCGACGGGAGGTCGCCAGGACGATCGGCGGCGCCCACCTCGTCGACGGAAACAGGTCTGCCGAGGACGGTCGAGAGGACGTCGAGCAGCGGCAGATCGCCGTCGGCATCGAGGATGTCGGTGCGAACGTGGGCGCTGCGATCGATGGTCTGGAGCACTCCGGTCGTCCTCATCGTCACAGCGTTGCCGACCAGTACCGCGGTGCCAACCCCGTTCCGCACCCCTGTGGATTCCCGCTGAGCGTCCACAGGGTTCGGGCTCACGAGTGGGATCGCTATCCACAGGGAATCGAGCACCAGTCGCCGTCGGGTGGCAGAGGAGCGCTGGTACTGCGATCGCCGAGTCAGGAGATCCGCAGCGACCCTCGCGCGTAGGCGGTGGCGCTGAGGTCGATGAAGCGGGGAACGAAGGGGGAGAGAACCGCTGGGATGTAGTCGGCGCGGAGGCGGATGACCACCGAGTGTTCGCCGTCGACGTCGGCGTCGACGCCGATGTTGCGCAGGTCGTCGGGGGTGTCGACGGAGGTGACGTAGCGGACGGCTGCGCGTTCGGCGGCGTCCGGAGAGAACACGAGTCCGGGGTCGTCACCCGGGGCGGGCTCGAAGGAATCGGAGGCGGCGAGGGCCGCGGAGTCCGCCACCGCCTGGAGTTCCCGCCGGGCCATATGGAGATCGGTGAGGGCAGCGATGAGGAACGCCAGCAGGAGAGCGATGACGACGAATCCGATGGCCAGCGGCGTGATCGACCCGCGGTCCGACCCGTGCCGGTCGACCGATACCGCGTCTGCGGTGCGCGCAGACTCCACGGCTCACCCCTCTCCCGAGGTTGCGACGACGTCGGTGTGCGAGGCCCGCATGGTGATGTGCGGGGAGTTCGCGGATCCGAAGAGCAGGGGAATCCCTGGCAGCGGGACCTTCGTCTCGACGGTGGCGGTGACGAGCGAGCCTGCCTGTCCACAGGGTCCCGAGCATGAGTAGGCGATCGAGATGGGGACGTCGCGGAGCCCGAAGTCGGCGAAATGCATGGCGGCGACATCCTCGGCGCGCTGCTCCGAGGGGTTCGCATCCCTCGCTGCGATCCGGGAGGCCGATACCGCCGCCGAGGTGGTGGCGTAGCTGGCGGCCTGCAGCTGGGAGAGCGCGAGCATGAGGTAGACGACGGGAATGAGCAGGACGACCGCGGCGAAGATGAACTCAACGACGGCGGTTCCCGAGTCCGCCCGATCGGCGGCCCTGTCGACGACCTCAGTCACGGTCGACGTCCTCGACGAGGGACCGTCCGCTCAGCTCCCACACCTCGGCGGGCCCCCAGAGTCCGACGACCGGCAGCGGTGTGCGGACACTGACCTCGACGATCTCGACTCCGTCCCGGCTCTCCGAGGCCACAGTGATCTTCTCGGCGTATCGGCTGCCGAGGGACGTGGTGATGAGCTCGGCGGTCAGTCGTCTCCCGTCGCTCGCGGTCTGGTCGGCGAGCCCGGCCTGCCTGGCTCCGGCGATGGCCGAATCGATGACGGTGTTGCGGACGTGGATGACCAAGCCGATCTGCAGCGCACCGGCGAGGACGAGGGAGAGAAGGGAGGCGACGAGAGCGAACTCCGCGATCGCTGACCCGGTGTCGCCGCCCTCGCAGCGGTCTCGGCGCGACGGTGGGCTCACCCGGCACCTCTGACCTTGTTCATCGCGTCCTCGAACATCGTCGTGAAGGCCTCACCGGCGAGTGCCCACAGGGCGACGACGAGCCCGGCGGTCATCAGGGTGATGAGCACCCAGCCGGGGACGTCTCCGCGATCAGGGCGGTCACGGTCGGTTCGCGCAGGGGAAAAGCCCGAACCGGGGCCGGTGACGGTCCGTCGGCGGTGACCAGCGGTGCGTCGGGGGAGGGCACGGCCTCCCGGAGATGCCTGGTCGTCATCTGCCCAGCCGAGCGTGAGCAGGGTCAGGCGGGTCATGAGGTGATGGAACATCGGGTCTCCTTCATGGGGTGGGTTCTCTCTGCGGGGAGGCGGGTGGGGCTCAGGGACTGAGGTCGAGCACGGCGAGGGAGGGGAAGACCGCGAAGATCACGGTGACGGGCAGGACGAAGACGACGACGGGGATGAGCATGCCGATCTCCTTGCGTCCGGAGAGTTCGAGGAGGCGGCGCCGGGACTGCTCCCGGACGTCGGCGGCCTGTGCACGCAGCACCTCGGCGAGCGGTGTGCCCCGGGTCATCGAGACGGCGAGGCCGTCGACGAACTGGACGATCTCGGGGATCGCGATGCGTGTGGCCATCTGGTCGAGCGCCTCGACGAGCGGGGTGCCGGTCCGGGTCGCTGCGAGCGCGGTGCGCAGTTCGTCGACGAGGTCGCCCGAACACGTCCGGCACACCCGTTCGAGTGCTTCGACGATTCCCTCTCCGGCGGTGATGGAGAGGGTGAGGAGTTCGGCGACCGTGGGAAACTCGGCGAGGATGCGCGATTCGTGGCGCGCGATCGCCTGGCTCAGGCGCCAGTCGTTGACGATGTGTCCGGCGACGCCGCCGCTGATGACGAGGACGATGACGACGATAGGGGAGAACCCGCGCTGAGCGGCGATGAGCGCGGCGAGGCCGCCGCCGACGATCATGCCGGTGAGGATGCTGAGGATCTGATTCGTCCGGAACCGTTCGATGGATGTCCGCCCGCCGAGGCGGCTGATCCGCCGACTGAGCGTCGCATCGGTGGTGATCCGCGAGGTGATCCACACCGATGCCGTCATCGCGGTTGAGGTGAGGACCCCGATGAGGCCCTCTCGGCGCGGAGTCGGTGGGGCGTAGATGTCGACGAGCGATTCCTGGTCGCGCAGGTATGGTGCGATCCTCGCCGAGAGGGTGGGGCGGCGCAGCGGCGGCAGCGAGAGGACGAAGAATGCGAGTGCCAACCCGTTGACGGTGCCGAGGATGAGGACGGTGAGAGGATCGGTGAGCGCATTCATGCGGTCCCACCCGCTTCGGGGCCGCGGGGGAACGGGGAGCGGGTGAGCGAGGAGCCCGCGATGACCCGCGGTTCCTGTGGGAGTCGGCCGATCTTCTTCATCGCCTGGTAGGCGAGGAGCGAGACGGCGAATCCGGCGCAGAGGAGGACGAGTCCGGCCTGAGAGTTGTACGCGGCCGCGGTCTCCGGTCGCGTCGAGAGGAAGGCGAGGACCACCCACGGAGCGGCGACGGCGAGGCGGGCGCCGTTGACGGTCCACTGCTGCCGCGCGGAGAGTTCGTTTCGAGTGCGCGCGTCGTCACGGACGAACTGGGCGAGTGCTCGCAGCATCGTGCCGAGATCGCTGCCGCCGACCTGTCTCGTCACGCTCAGAGCCGCGACGATCCTGTCGGCGACCGGGTCGGCGGCGACCTGCCGGAATCTCTCGAGCGCGATCGCGAAGGATCCGCTGGCGCGGTACTCCTCGGCGAAGACCTCGAAGAGCGGGCGCAGGGGTTCGGGACCGCGATGGGCCAGCGAGCCGAGGGCTTCGGGCAGGGAGAGTCCTGCCCGCACGCCCGAGTTGAGGTGATCGAGGGTCTCGGGCCAGAGTTCGCGACGGAGGACCTGTTTGCTTCGGGCGCGGTGCTGCAGGTACCGGTAGGGCAGCCATGAGGCGAAGAGGCCAAAGCAGAGTGCGATAGCCCAGGACCCCGTCAGTGCGGTGGCGACGATCGTGACGACGATGAGGAGCGCGAGCGTGAGGAGGACGAGGTGGATCGGATGCATCCGCGGGAAGCCCGCGGCCGTGAGCATGTCGTCGAGTTCGCGGACCCACCGCCGCTGCGTTCGCGTGGCCGGCTTCCGCTCCCACAGCGACATCCAGACGAGCAGCAGCCCGGCCCCCAGACAGGCGCCGATGAGCAGGCTCAGCTGCGAGTAGCTCATGCCGCTTCCAGGAGTGAGTGGAGGTCCTTGCCGATCATCGCGAAGCGCTCGCCGAGGTGGCCGAACCCCTGTCCGCGGACGAGCGTGCCCTGGGGCGAATGGAAGATCGTGTCGAGTTCGATCACATCGCCTTCGACTCCGCCGGGCACGGCGCAGATCTCACTGACCAGCCTGACCCCGGTTGCGTCCCTGCGCAGGTGGACGACGAGGTCGATGCTCACCGCGACGGTGGGCACGACGAAGGCTGAGGAGATGTTCGACCCGGCGAGGAGGGGAAGGGTGGAGATCTTCGTGATCGCGGCGCGGGCGGAGTTCGCGTGGATCGTCCCCATTCCCGGCAGGCCCGAATTGAGCGCGACGAGGAGGTCGAGGCTCTCGGCTTCGCGGACCTCGCCGACGATGATGCGTGTCGGTCGCATCCGCAGCGCCTCCTTGACGAGGGCGCGGAGGGTGACTTCGCCGGTGCCCTCGAGTGAGGGTTGACGACACTGCATCGGCACCCAGTCGCGACTGGGGAGGTTGAGTTCGAAGACCTCCTCGCAGCTGATGATGCGCTCGCGGGAGGGAATCGAGCCGGCGAGGGCGTTGAGCATTGTCGTCTTGCCCGCCTGTGTTGCCCCCGAGACGAGGATGTTGGCACCGCACGCGACCGCGGCGTCGAGGAACCGCGCCGCCGCCGGGCTGAGGCTGCCTTGGGCGACCAGCCCGGCGAGGTTCCTCGGTCGCTGGATGAACTTGCGGATGTTCACGGCGGGGGAGGACCGGGTGATGTCGGGGAGGACGACGTGGAGTCGAGATCCGTCGGGGAGCATCGCGTCGACGAACGGCTGTGAGAGGTCGACGCGGCGGCCGGAGCTGCGGAGCATCCGTTCGATGAGGTCGTCGAGTTCACCGGGGCTGAGCTTTGTCGTAGTCAGCTGGTGAGCTCCGTCGATGGCGATGAAGACCTCGCTGGGGGAGTTGATCCAGATCTCCTCGACGCGCGGATCTTCGAAGTAGTCCTGCAGAGCTCCGAACCCCGAAAGCTGGTGGTCGATGAAGCGGAACGTCGCCTCACGGTCTTCGAGAGGCGGAAGATTGGCCGTCAGACTGCGTTCGTCGTATTCGGAGATGACGGTGCGGATGACTTCTCGCGAACGCTGCACATCGACTCGCGGATCCACGTCGAGGTCTCTGATCCTCTTGTGGACCTCGCTCGTGATGACCTCGGTGGCTTCCACAGTGAACCCCTGGTGAGTGTCGGCGAGTCCGCTGCCCGGCAGCGGAAGTGGTTGTCAATGTAATCGTGAAATTCCCATTTATCCAGACTTTCTTTCAATCTGTGGATAACTTCCGGTGACGTTAGACAAATGCCATACGTGTAGTTACCGCGATGGAGAATGCGAATTCTGAGATCACCTTGTCACCGTCGACGTGGAATCCGTCGCCGTTGCCAGGGGGAGAAACCGAGGCACCGCACCAGAGTTCCGGACTGTGTTGGGTGTGATTCGAGATCCCTGAGGTTCCCTTGTCGCATCGCAGCGTCTGCGTCGGGGGTTTCGCTCGTCAGTTGCTTCGGGCAGATGTGGTGTCTCAGAACGGTGGCGGGTCGGTGATGGGGTCGTGGTCCCAGTTGATCACCGGTGCAGGCCGGCGGGTGAAGCTCGTGTCGTACTCCGTGACGGGCCCTCGAGCGGCAGAGCCAGGTTCGGGGTTCGGGTTCGCGCTCGTCGGTGTCGGGTTCGCGCTCGTCGGTGTCGGGTGCACGGTCGTCGGTGTCGGGTGCACGGTCGTCGGGCTGGGAGACGTCGGCGTGGTGGCGAGGTTCGTTGTCCTGCGGTGTCCCGAGGTCGAGGATTCGTCGGCCGGGCCGGCCCAAGGATCGTCTACACGACTGCCAGTGTGGGTGCTCCAGGGTTTCTCGGCACGACTGCCAGTGTCGGTGCTAGGGGTCGGGGGATTGTCGTTCCATGGTGCGTTGCCATCGGTCAGGGAATCGGCGGACCAGCTCCAGGGATCACCTGGCGTGTTCTGCGGTGACCGAGTTGCCTGAATGGGTGCAATCGTTGAGACGGGCGTTCGGTCGGCAGTCGACGTTGCCTGGCCACTCGACTCAGACTGGACTGTGGGCGTCCTTTGACTCGTCGACACGTTCTGACTCGTCGACACGTTCGGAACTGCCGGTGTGCGGCGGGGTTTCGGTTTCCGTCCACCCGTATTCCGCCGTCGGGCTGGTTGGCGTTTGGTCTCGGTGGCGGCTCGCAGTCGTTTCGCACGCTGGGCGATCGCGTGCTTGCGCTGTTGGGCCAGGCTCCGGTGTCCGGTGATCGGTTCGACCGGCCCCAACGGGTGATGCCCGAGGGGTGGATCCGTCTCACACAGACTCCTCCCCGTACACCAGATCAACGACGACGACCGTGCTGACGTGCACCCTCGCTCAGCGTCTGTGGCAGCGAACGGGTCGCTTGTTCCTGGTGGCAGGGCCTTCATTCTCACCGGGTCATGCCCGGGAGGCAGACAGGCTGGGAAGACGGCGTGTTCCCAATCCATGGCGTGTTCGAGACGCAGACGTGCCCGTGCCGCATTCGATCTCTCTGTGGCTTCGCGGAGTCGCCGGTCCCGTTCGGCCACTTCCGCCAGTCTCTGCTCCTCGGCTGCCTGTTCACGGACATGAGTCTCCGAGGGCATGACTTCCACACTGTTCGGCTGCTCAGGCATCAGATGCTCAGGGGTCACCCACCGGCATGGTCGCATCCGGGCCAGGTCGGCGAATGCCAGGGCGTGGTCGATGTCGATGGGTTGGTCGGGGGCCTCGATTGTGGTCATCAGCCCGTGGGGGAACTCGTAGGCGATCCGACTCGTTCCACTGCCCCGGTCGTTCATGTCCACGGCGTATCGGCGTGCGGTCTTCACCGCGTGGTGTTTCTTGCATAAGGGGTGGAGGTTGCCGAACTGGGTGAGCCCACCCTGGATGGGGTCGGTGTGGTTGAACGGGTCGACGTGATCGATCTCGGTCTTCTCCGCCAAGCGAGTGCAGCCGGGGAAGGTGCAGGTGGCCCATTGGTTGATCAGGGTCCGCCTGACGGGTTTCGGGATCGCGTAGGTGAGTGCTTGGGCGTCGAGTGGGGTGCCGGTGGCCGGGTCGGTGAGGATCCGGGTCAGTGTCGGGGCACCCGCGGCGATGCGACGGGCGGTCTCTGCCGGGATGGGGGATCCGTCGGCGAGGACACCGGGGAGGTTGGCGTCGCCGGTGAGGGTGAGGAAGGGGACGGTGACGATGACACCGGCCTGGTTGCGCATCGCCTCGGGCCCGGATTCCATGTCCACGAGGATGGCGTACTCGAGTACTACCGGTTCGGGGCGGCCGTTGGGGAAGAACGATGCCCCCGGCGGGTAGGGGGACTCAATGGTGGTGGCTGCAGGGTCGGTTCCATCTGGTTCGGTTCCCCGTGCTTCGATTCCGTTCGATGCGGTTGCTGAGGCGTGGGTGCCGACCGGCGGCGTCTGCGTTTGTGCCGCTTTGGATTGGTGTGCGGCTGGGGACAGCGATGCGGCAGTGCCGGTCATGTTCGCCTCGGCTGCACGGTCGGGGGTGAGGAGGTCGGTGAGTCCGCTGATGGTGGTGTCGTCGTAGTGAAACCGGGGTTCCCCCTTCTCATCGAGGAGGGGTGTCTGCCGGTGGGTTTGGATGCCGGTGATGGGGTCGAGTTCTCGGACTCGGATGGCCAGTTTCGGGTGGGGGCGCAAGAACATGTCGCACATGAGGGCGCTGATGGTGCGCTCGTCGATGATCTCGACCCCGGCGGGGAGGTTGAGGGTGGTGGTTTGGCCGTTGTGGATGGCACGGGCCATGGCGCTCACGCGGGCGTAGGCGGCATGGATCTCATCGGCGGGGGCTGTGATGGACAGGCAGGCGGTGCCGTTGCCGAAGGTGTCGACGTCGACGCGGCGGCGTTGCGCGGCGATGTGGGACCGGTCGTCGGGGGTTTGGAGGAGGTGGATGAGTTTGCGCAGCCCGGTGCGCAGGGTGTCACTGGTGACATCGGCACGTCTCGTGGCCAGGTGCTGGTCGAGGCGGGGGAGGTGTTCGAGGGCCACGGTTTGGCAGAGGTCGGCGGCGGTGATCATGTGGGCGAGGGTGAACTCGCCGGAGCGGGCACGGGCGGTGAAGCGGGGGAGTCCGTGGACGAGGGTCACAGCTTGGGTGAGGTGGCGGTAGGTGCGGGCGGTGGTGGTGCCGAGGATCGTGGAGATCGCCCCGAGGTGCTCGGTGGCCACGTGGTCATGGACCCACGCTGAGAAGGTCGTGTCGGGGGTAAATCCGGGGAAGTCGGGCAGGTCATCGATTGCGGCCTGCGCGTGGGCTTGATCATCTCGTGGCGACAGAACCGGGGACTGTGGCTGGTGGGACGGTTGCGCCGGGTCGGCGCAGTCGAAGCCGACAGGGGTGTGTTCGCGATCGGAGGGGGCCGCGAGAGCAGCAGTGCCGGCTGTTGCGGTCTCGTTATTCGCGTTGTCCGTCCTGCTGGGTGTGGTCGGCTGTCCGTTGTGGCGATTGAGGGTTTCGGCGATGGTGGCGAACCGGTACGGGGTTCCGTCGGTGGGGGTGGGGTGGTCGTGGTCGTGGATGATCTCGGCGAGGATGTGGCCGGCGGTGAGTTCGAAGACGTGGAGTTGGGCGAGGTCGACGGTGGTGGAGGCGGTGGCGAGGTCGGTGAGGTTCGATCCCAGGTACAGGGTGTAGCGCGACGAGGCGACCGGGTCGGGGGTGCCCGTGGTGGGGTCGTCGGGTCCGCTGAGATCAGCGGTGGTGTCGCGCATGGTGTGTCACCTGTCTCTGACGTCGTTGTCGGGGAAGAGCGGTGCAGGGGAATCGGGTCGTACGGAATGGGAATCGCGGTTGTGGTTGTGGGTGTGAGGGGGTGTCTGGGTGGACTCCTGGTCGGTGATGGTGGTCTGTGTGTTGTTGTGTTTCTATGGTGGCAGACGGCACTGACACGAGATTCGGACATGGGCCGAGATCCGCTGTCGTCCGCCGCAATAGGCGCCGGTCGGCGGTATCGACCGTCAGTACAGGTTCGCGGGCAGCACAGATGCGAGGGCAGTGCTGGTTCGTGGGCAGCACAGGTGCGAGGGCAGCACAGGTTCGGGGGCAGTGCTGGCTTGGGGACACTCCTGACTTCGGGCAGTCCTGACTTCGGAGCGCATTGCGCGCACCTCCCACCGCCTCGGCGAGGGGCTCGGTCAGCCTCCGTCCGCAAACAACGGCGCGACCCGTCCGCAAACAAGGGCACGACCCGCCCGCCGAGAGCGGCAGCCCCTGCCCGCAATGGGTGGGAGGCGCCCACACACGATGAACGACACCACCCGCCCATGGACTAGAATCGAGGCATTATGGCCACGACTGATCACGCTTCCGAAATCGCCAACCTCCGCCAGACCTACCAGGCGATCCTCGACGTCTCCGACCTGCCGACGCTGCGGGACGAGGTCGCCGAGCTCACGGAGGAAGCGTCGGCCCCCTCGTTCTGGGACGACCCCGATTCGGCGCAGAAGACCTCGGCCAAGCTCTCCCACAAGCAGGGCACGCTCGAGAAGCTTGAGAAGTTCGGCGAGCGCATCGACGACGCCGAGCTCCTCATCGAGATGTCCGAGGCCGAAGGCGATTCGGACTCCCTCGTCGAAGCCGAACGCGACATCGCCAAGCTCAAGGACCAGCTGAGCGAACTCGAGATCTCGACCCTCCTCTCCGGCGAGTACGACGAGCGCTCCGCCGTCGTCACCGTCCGCTCCGGCGCCGGCGGCGACGACGCCACGGACTGGGCTCAGATGCTCATCCGCATGTACATTCGCTGGGCCGAGGGCCGCGGCTACAACGTCCAGGAACTCGACACGTCCTACGCCGAAGGCGCGGGCATCAAGTCCGCGACGATCCAGGTCAACGCCCCGTACGCGTACGGCACCCTGTCGGTCGAAGCCGGCACCCACCGCCTCGTGCGCATCAGCCCCTTCGACAACCAGGGCCGCCGCCAGACCTCCTTCGCCGCCGTCGAGGTGGTCCCGCTCATCGAGTCGACCGACCACATCGAGGTCGACGAGAACGACCTCCGCATCGACGTCTACCGCTCCTCGGGCCCCGGCGGGCAGTCGGTGAACACGACCGACTCGGCGGTGCGCATCACGCACATCCCGACCGGCGTCGTCGTGAGCATGCAGAACGAGAAGTCCCAGATCCAGAACCGCGAGGCCGCGATGCGCGTCCTCCAGTCCCGACTCCTCGAGCGCAAGCGCCAGGAGGAGGCCGCGCAGAAGAAGGAACTCGCGGGCGACATCAAGGCGAGCTGGGGCGACCAGATGCGCTCCTACGTCACGCACCCATACCAGATGGTCAAGGATCTGCGCACCGGCTACGAGGTCAACAACCCCCAGGCCGTCTTCGACGGCGACCTCGACGGCCTCATCGAGGCGGGCATCCGCTGGCGCAAGCAGCAGGAGAACGCCGAGGAGGAGTGACCTCCGCACGCCGGTGACCGTGACAGCGGTGACCGTCGCAGCGGCGGCAGTCCCGCTGCCGACCGCTGTGCCGCCAGCCGCCGCCGACCCCGCAACAGCCGCGACTGTGAACTTCATCAGACGCGCAACACACGCCCAGCCGCCTCCCCGAACATCACGGAACTGTTACGTACAGTGGAAGCGGCCGAGCCATCCGCGACACGATTGAAGACCCTCTTGATCACATTCGACTCCGTTTCGAAGTCCTACGACACCCGCACCCGCAAGGCCCTCGACGACATCTCGTTCACGGCCGACCGCGGGGAATTCGTGTTCCTCGTCGGAGCCTCGGGGTCGGGCAAGTCGACGGTCATCCGCCTCATCCTCCGGGAGGAGGTCCCGACGAAGGGCCGCATCACGGTAGCCGGCAAATCGGTCGTGAAGATGCCCTCATGGCGCGTGCCCTACCTCCGCCGAGGCATCGGCACGGTCTTCCAGGACTTCCGACTGCTGCCGAACAAGACCGTCTTTGCCAACGTCTCCTTCGCCCTTCAGGTCATCGGGAAGTCACGCGCGGCGATGTCGACACTCGTCCCCGACGTCCTCGAGACCGTGGGACTGGCCGGCAAGCAGAAGCGCTACCCGCACGAGCTCTCCGGCGGTGAGCAGCAGCGCGTCGCGATCGCCCGCGCGGTCGTCAACAAGCCCGGCATCCTGCTCGCCGACGAGCCCACCGGCAACCTCGACCCGGCGACGAGTGCCGACATCATGGCCGTGCTCGAGAAGATCAACCGCA
Organism: Brevibacterium sp. Z349TD_9; assembly: GCF_056173565.1. Lineage (NCBI taxonomy): Bacteria > Bacillati > Actinomycetota > Actinomycetes > Micrococcales > Brevibacteriaceae > Brevibacterium > Brevibacterium sp. Z349TD_9. The sequence continues at coordinate 2,890,358 of NZ_CM149680.1, read as the reverse complement.
ACGGCACGACCGTCCTCATGGCCACCCACGACGGCGAGATCGTCAACCGCATGGCCAAGCGCGTCATCGAACTCTCCGAGGGCCGCATCGTCCGCGACGTCGAGCACGGCTCGTACGGAGTCGCCTCATGAGGGCGGGCTTCATCCTCTCCGAGGTCGGCTCCGGCCTGAGGAAGAACTTCTCGATGGTGCTCTCGGTCGTCCTCGTCACCTTCGTCTCCCTCCTCTTCGTCGGCGCCGCGATCCTCCTGCAGATGCAGGTCGGACAGATGAAGGACTACTGGTACGACCGCGTCCAGGTCTCGATCTTCCTCTGCCCGCCCGACTCCGAGGCGACGAACTGCGTCGAAGGCGAGGTCACGGACGCACAGCGGCAGAACATCGAGGACGCCCTCTCCGGTCCCGAACTCGCCCCCTACGTCGACACCGTCTACTTCGAGGACAAGTCCGAGGCGTACAAGCACTTCCAAGAGCAGTTCCAAGGCACGAGCCTCGAGGGCACCGTGCCCGAGGAGGACATGAACGAGTCCTTCCGGGTCAAACTCAAGGACGCTGAGAAGTACGAGATCATCAAGGAGTACTTCTCCTCGACCCAGGGCGTCGAGGAGGTCGTCGACCAGAACCAGCTGCTCGACCGTCTCTTCGGAGTCCTCAACGTCGCGACCGTCGTCGCCGTCGTCATCGCCGGCATCATGCTCCTGTGCGCGATGCTGCTCATCGCCACGACGATCCGCCTCTCCGCGTTCGCCCGGCGTCGGGAGACCGGCATCATGCGCCTCGTCGGCGCCTCGAACGCCTTCATCCAACTCCCGTTCCTCCTCGAGGGCGTCATCGCCGCAGCGATCGGCGCGACCCTGTCGGCAGGTGCCCTCGGCCTCCTCGTCCACTTCGGGGTCAGCGGCTGGTTGCAGGACCAGGCGACCGGGTTCAACCTCGTCTCCGGCGTCGACGTCCTCATCGTCGCCCCGATCCTCATCGCCATCGGCGTGGTCATGGCAGGAGCGTCCTCGCTCATCACCCTGAACAAGTACACGAAGGTCTGATATGAGACGCAGGCTTCCCCTTCTCCTCACGGCCGCGGTGCTCGTGATCGTCCTGCCGGCCACCTCGGCGACGGCCGACCCCCGCGACGACAAGAGCAAAGTCGACGATCGGGTCAAGGAACTCCAGCAGGAGTTCGAGGGACTCGACGAGGAGCTCGCCCGGGTCATCGCCGAACGCGACGAGGCGAAGGAGGCCCTCCCCGCCGCAGAGGAGGCCTCCCAGCAGGCCGACGATGCCCTCGCCGAGGCGATCGAGAAGGACGAGGATCTCGCCGCCCGCCTCACCTCGGCGGAGAATGCGCAGTCCGACCTCAAGGAGCAGATCAAGGACGGCGCCGAGGAGATCGAGAAGCACCGCACGTCAGCGGCCCGGATCGGGCGCCAGGCCTACCAGAACTCCGGGATCACCTCCGACCTCGCGATGCTCCTGCAGATGGCGCAGGGCACGAGCGCCGACGGCGGCATCGGCCGCGTCGACTCGGCCGTGCGCTCCCAGCAGCGCACGATCGACAACCTCTCGGAGCAGCGGGCGCTCAACCAGAACAACGAAGAGCGCCTGTCCGGGGTCACCGACGAGATCTCCGACCTCAAGGACGAAGCCGCCGAGGCGGTCATCGCCAAGGAGGCCGCGCAGGCCGAGGCGAAGAAGAAGGCCGACGACTTAAGCGACCTCATCTCCGCCAAAGACGCCGCCGAGCAGACGATCTCGGACAACAAGGACAAGACCGAACAGCAGCTCGCCGACGAGAAGGCCGAGCAGGACCGGCTGGCGAAGAAGGTCCGCGAGTGGGAGAAGGAGCAGGAGAAGAAGGGCAACTTCGTCTACGGTGACGGCGTGCTCGCCAATCCGGCCAAGGGCTTCCCGATCACCTCGCAGTTCGGCTACCGCATCCACCCGATCACCGGCAACCGCAAACTCCACACCGGCACCGACTTCGGCGTCCCGTGCGGCACCCCGATCCGCGCGGCCGGCGACGGCATCGTCGTCTCCGCCGGCTGGGCCGGCGGCTACGGCAACCGCGTCGTCATCTCCCACGGCAAGATCAAGGGCAAGTCGATCGCCTCGACGTACAACCACAACACGAACGTCAAGGTCCGCGACGGGCAGAAGGTGAAGAAGGGCGACGTCATCTCGATCTCGGGAACGACGGGTGCCTCGACCGGCTGCCACCTCCACTTCGAGATCATGGAGAACGGCGGCTACGTCGACGCGATGCCGTTCATCTCCTGAGCCGGGTACCCCGGGTGCGGTACATGCGATAGACTTGTGGGTCTGCGTGCGACGACGGAATCGCACGTGACAGGCGCTGTCGGAGGAGAGCTGAGAGGAGGCCGACCATGGCGAAGGACACGGGCAAGAAGGTCATTGCGCGCAATCGCAAGGCACGCCACGACTACCACATCGAGGACACGTGGGAGGCCGGACTCGTCCTCACCGGGACCGAGGTGAAGTCCCTGCGCGAGGGCCGTGCCTCGCTCACCGACGGCTTCGCCCTCATCTTCCAGAACGAGGCGTGGCTCGAGAACGTCTACATCCCCGAGTACCTCCAGGGGACCTGGACGAACCACGCCGCGAGGCGCCGCCGCAAGCTCCTGCTCCACCGCGAGGAGATCCTCAAGATCTCCCAGAAGGTCAAGGAGTCCGGACGCACCCTCATCCCGCTCGAACTCTACTTCGACGGTTCCCGGGTCAAGGTCGAGATCGCCCTCGCCCGCGGCAAGCGCGAGTGGGACAAGCGCCAGTCGCTGCGCGAAGCCCAGGACAAGCGCGAAGCCGAGCGCGCGATGAAGTCCAAGCAGTATCTCTGAGCGGAAAGTGCCTCTGAACGATCAGCACCTCTGAGCGGTTTCCGCCACCGGTCGGGAATGCAATTGGATCGGCCGGTGTTGAGAGAGTATGCTGGTGTTCCTGTCCGATGGAACCTGTCAGCGCAGGTGACATGGACAGGATTGGCAACAGAATATGGGGATGATCGGTTTCGACGTTGGACACTGCGTCGGGAGAAGCGGGCCGAGAATGCAGAGTCATCTCGTTAATGTCCTCTGCAAAACAATAGGTGCTAAATCTGAAAACCGCACCGATTTCGCCCTCGCTGCCTGATAGAGCGCGAGCTGCGAATCCGTCAGCCTAGAGTTGCCTCTGCTCTAGATCCTGGCGTCGCTTAAGGGGCCACTGCTTCAGATGCACGTTGGGGGCATCTGAGGGACTCTTACCCAACTCCGTTCGTTGGTCTACGTGTTCGTGCGATGGCCAGAACCTAAGAGACTGCTTCACGAACTGCGCCCGGAGAAGTCCTGACAATCTGCCGACGGACGCGGGTTCGATTCCCGCCATCTCCACAATCACGACGGCCCCGTCCGCTTGGTGTTCACCAGGCGGGCGGGGCTTCGTCGTGCCCGGCAGCGGGCCCCTGTACCCGACGCCCCCACCGCGTGCGGCTCACGCGTTGATGCGGATGACCTCTTCCTGGTACGGCGCGATGACGCCGCCAGAGATGCGCAGGTCGAGGACGAGGAACCTCCGCTCGTCCACGGGAGTCGCCGCCCACTCCTTGAGGACCTCGAGGTCGGCGAGCGAGCGGACGACGACGCCCTGGCCGCCCGCGGCCGTGGCCAGGGCGGCGAAGTCGATCTCGTCGATGAGCATCGGCTCCGTCGCCAGCCCCTTGAGCCCGTAGAGGTTGACCTCCGCCCCGTACGCGGCGTCGTTGAAGACGACAGCGATCCCTCTGCCGCCCGCGGATCGGATCGCCGTGTCGAGGTCGGAGAGCGCCATCATCCCGCCTCCGTCCCCGGTGGTGAGCACGATCGTCGCCTCCGGGTTCGCCCGAGCGGCTCCCGCGACGCTGTGCCAGCCGAGCCCGATCGACTGGAACGCGGTGCCGACCAACGCCAGCCGGTCCGGCGCGCTCGGCTCCCAGAACATGTTCGCCCACGCGATGAAGTGGCCCCCGTCGGAGACGACGACCCGATCCTCGGGCAGAAGCTCGCCGAGGCGGGCGGCAGCGGCCCGCGGATCGAGTCGGCCGTCGGCGGCGAACTCCGTGCCGGCCTCATAGGTGCGGTCGGCCGTGGTGTCGACGCTCTCGCGCCACGTGCTCGGCCGGGCACCGGCAGCGCGCAGACGCGCAGTGAGCTCGGCGGCGGCCAGCCGGGCATCGGCGCGGATGAATCCGCCGACCCGGGCGTGCGTCGGTCGGTCGTCGACGTCGATCTGCCACACCTGAGTGCCGGGGGCGAAGAGCTCCCCGAAGCGCATCGTGAACTGGTTGAGCGAGGCCCCGATGACGACGGCGACATCGGCCTGCCGGACCCTCTCCATCGCTCCCGGCGCCCCGAACCCTCCTGCCACGCCGAGGTCGTACTCAGATCGCGGGAAGATGTTCCGCCCCAGCGCCGTCGTCACCGTCAGCGCCCCGGTCGCGTCGGCGAGCTCTCCGAGCTCCTTCGCCGCTCCTGCCAGCCATGCGCCGCGCCCGGCGAGGAGGATCGGACGCTCCGCCTCGGCGAGGAGTCCGGTCAGACGGTCGAGCGCGGCCTGCGGGAACTCCCCGGTCGGCGAGAGGGGAGAGGGCTCTCCCGGGCCCGGCACCTCGGGGATCTCCCCGATCTCGAGGGTTGCGACGTCGTAGGGGATCGCGAGCACCACCGGCACCCGGTAGGTCAGGGCGTGCTCGATCGCGGTGACGGTGGCAGCTGCCGCGTCGACGCGACCGACCGTGTACGTGCGCACGCCGACGGCTGAGGCCATCGCGATCTGATCGACATCCCACGGCCTCGGCCCCGATGTCGGCTCGTCCCCGACGACGAGGACGAGGGGCACGCGGGCCTGCGCCGCTTCGGCCAGCGCCGTGAGCGTGTTCGTGAACCCGGCGCCGTACGTCGTCGTCGCGGCCGCGATCCGCCCCGAGGTGCGGAAGTGGGCGTCGGCGGCGACGACGGCACCCGCCTCGTGGCGGACGGCGGTGTAGTTCGCCGAGGTGGTCGTGAGCAGGGAGTCGAGGAAGTAGGCGTTCCCGTTGCCCATGAGGCCGAAGACCTCGTCGATGTGGCGGGCGAGGGTATGGGCGACATGCGCCGAGGTGTGTGCCATGAGCGGCCTTTCGCGGAGCGGGATATGGAGAGATCCATATGTGTCTCACTCGCGCACCCGCGGCTTCGCGCTCTTTTTTCGAACGCCGGACTGTCATCTTCGCCACAGTCGGCGGAGCAATCGTCCTGACAGACTCGAATATAGGGCAATCAGAGTTCCGCGCCAAGTCAGAGCCGGTGTGGGCGCGAATGCGGCGCCGAATTTCAGATCCAGAATGCGAGAAATGGCTCTTGCATAATTGGAAGAATTCACTTACTCAGAAGTAGTTAACTCCCAATACTTCTCGGTAATATAGATAATGAATTGGTCATTCACGGTAAAAGCATGATAAATATAGATAGCGAAAGATGTCGGGATGAATTCGCAGAACTGCGCTGAAAGTGAATTGGTCATTCATGTGAGCGTCATTCCTGTGTTTCCGACAATTCATCATGAATGGCACCGGTAGTGCTGGAAAGTGAAATCACATGAGAATCAATAAGAAGTCTGTCGTCGCAGGTGGAGCCGCTGTTGCACTGCTCGTCGGGGGAGGGCTCACGTTCGCCCGCTGGTACGACGAGGCGTCGCTGGGCCAGGATGCCGCTGCCGTGCAGTCGGGTGTGCTCAACTTCGCGATCGACAACCTCTCGTGCCAGTGGGCTGACGGCGGCGATAATGTCGCACCGGGTGACGCGATTGTTCCCGGTGACACCATGCAGTGCACCGGCAGCTCGAAAGTCGTGACGAATATCAAGGGAAAGAACCTCAAAGCGACGCTGAGCGCGGTTCCGACGGGTGACCTCGCAAAACTCGTCGACGACGAATTCGCGGTGCTCAAGACCACGGTCAACGGCAGCACCTCGCCGCTCGCGCTCACCGCCGCCGATGACGGTGCGACCTTCGACGTCGGCTTCTCCATCTACTTCAAGGAGTTCAAGGACTCCCAGGACAACTCGCTCAACCGCGAGAACCCGGGCACCGACTCTGCGCAGTGGTGGGGCAAGGACAAGCAGGCCTCGGACTTCTCGTTCAACACCGGCGACGTCAAGCTGCGCCTGGTCCAGAGCGACCGCTGAGACCGTCTCCTCCGGCACGGACTCTCCGTGCCGGAGGACACGCGCGAAGAATCGGAGGTGAGATGAGAGTGCGGGTGTTCGCCGCTCTGGCCGCGGCCCTGCTCCTGCTGTCGAGCGGGTTGGGCAGCGGTGCGAAGTGGTACGACGAAGCTGCCTTCTCTCAGGCTCCGATCACCGTCGAGACCGGAGAGCTCGCGGCCACCGCCGCCGATCCCGCCTATCGGGTGATGAGCAGGATCGACAAGGATGCACGGCTGTCGGGGAAGCCCTCGTGCACGGCGACCGGTGACTTCAGGTCGTGCGCCGTGCTGACGAAGGATCAGGCGGAGGCCTTCGCCTTCATGCGGGGCGACCGACTCATCGTCTCCTCGTCGTTCGAGGTCGCCGCCGACGGTGAGAACCTGCGGTACGCGGTCACCCCGGACGCGGCACCCGCGAACGTCTCCGCCGCATGGTCGGCGGGGAAGGCGGCTGTGAGTCCGACCGGTCCGCTGACCGGTTCGCAGACCGTCACCGCCGAGCGGCCCTTCGACTGCCTCGGCGCGGCGGCAGGGTCGAGCGATTCCACTGCGCTGACGATTCCGTCGCTGTCCGTCACCGTTGTGCAGGAGGACCGATGATCCGGGGAGGGAACCCCAGCCGCCGAGCCCGCACGGGCCTCGCCGGTCTGTGTGCGCTGCTCTTCGTCGCCGTCGCCGCCGCTGTGGCTCTGAGTGCGAGTCCGGCCACACAGGCCCGGTTCACCTCGGAGGCTGCCGACTCGTCCGGTCTCACGGTTCGGGCCCAGCCCACGGTCATCAGAGCGAAGACCCTCGGGGTCGAGACCCCTGACTACGGAGACTGGAACTGGTTCGACCGGCAGATGAATGAGACCTCGCTGACGCTGACGAACGACTCGTCGACGACGCTGGTGGCGACGATCAGGATCGCCTCGGTGCAGCTCACCGGTGAGAACGTCTCGGAGGCGACTGACACGGCTCAGGCCTGGGTGAGGGACGCCGCCGGCGCGAAGCAGCAGATCGCCGCGAGCGTCACCTCGTCGACGTCGACCGCGCAGTTCCCCGGTGCGACCCTGCAGTGGAAGCTCGCTCCCGGAGCCCGGGAAGAGGTCGAGGTCGGTGTCGGAGCGAAGCCCACCTACCTGCTCTACCAGGATCTCACCGAGGCGAGGGGAGCGAAGTTCTCCTTCCGGTTCGCCGTGGAGTGGGCCGTCGACGGCCTGACCGAGGAGGAGAGCGCCCAGCTCTATCCCGACGGTGTGCTCGGTCCCGCCCCCGGAGACCGCTCGGCCTGCCCGGCAGGAGCGACGGCGAAGCAGGAGTGCCGGGGAGTGACGGCGACGGTGAAGCAGCCGGTGATCAAGACCGAGGCGACGCCCTATGAGATCATCACCTGCACCCCCGTCTACAACTCCGACTCCTCCCACACGTTCTCCGTCAGGACGGTGCAGCGTCCTGAGTTCTCCGGCCTGGCGAAGACGGCTCGACGACTCGACGGGGACCCCGAGGACTATGCGTCCTATGTCGCCATCCCCGAGGTGGGGTCCGGCTTCACCGGGGACCGCGTCGAGGTCATCAGGCAGCCCTACGACCGAACGGTCGGCTACGACAGGACCGTCCGGTTCGTCATCCGCGGCACCGGTGGTGCTGCGGGGCACCCGGCAGGACCGAACGGAGAGCGGGAGACCCAGTCACCCGTGTACGAGATGAACATCTACCGGCCGGCGTTCGATTCCAGCCCATCGTGCACCGTCAGTCTGGCGACGCTGTGATCGCCTGCCGCGCACTCACCAGCATCCCGTGGGCCGCATGGTTCGTCGCCGGGCCCCTGGCCCTGGTCACGCTCGCGACGCTCGCGATCGTCCTCGGCGGTTCCTTCGTCACCGTCCCTGCCGCCGCCGGAACCTGCCCGGCCTCGATCGACGAGACCATCACCGTCGCCGAGGTGGGCGGGAGCGGCGAGTTCGCGCCGTCCGAGTTCGAGCGCGCCTTCCCCGAGGTGCCCGGTCTGCTCGCTCCCGGTGCGACCGGCAGCGACGAGCTGAGCATCCGGTCGATCGCCGAGGCGCCGGTGGCGGTCACCCTCATCGTCGAGTCCCAGGACTCCCCGGTGGCGAACATCGACCACGATCTGCGGGTGACGATCACGTGGGCGGGGACGATCGCTGCGACGGGCACGTACAGTCAGGTCGTCGGCGAGCGCATTCCCCTGGGGACGATCGAACCGCAGGCTCAGGACATCCTCCGCGTCGACGTCGAGCTCCCGGCCGTCGCCGAGGAGGACAACGACACCCAGGATCGGACGTGGCCGCTGCGCTTCGACCTCGGCGTCAAGGCGGACACCGAATGCGAGAGCGACCGCACGGACGATCGGGCCGACTCCGACTCCCGGGGCGGCAGCGACGCGACCGACGATACGGCGGGGGAGGCCGCCTCGGCGGAGGGATCGTCGTCGAACGGAGACGACGCCCACGTCGACGGCACGGACACGGCGGAGGGGTCAGCGCTGCCGCGGACGGGGATCGACGGACTCGGGGTCATCGCACTCGCAGCCTTCGTGCTCGCGTTCGCAGGGTTCCTCCTCGTCGCCGCCGCACGCCGGCGATCGAGCGGCGGGCCGGGCGCTGCCGACAGCGAAGGAGAGGACCTCCGATGACCGCAGACACCCGAGCGTCCGCTGTTCCGACCCCCGCAGACGGTGTTCCCCGGCGACGACCGCGTCGTCGCCGCCGAGCGAACCGCATCGTCTCCTGGGTCTGCGGGATCCTCGTCGCGGCCTTCTCAGGCGTCCTCATCGCCACCGTCGCGCTGCCGCTGGCCATGGGCTGGGTGCCGCTCACCGTGATCACCGGGTCGATGGACCCGACGATCCCGCCCGGTTCGCAGGTCATCGTCAAACCGCTCACCCCGGCCCAGGCGCAGAACCTGCGCACCGGCCAGGTGATCACCTTCCAGATCGAATCCGGCGGCGACGAGGTCGTCACCCATCGCATCATCTCAGTCGACGAGGAGAACGGGGAGACCGTCTACCGCACCCAAGGCGACGCGAACGCCGCGGCCGACCCGGATCCGGTCCGTGCCGTGCAGGTCCGCGGACTCGTCCGCTACCACGTTCCCCTCGTCGGCTATGTCGCCACGCTCACCTCGCCCGAGCAGAAGCGGGTCGGCACATGGATCGCCGCCGGGCTCTTCGGCGCCTACGCGGTGTGGGAGATCGCCCGGCCGAAGCGACGCGGCTCCGGCCGGCACTGAGCATCACCGGCTCAGGCGCTCCCGCCATTCGGCCATGATCTCAGGCGGCGTCGGCTTCGAGACGAGGGAGCCTGCGACGTAGCCGAGCAGTGAGGCGAGGAGACCGAGGTAGATCGCCTCGTTCGAGTAGATGCCCAGCGTGATCATCACGACGATCGTCGTCACCGATCCGAGGATCATGCCCGCCATGACGCCGACGATCGTGCCGCGGCGGAAGACGAGACCGCCGAGGATCGGGATGAAGAGACCGGCGACGAGGAGGTTGTAGGCGACGGTGAGGGCCTCGACGACGCTCGGCATGATGAGGGCGAGTGCAAGGGTGACGATGCCGAGCCCGATGAGGTAGATCCGCGAGTCGCGGATCTCATCCCCGGTCTCGCGGACGAGGGAGCGCGTGAGCGCGGTCTTCGCTCCGCCGGATCCGTCCGTCCTCGTCCCGGCCGCGAGCTCCTCATCGCTCGTCACCGGCATGATGTCGCGCTTGGCCAGGAGCGGCTCGACGATGTCCTGCCGGCACACGGTCGAGGCGGCCATGAGCGACCCCGAGGCCGTCGACATCATCGCCGCGAGTGCCGCGGCGAGGACGAACCCGGCGAGCACCGGCGACATCGACGCGTCGACGACGGCGACGAAGACATCGTCGGCGACATCGATGCCCGGCACGATCCGGGTCGCCGCCATCCCGATGAGGGCACCGGCGACGGCGTAGAGGAGGCAGTAGACGCCGGCCGAGAGCCTACCCCACCGGGCCACGCCGGGACTGCGCGCGGTGAACACGCGCTGCCAGATGTCCTGCCCGATGAGCAGGCCGAGGGTGTAGATGAGGATGTAGCTCAGGATCGCCTGCCATCCGATGCCCACGGGACTCGTCGCCTCGGCGGGCAGGGACGAGAACAGCTCCGTCAGCCCTCCCGCGCGGTTGATGACGAGGGGGAGCATGAGGAGGAAGATGCCGACGGTCTGGATGAGGAACTGGACGAAGTCGGTGAGCGTGATCGACCACATGCCACCGAGCATCGAGTACGTGATGACGATGCCGCCGCCGATGATCACCGACCAGAACTTGTCGAGGTCGAACAGGGCGTGGAAGACCGTCGCGTAGGCGACCGTCGAGGTCGTCGAGATCATGAGACCGTAGGCGGTCATGATCGTCCCGGACACGAGGCGCGAGCCCTTCCCGTAGCGGAGTTCGAGCATCTGCGAGACGGTGTAGATCTCGAGCCTCTGGATCTTCGGGGCGAAGAACAGGGAGAGGACGATGATGCCCATGCCGATGCTCAAGACCAGCCACATGCCTGAGAGCCCAGCGGTGTAGCCGAGGCCGACCCCGCCGATGGTCGACGCCCCGCCGAGGACGACGGCCGACATCGTGCCCGTGTAGAGCAGTCCGCCCAGCCGTCTGCCGGCGACGAGGAAGTCGTCCTGGTCCTTCGCCTTGAACCGGCCCCAGATTCCGAATCCCACCATCGCGGCGAGATAGATGATGACAACGAGTGAGTCCACAGTGACTCCTTATTCCAGGGTCGGTTCAGTCGCCGACGGTGATGTGGATGATGGTGGGAACGGCGCGTCCCAGCGCCTCGGCGACGGCGTCGGGCAGCTCTGCGGTCATCTCCGACTCCCGCATGCTCACCCCGACCCCTCCCATCGAGGCGCCGAGCTGGGCGAAGTCCGGGCGAGCGAGGCGGACGGCGAAGGGCTCCATGTCCCGGTCGACCATCTGCTCCTCGATCTCCGCGTACCCGCCGTTGTCGACGATGACGAAGGGGATCCCGAGGCCGAGTTCGGTCGCGGTCATGACCTCCTGGATCGAGAACATCGCCGCCCCGTCCCCGAGGACGCAGACGACCGGACGCTGCGGGGAGGCGACCTTCGCCCCGATCGCCGCCGGAATGCCGTAGCCGAGCGTGGCGAAGCCGGGCATGTAGAGCAGCTGGTCGGGGGTGTGGGCGAGAAGCGCGTGGACCGAGCCGTCGTAGGTGACCTGGGAGGAGTCCCCGGCGATGACGACGTCCGGGCCGGCGCCGGCGGCGACGAGCCGGGTCACCCGGGCCCCGATCCGCTCGGAGTCGAAATCTGCGCCCCAGTGCGCGCGGATCGTCTCGACCCTCTCCCTCGCCGAGGCGGTCCCGCCGTCGGTCGTGGTCGTGTCCTCTGCGGGTGTGTCCGCAGCCGCCGGTGCGGCGTCGAGTTCGGCGGCGAGTGCGGTGAGGAACTCACCGGTGTCGGCGCAGACGAGGATGTCCCCGCTGAGGTTCTTGCCCAACTGGTCGGGGTCGATGTCGCAGCGGATGACGACCTGGTCTGCCGACTCGTCCCTGACCCCGGGGGCGGTCTGGGCGCCGATCGTCCCGCCCCAGAGGTCGGAGTCGGCGAGTTCGGAGCCGAGGACGATGAGGACGTCGGCGGCGGCGGTCTCGGCCTGGACGCTCGGGAATCGGACGTTCGACCCCAGCGAGAGCGGATGGTCCTCATCGACGATGCCCTTGCCGTTGGCCGTCGTCGCCACCGGAGCGTCGATCGACTCGGCGAGCGCCGCCACCTCGGCGGCGGCCGCACGCGCCCCGCCGCCTGCGACGATGACCGGGCGTGAGGCACTGCGGATCGCCTCGGCAGCGCGGGTGACGGCGTGGGCGTCGAGACCGGGCCGGCGGGCCGGGATCGGCGCGGGCACGCTGCCGTGCCAGGCGCCCTCGAGGACGTCGAGGGGGACCTCGATGTGGACAGGACCCGGACGGGAGGACGCGAAGAGGGCGAACGCCTCGGCGACGGCCTGGGCCGCACCCTCGGCGGTGCGCGTGCGCTGGGAGGACACGAGCAGGTGGGACAGGGCCCCGGAGGAGTCCTTGGTCTCATGGAGCATGCCGATGTCGGCGCGCTCGAGCCCGGTGGGCACACCGGGGGAGAGGATGAGCATCGGACGCGACTCCGCGTACGCGGTCGCCGCTGCCGTGATGACGTTCGTCAGTCCCGGACCCGAGGTCGTGATGACGACCCCGGGCTTGCCCGAGAGCAGGAAGTACCCGTCGGCGCCGTAGCCGGCACCCTGCTCGTGGCGAGGCGTGACGGCGCGGATCCCGAACGCCGGCAGATGCCGGTAGAACTCGAGGTTGTGGGTGCCGGGGATGCCGAAGATCGTGTCGACACCATGGGCGACGAGCGTCGAGACGACGGCGAGGCCGCCGTTGCGGTGGGTCGTCTCAGACACCGAGGGCCTCCCCGCTGGGACCCGAGGGTCCGGTGAGCCCGTTCTGCTCGGCCGCCCACAGGGAGAGGATCTCGTAGCCGGCGTGGGCGGCGGCGAGCCCCGTGATCTCCGCATGGTCGTAGGCGGGGGCGACCTCGACGATCTCCGCGCCGACGATGTTGAGCCCCTGGAGCCCGCGGATGGTATTGAGCAGCTCACGGCTCGTCATGCCGCCCGCCTCGGGGGTGCCGGTGCCGGGCGCGGCCGCCGGGTCGAGGACGTCGATGTCGATCGAGAGGTAGACAGGAGCATCGCCGAGGCGCCTGCGGATGCGGGCGACGACCTCGGGCACGGAGGTGAACTGGTAGTCGTCGCTGCGGATGATCTGGAAGCCGAGCACGCTGTCGTCCTCGAGGTCCTTGCTCCCGTAGAGGGGGCCGCGGATGCCGACGTGCATGCACGATTCGAGGTCGAGCAGACCCTCTTCGCTCGCCCGCCGGAAGGGCGTGCCGTGCGTGTACGGGGCCCCGAAGTACGTGTCCCATGTGTCGAGGTGGGCGTCGAAGTGGAGGACGGCGATCTTCCCGTGCGTCTTGTGCAGCGAACGGAGGTTCGGCAGCGCGAGCGTGTGGTCGCCGCCGAGGGTGAGGATCTTCGCTCCGTCGGCGCGCAGGGCGTCGGCGTTCTCCTCGACGGTGGCGATGGCCTCTTCGATGTCGAAGGGATTGACGCCGAGGTCACCGCAGTCGGCGACCTGCTGCCACGTGAACGGGTGGACGTTCGTCGCCTGGTTGTAGGGGCGCAGCAGCTTCGAGGACTGGCGGATGTGCGCGGGACCGAAGCGGGCACCGGGACGGTAGCTGACACCGGCATCGAAGGGGATGCCGACGACCTTGACGTCGATCCTCTCACCCGGACGGGCAGCTTCGACCTCGTCGAGGCGGGGGAGGAGACCGAAGGTCGGGGGTCCCGCGAAGCGCGGGGTCTGGCTGTAGTCGGCAGGGCCGAGGGGTTGGGACGGCATGGACTCTCCTTGGGCGTCGTCGGGTGAGGGCGGCAGTGTGTGCCCTCAGCCTAGGACGTGTCATCCCCGTCACAGATATCCACTGCGGACAGTGCATCCGCCGAGCATGGACACAGTGGATAGGATGGGCGCATGGTCACCTTGGGACAGCTGTGGGCGCGGCGCGAACTCGCCCTCGAGATCGCCGTCGATCCGCCGGGCGCGCGGGAGAAGGAGGTGACGATCGTCCACTCCTCCGAGCTGCCGGAAGTCGACGAATGGCTCGCCGGCGGCGAGGTTCTGCTCACGATCGGCGTCGGCCAGGATCTCACCGCGCCCTCGGCCGGTGACTACATCGCGAGACTCACCCGGGTCGGGGTCCACGCGCTCGGCATCGGTCTCGGCAGCGACCTGCCCTCGGTCGAGCTGCCGGCCTCGCTCATCCGGCATGCTGAGGAACACGGGCTCGCGCTCTTCGGCGTGCCCGAACCCGTGCCGTTCGTCGCCGTCGTCGACGCCTTCACGAGGATGCGCGAGGAGGAGACGAACCGCGAGGTCACCCGAGCCTCGAGCGCGGGTCGCCGGTTCGCCACCGCGCTCGCCCGCACCGGTCCCGCCGATCTCGTCGCCGACCTCGCCGACACCCTCGGCGGCGAGGTCCAGTTCGTCTCCCCGACCGGGCGGGGGCTGACCGGTCCGAACCCGCCTGTGGCCGTGCGCTCCGAGCTCATCGGCGAGGCGCTCGGCACCTCGTCGGCTCCGCGTCTGCTCAGGGCAGGCGCGGGAGGGTTCGAGGCCGTGCCGGTCGGTGATGAGCGGGTCGCCGGATGGATCCTCGCTGCGGCGGAGACGACCGTGAGTCAGCGCACCCGCTCCCAGCTGCTCTCGACCGCTGCGGCCCTCCTCGGTCTCGCGATCTCCGCGGGGCCGCCTCGGCGGGGTGAGTCGCGCCTGTTCACGACGTCACTGCAGCCGGCGGAGGCCCGGACGGAGTGGGTGCTGCGCACCGGTTCGCCCGCGGTCGCCCGTGCCCGATTCACGATCTTCGGCGAGGTGCGCGGAGAGACCGCGGAACAGCTGCTCGCCGACCTCGGTCCCGACACCCTCATCGCCCGCTCCGGGTCGATGGTCGGCGTCCTCCACACCGGCGACAGCCTCGTCGATCGGGTCGCGGAGGTGACGGGGGTGGAGAAGCTCTTCGCCAAACTGCTGCCCCTGACCCAGGTCCATCACACGTGGACGGTGTGGCGGACCCAGCATGAGACGGCGAACTCCGATGTCAGGGCGCTGCTGTCGGCGATCGACGAGGCGGCGGCGAACCGCTTCGTCGACCGGGTCCTCGGCGACCTCATCTCCTCGAAGGACGGGCGCGAGCTGCTCCTCACCCTGCGGTCCTTCATCGCCGCCGGGGGAGTGCGGGACGCTGTGGCGACCGAGCTCGGCGTCCACCGGCACACGGTGCGGGCGCGGCTGCAGCGGATCGAACGGCTGCTCGGGCGCGATCTTGCGGACCCGGAGACGACGCAGGCCGTGGCGATCGCCCTCGAACTCGCCGAACTCTGACCGCCGGCGTGCCGGGTCCGGTCAGCCGAAGTGCTCGGCGCGGAAGGCCGCTGCGACCTCAAGGACCCGGTCGAGGGCCTCGGGCGGGCCGATGCTGATGCGCACCCCGTCGCCGAGGTTGCGCACGGCGATCGCGGCGGCGACGCAGGCGTCCTCGAAGGCGTCGGAGAGCGGCCCGAGCGGCAGCCAGACGAAGTTGCCCTGAGCCTCGGGGACCTCCCAGCCCTGGGTGCGCAGGCCCGCGGCGAATCCGTCGCGGATCGTGGCGATCTGCCTTGCGCGGTCGATGACCTCGTCCCAGTGGCGCAGCGACTCGAGCGCCGCGGCCTGGCTGAGGTCGGTGACGCCGAAGGGGATGACGGCCTTGAGGAGGCCGGCGATGACGCTCGGATGGCCGACTCCGTAGCCGACGCGCAGCCCTGCGAGTCCGTGGGCCTTGGAGAAGGTGCGCAGGAGGACGACGTTGGGATGGTCGGCGACGAGCTCGAGGCCGTCGACGGCGCCGGGCGTGTTCGCGAACTCCCAGTACGCTTCGTCGAGGGCGACGACGACATGGTCGGGGACCGCGGTGAGGAATTCGCGCACCTCGGCGTCGCGGAGCACCGGGCCGGTCGGGTTGTTCGGGGAGCAGAGGATGATGAGGCTCGTCGCCTCGGTGATCGCGGCCGCCATCGCCGCGAGGTCGTGGGTGCCGTCGGACCGCAGCGGCACCTCGATGCGGGTCGACCCGGCCAGGCCCGTCGTCTGCGGGTACATCTCGAACGACGGCCAGGGGTAGATCGCCTCGGTGGTCGCGTCCGAGGTGATCTGGGTGAGGGCGACTAGGAGCTCGCTCGCCCCCGTCGTGACGACGAGGTTGTCGGTGCCCACGCCGAGGCGGTCGGCGAGCTCCCGGCGCAGCGCCGCCGCCGCGTCGTCGGGGTAGGCGGCGGGGGCGACGGCGTGGGCGGCCATCGTCTCGAGCACGGCCGGCAGCGGCGGCAGGTGGTTCTCGTTCGAGGAGAGCTTGTACGGGGTGAGACCGGGCACCTCTGCCGGCGGTTTGCCCGGGATGTAGGGCGGGAACGTCGTCAGGGCGGAGCGCAGACGCGGCAGGCCGGGGGCAGCCTCGGCCGAGGGTGAGGTGTCGGTCATGCACTCATGATCGCACAGCGCTCACCACGGCTTGTCCGGGGTCGTGCGTCCGCCGTTGCCGCCGGGTCCCTGCTGCTGCTGTTCGCGGTTGGAGTCCTCGCCGCGCTGGCGCAGCTCCTCACGCTTCTTCTCCTCCTCGGTCATCTCGCCCGAGTCGTCCTTCTGCTCCTCGCTGCCCTGATCGTCCTGGTTCTGGTCGCCGGAGCCCTGCTGGTCGTCGGTGTTCTGCTGGTCGTCGCCGTTCTGCTCGTCATCGCCCTGAGACCCCTGGGAGTCGTCGCCGGATCCGCTGTCCTGGCTCTGGCCGCCGTCCTTCTTCTCCTGGACGCGTTCGCTGGCCTCGTCGCTCTTCTGCTGGGTCTCGCTCTGATCCGGCCGGCACTCCTCGGGAGCGTCGGCGAGCGTGGCCAGCGCCTGGTCGTAGAGTTCTCCGGACTTCTTCTCGTCCTGGCCTGCGACCTGGTCGGCGAGCTTCTCGTAGACGAAGGAGAGGTTGATCCGCACCGCGCACTCGTCCCGCGGCGGGGTGAGGTCGAGCGCGGTCTCGAGGTCCTCCTGCGCGGGTTCGAAGTCACCGACGGCGGCCTTCGCGGTGCCCCGGTTGTAGTAGCCGATGTGGCGTTCGAGCGGGCTGAGCGCAAGGAAGACGGTCGCTGCCTTCTGGGCTCCGGGGAAGTCGTTGGAGTCGTAGCGGACCTGCGATGCCGCACCGAAGTAGACGGTCGTCGCGATATAGGCGAAGGCGAGACCGAGCGCCGTGCCGAGGAGGAGGTTGATCTTCGTGAGCAGACGCAGGCGCGTCCACAGGCGGGTGAGTCGCCTCATCGTCGTCCTCCGCTCTCCGGACGCGAGGGAGCACCGACCGGCATCGGGCGGCGGGGGTCCCCGTGTGGCGGTCCGGTGCGCGGTGGCGGTCCGGAACCCGGTGGGGGACCGAAGGGCCGCGGGGGTCCGCCGGGCAGCGGCGGCCCGGGCAGCGGCGGACCCGACATCGGCGGGGGCGCGGCTGCACGGCGACCGCCTCGGCGCGGGGGCATGATCGCCCGCAGGCGGACGAACTCCCGGAAGGCGAAGATCATCTCCACGGCGATCCACGCGAAGACGAGCGCGAGCGGGATCCAGTAGTACTCGTCGACGGTGACGCGCCCGTCCTTGCGCACGAGCTGCTGATCGTAGGTCGGTGCGGTGTAGACCGAGGACATCGGGGCGCTGCCGTCGCGCAGGTGGTAGGGGACGCCGAGGTCGGAGCTCAGCTGCCTGAGGTTCGCCTCGTCGATCGTCGAGATCCCGAGGTTGCCCTCGGCGTCGCGGATGTACTCATCGTCCGAGGACGAGCCGGAGTCGAGGCCGCCGCCGTCCTGGCCGGAGCTGTCCTGATCCCAGGGGTCCTGGTCGGTGCCGCCGGGGAATCCGCCGGAGCCGAAGGGCTGGGACTCCTTCATCTTCCCGCCCGCGGTCGTGCCGTAGCCGAACACGGCGCCGGAGTCGATGCGGGAGGCGAAGGAGGTCCACGAGTCCGGCTGACCGGGCGCCGTCTGCTCTCCGTCGCCGAAGTAGAAGACGAGGGTCTTGTTGCCCGGCCGGTCCTCCTCGTTCGAATCCATCCGGGCCTTGAGCTCGTCACCGGCCTCGGTGATCGACGAGCCGTTCGAATTGAGCGAGTACTCCGGGGTGAGCACGTCGACCGCCGAGGCGAAGGCCGCGTGGTCGGTTGTCAGGGGCATCGCCGTCGAGGCGGTCGAGGCGAAGGTGATGATGCTCAGGCGCGCGCCCGGCAGCTGCTCCGCGAGCGCGAGCATGTCCTCCTTGACCCCGTCGATGCGCGGGGTGGTCCCGTTGTAGTCCTCGGCGGCCATCGACGTCGTCGTGTCGACGAGGAAGTAGACGTCGGCGGCGGTCTCGTACTCCTCGGTCGTCGACTCGGTGGTGACGCCCGGGCGGGCGAGGGCGAGGGCGAGGACGGCGACGACGCCGATGCGCGCGAACCACTTCCACTTCGGGCCCCGGCCGCGGATGAGGGGGATGAGGCACACGGCGAGGAGGACGGCGACGATGACGGCCGTGCCGATCCATCCGAGCAGCGGGTCGAAGGTCATGATCGCACCCTCCACGCGAGGACGAAGACGCCGATGAGTCCGAACGCGGCGATGAGCAGGGGAGCGGCGGGCATGTCGTGGACGATCGTGTACGAGCGACCCGGAGTGTTCTGCGCCTCCTGGCTCTGGATCTCCGAGACGATGCGGTCGATCGTCGTCGCCGAACCCATGTCGAACTGCTTGCCGCCGGTCCGATCGGAGACGGACCTGAGCTCCTGGGTCTGGGTGGTTGCGAGGATCGACGGCGGGGAGAGGCTGTAGATCCGGACGTTCGCCTCCACGGCGATGTCGGCGGCCTCGTTGAGCTCGAACAGGGGCTCACCGGCGAGCATGTTGTCGGTGGCGAAGACGATCGAGCGCGACCGGTCCTCGTCCTTGCGGTCGAAGTTGTCGATGCAGGACACGAGTCCGTCGCCGATGAGCGAGGACCCGCCGATGTTCGGCGGCGAGGTCGACCATGAGTAGTCGGTGCCCTCCGAGCCCCACGTCCGGAACCCCTGCTCGGCGTCCTCGAGGTAGTTCTGCACCATGTCGTAGTCATCGGTGAGCGGGAACGCGGAGACCGCGGTCGCATTGAACACGGTCATGCCGATGCGCTCGCCGTCGAAGCGCTCGACGAGCTCCTGGTAGGCGGCCAGCAGGTCGGCGTCGTAGCCGAGCATCGAGCCGGAGACGTCGAGGCAGAGCATGACGTCGCGCAGCTTCTTCTCCGGGTTGACGGTCTCGATCCAGGCGGGCCGGGCGACTCCGGCGAGCGCCCCGAGTCCGGTGAGGGCGATGACGCCGAGGAAGGCGGCGGTGAGCGTCATCTTCCTCCGCATCGCACGGCGGAACCCGGGAAGGCTCGTCATCCGTGCGCTGTGGGCGACGGGCAGGGAGGAGACCGTGCGGCGCGGACGCCGGAAGACGACGACGGCGAGTGCGGCGAGGACGAGGAGCGCGAGCGCGAGCCACCAGAACATCAGGACCATCGCGCCACCAGCTTCCTCGCCTCGGCGATCTGGGCACGCAGGTCCTCGGCCCCGTCCTCGGCGAACTCGGCGGTGTAGAGCCCGCGCAGGGAATCGGCGAGGTCGTCGAGGCCGGCGACCGCGGCATCGCGGTACGTCAGATGCTCCGAGCGCACGCCCCACGCGTCGCGGGCGAACTCGCGGACGATCTTCGCCAGCGTCCGCGCGCCCTCGCGGACGTCGGTCTCACCGGCGGCGAGATCCGCCTCGACGTCGGCGATGCGGGTCATGTACGTGCTGCGGACGGGGATCGGGATCCGCGGCTGCGCCTTCGCCGTGGCGCCGGCGGCCGCGCGCAGGAGCGGGGCGAAGAGGTTGACGAGCGCTGCGAGGAGGACGATCGCGGCGGCGACGTACCACCACACCGAGATCTGCAGCGGACCCATGAGCTCAACGGGACCCACGACGGTGCCTCCAGAGCAGGGAATGCAGGCTGCCGAGCGCCTGCTCGGGCTCGGACACCTCGGTGTGGGCGATCCCGAGCTTCGAGAGCAGGTCGGTGCGGTGCTGACGGCGCTCCGCCTCGGCGACGATGAACTCCGCCTGCACCCGGGGGTCAGCCATGACCGAGGACGGCAGGCCGACGTCGGCGCGGGCGACGTCGAAGGGGGCGGCGGCGGGGCCGAGACGCGCGAGGTCGGCGTCGGTGATGGTGATCCAGAGGATCTCGTGCTGGGCGCGCAGGCGCCTGATCGTCGCCTCCGCCTCGGGGCCGAGCGGCGCCTGGTCGGAGATGACGACGATGAGCATCCGGTGGGTGATGTGCCCGGCGATCCACTGCAGCTGCGCGTCGATCGACCCGTCGGTCGTCCCTCCGGCCTCGGCGAGGATCTGCTGGAGGAGGTGCTCGAGGTGGGCCTCGCTGCCCTTGCGCGGGGAGGCCAGCGTGTGCTCGGCGTCGCCGTGGATGAGCATGACGTCGTCACCGTGGCGCACGGCGAGGTAGCCGGTCATCCCGGCCATGAGGATTGCGAGCTGCCGTTTGTCCGCCCCCGCCGAGGTGACGGCGTCGAAGCCGCGGGAGGTGTCGACGACGAGGGCGAGGATGTGGCGACGGTGGGCGACGTAGCGCTTGACGAGCGGATCCGCATGGCGGGCCGTGGCCTTCCAGTCGATGTCGCGGATCTCGT
Source organism: Brevibacterium sp. Z349TD_9 (assembly GCF_056173565.1). NCBI lineage: Bacteria > Bacillati > Actinomycetota > Actinomycetes > Micrococcales > Brevibacteriaceae > Brevibacterium > Brevibacterium sp. Z349TD_9. The sequence goes on along the minus strand of NZ_CM149680.1, from coordinate 2,869,794 downwards.
CACCGGGGATGTAGTCGCGCAGGTCGTCGAAGTCGAGGCTGTGGCCGTGGAAGACCGAGGAGTAGTCCCCGTCGAGGAGACGGCGCGTGCGCCGGTGGGCGTGGATGGTCATCCGCGCCTTGATCCGATTGAGCAGAGCAGTCATCAGGGCACCTGGTCACGGGGTCGGCACTGCCATGAGGAGGGCATCGACGACCTGGGCGCTCGTGATGTTCTCCGCGGCGGCCTCGAAGTTGAGCTGGATGCGGTGAGCGAGGACGCGGTGGGCGAGATCCTTGATGTCCTCGGGGATGACGTAGTTGCGCCCGCGGATCATCGCCAGCGCCCGCCCGGCGTTGGTGAAGGCGATCGAGGCGCGGGGGCTGGCCCCGTACTCGATGTAGGGGGCGAGGCGACCGAGGTACTTCTGCGTGTTGCGCGTGGCGTGGACGAGTTCGACGAGGTAACGAGTGATCGAGGGGTCGATGTAGATGGTGCGCGCGTAGCGCTGCATCGTCATGACGTCCTCGAGCGTGCACGAGGCCGCGGGCACGGAGTCCTTGTCGAAGACACCGGAGTCGAGGCGGGCGAGGATCTCGACCTCTTCGTTCGGGCTCGGGTGGGTGAGGAGATCCTTGATCATGAAGCGGTCGAGCTGGGCTTCGGGCAGCTGGTAGGTGCCCTCCTGCTCGATGGGGTTCTGGGTGGCCATGACGAGGAAGGGCCTGGGCAGGTCGAAGCGCTGTCCGCCGATCGTCGTCTGCCGCTCCTGCATCGCCTCGAGCATCGCCGACTGCGTCTTCGCCGAGGAGCGGTTGATCTCGTCGAGGAGGACGATGTTGGCGTGGACGGGACCGAGGACGGTGTTGAAGGAGCCTTCGCGGGCGTTGTAGATCTGCGAGCCGATGATGTCCGCCGGCAGCAGGTCGGGGGTGCACTGGATGCGGGAGAACTTCCCGTCGACGGCGTTGGCGAGGGCGGCGGCCGCCGTGGTCTTCGCGAGTCCGGGGACGCTCTCGAGGAGGAGGTGGCCGCCGGAGAGGAGGCCGATGAGCAGGGACTCGCGGAGTCGCTGCTGCCCGACGACGAAGTGGTCGAGATACGATTCGAGCCCGCTGAGGAGGGACTTCGCGTGGGCGATCTCCTGCGTGTTGGCCGGTGCCGTTGCCGTCATGCGCGTGCTGCTCTCTCGTGGTCGTCGTTGCTGTCGGTACCCAGCATAGGAGCGGACCCTGACACGTGACTGGGTGTTCTCGTGTCAGTACCGACACATAGTGTGAAGGTCCGGACGCAGTCGTCGACACGCCGGGCAACACGCCCACAAGGAATGAATTTTTCCTGTGGACAACGGTGGATAACCCAGCCCGGATCCCGACCCCGAATCGCTGTCTCGCCCGGAGTCGCGCGTGTCCGCGCTGGTGATCGAACTACACCGTTGTCGTTCACAGCCTGTGGACGACTGTGGAGGACTTCGGGCACAGGGTGTGGACGGTGCTAATCACACTGGTGTAACACTGGATATAGGGGTAGGCTCGTACCCGAACACAACATCTAGTGGTCATCGCCGGTCGCCTTGACAGTGATCCCTCCCACTCGGGAGGCCGCGTCGCCGGCATGGCCCACCCATCGGAAACACCCATCCAGCACAGAGACGAGGAGTCGCCATGATCACCGTGTACACCAAGCCCGCTTGTGTCCAGTGCAACGCCACCTACCGTGCGCTCGACGCCAAGGGACTGAAGTACACCACGGTCGACCTCAGCGTCGACGAGAACGCCCTCGACGTCGTCAAGGCCATGGGCTACATGCAGGCGCCGGTCGTCGTCACCGACAGCGACCACTGGTCGGGCTTCCGCCCCGACAAGATCGCCGCCCTCGCCGGCCAGCAGACGGCGGCCACCGTCGTGGCCTGAGATGCTCGTCGTCTACTACTCCAGCTCGTCCGAGTACACCCACCGCTTCGTGGGCAAGCTCGATCATCCCTCCCGCCGTCTGCCGCTGCTGACGAAGGATGAGACGCTGCTGGTCGACGAGCCGTTCGTGCTCGTCACCCCCACCTACGGTGCCGGTCCCAACCGCGGGGCCGTGCCCAAACAGGTGATCAAGTTCCTCAACATCGAATCGAACCGCCGGCACCTCGTCGGCGTCATCGGCGCCGGAAACACGAACTTCGGAGCCGAATACTGCAAGGCGGCGATCAAGGTCGCCGCGAAATGCCACGTTCCCCTGCTGTACCGCGTCGAACTCCTCGGCACCCCCGAGGAGGTCGCGGATGTGAACCTAGGATTGGACAAACTGTGCGAGAGCTCGCTGAAGACCGCAATGTAGAGGACATCATCCGCGAAGAGACGGACCTCGACTACCATGCGCTCAATGCCATGCTGAATCTCTACGACATGGACGGGCGGATCCAGTTCGAGCGGGACAAACAGGCTGCGCGCCAGTACTTCCTTCAGCACGTCAACAACAACACGGTCTTCTTCCACGATCTCAAGGAGAAGCTCGACTACCTCGTTGAGAAGGACTACTACGAGCCGGAGGTCTTGGAGCAGTACTCCTTCGACTTCATCGAGTCCCTGTCGAAGCGCGCGTACTCGCACAAGTTCCGCTTCCAGACGTTCCTCGGCGCGTTCAAGTTCTACACCTCGTACACGCTCAAGACCTTCGACGGCAAGCGCTACCTCGAGCGCTTCGAGGACCGCGTCGTCATGGTCGCCCTCTTCCTCGCCCGCGGGGACGAGACGCTCGCGACGCAGCTCGTCGACGAGATCATCACCGGCCGCTTCCAGCCGGCCACCCCGACCTTCCTCAACGCCGGGAAGAAGCAGCGCGGCGAGCTCGTCTCGTGCTTCCTCCTGCGCATCGAGGACAACATGGAGTCGATCGGCCGCTCGATCAACTCGGCCCTGCAGCTGTCCAAGCGCGGCGGCGGCGTGGCCTTCAGCCTGACGAACATCCGCGAGTCCGGTGCTCCGATCAAGAAGATCGAGAACCAGTCCTCGGGTGTCATCCCCGTGATGAAGCTGCTCGAGGACTCCTTCTCCTACGCCAACCAGCTCGGTGCGCGTCAGGGCGCGGGCGCGGTCTACATCCACGCCCACCACCCGGACATCTACAGCTTCCTCGACACCAAGCGAGAGAACGCCGATGAGAAGATCCGGATCAAGACCCTCTCGCTCGGCGTCGTCATCCCCGACATCACGTTCGAGCTCGCCAAGCGCAACGAGGACATGTACCTCTTCAGCCCCTACGACGTCGAACGCGTCTACGGGATCCCGTTCTCCGACGTCGACGTCACGGAGAAGTACGAGGAGATGGTCGACAACGCCTCGATCCGGAAGAAGAAGATCAACGCCCGCGAGTTCTTCCAGACGCTCGCGGAGATCCAGTTCGAGTCCGGCTACCCGTACATCATGTTCGAGGACACGGTGAACCGGGCGAACCCGATCGACGGCAAGATCATCATGTCGAACCTCTGCTCGGAGATCCTCCAGGTCTCCGAACCGTCGAAGTACGACGAGGATCTGGGCTACGACGTCGTCGGCAAGGACATCTCGTGCAACCTCGGGTCGCTCAACATCGCCCTGACGATGGACTCCGAGGACTTCGGGCGCACCGTCGAGACCGCGATCCGCGGACTCACCGCCGTCGCCGAGACCTCGGACATCCAGTCGGTGCCCTCGATCGCCCGAGGCAACGACATGTCGCACGCGATCGGGCTCGGCCAGATGAACCTCCACGGCTACCTCGCCCGTGAGCACGTCTACTACGGCTCCGACGAGGGCCTCGACTTCACGAACATGTACTTCTACACCGTCGCCTACCACTGCGTGCGGGCGTCGATGGAGATCGCGAAGGAGCGCGGCTCTGCGTTCGCCGGCTTCGAGCGTTCGAAGTACGCGACCGGTGAGTACTTCGACAAGTACATCGATGAGACATGGGAGCCGCGGACGGCGCGGGTCGCCGAGCTCTTCGCCGAGGCGGGCGTGCACATCCCCACCCAGGACGACTGGCGTGAGCTCAAGGCAGCGGTCGCCGAGCACGGCATCTACAACCAGAACCTCCAGGCCGTGCCGCCGACCGGGTCGATCTCCTACATCAACAACTCGACCTCGTCGATCCACCCGGTGGCCTCGAAGATCGAGATCCGCAAGGAGGGCAAGATCGGGCGCGTCTACTACCCGGCTCCCTTCATGGACAACGACAACCTCGAGTACTACCAGGACGCCTACGAGATCGGCTACGAGAAGATCATCGACACGTACGCCGAGGCGACGAAGCACGTCGACCAGGGCCTGTCCCTGACGCTGTTCTTCATGGACACCGCGACGACGCGCGACATCAACAAGGCACAGATCTACGCGTGGCGCAAGGGCATCAAGACGATCTACTACATCCGCCTGCGTCAGCTCGCGCTGCAGGGCACCGAGGTCGACGGCTGCGTCTCGTGCATGCTGTGACGCCGACCGACCGCTGACACCCCGCTGAACTGACGAACTAAGAAGAGAGAACACCTCCGTGGAAAACCTCACCCTGGCCTCACACGTCGACGCCATCAACTGGAACCGCGTCGTCGATCCGGTCGACGACGACGTCTGGGACCGCCTCACCGGCAACTTCTGGCTGCCGGAGAAGGTGCCGCTGAGCAACGACGTCCCCTCGTGGGCGACGCTGACCGATGAGGAGAAGATGCTGACGATGCGCGTCTTCACCGGGCTGACCCTGCTCGACACGATCCAGGGCACGGTCGGCGCGATCTCGCTCATCCCCGATGCGGTGACCCCGCACGAGGAGGCCGTGCTCACGAACATCGCCTTCATGGAGAGCGTCCACGCGAAGTCGTACTCGTCGATCTTCTCGACCCTGACCTCGACGAAGGAGATCGACGAGGCGTTCCGCTGGTCGCGGGAGAACACGTACCTGCAGCAGAAGGCCGACATCATCCTCAGCTACTACCGGGGTGATGATCCGCTCAAGCGCAAGGTCGCCTCGACGCTGCTCGAGTCGTTCCTCTTCTATTCCGGGTTCTACCTGCCGATGTACTGGTCGTCGCATGCGAAGCTGACGAACACCGCCGACCTCATCCGCCTCATCATCCGCGATGAGGCCGTCCATGGGTACTACATCGGCTACAAGTACCAGCGGGGACTCGAGTCGCAGACCGCGGAGCGCCGTCAGGAGCTCAAGGACTACACGATGAACCTCCTCTTCGAGCTCTACGAGAACGAGGTCTCCTACACCCACGAGCTCTACGATTCGGTGGGACTGGCCGAGGACTGCAAGAAGTTCCTCCACTACAACGCGAACAAGGCGCTGATGAACCTCGGCTACGAGGCGATGTTCCCCAAGGAGGTCACGGACGTCAACCCGGCGATCCTCGCGGCGCTCTCGCCCAACAGCGATGAGAACCACGACTTCTTCTCCGGCTCCGGGTCGTCCTACGTCATCGGCAAGGCCGAGAACACCCAGGACGAGGACTGGGACTTCTGAGTCGCTGACCCTCACAGCAGCGCGCTGCCGACTGGCGGCCCGGTCGATCGACCGGGCCGCCTCTGCTTTCTCCTTGACATGCGCGCCCACGCGGTTACGATCACGAGTACCCCCATGGCCGTCCCGTCTCAAGGAGGAATCGTGAACTCAGTGCAGTCGTTCAGCGAAGTGCCCGAGCCGGACCGGATGGAGCAGGCACAGGACCTCGACGACCCCGAGGGCGTCGTCGGCACGGAGCCCACGGGTGAGGACGCGCAGCCGACCGGATCGTTCCCCGCGGTCCGCGAGGCCGATGGCGCCGATGTGGCCGAACAGTCCGTCGAGGTCGGCCTCGACGACGAGGACCACCCTCAGACGTGAGCCGATTCAGTCGGTGATTCTTCGGCGTCCCGGGCTCGGCGTGCCGAGGCGACATCGTCGACGATGACGGCGATGTGGCGCACGCTCGTGATGAGCGCCCCGTAGAGCGGCCATGCCCGCTGCGGCAGCTCCTCACCGTCCGAGAGCTCCGCGGAGAGCTCGTCGAGGCGGGCGTGGATGGGAGCGACCTCGGCGTCGGGGTCGGCGACCGCCCGGCCGGCGTCGCCGACGATCGCAGCCCAGCGCTCGCGGAAGGTCTCGTCCCAGTCGCCGTCATCGTAGGTCGCTGCGTGGAGAGTGCGCGCAAGGTGGCGGACGTGGGAGACCCCTTCGTCGAGACGCTGGAGGATGTTCTCATAGCTGAGCTCGGCGACCTCCGAGGGCTCGTCGTCGTGCCGACGCAGCACCCGCCGCAGCGACCGCAGTCGGGTCCGGGGATTCGCCCGCCTGGACTCACTCGCCAGGTGTACCGTCTGCCACGCGGCGGAGAGTTCACCGCTCATCGATTCCGTCTCCGCGAACCAGACCCCAGCCCGATCAGTGTCCCAGGACACGGCGAATTCATCACCCATGTTCTCCAGCACCTCGCCGATGCGCCGGTTGACGCTGTCGATGTGCTCCGCCGCCTGCTGGTCGCGCATCGGTGGGACGATGAGGAAGTTCACCCCCACACCGACTCCGACGCCGATCGCGAGCTCGACGATGCGTTCGAGGAGGAACGGCTCCTGACTGTCGAATCCGCTGCCGAGGACGAAGATCGCCGTCGTCGCGATCGCGATGCCCTCCTCCCGGATCCACGGAAGACGGGCGAGGAGGACCCCGACGAGGAGGGCGAAGCCGAACGTCCAGAGGCTCACCCCGAGCCAGTTGCCGATGACGAAGGACATCGCGACCCCGGCGACCGAGGCGACCATCGTCTGCGCTCCGCGTGCGACCGAGCGGTGGATCGTCGCATGGACGGTGAGGAGTGCGGCCCACGGGGCGAGGAACGGCATCTGCGAGTCGAGGACGGCCACCGAAAGCCACCACCCGAGAGTGGCGGCGATGACCGTCTTGGCGACTTGGATGAGATCCGTGACCGTCTCGGGCCGTCGGAGGCGGTCGAGGATCGTTGCGAGAGAGGGTGTCACTAGGGTCGTCCTCGCTTCCTGGAAAGGGATTCTCGTGCCGGTCGAGACGAGTCGTGCGCTCGCCCGAAAAGACAAGGTACCTGTTCATTTTCGGGGACGCAAAGACGCCCGGATCATGATCCTCGAACAAGGAGGCACATGATCCGGGCGTCGTGGTCGGTGCCGGGGGAGCGGGCGCACTGCGTCAGACCCGGCAGTGCGCTGCTCCGCTCCGGCGGAGGCTGCGCTCAGGCAGCCAGCGGCGTGGTCTCACGCAGCGCCGAACCGGTGAACAGGACGGTGCGGCCGGTGGCGTCACTGATCGTGACCTCCCCGTGCTCCGTGCTGATCTGCGGGTCGATGAGGCCGGCATGCTCGACGGCACGCTGGACCCACTGTGGGAACTCAGACATGGGTTCCCCTCCTTTCTGTCGACGACAGGACAGGCAACGACGCCTGGGCCCTGTCGTGTGGTTGATGCGGCGATGGGTGGTCGCCGGAAGACGGCAGGATTCCTGCAACGGTCGTCGTCGCATTCTCCTGCGGGGTTCACCGTGATGCGGGTCGATCCCGACGGTGACGGGACTGCACTGCGAAGAGACACGGTGTCCGTGGTGGTTCGTCTCGGTCGGCGGCCGTCATGATCGGCCTGCCGTCTCCGTCGTCGCCCGGCCGATGCATGCCAGGGCGGTCACGGACGCTTCGAGCGCAAGTGACCAGAGTAGACCCTCCAAGCGTCGGGAGTCAAAACGACGCCTCAGCTCAGCGTGCGATGCCGTTTCCGCAGACGCCCCCAGAGCAGGATCGCTGCGATGAGGAGGACGACACCCCCGCCGAGGAGGACGAACGGCAGCACCCCGCCCCACGGAACCGAGGTCTCATTCCCGGCTGCCTCGGCAGACGGCGCGGCATCGGCGTCGGCGGTCCCGCCGGCGTCGCTGCCGCTGCCCGAGGCCGTGGCCGTCGGACTCGGCGTCGCCGCCGGTCCGACCGGCACCGTGGCCAGCGTCTCCGGGTTCGTCTGTGCGAAGTCCCATTCGAGGAGGTCGACGGCGGCCTGCCGGGAGTTGTTCTCCGACCCGAGCAGCGCGGAGACGACCCGTCTGCCGTCGCGTTCGGCCACGGCGATGTAGGAGCCCTTCGCGGCCTTCGTGTACCCGTTCTTCAGCCCGAGGCCGCCCTCGACCTGACCGACGACCTTCGTGTGGTTCTGGATCTCGTAGCCCTTGAACTTCTCCTTCGTCTCCGGGTTCGTCCCACCCGGGAACTTATACGTCTGCGTGCCGATGATCTCCATCAGCCGCTCGTTCTCGGTCACCGCCCAGGCGAGCTTCATCATGTCGGAGACCGTCGTGTACTGGTCGGGGTCGTCGAGGCCGGTGGTGTTGGCCGCGCGCGTGTTCGTCATCCCCAGCGACTTCGCCTTCTCGTTCATCAGCGCCACGGCCTTCTCCTGCCCGCCGGCGGCCCGACCGAGCGCATTGGCCGCATCGTTGGCGCTCGACATGAGCATCGCGTGGAAGAGGGTGTCGACAGTGTACGAGTTCTTCTGCATGAGCCCGACCTTCGTCCCGTCGATCTCCATGTCCTCGAACGTCGCTTCGACCTTCTGCTCGGGGTCATTGAGGACGTCGACGAGCGCGAGCGCCGTGAGCAGCTTGATCGTCGACGCCGGCGCATGCCGGACATCGATGTTCTCGGCCACCTGCAGCTCCCCGGAGTCGAGGTCCCCGACGAGCCATGCGGTGCCGATCGGTGCCGGTGGCTTCGTTCCGTCGCCGAGGTCGGACCGCGTGACGTAGATCTTCTCCCCCTTCTCGGTCGGCTCGGGCTGAGCATGCGAGGTGCCGGGGGAGAGGACGAGCTGTGTGAGGACGAGGAACAGCGTGAGGATCGCGGCGGTGACGGCGCGCGGGCGCGAGGCGGCAAGGACACGCGGGGCGCAGCGAACGGTCGGAGAAGCAGAGCGCATGCCGACCAGTGTACGGATCCTCGGTGTCGCCGATCCTCAGGTTTCGCATCCCCGAAGCGACGGGGAAACCGACGAAGGCGGCCGTGCCTGTGCACGGCCGCCTCGGCGGGGGATCCGGTCGATCCCAGGGGGATCCGACCGATGCCGGATCAGCGCTGGATCAGAACGCGCGCTGGAGGATCGCCTGCTTCACCTCGGCGATGGCCTTGGTGATCTCGATGCCGCGCGGGCAGGCATCGGTGCAGTTGAACGTCGTGCGGCAACGCCACACGCCTTCCTTGTCGTTGAGGATCTCGAGGCGCATGTCGCCACCCTCGTCACGCGAGTCGAAGATGAAGCGGTGCGCGTTGACGATCGCGGCCGGACCGAAGTACTGGCCGTCGGTCCAGAACACGGGGCACGACGAGGTGCACGAAGCACAGAGGATGCACTTCGTCGTGTCGTCGAAGGCCTCGCGCTGCTCAGCAGACTGCAGGCGCTCGCGCGTGGGCTCATGACCGGAGGTGATGAGGAACGGCATGATCTCGCGGTACGACTGGAAGAAGGGCTCCATGTCGACGATGAGGTCCTTCTCGAGCGGAAGGCCCTTGATCGCCTCGACGGTGATGACCTTGTTCGTGTCGAGGTCCTTGAGCAGGGTCTTGCAGGCCAGGCGGTTGCGGCCGTTGATGCGCATGGCATCGGACCCGCACACGCCGTGGGCGCACGAGCGGCGGAAGGACAGCGAACCGTCGATCTCCCACTTGATCTTGTGCAGGGCATCGAGCACACGGTCGGTGCCGTACATCGTGACCTTGTACTCCTCCCAGTGCGGTGCTTCGTCCGTCTCGGGATCGAAGCGGGCGATGCGGAAGGTGCAGTCGAAGGACGGGATCTCTCCCTGGTCTCCGCTCACATGCGAGGGGAGGTCGACCTTCGACGCCGGCTCCGGGGTGGTGGTTTCGGTGCTCATCAGTACTTACGCTCCATCGGCTGGTAACGGGTGACGACGACGGGCTTGGTCTCCAGGCGCATGCCCGGGATCCCTTCGGCCTCCGATTCCGGATCGAGGTACGTCATGGTGTGGTGCATGAAGTTCTCGTCGTCACGGTTCGGGAAGTCCTCGCGGAAGTGACCGCCGCGGGACTCCTTGCGGTGGATCGCTGCCACCGTGATGACCTCGGCGAGTTCGAGCAGGAAGCCGAGCTCGACGGCTTCGAGCAGGTCGAGGTTGTAGCGCTTGCCGCGGTCCTGGATGCCGACGTTGTCGTAGCGGGCACGGAGCTTCTCGATCTCCGCGAGCGCCTCGCGCAGCGTCTCGTCGGTGCGGAACACCTGGACGTTGGCGTCCATGATCTCCTGCAGGTCCTTGCGGATCGCGCCGATGCGCTCGGGTCCGTCGGAGGTCCGCAGGCGCTCGAGCACGGCGACCGTGTCGGCCTGAGGGTCCTCGGGCAGTTCGACCATGTCGGCGCCCTTGGCGTATTCGGCGGCGGCGATGCCCGCACGCTTGCCGAAGACGTTGATGTCGAGCAGGGAGTTCGTGCCCAGGCGGTTCGAGCCGTGGACGGACACGCACGCGCACTCGCCGGCGGCGAAGAGGCCGGGGATGACGGTGTCGTTGTCGGCGAGCACCTCGGAGGCGATGTTCGTCGGAATGCCGCCCATCGCGTAGTGCGCGGTCGGGAAGACCGGCACCGGCTCCGTGTAGGGCTCGACACCGAGGTAGGTGCGGGCGAACTCGGTGATGTCGGGCAGCTTCTCGTCGATGTGCGAGGGCTCGAGGTGGGTGAGGTCGAGGAGGACGTAGTCCTTGTTCGGACCGGCGCCGCGGCCTTCGCGGACCTCGTTGGCCATCGACCGGGCGACGATGTCACGCGGAGCGAGGTCCTTGATCGTCGGGGCGTAGCGCTCCATGAAGCGCTCACCCTCGGAGTTGCGCAGGATCGCACCCTCACCGCGGGCGGCCTCGGACAGGAGGATGCCGAGACCGGCGAGACCTGTCGGGTGGAACTGGAAGAACTCCATGTCCTCGAGCGGGATGCCGCGGTTGTAGGTCACGGCCATGCCGTCGCCGGTGAGCGTGTGGGCGTTCGAGGTGGTCTTGAAGACCTTGCCGACGCCGCCGGTGGCGAAGACGACGGACTTGGCCTGGAAGACGTGGATCTCACCGGTCGCGAGTTCGTAGGCGACGACGCCGGCGGGACGACGGACTCCGTCGACCTCGGTCATGACGAGGTCGAGGACGTAGAACTCGTTGTAGAACTCCACCCCGTGCTTGACGCAGTTCTGGTAGAGGGTCTGGAGGATCATGTGGCCGGTGCGGTCGGCGGCGTAGCAGGACCGGCGCACCGGTGCCTTGCCGTGGTCACGGGTGTGACCGCCGAAGCGGCGCTGGTCGATCTTGCCCTCGGGGGTGCGGTTGAACGGCAGCCCCATCTTCTCGAGATCGAGGACGGCGTCGATGGCCTCCTTTGCCATCACCTCGGCGGCATCCTGGTCGACGAGGTAGTCACCGCCCTTGACGGTGTCGAAGGTGTGCCACTCCCAGTTGTCCTCCTCCACGTTCGCCAGGGCCGCGCACATACCGCCCTGGGCGGCGCCGGTGTGGGAACGGGTGGGGTAGAGCTTGGTCAGGACCGCGGTGCGGGCCCGCTGGCCCGACTCGATGGCCGCGCGCATGCCAGCGCCACCGGCGCCGACGATGACGACGTCGTAGTGATGTACCTGCATGTTTCTCCTTTAGGCCTGGCAGAACGACGCGAGCAGCGCGGGGTCGGCTCCGGCAGGGCAGGGATCGAAGGTGAAGATGACGAGCGTGCCGAGCACGAGGATGACCGCCGAGGCGATGTAGAGGATGAGCTGGAGGCTCATCCGGGTGCCGGGCTTCTCGGCGTAGTCCATGATGATCGTGCGCAGGCCGTTCGTGCCGTGCAGCATCGCCAGCCAGAGCATGAGGAGGTCCCAGATCTGCCAGAACGGGCTCGCCCACTTGCCGGCGACGAAGCCGAAGTCGATCTGCTGGACGCCTTCGCCGGCCCAGAGGTTGACGAAGAGGTGCCCGAAGATGAGGATGACGAGCACGATGCCCGACAGACGCATGAAGAGCCACGCGAACATCTCGAACTTCGAGCGCGTGGACTTGTGGCGGGAGTAACCGGTGCGGGGCGCCGGAATCGATGTTGTGCTCATATCAGCCTCCGAACGTGTGCATCAGCTGGCGGGGCACGAACGCGACCATGACGATGAGCCAGAGGATCATGACCCCCCAGAACAGCTTCTTCTGGTTCTTCGGTCCGCCCTTGGAGAAGTCGATGAGGATGACGCGCAGGCCGTTGAACGCATGGAAGGCGATCGCGGCGACGAGGGCGATCTCCCCGAAGGCCATGATCGGCGTCTTGTACGTCCCGATGACGGCGTTGTACGCCTCGGGGGAAACGCGAACGAGTGCTGTGTCGAGCACGTGGACCAGCAGGAAGAAGAAGATTCCGACGCCTGTGACGCGATGCGCGACCCAGGACCACATTCCTTCTCCACCGCGGTACAGAGTGCTCGTTGACGCTTGGGCCACGGAGCATCCTCCATCTTGGATGAATCGACGATGTACAACATGAAACTACGCCCAACGCCCCGCAGTTGCCAGTCGGTCCGCCGCTGAGCGGGATGGATCACACCCAGACCCTGGCAGTTCCCTCACAGCGACTGATTCCGCGTGCTGGGACGGCGATTTACCGCATATTCATGTGCGGTAATTCGCGGCCCGGTGCGCTCGGGTTCTCCTCACCCCGACACGGCGGAGAACTTCGCAGAGGCGGTGCCCGGACTCTGAGACACTGAGGGGGTGAACACGCACTTCCACGCCATCATCCCCGCGGGCGGATCCGGAACCCGGCTCTGGCCGCTCTCCCGCAAGGCATCCCCGAAGTTCCTCCACGACGTGCTCGGCACCGGACGCAGCCTTCTCCAGTCGACGTGGGATCGGGTCGCCCCGCTCGTCGGCGATGACAACGTCTGGGTCGTCACCGGTGAGAGCCACCTCGACCAGGTCGCCGAGCAGCTGCCCGAACTGTGCCTGAGCCGCATCGTCGCCGAGCCTTCGCCGAAGGACTCCGCCGCGGCCATCGGATTGGCGACCCTCCTCATCGCGAAGACCGACCCCGAGGCGATCGTCGGCTCGTTCTCCGCGGACCACTCGATCACGAACGTCGACGAATTCCGTTCCGTCATCGAACAGGCCTGCGCAGCCGCGGAGACCGGTGACATCGTGACCGTCGGCATCATGCCCCGGAACCCCGCGACCGCCTACGGCTACATCAAGACCGGCAGTCTGCTCGGCATCCCCGGCGCTCCCACCGCCCGCCGGGCGCTCGCGTTCGCGGAGAAGCCGGCCGCGAGCACGGCCCGCCGCTACGTCGACTCCGGCCGCTACCGCTGGAACGCCGGCATGTTCATCGCCAAGGCCTCGGCCCTCCTCGAGATCCTCCGGACGGAGGACCCGACCCTCTTCGAGGGCCTGTCGCAGATCGCCGAGGCGTGGGACACGGAATCCCGTGACGCCGTGCTCGCCGAGGTGTGGCCGGGCCTGGAGAAGCGCGCCATCGACTACGTCGTCGCCGAACCCGCCGCCGAGGCCGGTCGCGTCATCGTCATCCCCGGCGACTTCGGCTGGGACGACGTCGGCGACTTCGACTCCGTCGCCCGGCTGCGTCAGCCCGTGCCCGGCGAACCGCGCGGGGTCATCTCGATCGGCGGGTCCTGCGACCTCCTCGAAGTCGACGCCTCGGGCGTCGTCTTCTCCGAGCAGCCGCGCACCGTCGCCATCGTCGGACTCGAGGACCTCGTCGTCGTCGACACCGAGGACGTCCTCCTCATCACCTCCCGCTCACATGCCCAGGACGTCAAGAAGGCGGTGTCTCTGGCCGGTGAGCGCGGCCTCGACGACCTGCTCTGAGCCTCACTTCGGGCTCTGCGCCCAGAGGTCGGGTCCGAAGACCTCGTAGTGGATGCGCTCGGCGGGCACGCCTTTGTCGATGAGCGCGAGCCTCGTCGCCTGCATGAACGGCAGGGGACCGCACATGAACACCTCTGCCTCGGCGGGCACGGCGATGCCGCTGAGGTCCATGAAGCCGCTGCGCGCGGGGTGGAGGGTCGGAGCCTCGGTCGCGCCCTCCTCGTACCAGTTGAGCGCCTGCGCATCGGTCATCGCGAGGATCTGCCGGCGCAATCCGGCGTAGAGCGCGTGATGGGCGTGTGAGCGGTCCGCGTGGTAGAGGCGCACCGTGCGGTCGGGCTGGCGCCGCGAGAGGTCCTCCATGATCGCGGCGATCGGGGTGATCCCGATGCCCGCGGAGACGAGGACGAGCGGAGCGTCGGACTCGCCGAGGACGACGTCGCCGGCCGGCTGCGAGAGCTTGAGGACGGTGCCCGGCTCGGCATTGTCGAACAGCCAGCCCGAGACGACACCATCCGGCGCCCCGCCGACGCCGCGGACCCGCTTGATCGTCACCCGCAGCGAGTCCCCACGGGGACCCGAGGAGATCGTGTACTGCCGCGGCTGGGTCGAACCGTCGGGGAGCTCGACGAGGATCGCGACGTACTGACCGGTGCGGTGGCTCGGCACCTCGCCGGAGACGGGGGCGAGCAGGAGGGAGAAGACCTCGTCGGATTCGTCGAAGCGCTCGACGACCCGGTAGTCGCGCCACGGGTGCTCGGGATCCGTGCCGCCCTGCGCGTAGAGCCTCGCCTCCTCGGCGATGAGGGCCGTGGCGAAGAGCCAGTACACCTCGTCCCACGCGGCGGCGACCTCGTCGGTGACGGCATCGCCGAGCACGGTCTTCACCGCGCCGAGCAGGTACTTGCCGACGACGAGGTACTCCGAGGCCCTGATCCCGAGCGAGACGTGCTTGTGGGCGATCCGATTGAGCACCGGGGTGAAGTCGGGGGCGTCGGGGTCGATGAGCTGGACGGCGAAGGCGACGACCGAGGCCGCGAGGGCCTTCGGCTGCTCGCCGACGGCCTGATTGGCGGTGTTGAAGATGTTGAGGAGCTCAGGGTGGGCCTCGAACATCGAGGGGTAGAACACCGAGGTGATCTCGTCGGCGTGCGCGGCGACGACGCCGGCCGTGGCCGCCACGATCTCGTGTGACTGCGGGCTGAGCTGCATGGGGATCCTTCGTCAGGGGGCGGTTCGTTGGCTCCAGGGTGGCAGCGGGGCGCGCAGCATGCTTGGGCTTCGACCGTGTTTATTCGGCCGTGACCGTCCGTTCGGCGCTGTGACCACAGCCGTTGTCCCACTTTTCTACGCGGCGTAGAATAGTGGTGCGTTCGACGCCGAGGAACAGGATGCCGCCATGCCGCGCAGGACCACCGACTACAGAGGACTCACCGAGCCCAACCGAGTGCGCCTCCTCGGCGCCGTCCAGGAGCACCCCGACCGCTCCCTCAAGGAGCTCGCCGAGGCGGTCGGCCTCCACGTCAACACCGTCCGCGACCACCTCGGCGTCCTCATCGCCGAAGGCCTCGTCAGCTCCCGGCCCCGGCCCTGCGGTACCCGCGGCAGACCCCCGACCGTCTACCGGGCCGTCGACGATGCGCAGATGAACCCGGCGGCGCGGAAGCGCATCGATGAGGCCCGCCGCCTCGGTCCGGTGCTGCGGCGGATCGGCATGTCGTGCCGGCCACAGCGGGTGCGCGACCTCGGCGAGGACGCGGGAGACCAGTTCGAGACCCTTCTCGAGCACCTCGACGACTGCGGACTCGAACCCGTCGCCGACGAGACCGAGCTGCGCGTCTCGCTCGCCGCGTGCCCGCACCTCCAGCTCGACGGTGACGAGCGGACCATGGCGTGTGCCGTCCATGCGCGGCTGCTCCGCGACATCCTCGCCCAGGTCCCCGGGCCGCTGACGATCGACGAGGTCGAACCGTTCCTCACCCCGGACTCCTGCGAACTCCGCCTCCTCGCCGCCCGCACGAGCGCCCAGACCGCCTGAGGGGCGCGGCTGGGGAGGGAGCGAAGTCACCGAACGTGTCGAATTTGGTCACGAGGGGTCCAAACCCGCGCGCCAGTGTCTAGCATGGCCTCAATGTCACTCAACCCCGATCCCAGCACAGCGATCCACGACGGAGAGCCTCCCAGCGTCGCAGGCACCCGGTCGCGCGCGAATGCCGCTGGCTCCCAGCAGCGCGTCACCGCCGACGCGACGGCTGCCGCCGACGGCGCCGCAGCGGCGACTCCCGCGAGCGTCATCGCCTCCACGATCGCGGAGATCGGCCCCGAGCTCATCGACTTCCGCCGCGACATCCACTCGCATCCGGAGCTCTCCTTCCGGGAGTCCGCGACGACGGACAAGCTCGTCGCCCGCCTCGAGGCCGCGGGACTGACCCCGGTCCACCTCGAGGGAACAGGGCTGATCTGCGACATCGGTGAGGGACCCATCGCGCTCGCCCTGCGCGCCGACATCGACGCCCTGCCCATCGACGACCTCATCGCCGAGGAGTTCGCCTCGACCGTGCCCGGGGTCGCCCATGCGTGCGGACACGACGTCCACCTCACCGGCCTCCTCGGCGCCGGCATCGCCCTGCAGCGGGCCCACGAGAGCACTCCGGGCGGCCTCGGGGGACGGGTGCGCCTGATCTTTCAGCCGGGCGAGGAGGTCACTCCGGGCGGGGCGCTGCGCGTCATCTCCCAGGGCGTCCTCGACGACGTCCCCGAGATCTACGCCGTCCACTGCGACCCCAACGTCGACGTCGGCCGGATCGGTTCGCGCATCGGGGCGATCACCGCCGCCGGCGACACCGTCCTCATCCGGCTCACCGGCCACGGCGGCCACACCTCGCGGCCCCACCTCACCGAGGACCTCGTCTACGCGCTCGGCAAGCTCGCCACCGACCTGCCCTCGACGCTCGGTCGTCTCATCGACCCCCGGCATGCGATCTCGCTCGTCTGGGGTGAGATCAGCGCCGGCCACGCCGCCAACGTCGTCCCCTCCGAGGGAGTGCTGCGCGGAACCCTGCGGTGCCTCGACGTCGACGGCTGGAACCAGGTCGCCGAGGTGCTGCCCGACCTCGTCGAGCGCATCGCCGGCCCGTACGGGGTCAAGGTCGAACTCGACCACCGCCGCGGCGTCCCCCCGGTCGTCAACACCGAGGACCAGGTCGCGCTCATCGAAGCGGCCGTGCGGGCCGAACTCGGAGAGCACTCCGTGCAGCTGACCCCGCAGTCGATGGGCGGGGAGGACTTCGCGTGGTACCTCACGCACGTTCCCGGGGCGCTCGTGCGCATGGGCACACGCACGCCCGGGGGCACCACCTACGACCTCCATCAGGGCGACCTCCTCATCGACGAGGACAGCGTCGCGATCGCTGCGCGCATCTTCACGGCCACCGCGCTCAGGGTCCTCGACTCGAAGCGGTGAGGCGGGCGGCACTCAGGCCCGCCCGATAACCTGGAGCGATGAGAACGAACCTCGCGACCCGGGCCGCCGGTGCCGCCCTCGGCGTGCTCAGCCTCCTCGGGGTGAGCGCGTGTGCGGTGTCGACGCCCGAGGCGGTCGCGGACCCGACGACCGGATGCATGATCTCGGCCCCTGCCGGCTTCGACGACCACTCCGCCGGAGCCATCACCCTCGCCGAGATCGAGCTCGCGCGGGCGGCGGGACTCTTCACCGCGACCTCGAGTCAGCGGGTCTCGAACTCCTCCGCCACCTCGGCGGCCCTGCAGCGAACGACGGGGGAGGCGTGCACGCTCACGACCGTCGTCGGACCCGGCGGCGCGAGCGAACTCGCCGACTTCGCCCGAGGCAACCCCGACGGCCTCTTCCTCGGCATCGCCAGCGGGCACGAGGACTTCCCCGACAATGTGCTCAGCCTCGACTTCGACCTCGTGCCGCCGGCGTTCATCGCCGGCTACATCGCGGCCACGGCGAGCGAATCGGGTGAGGTCTCCGCGTTCGTCTCCCGCGGATTCCCGCAGGCCGAGCAGATCCTCACCGCCTTCGACGCCGGTGTGGCCCTCTACAACAAGGAGTCCGGCGACGAGGTCGAGGACGTCACCTCGTACCGGGAGTCGCGGATCGCCGGACGCACCGTCGACGACACCGACGGCGGCGGCCGCGACTTCTTCGAGTCCGCGCGCAGAGCCGACGCCGATGTCGTCGTGCCCTTCGGCTCGGCTGCAGCGATGGGGGTGCTCGCCGCCGTCACCGAGGAGCGCACCGCCGCGGCCACTGCCACCCCCGACCCCGAGGGCGAGGGTGAGGAGCCGGTGCTGCCGAAGATCATCTGGTACGGCGCCTCGGGCGACTTCAGCGACGCGATCATCGCGACGATCGAACCGAACATCCGCCGCGGGCTGCGGACGATGTTCCCCGAATGGCCGCAGAGCAAGAATCCCGACGAGGTCGTCGAACCCGGTCCCGAGGACCCCGCCGAGATCAACGGCATCCTCGTCACCGAGCACGAGTACAAGGGGACGATCGACAACGGCGGAGTCGGCATCTCTGCCGAGGACGGGTTCCTCAGCCGCGTCTCCGACGCCGGGCGCAGCATCGCGGATCTGCGCGAGCGGATCAAGAGCGGGGACATCGACCCGACCGCGGGGTAGCGTTCCCATGCTCCTCCCGGCCGGCAGCCGATAGACTTGCCCCGTGCATAGAACTCCCGCCGGCGTCGCCCACGACGACCCGATCCTCCAGCTGCCCAAGGTCTCCCTCCACGACCACCTCGACGGTGGTCTGCGACCGGAGACGATGATCGAACTCGCCGAGGCGGTCGGCCATGAGCTGCCCGCCACGGATCCCGAGGCGCTGGCCCAGTGGTTCGCGGAGTCCGCGAACTCCGGTGACCTCGTCCGCTACCTCGAGACCTTCGCCCACACCACCGCGGTGATGCAGACCCGTGAGGGCCTGATCCGCGTCGCCAAGGAGTGGGTGCTCGACCAGGTCGCCGACGGAGTCTTCTACGCCGAAGCCCGGTGGGCACCCGAGCAGCACCTCGCCGGCGGCCTCGACCTCGACGACGTCGTCGACGCCGTCCAGGAGGGCCTCGACGCCGGTGTCGCCGAGGCGTCGGCCGACGGCCGGTTCATCCGTGTCGGTCAGATCATCACCGCGATGCGCCAGGCCGACAACTCGATGGCGATCGCCGAACTCGCCATCCGCCACCGGGAGAAGGGCGCGGACTCCGGCGTCGTCGGCTTCGACATCGCCGGCCCCGAGAAGGGCTTCCCGCCCTCGGCCCACCTCTCGGCCTTCAACGCCCTCCACCAGGCCTACGTGCCGGTGACGATCCACGCCGGTGAGGCCGCCGGGAAGGAGTCCATCCACGAAGCGGTCACGGTCTGCCACACGCAGCGCATCGGCCACGGCGCGCGGATCGTCGAGGACATGGACATCGTCGACGGTGAGGGCCAGCTTGGCAGCCTCGCCGCATGGGTGCTCGACCAGCAGATCCCCCTCGAACTCTGCCCGAGCTCGAACCTCCAGACCGACATCGGCGGCACCATCGCCTCCCACCCGATCACCGGGCTCAAGGACCTCGGCTTCGCCGTGACGATCAACCCGGACAACCGCCTCATGTCGGGCACATCCGTGACCCGGGAGATGCGCCTGCTCGTCGACGAGGCGGGCTGGACCCAGACCGACCTCGAGTGGGCGACCGTCAACGCGATCACCGCGGCCTTCCTCCCGCTCGACGTGCGCGAACGCATGCTCGACGAGATCCTCATCCCCGGATTCGCGCGGGTGACCGTGTGAGGCCGGCGGACGCAGGTGGGGCGCCCGGGTCTCCGGATCCGGACGGTCACGGTGTGCCCACCCCGCGGGCGATGCTCCTCGTCGTCATCGTCCTCGGTCTGCAGGCGCTCGTGCTCATCGGCACCGCGATCTCGTTCGTCGTCACCGCGCTGGGCGCCGGGGCGCTCGCGAGCTCACTCATCGGCCTCGCGGTGATGTTCCTCATCTTCGCCGCCGGACTCCTCGCCGCGGCGCGGGGATCGTGGCGGCTGCATCGGTGGGCGCGGCCCGCGGCGATCGCCTTCGAGCTCCTCGTCATCGTCTTCGGCATCAGCGTCATCGGCGGATCACTGTGGCTCGGCCTCGGATGCCTCATCACTGCGATCGCCGTCATCGTCGGCTACTTCACCCCGCCGGTCGTCGACGCCTACAACCGGGCGCTCGCGTAGCAGGGGCGAGGCGGCTCACTCCGGCGACTCACTCGTACGAGGTCGACGTCACTGACCCAGGTAGGCCCCGCATGCCTCGGTAAGGTAGTCGCCGGCGACGTCGCCCTCTTCACCGAGGCTCCGCGCGGTCATCTGGATGCCCCACCACACCTGCGGGGACGCACCCCACTGCTGGCGGAACTCCTCGCGCTTCGACGGATCCGCGGAGAGGTCGTCGGCGGCCAGGGAGATCCGCTCCTGGGCGTCGTCGGCCGTGCACCGGGCCTCGTCGTCGGGTCCCTGCGGATCGAGTTCGGGGATGTCGTCGGAGTTCACGGTCGTGAGCGTGTACGCGGACTCGCCGATCTCCTCGACGTCGAAGAGTCCGTGGATGAGGACGAACGGGGCCTTGTCCGTCGTCACGTTGCCCGCATCGAGGGTGACGCTGACGCTGTTGGGGCTGTCGGGGGTGACGGTGACCTCGCCGGAGTCGGGGAGGTCCGGGTTGGCCGTGTGGACCCACGTCTTGAGGTAGGCCGGCTTCTTCTCCGCGGCGGCCTGCGCCAGGCCCTGCCACAGCGGGTCGGACTCCTTCGCTCCGCCGGGGGAGGAGTCGACGACGGAGATCTCCGGTGCATCGTCTGGCGTGGCGATCGGAGTGACCTCCTCGGGACTGACCGAGGGGCGCGGCTGGGGCCGCGTCTCCGTCGAGGTCGGCACGCAGGCGCTCGTGGTGAGGACAGCGGCAGCGGTCAGGAGGGCAAGGGAGCGAAGGCGCATGGTTCCTCGAACGTCGGAGTCGTGTCGGACATCAGCTCCAGCCTATGCCGACGGGCCGTCCGGGCCCGGCGGGACGCGCCGATCTCAGCGCCCTGTGGGGTCTCTGTGTCCTGTGTGGACCCGGCGTCTGTCGGTGCTCAGCGTCCCCTGAGCTCGCGCAGACTGCGCCTCTGCACTCCGGCCTCGTCGAAGTTCGCCGGATCGAGCCATGCGGCGAACCCCTTCCGCAGCTGCGGCCATTCGGAGTCGAGGATCGAGAACCATGCGGTGTCCCGGTTGCGCCCCTTGACGACCATGTGCTGGCGGAAGACCCCTTCGGGAGTGAAGCCGAAGCGCTCCGCCGCCCGTTTCGAGGGGACGTTGGCGTCGTTGCACTTCCATTCGAAGCGGCGATAACCGGAAGCGAAGACCGCGTCGGCGAAGAGGAAGAACGCCTCGGTCGCCCCGCGGGTGCGCGCGAGGTCGGGACCCCAGAGGATGTTGCCGATCTCGATGACCCCGTTGGCCGGATCGACGCGCATGAGCGCCTGGCGTCCCACTGCGCGTCCGGTGGCGCGGTCGACGACCGCGAAGAAGAGGGGATCGGGCGAGGCCGCGACCGTGGTCAGCCAGTCGGTGAACTCACCGCGATCGGTTGGTGGGACCTCCGGCAGATAGGCGAAGTGCTCCTCGGCTCCCTCGGCAATCGAGGCCTCGAAGAGGTCGTCGCCGTGACGGAGGGGATCGAGCGGTTCGAGGTCGACGATCGTGCCGTGGATCGTCTCCCGCCGAGGCGGCGCCACCCCGGTCCAGTCGCGCAGGGACCCGGCGGTCGCCTCGGCGGGGTGGAGCACCTCGGCGGGATCTGTCGGGTCGGTCATCGTTCAGTCCTCGTCGCCGTCGAAGCCGGTGGAGAGCTCGCGCAGGAGTGCGGCGAGCTTGCGCCGTCCCGCGGGGGTGAGGCCGGCGAGGATGTCGCGCTCCTTGACGAGGAGGTCGGCGAGTGCCGAGTCGACGGTCGCGCGTCCGGTCTCGGTCAGGCGCACGAGCACCCCGCGGCGATCGGCAGGATCGGGGAGGCGTTCGACCCAGCCGGCGGTGACGAGGCGGTCGATGCGGTTCGTCATCGTCCCCGAGGTCACGAGCGTCTCCTGGAGCAGCGTGGAGGGGGAGAGCTGGTAGGGCTCGCCGGAGCGGCGCAGGGCGGAGAGCACGTCGAAGGCCCAGCCCTCGATGCCGTACTCGGCGAAGCTCGACTTCCGTGCCCGGTCGAGCTGACGGGAGAGCCGAGTCACCCGGGAGAGGATCTCCATGGGGGAGACATCGAGGTCAGGACGCTCGTGTCGCCACGCAGCGACGATCCTGTCGACCTCATCCATGATCCGATTTTACGTCCAGATCAAGAATCTTGACGACCAAGATTCTTTTTCGCGAGACATTCCTTACGTACCGGGCCTGCGAATTTGGTTGCTCGAGTGCGGTTGGGAATAAAGTGGTCTGTGGTTGTTGCATCCGTCAACGCTCTTGCGGGGCCAAAAGACCCCGCACGAATGCTGGGTGAGAACGCCCTGCAGACGAAACGAAGGAAGACACGTGGATCTTTTCGAGTATCAAGCACGTGACCTGTTCGAGAAGCACGGGGTGCCCGTGCTCAAGGCTCAGGTCGCCACGACACCAGAAGAAGCGAAGAAGGCAGCCGAAGACCTGGGCGGCGGCGTGGTCGTCGTCAAGTCGCAGGTGAAGATCGGCGGCCGCGGCAAGGCCGGCGGCGTCAAGGTCGCGAAGAATCCTGACGAGGCGGAAGCGCGTGCCAAGGAGATCCTCGGTCTCGACATCAAGGGACACATCACGAAGAAGGTGATGATCGCCGAAGGTGCGGACATCGCCGAAGAATACTACTTCTCCGTCCTCCTCGACCGCTCCAACCGCACCTACCTCGCGATGTGCTCGAAGGAAGGCGGCATGGAGATCGAGCAGCTCGCGGTCGAGCGTCCCGAAGCGCTTGCGAAGATCCCCGTCAACGCGATCGACGGGATCGACGAGGCCAAGGCCAGGGAGATCGCCGAGGCTGCCGGCTTCGATGCCGAGACCGCTGCGAAGGTCGCCCCCGTGCTCGTGTCCCTGTGGACCGTCTTCGAGAAGGAGGACGCCACCCTCGTCGAGGTCAACCCGCTGGTCAAGACCGGTGCCGGTGACATCATCGCCCTCGACGGCAAGGTCTCGCTCGACGAGAACGCCGACTTCCGCCACCCCGACCACGAAGAGCTGCGCGACATCGACGCCGAGGACCCCCTCGAGCTCAAGGCCAAGGAACTCGACCTCAACTACGTCAAGCTCGACGGCGAGGTCGGAATCATCGGCAACGGTGCGGGCCTCGTGATGTCGACCCTCGACGTCGTCGCCTACGCAGGCGAGAAGCACGACAACGTCAAGCCGGCGAACTTCCTCGACATCGGCGGCGGCGCCTCGGCGGAGGTCATGGCCAACGGACTCGACGTCATCCTCGGCGATGACCAGGTCAAGGCTGTCTTCGTCAACGTCTTCGGCGGCATTACCGCCTGCGACGAGGTCGCCCGCGGCATCGTCAAGGCCCTCGAGATCCTCGGCGACCAGGCGACCAAGCCCCTCGTCGTCCGCCTCGACGGCAACAACGTCGAAGAGGGACGGGCGATCCTCGCCGAGGCCGCTCACCCGCTCGTCACCCAGGTCGACACCATGGACGGTGGAGCCGACAAGGCCGCCGAACTGGCTGCTGCGAAGTAAGGAAAGGTCTCCATACCCATGTCAATCTTCCTGAATTCCGATTCGAAGATCATCGTCCAGGGCATCACCGGCGGCGAGGGCACCAAGCACACCGCGCGCATGCTCGCGGCCGGCTCGAACGTCGTCGGCGGCGTCAACGCCCGCAAGGCCGGCACCACTGTCAAGCACGTCGACAAGAACGGCGATGACATCGAGCTTCCCGTCTTCGCGACCGTCGCCGAGGCGATGGAGGCCACCGGTGCCGACGTGTCCGTCGCCTTCGTCCCGCCCGCGTTCTCGAAGGACGCGGCGATCGAGGCGATCGACGCCGGCATCGGCCTGCTCGTTGTCATCACCGAGGGCATCCCGGTCCAGGATTCGGCCGAGGTCTGGGCGCGTGCCCAGGCGGCCGGCAACAAGACCCGGATCATCGGCCCCAACTGCCCGGGCATCATCTCGCCCGAGCAGTCGCTGGCCGGCATCATCCCCGCGAACATCACGAAGAAGGGCAAGCTCGGGCTCGTCTCGAAGTCGGGCACGCTCACCTACCAGATGATGTACGAACTCCGTGACCTCGGCTTCTCGACCGCGATCGGCATCGGCGGTGACCCGGTCATCGGCACCACGCACATCGACGCCCTCGAGGCGTTCGAGGCCGACCCGGAGACCGAGGCGATCGTCATGATCGGCGAGATCGGCGGAGACGCCGAGGAGCGGGCCGCCGCCTACATCAAGGAGAACGTGTCGAAGCCGGTCGTCGGCTACGTCGCAGGCTTCACCGCTCCCGAGGGCAAGACCATGGGCCACGCCGGCGCCATCGTCTCCGGCTCCTCGGGCACCGCACAGGCGAAGAAGGAAGCCCTCGAGGCCGCCGGTGTCAAGGTCGGCAAGACCCCGACCGAGACCGCCGAACTCATGCGCGAGCTCCTCGCCGGCAAGTGACCCGCTGACGCCCGGCCGCTGAGACCGGGTCGTCGCGCTAAGCACTGCGAAGCCCGCCTCCGATCATCGGAGGCGGGCTTCGTGCCGTCCGCACTCGCCTCAGCCCCTTCATCCCGCACCCGCAGCGCCATGTCATACCCGTAGCATCACGTCATACCCGGAGCGTCGCATCATCCCGGCAACTCTCCACGCCGCACCCGCAGCGCTGAAAACACCCGGTGCACGGGTAGTACTTGATGCTCCAAGTGCGGAATCCGCAGCTGCACACCCTCATCACCGCCGGCAGCACCCCTCATCTCTGAGAGCCGACTGGGCAGAATTCGTGTGCAAGTTGTGATCATCGTGTCCAACTTGTAATGTTTCGCTTTGAGTCCCCACTCAGCACCGATCTCCGGTCCCCTCCCGGATAGTCGACGGTGCTGTCCAACATACAAAGGAATCCCCATGACGCACGTACTTCCACGCGTCGGGGCGGCCATCCTCGCGATGTTCGCCCTGCTCGCAACGGTACTGGTCGCAATCCCCGCGAATGCTGCGCCGCCGTACCAGACCAACGCCTCGATCGACTCCCTCGAATTCCAGCAGGACGAGATCAAGAGCGGCTCCGTAGCCCGCATCGACGGCACCTGGAGTCTCCCCGACAACCCGACGACGCCCGCGGGCTTCGTCGTCGACCTGCCTGCCGAACTGCAGGGCCGTGTCGACGCGTTCGACCTCCTCGATCCCGAGGGCGTCGCAATGGGCGAGTGCACCGTGACCGAGACGCAGATCTTCTGCGACTTCGACTCGCAGTACCTCGCCGACAACCCGCTCAACCTCAAGGGCACGTTCTACTTCTGGGTCTCCGTGCAGACGGAGACGACCGAGACCAAGGAAGTCACCTACGACTTCGGTGAGGTCTCCGACACCGTCACCGTTGGGCCGCCCCCGTTGTTAGGTCCGGTCTCTGTGTGAGTCGTCGGGTTCCATTTCGTGGGTGCAGTGGCGAGCATAGTCGGCCGGGGTGAGGTAGCCCAGCGCCGAGTGGCGTCGCACGGTGTTGTACTCGACCTTCCAGTCGCCGATGACGACCTGGGCGTGCAGCAGTGAGTAGAAGCTGTTGATGTTCAAGCACTCGTCGCGCAGGCGGGAGTTGAACGACTCGACGTAGCCGTTGAGCCACGGCGAGCCGGGCGGGATGTACGACAAGCCGGTGCGGGTGCCGGCCCAGTCGGCGATCGCCTGGCTGATGAACTCGGGCCCGTTGTCGCTTCTGAGGACCGCGGGCGGTCCGTGCAGCTTAACGAGGTCGTCGAGATGGTCGGTGAGACGGTCGGCGGTGATGGAGCGTTCCACGAGGCCGCCGAGGCAGACCCGGGTGTGCTCGTCCACGATCGACGCGATTTTGATCGGACGCCCGGCCTCGTCGACGTCGAACTGGAAGTCGATGGCCCACACCACGTTCGGGGCGCACGCCTTGGGGGCGTCCGTGGTCGAGGAGCCGATGCGCTTACGGCGACGTCGCTGGGGCACGCGTAGGCCTTCCTCGCGCCATAGCCGCTGGATCTTCTTGTGGTTGACCTGCCAGCCCTCGCCGCGGGCGTCGTGGCACGCGCGCCGGTAGCCCCAGCGGGGGTGCTTCTTCGCGTAACCGCGCAGCCATTCACGCAAGGCGGCGTCGGGGTCGGCGACGGTATCGGCCTTGAGGGTGCGCCGGTAGGCGGACCTGGATAGCCCGGTCAGCCGGCACGCCATCCGCTCGCTCACCCGCATCTTCGCGATGAGGTGAGCGACAGCGGCGCGCCTCCTGCCCGGGCCTAGAAGTTTCCCTCTGCCAGCTCCTTCAGCGCCGCCTTCTCCAGCTCTGCTTCAGCGAGCAGACGCTTGAGGGTGGCGTTCTGCTTCTCGAGCTCCTTGAGGCGCTTGGCGTCGTCGGCCTTGAGCCCGCCGTACTGGTTGCGCCACCGGTAGTACGTCTGTTCCGACACGCCCAGCTCGCGGCACACCGCCGCGACGTCCGCGCCATCGGCCAGCATCCGGTCGGCCTGTCCGAGCTTGCGCACGACCTGCTCAGGCGTGTGCCGCTTCCTCGTGTTCGTCATGATGAGACCAGTCTTCCTGCCCGCAGCAGCGAGCATCAAGACGACTCACACAACGACTGGACCTACATCCCGGGGTCAGCCCACCGTCACTCCGCCCGACGGACCCTGCGAGGGCGAATGCGAGTGGAAGGGCCAGGACTCCTACAAGTGGGGCAGCTACGACCGCGAGAACGACATCATCCAGTGGCACGTCAACATCGCCTCGCCCGCCGGCGGGATGAAGGGCGACCAGAAGGTCACGGTGACCGACCTCGGCGGGGAGAACATCGAACTCATCCCCGGTGAGACCCGTCTGGCCGGCACGAACCAGTTCAACGAGAACGGGCAGCCGGTGGGCTGGGGGCCGAAGCCCGAGGACTTCTACACCGTCTCCGAGGACGGCTCGACCGTGAGCTTCACCTCGGAAGAGGGCTGGGTCTACGCCGTCATCTACCGCACGACGGTCACCGACGGCGGCAAGGCCGGAACCTACACGAACTCGGCGAAGTTCGAGATCGAGGGCGAAGAGACCGTGATCAAGAAGGGCGAGGTCGTCCGCCAGGGCGGCGGCGGCACCGGCGACGGTGACGAGGGCTCCACCCCGACCCCGACCGACACCCCGACCGACACCCCGACTGAGACTCCGACTGAGACCCCGACCGAGACGCCCACGGGATCGCCGACTCCGACGGACAGCCCGGCCCCGACGGACACTCCGACGGACAGCCCGGCCCCGACGGACACTCCGACGGACAGCCCGGCCCCGACCGAGACCCCGACCGCCCCGGCTCCGTCGCCGTCCGAGACGCCGACGGCCCCGGGCCCCGGCGGTGACCTGCCGCGCACCGGTGTCGAGACCATCGGCACCCTCGCTGCCGGCGCGGCGCTGCTGGCCGCCGGTGCCGTGACGCTCATGCTCGTCCGTCGCCGGAAGATCAGCGAGGAGAGCTGAGACCGCGATTGACGGCTGAGACCGTCTGAGCCGGAAGGGGGGAGTGATCGTCGATCGCTCCCCCTTCCGCCATTCACCGCTCACTCGCCGAGGCGGGATGTCGGTCCGCGGCCCCGCCTGCACGGCGGTGGGGCAGGGCGATACGCTGAGCAGGTGAACGACGAGACTCGCAACGACGCCCCCTCACCCGCCGACCAGGTCCTCGACCCCTCGGCCGAACCCGCCACGCCCGAGCAGCCGCACCTTGCCGACCGCGTGAGCACGGATCCCGTCGACCACCCCCGCAACTTCGGTTCGGACAACTGGGCAGGCGCGCATCCCGAGGTCATCCAGGCGCTCATCGACGCCAATGTCGGGCACACCCCCGGCTACGGCGGGGATCCCTGGACCGCGCACTTCCACGGCGTCATGGAAGGACACTTCGGGGCGCGGGCGCAGGCGTTCCCCGTCTTCAACGGCACCGGCGCCAACGTCCTTGCCCTCCAGTCGGCCCTGCCCCGCTGGGCCGCGGTCATCACGGCCGCGAGCGCCCACATCAACTACGACGAGACCGGCGCACCGGAGAAGGTCGGCGGGCTCAAGATCGTCGCCGTCCCGACCGCCGACGGCAAGCTCACCCCGGAGTCGATCGCCTCTGCGATGGTCGGCCGCGGCAGCGAGCACAATGCGCAGCCGCTGGCCGTGAGCATCTCCCAGTCGACGGAATGGGGGACGACCTACCGGCCCGAGGAGATCCGCGCGATCGCCGACCACGCCCACGCGAACGGGATGATCCTCCACGTCGACGGCTCCCGCCTCGGCAATGCCGCCGCCTTCCTCGGCACCGACCTCGCCACCCTGACCACGGACGTCGGCGTCGACATCCTCAGCCTCGGCGGGACGAAGAACGGCCTCCTCGGCGCTGAGGCCGTCGTCGTCCTCAACCCCGAGATCGGGCAGGGGATGCGCTTCCTGCGGAAGATGAACCTCCAACTGTCGTCGAAGATGCGCTTCCTCTCCGCGCAGCTCAACGCCCTCTACGACGGGGACCTGTGGCGGAGGTCGGCGGACCACGCCAACGCGATGGCGCGGTACCTCGAGACCAGGCTCGCCGAGGTGGCCGCCTCCGGCCGTGTCCCCGGGCTCGACCTCGTCCAGCCCGTCGAGGCCAACGTCGTCTTCGTCCGCATGCCCGCCGAGGTGGCCGCCCGGGCCCGACAGCGCTTCGCGTTCGCCGACTGGCCGCTCGAGCGGGACATCGTCCGCCTCATGTGCGCCTTCGACACGACGACCGACGATGTCGACGCCCTCATCGCCGCCATCGCGGGGGAGTGAGCGTCACCGCACGGACGCGGTCGATGCCGATCGGTCGGCGTCTGCGGCGGTGAGAGCCGTCAGCGGGAGCGATCGGCCTTGACGGAGACGACGGGGACCTCGGCTTCGAGGATGATCCGCTGCGCGGTCGAACCCATGATGAGCTTGCCGACGGGGGAGCGGCGACGGGAACCGATGACGATCATGCGGGTGTCGTCGGTCGCCTCGGCGAGGGCCAGGAGCTCCTCGACGGGGTCGTTGCCGCGGAGGAACTGGAGGATCTCGTGGGAGACCTCGGAGTTCAGCAGGGTCTGCTTGAGTTCATCCATGTCGGCGTTCGTCGCGACTCCGTGCTCGTCGGGCGTCTCCCCGATGCCGGCGTTGAGGACGATGAGGGTGTCGTCGAAGGCGCGAGCCTGCTCGATGCCGAATGCGACCGCGGCCTTGCCTTCGGGCGAGGGGGAATAGCCGACGAGAATGGTCATGGTCTCTCCTGGTGCGTCGGGGGATGAGGCTCCCTCAATTAGTAGCACATCTCACGCCGGGCCCGGTCGCCGACAGGTGCGCACGAGCGGGCGCGCATTAGACTGAGCGGATGCCCGCCTCCCTCCTCGCCTCCGACTCTGCGGCCCTGCGCACCCGCGACGACCTGCTCGCCCGGATGCCGTGGCCCGCCGACGCCCCGGGGCTCGCCCAGGCGCGGCTGCTCGCCGACTATGTGATCGGGCGTCGCACCGGTGAACTCGACGTCTCCGGACGGTCGAGCGAGGGGACGTTCACCGCCCCGAGCGCTGCCCCCGACGAGGTCATCCTCGTCGACGACCCACTCGGCCTCCAGACCCGCGTGCTCTCCGAGCTCACCGCCGTGCGCACGTACAACGACCGCCTCGACGAGGCACGGAACGTCGCCGCGGAAGCCCCGGGTGCCGAGCCCGTCGCCGACCTCGCCGACGTACAGCGCACCGAGAGCGGGGACGTGCCCGGCGAGACCTGGGCGGTCGTCGATGCGCCGAAGGCGACACATGCCCTCGCCGAGGCGATCACCGTCCTCCACCCGCTCGTCACGACACTCATCGTCATCGGCCGCAGCGACGTGATGAGCCGGGCGGTGAACAAGGAGCTCGCCCGCGCCTTCGGTCGCGTCGACGTCTCACCGGGAGTGGGGAAGAACCGTCTGATCATCGGCAGCCGCCCCCTGACCTCCCCCTCGCTCACCCGTTTCCCGCGCACCGGGGTCATCGACACGCCCGCGACCGGACCGCTCACGGTCAGCGCCCACGGCGCGTGCTTCTCCGGGACGAAAGCCGACGAAGGGTCATCGCTCCTGCTCACCGCCCTCGCCGAGGCGTCCGCTTCCCCGGATGCAGTCCCCGCGCTCGCCCGTCCGGCCTCCGTCCTCGACCTCGGAGCGGGCAACGGCTGGCTGCTCACAGCGGCGATAGCCGTGACGGGAGCGGACACGGGAGTCGGCGTCGACGTCTCGAAGGCGGCGGTCGCCTCGGCGAGGGAGACGGCGGAGGCCAACGGAACGGCCGTCGACATCATCCTCGCCGATGCGAGCGGTGCCGATGCCGGCGATACCGACAGCGGCGGTACCGACGACCCGCTCGGGGGAGCGTACGACCTCATCCTTCTCAACCCGCCGTTCCACCACGGCACAGCGATCGAGACGGACACGGCGGCGGGGATGATGCGCACGGCTGCAGCCCACCTGACCCCCGGCGGCCGCGTGCTCACCGTCTTCAACTCCCACCTGCGCTACCGGGATCGGCTCGAGGACCTCATCGGTCCGAGCGTGCAGCTCGCCCGGACGGCCAAGTTCACGGTCGTCGAGAGCCGCCTGCCCGGAGAGTGACCCACGTCACCTGCTATTCACGTCGTCGTCCTAGTCTCGGGGCATGAACGACTTCGATCGGATCGAATACAGCCAGCTCGACGACATCCTCTCGTGTGAGAAGGACAGCTCCCACCCCGTTCTGCTCACGCAGGAGGCCCTCGATGGCACCGCCGCAGAACTCGTCGACTGCAACCGCGGAATCGTCGCCGGTGCACTCGATCGCGTCGATGACACCGACGCGATTTCCCAGGACGCCCTGCGCAGCAGCTATGTCGACCTCTACCGTGCGGCGGTGAGCGAGCACGGGCTCGCCTGGTACCGGACGCACGTCCCCCGACCCGCCCGAGAGCTCGCGCTCCAGGGGCTGCGGCTGATGAGCGCCCCCGAACACCTCGACCTCGCCGTCCGGGCGATCGAGTCCGACCTCGACGACGAAGCCTTCGCGGCGGCCTTCGCCTCCGCCGAGGCGGAGCTCCCGCTCGAGGAAGCCAACGCCGCGTACCTGCGCGACCTGCCGGCGATGAGCATCCTCAAGGACGCGGACATCCCCACCGCGATGAGCATCGAGTTCACCGGCTCCGGGGCGTCGAGTGACTACCCGCGCGCGTCCTCGGGTGATCGGGGGGCCATACTCCTTGAGGTCGAGCGCCTCACTCGGCGAGATCGAGCGCCTCACTCCTTGAGATCGAGCGAGGGTGTGGGCCGGCGGAAGCCGCGGGTGACGAACGCGAGGTAGGCGACGCCGAGGGCCAGCCACACCAGCCCGATGATGAGCGTGCGCGGGGACAGGCTCGTCCACAGCCACACGGTGAGGCCGAAGCCGATGCCGGGCAGGACGACGTAGCTGAGGATCGCACGACCGCCTCGGCGACCCCTGTCGATGACGAAGTGCTTGATGACTGCGAGGTTGACCGCGGAGAACGCCATGAGCGCGCCGAAGCTGACCATCTCCGAGATGAACGTGAGGTCGACAGCGAGCGCGAGGAGGGAGACGACGCCGACGGTGACCGTCGCGAAGACCGGGGTGAGGAAGCGCTTCGACAGGCGCCCGAAGAACCCGCGCGGAAGCACCCCGTCGCGGCCCATCGCGTAGAGGATGCGCGAGACCGAGGCCTGCGAGGTCAGTGCCGACCCGCAGGCGCCGGCGACGTAGGCGGCGGTGAAGAAGATCGTGAGGAACTGCCCTCCGGCGGCGGCCATGACGTCGAGCGAACCGGACTCGGGGTCGGCGAACGCGTTCGACGGGAAGACGAGCTGGGCGATGAACGAGAGCACGATGTAGATGAGCCCGCCGGTGAGCGTGGCGATGACGATCGCCCGCGGCACCGAGCGCTTGGGATCCTTCGCCTCCTCCGACAGCGTCGAGACGGCGTCGAAGCCGAGGAAGGACAGGCAGAGGATCGCGGCACCGGCCATGACGGCCCCGAACCCGTCGACGGTGCCGTCGCCGGTGAACGGGGCGGCGAGATCGACCGAACCCGAGCCCGAAATGGTGGCGAAGGAAAGGACGGCGAAGGTGAGGATGAAGATCCCCTGGGCGGCGATGATGACGATGTTCGCGCGCGCCACCGAGACGATGCCGATGATGTTGAGGATCGTGACGAGGACGATGGCGACGAGGACGAAGACCCACGAGGGGACCATCGGCAGGGCGGCATTGAGATAGAGGCCGATGACGAGGTAGTTGATCATCGGCAGGAAGAGGTAGTCGAGCAGCAGCGCCCACCCGGCGACAAAGCCGACGCCGGCGCCGAAGGTCTTCTGCGTGTACGTGTACGCGGAGCCGGCGAAGGGCAGCTCGCCGGCCATCTTCGCGTACGAGCGGGCGGTGAAGACCATCGCGACGAGGGTGATGACATAGGCGAGCGGCACGCGCCCGCCGGTGATCTCGGTGACGATGCCGTAGGTCGTGAACACCGTGAGTGGGACCATGTAGACGAGGCCGAAGAAGACGAGTGAGGGAACGCCGAGGGCGCGGCGCAGATGCCCGGTCTCGGCGGGAGCGGTGGTGCCGTGGTCGTCGGACATGACGGTCCTTCCGGTCAGACTGTCGGGGCGGCGAGGCTGCCGCGCAGGTAGGTGGCGCCCACGCGCAGGGCTGCGAGTTCCGCGGCGGTGAGCGTGCGCGGGTCGGCGTCGAGGATGACGAGGTCGGCGCTCGCCCCGGGACGGATCTCACCCCAGGGTGTCGGCGCGCGGTCGGCGAAGGCCTGATGGGCCACGGACTGAGAGTACGCGTCGAGGGCGGGCCCGATGCCGACGATCTCATCAGGTGTCCATCCGCCTGCCGGTTCGCCGTCGGCGGTGCGCCTGCTCGTGGCGATCGCAAGCCCCTCGAGCGGGGCTCCGGAGGAGACCGGCCAGTCGGAGCCGAAGGCGAGTCTCGCTCCGGAGTCGAGGATCGAGCGCATCCGGTACTGCTCATCGGCCCGATCCTCGCCGAGACGGGGGACCGTGAGCACGGTCATGAGCGCATCGAGCTGTGCCCAGAGCGGCTGCATGGTCGCGATGACCCCGAGCTCGGCGAAGCGGCGCAGGTCGGCTGCGTCGACGAGCTGGGCGTGCGCGATGACGGGGCGGCGGTCGCGGGGACCGTTGATGGTGATCGCGGTCTCGATCGCATCGAGGGCCTGTCGGACGGCGGCATCGCCGATCGCGTGGATGTGGATCTGGAAGCCCTCGGCGTCGACGGCGGTGACCGCCTCGGCGAGGGAGTCACCCTCCCACACGCGCATGCCGTGGTTGTGCAGGGATGAGCAGTACGGTTCGAGGAGGGCACCGGTCTCGTTCTCGACGACGCCGTCGGCGAAGAACTTCACGGTCTCCGCGGTGAGCAGGTCAGACCCGGCGGCGCGGACTCGCGCACGGGAGGCGACCATGCCCGGCAGCTGTTCGGCGAAGTGCCGGGGGTCGGCGTAGAGGGCGAGGTTGACGCGGATGCCGAGGTCGCCGGACCTCGCGGCGGTGAGGTAGGTGTCGACGTCGGCGGGTTCGACCCACGCGTCCTGGACCCACGTCACCCCGCGGTCGAGGAGGTAGCGGGCAGCGCGGTCGAGCGCGCGGAGGCGGTCGTCTTCGGACTGGGGTGGGCGGACGGCGTCGATGAGGTCGACGGCACCCCATTCGCGGAGGATGCCGAGCGGGGAGCCGTCGGGCAGGCGGGGGATCTCGCCGAGGACGGGGTCGGGGGTGTCGGCGGTGATGCCGGCGAGCTCGAGCGCCCTGGAGTTGCACCACACCGTGTGGTAGTCCCACGCGCGGAGGACGACCGGACGGTCGGCCACCGCCTCGTCGAGCCAGCGGGCGTCGAAGAGTCCGCCCTCGACGAGGCTGCCGTCGTACGAGGCGCCGACGATCCAGTCGGCCTCGGGGTTCGCCTCGGCGCAGCGTCGGACCTCCGCGACGATCTCATCCACCGAGGTGCATCTGCGGACCTGGGGGCCTGCGGCCTCGAGCCCGCCGAACATCGGGTGCGCGTGCCCGTCGCCGAAGGACGGCATGAGGAACCCGCCGGCAAGGTCGACGTGTTCGACTGCGGTGTCGGCGGGAAGTTCGCCGAGGCGGGCCGCGACGTCGGTCGCCCCGACGGCGATGACGATGCCGTCACTGATGAGGAGGGCGTCACTGGGCTCGCTGCTCGCACCGCGCCAGATCGTGCCGCCTGAGAAATGGGTTGTCGTCACAGGACTCCCTTCCGCTCCATTGCGTACGAACAGTGTTCGTATTTGTGACCCTCAGCACGATACACTCTTCACGGAGTCAGGGGAAGTGGTGATCATGCGACTCAATCGGGACCGGCTTGTCAGTGCCGCCCTCGATCTCGTCGATGTCGAGGGGGCCGAGGCGCTGTCCATGCGCGTCCTCGCCGATCGGGTCGACCGCCAGGTCTCCTCGCTCTACAACCACGTCAGCGGGCGCGATGACCTCATCGAGGCGATGCGCGCGCGGATCGTCACGGGCATCGACGTCAGCGCCTTCGCCGAGTCGTCGGGTCTGGCCTGGGACGAGGCAATCGAGGTGTGGGCGCGTTCGTACCTGCGGGTCTTCGCCGCCCACCCCAACCTCATCCGCCTGCTCGCGACGACCTCGATCCGGGACCGGTCGACGTATGCGATGTACGACGCGGTCGTCGCGGGCCTGCGCCGAGGCGGTTGGCCGGAGTCCGAGGTCATCGCGGTCGTCCGCACGGTTGAGGCGCATGTGCTCGGGTCGGCGCTCGACATGGTCGCCCCCGGTGACCTCCTCGCGCAGGAGGCCGCCGATGAGCAGTTCCCTGCCGTCCATGCGGCGCTCGCCGCTCACAATGCCGACTCGTACGGGGCGGAGCCGTCGTTCGAGCTCGGGCTCGCTGCCCTTCTCGACGGGTTGCGGGTGCGACTGGCAGCCCGAGTGGCGTGAGCGGCGTTCGCGTCCTATAGGCGCGGTTCGCCCCAGATGCCCATCGCGAGGAAGATGACGGCGGCGAGCAGCGTGAGCGCGGTCGCCCAGGGGCGGAGGTTCGCGTTCGCGATGCGGGTGAAGAACGCAGAGAGTTTCGCAGAGACCTTCGGGAAGCGGTTCCATGCCCAGGTGAGGAGCACGTAGGGGGCGATCATCGCGGCGATGAAGACGAGGTAGACGATGCCGCGGATGATGATGTCCTCGCTCACGGCGCGGACGATGCGGGCGACCATGTACATCGTCGCGAAGTCGCTGAAGCTGATGACGGTGTTCGAGATGCCGATGAGGACCATCGCCCCGGCTTTGCCGGTGGGCTTCCTGTGCGGCCTCTTCGGTTTCGGAGGTCGGCGCAGCCGCACGGCCATGATGATGCCGGCGGTGAGGAAGAGGGCGCCGGCGGCGAGGTCGACGCTGTGACGGACGAGGACCTTCTCGATGTCGCGACTGACGAGGGTCTCGAGCGTGTGTGGGTCGATGACCTGGAGGGCGAGGAGGATGACCGTGGCACCGAGGATGAGTCCGAGGAGCATGAAACCCATCGCGCGCTTGGCGCGGGGAACATCGGTGAGGACCCGGAAGGACACGGCGATCGTCGTCGGACTGATGCCCATGACGAGGCCGAGGCCGATGAGGCTGATCGCAGCGCCGACGAGACGCACGAGGTCTGACACGAGCATGGAAGCAAGACTACCGGGGTAGGGTCGGTCCATGGACGACACGAGGCTTGCCGATTTCTGGGCGGGAGCGCGGGCGGCGTCGCCCGTCGTGTGCGAGCAGTTCCGAGTGGTCTACTCGGCAACCGGTGCCGCGTCGTAGGTGAGCCAGTTCGTCTTCGTCGCGACCTGGTCGTAGAGGGCCTGTGCCTGCGTGTTGTCGTCGGCGGTGATCCACCGGACGACCGAACGCCCCTCCTCGGCCGCGATCTCCTGCAGCCGGGCGATGAGCGCGCGACCGGCCCCGGTGCCGCGGGCTTCTGGGTCGGTGAAGAGGTCGTCGAGCCAGAGGCCGACGGTCCCCGTCGATGGACGGGAGAATCGTCGGTAGTCGGCGATCGCGACGATCCGCCCATCCGCCTCGGCGACGAGTCCTTCGCACTCATGGGACGGATCCATCAGCCATCCCCAGACGCGCTCGACGACGTCCTCGGACTCGGGGAGCTTGTAGAACTCCCGGTAGCCGCGGAAGAGCTCCTTCCAGCGGGACTCGTCGGAAGCGGTCACAGGGCGAACGGTGAGGTCGGCGGTTGAGCTCATGAGCCCACTGTAGAGGTCCGCTGAGCCCGCGGGAAGCGACCGCCGGTAAGCAACAATGGTTGACAGGCGGCGCGTTAGCAACGTAAATTGACAGACATGGAATCGACACAGATCGCCGATGTCGCGGCCGACACGAGTGACCCCCGGGCGGGGCTGCGGGCAGTTTCATCGTTGCGCGCACTCACCGAACGCCTCGAACTCGCCCAGGTCGAAGCCGGACTGCGAGCAGGGATGAGCTGGCAGGACGTCGCCGACGCGCTCGGCGTCTCCCGGCAGGCGGTGCACAAGAAGTACGCGAAGAGGATCGATCCGACGATCCCCGTCCCCAGGAGGGCCCGATGAGCAGGTTCACCGATTCCGCATCGACGTCGTACTCGCTGTCGATCCTGGCGACGGAGGAGGCCTCGCGCGTCGGCCAGCGTGAAGCCGACATCGACCACCTGTTCCTCGCGCTCACCGTCAGCGAGCAGACCGCCGGTCAGGTGCTGCGCAGTCTCGGCATCACGATCGACGACGCCCGGGAGGCGGTTGCCGCTCAGCATGCCGAACAGCTCGCCGGACTCGGAATCCGCATGGAACCACCCGGGCCCGGCCGCATCGTCTTCCACGAGACCGAGGGCTACGAGTGGGGTGACCGTGCGGTGAAGATCCTCCAGTCCGCGAACAGCTCCGGCAAGCGAGGTGACGCGGCCGCGGTGCTGCGCGACCTCGTCGTCGAACCGAGCGGCATGATCGAATCCATTCTCCAGCGTTTGGGCACGTTGTCTGAGGCTGTGCTCGCCGAGCTCGACAGGGTGGAACTGCTGTCAGGCAGGACCCGGGGCCGACAGCGCGCGGATGCGCTGTCGGGCACGGCTGCGGCATTCGTCCCCGCGCCGATCGACGACGTGTGGCGTCTGCTCTCGGACGCCTCGCGACTGCCCGACTGGGATCCGACCATCGGCTCCGTTGAGGATGGCGCCGCTGCCACCTCGGCGGGTCAGTCGTGGGCCGCTCGAACGCACTCGACCCGGCGCGACGGGACGCCGATCACCGTCAAACCCCACGTGATCAACCAGCGAGTGGAGGTCGTCAAGGTCGATGAACCGCGGTTCATCGAATGGCGGGCCACCTACCCCGATGCTGCGCGGGCCAACGCCCGACGCACGTCGATCGCCCTGGAACCGGCGGCCGGCGGCACCCAGCTGCACATCGAGTACGCGTGGGTGCGCACCTCGACCAGCCTCGTCCGCCGCCTCCTCGGACTGGTCCTGCGGCCGCTTCAGCGCTTCCTCATCTGGATCCAGCTGGGGCAGCTGCGCGCCGGGATCAGCCGCGCGTTCCGGTGACGGCCCGGTTGTGCTCGAGGGCCGCATCGACCCACATGCTCAGACCGACGTCGCCGCCGATCGCCGTGGCAGCGACGTCGATCCACCCCGGACCCATCGTCCGTCCGGCACCCATCTCGGCCTGCCGAGCACCCGGCCGGCCGACGAGCTCGTCGTGACGGTCGGCGTCGATGCGCACGAGCAGGCTGCCGGACTTGAGTGCACTGACAGCGATCTTCTCGCTGACCATGAACGACCGACCGCCGAACATCGCGACCTCGCGCACCGCCGGCTCGTCGGCGAGCAGGGCACGGAGTCGGTCGACGAGGGCTCCTTGTTCGGGAGTCATCGCTCACTCCTCACTGGTGTGCACGCGTCGACGTCGATCATGACGGGTTCGGCGGACCGTAGGAGAGCCGGTCGAACATGAGCAGGCTCTCGGTGATCAGACCGTCCCGGACCGTGAAGAGCTCAGCGGCCGGAGTCGTCGACGTCGCAGCGGTCTGCGGGTAGTAGAAGAGGGCGACCTGATCCCCGTCGGAGAAGTCGGTGACCTCCTCGATGCCGGTGAGCATGGGGGCGAAGCCGCCGATGAACTGCCGGTAGGCGTCCTTGCCGGCGATGTCCATGCCGGGGGCGCGGCACGCGATGTCCTCGGCGACGTGCTCCATCGCCTCATCGACGCGGCCGTTCGTCCAGGCCTCGTGATACTTCCTCACGGTGTCGTATGCGGTGGTCTCGGCCATGGGATTCTCCTCATCTCTCGGTGTTCCCAGTTCCTGTGAATGGTCTTCCGTCGGATCGGGCGGAGTCAGTGCGGGCGGTCGGGCAGCGGCACCCACGTGTCGGGTCCCGCGTCGCCGCCGGTCCCGGCGATGACGAGGCGGGAGAGGAAGTGCGACCAGCCGTCCGCATGGCCGGGCACACTGACCTCGGGCAGGTCCGAGTGCCGGAGATCGACGCGCGTGCCCGCCGAGGTCGGAGTGAGCCGGAATTCGACGGTCGACGCGCCGGCGGGCAGATCGTCGCTGCCGGCGAACCCCCACGAGACGACGACGCGGCTGTGGGGATCGACGTCGAGGAACTCACCGCGGACGGGATGGCCGGCGATGTCGACGGCGAAGCGACCGCCTCGGCGAGGGTCGAGGTCGGCGAACTCACCCATCCACGCCGTCATCCCCTCGTTCGTCGTGAGATAGGCGAAGACGGCCTCGGGTGGGGCGGCGATGTCGATGGAATCGGTGAACTCAGCCATGATCACTCTCCACGGCTGCCTTGAGGGCGGAGAGCTTGGTGGGCCAGAAGTCATCGAGGTACGACCTCACTGCTGCGAGCCCGTCGGTGCTCACCGCGAAGAGGTGCCGCGTGCCCTCCCGGGTGCCGACGGTCAGTCCCGCCTTCCGCAGCACGCCGAGGTGGTGCGACGTCGTCTGCTGGGAGAGGCCGAGCTCCTCGGCGATCGTCCCCACCGGTTTCGGGGAGGTGCGGATCGCTGCGAGGATGGCCCGACGGTTCCCGTCGGCGAGCGCGCGCAGCGCCCGATCGAGGTCTGGTGCGGCCTCAGCGTTCATCGCGATCCCCATCGTTCGGACTGTGCTGTGTACCCGCACTATAACACAAATGAGTGTTTGTACTCATAGAGATGAGTGAATTAGGACTGTGCGCCTGTAGAGTTGAAGTACAACGGCAAGACCTACGACACGTTCACGACCAATGTGCCAGTCTCGTACGGAGGGAAGAACGTGATTACATCATTCCCTGCAAAGAAGTGCTGATGACTGAGAAGATCCACGACCTTGACTACGTTCTCGCCGGGCGGCTGGCTGACATGGTAGGTGCGGTAGGCGACCTTGAAGTTCATGGCACCGAAATGACATTCCCAATGCGTGACAACGAAGGCTCAATTGTCAGTTTCAGTATCGACGTTCGTGGACTTGCAGACGAAGTCGAGGCGAATAGTTCTGACGCGGTCGTCGCGATGGGAAACAGCCGTGGACGACAGCATGCAGCGCTCGCGCTGATCGCAAACCGAATCCTCGAGGATCATCACGAAGACTGGGACACGTCCTCCAGCGATGAGGTCGAGCATCGCATTGATGATTACGAACCGATCGTGATCGACATGGAGAATTTCCCGTCGAAACGACGCAATTAGCGTCATCTCGTGTAGAACGACCAGCCCCGAGGGCTGTTTGCGTGGGAGACCAGCCGTACTTGGTTCTCCACTTACAGTTCACAGTAACCCTCCCGGGTCAGGCCGCGTGCTGCGAACATGGTCGTTGCCGTCCTCACCGCCGACCACATTCACATGTGCCTGGACCAGGTCCGTGTCGACGTCCTGCACACCATTGAAGTGCGGGGTTGTGAAAACCGCAGCGGCCAAGAGCGACTGGATCCGGCGAAATGGCAAGGACCTGAAAGCAGCGCGGCGACAAGTGGAAGAACAATCCGTCCGCGTTCTGCGAAGGGTGAGGGCGATGTTGCGCTGCTGACGAATCACTCGGGGCCGGTCGTCTTACGCGGCAGCTCGTCGACGAAGGCGGTGATGGCGGAGGCGAGTCCGGCAGGGTCCTCGAGCATGGGGAGGTGCCCGGTGGTCAGCTCCTGTGTCCAGTCGCCGCCGAGGTTCGCCGCGAAGCGCTTCTGCAGCGCCGGCGGCAGCTCCTTGTCAGCCGTCGACATCACGTATCCGCGGGGAGCGCTCCACGTGCCGTCGCTGAGGTGGTCGCGATAGTAGGCCTGCGGTTCGGGGGTGAAGTCGCCGATGAGACGGTCGACGATCTCACCGTCGAGGCCGCTGGCCAGGTTCTTCCGGATCGCCGACTCGGGCGGCTTGGTTCCGGCGAACCTCATCGCC
Source organism: Brevibacterium sp. Z349TD_9 (assembly GCF_056173565.1). Classification (NCBI taxonomy): domain Bacteria; kingdom Bacillati; phylum Actinomycetota; class Actinomycetes; order Micrococcales; family Brevibacteriaceae; genus Brevibacterium; species Brevibacterium sp. Z349TD_9. Next base: position 2,829,305 of record NZ_CM149680.1, on the reverse strand, counting down.
GCGCTGAGCACCCACCGGTTGGGTGCGGGCATCGCGGAGACGAACGACCCGCCGGCCGGCGGCACGATCGCGCTCACCGCGAGGACGCCTGTGACCCGCTCGGGAGCGAGGCGGGCGATCTCCGAGGCGACGACGCCGCCGGCCGAATGGCCGACGAGGACGACCTGCTCGGTCGGCATCGCGGCGATAGCCGCCTCGGCGTAGTCGCGCAGACGCGCGGATTCCGAGGTGGGGCGTGGGGCGACGACGGAGGTCATCTCCTCGCCGAGGTGGTCGCGGGCCTGATCCCAGATCCAGGAGGGGAGTCCGGCGCCGGAGAGGAGGAGAAGTGACTGCGAGTGCGTATTCATGGAACCATCATGACCGACTCCGATGTCACTGGTATGTCACCATTTATCCATGAATCGCATCGATCGTCTCTACGCCCTGCGCGAGGAGCTGCGCCGGGCCGGTTCGGCGGGTCGGACGGCGGAGCGGCTGTCGGAGATCTTCGAGGTGAGCGTGCGCACGATCAAACGCGACATCTCGAGCCTGCAGCAGGGCGGTTTCCCGGTCTGGGCGCAGCCGGGCCCGGGCGGCGGGTACGCCGTCGACGCGGCGGCGACCCTGCCGCCGGTCAACTTCACCGAGGCTGAGGCCTCGGGGCTCGCCGCGGCCGTCGCCGCCCATCGTGGTCAGCCCTTCGACGGCGACGCTCGGGCGGCGCTGGCGAAGGTCCAGACGGTGATGGACGCACGCACACGGGAGCGGTCGGACCGCCTCGGCGCGCGGATCTGGATCGATCATGCCGACGATCCGGGATCACCGCAGGTGAGGAGGGCCGTCGAACGGTCGCTCGAGGAACGGAGAGTGCTGTCTCTGCGCTACCGCGATCGGAACGGGCGCGAGTCGGCGCATCGGGTCGATCCGATCTTCCTCGCACACACGCAGAGTCGGTGGTTCCTCGTCGCCCACAGTCGTGACCGGGAGGCCATCCGCTGGTTCGTCCTCGACCGGATGCTCACCGCCCACCTTACGGCGGAGCCGGCGGCCGACATCCCCGTCGCCTCGGTCGGTGCCCCGCCGACGACGGCACGGGCGGTCACAGGCGGGGCCTGAACGACACCGTGCCGCGACACCGATCGGTGTCGCGGCACAGACTGCGTACGCGAGAGGGGACTTGAACCCCTACGTCCGAAGACACTGGAACCTAAATCCAGCGCGTCTACCAATTCCGCCACTCGCGCGTGGCCGCATCAAGCCTAGCAGGACGCGGGCGAGCGGCGGAAAGCCCAAGCACGCGGGCAGGCGACGGAACGCGTGATCAGGCGGCGTCGATGCCGAGCGCCTTGCGCAGACGGGCGACGTGACCGGTGGCCTTGACGTTGTACTGGGCGAGTTCGACCTTGCCTTCGGCGTCGACGACGACGGTCGAGCGGATGACGCCCTGGACGACCTTGCCGTAGTTCTTCTTCTCGCCGAACGCGCCCCACTCGTCCATCATCGCCTTGTCCGGATCGGAGAGCAGCTCGAAGGTGAGTCCTTCCTTCTCCTCGAACTTCTTGAGCTTCTCGGGCGAATCGGGGGAGACGCCGAGGACGACGAGACCGGCGCTCGTCAGCGCGGAGAGCGAATCGCGGAAGTCACACGCCTCCGTCGTGCAGCCCGGTGTCATCGCCGCCGGGTAGAAGTAGACGACGACCCGCTTCCCGCGGAAGTCGCTGAGGCTCACGGACTTCCCGTCCTGATCGACGAGCGTGAAGTCCGGGGCGGTGTCGCCGACTGACAGACGTGGCATGAGGTCTCCTCTTCGTGATGCTGACGTTTCCGTCCACTCTATCGGCCGGGACGGACTCGGCACCCGCCGGGACGGACTCGGCCCATCCGACCTCACCGGATCCGGGCGATGGCCTCCCCGACGGCGACGACGTCGCCGACCGACGCGACATGGGTGAGCGTGCCCGCGGCTCCCGCCTGCACCCGGGTCTCCATCTTCATCGCCGAGAGCACGGCGACCTCGTCGCCTTCGGCCACCTCGGCGCCGTCATCGACGAGGAAGTCGACGAGGCTGCCGGGCACAGGCGCGGTCACCGCAGTCGATCCGTCGTCCGAGGCGCCTGATCCCTCGGCGCGGTCCCCGTCGTCTCCGGTCCCCGCCGAGGCGGTCCCGCCGACCGATCCGAGCGCTGTGAGCAGCGCGTCGGGCAGGCCGAGTGTCGTGAGCTTCCCGTCGATCTCGATGTCGACGCGGGTGATCCCATCGCCCGATACGGGCGCGGGCCTCTCCTGCGGGGCGAAGTCGGGCAGCAGCTGGGATTCGATCCACTGCGTGTCGATGCCGAGGCGCTCCCCGGCGAAGGCCGGGTGGCGGAGGATCGCGAGCGAGCATGGCAGCACGGTGGCCGGACCGACGACGTCGAGCTCGGTGGCCGCGGTGATCATCCGCGCGATCGTCGTGGCCCGGTCGGGTCCGTGGACGATGAGCTTCGCGAAGAGGGAGTCGAAGGCCGGTTGGACGGTGTCACCGGCACGGACACCGGAGTCCCAGCGCACCCCGGGCCCGCCTGGGACGGTGAGGGTCTCGATGCGCCCGGGCGTGGGGAGGAACCCGCGACCGGGATCCTCGGCGTTGATCCGCAGTTCGATCGCGTGCCCGCGGACCTCGGGGGTCGCCGACAGGGAGAGCCCCTCGCCGAAGGCGATGCGGAACTGCTCGGTGACGAGGTCGACTCCGGTGACCGCTTCGGTGACGGGGTGTTCGACCTGGAGTCGGGTGTTGACCTCGAGGAACGTCATCGTCCCGTCGGCGGCGAGGAGGAACTCGACGGTGCCGGCGCCCCGGTAGTCGACCTCGGCGCAGATCGCCTCGGCCGAACGCTGGAGGCGTTCGCGCTGCTCCTCCGAGAGGTTCGGGGCAGGCGCCTCCTCGACGAGCTTCTGGTTGCGCCGCTGGGCCGAGCAGTCCCGGTCGCCGACGGCGACGACGGTGCCCCTTCCGTCGCCGACGACCTGGACCTCGACGTGGCGGGGGTGTTCGAGGAACTTCTCGACGAAGCATTCGGGACGACCGAACGCCTCGATGGCCTCCCGGGTCGCCGATTCGAAGGCCCCGGCGACCTCGGAGATCTCGCGGACGATCTTCATCCCGCGACCACCCCCGCCGTGGGCGGCCTTGATGATGATGGGCAGGCCGTGCTCGGCGGCGAACTCCTCGACCTCGGCGGCGTCGCGCAGCGGCCGGTCGATTCCCGGCGCGAGCGGTGCCCCGGCCTTCTGGGCGAGCTGCCGGGCGGTGACCTTGTCCCCGAGCGCGGTGATCGAGTCCGGGGTCGGTCCGATCCAGATCATCCCGGCGTCCTCGACGGCGGCGGCGAAGTCGGCGTTCTCCGAGAGGAACCCGTAGCCGGGATGGACGGCGTCGGCGCCGGCCCGCCTGGCGGCTGCGATGATCGCCTCGATGCTGAGGTAGGTCTCGGCGGCGGTCGTCCCGGGCAGGGCGATCGCGACATCGGCGAGCTGCGCGTGCAGGGCGTTGGCGTCCTGATCGGCGTAGACGGCGATGGAGGTGTGCCCGTTCTGGGCGCAGGCGCGGATGACGCGCACGGCGATCTCGCCGCGGTTGGCGATGAGGATTCTCGACATGGTTCAGCTTTCGTCGGTGGTGGTGGAGTCGACGGTGGCGGCAGTGCCGACGGTGGCGGCAGTGGCGGCAGTGGCGGCAGGACCCGAATCCGAACGCCGGAAGCGGATCCGGACCCCCGGGGCGAGCTGGGCTGCGAGGTCGGTGTCGTCGACGCTGCCGATGATCGGGTAGCCGCCGGTGAGCGGATGGTCGGGGCCGAAGAGCACGGGCTGACCGTTCGGCGGCACTTGCAGGGCACCGGTGACCGCGCCCTCGCTCGGCAACTCCCCGGTTCGTGCCCGCTCGAGCGGAACGTCCCCGCTCAGCCGCAGGCCGACCCGGTCGGATTCGTGGGTGACCGTCCACTCCTGGTCGAAGAGGGTGGCGACCCCCGCGGGGGTGAACCAGTCATCGCGCGGTCCCAGGGTGACCGTGAGTTCGACGACCTCACCCGGTGTCGGCAGGTGCCTACCCTCGCCGAGGCGGGGGCCGGGATCGACGAGGAACGGTGCGTTGGCGGGCCCGTGGAGTCCGATCGTGCGCCCGGCCGTGAGCGCTGCGGGTCCGAGGTGCCCGAGGGTGTCACTCGACGCACTGCCGAGCGCGGTGGGCACTGCCAATCCGCCGCGGACGCTGAGGTACCGGCGCAGCCCACGCTCGCTCGCCCCGATCTCGAGGCGGTCGCCGTCGACGAGGGAGAACGCCTCCCCGACTTCGGGCCGGTGGACGACCCCGTTCGCGCCGGTGAGCGTGATCGGCCCCTCGGCCCCGGTGACCGCGGCGACACCGTCGCCGGTGATGTCGAGGACGGTTCCGCCGAGGCTCTCGAGGGCTGCGGTGTCCTCGGCGTTGCCGACAAGGCGGTTGGCCTCCCGCAGGGCCGCCCGGTCAGCGGCTCCCGCGCTCGAGACGCCCATCGAGGCGAACCCGGGCCGCCCGAGGTCCTCGACGAGGAGCTGGAGTCCTGGTTGGACGACGGTGAGCGCATGGGGCGCCGAGGCTGAGCCGGAGTCGGAGTCGGAGACAGTCTCCGTCGAGTCCGCGGTCGGTTCGGTGTCTCGTTCGGTGTCCGCGCCCCCGATGCGCACGCTCTCCCGTTCGGCCTCGCGGAAGGTCACGAGGGTGCCGGGGACGAAGAGCGCAGGCGGGTCCCGGTCGAGGTCCCACAGCCGCGCGTCGGTGCGGCCGATAAGCTGCCATCCTCCGGGGGAGCTGCGTGGGTAGACCCCGGTGAACTCCCCGGCGAGACCGACGGAGCCGACGGGGACCCGGGTGCGGGGGTTTGAGCGGCGGGGCACGTCGAAGAGCGGCTCGTCGCCGGCGAGATATCCGAAGCCGGGGGCGAACCCGGAGAACGCGACCTGCCAGCGGGCCCGCTGGTGGCGGGCGACCACCTCGGCGGGGGAGACGTCGAGGAGGTCGGCCACCTCGGCGAGGTCCTCCCCGTCGTAGCGGACGTCGATGGTCACGGTGCGGGCATCGTCCTCGCCTCCAGAGCTGAGGTCGAGACCGCGGATGGTCTCCTTGAGCTCCCGCGCCGAGGTGCGTCCCGGGTCGAAGCGGACGAGCACGGTGCGGGCGGCCGGCACGAGTTCGACGACGCCGGGCAGCCCCGCGGTCTCGAGGCTGTGGTGGAGGCGCATGGTCGCGGTGAGGTCGGCGCACTCGACGAGGAGGTGCTGCCGGGAGGCCGTGTGGAATTCGGTCACTGGCGGTAGTCGCTTTCGGGGGCGTCGGTGATGAACATCCGCCCGGGGGAGTGGGTGAGGGCGAAGGGCGGCGCCGATTCGGCAATGGCGACCTGCGGGGTGACTCCGCACGCCCAGAAGACGGGGATGTCGCCTTCGGCCATGACCGGGGCATCGCCGAAGTCGGGGGAGTCGAGGTCGGTGATGCCGATCGCCGCGGGGTCGCCGATGTGGACGGGAGCGCCGTGGACGGCGGGGAAGCGGTCGGTGATGCGCACCGCCTCGGCGACCTGATGGGCGGGGATCGGGCGCATTGAGACGACCATGTCGCCGGCGATCCGGCCGGCCGGTCGGCATCGGGTCGACGTCCGGTACATCGGGACGTTGCGCCCGGCGTCCTGGTGGCGGATGGGGATGCCCGCGTCGAGGAGTCCGGTCTCGAACGTGAAGCTGCACCCGATGAGGAAGGACACGAGGTCGGGGTGCTCGGCCCAGATCTCGGTGGCGTCGTCGATCTCCCCGGTGAGCTCACCGTGCTCCCACACCCGGTAGCGGGGGAGGTCCGTGCGTAGGTCGCTGCCCTTCGCGAGCGCCGATTCGACCTGTCCCGGTTCGAGGACGTCGACGATCGGGCACGGCTTCGGGTTGCGCTGGGCGAAGAGGAGGACGTCGAAGGCCCAGTCGGCGGGGACGGCGATGAGATTGGCCTGGACGAATCCCGGCGCCATCCCCGAGGTAGGGCCGGTGAAGCCGTGACGGATGCGCTCGCGGGCGGCGGCGCCGGTCACGACCGCGCACCGGCGAACGGAGCGATGACGACGCCGGCCTCCTCGAGGACGGCGCGGGAGGCCTGCGCCATCTCGATCGAGCCCTTCGAATCCCCGTGGAAGCAGATCGATTGGGCGTCGACGGTGATGACACTGCCGTCGATCGCCTCGATCTGCCCGGTCTCGACGAGGCGGAGGACCCGGGCTGCAACGAGCGCCGGGTCGTCGAGGACAGCGCCAGCTTCGGTGCGGGAGACGAGCGAGCCGTCGGGGTTGTAGGCGCGGTCGGCGAAGGCTTCGGCGGCGACGGTCAGTCCCACCTCGGCGGCGACCCGGTTGGACACGCTGCCGGCGAGGCCGAGGAAGGTCAGGTTCGGGTCGACGGCTTTGACCGCCTCGGCGACGATCCTCGCCTGCGCTTCGTCGTGGACGATCGCGTTGTAGAGACCCCCGTGGGGTTTGACGTAGGCGACCGTGCTGCCGACCGCGGTGGCCAGGCCGATGAGCGCACCGATCTGGTACTCGACCTGGGCCTGCAGGGTCGCCGCGGGCACGTCGAGGGCGCGGCGACCGAAGCCCTCGTAGTCGTCGTAGCCGGGGTGGGCGCCGATGACGACGCCCCGGTCGGTCGCCTCGGCGAGGGTGGCCCGAATCCCCTCAGGACTGCCGGCGTGGAACCCGCAGGAGACGTTCGCGCTGGTGACGACGCCGAGCATCGCCTCATCGTCGCTGACGATGCGGTCGGGGACGTTCTCCCCGAGGTCGGAGTTGAGGTCGATCGTGGGTGCGTGCTGGGTTGTGGTCATTCTCAGGCTCCGATTCCGATCATCGCGAAGATGGGGCCGACCGACTGGACGGCCATGTACCAGGACACCAGTGTCGCCGCCGTGCCGAGGACGAGCAACCACTTCGGGTACGAGTCGGTGCGCAGGAGGTTCGGGCGGAACCAGCCGATGTACATGAAGATCGTCAGGCCGATGGGCAGGATGAGGCCGTTGAACCCGCCGACGAAGACGAGCAGGGTCGCCGGTGCGGTACCGACGATGAGGTAGACGACGAGCGAGACGACGATGAAGGCGACCGTGGCCAGCTGCAGCGGCCAGCCGCCGGCGAGCTTCTTCGAGAACGCGGAGAGGAACGTCGCCGAGGTGTAGGCCGCCCCGATGACCGAGCTCAGTGCCGCTGCCCAGAAGATCGCCCCGAAGATCCGGATGCCGGCGTCGCCGAGGACGGCGGCGAAGGCCTGACCGGCGGGGTTGGCGACCTGGCTCTCGAGGTCGAGGACGACGCCGGAGGCGACGACGCCGAAGATCGCGAGGAAGAGGACGTAGCGCATGATGCCGGTGACAACGATGCCCGAGAGCGCCGAGCGCATGACCGCCGGTGCGTTCTCCGGGCCGGTCTTGCCGGAGTCGAGGTAGCGGTGGGCGCCGGAGTAGGTGATGTAGCCGCCGACGGTGCCGCCGACGATCGTCGTGATCGTCGCGAAGTTGATCGTGTCGGGAAAGAAGGACTGGCGCAGGGCCTCACCGACGGGCGGCTGGGAGACGACGGCGACGATGACGGTGAGGACGATCATGCCGACGCCGAGGATGAGGACGACGGTGTCGACGACCTTGCCGGCGCGCTTGAAGAGGAAGATCCCGATCGCGAGGACACCGGTGAGCAGGCCGCCGAGCTTCGGATCGATGCCGAGGAGGGCGTTGAGGCCGAGACCACCGCCGGCGATGTTGCCGATGTTGAAGGCGAGGCCGCCGATCACGATGAGGATCGAGAGGAGGATGCCGGAGCCGGGCACCGCGGACGAGGCGAGCTGGGCTGCGCGCTTGCCCGAGGAGGTGATCATCCGCCAGATGTTGAGCTGGATGGCGATGTCGATGAGGATCGAGATGAGGATCGCGAAGGCGAACGCCGCCCCCATCTGCGCGGTGAACGTCGCCGTCTGGGTGATGAATCCGGGTCCGATCGCCGAGGTGGCCATGAGGAAGATGGCACCGACGATGGCGCTGCGGCTGATCTTCTCGTGCTGTCGGCCGAGCGGACTCTCCTGGTCGGGCGGGGGCGAGACGGGCGTGTGTGACATGAGCTCTCCGATGAGGTGTCGCGGTGTGTTCGGTTGATGTGCGGTGCAGCAGTTGGTGCAGTGGGCGGTGCTCTCTCCTGGAGCGCGGGCAGTGTCGACTGCTGTGTCGTGGTTCACTCACGATCCGAAGAATTGGTAAACAATCTAGCACTGATTGTTCAACAAGAGTAGACGTGGATCACAGAATCGTCAACGGCGGCGGTCGACACATCAGGGCGAATTGTCGCCCCGTCCAACGTGCTTCGCTGCGCGGTCACTAGGATGGAGATGTGAATCACGAATCCTCCCTGGTCAATCGGCTCACCGATCGCCTCATCGCCGGTGAGCTCCGTCCCGGCGCTCGTCTGTCCGAGGCGGCGCTGGCGAAGGAGTTCGACGTCTCCCGGAACACGCTGCGCGAGGCGTTCCGGGTGCTCGGGGAGCAGGGGCTCGTCGACCATGTTCCCAACCGCGGCGTCTCGGTCGCCTCGCCGTCCACGGCCGATGTCATCGACATCTACCGGGTGCGCCGGACCGTCGAGTGCACCGTGCTCGCCCACGCGCCCCGCAACCATCCGCGGGCCGCGGACATGCTCCGGGCGATCGAGGAGGCGAAGGCCGCGGCCGAGGCGGGGGACTGGCTCCAGGTGGGCACGGCGAACATGGCGTTCCACAACGGCGTCGTCGCGCTCTCCGACAGCGTCCGCCTCATGCGGTCCTTCGGTCATGTCCTCGCCGAGCTGCGGCTCGCGTTCCTCAAGGTCGAACTCCTCGATTTCCTCCACGCGCCCTTCGTCGAGCGCAACGAGGAGGTCTATGAGACCTACCTCGGCGACGGCCCTGCGGCCGCCTCGACGCTGCTCGGGAACTACCTCGGCGATTCCGAACGGCAGGTTCTCGGCGCCTACGCCCGCGCCGGCCAGGGGTGAGGCCCGCACCTGCGTCCGCAGACGACTGTGAATGCGAAAGAACCGCCGTCCGGATGATCCGAACGGCGGTTCTTGGCTGGTGCGCCCCCCGGGACTTGAACCCGGAACCCACTGATTAAGAGTCAGTTGCTCTGCCAATTGAGCTAGAGGCGCCTGTCGCACGTGCCGCGCAACGAGAATTAATACTACTCAGGGGCGCGGCGCTCGTGCAAACCGAGACGGGCCATTATGCGGTTTTGTGACTGAGATCGCAGGTCAGAGGTACATTCCCGCGCTCGACTGCTCGGCGGGTTCGGAGATCGCGTGGACGTCGCGCTCCCGCAGGAGCACATACGCCTGCCCCTCGAGCTCCACCTCGGCGCGGTCCTCGGGATCGTAGAGGACGGTGTCGCCGAGGTCGGCCTGCCGCACATGCGGACCAGCGGCGACGACCTCGCCCCAGACGAGGCGCTTGCCCATCGTCGCGGTCGCGGGGATGACGATCCCCGCCGCGGACTTGCGTTCGCCGGCCTCCTCACCGGGGTCGATGAGGATCCGGTCATGGAGCATTCGGATCGGAAGAGCGGAGTCAGCCACGCCGGTCTCGACCGGAGAACCCGACGACGAGGGCGGCGATGCCGAGCACGGTGCCGGCGCCGAGGGCGATGGCCTCGGGCTTCGGGGACCCGTCCTCTTCGATGACGGTCGACTTCGCCTTGTTGACGGCGCGGGTGAGGAGGACCTTGGGGTGGAGGCGTCCCACCAGTTCGTCGATGTTCTCCGAGAGGCGCTCCTCGCGCAGGCGGATCGACTCCGACAGCTGCGCGGCTGTCGCATTGTCGACGGTCACATCTGAGGTGTAGACGTTGTCTGTCATCGGGTCGCATCCTCCGGATCGCACGTGCATGTCCGCCTGTGACCGGCAGTCACAGGCCCTGCCGCCAAGCTTAGCCGCTGAGTTCTCGCAGTGTCAGTTCGACGCCCCCCGGATTCCCCGCGAGCTGCGTGCCCGACCTCGAAGTTCGCCGCCCCCGCTGAGGCGGTGGGAGGGTCAGGCCGTCTCGTCGCGCCGACTGCGCCGGCCGACGAGGAAGAGGATGAAGCCGACGGCCCCCATGCCGAAGGCGGCGAGGACGAGAACCGGCCACGAGCTCACGATCGTCAAGACGAACGACTCGCCGAACGACGACGAGGCCTGGTTGTTGCCGCGCGGTGCCGGCTGATCGCCACCGGTGATGAGGTCGGTGTCGTCATCGGGGGTGGGGGAGTCGGGGTTGCGCGGGACAGGGTCCGAGTAGTCGGGGTGCGGGCCCTCGCCGGTCGCGCCCGGCAGCCAGTCGGCACCGGTGTCGCCCGGGATGACGTCGCGCCCGGGGCCGGACCCGTTGCCCGTCGAGGGAGCCTCCGTCGTGCGTCCGTCCTCGGACTCGCCGTCCGCGGAGTCCGAGCCCTGGGTGCCGGAGCCGTCGGTGTCGGAGCCGGCACGTGTCGACCCCCCGCTGTCGTCGCCGTTGCCCGTCGGGTTCGAGGCGCCTTCGGAGGAGGCGTCGGCATTCGCGCGGCTCGACGATCCGCCCGAGCCGTCGGCTCGCGATCCGGAGTCCGCCGAGGCGCCCGATCCGGATCCCGATCCCGACGATCCGCCCTCGGAATCGCTTGGGGCGTTGGCATCCGCCGAGGTGGACGAACCTCCGCCGTCGGATCCGGACCCGCCGCTCGCCGAGCCGTTCGAACCCGCATCTGCCGAGTCGCCGGAATCCGTGTACGGGGTGCCCCGGACGACGATCATGCCGTTCTCAACCTGGAACTTCCAGTTCGGGTTCGAGGTGAAACCGCTGAAGGTGTAGGCATCAGGAGAGTCGGGCAGGGTGACGTAGCCCTCCGAGTTGAGGGAGAACTCCGTCGGGACCGCCGGGGCCCGCACGTCGATGGGGTTGCCGCTGTCGTCGGTCTCCCCGGTCGAGTCGGCATCAGCCGGGCTCTCGGTTCCGGAGGAATCGCCCGTCGAATCTGACCCTGAACCGGCAGCGGTGTCCGAGGAATCGGTCTCTGCGTCCGAGGTTCCCGACTCGGCGGACTCCTGCTCTGGGGACTCCTGGGTGGGGACGCGGAACTGCCGCGGTCCGGAGAACGTCTGGCCCTCCCAGCTGTCGGGCATGTTCGTCTTAGGATCGGAGTTCGTCGTCGGAAGCTTGAGGGTCTTGGCCTTCCCGTCCCAGGTCGCGATGAGGGGGACGGTCGCCGCCACGCAGGGCTCGTCGCCGGTGGCCTCTTCGGGGTTCTCGCAGGCTTCGTCGCCCTTGAATCCGTCGGCGTCGGAGCCGGCGTTGTCCGACCCCTCGGTGTTCGCGTCGCCGTCATCGGCGATGGGATCGCTGCCGGCGTCGGCCGTGCCGTCGCTCGAGGAGTCGGCGCTCGCCCCGGACTCCGCGCTCGCCTCGGACCCCGCGGTCGCACTCGAGTCGGCGGTCGCCTCGGCGGTGGGGGTCGGAGAGGGGGAGGGGGAGGCAGCGACGGGGGAGCCGACGGTCAGGGGCAGGGCCGCGAGGGCAAGCGCAGTGCCGAAAGCGGCCGCGGTGCGGCTGAACTCTCGTGTGGTGATCGGCACTGGGATCCTTCGGTCGGGGTTGCCGGTCATCGGCCCGTCAAGGGGTCATGACGTCACGGCACGACGGCCACAATCATAGTGGCTCGGCGTGCGCTGTTAAAGCTCCGCTCATCCGTTCGCGGTCTGCGGGCGCTTCGGATAGGCCCGGATCGTCGAGTCGACGCCGTCGACGATCGCCTGGTTGCCGTTGTCGGTGACGGCGAGGAGGCGGGTGTCGCTGCGGTACGCGGTCTGGCCGGCGATGAGGCACGCCGCCTCGTTGTCGATCGTGCACGGAACGATCGTTCCCCGCGGTTCGGAGAGGTTGACGTCGGCGCGTGTCGTGTCGGCGAGCAGGAGACCGGTCTCGAGGTCGAAGAGGTAGGGGCCGATGTAGGCCCGCTGTCCGCCTTGACCGCGGACCCACGACATCTCGCCGACGATGTCCGTCGTTGTCGTCACCGTCGAGAGGATCGAGCCGTCGTCGAGGGAGTGGACGACGAGCTGGATGCGGTGCCCGCTGTTCGTCGACGCCCCCTGCTCGCCCCACAGGGCGATGACCTTGCCGTGCCCGGCCGAGATCCATTTGATGATCCGGAGACCGTCGGCAGGGGCTTCGAGGTCGATGTCGCGTTTGTCGCCGGACTCGATGTTCGTCGCCACCACCGGCCCGTCGAAGTCGGCGCTGTAGAGCTCCCCGTTCTCCACCGCCATCGGCGTCGACCCGCTCTCCGGGGTGGGCACGTCGATGAGCCCGTCCTCGCCGAAGGTCGCGAGGCGGTTGCCAGACTTGACGAGCACGCTCGTGCCCGCCGAGGAGATCCGGGTGTTCGGGGGCAGGCTGTAGGACTTCGGGGTGGATTCGCCGTCGAAGAGCGCCTGTGCGGAGTCGCCGACCTGCCAGAGCAGGGCTGCTCGGCCCCCGATCCTCGTGTCGACGGCGAAGGTCGGCGCCTGATCGACCGTGCCCGAGTAGCGCACCGCACCGGTGGCTGAGTCGAGGACTTCGAGCTTGTCCCCGTCGACGACGAGCACGCCGCGATCCGACGCCGTCACCGAGGCGCTGCCGGGGATCTTCGCCTCCCACGTCGGTGTGTTCTCGAACGTCGGGACGATGTCGTCGGTCGTCTCCACGGTGAGATCGGAGGCGGCGTCGAGCTGCTGGTCCGAGTTGATCGTCTGTGGGGATTCGGGGGCGCTGGTGGGGACGATGTTGGGGATGACGAAGGCGCCGATCATGAGGATCGCGATGCCGATGAGGACGAGGCCGGGCACGGTGAGGCGTCCGAGTCGGCGCTGCTTCCTGCCCGCCGGACGCTTCCGTGCGGGCTTCTGCCTCGGCTTCTGCGTGGGCGGGGTCTGGGCTGCCGGTCCCGAGTACGGGGTGCCGAGTGGGTACTCCTCCCCGGCGGCCGCCTCGGCGGACTCCGGCGCACGCCCGGCGTCCGTGCCGGTCGTCGGTGCGGGGTCCGTGCCCATGGCCGCCGCCGGTGTCGCATCCACCGGGGTCTCGGAGGAGGGGGAGGCTCCGCTCGCCGAGGTTGTGGTCGGGTCGGTCTCCTGAGCAGCCGGTTCGGTCGGGGTCGACTGAGCAGGCGGGGTCGACTGGGCAGCCGGGGTCGGCTGGTCGGGCTGTGAGGTCGGGGCAGGTGCGGAGGCACCGGGAGCCGCGGCCTCGGCCGTCGCGGCAGGTGCGGGCTCCTTCGGCGCAGTGCTCTGGGCGGGGACGATCCGGCCTGCGGCATCGATCTCGACGTCGACGCCCTGGTCGCCGTTGTCGATGGTCACCGACACCGGAGTCTCGGTGGCGCGGGCATAGTCGCCGAGGTAGGTCATCGCCTGGCCCGTGTCCGAGTAGCGACTCGTCGCCCCATCGAGGGACAGGTAGGTGTACCCGTCCTGGGAGACAGAGATCAGCGCACGTGGCATGTACCAGGGGTCCTTGGGAAGTCGACGGCAGGGCGGTGACAATCCTAGTGAATGAGGATGGGGCCTCCCACCGCTTTTCCGAAACCGTTATACATCTCTACGGAATCGTTGCACGTCAGGAGATCTGCGTCTCATTATGCACCTCGGGGCCTGTGCGTTTGCCCGACCGCAGTGCGGGACGCTAATATGTATCTTGCTGTCTGCGCCGAGGTGCAGGCTGTGTGGTGGGTATAGCTCAGCTGGTAGAGCGCCGCGTTGTGGTCGCGGATGTCGCGGGTTCAAGTCCCGTTACTCACCCCGGTTGATGTGTCGCGATATCGTTTCCACGATGTCGCGGCACATTTCTCTTTTCTTACCCGGGGGTTAGCGGGGCAGCGGGGTTTGCAGCGGCGACCGCGGCTCAGATGTCCCTGTGCGCGGGACAAGTTCACTGTATACGGACGCGAGCTTCGCGGGTTCTCACATCCTCGTTGTGGAGGGACCGAGTCTCAGGCGTTGTCGATGACGTCAACCCCGGCCGCCATCATCCAGGTCATGGCGTCGCTGGGCAGATCGCGGGTCACGAGGGTATGGACACGGTCAGTAGGGCACGCGGTGAATGTCGCTGAGACACCGATCTTGTCTGCGGTCGAGACGGCGAGGACTCGTTGCGCCGAGTCGATCATCGCCTTCTTGACGTCGGCGTCATGCGCGGAGGTTGCGGTCAGCCCTGCGTGCTCATCCCAGGCGCAGACCCCGATCACGGCGAAGTCGGCTCGAAAATCGTGGATCTCGCGAATCACCCGGTGACCTGTCCAGGCGAGCTCGTCGAGGTCGAGCTGTCCTCCGGCGGTGATGACCCGCGCCCCGGGACAACTGCCCAGTGCCGACGCGGCGGGTATCGAGAGTGCGAGCGCGGTGACGTCGCGACCGGCGAGCGCTTGTGCGACCGCAGCGCACGTCGTTCCAGTGTCGATGATGACGCTCACTCCGTCGGGGATGAGAGAAACCGCTTTCGCAGCGATGGCTTGTTTCTGGTCGACGCCACTGTCAACCCGCATTCCGTAGGGAAGGCGAGTACCCCGGGCGGGGAGACTGACCGCGCCTCCATGAGTGCGGCGCAGCATTCCCAAACGCTCCAGTTCGGCCAGGTCCCGCCGGATCGTCATCGTTGATACCCCTGTCGCCTCCGCCAGTTCTGAGACGCGGGCACCGCCTGGCGATCGCACGGCATTGATGATCGCTTTAGCCCGGATCGAACGTTGCATGTGTTTGATTCAAGCGCGAAAGTGCTGGGTATGCAAAAGCGGAACACCAATCGGCGGGCGCGTGCAGCGGTGATGGTCGCCTTCGCCACGAATGGGGGACTTCCGGCCACTCTGTTGGTCCGATACGCCGAAGTCAAGGACGCCTTGGACGTCGGACCTGGCATCTTCGGGCTCTTGGTTGCCGGGTTCATGTTCGGTGCCGCCGTCGCCTTCCAAGCGCCGGGAGTGCTCCTGCGGCGCTGGGGCAGCCGACGGGTGGCGACGTTCGGCACCGGTTTGATGTCCGTCTCACTCGTGCTTGCCGCAATCGGCGTTGCCACCGGCAACCCGTGGGTATTCGTGGTCGGGCTTGTGCTGGCAGGATACGCGGATGCCGCAGTCGATGTCGCGCAGAACTCCCAGGGCTTGCGCGTACAGGAGAACTACGGTCGTTCCCTGCTGTCGTCGATGCACGCAGGGTGGAGCATCGGTGCTGCCGCAGGCGGATTGATCGGAACACTCGCGGCTTCGGCTCAAGTGCCTCTTCTGATCCACCTCGGGGTGTGGGGAGTTCTCAGCTCAGGCGCAATGGCCTGCGCGGCGCGTTCGTTCCTTCCGGACCAGCGAGACTCTCGCCCGATGCCGAACAGTGGCCCTGTCCGTGTTGGTCCTCACGTGGCGTGGCTGCTGATCCCGCTGGCGATCGTCGCTTTGGCAGGGGTTGCGGTGGAGGATGTCGGCAACAAATGGTCAGCGGTCTTCCTCTCGACCGAGCGCGACGTTCCTGTGTCGATTGCGGGTCTCGGCCTCACCGTTCTCTTGGTGGCTCAGTTCTTCGGGCGCATACTCGGCGACCGCTTCATCGACCGAGTCGGCAACGGTCCGGCGACCATCACCAGTCTGATCCTGATCCTCGCAGGCCTCGTCATTGTCGCGTGGACTCCCTCAGCGGCACTTACCCTGGCGGGTCTGGCGCTGGCGGGCCTTGGCTCTGCGATCACTGTGCCGCTGGCCTTCGCCGGCGCTGATGCGCTGCCCGGTCTCAAAGCCCATGCGGGAGTGACCTGGGTCATCTGGGTCATGCGAGTGGCAACCATTACGTTCACACCCGCAATCGGAGGGATTGCTTCGATCGCGTCGCTGCCTGTTGCTATCACAGCAGTTGCGGCCCCAGCCGTCATTGCCCTCGGCATCCAACTGCGATCATTGCGACAGGCTCGTGAGCACAACGACAATTCTCGCGTGCATTGAGGACCGGGGGCACCGGGTCCCCGCCGATTCTGAATAGGGCAACGTCACCGATCCGCCGGAGAACGCGTCCGCACTCTTGCGATTTCTGTCCCGTCCGCTGCTCGACACCGGTGAAGCGCCGAGGTGGAATAGGTGCAGACCATTGCCTGAAACCGAGACCGGGAGCCGTGAGATGTTGGAGATCCGACCGAACTGCGAATGCTGCGATCGCGACCTCGCCCCCGACGACGAGGCGTTCATCTGCACCTTCGAATGCACATGGTGTCCCGCGTGCGCGGCCGGGTTTCCAGGCGGTGCGTGTCCCAACTGCGGAGGGAACCTTCAGCCACGGCCGATCCGTCCGGCGCATCTGCTCGTCTCTCATCCGGCCGGCACCGCGCGTGTGCTCAAGCCGGGGTGCGCAGACTCCCGGGCCGCCGTCGTCAGCAGTCGCAGGTGACGGCGTCGACGGGAGCCGTGAGCGCGTCCGGGGCAGTGGTGAACACTCCACCGTCGCGTTCGACCGGGAAGCCCTCACGGGCCCAGTACTCGAAGCCGCCGATCATCTCCCTGACCTCGAAGCCGAGCTTCGCGAACTCGAGCGCTGCTCGGGTCGCCCCGTTGCAGCCCGGTCCCCAGCAGTAGGTGACGACAGGCATGTCCGAGGGGATCTCTGCGACCGCGCGAGCCGCGATCTGTGCAGTGGGCATGTGCACCGCGCCGGTGATGTGCCCCTGTGCCCACGCCGAATCACCGCGGGAGTCGATGAGGACGAACCGCGTGCCCTCGTGCTGGGCGCGGTGGACATCGGAGGCATCGGTCTCACACGCGAGCTTGGCGGCGAAATGCGCGATGCGGAAGGTATTCGAAGACATGCCCGAAGGCTAGTAAGGCGGCACCCGCGAATCCAGGGCAAACGTACGGCATTCTGCTCGCCTCGGCGGAGATTTCATGGCAGTCTGACCGTATGCCCGCGAATCTCCCGATCGCCCTCGATGCGGTCGACTCGGCGATCCTCACCGAACTCCAGGACAGCGGACGCCTCAGCGTCGCCGAGCTCGCCCGCCGGATCACGATGAGCCACAGCGCGACGGCCGAACGCGTCCGCCGCCTCGAGGAGACCGGAGTGATCAGCGGGTACACCGCCGAGGTCGACCCGCAACGCCTCGGGTACACGATCATGGCCTTCCTCCGTCTGCGCTACCCCAGCAGCGACTACGACCCGCTCCATGCGCTCCTGCGCAGGCAGCCGGAGGTCATCGAAGCCCATCACGTCACCGGTGACGACTGCTTCATCATGAAGGTCGTCGCCACCGACATGCGCCACCTCGAGCAGGTCAGCGGTCGGATCGGCACTCTCGGCAGCGTGACGACGAGCGTCGTCTACTCCTCGCCCCTTCCGCCCCGGCCACTCCTCCCACCGAGCTGAACACCGGCGTTAAGGTGAGGGATGACCGAGTTCCCGCGCCTGCTCCACACCGTCCTCGACGCCGAGGACCCCCGCGACCTGGCCGAGTTCTACCGGCAGTACCTCGGACTGCACTACCGCATCGGCGACGAACCGCCGACCGACGGCAGTCCCGACGAGGCGGACTGGCTCGTCCTCGTCGACGCGGCCGGCAACCGGACGCTCGCGATCCAGCAGGTCGACGAACTCACGCCCACCACGTGGCCCGACCCGGACGTGCCCATGCAGCTGCACCTCGACTTCACCGTCCCCGATGCCGAGGCGCTGGAGACCCACCGGGAGCGCGCCGAGGCGCTCGGAGCCCGCATCCTCCTCGACCGCACCGACGATCCCGACGAACCGCTCTACGTCTTCGCCGACCCCGCCGGACGCCCCTTCTGCGTCTTCGTCGCCTGACCCGCGCCTGGGATATCGCCCACGGCTCACCCCCGGGCGATGAGGTTCTGGAGGACCTGGAAGGCGACGGCGACGACGAGGGCGTTGTAGAAGAACGCGGCGATGCTGTGGAGGAGGACGATCCGGCGTGCGGGCACCCCGCAGACCTCGACGTCCGAGGTCGCGAACGACGTGCCGATCGTGTACGAGAAGTAGAGGTAGTCGAGCGTCGAGGGTGTGGTCGTCGTCGGGAACCGCAGCTCCTGCTCGTCGTTGGCCGCCTCGGTGACCTCGTAGATCTCCGCGAACGCGATGTGGAGCATGAGCCACGAGAGGATGATGCCCACGCTCGCCGCGAAGAGGAGCGCCGTCTTCTCGGAACCGGCCTCTCCCGACCCCTGGTTGACCATCGCGGTGATCGCCGCCTGGACGCCGACGATCGCGGCGAGCAGCGGCGGGATCCACAGCCACTTCGCGACCACGCGGGCCTCCTCTCGGTCACCCGTCTCGGGCAGTCGGCCCCTCCACACGACGATGAGCCCGACGACGAGGTAGCCCAGCGTCACGCACTCCCAGGCGATGAGCGCCCACAGCGCGTTCGTGAACAGGTAGAGCAAGCACATGACGACGATGACCGCCTGCGCCGCCCCGCTCGCCCACGCCCCCGCCGAATACCGTCGGGATGGGATGGTCCGTGACGTCGAGTTCTCAGCCATGGCCCGAATATACGGCACCACGGCGTCGAAACGTCCCCGTCGGAGTCACGTCCCTGCGGGAAGCCACGGTGCGCGTTAGAGTGAGGTGTGTCCGCCTTCGCCATCCCCCTCACCGTCGTCGGCAGCATCAACGCCGACATCACCGCGACCACTCAGCGCCTGCCCGGCCCCGGAGAGACCGTCGGCGGCGGCACCCTCACGCGCAGCCCCGGCGGAAAGGGCGCGAACACGGCCGCCGCGGCCGCCCGCCTCGGCGCCCGCACCCGGATGATCGGGGCCGTCGGCACCGACCCGACGGGGACCGAGATGATCGCCGCCCTGCGGCAGGCCGGTGTGACCGTCGACTCCATCGCCGAGGTTGACGCCGAGACCGGAACGGCGCTCATCACCGTCGACGCCCACGGTGAGAACACGATCGCCGTCTGCGAAGGCGCGAACGCCCCCGTGAGCATCGACGACCACGACTTCGCCGACGACACCGTGCTCACCCAGCTCGAGATCCCGATGACCGTCGTGTCAGCGCTCGCCCGCACCGTGCGCGGGTTCTTCGTCGTCAACGCCGCCCCCGCCCTGCCTCTGCCCGCCGAGGTGGTCGACCGTGCCGACCTCATCATCGTCAACGAATCCGAGTACGCCGCGCTCCCGCAGCTGCGCTCCGCCCGCTCGGTCGCCGTGACCGCCGGGGCTAAGGGCTCGACCCTCTTCTCCCGCGGCGAGCAGATCGCCCACGCCCCCGCCCGCCGCGTCACCCCGGTGAGCACCGTCGGTGCCGGGGATGCGTTCTGTGCCGCCCTGACCATCGCCCTGCGCGCAGGGATCCCCGCCGAGGCGGCGCTGAGCATCGCGAACGCCGTCGGAGCGTCCGCCGTCACCGACCCGAGTGCCAGACCGGCGTTTCCCACCCTCGACCACTTCATCTCCGAGACCGGCCCCGCACACGACCCCCGGCCACTCGGACCCGGCGATGACAAGGACCGCAGATGACCGACTTCGCGACGTGCACCGAAACCGTGCCCATGCCGCTGCCCGCCCTCTCACCCTTCACGGGACTGAGCGCGTTCCCTCTCACCCCGGTCCGAGACGGACGCCTCGACGAGGATGCCTTCGCTGGGCTCATCGACCGCCTCGTCGCCACGGGAGTCGACTCGATCGCCCCGCTCGGGTCGACCGGATGCGGCCCCTTCTTCAGTCCCGAGGACCGCGCCGAGGTGGCCCGCCTGACCGTCGACCGCGCCGACGGCATCCCGGTGACCGTCGGCATCGGGGCGCTGAGCACGCGTGATGTCCTCACCAATGCCGAAGCCGCCGCAGCGGCCGGTGCCGCAGCGCTTCTCCTCGCCCCCGTGAGCTACCATCCGCTCACCGAGACCGAGGTCGTCGAGCTCTTCCGGGCGGTCACCTCGGCGAATGGTCTGCCCGTCATCGTCTATGACAACCCCACCACCACCCGCTTCACCTTCACCACCGAGCTCTACGCCCGTCTGTCCGAGATCGAGGGCATCGCGGCGATCAAGATCCCCGGACTGCCGCTCAGCCCCGCCGACTGGCAGGAACGGGTGGCAGGAATTCGGCAGGCCACCGGCGGCCGGGTCGCCATCGGCGTCTCCGTCGACGCATACGGCGCGGAGGGACTCATCGCCGGCTGCGACGCATGGTTCTCAGCGATCGGCGGGACGATCCCCGCCCCGATGCTCGCGATCACCCGCGCCATCCAGGCAGGCGAGGCCGAACGCGCCCGCGAACTCGCCGTCCACCTCCAACCGCTGTGGGATCTCTTCGCCGCCCACGGCGGCAGCCTCCGAGTCGGGGCCGCGATCGCCGAGCACCTCGGCCTCGTCACCAGCGACTGCCTCCCGGCACCGCTCAAGGGACTGAGCACCGAGGACAAGCGCAGGGTCGCCTCGGTCGTCGACGACCTCGGCCTCAGCTGAGCCGCAGGCGACCGACCCCGGCCGCAGGCGATCGACCCCCGCCGCACCGAGCGGCGCGCCGCCGACTCCACGCGTTCACGCACGCGCCACCTCCGGTTCCGGGCACAGTCACCTCTCTCCATATATATGGAGTAGGCGGACACGAATCGTCCGCGCCGCCTCGACTCGGAGAACCGATGACGACAACGAAGACAGTCACCGCCGCCCTCACCGCCTTCCTCCTCACCACCGGCCTGAGCGCCGGGCTGACCGTCACAGGCGGCACCCCGGTACAAGCGGGAGAGGTGCCGGAGCCGATCACCACCTCGGCGCCGGGCGCGCAGGTCGCGCTCGGCTACCTCGGCGCGTACGAGGCCGGGCGGTTCGACGAGTCCGCAGCCGAGATCACCGCCGTCCACGGCGACACCGTCTTCACCGTCAACGCGCAGGCCGCGAGCGTCGACATCATCGACGCCTCTGATCCGAAGAACCCGGCCAAGGTCGGCGAGATCACCGGTTCGGGCACCGCGAACTCGATCGCGATCCGTGAGGACGGCCTCGGCGTCATCGCTCTGGAGAACGAGGACAAGACGAAGCCCGGGTCACTGATGTTCTTCGACGCGAGGACCACCTCGGCGACGGTGCTCGGAACGGTGGGCGTCGGATCCCTGCCGGACATGGTGACGATCACCCCCGACGGCGCTCAGGCGCTGGTGGCGAACGAGGGCGAGCCGGCCGATGACTTCTCGACCGATCCGGAAGGGTCGGTGGGCATCGTCGACCTCCCCGCCGAGGTGGCCGCCCCCACCGAGGCGGATGTGCGGACCGCTGACTTCCGGGAGTTCGAGGAGGGCGGGTCGAAGACCCTGCCTGAGGGTGTGCGGGTCTTCGGCCCCAACCCCGAGGGCGACCTTCCGGTCTCCCGCAACCTCGAACCCGAGTACATCACCGTCGCAGGCGGCAAGGCGTACGCGACGCTGCAGGAGGCGAACGCGATCGCCGTCGTCGACATCGCCGCCGGGGAAGTCGAGCGGATCATGCCGCTCGGCTTCAAGGACTACGGCAAGGCCGGCAACGGTCTTGACCCCTCTGACAGGGATCCGAAGGACGCCCCGATGGTGAACATCGCGACCTACCCCGGGCTCAAGGGCGCGTACATGCCCGACACCGTCTCGACGTTCTCCGCCGGCGGCACCGACTACCTCGTCACTGCGAACGAAGGCGACTCCCGTGAGTGGGGCGACTTCGTCGACGCGGCCAGGGTCAAGGACCTCGGCGGCGACGGCCTCGCCCCCGTGTGCGAGACCTCGCCGTTGGCCGACAGCCTCGGGGATGACGAACTGGGTCGCCTCAACGTCATCACCGACCTCGGACTGAGCGAGGACGGGAGCTGCTATGAGGAGCTCTACGCGTTCGGAGGCCGGTCGTTCTCGATCTGGATGACCGACGGCACGCTCGTCGCCGACTCCGGCGATGAGTTCGAGCAGATGACCGCGAAGGCGATCCCGCAGTTCTTCAACTCCAACCACACCGAATCCAACCTCGAGGGCCGCAGCGACGACAAAGGACCCGAGCCCGAGGCGCTGACGATCGGCCAGGTGGGGGAGACGACGTACGCGTTCGTCGGCTTCGAGCGCATCGGCGGCATCGCCGTCTACGACCTCAGCGACCCGCAGAGCCCGGAGTTCGCGACCTACTTCAACAACCGCGACTTCTCCGTCTCCGTCGAGGATGAGATCGACGGTGCCGCGGATCCGGCAGGCCTGCTCTCGAAGGCCGGCGATCTCGGCCCTGAGGGCATCACGTTCCTCAGCGCGGGGGAGTCCCCGACCGGGGAGGCCGCGCTCGTCATCGGCAACGAGGTCTCCGGCACGACGAGCCTCTACTCGGTCGACGACCTCACCGCAGGCGGCGGCGATTCGGATGCCCGGGCCGACGCTGACGGAGGTGTGGGGGCCGATGAGAATGCTGGCGCCGAGGCGGACGCCGGTTCGAGGGCAGACGCCGATGCCGGCGATGGCAGTGATGCGAGGGCGAGCGATGACGCGGACGCGGGCACTGGCGCGGATGCCGACACGGCCGATTCGCGCGGGTCCGGTGCGAACGATTCCGACGCGAAGGATTCCGGCACGACGGCCGGCGCCGCCTCAGCGAGCAGCGATGCCGGCGCGAAGGGCTCCGACACCTCGGCAGATGCGAAGGGCTCCGACGCGAAGGACTCTGACCCGAAGGGCGGCAGCGCCGGCGGTGCCTCGGCAGGGTCTGAGGGATCCGCCGACGCCGACGATGAGAACGCCGGATCGCTGCCGCGCACCGGTGCCGACCTCGGTCAGTACCTTCTCATCGGCGGGGTCGCGGCCGGGCTCATCGCCCTCGGCGTCGTCGCCTTCCTCGTCACTCGGAGACGCTGAGCCGACGTCCCGGCGAGGACGCCGCGGGGCGTCCCCGCGGGGACGCCCAGCGGATCAGTCGATCTGACCGATGGGCTCGCGCTTCTCGGCCTGGAACTGGTCCTCCGCGCGTCCGCGCGCCCAGTAGGCCGAGATCGACAGCGACTCGCGGGGGACCTCGCGCTCCTTGAGGATGCGGCGGATCGCCTTGATCGTCTCCCGCTCCCCGTGGGCGAAGACCTGGGGGGTTCCCTCAGCCCAGTCGAGGTCGCGGACGGCGGCGATGAGCGCCTCGTCGTCATCGACCCAGGTCACCGTCATCCCTGCGGGAACTTCGGGCAGCAGACGGTCCTCGGCGTGGGGGACATTCGCGATGATGTGACCGGTCGCCGCAGCGTCCATCTCCTCGAGCGCGGAACTCACCGCGGGGATCGCCGTGTGGTCGGCGATGAGCAGGTGCCAGGGAGCGTCCGGGTCGGGTCGGTAGGCGCCGCCGGCCCCCATCGCCACGAGCGTGTCACCCGGGGCCGCGGTCCGCGCCCACGGGCCGGCGATGCCCTCGTCTCCGTGGACGACGAAGTCGATCGTCAGCTGCCGATTCTCCCTGTCCATCTCGCGCACCGTGTACGTGCGGTTGCGCGGCAGCCTCTCGGGGGAGTGCTCGCGCAATGCGGCGAGATCGTAGGGCGGGGTGAGTCCGTGCCGGGGGTCGGCGAAGATGATCTTGACGTACTTGTCCGTGGCGTCGTTGTCCTTGATCGCGTCGAAGCCCTCACCGCCTGCGGTGATGCGGATGAGATTGGGCGTGACCGCCTCGGTCGCGGTGACCGTGAGGATCGCCTGGGGGCGTTCGGGTCGCTTCGTGCGGGCAGGGGCGTCAGTCGTCATCGGAGACCTTTCGTTCGCGTTCGGTTAGGTTTACCTTAGCAAACAGGGGCGGTCGGCCCGTGCGCGTGAGCGAGGCACCCCACGAGCACGGCCTCCCACGCAGCCGAGGCCCGCCGACCCGCAGCCTCTACGAGGTCTGATCGGCGAAGTCGTCGCGGACTCGCCGCAGACCGCGCAGGTCGAGGTTCCGCAGCTCCTTCGGGGAGTCGACGATCTCGACGTCGGGCAGTGCCGAACCGCTTCCGGCGCATCCCATCGTGTCCTCGGGGTCGAGGAGGACGACGCGCTTGCCCTCGCCCTCGAGCCGACGCAGCGCTTCGACGATCATCCGGCGGGCCACCTCGTTGATCGAATACACCCGGCGCATGTCGAGGGCGAAGACGTCGACAGCGTCATCGGGCGCGGCGATCTCCCGCATGACGTTCTCCGCCCCGGCCCACTGGATGAGGCCCTGGAGGCTGACGATGCGGACCATGTCGCCCTTGGCGTCAACGAAACGGCGGTCGCGGCGGATGATCGAGCGTGCCGGTTCGGGCGCATTCATGATGTGGAGGCCGAGGTCGGCCGAGAGCGAACGGAAGATCTTCGCCCCGCGCACACTCGTGCCGTGCCGATCGAGCCGGGGCGAGAACGTCGCGATGCCGAGCTGACCGGGCAGGACGCCGAAGAGCCCGCCGGAGACGCCGCTCTTGGCAGGCACCCCGACCTCGGTCATCCAGTCACCGGCGGCGTCGTACATCCCGCACGTCATCATCACCCCGAGCACCTGCCGGTTGACACGCGGCGAGAGCACCTGCTCGCCCGTGAGCGGGTTCGTGCCCCCGCCGGCCAAGGTTGCCGCCATGATCGCCAAGTCCTTGACGCTGACGAGGACCGAGCATTGGTTGATGTAGCCGTGGACCACCTCGTCGGGGTCGTCGGTGATGACCCCGTAGGAGCGGAGCATGTTCGCGATCGCGATGTTGCGGTACGCCTCACCGAGTTCACCGTCCGCGATGTGCTCGTCGATGCGCAGCTGGCGGCCGGCGAAGCGTGAGAGACCGGCCCGGACGATCTCCGTGCGCTCGGCCAGGGTGGCGTCCTTCCCGCCGAGGAGGGCATGGACGGTGAGCGCTCCGGCGTTGATCATCGGGTTGAGCGGCTTGCCCGAGGACTTGTCGAGGGAGAGCTCGTTGAAGGCCTCACCCGTGGGTTCGACGCCGACCTTGTCGAGGACGGCGGGCAGGCCGAGCGCTTCGAGCGCGAGACCGTAGATGAAGGGCTTCGACATCGACTGGATCGAGAACTCGAAGTCCGCGTCCCCCGAGTCGTATTCGACCCCGTCGAGGGTGGAGATGCAGATCGCGAGCTTCGTCGGGTCGGCGGATGCGAGGTCGGGGATGTAGTCGGCGGTGGCGCCGCTGAGATCGTAGCGATGACGCTCGAGCGACGCGTCGAGGAAATCGGGGATCGGTGATCGCATGGCACCTCCTGTCGTCGGTTCGGGGTCCGCGAGGGCTGCGACCCGACTGCCATTCTCACACACTGGTGCGTCCCGGCAGTGTGGGATCGCCCACCCCGGACCAGCTGGGCCCGGGAATGCACGACGCCCCCGCACGGACGGACCGTGCGGGGGCGGGGGAGCGGGTCAGCCCTGAGACCCGGGCCGAGCGCTCAGCGTCTCATGAGCGTTCGCCTCAGGGAACGTCGGGCCGGTTGCGGGGATCACGCGGATCGACCGATCCGTCGGGTCGGTGCGTCTGCGGGCGGTCCGAGCCGGGGTCTCCCGGGCGGACATCCGGACCGGGTCCGGAGCGGAAGTCAGGACGCGTTCCCGGGTTGCGTCCATCGGTGCCGATCGCACGGTCGGCGGCGTCGCGGGCACCCTTGATCTTGTCGCTGTACTTGCCCTTCGTCAGCGAATCCGCGGCACCTGCCGCCTTGTCGAGCACCTGATCGCTGAACTTCTCCATCTTCTCGGAGTTGAGCTTCTCACGGACCTTGGGGTCGTTGGCGAGGTTCTTCGCCTTGTTGAGGAACTTGTCGAAAGCCATGGTGGCGCCCTTCTTCACAGGTGTGGTTCACAGATGTGATGGTCAGCACCGATCGTAGACTCACAGACTGAGTCGGTCCTGGCAAACGCCTCCGACGCAGCTTGGGGGCACCCTCGACTCCCGTGAGACAGCGCCTCAGCGCAGCATGACCCCGGAGCCGTGGAGGCTGACCCGAAGGCCGTCGTCGGCGGGTTTGATGTCGGTGAGCTCGAGTCCCGCGGGCAGGGTCTCGAGGTCGATGACGATGTCGGAGATCGCCGAGGTGAGGAACCCGGGAAGGGTCGAGAGGTCGACCTGCGCGGAGCCGAGCTGCAGCGTCGTCGCCGAGACGAGGATCCGCCTCGCCTCCGCACGGGTGTCGATGCCGATGCGCACGTCCTGGCCGAGCAGGGAACCCGTGAGGACGAGCCCGCTGGCACTGCTGTCGAACGCCATCCCGTCGGGCAGAGACGCCTTCTCCTTCGCCAGCCGGTCGATCGTCGTCAGCGGGATCGTCGCTTCGGCGTCGACCGTGCCGACCGGACGCGAGGAGTCGGTGGGGACGTCGAAGAGCTTCGCGTCGACGTTCGTGAAGTCGATGCCCTCGTAGGTGGCCTTGGCCGCGGTCACCCGCACCGCATCGAGACGACCGGCGGCGAGCTGGGTGAGGACGGGGAAGCCCTCGACGTCCACCTCGGTCTCACCGTAGGACTTCAGGCCCTCGGCGATGCGCTGTTCGGTGAGACTGTCGACGATCCTGTCGGCGGCGATCGCGCCGACGATGAGGGTGAGGACGACGACGATCCCGGAGACGATGAGGGTTCTGCGGCGGCTGCGGGGGCGGGCGTACTCGCGGGTCGTCATGGCCTCCATTGTTCCATCGCGCACGCCTAGGATGGGGTCATGGACTCGACTCGCACGCAGAACATCAGGACTCTCTCAGCCCGTCTCAACTCGTTCCACTCGTCCATCTACTTCTCCGAGACCGTGGGCCGCTCGTTTGCCGAGCTCGGCCTCGAACCCGGGGTCGAGGCGAACATGGCCGCCCGATCGGCCCCGATGGGCCGCGTCACGGCAGGGGTCGTCGCCGGGACCTTCTCCAACTACTCGCCCGAGTTCATCGCCACCATCGTTCCCCGCGTGTGGGACGTCGTCTCGCCCGACGTCATGGTCTCCGCCCGCTTCGACGCCGTCTCCCTCTACTTCGAGGAGCTCTTCGGGACCCGGGACGACATCGCCCTGCTCACCGAGGCGGCCACCGAACTCACGACGGCACTGACCCCGGTGCGGGCGGACCTCGACTTCTCCGGGCGGGCGCTCGCCGCCGCGACGGCCGACGCCGTCGACGCCCACACCCCGGCGACTGCGTTCGAGGCGCTCTGGGACACCGCCACGGTGCTGCGCGAGTTCCGCGGCGACGGTCACGTCGCCGCCCTCGTCACTGCGGGTGTCTCCGGCATCGAGGCGCTCCTCCTCGACGTCGCCACGGGTGCGGGTTTCAGACCGCGCGCGGCACAGAAGACCCGAGGGTGGAGCGACGAGGCCTGGCAGTCGGCACAGGAGAGCCTCGCCGAGGCGGGGCTGATCACCCTCGGCACGGATGAGCGCGGTTACTCGCTGCCGGAGATCACCGACGCGGGACGACAGCTCAAAGAGGAGATCGAGATCCTCACCGACGGCACCGTGACCGCAGCGTGGGCGGGGCTGAGCGACGAGCAGATCGCCGCACTCGTGTCCCCGAGCCGCACCCTGGTCAAGGTCTTCGCCCAGGCAGGTGCCTTCCCGGCCTCGATCTTCGCCCAGCCGGCGAAGAAGACGAGCTAGGCCCCCGCCGCCGAACCGGGTGCCGTCGAGGCATCGGACTCATCGTCGGCGGAGAAGGCGGCGACCACCTCGGTGGCGATCGCCTTCGCCTCATCCGAGGTCGGACCAGCGGAGGAGAAGACGGCGCGACGGTAGTAGGCGAGTTCG
This sequence comes from Brevibacterium sp. Z349TD_9, assembly GCF_056173565.1. Taxonomy (NCBI): domain Bacteria; kingdom Bacillati; phylum Actinomycetota; class Actinomycetes; order Micrococcales; family Brevibacteriaceae; genus Brevibacterium; species Brevibacterium sp. Z349TD_9. Next base: position 2,801,577 of record NZ_CM149680.1, on the reverse strand, counting down.
ACGATCGAATCGCGGATGTCTCCGAGCGCACGATGTCCGCCGCGCTTCTCCGGCGCCTGGAAGTACGCGCGCGGGAACCACTGCTTGGCGAGCTCCTTGATCGAGGAGACGTCGATGATCCGGTAGTGGAGGTAGTCGACGAGCTCGGGCATCTGCTTGCTGAGGAACACCTTGTCCGTGCCCACCGAGTTCCCGCCCAACGGCGCCTTCCCGGCCTCCTTGACATGCGACTTCACATAGTCGAGGACCTGTGCCTGGGCGTCGGCGACGGTCGTTCCCGCATCGAGTTCGGTGATGAGGCCCGAGGAGGTGTGCATCTGGGTGACGAAGTCATTCATGTTCTCCAGCGCCTGCGCCGAGGGCCGGATGACGATGTCGACGCCCTCGTCCAGGGGCCTCAGTTCGAAGTCGGTGACGATCGCGGCGATCTCGATGAGTTCGTCGCGCGCCTCGTCGAGGCCGGTCATTTCGCAGTCGATCCACACAATTCTGTCGTTGCTCACCCTGCAAGCTTATACGTCGCCCTCACCCGAGAGCCCTGCGGTGGTGTGGTCGACGACACACGCTGAGTGCATCCGCAGAGCCCGTCCCAGCTCAGTGGCCTAAACTTGTGCTGTCGTCTGCCCACACGGGCGGACAAGGATATTCGCGAGTTGAGGAGAAGGTTCCCGCGTGCGTTACACACTGGCTGTGATTCTCATGGTGGTCGGTGTCGTCGTCGCCGGCCTCGGGCTGCTGCAGAAGACCCTGTGGGCCCCTGACGACACGATCACCGCCACGACGCAGATCGACGGCTCGGCGCCCGCCGTCGTCGTCGACCCGGGGATGCTCAATCTCTACGAGACCCCGGCGACGCTCACCGCTGAGGGCACCGGCGACCTGACGATCGCCCAGGCTCCGATCGAGAGCATCGACGCGTGGATCGGCGATTCCGCCGCCGCGCGCATCACCGGCCTCGCCTCCGAGGGCGGCCTCACCGTCGAACCCAAGGACGGCGCCGAAGAGGTGCCCAACCCCGCCGGGGCCGACCTGTGGGAGGCGGAGACGACCGGCAGCGGCACCGTGAGCCTCGACTGGGACGCCGAGGCGAACCGCACCGGGTTCCTCATCGTCGGCTCCGGACAGCCGGGCGAGGTCAGCTCCGTGACCCTGTCGTGGCCGAGCAATGCGGCGACCCCGTGGGCGATCCCGCTGATGATCGGCGGCGGCGTGATCTTCCTCATCGGGCTCGTCCTCCTCTTCCTCGGGCGCCGCACCGCCAAGCGCGAAGCCGACCGGCGTCAGGCCCGCCAGGACCGTCGTCGCAAACTCGCCGAATACGGCACCGCCTTCGCCATCGTCCCCGTGCTCGCGCTCAGCGCGTGCGGACCTGAAGAGCTGCCGAAGCCCGAACCCTCGGCCGCGCCGACGACCCCGATGGCCGGGGTGAGCAGCACGCAGGCCGAGCGCATCCTCGGTGCCGTCGCCGACGGTGTCGCCGCCGCCGACAAGGACCTCGATGCGAAGGCGCTCGAGGAGCGGGCGACCGGTCCCGCCCTCGACCAGCGCGGGGCCGCCTACGCGGTGAAGAAGAAGGTCAAGGACCACGACCTTCCCCCGGCCGTGGCCGCCGACGACATCGTCGTCAACTACACCGCCGCCACCGACACCTGGCCGCGGGTCACCAGCCTCATCACTTCGGCCGGCGATGCCACTCAGCTCCTCGTCCTCACCCAGGAGGATCCGCGCTCGGACTACAAGCTGTGGTCGCAGACGCGGCTCGTCCCCGGCACCGAGCTGCCGGAGATCGCCGACGCCCGGCAGGGCTCGCCGCTGCTGGACGCCGAGGCGGACGGGTATGCGAAGACCCCGAAGCAGACCATCGCCGACTACGCGAAGGCGCTCGGATCGGGTGCCGACTCGAAGGAGGCGAAGAGCTTCGAAGCCGACGACTTCGCGAAGTCGATCTGGGCCAACCAGAAAGAGCAGCGCAAGAGCGCCGAGGCGGGCAAGGCGAGCGTGAAGTTCTCCTACGATCCGGGCAACCAGATCGTCGCACAGGGCACTGCCGGCGACGCCGCAGTCGTCACCGGCGTCATCGAGGCGACGTCGACGATCACACCCCAGTCCGAAGGAGGACGGACCGGGACGCTGACGCTGAGCACCCCGCAGAAGGAGCTCACCGGAGAGTCGAGCACCCAGAAGCCGGTGTCGACCTCGACGTATCAGGTGCTCACGTTCCTCGTGCCGAAGGACGGCAAGGTCCGACTCATCGGCGGACTCGAAACCCTCAGCGGAGCCAAGCTCGGCTGACCAGCCACCAGAAGGAGATCCCGTGTCACTCGATCCCACACAGGACGCCGGCCCCCAGGAGGGGCTCGACCTCTCCGCGGTCCGCAGCAGGAATCTGCCTGCCGACGAGCAGGCGGGCGCCGGCGATCCGAACGCCGTGCCGCTGCCCTCGCTCGTCCTCGACGTCGACGAAGCCGTCTTCAACGATGTCGTGGCACTGTCCGATCGCGTGCCCGTCGTCATCGACCTCGGATCCCCGGCCGCCCCGGAGAGCACCCAGCTCACCGCGGTCCTCGAACGCCTCATCTCCTCCTACGGCGGTCGCCTCGTGCTCGCGAAGGTCGACATCGACGCCAACCCGCGCCTACACCAGGCATTCGGAGTCCAGGCGGCACCGACGGTCGTCGCCGTCATCAAGGGCCAGCCGGTTCCCCTGTTCCAGGGACCGCTGCCCGAGCCGCAGATCGCCGCGTACCTCGAGGAGCTCCTCAAACTCGCCGCTGAGAACGGGGTGAACGGCCGCGCCGTCGTCGGCGGTGCCGAGCCGGAGCCTGCGGGTCCGAAGCACCCGGAGGCCGAAGCCGCCCTGGCCGAGGGTGACTTCGACACCGCCGAGTCCCTGTTCAAGGCCGCGCTCGCGGAGTCCCCGGCCGATGACGAGGCGAAGTTCGGCCTCGCCCGCGCAGGGCTGGGCCGCCGCCTCATCGACGCCGACCCGGCCGAGCTCATCGCCGCCGCCGACGCCGACCCGAAGGACGTCGATGCCGCGATGGCCGCCGCCGACGCCCAGGTCGTCACCGGCGATCCCGCCGGTGCGTTCTCCCGGCTCATCTCCCTCATCCGCACGTCGACGGGAGACCAGAAGGAAGCCCTGCGCCTGCGGGTCCTCGACCTCTTCGAGATCGTCGGACCCGACGATCCGGCCGTGGCCAAAGCACGCACATCACTGATGAGGGCATTGTTCTGATCCAGATAGTCCGTCTCACCACAGCCATCCTGTTCGCGATCGCCGCGGCGATCCTCGCAGTGCTGGTCGGCTCCGCGCTGTCCGTCGTCGGCACCGACGAGGTCACGGAGACCGAGGCCTTCGAGGTCTCCGACGGGTCGTACGCCGTCGTCCTCGACCAGGCGGTCGTGCCGTACTCGGGCACCGACGTCACCATCGAGGCCCGCAACTCGCAGGGCAAGGAACTGTTCCTCGGCACCGCCAACGGCGTCGACACCGACAGCTTCCTCGACGGGGTCTCGCAGGTCCAGATCAGCGACGTCGACTTCCCGGACCAGGCGACCCACCGGTCGCTGCCCGGCGATCCCGCCCCGGCAGCCGACATCGCCGGACGCGACTGGTGGACGAGCCGGGAGACCGGCCAGTCGGTGGCGAAGACCTTCGACCTCGACGCCGATCCGCAGATGCTCGTCATCGCCCCGGCGGCCGAGGGGGAGAACCTCGACGGCACGACCGTGCAACTGAAGATGCGCGTCGAGGGCGTGCTCGCCCTCAGCCTCATCGGACTCGCCGTCGCGATCATCTTCGCCGGCTTCTCCGCGTACTTCTTCCTCCGCTGGTGGAACGCGCGCATCCGGCCGCGGAAGAAGGAGGGCCCCGGCACGCCCAGCGACGAGGCGGGCGACGGGACCCGGGGCAGGACGAAGACGACGATGACGGACAGGGCGAAGGCCGCGGTCAAGGGCCGCTCGAAGCCGGAATCGAAAGCGGACGCCGAACCGGAGACGCAGCCGGCGACCGACGCCGCACCCCCGACCGAGGGAGAACCGCCTCGGCGACGCTCCCGGCGTGGTGCACGCACCCGCGCCGCCACGGCCCTGACCCTGACCACGGGACTGGCCCTGAGCGGATGCGCGGCGCTCCCCGTCGCCCAGCCGCACACCCCGAACGTCACCCCCTACGAGCGCACCGCGGTCCGCTCGGGCGAGGCCGGGGACTTCATGACCGCCTACACGGAGTCCCTCGACAAGATCCTCGCCGACAAGGGGGAGGGCCTCGAGTCGATCCAGGGTGCCCCGCTCATCGACCGCACCCGCGCGCAGATCCAGATCGCGGAGAAGACGAAGCAGAAGCTGCGGGCGCCGAACTTCACCGAGGTCGTCGCCGGGGGACCGAGCTTCGAGCAGTACCCGATGTGGTTCTATGCCCTCGGCACCACCGATGGGGACGAGAAGCTCACCCAGGTCCAGCTCGCCACCCGCGAATCCGCGTCGACACAGCCGATCGTCCGCTCCGCCGTCTTCATCCCCGCCGATCAGGCGCCGACCCTCCTCGCCGACGCGAACGGCGCTGTCGAGGTCGCCCCGAAGGCGTTCTCGGAGTCGATGACCACCTCCGCCGATGAGGTCGCGTCCTACCTCGCCGACGGCAAGGCGGACAAGGTCAAGGGGCTCGACCAGGGCGGCTTCAAGTCCTTCCGGGACTACCTCGGCGGGCTGCGCGACAAGGACTCCGGCTTCGACGAGGTGAATGCCGAGTGCAAGCCCTACACCGAGTTCGACTTCGCTTCGATGACGCTGACGACGGAACAGGGGGCGCTCGGCATGGGCGAGGTCCGCTGCACGCTGACGATCAAGGTTCCCGAGGACTACTCGCTCGACCTCGGTGACACGATCGAAGCGGTGAAGACGAACGACAAGGACGGCAACACCGTCAAGGTCGACACCGCACAGCCCTACGTCATCATGCAGAACGGTGAGGAGCTCACCGCCGTCGCCTCCGACTGGGACATCCTCTCCTCGCGGATCGAGTGAGGCAGCATCGAGTGAGGTCGCGGGGCCCCGCAGCCGTAGGGCGGCGTGACCTCGCGGCCCTCGCGCTCAGCGGACGGCGGGGGCCTCTGCGCCGCGCACGCGTCTGCCCACCCGGATGAGCCACCACAGGCCGATCACGGGGAGGACGAGGGGGATGAAGCCGTAGCCGATGCCGAAGCTCGACCACACCGAGGGCTTGGCGAAGTCCTCGGGGTGGGTGAAGCTGAGGATGCCGACGACGATGACGCCGGCGAACTCGATGAGGCATGCGGCGATCGCGATGCGGTGGGTGACACGGCTGCCGATGACGAAGCAGACGGTCGCGACGATGTAGACCAGCGCTGCGAAGACCGAGAGCGAATACGCGACCGGGGCGACGTCGAACTCGCGGATGACCTGGTAACCGGCCCGCGCGGTCGCCGAGAGCGCGAAGATCCCGTACACCGCGGTGAGCGCGCGCCCTGGACCCGAGTGCATCGCCGAGTACGGGGAACGCGGGGAGGGGCGGCGGATGGTGCCTCTGTTCACAGCCAAATCTGGTCCATTCTCTCGATCATGACGATCACCGTCAGTCCTGCCGCGGCGAGCACGCCGGGACCCCACCGGGAGAGTTCGGCGAACGCCCAGAACCCGGCGAGGGCCATGACGAGGATCGCCGTGATGACGTAGCCGAAGTAGAGGAGCGGATCGACGTCGTGCGTGCCGCCGAAGGTGACGATGGAGACGACGAGTTCGACGATGAGGAGGAGCAGGAGGAGGGCCGCAACCCCGAGCAGGAGCTTCCCAGCCGGGCGGTTGCGGATCGTCTCGACGATCGACCACACGGTGAGCACGGCCGCGACGGCGTAGAGCACGAGGGTGAGAACGGTGAACACCCGATCAAGTCTAGTCACCGCACCGGGCAGGCACCCACCCTCTCAGCCCGCGCTCACGGGTGAGATCGGGCACGGATCCTGGCCCGGGGAGCGGGCGTGGACCTAAAATGGTGCGCGTGCCGATCTACCTTGACCACGCAGCGACTTCGCCGATGCCCCAGGCTGTGCTCGACGTCTACGCGACCGAGTTGAGCCGCCGGGCCAACCCCTCGGCGCTGCACGCCGTCGGCCAAGCAGCGCGGATGCGGCTCGAGACCGCCCGCGACGACATCGCCCGGGCACTCGGGGCCACGAGCTCCTCCGAGGTCGTCTTCACCTCCGGCGGCACGGAGGCCGACAACCTCGCCGTCAAGGGCCTCTACCTCTCCCGCAACGACGGCTCGTTCGCCTCGCCCACGCGCCCGCGCGTGCTCACCTCGGCGATCGAGCACCATGCGATCCTCGACTCGGTCGAGTGGCTGGAGTCCCTCGGCGCCGAGGTCGTCGTCCTTCCCGTCGACGCCGAGGGCCGACTCGACCTCGCCGCCGCCGAGGCGGAGCTGCGCCGCGACCCCGAGCGCACGGCACTGGTCACGGTCATGGCCGCGAACAACGAGATCGGCACGATCCAGCCGATCGCCGAGATCGGAGCAATCGCCCGCGAACTCGGCATCCCCTTCCACATCGACGCCGTCCAGGCGCTCGGGCAGATCCCGCTCGACTTCGCAGGCCTCGGGGCGAGCGCGATGACGATCACCGCGCACAAGATCGGCGGCCCCGTCGGCATCGGTGCGCTCCTCCTTGACCGCACTGCCGCTCCGACCCCCGTCCTCCACGGCGGCGGACAGGAGCGGGGCGTGCGTTCGGGCACGCTCGACGTCGCCGGCGCGATCGCCTTCGCCGCCGCGGTCGACCTCGCCACGGCCGACCTCGGGGCCCGGGCGGCGGGATTCGCGCGGCTGCGCGACCGCCTCATCTCAGGCGTCGAGGAGACGATCGACGGCGCCCGCCTCTCCGGTCCCCGCGGGGATGGGCGGCTGCCCGCCAACGCCCACTTCACGTTCGCCGGCTGCGAAGGCGACTCGCTGCTCTTCGGCCTCGACGCCCGTGGGATCGCGACGTCGACCGGTTCGGCCTGCTCGGCCGGCGTCTCCCGTCCCTCCCACGTGCTCATGGCGTGCGGAATGGACGAAGATGTCGCCCGGTCGGCGCAGCGCTTCAGCCTCGGCCACGCATCGACGGAGGACGACGTCGACGCCGTGCTCGCCGTCCTCCCCGAGGTCGTCGAGCAGGCTCGCCGGGCCGGAATGGTCTCGGCCACCCCACGATGGAAGCAGGAGAGCGCATGAGGGTGCTCGTCGCCATGTCCGGCGGAGTCGACTCCGCCGTCGCCGCCGCCCGAGCCGTCGATGCCGGCCACGAGGTCGTCGGCGTCCACCTCGCGCTGTCCCGGATGCCCGGCACCCTGCGCACCGGGTCGAGGGGCTGCTGCACAATCGAGGACTCCCGCGACGCCCACCGGGTGGCGGGCATGCTCGGCATCCCCTTCTACGTGTGGGACTTCTCCGAGCGGTTCAAGGAGGACATCGTCGATGACTTCATCGCCGAGTACGCCGCCGGCCGCACCCCGAACCCGTGCATGCGCTGCAACGAGCGGATCAAGTTCGCCGCCCTCCTCGACCGGGCCCTCGCGCTCGGCTTCGACCGGATCGCGACCGGCCACTACGCCGAGGTGGTCCGCGACGCCGAGGGCCGTCCCGAACTCCACCGGGGCGAGGATCTGCTCAAAGACCAGTCGTATGTCCTCGGCGTCCTCACCGGCGACCAGCTCGAGCACTGCTACTTCCCGATCGGGGCGAGTGCGTCGAAGGCCGATGTCCGCGCCGAGGCGGCCGAGCGCGGCTTCCCCGTGGCGAACAAACCCGACTCCTATGACATCTGCTTCATCCCCGACGGGGACACGAAGGCCTGGCTGTCCGACAAGATCCCCATGCGCCCGGGCCTGATCAAGGACGCCGGCGGCGAGGTGCTCGGTGAACACGACGGGGCGATGACGTTTACGATCGGCCAGCGCAAGGGACTCGGCATCGGCAAGCCCGCCGCCGACGGTCGGCCGCGCTTCGTCACCGGTCTCGACCCGGCGACGAACACCGTGACCGTCGGCTCCCGTGAGGACCTCGCCGTGGGCCACCTCACCGGGATCCGCACCTCGTGGTGCGGACCGGCACCCGCCGACATCGGGTCGACGCCGGAGTCGGCGATCGACTGCGAGGTCCAGATCCGCGCCCATGCCGATCCCGTGCCCGCCCGGGCGTGGCTGGGCGAGGTCATCGCCGAGGTGCCCGCCCACGAAGCCGACGTGCCCGCTGCCCGGCCCGCCGGTCAGCTCCTCCACGTCGATGTCGGCGAGGAGCTCTCGGGAGTCGCACCGGGCCAGACGATGGTGATCTACCGGGGAACCCGAGTGCTCGGCCAGGCGACGATCGACGTCACGGCTCCCGACCGCCTCGGCGTGTGAATGAGGGGTCACGTGTCCGGGCCGGGCGGTAGCCTGGGAGCATGAAGGAATCGCCTCAGGACGTCGTCACCGCGCCGTACGGCACGTGGTCGTCGCCGCTGAGCGCAGCCGAGGTCGCCGCCGGGGCCGCACCGATCTTCGAGGCGAAGTTCCGCGGCGATCACGTCTACTACTCGACGAAGATCCCCGAGGAGAACTCCCGCACCGGTCTCGTGCGCACCTCACTGTCCCATCCCGGGCCCGGCGAACGGATCCTCCCGGATCCCTTCAACATCCGCTCCGCCGTCCACGAGTACGGGGGAGGGGCGTGGGCCCTTGACCCCGACAGCGAGGTCATCTGCTTCGTCAATGCTGCTGACCAGCGGGTCTGGCAGATCGTTCCCGGCCGTGCCCCGCACCCGCTCACCCGGGACACCTCGGGCCTGGTCCGCTACGGGGACCTCCACATGACACCGTGGGGACTGCTGTGCGTGCGCGAGGACTGCCGGTCGACGGCCCGCGAGCGCGCGATCGTCCTCATCACCCGGCACGGGACGACGCGTGTGCTCTCCCGGCAGGCCCATTTCATGGCCTGGCCGAGGCTCTCACCCGACGGTCGGCTGCTCAGCTTCATCGGCTGGGAGCACCCGAACATGCCGTGGGACGCCACGAGTCTGTGGGTCATCGATCTCCACGGGGCGAACCCGGGACACGTGTGCGCCGTCCTCCACGGCACCGATGCCTCCCTCCTCCAGCCGGAGTTCACCTCGGCGACGACCCTGCGGCTGAGCTCCGACCACGCTGGGCACTGGTCCCTGTATTCCCTCGACCTCGCCGAGGCGCTCGCCCCCGCCGACGGCCACCGGCAGGAAAGGGAATTCGCCGCATCCGACCTCGTCCCCGTCCTCGACACGGGAGCCGAGATCGGCGGACCACTGTGGCAGCTCGGCGCGCAATGGCACCTCGGCGACGGCGACGAGATCTGGGCGCACTCGCAGTCGGATCGGGCCGCGCTCGTGCGGGTGCGGACGCCGGCTGCCGATGCGGCGGGGGAGGGGGAAGCGCCGGCCGATGCCGGGGCGCCGCTGACGGCGATCGCCGCGGCCGGGAGCATCGAACTCCACGACATCGGCCGCACTCACGTCCTCCTCACCCTCAAATCGCCCGAGTCATCGGGCGCCCTGATCGCCGTCGACCGGGTGAGCGGAGCGCTGCGCGAGATCGCCGTCGAACGCCTCGACGCCCATGACGAGTACTACTCGCGCCCGCACACGCGCAGGCTCGGCGGAGTGCCCGTCGTCATCCATCCGCCCCACAATCCGCGCTTCGTCGCCCTCGACCGCGAGCGCCCACCCTACGTCGTCGTCGCCCACGGCGGACCGACCGGTCAGGCGACGGCGGACATGTCGGCGCGGATGAGCTACTTCGCCTCCCGGGGCATCGGGGTCATGGAGGTCAACTACGGCGGGTCGACCGGGTTCGGCCGGGCGTGGCGGGAGCGCCTGCGCGGACGGTGGGGGATCGTCGACGTCGACGACATCGTCATCGCGGTGCGCGCACTCGTCGCCGAGGGCCTCGCCGACCCGAAGCGGATCGCGATCTCCGGCGGCTCGGCAGGCGGGTGGACGGCGCTCTCGGCGCTCGCCTCCTCCGACGTCTTCGCGTGCGGGACCTCGTACTTCGGGGTCACCGACCTCATGCGCTTCCTCGTCGACACCCACGATTTCGAGAAGCACTACGTCGACGGCCTCGTCGGTCCGTGGCCGGATGCGGCGGAGGAGCTCGTCGCCCGCTCTCCCATCCACCGGACCACCGAGATCTCCGTGCCCGTGGCCGTCATGCAGGGCGATCGGGACCCGATCGTCCCACCCAACCAGGCGCAGCAGTTCGTCGACATGCTCCGGCTCTCCGGAGTGGAGTACATTTACCGTCTGTACAAGGGCGAATCCCACGGCTTCGTCCGCACCGAGACCATCATCGATTCCCTGGAAAGCGAGTTCGGATTCTATGTCGACGTCTTCGGAATCCCCCGCACCCGCCGGCACCGCTGACGACCGTGCGCTGCCGCCGTCGGCGACGACGACGGGGATCTGGGTGCCCGGACACGCGGTGCAGCGGCCGGGGGAAGAGACCCGGCGGGCCGCCTCGGCGGGGTTCGACCTCCTCGCCGCGGGACTGCCTCCCGTCCCCCTCATCGCCCACCGTGCGGGGGACCGATGGGGCGCCGACGCCGTCGGGCGCGCGGTCGGGCTGCTCCGTGACCTCCACGTCGACCGCACCTCGTACGGGTGGCGCCTGACCTCGGCCGCGGGCCGCGATGAGCGCCTCGAGGCCTCCGACCTCGGCGAGTCCCTCGACGCCGTCGCCGAGTACGGACAGGGCTTCGAGGGCTCCGTCCAGATCTCCCTGCCGGGACCGTGGACGCTCGTCACCGCGCTCAGTCTGCCCTCGGGCGCACGCGTCCTCGGCGACTCCGGCGCCCGTCGCGATGTCGTCCAGGCCTACGCCTTCGGCATCTCCGACCTCGCCGAACGTCTCCGTCGTCTCGGACCAGACGTCGTCATCCGCTTCGTCGAGACCCGGCTCGACCCCGTGCTCACCGGCTCGTGGCCGACGGTCTCGGGCTTCGCGAGCCTGCCTGCGATCAGCGAGACCCAGGTCTACGCGGCCCTGCGCTCGACGCTCGCCCACCTGCCCCCGGTCCTCCTCAGCCTCCCCGATCTCGCCCCGCTGCATCTGCGGGGGAAGGCCATCCCCGCCGCCGAGGTGGTCGCCGGCATCGGCGCGACCGCCGTGTCCGTGCCCCTGGGTACGCTCGGGGCAGAGGGATGGGAGCAGCTGGCCGTCCTCGCCGAGGCGGGGGTGGGCACCTGGCTGCGCCTGCCCGCGACGGCCGGGGCCAGGCCCGAGGAGGTGCGGGCCTGGTACGAACGGATCAGCCAGCCGTGGATGCGGGTCGGCATGAGTGCGCGAAGCCTCTCAGGCTTCGGTGTCCTCGCCGGGGATGAGCTGCCCTTGGGGCACCCGCCCCTGCTCGACCCCGCCGTCGTGCCTGCGGCGGCCGACGAGGGCGCGATGCGCATCGCCGCCGGGCTGCGCCGAGCCCTCGAGGACGCGGAGTGAGCGAGACTGGGTCAGGAACCCCGGAGCACCGGTCTCCGGAGACAGGAGAGGAACGGATGGACTCAACGGACCTGCAGGACGCCGCGGCGAGGGCCAAAGCGCACGCGGAGCTCGCCGAGCAGATCGAAGAGCACCGCGCCGCCTACTACAAGGACGACTCACCGCTCGTCTCCGACGCCGAATACGATGAGCTCTCCCGGCGGCTCGAGGCGCTCGAGGAGAAGTACCCCGAGCTCGTCACCGACTCCTCACCGACGCAGACCGTCGGCGGCAGCGTCGACACCTCGACGTTCGCTCCCGTCGAGCACATCGGGCGGATGTACAGTCTCGACAACGTCTTCGACTTCGAGGAGCTGCGCGCCTGGTACGACCGGGTCCGCGACGCCGTGTCCGTGAAGTCGAAGTTCCTCTGCGAGCTCAAGATCGACGGGCTCGCCGTCAACCTCCTCTACCGCAACGGCGAACTCGTGCGCGCCGCGACCCGCGGCGACGGCCGCATCGGCGAGGACATCACCGCCAACGTCCGCACGATCGCCGACATCCCCCAGCGCCTCGACACGGAGTTCCCACCCGCCGAGGTCGAGATCCGCGGCGAGGTCTTCTTCCCCGTCGAGAAGTTCGCCGAACTCAACGCCCAGCTCGTCGCCGAGGGCAAGCCCCCGTTCGCCAATCCGCGCAACTCCGCCGCCGGCTCCCTGCGGCAGAAGGACCCTGCGGTCACCGCGACGAGGCCCCTGCACATGCTCGTCCACGGCATCGCCGCGTGGACCCCGGCCGACGACTCCCACCCCGAACCCGCCCGCCAGTCCGAGGTCTACGAGCAGTTCCGGCAGTGGGGTCTGCCGATCAGCGAGTACTACAAGGTCCTCGGGACGCTGAAGGAGATCGAGGAGTTCATCTCCTACTACGGCGAGCACCGCCACGACGTCACCCACGAGATCGACGGCATCGTCGTCAAGATCGACGACTTCGCCGTCCAGGAGGCGCTCGGCTACACCTCGCGCGCGCCCCGGTGGGCGACGGCGTTCAAGTACCCGCCCGAAGAGGTGACGACGAAGCTCCTCGACATCCAGGTCCAGGTCGGACGCACCGGCCGGGTGACGCCGTTCGCCGTGATGGAGCCCGTCACCGTCGCCGGCTCCACCGTCGAACGCGCGACCCTGCACAACGGCTACGAGGTCAAGCGCAAGGGCGTGCTCATCGGTGACACCGTCACCCTGCGCAAGGCCGGCGACGTCATCCCCGAGGTGCTCGGCCCCGTCGTCGCCGCCCGCGACGGCTCCGAACGCGAATTCGTCATGCCCACCCACTGCCCCTCGTGCGGCACGCTGCTCGGGGAGCAGAAGGAGGGCGACAAGGACCTCCGCTGCCCCAACGCCCGCTCGTGCCCGGCGCAGCTGGCCAACCGCGTGTTCTACCTCGCCTCCCGGGCGGCCTTCGACATCGAAGCCCTCGGGGAGGAGGCGGCGCTCGCGCTCACCGCCCCCGCCGAACCGGAGACCCCGCCGCTGACCTCGGAGGCGTTCCTCTTCGATCTCACCCCCGAAGACCTTGCGGAGGTGAAGATCTGGCGGAACAAGCGGGTCAAAGGCGTCGAGACGGGCGAGCGCGAGCTCGTCCCCTACTTCTTCACCCGGGGGACTGCGAAGAAACCGAGCGCTCCCACCCAGAACACGCAGAAGCTCTTCGACGAACTCGACAAGGCCAAGGACCAGGACCTGTGGCGGGTCCTCGTCGCACTCTCCATCCGCCACGTCGGACCCACAGCCGCCCGGACGCTCGCCGCCCACTTCCACTCGCTCGACGCGATCGAGAAGGCGAGTCTCGAGGAGCTCTCCGCAGTCGACGGCATCGGGGAGACGATCGCGACTTCGATCCGCGACTGGTTCGCCGTCGACTGGCACCGGGAGATCGTCGACCGGTGGCGGGCTGCCGGGGTGCGCATGGAGGACGCCCCGGGGGAGGAGGCCCCGCAGACCCTCGCCGGTCTGACGATCGTCGCCACCGGGTCCCTCTCAACCTTCACCCGCGACGGCATCAAAGAGGCGATCGTCGCCGCCGGCGGGAAGGCCGCGAGCTCGGTGTCGAAGAAGACCGACTACGTCGTCGCCGGCGAGAACGCCGGATCGAAGCTCGAGAAGGCCGAGTCCCTCGGGGTGCCCGTCCTCGACGAGGACGGGTTCCGCACCCTGCTCACGACCGGGAACCTCGAGTGACGGGATTCTGACCGACAGCGAGGCTCGATCCCGACTGGCGGCGGAGGCTGCGACGGAGGAACGTCACAGGCGGGGCCAAGTCGTCGGACAGCTTCGTCTGGAAGAGTGACGGTCATGAAGGCCATTCCCCGTGTGATCGCCGGTACCGCGGTCGTCCTCGCCGCCGTCCTCACCGCCGCACCGATCGGAGCCGGTCTCGCCGACCTCGTGCTCAGCCCCGATCATCACGGGAAGCAGCTCACCGCCGGGGCCGCACAGAAGACCGCCGCCGAGGCGGGCGAACCGTGGTCCGGCGGCACCCCGGAGGGGACGAGCCCGCCCGTCGGTGTCGACGGCTCCGACGTCGTCCCGCTCAGTCCGCGCAGCCTCGATTCGACGGCACCGGTCCGCAGCGACGTCACGTTCCGCACGGCAGCGGGCTCCGGAGCGGAATCGCCCGAAGCGCGGATCACCGACCTCGCCGCGGACCTCCAGACCGGGGTCGATGCCGGCGAGATCACCCAGGCCGACGCCGACCGCGTGCTCGGGGACATGTCCTCCTACATCCGCGGTGAGAGGACCTGGCCCGAGCGCACGACCGTGTGATACGAAGGGGACCATGAGCTCGGTCGCGCACAGTTCTCACTGGGGAGCCTTCACCGCCGTCGTCACCGACGACACCCTTGTCGACCTCGTTCCCGAACCGCGCGACCCGCACCCGAGCCCGATGATCGCCGACCTCGGCGAGTCCGTCGACTCTGGGCTGCGCGTCCGCCGTCCCGCGGCGAGGAGGTCGTGGCTCGAGGCCGTCCGAGCCGAACGGCGGTCCGCGGGACCGAGCGACCGCCTCGGCGAGGAGGACCTGCGCACACACCGGCACGGTGAGCGCCGCGGAGCCGATCCCTTCGTCGAGATCGACTGGGACGAAGCCCTCGACCTCGCAGCCTCCGAACTCGATCGGGTGCGGACCGAGTACGGGAACGCCGCGATCTTCGGTGGCTCCTACGGCTGGTCGAGCGCCGGTCGCTTCCACCACGCACGGACCCAGCTCCACCGTTTCCTCAACTCGTTCGGCGGCCACACCTCGCAGGTGGGCAACTACAGCTTCGGGGCCGCGGCGATGATCCTGCCCCATGTGCTCGGGCCCGCCCAGTTCGCCAACGGCCGCCTGAGCAGCTGGGACGTCGTCTCCGAGCACACGCAGCTGTGGGTGATGTTCGGCGGAATCGCCCTGAAGAACACGCAGCTCGAATCCGGCGGGATCTCCGACCACACGATCCCGGGCCGACTGCGGGCGACGCGGGACAACGGCTGCGCGTTCGTCTCCGTCTCCCCGATCAGGGACGACGCTCCCGACGTCATCGACCCGCAGTGGCTGCCGATCCGACCGAACACGGACACCGCGCTCATGCTCGGACTCGGGCACACCCTGCTCACCGAGAGCCTCCACGACGAGGAGTTCCTCACCACCCGCTGCGTGGGCTGGGAGCGGTTCCGGGACTACCTCGACGGCAGCGAGGACGGGACCGCCAAGGACGCCGACTGGGCGGCGGAGATCACCCGCATCCCCGCGGAGACGATCCGCGAGCTCGCCCGGAGCATGGCCGGGAACCGGACGATGATCTCCGTGGCCTGGTCGCTCCAGCGCGCCGACCACGGAGAGCAGCCGTTCTGGGCGGCCCCGGCGCTCGCGGCGATGCTCGGGCAGATCGGACTGCCCGGCGGCGGCTTCGGCTTCGGGTACGGGGCGACCGGGACGATGGGCAACTGGCAGTACCCGTTCCCCGCCCCGCGCCTGCCGGTGGGGGTCAACGCCGTGAGCGCCCCGATCCCCGCAGCTCGGATCGCCGACATGCTGCTGGCCCCGGGGGAGAAGTACGAGTTCAACGGCGAGGTCCGCCGCTACCCGGACACCCGCCTCGTCTACTGGGCGGGCGGCAACCCGTTCCACCACCATCAGGACCTCAACCGGCTCCGACGCGGCTGGGCCAGGCCGGAGACGGTCATCGTCCACGAGCCGTTCTGGACGGCGACGGCCCGGCACGCCGACCTCGTTCTGCCCGCGACGACGACGCTCGAGCGCAACGACCTCGGCGCGGCCTCCGGGGACCGACGGATCATTGCGATGCACCGGGCGATCACGCCGCGCCACGAGGCCCGCGCCGACTGGGACATCTTCCGTGCCCTCGCAGGCCGCCTCGGCGTCGCCGAGGACTTCACCGCCGGCCGAGACGAGATGGAGTGGATCGCCCACCTGTACACCTCCACGCGATCCGCTGCAGCCGAGCACGGCATCGACCTGCCCGAGTTCGCCGACTTCTGGGAGGAAGGCGGCGTCGACATCCCGCAGGGCAGCACCGTGCTCCTCGAGGCCTTCCGCGCCGACCCCGTCGCGCACCCGCTCGAGACCCCGTCCGGGCTCATCGAACTCTTCTCGGCGACGATCGACGGCTTCGGCTACGACGACTGTCCGGGGCACCCCGCCTGGCTCGAACCGACCGAATGGCTCGGCGCCGCCGACGCCCCGGCAGGCTCTCTCCACCTCGTGTCCAACCAGCCCGCCCACCGTCTGCACAGCCAGCTCGACATGGCCGCCGGCAGCAGGGCAGCGAAGATCGGCGGCCGCGAACCCTGCCGACTCAATCCCGCCGACGCCGCCGCCCGCGGCATCGCCGACGGCGACATCGTCCGTGTGGTCAACGACCGCGGCGCCTGCCTGGCCGGCGTGCGCCTGAGCGAGGACATCAGCCCCGGGGTCATCCAGCTCTCCGCGGGAGCCTGGTATCAGGCCGCCGACCCGGGCATCGAGGACTCCCTCGAGGTCCATGGCAACCCGAACGTGCTCACCCGCGACCACGGCACCTCCCGGCTCGCTCAGGGTCCCGCAGCACTGTCGACCCTCGTGCGCGTCGAACCCTACCGTGGGCCCGAGCTGCCCGAGGTGACGGTGACGACGACACCCCCGCCCTTCGCGAGCGGAGGGAGCGGCACCGACCGAGCGCCCGGGCCGAGTCGGGCGGCCACCCGGGGTCGGACCGCCTCGGCGAGGGGGAGGTCACCATCGGCCTGTGCCGTCGACGACAGGGGACAGACTAGACTTGTCGGCAGTGATCACGACGATGAAAGGCAGGGAATGACGGAGTCCTCCGCAATCACCCCCGAGCAGGTCGCGCACTTGGCGTCACTGGCTCGGATCGCCATGAGCGAAGACGAACTGGCAGCACTCTCCGGCGACCTCACGACGATCCTGAGCAACGTCGCCCGGGTCAACGAGGCGGCAGGAGAGGACGTTCCGGCCACGAGTCATCCGATCGCCCTGACCAACGTCATGCGCTCCGACGAGGTGGGGCCGACGCTGAGCAGCGAGCAGGCGCTCGCCGCCGCCCCGGCCTCCGCCGATGACAAGTTCCTCGTCCCCCAGATCCTCGGGGAGGAGTGAGATGAGCGAACTCATTACCAAGAGCGCCCTCGAACTCGCCGCAGGTCTGGCATCCGGCGAGTTCTCCTCTGTCGAGGTCACCCAGGCCCACCTCGACCGGATCGCAGCGACCGAGGACGACTTCGGCTCGTTCATCACCGTCACCGACGAGCTCGCGCTGGCCACGGCCAAGGACGTCGACGAGAAGCGTGCCCGCGGCGAGGAGCTCCACGCGCTCGCCGGCGTGCCGGTCGCGCTCAAGGACCTCGTCGTCACCGAGGGTGTGCGCACGACCGCTGCCTCGAAGATCCTCGAGAACTGGGTCCCGCCCTACGAGTCGACCGTCCACAACAAGGTCAAGGACGCGGGTCTGCCCGTCCTCGGCAAGACCAACCTCGACGAGTTCGCGATGGGATCGACGACCGAGCACTCGGCGTTCGGGACCACCCGCAACCCGTGGAACCTCGAGCATGTGCCCGGCGGTTCCTCCGGCGGTGCCGCCGCCGCGCTCGCCGGCTTCCAGGCACCCCTGTCGGTCGGCACCGACACCGGCGGCTCCGTCCGCCAGCCCGCCGCGTTCACCGGCACCGTCGGCGTCAAGCCCACCTACGGGTCGATCTCGCGCTTCGGCATCATCGCGATGGCCTCGAGCCTCGACCAGGTCGGACCGATGGGCCGCAGCGTCGCCGACGCCGCAGCGCTGCACAAGCTGCTCGCCGGACACGACCCGCTCGACTCCACCTCGCTGCCCGACCCGGTCTCCGACTTCGTCGCGCTCGCCGAGAACGGCACCCTCAAGGGCAAGCGCCTCGGCGTCATCAAGCAGCTCACCGGTGACGGCTACGATGCCGGCGTGAGTGCGGCATTCACCGCGGCCCTCGACGTCGCCGCTGCCGCTGGGGCCGAGATCGTCGAGGTCGACTGCCCGTCGATCTCCTACGCCCTCGACGCGTACTACCTCATCATGCCCTCCGAGGTGTCCTCGAACCTCGCCCGCTACGACGGCATGCGCTACGGTCTGCGCGTCGAACCCGAGACGGGCCCGGTGACCGCCGAGACCGTCATGGCAGCGACCCGGGCCGCCGGCTTCGGCGCTGAGGTCAAACGCCGCATCATCCTCGGCACCTACGCGCTCTCGGCCGGGTACTACGACGCGTACTACGGGTCGGCGCAGAAGATCCGCACCCTCGTGCAGCGGGACTTCGCGAAGGCCTTCGACGCCGTCGACGTCCTCGTCTCCCCGACGGCCCCGACGACGGCCCTGAGGTTCGGGGCGGAGTCCGCGTCCGATCCGATGGCGCTCTACCTCGGCGACGTCGCCACCCTGCCGGCGAACCTCGCAGGCATCCCGGGACTCTCCCTGCCCGCCGGCCTCGCCGACGGCCTGCCCGTGGGCTTCCAGATCCTCGCTCCGGCCCGTCAGGACGCCATGATGTACTCCGTGGCCGGCCCGTTGGAGGCCGCCCTCGAGGCCGCCGGACCTCGCGTGCTCGACACCCTCGCGGAAGGACTGACCAAGTGAAATACGACGACGCGATCAAGAAGTACGATCCGGTCATCGGCATCGAGGTCCACGTCGAGCTCGGCACTGCGACGAAGATGTTCGACGCCGCCCCCAACACCTTCGGCGGGGGCCCGAACTCGAACATCACCCCGACCTCGCTCGGACTGCCCGGCTCCCTGCCCGTCGTCAACGCCAAGGGCGTGGAATACGCGATCCGGATCGGTCTCGCGCTCGGCTGCGAGATCGCCGAATCCTGCCGGTTCGCGCGGAAGAACTACTTCTACCCCGACGTGCCCAAGGACTTCCAGACCAGCCAGTACGACGAGCCGATCGCCGCCGAGGGTTCGGTGGAGATCGAACTCGAGGACGGCACCCCGTTCACGATCCCCATCGAGCGGGCGCACATGGAGGAGGATGCGGGCAAGAACACCCACGTCGGCGGTGCCACCGGCCGCATCCACGGCGCCGACCACTCCCTCGTCGACTACAACCGTGCGGGCGTCCCCCTCGTCGAGATCGTCACCCACCCGATCACCGGCACCGGGGAGCGCGCCGCCGAGGTGGCCGCCGCCTACGTCCGCACCCTGCGCGACATCTTCCGTGCCATCGGCGTCTCCGAGGCGAAGATGGAGCAGGGCAACGTCCGCGCCGACGTCAACGTCTCCCTCCGGGAGAGCCCCGACGCTCCGCTGGGCACGCGCACGGAGACGAAGAACGTCAACTCGTTCCGCTCGATCGAACGCGCCGTGCGCTTCGAGATCGCCCGCCAGGCCACCGTCCTCGAAGCCGGTGAGAGCGTCGTCCAGGAGACCCGGCACTTCCACGAGGACACCGGGGAGACGACCTCGGGCCGCGTGAAGTCCGACGCCGACGACTACCGGTACTTCCCCGAACCCGACCTCGTGCCCATCGTCCCCTCGCGGACCTGGGTGGCCGAGATCAAGGAGTCCCTGCCCGAGCTGCCCGCGCAGAAGCGCCGCCGGCTCACCGGCGAATGGGGCTTCAGCGACCTCGAGATGCGCGACATCGTCAACGCCGGCCTCCTCGAGGCCATCGAGGACACCGTCGTTGCCGGCGCTCCGGCGCCCGCGGCCCGCAAATGGTGGACCGGGGAGGTCGCTCGCCTCGCCAACCAGCGCGAGATCCACCCGACCGAGCTCGTCACCCCCGCCCAGGTCGCTGCGCTGGTCGCGCTGCTCGCCGACGGCAAGCTCAACGACCGCCTCGCCAAGGAGGTCCTCGCAGGCGTCGCCGACGGTGAGGGAGAACCCGCCGAGGTGATGAGTGCCCGCGGACTCGAGATCGTCGAGGACACCGGGGCCCTCGAGGCCGCCGTCGACGAGGCGATCGCGGCCAATCCGGATGTCGTCGAGAAGATCCGGGGCGGGAAGATGCAGGCCATCGGCGCGCTCATGGGTCCGATCATGAAGGCCACCCGCGGACAGGCCGACGCGGGCAAGGCCAAGGAGCTCATCCTCGCGAAGATCAACGGCTGAGCCGCGTGGGCGGCTGAGCCGAACTCAGGGTTGATCCAGCCACACCCTCTAGACTCTTCCCAAAGGACTCCGGGCCCGTCACTGGCCCAGGGAGTCCGGCAGGGAAGTCGGAGGGTGTGGCTTTTCGCATCCTCCCCGGTGGTGCCGCGACGACGTTCGCCCGGCAGCACCGCAGCGTGCGTGGAGGTGGACACGGTGGCACATGCGTGGAAGTCGTTGTGGAAGAGCGAATGCGGTCGGACCGTGCCGATCTATCGGGTGCTCGTGCCCGAGAGCGTCAACGACGAGATCCTCGAGGCGTGGAAGGCGCGCGGATACCGGTACACCGCGGGGTCCCCGAGCGCGATCATGGTCACCCCGGGGATGCGACGGAACTTCTTCCGCACCTCGGCGACGTTCAAGGGCGGAACCGCGGCCGGCACCGCAGTGACCGCGAGCTTCGCGGCACCCGGCGGCGTCGCGCTCCTCACCGGATTCCTCGACGCGGCCCTGACCTTCGGCGTCCTCGGCGGGGCGACCGCCGTGGGCACCGGCGTCTTCGCCGCGGTGACGGCCCCGAAGTACCTCCGTGACCCCAAACGCCTCAACCGCCGCAACCGACAGAAGGCGGCGAGCGCCGAATGGCTGACACCCGCGAGCCTTGGGTACCTGCCCGGACGCAAGGAGGGACGCGACACCGACGAGCAGCGCCTCTTCCACCTCGCCGTGACGATCGCGCGGAAGATCGTGCGCACCCGGGCGTGGACGCACCCGATACTCACCGACCACGTCTCCCGTGTCGACCTCGACCATGCGGTCGCCTCGATCGGGGTGCGGCTGTCCGAACTCGTACGGCTGCGCGAGGAGATCGAGAGCATCAAGGACTCCGGCACAGCGAAGACCGTCGACGCCTACCTGGCGAAGCTCGCTGTCGCATTCACCTCGATGGCCAACCGTGTCGTCTCGATGCACGAGTACTACCTCCGGCTCCTCGAGCTCGACCAGCAGCTCATCCTCCTCCACAACTCGGAGCGCTCCCGCGAGCTCGGGGACCGGGTCCTCGACGTCCTCTCCCGCACCGCCGCCGACGACAACGCCGACTGGCAGTTCCGGGAGCTGCGCATCGACGCCGACTCCCAGTCGGAGGTCATCTCGGGTCTGCTCGTCGAACTCGAGCAGACCGCCGACACCTTCGACGACTTCGACGAGAGGCTCGCCGCGGCGCAGAAGTCCCTCGACGCGGGGGAGACGAGCAGCAGTCAGTAGGCCGTGCCTCAGTGGCCGAAGGGATCCGGGTCGACCCCGGGCATCCACGACCGGCCGGGTTCGTCGAAGCCTGCGGTGGCCTGCTCCTTCTTCCACTTCTTCGCCCAGCGCTTATCGAGGCGGTCGACGTAGAGCGTGCCCTGCAGGTGGTCGTACTCGTGCTGCATGATCCGGGCGAACCAGCCCTCTGCGCTCAGGGAGACCGGTGCCCCGGTCTCGTCGACGCCGTTGATCGTCACCCGCTCGGCCCGCTTGAGCGGGAAGTCGAGGCTCGGCACCGAGAGGCAGCCCTCTGTCTCCTCCGCCGGGTCGGGGCGGGTGTCGGGGATCCGGGAGGACACGAGCACGGGGTTGACGAAGACGCCGCGACGGCGCACCCCGGTGTCGTCGTCGGCGTGATAGACGAAGATCCGCTTGCCCACGCCGATCTGGGGTGCGGCGAGTCCGACGCCGTTGCTCGCGTCGAGGGTCTCGTGCATATCGGCGACAAGGGTTCGCAGGGCGTCGTCGAACTCCGTGACGGCCTCGGCGGGACGATGGAGGACGGGTTCGCCGTAGATGACGATGGGATGAACGGTCATGGACTCCATCGTATCCAGCCCGGGGCAGGGCCGTCCCGCTGCGAGCACGAACGCGGGTGCACGGGGTGCCCAGCCCTGTCTCACACTGCGCGCTCGGGGCACCTCTGCGTCCGCCTCGGCGGACCTCCACGCGAGCCATCCGGGGACGTCGATTGCTCAGCGGTTCGCGACCGACTGTAGGCCTCAATAGATTCCGCACTGCACCATCTCACCGCACTGACAGGGAATTCTGCGAATGTGTCGTCATGCGTCGAACTTTTTCGCCTCCAGCGAACACAGATTGTTGAGCAACCTCTGAGGAGGCGTGGCCGTCGCCTGCGTGGTTAAGATGGGCACTGGACGTCTCGTTCCACGAGATGACAGCCGCACCCGGGGCCGATGCCGCGGACCGGCGAGCCAGAAGGCACGCACACCTGGAAGGACTCGACTTGACCATCTACAGCAACGTCTCCGAACTGGTCGGCCGCACACCGCTGATCCGCCTCAACAAGGCGAGCGAGCGCACCGGTGCGGAGATCATCGGAAAGCTCGAATCGTACAACCCCGCGAACTCGGTCAAGGATCGCATCGGCGTGGCGATGATCGATGCCGCCGAGGCCTCCGGTCAGCTCCAGCCGGGCGGCACGATCGTCGAGGCGACCTCGGGCAACACCGGCATCGCGCTGGCCATGGTCGGCGCCTCGCGCGGGTACAAGGTCGTCCTCACGATGCCCGAGTCGATGTCGAAGGAGCGCCGTGCGCTGCTGCGCGCCTTCGGTGCCGAGCTCGTCCTCACCGACAAGTCCCTGGGTATGAAGGGCGCGGTCGAGAAGGCCGAGGAGATCGCCGCCGACGGTGCCGTCCTCGTGCGTCAGTTCGAGAACGAGGCCAACGCCGCGATCCACAAGGCGACGACCGGCCCTGAGATCCTCGCCGACACGGACGGCAAGGTCGACATCTTCGTCTCCGGCATCGGCACGGGTGGAACGATCTCCGGTGCCGGTGCGGCGCTCAAGGAGGCGAACCCCGAGGTGACGATCGTCGCCGTCGAACCCGCCGCCTCGCCGCTGCTCACCGAGGGCAAGGCCGGACCGCACACGATCCAGGGCATCGGTGCGAACTTCGTGCCGGCGATCCTCGACACCGAGATCTACGACGAGGTGTTCGATGTCGACGCCGATGCCTCGTTCGATCGGGCGCGGACGGTCGCGCACGAGGAGGGGCTGCTCGTCGGCATCTCCTCGGGAGCCGCCCTCGTCGCCGCCGAGGAGGTCGCCTCGCGTCCGGAGAACGCCGGCAAGCGCGTCGTCGTCATCCTCCCGGACTTCGGCGAGCGCTATCTCTCGACGCCGCTGTTCTCGGAATACCTCGACGACTGAGGCGGCAAACACCTCGGCGAGGAATCGTCGGGGCCGAAAGACAGACGAGGGGACGTCGGCATGCGGCGTCCCCTCGGTCGTCGGTAGGGTCGACATCGACGACGGGAAGACTCGTGAAGGGGAGCGGCTTGATGAAGGCACTGTGGGCGATCGCGGCGGCGACTGCGGGAGCGGCGGCATACGGGCTCAGCCGCAAGGGCGTCCGGGAGGCGCTGCGCGAGGACCTCGACACGGTGCAGCGCCGGGATCCGGCGGCGTCGAACGACCTCGTCTCGATCCTCTCCTATCCGGGACTCCACGCGATCTGGGCGCACCGCGGCCTCCATCGGATGTGGCAGCACGATGAGCTCAAGGTCCCGGCACGCCTCCTCTCGCAGGCGGTGCGGGCGCTCACCGGCGTCGAGATCCATCCCGGCGCGACGATCGGCAGGCGCTTCTTCATCGACCACGCCAACGGCGTCGTCATCGGGGAGACCGCGGAGATCGGCGACGACGTCATGCTCTACCACCAGGTCACGCTCGGCGGCACGTCGATGGAGAAGACGAAGCGGCATCCCACGCTCGGCAACCACGTCCTCGTCGGCTCCGGCGCGAAGATCCTCGGGCCCGTCGTCGTCGGCGACAACTCCTCGGTCGGGGCGAACGCCGTCGTCGTCAAGGACGTCGCGCCGGACTCGAGCGCCGTCGGCATCCCCGCCACCGTCCGTCCCAAGCGCACCGGTGCGGTGCCGACCTCCGTGCCCACGCCCGCGAAGCCCGACGCCGAGGCGGGACGCACCGACGCCGACCAGCGCACCGCCGATGAGGCGGACTTCGAGCTCTTCGACCCCGCCATCTGGATCTGAGCGGGCGAGCACCCGCGTCCCGCACCGTCTCCCGCGCTGACGCCGGCACCAAGTCTGCGCCCCGACCCCTCCAGCGTCTGCCCGAGGAGGATCCGGTGCGAACTTCGGCTCTAATTCGCATCGGATCCTCCTCGGGGCCGCCCGCCGCGGCACCCCGTGGGGTCTTGAGCCCTGTGCGGTCAAACCTGCGCGCCTCGGAATCGTGCGCACGAACCCCTCGCCGTGAGCCCCGCGCCTGCATGGGTTGTCAGCCGACTCCCGGTCGCGTGGGTGTGGACGGGCACTCGAGGGAAGCGCTCCGCGTGCTCCTGCCCTCCGACCGTGGCACTGTCGCTTTCCCGCCGTTGCGCTGCCGCCTCCGCCGAGTCCACGAGGTGGATCCAGTGCGAATCCGGCTCGGGAATCAGACTGGATGCACCTCGGGGGCCACGCCACTCGTGCGTGCCACCCTGTGCACGGCGACACCGACTCGTGTGCATTCTGCCTGTGGACCAGACCCGACTCTCCACAGGGCCGATCGCAGGTCTACCGTGCTCGGGGTGTTCGGGCTGAGCCTGGGCCGTATGTGGAACTCGATGAACGAACCCGTGACCTTCCGACCGGCGTCGATCCCCTTCACAATGACGTCCGCCGACCGCCCCGACGTCACCCGTTACGCACTGCTGACGGAGAAGCGGTTCGTCCAGCTCTTCCGCGGAGTCTGGATCGACGTCGCTTCGGAAACCGAGCTGCCGGTGCCGCGATGGGCTGATGACCGTTGGGTTGCTGAATGGACCAAGCTGAAAGGGCTGAGGCTTCTCCAGCCGGACGTCGCCGGCAGTCATGCCACCGCCGCCCGGCTCTACGGGCTTCCGCTTCCGGCCCGCTTCGACGCAGGTCCACTCCACGTGGCCAGCGGTTCGAAGGGCATGCGCATCGATCGTCCCGAGGTGGTTCTCCACCGGTCGAAGTTCCATGAGCGCCAGACGATTGGACTGCTCGACGTCGATCTGGTGGCGATTCCGCTTCTCGTCGTCCAGCTCGCACCGGAGCTCACGCTGGCCGAGCTCGTCGCGCTTGGGGATGCCGCGATAGGACGGCAGGCCGGCGGGCCGTACATCTCCCTCGACGAACTGCGGCAGCGTGTCCTCGACCGACCGAGGATCAGTGGCCGCAGGAAGGTCGAGCGAGCGCTCTCCCTCATCCGACCGACCGTGGACTCCTCCCGCGAGACGTGGCTGCGATTGTGGCTGGTCGACCACGGTTTTCGCGAGCCCGTCGTCCACCCTGCGGTGCCGAGCGAAGCCGGGCGCTGCCTCCTCCACCCCGACCTCGGATACCCCGAACTGCGGATCGCGATCGAGTACGAAGGCGACCAGCATCGCTCCTCGCCCGAGCAGTTCGCCGCCGACATCCGCCGCCGTGAGCTGCTCGAGGCGGAAGGCTGGGTGGTGCTCAGGGTGACCAAACGCACCGACATGGCAGCGTTCGCGCGGACCCTGTCCGCCCATATCGTCCGCCGAGGCGGTCGCGCCTGACCTCGTCATAAATGGGGTGGCGTACATTCCCTGAGCGCGGCGCGCTCGGACCGCAGTGACATGGTCCGACTGACGTGGCCCCTCGCCGAGGTGGCTGCTGCGCGGTCCGCAGCCTCGTCCCCGAGGTGGATCGGGTCCGAAACTGGGCCCAATATCGGACTGGATCCTCCTCGGGAGCGAGGAAGAGTGCCGCTCGACCGGGCGCACCACCGCCTCGAGGCCCTGCCGCGCCTGCGGACGCGGGGGAGCGCCGTGGGGACGGACATAGTGACGGGACGGCGCACCGCCTCGGCGAGCGCGGTCGACCAGGGCACCGCACAGGGTGCCCGGACCGCGGGAATACATCTGCGGACCCGACTGTTAAGATTTCAACAAGTTACTTCAAAACTGAAGTTTTAACGGCTGTAGGCTGGCTTCGGGCCGACCACAGAGACGAGGAGCAGTCATGGAATTCGGAATCTTCACCATCGGCGACGTCACCACGGACCCGACGAACGGCACCACGGTGTCGGAGCACCAGCGGATCAAGAACACGGTCGAGCTCGCGAAGAAGGCCGAAGAGGTCGGCCTCGACGTGTTCGCCACCGGCCAGCACCACAACCCGCCGTTCGTTGCACCGGCCAACCCGCCGGTGCTGCTGGCGAACATCGCCGCACAGACCGAGAAGCTCAAGCTGTCGACGGCGACGACCCTCATCACGACGACCGACCCGGTGCGCATCGCCGAGGACTACTCGTACGCCCAGCATCTGGCCGACGGTCGCCTCGACCTCATCATGGGGCGCGGCAACACCGGACCGGTCTACCCGTGGTTCGGCAAGGACATCCGCGCGGGCATCCCGCTCGCGGTCGAGAACTACAACCTCCTCTACCGTCTGTGGCGGGAGAAGAACCTCGACTGGGAGGGCAAGTTCCGCACGCCGCTCAACGGCTTCACGGTCACCCCGTGGCCGCTCGACGACGTCCCGCCGTTCGTCTGGCACGGGTCGATCCGCAGCCCCGAGATCGCCGAGCAGGCCGCCTACTACGGTGACGGCTTCTTCCACAACAACATCTTCTGGCCCACCTCGCACACCGCGCGCATGGTCCAGCTCTACCGCCAGCGCTACGAGTACTACGGCCACGGCACGGCGGAGCAGGCGATCGTCGGCCTCGGCGGTCAGGTGTTCATGCGGAAGAACTCGCAGGATGCGGTCAAGGAGTTCCGTCCCTACTTCGACAACGCCCCGGTCTACGGCCACGGTCCCAGCCTCGAGGACTTCTCGACGCAGACCCCGCTGACCGTGGGATCGCCGCAGGAGGTCATCGAACGGACCCTGAGCTTCCGCGACTGGGCCGGCGACTACCAGCGCCAGATGTTCCTCATCGACCACGCCGGTCTCCCGCAGAAGACGGTGCTCGAACAGCTCGACATCCTCGGCGAGGAGGTCGTGCCGGTCCTCCGCGAGGAGTTCGCCAAGGGCCGTCCGGCCGACGTGCCCGATGCCCCGAGCCACGAATCGCTCGTCATCCGCCACCGCGAGGGACGCGACCCCATCCCCGGCGGCGGACCCGGCTCGAAGGCGTACGAGGACCGTGAGGCCCGCGCGGCCGAAGCGAAGAAGGCCAAGGAAGCCGAAGAGCGCGAAGCAGCAGAATCAGGAGCGCAGAGCGAATGAAGATCCTCGCAGTCACCACCTCGCTGAGTGAGAACTCGACGACGCAGAAGCTCGCGGACAGGATCATGGCCGCGGCCGCCTCGGCGGCGGAGTCTGCCGGAATCGAGGCGACGACGGAGAGCATCAACGTCCGTCGGCTCTCGACCTCGCTCACGGACATGGCGCTCACCGGGTTCCGGTCCGAGGAGCTTGAGGAGGCGTACCGGAAGGTCGCCGAGGCGGATGCGATCATCACCGTCACCCCCGTGTACAAGGTGGCACCGGTGGGACTGCACACGCTCTTCTGGCAGCTCATCGACGAACAGGTCCTCGCGGGCACCCCGGTGCTCATCGCCACGACCGGCGGCACGGCCCGCCATTCGCTGGCCGGGGACACCGCGATGCGCCCGATGCTCAGCTACCTCAAGGGCATCGTCGTGCCCACGACGGTGTTCGCCGCGACCGACGACTGGGGCAGCGCGGAGGGCGGGCGTGCGCTGACCTCCCGCGTGCGCCAGTCCGCGGAGGAGCTCATCGAGCTCACCGCGGCGGTGCGCGGACTCACGGGCACCGAGGCGGCAGCGACCGACGACTCACCCGGCAATGAGGGGCCCGACAGCCTCGCGCCGCACCGGGTGACGATCGGGCGCAGTGAGAAGCGCAGCGTCAGTGACGAGTTCGACCCCGAGCGCATTACCCCGTTCGCGCAGCTGCTCGAGGGCTGACGATGTCCGAGACCACGGCAGCCCCGGTCATCCGGTTCGGGCGCGGCCGGGAGGAACGCGCCCAGGAGGCATGGCGGACGTACTTCGAGACCTCACAGCGCATCCGGCAGGTCCTCGACGACCGCCTCAAGGAGCAGGCGGGGATGAGCGTGAGCGACTACAACACCCTTCTGCTCCTCTGGGAGGCGCCCGAGCGGACGCTGACGATGGGGACGCTGGCGAAGCGCCTCGTGTTCTCGCCGTCACGGCTCAACTACCGGATCAAGGTGCTCGAGGACGCCGGGCTCGTCGAGAAGCTCGCGTGCGCCGCGGACCGGC
Organism: Brevibacterium sp. Z349TD_9; assembly: GCF_056173565.1. Classification (NCBI taxonomy): domain Bacteria; kingdom Bacillati; phylum Actinomycetota; class Actinomycetes; order Micrococcales; family Brevibacteriaceae; genus Brevibacterium; species Brevibacterium sp. Z349TD_9. The sequence continues at coordinate 2,773,234 of NZ_CM149680.1, read as the reverse complement.
GATCGCACAACATCCGCCTCACCGAGGCGGGGGGTCGCCGGTTCCTCGACGCCGCCCGGCTGCACAGCAGGGCGATCGACGAGGTGTTCCTCTCCCACGTCGACGATGCGGAACTCGAGGTCATCGACACCGTGTTCGCCCGCATCGCGAAAGCCCTTCCGTGAGCGGATGAGACTCGTGCCACAATTGGGGCTATGACGATCACGACCATCGCCTTCCCCGACTCCGACCTCCGCAATCGCGTCATCGCCAGGATCCCCGCGCACCAGCGCGCGAACGTCGACTTAGTCGTCTACTCGGACAAGGAGAAGTCGGCGAAGCTGAGCAAGGATGACGTCGACGTCGTCGTCCTGCCCTACATGGATTCGGCCGGCACGATCGAGCTTCTGCCGGAACTGCCCAATCTCCGGCTCGTCATCACCCAGACGACGGGATACGACCCGGTCGCGCACCTGCCCGAGAAGGGCATCGAGGTCGCCACCGCCTCGGGCGTGCACACCGGAGGCACCGCGGAGCTCGCGCTGGCGCTCACGCTGGCGAGTCTGCGCGGAATCGACGACGCGGTGCGCAACCAGGTCTCGCGGACCTGGGACCACAGGCGCTACCGGTCCCTGCAGGACCGGCGGGTCATGGTCGTCGGCGTCGGGGAGATCGGACGGGCGATCGCGGACCGGTTCGCCCCCTTCGAGGTCGAGCTCACCCGGGTGGGCACGACCGCCAGGGAGGACGACCGCGGCAGGGTCGACGGCGTCGACGAACTGCCCGACCTCCTTCCCCACACCGACGTCGTCGTCCTCATCACCCCGCTCACGGACTCGACCCACCACCTCGTCGACGCCGAATTCCTCCGGCAGCTGCCGGACAACGCGCTCATCGTCAACGTCGCCCGCGGCAAGGTCGTCGACACCGATGCCCTCGTCGCGGAGCTGTCGACCGGACGCCTCCATGCGGCCCTCGACGTCATGGACCCCGAGCCGCTGCCGGAGAACCACCCGCTGTGGGGAACCCCGAACACACTCATCACTCCGCACGTCGGCGGCGACACCTCGGCGTTCGAACCGCGGGTCGTCATGATCCTCGCCGAACAGGTGCGCCGGATCAACGACGGGGAGAAGCTCCTCAACGTCGTCGCCGAGGACTGAGGTCAGCCGAGGCATTCCCGCCTGAAAGCCCACGTGAGAAGGGGTGCCGGCTCGACCGGCCGGGTCGAAACCGGCACCCCGAAACCCTGGTTCCACGATGCGAGAACGGGGCCGACGGATGCCGGACAGGGGCGTAGAGTGCCCCCATGAGCATCGATACGGACACCTCAGCACCGGACATCAAACCCCGTTCCCGCGATGTCACGGACGGACTCGAGAGCACCGCCTCGCGCGGCATGCTCCGGGCCGTCGGCATGGGCGATGACGACTGGGCGAAGCCGCAGATCGCCGTCGCCTCGTCGTGGAACGAGATCACGCCGTGCAACCTCTCGCTCCAGCGCCTCGCCGGTGCCGCGAAGGAAGGCGTGCACGCGGCGGGTGGGTACCCGCTCGAGTTCGGCACGATCTCCGTCTCCGACGGCATCTCCATGGGGCATGAGGGCATGCACTACTCGCTCGTCTCCCGCGAGGTCATCACCGACTCCGTCGAGACCGTGATGAGCGCCGAACGCCTCGACGGCTCCGTGCTCATGGCCGGCTGCGACAAGTCGATCCCCGGCATGCTCATGGCAGCCGCCCGCCTCGGACTCTCGAGCGTCTTCCTCTACAACGGCTCGATCATGCCGGGCACAGCGAAGCTCTCCGACGGCACGGAGAAGGAAGTCACCCTCATCGACGCGTTCGAAGCCGTCGGCGCCTGCCGGGCGGGAACGATGTCACGCCAGGACGTCGACGCCATCGAACGTGCCGTGTGTCCCGGTGAAGGCGCGTGCGGCGGAATGTACACGGCGAACACGATGGCCTCGGCCGCCGAGGCGATGGGCATGTCCCTGCCCGGCTCCGCCGCCCCGCCGGCGATCCACCGCAACCGCACGATCTACGCCCGCCAGTCCGGTGAGGCCGTCGTCAACCTCCTGCGCAAGGGCATCACTGCGAAGGACATCATCACGAAGGAGTCGCTGCACAACGCGATCGCCGTCGTCATGGCCTTCGGCGGGTCGACGAACGCCGTCCTCCACCTCCTCGCGATCGCCGCCGAAGCCGGCGTCGACCTCGAACTCGACGACTTCAACCGGATCGGGGACAAGGTTCCCCACCTCGGCAACGTCAAGCCCTTCGGCGAATACGTGATGAACGACGTGTTCAAGATCGGCGGCGTGCCCGTGATCATGAAGGCCCTCCTCGACGCCGGTCTCCTCAACGGCGACTGCCTCACCGTGACGGGCAGGACCGTGGCCGAGAACCTCGCCGAGATCAACCCGCCCGACCCCGACGGCAAGATCCTCCGGGCGCTCAACAACCCGATCCACGCGACCGGCGGACTCACCGTGCTCCGCGGCTCGCTCGCCCCCGAGGGCGCCGTCGTCAAGTCCGCGGGCTTCGACGCCGACGTCTTCGAAGGCACGGCCCGGGTCTTCGACCAGGAACAGCCGGCGATGGACGCGGTGCTGAACGGCGAACTGAAGAAGGGTGACGTCGTCGTCATCCGCTACGAAGGCCCCAAGGGCGGGCCGGGCATGCGCGAGATGCTCGCGATCACCGGTGCGATCAAGGGCGCGGGCATCGGCAAGGACGTCCTCCTCATCACCGACGGCCGCTTCTCCGGAGGGTCGACCGGGCTGTGCATCGGCCACGTCGCGCCCGAGGCCGTCGACGGCGGACCGATCGCCCTCGTCGAGGACGGGGATAAGATCACCGTCGACATCGCCGCCCGGTCGATCGAACTCCACGTCGACGAGGAGGTGCTGGCCGAGCGTCGCACGTCGTGGACGCTGCCGGAGAACCACCGACTCACCGGCGTGCTCGGCAAGTACGCGAAGCTCGTCCAGTCGGCCTCGACCGGGGCCGTCTGCCGCTGACCGTCGACGGGAGCCGCACCATGCGCATCGTCATCCTCGATGACTACCAGGACGTCTCCCGGGACTTCGCGGACTGGTCGGTCCTCGACGCCGACATCGACGTCGTCACCCGGCCGGTCACCGATACCGCGGATCTCGAGTCCCTCCTCGCCGGCGCCGAGGTGGTCGTCGCCATGCGCGAACGCACCGTCTTCGACGCCGACCGTCTGAGCCGGCTGCCCGATCTGCGGCTCTTCGTCACCACGGGGGCCGCGAACGCCTCGATCGACCTCGAGGCGGCGAGGGCACACGGGGTCACGGTGTGCGGCACCGAGGCCCCGCGGACGGCGACTCCGGAGCTGACGTGGGGACTCATCCTCTCCGTGCTCCGGCAGATCCCCGCGGAGGATGCGCGAGTGCGCGCCGGGGGCTGGCAGGAGACGATCGGGGGAGACCTCGCCGGGTCCCGCCTCGGCGTCATCGGTCTGGGCCGGCTGGGATCGCGGGTCGCCGCGGTCGGCAAAGCCTTCGGGATGGACGTCGTCGCGTGGAGTCAGAACCTCACCGCGGAGCGGGCGGCGGAGGTCGGGGTGCGGGCGGTGGACAAGGACGAGCTGCTCGCCACCTCCGATGTCGTGACGATCCACTACAAGCTGGGCGAGCGCAGCCGGGGTCTCATCGGCGCCGCGGAGCTCGCGCGGATGAAGCCGAACGCGATCCTCGTCAACACCTCCCGGGCCGGGCTCGTCGACACCGAGGCGCTGCTCGCCGTGCTCGCGGACGGGCGGATCCGCGGCGCCGGACTCGACGTCTTCGACACCGAACCCCTGCCGGGCGATCATCCGATGCGCCGTGCCCCGCGCACCGTGCTCACCCCGCACCTCGGCTACGTCACCGAGGAGACCTATCGGGTCTTCTACCCGCAGGCCGTCGAGGACATCGCGGCGTGGACCGCGGGGGAGCCGATCAGGGTGCTCACGTAGGGCTTGACCTCCCGGGCCCACCCGCGGCCACCGTTTCGCTGAGAATGCGAAGCCGCGGCGGCCAAGCAGTCCTGTCAGCGGCGTGTCGCCCGTAAACTCGCGGATCGTCAATGCCACTTCGTCTCTAGTCGATTGCCTTCTTTGTGTTAGTGATCACAGTTGGCTACAGTGAGCTGTATCTTCAGTTTCCGGTGAGTAACCAGTCAGGTTGTGCTCAGCTGAACTGTTCGATTGGCCGTGCGAGCGAAGGAAGTCTGATCGTTGATGATTGACAGTGCGTTTGAGATTCGTCGGGAGATCTACACTCTGCTTCCCTGCCCGATGCGCCATCGCATCTGCCATGAGAGGACCGCGTCGACCACTGCCCTCTAGGCCTCGCCACGGGGAAATACATCCTTCGACGGTTCATCAACTACTTCATCCTGGCATTCATTGCCACAGTGACGGCCTATATCGCGGCCAGTGCTTTCATGGACCCCGCGGCACGGTACCGCGGACAGAATCCTCCCTTGTCAGAGGCGTCAATCCAGTCGATCCTCAACGGTCATGGAACCAATCCGGACGTCCCCATCCTCCAGCGCACATGGGCCTGGCTGACGAACATCTTCCTGCATGGAGACTTCGGCACCACGGTCAACGGCAGTCCGGTGCTCACTGAGATCATGACCCGCGCCGGAGTGAGTCTCAAACTGCTGCTCATCGGTACGCTTCTCGGTGCGCTTCTCGGTGTCGTGCTCGGTGTTTGGGGAGCCGTAAGGCAATACAAGGGATCTGATCAGCTAGTGACTTATGCGTCCTATCTGATAATTGCCACGCCGACGTTCGTCATCGGTGTCGTGCTGATGATCCTCGCTACCAATTTCAACAATGCGGTCGGCGACAACCTCATACGCTTCACCGGTGAATACACGGTCGATATCGACCCTGGATTCTTTCCGTGGCTGGCAGATCAGTTCTCCCATATGTTGCTGCCGACGATCGCCCTGATCCTCATGAGCGCTGCCACGTACTCGCGCTATCAGCGGTCGGTCATGCTCGATGTGCTCAGCTCCGATTTCATACGCACAGCCCGATCCAAAGGGCGGACACGGAGATCCGCGCTCGTCCGACACGGAGTGAGGGTCGCTCTCATCCCGATGTCGACCTACTTCGCGTACGCATTCGGCACTCTGGTCGCCGGTTCCGCGATGCTCGAAGTCGTCTTCTCCTGGAAGGGGATGGGCGAATTCACCATCAACTCCATTCTCCAATCCGATATCAACGCAGCGGCCGGGTCTGTCCTGTTCATCGCGGTCCTGACACTCATCTCGTCGACGCTGTCCGAGGTGCTCTACGCTGCACTCGATCCGCGAGTGAGGATCTGACATGGCTACTGATATTCCGATCTCAACCACTCCGGACACCGAGGTCGTCGCCCAGCGGTCTCGTCCTACGTCCCGGGCGAAGCTGATCTGGCGACGGCTCAAAGCCACCCCTCGCTTCTGGGTCGGCGGGATCATGCTTGCCTTCTTCGTCCTTTTCGCCGTGTTCGGCAACACCATCAACATCTACTCGCCGACCGACCAGGACATCTTCGCGCTCAACCAGCCTCCCAGCGCTCAGCATTGGTTCGGCACGAATGCGATCGGTCAGGACATCTACGCGCAGACTGTGGCTGGGCTCCAGAAATCACTGCTCATCGGCATCATCGCCGGGCCCGCCGCAAGCATCCTCGCGGCGATCATCGGTTCCACCGCCGGCTATTTCGGTGGGCGCGTCGAGGTCGTCATCGTCTGGTTCATCAACCTGCTGCTCGTCCTCCCTGCGTTCTTCATCCTCGTCCTGCTCTCGCCGCTGCTGCGGCAGCTGTCGTGGGTGGCGATCGTCGTCTTCCTCGCTCTGTTCGGGTGGATGATCATGGCGCAGGTCGTCCGCAACCAGACCAAGGCGATCAAGGACCGTGACTTCGTCAAGGCAGCCCGGTACATGGGAGTCTCGACCCCGCGCATCCTCAGCCGCCACATCGTCCCCAACGTCGCTTCGATCCTCATCGTCGACGCCACTCTCGGAGTGGTCTCGGCCATCCTCGCCGAGACGTCGCTGAGCTATTTCAACCTGGGCATTCAGAAGCCAGACGTCTCGATCGGCACGCTTCTTGCCGAGGGATCCGGCGCCGCCGTCACCAGACCGTGGCTCTTCGTCTTCCCTGCCGGCGTCCTTGTCCTCATGCTGTTCGCCATCAGCCTGATGGCTGACGCTCTGCGCGACGCGATCGATCCGACATCAGGAGCCAATCGTGACTGACATCCTCAACTCCGTACCCACACTGCCGACCTCCGATTCACCGATTCTCGAGGTCAGAGATCTGACGGTCACGTTCCCCAACTCGAACGGCGATGTGAAGGCAGTGCGCGGGGTCAACTATTCCGTCCGACCGGGAGAGTTCCTCGGCATCGTCGGCGAATCGGGTTCGGGGAAATCGGTGTCGTCGATGGCCGTGATGGGACTCCTTCCGTCGAACGCGGTGGTGGAAGGCTCGATCAGCTACCGGGGCAGAGAACTCTTGGGCATGCCCGATGAACAGATGTCTCGGCTGCGCGGTTCCGAGATCGCGATGGTCTTTCAGGATCCGCTCTCAGCACTCACTCCTGTCTACACCATCGGAGAGCAGATCGCCGAGGGACTGCTCCTTCACGATGCGTCATTGAGCAAGGACGCCGCGCATGACCGCGCGATCGAGTTGCTGCGCATCGTCGGCATTCCTGTGCCTGAACGCCGGGTCAACGCCTATCCTCATGAGTTCTCCGGCGGAATGCGCCAACGGGCCATGATCGCGATCGCGATCGCCAACGATCCTGATCTCATCATCGCCGACGAGCCGACCACCGCACTCGACGTCACCATCCAAGCACAGATCCTCGAGGTGCTGCAGAAGGCGCGGGAGATCACCGGGGCCGCCGTCGTACTCATCACGCACGACCTCGGCGTCGTAGCCGGCAACGCTGACCGGATCGCCGTCATGTATGCGGGACGACTGGTCGAGACAGGGCCAGTCGAGAGCGTGTTCTCCCGCCCGCAGATGCCGTATACATCCGGTCTGCTGCGGTCCGTGCCCAATCTGGCGACTGCGGGCACTCAACGGTTGGTGCCTCTCGAGGGCAGGCCCCCGTCACTGTCGAACCTTCCTACCGGGTGTCCTTTCGCACCGCGTTGCCCCATCGCGCTCGACATCTGCCGCGAAGTCGAGCCGGAACTGAAAGGCCATGGCATCGCCGGAACATCCGCAGCATGCCACCGCGCCGACGAGATTGCGTCGGGAACGCTGACCGCAGCGGAGATCTTCCCGCGCCCTGATCCGGTGCAGAGGAAAGCCAGGGACCTCGGGGCGGCGCAGATCCTCGAGGTCACGGATCTGCAGAAGCACTATCCCCTGCTCAAGGGAGCCGTCTTCAAACGACAGATCGGTACAGTCAAGGCCGTCGACGGCATCGATTTCGAGATCAAGGCAGGACAGACACTCGGCCTTGTCGGTGAATCTGGCTGCGGCAAGTCGACGACGATCGGGGAGATCCTCGAGATGGTCGCACCGCAGAAGGGTTCGATCGTCATCAACGGAGTCGACGTGTCGACTCTGTCGAAGCGGGAACGTCTGGCGCTGCGCAAGGACGTGCAGGTCGTCTTCCAGGACCCGATGGCTGCGATCGATCCGAGACTGCCCATCGCCGATGTCATCGGTGAACCCCTCACGGTGCATGGAGTCCGGTCGGCCGAGCGGCACCGCAGAGTTGAGGAGATGCTTGACCTGGTCGGACTCGACCCCTCGATGGCCGATCGGTATCCTCATGAGTTCTCCGGCGGCCAACGTCAGAGGATCGGAATTGCCCGAGCCTTGGTGACGAATCCAAGCCTCCTCGTCCTCGACGAACCGGTATCGGCTCTCGACGTCTCAGTTCAGGCCGGGGTCATCAACCTTCTCGAAGACCTCCGCGACTCACTCGGACTGTCCTATCTGTTCGTCGCCCACGACCTCGCCGTCGTCCGGCAGATCTCTGATTTCGTAGCGGTGATGTACCTGGGACGCATCGTGGAATATGGGGGTTCGGACGAACTCTATGCGAGTCCGAAGCACCCCTATACCCGGGCACTCATGTCGGCGATCCCGGTGCCCGATCCGCTCGTCGAACGCTCCCGCGAACGTGTACTTCTCTCCGGGGACCTGCCCAGCCCGACCGACGACATCAGCGGCTGCAACTTCCGCACTCGCTGCCCGCTCTACCTCCTGCTCGACCCCGAACGGCAGCAGATGTGCGCGCAGATCGATCCGCAGCCGAGTCCCTCGGGCGAGAGCCTGGTGGCCTGCCACCATTCGGAGCTGATCGGCGAGCTCGATCACCCCCACTGAACCAGCACAACCCGCTCAAGGAAAGGCAAGAACAATGATGATCAGGATGAGAAGGGCGACAGTGGTCGTCGCCGCGACCGCCGCTCTGGGGCTGGCTCTCTCCGGCTGCCAGCAGCAGAACAACGGCTCGGGCGGAGTGGACAGCGACAAGGCGGACAAGGAGATCTCGGCACTGCCGACCACCGATTACCAGAAGGCGAGCTACGACGAGGTCGCCGACGGCGGTACACTGACCTACCCGATGACGGAGATTCCGGCGAGTCTGAACTACTATCACGCCGACGGCGCGCACGTCGACAACAATAATCTGTACGGAACCTCGCTCGGCGGACCGATCTCCATCAAAGCGGACGGCACGTGGGAGGTCGACAAGAACTACGCAGAGAGCGTTGAAGTCGCCAGCGAGGACCCACTGGTCATCGACGTCAAGCTCAACAAAGACGCCGTGTGGGAAGACGGCACCCCGATCGACGTCGAGGACTACAAAGCCTTCTGGAAGACCCGCGACGGAAAGTCCGACGAGTACCAGGTCGCATCGACGAAGGGCTACGAAGACATCGAGTCGATCGAACCCGGGGCGGACAAGTACGAAGTGAAAGTGACTTTCAAGACGCCCAACATCGATTGGCCGAACTACATTGCGGCTCCGCTGCCGAATGAGATCAGTGAGGACCCCGAGGTCTTCAACAAGGAGTACACCAAGAAGGTGCTGCCCTCCAACGGTCCGTTCAAGGCCGAGAGCGTCGACAACAAGTCCGGTGTCATCACCATGGTGCGCAACGACAAGTGGTGGGGCCAGACCCCGAAGCTCGAGAAGGTCGTCTTCAAGGTCGTGTCGCAGGCGCAGCAGGCTCAGGCTTACGCGAACAAGGAGATCGACGTCGTCGATGTCGGCACCGACGGCGACGCGTATCAGACGGCGAACAACCGTGAAGACGGCGCCATCTACAAGTCGCAGGGAATGCAATGGACTCACCTGACGATGAACGCCGAGAAGGGCGCATTGAAGAACCAGGAAGTCCGTGACGCCATCGGCAGGGCAGTCAATCGCGAAGCGATCGCCCAGGCGGCCATCGGCCCGGTCGAGGCTCCGGTGACCTTGGTTAACAACTACACCTTCATGCCCGGTCAGAAGGGCTACCAGGACAACACCGGCGGCAGTCTGGATTTCGATCCCGAAGCGGCGAAGAAGATCCTTGACGACGCCGGATGGACACCCGGCGACGGCGGAGTCAGGGAGAAGGACGGCGAGAAGCTCCAATTCAAGATCGTCGTCCCTGCAGACACCGCATCGAATGCGCAGCGGGCTGAGCAGATCATGAAAGATCTAAACGAGGTCGGCTTCAAGATCGAGCTGGAGACCGTCCCGGTCGCCGCGTACTTCGCCGACAACATCCTCAACGGCAATTTCGATATGGCGACGTTCACCTGGGAAGGCACGGCGTTCCCGATCTCGTCGGGTTCGAACCTGTTCTACCCCGCCGACTCGGAGCAGAACTACTCGAAGATCTCGAGCGACGAGATCGGTGAGAAGTTCAAGGCTGCGACAGCGACGCTCGATGAGGAAGAGGCCCGTAAGCTGGCCAACGAAGGCGATGCGGCGATCTTCAAGCTCAAGCCGGTGATTCCGATCTACCCGACTCCGTACGTGTGGGGAGTCAAGGACGACATCGTCAGCCTCGGACCCCGCCAGCTTGAGACGCCTGATTGGACGACCATCGGCTTCAAGGACTGAGGCGACTGATATGACTGTCCATACAACCGGAGCGGCCAGAGGTTCGCTCACCTGATCTCCGGCCCCGTGGTTCCACGTTCTCCCACGGGGCCGGTCTCAAACGCATCATCGGGAGCGCTCCGGAGTTCGGGTGAGAAGACGCAGGACGCGGGCGGAATGATTCCGCCCGCGTCCTGCGGGTTGTTCCTCAGCGGACCACGGGAGTCCGCATCACCTCGGCGAGGGTCAGTTCACCTCGGCGGGATCGGCCGAGACCCGACCGCCGTTCTCGAGGGCATCGATCGAGGCCATCTGAACGTCGGTGAGTTCGAAGTCGAAGACGTCGAAGTTCTGGGCCATGCGCTCGCGGCTGTTCGACTTGGGGAAGAGGATGTGGCCGCGCTGCAGGTGCCAGCGGATGATGACCTGGGCCCACGACTTGCCGTGGGCGGCCGCGATCTCGCCGATGACGGTCGACGCGTAGTCGACGCTGCCCTGGCCGAGCGGTCCCCACACCTCGATCTTGATGTCGTTCTCGGCGAGGAGGGGACGGGTCTCGATCTCCTGGAACTGCGGGTGGAGCTCGATCTGGTCGACGGCCGGGATGATGCCGGTCTCAAGGATCGCCGGCAGGTACCGGTAGTCGAAGTTCGAGACGCCGATCGACCGGGTCAGGCCCTCGTCGCGGTAGGAGGGGAAGGCCTCCCAGGTCTCGACGGCCTTGTTCTGGGCCGGTGCCGGCCAGTGGATGAGGTAGAGGTCGACGTAGTCGAGGCCGAGCTTGCCGAGGCTCTCCTCGAGCGCGCGGCGCGACTCGGCCGCACCCTGGCGGTCGTTCCACAGCTTGGTCGTGATGAAGAGCTCGTCGCGGGCGATGCCGGAGTTCTTCAGGGCGCGACCGACGCCCTCTTCGTTGCCGTAGACGGCAGCGGTGTCGATGTGACGGTAGCCGACCTCGAGCGCGTCGGTGACGATGCGCTCGGTCTCGGCCGGGTCGACCTTGAAGACGCCGAAGCCGAGCTGGGGGATGGTCTTGCCGTCGTTGAGAGTGAGAGTGGGAACCGACATCATGTCGCCTTTCGTCACGGATGGGAGTCTGATCGGCGCCCGGTGGGGCGCCTCGACGGGTTCAGCTGCCGGTCTCCGGCACCTGATCCGAGCGTACAACGGCACAAGGTCCGTGGATCATTCCCGGTTGTCCGAAAGTTTCCGTTGAACGGGAATCAGGGCCTCGCCGAGGCGGTCGGTCGGTGCGTCTGTGGACCTCGCCGAGGCGGTCGGTCGGTACGTCTGTGACGGCCGGGCCGCGCCGGTCGCGTTCAGTCAGCGGTCGCGCTCAGTCGGCGGTCGCGCTCAGTCGGCGGTCGCGCTCAATCGGCGAAGACCGTGTGGACGTCGCCGGTGTGGGCGCGCCCGCCGAGGTCGGTGAGTTCGAGGACGACGGCGGATCCGACCACCTCGGCGCCGAGTTCGCGCACGAGTGCCTGCGCGGCGGTGAGCGTGCCCCCGGTCGCGAGGATGTCGTCGACGAGGAGGACCCGGTCGCCGGGGGAGAGGACGGCGGGGGCTTCGATCGTCGCGGTGCCGTACTCGAGCGAGTAGGACACGGCGGCGGCCGGCCGGGGCAGTTTCCCGGCCTTGCGGATCGGGAGGATTCCGGCTCCGGTCATCGCGGCGATGGCACCGGCGAAGAGGAAGCCGCGGGCCTCGAGTCCGCCGACGAAGTCGAAGCGGCCGAGGAATGGGGCGATGAGCGCCTCGGTGACGGCGGTGAACGCGGGACCGTCGGCGAGCAGGGGCGAGATGTCGCGGAAGTTCACCCCGGGTTCCGGGTAGTCGGGGATCGAGGTGATGAGGGTCTGCGCGCGGTCGAGCTCTGCATTCGTCACGGGTCAACTGTACTCGGGTGGGGTGGAGCCTTTTCGGCTGGTGCTCGAGAGCGTATCGTCGACGCCAAGACGTCAGGGCGCAGACCGGCGAGGGGAGAAGATGAGCACGTCCGATGACGAAGTCACCCTCGCCGAGGCGTTCGCTCGGGTGCCCCGGCAACGCTTCCTTCCCGAGCATCAGCAGGGGTGGGCGGGGTCCAACATTCCGCTCGAGATCGGGTGCGGTCAAACGAACTCGCAGCCGAGCACGGTCGCCGACATGCTCAGCCTCCTCGGCGTCGAACCCGGTCAATCGGTGCTCGATCTCGGGTCAGGCTCGGGGTGGACGACCGCACTCCTCGGCATGCTCGTCGGTGGGCGCGGCCGCGTCATCGGGGTTGAGCGGCATCGGGAGCTCCTTGACAGCGCGATCATCGCCTGTGATGGGCTGGGGATCGAGTCGATCGAGTTCGCCGAGGCGGTCGCCGGGACCCTCGGCCTGCCCGAGCGTGCGCCCTTCGACCGGATCCTCGTCTCTGCCGAAGCTGCTGAGCTGCCTAGCAGTCTTGTCGAGCAGCTGAGGGTCGGGGGAGTGATGGTCATCCCCGTCTCCGGCGAGATGCTCCGCGTCGAGCGCACCGGCAAGGCGGCCGAGGACGTGTCGATCACTCGCCACGGTCGCTACCGGTTCGTCCCGCTCATCGAGGAGTGAGCGTTTACCGGCTCGTCGTGAACGCAGGGTTCGTCGTGAACGCAGGGTTCGTCGTGAGCCAGGCTCGAGGGCGACTAGCGGCGCGATACTTAGGCGATCCGACGGTACTCCGGCGCGACCAAGGTGCTTCGACGGTACTCCGACGCGGTGATCCGACATATACGCGGTTAGCAGACCGCGTATATGTCGGATCACCGCGTCGCTGGTGCGCCGTCGATGTCGAACACAGCACTCTCGCTCGAATTGGTTTGATGCGAAATGTGTGCGTCTATTGACGTTTGTTTGGCTATAGAGCACTATGATGTCATGTACCAGGTGTTCACGACCCGAGAGCTGAGGAACCTCGGCTGTTCGGATCGCGACGTCCGACTTGCTGTCGACTGCTGTCTCGAGCGCGTCGCCCGAGGAAGGTTCGCCGTCAAAGATCAGTGCGACAACCCCAGACATGCTCGGATCTGGGAGGCAGTTCGCCAAGGCGATGCCGAAGTGCTCGGAAAGATAGGGGATGTCCGTGACCGCCTCGAACGGACGAAGATCCTCATCAGAACGCGGGCTGACCTCATCAATCGACGCTGCGCGGATTCCGGCATCAGCTCTGCCGAAATCTTCTCCCACCTCTCCGCGGCCCTGCTTTGGGAATTCGTCATCGTGAGCATGGAGAAGCCTGTGGTCGAAGTCATCAGGACGAATACGAACACTCGGCACGCCCACCTGATCATCCGCAGACGAACCGTTCCGGCGGAGCACATCGCTCGCCTCGGCGATACCGTGGTGACGTCGAAAGAGCGCACGCTCATCGACGTAGCCCGTGATTACCCTCTCGACCTCAGCGTGCCGATGCTCGACGATGCTCTGCGGAAGTGTCTGGTCGCGGGCGACCGACTGCTCACGGATCTGACCGAGTGCCCCGAAGTGCGTGATGCCGCCCGAGTGAGAACCGCCCTCGGACTCGCCGACCCGCGCCGTGAGTCGCCCGGGGAGTCGATCGTCGCGGTGCGGTTCCATGAGATCGGCGTGGACGGCTTCGAACCGCAGGTCGAGATCGTCGACGATCGCGGCTTCTTCATCGCCCGCGTCGACTTCCTGCACGCGAAGTCGAAGACGATCGTCGAGTTCGATGGGCGGATCAAGTACACACTCGACGGGCAGGACGCCCGGGACGCCTTCGATTGGGAGCGCGAACGTGAGAGGCAGCTGCGAGCTCTGGGCTATCACGTCATCCGAGTGTTCTGGAAGGACCTGTGGAGGCGGCAGGCGTTCACCGAGATCGCCCGGATCGTCGCCGCGCGCACACCGGCTGCTTCGACGCGGTGAACCGACACATACGCGGTCGCGCTCCGTGCCCGTTCCTATCGACGCGGTGATCCGACATATACGCGGTCTGCTAACCGCGTATATGTCGGATCACCGCGTCGAAGCCGGAAGTCGAGGTCGCCGCACCGCGCCGCACCGCGCCGCACCGCGCGGCACCGAGCCGCCGCCGCCCGCTACACGAGCGTGTCGCGCCACGCGCGGTGGAGCGCGGCGAAGCGACCGGTGCCGGCGATGAGCTCGTCAGGCGTGCCGTCCTCGACGATGCGCCCGGCGTCCATGACGAGCACCCGGTCGGCGATCTCGACCGTCGAGAGCCGGTGGGCGATGATGATCGCGGTCCTGCCCTCGAGGACCGTCGCGAGCGCCTTCTGCACGAGCCGCTCGGAGGGGATGTCGAGGTGCGCGGTCGCCTCGTCGAGGACGACGACATCCGGATCGGCGAGGAACACCCGGGCGAACGACACGAGCTGCCGCTGCCCCGAGCTCAGCCGACCGCCGCGCTTCTTGACATCCGTGTCGTACCCGTCGGGCAGTCGGCGGATGTAGGCGTCGAGGCCGACCGCGGTGGCTGCGGCGACCACCTCGGCTTCCGTGGCCTCGGGATTGCCGATGCGGATGTTGTCGGCGATCGTGCCCGCGAAGAGGAACGACTCCTGCGTGACCATGACGACGCTCGAGCGCAGCTCCGCATCGTCGAGGTCGCGCAGGTCCACCTCGTCGAGGCTGACCGTGCCCTCGCTGGGATCGTAGAACCGGGTGACGAGCTTGACGAGCGTCGACTTGCCCGCCCCCGTCGCTCCGACGAGCGCGACGATCTGCCCCGCCGGGATCGTGAGGTCGAAGCGGGGGAGGACGTCGGGTCCGTCGGCGTAGGCGAAGCGGACGTCGGTGATCTCGATCGACCGTCCCGTCGTCGCTGCCGCAGTCCCCGCCGAGGCGGTCGCCCCCGCCCCGTCCCCCGCCGAGGCGGTCGTCCCCGCGCGCGCCGGCAGGTGCACGGGCGTCTTCGGGGCGGGCACTCCGGGCTCGGTGTCGAGGACGGCGGCGATCTTCTCGAGCGCGGCCGAGGCCGACTGGTAGAGGTTGAAGAACTGGACGAGTTCGTCGAGGGGGCCGTAGAACCGGCGCAGGTAGAGAATGAACGCGGCGAGCACGCCGATCTGCGTCCACCCCTCGATGACGAGCCACGCGCCGACGACGATGATGACCGTCTGCGTGACGTTGCCGATGAGGCGGGTCCACCCGGCGAACCACGCGACCCCGCGCAGCGCATCGGTGTTGGCGTCCCGATAGGCGGAGTCCTGATCGCTGAGCGTCCCCCGCCGATCCGGCTGCCGGCGATAGGCCTGGACGGCGCGGATGCCGCCCATCGTCTCGACGAAGTGGACGATGACCTTCGCGATCGACGTCCGCGTGCGCCGGTAGGCGGCGCGCTGCGTCGAATGCGCGGACTTCGTGATGAAGAACAGCGGCACGAAACCGGCGAAGACGACGATCGCGAGCGGCACATCGAGGACGACGAGGGTGACGGCGATGAACCCCATCTGGAGCACCGCGAGCGCCGTCTCGAAGAGCGAGTACGAGAGGAACTGCTGCACCGACTCCATGTCCGAGGTCTGCCGGGACACGAGCCGCCCCGAGGTCGAGCGCTCGTGGTAGCCGAGATCGAGGCGCTGGACATGGGTGAACACGCGCTCGCGCAGGGTGAAGACGATCTTCTGGGCTGTGATGCCCACGAGCCTCGTCGCCGTGAACGAGAGCACCGCCGAGCCCACCGCCGCCGCAACGAACAGCGTGATCGCCCTCGTCAGCGGCCCGGGGTCGCCATCGACGGCCCGCGGGATGCCGGTGTCGAGGGCATCGGCGATGAAGAGGGGACCGATGACGAGTGTGATCGCCGTGGCCACGACGATGACGAAGAGGAACACCGCCATCGGCAGATGCGGGCGGACGAGCGAGTAGAGCAGGGCCCGCGCCTTCCTCGCGATGTCCGGCGGCAGCGACTCGACCTCGTCGTCCTGAGCCGGCTTCGGCGCACTCATGCGTCCCGTCCTTCCGTGATCGTTCCGCTGGTCCCGGCAGGAGTGCCGTCCGGGGTCGGGCAGTTCCCCGCCGAGGCGGTCGCCCCGGTTCCCCTCGCCGAGGCGCTCGCCTGCATCCCCGCCCCCATGAGCTCCCGGTAGAGCGGGGAGGTCTCGAGGAGCTCCTCGTGGGTGCCGCGGGCCACGATGCGGCCCTCGTCGAGGACGGCGACGACGTCGGCGAGGGCAGCTGTCGAGGGTCGGTGGGCGATGATGAGCGTCGTCGAATCGGGCAGGATCTCGCGCAGGGCGAGCTGCACCCGGTCCTCGGTGTCGACGTCGACGGCCGAGAGCGGATCGTCGAGGACGAGGATCCGCGGCCTGCCGATGACGGCCCGAGCGAGCGCGAGCCGCTGCCGCTGCCCGCCGGACAGCGACAGACCCTGCTCGCCGACCTGTGTGTCGAGGCCCTCGGGCAGGCGGGAGACGAAGTCGGCGGCCGCCGTGATCTCCAGCGCCTGCCACACGGCGTCGTCATCGGCACCGGGGGAGCCCATGACGACGTTGTCCCGGACGCTCGCGGAGAAGAGGATCGGATCCTCGAAGGAGACCGAGACGAGGTGGCGCAGCTCGTTGACCGGCAGGTTCCGGATGTCGATGCCGTCGATGCGCACCGCGCCCCCGGTGACGTCCTGGAGTCGCGGCACGAGGGAGGCGAGCGTCGTCTTGCCCGACCCGGTGGTGCCCACCAGCGCGAGCGTCTGTCCCGGCGCGATGCGCAGGTCGAGTCCGCGCAGGGTGAGCCTGTCGGTGTCGGCGAAGTGGAAGTCGACGTCGTCGAAGTCGAGCTCCCCGCGGAAGCGCCCGACGTCCGGGTCGTCGGCGATCCCGCCGTCGGCATCGGTGATGTCGTGGCGGATGTCGACGACCTCCCAGTAGCGACCGGCGGCCGTGATCGACATGAGGGCGTCGGCGAGGAGGAACCCGAGCATCTCGATGGGCATCCGCAGCACCATCGAGATCGTCACTCCGGCCACGACCGTGCCGATCGTCGTCCATCCCTGCACGACGCCCCACGTGCCCACCCCGACGATCGCGGCCTGGGCGAGCGTGGGAAGGAGGATGAGGAGGGCCCAGAACCACGAGTCGAGCTTCGCCTTGCGCACCTCGAGGCTCTGGAACCGGCGCGAGAGCACGGAGAAGCGCTCGGCGGCCCACGGGGAGCGGCCGAAGGACTTGAGGATCCGGATGCCCTGGATCGACTCCTCGACGTCGGTCGTGATCTCACCGACCGTGTCCTGCGATCGGCGTGAGGCCTCACGGTACTTGCGTTCGAAGATCGCCGCGCACACGATCGTCGGCACGGCCATGGCGATCATGATGAGGCCGAAGATCGGCTGGAGCGCTGTGAGCATGATCGTGCCGACGACGAGGACGATCGGGGTCGCGAGCAGGAACGGCAGGCCGAAGGCGAAGAAGCGCCGCAGCTGGGAGAGGTCGGTCGTCGCCCGCGAGAGCAGCTGTCCCGACTCCCACGAGTCGTGGACGGCCACCGAGGTGTACTGGAGGCGGTCGAAGAGCCGGGCCCTCCAGATGATCTCCCAGGCCGAGACCACGGGGGCGACGATCATCCGGCGGGCCCAGATGAGCACCGCCTCGGCGATCCCGATGGCAAGGACCCCGAGCACGGGCAGCCAGAGACCCGGCAGGTCGCCTTCGGCGATCGGACCGTCGATGATGTACCCGGTGATGACGGGGACGATGAGCTGGATGCCGTTCGCGACGAGGGTGAGGACGAGAACAACCGCGTAGATGCCGATCCGGGTTCGCAGATCGGGCCAGAAGCGTAGAAGGGGGCGCACGAACATCAAGCCTAGTCCCGGGGACTCCCCGCGTCTATGGTCTCGCGATGCGGAATCTGGGCCCCCTGAAGTGGGGTTTTGTTCGACCGCGGAAGCTGATGGATTTCCCCGCCGAGGCGGCCGTCGGCTCCCGGTCTCATCGCTCGCTCCGCAGGAATCCCGATATACGAGACGATCATTTCTGCGGTTTGACACCCGCGAGGGGGCAGTGAACCATTGAGGCATGACTCACCTTCTCGTTGTCGTCATTAGCCAGCGCGCGGATCATCCGTAGCCTGTCACCACGACACGTTCCGCGCGCCCCTACCGACACCGGAGGGGCTTTTTTAGTGCGGGGACGGATGCGAGCGGGTCAACCAAGGAAAGGGAACGAAGAGATGGCAGCCACGCCCCCGGCCCAGAAGTCGGCCGCCGGGACTGCGCAGAGCGCAGCGCCGGCGAAGCCGACACCGTCCAGCGTGCGGAGGAGTTCGACGCCCGAGGTCCTCACCGGCGCGCAGGCGATCGTCCGCAGCCTCGAGCGCCTCGGCATCGACACCGTCTTCGGACTTCCCGGCGGCACCATCCTCCCCACCTACGATCCGCTCTTCGAGACCGAGAAGATCCGCCACATCCTCGTCCGCCACGAGCAGGGCGCCGGCCATGCCGCCGAGGGCTACGCGGCGGCCTCGGGCAAGCTGGGCGTGTGCATCGCGACCTCGGGCCCTGGGGCGACGAACCTCATCACCGCGCTCGCCGACGCCCACATGGACTCGGTGCCCGTGCTCGCGATCACCGGTCAGCAGAGTTCGAAGCTGCTCGGCACCGACGCCTTCCAGGAGGCCGACATCGTCGGGATGACGATGCCGGTGACCAAGCACAGCTTCCTCGTCACCCGGCCCGAGGACATTCCATCAGCGATCGTCAACGCCCATCACATCGCCACGACCGGGCGCCCCGGACCGGTCCTCGTCGACATCACGAAGGATGCGCAGACGGGCACGGCCCCGTTCGTCTGGCCCGAGGAGGCCCAGCTGCCGGGCTACCGCCCCATCCTCAAGCCGCACGCGAAGCAGATCCGGGAGGCCGCCCGCCTCATCGCCGAGGCGCACCGTCCCGTCTTCTACATCGGCGGCGGCGTCATCCGCTCGGAGGCGGAGAAGGAGCTCCTGCGGCTCGCCGAGGCGACGAACATCCCCGTGGTCACCACCCTCATGGCCCGCGGCGCGTTCCCCGACTCCCATCCGCTCCACCTCGGGATGCCCGGCATGCACGGCAGCGTGCCGGCCGTGACGTCGTTCCAGAAGGCTGACCTCCTCATCGCCATCGGTGCCCGCTTCGATGACCGGGTGACGGGCAACCTCGATTCGTTCGCCCCGAACGCCCAGGTCATCCACGCCGACATCGACCCGGCGGAGATCGGGAAGAACCGCGCGGCCGAGGTCGCCATCGTCGGCGACGCCCGTGAGGTCCTCGCGGAGATCCTCACCGAGCTGCGGAACAAGCACCCGGAGGCGCTCGAGCGCCAGCGGGAGCCGTGGTGGCGCTTCCTCACCCGACTCAAGCGGACCTACCCGCGCGGCTACTCCAAGCACGGCGAGCTCTGCGACCCGCAGTACGTCATCTCCCGGATCTCCGCACTCACCGGACCCGAGGCGATCTATGCCGCAGGCGTCGGCCAGCACCAGATGTGGGCGGCGCAGTTCGTCGAGTTCGAACGGCCGCGCTCATGGCTGAACTCGGGCGGGCTCGGCACGATGGGCTACTCGGTGCCTGCGGCGATGGGCGCGAAGGTCGCCGAACCCGACCGCGTGGTCTGGGCCATCGACGGCGACGGCTGCTTCCAGATGACCAATCAGGAGCTCGCGACGTGCGCGCTCGACGGCATTCCGATCAAGGTCGCCATCATCAACAACTCGTCGCTGGGCATGGTGCGCCAGTGGCAGACCCTCTTCTACGACGGCCGCTACTCGAACACCGACCTCAACACCGGGCACGAGACGATCCGGATCCCTGACTTCGTGGGTCTCGCCGAGGCGTACGGCTGCTTCGCGCTGCGCGTGGACAGCAATGACGACGTCGATTCGGCGATCGAGCAGGCGCTGGCGATCAACGACCGGCCCGTCGTCCTCGACTTCACGGTCCCACCCGATGCGATGGTGTGGCCGATGGTCGCCGCCGGGGTCTCGAACGATGAGATCGAGTACGCCCGCGGCGTCCGCCCCGACTTCGACGGTGACGGCGACGGACCGATCGAGACGGTCATCGAAGAGGGCGATTCCGAGGACAACGACACGCTGCGCTCCGTGGCTCAGATCGAAGGAGGCCTGGAATGACGAGCAGGCACACGCTCTCCGTCCTCGTCGAGAACAAGCCCGGTGTGCTCACACGCTTCACCGGACTCATCGCTCGCCGCGGGTTCAACATCCACAGCCTCGCCGTCGGCGTCACCGAACACGACGAGCTCTCTCGGATCACGGTCGTCGTCGACGTCGGCGACGTCCCGCTCGAGCAGGTGACGAAGCAGCTGAACAAGCTCGTCAACGTCATCAAGATCGTCGAGCTCGAACCCGATTCCTCGGTGCGCCGGGCCCACGTCATCTACAAGGTCAAGGCCAACGCTGCCACGCGACCCCAGGTCGCGGCCGCCGTCGAGATGTTCCGCGGCTCGATCGTCGACGTCTCCACGGACTCCGTGTGCGTCGAGGCGACCGGTGAGCTCGGCAAGGTCGAGGCCCTTCGCGACGTCCTCGAGCCCTTCGGGATCAAGGAGATCGTCCAGTCCGGCACCGTCGCGATCGGGCGCGGACCGAAGTCGATCACCGACCGGGCCCTGCGCGGCTGAGCCGGCGATCGACCGGGCCCTGCGCGGCTGAGCCGGCGACCGACCGGCACCGACACCGCGTTCCATGGAGTGGAACGACAGTCATCTCAACAAGTGAACATTGGTACCGAACTGTGAAACAATGGGGCCATCACCCCGAAACCTCGAAGGAGCTAGAACCATGGCAGAACGCTTTTACGACGACGATGCCGACCTGTCGCTGATCCAGGGCAAGAAGGTCGCCGTCATCGGCTACGGCAGTCAGGGCCACGCTCACGCACTGAGCCTGCGCGACTCCGGCGCCGAAGTCCGCATCGGACTCAAGGAGGGTTCGTCGAGCCGGGACAAGGCCGCCGCCGAAGGGCTTGAGGTCGGCACCCCCGCCGAGGTGGCCGCTTGGGCCGATGTCATCACCATCGCCGCTCCCGATCAGGTGCAGGCTGAGATCTTCGAGAACGAGGTCAAGGACCAGCTCACCCCGGGCAAGGCCCTCGTCTTCATCCACGGCTTCAACATCCGCTACGGCTACATCAAGGCCCCCGAGGGCGTCGACGTCGTCATGATCGCGCCGAAGGGCCCCGGCCACGTCGTCCGCCGTGAGTACGTCGACGGCCGCGGTGTGCCCGTCCTCGTCGCCGTCGAGGTCGACGCGACCGGCCACGCGTGGGAACTCGCGCTCTCCTACGCGAAGGCGATCGGCGGCCTCCGTGCTGGCGGCATCAAGACGACCTTCACCGAGGAGACCGAGACCGACCTCTTCGGCGAGCAGACCGTGCTCTGCGGCGGCGTCTCCCACCTCGTCCAGTACGGCTTCGAGGTCCTCACCGAGGCCGGCTACCAGCCGGAGATCGCCTACTTCGAGGTCCTCCACGAGCTCAAGCTCATCGTCGACCTCATGGTCGAGGGCGGCATCGCCAAGCAGCGCTGGTCGATCTCCGACACCGCCGAGTACGGCGACTACGTCTCCGGCCCCCGGGTGATCACCCCCGAGGTCAAGGAGAACATGGAGAGCGTCCTCGTCGACATCCAGAACGGCACCTTCGCCGAGCGCTTCATGAACGACCAGAAGAACGGCGGCACGGAGTTCAAGGAGCTGCGCGCCAAGGAGGAGAAGCACCCGATCGAGGCCACCGGCCGCGAGCTGCGGAAGATGTTCGCGTGGCTCAAGGACACCGACGACGACTACACCGAGGGCACTGCCGCTCGCTGATCGTCTGCCCGGGTGGACCGGGAGATCGAAGGCGCCGAGGGAATCGCCTCCCTCGGCGCCTTCGTCGTGCTGTGCCGCGAGCCGGATCGCCTACGCCGCGAGCCGCGCCGCGCGTCTGGCGGCCTGGACCGCGGGATCAGGCACCGGTGCGGACTCGATGAGCTCCCGGGTGTAGGGCTGCTGCGGGTCGGTGAGCACCTGCCTGCTCGATCCCTCCTCGACGATGCGCCCGTCGCGGAGGACGATGACGCTCGAGGCGAGCTGTTCGACGACGGCGAGGTCGTGGCTGATGAACAGGCACGCGAACTCGCGGACCTCGTGGAGGTCGGCGAGGAGCCGGAGCACTCCGCGCTGGACGGAGACGTCGAGGGCCGAGGTCGGTTCGTCGGCGATGAGCAGTTTCGGGCGCAGCGCGAGCGCGCGGGCGATCGCGACACGCTGCCGCTGGCCGCCGGAGAGCTCGTGCGGGTAGCGCTCGGCGAAGTCGGCCGGCAGCTGGACGTCGGTGAGCAGCTCGATCACCCGTGCCTCGATCTGCCGGGTTCGCAGGTCGGTGTGGACGCGCAGCGGCTCGGCGATCTGCGAGCCGACCGACCGGCGCGGATTGAGCGAGCCGCGCGGGTCCTGGAAGACGACGCCGACCTCTGCCCGGTGCCGCCGTTGTCGTCGGTTCGGGCGGGTGGTCACGAGTTCGCCGTCGACGAACGCCTCACCTGAGGTCAGCGCCTGCCCGCCGGTGAGGACGTTGGCGATCGTCGATTTGCCCGAGCCCGACTCGCCGACGAGCCCGGTGATCTGCCCTGCGGGAACGACGAGGCTGACGTCGTCGAGGGCGACGACCCGGCGGCCCGAGGAGCGGTGGACGACGGTGGCGTGCCGCAGCTCGGCTGCGGGCACTGGGCCGGTCGCGGACCCTGCGGCTGCGCGGGACTCGACGCCCGCGCGGGGCCCGACGTCCGCGCGGGACCCGGCATCCGTCCGGGACCCGGCAGCCGCCTCGGCGGGGGAGTCGTCCCTCCGCGCGACGACCGCGGAGAGCCGCGGCACGGCGGCGAGCAGCTCCCGGGTGTAGGCCGAGGTCGGGGCGGAGAAGATCCGGCTGACCGGACCCGTCTCGACGATGCGGCCGTCCTTCATCACGGCCACTCGGTCGGCGATGTCGGCGACGACGCCCATGTCGTGGGTGATGAGGAGGACGGCCTGGCCGGCCTGCGCCTGGGCGAGGAGGAGGTCGAGGATGCCCGTCTGCACGGTGACGTCGAGGGCCGTGGTCGGCTCGTCGGCGATGAGGACCTGCGGTGAGTTGATCGTCGCGAGCGCGATCATCGCCCGCTGCAGCTGGCCGCCGGAGAGCTCGTGCGGGAAGGCCCGGGCGACCTGCTCGGGGTCGCGCAGGCCGACGGTGCGCAGCTGCCGGACCACCCGCTCTCCGAGGTCCGGCCCGGGACGGCGGGTATGGGCACGGACCGCCTCGGCGATCTGATGGCCGACTCGGAACATCGGGTTGAACGCGCTCATCGGCTCCTGGAAGACGACACCGACCCGCTCCCCGCGGATCGCCCGCAGCCGTTCCTGATCGAGGCCGACGAGGTCGACACCCTCAGTCGCCGAGGCGGGGGCCGGTCCCGCCGATGCGGGGGCCGGTCCTGCCGGGGCGGCGGTGCCCTCCTCGGCGCACAGGAGTACCGAACCGGACTCGCTCGCCCCCGGCACGAGGCCGAGGGGAGCGAGTGCGGTGACGGACTTGCCCGACCCGGATTCGCCGACGAGGGCGAGGATCGAGCCCGGGACGAGATCGAAGGACACGTCCCGGGTGACCTGGCGGGAGCCGAAGGAGACCGAGTAGTCCCGGTAGCGCAGCGCGGGATGCGGACTCGTCATCTCAGCCCTTGAGGGAGGCCTTGAAGTACACGGGGTAGGCCGGGAACTCCCCGATGATGAAGTTCTCGACGTTCGAGCCGTGGAGGAAGGAGTTCTTGTTGTACGTCAGCGGCACGACGGGCGCGTCCTCCATGATCCGGCGGTCGGCTTCGGCCCACACCTTCTGCGCCTCGGTCGGATCGACGGTCTCGGTCGCCTTCCTGATGAGCGCGTCGACCTCCTTGTTCGAGTAGCGGGAGAGGTTGTAGTTGCCGTTGCCGATCTGCGAGGAGTCGAAGAGCGGCTGGATGTTGCCGTTGGCCGAGGGGAAGTCCGGCTGCCACGACCCGAGCACGAGGTCGTAGTCGGCGTCGTTGGCCGTGGCATCGGCGGAGTACGTGTTCGCGTCGACGGACTTGATCTCGACGGTGATGCCCGCTCTGCTGAGAGCCTGCTGGATCGCCTCGGCCTGCGCGACGAAGGTCGCGGAGTTCTGCGTGAGCAGGGTGAGCGTGCCGAGGTCGGCGCCGGCCTCGGCGAGCAGGGACTTCGCCTTCTCGACGTCGCCGCCGGGCTCTGCCGGGTAGAGGTTGTACTCCTCACGTCCGGGAATGCCCGGCGTGATGAGCGTCGTCGCATAGTCACCGGAGATCTCCCCGCCGCCGGCGATGCGGAACGTGTTCTTGTCCACCGCGTAGTTGATCGCCTGGCGGACCTTGACGTCGTCGAGGCCGGGGCGCTCGGTGTTCATCGCGAGGTAGGCGAGCGCGCCGGGTCCGGAGGTGACGAGCCGGGACTTCGCGTTCGGATCGTTCTGGACCTGCGCGAGCTGGGAGGCAGGCACGAAGCTCGCGGAGAACCCGTTCTTCGCATCACCGGAATCGGAGATGAGCGCCTGAGAGGTCACCGAGGCGTCCTGGCCGAGCTTGAAGACCACCGAATCGGGTCCGGCCGTGCGCACCGGGTCGGTGTCCTGCTGCCACTGGTCGTTGCGGGTGAGCACCGCTTCGGCACCGGACTGGTTCGACTCGACCTTGTAGGGACCCGAGGCGATCGGGTCGATGCCGTACCGGCTCGGGTCGTCCTCGCCCTCGGGCACGGGGGAGAAGGCCGGCATCGAGACGATCCAAGGGAAGTCGCCGAAGGAGGAGTTGAGGCGGAAGACGATGGTCTTCTCATCCGGGGTCTCGATCGAGGCGAGGTCCTCGCCCTTGAACGGGCCCTGGTATTCGGCGCCGCCCTCGAGCAGACCCTTGTGGTAGCTCAGGCCGCCGGAGAGCTCGGTGGAGAAGGAGCGTTCGATGCCGTACTTGATGTCCTGCGTCGTGATCGGCTGGCCGTTCTCGTACTTGAGTCCGTCCTTGAGGGTGAACGTCCACGTCTTCCCGTCGTTGCTGACCGTGCCGGTGTCGGTGGCGAGGTCCGGGACGACCTTGCCGGGCTTGTCGGGCTGGATGTCCCACGTCGTCAGCCGGCGGTGGACGAGGGAGAGCGAGGTGATCGCGAGTCCCTGGCTCTTGCCGGGGTCGAAGTCGATGTCGGGAGCGTCGGTGAAGATGTTGAGCGTCCCGCCCTTCTGCGTCTCACCGAGGGTGTTGCCCTGCGAGTCGTCGTTGAGGCCGGGGTTGGCGTTGCAGCCGGTGAGCACGAGGCCGAGGGCGAGGGTGGCGGCGGCGAGGCCGATGCGCTTCATGATGGTCCTTTGCGTGGAGTGGGTGGAGTGGAGTCGAGTGTCTGAGCGGCTGTGGTCTGGGTGCCTGGGGTCTGGGCGTGCGGGGCCCGCAGGCGCCGACATCGCTGCCGCCGACATCGGCGCCGGTGCTGTGTCAGTCGGTGCGGCGGGAGCCGGGAGGGCAGGGTCATCGGGCGGCTCCGATCCGCGGGTCGAGGACGGAGTAGCTGAGGTCGGCGATGAGGTTGGCGATGATGACGACGGCGGCGGCGAAGAGGGTGACGCCGACGATGACCTGGATGTCGAGGCTGGCGACCGATTCGAGGAGCAGGGTGCCGACCCCGCCGAGCGCGAAGACCTTCTCCGTGATCACCGCCCCGCCGAGCAGGCCGCCGATGTCGATGGCGAACAGCGTCGTCAGGGGCACGACGAGGTTGCGCAGACCGTGCTTGCCGACGACGACGGTCTCGCTCAGCCCCTTCGCCCGCGCTGTGCGGATGTAGTCCTGGCTGAGCACGTCGAGCATCTGCCCGCGGGTGAGCCTCGCATAGATCGCGCCGTTGGCGATCGCGAGCACCACCCAGGGCAGGATGAGATGGAACGCCCACAGCGCGGGGTTCTCCGTCAGCGGGACATACCCGCCGATAGGCAGGACGTTGAGGACGAAGCCGAAGAGGAGCACGCCGAGGAGGCCGAGCAGATACGTGGGTGCCGAGATCCCCGTGATCGCCGCCCCCATCACCGCGGAGTCGGTGAACGTGCCCCGCTTGAGTGCGGCGAGCAGCCCCGCGGCGATGCCGCCGATCGCCCAGAGCACCGCGGCGCCGAGGGTGAGCGAGAGCGTCACCGGCAGGCGCTCGAGGATGAGGGCGGTGACCGAGTCGCGCAGGCGGAACGAATACCCGAAGCACGGGGCATTGCAGTGGATGGCCGTCGCCCCCTCGCCGAAGGTGCGTCCGCCGATGATGCCGGCGAGGAAGTCGACGAGCTGCTTCCACCACGCCTGGTCGACGCCGAGGTAGCGCTCCACCTCGGCGAGGCGCTCGGGGGAGCAGGGCTTGCCGCACGAGAGCTGGGCCGGGTTGGTGGGCATGAGGTAGAAGATCGCGAAGCACGCGGCCGCGATGAGGAGGAGGACGACGAGTGCGCCGAGGATCCGGGAAACGATGAATCGGAGCCTCACGGCTGACCTCCTGCGCTCATCGGGTCGGCCTTCGCCGTCTCCCCGCCCCGCTCCTCGGCGGGGTCGAGGGCGTCGCGGAGACCGTCGCCGAACATGTTGAACCCGAGCGTGACGAGGAAGAGCGCCATGCCGGGGAAGATGAGGTACATCGGGTCGACCTGGACCCACGAGATCGCATCGGAGATCGAGCGCCCCCACGACGGGGTGGGCGGGTTGACGCCGACCCCAAGGAAGGACAGGGCCGCCTCGGCGCCGATCTTGCCGGGGATCGAGACGGTCGTGAAGACGATGACGGTGGCCGCGATGTTCGGCACGATCTCGCGGACGATGATGCGGGCCGACCCGGTGCCCTGTGCGGCGGCGGCACGGACGAAGCCTCGTTCGCGCAGGGACAGGGTCTCGCTGCGGACGACGCGGGCGACCTGCGGCCACCCGAAGAGGCCGATGACGAGGATGAGAAGGAGCGGGCGCGGGAAGCTCGCGGGCACGGTGGCCGAGAGCGCGATCGCGAAGATGAGGAACGGGAAGCCGAAGACGATGTCGGTCAGGCGCGAGAGTAGACGGTCGGCGATTCCGCCGAAGAAGCCGGCGATGAGCCCGATCGCGACCCCGACGGCCACGGACACGACCGTCGCGGCGAGCCCGATGAGGAGGGAGACCTGGGCGCCGTAGGTGACGATCGCGAAGAGGTCCCGGCCCGTGCGCGGTTCGACCCCGAACCAGTGTTGAGCACTCATTCCGCCCAGGGGCCCCGCCGGTGCCGTGTCCGGACCGAGGAGATCGGGGTTGTACGCGTAGGGGCTGTTGCCGGTCAGCCACGAGAAGACCGGGGCGAGGACGGCGAGGAGGACGAAGAGGACGACGAGTCCGAGGCCGATCATCGCGGGGCGTGACCGGCGCAGTCGCGACCAGACGGTGTCTGAGCGACCGCGGCTGCGCGTCGGAGTGGGCATCGGGGTCCTTCGATTCGTGGTCGGCTGGGCCAATCGCGTCCGGGATCGCCGAACTGCTCAACAATTATGCGCCTGATCGTCGCCTGTGCAAAGTCGTGAAGTTCCGTGACAGCCGCAGCCGGTGACCGCGGGTGACGGCAGGTGAGTCGGGGCGGGGCCGCGCGCTGCCGAGGGCCAGGTCACAGAGCCGGTGTTAGAGTCGCAGGGAGGACCACCCGGCCCACCCTCGAGGAAGGCGACATTGTGACGAACTACCGCTTCGAGAGCTTCACCCCCGCCTTCGACGAGTCGACGGGAGAGCCGGATGAGAGGACGAAGGGCTACTTCGCCTCGACGAGCGTCGGCTTCCACGACTCTCGGTCGACCGATGAGGCGCTGAAGAAGCGCGTCCAGCGCGCGATCGACGATGACCGTCGGCTCACCGCCGTCTATGCCGAGAGCGAATACGAGTACGCGCTCGACTCCGGCATCCCCGTGGCGACGTTCGCGTGGTTCGAGAAGCTCGTCAACGTCGGCGGCGGCCGGCTCGTGCCCGCCCATCTCATCACGTGGGTGACCGTGCGCCCGACGCATCGCCGGCGCGGACTGCTCCGATCGATGATGACGACCGACCTCGCCGAGGCGAAGGCCGCCGGCTACCCGTTCGCCGCACTCACCGCGACCGAGGGCGGCATCTACTCCCGCTACGGCTTCGGGGTGGCGACGTGGTCGCACGCGATCGAGGTCGACACCTCGCCGGGCTTCCAGATGATCCGCGAACCCGACCGGCGGGTCGAGATGTGCCTGCCGAGCGTCCTGCGCGAACTCGCCCCGAAGATCTACGGCGAGTTCATGCGCACCTCACCGGGTGCGATGGAGAGGCAGCAGACCTACATCGAGCGGGCCACGGGGGATCTCAACACCGAGACGGGGGAGGCCGACCGCGGGGTCCGTGCCGCGCTCCACTTCGGTGAGGACGGGCAGCCAGACGGCTACGTGTCCTACAAATTCGCGGGCTGGTCGGTCAAGCCGCCGACGATCGAGCTCATCGACTTCGTCGCCGCCACCGATGCCGCCTACGCCTCGCTGTGGTCGTTCCTCGCCGCGATCGATCTCTCGAGCAGGGTGACGTTCGGCGAATCGGCCGAGGACTCACCGCTGCCGTGGCTGCTCACCGACTCCCGCCGGGTGCGGACGACGTCGACCGAGGACAACATCTGGATCCGGATCCTCGACGTCAAGGCCGCCCTCGAGGCCCGCCCCTGGTACGTCGCGGGCACCCTCGTGCTCGAGATAGACGACCCGCAGGAGCTCACCGGCGGCAAGTTCCGCATCACCTCCGACGGGGAGAACGCCGTCGTCGAGACCGCCTCCGAGTCGACCCCTGCCGACCTCAGCCTCGGCATCGCCGAGCTCGGTTCGCTCTACTTCGGCGGTGCCGACCCCGTCATCCTCGTCCGCGCCGGACGCATCGAGGAGAACGTCCCCGGTGCCGCCGTGCAGGCGAGTGCGATGTTCAGCCTCGGGCGGATGCCGTACTCGCCGAACGGGTTCTGAGGACTTTCCCAGAATCTGAGATCTCGTGAACGCTTTCCCGGACTCACCTAGGATGGGCCCGTCCCGGAACCCTAAGGAGTCTGTTCGTGCCCAAGCCCATCGTGCTCATCGCCGAAAACCTGTCACCGGCCACCATCGACGCGCTCGGGGGTGACTTCGAGATCCGTCACACGGACGGCGCCGACCGCTCCCAGCTCCTGGACTCCATCGTCGATGCCGACGCGATCCTCGTCCGCTCGGCCACGCAGGTCGACGCCGAGGCGATCGCCGCGGCGAAGAGGCTCAAGGTCATCGCCCGCGCCGGGGTCGGACTCGACAACGTCGACGTCCCGGCCGCCACCTCGGCGGGTGTCATGGTCGTCAACGCCCCCACCTCGAACATCATCTCCGCCGCCGAGCTGACGATGGCCCACATCCTCGCCTCGGCGCGGTACTTCGGGGCCGGCAACACCTCGCTCAAGGCGGGGGAGTGGAAGCGCTCGACGTTCACCGGCGTCGAACTCTACGAGAAGACGCTCGGCATCGTCGGGCTCGGGCGCATCGGCGGGCTCGTCGCCGAGCGCGCGAAGGCTTTCGGCATGCGGCTGGTCGGCTACGACCCTTACATCACGCAGGCCCGCGCCGCCCAGATGGGCGTCGAGGTCGTCGACCTGCCCGGGCTCCTCGCCGTCTCCGACTTCGTCACCGTCCACATGCCCAAGACCCCGGAGACCATCGGGATGATCGGGGCCGAGCAGTTCGCCCAGGCCAAGCCCGGTGCCCGCTTCGTCAACGTCGCCCGCGGCGGCATCATCGATGAGGACGCCCTCGCCGAGGCGGTCGCCGCCGGGACCGTCGGAGGCGCTGGCATCGACGTGTGGAACGTCGAACCCCCCGAGCACTCGGCGCTCATGGAGCTCGACGCCGTCAACGTCACCCCGCACCTCGGCGCCTCGACGGCCGAAGCCCAGGAGAAGGCCGGGGTCGCGGTCGCGAAGTCCGTGCGCAAGGCGCTCGCCGGTGAGCTCGTCCCCGACGCCGTCAACGTCGCCGGCGGTGCGATCCACGAGGACGTCCGGCCGGGCATCCCGCTCGCCGAACGTCTGGGACGCGTCGTCAACGCCCTCGCCGAGTCCTCGGTCACCCACTTCAAGGTCGAGGTCAACGGGGAGATCGCGGACAAGGACGTCTCCGTCCTCAAGCTCTCCGCGCTCAAGGGCCTGTTCAAGGATGTCGTGTCCGACCAGGTCTCCTACGTCAACGCCCCGCTGCTCGCCGAGGAGCGCGGGATCGGCGTCGAACTCGTCACCGACCCCTACTGCGAGTCCTTCCGCAACGTCACCCGCCTGACGGCGACGACCGGGGACGGTCAGCGGATCACGGTCGCCGGCACCGTGACCGGGCCGAAGCTCGTCCAGAAGCTCACCGAGGTCGACGGCTACGACCTCGAGATCGAGCTCACCGACAACCTCCTCATCTTCCGCTACGAGGACCGCCCCGGCATCATCGGCCAGCTCGGCCTCGCTCTCGGAGCCAACGAGATCAACATCGCGGGCATGCAGGTCTCACCGTCGGCCGAGGGCAGCGAGGCGCTCTCCGTCATGGCCGTCGACACGGCCGTGCCCGAAGAGGTCGTGCGCGCCGTGGCCGGGGCCGTCAATGCCTCGGCGTTCTCCGCGGTCTCCCTCGAGGAGGACTGAGGACCGCTATGATGGTCGCTGCACGAGGATCAGCCGATCCGTGCAGCGACCATCGCCGGTCCGGTGATGTCTCGCCTCCTCGGTGACAGCGCCGTCGGCGTTCACACCACGAAGGAACCCATGACCGAAACACCGCAGTCCCCTCTGCCCGCTGACGGAGGCGCCCCGGCCGCCGTCTCCCCGCAGGCCGCATCCGGCCGCACCGATCTCTCCCAGCCGCTGCCGGGAGCCTCCTTCCCGCAGGTGGTGCGCCGCTTCTTCAAGAAGTACACGGTCTTCACCGGCCGTGCCTCCCGCAGCGAATTCTGGTGGGCCTACCTCCTCGTCGCCGTGCTCTCGCTCATCCCCAACGTGATCATGATGATCGGTCTGAGCATCGGCGCGTCCTGGGCGGCGGCGAACCCCAAGGTCACCGAGCTCGGCGTCGACCCCACGACGGGTGAGGCGGTGACGGTCGAGACCGCTCCGGGGATCGTCAACCACCCGCCGGCCGCGATCCTCATCTTCGTCGGCCTCGCGCTCCTCATCGTCGTCGGCCTCGCCGTCATCGTCCCCTTCCTCGCCGTCGTCGTCCGTCGCCTCCACGACGCGAACATGGCAGGACCGATGGCCTTCCTCCTGCTCGTTCCGTTCGTCGGAACCCTCATCGTGCTCGTCCTCATGCTCCTGCCCTCGAAGCCCGAGGGCGCACGGTTCGACCGCGCCTGAGCCCGACGCCCGTCCTCACGACGCCGGCCCCGTCAGAACTCTGACGGGGCCGGAGTCGTATCGGCGAGGATGCCGCGGGTGTCGCGAATTCGGCGGGTTCCGCGCGTGGCGGGCGTAGCGGATTCCGCGGATTCCGCGCGTGGCGGGTGCAGCGCGGGAGGCTACCTCGCGAGCAGCGGTGAGCGGGTGCGCAGGGCCACCCAGATCCAGAACGCGTCGGCGAGCATCGCCGCCGAGAGGCCGAGCAGGGCACCGGCGATCGTGTCGGTGAGCCAGTGGACCTGGAGTGCTGTGCGCGACCACATCATCGCGAGGATCCAGACGGGGACGAGGACCATGGACCAGTGGAAACGCAGTCGGGTCGAGTCCGGGCCCCGGCCGGAACGTGCATGGGCGATGATGAGGGCGAGACTGAGCGCCAGGGCGGCAGCGCCCATCGAATGCCCGGACGGGTAGGAGAAGCCGAGGGAGTTGTAGAGCTGATCGCCGGGGCGCAGCCGTTCGACGACCGCCTTGATGGCCTCGGACAGTCCGACGCCGAGCAGCATCGTCGTGACGATGACAGCGGCTGCGCGCAGTCGGCGCAGCAGGACGAGGATCCCAGCGGCCACGCCAGTGCAGACGACGGCGCCCGTCGCCCCTCCCACCTCGGCGAGGGTGACGCAGATCCAGTACGGCACGGAGTCGACGGGGACCTTGACGAGCTGCGCCCACCACGTGTCGAGAACGGTCGGCCCGACGATGCTCAGCCGCAGCCAGAGCCCGAAGGCGAGGACCGCGAAGAGCGCGGGAACCGTCGCCCACAGAGCCCAGCGGGGGATGCGGACGATGGGGTGGGCGGAGTCTGCGGGCGGGCGGATCAGGCGTTCCAGAGACCGTAGGTGTCCGCGAGCGAGGCGATCTTCTTCGCGCGGGCGAGACGGGGCAGGTACGAGCCGTCGGTGATCTCGGATCCGCCCTCGGCCGCCGCGAGCATCTGCCGGGCCCACGCGCGCTCGTCCTCGCTCGGGCTCATCGCCTCATTGAGGGCATTGACCTGATCGAGGGCGAGCACGAGCTTGCCGGTCATGCCCATCTGGTGGGTGACGTCGGCGTCCGCGCGCACCTGCTCGTCGCTCGCATCAGCGGCCGAGGGGCCGTCGATGGCACCGGGCAACCCGCCCATGCGCGAAGCGATGGTCAGGCGCGAACGGGCGTAGGCGAGCGCCATGGGATCGCCGGAGAAGCCGGTGTCCTTGCGGAAGTCGTTCGTGCCGAAGGCGAGGCGGAAGGTGCCGGGTGCCTCGGCGATCTTCGTCGCGTTCTCGACTCCGCGGGCGGACTCGAGGAGGGCGATGACGGGCAGGCCGGCCTTCGCGCGCATCGCGGTGTAGGAGACCTGTTCGGGGCGTTCGGTCTCCGGGAGCATGACACCGCGCAGACCCGGCAGGGTGGCGACGGCGGCGAGGTCGTCGTCCCAGAACTCCGACTCCATCTTGTTGATGCGCACCCACGCCGACATCCCCGACTCGAGCGCACGGACGACGTTGTCGCGGGCATCGAGCTTCTTGTCCTCGGCCACGGAGGCCTCGAGGTCGAAGATCACCGAATCGGCCTCCGAGGCCTGCGCCGGAGCGAAGAGCTCCTCCTTCGCCGCGTTGACGAGCAGCCACGAGCGGGAGAGCTTGGCGGGGAGGGAGGCGGCGCGGCGGTTGCGGATCGTTTCAGTCAAGGATCGACTTTCTCTCGGGACTCGGTGGTTCTGCCAGTTCCATCTTCGTGCCTTGCAGGGTGGAATTGTAGCCGTGTGCGAAGATTGGGACGTGAAATTGTCCACGTCAGCGGTCTGGCGAGGCTGACACCCGGCTGGAGACGAGCCCACTTGCCGCCTCGTCCGCATGATGGGACACGGTAGTTGCATCATGAGATGCGCCTTAGGGTGGCGGCATGAAGTTCTCAATTGCGGTCATGCCCGGCGACGGAATCGGCACCGAGGTCGTCCCCGAAGGGCTCAAGGTCCTCCAGCGTGCGATCGAGGTCTCGGGCGAACCGGTCGAACTCGAGCTCACCGACTACGAGGTCGGCGCGAAGCGCTGGCATGCCACAGGCGAGACGCTCACCGACGAGGACCTCGAATCCCTGCGGGGCCACGACGCGATCTTCTTCGGCGCATGCGGCGACCCCAGCGTCCCCTCCGGGGTGCTCGAGCGCGGGGTCATCCTCAAGATGCGCTTCGGCCTCGGCCACGCCGTCAACCTCCGGCCCTCGAAGCTCTACGCCGGCGTCGAGTCGCCCCTGGCCGCGCGCCCCGAGATCGACTTCGTCGTCGTCCGCGAGGGCACGGAGGGCTCGTACACGGGCATGGGCGGCTCGGTCCGCACGGACACCCCGCATGAGGTCGCCACCGAGGTCTCGGTGAACACGTGGTACGGCGTCGAGCGCGCCGTCCGCGACGCCTTCGCGCGCGCACAGTCGCGGCGGAAGAAGCTCACGTACGTCCACAAGCACAACGTCATGGTCCACGCCGGCCACCTGTGGCGACGGGTCGTGGAGAAGGTCGGCGAGGAGTTCCCCGAGGTCGCGGTCAACTACGAGCACACGGACGCGTGCACGATCTACATGGTCACCGACCCGCAGCGCTACGACGTCATCGTCACCGACAACCTCTTCGGCGACATCCTCACCGACCTCGCCGCCGCCGTCACCGGAGGCATCGGGCTGGCCGCCTCGGGCAACCTCAACGTCGAAGGCACGGCCCCGAGTCTCTTCGAGCCGATCCACGGTTCGGCCCCCGACATCGCCGGTCAGCAGATCGCCGACCCGACCGCCTCGATCCTCTCCGGCGCGCTCATGGCCTCCCACCTCGGCCTCGAGACCGTGGCCAAGGCCATCGAAGCGGCCGTCGAGGCCGACCTCGCCGAACGCGACGGGACGCAGCGGACCACCGCCGAGGTGGGCGACGCGATCGCCGCGCGCCTGGGCTGAGGGGCCGGTCGCCTCGGCGGGAATCCCACCCCACCCCCGATGCGAGGATGCCGGACCGATGGACTACCCTGAGACGTGGTAGGCCTCACACACGTCGAAAGAGCTCTGATGACTGAATTCGCCATCCTCAGGAACATCCAGCCGCAGCCCGAGCTGGTGCGCGAGGACATCAAGAAGGATCCCGGGTTCGGGCAGTACTTCACCGACCACATGGCGCACATCCGCTACACGAACGATGACGGGTGGCAGGCGCACGAGGTCAAGCCGTACGGTCCGCTCGTGCTCGATCCGGCGGCAGCGGTCTTCCACTACGCGCAGGAGATCTTCGAGGGGCTCAAGGCCTACCGTCACGCTGACGGCTCGGTGTGGACGTTCCGGCCCGACCGCAATGCCGCGCGCATCAACCGCTCGGCCGAACGCCTCGCGCTGCCGCAGCTGAGCGAAGAGGACTTCATCGAGTCGCTCAAGGCCCTCGTCTCGACCGACGAGAAGTGGGTGCCGACGCCGGGCACCGACGCCGACGAGTCGAGCCTCTACCTGCGCCCGTTCATGATCGCCTCGGAGCGGTTCCTCGGAGTGCGCGCCAGCCACGAGGTCGACTACTACGTCATCGCCTCGCCGGCCGGACCGTACTTCGCCGGCGGCATCAAGCCCGTGTCGATCTGGCTGTCGAAGAAGCTCAACCGCGCCGGCTCCGGCGGCACCGGCTTCGCCAAGTGCGGCGGGAACTACGCGTCCTCGCTGCTCGCGCAGAAGGAGGCCGCGGAGAAGGGCTGCCAGCAGGTGCTCTTCACCGACGCCGAGGAGCACAAGTACATCGACGAGCTCGGCGGCATGAACCTCATGCTCGTGACCAAGGACGGGCAGCTGCTCACGCCGGCCCTCAGCGACACCATCCTCGACGGGGTGACCCGCCGTTCGCTGCTCGACCTCGCCCCCGAACTCGGCCTCGAGCCGGTCGAACGCCAGCTCACCGTCGACGAATGGCGCGAAGGTGCGGAGAACGGTGACATCGTCGAGGCCTTCGCGTGCGGCACCGCCGCGGTCATCACCCCGATCAGCAAGCTCGTCAGCGACGACTTCACGATCGACCACGGGGACACCCCCGGCGAGAAGACGATGGCCTTGCGCAAGGCACTCCTCGACATCCAGTACGGCCGCGTCGAGGACAAGCACAACTGGCTCGTCCGCCTGGCCTGAGGCGGTGTTGCCGCGCCAGCGGTTTCGCCTGGCCTGTGTGGCGTGGGTGGCCCGTGCGGTCTGAACGGCCTTTGCGGCTTGACGGTCTGCGTGGCGCGAGCAGCTTGCGTGGCCTGTGAGGCCCGAGCCGCCTGTGTGCCGGCCCCGAAAGGTGGATCCAGTTCGAAATCGTCTCGTTCTTCGAACCGGATCCACCTTTCTGGCGTCCGTGCCCGCCCCCGGGCGTCCGTGTCCTCCTCCGGGCGCGGGTGTCCGCCACCGGGCGTGGGAGCCCGTCCCCGGCGCGGGTGCGAGACTCCGGCGCGGGTGCCTGCCTCTTGCGCGAGCGCCCGCCCCCGGCGCGCACCTGCTGAGTGTTTTGCGCGTCCGTGCGTTAAACGTTGTACTGTGTCCCCGTGACTGCACCGTCTTCGACCTCCGTACCCACGGCCTCCGACGTCATCGCGAACCTGCCGTGGAAGTGGCGCACGCAGGGCGCCATCTTCATCATCGGCGGCCTCGGCTTCATGTTCGACGCGTGGGACGTCGCCCTCAACGGGTTCCTCATCCCGTTGCTCAGCGACCATTGGGACCTCAGTGTGGGGCAGGCGGCGTGGATCGCCACCGCCAACCTCATCGGCATGGCCCTCGGCGCGTTCGTCTGGGGAGGCATCGCCGATGTCATCGGGCGCAAGAAGGCGTTCACCCTCACGCTGCTCGTCTTCTCGATCTTCACCGTCGCCGGAGCGTTCTCTCCCGAGTTCGGGTGGTTCATCGTCTTCCGCTTCCTTGCCGGCTTCGGCTTGGGCGGCTGCATCCCGGTCGACTACGCACTCGTCGGTGAGTTCACGCCGAAGCGTCATCGCGGCCGCGTGCTCACCGCGATGGACGGGTGGTGGCCGATCGGTGCGTCTCTGTGCGCGTTCGTCTCCGCCTGGCTGCTGACGATGGGGGACTGGCGGCTGATCATGCTCGTCATGATCATCCCCGCACTGCTCACCGTCGCCGTCCGGTTCGGGATCCCCGAATCGCCTCTCTATCTCGCCTCCGTCGGCCGCTACGCCGAGGCGGACGCGGTCATCGCGCGCCTCGTCGAGCGCACCGGCGCCGACGTGCCGGCCTGGACGCACGACGCACCCGGCGATGCGGGACCGCTGACGACCGACAGCCTCGGCGAGGGGAGACAGGGCACCGTTGAGTCCTCCGCTGGAATCATCACCTCCGTCAACGGTCGGCTGCGGGCCGCCACGGGACAGCTCGCACAGCTGTGGCAGTACTCGGCGAAGACGACGCTGGTGTCGTGGGCCCTCTTCGTCTCCGTCCTCCTTGTCTACTACGCGGCACTGACATGGCTGCCGGGGATCCTCAAGCGGCAAGGGCTCGGCGACCAGGCGGCGTTCCTCGTCACAGGGTCGATGACCGCGGTCGGCATCCTCGGCGTCGTCGTCTCGGCGCTCCTCGTCGAACGCCTGGGGCGCAAATGGGTGCTCGGTGTCAGTGCGATCGTCTCCGCGGTGCTCCTCGTCGGCGTCGCCGTCTTCATCGAAGCATCGGGATCGGAGCTGAGCTTCGCGGCGAAGGCGAGCGTCATCGGGTTCGGTTTCGTCATCCAGATTGCGATCCCCACGCTCTACACCTACGTCTCCGAGCTCTACCCGACCCGCCTGCGCGGGTCCGGTTTCGGGTGGGCGTCGGCGGCCTCGCGGATCGCCACCGGCATCGCGCCGCTCGTCTTCGGTGCGTACATGTGGCCGGTCCTCGGGCTCGTGACGACCTTCGCACTCACCGGTGTCCTCGTCGTCGTCGCCGTTGCGCTCATGGCGCTCCTCGCCAGGGAGACGACAGGGGAGAAGCTCACCTGAGGCAGACGTCGACGGTCGCCGACCCCGGCAGGCATCGTCGAACGTGGCGTTCCCAGCCCGGCGCGCCTGCGGCCGAAGCAGACGCGACCCGGCAGAGTCGGCAGCGCTCGGACCGACCGGCAGCCATCGGACGAAATGGGCCTTGACCAGGAAGAACGTTCACGGCGAATCTCGTGTCAGTGCTGCGGTCTAGGGTACTGAGCATGGAAGCAGAGTCGGTTTCAGACGTCATCGCGGACATCGCCCGCTGGCGCGAGACGCTGTCCGCCCTGCCTCCCGCACGGACCGAACGTGAGGCGATCGACCGCATCACGGCCCTGGAGGAGCTCACCTCCGCAGCGGCGGCGGCACAGGCCCGCGAGACCCTGACCTTCGACATGCACCGGCGCAACCGCGAAGCCGAGGACGGGGTGCCCAGCGACCGGCAGGGACGTGGAGTCGGCGCCGAGATCGGGCTCGCCCGCAAGTTCTCCCGCGCCCGGGGCAGCAGGTTCCTCGGGTTCTCCCGCACGCTGCTCATGGACCTCCCGCACACATACGCGGCTCTCAGACAGGGTGAGATCTCCGAGGAGAAGGCTCGCCTCGTCGCGACCGAGACCGCATGGCTGCCGCGGGATAAGCGGCAGCAGGTCGATGAGAGGATGGCCGACCGGCTCGCCGAGGTGGGGGTGCGCCGGCTCGGCAGCGAAGTCCGCGCGCTGGCTCAGAAGCTCGACCAGGTCGCAGCGGTGCGGCACCTCGACCACTGCAAGGAGGAGCGGTGCGTGAGCGTGCGCCCGGCGCCCGGCAACATGGCCTACCTCACCGCCTTCCTCCCGATGCCGGAGGCGGTCGCCGCATACGCCAACCTCTCCAAGGCCGCCGCCGCTCGAGTCGGCACCGGCGCCTCGGGCGGGTGCACGCAGAGTCAGACGATGGCCGACCTGCTCGTTGAGCGCGTCACCGGGCAGGACAGCGCGGACGCGATCCCGCTCGAAGTCCTCGTCGTGATGAATGACGAGACACTGTTCGACGACGGTGACGAGCCCGCATGGCTTCCCGGCTTCGGGCCGATCCCCGCCGGCGCGGCGCGATCCCTCATCGCCGACGACCCCGGCGCGGTGTTCCTGCGCAGAATGTATGCGAGACCGACCGACGGTCAGCTCGTCGCCATGGATTCGAGTCGGCGGGAGTTCTCCGGTCTGCTGAGGCGAATGATCACCGTTCGCGACGACGTGTGCCGCACACCGTGGTGCGAGGCGACCATCAAGCACGTCGACCACGCGACTCCCGTCGCCGCGGGAGGCGCGACGAGCTGGGACAACGCCTCCGGCCTGTGCGCTGCCTGCAACTACATCAAAGAACTGCCCGGGTGGCGCCATCGAACCTCAGCCACCGAGCTGTCGGTGACGACGCCGACCGGTCACCGCTACACCGTATCCACCCGCCCGATCGACGCCAGATCCACCTGCCCGGTCGACGCCAGACCGCGATCGCCCGGAGCGGCGCAGGAGGAGGGTCAGGCTCGTGCTCCGGGGTCGCCGCCCAGGACGATCGCCATCCTCGCGGAGACTGCGGCGGTGCCGAAGGACGAACGAGTCCTCATCGATCCGTCGCTGGTCGCACCGCCTCCGGTCGGACCTCCTCGGCTCGGACCGTCTCTGGTCGGACCACCTCAGGTCGGACCGTCGCAGGTCGGGCTGACGTCTCGGTCGAGTCCGCGCCCGACACGCCGTCAGCCGCTCGACTCCGCGGGATCCGTGCGTGAGGACAGCCCGTGCGAGAGGCGACTGCGGAACGACCTCGTCGCCAGAGCAGCTCCGTGATCGGGCATCTCGGACCGTTCTGAAGAATCGTGATCGAGAACCACTGTGCCGAAGGATCTCGGGATACCGTGAGGTTTTCCACGGCCCGAATTCTCCTTCCGTTCAGTGGCCCGACTACTCAAGTCGTTAAGCTGGTCATATGAATGACCGTTCCGGCGCCGATTCAGCGAAGACGGCGGATGTGATCCAACCGGTCGAACTCGTCTGGGGTCTTCCCGGTGGCCTCGGAGACCGGTGGACGCCCGTCGAGTCGGCTGCCGGTGTACACGGTGTGCTGCCGCCGCCGTCCGAGGTCGGTGACCTCTACGGTGCGGCTGCGGCCGAACCCCCGCTCAACGAGGACCGGAAGTACGCGCTTCTCTTCGCCGACGTCTACGAGGCCTCCGTGCGGAAGGGGCAGGTGCTCGCCGCCCTCGCCCGCTCGGCCGAGGACGGCCGCCTCCGCGCCATCGCGTACGGTCACTTCTGGGCCTGGGCGGAACAGGACTACGAGTGGGCCTACGAGCTCAGGGAGTCCCTCGGCGACGCCGCGCCCGTCCTCGAATGGACGTTCGCCCTCAACCTCCTCGCCAGGGATCCCCGCCTCCGCGCCGCCGGGCTCGGGCGACGCACCCTCGAGTCCTGGCTGCGCGGAATCTCCGGCTACGGCTGCTGGCTCCAGACCGACGATATCGACAGCCCGGCTCGCCGCCTCTACGGAAGCCTCGGCTTCACCGCCATCGGACACGGGCCGCAGGCCCCCAACGGCGAGCCCGGCCTCGTCATGTTCCGTCCGCCGCAATGATGACGTTCTGAGACGCACGTCACCGCCTGACCTGGCAAGATGGGACCATGAGCAGCTCATTGACAGAAGCCCACGACCAGACCCCTGACCTCGACGACGACTTCCTCTGGCTCGAGGACATCCACGGAGATGACCCTCTCGACTGGGTCCGCGAGGAGAATGAGGCGACCCTCGCCCGCTTCCGCGACGATCTCTTCGACCGCATGTCCGCTGAGATCCTCACGGCCCTCGACTCCGACGACCGCATCCCGATGGTCACCAAGCGCGGCGGGCACCTCTACAACTTCTGGCGCGACAAGGACCACCCCAAGGGCCTGTGGCGCCGCACCACGTGGGACAGCTACACCACAGACGACCCCGACTGGGAGATCCTTCTCGACGTCGATGAACTCGCCCGCGCCGAGGACACCCCCTGGGTGTGGTCGGGAGCGTCGGTGAAGCGACCGGACCACACACGCGCGCTCATCTCACTCTCCCCGGACGGCGGCGATGCCCACCGCGTCCGCGAGTTCGACCTCGAGACGAAGCAGTTCGTCGACGACGGCTTCGACCTCCCCACGGCCAAGTCCCGCTTCGCGTGGCTCGACGCCGATACGATCCTCGTCGCGACCGACACCGGATCCGATTCCCTGACGACCTCCTCCTACCCCCGGCAGGCGCGGGCACTCACCCGAGGACAGGGCATCGACGAGGCACCCATCGTCGCCGAGGTGCCCCGCGACCACGTCGCGATCTACGTCGGCTCCGACGTCGGCGGCCGCAATGTCGACCGCGCGGTCACCGTCGATGCCATCGACTTCTTCAATTCCCGGGCGAGCTTCATCGACCTCGACGATCTCCGCGGACCGGACCACGCCCTGCCGAGGACCGCCTCGTCGTGGGAGGACGCCTGGATCCCCGTCGACGTCCCCACCGACGTCTCCGTCGGAATCGACGACGACTTCGTCCTCTTCCGACCGCAGTCGGACTGGGACGCAGGCACGGTCGTCGTTCCCGCCGGCGGACTCGCCGCGGCCCCGACCGCCGAGGTCAAGGCCGGCACCATCCGACCCCGGCTGATCTTCACCCCTGACGCCCACACCGCGTTGGCGTCGTGGTCGTGGACTCGCGACCGGCTCGTCCTCGAACTGCTCCGAGACGTCCAGTCCGAGCTCGTCGTCCTCGACCCGAGCGACGACTTCGCCTCCGCGCCGCTCCCCGGCGTAGAGGCGAACCATATGGTCAGCTTCGCCCCCGTCGACCCCGACGATGACGCCACCGCCAACGACTACTGGCTCGTGAGCACCGGCTTCCTCACCCCCTCGACGCTCTCCTACGGCAGCCTCGGCGACGCAGCCGGCGCTCAGGCGTCGGCGCCTGAGGTGATCAAGTCCTCGCCTGCGCTCTTCGACTCAGAGGGCCTCACCGTCGAACAGCACTTCGCGACGAGCGCCGACGGCACGCAGGTCCCCTACTTCCAGATCGCCGAGTCGGGTCTGGTGCTTGACGGCAACAACCCGACGCTCCTCGACGGCTACGGCGGATTCGAGGTCAGCCGCACGCCCGTCTACTCGCCCATCGTCGGCCTCGGCTGGCTCGCGCGGGAGACACAGGGCCGCGGCGCAGGGCGTGGCCACGACATCCCCGCAGGCCGTCGGGGGGTCTACGTGCTCGCCAACATCCGCGGCGGCGGCGAGTACGGACCGCAGTGGCACACCTCGGCGATGCGGGAGAACCGGATGCGCGCCTACGAGGACTATTCCGCCGTCGCGAGGGATCTCATCGACCGGGGCGTGACCCGGACCGAGGACCTCGGCTGCGCGGGCGGATCGAACGGCGGTCTCCTCGTCGGCAACATGCTCACCCAGTACCCCGAGCTCTTCGGCGCGGTCTCCTGCGG
This sequence comes from Brevibacterium sp. Z349TD_9, assembly GCF_056173565.1. Classification (NCBI taxonomy): domain Bacteria; kingdom Bacillati; phylum Actinomycetota; class Actinomycetes; order Micrococcales; family Brevibacteriaceae; genus Brevibacterium; species Brevibacterium sp. Z349TD_9. The sequence continues at coordinate 2,731,322 of NZ_CM149680.1, read as the reverse complement.
GGTTCCGCTGCTCGACATGCGCCGGTACACCAAGCTCAGCGCCGGGTACTCATGGAAGGCCGAGTACGGCGATCCCGACGACCCCGCGGACTGGGCCTTCATCCAGCACTTCTCGCCCTACCACCTTCTCGACCGCAGCGTCGACTACCCGCCCGTCCTCTTCTGGACCGCGACCTCCGATGATCGGGTGGGACCCGTGCAGGCACGGAAGATGGCGGCGCGCATGCAGGCGATGGGGATCCCTGACGTGTGGTTCTTCGAAGACACCGAAGGCGGCCACGCGGCGGCCTCGGACAACAAGCAGGCCGCGTTCGTGCGGGCGCTGAGCTACCGATTCCTCTGGAACGCGCTGACGGGGGAGTGAACCGGGGTCGCGCGGGCCCCTGCAGAGGTGAGGGGACTCACTGGCAGGGGCCTGTGCGGCGGCGTAGCGTGGAGCCATGACGAATGAGACGCAGCGCTTCCACGCGGAGTACAAGGTCATCGGCGGCAAACTCGTCGTCGCCGACGTCGAGACCGACGGACAGACCATCACCGGGGCCACGATCTCCGGCGACTTCTTCCTCGAACCCGAGGACGCCTACTTCGATCTCGCACCGGCCCTCGTCGGCGCCGACGTCACCGCCGACAATGCGCAGTTGCGCGAACGTCTCGACGCAGCGCTCGCGACGTACGGCTCCGAACTCGCCATGCACGGGTTCTCCACCGCGGACGTCGCCACAGCAGTGCGTCGGGCCCTCGGAGCGGCCGCGGACTTCACCGACTTCGACTGGCAGATCATCCGCGGCGAAGTCCTGCCGACGCACCTCAACGTCGCCCTCGACCAGGTGCTCCTCGAAGAGGTCTCCGCGGGCAGGCGCCGGCCCACCCTGCGGTTCTGGGAATGGGACGACACCGCCACCGTCATCGGCGCGTTCCAGTCCTACGTCAACGAGATCCGCCCCGAAGGCGTCGAGAAGTACGGCGTCGAGGTCGTCCGCCGCATCTCCGGTGGGGGAGCGATGTTCATGGAGGGCGGCAACTGCATCACGTATTCGATGTTCGTCCCGCCGTCGCTTGTTGCCGGCCTCGACTACCAGGAGTCCTACGTCTTCCTCGACCAATGGGTGCTCGCGGCTCTGCGCAGCCTCGGGGTCGAGGCCTTCTACAAACCGATCAACGACATCTCCTCGACCGAGGGCAAGATCGGCGGGGCCGCACAGAAGCGCCTGCGCGACGGCACGCTGCTCCACCACGCGACGATGAGCTACGACATCGATGCCGACAAGATGGTCGAGATCCTCCGCATCGGTCAGGCGAAGATCTCCGACAAAGGCGTTGCGAGTGCGAAGAAGCGCGTCGACCCGCTGCGCAGCCAGACCGGTGAGACCCGCACCGACATCATCGAGACCATGGCGACGACGTTCATCGACCGCTACGGTGCCACTGAGGACACCTACACCGAAGCCGAGCTCGACCGCGCCCGCAAGCTCGTCGCGGAGAAGTTCGGCACTGAGGCATGGACGCACCGGGTTCCGTGATCGGGGCGTTCCGCGGCACGATCGTCACCCTCGGCGGAGGCGGCTTCTCGATGTCGGAGACCGGAGAGTCAGCCATCGACGACTGGCTGCTCGACCGCGCGGGTCGTCGGGTGGCAGCGGCTCAGCCTCACAGTCCGGCACTGCCGCGCGTGTGCTTCGTCCCGACCGCCTCCGGCGACAGCCGCGACTACATCGAGCGCTTCGAGGCCGCCTTCACCGGTCGCGCCCAGACGCATGTGCTCTCCCTCTTCGGACAGAGCCCCTGGGGATACCGGGAGCCGGAGATGCTCGCGGAGATGGACCTCGTCTACGTCGGCGGAGGATCGACGGTCAACCTCCTCGCTCTGTGGCGCACGCACGGCGTCGACGACGTTCTGCGGCGAGCCGCGGCCACCGGCACGATCCTCGCCGGCATCAGCGCCGGCGTGAACTGCTGGTTCGAGACCTCGTCGACTGACTCCTTCGGGCCCCTCGCACCGCTCCGGGACGGCCTCGGCTTCCTCCCAGGCAGCGCCTGCCCGCACCATCACGGCGAAGCGGGTCGCGCCGAGACATTCCGGACGTGGATCGCCGACGGGACCCTGCCGGGCCCGGGATTCGGACTCGACGACGGTGCTGCCGCCGTCTTCACCGACGGTGCGCTCGCCTCGGTGGTCACCGAAGACCCCCTCGCTCGTGTCCACCTCGTCGAGGGTGAGACGGAGACTACGGTCGAGTCGACGCTGCTCACCTGAGGCGACGAGAGCGCCGACCGCAGGTCGCCGGTGCCGCTATGCTGGGCGCGAGGACTCAGGGAGGCGAACCATGGCCAGGCTCAGTCGTGAGGAACGGCGCATCCGCAGCGAACGACGCAGCGCGATCCTCCTCATCGTCGTCTCCGCGATGTTCGTCCTCATCGGTATGGGCATGCTCCTGACCGGCGAGCTCGTCGCCATCCTCGTCGTCCTCTTCTTCGGTGGATGCCTGCTCGCCGGATTCATGCGGCTGCCGTCGATGAGCCTGCGCTCGAGTCTGCTGCTCGCGATCGCCGGCAGCTCGGCCTTCGCCGTCGCGTGCGCGGTGATCGTCGCCCTCGCCATTGCGGGGATGGCGATCGAGTCGACGATCGTGGCGCCGACGGCGCTCACCGTCGTCGCCGCTGTCGGGGTCGTCTTCTTCGGCGGCGGGGCGATCCTGCTCACCGTCCTCTATCGGAGGAATCGGACGGAGATCGGGCGGGATCAGGACGGCCCGGAGGCCTGAGCGACCGGCAGACCGGGCCCGGCGCCCGCGAGCGTGAGCACCCCGTCCTCCCCGACCCCGACACTCTGTAGGATTGGGAACCACAGCGTCCCGAACCTCCAAGGAGAGACATGCGCCAGGTCGAACCGTCCGTTGAACTGCTCGCCAAGCCCAGCATCGATTGGGAGGCGATGAGGACGTACCTCGACGAAGTCGGAGGCACCTCGTGGGCGGACAGGGTCGAAGCCGCGGAGTCCCCGGACGCCGAGGACCTCCTCGAGTTCTCCGGACGCATGTGCTACCGCTCGTGGGAGCCGGGCCTCAATCCGAATGTCTCCCGTGTGCGCACCGATTCGGCGTCCTACCTCGGCAACGTCATCTCCTCCCAGCACGGGTCGGTGCTCGAGCATGCGAACTTCACGTTCGTCCTCCACAACGTCTCCCGTGTCCTCACCCACGAGCTCATCCGCCACCGTGCCGGCTCCGCGTTCTCGCAGGAGTCCCTGCGCTACGTCCGCCTCGCCGACATCCCGTTCTGGTTCCCCGACTGGGCCCGTGAGGATCCCGAGCTCATGGAGCGCTCGCTCGCCGTCCTCGACACCCTCGAAGAGCATCAGAAGTGGATGGCCGAGCACTTCGGCCTCGACGAAGAGGGCACGAAGTTCGCGCACAAGAAGCACATGACCTCGTTCATGCGCCGCTTCGCCCCCGAAGGCCTGGCCACCGGCATCGTCTACACCGCGAACCTCCGCTCCCTGCGCCACGTCATCGAGATGCGCACCGCGAAGGGCGCCGAGGAGGAGATCCGCCTCGTGTTCAACAAGATCGGTGAGATCATGCAGACCGAGGCTCCGGCGATCTTCTCCGACTACGAGATCGTCGACGGGGAGTGGATCCCCGGCACCCGAAAGGCCTGACCACCGCACCGCCGGCCCCGCACCCGCGCCACCCACGAAAGGGCACACCATGGCTGACATCTTCGACGCCGAGCTCAGCCCCGGCAAACTCGAGGTCATCACGGAGTGGGTGGCCGCGCAGGACTGGGCGTCCGACCTCGACCTCGAGCGTGAGCCGCTGCAGAAGGTCACCGCCTATCGGTTCGACGACCCCGCCGGTGAGGTCGGGCTCGAGGTCCACATCGTCTCGAGCGGCGGTCGCACGTTCCAGGTGCCGCTGACGTACCGCGGTGAGCCCCTCGACGGTGCCGCCGATGCCCTCATCACGACGATGGAGCATTCGGTCCTCGGCACGCGCTGGGTGTACGCGGGCATGGGCGATCCCCTGTTCCGGCGCCGCCTTGACGCGACGATCGCCACCGCGGGCACCTCGGCGAAGCAGTACCTCGTCGACGACGCGGGCGAGCGCGTCGAGGAGATCACTGACGTCGCCCACGTCCACGGCACGGGCCCGCTGGCCGGTGCCGGCGACGTCGACCTCATCACCGAGCTCACACTCGACTCGCCGCTCGAGGGCACCGAATCCGGTCTCCTGCTCGGACGCTGGCCCGGTCAGGACCATTCGGTCGTGCTCGCGGTCATGGAGTGAGCTCGGCCGGTTGGCGTGAGCCGCTGGTCAGCGGCCGAGACCGAGGTCGATGATCGTCATCCCAGCCGTCGCCGCGCCGGCCTCATCCATATCGAGCATCGCCTGCGGTGCCTGGTCGAGACCGATCGTCGTGGTGACGAGATCCTGCGGCCGCAGATCGCCGGAGGCGACGAGGGCGACGAGCTCGGGGTAGCCGGCGGCGGCCATGCCGTGGGAGCCGAGGATGCTCAGCTCGAGCGCGATGACGCGGGGCACGTCGATGACGGGCTCGCCGTCGAGCAGCCCGATCTGCACATGCCTGCCCAATGGGCCGAGGGAGGCGATCGCCGAGGTGATCGTGTCCTGCCGTCCCAGGGCATCGACGGTCACGGCAACCCCGCCCGGACGGTCGGCAGCCGGCTCGACAGCCTCGGCGGCCCGGACGACAGCCTCGGCGAGTTCCCCGGGTCCCAGGCCGCGTGCGCTGACCGTCCGGCTCGCTCCGAGGTCCCGGGCCCGGTCGAGGGCGGCATCGCTGATGTCGACTGCGATGACCTGTGCCCCGATCGCGCGGGCGATCATGATCGTCGAGAGACCCACCCCGCCGCAGCCGAACACGGCCACGGTCTCACCGGCCTGCAGCTCGGCGCGGACCCGCAGTCCGTGGAAGGCCGTGGCGAAGCGGCACCCGAGCCCGACGAGTGCGGAGTCCGGCAGCTCTTCGGGCACGGCGACGAGATTGGCGTCGGCGTGATGGATGACGACCTGATCCGCCCACGACCCGAAGTGCGTGAAGCCCGGCTGCGTCTGGTTCGGGCAGACGTGGGCGTTGCCGGAGCGGCACCACCGGCACGTCCCGCACCCGCACACGAAGGGCACCGTCACCCGCTCACCGACGTGGAATCTCTCGACCGCCGGCCCCGCCGAGGCAATCCGCCCGACGAGCTCATGCCCGGGCACGTGCGGCAGGCTCACCGTCTCATCGTGTCCTGACCAGGCATGATGATCGCTGCGGCAGACGCCTGTGGCGTCGACGTCGATGACGACCCCGTGGTCGGGAGCCGTCGGTGCAGGGATGTCGGCAAGCTGCGGCGGTGTGGAGAAGCGGTCGTAGACGATGACGCGCATGCCGCCGATGATAGCCGCGAGTCCCCGCGGCTGTGCGCGCCGTCCGGGAGGTGCGGTGCCGACCGGGGTGCGCGCCGTTCGGGAGGGGCGTGCACCAGCCCCGTCGGCCTCAGCTGATGCCGGCGGCGGCCAGTGCGTCGAGGAGGCGCCGGCGCAGCGCCTGCGCACGGTGACTGAAGGCCTGCTGGCGCTCCATGTACTCCGCCTTGCCTGCCGCGGTCTCGATCGCGACGACTCCGTAGCCCCAGCCGCGCAGATCGTAGGGGGAGGCCTCCATGTCGAGCGTGCGGATGTCGAGGGCGAGATCGAAGCAGTCGAGGACGAGCGGCGACGGGGCGATCGGCCCGATCTTCATCGCCCACTTGTAGAGGTCCATGCCCGCATGGAGGCAACCCGGCTGTTCGTTGCCGACCATGCCCTCACGTGTCGGCTGGAGCGTGTTGCGCGGCCTGGCAGCGGCGGTGAAGAAGCGGAACGCATCGTGGTGGGAGCACTGGATGCGGTGGCGTTCGACGACGGCGTCGGTCTCCGCGGAGCTCAGCCGCAGCGGCACCTGCTGATGGCGGCGTTCGTCCTCGCTCATCCGATAGACCATCGCCCATTCGTGGAGGCCGAAGCACCCGAGGTTCGCTTCGCGATCGAGGGTGGCGGACAGAAGCGCGGCGATGAACCGAGCCCCCTCGCCTCGGTCGGCTCTCCAGGACTCGAGGTCCACCTCGGCGACGGTGCCGTCCGTGCGATACCACCGACGGTCGACGTACTCGCGGTCGCCTGAGGTCTCGAGCTCGAGGAGGACCCCGGCTCCGGGATTCCACTTCGCGAGCTGACCGGCCTTGAACGGGTAGTACGTGAAGAGGAAGTCCTCGACGGGGTGCTTCTCCCCGGCCATCCGGCGGGCGACGTGCGCATCGGTGCGGGCGGCGACCTGCGCTTCGTGCTCCTCGCGCAACGTCCGCCACGCGGGAGCCGACAACCGCGAACCGGGCCCGGCGACAGCGTCAGCTGCGGGGGCCGGCGGTGCGGAGGGGAGAGTCTGAGTCACTGTTCCATTGTCCCAGACCGCTTCGTTCCGCGCATCGCGGGAGCGCTGAGCGGATCCTCGGGCCACGGGTGCTTGGGATAGCGGCCGCGGTTCTCCGCCCGCACGTGCGGGTACGCGCCCTCCCAGAACGATGCGAGGTCACTCGTCACCGCCAGCGGCCGGCGTGCGGGGGAGAGGAGGTGGAGGACGACGGGCACCCGACCGTCGGCGATCCGCGGGACCTCGGTCCACCCGAAGACCTCTTGGAGTTTGACGGCGAGGACCGGCCCATGCGGGGAGTCGTCGTCGCCGACGTCGTCCGGATCGGGGTAGTCGAGGCGCACCCGCGATCCGCTCGGCACCTCGATCGTCTCCGGGGCGAGTTCGTCGAGACGGGCCGCCTCCGGCCAGGGCAGGAGCGTGCGCAGCGCACCGACGAGGTCGACGGCGCCCGGGTCCGCGCCGCGGGCCATATGATCGAGCGCCGCCGGACACCAGTCGGGCAGAGTGTGAGTGAGATGCGACCACCGCACGTCCGGCCACGGCTGTCCGATGACGTGGCGGAGCAGCCCGAGCCGTGCCCGCAGCTGGTCGAAGGCGGGACTCGGCCGCAGCACCTCCCGCGCACCCTTGTCCTCGATCGAGCGGGCGATCGCCTCCCGCGCGAGCTCCGGGCTCGCCGTGATCGGCGTCGACGTCAGTGCGATCCCGCCGAGGCGGGTCTGCCGGACCGCACGCACCTTGCCTCCCGTGAACGTCGCCGACTCCTCCGTGGCGAGCAGTCCCGCCCCGGCGAGTTCGGCCGTGTCCGCGTCGATGGGGACGGCCGAGCGGATCGTCGGCCGCCCGCCTGACAGACCCACCTCGGCGATCGCCAGCCACGGGCTGCCCATGAGCGGAGAGTTCCTCGGCAGCGCGGCTGCCGTGCCGGAGGCGAGCAGATACTCGGCATCGGCACCGTTGCGCGCTCGGGCGATCTGGTGGGGGAAGGCGAGGGCGACGACGAGCCCGAGGTCCTCCGGTCGCAGGCGCTCACCCGCCGTGCCGCCGCCGCTGTACTCGCCGACGATGCGGGTGAACCGGTCGACGTCCTGGGTGAAGCGCCGGTCGCGGGAGGCACGGAGGTCGCGCAGCACCGCGGTGAGGTCGGCGCCGGGGGAGCGGCGGTCGGATTCGACTGAGGCGACCGCCTCGGCGGCGGCCCGGGCCCCGAGCATCGCCGCCCCGTCGAGGAGTCCGCGTGCCGCCCACACGGACGCCGGCACCCGGGCGATCGCCCGCCCGAGGTCGGTGACGTGCAGGTCGGCGCGCCGCGCCTCCGGGGGCGTCCTATCACTGGTGTCGACCTCGACGGCACCGAGGCCGACGAGGTTGTCCACGGCCAGGGCCCACGCGTGCTGCGGCATCGGGTCGGGCAGCAGCTCGGTGTCACCGCCCCAGGAAGCGAGGTCGAGGACCGCCGAGGTGAGGTCGGCGGTCGCGATCTCCGGCGGGGTGTGCTCAGGCAGGGAGGCCCAGTCGGCCTCGGACAGGCACCGGTAGACGACGCCGGGGCCGAGGCGGGCGGCGCGACCCGAGCGCTGGACACCGGAAGCCTTCGATTCCCGGGTCGTCACGAGCCCCGACATCCGCCGCTTGGTATCGAGGCGGGGACCACGGGCGAGCCCCGAATCGACGACGATGCTCACGCCGGGCACCGTGAGCGCAGATTCCGCCACCGAGGTGGTGACGATGACCCGGCGCTCACTGTCGTCGGGGCTCCGGGGCCGGAGGATCGCGTCCTGGTCGGCCGACGAGGTGCGGCCGGTGAGCGTGTGGACGCTCACGGCAGGCATCCCGGAACCGAGGGACGCCGCGGATCCGGACAGCTGCCCGCGGATCCGGTCGGCCACCTCGTCGACCTCGCGAGCTCCAGGGGCGAAGACGAGGACGTCGCCGCCTGCTGACTCCTCGAGGGCACGGACAGTCGTGCGGGCGAGGTGGTCGAGGAAGGCCCGGCTCACCCCACGGGCGTCGAGGGGGCGTTCGGGAGCCGGTGCCCACCGGACGTCGAGCGGATGCGTCTGCGCGGCGACGGAGAGGACCGGTGCCGGGTCGGTCGGGGCACCCACACGACTCGCCCAATCGCGGGCATCGAGGGTCGCGGACATGACGACGAGGCTGAGGTCGTCACGGAGCTCGACGAGTTCCCTGCTCATGGCGAAGACGAGGTCGGTGTCGAGGTGGCGTTCGTGGACTTCGTCGAGGATGATCGCGGCGACGCCTGGCAGCTCCGGATCGCCGAGCATCCGCCGCAGCAGCACTCCCGTGGTGACGAACTCGATCCGGGTGCGTGCCGAGACCGTGGACTCCCCGCGCACCGTGAAGCCGATGTCCTCGCCGAGGCGGGTCCCCGTCAGGTGCGCGAGCCGCCTCGCCGCAGCGCGGGCCGCCATCCGTCGCGGCTGGGTGACGACGATGCGGCCGGAGTCGGGTCCGGCGGTGGTGCGCAGATGCTCGGCGATGAGCGGGGGCACGAGGGTCGTCTTGCCGGTGCCGGGCGGGGCTTCGACGACGAGGCGCGGGAAGGGGTCGGCCACCTCGGCGGGAAGACGATCGATGAGCTCAGCCGCCGGGAGGTCGGCGCCGATCGTCGTCAGGTCGAAGGAGTCCATGCCCCCAGTCTCTCAGGGTGCAGTGCCCAGCCGCGCGAGGGCTGAGAGGACACGGTCACGGACGCGCCCGACCGGTCCACCGGCCAACGCCACTCCCGAGGCGACGCTCGCGCCCGAGTGGATGACCTGCGGAGTCACCACGCGGCGGCGAGAGTAGCGTGCGAGCGCCGACGCCGGTTCGTCGGCGTTGAGGAGTTCGGCGAGGGTGACGGCATCGCAGATCGACTCGCACGCCCCACGGCCGAGGTTCGGCTGCATCGCGTGGGCGGAGTCGCCGATGAGCACGGTCCGGCCACGGACGAAGGACCGCAGGGGACGAGACACGTGGATGCCGCTGATCACGGTCTGCCCGGTCCTTGCGGCCTCGACGACCGCGGTGACCGGGGAGGGGAAGACCCGCGCCGCCCTGCGGAGATGGTCGAGCCCTGCCGCCGTGGTCGCAAACCGGCGTTCGGGGAAGGCGGTGAACCAGTTGGTCCGGTTCCCCGGCAGCGGGGTGATGCCGAAGAGCATCCGATCGCCCCAGTACTCGGTGACGGCGCCGGCGGAGAGGTCGGCGTCGATGACTCCGCGGATGACCGTGAGCGGAGGGCGTCGAGGCGCGGTTCGGCCTCCCCAGGCTCCGGATCGGACCGCGCTGCGGGCACCGTCGGCGCCGACGAGGACATCGGCCGCAAGCGTCGTCGGGTCGGCTACCTCCCCGGTGAGCAGGGGTGTCGAGGCCGGTCGGGCGGCGGTGAGGAGGGAGTGGAGCTGTGCGCGGCCGATCATCAGCGCGCCGAGGCGGGGCGGCCGGGCGAGGAGGCGACCGTCGGAGCTGCGGATCGTCGCCTCGTCGACGCGGACGCCCGACTTTTCGACCGCAGTGCTCAGGCCTGCCCGGCGCAGGGCGGTCATGGCGGAGGGAAAGAGGGCGAACGCCGTGTCCAGGGCTCTCGCCTGCGGATCGCGTTCGTGGACGGTCACCGTCCACTCGGGCCGGTCGAGCGCGGCGGCCAGGGTCGCCCCGGCGATTCCGCTGCCGATGATCCGCACGCTCGTCATGCCGTCACGATACCGCGACCCGAGCGAAGCGAACTCGGCGTCTAGACTGGGCATCATGCGTATTGCGAGATTTGTGCACAAGGACGAACCCGCCTACGGAGTCGTCGAAGGTGAGGTTCCGCCGATCGAGAACGGGCAGTGGGACACCTCGGGTCTCAGCCTCGCCGTCCTCGACTCCGACCCCTTCTTCGCTCCCGCGCAGTCGACGGGGGAGCGGCTGAAGTTCGACGACGTGCGCCTCCTCTCGCCGATCCTGCCGCGATCGAAGGTCATCGGCGTCGGCCGGAACTTCGCCGACCACGCCGCCGAACTCGGCAACGAGGTGCCGGTGACCCCGGTGACGTTCTTCAAGCCGAACACCTCGGTCATCGGACCCGGCGACCCCATCCGCCTGCCCGCGATCAGTGAGTACGTCTCCTACGAGGCCGAGCTCGCCGTCATCATCGGACGCGTGTCGAAGGGCGTGAAGGCGGAGAACGCACTCGACCACGTCCTCGGGTACACCTCGGCGAACGATGTCACCCTGCGCGACCTGCAGAAGTCGGACACGCAGTGGACCCGGGCCAAGGGCTTCGACACCTCGTGCCCGCTGGGCCCGTGGATCGAGACCGACCTCGACGTCGACGACCTGAGCATCCGTTCGTGGGTCAATGGTGACCTCAAGCAGGACGGGACGACCGCGGACTTCATCTTCGACATCCCGACGATCATCGAGCACCTCTCCGAGACGATCACGCTGCTGCCCGGCGACGTCATCCTCACCGGCACGCCCGCCGGGGTCGGTCGGATCGTCGCCGGCGACCGCGTCGACATCGCCATCGACGGTCTCGGAGTGCTCTCCAACCCCGTCATGGACGCCTGAGCCGAACCTGCTCGCCCCTGCACGAAACCTACACAAACCACCACTCCTTGGAGCCGATCACCACATGACCGTCAAAGTCCGCTTCTGTCCCTCGCCCACCGGCACGCCGCACGTCGGCATGGTCCGCACTGCCCTGTTCAACTGGGCCTACGCCAAGCACACCGGCGGCACCTTCGTCTTCCGCATCGAGGACACCGACGCCGCCCGCGACTCCGAGGAGAGCTTCTCCCAGGTCGTCGAGGCGATGAAGTGGCTCGGGCTCGACTGGGACGAGGGCATCGAGGTCGGCGGACCCGACGGCCCCTACCGGCAGTCAGAGCGCGGTGACATCTACGCAGGCGTCATCGAGAAGCTCAAGGACGCCGGACACATCTACGAGTCCTATTCGACGAACGACGAGGTCGAAGCCCGCCACACCGCCGCCGGCCGCGACCCCAAGCTCGGCTACGACGGCTTCGACCGCGACCTCACCGACGAGCAGATCGCCGCGTTCCGGGCCGAGGGCCGTGAGCCCGTGTGGCGCGTGCGCATGCCCGATACCGACATCACCTTCACCGACCTCGTCCGCGGCGAGATCACCTTCAAGGCCGGCACGATCCCCGACTTCGTCGTCGTCCGCGCGAACGGTCAACCCCTCTACACGCTCGTCAACCCCGTCGACGATGCGCTCATGGGCATCACCCATGTGCTCCGCGGCGAGGACCTCCTCTCCTCGACCCCGCGCCAGATCGTCCTCTACGAAGCCCTCAAGGACATCGGCATCGCCGAGGCGACCCCCGAGTTCGGCCACCTGCCCTACGTCATGGGCCAGGGGAACAAGAAGCTGTCCAAGCGCGACCCCGAGTCGAACCTCTTCCTCCACCGCGAGCACGGCTTCATCCCCGAAGGCCTCATCAACTACCTCGGGCTGCTCGGCTGGTCGATCGGGCCTGACCGCGACGTGTTCACCGTCGACGAGTTCACCCAGGCCTTCGACATCCACGACGTCCTGCCCAACCCGGCGCGCTTCGACATCAAGAAGGCGACGGCGATCAACGCCGACCACATCCGAATGCTCGCCCCGGACGACTTCCGTGACCGCCTCATCCCCTACCTCCAGGCCGCCGAGGTGCTCCCGGCCGAACCGACGGACGCTCAGCTGGCGATCCTCGACCAGGCGGCACCGCTCGTCCAGACCCGGATGAACCTCCTCGGCGAGGCCCCGGACCTCCTCGCCTTCCTCTTCACCCCCGATGCCGAGCTGACGATGTCCGAGGACGGGCTCAAGACGCTCAAGGACTCCGCGCCCGAGGTGCTCGCCGCCTCGATCGAGGTCCTCGAGGGACTCGAGGACTGGAGGACGGAGAGGCTCCAGGCCGTGCTCGAGGAGAAGCTCGTGAACGAGATGGAGATCAAGCCGCGCCTGGCCTATGGCCCGCTGCGCGTCGCCGTCTCCGGGCGCCGCGTCTCCCCGCCGCTGTTCGAGTCACTCGAGATCCTCGGCAAGGAGTCCTCGCTCACCCGTCTGCGCGCGCTGGCGGCGCAGCTGTGAACGTCCACCCATGGCAGCGCGGGGGCCTTCATCTCCGTGACGTGACCGTCGAGGTCCCGCTCGACCATTTCGGTCGGCTCGACGCGGACTCGGCGGCCTCTGCGAGGATCGAGGTCTTCGCCCGGATCGTCGCCGATGAGGCCGAGAGCTCCAAGCCCTACCTCGTCTTCCTCCAGGGCGGACCCGGATTCGAGGCGCCTCGCCCGACGACTCCGGTGGGACAGGGCTCGTGGCTGGCCCGGGCGCTCGAGGACTTCCAGGTGGTCATGCTCGACCAGCGGGGGACCGGAAAGTCGAGTCCGATCGGCTCGGTCGAGGGCCGGATCACCGGTCTCGACATCGCCGGCGACGATCCCGAGGCCATCGCCGAGGTGCTCGCGTGCTACCGGGCGGACTCGATCGTCGAGGACGCCGAGGCGCTGCGCCGTGAACTCGGCGTCGACCGCTGGTCGGTGCTCGGGCAGTCCTTCGGCGGTTTCACCGCTCTGCGCTACGTCTCCGCGCACTCGGAGTCGCTCACCGAGGCCTACTTCACCGGCGGGCTGCCCGCGATCGGGGTCGATCCCGTCGACGTCTATCGGGCGACGTGGGCGCAGATGATGCGCAAGTCCGAGCAGCACTACCGGAACTTCCCCGGCGATCGCGACCGGATGGCCGCGCTCATGGGCCTCGCCGGAGCCGACGGCGGCATCGCACTGCCGGGCGGGGCACGGGCGACGACCGAGCGGGTGCGCCTCCTCGGGCACCACCTCGGCGCCTCCGACGGACCTGAGGCCCTCCACTACCTCCTCGACCTCGATCCGGGCTCCTCCGGCCTGCGCAATGATCTCGCAGGTGCCCTGCCGTTCTCGGGACGCAACCCGCTGTACGCGGTCGTCCACGAATCGTGCTGGGCCGACGGGACCGTGACGAACTGGGCGGCGAGGCGGGCGATGCCTGCGGAGGTCCGTGACGATCCCACCCTGCTCGCCGGCGAGCATGCCGGCCCTGAGTCCTTCGCCGAGGATCCCGAGCTCGCACCGTTCGCCGAGGTGGCCGAGGTCGTCGCCGCCTATGAGTGGCCGAAGCTCTACGACGTCGACGCGCTGCGGGCCTCGACCGTGCGCGGGGCCGCTGCGGTGTACTTCGAGGACGCCTACGTCCCTGCCGAGTACTCTCTGGCCACGGCCGAGCTCATGGACGGCGTGCGCCCGTGGGTGACGAACGAGTACGAGCACAACGGCCTGCGCGTCGACGGCTACCGGGTCCTCGACCGACTCATCGCGCTCGCGAGGGCGTGAGTGAGGCGGTCCTCCCTCTCCGCCTCGGCGGTGTTAAGAAGGTCACACGGTTTGGATTTGGCGGCGGGGGAGGGGCCTGTGTAGAGTTATATCTCGTTGCTGAGGGGAATTCCTCCAGGGAAGTCCCGCATAGCAGTGGGGTATGGTGTAATTGGCAGCACGAGTGATTCTGGTTCACTTAGTCTAGGTTCAAGTCCTGGTACCCCAGCGGACAGCTTCAGAGCGATCTGAGGATCTGTTCATCGGCCCCCGTCGTCTAGTGGCCTAGGACGCCGCCCTCTCAAGGCGGTAACGGCAGTTCGAATCTGCTCGGGGGTACGGTTGAGCCCCGCACCGATCCATCGGTGCGGGGCTCACTCTATTCATCCTCACCGACCGGATGAGTCGGCGATGCGCTTCGTGTGCTCGGCGGTCTTGACGCTGGCGACGATGAGCTCGAGGACGAGACGGACGAAGATCACCCACAGGGCCGGCCCGATCCAGCCGAAGACGATCGTGAGGACGAGCGGCCACGCATTGAACGAGGGCTCAGGGTTGAACATCGTCGGGGTGTTCGCCGCCGCTCCCAGACCGATGGCCGAGAGGATCGTGCCCAACCACCACAGGCCCGCGACGATGATGGCGAGCAGGTAGATGATCCCGGCCCACCGCACGGCGACGAAGCTCTCGAAGCGGAAGTCGAAGAGCGACTTGAGGAATCCCGGCTCCGAGGACTGACCGGGCTGACCGTAGCCGGCCTCGTGACCGTAGGGTGCGGCCTGACCGTACCCGCCCGCCTGGCCGTAGTGCTGATGCTGGCCGTGCGTCCCCGCCTGACCGTAGGGGCCGGGTGCTCCGTATCCGCCCGACTGGCCGTAGCCGCCCGACTGCGCGTGGACGCCCGACTGCGCGTAGCCGTCCGACTGGCCGTAGCCGTCCGACTGGCCGTAACTGCTTGTCGACTGATCGCCGAGGTTCTGGCTGCCGTACTGCCCGCTGCCGTCGTACGGGCTGCCGGACTGTGGCTGACTGCCGTACTGCTGCACCGGCTGACTGCCGTACTGCTGCGCCGGCTGACTGCCGGTCGGCAGTCCCGATTCGTTCGATGAGGCGGCCGCCGGGTCGTGGCTGCGGTCAGGCCCGCCCTGCGACGACGGCGAATCGCCCTGCTGCTGCCGCGAATCGCCCGGTTGCTGCCGCGAATCGCCCTGCGGCTGGGCGGACGGGGTGTCGGGGCGGTTGGGGTCCTGGTTCGGGTCTTGCGGGGACGTCGTCATAGTCGACCTCTCTCTCGGCGGTGCTGATTGCCAGATGGACGATGTGACGCCGCCCACCTGCGTCTTCGCAATCTATCAGGGCATCCTCACGGCCCGCTGGCCGTCCGTCACAGCGCGCCGATCATCGACGCGAACACACAGGTTCGATTCGAGGCGAGCATGCCGAAGGGGAGCGGACCGGGAGAGGCACCGGGCTCAGACCAGTCGGATGCCCCACTCGACCGCGAGTGTTCCGCCGGGCTCGACGACATCGACGTCTTCTCCGGTCGCGAAGGCATTGGGCGGACAGGTCATCGGCTCGATCGCGAGCGCGCGGCGGGAGAGCCCGTCGTCGAGCTCATCGCCCGTGTAGACCTGCCAGTTGCGGAATCCCGAATCGATGTCGATGACCGTTTCCCGGCCGTCGGCACCCCTGAGCCGCGCTCGCGACCGGCCGTCGGGGTCTCGGCGCGGCTGACCGAACGCATCGTCGAGTTGCGTCCCGCCCACGCTGCGCAGGGCACGGAAGTCCTTGCATGTGAGGCAATCGGACATCTCCGCATCGTGGTCGAGAGGGACCTCCGAACCGTCGTCGAACGGGCGCGATTCCACGGGGATGAGGCGCTCATCGGGGACGAGCCAGGTTCCGGCGGGAATGACCAGTTGCGCGGCGTCGACGTACTCGCCTCCCGGATGGAACCACGGGTGGAAGCCGAAGCCGAACGGAGCTGCTTCGGTGCCGATGTTCTCAGCACGCGCGTGGACCCGCAGTCCCTCCTCGCCGAGGTCGTAGCGGACGGTGAGAAGGAATCGGAACGGGTACCCGG
Organism: Brevibacterium sp. Z349TD_9; assembly: GCF_056173565.1. Taxonomy (NCBI): domain Bacteria; kingdom Bacillati; phylum Actinomycetota; class Actinomycetes; order Micrococcales; family Brevibacteriaceae; genus Brevibacterium; species Brevibacterium sp. Z349TD_9. Next base: position 2,715,475 of record NZ_CM149680.1, on the reverse strand, counting down.
GTGAAGGGGAGAGGTGCGTCGTGAGCGTCACCGAAGTCTCCGTCGCCTCGACGACGTCCCATTCGACGTCGATGACCAGCCCGTGCAGAGCGGTGTTCCGTGCCGGCTCGGTGATCGGAAGCTGGTGGACTGTGCCGTCGAACTCGTAGCGTCCGTCGGCGATGCGGTTGGGCCACGGCGCGAGCACCGCGCCGTCGGAGGTGCCCGTCTCGACGACGACGGGTCGTCCCGCAACCGTATAGTCGCGCAGGCTCGCGCCGACCGGGGAGACGACAGCAGTGCTTGTTCCATAGGCGAGGTCGATGAGGTCGGTCATGCGGCTCCCGAATATCGTCAGCCTCGGACGAGGGCCTCGGTGAGCGCCCGGGCGGCGTCGACGACGGCCTTCGCGTGGAGCCGGCCCGGCTGGCGAGTGAGGCGGTCGACGGGTCCGGAGATCGAGACCGCGGCGACGACCCGGTTGCTCGGACCCCGCACGGGGGCGGAGACGGAGGCGACGCCGCGTTCGCGTTCGGCGATCGACTGCGCCCAGCCTCGGCGGCGGACACCGGAGAGCATGGTCGCGGAGAACCGCGCACCCCGCAGGCCCGTGTGGAGACGGTCGGGCTCCTCCCATGCGAGGAGGACCTGGGCGGCGGACCCGGCCCGCATGCTCAGGGTCGCCCCGATCGGCACCGAGTCGCGCAGACCCACGGGGCGTTCGGCCGCGGCCACGCACAGGCGCAGATCGCCCTGGCGGCGGAAGAGCTGCGCCGATTCGCCGGTCTGGTCGCGCAGCTGCCCGAGCACCGGTCCGGCGGCGGCGAGGAGGCGATCCTCGCCGGCGGCAGACGAGAGCTCGGCCAGTCGCGGACCGAGGACGAAGCGTCCCTGGAGGTCACGGCCGACGATGCGGTGGAACTCGAGGGCGACGGCGAGACGGTGAGCGGTCGGTCGAGCGAGTCCTGTGAGCGAGACGAGCTCGGCCAGAGACGCAGGTCCGGCCTCGAGGGCGGAGAGAACCATTGCGGCCTTGTCGATGACACCGACGCCGCTACCATTGCTTGTCATAGACACCATTGTGCGCGTCTCATTGAGCGAGATGCAAGTTCGGAATGCGATACGGGCGAGTAGATTCCTGCCCACACCCATCGGTGAGCATCCGGCGAGCCGATCGGATGCCCCAGGCGACCGCACTCGGACGCCGAGAAGAAGCACAACGCGTACGGAGGATCTCCGTACCGGCGGGAGGAACCATGCCACGCACATTGGCCGAGAAGGTCTGGGCCGATCACGTCGTCTCCGAGGGGGAGGACGGAGCGCCGGACCTCATCTACATCGACCTCCACCTCGTCCATGAGGTGACCAGCCCGCAGGCCTTCGACGGACTCCGACTCGCCGGGCGCCCCGTGCGCCGCCCCGACCTCACGATCGCCACCGAGGACCACAACACGCCCACGTGGGACATCGACAAGCCGATCGCCGAACCGACCTCGCGCACGCAGATCGAGACCCTGCGGAAGAACGCCGAGGAGTTCGGGATCCGGCTCCACAGCCTCGGCGACGCCGATCAGGGCATCGTCCACGTCGTCGGCCCCCAGCTCGGGCTCACCCAGCCGGGCACGACCGTCGTCTGCGGCGACTCGCACACCTCGACCCACGGAGCGTTCGGGGCGCTCGCCTTCGGCATCGGCACCTCCGAGGTCGAACACGTCCTCGCCACCCAGACGCTCAGCCTCAAGCCGTTCAAGACGATGTCGATCACCGTCGACGGGCAGCTGCCCGAGGGCTCGACGGCCAAGGACATCATCCTCGCGATCATCGCGAAGATCGGCACCGGCGGCGGGCAGGGCTATGTGCTCGAGTACCGCGGTTCGGCGATCCGGTCGCTGTCGATGGAGGCACGGATGACGATCTGCAACATGTCCATCGAGGCCGGTGCCCGCGCCGGCATGGTCGCCCCCGACGAGACGACCTTCGACTACGTCAAGGGCCGCCCCCACGCCCCCGAGGGCGAGGACTGGGACGCCGCCGTGGAGTACTGGAAGACCCTCTACACCGATGAGGGCGCGACCTTCGACGCCGAGGTGGTCCTCGAGGCCGCCGACATCGAACCCTTCGTCACGTGGGGGACGAACCCCGGCCAGGGCCTGCCGCTGTCGGCCGCGGTGCCCTCGCCTGACGACTTCGCCGATGAGAACGACAAGGTCGCCGCCGCGAACGCGCTCGCCTACATGGGCCTGACCCCGGGCACCCCGCTGCGCGAGATCGAGGTCGACACCGTCTTCCTCGGATCGTGCACGAACTCCCGGATCGAGGATCTCCGTGCCGCCGCCGAGGTGGTTCGGGGCCGGCGGAAGGCCGAGAACGTCCGCTTCATGGTTGTCCCCGGATCCGCGAAGGTCCGCCTCCAGGCCGAAGCCGAGGGCCTCGACGTGATCTTCAAGGACTTCGGTGCCGAATGGCGCTTCGCCGGTTGCTCGATGTGCCTGGGGATGAACCCCGACCAGCTCGCCGAGGGGGAGCGGTGCGCCTCGACGTCGAACCGCAACTTCGAGGGCCGGCAGGGCAAGGGCGGGCGCACGCACCTCGTCTCCCCGCTCGTGGCCGCGGCGACTGCGGTCCGCGGCACCCTGTCCTCGCCCGGGGACGTCGCCGACCTGCCCCGCGACGCCGAACCGGTCGACTGGACCCCGGAGCGCCCGACGATCCCCCTGACCCCCACCTCGGCGAACGCGTAAGGAGCAGCCATGGAAGCCTTCACCACCCACACCGGCATCGGCGTGCCCCTGCGCCGGTCGAACGTCGACACCGACCAGATCATCCCCGCGAAGTTCCTCAAGCGGGTCACCCGCACCGGCTTCGAAGACGCCCTCTTCTTCCGCTGGCGCACCGCCGAGGACTTCGTCCTCAACGACCCCGACTTCGCGTCCGGCTCCGTCCTCGTCGCGGGCCCCGACTTCGGCACCGGCTCCTCCCGCGAGCACGCCGTGTGGGCGCTCAAGGACTTTGGGTTCCGCGTCGTCCTCTCCTCCCGCTTCGGCGACATCTTCCGCGGCAACTCCGGCAAGGAGGGACTGCTCGCCGCCCAGCTCGAGCAGGACGACATCGAACTCATCTGGAAGATCCTCGAGAACCATCCGGGCACGTCGATCACCGTCGACCTCGAGTCGAGGACCGTGACATGCGACTCGCTCACGGTGTCCTTCCAGATCGATGACTACACGCGCTGGCGTCTCCTCGAGGGCCACGACGACATCAGCCTGACCTTGGCGAAAGAGGACGAGATCGCGGCGTACGAGGCCGGACGGCCCGCTCACAAACCCCGCACCCTGCCTGCGCGGGTCTGATCCGCCGACTCCGGGTCGGGGCGTCGTCTGCGCTAGTCTTGGACGAGTCCGGAATCGACTCGGGACGGCCTCCCGAGGCGGTGCCGACGAGTGCGCTGTTCGACGATCAGAGGGAGGAACATGCTCGAAGTCCGCGGCGGAAATCCGCTCGGGGGAACCGTGCGGGTCAGGGGCGCGAAGAACCTGGTGCCCAAGGCGATGGTCGCCTCCCTGCTCGGAGAGACCCCGTCCGTCCTCCGCGGAGTCCCGCAGATCCGCGATGTCGAGATCGTCACCGGTCTCCTCGAACTCCACGGGGTGCGGGTGAGCCAGGCCCCCGACGGGGACCAGCCCGACGGCGAGCTGCACCTCGACCCCTCCGAGGTCGCCCAGGGCTCGATCGTCGACATCGACGCCCACGCCGGATCCTCCCGGATCCCCATCCTCTTCTGCGGACCCCTCCTCCACAGCCTCGGGCAGGCGTTCATCCCCGACCTCGGCGGATGCCACATCGGCGACCGTCCCATCAACTTCCACCTCGACGTGCTCCGGCAGTTCGGCGCCGAGGTGGACAAGACCGCCGGGGGCATCATGCTCTCGACGAAGCGCCGCCTCCAGGGCACGAAGGTCGAACTCCCGTACCCCTCGGTCGGAGCGACCGAACAGGTCCTGCTCACGGCCGTGCGCGCCGAGGGCATCACCGAGCTGCGGGGAGCGGCGATCGAACCGGAGATCATGGACCTCATCGCGCTGCTGCAGAAGATGGGCGCGATCATCACCGTCGACACCGACCGAGTCGTGCGCATCGAAGGGGTCGACTCCCTCCACGGGTACATCCACCGGGCACTGCCCGACCGCAACGAGACCGCCTCGTGGGCCTCTGCCGCACTCGCCACCGGCGGTGACATCGTCGTCGAGGGCGCCTCGCAGCCGGAGATGATCACGTTCCTCAACGTCTTCCGCAAGATCGGCGGCGAATTCGAGGTCGATGAGACCGGCATCCGCTTCCGCCACCCCGGCGGCCGGCTCTCCTCGTTCGCCCTCGAGACCGACGTCCACCCCGGCTTCATGACCGACTGGCAGCAGCCGCTCGTCGTCGCCATGACCCAGGCCGAGGGACTGTCGATCATCCACGAGACCGTCTATGAGAACCGCTTCGGCTTCACCCACGCCCTCGTCGAGATGGGGGCGAAGATCCAGCTCTACCGCGAATGCCTCGGCGGCACCCCGTGCCGGTTCGGGCGGCGGAACTACGCGCACTCGGCCGTCGTGTCCGGACCGACCGAGCTCAAGGGCACCCGCATCGACGTCCCCGACCTGCGCGGCGGCTTCAGCCATCTCATCGCCGCCCTCGCCGCCCAGGGCCGGAGCGAGGTCCACGGGATCGAGCTCATCAACCGCGGGTACGAGAACTTCCTCGACAAGCTCCAGGGCCTCGGTGCGGAGGTCTCGGCATGAGCGGCACCGGCAGGGATGCCGGCACGGGCAGGGGCGCGAACGGCGGCAGGGGCGCGAGCAGGCAGCCCGGTGAGCACATCGTCTCGTTCGAACCCAAGGACGTCGCCTCGCAGCGCCGGGTCGCCTTCGGTGTCGCCTCGGCGGCCTACGGGCTCTTCCGCTTGACCTCGAAGATGCGCATCGAGAACGCCCAGGCGCTGCCGGTGGGTCAGGGCACGATCGTCGCCGCCTACCACGCCAACCACCTCGACCCGATCCTCGTCGGACTCGCCGTGTGGCGCAGCGGCCGGCTCCCGCACTTCCTCGCGAAATCGACGCTCTTCTCCGGGCCCCTCGGCGTCATCCTCAAGGGACTCGGCCAGATCCCGGTGCTGCGCGCCTCGGCGCAGGCGGGGGACTCCCTCGAATACGCGAAGGAGGCTCTGCAGAAGTGCGAGACCGTCGTCATCTACCCCGAGGGGACGCTGACGAAGGACGAGCACTTCTGGCCCGAGCGCTTCAAGTCCGGCACGGCCCGGCTCGCCCTCGAGACGGGGGCGCCGATCGTCCCCGCCGCGCACTGGGGGCTCGAGACCGTCAAACCCCGCGGTCGGCTCATTCCCCGCCCGCGCCCGCTCACGCACACCAGCGTCGTCCGCTTCGGCGAACCGCTGGACTACACCGACCTCTGGGAGCACCGGGGGGAGAGGAGCTCGATGGCGACGCTGACGACGAGGCTGACGAACACCATCGCAGGCATGGTCGCCGATCTCTCCGGCCGTGAGCTGCCCGAGAGGTTCCGCACCGAGGAGGCCGGCTCATGAGCGCAGACAAGATCGCCGTGCTCGGCGCAGGATCGTGGGGGACGACGTATGCCGCCGTCATCGCCGACGCAGGCTTCCCGGTCACGCTCTGGGCACGCCGGGAGGAGACCGTCGAGGAGATCAATACGGCGCACACGAACTCCCGCTACCTCGGCGACCGTGAGCTGCCGGAGACGATCACCGCCACCACCGACGACATCGCCGCCGTCACCGACGCCGACGTCGTCATCCTCGCCGTGCCCGCGCAGACCCTGCGGGAGAACCTCAGCCGGTGGAAGGCGCACCTGCGTCCCGACGTCCGCCTGGTCAGCCTGATGAAGGGCATCGAGGTCGAGACGGGCAAGCGGATGTCGGAGGTCATCGCCGAGGTCGCCGAGGTCGATCCCGGACGGATCGCCGTCGTCTCCGGGCCCAACCTCGCCCGGGAGATCGCCGAACGCCAGCCCACCGCGACCGTCGTCGCCTCCTCCGATGCCGCCACCGCCGAGGTGGTCGCCGAGATCAGCGCGAACGCGTACTTCCGGCCGTACACGAACACCGACGTCGTCGGCGTCGAGATGGGCGGGGCGGTGAAGAACGTCATCGCACTCGCCGTCGGCATCGCCGACGGGCAGCGCCTCGGCGACAACTCGAAGGCCTCGATCATCACCCGCGGCCTCGCCGAGACCTCCCGTCTCGCCGCGGCGATGGGAGCCCAGCCGCACACGCTCTCCGGTCTCGCCGGGCTCGGCGACCTCGTCGCCACATGTGCCTCCCCGCTCTCGCGCAATCGCACGTTCGGGCACCACCTCGGCGAGGGGATGAGCCTCGAGGAGACGATCGCGCACACCGAGCAGACGGCCGAAGGGGTGAAGTCCTCACCCGCGGTCCTCGCCCTCGGGAAGCGATACGGCGTCGACCTGCCGATCACCGAGGCGGTGAGCGCGGTGCTCGCCGGTCACCTGCAGGTTGACGAACTCGCGGGATTGCTGTTGTCTCGGAAGCGTAAGCACGAAGGCCCGCCGGCGTGAGCCGGAATCGTCCCACGAGTCCCACGAGCCAAGGAGCAGACATGAGCGTCAACTCACCGTTCTACAACCTTCCCGAGCTGCCGACCTTCACCCTGACCAGCACCGACATCGAGAACGGGGCACCGCTTCCGGCGGCGCAGGCCTCCGGAGCGATGGGTGTGCCCGGCGGTGAGGACAAGTCCCCGCAGCTGTCGTGGTCGGGCTTCCCCGAGGAGACGAAGGCGTTCGCCGTCACCTGCTACGACCCCGACGCCCCGACCGGGTCCGGGTTCTGGCACTGGACGGTGACCGACCTCGACGCCTCGGTGACCGAACTGCCCACCGACGCCGGCAACCCCGAGGCCGACCTCCTGCCCGCCGGTGCCGTGACGCTGAAGAACGACGCGGGCGAGCCGCGCTTCGTCGGCGCCGCCCCTCCGGAGGGCCACGGCCCGCACCGGTACTACTTCATCGTCACCGCACTCTCCGAGCCGCTGGGCATCGACGAGAGCGCGAGCCCGGCCTACGCCGGCTTCAACATGTACTTCAAGGGCATCGGCCGGGCCTGGCTCGAATGCACCTATGAGGCCGGCTGAGCCTGCACGCCCCCGTCCCCGCACGTGAGAGCGTGCGGGGACACATGAGAGTCCCCGAGCAAGGAAACATATGTCAGACACCGATCACCGGCCCCTCGTCGCAGTCCTCTTCGGCGGACGGTCGAGCGAACACTCCGTCAGCTGCGTCACGGCCGCCGGGGTGATCAGCGCCATCGACGACGACGCGCACCGGGTCCTGCCGATCGGGATCACGAAGACCGGTGTCTGGCGCATCGTCGAGGACTGGGCGAGCATGCGCTTCGACCCCGAGAACATGCCCGAGGTCACCGACGACGGCACCGAGATCATCCCGCGCGTCTCCGCCGAAGGCGCCCCGCTCATCCACCGTGACGCCGACGGCGTCTACTCCGAGCTCGAGACCGTCGACGTCTTCTTCCCCGTCCTCCACGGCCAGTACGGGGAGGACGGCACCCTCCAGGGACTCTTCGAGCTCAGCGACACCCCGTTCGTCGGCTCCGGCGTCTTCGCCTCGGCTGCGAGCATGGACAAGCACTTCACGAAGTCCCTGCTCGCCCATGCGGAGATCCCCACGTGCCCGTGGGAGCTGGTGACCGAGACGATGTGGCAGGCCGACCGCGCCGAGGCGGAGGCCCGGGTGGCAGCCCTCGGCTTCCCCGTCTTCGTCAAGCCGGCCCGAGCCGGATCGTCGATGGGTGTGAGCCGGGTGGCCGACCCCGCCGGGCTCGAGGCCGCGCTGCTCGCCGCCTACGAGCACGACACGAAGGTCATCGTCGAACCCCAGGTCATCGGCCGGGAGATCGAATGCGCCGTGCTCGGATCCCTCGACGACGCCGAGCTGCGGACCTCGTACCCTGGGGAGATCGAAGTCTCCGGCGATCACGACTTCTACGACTTCGAAGCGAAGTACCTCGACCTCGCCGATGCGAAGCTCACGTGTCCCGCGGACGTCGACGCGGCGACGACGGCACGGATCCGCGAGCTCTCGGCGGCGGTGTTCCGGCTCTTCGACTGCACGGGGCTGGCCCGCGTCGACACGTTCGTCACGGACTCGGGTGAGGTGCTCATCAACGAGATCAACACGCTGCCCGGCTTCACCCCCACCTCGGCGTACCCGTTCATGTGGGCGAACTCCGGGATCGACTATCCGAGCCTCATCAGCGAACTCATCGGCATCGCGCTCACCGACCACGCCCGCCGGAGCTGACTAGCCCTCCGGGGGAGCGTCGACGTCCTCGGCACCGACGCATTCGCGTTCGGGCGGGAACGCCTGCAGCGCGGGCGAGATGCCGGCGAGGACGTCGGCGCCCGAGCCGAGTTTGCGGTTGACGAGGACTTCGACGGCCGGGGTGCGGCCGTAGCTCGTGAACACCCACGTGTCGTCCTCTTCGCCTCCCTTGGAGACCCAGTCGACCCCGCTCACGCTCACGCACTTGTCCGTCGTCGGACCCGGAGGGGTGACGCCGCAGCGGAGGACGGCGACGTTCGGGTCGCCCCACGCCTTCGTCCCCTGCGAGGAGGTGTCGCGCTCCTGCTCGCCGCCCACTTCGACGGGCAGGCGGAGCAAAATGTCCGCGCACTTCGGGTTCGCCGCATCCTCGGCGGGTTCGACGATGACCGTCTTCGCGCAGCCGGACAGGACCGTCGTGAGCACGGGCACGCCGATGGTCACAGCGGCGACGGCACGCACGAGCGGCGAGGTGGCGCCGAGGCGTCGGCGGGAGTTCGCAGGCATGGTTCCAGCGTATCGCCCGATAGGGTGGTGACATGACCCGACTGTCCGATCTCGGCGAATCCGAAGTGCTCCGCCGTCTCCTGGCCCACCGCAGGTCAGGGGCCCACGAGGAGGTCGGCCCCGGCGACGACGCGGCCGTGACGAAGATCACCGGCCGGCTCGTCTCGACGGCCGACACGCTCGTCGAGAACGAGGATTTCACCCGCGACTGGCTCGACTGGTCCCGCCTCGGCACGAAGGCCGCCGCCCAGAACCTCGCCGACGTCTGCGCGATGGGCGCGAAGCCCCACGGACTCCTCGTCTCCCTCGCTGTGCCCGATGACACGGACGTGACCGATCTCGAAGCGCTCTTCGCAGGCATCGTCGCCGAGGCCGAGCGCGCAGGTCGGGCAATCGGCGCCCAAGTGCCGATCATCGGCGGCGACCTCTCCTCGTCGGGGCTCATCGTCACCGCGATCACCGCCCTCGGCACGGTCGCCCCCGGGGAGGCCGTCACCCGGGCAGGCGCCCGCCCGGGTGACGAGATCTGGCTCGCCGGCACCCTCGGGCGCTCGGCGGCCGGACTCGACCTCCTCTTCGCCGGGGCCGGCAGCGACCCCGAGCTGCCGGACGATATCGCCGGGCTCATCGGGACCCAGCTCGCCCCGCAACCGGACTACGCGGCGATCGCCCACCGTCCGGCCGCCTCGGCGATGATCGACGTCTCCGACGGACTGAGCACGGACCTCGGACGCATCGCGGAGGCCTCCGGGGTCCGCGCGGACATCGACCGGGTCGGGCTCGAGGACCTCATCGCTGCGCTGCGCCCCGCCGCCCGCTACGTCCTCGACGCCCGCGGCGGGGAGACGACAGATGCGGGCATCGACGAGCTCGCCCTGCACTGGGTGCTCGACGGGGGAGAGGACCATGGCTTCGTCGCGTCGGCACCGGTGAGTCAGGGTGACCCGGTAGGCTGGCGGAGAATCGGAGAGATGCAGGACGGCAGCGGAGTCAGCCTCGACGGCGCCCCCGTGCCGACGAGCGGCTTCAGCCATTTCGGGAAGTGACGGACGTGGGACCCAATCCGGCCATCGGGCTCAACGGTCGCCTGGCCGCCAGATGGGCGCGGCGAGCGGTTGACCGTCTCCGCCGTGAGCGCGCGGAGATCGACGAACTCAACGTCTTCCCCGTCCCCGACGGCGACACCGGCACGAACATGTACCACACGCTGCGCGCGGCCTACCTCGCCGTCGAGGAGCTCTCCGGTCCGGTGACGCTGCCGCAGGTTGTGACCGCGATGGCCGCCGGGGCCGCGCGCGGGGCCCGCGGCAACTCGGGACTCATCCTCTCCGTCGCCCTCCAAGGGGTCGCTGACGCCCTCGAGGGAGTGACGGTCGCGACCCCGGAGGCGCTCGCCTCCGCCCTCGAACTCGCCTCCCACCGGGCCCGGCAGGCCGTCGCCCGCCCCGTCGACGGGACGATGCTCACCGTCCTCGACGCGATGGCGACCGAAGCCCGCGAACAGGCCGACGCCGGCGCCGCCCTCGTCGACCTCATCTCCGCGGTGCGCCAGCGCTCCCGTGAGGCGCTGCGGGAGACGACCGCGCAGCTCACTGTCCTCCGCGAGGCCGACGTCGTCGATGCCGGCTCAACCGGCATCGTCGAACTCTTCGACCTCCTCTACGCGACCGTCACCGGTCGCACCGGCCAGGCATCGATGCTCGGGGAGGTCGCGAAGACCCCGCGCATCGTCCACGAGGCCCGGGCCGAGGAACTCGAGATCGTCGCCACCCTCGGCACCGTCCCAGGTGTCGGGCTCGCCGAGGCGCTCGATCGCCTCGGCGGAACCTCGATCGTCCTCAACGGACCCAAGGTCCACGTCCACGTCGCCGACGAGACCGCCGCTGCGCGGGCCCTCGACCTTCTCACCGACTACGGCATCGCCCGCCTCGACATGGAGGACCTCCGCCTCCACGAGGAGGCGGGGGAGACGAAGCTCATCGCCCTCGTCGGCGGCACCGGGCTCCTCCTCCACTGCGCCCTCAACGGGGCGACGGTCCTCGACCCGGCAGTCCTCGCCGCAGCCGACCCTGCCGCCGCACCGGGTCAGGGCGGGTCGAGTACTGGTCGGGGCGGGGCGAATCCCATCGCCGAGGCGGTCGCCGAGCTCATCGCCGCAGAGGAGCGCGACGTCATCGTCGTCCCCGCCTCCTCGACGACGCTCACGGCTCTGACCGGCACGGACACGGCCCACATCATCCGTTCGCGCAATGTCGCGACCCTGCTCTCGGCGCTCGCCGTCTACGACCCGTTCGCCCCGACGGTCGAGATCGTCGCCGACATGACCGATGCGGCGGCCGGGACGCGCGTGGGCACGATCGTCTCCGCTGAACAGCTTGCGCTCAACCCGCCCACGGGAGCGCTGTCCGTCGTCGAGGAGGACACGGCCGAGTCCGACCGGACGGCCGCCTCGGCGTCGCAGTTCTACCGGGTCGTCATCGACGGGAAGGCGAAGTCGCAGAGCACGGAGCTGTCGGACCTCGTCGAGAAGCTCGCCGACCGCCTCCTCGGCGCCGGTGGGGAGCTGCTCACCGTCGTCCACGGACCCGGCTGCGACACCGAGGTGCTCGCGCACCTGCGCGGGTGGCTCACGAAGTCCCACGAGCACGTACGCCTTCAGGAGATCGACTCGCGGGACCGGGCGACCCTGCTCATCATGGGAGTCGAATGAGCGCACGACTTGAGGACTACTTCTCCAAACGCGACCTCGGTGCCCTGCGCAAGCGCGGGATCACCTCGGTGGCCGAGCTCTTCCGGTTCTTCCCCCGGCGCTTCCTCGTCCCCGGCGAGAAGACGCCGCTCGGCGACCTGCCGCTCGGGGAGACGGCGATCATCCAGGCCGAGGTGATCTCCGTGGAGACCCGCGGGATGCGGCAGCGCAAGGGCACGATCACCGACGTCATCGTCCACGACGGGCGGCAGTCGATGAAGATCGCGTTCTTCAACCAGAAATGGCTCGACGCGCAGCTGACCCCCGGACTCGTCGTCGTCTTCGCCGGCAAGGTCGAGCAGTTCCGGGGACAGCTGACGCTGAACTCCCCGGTGTGGCTCAACCGCGACGAGCACGACACGAAGTGGACGCCTGAGGACCTCAACTCGCCGTTCCCCGTCTACCCGCGGGTGCAGGGGATCGCGCAGACGAGGCTGTGGAAGGCGATCAAGGTCCTCCTCGACGTCGCCGACCCCGCCGAGTTCGCCGATCCGCTGCCGCGCGATGTGCGGGAGAAGTACGATCTGCCGGACCTGCGGCAGGCACTCAACGCGATGCACAGGCCGTCGACGACTGAGGAGACCGAGCGGGCGAAGCTGCGGTGGAAGTGGGAGGAGGCGCTGGCCCTGCAGACCGAGATCGTCTCCCGGCGCACCGAATACGAGAAGTTCGTCGCGACCCCGCTGCTCGAGGTCGGGGAGCGCAGCCGCCGCTTCGACGCCGACCTGCCGTTCGCGCTCACCTCCTCCCAGGTCCGGGTCGGCAAGGAGATCGCCGGGGACCTCGCGAAGACCACGGCGATGCACCGGCTCCTCCACGGCGACGTCGGCTCCGGCAAGACCGTCGTCGCGCTGCGGGCGATGCTCATGGCCGTCGACTCCGGGGCGCAGGCGGCGATGCTCGCCCCCACCGAGGTGCTCGCCTCCCAGCACTTCGCATCGATCCAGAAGCTCCTCGGCGACCAGATGGCCCTCTCCCCGCTGCTCTCCGGTGACGACCAGGTCCGGGTGGCCCTCCTCACCGGGTCGATGCCGGCCCGGGAGCGCAAACAGCTCGCCCTCGATCTCGCGACCGGGCAGATCGACATCGTCGTCGGCACGCACGCACTCCTCTCGGACTCGACGATGTTCGACAACCTCGGTCTCATCGTCGTCGACGAGCAGCACCGGTTCGGCGTCGAGCAGCGCGAGGCCCTGCGCGCCAAGGGCGGGATCACGGTGCCCCACACCCTCGTCATGTCCGCGACCCCGATCCCGCGGACGGTGGCGATGACGGTCTTCGCCGACCTCGACGTCTCGACGCTGGGGGAGATGCCCGCAGGGATCAAGCACATCTCGACCTTCGCCGTCTCGATCGAGGACCACAAGGACTGGCTGCCGCGGGCCCTCGCCCGTGTCCAGAAGGCCGCCGAGGCGGGACGGGGGACGTTCGCCGTCTTCCCCCGGATCGAACGCAGCGACATCGTCGATCCCGAAAGCGGCGACGTCATCGGTCAGCGGGAGAGCATCGAGGACTTCATCGAGAAGCTCCAGCGGTCCCCGCATCTCCAGGGGCTGCGCTTCGGCCTCCTCCACGGGCGGATGTCGACGGAGGAGAAGGACCGGGTGATGCACGCGTTCACCATCGGCGACATCGACATCCTCGTCTCGACGACGGTCATCGAGGTCGGCGTCGACGTGCCCCGGGCGACGATCATGCTCGTCGCCGAGGCGGAGCGCTTCGGCGTCGCCCAGCTCCACCAGCTGCGCGGACGGGTCGGCCGTGACGGCTCGGAGGCGATGTGCTTCCTCCTCACCGAGCGTCCCGAGGCCGATGAGAGCTTCGAGCGCCTGCAGGCGGTGGCGAGCACCCTCGACGGGTTCGCCCTCGCCGAGTACGATCTCGACAACCGGGGAGAGGGCGATGTGCTCGGCGCCTCGCAGTGGGGCGGATCCTCGCTCAAGCACCTCTCGGTGCTCCGGGACACGGAGATCCTCGAGGCGGCACGGGTCGAAGCCGAGCACATCGTCGACCGCGATCCGACCTTCGAACTGCTGCCGGCCCTGCAGGTGCTGCGGCAGCGGGTGCTGCCCGCGGACAACGCCCACTTCATCGAGGCGAGCTGAGAGGAGGAGCTGATGAGGATCATCGCAGGAGCGCACAAGGGGTCGAAGCTCGTCACACCGGGCGGCACCGGGACGAGACCCACCTCGGACCGGGTCAAGGAGTCGCTGTTCTCGATGCTCGAGGGCTACGGGGTGCTCCAAGCCGCCAATGTCCTCGACCTCTTCGCCGGATCCGGGGGACTCGGGTTCGAAGCGATGTCGCGCGGGGCCGCGCAGGTCGTCTTCGTCGACTCCTCGCTCGCCTCGGCCCGGGCGATCGAAGCGAACGCCGACAAGCTCGGCATCGGGCATTCGGCGTCGGTGACCAGCGGAGACGTCCTCCAGTTCCTCGGGAACCTCCCCGACCCGGACCATCCGGAGTCCCGGGTCTTCGACCTCGTCTTCATGGACCCGCCCTACCCGCTCGGCGAGGACGCGGTGACCCAGGTGCTCAGCCGCCTGCGCAGCCACCTCGACGAGGAGTCGATCGTCGTCGTCGAACGCTCCTCCCGGGCCCCGGAGCCGACGATGCCGGACGGGCTCGAGGTCTTCCGTTCGAAGACCTTCGGCGAGACCGCCCTCCACTTCGTCCAGCTCGCCGTCGAGGGTCCGGGCGACGAGGACCCGGGCGACGAGGATCCGGGCGTTGAGGACGCGGCCGACGGCGGGGCGGCTTCATGACGCGAGGCGGCAGCTGGCTGCGCTCGCCGTGGCTCTACCTGCTGCTCGTGCCGGTGCTCTTCGTCGAGTCGCGCGTCCTCCTGTGGCTGCAGTATCAGATCGTCGACCATCGCAGCGGCGCACAGGGATGCGCCGAGCCGCCGGCAGGTTTCGAGGTCACCGGCTTCACGACCTGGATGCAGCAGTTCCCCGCGGGAGTCACGTGCAGCCAGTCGCTGCAGACCTCGTGGGAGATCGCCGGCGACGACGGGCCGTGGGAGTTCTCCGACCAGTACGTCGTCCACTGGGCGTGGCTCGCCGACGTCTTCACCGCGGGCGCGCTCGCGTGTGTGATCATCGCCGTCGTACTCATGGTGCAGAACCGGCGCCGGCGCTCGGCCCTCGCAGCCGAGCGCCGGCGTGCCCCCGTGGACGCCTGACGCCCGACTTCACGCCACCGACGCGGTGATCCGACAAAAACGCGGTGAGCAGACCGCGTTTTTGTCGGATCACCGCGTCGAAGCGCTCAGAGCACCGTCGAAGCAGCTCAGAGCACCGTCGAAGCAGCTCAGAGCACGCTCGAGAGGAACGACCTCGTGCGTTCGTGGCTCGGGTCGTTGAAGATGAGGTCGGGCGGGCCCTCCTCGAGAACGCGGCCGCTGTCGAACATCATCACCCGATCGGAGACCTCGCGCGCAAACTGCATCTCGTGGGTGACGAGGAGCATCGTGATGTCCGTGGTCTCGGCGATGTCGCGCAGCACCGCGAGGACGTCGCCGACGAGTTCGGGGTCGAGGGCGGAGGTGACCTCGTCGAGGAGGAGGATCTCCGGGCTCATCGCCAGCGCCCGGGCGATCGCCACCCGCTGCTGCTGACCGCCGGAGAGCCGGGTCGGGTGCTCGTCGGCCTTCTCACTCAGCCCGACCCGCTCGAGCAGTGACCGGGCATCGGCGACCGCTGTCTCCTTCGACTTCTTCAGCACGTGGATCGGGGCTTCGATGATGTTCTCGAGCACCGTCATGTTGGGGAAGAGGTTGAACTGCTGGAAGACCATGCCGATGCGCGTCGTCATCTCCCGAGTCGTCTTCTTCGGCAGCTCGACGCGCTTGCCGTCCCTCTCCTCGAAGGTCAGCGGCATGCCGTCGATGTAGATGTATCCGCCCGTGAGCTCCTCGAGCGTCATGACGAGCCGAAGGATCGTCGTCTTGCCCGAACCGCTCGGTCCGATGAGGGTGACCCGCTCACCGGGAGCGACGGTGAAGTTGAGGTTCTCGAGCACCGTCGTCTTCCCGAACCGCTTCTCGACGTCTCTGAACTCGATCGCCGGCGCGGTGTCGTTGTGCGGGGACGGGGTGTTCTCAGTAGGTGGCAAGGCGCCGCTCCAATCGTTGGATGAGGAGGGAGGTGGGGTAGCTGGCGGCGAGGAAGATGAGTCCGGCCAGGGTGAACGCCTCCGTGTACGCGAACTTCGACGCCCCGAACTGCTGCGCCGAGGTGACGAGTTCGACGACGGAGAGCGCGAAGAGGAACGGGGTGTCCTTGAACATCGCGACCGCGTAGTTGCCGAGCGAGGGGATCGTCGCCCGCAGCGCCTGCGGGAGGATGACCGCGGTGAAGGTGCGCACCGGGGGCAGGGAGAGGGCGATGGCGGCCTCGCGCTGTCCCGGCGGCACCGCGTCGATGCCGGCACGGTAGCTCTCGGACATGTACGTCGCATAGTGGACGCCGATGACCCCGGAGCCGACGACGAGCGCCGGGATGTCGACGAGCCCTGGGATCTCCGAGAACGCGGTGTAGACGAAGACGAGCTGGACGACGAGCGGGGTGTTGCGGACGAACGCGACGAAGAGCCGGACGACCCAGTTAATCCATCGCGGCAGCCCGCGGATAGCGATGGCGAGGATGAGGCCGAGAATCGCGGCGATGATCGTGCCGACGACCGTGGCGATGAGCGTGTTGACGAAGCCGCGGAGCAGGATCGGCAGCGCCTCGGCGGCGAACTCCCAGTTCCACATCACAGCGGCTGTCCGTATCCGACGTTGCCCGTGGACTGACCGGCGGCCGTGCGCGGGCCGGTCACCTCGGTCGAGCCGACACGGGCATCGCGCCGGGCCCTTCGACGGTCGTTGCGCGAACCGGGACGGCGTCTGCCCAGCCTCTTGACCGCGCGGCGCTCGAGGAGGTTCATGAACTCCTGGATGAGCCAGGCGATGACGAAGTAGATGAGCAGTCCGACGGAGTAGGCGAAGAACGTGTCGTTCGTCGCCATGCGCAGCTGCCCGATCTTGTCCGTGAGGTCGGAGAGCGTGATGAAGGAGACGACGGCAGTGCCCTTGAGCAGCTGGATGAACAGGGTCGCGAGCGACGGGATCATCAGCGCCCACGCCTGCGGGAAGATCACGCGCAGCATCCGGCGGGCCGGGGAGAGACTGAGCGCGATCGCCGCCTCCCACTGGCCCTTGGGCACGGTCGCGATCGAGGACCGGACCACCTCGGCGGAATAGGCACCGTAGTTCAGTGCCAGCGCACCTATTCCGCACGCCATCGGGTCGAGCTGTAGTCCGAAGAGCGGGAGGACGAACACGAGCCAGAAGAGCTGGACGAGCAGGGACGTGCCGCGGAAGAACTCGACGATGATTCGGGCAGGGATCCGCAGCCACGCGTGCGAGGAGGTCATTGCGAGTCCGAGGACGATCGCGATGACCAGCGCACCTGCGGCACCGGCGAGAGTGAGAATGAGCGTGACCTGGATTCCCTCCCACACCTGTGGGAGGAAACCCTGGAGCGCACTGAGCTTGTCGGTCATGAGTGCGGGAAGCGCTGCGACTCAGGAGTCAGCGGTCGGCAGCTCGCCCTTGCACAGCTGATCGGTCGTGATCGACCCGTCGGGCCGCTCCTCCTTCGTGAAGCCGTAGTCGCCGACGATGTCGAGGTAGGCCTTCTCATCGCCGACGATCTTGTCGAGCTCCTTGTTCCAGGCGTCGCGGAGTTCGGTGTCGTCGGTGCGGAAGACCGTGGCACCGGCGCCGACCTGAGGGACCCCGTCGATCTCCTGGACGAACGACTCGCTCACCGCGACATCGGCGTCAGGCGTGTTCTTCGCCATCCAGTTGAGTGAGATGCCGGTTAGTGCGAAGGCGTCGGCGCGTCCAGTGGTCACGGCGTCCATGCCGTCCTGCGGAGTGCCGACCTTCTGCGAATCGATGCCGAGCGATTCCGCGTAGTCGGATTCGACGGCACCGGTCATGGTCGCGAGTTTGAGGCCCTTCTCCTTGACTTCGTCGAGGTTCTTCATCCCCTCGTTCTCGCCCTTCTTCGTCATCAGGGCAGTGGTGTACATGAACTCGGGGTTGCCGAAGGCCGCCTGCTCACAGCGGTCGGGGAGGATCGACATGCCCGCGGAGATCGCATCGAAGCGCTCGGCGTTGAGCCCGGGGATGAGGGAGCCGAACTCCGTGTTGACGCCTTCGACGTTGTCGACCCCGAGGTTCTTGAAGACCTCCTTGGCGAGCGCGACGCTCGCGCCCTGGAGCTCCCCGCCCTCCTCGAAGCTGTACGGGGCCTCACCGGCGAAGCCGACCGTGATCTTCCCGTCGTCGATGGCCTGCTGCAGGGTGCTCTTGTCTGAGCCTCCTCCGCTGCAGGCACCGAGGGTGAAGGTGAGCGCGAGGATCGAGGTCGCGGCTGCGAGTCCTTTCAGGGATTTCATTGCGGGTCCTTTCGGTGAGCATCGGCGCACTGGGTGACGTGCGTCTCATCGCCCCATTCAATCCTCTTACAGTCGTGATGTCACACTGTCAGACAACGTTATATGCTCGTGACATGAGCGATCCGCACACCTCGGAACTTCCCGTGCTCCGCAAGGTCGTGCGCTCGTCGACGATCGACCTCGTCGCCGAGGAGATCCGCAACGCGATCTACCGGGGCAGTCTGCTTCCCGGGCAGTCGATCAGCGAGGTCCGCACGGCCGAACTCCTCGGGGTCTCCCGGCCCTCGCTGCGTGAGGCGCTGCAGCGGCTCGTCAGCGAGGGCAGCATCAGCCATGCTCCAGGCCGGGGCGCATGGGTCAAGCGCATGGGACCTGACGACATTGACGACGTCTACGCCGTGCGCGAGGCCATCGAGGTTCAGGCGGCGCGCATGATCATCCGGGGCAGACGGTCGACCGTGCTCATCGACGAGGCGCTCAGCGCGCTCGAGAAGGCGATCGAGGACAACACCGCCCGCACCATCGGCGACGCCGACCTCGACTTCCACCATGCGATCGTCGCGTGCTCCGGGTCGCCGCGGCTGCGGGCCATGATGAAGGCCTCGATGGTCCACACGCGACTCCTGTCGCTGTCCGATCCGGCCGGCTACGAAGTCAGGTGCGACCTCATCGACATCCACCGTCGCCTCGCCGAGGTGATCGCCGCCGGAGACGAGTCCGCGGCGGTGGCGATCATCGGTCGGATCTCCGCCGAGGCGGTCGCCCGCCTCCACAACCCCGCCTCCGAGCCCGACGCCGTCGTCGTCCGCGGTGAGGGGCGGGGGACCGGTGTTGACGACCAGTGGGCGAGCTTGCGAGAGTGAGCGACCCGTGTGCGCCGACCGGCGGCGGGCGACGATACGATCTGGGCATGGATCCTCTCGGGCGCTCGTTCGCCGCGCGCTACTGGGCGCTCGTGCGCGAAGCAGTCCTCACCCTGCTCGTCGCGATGGCCCTCGTCGTCGTCCTGGCCGAGGTCTTCGTCCGCGTCTACGGGGGAGTGCTCACGTGGTTCGGGATGATCTTCGCCGTGTCCGCTGCCGCCTCCGCCTTCGGTCTCGGCCTCCTGGCCGCCCGCTCGAGGAGGGAGCATTCGCATGTCATCCGGGTCGCGTGGGTGAGCCTCGTCGGCCTCGTCGCCGCCATCGTATCGGTCGGCGGGATGATGGGGTTCGCTGCCCCGGGAGGCTGGGAGTCGGCGAAGCTGGCGATGATGATCCAGGGCTTCAGCTCGCTCATCATCTTCGGTGCCATGGTCGTCGTCGCCGCCGCCTGGCACGGCTGGTCGGCGCTCAAGGAGCAGCAGCCGCCGTTCGAGCGGCACCCCGACTGAACGACATGCGGACCGACCGGTCCGTGCGCACCACGCGGGATACGATGAGGCCATGAAGGTCGTCAGTCCCGGATCCTACGATCCGATCACCATGGGTCATCTCGACATCATCGCGCGCGCGGCGAAGCTCTTCGACGAGGTCGTCGTCGCCGTCGTCCACAACCCGTCGAAGTCCGGCCGCTTCGACCCCGAGACCCGGGCCGATCTCATCCGCGCCTCGCTCGCCGCCGACGAACGCACCCGGGATGCCGAGAACATCTCCATCGACGTCGTCCCCGGTGGCCTCCTCGTCGACTACTGCGCCAAGATCGGTGCCCCCGCCGTCGTCAAGGGTCTGCGCTCGGGCACGGACTTCGCCTACGAGCTGCCGATGGCGCTGATGAACAAGCACCTCACCGACCTCGAGACGATCTTCGTCCCCGGCAACCCCGAGTTCGAACACGTCTCCTCCTCCCTCATCAAAGAGGTGCACAGGCACGGCGGCGACATCACGGGCCTCGTGCCCGAGCCCGTGCTCGCGGCGCTGAGCGCCGACACGTAAGGCATGGCCGCGACTCCTTCCTCCTCTCGGGCCTGGTTCACGGGCCTCGTCATCCACACTGTCCTCGCGCACGCGACGTACAACGGTGTGCGCGTCCTCATCTCCTACCGCACCCTCGAACTCGGCGGGACCGGAGTCGTCCTTGGCCTCATGACCGCGTGCTATTCGCTCGTCCCTCTGCTCACCGCGCTCTTCGTCGGCCGCCTCGTCGACCGCGGATACGCGACCGCGGTGCTCTGGGTCGGCACCGTCCTTTCGATCGCGCCCGTCGCGCTCGCCGCCGTCGCGCCCAACCTCGGCGTGCTCCTCGTCGCGACGATGAGTCTCGGTTTCGGGCAGCTGCTCACGACCGTCGCCTCCCAGGCGCTCATCCCGCAGAGCTTCCCGGCTTCCCGGCTGACGGCGAAGTTCGGCCACCTCACCCTGGGCGTCTCGATCGGGCAGACGATCGGCCTGCCCCTGGCCGGAATGATCGCCGACGCCACCGGGGGCTCCCCGCACATCGTCGGCGCCCTGTGGTTCATGACGGCTTTCTCGGCGCTCACCCTCATCGCCGCCGTCATCGTCATGCTCCGCGGGCGGACCCCTCACGTCTCCCGCGCCGAGGCGGCCGAAACCGTCCGCACCCCGTGGGCGCTGCTGCGGATCCGGGGGATGAAGCCGGCGATCCTCGCGTCGATGGCGACCCTGGCCGCCGTCGACCTCATGACCGCCTACCTGCCGCTCATCGGGCAGGAGAACGGGCTGAGCGTGACGACGGTGACGTGGCTGCTCGCCCTGCGGACCTTCGCCTCGGTGATCTCGCGGATGATCATCGGGATGCTCGCGAACCGGTGGGGGAGTCTCTCGCTGCTGTGGACCGCCTCGGCGACGGCGGGCGTCTGCGTCATCCTCATCCCGATCCTCACTCAGACGTGGACGCTGGCGATCCTCCTGGCGATCGCGGGCTTCTGCTTCGGGCTCACCCAGCCGCTGACGATGACGTGGGTCTCGACGCTGTCGGATCCGGCGAACCGGGCGGCGGTGCTCTCGATCCGGCTGGCCGGCAACCGGCTGAGCCAGGTCGCGATCCCCTCGCTCGCCTCGGTGCTCACGATCGTCGCGGGCTCCGGCATCGTCTTCACGATCTCCGGGGCGCTGCTCCTCCTCGCCGGAGGGGTGACCTGGCGCAACAGCCACGAGAAGTGGTGAGGGTCAGGGGTGACGAGGAACACCTCGGCGGGGATGAGGCGACGATTGGCAATGGTGGCCCGCGTTGATTAGAATGGTGAGTCGCGTGTGAACGCAGGAGCGGCATCTCATTCGCATACGGAGGAGAGAGCATGAAGAAGCGGTCAGAGTTCGTCTACGATCTCCGATCCATGGGATTGCTCGGTCATCCGGGTGAGTGGGAACGTGTCAACGCCACGGTGCCGGCTCCGGCGGATCTCAAGATCGAAGTGATCGGGGTCCCCGAAGGAACGCCGATGAATCTCGAGCTCATGTTCGAGAGCGTTTCCGAGGGGATCTACGTGACGGGTACGGTCTCGACTGTGGCCCGCGGCGAGGATGCAAGGACTCTCGACGAGATCGAGCTGCCCATAGATGTCGACATCAACGAGATGTACGTCTATGAGCAGGCCGATGGCGACGAGGACTCCTACGTCATCAATCGCGATCAGCTCGACCTCGAACCCGCGATCAGAGACGCTGTCGTGATGGCTCTGCCCTTCAGTCCTTCCCAGGACGGAAGCGAGGAGTTCTCCTACACCCTCGGTGAGGACATCGAGGAGGACGACAGCGAATCCGATTCGCCGTTCTCGCAGCTGAAGAACTTGTTGGATGAGAAGAAAGAGAGCTAGACGTGGCTGTTCCCAAGCGTAAGATGTCGCGCAGCAACACCCGCCACCGTCGTTCGCAGTGGAAGGCTCAGGCTCCGAACCTGGTCAAGACTGTGGAGAACGGTCGCGTTGTGTACTCGCGCCCCCACCAGGCCAAGGTCGTCGAAGACGCAGCCGGCACCCCGCTGTTCCTTGAGTACAAGGGACGCAAGGTCGCTGACGCCTGACCTGTGGACACTGATACCACAGCAGAACTGCAGAAGAGTCTCGGGATCGACATCGATCCCGAGACTCTTCGTCTAGCGCTCACCCACCGCTCCTACGCCTTCGAGGCCGGCGGCATTCCGACGAACGAGCGCCTCGAGTTCCTCGGCGACTCGGTGCTCGGCCTCGTCGCCACGGAGTCGCTCTACTACGACAACCCGGACCTGCCGGAGGGTCAGCTGGCGAAGATGCGCTCGGCCGTCGTCAACACGAGGGCGCTGGCGCAGATCGCCCGCCGTCACGACATCGGTCAGCACATCCTGCTCGGCAAGGGCGAGGAGCTCACCGGCGGCCGGAACAAGGACTCGATCCTCGCCGACACCGTCGAAGCCCTCATCGGCGCCACTTTCGTCTCCTCCGGCCGGGAGGTCGCGTTCGCGTTCGTCCACCGTCTCATCGACGGAATGCTCGCCGACGCCGTCAACCTCGGCGCCGGCATGGACTACAAGACGACGCTCCAGGAGGCCGCCGCCGACCTCGGACTCGGCCCCGTGAGCTACGAGATCACCTCGACCGGCCCCGACCACGCAATGATCTTCACCGCCACCGCCCGCCTCGGCGACAACGGCTGGGGTTCGGGAGACGGATCGTCGAAGAAGTCCGCCGAGGCGGCCGCCGCCGAGGTCGCCGTCAAGGCCATCCGGACGCTCTACCCCGACTACCAGCGCTGACGCGCAGGTCGGACCCGGCACCGTGCCCGAACTCCCCGAGGTCGAAAGCGTCCGCCGCGGCGTCGACGAATGGACCGCGGGTGCCCGGGTCACCGCCGCCGAGGTGGTCGACCCCCGCATCCTCGGGACCACCTCGGCGCGTCGCATCGACGAGGCCACCGCCGCCGCGTTCGCCGAACGCGTGACCGGGGCGTCCATTACCGGGGCAGAGCGACGCGGTAAGTTCATGTGGCTCACCCTCGACGGGGATGCCGGGCTGCTCATCCACCTCGGCATGAGCGGTCAGCTGCGCGTCCACCTCGCCGCCGATGAGACGCACCGGCACACGCGTGCCGTGCTCCGCCTCGAACGCGGTGAGGAACGCTATGACCTGAGGTTCGTCGACCAGCGGATCTTCGGCCATCTCAGCGTGCAGGGCCTCGTCGCCTCCCACGGTCGGCTCGTGCCCGCCTCGGCGATCCACATCGCACCCGACCCACTCGAGGACGCCTTCGACATCGACGCCACGGTCGATGCGCTCGCGCGCAAGCGCACACCGATCAAGGCGGCCCTGCTCGACCAGACGCTCGTCAGCGGGATCGGCAACATCTACGCCGACGAAGCGCTCTTCCGGGCCGGTGTCCATCCGCTCGCGCTGCCGGCAAGGACACGACGCTCCCGCCTGGCCGCCGTCCTCGAATCGGCGACGACCGTCATGGGCGATGCCCTGGCCGTGGGCGGGACGAGCTTCGACTCGCTCTATGTCAACGTCAACGGGGAGTCCGGCCGCTTCGACATTGACGTAGAGCGGGTCGAAGCAAGTCGCAGACACAAAGGTCGCGATTGGCTGTGCCGGGCACCGGTCGGGCGTAGACCACCTATACCGCAGTCTGACCAGGCACGGGGCAAGCAATTCGACGGTCCTACCTGTTCAGTAGCGCACCGCCGTAACTCCGGGTCCCGGATCATGCGAGGTGCTACCCGTGCCTGAACTTCCTGAGGTCGAGGTCGTGCGCCGGGGACTCGACGAACATGTCCGCGGACGGGCGATCGCCTCGGCTGTTGTCCGGCATCCTCGTTCGGCGCGCCGTCATGTGGGTGGCCCGAATGATCTGGCTGCGCGGTTGGTCGGTGCGACGATCACGGGGACCGCCCGCCGCGGCAAGTACCTGTGGCTGATCTTGGACGGCGACGACGCGCTGCTCGCGCACCTGGGGATGAGCGGGCAGATGCTCATCACGTCCCCCGATGCTGCAGTCGGTGCGCACGAGCGCGCGCGGTTCACCTTCACCGACGGCGGCCACGATCTGCGGTTCGATGACCAGCGCACGTTCGGGCATCTGATGTACGACGAGGGCGGAGCAGTGCTCCCGTCGCCGATCGCCCATATCGCGAGGGATCCCTTCGATCCGCTGTTCGACCAGCCGGGGGTAGTTGCGGTGATCAAGAGTAAGCGCACGGGCATAAAGCGCGTACTGCTGGATCAGACGGTGGTGTCAGGCATCGGGAACATCTATGCCGACGAGGCGCTGTGGGCTGCCAAGGTGCACGGGGAGACACCGGCAGCGTCGTTGAGCAGGTCCAGGATCTCGGCGGTAATCGAGGCTGCGCGAGACGTCATGACGGCTGCACTCGCCCAGGGCGGCACCTCGTTCGATTCTCACTATGTCGACGTGGCCGGCAGCAGCGGGTATTTTGCCCGCAGCCTGAACGCCTACGGTCGTGCCGGCCGGCCCTGCAGGCGCTGCGGGACGCCGATCGTGCGGGAGAAGTTGATGAACGGGTCGAGCTATTCTTGCCCGCTCTGCCAGCGGAAACGCTAGTCGAGAGGTCGTCTCTCGAGTTGCAGGCGGACCGCGGTCGCAGTGGGGTTCGGCTCGATCCGCTGTACATAGATATATAGCGAGTCTCATCGCCGTGGATGGTGGACCGCGGTCAGCTCTGCTAGCTCGGCGAGTCCCGAGTGAACAGATCCGGCCCTTCTGAACCGGTCTGTCCTCGTGTCCTGACGTGGTGCTCGCCAATCGACCAAACCGAGATGTCGATGCCAGAACGGCTCCTCTGGCCATCGTCCCTGCCGCCATCCCTGAAGGGGGCAGCATCGTTGCGCCACTGCGCATCGTCGTGCGCCCTGGAACAGCGGTCTGTCGGATTCGCCGGTCGCGGCTCTCTTGTCTATACGTACCGGCAGACCTGGTCCGCGCTGCAGGTCTCGGGCTCGGGGTGCGCCGCGTCGTCCCGGAGGTTGGCGATGGTGTCGCGCAAGGCGGTGAGCTGGGCGATCTGCTGCTCGATGTCGCGCAGGCGCGCGTCGAGCAGGTCTCGGACGTGGGCGCACGGGGCGTGGCCGGCGTCGCGGATGTCCACAATCTGGCGGATCTGGGCGAGCGTGAGGCCGGCAGCCTGGCCGCGGTGGACGAAGTCGACGCGCGCGATTGCGTCCGGCGGGTAGTCGCGGTACCCCGACGACGTCCTGTCGGGCGGGGGGAGCAGCCCCTGCTCTTCGTAGAACCTCAGCGTCTTCGCCGTGGTGCCGGCCGCCTCGGCGAATTCCCCGATCCTCATGGCCTCCTCCATCCGTGTCGCGGCCGCGCTTGACCTTCCCCTGTACTGGAAGGTCCAGTATGGCTGAGACGGAGCAGAAATCCAAGGACTGACAGGAGCAGCGATGCCTACCAAGTACGACCTCGCCATCATCGGATCCGGAGGCGGCGCGTTCGCCGCCGCCATCCGCGCGACCACGCTCGGCAAGTCGGTGGCGATGATCGAGCGCGGGACCTTCGGCGGCACGTGCGTGAACACCGGCTGCGTGCCGTCGAAGGCGCTCATCGCCGCCGCTGATGCCCGGCATGTTGCCGTAGACGCCTCGCAGCGGTTCCCCGGCATCGCCACGGCCGCGGGACCGGTGGACATGCCGACGCTGATTGGCGGGAAGCAGGACCTCGTCGAGGGCTTGCGGGGTGAGAAGTACGTGGACGTCGCCAAGTCGTACGGCTGGCACGTACGGCAGGGCGAAGCCGCGTTCGCCGGCACCCCTGAAGCTCCGGTCCTCGAGGTCAGGTCTGCCGAGGGCGCTGTCGAGACGATCGAGGCCGCCCAGTACCTGGTCGCCACAGGCTCACATCCCTGGGCCCCGCCGATCGACGGGCTGGAGGAGGCCGGGTACCTGACCTCCACGACGGCGATGGAGCTGACCGAGGTCCCCGAGTCGCTGCTGGTGCTCGGCGGCGGATACGTGGCGCTGGAGCAGGCCCAGCTGTTCGCCCGCCTCGGATCGAATGTCACCCTCCTGGTGCGCTCCCGGCTGGCCTCGAAGGAGGAGCCGGAGGTGTCCAAGGCGCTGGCCGAGGTCTTCGCCGACGAGGGCATCCGGGTGGTCCGCCGAGCGGTCCCGACCAGCGTCGCTCGCAGCGCCGACGGGAAGGTCATCGTGGCCGCCGACGTGTCCGGCGGTTCGCAGGAGTTCCGCGCCGACCAGCTCCTGGTCGCGCTCGGCCGCCGGCCCGTGACCGATGCCTTGAACCCTGAGGCGGTGGAGGTCAAGACCGGCGAATCCGGGCAGATCGTGGTCTCCGACCAGCTGCAGTCCTCGAACCCCCGGATCTGGGCCGCCGGCGACGTGACCGGGCACCCCGAATTCGTCTACGTCGCCGCCCACCACGGCACTCTGGTCGCCGAGAACGCCTTCGCCGACGCCGAGAGGTCGGTGGACTATGCCCGGTTGCCGCGTGTGACGTTCACCGGGCCTGCCATCGGCGCGGTCGGCATGACCGAGAAGCAGGTCCTCGACGCAGGCATCCGCTGCGACTGCCGGGTGCTGCCGCTGGAGTACGTGCCCCGCGCGCTGGTGAACCGGGACACCCGCGGGTTCATCAAGATGGTCGCCGACGCGGACACCGGAGAGATCCTCGGCCTCACCGCCGTTGCCAAGGACGCCGGAGAGCTCGCCGCTGCCGGAGTCCACGTGCTCGGCAAGAGCGTCGCGGAGGTCGCCGACGCCTGGGCCCCGTACCTGACCATGGCCGAGGGCATCCGGATCGCCGCCAAGGCCTTCACCGCCGACGTCTCGAAGCTGTCCTGCTGCGCCTGACCCGACCCGGAAGCAGCACCTGCCCGAACTCAGAAATGGAGGAAACCGAAATGTCCGACCTCAGCACGCAACTGCCCGATCGGCTCAACAGGCCCGAGGAGACCGGCCTCGACCCCGGCCTGCTGGTCCCGCTGCTGCGGCTGCTCGTCGACGGCGACCCCGTCACGATCGAGCAGCTCGCCACCGCCGCCGGCCGCACCCCTGAGCAGGCCTGCAACGGACTGGCCGCCGTGCCCGACACTGAGTACGACGACCAGGGCCGCATCGTCGGCCAGGGCCTCACCCTGCGCCCGACCCCGCACCGATTCGCCGTGGCCGATCAGGAGCTCTACACCTGGTGCGCCTTGGACACCCTGGTCTTCCCTGGCCTCCTCGACCGGGCGGCCCGCGTGGAGTCTGTCTCCCCGGCCAGCGGCGAGAGGATCGTCGTCGCCGTCAACGTCGACCCTGCCACCGGCGTCACCCGCGTCGAACCCGCGAGCGCCGTCGTGTCCCTGGTGAACCCGGAGCAGATCACCTCGATCCGCTCCTCGTTCTGCGACCAGGTGCACTACTTTACATCTGCAGACGACGCCGCCGGATGGCTCGCTGAGCACCCAGGGGCTCAAGCGGTGCCGGTGATCGAAGCCCATCGGATCGGCATCGAACTCGCTTCCCACCTGCTCGACCGGCTCCGGGCCGACGCCCAGACTGCCGACCGCTGCCACCGCTGCTGCTAGCCGGGCCCCGAATGAAACGAGAACACCGATGACGACCAGACGCGACGACCGACCCGGCGGCGGCCTGGTGCTCGGGGCAGGGGTCGTGCTCCTCATGGCACTGTGCTGCGGTCTGCCGCTGCTCATCGCCGGCGGCGTGCTCGCCGGCCTCGGCGGGATCCTCGCCAACCCCTGTGTGGTAGGCACCGGCATGGCGCTCGTGGTGCTCGTCGTACTCGCCGCCGCCCACCGCCGGACCCGCAGCGACCGCACCGGCCACGACTGCTGCCCGACCATTGATTCCGATCATGCCACCGACACGAAGGAAGACCAGAACCTATGACCACCCCCCCCCTCACCCGCCGCGCGGCGCTCTCGTTCGCAGGCCTCATGGTCGCAGGACCGCTGGTCCTGACCGCCTGCGGCAAATCTG
Organism: Brevibacterium sp. Z349TD_9; assembly: GCF_056173565.1. Lineage (NCBI taxonomy): Bacteria > Bacillati > Actinomycetota > Actinomycetes > Micrococcales > Brevibacteriaceae > Brevibacterium > Brevibacterium sp. Z349TD_9. Next base: position 2,687,537 of record NZ_CM149680.1, on the reverse strand, counting down.
ACGACGCCGCGCCCACAGCCGATGTCGGCTCGCCCGCGGCCGTGACCAGCATCGACGGCAGGCAGGTCAGCCTGCCCGCCGCGGGGAAGCCCACCGCGGTGTTCTTCTTCTCTGTCGGCTGCGGCGAATGCGTCGGCGGGGTCCGATCCCTCGGCGAGGCCGCCGCCAGCGCGGAAGCGAACGGCACCGGTGCCGGATTCCTCGCCGTCGACATGGATCCGCGCGAAACCAAGGAGACTATCGAAGGCTTCATGAAATACGTCGAGGCTGAACGCGTCCCCGCCGCCATCGACCAGGGCGCAACCCTGTCCCAGCGATTCGACGTCGCCGCGCTATCCACGCTCATCATCGTCGATTCCGACGGCCGGGTGACTTTCCGCGCCACCGACCCCGACGCTGAGACGATCATCGGCGAGCTCGAAAAGGCCGGGGCCTGAGCCATGGGTGGACTCCTTGCCCTCGCCTTCGCTGCCGGAATGATCGCCCCGGTCAACCCCTGCGGTCTTGCACTGCTTCCGGCATGGATCACCCACGCGCTGGGCGACGCCGCATCCTCCCCGGCCCCGGTGCGCCTCCTGCGATCGCTGCGGGCAGGCCTCGCCGTGACAATCGGGTTCGCAGGCACGCTGGCGCTGGCGGGTATCGCTGTGAGTGCCGGAGCGCGGAGCCTGATCCAGGCCGCTCCAGCACTGGGGCTCGCCGTCGGCGTCGTGCTCGTCCTGTTCGGCGCGGCGATGCTGGCCGGTCGCTCGTTCTCGCTCCGGCTGCCCGGCATCCCCAGCCGGGTCACGGCGCGTCCGCCGAGCACCGCACGCATGGTCGTCTTCGGGGTCGGCTACGCCGCGGCGTCGCTGTCGTGCACCTTCGGAGTGTTCCTCGCCGTCGTCGCGCAGGCGCAGGCCACAGCCAGCTTCGCCGGCCTGCTCCTCGTCTTCGCCGTCTACGCCGCGGGATCCGCGAGCGTCCTGCTGCTCGTCGCCGTCACCGCTGCCGCTGCCGGTACGGCGCTCTCGCGACGCATTGCCTCACTGGCACGCTATGGCCCCAGGGTCACCGCCGCCGTGCTCATCCTCACCGGGGCCTACCTGGCCTGGTACTGGTACCCGGCCGTCACCGGTGACGCTTCAGCGTTCGGCCGCACCAATGCCGTCGCCGCGGTCGCAACTTCGGTGTCTGACTGGGTCCAGGGGCACGTCGGCGTCGTGACCGGAGTGTCCGTCGCGGCCGTGTTCGTCGCGCTGCTGCTCGGAACCCTCGCCGGACGCCGTCCTATGTCCATCTGGAAGGCCAATGGAGACTGCTGCGACGCCGAGCAAGCGCACTCTGCCGACGACCGGCCGAGCGCGACGACGGAGTGAGCACGACTCTGCCGGAATCTGAGGACGATTGACTCGACGTCGTAACTACCGCCGAGCGCCAAAACTACAGCGCCAAGATCATCTGGCGGCGAATATGGCGGGGAAGACTTCCGGCCCGTACCGAGAAGGTGAGTGGACGCGACGGACGCCCGCTCATCAGGACAATGATCCGAGTCTCGGTCTTGGACTAGGCGCTCGGCTCGGTCGTGCACGACGTGCACGTCCAGAAGATCGGCAAAGCTGCGCTGCGGCTGACGCGCGAACAGGCGAGGACATCACCCGGATCTTCGCTGACCACCTGCTCGAATGTGATGGCAAACGAAAATGAGGTGTCGAAGCTGGGTCTTCGCAGCAGGGATGTAATGTCCATCCGTCGATGGCAGAGGTTTCCTGGACCGTAGATCGCTTGTGGCCGGCTCTTTCCTCGACTGCGCCCGTTCCTCTCAGGCTGAAGTCCTGAGGCTCCGTTCTCGTAACATAGGCACTGTACGTCACCACGCCCGCCGGCGTGAATCCGCCGGTGAACAGTTCAGACCCCTTCGTCACACCTCCCGTAATTCATTGCTCCTATTGTGTGACGCAGGCTACGGGGTGCACCTTCTGGCTGGCTATGGGATCGCTCGACACCCGTGCGAGCGCTGCGGAACGCAGATAGTACGGAAGAAGATCATGAACCGATCGAGCCACCTCTGCCCGGTTTGCCAGCTGGAACGATAGAGGCCCTGCTTCACGCGATGAGTGTTGCTTCGACGCGCCTTGATCAATGCACGTAGGCCCCAGCATCGATCGAATACGCCCCGCCGGATGCAAGAACTCGGTGAAGTAGAACTGAACCGGACTCCGAAGACCGAGGTCGCACTTTCGTGACGAAACATCTCCTGTGGGTGGCGATGTTCAGCTGTTCCAGTTTCATCACGGCTGGGCATTTCGTACGCGATGATTTTCGCCCGGCCTCGGCGAGGCGAGGTTCAGGCAGACCAGGCCGACACCGGCGACCACGAAGACGTCCGCGATGTTCCCGACGAAGAGGCTCCCGTAGGCGAGGAAGTCCGTGACGTGCCCTTGACCGATCGCGGGCGGGTTACCGAGCCGGTCGACGAGGTTGCCGACCGCACCGCCGAGGACCATGCCCAGGGCAAGGCCCCACCGCAAGCCCCGAAGCCGCGCGGCGAACACGACCACCGCCACCGAAGCGAGGACGCCGACGGCCGTGAAGATCCACGTCGATCCCGCGCCGAGCGAGAACGCGGCCCCGGGGTTGTAGACCAGGGACAGGCCGAACAAGTCGCCGAGCAGCGGGACCCGTTCGCCCGGCGTCAGCCGCGCGGCCGCGAGGGCCTTCGTCCCCTGGTCCAGAGCGAGGCCGAGCGCGCCGACGGCGAGAGCTGCGCCGACCGCCCGCCGGGTGGGAGGAGGCGGGGCCTTCTCGTCCGCGACGCCGGCGTCAGCCGTCTCGACGGCATCCGGCACGTTCACGAGGCGGTCTTCCTCGTCCTGGCGGCGCGGAGCCCGTTGAGGATCACTATCACCTCGGCGATCTCGTGCACCAGCACCACCGCTGCGAGGCCGAGCACGCCGAACAGCGCCAGCGGCAGCAGCGCGGTGATGATCAGCAGGGACAGGATGATGTTCTGGTTGATGATGTGCCTGCCGCGGCGGGCGTGGTCGAACGCGCGCGGGAGGAGCCGGAAGTCGTGGCCGGTGAAGGCGACGTCGGCGGACTCGATCGCGGCGTCGGAGCCGGTCGCGCCCATCGCGATTCCGATGTCTGAGGCGGCCAGGGCGGGGGCGTCGTTGATGCCGTCGCCGATCATCGCGACCGAGCCGTGCCTGCGCAGCTCGCTGATCGCGGCGGCCTTGTCCTCCGGGCGCAGCTCGGCGCGCACGTCGTCGATCCCGGCCTGCGCGGCCAGCGCCCGGGCGGTGCGGGCGTTGTCGCCGGTGAGCATGGTCATCCCGACGCCCTGGGCGGCGAGGGTGCGGACCACCTCGGGGACCTCGGGGCGCAGCTCATCGCGGACCCCGATCGCCGCGACCGGAGCCCCGTCGCGGTGCACGATCACGACGGTCATGCCCTGCTCCTCCAGGCCCGCGACCTGGTCCTTGAGCGTTCCCGCGTCCAGCCATCGGGGGCTGCCGACGGTGACCCGGGCCCCGTCGAGGGTGCCCTCGATGCCGTGCCCGGCCTGCTCGGTCACGTCCAGGGCGGCGGGGGCTCCGGGCGAGGCGGCGGTGATCGCGGCGGCCAGCGGGTGGGTGCTGTGCTGCTCCAGGGATGCCGCCCAGGCCAGGGCTTGCGCCTCGGTCACGCCGTCCGTGGTGAGGACGGCGGTGACGGCGGGCTCGTTGCGGGTGAGGGTGCCGGTCTTGTCGACGGCGACGTGGCGGATCACGCCGAACCGTTCGAACACGGCACCGGATTTGATGATCACGCCGAACTTGCTCGCCGAGCCGATCGCGGCGACGACGGTCAGCGGGACGGAGATCGCCAGCGCGCACGGCGACGCGGCGACGAGCACCACGAGGGCGCGGGTGATCCACAGCTCCGGGTCGCCCAGCAGCGAGCCGATGATCGCGACGAGAGCGGCGAGGATCAGCACGCCGGGCACGAGCGGCCGGGCGATGCGGTCGGCCAGGCGGGCACGGTCCCCCTTCTCGGCCTGCGCCTGCTCGACCAGCTCCACGATCGTGGTCAGCGAGTTGTCGGTACCCGCCGCGGTCGTCTCGACCTCCAGGGCACCGGCAGTGTTGATCGCCCCGGCCGACACCGCGTCGCCGGGCTCGACCTCCACCGGGATCGACTCCCCGGTGATCGCCGAGGTGTCCAGGCTCGACCGGCCCGTGCGGACGATCCCGTCGGTCGCGATCCGCTCACCCGGACGCACGAGCATCAGCTGACCAACGGCCAGATCCTTCGCGGCGACCTCCACGGACGCGCCATCCCGCCGGATGGTCGCGGTCTCCGGGACCAGCTTGAGCAGCGCCCGCAGCCCGCCGCGGGCGCGGTCCATCGCCTTGTCCTCCAGCGCCTCGGCGATCGAGTACAAGAACGCCAGCGCCGCGGCCTCCTCGACGTAGCCGAGGATGACCGCGCCCACCGCGCTGATCGTCATCAGCAGCCCGATGCCCAGCTTGCCCTTGAACAGCTTGCGGACCGCGCCCGGGGTGAACGTCGACGCACCCAGCAGCAGGCCGATCCAGAACGCCACCAGCGACGGGATCTCCGCCCCCGTCCATTCCAGGACCAGGCCCGTGCCGAAGGCGACGCCGGAGAGCACCGGGACCATGATCCCGCGGTCACGCCACCACGGGCGCTCCCGCTCCTCCTCGGCCTCCTCGCCGACCCGGGTCTCCGGCTCGTCGCACCCGCACGCCGCGCTCACGCGCCCGCTCCAGTCCCGCAGCAGCCCGGCACCGTGCACTCGGCGTCCACGCACGGCGCGTGCTCGTCCACGGCCAGCGTCACGTCCACCAGCGCCGTGAGCGCCGCCGCGAGGTGCGGGTCGGCGATCTCGTAGCGCGTCTGCCGCCCCTCGGGCTCGGCGACCACGATCCCGCAGTCACGAAGACAGGTCAGGTGGTTCGACACGTTCGAGCGCGTCAGCTCCAGCTCGCGCGAGAGCACGGCCGGGTAGCTCGGCCCGTCCAACAGGGTCATCAGGATCCGGGAGCGCGTCGGGTCCGCCATGGCCCGGCCCAGCCGGTTCATGACGTCGAGGCGAGAAGCAATAGTCAGCATGCACTGAACTATACAGCAATGGCTGACCTATTGGCTATTACTGATGGGGCACCGGCGCGGTCCGTGCGAAGGCCCGGAACGCGCACTCGGACCGGCACTGCTCGTCGCTGTCCGGGCAGTCGTCGACGTGGGCCTGCGCCGCGCTCAGTTGTTCCTGGAGTACGGTCAGGATGCTGATCTGCCGTTCGACGGCGGCGATCTGCTCGGCCAGCAGCGGCTGCAGCGCGACCTTGACGCCGGTGCAGGTGCCCGTGTCGGCGAGCTCCAAGAGGCGGCGGATCTCGGGCAGTTCGAGTCCGAGCCGCTTGGCTGAAGCGATGAAGTCGAGCCGCTCGAGGTGGCCCTCGTCGAAGTCCCGGTATCCGTTCGGGCTCCGGCGCGCCGCGAGGAAGCCGAGGCGCTCGTAGTAGCGCAGCGTGCTCGCCGGCACTCCGCTGCGCTCGGCGACCTCGGAGATCTTCATGCTTCGAGCCTATGCTTCGCTAGCTTGACCTTCAACCCGGGTTCAAGGTCTAACGTTTTTCTGTAGGCGGGATTGCCCGCCCTTGCACGTGATGAGGGAGAACAGATGCAGATGAGCGTGGAATGGATGGAGCGGCACCAGGTCGCGCTCTATGTCGCGGGGCTGGCGATCGGGGCCGTCGTCGGGCTGGCCTGGCCCGTGGTCGCCTACCCGGCCGAGCTGGCGATCCACCCAGTGCTCGCGCTGCTGCTCTACGCCACGTTCCTCGGCATCCCGTTCGGCAGAATCGGGCACGCCTTCCGCGACTGGCGCTTCCTCGCCGCGATCCTCGTCGTGAACTTCGTGCTGGTGCCCGCCGTCGTCTGGCTGCTGTCGGGGATCGTGGCCCACGACCAGGTGCTCCTCGTCGGCGTGCTGTTCGTGCTGCTGACCCCGTGCATCGACTATGTGATCGTCTTCGCCGGGCTTGCCGGCGGCGACGAGGAGAAGCTCTTGGCAGCCGCCCCGCTGCTGATGCTCACCCAAATGCTCCTGCTGCCGCTGTACCTATGGCTGTTCGTCGGAGCGGAGTTCGTGGGGTCCGTGGAGTTCGCGCCGTTCGTCGAGGCCTTCGTGCTCATCATCGCCCTGCCCCTCGTGGGCGCGGCGCTGACCCAGCTGTCCGCGGCCAGATCGCGCGCCGCGCGCAGGGTCGAACAGGCGGTCATGGGCGCGATGGTGCCGCTCATGGTCGCCACGCTCGCGGTCGTCGTCGCCTCGCAGATCGCTGGCGTGAGCGCGCGGCTCGGCTCTCTGCTCCTCGCGGTGCCGGTCTACGTCCTCTTCGCCGCCGTGATGGTGCCGGTCGGGATGCTGGCGGGCAGAGTCGCGGGCCTCGACGTGCCGGGCAGACGGGCGATCGTGTTCAGCGGCGCGACCCGGAACTCACTCGTCGTGCTGCCGCTGGTGCTCGCGCTGCCCGCGGCGTTCGACCTCGCGCCCCTCGTGGTCGTCACGCAGACCCTGGTCGAGCTGGTCGTCATGGTGGTTTTCGTGCGACTGATCCCGTGGATCATCCGCGTGGCTCACGATCCTGAGATAGGACCGGCGAAGTCCGTGTCGTAGAAGCCTCGTGCAACGGGGGTGCCGGGATCCCTCAATCAGAGAAGTGCCGAAGGCGGGCCTCGGCTCTCGTCAGGGCGGCCGGCGGGCGTCGCTCAGGTCCCCACTACCACCTGATCGAACAGAAGGCCAAGAGAAGGAGAAGTGGAGGCCGGGACTGCTTCGATGGCGAAGGCGTCCTGTGCGCACGGGTCGCGGATGCCCGATCCTTCCTTCGATCGGGCAGTTGGTAGGTTGACGTCGTGAGGCCGTACTCTGGTGTGGAGGCAGCACACATCATACGCACGTCACTTAGCGGTGAAGTAGCCTCTGACCAGCGAAAACGCCATCGTCTTACTCTCCCAGTTTTTCAATGTATCTATCGTGGGAAGTAGGGCTACTTAAACATTGCATTAAAGCGGGTCGAAGGAGGCCGTTCACTCCAATGTCGCGATTGGCAGTGCCGGTCAGCGGGCCGGCGTCAACGAATCATACCCCGGTCTGACTTGGCACGACAGGCTCTGACCAAGCGCCTCGATAGCCCGACCTGTTCAGTAGCGCACCGCCGTAGCCCTGGGTCCCGGACACTGCGAGGTGCTACCCGTGCCTGAACTTCCTGAGGTCGAGGTCGTGCGCCGTGGACTCGACGATCATGTCCGTGGCCGGACGATCGCCTCGGCCACTATTCTGCATCCGCGTGCGGCCCGCCGTCATGTGCGCGGTACGGAGGATTTGGCCGCACGGATGGTCGGGGCGACGATCACGGGGACTGCCCGCCGCGGTAAGTACCTGTGGCTGATCCTGGACGGCGAGGACGCACTACTGGCTCACCTGGGGATGAGCGGGCAGATGCTCATCACGTCGCCTGATGCTGCCGTCGCTGCGCACGAGCGGGCGCGGATCACCTTCACCGACGGCGGCCACGATCTGCGGTTCGATGACCAGCGCACGTTCGGGCATCTGATGTACGACGAAGGCGGAGCGGTGCTACCCTCGCCGATCGCCCACATCGCGCGGGATCCGTTCGATCCGCTGTTCGACCAGCCGGCAGCAGTTGCGTTGATCAAGGCCAAAAAAACCGGCATCAAGCGCGTGCTGCTGGACCAGACGGTAGTGTCCGGCATCGGGAACATCTACGCCGACGAAGCACTCTGGGCTGCCAAGGTGCACGGGGAGACGGCGGCATCGTCCTTGAGCAAGCCAAGGATCTCAACGCTGATCGATGCTGCGCGCGACGTCATGGCCGCCGCGCTAAACCAAGGCGGAACCTCGTTCGATTCCCTCTATGTCGACGTGGCCGGCAGCAGCGGTTATTTTGCCCGCAGCCTGAATGCCTACGGTCGTACCGGCCAGCCTTGCACGCGCTGCGGGACGCCGATCGTGCGGGAACAATTCATGAACCGCTCGAGCCACTCGTGTCCGATCTGCCAGCGAAAATCGACAACGACCCTAGCGTGATGAGGAGTTTGCCTGAGGAGGCCAGGTCACGGACGTTGAGCAGACAGATGTGGAGAAAGTGCTCAGGGCTCCCGCGGACGACACAAGCTGTCCGTTCAGGGCACGAGCGAGAGCAGCACTCCTCCAGCAGCGCCGACGATCACGACGACCCACGGCGGCAGCTTCCACGCGATCAGGAGCACGAAGCAGACCAGCGCGAGAGCGAACGGGCCGGGGCCGGTGATCGCGGTGGAGAACACCGGGGAGTACAGGGCTGCGGCGAGGATACCGACGACCGCGGCGTTGGCTCCGCGCATCACGGCCTGGGCCCAGGGGCGCTGGCGCAGCGAGTTCCAGAACGGCAGCACGCCGACCAGGAGCAGGAATCCGGGCAGGAAGACGGCGACAAGGGCGATCGCCGCTCCGAGGACTCCGCCGGGCCCAGTGGTCGATGCCGTGCCCAGGAACGCGGCGAAGGTGAACAGCGGCCCGGGCACCGCCTGCGCAGCACCGTAGCCGGCCAGGAACTGCTGGTCGCCCACCCACCCGGTCTCGACGACTCCGGACTGGAGCAGCGGCAGGACGACATGCCCGCCGCCGAAGACCAGGGAGCCCGCGCGGTAAAAGGCGTCGAAGAGCGCTAGACCTCCTGAGCCCGTCGCGATCACTGCCACTGGCAGGCCGAGCAGCAGGATCCCGAACAGGACCAGGCTCGCTGCGCCGACGCCGCGCCGGACGGGGAAGTGCAGCGCCCCGCCGGTCGCCATGCTCGCAGCACGGCAGAAGAAGTACCCGGCGACCGCGCCGAGCGCGATCGCGATGACCTGCCCTGACGATCCGGCCAGCAGCAGGGCCGCGGCCGCGGCGACGGCTGCGATCGACGCGCGCTGCCTGTCGGGAGCCAGGCTCTTCGCCATCCCCAGGACCGCCTGGGCGACGATGGCGACCGCGACTATCTTCAGCCCGATGAGCAGTCCCTCGGCGACGGGGCCGGTGAACAGCGACGCCCCGTAGGCGAACGCGACCATCAGCGCCGCCGATGGCAACGTAAAGGCGAGGAACGCCGCCAGCGCGCCGAGGGCCCCGGCGCGGTGCATGCCGATCGCGAACCCGACCTGGCTCGACGCGGGGCCCGGCAGGAACTGGCAGAGCGCGACGAGGTCGGCGTACTCCCTGTCGTCCAGCCACTTCCGGCGCTCGACGGCCTCGGTGCGGAAGTAGCCCAGGTGCGCGATCGGTCCGCCGAAGGAGGTGACGCCGAGCCTGAGGAAGACGCGGAACACCTCCCAGGCGGAGCCTCCCACGGCTCTCGTCGGTGCGGACACGGCATCAGTCATGTTCGGGTTCCTCTCGGGTGAAGATCTGGACGCGCTCCCGCGCTTGGGCGAGCCCTTCGCGTCCCTTGTCGGTGACGGAGTAGTACTTGCGCACCGTGCGTCCGTCGCGCTCGGAGCGCATGGTCAGATATCCGTCGGCGACCATCCGGCGCAGCATCGGGTATAGCGTCCCGGGCGAAAGCCGGTAGCCATGGCCTGCGAGCTCCTCGATCATCCACGCCCCGTAGATCTCCTCCTGCGCTGCGTGGTGCAGGACGTGCATGCGCACGAGCCCGGACAATAGGTCGTGGTGCTCGAACTCCGTCGAAGCGTCGTCGTTGGACTCCATGTCAGCAACGTGCATCGATATCGACTACAGATAGTGAGTCAAGGACTCGGAGTCGCCTGTCTCGATGATTCAACGAACAGCTGAAGTGTCACGAGACGGCGGGGGCTTCTGCTCCGGTGCGAGAAAGTTCGATCCCCAGCAGCGCGAGCGAACGCCTTTCGTTCTTGCAGAGGTTCGCTCAGTCTTCAGATGCGAGCTCCGTGGCGAGCTCGCGGACCTTCCCGAAGATCTCATCACGGATCAGGCGCATCCGATCCTCGCCCTCGATGCCCCGCGTCGACGGCTCGTCGATCACCCAGGTCTCGAGGACCCCGGCTATTCCCGGCACGGGCTCGACCACGGCTTCCTCGCCGACGACGACGACGCGGTCCACGGAAAGCAGGAGGCCCGGGTCGATCGGCTTCGGGTGCTCGCCGTCCATGCTCGCCCCGACCTCGGAGACGGACGCGGCGGACATGGCGTTGAGCTCGGACCCCGGGGCCGTGCCCGCGGAGTGGACTTGGACGGCGTCGCCGGCGAGCTTGCGCATGAGCGCGGCGGCCATCTGGGACTTCCCGCCGTTCTTCTTGCAGACGAACAGCACCGAAGGCTGGCGCTCGTCCTGCTGCTGCGGGGCGGCCGGGGGGAGCAGTTCCTCGATGAGCGCTTCGATGCGCGAGCGGATCTCGTCGCGGATGGGCCGGACCGCCTCGATGCCCTGCCCTGCCGGGTCCTCGAGCTTCCAGTCCTCGTAGCGCTTGCCGGGGAAGAACGGGCAGGCGTCGCCGCAGCCCATGGTGATCACGACGTCGGAGTCCTGCACGGCCTCGGTCGTGAGGACCTTGGGCTGCTCGGCGGTGATGTCGATGCCCTCTTCGCGCATGGCCTCGACCGCGATCGGGTTGATCTGGTCGGCGGGCATCGATCCTGCGGAGCGGACCTCGATGCGGTGGCCGGCGAGGTCGCGGAGGTAGCCGGCGGCCATCTGGGAGCGTCCGGCGTTGTGGACGCAGACGAACAGGACGGAGGGCTTCTGGTCGGTCATGAGGTTCCTTCGGTTTCAGTCGGTGAGGAGCGTGTCGAGCAGCTTGCGGACACGGGATTCGATGTCGTCGCGGATGGCCGCGATGCCCTCGGGCGAGGCGAGGGCCGGGTCTCCCACGGCCCAGTCCTCGTAGCGGACTCCGGGGATGACCGGGCACACATCGCCGCATCCCATGGTCACGACCACGTCGGCGGCGCGCACGGCGTCGTCGGTGAGCGGCTTCGGGAAGCGCTGAGATGCGTCGTCTCCCTCTATCTCCGCGAGCAGGGACCTGACGTGCGGGTGCACGTCCGCGGCCGGGGTAGATCCGGCCGAGCGGGCGATCACCCGTCCGCCGGAGAGCCGGCTGACCAGGGCGGCGGCGAGCTGGGAGCGGCCGGCGTTCGCGACGCAGACGAACAGCAACTGGGGTGCGGCGCTCTCGCGGTCGCGGGTGAGGTCGGCCAGGCGCTGCCTCGCGAACCGTTCGGTCAGCGGCACGATGTAGCGGGTGATCTTCGCGCTGCGGGCCAGTGCGGCGTAGGACTCCCGCACGATGCCAGTTACGGTCTCGGGCGGCAGGGCCGGGGTCGCGGCCGCGAGGTCCGCGGCGAGATGGGCGATCTGCGCGTCCGTGTCCGCAGGGTCCTCGTCAGGCAGTGCCTCGGGCGCTGCCTCGGCGATGGCCGCCGGCGCGAAGGCGTCCAGCAGTGCGGTCACCGCCGAACGGCGTGCCGGGTTGATGCGGTACCAGACCCAGGTGCCGCGGCGTTCGGCGTCCAACAGGCCCACGTTCTTGAGGACCTTCAGGTGGTGGGAGACCGTGGGCTGGGAGACCTCGGCGAGCTCGGCGAGGTCGCACACGCAGGACTCTCCGCGCGGGTCTGCCGCGATCGCCGAGAGCATCCGCAGCCGGAAGGGGTCGCCCAGCGCCTTCAACGCGCTCGCGACCGTGGCCGCGACCTCAGTGCTGATCGCGTGCGACGCTGTCGGCGCGCACGGCTCGGGCAGCAGGATGTCCTCGCTCATCATGTCCTCGATTCAGTGATGGTTTCAGCGGCGTACGGGTCTGTGCGGAACCATGCGCGGGCGGCCCAGAGCGAGACGTAGACGAGCCCCACCAGGACAGGGACCTCGATGAGGGGCCCGACGACGCCTGCCAGCGCCTGGCCGGACGCCGCCCCGAAGGTGCCGATCGCGACGGCGATCGCGAGCTCGAAGTTGTTGCCCGCCGCGGTGAAGGCCAGGGTCGTCGACCGCGCGTAGCCGAGGCCGATGCCCTTGCCGAGCAGGAGCCCGGCGAACCACATCAGGCCGAAGTACACCAGCAGCGGCAGCGCGATCCGTGCGACGTCCAGCGGCTTGCCCAGCACCGCGTCTCCCTGCAGGGCGAACAGCAGCACGATGGTGAAAAGCAGGCCGTAGAGGGCCCAGGGACCGACCTTCGGGATGAACTTCTCCTCGTACCAATCCCGTCCGCGCCGCTTCTCGCCGATCCATCGCGAGGCGAAGCCCGCGACGAGCGGCACGCCGAGGAACACCAGCACGTTCAGCGCGATCTGCCAGACCGAGACCTCCAGCCCCTGAGCATCCAGGCCCAGCCAGCCGGGCAGCACCGTCAGGTAGAACCAGCCGAGCACGGAGAACATCACGACCTGGAACACCGAGTTGATCGCCACGAGCACCGCGGTCGCCTCGCGGTCGCCGCAGGCGAGGTCGTTCCAGATCACGACCATGGCGATGCAGCGCGCGAGGCCCACGATGATGAGGCCGGTGCGGTACTCGGGCAGGTCTGGCAGGAAGATCCACGCGAGGGCGAACATCACGGCGGGGCCGACCAGCCAGTTCAGCACAAGCGAGGAGGCCAGCAGCTTCTTGTCGCCGGTGACGGCGGCGACCTTGTCGTAGCGGACCTTCGCGAGCACCGGGTACATCATCACCAGCAGCCCGAGCCCGATCGGGACCGAGATCCCGCCGACCTCCAGATGGCTCAGCAGGTCTGACAGTGCAGGGAGGAATCGGCCTAGAAGGAGTCCCGCGACCATGGCGAGGCCGATCCACAGCGGCAGCCACTTGTCGAGCGTGGAGAGCCGTTTCGGCGCGATGCGGGCAGTAGCAGTGGATGCGGCGGTCATGCGAGCAGCTCCTCGAGCTTCGCGGCGATGGCAGGCTTCGGATGCGCGCCGATCAGCACATCGACCCGTTCTCCGCCCGTGTAGAAGGCGAGGGTCGGGATGGATGTCACCCCGGCTGCTGTCACGGTCTCCGGGTTCTGGTCGGCGTCCACCTTGACGATCCGGGCACGACCGTCGTACTCCTCGGCGAGCTGGTCCAGGATCGGAGCGATCGCCTTGCACGGCCCGCACCAGGTGGCCCAGATGTCGACGATGACAGGTAGTTCCGACTCAGTCACCTCGGCTTGGAAAGTGGAGTCGGTGACGTGGGCAATGGTGCTCATGCGGAGACCTCCAGGACGGGCTCCGCGTGGGTAGCAGGAGCAAGATTCGACAGGTAGTGCTGGGCGTCCTGCGCGGCGGCGCAGCCGGTGCCGGCGGCGGTGATCGCCTGCCGGTACGTGTGATCCACCAGATCGCCGGCCGCGAAGACGCCCGGCAGGCTAGTCCGCGTCGACGGGTGGGCCACCTGTACATAGCCGTCGGAATCGATGCCGACCTGACCGGCCACGAGTTCGGAGCGCGGATCGTGCCCGATCGCGACGAATACCCCGGTGACGTCGAGAGCGCGCTCGGCCCCGCTGGTGGTGTCGCGCAGCCGCAACCCGGTCACTCGCTCGTCGCCGAGGATCTCGGCGACCTCGCTGTTCCATGCCACCTCGACCTTCGGGTGCTCCATGACGCGCTGGGCCATGATCTTCGACGCCCGGAACTCGTCACGCCGGTGGACCACGGTCACCTTCGAAGCGAACCGGGCGAGGAACAAGGCCTCCTCCATCGCGGAGTCTCCGCCGCCGACCACAGCGATCTGCTGATCTCGGAAGAAGAAGCCGTCGCAGGTGGCGCACCAGGAGACGCCGTGCCCGGACAAACGATCCTCCTCGGGGAGGCCGAGCTTCCGGTAGGCCGAGCCCATCGTCAGGATCACCGCGCGGGCTCGATACGTCACGCCATTCCCGGTCTCGACCATCTTCACGCCGTCGTCGAGGCTGAGGCGGATCGCATCGTCATAGACGATCTCGGCACCGAAGCGCTCGGCCTGCGCACGCATCGCCTCCATCAGCTCCGGTCCCTGGACGCCGTCCACGAAGCCGGGGAAGTTCTCCACCTCGGTCGTCGTCATCAGCGCGCCGCCGGCCGTGACCGAACCGGCGATCAACACTGGGGCGAGGCCTGCTCGCGCCGCGTAGACCGCGGCAGTGTATCCGGCAGGGCCCGATCCGACGATGACCAACTCAGTATCTTGATTCGACATGTTTCTATATTGAAGGATGTCGAATCAATGGGTCAAGCTGGCACATGAGGGTTCACTCGATGTTCACCTTGGATGTCGCCGCACCACGCACCCGCCAGGGTTGGAGCGGCCGCATGGCGGCGTGCATTGGATGCGCCTACGCCCTCAAATCCGGATGACGCACCGCGTTCCTGCACCAGGTGGCCGCATGGCGCAGCCCACGCACAGATCGGACCTTTCCCTTGAACTCAGTGGAGCGAGGGGAGTGGGCCAATGTCCGGACCGCGCCGCCTCTGACGCGGGAGCGGACGACGTCCATCGCCAAGGTCTTCACGGACCACTAGCTCGAACAGGACGCCAAAAGAAGAAGCAAGGGTGACCGGGAGTGCGTCATGGGTGACGCAGTGCCCATCCTCGATGGCGGAGGAGTCCTGTGCGCACGGTCGCGGATGCCCGGTTATACATTCGACCGCGCCGTTGGCATGTTGAAGTCTTGAGGCCGTACTCTGGTGTGTAGGCAACGCACGTCGTCCGTACGTCACTTCGTAGTGAAGTAGCCTCTGACCAGCGGATACGTCACCTTTGGAGACCCCCAGTCTTTCAATGTATCTATCGTGGGAAGTTGGGATACTTCGATCGGGCGCTGCTCGTCTACGGTCGCGGCGGCCAGGAGTGCGTGCGCTGCGGCGGCGAGATCGTCAAGCTCACCGTCGGCGGACGCGGCACCCACTTCTGCCCGCAGTGCCAGAAGGCGCCGCGGTACCGGTGAGCTGACGTGCGCTCACCTCACGGCCGGGGTCGTCTCACGTCCGACGACCGTCCGCCTCGGCGTCGGGATCATCGGGCTCGTGCCCGATCGGCGGGGGAGCGTCCCCGCCCTTCCCGACCCCGGTCCGGGCCCGGCCGGCCCCCACACGGTCCGAACCGTCTGAGCCGTCCGGCCCGTCCCCGTCGGTCGGGACCTGACTGAGCTCCGAGGTCGCCAGACCGAAGGCCTGACCGTCGTACTCGTTGACGCCGGTGGCCACGGACTGGTCGAGCAGGTGGGTCGCGAGCTCCCGTTGGATGACCAGCGGATCCTGGCAGAGGTCCTTCCACAGCGCGACGCAGAGGAGGAGCATGACGATGACGAACGGCAGCGCGGAGACGATCGTGATGTTCTTCAGCCCGTTGAGCGCCTCGGCGGGGTCACTGCCCCCGGCGAGAAGCATGACGGCGGCCACCGCACCGGTCGCGACACCCCAGAAGATGACGAGCCGCCGGCCCGGTTCGAGGGCACCGTTGGCCGAGAGCGTGCCCATGACGATCGACGCGGAGTCGGCACCGGTGACGAAGAAGATCGCGATGAGGATGACGGTGACGATCATGAGGATGATCGCGATGAGATTGGGCAGGGGAAGCGCGCCGAGGAGGTCGAAGAGGATCGTGTCCATCTTGATGTCCGGTTCACCGTCGACGATGCTTGCGAGCGCCCTGACCGTGCCCTCACCGCGTTCCGCGCGCTCCTGGATGCCGATGGCGCCGCCGCCGAAGATCGCGAACCAGATCGTCGAGACGACCGAGGGGACGATGAGGACGCCGGTGACGAACTGGCGCACCGTCCGACCGCGGGAGATACGGGCGATGAAGAGGCCGACGAAGGGCGACCACGAGATCCACCATGCCCAATAGAAGACCGTCCACGACGAGAGCCATTCGTTGACGCCGACTCCGTTCGCTGCCGTCCGTGAGGCCATCTGCGGCAGATCCTCGATGAACGACCCGACGGCGGAGGGGACGACGTTGAGGATGAACAGGGTCGGCCCGCCGATGAAGACGATGAGGGCGACGATGACGGCGAGGACCATGTTGATGTTCGACAGCCACTGGATGCCCTTCTCCACCCCGGAGACCGCCGAGGCGACGAACGCCGCGGTGAGGATCGCGATGATGACGACGAGGATGGGGGAGGAGACGTCGGAGAGGATGCCCGCGGTCTCGATGCCGCCGCCGATCTGGATCGCGCCGAGCCCGAGCGAGCACGCTGAACCGAAGAGGGTGGCGAGGATCGCGAGGATGTTGATGAACTTCCCGCCGATGCCGTTGACGACGCGCTCGCCGAAGAGCGAGGTGAACATCGAGGAGAAGAGCTGCGAGCGCCCGAGCCGGAACGACCCGTAGGCGACGCCGAGGCCGACGATCGCGTACATCGCCCACGGGTAGAGCGTCCAGTGGAAGAGCGTCGTGCCCATGGCTGTGCCCATCGCCTCGGCGGTCGAACCGTCGACGGTCGCCGGTGGGGGAGACATGTAGAAGAAGAGGGGCTCGCCCACACCGGAGAAGACGAGACCGATGCCCATGCCGGTGGCGAACATCATCGCGATCCACGAGGAGGTCCGGAACTCCGGGGTCTCGCCGTCCTTGCCGAGCGGGATCCGGCCGAAGCGGCTGACGGCGACGACGATGACGAAGATCGTGAACACGGTGGCGGCGATGACGAAGAGCCACCCGAAGTTGTCCATCACCCCGGTCAGCGCGGCACCGGCGACGACGCCGAGGCTCTCAGGAGAGATGAACCCCCAGACGACGAAGGCGACGGCGATGAAGCCGGCGGTGAAGAAGACGGTCTTGTCGAGTCCGATCCGGCGCAGATAGCGCTTCTTCGTCGGCGGGTTCTGCAGATGGGTGATGAGTTCGCGGGTCCTGTCGAAGCCGTTCGTCGCTGAGGTGGTCGTGGACTCGTCGGGGGAATCGCTCATGGGTTCGGTTGCCGCGACTGCGCCTCTGTGCGGCGATCCTTCCTTGGTCTCGACGGCGGTGGAGCTTATGCAGGCGGCACCGGATAGGCGACGTGAGAGGCAGACTACCAAAATGTGTGACGTGGGCAACAGGGTGAGCGGGGCGATGCCCGCAATCCCGCTATGCTTAAGGGCACGATGCATCTCAAAAGCCTGACCCTGCGCGGATTCAAATCCTTCGCCTCGGCCACGACCCTGAAGTTCGAGCCGGGCATCACCTGCGTCGTCGGACCCAACGGATCAGGCAAGTCCAACGTCGTCGACGCGCTGTCCTGGGTGATGGGCGAACAAGGCGCGAAGAACCTGCGCGGCGGGAAGATGGACGACGTCATCTTCGCCGGCACCTCGAAGCGCCAGGCCCTCGGCCGCGCCGAGGTGACCCTGACCATCGACAACTCCGACGGAGCCATCCCCGTCGACTACACCGAGGTGACGATCTCCCGCACCCTCTTCCGCACCGGTGGCAGTGAATACGCCGTCAACGGGGCACCCGCCCGCCTCCTCGACATCCAGGAGCTCCTCAACGACTCCGGCCTCGGCAAGGAGATGCACGTCATCGTCGGCCAGGGCCGCCTCGACGCGATCCTCCATGCCGACCCCATCGAGCGCCGCAGCTTCATCGAGGAGGCCGCCGGCGTCCTCAAGCACCGCCGCCGCAAGGACAAGGCCGTCCGCAAGCTCACCGGCCTGCAGACGAACCTCGACCGCCTCGGCGATCTGCGCACCGAACTCAACCGGCAGCTCGGACCGCTCGGACGCCAAGCCCAGGCCGCCGCCCGGGCCGCCACCGTCCAGGCCACCCTTCGCGATTCCACCGCCCGGCTGCTGGCCGACGATGCCGTGCGCCTCCAGGCCTCCCTTTTCGCCGCCTCCGACGGGGGTGGCGACCACACCGAGCGGATCGCCGACCTCGAAGCCCGCCGCACGCAGACGGAATCCCGGCTGAACGAGATCGAGACCCGCCTGACCACCGTCGAGGGCGACCTCGAAGCGATGCGAACCGCGGAGTCCCGCACCCAGACCCAGGCCGTGCGCGCCAGCGGCCTGGCCAGCCGCGCCGGAGACAAGCGCGCCCACCTCCTCTCCGAGGTCACGAGCCTCGGCCGCCGGGAGGGACGCTCACCCGCCGAGCTGCGCAGCCAGGCCGACGGCATCAGGGACGAACTCGGCGCCGCCGAGGAGGCCGTCACCGAATCGACGACCGCTCTCGAGGCCGCGAACACCCGCAAGGAGGAGCTCACCGCGGCCCTGCGGGAGGCCGAGGCCGAGGTGAAGTCCGCGCAGATCGCCATCACCGAGGCGGTGAAGAACCGCTCGACCCTCCACTCCCGCCAGGAGCAGGCACAGGCCCGCATCACCGACCTCGAATCCCGGATCGAAGCCGGGCGCACCGAGATCACGACGATCGAAGCCCGCCTCGCCGACCGCCGTGAGGCCCTCACCGTGGCCGAAGACGCGGTCGAGAACGTCGAAGAGGGCGAGAGCACCCTCGATGAGACCTACGAGACGGCGAAGGCCGCCCAGACCGCGCTCGAAGACGCACTCGCCGAGCAGAAGGCCAGGCGCGCCGACGCGAGCTCGGAGCTCGCCTCTGCCCGGGCCCGAGCGGAGGCGCTCGCCCTGGGCACCGCGCTCGAGGCCGACCTCGACGACATCGTCTCCTCCGGACTGCCCGGCGTACGGACCGCCGTGACCGAGCGGCTGACCGTGACCACCGGCTATGAGATGGCCGTGGCCGCCGCCCTGTCGACGACGGTCAGCGGCGTCATCGTCGACTCCCCGCAGGCCGCGCTCACGGTGCTCGACCACCTCGGCGAAGACACGAACGTGTCCCTGACGATCCCGACGGGACCCCGCCCCGAACCCGACGGTGCGCCGGGGCTCGCTGAGGCGACCGCCTCGGCGGGGGGATCCGGCAAGGGTGGAGACCAAGCACCGGAGGCGACGCGCCTCGCCGACGTCGTCGGTGCCGACGATCCCGACCTCGAGGGGCTCGTCAAGTCCGCCCTCTCCTCCGTCGTCTGCACTCCGGATGCGGCCGCCGCGCTCGCCGTCGTCGACGCGCACCCGCAGCTCACCGCAGTCACCGTCCACGGCGAGGTCATCACCTCGACCAGGGTGAGCCGGACCCGCACCGCCTCGGGCACGAGGCTCGCCTCCCAGACGGCGCTCGCCGAGACCGAGGAGACGATCGCCGGCCTCGAGGCGACCGTGGCCGGACTCGACGCGGAGATCACCGCCACCGAAGCCGAACTCGCCGAGGCGAAGCCCGTCACCGCCGCAGCGCTCGAGGCCCTCCACTCCTCGGACGCGCAGATCATGGCCGCCGCCGAGGAGGTCTCCCGCATCGCTGGGGAGATCAGCGCCGACGAGACCCGGCTGGCCCGGGCCGCCGACAACGACGCAGAACTCCACCGCCGACTCGCCGCCTCCCGGCAGGAGGCCGACGCCGCCGAGGCGGCACTGGCCGGAGCCGAGGACGTCGACGAGGTCGTCGACACCACCCGCCGCGACGACCTCAGCCGGCAGGTCTCCCAGACCTCTGAGGACGTCATCGAGACCCGCATCGCGCACAAGTCCGCGACCGACCGGGCGCGGTTCCTCCGCGACCGCGTCGACTCCCTGCTGCGCCAGGCCACCGCCGAGGAGGCGGCCCGCGAACAGGCCCAGCGGACGATCGCCCGCAAGACCACCGCAGCCGCCTCGGCGCAGGCGATCGCCGAAGTCGCCGAGGAGGCGGCGGCGCTGGCGACCGCCACGGTGGCCGAGCTCGGGGAGTCCATCGAGGTCCTCGTCACCGAGCGCGCGGGCCTGCGGGAGGAGAAGGGCCGCCTCGGCGAGGAGCTGAGCACGACGCGGAAGGAACTCGGCAGGCTCAAGGACGCCGCCGCCGAAGCCGAACTCGCGAAGGAGAGGTACAGGCTCAAGCTCGAGGAGATCGAGCACCGCGCCGAACAGGAGACGGGGCTCTCGATCGAGCGCCTCATCGAGGCCTACGGCCCCGACACCCCCGTTCCCGGGTTCGAAGACGGCGAGGAGGAGCGGCCCTACGTCCGCGCCGAGGTCGAGAAGCGGCACAAGGAGGCGACGAAGCAGCTCAACCGGATCGGCACAGTCAACCCGCTCGCGCTCGAGGAGTACGAAGCGCTCAAGGAGCGCCACCAGTTCCTCGAGAAGCAGATCGCCGACATCGAATCCTCCCGCAAGGACCTCATGCAGCTTGTCGAGGAGGTCGACCGTCACGTCGAACGCGTCTTCGCCGAGGCCTACGCCGACACCGCGCGCGAATTCGAGGACATCTTCTCCCGTCTCTTCCCCGGCGGTGAGGGACGATTGAGCCTTACCGACCCCGACGACATGCTCACCACCGGCGTCGACGTCCACGCCCGGCCCGCGGGGAAGAAGGTCAAGCGGCTGTCGCTGCTCTCCGGCGGGGAGCGCTCGCTCGTGGCCGTGGCCATGCTCGTCGCGATCTTCAAGGCCCGGCCGAGTCCGTTCTACGTCATGGACGAGGTCGAGGCCGCCCTCGACGACCTCAACCTCTCCCGCCTGCTCACGGTGTTCCGGGAGCTGCAGGACTCGAGCCAGCTCATCGTCATCACCCACCAGAAGCGGACGATGGAGATCGCCGACGCCCTCTACGGGGTGACGATGCACGGCGACGGGGTCTCGAAGGTGATCTCCCAGCGGATCCCCTCCCAGTCCGAGCAGTCCGCGCCAGCAGGTCACTGATGCCTCGTCGGAGGCTCCGAACCGGAGATGCTCAGGGGAGTCCCAGGGAATTCTCCAGCAGCCACACGACCCCGGATCGCTCATGCCCTGTGCAGGGACTATAGACTTGTCGGACGAAGGAGCACTGTCGGAGAACATGAGGAGCGGGACGTCCATGGCCGAGTCGGCTGAACCACGGGGTGACTGCCCGGCATGAATGCAGTTCTCGTCGTCATCGTCGGCCTCGCCATCTCCTTCGCCCTCGCCCTCGTCGTCGTCCTCCTCGTCGCCCTCCCCGGGCTGCGGGCGGAAGGCCGCCTGAAGTACTCCTCTGACGTGCAGCGGTTCCGTCTGCCGGGCCAGTGGACCGGCTACGACGACGAAGTCCACGAGTTCTTCGGTCACGACGACGGCACCTCCCACCTCGCCACGCGCGAGCAGGCGGCCGTCACCGCGATCCGCGACCACTCCTATGTGCTCCGGCCCCAGCCGCGCCGCCATGCGGCCCCGTCGCTGCTCACGGTCAGGCCGCGCACCCGCCACTGGAAGATCCCCGAATCGGGCACCGGCTGGCGCACCACCGCCGGTCTGCTCTTCAGCTCCCGCGGCACCTGAGACCACACCTCACCGCCGTGGGCACTGTCCTGCCCTCGCGCGGTCCAGCCCGTGGCACAGTCACGGGGCCCAGACCGTAACGCGTTACGGTGCACAAGACAGCAGACCAAGGAGGACGTCCCGCAATGGACCAGCCGATCATCCTGCTCATCGTCGCAGCCATCGTCTTCATCCTCGTCGTGGCGCTGGGCATCAGCCTGCGCATCAACGCCCGACGCAAGGGGCTCGGCGAGGACCGGTCGATCGACGCCGACTTCACCGGCGAGCTCTCGATCGATGAGATCTCCGAGACCGTCACGAAGGAGAGGGAGAAAGCCGCCGGCTCCGAGGTTCCCACCGAACCGGCGAGCCGCCTCGTCCGGCTGCGCGAGAGGCTCGCGAAGTCGAACTCCGGCCTCGGCCGTGGTCTGCTCAACCTCCTCTCCCGCGACACCCTCGACGAGGCGACGTGGGAGGAGATCGAGGACACCCTCATCCTCGCCGACGTCGGCGTCGAACCGACCGCCGAACTCGTCGACACCCTGCGCGAGCGGGTCAAGGTGCTCGGCACCCGCGACCCCGAGGAGGTCAGGGGACTGCTGCGCGAGGAGCTCGTCAAGCTCGTCGACCCGACGATGGACCGCGAGCTCGCGACTGCGCACACCGCCGGCGACCCGGCCGTCATGCTCGTCGTCGGCGTCAACGGCGCCGGGAAGACGACGACCGTGGGCAAGATCGCCCGCGTCCTCGTCGCCGAGGACAAGTCCGTCCTCCTCGGTGCCGCCGACACGTTCCGTGCGGCCGCCGCCGAGCAGCTGACGACGTGGGGCTCGCGTGTCGGCGTCGAGACCGTCCGCGGCGAGGAGGGTGCCGACCCCGCCTCGGTCGCCTACGCCGCCGTCGAGCAGGGCAAGGCCGAGGACGCCGACGTCGTCCTCATCGACACCGCCGGGCGTCTGCAGAACAAGGTCGGGCTCATGGACGAGCTGCGCAAGGTCAAGCGCGTGGCCACCCGTCCCCTCGGGGAGGGCCACGACATCGACGAGGTCCTCCTCGTCCTCGATGCGACGACCGGTCAGAACGGGATGCAGCAGGCGAAGGTCTTCGCCGAGGCGGTCGACATCACCGGCATCGTGCTCACGAAGCTCGACGGCACCGCGAAGGGCGGCATCGTCATCGCAGTCCAGCGGGAGCTCGGAGTCCCGGTCAAGCTCATCGGCCTCGGCGAGGGAGCCGACGACCTCGCCCCGTTCACGGCCGAGGGCTTCGTCGACGCCCTCCTCGACTGAGGGCCGCGGGCACCCTCGACTGAGGCGGCGACTCTGCCTCTGTCCAGCCGCTGAGACGGCTTTCAGAACGAGTTCGCGACTGCATTCACCACATCTGACCTGGGATTCCACCTCTCCTGAGGTCCGTGTCACATACTCGAAACATAAGCGAATCATTCCTGTGACGTCGCCAGTCGAGACTGGTCTCGTTCGGTTCGAACCGGAGCCGACTGAGACGAATGAGAGACGACGACATGGAACTCGATGCAGTGAATGTGTGGATGATGGTCGCCGCAGGGCTCGTGCTGCTGATGACCCCCGGTGTGGCCTTCTTCTACGGAGGGATGACTCGGATCAGCTCGAGCATCAACATGATGATGATGGTCTTCTCGGCGATGGCCGTCGGGGCGCTGGTCTGGGTGCTCTACGGGTACGGGCTGAGCTCGGGCGAGTCGATCGGCGGCATCGTCGGCAACCCGCTCAGCCAGATCGGCCTCTCCGGCGCGGTGGCGGGTGAACCTGAGACGCTCATCTCGATCGGCTTCGGTGCGACCTTCGCAATGATCGCGATCGCCCTCATCGCCGGAGCCGTGGCCGACCGGGCGAAGTTCTCCACCTGGCTCGTCTTCGCCGCCCTCTGGGTCACCTTCGTCTACTGCCCGCTCGCCTTCATGGTCTGGGGTGATGGGATACTCACCGCCGACGGCGCGATCGGCAGCGTCTTCGGTGCCGCGATCGACTTCGCCGGAGGCACCGTCGTCCACATCAACGCCGGCATCTCCGCCCTCGTCCTCGTCGTCGTCATGGGCCGCCGGGTCCGCTACTCGACGCCGCACAAGCCGCACAACATCCCCATCACCGTCCTCGGCGCAGCACTGCTGTGGTTCGGCTGGTTCGGGTTCAACGGCGGCGCCGCCTCGACGATCGAGCAGGCCGGGCTCATCTGGGTCAACACCCTCGTCGCTCCTGCCGCCGGCATGATCACGTGGATCACCATCGAACGTCTGCGCGCCTCGCGTCCGAGCAGCATCGGCAGCGTCTCGGGCCTCATCGCCGGTCTCGTCGCGATCACCCCGGCCTGCGCCGACGTCGAACCCTACGCCGCGATCCTCATCGGCGTCGCCGCCGGCGCCGGAGCCTACTTTGCGGTCGTCGCGAAGAACCGCCTGCGCTACGACGACGCGCTCGACGTCGTCGCCGTCCACCTCGTCGCCGGCATCATCGGCACGGTGATGATCGGGTTCTTCGCGATCCCCACCGAGGAGACCGCGGCCGGACTCTTCTACGGCGGGGGCTTCGGACTCCTCGTCGCCCAGATCGTCGCCTGCCTCGTCGCCCTCGTCTACGCCGGAGCCGTCACCCTCGTCATCTCGCTCGTGCTGCGGAAGACCATGGGACTGCGGATCGATCCGCGCGACGAACTCGACGGCATCGACACCATCGAACACGCGGAGCGGGCCTACTCCTTCCGCTGACCCGAGACTCCCGTCAGGGGGCCGGTCGGTCTCGCCGGCCGCCTCGACGGGGGAGTACGCCGGAGTGCTCACAGACCACCCCACCCGAGGTCCCAGCAGACGACTCGGGTGGGGTGCTCTGGCGTCGGGGAAGGGGGCCGCGGGATTCGGAGCCTCCCAGGCGGAGTTGTTAGTCTAGAGAGTCGACCATTGCATACGAAGAAGGCTTGCACGTGTTCAACTCCCTCTCCGACAGGCTCACCGCGACGTTCAAGAATCTCCGCGGCAAGGGCAGGCTCTCGGAAGCCGATGTCGATGCCACTATCCGCGAGATCCGCCGCGCGCTCCTCGACGCCGACGTGGCGCTGCCCGTCGTCCGCGCGTTCACGGGGCGGATCCGCGAACGGGCGCTGTCGGAAGAGGTCTCGGGTGCCCTCAACCCGGGTCAGCAGGTCGTCAAGATCGTCAATGAGGAACTCGTCGGCATCCTCGGCGGACAGACGCGGCGGCTGACCTTCGCCAAGCGCCCGCCGACGGTGATCATGCTCGCCGGCCTCCAGGGTGCCGGCAAGACGACGCTCGCGGGCAAGCTCGCTCACTGGCTCAAGTCCGAGGGCCACCGCCCGATGCTCGTCGCCGCCGACCTCCAGCGGCCCAATGCGGTGGGCCAGCTCCAGATCGTCGGTGAGCGTGCCGGTGCCGTCGTCTACGCGCCCGAACCGGGCAACGGCGTCGGCGACCCGGTCAAGGTCGCCACCGACGCCATCGACGTCGCAAAGTCGAAGCTCCACGATGTCGTCATCGTCGACACCGCAGGCCGCCTCGGCATCGACGAGGAGCTCATGCAGCAGGCCGCGGACATCCGCGCGGCGGTCAACCCCGACGAGGTCCTCTTCGTCATCGACGCGATGATCGGTCAGGACGCCGTGACGACCGCCGAGGCGTTCCTTCAGGGCGTCGACTTCACCGGTGTCGTGCTCTCGAAGCTCGACGGCGACTCCCGCGGTGGTGCCGCGCTCTCGGTCGCCGAGGTGACCGGCAAGCCGATCATGTTCGCCTCGACCGGTGAGTCGATGACCGACTTCGAGCCGTTCCACCCCGACCGGATGGCCGACCGCATCCTCGACATGGGCGACATCCTCACCCTCATCGAGCAGGCCGAGAAGAACTTCGACGAGAAGGAGACCGCGAAGCTCCAGAAGAAGTTCGAGTCCGGCGAGGACTTCGACCTCAACGACTTCCTCACCCAGATGGCCGGTCTGCGGAAGATGGGCTCGATGAAGAAGATGCTCGGCATGATGCCGGGCATGAGCCAGTACAAGGACCAGATCGAGAACTTCGACGAGCGCGAGGTCGACCGGGTCGAGGCGATCGTGAGATCGATGACACCGTACGAGCGCAGCAACCCGAAGGTCCTCAACGGATCACGTCGCGCCCGCATCGCCAAGGGCGCCGGCACCACGGTGACCGCGGTCAACCAGCTCATGGAGCGCTTCACGCAGGCGCAGAAGCTCATGCGCGGCATGGGCCGCGGCGGCGGTATGCCGGGGATGCCCGGGATGGGCGGCATGCCCGGAATGGGCGGACTGCCCGGTGGGGGAGGCCCCAACCGGAAGAAGAAGGCCGCGGGGAAGAAGAAGGGCCGCAAGGCCGGCCAGTCGGGCAACCCGGCCAAGCGCGCCGAGCAGGCCCAGGCCGCCCAGGACCGGAAGGCGGGGAAGACGAAGGACCCGGTCGGTTCCGCGTTCGGCGGCGTCGACCTCGGCGGGGATGAGGACTTCGATCTCGCGAAGCTGCCGAAGGGATTCGGCGGCATGTTCCCAGGTGGAAAGAAGTAGCCCTTTCTGGCACAATGATCTCTTGTACTTTCGCCTCGGCGCGGGCCCTCTCTTCTGCCTCGAGTCGATAGTCCAGGTCGCAGACTCCGCCACGTCAACCCCACGACTGTGCGGTGCCTCTGTGCAAACAGAACACAAAAGGAGACACCACTACAGTGGCAGTCAAGATTCGTCTGACCCGCATCGGCAAGGTCCATGCACCCTTCTACCGTGTCGTCGTCGCCGACTCGCGCACCCGTCGCGACGGTCGCGCGATCGAGCAGATCGGCATCTACCAGCCGCTCAGCGACCCCTCGGTCATCGAGATCGACTCGGAGCGTGCGCAGTATTGGCTCTCTGTCGGCGCGCAGCCGACCGATCAGGTCCGCAACCTGCTCAAGCTCACCGGCGACTGGCAGAAGTTCACCGGTGAGGGCGAAGCCGTCAGCACCGTGAAGCCGCAGCCGGAGAAGGAGGCCTTCGTGGCTCCGACCGCCGACTCGGTGATCAAGGAAGCCATCACGCAGAAGAGCTCGGGCAAGGCTGACGCCGCCGAGGTCGAAGCTGAGGACACCGCTGCCGACGACGTTGCCAAGGCCGTCGAGGCCGAGGACGCCGCTCAGGCCGAAGCCGCTGAGGACAACGCCTGACATGTTGGCAGATTCGCTCGAACATCTGGTCCGCGGCATCGTCGATCATCCCGACGACGTCGCAGTTCGGTCCCGGTCGTCCCAGCGTGGGACGACGCTCGAGGTCAGGGTTCACCCCGACGACCTCGGACGTGTCATCGGCCGCGCGGGTCGCACCGCGAAGGCCCTGCGCACCGTGATCAACTCCCTTGCCGGCCGTGAGTCGGTGCGGGTGGACCTCATCGAGGCGTAGACCAACCACCGCGAAAGGGACGTCGGCCGCGTGCCGGACGTCCCCTTCGTGCATTCACCGCCGAGGCGGGGCTCGGGTCGGTGCCGACGCAACCGCTCGGTCTGAGTCCGCATGGTACGGATCGATCCATGCCATGCGGATCGGAACCGAGCGGGTGCAGCCGCAGAGGGTCCCGGCCGGAGAACTACACTGAGTGCTGAACGAGCACTCGCACACGACAAGGAGCACGCATGGACTTGGTGGTCGCCCGGCTGGGCAAACCGCACGGCATCAGAGGCGAATTCACCGTCGAGGTCCGCACCGACCGGCCCGACGAGCGGCTCGTGCCCGGGATGACCTATGCGACCGACCCGGACATCGGCGAACTCACGCTCACGTCCGCCCGCTGGCACCGCGACCGCCTGCTGCTCGCCTTCGACGAGGTCCCCGACCGGACACGCGCCGAGGAGATCCGCAACACGCTGCTCCTCGCCGAGCAGGACGACGAAGCCGACGACGAAGAGGCGTGGCTGCTCGACGACCTCATCGGACTCAAGGCGTTCGTCGGCGATGAGCAGGTCGGCGAGATCGTCGACGTCACCAACGGCACCGCCCAGGACCTCCTCCACCTCAGGCACACCGACGGCCACGAGGTCCTCATCCCGTTCGTTACCGAGATCGTCCCCGAGGTCGACACCGACGCCGGACGCATCGCGCTCACCCCGCCGGCCGGCCTCCTCGACGCCGAGTGAGCCCGGGCATGCGCATCGACGTCGTCTCGATCTTCCCCGCCTATCTCGAGGGGCTCAAGCTCTCCCTCATCGGCAAGGCCATCGAGCAGGGACTCCTCGACCTCACCGTCCACGACCTCCGCGACTTCACGTTCGACCGCCACCGCACCGTCGACGACTCGCCCTACGGGGGCGGGGCAGGCATGGTGATGAAGGCCGAGCCGTGGGCACTCGCGCTCGAGCACATCCTCGGCGAGGGGACGGGGGAGGCGACGAAGCCGATCCTCATCGTCCCGAGTCCCGCAGGTGAGGTCTTCGATCAGCGGATCGCGGAGGAGCTCGCGCACACCGAGCACCTCACGTTCGCGTGCGGACGCTACGAGGGCATCGACCAGCGCGTCCTCGACTGGGCGGGGCAGTCCTTCGAGGTGCGGCCGATGAGCATCGGCGACTACGTCCTCAACGGCGGCGAGGTCGCCTCGATGGTGATGATCGAAGCGGTCAGCCGGCTCATCCCCGGCGTCATCGGCAACCCCGAGTCCCTGACCGAAGAGAGCCACGAGGACGGCCTCCTCGAATACCCGATCTTCACCAAGCCCGCCACTTGGCGCGGCCACGACGTCCCGGAGATCCTGCTCAGCGGCAACCATGCCGCGATCGCCCGGTGGCGACGTGACCGACGTCTCGAACGCACCGCCGAGGTCAGGCCGGACCTGCTCACGGGCCTCGGTGACCTCGACGCCCGGGACCGGGAGGTCCTCGATCGGTTTGAGTCCGGGGACGGAACCGTGACAGAATAGATCGTCGCGTTTGTTGGCATCCACCTGCTTCAGGGGGATGGGTGCCCGAATCGCCCGCCGGATGGACTCCGGCGGCCAGGGGAGCGATCCCGGCAGACGAATCCGATCACCGGTCAGACCGGTCCGATATGCGTGTCCTCGACCTGAAGCAGAGGCCACAGGAGAAGCACTATGCAGAAGCTCGATGTTGTCGATGCAGCCTCGCTGAAGTCCGACGTCCCCGATTTCCGCCCCGGTGACACCCTCAACGTCCACGTCCGCGTGGTCGAGGGCAGCCGTTCGCGTATCCAGGTCTTCAAGGGCGTCGTCATCCGTCGCCAGGGCGACGGCGTTCGCGAGACGTTCACCGTTCGCAAGATCAGCTTCGGCGTCGGAGTCGAGCGCACCCTCCCGGTGCACTCGCCGATCGTCGAGCAGATCGAGGTCCTCTCCCGCGGCGACGTCCGCCGCGCGAAGCTCTACTACCTCCGCAACCTCCGCGGCAAGGCTGCTCGCATCCGCGAAAAGGCCTGATGACCGTCCGGCTCAGCGCCGCACGGACACGACATGCCGCAGCATGACGAGAACGCGACCTCCGGGTCGCGTTTTCGCATTTCCGGGATGGGGCGAGGAGGCGCGCGCGAAGGCGGCGCGTCCTCGTCCCGCCGCCTCTCGCCCACGGTGTGGAAGGTCCTCGCCGCCATCGCCGTCGTCATCGTCGTCCTCGGCGCCTCGGCGCGCGGCTTCGTCATCCAGCGCTTCACCATCCCCAGTGAGTCGATGCAGCCGACCCTCATGGCCGGCGACACGATCTCCGTGTGGCGCCCCGATGCGCTGGGCGGTCGGATCGACCGCGGCGACATCGTCGTCTTCGACGGACGCGGCTCCTTCGTCGACGACGCCCTGCCCACCCCGCTGCAGAAGATCGGCTCGTGGGTCGGCGTCGGTCCCCGCGACGTCTACTTCGTCAAACGCGTCATCGCCCTGGGCGGGGACACCGTCGAATGCTGCGATGCGCAGGGCCGACTGCTCCTCAACGGCGAACCCCTGAACGAGGAGTACGCGCCGCTGCCCGCCTCGGCGACCGAATTCTCCACCCGGATCCCCCAAGGCACCATGTGGGTGATGGGCGACAACCGGAACGACTCCGCCGATTCCCGGGCGCTGCTCGGGCGCCCCGGCGGCGGCTTCATCCCCGTCGACCGCGTCATCGGCCCGGTCATCGGTCACGGCTCCAGCATCGACTGATACGCTCGTTCCAGCCACCCCGCGCCGGTCGCGGACCCATGCGAAAGCGAACGAATGACCACCGAACCTCAGCCCTCCCCGCCCAAGTCGAAGAAGCTCCTGCGCGGCCTTGCCGAGACCGTGGTCATCATCATCATCGCCCTCCTCATCTCCACCGCGCTGAAGACCTGGGTGGTCCGATCGTTCTACATTCCCTCCGGCTCGATGATGGACACCCTGCAGATCGACGACCGGGTCCTCGTCAACCAGCTCGCCCCCAAGTTCGGCCCGGCCAACCGCGGTGACATCATCGTCTTCGACGATCCCGACGACTGGCTCACCGACGCCGAGGTGTCCGCCTACCAGCCCAACCCCGTCCTCGAATTCCTCGGCCTCGCCCCCTCCGACGCGGGCAACCAGCTCGTCAAACGCGTCATCGGGGTCGGCGGGGACACCGTCGAATGCTGCGACGCCCAGGGGAGGATCCTCGTCAACGGCACCCCCATCGAGGAGACGTATCTGCCGCCGGACACTGCGCCCTCCGAGATGGAGTTCTCCGTCACCGTGCCCGAAGGCTCCTACTGGGTGATGGGCGACAACCGGAGCAACTCCGCCGATTCGCGCTACCACCAGGACACCCAGCCGTTCGTTCCCGCCGAGAACGTCGTCGGCACCGTGTTCTTCGTCAACTGGCCGCTCAGCCACGTCCGGTGGGTCTCCACCCCCAAGGACGTCTTCGCAGACGTGCCCGATCCGCAGGGAATCACTGTCAGCTGATGACCGGACGAGGACTGCACGACCTCGGCGTCGAACGCGCACTCGCCGCCGAGGGGTATGAGATCGTCATCGGTGTCGACGAGGTGGGACGCGGAGCGCTCGCCGGACCGGTGAGCGTCGGCGTCGCCGTCTTCGAACTCGGCCCCCTGTGCGCCGCCGACGTGCCCGAGGGCATCCACGACTCCAAACAGCTCGACGGTCCCTCTCGGTCGGCGGCGACCGCTCGCGTCCAGGCATGGGCGCACGCCTCGGCCGTCGGATCGACCCTGCCTGCCGAGATCGACGCCCTCGGGATGACCATGGCCCTCAACCTCGCGGCTCGGCGGGCACTCGAGGGTGCGCTCGGCACAGCGTCCGGCGGCCCGGGTGCGGGTGCGTCGTCGCGACCGACGATGATCCTCCTCGACGGCAAGCACGACTGGCTCTCGGCTCCACTCACGCTCGACTGCCTGGGGATATTCGGGCCCGCCGCCGACATGGAGCTGCCGCCCGTGCGCACCGTGATCAAGGGCGACGGCAGCGTTCCCGTCATCGCGGCGGCGAGTATCGTGGCGAAAGTGCACCGCGACGAAACGATGATCAGCCTCGCCGAGGCGCACCCGCAGTATGGTTGGGAGTCGAACGTCGGATACGGAACCGTTCACCACCGGCAGGCCATCGCCGAGCACGGACCGAGCCTCCACCACCGGATGAGCTTCCGGCTGCACCCCGAGAACGACGCGAAGAGAGGAACGACGTGAGCACAGACGATCTCGACGACTACGAGGCCCAGCTCGAACTCCAGCTCTACAAGGAGTACCGCGATGTCGTCGGTCTCTTCGCCTACGTCGTCGAGACCGAACGCCGCTTCTACCTCGCCAACCACGTCGACCTCAAAGCGCACAACGACGCCGGCGACGTCTACTTCGAGCTCACCCTGCGCGATGCCTGGGTGTGGGACAGCTACCGGTCGGCCAGGTTCATCAAGATGGTCCACGTGCTCACGTTCAAGGACGTCAACATTGAGGAGATCGCCAAGTCCGACCTCGAGCCGCCGACCTCGATCGGGCGCTGAGCCGCCGCTGAACGGAATGCCGTCGGCGCCGAGGCTGACAGCCCTGACTCGTGCGTGATCCGGGTGTGGAGCGTCGCGCACTCATGTGCTCACGGCCTGTGGAGGCTCAACCGCTGTCCACAGGCCGTTCTCTGATGCTTCCAGACGACCACGTGCTGTGGTGGCCTGGACGGCATGGCACGGACGACGAAGACAGGACGGACTGCGCGGCCGACGGACACCCCGACCCGCGGTGACCGTCAGCTCGCCCTGGGCCGGACGGGTGAGGACCTCGCCGTCGCCCGCCTCGAGGCCGAGGGCATGGTCGTCCTCGACCGCAATGTCAGGTGCCGTGAGGGAGAGATCGACATCATCGCCCGCGACGGAGCGACCATCGTCTTCGTCGAGGTCAAGACCCGCCGCACGATGCGGCAGGGCTCACCGCTCGAAGCGATCACGCCGGTGAAGCTGCGTCGGATCAGGATGCTCTCGGGACTGTGGCTGCGCGAGCAGGCCGAGTTCTACCCTGCGACCCGCATCGACGCGATCGGCATCGTCATGTCACCGCGCCCGACCGTCACCCATGTGCGCAATGTGCAGGTCGACGCATGAGCGAACAGCTGCACATCGTCGATGACCCAGGGGATGACTGCGATGCTGTCGACGCCGACTGGAGCCCCGACGGCGACGAACCATTGGGAGTCGAGGACGCGAGGAGTGGCGAGACGACACCGGAGAAGACCGTCGTCGGACGGGCCGCCGCCGTCGCCCTCTGGGGGCTGGCCGGAAAGATCGTCTCGATCGAAGCCGTCGTCAGCGCAGGTCTTCCCGGCATCGACATCGTCGGCCTTCCCGACGCCTCGGTGAGCGAATCGCGCAAGCGGCTGCGTGCGGCGCTCGCCTTCCTCGGCATCCCGGTCGCCACCCAGCATCTGACGATCAACCTCACCCCGGGCAGTGTGCCGAAGATCGGCACCGGCTTCGATCTCGGCATCGCCGTCGCCGTGCTCAAGGCCCGCGGGATCATCAGCTCCGCCGAGACCGAGGCGGTCATCCACTGTGGGGAACTCGGCCTCGACGGCCGCATCCGACCGGTGAGCGGCGTGCTGCCGAGCCTCCATTGCGGCCTGCTCGCCGGCTTCGACCGATTCGTCGTTCCCGCCGGCAACCGGGCGGAGGCCGCGCTCATCGGAGACGTCGATGTCCTCGCGGTGTCCTCGCTGGCCGAACTCGTCAACGCCTACGGCGGCAGCCTCGCCGTTCCCGCCCTGCCACCGGTCGTCGAGGCTCCCGGACCGGGAGCGCATCCGACCGAACTCCACGACCTCGCCGAGGTGCAGGGGCAGGATGAGGCTCGGTTCGGGCTCGAGGTCGCCGCTGCGGGCGGTCACAACCTCCTCATGCGCGGCACCCCGGGCGCGGGGAAGACCCTGCTCGCTCAGTGCCTGCCCGGGATCCTCCCACCGCTCGACGACGCCCAGGCCCTCGAAGTCGCCGCGGTGCGCTCTCTGCGCGGGGAACTCGTGCCCGGTGAGGAGCTCGATCACCGGCCGCCGTTCGAGGCACCCCATCACCGGAGCACCGCCTCGGCGCTCGTGGGAGGCAGGAAGCCCGGCACGGTCGGCATCCTCAGCAAAGCCCATCGGGGTGTCCTCTTCATGGACGAGGCGCCGGAGTTCTCCCGGGACGTGCTCGAAGCGCTGCGGCAGCCGCTCGAGGCCCGTCAGGTCCACATCCACCGGGCCTGGGGGTCGATGGTGTTGCCGGCATCGTTCCAGCTCGTCATGGCCGCGAACCCGTGCCCGTGCGGGGCGGGCATGCAGGCGGGCGCGAACACGGTGTGCAACTGCACGCCGATGGACAGACGCCGGTACGGCAATCGCCTCTCCGGGCCTCTCCTCGATCGTGTCGACCTCCAGCTCGAGCTCTACCCCGTCACTCCGGCCGACCTGCGTCTCGGCGGGGAGCAGGAGTCGAGCGCAGGTGTGGCCGCACGAGTCGAGCACGCGAGGCGCGCGCAGGCGGATCGGTATGCGAACTGCGACTGGTCGCTCAATGCGATGGCACCGGGGCCGTGGCTGCGCGACCACTTCGGGATGCGACCGGCAGCTCTGCGCAGCCTCGACCGCGCGCTCGAGACGGGGAGGATCACGATGCGCGGCTACGACCGAGTGCTCCGGGTCGCCACGACCCTGACCGACCTCGCCGGGGCGGAGGCTCCCGACGCCGACCGGATCGCTGCGGCCCTCGCGCTGCGGACCCAGGAGACATGATGGACGTGACCCCGCAGCGCATCGCCGTCGCAGCACTCCTGCGGATCGGCGAACCCGGTGACGGCCTGCTCAAGGCCCTCGTCGATGCCGCGGGCCCTGTGACCGCGGTCGAACTCATCCGGGCGATCTCCTCCGGGGCGGTCGCGGTCGACGAGGTCGTCGGACGGCTCTCCGCCGAGCTCGGGGACATCACCGGTCAGGGGAGACTCCCCGAGGCGCTCGCCCGGTGGGCAGTGCGCGCCGCCGACGCCGACGGCGAACACGACCTTGAAGGCATGGCCCGCCTCGGCGGACGTCTCGTCATCCCCACCGACGACGAATGGCCGACCGCCATCGACGAACTCGGTCCCGCAGCGCCCTTGGGGCTGTGGGTGCGCGGGTCGGCGACCCTGCGCGAGGCGCTTGCGCAGGCGGTCGCCGTCGTCGGGGCGCGGGCGGCGAGCGGCTATGGGACGAAGTGCGCCTCCGACCTTGCCTGGGATCTCGCCGCCGACGGGTACACCGTCGTCTCCGGGGGAGCCTTCGGCATCGACGCGGCCGCTCACCGTGCGGCGCTCGCCCGGGAGGGCACGACGGTCGCATTCATGGCCGGGGGAGTCGACCGGTTCTATCCCGCGGCGAACTCGGACCTCTTCGCACAGGTGCTCGAGCACGGTCTCCTCGTCTCCGAGACCGCACCCGGGATGACTCCGATGCGCCACCGGTTCCTCCTGCGCAACCGCCTCATCGCCGCCTCGGCGCTTGCCACGGTCGTCGTCGAGGCCGGGTGGCGCAGCGGGGCGCTCAACACCGCCAGGCACGCGCTCGAACTCTCCCGCGTCGTCGCCGCCTACCCCGGGTCGGTGTACTCGGCGTCATCGGCCGGAACGAACCGGCTCATCCGTCTGAGGGAAGCCGACCTCGTCACCGGCGCCCCCGACGTCCTCGACCTCGTCCGGCCCGAGGAGCTGCCGTTGGGCGACCTCGGCGGCAGTGCAGCCGGGGATTCCTCTCGAGCTGGTGGGGGTTCTGGAGCGGGCGGCCGCGATGACCGGGTCGACGACCTCGGCGAACGGGAGCGGATCTGCCTCAACGCGCTCTCGGCGACGAAAGCCCTCGATGTCGGCACGCTTGCGGCCAGAGCGGGCCTGACGGTGGCCGATGCGCTCTCGGCGCTCGCCCTCCTCGAGATCGAGGGACTGAGCGAACGCGACGGGCCCGGGTGGAAGAAGCTGCGCCGGCGCTGAACGAGTACGCTTGAAGCGTGACCTCATCGCCTCGCTTCCCCGAGGTGGTCGACGACTACGCCGACCACCTGCGCGCGCGTGACGTCTCCGCCCATACCCGCCGCGCCTACGTCGGTGATGTCGGCGACTTCTTCGCGCACGCCGCCCATCTGCCGGGGCGACGCGCAACCCGGACCCCCGAACAGTCACGGGAGACCGACCGGTCACGGAAGACCGACGATTCGGGTGGCGCTGGGTCAGTGGGGTCCGGACGTGGGATCGCCGTGTCCGACATCAGCCTCGACGATCTGCGGTCGTGGCTCATCGCCCTCGACGATGCGGGAGCGGCGAAGTCGACGGTGGCGCGCAAGATCGCGGCGATCAAATCGTTCTTCTCCTACTGCGTGAGCACCCACGGACTGCCGTCCAACCCGGCCGCGCGTCTGCGCACCCCGAAGAAGGACTCACGGCTGCCCACCGTGCTCAAACCCCAGCAGGCGGCCGCCCTCGTCTCGGCAGGACGCAGTGGTGACGGAGGCAATCGGCGGGGAGGAGCCGGGTCGGACCGCGCGCGTGAGGGGGCCGGAGCGACAGCGAGCAGGGGAGCGGGGGCGGACTCCCAACAGGATGAGGCCGCAGAGTCTGACGATGACGCTCAGGCGCTGCTCGCCCGGGACGCCGCCATCCTCGAGATGCTCTATGCGACGGCCGTGCGCGTATCCGAACTCTGCGGCCTCGACCGCAGCGACGTCGACCACCAGCGGTCGATGATCACCGTGCTCGGCAAGGGCGACAAGGAGCGCCGGGTGCCCTTCGGCGGCCCGGCACGCGATGCCCTCGCGATCTGGCTGAGACTGCGGGAGCGCTTCGCCACCGACAGGAGCGGTGACGCGCTCTTCCTCGGCCTGCGTGGAGGCCGAATCGGCGCCCGCCAGGTCCGCGAGCTCGTCCACCGCTACGGCGCGAACAACCCCGACGCCCCCGACATCGGACCGCACGGTCTCCGCCACTCGGCTGCCACGCACATGCTCGACAACGGTGCCGATCTGCGCCAGATCCAGGAGCTGCTCGGGCATTCGACGCTGAGCAGCACGCAGATCTACACCCATGTGTCGATGCAGCGCCTGCAGGAGACCTACCGGCAGGCCCACCCGCGGGCCTGAGCGACTCGCTCACGTCCGGCACGCGCTCACTTCCTGAACTCCCAGTGCCATGCCTCGGGCAGGGACCCTCCCTGCCGTGCCCACGACGGATGCACCCATCCGAACGTCGGAGCGTTCGCCCGCATCCACTGATGCTCGGCACTGCCGAATGAGTTGATGCCGCCCCCGAGGTCCATCGCGAGCGCCCACCCGTGGTTCGACGTCCCCGGCGTCGCCGCGAGCTTTCCCTTGCGCCGTTTGAGGATGACCTGGGTGTCGTAGTCCCGGTAGGAGTCGGTGACCGAGATCGGCCTGCCGAACCGCGCGGAGTACGCGTGGGAGAGGCGGTCGAATGCGGCCTGCGCATCGCATCGGAGCATGTGCCCGGGGGCGGTGGTGAGCGGGCACAGCGCCGAGGCGGGAATGCGCCCATTCCGGTGTCCGCCCCACCCGCCCGCACCCGAATCCGTGTCATCGCCGGCCGGCTCTTCGGCCGGCTTGCGTGCGAGCGGCAGCAGGAGGGACGCATCCTGACCGAAGAACGGCGCCGGATCGACATACGCCCGGTCGCTGTCCTTAGGCCAGACGCCGATGTGGAGGCAGGACTCCTGGCAGTGCGCGCCCGTCGAGACCGTGCCGATCTGCTCACCAGCTGCGAAGCGGTCGCCGACGGAGGCATCCGAACGCGCCGGTTGGAAGGAGACGACGTGACCGGACTCCGTCGTGATGCTCATCGTCTCGGTGCCCGCCACCGAGCCGCGGAAGCGAATGGTGCCCGCGGTCGGGGCGCGCACGGGTTCGTCGGGTACGGCCCGGACGTCGATGCCTCTGTGCCCGGCCAGCCATGTCTCCCGCGGCGGATCGAAGGCGGTGACGATCTCCATCGCCGGTACCGGCGTGACCCAGGTGGTGCCCGCGGCTCGGGAAGCCTGCGGGGAGGCGTCAGCTGCGCCCACGCCGCCGAGGGCGACGAGAACCGCGGTGACGAGGACGCTGATCCACAGCAGCGGCCTGCTCGGCAGGGGACCGGCTTTGCGTCGCCGAGGCGGACGCGCAGACGGACGCCGAGTCGGACGGGCCGACAGTCGCCGTCGCGGAAGAGGGGCAGCGCTGCGGTGGGGCGGACGAGTCGATTCGGGAACGGCCATAACGCCCATGGAAATCGATGCCGCCGGTGCTGTCAGCAGAGGATTCTCCGCCTGTGGACGACCATCGGGCGTCCACAGGCCGCGCGCACACGAGTCGGTGCCGCATGCACAGGAGAGAGCACACGAGTGGGACCACCGGACCCCCGATGGGCCGGGCTCCGCTCACCCTCGCCGGTGCCCCACACCGCGGGGAGGCATGCTGAGCGCAATGCGCGTCCACAGCCGAATGCGCACGAGTCGCGGAAGCGGGGAGCCCGCCCGAGAGCGCAGAGGCGACGCGAACCCGACGGCAGCCTCGGCGGGAGGTGGCGCAGCCGCCCGGGCACGGGACAGGCACACCCGGCGGCCGCCTCGGCGAGGGACATCCTCCGATTGGCGCAGGCTTGGCCACCCGCGATAGACTGCCCTCAGCAGAAGCGTGTCTTCTGACTACGCGTATCCGATCTCTTCTCCATCCCATGGTGCATGCGTACGCGCATGTGGGTTGGGCGAACCGGGTACCAGGAATCAACCGAAACCGCCATCGTCGCCGCCAGCCCCGTGTTGGCCGCGAACCATGGCACAACGCACCCGCAGGGTGCACGAGAAAGGAGGGCGTCGGCATGGCCGTCGTCACCATCCGCCAGCTGCTCGACAGCGGCGTTCACTTCGGACACCAGACCCGTCGTTGGAACCCGAAGATGAAGCGCTTCATCTTCACCGAGCGCAACGGCATCTACATCATCGACCTGCAGAAGTCGCTGGGCTACATCGACACCGCGTTCGAGTTCGTCAAGGAGACCGTCTCCCACGGCGGCTCCATCCTCTTCGTCGGCACGAAGAAGCAGGCCCAGGAATCGATCGCCGAGCAGGCCAAGCGCGTCGGCCAGCCGTATGTCAACCAGCGTTGGCTCGGCGGCATGCTCACGAACTTCCAGACCATCTCCCTGCGTCTGCGCCGGCTGAAGGAACTCGAAGAGATCGACTTCGACGACGTTGCGGGCTCCTCGCACACGAAGAAGGAACTCCTCATCCTCCGTCGCGAGAAGGACAAGCTCGAGAAGACCCTCGGCGGCATCCGCGACATGCAGCGCACCCCGTCCGCTGTGTGGATCGTCGACACGAAGAAGGAGCACCTCGCCGTCGACGAGGCGAAGAAGCTGGGCATCCCGGTCATCGCGATCCTCGACACCAACTGCGACCCCGACGACGTCACCTACCCGATCCCGGGCAACGACGACGCCATCCGCTCGGTCTCGCTGCTCACCCGCGTGATCGCCGACGCCGTGGCCGAGGGCCTCATCGCCCGCCACTCCGGCGACGACGAGTCCGGTGAGAAGAACGTCTCCGCCGTCGAGCCGATGCCCGAGTGGGAGCGCGAGCTCCTCGAGGGCAACGCCGCCGAGGCGAACGCCGACGCCGCATCCGCCTCGACCGAAGCCTCCGCCGCTGCCACCGCAGCCGAGGCCCAGTCCGAGGAGACCACCGCCACCGACGCGACGGACGCCGCCGCCGAAGGTGCCGTCGCCGACGCCGATGCGAAGGCAGCGGACGCCGAGGGCAAGGCCGCAGCCGCCGACGCTGCCGCTGACTCCACCGAGTCCTGATCTCACTCACCTCCACCACCACTAGGAGAAAGAATGGCAAACTACACTGCCGCTGACATCAAGGAACTGCGCGAGAAGACCGGCGCCGGAATGATGGACGTCAAGAAGGCCCTCGATGAGGCCGACGGCGACCAGGCGAAGGCCATCGAGCTCCTCCGTGTGAAGGGCCT
The DNA here is from genome assembly GCF_056173565.1 of Brevibacterium sp. Z349TD_9. Classification (NCBI taxonomy): domain Bacteria; kingdom Bacillati; phylum Actinomycetota; class Actinomycetes; order Micrococcales; family Brevibacteriaceae; genus Brevibacterium; species Brevibacterium sp. Z349TD_9. The sequence goes on along the minus strand of NZ_CM149680.1, from coordinate 2,648,831 downwards.
CAAGGGCGCCACGAAGCGCGAAGGCCGTGCCACCTCCGACGGTCTCGTCGCCACCTTCGTCGACGGCGGCGTCGGCACCATGATCGAGCTCGACTCGGAGACCGACTTCGTCGCGAAGTCGCAGCGCTTCATCGACCTCGCCGACGAAGTCCTCGCACTCGCCGTGTCGAACAAGTCCGAGTCGGCCGAGTCGCTGCTCTCGGTCGAGGCCGACGGCAAGACCGTCGCCCAGTTCATCACCGAGTCCGGTGCCGCCCTGGGCGAGAAAGTCGACCTGCGTCGCGTCGGTCGTCTCGAAGGCCAGAAGGTGGAGTCCTACCTCCACCGCACGAACAAGGACCTGCCCCCGCAGGTCGGCGTTCTCTTCGCCTACGAAGGCGATGACCAGGCCGTCGCGCACGACGTCGCCGTGCACATCGCCGCCCTCGCGCCGAAGTACTTCTCGCGTGAGGATGTCCCGGCCGAGCTCGTCGAGAACGAGCGCCGCATCGCCGAGGACACCGCGAAGAACGAAGGCAAGCCGGAACAGGCTCTGCCGAAGATCATCGAAGGCCGCGTCAACGGCTTCTTCAAGGAGAACTGCCTGCTCGACCAGGGATTCGCCAAGGATCCCAAGCAGACCGTGGGCAAGGTCCTCGAGGCCGCCGGCCTCAAGGCGACCGGTTTCCTCCGCTACCGCGTGGGAGCCTGATCCGCTTGTGATCGCTGTGGGGGTCCGTGAGGACCCCCACAGGATCCGATGACGGGGTCGGACCGATGGGTCCGGCCCCGTTTTCGCTAGACTGACCCAGACGAACCACCCGGATCGGCGCTGCCTGCGGCGGCGCCGAACGCATGGAAGAAGGACCTCATGACATCCACCCCGGTACACGAATCGAGCCACGCCAGCCGACCGGTGCGCACGCATCGTCGCCGCGTGCTCCTCAAGCTCTCCGGCGAGGTCTTCGGCGGAGGCAGCATCGGCGTCGACCCCGACGTCGTCGCTGCCGTCGCCCGGGAAGTCGCCCCCACCGTCGAGGACGTCGAAGTGAGCATCGTCGTCGGCGGCGGCAACTTCTTCCGCGGCGCCGAGCTCTCCCAGCGCGGCATGGACCGCACGCGCGCCGACTACATGGGAATGCTCGGAACCGTGATGAACTGCCTCGCTCTGCAGGACTTCCTCGAACAGCTCGGCGTCGACACCCGCGTGCAGACCGCGATCCCGATGTCCCAGGTCGCCGAGTCCTACATCCCGCGCCGGGCGATGCGCCACATGGAGAAGAACCGCGTCGTCATCTTCGGCGCCGGCGCCGGTCTGCCCTACTTCTCCACCGACACCGTCGCGGCCCAGCGCGCGCTCGAGATCCACGCCGATGAGGTCCTCATCGCCAAGAACGGCGTCGACGGCGTCTACACCGCCGACCCGAAGCTCGACCCGACTGCTGCGAAGATCGACGAGATCACCTACCAGGAGGCTCTCCAGAAGGGTCTCAAGGTCGTCGACGCCACCGCGTTCTCCCTCTGCATGGACAACCGGCTTCCCATGCACGTCTTCGGCATGCAGGGTGAGGGCAACCTGCGCAAGGCCATCGCCGGTGAGAAGATCGGCACACTGGTCAAGTAGCCCACACCGCACCGGTCCGGGTCAGCAGAAAACCACCTCGGACCCATAGAATGTTCACACAGCTCCAATCGACTGAAAAGAGTGTCTCGTGATTGAAGAAACACTGGCAGAGGCCAGGGAGAAGATGGACAAGGCCGTGGAATTCACGCAAGAGGACTTTGCGTCGATCCGCACCGGCCGGGCCAACCCCGCGCTCTTCGCGAACATCGAGATCGACTACTACGGCGCTCCCACGCCGCTCCAGCAGCTCGCGTCGTTCCAGACGCCCGAGGCCCGCACGATCCTCGTCACTCCCTACGACCGCGGGACCCTGGGTGACATCGAGAACGCCCTGCGCAACTCCGACATCGGTGCCAACCCCGCCAACGACGGCAACGTCATCCGCGTCGTCCTCCCCGAACTCACCGAGGAGCGTCGCAAGGAGTACGTGAAGATCGTCAAGGGCAAGGCCGAGGACGGCAAGGTCTCGATCCGCAACATCCGCCGCCACGCGAAGGACACCCTCGAGCGGATCAAGAAGGACGGCGAGGCCGGCGAGGACGAGGTCACCCGCTCGATCTCCGAACTCGACGACATCACGAAGAAGAAGGTCGACGCCATCGACAAGCTGCTCGGCCAGAAGGAAGCCGAGCTCCTCGAGGTCTGATGATCGCGTTGACCGGGCCCGACCGTCCCACCTCCGATCCGACCCCTGACGAGGGGTCGGATCGGGAGACCGCGGCGACCCCAGAGCCGACACCGTTCCCGAAGCGGCGCGACCTCCGCGGCACCGACACGGTCTTCACGCAGGAGACCGCTGCCGTCGAGGTGGAGGTCGAGACGGCGCCTGCACCCAAGGACTACGGCCGGGCCGGCCGCAACCTCCCGGCGGCGATCGGGATCGGCCTCCTCATCGGCGGGATCGTGCTCGCCTCGCTGATCCTCCTTCCCGAAACCTTCCTCTTCATCATCCTCATCGCGATCGTCGCCGCGATGTGGGAGCTCGCCAACGCGCTCTCCCGGTCCGGATCGCTTGTCTCCCGCATCCCGACGATGATCTCCGCGGCCTGCATGGTCGTCGCCACGTACTTCGGCGGCCGGGAGGCCCTGTGGGTGACGTTCGCCGCAAGCGCCGGGGCCGTCATGCTCTTCACGATGGTCGAGCGGCGCAAGAACGCGGTCAAGGACGTCTCCCTCTCCCTCTTCGCGCTCACCTACGTCGGCCTCATGGCGTGCTTCGTCGTCTATCTCCTCACCCTGCCCAACGGCAACTTCTACGTCATCATCTTCCTTGCCAGCGTCGTCGCCTCCGACATCGGCGGCTACGTCTTCGGCGTACTCTGGGGCAGGCATCCCATCGCCCCGCGGATCTCGCCGAAGAAGTCCTGGGAGGGCTACCTGGGATCCGTCGTCTTCACCACGGCCGTCGCCACGACGCTGGCGATCACCCTCTTCGACGCCCCGTTCTGGACCGGGCTCGTCATCGGCGTCGTCATCCCCGCGTTCGCCACCCTCGGCGACTTCAGCGAATCGATGATCAAACGCGACCTCCACCTCAAGGACATGGGCACCCTGCTGCCCGGTCACGGCGGCGTCATGGACCGCCTCGACTCGATCCTCCCGACCGCGCCCGTCGCCCTCGTCCTCTTCTCCTTCCTCCCCGGCTTCATGTGAGGCTGGGACGGCCGCCCGGTCGTCGCATCCCCTCGCCGAGGCGATCGCGGGCTCCCGTGTCCCCGACCACACAGCGTCGCCGGGACCGGCATGAGACAATGGGGGAGTGATACCTCCAGCTGGAAGCAGACAGGTCAGGCCCGTCGTCGAACACGCCGACGGGACGACGTCGACGACCCCGATGCGCGACGGTAGCCCGCTGCTCAACTTCAAGTCCCCCCGCGTCGCCCAACCTCAGCAGCACCTCGCGGACATGACGATGGACGAGCGCATCGCCGCCGTCACCGAGATGGGTCTTCCCGCCTTCCGCGCCAAGCAGCTCTCCACCCACTACTTCACGCGCTACCACACCGACGTCGAGTCGATGACCGACCTGCCCAAGGATCTGCGCGCACCCCTTGCAGAGCGCTTCTTCCCTCCGCTGCTCACCGAGGTCAGGCGCCTGACGACAGGCAACGGCGACACGATCAAATTCCTCTGGCGTCTCTTCGACGGTGCGCTCGTCGAATCCGTCCTCATGCGCTACCGCAACCGCATCACACTGTGCGTCTCGAGCCAGTGCGGCTGCGGGATGAACTGCCCGTTCTGCGCCACCGGCCAGCAGGGTCTGACTCGGAACATGTCGACGGCCGAGATCGTCGAACAGGTCATCCGGGCCAACCAGGCCATCGCCGCCGGTGAACTCGCGCCGTCCAAGCCGAGCGCCGACGCCGACGACGAGGTCGCCCTCGGTGCGGAAGCCGACGAGGAGCAGAACGAGACCCCCGGCGAGTCGTCCGCGGACCCGGCGACCGCCTCGGCGGGAGGACCGGAGCGGGTGACGAACATCGTCTTCATGGGCATGGGCGAACCCCTGGCCAACTACAAGCGGGTGATGAACGCGGTCCGCCGCTTCGTCGCCCCCGCGCCCGAGGGCCTGGGCATGTCGGCGCGACGGATCACCGTCTCCACCGTCGGCCTGGTCCCCGGCATCAACAAGCTCGCCGCCGAGGACATCCCCGTGACCTTCGCGCTCAGCCTCCACGCCCCCGACGACGAGCTGCGCGACGAGATGATCCCGGTCAACACCCGGTGGAAGGCCGACGAGGCGATCGACGCGGCCTTCAACTACTACAAGGTCACCGGTCGCCGGGTGAGCATCGAGTACGCGCTCATCAAGGACATGAACGACCACGCATGGCGGGCGGACCTGCTCGCGAAGAAGCTCAACGCCCGCGGCCGCGGCTGGGTGCACGTCAACCCGATCCCGCTCAACCCGACCCCGGGATCCGTGTGGACGGCCTCGGACCCTGCTGTCGCCGACGAGTTCGTCCGCCGGCTCGTCGACGCCGGCGTTCCGACGACGATCCGCGACACCCGCGGCTCCGACATCGACGGTGCCTGCGGACAGCTCGCCGCCGCCGACTGACGCCTGACCCGGCCGAGGCCGGACCCGACCCGGGCCCGAGCTACCGACACTTCGCGCCGCAGCGACTGCGGCGGACCACCGATGCTCGAACTATCATGGTGGAAACGACACACTCTGTACGGAGGAATCATGGCGGACACGACGTTCCCCCGCATGTCCGGTTGGAAGAACGGCTACGACCCGAAGCAGGTCGACAGCTTCTTCAAGAGGGCACGCGAGTCATTCGAACGACCCACGCCGCAGCCCGGCGACCTCGACTCCCGTGCCGTGCGCACGGTCGGCTTCGACCTCGTCCGCAAGGGCTACCACGTCGCCGTCGTCGACGCCGCCCTCGACCGCCTCGAGGACGCCTTCGCCAAGCAGGCCCGCGACCGTCTCATCGCCCAGTCCGGACAGGACGCCTGGGTGCAGGAGCTCACCCGCGTCGCCGCGTCCCTGCGGGGACGCCTCGTCCGTGAGGCGGGGGAGCGCTTCGACAGCCCGCCCGCCGGTGTCATCGGCTACGACATCGCGCAGGTCGACGACATGTGCGAGAAGGTCAACGCCTATTTCACGCAGGGCGTGGCGATGAGCGTCGACCAGGTCCGCAGGGTCCTGTTTAAGACCGCGAAGGGCAACAAGGCCTACGACGAGGATCAGGTCGATGCCTTCATCGACCGCGTCGTCGAGGTGATGGCCTCCGTTGACTGACTTCCACTGGTTCACCAAGCCCGGTGACGGGACTCCCGGCACCCTCAACCCGGTCTTCGAGATCCTCGACTACCCGATCGTCCTCGGTCGGGCCGACGACACCGTCATCACCGGGGACGTCCCGGACACGCCCCTCATCGACGGGCGCGAGGTCACCGATCCGCGCCTGCTCAAGGCACTCGCCGTGCCCGTCGAACTCGACCGCGCCGAGGCGCTCGACCGCAGCGCGAAACTCGCCGGAATCCTCCGGACGATGGGAGTCGACACCGGGACGAGCAGGGTGCGCGTCGACGCCGATGTCCCTGCTGTCGCCCGGGCGCTCAGTGTGCTTGCTGCGATGCGCCTCGGTGTCGTCGTCGACGCCCGCACAGATGGTTCGGAGACCGACCCCGCCGAGGTGCGCATCGTCGCGATCGACGCCGACCCGATCGAACCCGGACGGGCCTCGGTCAAGGTCGTGCGTTCGCGCTTCGAGGGCGTCGGTGTGAGCATCGCGGGGGAGACCGCGAACCTCGACCAGGCGATGCGGGACTCCCGCGTCGAATCCGCCGAGGTCGCCCCGCTCGACCCGTCTCAGACCCTTGTTCTCACCGACGACGGTCCCCTCAGCGCGGCTGAGAGCCTGCCCTGGCTCGAGGAGTTCCTCCGCGAACAGAGGTGAATGCCGACCGCCCCGCACCTCGGCGCCGATGGCGGCGCACAAGGGCGGGGCGGATGCGACCGGTCGGATGACCAGGTGCGCCGGTCGGGGACGCCGACCGGCACCGACCTCAGTTCGCGAAGGCGTTGATCCCGGTGAGGGCCCGGCCGAGCGTGAGCTGGTGGACCTCATGGGTGCCCTCGTAGGTGAGCACGGTCTCGAGGTTGACCGCGTGGCGCAGCGGCGGATACTCGCTCGTGATTCCCGATCCGCCGAAGAGCGCGCGCAGGTCCCGGCAGACGTTCATCGCCGTGTCGACGTTGACCATCTTGCCGAGGCTGATCTGCTCGGGGCGCACACCCTTCGCGGAGTCCTTGAGCTCACCGAGGTGAGCGGCGAGCAGCGTGATCTGCGAGTACTGGCCGAAGGCCTTCGCGAGCTTCTGCTGCGAGATCTGGAATGAGGAGATCGGGCGATCGAACTGGATCCGGGTGCCCGTGTACTCGATCGCTGAGAGCAGAGCGTCGCGGGCGGCACCGGTGACTCCGAAGACGATGCCGAAGCGCGCCTCCGACAGGCACGAGAGCGGAGCCTTGAGGCCCTTGGCCTCGGGCAGCATCGCATCCTCGGGCAGGCGGACGTTGTCGAGGACGATCTCACCGGTGATCGAGGCCCGCAGGGAGATCTTGCGGTGGATCTCCGGGGTCTGCACGCCCTCGGTGTCCGACGGCACGACGAAGCCGCGGATGACCGGACGGCCCTTGTCGTCGGTCTCCTCCGTCTTCGCCCACACGACCATGACGTCGGAGACGGGTGAGTTCGTGATCCACATCTTCGAACCGTTGAGGATCCAGTCGGAACCGTCCCTGCGGGCGGTCGTCTTCATGCCCGAGGGGTCGGAGCCGACGTCGGGTTCGGTGAGCCCGAAGCAGCCGAGTGCCTTGCCGGCGGCCATCTTCGGCAGCCACTCCTCCTTCTGCGCCTCGGAGCCGTAGCGATGGATGGCGAACATCGCGAGCGACCCCTGGACGGAGACGAGGGAGCGCAGACCCGAGTCGATGGCCTCGAGCTCACGGCAGGCGAGACCGTACTGGGTGGCGGTCGACCCGCCGCAGCCGTAGCCCTCGAGGTGCATGCCGAGGACGCCGAGCTCCCCGAGGCCCTCAGCGAGCTCGCGGGCGGGAATGGTCGCATCGAGGAAGTAGTCGCCGATCTTCTCGCGGACGTTCTCGTCGAGCCACTTGCGGACGACGTGCGCGAACTCGAGGTCATCGGCGTCGAAGACCGAATCCAGTCCCAGGATCTCGTCGGGGCTCATCGTTGCACTCATCTATACCTCTCTCGCCTTTGATCTGGTGTGCTCCGCCCACGCCGAGAAGTCCCTTGTCGAGTCATTTCCCAGAGAACTTTGGCATCATCGGTAGGCGTGAGCGAACGTAATGTCATTGTAGTCGGGTCGACCGGGTCGGTCGGCACTCAGGCCCTCGACGTACTGGCCGAGAACGCAACGGATTTCGCAGTCGTCGGCCTTGCCGCAGGGTCCCAGGTCGACCTTCTGCTCACCCAGGCGCTCGACTTCTCCGTCCCCGTCATCGGGCTGACCTCCCCTCCCGCCGGCGGCGAGGACGGCGTGCGGAAACGGTTGTCCGAACTCGCCGCAGACCGCGGAATCGATGATCCCGTTCGTGAGATTCTTCTGGGGGAGACCGCCGCCGAGGCGGTCGCGAGCCGCTCGGCCGACATCGTCCTCAATGCCGTGACCGGAGCCGCCGGACTCGGCGCGACGCTCGCGGCGCTCGAGGCCGGCACCGACGTCGCCCTGGCGAACAAGGAGTCGCTCATCATCGGCGGCTCCCTCGTCCTCGACGCCGCCGAGCGGACCGGCGCCCGCCTCATCCCCGTCGACAGCGAGCACTCGGCGATCGCGCAGGCCCTGCGCTCCGGCACGCACGGCGAGGTCGCCAGGCTCGTCATCACCGCCTCGGGCGGGCCCTTCCGCGGCATGACCCGGGAAGCGCTGCGCCGCGTCACCCCGGCCCAGGCGCTCAAGCATCCGACGTGGTCGATGGGATCGATGATCACGATCAACTCGGCGACGCTCGTCAACAAGGGGCTCGAGGTCATCGAAGCCCATCTGCTCTTCGGCATCGACTTCGACGACATCGAGGTCGTCGTCCACCCGCAGAGCCAGATCCACTCGATGGTCGAGTTCACCGATGCCTCGACGATCGCCCAGATCTCCCCTCCGGACATGCGGCTGCCCATCGCCTACGCCCTGGGCACCCAGGATGACGGCACCACCCGCCGGATCCCCTCGGGTGCTGTGCCGAACAACTGGGGTCAGCCCATGCACTGGTCGTTCGAACCGGTCAACCATGTCGCGTTCCCCGCGCTCAGCCTCGCGATCGAGGCGGGGAAGCGGGCCCGGAGCTACCCTGCGGTGTTCAACGCCGCCAACGAGGTCCTCGTCGAGGCATTCATCGCCGGCGACATCCCGTTCACCGGCATCGACTCGGGTCTCGAACGGGCCCTGGCCGCCCACGAGCCGGCCCCTGAACACAGCGTGGAGACCGTGCTCGCCGCCGACGCGTGGGCCCGGGGGTTCGCGCGCGACCACGTCGCCGCACAGACCGGTGACGCACAGCCCGACGCTCAGCCCGCGGTCGTCGCCGCCGGGCGGTCGAGCGAGGTGAGGCGATGACGGTCGTCCTCTTCATCCTCGGGATCGTCCTCTTCCTCATCGGCATCTCGATCTCGATCGCGCTCCACGAGCTCGGTCATCTCACCCCGGCGAAGCGGTTCGGGGTCAAGGTCACCCACTACATGGTCGGCTTCGGGCCGACCCTGTTCTCGTTCCGCCGCGGTGAGACCGAGTACGGGATCAAGGCGCTGCCGCTCGGCGGGTTCATCGCGATGCCCGGCATGTACCCGCCGCTCGAGGCGACGAAGCAGCGGGTGGGCGAGCCGGCCGTCGCCGGGCGGACCGACGGCGCTGCCGCACAGTCGGGCGACCGCCTCGGCGAGGGGGCGGAGCTCGCGCCGGACACGGTGCCGGATGAGGGCCGGGTCACCGATGAGGACATGCTCGGCGATGCCGAGCGGCGCCCGAAGAAGCGGAAGGGCCGGCTGTTCGAGAACACGATGGCCGATGCCCGGGAGATGTCGAACGACGAGATCGCACCGGGGGAGGAGCATCGGACGTTCTACGCGCTCAGCGTGCCCAAGCGCCTCGTCGTCTTGTTCGCCGGGCCCTTCGTCAACCTCGTCCTCGGGATCATCATCATGGCGATCTCGCTCATGGGCATCGGGGTGATGACGCCGACGACGACGGTCGCCACCGTCGTCGAGTGCGCGGTGCCCGCCTCGGAGGCGGCAGAGCGACCCGCATCACAGAAGAACTCATGCCAGCCCGGCGATCAGCTCACCCCCGCGTGGGAGGCCGGATTCGAACCCGGCGACGAGATCACCGCGGTGGCCGGTGTCCCGACGGAGAACTGGGATGAGCTCTCCTCGGTCATCAAGGACCACGCCGGCCAGCGCGTCGACGTCGACTTCGTCCGCGACGGGCAGGCACAGACGGTGTCCGTGCCGATCATCGCCCACGAGCGTCCCCGCGTCGACGACCGGGGGCGTCCGCTGACGAACCCCGACGGCAGCCCGCAGACCGTGACCGAGGGCTTCCTCGGCATCGGGCCGGTCCAGGAGCGTCAGCCCCTGCCGCTGGCGGAGTTCCCGGGCGCCGTGTGGGATCAGGTCACCGGCGTGTTCAAGGCCATCGTCACCCTCCCGGTCAAGCTCGTCGACATCGCGCAGGTCGCCACCGGGGCGAAGGAGCGTGACGCCGAGGGTCTCGTCGGCATGGTCGGCGTCGGCCGCGTCGCCGGCGAGATCGTCTCCACCGATGAGCTCCAGGTCGTCGAGAAGGCCCAGCTCGGCCTCGGGGTCCTCGGCTCCCTCAACATCTTCCTCTTCGCGTTCAACATGATCCCCCTGCTGCCGCTCGACGGCGGGCACATCGCCGTCGCCCTCTACGAAGGGGCGAGGCGGCGGATCAACCGGTGGCGCGGACGCGGGAAGATCGGGCCCTTCGACACGGCGAAGCTGCTGCCGCTCACCTACGTCGTCATCAGCCTCATGCTCGCCATGACGGCACTGCTCGTCTACGTCGACCTCGTCAAGCCGATCACCCTCGACGCGATCTTCCGTTCGGCCGGGTAGGTAGGCCGGCGCTGCCCCAGCGGGCGCGCCGCCGGGCCGCAGTCCCAGCCGGTACGCCGCCGTGCCGCCGCCCCAGCCGTTAGGCTTCCGGCCGCGGTCTCACTCGCTCAGGGTGATCGCTTGGACATCGCCGAGGTGGTCGAGCCGAACGGTGATCGCTGCCCCCTCTGCCACGGTGACGGTTCCGAGCAGTCGGGTCTCCATCGTCAGGTCGTCGACGGTGACTGGTCGGGTCGCATCGACCCGGTGCGACTCGAGCCAGGCTGCGGTGCGCTCCCTCCTCTCCTGTCGTGGCTCGTCGAGGTCCATGTTCACCGCGAAGTGCGCATCGGCGAACGCGTCATCCCACGTCAGGGTCGCGGCCACGGCACCGAGGACGGTGCGTCCGGTGCGCGGACCCGGCGGCAGCGGGTGCGTCGGGGCAGGTGCGGTCTCACGCTCGAGCACGGGTGAGGCCCGTGTCACGGGTTCGTCCCGGCGGAGGCGAGGGTTCTCCTCGGCGCGACCGATGGCGGTCAGCCACGCGGCGTCGACGGCGTCGCGGACGATGCGCTCGGCCGGATAATAGGTCGTGTTGCCGAGGACGACGATGCCGAAGCCGAGGTCGGGGAACCACCGCATGTGCGAGCCGTATCCGGGGTAGCCGCCGGAATGGCAGAGGACACGGCCGAAGCGGGAGTCCTGCCGGTGCATGAGGCCGTAGCCGTAGTGGACCTCCTCGGTGTGCAGCCGGCTCGTCTCGACGGCGATCGGACGGTGCGGCCGCTGGTTCGCGGCGAGCACGTGCGACCACGCACCCGGTGCCGTGTTCGCCTCGGCGTCGAGGGCGTCCATGTGGATGGTCATCCACTGGCAGATGTCGTGGGCTGTCGAGACCATGCCGCCGATCGCCGAGAAGGCGCCCGGCCGCGTCGGGGTCAGTCTGTGCGCTCTGCCGAGCCGGTCGATGCGCAGACCGGGGACGAGGTCGGGGAAGTCGGCGACATCGAAACCGGTGCGGGGCATCTGCAGGGGTCCGGTCACCTCGGTGGTCACCATCTCCGGGAACGTGCGGTCGGTCACCGACTCCGCGGCGAGACCGAGGAGCGCGTAGCCGAGGTTGCAGTACTCGAATCCGGTGCCGGGATGAGCGATGGGCACGAGCGGGCGCTGGAGGAAGGTGAGGAAGTCGAAGCGGCTCATCGACTCCATCCGGTCCGCCCACGGGTCGTCCCTGCCGAATCCCGTTCCCATGGTCAGGCACTCGCGGGCGGTGAGCTCGCCGACGGCGGTGCCCTTGAGGTCGGGGACCAGGAAGTACATCGGATAGTCGTAGTTGAGCCCGCCGTTCTCGAGCGAGCCCATGACCGCTGCGGTGAACGACTTCGTCATCGAGGCGATCCGGAAGGGACGGTACGGGTTGGTCAGCTTCGCCTCGGCGTGACCGGGTCCGTTCCTCACGACGATGCCGAACGCCATCTCCCCGCCCACGGCCGAGAGCTCCCGCTCGGCACGGTGGAGCCGGTCGGCGATGACGTCGAGGTCCGGGCGCACCGGGGCGATCGTCATGCTCTCCGCCTGCGCCTGTTCGTCCATGTGATCAGTGTCTCATCCGGCACTGACACGACGGGGTCGGGGCCGGTGCGGACCGCGCGGCGCTGACAGGCAACGCCCAGGTCGTGAGGGATCCCACCGGGGGCGACCGGTCGCGGACGCACCGATCGACCTACAATGAGAATGACTCGTACTATCGGGCCGAGGCGGCTGCGATCCAGCCGCCGACAGCCGAAATGAAGGGATCGTCTTCGTGACATCGGTCAACCTCGGAATGCCAGCGCCCCCGCCTCCCGTCCTCGCACCTCGGCGGAAGACCCGGCAGATCCACGTCGGGAAGGTGGGAGTCGGCTCCGACTACCCGATCAGCGTGCAGTCGATGACGACGACGCCGACGACGGACATCAACGCGACCCTCCAGCAGATCGCCGAGCTCACCGCCTCGGGCTGTGACATCGTCCGCGTCGCCTGCCCGTCAGCCGACGACGCCGCCGCTCTGCCCGCGATCGCCCAGAAGTCGCAGATCCCCGTCATCGCCGACATCCACTTCCAGCCGAAGTACGTCTACGCCGCGATCGACGCCGGCTGCGCGGCCGTGCGCGTCAACCCCGGCAACATCCGCAAGTTCGACGACCAGGTCAAGGAGATCGCGGCCGCGGCCAAGGACGCGGGCACCTCGATCCGCATCGGCGTCAACGCCGGATCGCTCGACAAGCGGATCATGGAGAAGTTCGGCAAGGCCACCCCAGAGGCGCTCGTCGAGTCCGCCGTGTGGGAGGCCTCGCTGTTCGAGGAGCACGACTTCCACGACTTCAAGATCTCCGTCAAGCACCACGACCCGGTGATCATGGTCCGGGCCTACGAGATGCTCGCCGAACGCGGCGACTGGCCCCTCCACCTCGGCGTCACCGAAGCCGGCCCCGCCTTCCAGGGCACGATCAAGTCGGCCACGGCCTTCGGCGCCCTGCTGTCGAAGGGCATCGGCGACACGATCCGGGTCTCGCTGTCCGCGCCCCCGGTCGAAGAGGTCAAGGTCGGCAACCAGATCCTCGAGAGCCTCAACCTCAAGCCGCGCAAGCTCGAGATCGTCTCCTGCCCTTCGTGCGGTCGGGCCCAGGTCGACGTCTACACGCTCGCCGAGAAGGTCACCGCCGGACTCGAGGGCATGGAGGTGCCGCTGCGCGTGGCCGTCATGGGCTGCGTCGTCAACGGACCCGGTGAGGCCCGCGAGGCCGACCTCGGAGTCGCCTCCGGCAACGGGAAGGGACAGATCTTCGTCAAGGGCGAGGTCATCAAGACCGTGCCCGAGTCCCTCATCGTCGAAACGCTCATCGAAGAGGCCATGCGCATCGCTGAGGACTCCGACGTTCCCTCCGGTCCGCCGGAAGTCGTCGTCGGCTGAGAGATCCCGATGTGTTGAGAATCGCTCCACTCGGGCATCGGCACACCGCGTGGCTGAAGAGCCAGCTGACCCTCAATCCGTGCGAGAACGTCTATCTGCTCGCGCTCCTCAACGTCACCGGCACCGCGCAGACCGGGTCCCCGGCGGGAGCCCTCTACGGGGTCTTCGACGGTGACCGGCCGGTCGCCGCGTACTGGGTGGGCGGGAACATCATCCCGGTCGCAGCGACGCCGGCGACGAACGAGGTGCTCGCGCGCAAGCTCAACGCGGACGGGCGGTCGTCATGCTCCCTCATCGGCCGGCGCGAGGTCATCATGGACCTCGACTCCCGGCTGAACTGGGGGAGGCCGCGCGGGGTGCGGGGACGCCAGCCCCTGCTCGCGATCAGCTCCGATCCGCTCGTCGACCCCGACCCGGACGTCCGCCTCGCGACCGTCGACCAGCTGCCGACGGTGTTCCCCGCCAGCGTCGACATGTTCACCAAGGAAGTCGGCTTCTCGCCCATCGAAGGCGGGGAGTCGAGCTATCTCGCGCGGGTGCGCGGCATCATCCGCGGCGGGAACTCGTTCGTGCGCATCTCCGATTCCCTGCCCTCCGGCCAGCCCGCGCCGAGGTGGCCGGCCACCGACCGTGCCGAACAGGTCCTCTTCAAAGCCGACATCGGCATCCGCTCACCCCGGATCGTCCAGGTCCAAGGCGTGTGGGTCCACCCCGAGGCGCGCAACCAGGGACTCGGTGCCGCAGGCATGGCCGCCGTCGTCGTCCAGACCCGCGCTGCCGGGCACCCGACGGTGAGCCTCTATGCCAACGACTACAACGAGGCGGCGCTGCGGATGTACCGGCGCGTCGGCTTCGACCAGGTCGGCACCTTCGCGACCGTGATGTACTGACGCGCAGCGCCCGGAGGGTTGCTGAGATCAGCGCTCGGGGCGGCGGCCGCGGAGCCGGTCGAGGTCCCGGCGGTCCTTCTTCGTCGGCCGTCCCAGCCCTTTGTCGCGCTTGGGGACGAACCCGCGCAGCGCAGGGTCGGGGGCCGGGGTGAGATCCTCGTAGGCGCCGACGGCGATCGCGGCCCCCGGCCTCGTCGGGAGGAGACCCGTGATCCGCCAGACGAACTCCGTGCCCGCCTTGCGCACCCGCACCTCCTGGCCGATCGTCACCTTCTGCGCTGCCTTGACCCGCTGCCCGTCGACCTGGACGTGGCCGCCCCGGCACGCCTGGGTGGCGAGGCTGCGGGTCTTGAACATCCGCACGGTCCACAGCCACACGTCGATGCGCACCGTCGCGCCCGGTGTCCGGTCAATGTCCACGGCAACCGCCCTCACTGCGCACGGATGCCGACTCCCGGCCCGTCGAGACCGCCCCGGGAGTCCTGCCGCAGGGCGATCTCCGAGCGCCTCGTGAACGTCTGCGCCGGCCGGCCCCGCCCCTGGGTGACCGCGCGACCGGTGGCGTCGAGCAGCGGCAGCATCGTACGGCGGAACGTATCGGCCTGCAGCTCCTCGCCGGCGACGACCTCGTGGAGGCTGCGCAGCTGACGCAGCGAGAACTCCTCGGACAGCAGTCCGAAGGGGTCGGGTGTGCGCTCGTGGAGGGCGCGGAGCCGGTGGACGGCGACCCGGACGATCTCCTGGTGCTCGTCGCTGAGCTCGGCGACCGTGTGCACGGGCACGAGTTTGCGGGGCACGCCCTCGTCCCCACCGGCGACGCTTCCGTCGTCGGCGCTCTCACCGAGTCCGACATCGGCGGCCGAGAGGACGTCGAGGTGGGCCACAGAGATCACCCAGCCCCGATCGTCGCGGTCGGGCTGGTCGAAGACGTGGAGCTGGACGGGGGAGCGGTCGACGAGCTGAGCCTTCTCCCGCAGGCACCGGGCGACCGCCTCGGCGAGGCGCTCCTGCGGTCGGAGGATCGACCCGGGAAGCTGCCAGCGTCCGTCGCGGGAGAGAGTGAGGAGCACGTTGAGGCCCCGGTCGGGCACGGGGCAGAGGACGGCAGTGTCGACGGCGACCGAGGGCCGGGGGAACTGGGACAGCTGGGTGGTGTCAGGCATGCTCTTCACGATCGGGTCAACGGAATCGACAGCGCTGACCAGTCTAGTTGGCTCCCGATCCACCGGAGAAAACGGTCCAGCTCACCTGTCGGACTCGCACCGCCGGACGGGGACGGCCAGGCGAATGGACGCACGCGCACGCGGGCGGATAGTCTTCGATCTGTCCCCCGAGTCGCCCAAGGAGATACGCCCATGGCCCTGCGCATGTCGTCGCTGTTCGTCCGGACCCAGAAGGAAGACCCGGTCGGCGCCGAAGTCGCCAGCCACAAGCTCCTCCACCGCGCCGGCTACATCCGCCGTTCGGCCCCCGGCATCTACACGTGGCTGCCGCTCGGACTCGCCGTGCTCGGGAAGATCGAGGCGATCGTGCGCGAGGAGATGGCCCGCGCCGGGTCGCAGGAAGTCCACTTCCCCTCCCTCCTGCCCGCCGAGGTGTACAAGCAGTCCGGGCGCTGGGAGGCCTTCGGTCCCGACCTCTTCAGCCTCCAGGACCGGAAGAAGAACGACTACATCCTCGCGCCCACGCACGAGGAGTTCTTCACCCTCCTCGTCAAGGACCTCTACTCCTCCTACAAGGACCTTCCGCTCTCGCTCTACCAGATCCAGACGAAGTACCGCGACGAGGCCCGCCCCCGCGCCGGCCTCCTGCGCGGGCGCGAGTTCATCATGAAGGACGCGTACTCCTTCGATATCGACGACGCCGGACTCGACGCCTCCTACGAGGCGATGCGGGTCGCCTACCTCCGCGCCTTCGCCCGCCTCGGCCTGCCCTGCCTGCCGGTCAAGGCGACCCCGGGTGCGATGGGCGGATCGGGCACCGAGGAGTTCATCTACCCCTCCGAGGTCGGCGAGGACACCTTCGTCCGCTCGGCCGGCGGGTACGCCGCCAACGTCGAGGCCGTGACCTCGGTCGTCCCCGATCCGATCCCGTTCGACGGCATCCCCGCCGCCCATGTCGAGGACACCCCGGACACCCCGACGATCGAGACCCTCGTCGCCGCCGCCAACGCCGACCACCCCCGCGAGGACCGCGAGTGGACCGCCGCGGACACGCTGAAGAACGTCGTCTGCGCGCTCACCCACCCCGACGGCACCCGCGAGGTCATCGTCATCGGCCTGCCCGGCGACCGCGAGGTCGACCTCGACCGCGCCGCCGGCACCGGGATGCTCAGCACCGGCGAGGTCGACCTCGAGGCCGCCACCGCCGAGGACCTCGCGATGCACCCCGAACTCGTCAAGGGCTACATCGGCCCCGGCCTCGACCTCGACCACCCGGTCCTCGGCCTCGAGGGCTCGACGAAGCTGCGCTACTTCCTCGACCCCCGCATCGTCCCCGGCACCCGGTGGATCACCGGGGCCAACGAGCACGGAAAGCACGTCTTCGACCTCGTCGCCGGCCGTGACTTCGTCTCCGACGGCACGATCGAGGCCGCCGAGGTCGTCATCGGCGACCCCGCCCCCGACGGCTCCGGACCGCTCGAACTCGCCCGCGGCGTCGAGATCGGCCAGATCTTCAAGCTCGGCCGCCGCTACGCTGAGGCCCTCGACCTCACCGTCCTCGACCAGAACGGGAAGACGGCGACCGTGACGATGGGCTCCTACGGCCTCGGCGTCACCCGGGTCATGGCGTGCATCGCCGAGGAGTACCACACCGAGGCGGGCCTCCTCTGGCCCCAGCACCTCGCCCCGGCCGACGTCCACATCATCGCCGCCGGCAAGGGTGAGGACATCGCCGAGGCGGCTGAGGCGCTCACCGCCGAGCTCGAGGCCGAGGGGGTCAGCGTCCTCCTCGACGACCGCACGAAGGTCTCGCCCGGGTTCAAGTTCGCCGACGCCGAGCTCATCGGCATCCCCACGCTCATCGTCGTCGGCCGGGGCCTGGCCGACGGGGTCGTCGAGGTCCGTGACCGCTTCGCCGACGACAAGCGTGAGCTTCCCCTCGCCGAGGTGGTCCCGACCACCGTGGCGAACGTCCGTGCCGCCTACGCCCGGGCTGCCGCCGCCGGCGACGCCGCCGTCGTCGAGGACTCGATCGAGGCCGCGATCGACGACGCCGAGGCCGCCGCCGCGAGCGCCGAGGCCGAGTCCGCACCGAAGGCGTGACCGGGCGCCGATGAGCGAGGTCCTCACCGGCGGCATCGACGTCACCCTCGTCATGCTCCTGTGGCTGCTCGCCGCGGGAGCCCTGGCCGGGTGGATCGACGCCGTCGTCGGCGGTGGGGGACTCATCCAGCTCCCCGCGCTCCTCCTCGTCCCGGGGATGACCCCGGTCCAGGCGGTCGCGACGAACAAGGTCGGGTCGATCGCGGGGACGACCGCCTCGGCGGTGACGTACCTCAGACGGATCACCCCTGACCGGTCCGCGACGATCCCCGCCGCGGCCACGGCCTTCCTCGGCGCCGTCATCGGGGCGAAGCTCGCGACCCTCGTCCCCGCGGGTCTCTTCACCCCGATCATCCTCGCAGCCCTCATCGGGGTGGGGCTGTTCACCCTGCTCAACCCCAGCCTCGGCGCCGATGTCAGTCTCCGCTACGGGGAGACCTCGAAGCGCCACCATGCCCTGTCGTGGCTCATCGGGCTCATCATCGGCGTCTACGACGGAGTGCTCGGCCCCGGCACCGGGTCCTTCCTCGTCATCGCCTTCGTCTCGATCATCGGCTTCTCGTTCCTCCAGGCCTCGGCGACGGCGAAGGTCGTCAACTGGGCGACGAACTTCGGGGCACTCGTCTACTTCGTCCCCGACGGCCAGGTCGTCTGGCTGCTCGGACTCGTCGTCGCCGCCGGCAACGTCGTCGGAGGGATCATCGGGGCGCGCACCGCGATCGCGAAGGGCTCGGGGTTCGTGCGCATCGTCTTCGTCGTCGTGGTCTCGGCGATGATCCTCAAACTCGGCTCCGACGTCGTCTCCGACCTCATCCGGTAGGGGAGCGCCGCAGCGGGCAGGAGCCGCGCGTGACTGATGTCCGCCTAGCCGATGGCCTTGAGGGCGTGCGCGTCGACGCCGAGGACGTCGGCACCGGTGAGCGCGCGGGCGACCCACAGGGAGCGGGCGGCATCGGCGAGGGACTCCGGGGTTCCGTTCCGGGCAGAGCGGAGGTACCAGAACATGTTCGTCACCTCACGGGCGACCGCCGCACCGATGCCGTACTGCGGATCGATGCCGGCATGGCGGGCGAGGTCGGCGGCGAAGCCGCGCAGCCAGGCCGCCTGCTCCCGGGGGATGCGGGAGGGGATCTCCGTCAGCCGATTCCACAGGACGGGGGCGATCGTGTACGCCGTCGGCCCCGACAGCGGCTGCGGGTCGATCGCCTTCCACGTCGAGACGCCCGAGGCGTCGGGGTTGCCGGCAAGGATGTTGTAGTAGTGGAGGTCGGCGTGGATGAGCCAGTTCTCCTCCGAGGTCGCCAGCGTGTGCATCCAGGTGCGGGCATGGGCGAGGACGTGGGCGTCCTCGCGCACGGTCTGCGACCATCCGCTCAGCAGCGTCGCATCGGCCTCGAACGTCGACAGCCAGCCCGCGGCCATGTCCTGGACGCGCATGAAGTCGGGCCCGGCGGGGATCTCGAGGGACTTCTGCAGCGCACCCCACACCGGCGGCACCTCGGCGAGGGGGAGCACGGAGAGGTTCGCCTTCGTCCGCAGCCGCTCCTGCAGGGTGACCCGGAAGCTGCGGTCGTCGCGGATCACCCGCACCGCTCCGTGCCCGTTCCACATCTTCAGCGCCCGCAGCGCCTGCGCGTGCGCGGCCGTATGCGCCGAGGTGGGGGCCGCGAACCGAAGCACGCCTTGGTAGTTCTCCTGGGTGAGGACGGGGATGACGAGACTCTCGCATCCGGCCCAGGGGGCGCCGGGGACCTCGTCGAAGCGCAGATTCCACCGCTCACCCAGCTCATGGGCCATGAAGTCGAGGGCTGCGACCCAGGCGTCGGTGCGCGCGGTGCCGATGATGTCGCGCGTCGACCGGTAGAGGACGGGCGGGACCCTCACGTCCCGGCCTTCGGCGACTCCGGCCCGGCGTCATAGGTGTAGCGCAGCGGCTGCGGTGCGGCGAAGGCCTCCCTGGCCCGCGCCGACTCCCACACCCGCAGGGCCGCGGCCGGATCGGTGCGCAGCCACGGCAGCAGCGAGGCGGCGACCGCGTCCTCGAGGGAGAGGGCGAGCTGCGCGGCCGACTCCGCATCCGTCGGGCTCGGATCGAGCTTCCAGGCCGGGGCGTCGGGGCCGGCCGCCTTCTCACCGAGGTTCTCGAGCATCTCTCCGACCAGCGATCCGAGCGATTCGAGCCGGTCGAGGGCGCTCTGCCGCTCTCGGGACTTCCGATCGAAGTGCACGGCGAGGCGCTCGTAGCCGTACGCGGCGGCGCGGGCCTGATCGAGGATCGTGTTCCAGTCCTTCGCCCCGCCGTCCTGACCGGGTGAGGAATCCGGGGCCGCCTCGGCGGGGGTGGCTCGGGCATCGTCGGCGGCACCGGCGAAGGCCTCACGGAGGCGTTGCTCGGCACCCTCGCGGATCTCAGCGCGCACCGTTCCCGCGGTGAGCGCGCACCCGGTGGCGACGTCGGTGAGGACGGGGATGAGACCCGAGCCGAGCTGGGAGACGGCGTCGAAGACGGCCGTGGACACCGCCTGGGCGGCATCGAGGTAGGAACGGGGCTGCTCCGTGGGGGGAGGTTCGGTCGCGAGCTCGCTCGGCGGGGCCCAGACGGGACCGATCGCGTCCCGGAGCTTCTGCAGGTCCTCACCGGCGGTCTCGGGATCGCCGTCGGTCACCGACGCCTCGGCGAGGATCCGGGCGATGCGGTTGCGCAGCTCCTGGGAGGCATCGAGCGTCGGGATCTCCGGGGGAGTGTCGAGGCGCAGTCCGCACCCGGAGAGGAGGCCGAGCCCTGCCCCCGCCGCGCCGACGATGAGGACGGAACGACGGGTGAGGGGAGAACGCATAGGGCAATCGTAGCGGATGCTTAACCTTCGCCCGGGGTCTCGCATAGGGTGGGATGCACCGGTGACGGGACCGGCTCGGCGGCCCTCGGAAACGAGGGTGGGACGGCTCCCGATCGGTGTGGTCAGCAGTCGTCACGAGAGGAACGGAGAGAGCATGGACGAGGACGTCGCACGTATCGAGGCGCTGCTGAGGGAGCCCCTGGCCGAGGCCGGGTTCCACCTCGAGACCGTCAAGGCCGTCGCCGCGGGACAGCGGCGCACGCTCACGGTCGTCGTCGACCTCGACGAGTCGACCGCGGAGCCGATGTCGATGGACAAGATCGCTGAGTCCACGCGCATCGTCGGCGATGCCCTCGACTCCGTGGAGGTCTTCCGCGACAAGCCCTACCAGCTCGAGGTGACGAGCCCCGGAGCGACCCGGAAGCTCGAACAGCCGCGTCACTTCCGGCGGGTGCTCGGGCGCCGGCTCGAGGTGAGCACGAAGAAGGAGAGCTTCAAGCTCGACCTCGAGGAGGTCGCCGACGACGCGATCAGCGGCACCGACCCCGCCCGGCGGGAGAAGCGGTCGGTCGGCCTCAGCGACATCGTCAAGGCCCAGGTGGAGCTGAAGTTCCGGTGAGGGCAACTGCGATACACTGGTTCGCCTGATAAGTGAACACCGACAATTCAATGCGTCAGGCGGTCAGCGGCACGACCGCACCGCCTGGGGCCGGAGAGGATAAGGGCCATGGATATCGATCTCGATGTTCTGCGCGTCATCGAACGTGAGCGCGAGATTCCGTTCGACACTCTGATCGAACTCATCGAGCAGGCGCTCTTCCTTGCCTACCAGAAGACCGAGGGCGCGTGGCCCGATGCCCGTGCCGAACTCGACAAGTCCACCGGAGAGGTGCGCATCTGGGCGGTCGAATTCGACAACGACGACAATCCCATCGGCGAATTCGACGACACCCCCTCAGGCTTCGGACGCATCGCCGCGCAGACCGCGCGCCAGGTCATCCACCAGCGTCTGCGCGATGTCGAGGACGAAACCCTGCTCGGCTCCTTCAAGGGGCGGGAGGGAGAGATCGTCTCCGGCACCATCCAGCAGGGTCGGGACCCGCAGATGGTCCAGGTCGACCTCGGCGAGGTCGAAGCGGTGCTGCCCCCGCACGAGCAGGTGCCCGGCGAGGAGTACAAGCACGGCACCCGGCTGCGGGTCTACATCGCCGACGTCCACAAGGGACCCAAGGGCACCTCGGTGACCGTCTCACGCACCCACCCGAACCTCGTCCGCCGGCTCTTCGCCCTTGAGGCGCCCGAGATCGCCGACGGCACCGTCGAGATCGTCTCCCTCGCCCGAGAGGCGGGCCACCGCACGAAGCTCGCGGTCCGTGCGACGAAACCCGGGGTCAACGCCAAGGGCTCGTGCATCGGCGAACTCGGCTCCCGTGTGCGCGCGGTGATGAACGAGCTCGGGCAGGAGAAGATCGACATCGTCGACTACAGCGACGACCCGGCGAAGTTCGTCGCCCACGCCCTCTCCCCGGCGAAGGCCACCCGCGTCGACATCCTCGACGCCGGCAGCCAGGAGTCCCGGGCCGTGGTCCCGCGCGACCAGCTCTCGCTCGCGATCGGCAAGGAGGGCCAGAACGCGCGCCTGGCCGCGAAGCTCACCGGCTGGAAGATCGACATCGTCGCCGAGGACTGAGGGCGACCGCCTCGGCGAGGCGTGCTGCGGTCCCGACAAGGCGCCCGAACACCTCGGCGTGATCCCGACCACGTTCGCCGGTGGCGGAACCGGGAATGGAAGTGCTGTAGAATTGTTGACTGTGAATGCTGGCAGTGCACCTCAACGGACGTGCATCGCCTGCAGGCAGACAGCGGATCGGGACGAGCTCATGCGCTTCGTGCATCGCCCCGACGAGCGGCCGGCCATCGTCCCCGACGTGTCGAAGACACTGCCGGGACGAGGGGCCTGGATGCACCCGGATGCGAAGTGCCTCGAGAAGGCGCGGACATCCGCTCCCTTCGCCCGAGCCTTTCGGACGAAGATCACCGCTTCGGACCTTCCGGAGCTGGACACCGAACCCAGACAGAACGGGTGAGCCAAGAATGGATGACAAGTAGTGAGTGTCGTGCGATGACACCCTCACCGGAATTCGAGAGAGCAGTGTAATGAGACCTGCTCTTCATTGATGAGGTTTCTTCCTGACCGGGAAGGAACCCGGACAGGAGAACTGTGGCAAAGCCCCGTGTCCATGAGCTCGCGAAAGAGCTCGGCACAACCAGCAAGATCGTCCTCGAGAAACTCAAGGACATGGGCGAATTCGTTTCGTCCGCCTCCTCGACGCTCGAAGCCCCCGTCGTGCGACGGGTGAAGGAGGCATTCGCCGATTCCGCGCCTGCCGGCGGCAAGGCCGGAGGCGATTCGACCAAGAAGCCGGCTGCGAAGCCCGGAAAGGCCGCGGCCAAGCCCGGCGCTCCGGCTGCCAAGCCCGCAGCGAAGCCCGGCGCCAAGCCGGCGGCGAAGTCCGAGTCCGCTGCCAAGCCGGCGGCGAAGTCGGCACCCAAGCCTGCCGCGAAGCCTGCGGCCGAGACCCCGGCCTCCCCAGCGGCCGGCGAAGCCCCGGCACGTCCGGCGGCTCCGAAGCCCGCAGCAGCCCCGAAGCCGGGTGCGGCCAAGCCCGGTGCTCCGAAGCCCGGCGGTCGTCAGGGCGGTGCGGGCAGCGCTCGTCCCGGCAACAACCCCTTCGCTCCCTCGCAGGGCATGCCGAAGCCCGGTGGACGCTCAGGTGCCCCGAAGCCCGGCGGCCGTCAGGGCGGTCAGGGCGGTGCGCGTCCCGGCAACAACCCGTTCGCGAACTCGCAGGGCATGCCCAAGCCCGGCCAGCGTCCTCCGCGCCCCAGCGGTGAGGCAGGCGCAGCCGGTCCTCGGCCCGGCGCCCCCCGCCCCAACCCGTCGATGATGAAGAACTCCGCGCTCAACAAGCCCGCTCCGGGCCGGGGACGCGGAGGCGGTCGCGGCAACGCTCCCGCCGGTGGACCCGGCGGTCCCGCCGGCGCACCCGGCGGCGCTCCGGCAGGACGTCGCGGACCGGGCGGAGGCCCGGGCGGCGGTCGCGGTTCGGGTCGCGGTCGCGGCAGCACCCAGGGTGCGTTCGGCCGCGGCGGCGGTCCCCGCCAGAAGGGCCGGAAGTCGAAGCGGGCCAAGCGCGCCGAGCTCGAGCAGATGCAGGCACCGTCGATCGGCGGTGTCACGGTTCC
The DNA here is from genome assembly GCF_056173565.1 of Brevibacterium sp. Z349TD_9. Taxonomy (NCBI): domain Bacteria; kingdom Bacillati; phylum Actinomycetota; class Actinomycetes; order Micrococcales; family Brevibacteriaceae; genus Brevibacterium; species Brevibacterium sp. Z349TD_9. The sequence continues at coordinate 2,625,445 of NZ_CM149680.1, read as the reverse complement.
GCGCGGCGACGGCGAGACGCCGCTGCGCCTGCGCCGCGGCTCGTCGCTGGCCGACTTCGCCGAGAAGATCAACACCGACCCGACGAACCTCGTCACGGTGCTCTTCCACCTCGGCGAGATGGCGACGATCACCCAGTCCCTCGACGAGGACACCTTCCAGGTGCTCGGTGAGGAGCTCGGCTACAAGATCGAGATCGTCTCACCCGAGGACGAGGACCGCGAGCTGCTCGAGACCTTCGACATCGACCTCGATGCGGAAGCCGCCGAGGAGGACGACGACGATCTCGTCGCCCGCCCGCCGGTCGTCACCGTCATGGGTCACGTCGACCACGGTAAGACGAAGCTGCTCGACGCGATCCGCTCGGCCAACGTCGTCGCCCGTGAGGCCGGCGGCATCACCCAGCACATCGGTGCCTACCAGGTCGAGGTCGAGCACGAGGGCTCCGAGCGTCGCATCACCTTCCTCGACACCCCGGGTCACGAGGCGTTCACCGCCATGCGTGCCCGCGGTGCGAAGTCGACGGACCTCGCGATCCTCGTGGTCGCCGCCGACGACGGTGTGATGCCGCAGACGATCGAAGCGCTCAACCACGCTCAGGCGGCGGATGTGCCGATCGTCGTGGCGGTGAACAAGATCGACAAGGACGGCGCCAACCCGGCCAAGGTGATGCAGCAGCTCACCGAGTACAACCTCGTGGCCGAGGAGTACGGCGGCGACACGATGTTCGTCCCGATCTCCGCGCTCAAGCGCGAGGGCATCGACGAGCTCCTCGAGTCGGTCCTGCTCACCACGGACGCCGCGCTCGACCTGCGGGCGAACCCGAACAAGGCAGCCCGCGGCATCGCGATCGAAGCGAAGCTCGACAAGGGCCGCGGCGCCGTCGCGACCGTCCTCGTCGAGTCGGGCACGCTGCGCCAGGGCGATGCGATCGTCTGCGGCACCGCGTTCGGCCGTGTGCGTGCGATGTTCGACGAGAACGGCAACTCCGTCTCCGAAGCGGGACCCTCGCGTCCCGTCCAGGTGCTCGGACTCTCCTCGGTCCCGCGCGCCGGCGACTCGTTCCTCTCCACCGATGACGACCGCACCGCACGCCAGATCGCGGAGAAGCGCGACGCCATCGAGCGCAACGCCGCCCAGGCCCGCGGCCGCAAGCGGATCAGCCTCGAGGACTTCACCAAGGCACTCGCCGAGGGCAAGGTCGACATGCTCAACCTCATCCTCAAGGGCGATGTCTCCGGTGCCGTCGAAGCGCTCGAGGACTCGCTGCTCAAGATCGACGTCGGCGACGAGGTCGACCTCCGGATCATCCACCGCGGCGTCGGTGCGATCACGGAGAACGACATCAACCTCGCCACCGTCGACAACGCGATCGTCATCGGCTTCAACGTCCGACCCGAGGCCAAGGCCCGCGACCTGGCCGACCGCGAAGGCGTCGACGTGCGCTACTACTCGGTCATCTACCAGGCGATCGACGACATCGAGAACTCGCTCAAGGGCATGCTCAAGCCCGAGTTCGAAGAGGTCCAGACGGGCTCGGCGGAGATCCGCGAGGTCTTCCGGTCCTCGAAGTTCGGCAACATCGCCGGTTCGATCGTCCGCGACGGGGTCATCACGAGGAACTCGGCGGCGCGGGTCACCCGCGACGGCGTGGTCATCGGCGACAACCTCAAGGTCGAATCGCTGCGGCGGTTCAAGGACGATGCGACCGAGGTCCGCGAAGGCTACGAGTGCGGCATCGGACTCGGCAGCTTCAACGACCTCAAGGTCGGCGACATCATCGAGACCTTCGAGATGCGCGAGAAGCCGCGCGACTGACGCTCTCGTGAGCTGATTGGCCAAGCGGCCGGTGCGATCACGCACCGGCCGCTTCGCTCCTTATAGACTTCTTCCCAGCACTCACCGGCACCCGACCGGCCACGACAAAGGACACCACATGGCAGACGCAACCCGCGCACGCAAGATCGCCGACCAGATCAAGGTCATCGTCGCGAGCACGATCGAACGCAGGCTCAAGGACCCCCGGCTCGGCTTCGTCACCGTCACCGATGTCCGCGTCACCGGCGACCTCCAGCACGCGACGATCTTCTACACCGTCTACGGTGACGGCGCCGACCTCGAGTCGACGGCCAAGGCGCTCGAATCCGCGAAGGGCTTCATCCGCTCCGAGGTCGGCAAGGGTCTGACGATCCGGCTGACCCCGAGCCTCGAGTTCATCGCCGACGCCGTCCCCGAGGAGGCGCTGCGCCTCGACAACCTCCTCGCCCGAGCGGCCGCCGACGACGCGCGCATCGCCGATCTCAAGAAGGATGCGAAGCCCGCCGGCGACGCCGACCCGTACAAGCGGTCCGAGGTCGAGTCCGACGAGTCCTGAGACATCCGCCGAGGTGAGGGCGGGCGGTCCCGGCGCCGACCCGTGTGCCGCGCCCTCGCCGAGGCGGTAGCCGGGTGGGGGAGCGGAAGCGACCTTGCTCACGATGGGCAGAAAAATCCTGCGTAACAGTTTTGTTATCTTTCCGCGATGCCCTAGACTTTTTCGGGTAACGATCTGATTACGACTCTGTTAAGGGATTTCTGCATTGGGTAAGCACTCTTCACCAAAGCCCGGCTTCGCCAAGCAACTGATCCGGGACCTCGCTCCCGCGGCCAAGCGCTCGACCGGTCGGCACTCGGCTGAGGCCCCCTCGACGGCCACGTCCGTGCTCGCCACGGTCAAGCAGCGGCCCGTCGTCGCAGCGATCGCCGTGCCGGCCGCCGCGACGGCCGCCGTCGTCGGCTCGAGCGTCGTCATGGGACCCCCGCAGACCGGGGAAGTGACGACCGAGGCCGCGAGCACCTCGCAGCAGCAGGAGGCGCCCGCCTCCACCGGCGTGAGCCAGGAGGAGATCGACGCACAGCGCGAGAAGGCCGGCAAGGAGTACATCGAAGAGGTCAAGAAGGACCCGAAGTACAAGAACAAGACCTCCTCGAAGACCACCCTCAACGTCAAGACCCCGAAGCCGAAGCCGACCCAGGAGTCGAGCGCGCAGGCCTCGAAGAGCGCGTCGGGCTCGAAGGGCGAGGAGAAGTCGGAGTCGAAGGGCGGCGGCAGCACCCCGTCGGGCGTCGAGACGCCCCCGTGCAAGGTCTCGTCCTCGATCGAGTCGGGTCTCCTGCCCAACGCCGTCAACGGCTACCGTGCCGTGTGCGCGAAGTTCCCCGAGGTCAAGACCTTCGGTGGCCGTCGCCCCGGCACCGGCTCGGACCACAACACCGGCGAAGCCGTCGACATCATGATCGCCGGCTCGACCGGCGACCGCATCTCCGAGTACCTCATCAAGAATGCGAAGGCGCTCAACGTCAAGTACGTCATCTTCGAGAAGCGCATCTGGATGCCCGGCCGCGGCTGGAAGTCGATGGAGGACCGCGGTTCGGCGACGCAGAACCACATGGACCACGTCCACGCCTCGTTCAACTGACCAGGTGAGCGAGACTTCCCCGCAGGGCATCCTCGTCTGCGACAAACCGCAGGGGCTGTCCTCCCACGCCGTCGTCTCCCGCATCCGCCGCTGGTACGGCACCCGCAAGGTCGGCCACGCCGGCACCCTCGACCCGATGGCCACCGGCGTCCTCGTCCTCGGCCTCGGTCGGGGAACGAAGCTGCTCGGCCACATCACCGGGGTGTCGAAGACCTACGCAGCGACGATCCGCCTCGGCGCCGGCACCCCGACCGACGACGCCGACTCCGAACCGGACGTCTTCGCGGACCCCGCGCGCCTGGCTGCGGTCACGGACGCCGACATCGCCTCCGGGGTCACCGCCCTGCGCGGGCCCATCGACCAGGTCCCGAGCGCCGTCTCGGCGATCAAGGTCGACGGCAAGCGCTCGTATGCGCGTGTCCGAGCCGGCGAGGACGTCGTCCTCGAACCCCGCCGAGTCGAGGTGACGCAGTTCGACGTCCTCGAGACCCGGCGGGACAGTGCCGGGGGCGGACACATCGACCTCGACGTCGTCGTCGACTGCTCCTCGGGAACGTACATCCGGGCCCTCGCCCGCGACCTCGGTGCGGGCCTCGGGGTCCACGGTCATCTCACCGCACTGCGCCGCACTCGGGTCGGGCCCTTCGACCTCCAGGGCGCTGTGACGATCCCCGACGACCTCGACACCCCCGCCCCGCCACTCATCCCGCTCGCCGAGGCGGCCTCCCAGCTGCTCCCGACCGTGACCGTCGATGCGGCCGGGGCGAGGGACCTCATGCAGGGCAAGTCCCTGGCCGGACCGTGGACGACGACCGGGGTCGACGGCAGCGACGTCGCCGTGACCAGCGCCGGCGAACTCGTCTCCGTCGCCGAGGTCCGCGCAGACGGCAGCCTCAAGTCCCGCACCGCGTTCGCCATCGGCCTCGCCTGAGCCGCCGCGGGGCGTCGCGAACCGACCGATCGGGCGGAAACCGACTCACAGCGGCCGCTCCGCGCGCATGGAGAGCCCCCGCTGAGGACCGGTTCGCACGCATCATCCCACTGCGATACTCTGAGTCGGTGCACGGAAGGAGCAGCGCTCGAGTGGAGATCTATCACGGGCTGGACGAGGTCCCGCAGGACGGCATCGGCACCGTCATCACCCTGGGCAACTTCGACGGCGTCCACCGTGGCCACCAGACCGTGCTGCGCGCCGTCGCCGCCGAGGCTGACGAGCACTCCCTGCGATCGGTCGCGATGACCTTCGACCCGCACCCGCGCACCGTCCACCAGCCCGAGACGCCGACGCAGATGATCACGAGTGTGCGCCAGAAGTCGCAGCTCATCGCTGAGACCGGCATCGACGCCCTCTTCATCCAGCCCTACGATCTCGACTTCGCCGCTCAGACCCCTGAGGAGTTCGTCTCCCGCTACTTCGTCGACGGCCTCGACTGCCGGTGTGTCGTCGTCGGCGACGACGTCCGCTTCGGCCACGACAACGCCGGGACCATCGAGACCCTGCGCCGCCTCGGCGAGGAGTTCGGGTTCACCACCGTGACGATCGACGAGGTCGGACGCGGGGGACGGTACTCGTCGTCGCGGATCCGTGACCAGATCATCTCAGGCGATGTCGCCGAGGCGGCCGATCAGCTCGGCCGCTACCACCGGGTCGAGGGCACCGTCGTCCACGGCGACGCCCGCGGACGCGATCTCGGCTTCCCCACGGCGAACCTCTCCGCCGACGGCGAGGGCCTCATCCCCGCTGACGGCGTCTACGCGGGCTGGGCGAGCTTCGAGGGGGAGGACCACCCGTTCCCCGCCGCGATCTCGGTCGGCACCAACCCCACCTTCGAGGGCTGTGACCGCCGTGTCGAGGCCTATGTGCTCGACAAGGAGTTCGGGGAGTTCGACGTCTACGACCGGCACATGGTCCTCGAGTTCGTCGCCCGCATCCGCGGTCAGGTCGCCTTCTCCGGCCTCGACGACCTCATCGCGCAGATGCACGAGGACATCGCCGATGTGCGCGAGGTGCTCCACACCTGATAAGCTGATCTCTGCCGTTTTCACCGGCCGCGGTCCCATAGGGCTGGAACAGACAGGTTCCGGCGCCGCGCAACGATACGTCAGGAGAACTCCATGGCTCTCGATACTGCCACCAAGCAGGAGATCATCAAGGAATACGCGACTCACGAGGGCGACACCGGTTCTCCCGAGGTTCAGGTTGCCCTGCTCACCCGCCGGATCACCGATCTCACCGAGCACTTCAAGGACCACAAGCACGACCACCACTCGCGTCGCGGCCTGCTGCTCCTCGTCGGCCAGCGCCGTCGTCTGCTCAAGTACCTGCAGGCGGTCGACATCGAGCGCTACCGCTCGCTCATCAAGCGCCTCGGTCTGCGCCGCTGATCGCATCCGATCTCGTCCGACGCCCCGCCCTCACCGGCGGGGCGTTCGTCGTCTCCGGGCCTGGGAGCAGGCTCACTGGCCGTCATCGGCATCTGCTGTAGACTGACCGGCGGACGCCCATGGACGTTTCGGTCCTCGGTAGTGGCCTCCGGAGGGAACCTTCCGTGGGCCCCGATCGATGACCGGCCCTGATTCCATGGCGTCTTCCACACTGTCCGCCGACAGGGCGAGCACCCGTCGCCCGGACTCGGCACCGAACAAGGAGATCACGTGGGAACCACCCCTGAATCCACGGTCGCAACGATCGACAACGGTCGCTTCGGCACGCACACCATCCGCTTCGAGACCGGTCGCCTGGCCAAGCAGGCCGCCGGCTCCGCCGTCGCCTATCTCGACGACGACACCATGCTGCTGTCGGCCACGACGGCCGGCAAGAACCCCCGCGAGGGCTTCGACTTCTTCCCGCTCACCGTCGACGTCGAAGAGCGCATGTACGCCGCCGGCCGCATCCCCGGCTCGTTCTTCCGCCGCGAGGGCCGTCCCTCGACCGATGCGATCCTCACGTGCCGCCTCATCGACCGCCCGCTGCGCCCGTCCTTCGTCAAGGGCCTGCGCAACGAGGTCCAGGTCGTCGTCACCGTGATGTCGATCAACCCCGACCACATCTACGACGCCCTGGCCATCAACGCCGCGTCGATGTCGACCCAGCTCTCGGGTCTGCCGTTCTCCGGCCCCATCGGCGGTGTCCGCATCGCCCTCATCGACGGCCAGTGGGTCGCGTTCCCGAACTTCTCGCAGCTCGACGACGCCGTCTTCGACATGGTCGTCGCCGGTCGCATGGTCGGTGACGACGTCGCCATCATGATGGTCGAGGCCGAGGCCACCGACCAGGCCCTCGACCTCGTCAAGACCGGGGCCAAGGCCCCCACCGAAGAGGTCGTGGCCGAGGGGCTCGAGGCCGCAAAGCCCTTCATCGCCGAACTCTGCCGCGCCCAGCAGGAGCTCGCCGACCTCGCCGCGAAGCCGACCGTCGAGTTCCCCGTCTTCCGCGACTACCAGGACGACGTCTTCGAGGCCGTCAAGGACCTCGCCGAGGCGAAGCAGACCGAGAACTTCCAGATCGCCGACAAGCAGGAGCGCGAAGCCGCGGGCGAAGAGCTCCTCGCTGAGCTCTTCGACAAGCTCGGAGAGCGCTTCGAGGGCCGTGAGAAGGAGATCGCGGCGGCTCTCAACGCGCTGACGAAGCAGATCGTGCGCAAGCGCATCCTCACCGAGCAGATCCGCATCGACGGTCGTGGGCTCAAGGACATCCGTCCGCTCTCGGCCGAGGTCGACGTCATCCCGCGCGTCCACGGCTCCGCTCTCTTCCAGCGCGGTGAGACCCAGATCCTCGGCATCACGACGCTCAACATGCTCAAGCTCGAGCAGCAGATCGACTCGCTGTCCCCGGTGACCTCGAAGCGCTACATGCACCACTACAACTTCCCGCCCTACTCGACCGGTGAGACCGGCCGTGTGGGCAGCCCGAAGCGCCGCGAGATCGGCCACGGCGCCCTCGCCGAGCGCGCACTGGCTCCGGTCCTGCCCTCCCGTGAGGACTTCCCGTACGCGATCCGTCAGGTCTCCGAGGCCCTCGGCTCGAACGGGTCGACCTCGATGGGCTCGGTCTGCGCCTCGACCCTGTCGATGCTCTCGGCCGGTGTGCCCCTGCGCGCGCCTGTCGCCGGCATCGCCATGGGCCTCGTCTCCGACGTCATCTCCACCGACCAGGGCGAGCAGACCGCGTATGCGGCACTCACCGACATCCTCGGTGCCGAGGACGCCTTCGGCGACATGGACTTCAAGGTCGCCGGCACCCGTGACTTCGTCACCGCGATCCAGCTCGACACGAAGCTCGACGGTCTGCCCTCCTCGGTGCTCACCGCCGCCCTCAAGCAGGCCCGCGAGGCCCGCATGGTCATCCTCGACGTCATGGCCGAGGCCATCGACGCCCCGGGTGAGATGGCGGCGACCGCCCCGCGGATCATCTCGGTCAACATCCCGGTCGACAAGATCGGCGAGGTCATCGGCCCCAAGGGCAAGATGATCAACCAGATCCAGGAGGACACCGGCGCCGACATCAGCATCGAGGACGACGGCACCGTGCTCATCGGCGCGACCGACGGCACCTCCGCCGAGGCGGCCCGGTCGATGATCAACGCGATCGCCAACCCGCAGGTCCCCGAGGTCGGCGAACGCTACCTCGGCACCGTGGTCAAGACGATGAGCTTCGGCGCGTTCGTCTCGCTCACCCCGGGCAAGGACGGCCTCCTGCACATCTCCGAGCTGCGCAAGCTCAACGACGGCAAGCGCGTCGAGGACGTCGAGGACGTCGTCGGCGTGGGCCAGAAGGTCCAGGTCGAGATCACGAAGATCGACGACCGCGGCAAGCTCTCGCTCGCTCCCGTCGTCGACGGTGAGGACGAGGACTCCGAGGGATCGGACGAGGAGTCGGAGAACTGATCTCCCAGTCTGCCCACACCGGGGAGGACGCACCGATCGCTCGGTCCGTCCTCCCCGGTGGTCTCACGGTCATCACCGAGCACATGCCCGGTCTCGCCTCGGAGACCATCGGCATCTGGGTCGCAGCGGGCTCCCGCGACGAATCCGCGGACACCGCCGGATCGACCCACTTCCTCGAGCACATGCTCTTCAAAGGCACCTCGACGAAGGACGCCCTGGCCATCGCCGCCGCCTTCGACCGCACCGGCGGGGACTCGAACGCGATCACGGCGAAGGAATTCACCTGCTACTACTCGCGGTGCCTCGTCACCGACCTGCCCGACATCACCGCGCTCCTGCTCGACATGGTCTCGGACTCCACCCTCGAGAGCGCCGAGTTCGAGCGTGAGCGCGGCGTCATCATCGAAGAGCTCGCCATGGCCGCCGACGATCCCGGCGATGTCCTCTTCGAGGACTTCGACACCCTCGTCTTCGGCGACCACCCCCTCGCCCGCCCGGTGGGCGCGACGAAGGAGCAGATCCGCGTCCTCGGACACCACACCCTCCTCGACCACTACGCGTCGACGTACGTGCCCCGCCGGCTCATCATCGCCGCCGCCGGGGGAGCCGACCACGCCGAGGTCGTCGGAATGGTCGAGCGGGCGCTGGCCGAGACCGGGGCCTTCGCCACGACCGTCGCCCGGGACGCGGAGACGACCGACCGCCTCGGCGGGGCGCAGATCCTCACCCCGGGGACCGTCGGGGGCGGACATCCCCACGCTGCCGCCTCGGCGCGGACCCGGCCGGACTTCCTCACCGGACGCTCTCACACGGCCAAGGACACCGAGCAGCTGGGGATGCTGCTCGGATGCGAGGGGCTGCCCGAGGGCCACCCGGACCGGTTCGTCTATTCGGTCCTGCTCACCCTCCTCGGGGGCGGGATGTCGTCGCGGCTGTTCCAGAGCATCCGCGAGGAGCGGGGGCTGGCCTACGCGGTCAACACCACCGCCAGCCAATTCACCGACACCGGGACGTTCGGGATCTATGCCGGATGCAGCCCCGAGAACGGGCAGGCCGTCCTCGACCTCGCGCTGAGCGAATGGGACCGTCTCGCGCAGCACGCGCCGAGTCGCAGCGAACTCGACGAGATCGTCTCCCAGCTCTCGGGCTCGATGGTCCTCGGACTCGAATCCTCGGCGGCGCGGATGAATCGCCTCGCTCGGGCCGAGATCTTCGGGATCCCCATCGAACCTCCGCTCGACCTCATCGAGCGCATCCGCTCCGTCACCCCGGAGCAGGTGAGCGGCATGGCCGGACAGCTGCTCGGCCAGCCCAAGGCGCTCTCCCTCGTCGGACCTCCCACCGACGTCGCGATCTGAGCAGACCGTCCCGCGCCTGAACGACCGTTGAGTACGATGGACGCTCATGGGGCACTCCGCCCCGCTACCGGACGGCAGCGTCCGGGACTGAGCAAGGATCCGTCGAGGGGATGGCAATGGGCCGGAAGCGGGCATCGGTGCGCCGGGAGGAGATCCTCGCGGCGACCGTCGACGAGATCGAGGCGACCGGACTGCGTGCGCTGCGCGTCGCCGACGTCGCCGGGCGCCTCGGCCTGAGCGCGAGCCTCGTCATCTACCACTTCCAGACGAAGGAAGCCCTCGTCGCGGCCGCCTTCGCCCACGCCGGCGAGTCCGACCTCAACCGCGCCCGCGAGATCGTCGACACCGACGCCCCGGCGACGGCACGACTGTCCGACCTCCTCGCGTGGTACCTGCCCAGCGGGTCGACGCGGGCGTGGACGATCTGGATGGACGCGTGGTCCTCGGCGCTCTTCGATGCGGAGATCCAGAGCACGCTCACCGTCCTCGACCGGGAATGGCAGGACGTCTTCGCCAGAGTCATCGCCGACGGCGTCGCCACCGGGGAGTTCGCCCTGGACGGCGAGGACCCGGGGGAGCCTGCCGCGGTCGCGGCGACCCGGCTGCTCGCCTACCTCGACGGCCTCTCCGTCCGCCTCATGGTCGGCCCGGGAGAGGAGGAGCGGGCGACGATGCTCGCGTGGGTCGAGGAGTTCGCTGACACCCTCCTCGCCCGCGATGCCACGTCCGCGGCACCGGGCGGCAGAGCACCCGGGGAATCACTCCCACCGCACTCTTGACGCACGGTCCTCCGGCGCGTCAGACTGGGTCTCAGACGTTACTGAACCGCGGTTCAGTTAAAGACTCGGAGGCCCCATGTTCTTGGACATCACCTGGCAGGATCCCGTCACCGGCACCCACGGATTCGTCGTCATCGACACGCTCGTGCGGGGAAGCGCGTCCGGCGGGCTGCGGATGCGGGAGGGCTGCACCCTCGAGGAGGTCCGCGGTCTCGCCGAAGGGATGACCCGCAAGGAGGCGATCCACCTCGTGCCCGGCCGACGCTACGTCCCGCTTGGGGGCGCGAAGGGCGGCATCGACTTCGACCCGCGCGCCGAGGGTGCCACGGACGTCCTCGAGCGCTTCCTCGTCGCCGTCAACCCGATCATGCGGGCGTACTGGGCGCTCGGTGAGGACCTCGGGGTGCGCCAGGACGACATCGACGAGATCCTCGAGCGCCGGGCCCTCGGCAGCGGACTCGCCGCCGTCGAGAAGCTCATGGACGATCCCGAGGACTCCGCCAGGCGCTCGCTCGCCGCATTCGACACCGTCGTCGACGGCATGCCCCAGGACGAGCTCGTCGGCGGGCTCGGCGTCGCCACCGCGGCGCTCACCGCACTTGCGGCCGACGGACGCTCCCCGGAGGGGGCGACCGCGGTCATCCAGGGGTTCGGGTCGATGGGCGGGGCCACCGCCCGCTTCCTCGCCGAGGCGGGGGTCCGGGTCGTCGGCATCGCCGATGCCGACGGCTTCGTCTCCAACCCCGAGGGCCTCGACGTCGAGACCCTGCTCGCGACCCGGGACCCCTTCGGCGGGGTCTCCCGAGACGCCCTGCGCCCCGGCGACCAGGTCGGCGACCGCGACGACTGGCTCGCCGCCGACGCCGACATCCTCATCCCTGCCGCCGTGAGCTATGCGATCACCCCGGAGAACGCGGGACGGATCACAGCGAAGTACATCGTCGAAGCCGCGAACATGCCCGTCCTGCCCGAGGCGGAGGAGCTGCTCGCCGCGCGCGGTGTGGTCGTCGTTCCCGACTTCCTCGCGAACTCCGCGACCAACGCGTGGTGGTGGTGGGTCGCATTCGGCGACATCGACGGCAGCTGGGAGCAGAGCCGGGAGATCATCACCGACACCCTCGGGGCGCTGACGAGCGAGGCCCTCTCCACGGCGAAGGACGAGGGCATCAGCCCGCGCGCCGCCGCGCAGCGGAAGGTCGACGCGAACCTCGTCGAGCTCGAGGCTGTCACAGCTTCAGCGGGCGGGAGGTAGGTCCGACGTGGACGTGTTCTTCGATCCGCGCAGCGTCGCCGTCCTCGGGGCCTCGAACGACCCCGCGAAGTGGGGGTTCTGGCTCGCCGCCGGAGCGCTGACCGGAGCGGAACGACGCCGGGTCTTCCTCGTCAATGCGCGCGCAACCTCGATCCAGGGGGAGCGGACGTGGGCACGACTGCGCGACCTGCCCGAAGTGCCCGAACTCCTCGTCGTCTCCATCCCCGGCACCGCCGTGGCGGGCGTCGTCACCGAGGCGCTCGACCTCGGCGTGCGCGCCTTCCTCATCATCTCGACCCGGGTTCCGCAGGCGGAGGAGCTCGCCGAGGCGATCACCGCGGCCGGCGCCCGTCTCATCGGACCCGGGTCGCTCGGGCTCGTCGACTCCGCCAACGAGCTCCTCCTCGCGTGGGGGCACTTCACCCCGGGATCGCTCGCCGTGGTCACCCAGAGCGGACAGCTCGGTTCGGAGATCGCCACGCTCTCGGCGCGCAGCGGACTCGGCATCTCCCGTTTCGCCTCGATCGGCGGACAGTCAGACGTCCGCGCCGCAGAGATCCTCGATTCCCTCGTCGACGATCCGGACACGAGCCAGGTCGCGCTCTACCTCGAATCCTTCACCGGAGGCACGGCCCTCGTGGCGGCGATGCAGCGCCTGCGGGCGGCAGGGAAGCCGACGATGATCCTCACCACCGGGGCGTCGAATGCGGGACAGCGACTCGCGCGCTCGCACACGGGCTCGCTCACCTCGGCGATCGATGCCGTCGACGCCGCGTGCCGGAAGGCCGGCGCGATCCGCCTCGCTTCGCCCTCGGAGATCGTCGAACTCGCCGGCTTCTTCGCCTCGTCGTGGCTGCCCGGCGGGCGTCGGGTCGGCATCGTCTCCGACTCCGGCGGTCAAGGGGCGATCGCCGCGGACATCGCCGAACTTCACGGGCTCACCGTCGACCCCGTAGCCGAGCCCGTGCGCGCCCGCGTCGAGGCGCTCCTACCCGAGGCCGGGCACGTCGAGAACCCCGTCGACCTCGACGGGGCAGGAGAGTCGGACCTCGGCATCTACGTCCGCGTCGTGCGCGAACTCCTCGCCGACGAGCGCGTCGACGCCGTCGTCCTCAGCGGCTACTTCGGGTGCTACGGGGAGAACACCCCCGAGCTCCTCGAGGCGGAGCTGGCCGAGGTCGAGGAGCTCGGCCGGGCGGCGATGGAGCACCGCAAGCCGCTGCTCGTCCATTCGATGAGTGCGGACTCCCAGGCCGTGGCCGACATGTGGGCCCGCGCCGTGCCCTGCTACCGGTCGATCGACACGACGATGCGGGTGCTCTCCCGCGCCGCCTTCTACTCCTCCCATGCGGGGCGGATCGCCGAGGCGTTCGAGCTCTCGGGCACCGTCACCCCGTGGGGCCGCGGGTACTCGGCGGCGCGCGAGACGATCATCTCCGCAGGTGTTGAGGTGCCCCGTGCCGTGACCGTGGCCGAGGGTGATGACCTCGCCGAGGCGGTCGGTGCCGCCGAGCTCACCCCGCCGTTCGTCCTCAAGGCGGGGTGGCCTGCGCACAAGACCGAGGTCGGGGGCATCGCCCTGGGCCTGCGGGATCTCGCCGCACTCGAGGCAGCGCACAAGGACATGGTCTCCCGCCTCGGCGCCGGCGAGTACATCGTCGAGGAGATGGACGGACGCAATCACGTCGTCGAGATCCTCGTCGGCGGGCGGCAGGACGAGAACTTCGGGCCGATCGTCATGGTCGGGGCCGGCGGCACGGAGACCGAGCTCTACAACGACACCCGGCTCGAGCTTCGCCCCGGTCTCGCGCGCGGAGGCCCACGACATGCTCACCCAGCTCACGTGCTACCGCCTGCTCCAGGGCTGGCGGGGCCGGCCGGCGGCCGACGTCGAGAGCCTCGTCGACGTCGTCGTCTCCGTCTCCCGGCTCATCGCCGCGAACAACGAGATCGCCGAGGTCGAGATCAACCCCGTCCGCGTCGCCGAATCCGGCGCCATCGCCGTCGATGCCCTCGTCCTCACCGCGACCGGAGACGACGCCGAGGCGACCGGAGAGGACGCCGAGGCGGGCAGCGAGGACGCCGCCTCCACGGCGGCGGCTCCCGTCCACCGCACGAACGACGTTTCAGAGGAGATGCGAGCATGACCGAACTCACCGGCGGCGGCCACCTGGCCAAGGCACTGGCGGCCGAGGGCGTCACCCGCGTCTTCGGCATCCCCGGCACCCACAACCTCGAGGTCTTTGCGCAGCTGAGCGCCGAGGGCATCGACATCGTCTCCCCGCGCCACGAGCAGGGGGCGGGGTACATGGCCGACGGTGCGGCCCGGACCACCGGCGACATCGCGGTCGTCGTCACCACCACGGGCCCAGCCGTGCTCAACGCGCTCACCGCGCTGCTCCAGTCGTTCACCGACTCCGTCCCCGTCCTCCTCATCGGCCCCGGCATGCCGCTGACCCACCCCGGCCGCGGCACCGGACTCCTCCACGAGGTGCGCAACCAGGCGCTCGCGATCGAGGCGATCCTCGGTGACAGCCACCGGGTGACGAGCGTGCCCGAGGTCTCCCTCGCCGTCGGTCAGGCGCTCACCGTGATGCGCTCGGGACGGCCGCGGCCGGCGTTCATCGAGATCCCCCTCGACCTCATCGAGGCGAGCGGCCCCGGCGTCCTCCACCCGTCCGTGACCCGTCCGCTGCCGCAGGTGAGCGTGTCCGCGATCGAGTCCGCCGCCGAGGCGCTCGCCGACTCCCAGCATCCTCTCCTCATCGTCGGGGCCGGGGCCCACGGGGCGGGGGAGGAGGTCATCGACCTCGCCGAGGCGCTCGGGGCGGGGATCGTCCTCTCGTCGAACGCGAAGGGCGCCGTCGCCGATGACCATCCGGTCGTGCTCGGGGCGATCGGGTTCCTCCCGGAGCTGCCGGAGATCCTCGGGCAGGCCGACGCCGTCGTCGCGATCGGCACCGAACTCGCGCCGAGCGACTTCTGGCCCCAGCCACTGCCCCTGCCCGGCACCGTCGTGCGCATCGACATCGACGAGATGCAGATGCTGAGGAACGCCGTCGTCACCCACCCGATCGTCGCCGATGCCAAGGAGGCGACCGCCGCACTGACGGCCCAGGCGGGAAGGGTGCGCGAGGCGGGGTCGACGGACGCAGCACGGTCGTGGCGGGTCGGACTCAGGGACGAGGCGATCGCCGCCGCCCGTGAGGGCGCGCCCTGGGCGCCGCTGTGCGAGGGGCTCAACGCATTCACCGCGCTCTCGGAGTCGCCCGTGGTCATCGCCGCGGATTCGACGATGGCCTGCTACTACGGCGTGCAGACCGGGTGGCGGGCCAGACACGGCGACCGTTTCCTCTATCCCGCCGGTGCCGGCACCCTCGGCTACGGGCTGCCCGCGGGGATCGGGGCGAAGATCGCAGCCCCCGAGTCGCGTGTCATCGCCGTCGAAGGCGACGGCGGGTCGATGTTCACGATCGCCGAGCTCTCCGCCGCAGTCCAGGCGCAGGTTTCGCTCACCCTCGTCATCGTCGACAACGGCGGCTATGGGGAGATCCGCAATGAGATGGCCGACAGGGGCGACGTCCCGTCCGGCGTCGTCCTCACCGCCCCCGACTTCCCGGCGCTCGCGACGGCGATGGGTGCCCACGGCGTCCACGTCGAGAGTGCCGAGGAGCTCGCCGCCGCCCTCGCCGAGGCGGTCGAGCGTCCCGGTCCCACCCTCATCCACCTGTTCGAGGACTCCCGCGCCGCCGCGGACATGCTCGGACCCTGACCCGTACCGGCTGACCCTGACCCGCAACGACCGACCCTGACCCAAGGCGACCCACCCCGGCCGACCCCGACCCCACGATCGACCGCCCGCCGACCGGGCGAGACGAAGGAGAACCATGAGCTACACCCCCTGGCCGCTCAGCGACGAGCAGCGCGACGTCATCGACCTCTGCCGGTCCTTCGCCGCCGAGGAGATCCGACCCGCTGCCCGCGCCGTCGACGAGGCCGACACCGAGTCCCCGGTCGGCATCTTCCGGGCTGCTGCGAAGGTCGGGATCACCGACTTCATGATCCCCGAGGAGTACGGAGGCGGCGGATTCACCGACGTCTTCACCCAGTGCCTCGTCCAGGAGCAGCTGTGCTTCGGGGACCCTGGCATCGGGAACTTCGTATGCTCGAACGGCTTCTTCGCCGACCCGATCCTCGCGCTCGGCACACCCGAGCAGAAGGAGGCGTGGCTGCGGCCGCTGACCGGCGACGACCCGAAATTCACAGCACTGGCGACGACGGAACCGGGGTCGGGGTCGGACTCGGCGTCGATCATCACCCGCGCCGACCGTGCCGACGGCGGCTATGTCCTCAACGGGCAGAAGGCATGGATCTCCAATGCCGGCCTCGCCGACTTCTACGTCGTCTTCGCCAAGACCGACCCCGCCCAGCGCTCCCGCGGCGTCACCGCGTTCCTGCTCGAGAAGGACACCCCGGGCATGGAGTTCGGGGCGCCCATGAAGAAGATGGGGCAGCGGGCTATCGTCTGCCGGGAGATCTTCCTCTCCGACGCCTTCGTTCCCGAGGCCAACCGCCTCGGCGGGGAGGGAGAGGGCTTCTACGGGCTCATGCGCACCTTCGACATCTCCCGCGTCGTCCTCGGGGCGGCGGCACTCGGGACCGCGCGGGCCGCGTACGAGTACGCGCGTGACTATGCGCGGGAGCGCACCCAGTTCGGCAAGGCGATCATCGACCATCAGGCGGTGGCGTTCCGGCTCGCGGATATGTCCGCCCGCATCGACGCGGCGTGGCTGCAGGTGCTCAATGCGGCGCGGATGATCGACGCTGGGTCCGCGGTGCCGCGTCAGCGGGTGACCGCCTCGGCGGCGATGGCGAAGCTCAACGCCTCGGAGACGGCGATGTTCTGCACGTGGGCGGCGGTCCAGACGCTCGGGGGCTGGGGCTACTCGCGCGAGCACCCGGTCGAGCAGTGGATGCGCGATGCCAAGCTCGAGGAGATCGAGGAGGGCACGAGCGACATCATGCGCGTGCTCATCTCCCGCAACCTCGTGTGAGGCGCGGCAGCGGGCCTCACACGGGTGGGGGCCGAGATCCGGCACAGGTGGGGTTGTGCCCGCGCACGAGCGGGGCAGAAGGCGTCGAGCGACGACTCGACGCGCGACGATCATTTCTCGTGAGAACCGGAATAGCGCGGTCGATGGGTGTGTTGTTCGAGATGAGGCCCTGATATAGGGTCGAAAATGAAGCCGCCGGACCAGGCGGGCATCAATTCTCTTCAGGAGGAATCACATGGCTGAGCAGTACACGCTTCCGGAACTGCCCTACGACTACTCCGCTCTCGAGCCGCACATCTCGGCTCGCATCATGGAGCTGCATCACGACAAGCACCACGCGACCTACGTCAAGGGCGCGAACACCGCGGTCGAGCAGATCGCCGAGGCGCGCGAATCCGGCAACCTCGCGAACCTGCCCAAGCTCATCCGTGACCTCTCGTTCAACCTCGGCGGTCACGTCAACCACTCGATCTTCTGGCAGAACATGTCCCCGGACGGCGGCGACAAGCCCGTCGGCGAGCTCGCTGCCGCGATCGACGACCAGTTCGGCTCGTTCGACAAGTTCCGCGAGGTCTTCACGACCGCTGCGACGACGATCCAGGGCTCGGGTTGGGCCGTGCTCGTCTACGATCAGCTCGGCGGCAACCTCTTCGTCGAACAGCTCCACGACCAGCAGTCGGACATCCAGCAGGGCGGAACCCCGATCCTCCAGCTCGACATGTGGGAGCACGCGTTCTACCTCGACTACCAGAACGTCAAGCCGGACTACGTCAAGGCCTGGTGGAACATCGTCAACTGGGAGGACGCCGGTGCCCGCTTCGACCGCGCGGTCAACCAGACCAAGGGTCTGCTCCTCGGCTGAGGCCCTTCTGATCTGAGCGCTCGCCCCGACCGGGTATGAGGTGGGTGGCGATCACGCTCGCGCGACGGCTCGGACTCCATGGCGGAGTCCGAGCCGTCGTCGTGTCTGCGGAGCACCAGCGGCACCATCGCGGTCTGCCCGCACACATTCGAGCAACCCTCCGGGGCGTTCAACAACCCAGCGTGAGGTTGCCGAGTGCCCGGAGGGTGGCTGGAGTCGACACCGCTAGGGTGAGACCATGACCGTGCACGTGAGATCGTGGTCGACGGACGACGCCGAGGCGCTCGTCGACATCTACGCGAACGCCGACGCTGAGCTGCGATCGAATATCCCCGACGACCGCGGAATCTCCGGGGCCAGCGAATGGCTCGACCGCGTGCTCGCTGCGAAAGCCGACGGTACCGGGTGGGCGCTCGCAATCGTCGAAGCCGACGGCGACCTTTTCGGCAATGTCATGGCCTCATGCATCGAACAGCGGCATTCGACGGCGTGGATCTCGTACTGGCTCACCGCCTCGGCGCGCGGTCGCGGGCTTGCATCGTCGGCGTTGCGCACCCTCGTCGATGTCGCCCATGACGAGCTCGACGTCTACCGCCTCGAACTCGGCTACCGGGTGAACAATCCCGCGTCGGCCGCTGTCGCACGGGCTGCCGGGTTCCTCGTCGAAGGCCGGGAACGCGAGAAGCTGCTCTATGACGGCGTCCGCTTCGACACTGAGGTGTGCGCCCGCCTCTCCGGCGATCCGCGGTCACCGGGTCGCCGCCTCCCGGTTCGGCAGTGACGCAACGTCGCGGTTGCTGAGTGTGCTGCTCGTGTCGACCCCGCCATCCGAGCAACCCTCCGGGGCGCTCAGCAACCCAGCGTGAGGTTGCCGAGTGCCCGGAAGGTGGCTGAGCGCGGCTCGATCGCTGACAACGGCACCGAACCCGAGTCGCTAGACTGTCCTGCGGACGAATGCGTCCGGACACAGCAGGTTCTCAGAGGGAGTGAGCGCACATGAAGGTCGCCGTCATCGGAGCACACGGGCGCATGGGTGCGCAGGCCGTCGAGGCAGTCAAGGACGCCGACGGGCTCGACCTCGTCGCCGCGCTCGGCAGCTCCGACTCGCTCGAAACGCTCACCGACCTCGATGTCGACGTCGCCGTCGAGCTCACCGTGCCCAAGGCGACCGAGGACAACGTCCGCTTCCTCGTCGAGCACGACATCGACACCGTCGTCGGCACCACCGGTTGGGACGCGGACCGGCTCGACCGCCTCCGCGACCTCCTCGCCGACCACCCTGACACCGCCGTGCTCATCGCCCCGAACTTCTCGATCGGCGCGGTGCTGGCGATGCGCTTCGCCGAGGTGGCCGCCCCCTACTTCGATTCCGCCGAGGTCGTCGAGATCCACCATCCCCGCAAGCTCGACGCCCCCTCCGGCACGGCCGTGCACACCGCCCAGCGGATCGCCGCTGCCAGGAAGGCCGCCGACCTGCCAGCCGTTCCCGACGCCACCGACTCCGATCCTGACGGTGCGCGCGGAGCGGTCATCGACGGCATCCACGTCCACGCCATCCGCCAGCTCGGCATGACCGCCTCCGAGGAGATCCACTTCGGTGCGGCAGGGGAGGCCCTGACGATCCGCACGGACTCGTTCTCCACCTCGGCGTTCATGCCGGGGATCATCACCGCGGTCCGCGCGATCGGGGACCGCACCGGCATCATCCACGGCCTCGAGAACATGCTCGACCTCTGATGTCGAAGGCGAAGATCGGAGCGATCGTCGTCTCCGTCCTCCTGGCGTTCTACTTCGTCATCATGGGACAGCGGGCGTGGATCCTCATCCGCGAACCCGACCTCGTCCCCAAGCTCATGGGGGTGGCGCTCTTCGTCCTGCCCGTCGTCGGTGCCTGGGCGCTCATCATGGAGCTCCTCTTCGGCGCGCGCATGGAGAAGCTCGCCCGGATCCTCGAAGCCGAGGGCGGCCTGCCCGTCGACGACCTGCCCCGCACACCGGGCGGCCGGATCGTCCAGGAGGCCGCCGACGAAGCCTTCGCCCAGTACCAGTCGGAGGCCGAGGCCGCACCCGAGGACTGGCGTTCATGGTTCCGTCTCTCGTGTGCCTACGACGCGAGCGGCGACCGCAGGCGAGCCCGGTCGACGATGCGCAAGGCGATCACGATGGAGCGGACTGGCCGGGCCTGAAGCCTGCGCGTCGGGACTGACGTCTGCACGGAGGTTTCCGAGGGCTCAGGCCTCGCGGCTCAGACTCCGCCGGACCCCTCGCGGGACTCCTCTCGCTCCGGTCGTTTCGGACTGACCGCTTTGACGAGCGAGGCGATCACCCCTTCGAGCGGTCCGCGCGGGCTGACGAAGAGCTTCCACACGATCGCGAAGACGATGAAGCTCACCGCATGGATGGCGTACTCCGTCGTCAGCTTGACGGGGTCGCCCGACTCGACCATCGGCGCGGGCTGGAAGTACGGGTGCGTGATCTCGACGAGGATGACGTGAGCGGCGTAGACCGTCAGCGGCATCGACCCCGGTGCGCTGAGGGGAGCGAGGAGCCATGACCGCCTACCCAGCAGAATCGCGGCGGCCTGGCAGACGGCGATCGCCGCAAGCGAAGTGCCGGCGGTGGAGATGAGGTCGAAGGGCGTGGCCGAATGCGGTCCCGCGATCGCCAGCCACCACCATGAGTCCGGCGGGGTGACGCCGTAGCTGTTGACGTACAGCGCCGCTGTCAGGTCGGCGCCGCTGGCCGCGGCGACGGCTTCGAGCTCCTGCAGGCCGCCGGCGACGTTGAGGAGCAGCCACGACGCTCCGCGGCCGATGAGGAAGAGCGCGACTCCTGCGACGAACAGCGCAGTGAGGTGCTTGCCGATGTCGATCTTCGCCACCGCCATGCCGAGGAGGATGTACGCCATCCATTGGAGGATCGGATAGTACCCGGTGAGGACGAGTTCGAGTGCCGCGTTCTCCAGGGATCCGAGGTCGGTCCACGACATCGGCAGGTATGAGGGCTCCAGGCCGAAGCTGCTTCGCAGCCACATCGAGACGATCGGGCTGACCACCATCCATACGCCGGCGAGCGTGAACAGCGCCCAGGCCCGCAGGCGGAGGAAGAGGAGGGCGATGCCGAACATCACCCCGTAGTTGACGAGGATGACGGCGAGGTTCGTCGTGATCGCACCGAGGAACAGGCCGATGACGATGATCGAGGCCGCTCGGACGAGCACACCCGGCGCGACGTCGCGCAGACGCCCGGTCGCAGCCAGCGTGCTCCGCGTCGAGAGCACCAGCGAACACCCCGCGAGCACCGCGAAGAGCGCCGAGGCCCGACCGGAGAAGACCGTCGCCCACGTCGGCATCGCCTCATCGGTGAGGGGGAAGATGTGCGTGATCATCATCGTCAGCAGCGCGAGTCCGCGGGCGGCATCGAGGCCGACGAGGCGACCGTGGGGGCTCAGGCGGGCGAGGATCCCCGCCGAGGTGGTCGCCGGTTGAGTGCTCATGGAACGATTCTCACATGGTTGCCCAGATATCAGGGCACGTTGGGTATCTTATTGCCATGACCTTCAACCCGAACGCTGACATCAGCACCAACCGGACGAGCCGCCGCGGCCGGAATACGGCGATCGCCGGAGGCGGTGTCGGTGTGGTCGGCCTCCTCGTCTTCCTCATCGGTCCCCTCCTCGGCGTCGACCTCACAGGGCTCATGGGCAGCACGATGCTCGACAGCGGCGAGCAGCAGGGAACCTCGAACGAAGCGGCGATGCTCCAGTGCGACACCGGCGAGGACGCCAACCGCTCGACCGACTGCCGGATGGCCGGCGCACAGGTCGTCCTCGACGACTACTGGGCGCAGAATGTCGAAGGGTACACCCCGCCGCGCCTGACGATCGTCGACGGTCAGACACCCACCCAGTGCGGCACAGCCTCGAACGCGGTCGGCCCCTTCTACTGCCCACCCGAGCGCGGGGTCTACATCGACCCGTCGTTCTTCGACGTCATGCGCCAGCAGTTCGGCGCCTCCGCCGACGACCTCGCGCAGCTCTACATCGTCGGGCACGAGTGGGGCCACCACATCCAGAACATCACCGGCACGATGGAGAAGTACCCGAACAACGGCACCGGACCGGAGAGCAACGGTGTGCGCACGGAGCTTCAGGCCGACTGCTACGCCGGAGCGTGGCTCGGCGACGTCACCACGCTCACCGACGACAACGGCACTCCGTACCTCGAACCGCCGACGCAGAAGCATCTCGACGACGCCCTCAACGCGGCATTCGTCGTCGGCGACGACTACATCCAACAGCAGTCGGGCTTCGTCAACCCCGAAAGCTTCACGCACGGCACGAGCGAGCAGCGTCAGCGCTGGTTCACCAGCGGCTACAACGAGGGCCTCGGCAGCTGCGACGCGTTCGCCGTACCCGGCAGCCAGCTCTGACCGTTTCCCGAAGCAGACCCTGACCGTGCGGCGAGCCCGCCCTGACCGCGCGGCGAGCCCGCGCTGGCCGCGCGGCACACAGAGACGAGACACCTCTTCCGCGGTTATCCATACCGTGATATGAATTACGGGTCAGCACCCGCATGCATCAAGGACGATCCATGTCTCACCTCTTTCCGCACCTCTTCGAGCCGATCACCCTGGGTCCTCGGACCATCCGAAACCGCATCGTCTCATCCGGTCATGACACGGTCCTCGCCGACCATGGGCAGATCGGCCCCGACCTCGTCGCCTACCACGAGGCCCGGGCACAGGGAGGCTGCGGACTCATCGTCCTCCAGGTCTCCGGCGTCCACGAGACCGCCCGCTACACCAACCACGTCCTCATGGCCACCGATGACTCCGCGATCCCCGGCTATCGCGCCGTCGCCGAGGCCGTCCACCGCCACGGCGCGACGATCTTCGCCCAGCTCTTCCACCCCGGCCGCGAGGTCATGGACGGCGACCAGGGCATGGCACCCCGTGCCGTCGCTCCGAGCGACGTCCCGGAGGAGCGGTTCAGAGTCGTCCCCGAAGCCCTGAGCACCGCCACGGTCAAGGACATCATCGCCGGGTACGCGGACTCCGCGGCGCGGATCGCCTCGAGCGGCATCGACGGCGTCGAGATCGTCGCCAGCCACGGCTACCTGCCCATCCAGTTCTTCAACCCGCGCATCAACACCCGCACCGACGACTACGGCGGAACCCCGGAGAACCGACGCCGCTTCCTCACCGAGGTCGTCGAGGGCGTCCGCGCCGCAGTCGGCGACGATGTCGTCGTCGGCCTGCGGATCTCCGGGGAGGAGAAGACCGAGGACGGCCTCGTCGCCGACGAGATCCTCGACCTCATCGGCCACCTCGATGCCCTCGACTGTCTCGACTACTACTCCGTGACCGCCGGGGACTCCTCGACCCTCCAGGGCGCCGTCCACATCGTCCCCTCGATGCAGATCGACCCGGGATACGCGACGACCCTGTCCGCACAGGTGAAGAAGGTCACCGACAGGCCGGTCATGGTCGCCGGCCGGATCAACCAGCCGCACGAGGCCGAAGCGGCGATCGCCGAAGGCCGCACCGATATGGCGATCATGACCCGGGCGATGATCTGCGACCCGGACATCGCAGAGAAGTCCGCGCGCGACGCCGTCGACGAGATCCGCGCGTGCATCGGCTGCAACCAGGCCTGCATCGGCCACTTCCAGATGGGCGTGCCCATCTCGTGCATCCAGCACCCTGAGACCGGCCGCGAGCTCACCTTCCTGCCCCGCCCGCGCGTGCGCCGGGCCGAGCGCGTCCTCGTCATCGGCGGGGGACCGGGCGGTCTCAAGGCAGCCGCCGTCGCCGCCGAAGCAGGACACGACGTCGTCGTCTGTGAAGCGAAGCCCCACCTCGGCGGGGCCGTCCTGCTCGCCCAGACCCTGCCGTACCGGGCGGAGTTCGGTGGGGCCGCGACGAACCTGACCGCCGAGGCGGCCCGCGCCGGAGCCGAGCTGCGCACGTCGACGCCGGTGACCCAGGACGTCCTCGACGATCTCGCCCCCGATCATGTCATCGTCGCCACCGGCGCCGTCGAGCGGATGCCCGCTCTCGAGATCGCCGACGACGCCCTCGTCATCGGGGCCCGCACCTACCTCACCGAGGAGCCGACCCTGCCGACCGGGCGCATCCTCGTCGCCGACTGGAAGGGCGACTGGATCGGGTTGGGAATCGCGCTGCGCCTCGCCGAGGCGGGCCGGCCCGTCACGCTCGCCACCGCCGCGAACTTCGCGGGAGCAGCGATCCAGCAGTACACGCGCACCTTGCTCGTCTCGCAGGCGATGCGGGCCGGGGTCGAGTTCCTGGCCGACGCGCGCCTGGTCGGCATCGACGAGGACACGGGCTACCTCCAGTCGACGCTGTGCGAGATCGTCCACGAGGTCGCGGGGGTGACGGCGACCCTCGTCTCCGCCGCGCCCCGTTCGTCCACCCCGGACCTCGACTTCAGGGGAGCGGACGTCACGGTCATCGGCGATGCCCTGGCCCCGCGCACCGTCGAAGAGGCCGTCTACGAAGGGCTCGTCGCCGCGACAAACCTCTCCCGCACCGAGGCGGTCGGAGCGTGAGCCCGCGACCTCAGCTCGACCCCGCCGAGGTTGCCGCGAGACGCTCGGCGATCCTCGAGGCGACGATCGACGAGATCGTCCGGCGCGGACCCGAGAACGTGCGGATGAAGGACGTCGCCGCCGGTGCCGGAGTCTCCGTCGGCACGGTCCAGTACTACTTCGCCTCCCGCGACGACCTCCTCGTCGAGGCGTTCTCCGCCCACAGCCGAGCCGTCATCGCGGCGATCGCGGACCTCTCCGGCGGATCGGGGACCGCATGGCAGCGGCTCCGGTCGACCTTCGCCGCCGTCCCGACCGTCGGGTCCCACGAGCAGCGGGCGATCGTCTGGGTCGAACTCGTCGCCGCATCCCGCCGCAGTCCCGTTCTCAAGGATTCCGTCGCCGAGGTGTTCGCCGGGTGGCGGACCCACCTCCGTGATCTCATCGCAGGGGGAATCGCCGAGGGCTCCTTCACCCCGCGCATCGGCATCGACCTCATCGTCGACACCCTCATCGCGCAGATCGACGGTTTCGATCTCGCCGTCGCGGCGGGACGGACCGACTTGCGACCCGACCGGATGAGCACGTCGCTCGAAGCGACGGCCGCGTCGCTCCTCGGCGTCGACGCCGCAGCGGCGGCTCACCGGTGACGCGGCTCACCCTGGCATCAGCGCTGCACTGACGCGGCTCGCCCCGGGCCTCAGTCCGGCACTGGCCGAGCCCCGCTGTCAGAGCCTGGCGATGGTCTGGACGTCGTCGCGGAACTCCCGGGCCGTCTCCTCGGACACGGTCGCCCTGGTCGCCCGCAGCGCGTCGAGGTAGTTCTCCGTCGTGAGCACGTCCGTGCGGGCGTCGATGGGCACCCGGTCCTTGCCGAGCGAGGCGGCCAAGGCCTCCTGCGAGGCCCGTCTGGCCGCGTACTCGATGTCGGCCGGGGTGAGCCCGCTGCTGGCATCGACGAGTGCGTCGACGTCGATGTCGCCGATGACGTGGTCGGGGATGTAGCGGGACCAGATGGCGTGCCGGGCGGTCTCGTCGGGCAGGCCGATGGGGATGACGTAGTCGAAGCGGCCATGCCGGAGGAATGCGGCGTCGAGGGCCCGGACGAAGTTCGTCGCACAGATGAGCAGCCGGCCCTCCCGGTCCCGGAACTCCGCGACCTGTTTGAGGAGCTCGTTCGTCACCCCCTGGGTCGGCGACGGCGGTTCGCCGCCGCGCTTCGAGGCGATCTCCTCGACCTCGTCGATGAAGACGACCGCATGCTCGAGCTCGCCGATCTGCTCGAACGAGGTCCGCAGACCCGCGGCCACCCCACCGGGCTCCCCGGACAGGCGGGAGGGGAAGAGCTCGACGAACGGCCAGTCGAGACGGGAGGCCACCGCCTTCGCAAACGTCGTCTTCCCGGTGCCGGGAGGACCGAAGAGCATGACCGCCCGTGGTGGGACGACACCGAAGTGATCGGCGAGGTCGGGTTCGGACAGGGGCACGACGAGACGATCCTCGAGCATGTCCTTCTCCTCCTGCATTCCGCTCACCGCATCCCACAGATGGCGGGGGAGGATGCGGCCGCCGACGCTGCGGAGCAGATCGAGCTCGCGCCGCTGCACCGGCATCTGCCGTTCGAGATAGCGCAGCTGCGAGCGGACCTGGAAGCCGTTGGACTCGAGCCCCGCGAACGCCGGGGACTCCTCAGGCACGAGGATCGAGAGCTTCCCCAGCCCCAGCGGCATGAAATGGCGTTCGAGGGCGTCAAGCAGCCCCGCCTCGGCGTGCTCACCCTGTCCGGACTCATCGGCCACCTCGGCGAGGACATGGAAGAAGACGATCCACCCCTGGGCGTGCGCGGCCCGGCCGACGGCGGCACCGACGATCTCCTCACCGCGGACGGCGACGACGGCATGGTCGTTCTGGCACGACGCGATGACCTCGGGCAGCGAATAGACGGGGGCGGCGGGGGAGGCCTGCGCCGCCTCCCAGAGGCGGACGATCCCGTCGAGGTCGTCGTCGTGGAAATCGCGGATGCGTGTGCGGCTCATCGAACTCTCCTTCGGTGCAGTCGTCACGGGGCGTGAGCACAGCCTATGTGATCTGCGTCTCAGCCGACCACCTCGGCGCGCCTGGACCGGTTCCCCGCAGGTGAGGGCGGCGGCGGTATCCTGGTTCCATGGCGATTCTCGGGGACAGTGCGGCGACCGCCGCGATCGAAGCGTTCGGCACCGTCGGCACGGCAATGGTGACTCCGTTCAACGACGACGGGACCATCGACTGGGCGGGCGTGGAGAAGGTCGCCGACCACCTCGTGAACCTCGGCAACGACATGCTCGTCGTCTCCGGCACCACGGGGGAGTCCCCGACGACGACCGACGACGAGAAGATCGAACTCCTCCGCGTCGTCCGCGGTGCCGTGGGCACCCGCGCGAAGCTCATCGCCGGCACCGGGAACAATGTCACCGCGCACACGGTTGACCTCAGTGAGCGCTCGGCAGCCGCCGGCGCGGACGGCCTCCTCGTCGTCACCCCTTACTACTCGAAGCCGACGCAGCCGGCGATCGCCGCGCACATGCGGGCGGCGGCGGACTCCACGGACCTGCCCGTCATGCTCTACGACATCCCCGGTCGCTCCGGGGTGCCGATCACGACGGAGACGCTCCTCGGACTCGCCGACCACCCGAACATCCTCGCGGTCAAGGACGCCAAGGGCGACCTCTTCGCCTCGCAGACGGTGATGGCCGAATCGTCCCTCGTCTACTACTCGGGGGAGGACGCCCTCAACCTTCCGCTACTGGCCATCGGCGCCCTCGGACTCGTCTCCGTCGCCGGACACGTGTGCTCCGACCGCTTCGCGGCGATGGTCCAGGCCGTCTACGACAACGACCTCGACACAGCGAGGCGGCTGAGCTACGAGACCGCCGGCGTCGTCGACGCCCTCATGAACCACATGCCGGGAGTGATCTCGGCGAAGGCCGCATTGCAGGCCCAGGGAATACTGACCAACCGCGGTACCCGGATGCCGCTGCTCCCAGCAGATGAGGAGCAGACGGCGTTCGTCACCGCCCAA
Organism: Brevibacterium sp. Z349TD_9; assembly: GCF_056173565.1. Taxonomy (NCBI): domain Bacteria; kingdom Bacillati; phylum Actinomycetota; class Actinomycetes; order Micrococcales; family Brevibacteriaceae; genus Brevibacterium; species Brevibacterium sp. Z349TD_9. The sequence continues at coordinate 2,598,188 of NZ_CM149680.1, read as the reverse complement.
CTGACCAGGAGTGGTTACCTCAGTGAATAACGCATTGACCCAAGAGCTCGGTCCACCGCCGAAGATGGACCCGGAAGCGGTCCGCATCGTCGCCCTCGGCGGCCTCGGCGAGGTCGGGCGCAACATGACCGTGTTCGAATACCACGGCAAGATCCTCATCGTCGACGCCGGCGTCCTCTTCCCCGAGGAGGAGCAGCCCGGCGTCGACCTCATCCTCCCCGACTTCTCCTACCTCGACGACCGCCTCGACGACATCGTCGGCCTCGTCCTCACCCACGGCCACGAGGACCACATCGGAGCCGTGCCCTACCTCCTCAAGCGCAAGCCCGACATCCCGATCCTCGGCTCGAAGCTGACGATCGCGCTCATCGAGGCGAAGCTCAAGGAGCACCGGATCAAGCCGATCACCCGCGTCGTCGCGGCCGGTGACACCGACCAGCTCGGGCCCTTCGACCTCGAGTTCGTCGCCGTCAACCACTCGATCCCCGACGCGCTCGCCGTCTTCATCCGCACCGGTGCCGGCAACATCCTCCACACCGGTGACTTCAAGATGGACCAGCTCCCGCTCGACGGCCGGATCACGGACCTGCGCGCCTTCGCCCGCCTCGGCGAGGAGGGCGTCGACCTGTTCATGACGGACTCGACGAACGCCGAGGTCCCCGGCTTCACCGCGCTCGAGAAGGACATCGGCCCGGTGCTCGAGAACCTCTTCGGCCACGCCGAGCGCCGCATCATCGTCGCCTCGTTCTCCTCGCACGTCCACCGCGTGCAGCAGGTGCTCAACGCCGCGAGCGCGCACGGACGCAAGGTCGCCCTCGTCGGCCGGTCGATGGTGCGCAACATGAAGATCGCCGCCGACCTCGGCTACCTCGACGTGCCCAAGGGCGTGCTCATCGACATCAAGGACGTCGACGACCTGCCCGACGACCAGGTCGTGCTCATGTGCACCGGGTCCCAGGGCGAGCCGATGGCAGCGCTCTCCCGCATGGCCAACCGCAACCACCGCATCGAGGTCGGCGACGGCGACACCGTCATCCTCGCCTCCTCGCTCATCCCCGGCAACGAGAACTCGGTGTTCAAGGTCATCAACGGCCTCATGAAGCTCGGCGCGAAGGTGATCTCGAAGGCCGATGCGAAGGTCCACGTCTCCGGTCACGCGTCCGGCGGCGAGCTCCTCTACTGCTACAACATCGTCAAGCCCCGCGGCGTCATGCCCGTCCACGGCGAGTGGCGACACCTGCTCGCCAACGCCCGCCACGCCGAGGCGACCGGGGTCGATCCCGACAACATCGTCCTCGCCGACGACGGTTGGGTCGTCGACCTCAAGGACGGCCACGCCGAGGTGGTCGGTGCCGTCGACTGCAACTACGTCTTCGTCGACGGTTCGTCCGTCGGTGAGATCACCGAGGCGGATCTCAAGGACCGTCTCGTGCTCGCCGGTGAGGGCTTCGTGACGATCTTCCTCGCCGTGAACTCGCAGACGAAGACGCTCATCGCCGGCCCTGAGATCCATGCCCGCGGCGTCGCCGAGAACGACTCCGTCTTCGACTCGATCATCCCCAAGGTGACCAAGGCCGTCGAGGAGGCCCTCGAGTCGGGGACGACGGACCAGTACCAGCTCCAGCAGGTCGTGCGCCGCACGGTCGGGCGCTGGGTGTCCTCGAAGCTGCGGCGCAAGCCGATGATCGTCCCCATGGTCGTCATCGTCTGAGGATCTGCGCGGTCGCCGGCGGCCGGTCGCTTGTCGGCGGCCGCTGGGTGCTGCTTGAGCGCGGTGAGCCGACACGCGCGTGGTGATTTCACCGCGCCTGTGTCGGTTCACCGCGCTTTTGCCGTGTGTGCGGTGGCATGGCGGGCGGATTGCCCGGAGTCGAGGACGCCCAGTGTCGATTCTGGACGCTCGAATCGACACTGCGGGTCCTCAAGTCGCGGGGGAGGGCGGCCGACGCCCGCCGGCGTCAGGCTGAGCGCCCGCTCGCGCCCAGTGCCCACCACGTCAGGCGTTCGCGACGAGCGGCTTTCCTGCCGACTTCCGCGCGAGGACGACGAGGACGATGAGGCCGACGACGACCGCGCTGAGCACCACCGTGCCCGAATTCGCGCCCAGGCCGTTGATGCCGATGAACGCGAGCGCACCGGCAGTGAGCGCGTAGACGAGCATGGGGATCGACGTGCGCCGGATGAGCTCGCCCTCGCGCCCGATGAGACCGACCGTCGCCGAGGCGGCCACGACGTTGTGGACGGCGACCATGTTTCCCGCCGCCCCGCCGACGGCCTGTGCGGCCACCACCGTCTCCGGCGAGGCCGCGCCGATCGCGACGCCGGTGGAGAACTGGAACTGGGAGAACATGATGTTCGAGACCGTGTTCGATCCCGCCACGAATGCGCCGAGCGCCCCGATGAAGGGGGCGAGCAGGGGCCAGGCGTCGCCGACGGTGGAGGCGGCCGCCTCGGCGAGGGTGACCGGCATCGAATCGAGGCCCGCGTTGTTGTAGTCCGACCCGGAGTTGATGAACACGCGCACGAGCGGCAGGGAGCACAGGAGTGCGACGGCGGCTCCGGCGATCTGGCCCCCGGCGATCCGCCACGACGACCCGATCTGCTCCTTCGTCATCCGGTGGATGAGGTAGGTCAGTCCGCACGCGAGGACGAAGATCGCGCCGGGCGACCAGAGCAGATCCATGTTCTGGTTGATCGGGGTTCCGAAGATCCCCTCGATCTTGATCACGGCCGGACCGTTGAGGAACTCCTTGATCGGGGGCACGTTGCGGGTGATGAGGAGGAGGGCGACGACGATGAGGTAGGGCGCCCAGGCTCGGGCCAGTGACATCTTCTTCTGCAGGTGCGCGGCCTCGTCGGCGGGGTCGACGGTGCCCATCCAGAAGGCCGGCCACATCGATCGGGGCGCGAAGTCCCAGACCGTCTTCGGCATGAGGAATCCCATGCGGGAGGTCGTGACGACGATGGCCAACCCGATGAGCCCGCCGAGCAGGGAGGGGAACTCAGGACCGAGGAACATCGCGACGAGGATGTAGGGCACGATCATCGCGAACGCGGAGTAGATCGCGAATGGGGCGACGGCGAGTCCATCGGCGAACCGGCGCCGCTCCCCGAAGAACCCGGTCATCAGGCACGCGAGCAGCAGCGGGATGAGGATGCCGCACACCGCGTGGATGAGGGCGACCTGGACGGCGGTGTGGGCGACGAACTGCGACTGGTCGAGGCCGAGCTGGGCGGCGCGGGCGGCGACGTCGGGCGACATGGACCCTTCCTCCTGGGACAGGCCGGTGCCGATGCCGACGATCATCGGGGTGCCCACGGCACCGAAGCTCACCGGCGTCGACTGGATGATGAGCCCGGCGAGGACCGCGGCGATCGCGGGGAACCCGAGGGCGAGCAGGAGCGGGGCGACGACGGCGGCCGGGGTGCCGAAGCCGGCGGCGCCCTCGATGAAGGACCCGAAGAGCCACGCGACGATGATGACCTGGACCCGCCGGTCGGGGGAGATGGAGACGAAGCCTGCGCGGATCGTCTCGATGGCGCCGGACCGGGTGATCGTCGCGAGCAGGAGGAGTGCGCCGAAGACGATCCACAGCAGTCCGATCGCCACGAGCAGGCCCTGGACGACGGAGGCGGCGATCGTCACCCATTCGATCTGCCATGCGAAGTTCGCGACGAGGGCTGCGGCGATGAGTCCGACGGGCATCGCGTACTTCGCCGGCCAGCGGAAGCCGATGAGGAGGACGCCCGCGAGCAGGATCGGAGTGAGGGCGAGAAGGGCGGCTACGGCAAGGTTGTCCATCGTCGTTCCGATCCGTGGCGACGCTGCCACTGGTAGGGGAGCCGCGGTGGGCACGGCCTCTGGTGTCATCTTTGCCCGGACCGATGTCCCTGGTCAAGGGTGCAGTCCGCTCGCCGAGGCGGGGTGAGGTCGATCGGTCGGGTGGCGTCATCGGTCCGCCGAGGTGGCCCGCCGCCCCCGGCGAGGCGGCCCCCACCCCCGCCGAGGCGGCCCAGCTGTGCCCGCCCGACCGTCAACCTGGCCGCCAGCCCATCCTCCCAACCGGCCTGGTCCGGACGCCAAGGTCGCCTGTGGGTCTTGAGTCGGCTCGCCAGGGCCGATAATGTCGTCAGTGTCGGGCGTCACACGACCTCCGGCAGGAGAGCTCCACCCGGAGAACTCCGGCTGGGGACCTCCACCAGGGGCGTGGGCCGCTCGCTCGCACACAGCGCACCGCTGGCAGTCGGCTGCCCGCGGCTGACGAAGGAGTCGGAGCTCATGACGTTCATCCCCAGAGAGTCAGACGAGACGATTCCCGGCCTGCCCGAGGTCGTCGACGCCGACACGTGGCGCAACGAACGCGCCCAGCTCCTCGACCGGGAGAAGGCCCACACCGCCGAGGCGGACGCCATCGCCGCCGCCCGTCGCACCCTGCCGATGGTCGAGATCGACGGTGACGCCGAGGTCCATGGCGAGGACGGCGCAGTCGCCTTCCGCGAGCTCTTCGACGGCCGCGACGAACTCATCGTCTACAAGCACATGTGGTACGACGGCGCACCCCATCAGGGTCAGTGCGAAGGCTGCACCGCCGTGGCCTGGAGCCTCCAGGACTCCGTCTACCTCAACGCCCGCGGCGTCTCCTTCGCCGTCCTCACCTCCGGGGCGTGGTCCGAGGTCCGCCCGTACGTCCACTTCATGGGATACGAGCAGCCGTGGTTCTCCGTCCGCGGTCTCGACGAACCGCTCGGTGGGGACATGGGGTCCCTGCTCAGCTTCGTTCGCCGAGGCGACCGGGTGTTCCTCACGTATTCGACGACCGGACGGGGTGTCGAACCGGTGACCGGGTTCCTCGGTCTCCTCGACATGACTCCCTTGGGTCGGCGCGAGGGGTGGGAGGACGTGCCCGAGGACTGGCCTGAGGTCCCCGACGCGGGATCGCCCGTCGGCGGACGCGGGTCGCCGGTCGGATGGTACTGGCGCACCGACGACGCGGGACGGGCCACATGGGGCCCGACATCGCGCCCGGTTCCCCAGTGGACGCGGCACGGCGCGGCGCCGGTGACCTCGCTCGGACGCGACGGCCACGGTCACTGAGAACCGCGCCGCGTCGCCCGACGCTGAGACCGGGCGCCCCCGGTCCCCTTCGCGGGGCGCAGGCACGCGGCCCCTGGTGCTGGGCACCCGTCCGGGGTCCCCGACCCCGACGCCACGAACGGGCCATTCTCGGGGTGGTCCCGCCTCGGCGAGGGGGTGTGCGGACACGGCTCCGGCAGAGGTTTGACGAGACGTGGATCACGTCATAGTCTTTTCGGTGTGTGAACAATAAATTTCACGATGTGAAAGTTTCGCCGGTCAAACCCCGTTGCCAGCGATACTCGACGCACCGCAGAGGTGCTGTAGAAGGAGAACCACCGATGACTGCTCATATCGAGAACCTCGACGTTCCCGCAGGGATGGAGATCAGGGGCGAGCTGCCCGACGGGGCGGAGAAGGTGCTCACCCCGCAGGCGCTCGAGCTCATCGCCGAGCTGCACCGGAAATTCAACGGGGACCGCCTCGAGCGTCTCGAGGCCCGCCGGGTGCGCCAGCAGGAGATCGCGAACGGCGCCGACCTCGACTTCCTTCCCGAGACCAAGGAGATCCGCGAGGACGAGACCTGGCAGGTCGCCCCGCCTGCGCCCGGCCTCGAGGACCGTCGCGTCGAGGTCACCGGCCCGACGTACAAGAAGATGACGATCAATGCGCTCAACTCGGGTGCGAAGGTGTGGCTGGCCGACCAGGAGGACGCGAACACCCCGCAGTGGGACTCGGTCATCGGCGGTCAGATCAACCTCCTCGACGCCCTCACCCGCGAGATCGACTTCACCTCGCCCGAGGGCAAGGAGTACACGCTCGCCCCCGACGAGGAGCTGCCGACGATCGTCGTCCGCCCCCGCGGGTGGCACATGCCGGAGAAGCACATCCTCGTCGACGGGGAGGAGACCTCGGGCTCGCTCGTCGACTTCGCGCTCTACTTCGCCACCGCCGGGCAGCTCCAGATCGAGAAGGGCAAGGGCCCGTACTTCTACCTCGCGAAGATGGAGTCCCACCTCGAGGCGCGCCTGTGGAACCAGGTCTTCGAGCACGCTGAGGACTCCTTCGGCCTCGCCCGCGGCACGATCCGTGCGACCGTGCTCATCGAGACCTACCCGGCGGCGTTCGAGATGGAGGAGATCCTCTACGAACTCCGCGAGCACTCCGCGGGCCTCAACGCCGGCCGCTGGGACTACATCTTCTCCGTCATCAAGAACTTCCGCTCCCGCGGCTCCGACTACCTCCTGCCCGACCGTTCGGACGTGACGATGACGGTGCCCTTCATGCGCGCCTATACCGAGCTGCTCGTGCGCACGTGCCACAAGCGCGGGGCGCATGCGATCGGCGGCATGAGCGCGTTCGTCCCGGCAAAGGACCCCGAGGCCAACGAGGCGGCGTTCGCCAAGGTCCGCGAGGACAAGTCCCGTGAGGCCGGCAACGGCTTCGACGGCTCGTGGGTCGCTCACCCGGGCATGGTCGCCCTGTGCAAGGAGGTCTTCACCGAGACCCTCGGCGACAAGCCCAACCAGATCGACAACAAGCGCGAGGACGTCAACGTCACCGCCGCCGAGCTCCTCGACGTCAAGTCCACCCCGGGTGCCATCACCGAGGCGGGGCTGCGGACGAACATCAGCGTCGGCATCCAGTACCTGCGGGCGTGGCTCGAGGGCAACGGTGCGGTCGCCATCCACGGGCTCATGGAGGATGCGGCGACCGCCGAGATCTCCCGCTCCCAGGTGTGGCAGTGGCTCGACGCAGGCGTCGAACTCGACACCGGTGAGAAGGTCACTCGGGAGCTCGTCGAGAAGCTCGTCGCCGAGGAGGTCGCGAAGCTTCCCGGTGACGAATCCGACTGGAAAGACGCCACCGACCTCTTCCTCTCCGTGGCCGTCGCCCCCGACTACGTCGACTTCCTCACCCTCCCCGCCTACGCGAAGATGGCCTGAGGTCCGAGGCCTGAGGCCTGAGGCGCGGGCGTCGTCCGGCGATCAGGCGGCACCGACGCGGTGATCCGACACTCCGCAACCACCGACGCGGTGATCCGACAAAAACGCGGTTAGCAGACCGCGTTTTTGCCGGATCACCGCGTTGTTGTCGATGTGGTCCAGTGGTGTTCCCTCGCCGAGGCGGGGCCGGGGTCACGATGTCGTCGTGGAGTCGGCGAGGGCGTCGAGTTCGCGGGGGAGCGTGCGCATCCCGACCAGCGGGGAGATGAGCACCGGCAGGGCGGAGAGCACGGCGAGGCCCGCGAAGATCCACAGTGTGGCAACGATGCCGATCCCCTGCGCGATGGTCCCGCCGAGGAACGCGCCCACGGGCATCGGACCCCACACGAGGAAGCGGATCGAGGCGTTCATCCGCCCGAGCAGCGGCTTCGGGCACAGCCGCTGGCGGAAGCTCACCTGCGTGACGTTGTAGACGACGACGCAGCATGAGAGGACGAGCCACCCGATGAGCAGCGTCGGCAGCGACGGGAGGACGGAGGCGAGGGGGACGGCGAGTGAGGTGAGGCCGGACAGCGTCGCCGAGACCGCGATCGAGCGGCCCTCGCCGATAACCTTCTGCACCCACGACGAACTCAGTGCCCCGACGATGCCGCCGACGGCACCAAGGGACATGACGAGTCCGAGTTGGAACTGGTTGAGGTCGAGGGTGCGCAGCGCGTAGAGGACGAGGAGTGCGAAGATCGCCGAGGAGGCGAAGTTCGACAGGCCCGTGCATGCGACGATCCGGCGCAGCAGCGGGTGTCCGAAGACGAAGGCGAGGCCCTCGCGGATGTCGGCGACGAGCGTCGGTCTGCTGTCGGGCTGTGGCGTGTCTTCGCGGTGGCGGATGCGGCTGACGAAGAGGCTCGAGAGTCCCATGCACACGCTCGTCACCGCGATCGTCAGTGGTCCGCCGATGAGGCCGACAAGTCCTGACGCCGTCGAGGGGCCGACGACGAGGGCGGTCTGCTGGCTCGCCTGAAGTTTGCCGTTGCCGTCGCCGATCTGGTCGCCCGCGACGATCTCGGGCAGATAGGACTGGTTCGCGACGTCGAAGAAGACGGTGACGACGCCGACGCATGCTGCGACGATGCAGAGCTGGACCATGGTGAGCAGGTCGAGCGCCCACGCGAGCGGGATCGTGAGGAGGAACGCGGCGCGGAGCAGATCGCCTGCGACGATGACCTGCTGCTTGCGCATCCGGTCGACCCAAGCGCCGGCCGGGAGGCTGATGAGGAGGAAGGCGGCGTTCTCGAGCGCGGCGAGGACGCCCATCTCGAACGCGTTCGCCTCGAGCAGCTGCACGGCGATGAGAGGGAGGGCGAAGAGGACGAGCTGGTTGCCGAAGACGGAGACAGTGTCGCCCATCCACAGCTGCCGGAAGTCGTGGTGGCGCCACAGAGAGCGTGGTCCGGTCGGAGAGCCAGAGCTCGACGACGAAGTCGGCAGAGCGCTGTCCGCGGGTGAGGACCTTGGCTCGGTCTGTGTCGCAGTGTCGCTCGACGGTGCTGTCGGGGGCATGCTGCTTGACGACGTGCTTGCGTTCGACGGTGAGTCCGGGGGAGTGGTGCTCGGGCACGATTCCGCCGGCTCTGACTGAGAGGCCGGTGCGGGCAGCGGTGAAAGCATCGGGGGCGGTGTCGTCGGCACCGGTGTAGTCGGCGGATCAGTAGCGTCGTCTGTGCTCATGGGCTCTTCTTCGAGTCAGCGGGAATCACAGCAGTGATTGAGTTCTCTCAATCAGTAGTCTGACACCACTGCGCTCGGCGGACAATGCCCCATTACGAAGTGATTGACTTCTCTCAACCGTTGGCTAGCGTTGACGGCATGAATGCGGAGACGCCATGAACGCGAAGCCGGCAATGCCTGGCGAGGGGCGAGAAGGCCCACCGCCAAGCACTGGCCGCGACAGCGAGCCCCTGACCCGCGGCGCCGAGCGCCCCACCCGCGACGCCGAGCGCCCCACCCGCGACGCCGAGCGCCCCACCCGCGACGCCGAGCGTGTCGCCGTGGCGATCGAGCGCCGCGACGCCACCGACGCAGAGGCAAAGGCGCTCGCCTCGAGTGTGCGGCTCCGGATCCTGCGCCTGTGCCTCAATGAGGCGCTGACCAACCGTGAGATCGCCGAGGCGACCGGGCTCAATCCTGCGACCTCCCTCCACCACGTGCGGATGCTCGCCGACACCGGGTTCCTCGCGGCCCAGGAGGTGCGCCGCGGTCGCCGCGGCGCACGGGAGATCCCGTACCTCGCGACCGGCAAGAGCTGGTTCATCGACGCCGGTGACGTGACGAACCCGATGATCGATGCGTTCTCCGCGGAGTTCTCGGCAGCGCCGTATGAGGAGCGGACGATGAGTCGGATGGCCGCGATGCTCACCGCTGAGGAGGTCGACGAGTTCCGGCAGCGACTCGAGGACCTGCTCGAGGACTTCCGCTCCCGGAACTCCGCTGCCCGCAGTGACGGCGCCGAGGCGCGCGAGTGGGCGGTCTTCGTCGCCATGCACCCGAGCGCGCGCACCAGTTCTCCCGGCGACCGCCTCGGCGGCCCCGACGACGAGCAGCCACCGACGCGGTGATCCGACACAAACGCGGTGACGCGACGCCCCTCCGAACACCGACGCGGTGATCCGACAAAAACGCGGTTAGCAGACCGCGTTTTTGTCGGATCACCGCGTCGAAGCAACACGACCCTCAAGGCGCGCCGAGACCTCCGGATTTGCAGGCCCCGCGCGCCGAATCGCCCTAGGATATGGAGCATGGCGACCAGAACGACTTCCCCCGCTTCTGGTACCGGAAAGCGCTCTGCCTCTAAGGCGGCCTCCAAGGCGAAGGGCGGTTCCGGACAAGCGGGGACCGAAGACCCCGGGACAAACGTTGTCACCGGTGCGTGGAGGGGAGTGGCCCACATGGCCGGAAACCGTGCGCGAAAGATCCTCAGTGACGAACCGGACGAGCAGTCACCGACGAAGAGGGACGGCACGGCCTTCTTCCTCGTCGGGCTCTCGATCGTCATCGCCGCCTTCGAATGGTGGAACATCCCCGGCGCGATCAGCGATGTGGTCCGCAACGTCGTCGAAGGCACCTTCGGCCGCGTCGCACTCGCCCTGCCGGTGGTCTTCCTCGCCTATGCGATCCGCCTCTTCCTCCGCGGCGACGACAACCGCGGCAACAACCGGATCCTCATCGGCATCGTCCTGCTGCTCCTCTCGGCGGCCGGACTCGCCCACATCGCCGCGGGCAACCCGAGCTTCGTCAACTCCCGCGAGGCGATGGCCAACGGCGGCGGAGCGCTCGGCTTCGTCATCTCCTCCCCGCTCGTCATCGCCACGACCGTCTACGTCGCCGTCCCCCTGCTCGTCCTCCTCGGACTCTTCTCCCTCCTCGTCGTCACCGCGACCCCGGTCCGCGCGATCCCGACCCGGCTCACCGCGCTTTACCAGCGCCTGACCGGCGGAGCCCGGCCGACCCCGAACGCCGAGGATGCCGACACCGCCGAGGCGAACTCGACCGATCTCGTGGCCGAGAACACCCATACCTCGAGCCTCAAACCGGTCATGGGCGCCAAGCGCCGCAGCCGGAAGAAGAAGACCGAGATCCCCAGCTCGACACCCCCGTCGACGACGACCTCGCCGACAAGGCCTACGACAAGGCCTACATCCGCGAAGAGGAGGTCTCCGACGAGGAGGCCGCGACCACGGTCATCGAGACCGAACCCCAGTTCAAGCCCGGGGAGCGCCGCCCGACGAAGGCCGAACGCGAGGCCTCGGCGCTCAAGAAGGCCATCGGCATGGAGGACGCGCCGACCGTCGCGCACACCGCGAACTCCGCTGCCGCCTCGGCGCCGGTGCCGACGACAAACACCCCGGCACCGCCCCCGACCGAGCAGCTGCCCGAACGCGTCGAACAGCTCACCCTCGCCGGCGACGTCACCTACACCCTGCCGAACTCGGACTACCTCGTCCCCGGACCGCCCGCGAAGGAGCGCTCCGAGGCCAACGACCGCGTCGTCGAGGCCCTGCGCGACGTCCTCGAGCAGTTCAAGATCGACGCCCAGGTCACCGGGTTCTCCCGCGGACCCACGGTCACCCGGTACGAGGTCGAACTCGGTGCGGGCACGAAGGTCGAGAAGGTCACCGCGCTGTCGAAGAACATCGCCTACGCCGTGGCCAGCGCCGACGTCCGCATCCTCTCACCGATCCCCGGCAAGAAGGCGATCGGCATCGAGATCCCGAACTCCGACCGCGAGAACGTCGCCCTCGGCGATGTGCTCCGCTCGAAGGCCGCCCGCAAGACCGACCACCCGATGGTCATGGGCGTGGGCAAGGACGTCGAAGGCGGATTCGTCGTCGCCGACCTCTCGAAGATGCCCCACCTCCTCGTCGCCGGTGCCACCGGTGCCGGTAAGTCGAGCTTCGTCAACTCGATGATCACCTCGATCATGATGCGCGCGACCCCCGACGAGGTGCGCATGATCCTCGTCGACCCCAAGCGCGTGGAGCTGACGATCTACGAGGGAATCCCGCACCTCATCACCCCGATCATCACTAACCCGAAGAAGGCCGCCGAGGCGCTCGAATGGGTCGTGCGCGAGATGGACGCCCGCTACGACGACCTCGCGAACTTCGGCTTCAAGCACATCAAGGAGTTCAACAAGGCCGTCCGCGAGGGCCGCGTGCAGGTGCCGCCCGGGTCCGAGCGGGTCCTCCAGCCCTACCCGTACCTCCTCGTCGTCGTCGACGAGCTCGCCGATCTCATGATGGTCGCCCCCCGCGACGTCGAGGCCTCGATCCAGCGGATCACGCAGCTCGCCCGCGCCGCCGGCATCCACCTCGTGCTCGCCACCCAGCGTCCCAGCGTCGACGTCGTCACCGGCCTCATCAAGGCCAACGTGCCCTCCCGGCTCGCGTTCGCGACGTCCTCGCTCGCCGACTCCCGTGTCGTCCTCGACCAGCCCGGTGCGGAGAAGCTCATCGGGCAGGGTGACGCCCTGTTCCTGCCGATGGGTGCGGCGAAGCCGATGCGCGTCCAGGGTGCGTGGGTGAATGAGTCCGAGATCGAGAAGGTCGTCGAGCACGTCAAGGGCCAGCTCACCCCGAACTACCGCGAGGACGTCGCCGTCGAGGCGCCGAAGAAGCAGATCGACGAGGAGATCGGCGACGACCTCGAACTCCTCCTCCAGGCCGCCGAACAGGTCGTCACCACCCAGTTCGGCTCGACCTCGATGCTCCAGCGCAAGCTCCGTGTCGGCTTCGCGAAGGCCGGTCGCCTCATGGACCTCATGGAGTCCCGCGGCATCGTCGGCCCTTCCGAGGGATCGAAGGCCCGAGACGTCCTCGTCCGCCCCGAGGATCTGCCGGCGGCCCTGGCCGTCATCAAGGGGGAGACCCCACCCGCCGAGGCGGCAGGTCCCTCCGCGGGTGCCTCGGCTGCCGATGACTTCGCCGAGGACTTCGACGACGACTACGGTGACTCCGGCGACGAGTACGGTGCGTCCGACGACAGTCGGGGGACCGCCTCGGCGAGGGAGGACCGTTACGGCAACGGCGTCGGCCATGCCGAGGATCTGCGGGTCGGCGACATCGACCCGGAGACGGGACTCGAGGTCGTCGAGGCCTCGGGAGAGGACGCCTGGCAGCTCACCGGCCGCTGAGGCCACGGGCCGCTGTGAGGCGGCTGGCATAACGATTGCGGAGTCGATCGCCCACGATGAGCGGTCGGCTCCGTCTCATTGCCAGGGGTCTCCGATAGGGTTGAGGTGTGAACGAACGAGCTGAGACCCCACCCGAGGCCGCCCCGAGCAACTGGAACCTCCCCAACGCGCTGACTGTCGTGCGGATCCTGCTCGTTCCCGTCTTCCTCGTCTTGCTTCTGGGCGACGGCGGGCAGAACATGACGACGCGGTGGTGGGCGCTCGCGGTGTTCCTCCTGGCGATGCTCACCGACAAGATCGACGGCGACCTCGCTCGCAAGTACAACCTCATCACGGACTTCGGCAAGATCGCCGACCCCATCGCCGACAAGTCGCTCATGGCAGCGGCTCTCATCGGCCTCGCCGTCGTCGGCGAGGTCCCGTGGTGGGTGCCCGTGATCATCCTCGTCCGTGAACTCGGCATCACGGTGCTGCGGTTCTTCATGATCCGCATCGCCGTCATGCCCGCCTCCCGCGGCGGCAAGATCAAGACCGTCCTCCAGACCGTGGCGATCGGCCTCCTGCTCCTGTGGAAGCCGCTCGCGTTCCTCGTGCCCGGTGTCGTCGCCGTCGTCCTCCTCGTCATCGCGTGGCTCGTCCTCGTCGCCGCGATCATCGTCACGATCGTCACCGGCGTCGACTACTGCATCCAGGCGGCGAAGCTCGCCCGCGCCGCGCATGCGGGGGAGGCAGGCGCACCTGCCGGCAATGCGGACAGCGGCGGCAACCTCGGCGAACGCAACCCTGGTGGCACTCGCGATGACGGCACTCCGGGCCAGTCACAGTCCGACGATGGCCGCTGACCTTCTCGCGACGTGCCGGGGCATCATCGCCACGTGCACGCGGCTGGGACTCTCGGTCGCCTCGGCGGAATCGCTCACCGCGGGACGCTTCATCTCCACTCTCGTCGACGTCCCCGGCGCCTCCGCGGTCGTCCGCGGGGGACTCGTCACCTATGCCACCGACCTCAAAGCGACCCTTGCCGGGGTCGATGCCGACCGTCTCGAGGAGACCGGACCCGTCGACCCGCACGTCGCCGCGGAGATGGCCGTCGGAGCCGCTCGCGCCTGCATCGCCGACATCGGGGTCTCGTGCACCGGGGTCGCCGGACCCGATCCGCAGGACGGCAAGGAGGTCGGACTCGTCTTCACGGCTGTCGCCTTCGGCTCCCGAGCAGAAGTCCTCGAGCATCACTTCACGGGGGACCGGGAGGCGATCCGGCGGGCCACGGTCGAGACCATGGTCGAGCGCCTCGGCGAGTTCACGACGAAACTCGCCTTCGGTCCCAGCGGGGAATGAGCGCGGAATAAGTTCCCTGTCTCAGCGGTTGTCTCATCAACATGACATACGCACTGAAATGCCACCGTGCCGGTTTCTCCGAAAGGACTGGCAATACCCCGATCTCACCCGCCCAGGTTGGCGCGTCCGCGCGGCCGGGCTGTAAAGTTGAATGCACGATCGCGCGAGCAAAGGGAGGGACGCACAATGTTACTGAGAGTTGAAATCGGCGACGCCCTGCGTTCCGCTCGCCGCCGTCAGGGACGGACGCTGCGCGATGTCTCCACGGGAGCCAGCGTCTCGCTCGGCTACCTCAGCGAGATCGAACGCGGACAGAAGGAAGCCTCCTCCGAACTCCTGTCGGCGATCTGCGAAGCCCTCGATCTCCCCGTCTCGGCGCTGCTCACCGAGGTCTCCGATCGCTTCGCCCTGGCAGAGGGCGTCGAGATCCCGGACACCATCCCGCAGGAGCTCTCGGACAAGATCCTCGGACACCCCGGCGGATATCCGTCTCCGCGGCTGGCAGCCAAGCCGTAATGCGCCACACCCTCTACTGGACCCTCATGAATGAGGAGTTCGGTGAGGCTCGCGCGGCCTCACTCCACACCGACCTCACCCTGAGCAGCATCGGGTCGATCACCGCCGCCGAGGCGTTCCGCCGCGGCATCGAACCCCGCGACATCTGGATCGCCGTGTGCGATTCGATGGGCGTCCCCGATTCCCGTCGCCTCGGCAAGGAGAAGCCCCGGTCGACGCCGTTCTGACCTCATCCGGGGCTGCGGCATGCCTGGTGGTTCGGACAGATCTTCGCCCGACACGCCGACATATATCGAACACCTGTTCCCATATGGGCTATGCTGGTGAGCGAATCACGGGACCTGTGACCACGAGTGGCCGACTGTCCACAGGGGAGAATCCTCCTCTGTCCTCATGTCAGTGCCGTCTTCTAGCGTTGGTCTCACAGGAAACGACACCTTAGGAGAGGTCATGGCGCGTACACCCAAGAACCTGCAGATCCCCACCGGCGGCGACAAGTCGAAGGCCCTCGACGCCGCCCTCGGACAGATCGACCGCAACTACGGCAAGGGCGCGATCATGCGCCTCGGCGAAGGAGTCCGGGAGCCGATCGAGTCGATCCCGACGGGTTCGGTCTCCCTCGACATCGCCCTCGGCATCGGCGGTCTCCCGCGCGGCCGCGTCGTCGAGATCTACGGTCCGGAGTCCTCCGGTAAGACGACCGTGGCCCTCCACGCCGTCGCGAACGCGCAGAAGGCAGGCGGCATCGCCGCGTTCATCGACGCCGAGCACGCCCTCGACCCCGAGTATGCGAAGAAGCTCGGCGTCGACACCGACCAGCTGCTCGTGTCCCAGCCCGACACCGGTGAGCAGGCGCTCGAGATCGCCGACATGCTCATCCGCTCCGGCGCCCTTGACATCATCGTCATCGACTCGGTGGCAGCGCTCGTGCCCAAGGCCGAGATCGAGGGCGAGATGGGCGACAGCCATGTCGGCCTCCAGGCCCGCCTCATGTCGCAGGCACTGCGGAAGATCACCGGAGCACTCGCCCAGTCGAAGACCACGGCGATCTTCATCAACCAGCTCCGTGAGAAGGTCGGCGTCTTCTTCGGCTCACCCGAGACCACCTCGGGCGGCAAGGCGCTGAAGTTCTACGCCTCCGTGCGCATCGACGTCCGCCGCATCGAGACCCTCAAGGAGGGCCAGGACGCGATCGGCAACCGCACTCGGGCGAAGATCGTCAAGAACAAGGTCGCCCCGCCGTTCAAGCAGGCCGAGTTCGACATCCTCTACGGCCACGGCATCTCCCGCGAAGGCAGCCTCATCGACATGGGCGTCGACAACGGGATCATCCGCAAGTCCGGTTCGTGGTTCACCTACGACGGCGACCAGCTGGGCCAGGGCAAGGAGAACGTCCGCAACTTCCTCCGCGACAACCCCGGCCTCGCCGAGGAGATCGAGTTGAAGATCAAGCACAAGATGGGGCTGATCAAGGTCGACGAGGATCCCGCCGACGCTCCTGCCGCTGAGGAGTCCGACGACGTCGAGGTCTCGTGAGGCCATGAGCGAGGACCCGAAGACGCTCACCGACCTCCGCCGGGCCCTGTCGGACCTCGAATCCCGACAGGCCGCCGGCGGGACGGGCTTCTTCGCGCGACTCGACGCCGGTGACGCCGAGGAGACGTCGGGCACCGGTTCCGAGGGCGCGGTGGGTTCGACCGAATCCGCCGAGCCGGGGCCGGGTTCGGCACGTTCCGCTCAGGGAGTGCCCGGCGCGGGTCCCAGCGCGGGTGAGCCGGCCGGTACCGTGCCCGACGAGCCGTTCGCGGACTCTCCGGAACTCGCCGAGGCGTATGCGAAGGCGAAGAAGACCGCGCTCAACATGCTCGCGATGCGCGACCACTCGTCGACCGAGCTGCGCGAGAAGCTCCTGCGCCGCGACATCGACCCTGCGGTCGTCGACCGCCTCATCACGAAGCTCGAGCGCTCGAACCTCCTCGACGACACCCAGTTCGCCCAGCGGTTCGCCAAAGCCCAGCGGGAGAGCCGGAAGCTCTCCCGTTCGGCCCTGCGCCGACAGCTGGTGAAGAAGGGCATCGACGAGGAGACCATCGCCGGTGTCGTCGAGGAGGTCGACGGCGAGGAGGACCTCGCCCGGGAGGTCGCCGAGAAGAAGGCGCGCTCGACCCGGGGTCTCGCCCATGAGATCCGCGAGCGTCGCATCCTCGGGATGCTCGCCCGCCGTGGCTTCTCCTCGACGATCTGCCTCAAGGTCACACGAGAGGTCCTCGCTGAGACCTGAGTCGGAGACAGGGGCGTGCTCGACGGCGGTAGAATGGTGGGGCCATGACTGAACTCATCGACGCCCCGCACGCCACCGACGCTCACCCGCGCAGCTATGAGGTGAAGACCTACGGCTGCCAGATGAACGTCCACGACTCCGAGCGCCTGTCCGGACTCCTCGACGACGCCGGATACGTTCCCGCCGATGTCGAATCCCAGGCCGACGTCGTCGTGTTCAACACGTGCGCAGTGCGCGAGAACGCCGACAACCGTCTCTACGGCAACCTCGGCCGCCTCGCCAAGGTCAAGGAGCAGCACCCCGGTCTGCAGATCGCCGTCGGCGGATGCATGGCGCAGAAGGACCGCGACACCATCGTCAAGAAGGCCCCCTGGGTCGACGTCGTCTTCGGCACCCACAACATGGGATCCCTGCCCGCGCTGCTCGAACGCGCACGCCACAACGACGAGGCCCAAGTCGAGATCCTCGAAAGCCTCGACGTCTTCCCCTCGACCTTGCCGAGCCGCCGCGAATCCCAGCACTCCGGCTGGGTCTCGATCTCCGTTGGCTGCAACAACACGTGCACGTTCTGCATCGTCCCCAGCCTGCGCGGCAAGGAGAAGGACCGCCGTCCCGGCGACATCCTCGCCGAGGTCGAAGCCCTCGTCGCCGACGGCGTCGTCGAAGTCACCCTGCTCGGCCAGAACGTCAACTCCTACGGCGCCGAATTCCGCGATAAGGGCGCGTTCGCGAAGCTCCTGCGCGCCGTCGGCAACGTCGAGGGCATCGAACGCGTCCGCTTCACCAGCCCGCACCCGGCCGCGTTCTCCGACGACGTCATCGAGGCGATGGCCGAGACCCCCACCGTCATGCCGCAGCTGCACATGCCGCTGCAGTCCGGGTCCGACCGGATCCTCAAAGCCATGCGCCGCTCCTACCGGACGAGCCGGTTCATGAGCATCCTCGACTCCGTGCGCGACCGCATCCCCAACGCCGCGATCACCACCGACATCATCGTCGGCTTCCCCGGCGAGACCGAGGAGGACTTCGCAGGCACAATGGACATCGTCCGTCGAGCCCGGTTCTCCCAGGCCTTCACCTTCCAGTACTCGATCCGTCCGGGGACCCCGGCCGCGACGATGCCCGACCAGCTGCCCAAAGAGGTCGTCCAGGAGCGCTTCGAACGCCTCATCGCCGTCCAGGACGAGATCGCGTGGGAGGAGAACCGGGCCCTCATCGGCACCGAGGTCGAGGTCCTCGTCACCGGACTGCCGAGCGCCGACTCCCCGCGCCTGAGCGGTCGCGCCGCCGACAACCGCCTCGTCCACGTCGGACTTCCTGACGGCACACCGGCACCGCGACCCGGCGACTTCGTCACCGCGACCGTCACCGACGCAAAACCCTACTTCGTCCTCGCCGACACCGGGTACAGCGTGCGCCCCTCCCGCGCCGGCGACGCCTACGACCGCGCCCAGGCCGACTCGTGCGGCGCACCGAGCCCCGGCTCATCGGCCGGCGGTGCCACGGTCCTCGGCATGCCGACGATCCGCCCCCGCAGCTGAGATGGGCCGCCTCGCGCTCATCCCCTCAGCCCCCGTTCTCCTTCCCGACGTCGATCTCTCCGAGACAGAGTCCGTCGCCGAGGTGCGCGCCGGGATCTGTGCGACCCTGACCTCAGCCGACCGGTGGGCCCTGCCCGTCGACACGCTCCCGACACTCCTCGGCCTCGGCGGGTTCGGCATCGACCGCGGCATCGACACCCGCACGGGCAAACGCCTCGACGGGGCGGACTGGGTGGAGGCAGCGACCGAGCTCGACGAAGCCGAGCGCAAGCGGTGTGCCTTCGCCCACCCGGGACTGAGCGTCGCGGCCCTCCACGCGCACGACGCGGGAGTGACCATCGGACCACTGGGCTCCGGTGACGACATCCTCATCCCGATCGACCTCTCCGCGGCCGCTTCGGCGGACTCACCGCTGGCGCCGGTGGCCGGAGCACGCGAATTCGACACCGCCGTCGTCGACGCCGTGCGAGCCGGTGACGTCGAGCGACTGCGCGACCTCGTCGGCAAGGCCGCGGCAGTCCACGCCGACCTCGACCTCCTCGGTCGCGCGCTCGGTACGACAACGACGACCCCTCGTCACCGCACGACCATCATCGTCGACACGACCGTCCACGACGTCCGCACCCTCTGCGCCGAGATCGAGTACTGAGATGGGCGAGCACGCCGAGACCCACGAGCACCCACCCGTCATCACGGTCGTCGGAGCGACGGCGACGGGGAAGTCCGATCTCGCCCTCGACCTCGCAGAGCGCCTCGGCGGGGAGATCGTCAACACGGATGCGATGCAGTTCTACCGCGGGATGGACATCGGCACGGCGAAGCTGCCGCCGGACGAACGCCGCGGCGTCCCGCACCACCTCATCGACATCCTTGACGTCACCGACGAAGCGAACGTCCAGACCTTCCAAGAGCAGGCGCGGGCCGCGATCGCCGACATCCGCGCCCGCGGGAACCGGCCGATCCTCGTCGGCGGGTCGGGACTCTACGCCCGTGCCGCAACCGACCACCTCGACTTCCCCGGCACCGATCCGGAGGTGCGCGCCCGACTCGAGACCGAGGTCGACGCCGACCGGTGGGCCGCCCACGCGAAACTCACCGACCTCGACCCCACGGCCGCGGAGAAGATCACCGTCAACGACGTCCGCCGCATCGTCCGAGCCCTCGAGGTCATCGAGCTCACGGGACAGCCCTTCACCGCATCCCTGCCCGAGTACACGGCGATCGAACCGACGATCCACATCGGCCTCGCCCTCGACCGCAGCACTCTGCACGAGCGCATCGCCGCCCGCGTCGGTCTGATGTGGGACGCGGGGTGGGTCGACGAGGTCCGCACTCTCCTCGACCAGGGGCTCGCCCACGGGAAGACCGCGTCGCGGGCGATCGGCTACGCGCAGATCCAGGACTACCTCGCAGGTGCCATCGACGCCGAGTCCGCCCGCGAATCGACGATCGTGCGCACCCGCCAGTTCGCCCGCCGCCAGGACACATGGTTCCGCCGCGATCCGCGCGTGACCTGGATCGACTCCGGAGTCGCCGAGGCGGGGGCGAAGCTCGACCGGGCCCTGGACATCGTTAGACTGGAGTCATGAATACCCCGTTCGCCGCACTCGCCGGCACCCGGTTCCACAAGGGCCACGGCACCGAGAACGACTTCGTCCTCCTCGAGGATGACGGCGGCGACCTCACCCTCCATCCCGAGACCGTCGCGCTGCTCGCCGACCGGCGCACGGGCCTCGGCGGCGACGGCGTCATCCGCATCGTGCGCTCAGCCGACAGCGGCATCCCCGGCGCCGACGAGCAGGCCGCTGCCGGCGCTGAATGGTTCATGGACTACTACAACCACGACGGCAGCCTCTCCGAGATGTGCGGCAACGGGGTGCGCGTCTTCGCTCATGCCCTGCTCGAGACCAGCCGGGTCCCCGCCGACAGCGAGGAGATCAAAGTCGGCACCCGGGACGGCATCAAGACCGTGCGCATCACCCTCAACCCGGCCCTCGGCGAGACCGAGCCGTCGACGGCGTCGACCCCCGGAGGCCCCGAGGACGCGTGGTACACCGTCGACATGGGCCGTTGGTCGATCGATGAGACCGCCGAGACCCTCGTCACCACCGACGGCATCGACGTCCCCCGACCTGGGCTCTCCGTCGAGACGGGGAATCCGCACACCGTCGTCGCCCTCGCCGAGGCGGCCGAACTCTCCGCGGCCGACCTCCGTGACGCTCCCGTCCTCGACCCCGTGCCCCCGCAAGGGTCGAACGTCGAGTTCATCGTCATGGAACCGGCCCGCAGCGACCTCGCCGGAGGCGAAGGCGCCCTGCGCATGCGGGTGTCCGAACGCGGAGTCGGCGAGACCCGATCCTGCGGCACCGGGGCGTGCGCGGCGGCCATCGCCGCCCACCATTGGGCGGGACCGACCTCACCGTTGCAGTGGCGTGTCGACGTCCCCGGGGGACGCCTGCGCATCGGCATCACCCCTGATGAGGACGGTGACCAGGGAACCGTCACCCTCGCCGGTCCGGCCGTGCTCGTCGCCACGGGCACAATCGACTGAGCGACCGCCTCGGCGGGGGAACATTCGATGAGCCCGCGTCGGCGGGGGAGGCTCAGGCGTCCCTGTGGATCGTCAGGATCCGGAAGCCCTTCGACGAGGCGGTGCGCTCGGCGGTGAACCCCTCGCCGAGCATCCCGCGGATCCAGGTGAGCAGCGAATCGGCGCCGAGGTTCTTCGACACGACGAGGTCGGCGCGCCCGCCCGGGGCCAGGCGCGGCAGCCACGTCTCGAGGAGCTCATGGAGGACGTCCTTGCCGACGCGGATCGGCGGATTCGAGCGGATCGCGGAGAACTGGACGTCCGCGGGAACCTCGTCGGCGGTGACGGTGCGGACCGAATCGAGGCCGAGCCTGGCCGCGTTCGCCGCGGTCGACTCGAGCGATCGGGAGTTGATGTCGAGGGCCCACACCCGGACGTCCACCTCGGCGTCGGAGGCCTGGAACGCGGAATGGAGGGCGATGGGACCCCAGCCGCACCCGAGATCGAGGAGGTCGCCGGGTTCGGGATCGGGAAGATGCTTGAGCAGCACCGCCGTGCCGGGGTCGAGACGGGTGGGGGAGAAGGTCCCGCTCATCGTCTCCAGGGCCACGGTGCGACCGGCGAGATCGAGGGTGATCTCGCGGCGTTTGGCCTGGCTCGAGGGGCTCTCGGTGAAATAGTGCTCCGACACCGTCTCAGTCTAAACGGCTGTGGGAGAATAGATGGACGCACATGTGCGTTGTACTTCGTGTACAGCAGTTGCCACGAACAAAGGAATGAATGACGTCCACTGACAAAGAGCGTCGGGAAGCGATGCTCGATCGTGTCCTCGCCAGAGGTGCCCAGGCGCTGAGCCCGAAGGAAGCCGCCGCTGACGAGGAATCGCAGTTCGACCTCGCCGAGCGTGCCGCCCTGCGCCGCGTCGCGGGCCTCTCGACGGAACTCGAAGATGTCACCGAGGTCGAATACCGTCAGATCCGGCTCGAGCGCGTCGTCCTCGCCGGACTGTGGAACACGACCCTCGACGAAGCCGAGAACTCGATCCGCGAACTCGCTGCCCTCGCCGAGACCGCAGGCTCCGAAGTCCTCGACGCGATCGTCCAGCGCCGCGACAAGCCGGACCCGGGAACGTATCTCGGCCGCGGCAAGGCCGCCGAGCTCAAGGAGATCGTCGAAGCCGTCGGCGCCGACACCGTGATCATCGACTCCGAACTCGCGCCCAGCCAGCGGCGCGGACTCGAGGATGTCATCAAGGTCAAGGTCGTCGACCGCGTCGCGCTCATCCTCGACATCTTCGCCCAGCACGCGAAGTCCCGTGAGGGCAAGGCGCAGGTCGAACTCGCCCAGCTCGAATACCTTCTCCCACGTCTGCGCGGTTGGGGTGAGTCGCTGTCCCGGCAGGCCGGTGGCCGTGTCGCCGGCGGTGCCGGCATCGGCTCACGTGGTCCCGGTGAGACGAAGATCGAACTCGACCGGCGCCGCATCCGCACTCGGATGGCGAAGCTGCGCCGCCAGATCGCCGGCATGGCTCCCGCCCGGGACACGAAGCGGAAGAACCGCGCACGCAACCATGTGCCCTCCGTGGCGATCGTCGGCTATACGAACGCCGGCAAATCGTCCCTGCTCAACCGGCTCACCGACGCCGAGGTGATGGTCCAGAACGCCCTGTTCGCGACTCTCGACCCGACGGTGCGACAGTCCCGGACCTCCGACGGCATCACGTTCACCTACACCGACACCGTCGGATTCGTCCGCAACCTGCCCCACCAGCTCGTCGAGGCGTTCCGGTCGACGCTCGAAGAGGCCTCGGACTCCGATCTCCTCCTCCACGTCGTCGACGCCTCCCACCCGGACCCGCAGGGGCAGATCCGCGCGGTCCGCGAGGTCCTCGGGGACGTCGACACCGGTGACATCCCGGAACTCCTCGTCTTCAACAAGGTCGACCTCGCTGACGAGACCGTGGTCACGGCGCTGCGTGCCGAATACCCGGGCGCCCGGTTCGTCTCCGCAACGACGGGGGAGGGCATCGCCGACCTCGTCGAGACGATCGAGGAGAAGCTGCCGTCGCCGAACATCGAAGTCTCCGTGCTCATCCCCTACGAGCGCGGCGACCTCGTCTCGAAGATCTATGCGCTGGGCACCGTCGATCACGAAGAACACGGTGAGGGCGGCACGGGCATGCACGCGAAGGTCCCGGCCGAGCTCGCCGCCGAACTCGAGGAGTTCCGCCGGCCTGACATGGTCATCGGCGAGTGAGCTCGGTCGCCGACCTGCTCTCTGCGGCCGTCGGCGCCATCGGCGGGTCGACCCGTGAGGGTCAGACCGAGATGGCGCAGGCGGTCGCCTCGTCGCTCGACAAGGGCATCCACCTCCTCGTCCAGGCCGGCACCGGAACCGGCAAATCGCTCGCCTACCTCGTGCCGGCCGCGGAGTACGCGAGCCGCACCGGTGGGAAGGTCATCGTCTCCACGGCGACGCTCGCCCTGCAGACGCAGATCATCCACCGTGACCTCCCGCGCCTGTTCAAATCCGTGAAGAAGTCCCTCGACCCGCTGCCGAAGGCGGCCCTGCTCAAGGGGCGGCGGAACTATGTGTGCAAGCACAAACTCGCCGGCGGTTACCCCGACGAGGACGAGGGAATGCTCTTCGACCTCGGCGCCGATGCCGCCGCCGGACGGAAGCCCGCCGACCGGTCGGGCCTCGGCGAGGAGATCCAACGCATCCGCACGTGGGAGAAGACCACGGAGACCGGAGACCGGGACGACCTCATCCCCGGCGTCAGCGACAAAGCGTGGGCGCAGGTCTCCGTCAACGCCTTCGACTGCCTCGGCTCGAACTGTCCGCTCTTCACCGAATGCTTCGCTGAACAGGCCCGCAACGCCGCCGCCGAGGCGGACATCGTCGTCACCAACCATGCCCTGCTCGCGATCGACGCGTTCGGGGAGAACGCCGTCCTGCCCGAACACGACGTCATCATCATCGACGAGGCACACGAGCTCAAGGACCGGGTGACCAATGCCCTGTCCGGCCAGATCAACACGGGCATGCTCTCGGCGGCCACCTCGGCGGTGCGCAAGCACACCACGGTCGAGGACGGCGTGACCGCGATGCTCGACACCGCCTCGGCGGCCTTCGAACGCGCCACCGCCGGGGTGAGCGAAGGGCTCATGCTCTCTTTGCCCGAACCCCTCGCCCTCGCGCTCACGCAGATCCGCGACTCCGCCCGGCAGATCATCAACGACATCGGCGGACGCAGCGAGGACGCGGACGCCGGCCGGCAGATGGCGAAGGCCCGGTGCCAGGAGATCTTCGAACTCGCCGAACGCTTCTGCGACCCCGGCAAGAACGACGTCGTGTGGCTGAGCCGCAGCACCTTCCGCGAGCGGGAGACGACGAACCTCGTCGTCGCGCCCCTGAGCGTGGCCGGGACGATGCGGCACGGGATCTTCGAAGAGTCAACCGTCGTCGCCACCTCGGCGACCTTGTCGCTCGGCGGGAACTTCGACGCCGTCGCCGCCTCGCTCGGTCTCGTCGGCCCCGACTCGCCGAGGTGGGACGGCCTCGACGCCGGATCGCCGTTCGACTACGGCCGGCAGGGCATCATCTACGTCGCCTCCCACCTGCCCAAACCCGGTCGCAGCGGGCTGAGCGAGGAAGCGCTGGCCGAACTCGAAGCCCTCGTCACAGCCTCGAAGGGCGGGGCGCTCGGACTCTTCTCGTCCCGCGCGGCTGCGAATGCCGCGGCCGAGCACCTGCGGGACCGGCTCGATCTGCCGATCCTCCTCCAGGGCGACGACGGTCTGCCGTCGCTCGTCTCCCGGTTCGCCGCCGACGACGAGGCGTGCCTGTTCGGGACGATGTCCCTCTGGCAGGGCGTCGACGTGCCGGGCCGGACGAACCGGCTCGTCATCATCGACCGGATCCCCTTCCCGCGCCCGGACGACCCTCTCATGCAGGCGCGGGCCCGGGACGCCGACCGGCGCGGGGTCAACGGGTTCATGGCGGTGAGCGCGACGCATGCCGCGCTGCGTCTGGCGCAGGGTGCCGGTCGGCTCATCCGGTCGACCGGGGACAAGGGCGTCGTCGCGGTCCTCGACTCGCGTCTGCGCTCGGCCCGCTATGCCGGCTACCTCGTCAGTTCGATGCCGCAGATGTGGCCGACGACGGATCCGGCGGTCGTGCGCACAGCACTCGGGCGCCTGGCCGCGACGAAGGACGAGGACGCCGCGAAGAAGTGACGGCGCGGGGCCGGGTGGTAAAGTTCGCGCCATGGCTCGCAAGCGGAAGAAGAAGCCCTATCGGAAATACTGGCTGCCGTGCTTCCTCTCGGGTGTCGTCCTTCTCGCCGGAGGGGGAATCGGCTTGCTCATGGGTGCCACATATCTCAACGTCTGGCCGATCGTGCTCTTCGTTCTGGGCGGTCTCGCCATGGTGTTCACCCTGGTCGCATTGTTCCATGACGGGGAGTGGACGGAGGGCTATTCGACTGCCGACTCCATGACGGGCATATAGGGGCGGTTCGTGTCAGCCCCGAGGCGGCCATTCATCCCCGCAGTGGCACAACCTCCCCTCGGCGGTAAAACCTCCCCTTAGCGGCAAAACCTCCGCACAGTTTCACACCCCGCACCCGTAGCGCTAAATCCGCTGCTTGCACGGGGATGATTTGTCGCTCGAGGTGCCGGTCGGCAGAGCGCGAGGCCTGCGGCGACACGCACGCCAGCCGTCACCCGCCTGCCGGAGCATGCCGACTCGCCCCAGACACCCTTGCCCCGACCGCCGAGGCGCCCCAGACACGCCGAATGCCCACGACCACCAACGGTCGTGGGCATTCGCGTTTCCGGTCAGCCGCCTCGGCGAGGGGCGAGCCCACCCGCAGAGGCCCGCGAGGAACCCAACCTCAGAGCCGGCGGATGACGGCGACGACGAGGCCCATGATCTGGGCGTACGTACCGTCGATGGGGTCGTAGTCCTTGTTCTGCGGCAGCAGCCACTGGCGCCCGGCCTTGCGCTTGAGGGTCTTCACCGTCGCTTCGCCGTCGAGGAGGGCGGCGACGATCTGCCCGTTGTCAGCGGTGTGCTGCTTGCGCACGACGACCCAGTCGTCGTGGCAGATCGCGGCTTCGATCATCGAATCGCCGACGACCTTGAGGAGGAACATCTCACCGGAGCCGACGACCTGCGTGGGCAGGGAGAAGACGTCGTCGACCTCCTGCTCGGCGAGGATCGGACCACCGGCGGCGATGCGGCCGACGACGGGGACCTGGACAGTGTTGTTCGCGAGCTCCTCGTACTTCGCGCGCTCGGCCTCCTCCTCCTCGAAGGGATTGACGACCTCGATCGCCCGCGGGCGCTTGGGGTCGCGGCGGACGTAGCCGAGCCGCTCGAGCTGGGAGAGCTGATGGGCCACACTCGAGAGCGAGGCGAGACCCGCCGCCTCGCCGATCTCGCGCATGCTCGGCGGATAGCCGTTGGTGACGACGGCGCGCTCGATCGTCTCGAGGACGAGCCGCTGTCGGGGGGAGAGACGGAAGTCCCCGGCCCCGGTCGGACCGTCAGGGATCTCGACCTCGTCCTCTTCGCTGCGGGCCGCGGCGATCTCGCTGGCAACATCCTCGTTGCGCGGCCTGCCTCTGCCTCGTTTGCTCTGCACCATTGCTCTTTCCCCTTCGTTCTAATCCCGCCGTTTCCCACCGGTTGAACCGCCTCGAGAGACCTCGTGTCAGTGCCGCCTGGGATGGTTGTTCGAGATCGATCAACAACGCTGGTTCTCTCTCATTGTCTCATAAATGTTCGAGATGGACTGGACATTTGTTCGAATGATGTGTTGAATAGAACAGACGTTCTACCCATTGCGGGTGGAATAGTACGAAGAAAGAGGTAAATGCGATGTCTGTGATGAATCAGGAACTGCATCTGACCAACCGCGGCCGCCGTGCCGTGCGTCTGCTCCGCACCGCCGTGTGCGCCCTCGCGATCGTCGGCGGCACGCTCTTCTTCTCGACCCAGACGTTCACCGCCGAGGCGGTCGGCGGTGACGAGGTCATCGGCGTCGCCGCGGACTCCGTCGTCGTCGGCGAGGGCGAGTCGCTGTGGACGGTGGCCTCGAACCTCGGCCTCGACCGCGACACCCGTGACGTCGTCGCCGACATCGTCGAGCTCAACCACCTGTCCTCGCCCGTCGTCCACCCCGGCCAGAGCCTCGACGTTCCCCAGCGCTAAAATCGCTGTGTGGGAAACATCGAGTCTCTGCCAGTCCGCTCCGACCTCGTCGGGCGTGAGCCCTACGGCGCCCCGCACCTCGACGTGCCGGTCCAGCTCAACGTCAACGAGAACGCCTATCCGATTC
Organism: Brevibacterium sp. Z349TD_9; assembly: GCF_056173565.1. Lineage (NCBI taxonomy): Bacteria > Bacillati > Actinomycetota > Actinomycetes > Micrococcales > Brevibacteriaceae > Brevibacterium > Brevibacterium sp. Z349TD_9. The sequence goes on along the minus strand of NZ_CM149680.1, from coordinate 2,570,927 downwards.
CGGACGTCGTCGTCGAGGCGATGCGCACGGCCGTCGACACTCATCTGGCCGGACTCAACCGCTACCCGGACCGTGAGTTCACGGCACTGCGCGAGCACCTCGTCGACTATCTGACTGGCGTCAACGAGCGCGCGGGCACGGCCGTCGAGCTGCATCCTGAGATGATCTGGGCCGCCAACGGCTCGAATGAGGTCCTCTCCCACATCGTCCAGGCCTTCGGCGGTCCCGGACGCACCGCACTCGGCTTCACCCCGAGCTATTCGATGCACCCGCTCATCACGACGGGCACCGGTGCCGAATGGATCCATGCCGAGCGCGACGACGACTACGGACTCACCGCCGAGGCGGTCGCCGCCGAAGTCTCCCGCGTCGACCCGGACATCGTCTTCCTCTGCACCCCGAACAACCCGACGGGCACCTCGCTCGGCCTCGACGTCATCGAAGCCGCGTACGAGAACTGCTCGGGCATCGTCATCGTCGACGAGGCGTACGCCGAGTTCTCCCGCCCGGCGCTGCCTTCGGCGATGACCCTGTTGGCAGGCCGCCCTCGTCTCGTCGTCTCCCGGACGATGAGCAAGGCGTTCGCATGCGCGGGTCTGCGGCTCGGTTACGCGATCGCCGCCCCCGAACTCATCGACACCCTCCGCCTCGTCCGCCTGCCCTACCACCTCTCCGACGTCACCCAGGTGCTCGCGTGCACAGCGCTCGAGCACGCCGATCTCCTCCTCGGCAACGTCGACCGGCTCATCGACTCCCGGAACGCGATCTCGGCCCGTCTGGCCGAACTCGGCTTCACCGTCCATCCGAGTGATTCGAACTTCGTCCTCTTCGGAGGCATCGCGAAACCGGCCGAACTGTGGCAGAAGCTGCTCGACCGGGGGATCCTCATCCGCGACATCGGCATCCCGCACCATGCCCGAGTCAATGCCGGGACAGAAGCTGAGACGACCGCGTTCCTCGCCGCGATGAACGATATCGTCGCTGACGATCCCTCCACCCTGCTCAGCGCCCACTGAGTCGCCGCAGGTCGCCCCGGTTCTCAGCCGGGCGGTGACCCTGGGACAATGGGAAGCGCAGCATCCGCGCCGCACATGACGGCGCGGCACACGACGAAAGGCTCACTATGAGGCAGGCCCAGCGCGAGCGGTCGACATCGGAATCGACCGTGTCCGTCGCCCTCGATCTCGACGGAACCGGCAAGGCGGACATCGCGACGACCGTGCCGTTCTTCGACCACATGCTCACGGCGCTCGCGAAGCACTCGCTCATCGACCTCGACGTCACTGCCAAGGGCGACACCCACATCGACGTCCACCACACCGTCGAGGACACCGCGATCGTCATCGGCCAGACCCTCGCCGAGGCGCTCGGGGACAAAGCCGGCATCCGCCGCTACGGTTCCGCGTTCGTTCCGCTCGACGAATCGCTGGCCCGATGCGTCGTCGACATCTCGGGCCGCCCCTACTTCGTCCACGAGGGAGAACCCGAAGGGCAGCAGTACCACCTCATCGGCGGACACTTCACCGGGTCGATGACCTCGCACGCCCTCGAATCGATCGCGCTGCACGCGGGGCTGACCGTCCACCTCGACCTCATCCGCGGCCGCGACCCCCACCACATCGTCGAAGCCCAGTTCAAAGCGTTCGCCCGGGCCCTGCGCGAAGCCGTCGAACCCGATGGCCGCACCACCGCGGTCCCGAGCACCAAGGGAGTCCTATGAGCACCACCGTCGTCGTCACCCCGTTCGGGGTTCCCGACCAGCTCGCCGCCGCCTGCGTGCTCTCGAACATCACCGGCACGATCGTGCCCGTCGGCGACTTCACCGGCATCGTCCTCGCCGACACCGGAGTCGCAGCCGGCAACGAGGCGGCCGCGGCGATCTCGAAGCTCGCCGGCAAGCATGAGGTCCTCCTCCTCGTCCGCAGCGACGAGCAGATCGACGCCGGCCATTACCGCAACGGTGCCCGCGAATCCGATGTGCCGGCCGGGCTCGCCCTGCGCAACCTTCCCGACGTCGTCGAACAGCTCCTGCTCGAGACGACGACGGCCGACCAGGTCGAAGGCAACATCCCCACCTCGTCGATGTCGAAGCTCCAGGCGAGTGCCGCGACGATGACACCGGGCCGGGCGGCGCTGGCACGGACAGCGCTGCTGTGGATCATCGTCGCCGTCCTCGCCGGCATCGTCCTCGCCTTCGGCGTGAGCTTCGGGCTCAGCGGCAACGGTGTGGCGTGGGGCGTCGCCGTTCTCGGTGTCGTCGTCCTCGGATTCGCCCTCTGGCGGATCTCCCGAGTCCTGTCCGGAGGCCGGTCACGATGACGACGATCGCCGTTCTCGACTACGGAGCAGGCAACGTCCGCTCTGCCGTCCGCGCAGCTGAGGCCGCCGGCGCCGAGGTGAGACTGACTGCCGACCACGCTGACATCGAGGCCGCAGACGGGCTCCTCGTTCCCGGCGTCGGCGCGTTCTCCGCCGTCATGGCCGGGCTCGAAGGGGTCGATGCGCTCGACCTCATCAGAGCCCGCCACGAGGAGGGACGGCCGCTGCTCGGCATCTGCGTCGGCCTCCAGGTGTTCTTCTCGCAGGGTCGTGAACACGGTGTCGAGACGGCGGGCATCGGTCTGTGGCCCGGCGAGGTCACCGCGCTCGATGCTCCCGTCGTCCCGCATATGGGATGGTCGGACATCACTGCAGCCGAAGGGTCGCGGATGTTCTCTGGCATCGAGGACGAGAAGTTCTACTTCGTCCACTCGTACGCGGCGACCGATCACCCCGCGGGAACGCTTGTGACGACCGCCCGCCACGGTTCGGAGTTCATCGCCGCCGTCGAGGACGGGACCACGTGGGCAGCGCAGTTCCACCCGGAGAAGTCCGCTCAGGCGGGTGCCGCCCTGCTGCGCAACTGGATCGCCTCGTTCCCCGACGATGACCGCGTCTCTGACGGAGGCCGCTCACCTGACAGCCGCTAGCAGCCGTCAGGCCCCAGCGCCCCTCGAGCCGATCCCCGCACCCGTCGACCCCGTCGCAGCGCATGCGCGACAGAAGAAAGGCCACCATGACTGACAAGCTCGTCCTCCTTCCCGCCGTCGACGTCGCCGACGGCAAGGCCGTCCGCCTCGTCCAGGGCGAAGCCGGCACCGAGACCGACTACGGATCGCCCATCGACGCCGCCCACGACTTCGAGGAGCGCGGAGCCGAGTGGATCCACCTCGTCGACCTCGACGCCGCGTTCGGACGCGGATCGAACTCCGACCTCCTCAACCAGGTCGTCAAGGCCGTCGACATCAAGGTCGAGATCTCCGGGGGGATCCGCGACACCGAAAGCCTCGAACGGGCACTCGACACCGGGGCCGAGCGCGTCAACATCGGCACCGCCGCGCTCGAGAACCCGGAGTGGACGGCGGAGATGATCGCCCGCTTCGGCGACCAGATCGCCGTCGGCCTCGACGTCCGCGGCCAGACGCTCTCGGCCAGGGGTTGGACGAAGGACGGGGGAGACCTCTTCGAGGTCCTCGCCGGTCTCGAAGCCGCGAACTGCGCCCGCTACGTCGTCACCGACGTCCGCAAGGACGGCACCCTCCAGGGACCCAACCTCGAGCTCCTCGAATCCCTGACGACGCGCACCGACAAGCCCATCACCGCCTCTGGTGGGGTCTCGAGCCTCGACGACCTCCGCAGTCTCCGCGCTCTCGTGCCCGCAGGGGTCGACTCCGCGATCGTCGGCAAGGCGCTCTACGCGGGCAAGTTCACCCTCGAAGAGGCGCTCGACGTCGCGGGACGCTGAACCCGATGCCCACCGATTCCGCCGGCCAGCCCTGGGAGGGCCGGAACCTCGCGCCCAACCCGTTCTCCGGTGACACCGGAGAGGCCGATGCGCCCCTCCTGGCCGCGCTCGAAACGGCCGCGGAGTCACCGCTCGACCCGGCTGCCCACCAGGGCGTCGTCGCCGCCCTGGCCGGCGTCCGCCTCTATGCCCCGATCGTCCCGATCGCCGTCGACCACGGCGTCGGGGAGAACGGCCTCATGGTCGACAACTCCTCGGACATGGCGATGGTCCGCCTCCAGGCCGAGGACGGACGCGAATGCACACCCGGATTCTCCGCGATCCCACCGCTGACGGCGTGGCATCCCGAGGCGAGGCCGGTGCCCATCGAGTCCGAACGCCTGGCGCTCGGGGCTATCGAGGCCGACTCCCAGCTCGTCGTCCTCGACCCCGGCACCGACCGGTCGTTCCTCCTCCGCCGCCCCGCCCTCTTCGCCTTTGCCCAGGGTCGACCGTGGACTCCCGCGTGGGCCGATCCCACCGTCGCCGAGGCGGCCGTGGCCCTGGCCGGACGGTTCCCCTGGCTCGCCCGGATCAGCCTCAGCCCCGGCAGCGCGCGCGTCCATGTCGAGGGACCGGAACTCGGCATCCGCCTCGGCGTCACGGGCCAGGTCCCCGCCGAGGAGGTCGAACGGTTCCAGCAGGCGCTGGCCGCCGATCCGATCGTCGTCGAACGCGCGGACTCGCTCGCCCTTCAGCTCACCGCGGTCTGAGTCCACCCCTCTGAGGCCGCCCCGGGAGACCATCCTCTGTGACGGGTCATGGGTGTGTCTGTGACCGGCGTCTCCTATGCTTGTGAGCCATGAGCGCACCCAGAGACCTCGGCCGTGCCACGGTCCCCGATGAGAGCTACCTCGACCACATCGCCGCGGAGACCCGGGCGCGAGCGGACAACGCCGCCGAGTGGACCTCGGAGTTCACCGGCGCCCCGACCACCAGCACAGATGCCATCGCCACCGCCCTCACCGGTGCTGGCGACGAGATCACCGGGCTCCTCCACCGCATCCACGAGCTCGCCGAGACCGCCTACGAGGAGGTCGAGTCCGTCGCAGCGATCGCCGCGGTGCTCGAATCCCGGGGCATCGCCGTCGAGACCGGGCTCTACGGCGTCGAGACGACGCTCCAGGCGACGACCGGCAACGGGAACGGCCGGACGATCGCGATCCTCGCCGAGTACGACGCCCTGCCGGAGATCGGCCACGCGTGCGGGCACAACCTCATCGCCGCAGCCGGAGTCGGGGCCTTCCTCGCCCTCGACGAGCTCTACCGGCAGAACCCCGAGGCGGTGCCGGGCACGGTCGTCCTCCTCGGCACCCCCGCCGAGGAGGGGCACTCGGGCAAGGAGGTCATGGCCCGGGCCGGTGCCTTCGACAGCATCGACGCGGCGATCATGGTCCACGGGTACGGTTACGACTGCGCCGACCAGGTGTGGTTGGGCAGGCGCCTGCTCGAGGTCACCTACTCCGGGGCCGCCGCGCACGCCTCGGCGCAGCCCTTCATGGGACGCAACGCGCTCGACGCCGCGACCCTCTTCTACCAGGGACTCGGGCTCATGCGCCAGCAGATGCCGCCGATCTCCCGCCTCCACGCCGTCATCGCCGACGGCGGCACCCGGCCGTCGATCATCACGGAGACGGCGACCGTCCAGTGCTATGTGCGCTCGAAGTACCCGGAGACGCTCAAGGAGCTTTCGCAGCGGGTCGAGGATGCGGCGAAGGGGGCGGCGCTCATGACCGGCACCGGCGTCGAGATCACCTGGGACGAACACCCGCCGTCGCTGCCGGTGCGGACGAACTCCGCGCTGACGAAGCGGTGGGCGCTCCACGAGATCGCGCAGGGGAGGACCCCGCTGCCCGGGGGCGTCCTCGACGAGTCGATCGCCGCCTCGACGGACTTCGGCAACGTCTCCTACCGGATCCCGGGCATCCACCCGCTCATCAGGACCGCGGACTCCGAGACCGCCCTGCACACCAGGGAATTCGCGGCCGCGGCGATCACCCCCGAAGCTGAGGCCGCGGCCCACGACGCCGCCTACGGGCTCGCGTGCACGGCGCTGGACTACCTCGTCGACGATGACCTCGCCGCCGAGGTCGACACCGAGTTCGCCCGCGCCGGCGGCGCCATCGACGTCGAGAACTACTTCGCCTAGCCACGAGAGAAAGCAGAGCCATGTCAGCGCAGACACCAGCCAAGGTCGGCTTCGGCCAGCGCCTCCTCGACGGGATCGAACGCATCGGCAACAAACTGCCCGAACCGTTCACCCTCTTCCTCGGACTCTTCCTCATCACCGGCGCGATCTCGACGGCGATGGCGATCGCAGGAGTCTCCGTCGCCATTCCCGGCAGCGACGAGATCGTCACCATCAAGGGTCTCTTCACCGGTGAGGGCATGGCCTGGCTGACGACGACGATGGGGGAGAACTACATCGGGTTCCCACCACTGGCCACGGTCCTGCCGATCCTGCTCGCCGTCGGGGTCGCCGAGAAGTCGGGTATGCTCGCCGCGGCCGTGCGGGTCGCGTTCGGATCGAGCCCGCGCTGGCTGCTGCCCTACGCTGTCGGGTTCGTCGGCGTCGTCGGGTCGATCATGGCCGACTCGGCGTTCATCATCATCCCGCCGCTCGCCGCCCTCGTCTTCAAGGCCGCCGGCCGGCACCCGATGGCCGGTCTCATCGGAGGGTTCGCAGCCACCGGTGCCGGTTACTCGACATCGATCGTGCCGACCAGCCTCGACGCGCTCTTCGCCGGCATCACCACCTCGGTGATGGAGACCCTGCCGGGCATCGAGTACCAGGCGGTCAACCCGGTCTCGAACTACTACTTCAACATCGTCGCCTCGATCATGCTCGCGATCATCGCCGGGTTCATCATCGACAAGCTCATCGAACCGAACATGGTCCGCAAGGGCGTGCCGCGTGACTACGTCGACGCGACGACGCAGGGCCTGGACAAGAAGTACCAGGCCACGGACGTCGACTACAGCGAGAACTCCGTGAGCGCCGAGGAGATCGAAGCCGCACAGAAGGAAGTCTCCCCGACGCTCGAACCCGCCGAGAAACGCGGCCTGCTCTGGGCGCTGCTCTCCGCGCTCGCCCTGACTGCGGTCATCCTCGTCTCCGTGCTCATCCCGGACTCGCCGTGGCGCAACGAGGAGGGCGGATTCCTCCCGAAGTCGCCGCTGCTGTCCTCGATCGTCTTCATCGTCTTCGCATACTTCATGCTCATGGGCGTCGTCTACGGCATCGTCGTCGGCACGATCCGGTCGATGAACGACGTCGTGCGGATGATGGCCCAGTCGATCATCGACATGATGTCCTTCCTCATCCTCGCGTTCATCCTCGGCCAGTTCATCGCCCTGTTCAACTGGACGGGAATCGGGTCGTGGATCGCCGTCGCCGGTGCCTCCGGACTCGAGGCGATCGGACTGACCGGGTTCGCCGCGATCATCGGCTTCATGCTGCTCGCGAGCGTGCTCAACCTCTTCATCGTCTCCGGCTCATCGATGTGGACGCTCATGGCCGCGGTCTTCGTCCCGCTCTTCGCACTCCTCGGCTACGAACCGGCGTTCATCCAGGCCGCGTTCCGCGTCGGCGACTCCGCGACGCAGGTGATCACCCCGCTCAACCCGTACATGATCGTCCTCCTCGGTCTCGTCCGCCGCTACGAGCCGAACGCGGGCCTCGGCACCGTGATCTCCCGGATGTTCCCGTTCGTCATCCCGTTCTGGCTCGCGTGGGCGGCGCTGCTCGCGCTCTGGTACTTCCTCGACCTGCCGCTCGGTCCCGGCAACGGGATCTTCCTCAACCAGAGCTGAGGACGATCAGGTTCCCTCGCCGAGGTGGGGGGACGGTTCCGTGTGTGCGCCCGCCGAGGTGGGGACGCGGTTCCGTGGGTACATCCGCCGAGGTGGTGGCCCATAACCGGGGCATGCCCGCCGAGGTGGGGCTGCGGTTCCGCGATCACCGGAGCATCGCGTCGATGCCGGCTCGCCAGTCGGCATCAGCGTCTCCTGAATCGATGAGGCACGGGCGGCGCCAGATCGGGGCGAGCTCGGCGAGTTCGAACATCGACCGGTCGAACCAGCCGGCTGCCCGAACGACGGCGTGGGGGAGAGCGATCGGCTTCCGGTAGGTCGAGCCGAGCACGTCATGGGCGTAGGCGGTGACCTCGGCGAGCGTCGGATTCGCGCTCGGGGCGATGACGAGCCGGTGGCTCCCCGCATGGCGCTGTTCGGCCGCGCTGAGATCGGTTGCTGCGTCGATCATCGTCGCCGCCATGTCGTCGATGACCGTGATCCCGTGGGGCACATCGGTGCGTGCCGGAACGACTGCCCAGCGGCCTGCGGTGATGCGACCGGTGATGCAGAGGCGGACCACCGAGCTCGTCGGTGAGGCCGTTGCGCCGATGAGGTCCCCGGCGAGCACACTCACCACCTGCGCGGGATGGGCAGAGCGAGCCACGAGCAGTTGCTGACGAATCCGCCCCTTCTCCTCGACGGGCGCGAACTCCGCATCTGCCGTGATCGGCGTGGTCAGACCGGCGAAGGCATAGACGGACTCGGGGAAGACGACAGCGATGCCGAGCTGGGCGGCAGCGTCGAGGATCGAGGCTTCGAGTCCTGGCAGGATTCTCGCCCAGACTCGCGAGTCATAGGCGGTGTGGACACACGCGAATATCGCCTCCGCGCCGACCTCCTCCGCGGCCTGGCGGACAGCTTCGGCTGATGACGCGTCACCTTGAGACCACGTGATCCGACCGCGGGCGGTCGCCACGGGGTCGGTGCCGGGCACCGTCTCGGAGCCAGCGGCTGGACGGGCGTGCTCGGTGCCATGCTGAGGCGCAGGTGAGTCGAGGCCAGCGCGGTGAGCGATCGCTGTGTCGGTGACTGTCAGTCCGTCGGGTCGCGACCGAGTCATGACACGGACGTCGATGCCGACGGCGGTGAGGTCGTGGGCGATCTGAGTGCCGATCTGACCGAAGCCGAGGACGAGTGCTGAGCGCATGAGTAAACCCCTTCGAGAATGATCAGAGGCAAAGTGTGAGCACTGCTCTCTGTGTTGACGCTTCGAGCGTAGCGCGGCCAGACTGCCGAAACAAGAGCAGTGCTCACTTTTACCTCGCATGCTCTCTCGATCTACCATGAGGGCATGAGCGACGAGGCGACGAAGACACCGCGACAGCGGGCGCGCGAGGAGACGGAGACGCGGATCGTCGAGATCGGCAACCGGATGCTCGACGAATCCGGTGTCGAGGCCCTGTCGCTGCGAGCGGTCGCTCGTGAGCTCGGGATCGTCTCGAGTGCGGTCTACCGGTATGTCAAGACCCGCGACGAACTGCTCACCATCCTCATCGCCGACGCGTTCACATCGCTGGCCGATGCCGTCGATGCGGCGCTCGAGCAGGACCGTTCAGTCGCATCGCTGGGGCTGGCGATGCTCGCATGGTCTCGTGAGCACCCGCAGCGCTGGGCGCTCATCTACGGCACCCCGATCGCCGCCTACTCTGCTCCCCACGAGGTCACCGTCGAACCCGGCACCCGCGTCATGGCCGCACTCATCCGCCTCGTCGCCGATCTGCGGGCGAGGGCGCTGGCTTTCGAAGATCGCGCGGCACGGGAAGCGGCCGACGGTGATGGCCGCAGGTCACCATGGGACGGGGTCGTTCCGCCGACGGCAGGCGATGGTGCGACCGCGCAGCCGGCGCCGCCTGAGGCGCAGGCGAATCAGAGCCTCGCCCGTCTTGCCGAGGAGATCCGCACGCTCGGCATCGACGTCCACCCGGAGGCCACCTCGGCGGCGATCACCGTCTGGGTCGCGATCATCGGTCTCATCAGCTCACTGCGCTTCGGGCAGTTCGGGCCCGGATTCGACGATGTCGAGGACGCGCTCATGACCTCGGTCGTCCGCCAGCTCGGGTGGTGAGGGTATCGTCGCCCCACCTCGGCGAGGGAATTCTCACCATGAATGCCGAACGGCCCCTGCCGAACTGGCAGGGGCCGCACTCACGCTGAGGACGTCAGTCCTCGAACGACGCTGAGCGATCAGCGGACGGGGCCGGTGAACTTCTCTCCGGGGCCCTGACCGGGCTCGTCGGGGATCGTCGAGGCCTCGCGGAAGGCGAGCTGCAGGCTGCGCAGGCCGTCGCGCAGGGGGCGGGCATGGTGGTCGCCGATGACGGTGGCGGCACCGGTGACGAGGCCGGCAAGGGCGGTGATGAGTTTGCGCGCCTCGTCGAGGTCGATGAGGTCGGCGGCCGACTGCTCGGGTGTGTCCTCGGCGAGGCCGAGGTTGACGGCGGCGGCGGACATGAGATGGACGGCCGTGGAGGTGATGATCTCGACGGCGGGCACCTCGGCGATGTCGCGCGTGACGTCGGCGACCGCCTCGGCGGTGTTGGGGTCTTCAGAGGTCATGGGACTAGCTTCCCACAACTGCGGAGCCGGGACCGCGGGAAGGGGGCGCGATGTGCGAAGAGTCATGAACCGTAGTACACTGGGTACGGTGCGAAGCGGAGTCTGACTCCCACCTGGATCGCGACGAGCGATCGGGTCCGAAGATCTACTGTACGTCTGACCTCGGCGGAAGCTGGGATCGATGGCAGAGGATCGAGGTGTATTCACGGAAGATCTCACGGTCTCGATGACCGCAGTGATCGTGTGTGCAGGCTCCCTTGGCATTCGTGTCGATGGGAGCCTTTTTCATTGCCACGACACCATTTGAGCTAAAAAGGAGTGAACACATCAGCGAGACGCGCATCAATGACCGGATTCGGGTTCCCGAGGTCCGGTTGGTCGGACCCAATGGTGAACAGGTCGGTATCGTTGCCATTCGCAAGGCACTCGATCTCGCCCGAGAGGCAGATCTCGACCTCGTCGAGGTTGCCCCGCAGGCGAAACCCCCCGTGGCCAAGCTCATGGACTACGGGAAGTACAAGTACGAATCTGCCCAGAAGGCCAGGGAAGCCCGGAAGAACCAGGCGAACACTGCGCTCAAGGAGATCCGCTTCCGTCTCAAGATCGACGAACACGATTACGAGACGAAGAAGGGCCACGTGACGCGGTTCCTGTCCGGCGGTGACAAGGTCAAGGTCATGATCATGTTCCGCGGACGCGAACAGTCGCGCCCCGAGATGGGCATCAAACTGCTCAACCGTCTGGCCGAAGATGTGTCGGACCTCGGCACCGTCGAGTCCGCACCCAGGGTCGACGGACGCAACATGGTGATGGTCATCGCTCCTCACAAGTCCAAATCCGACGCCAAGGCGGAGGCTCGCAAGGCATCGTCCGATGCCAAGGGCCGCGGCGCCGAGGTGAAGTCCCGACGTGATCGAGTCGCTGCGGAGAAGAACGCAGCGCCCGAGGCGTGAGAAACAGGTAACGAATCGCCGGATCCGAGTGGTCCGGCGGGTGAAGTAGTTGTGGGCGCTCCGGTGCTCGCAACGAAATGCAAAGGAGAACGGCACGATGCCGAAGCAGAAGACGAACAGCGGCGCCAAGAAGCGCATGCGCGTGACTGGCAGTGGCAAGATCATGCGTGAAGGCGTGAACAACCAGCACAAGTTCGAGGGCAAGTCCTCGAGCCGCAAGCGTCGAGTTGGTACGGACCAGGTCCTCACCGGCGGCGATCGCGCCAAGGCCCGCAAGCTTCTGGGCAAGCTCAAGGGCAAGTGACCCGCAGGGGCCGCGCGACCGACCAGGTCGCAGCGACCCGCCGGTTCACGGCTCCCACGAGCCGATCCCCACAGCTTGAACCAGACTCCGGCTCAGCCGGACGAAACGAATCAAAGGAGTAACACGTGGCACGTGTGAAGAGGGCAGTCAACGCCCACAAGAAGCGCCGGGTCATCCTCGACCGGGCAAGCGGCTACCGCGGACAGCGCTCGCGCCTGTACCGCAAGGCCAAGGAACAGGTCATCCACTCGCTGGTCTACAGCTACCGTGACCGCCGCGCTCGCAAGGGTGACTTCCGTCGCCTCTGGATCCAGCGCATCAACGCCGGCGCCCGCGCCAACGGCATGACGTACAACCGCTTCATCCAGGGCCTCAAGGCCGCTGGCATCGAGGTCGACCGTCGCATGCTCGCCGAGCTCGCCGTCAACGACGCAGCGACCTTCGCCCACCTCGTCAAGGTGGCCAAGGACGCCCTCCCGACCGACGTCAACGCCGCGAAGACCCCGGCCGCCTGACGTCTGCCTCGGACTGACGCTTTGAAAGCGCCCCGTCGCTTTCACCACGGCCCCGACCGCGATCGTTCATTCGATCCGTCGGGGCCGTTGGTCTGTCCGCGCGGTCCTGTCGCCGCCTCCCTGACCGTCTGCCTCACTTCCTCTACCCCCGTCAGTGTCACCGTCTCTCCGACCGTCCGCCTCACCGACCCGAAAGCGAGCCATGAAGCTTCCCGACGTCATCTCCTCCCCGCAGTCGAAGCGGATCAAGAACGCTGCGAAGCTGCTGGGCCGCCGAGGTCGTCGTGCTGCCGGCAGGTTCCTCGCCGAAGGTCCCCAGGCCGTCCGTGAGGCGCTGGCTTCCCCTGACGCCGTCGATGAGCTCTTCCTCACCGAGGCGGCCGCCGAGTCCCATCCCGAATTCGTCGCAGCCGCCCAGGACAGCAGGGTCTTCCTCTCGATCGTCACCGAGGAGGTGCTCACCGAGCTCGCCTCGACCGTGAACTCCCAGGGAGTCGTCGCCGTGTGCCGGACCCTCGATGTCGACCTCACCTCGGTCGTGACGAAGGACGCCCAGCTCATCGTCGTCCTCTCCCAGGTCCGTGACCCGGGCAATGCCGGGACGATCATCCGCCTCGCGGATGCAGCCGGTGCCGATGCCGTAGTGCTCACCTCGTCATCGGTCGACGTCTACAACGACAAGACCGTCCGCTCGACCGCCGGCTCCCTCTTCCACATCCCTGTCGTCATCGGAGTCGGCCTGCCCGAGGTGACCGAACTCGCCCGGGCCCGGGGCCTCCAGGTCCTCGCCGCCGACGGCAACGGCGCCGCCCACGACCTCCACCACCCGTGGGAGTCGGGTCTCGACCTCTCCGCCCGCACCGCGTGGGTCTTCGGCAACGAGGCCTGGGGCATGCGGCCCGAGGACCTCGAGGTCACTGACGCGTCCGTTGCCGTACCGATCTACGGTCAGGCGGAGAGCCTCAACCTCGCCACCGCCGCCGGTATCTGCATCTTCGAATCCGCGCGCAACCAGCGGATGTAGCAGGGGAGGGGCGGCGCGATGGGCTGGTCGCGGTGCTCGATCCACGCGGCGACGGTCCTCCGGGACTGCGTGCGCGCAGTCGACCCGCTAGCCCTCGTTCCACGCGGCGACGGTCCTCCGACGCTCGATCCACGCGCAGCACGAATTCCGCGTCGCGAGCGACGCGGAATTCGAGCCCGGCGTTGATCGAGGAGTGGCAGTGATCGGCGGAGCGTCGATTCTTCACCGAACCGTTGATCGAGAGGCGCTCACACGCCGCGTCATCGCTCGGCGATAGTGTGCAGACATGACGACCGCCGCACCGAAGCTGCCGACCATTGACCATGCGAACCTCGCGGAGGGCCTCCTCGGCGACATCGGTCCCGACGAGTTCCTCGAAGGGCGCGACTTCACCGACCTCGACCTCGCCGAGGTGGATGCGAAGGGCACGACGTTCCTTGACTCGGCCTTCACCAGGGTGACCTTTGGCGACGCCGAGGCGCACGCCGACTTCACCGGGGCGCGGCTCTCCGGGGTCCGCCTCGTCGACTCCCGCGCGGACACCCTGACGATGCCGCGAGCGAACCTGCTCAACACCGAGATCAGCGGGGGCCGGATCGGAGCCGGGGTCTTCGTCGACAGCGTGTGGGAGAAGGTCGTCGTCGAGAACTGCCGGATCTCCTACCTCAACCTGCGGTCGGCGAAGCTCACCGACGTCGAGTTCCGCGGGTGCGCGATCGACGAACTCGACCTCGGCATGGGCACCGCGAAGCTCGTCGCCTTCCCGGACACGACGATCGCCGACCTCCAGCTCGACGGATCGAGCCTCGGCGGCGTTGACCTGCGCGGACTCGCCCCGCGCAGGCTTTCGGGCATCCACTCGCTGCGTGGCACGACGATCGACGAGCAGCAGCTCATGGTCTTCGCCGACCTCTTCGCCCGCGAACTCGGCGTCACCGTCGAGTAGGAGGGCTGGGCGATAACGGTGGGCCGCCTCGGCGGGGGTCGGTCTGATTCCGGGCAACGCCCGAACGACTTACCGGTCCCGCAGCTCCTCGATGAGGACGCGGACGTTCTCCGTGTAGTCGATAGGGGCGACGATGAGCTGGACTCCACCCTCGGTGAACGCCGACTCGAGGGCATCGTGGAAGTCGGCGATGTCCTCGACCCGACGTCCCTTGGCACCGTAGGACTCGGCGTAGGTGACGAAGTCAGGGTTGCCGAACGTCATCCCGTAGTCCGTCAGCCCGTCGACGGCCTGCTTCCACCGGATCATCCCGTACGCGTTGTCCTCGAGGATGAGGATGACGAGGTCGAGGCCGAGCCGCACCGCGGTCTCCATCTCCTGGCTGTTCATCATGAACCCGCCGTCACCGCAGATCGCCATGACTCGGCACTCGGGGTGGGTGAGCTTCGCCCCGATCGCCGAGGGCAGGCCCGCCCCCATCGTCGCCAGCGCATTGTCGAGGAGGACGGTGTTTGCCCTGGTGGTGCGGTAGTTGCGGGCGAACCAGATCTTGTACATCCCGTTGTCGAGGGCGAGGATCCCGTCGACCGGCATGACGCGGCGCACCTCGTGGACGATCCGCTGCGGACTGAACCGGTCGTCGTTCGACCCCTGTTCGATCTTCGTGAGGATCTCCTCGCGCATCGGCAGCAGCGCGCCTGCGTTGGGGACCTGCCCTTCGAGCATGTCGCCGAGGCGCATGAGCGTGGGTCCGAGATCGCCGACCGCCTCGTACTGGGGGAAGTAGACCTGCTCGACGACTGCGGCACGGAATCCGAGGTGAACGACGGTGGGGCCGTGCTCGTCCATCGTGAACGGCGGCTTCTCCGTCGTGTCGTGGCCGATCGTGACGATGACGTCGGCCTGCTCGATCGCGTCGTGGACGTAGTCACGGTCGGTCAGCGCCGCAGTGCCCATGTAGAGGCCGGTCGAGCCGGAGACCGTGCCCTTGCCCATCTGCGTCGTGAAGTAGGGGATGCCGACGCGGGGGACGAACTCGGCGAGCGGCCAGCTGCAGTCGGCTCGCGAGGCATCGGCCCCGAGCATGAGCAGGGGGCGCTTCGCATTGCGGATGACCTCGGCCGCGGCAATGAGCGCCTCGTTCGACGGGGTAGGCCGTTGGATCGGGTGCGGGGGAATGAGATCGTAGTGCTCGACGGGGGTGCCGGCGACATCCTCGGGGAGTTCGAGATGAACGGGACCGGGGCGTTCGTCGACGGCGACGCGGAACGCCTCTCTCACCATCGTGGGGATCATCCTCGGCGAGATGATCTGGTGGGTCGACTTCGTCAGCGGTCCCATCGCGGCGACGGTGTTGACGATCTGGAAGCGGGCCTGCTCGGCGGTGAGGATGCCCTTCTGTCCGGTGATCATCACCATCGGCATCCCGCCGAGCTGTGCGTACGCGGCACCGGTGGCAAGGTTGAGCGCGCCGGGGCCCAGAGTCGTCAGGCACACACCGGGCTTGCCGGTGAGACGACCGTAGGTGGCCGCCATGAACGCGGCGGCCTGTTCGTGGCGGGTGATGACGAGTTCGATGTTCGAGCGTCTGAGCGAATCGAGGAAGTCGAGGTTCTCCTCGCCGGGGATCCCGAAGATTCGTTCGACACCCTCGTTCTCGAGGGCACGGACCATGACATCGGACGCCGTGACTGGGACATCGCTCTCATTCGTCGTCATGTTCCGACAGTAGCGCGTGAAACCGTCAAGGGCACTGACTTCTCGATCACAGGGACGGAGCGGACGAACGCTCCGTACGGTCACCTCGGCGAGGTGGACCCGGACCTCCGCCATCGTCCCCGACCGCCACCCGGACGACCGCCCGACCACGAGTCCCCGAGGCGATAGACTGATCTGCGGCAGAGAGGCATTCGAAAGACCAGTCGAATGCCGAGATCACAGCAGTCGGCAAAGGACTTCGATGACAGACCAGCTGGACCCCTTGGACGAGTCAGCCGTGCAGGCTGCCGTGGACACGGCGCTGCAGGCGTTCGCGGACGCCCGCACCCTTGATGACCTCAAGGCGGCGAAGATCGACTTCATGGGCGACAAGGCCCCGCTGGCACTGGCGAACCGGGCGATCGGCGGACTCGACAAGGCCGACAAGGCCGTCGCCGGCAAGATCGTCGGCAAGTCCCGCGGACTCGTCAAGAAGGCCCACGACGAGCGCCTGGCCGAGCTCGAAGCCGAGCGCGACGCCGCCGTCCTCATCGAGGAGTCCATCGACGTCACGCTGCCGTCCGACCGTCGCGGCCTCGGCGCTCGCCACCCGCTCTCCCTCATCCAGGAGCAGGCGGCGGACTACTTCATCGGCCTCGGCTGGGAGGTCGCCGAAGGCCCCGAGATCGAAGCCGAATGGCTCAACTTCGATGCGCTCAACTTCGGCCCCGACCATCCGGCCCGGCAGATGCAGGACACGTTCTTCGTCGACCCGCCCGAGGCCGGCCTCGTCCTGCGCACCCACACCTCGCCCGTGCAGTCGCGGTCCCTGCTCGAGCGCGGCGTGCCGCTCTACGTCGTGTGCCCCGGCAAGACCTTCCGCACCGACGAGCTCGACGCCACGCACACCCCCGTCTTCCACCAGATCGAGGGCATCGCCATCGACAAGGGCCTGACGATGGCCAACCTCAAGGGCACCCTCGACGGCTTCGCCCGGGAGATGTTCGGCCCCGAGTCGACGACGCGCCTGCGCCCCAGCTTCTTCCCGTTCACCGAACCGAGCGCGGAGATGGACTTCTGGTTCCCCAACAAGGTCGGCGGACCCGGCTGGATCGAATGGGGCGGCTGCGGCATGGTCCACCCCAATGTGCTCCGCTCCGCCGGCATCGACCCCGACGTCTACCAGGGCTTCGCCTTCGGCATGGGCATCGAGCGCACGCTCATGCTCCGCGAGGGCATCAATGACATGCACGACATGGTCGAAGGCGATGTGCGCTTCTCGGCCCGTTTCGGAATGAAGGCTTGATACATGCGCGTCCCACTCTCCTGGCTGGCTGACTACGTCGACTACCCGGCCGACACCGACTCCCATGCCCTCGCCGCCGAGTTCGCCGCAATCGGGCTCGAGGAGGAGGACTACTTCGGCGCCGAGGTGACCGGACCCCTCGTCGTCGGTCGTGTCCTCGACCTCGTCAAGGAGGAGCACTCCAACGGCAAGACCGTTAATTGGTGCCGCGTCGACGTCGGAGACGAGCACAACGACGCCGCCGACGACCCGAAGGATCCGCAGCCCGGCGAGGAGCGTCCGAGCCGCGGCATCATCTGCGGTGCCCACAACTTCGAGCCCGGCGACCTCGTCGTCGTCTCCCTGCCCGGGGTCGTCCTCCCCGGCGACTTCCGCATCGCCGCCCGCAAGACCTACGGTCACACCTCGGACGGGATGATCTGTTCGACCGCTGAGCTCGGCCTCGGCGACGATCACGGCGGCATCATCGTGCTGTCCGACTTCGGTCTCACGGGCGAGCCCGGCGATGACGCAATCGCCCTCCTCGGCCTCGATGACGTCACCCTCGACGTCAACGTCACCCCCGACCGCGGCTACCAGCTCTCCATGCGCGGCATCGCGCGCGAGTATGCGCAGATGAAGGGGCAGTCCTTCACCGACTTCGGAAGCGAATCCATCGCCGAGGTGAACGCCCCCACCGCTGATGGGTTCCCTGTCGTCATCGACGACGTCCGCCCCATCGACGGCGTGCCCGGCGCTGATGTGTTCACTGCCCTCCAGGTCACCGGCATCGACCCGACGCGGGCGACGCCATACTGGATGCGCCACCGCCTCCTCGAGGCCGGGATGCGCCCGATCAGCCTCACCGTCGACATCACGAACTACGTCATGCTCGAACTCGGCCAGCCGCTGCACGCGTATGACACGGCGCTCCTCGGTGAGGAGATCGTCGTCCGCCGCGCCGAGGCGGGGGAGAAGTTCACGACCCTTGATGACATCACACGCACCCTCGACGCCGAGGACCTCCTCATCACCGACCGCAGCGCGGACGGGACGTCGAAGATCATCGGCCTCGCCGGTGTCATGGGCGGTGCCGCCGTCGAGGTCAACGACGAGACGACCGACGTCGTCATCGAGGCCGCCCACTTTGACCCGATCTCGATCGCCCGGACCTCGCGCCGCCACAAGCTCTCCTCGGAAGCCTCCCGGCGGTTCGAGCGCGGTGTCGACCCGAAGCTCGGACCGGTCGCGGCCCGGCGCTGCGCGGACCTTCTCGTCGAGCTCGCCGGGGGCACGCTCAGTGCCGCGACGACGCAGATCGGTGAGGCACCGGCCCCGGTCGTCATCGACCTCGCCGTCGACCGGGTGTCCTCGGTCGTCGGTGTCGATTATTCGCTCGCCGAGGTGGTCAGTCTCCTCGAGGGCATCGGCGCGGACGTCGAGGACCTCGGTGACGGTGTCCTGCGGGTGACCGTCCCGAGCTGGCGTCCCGACCTCACCGCGGACATCGACCTCGTCGAGGAGGTCGCCCGCACCGGCGGCTACGACCGGATCCCGTCGATCCAGCCCGCCGCCAGGACCGGGACCGGACTGACCGAGGCACAGCGCGCCCGCCGGCGGATCTCGAACCTGCTCACCGCGGACGGGTACACGGAGGTGCTGAGCTATCCGTTCACCTCGGCGAAGCGGGACGACGAGCTCCGGCTCGAGGTCGACGATCCGCGGCGGAAGCACATCCGGTTGGCCAACCCGATGTCCGAGGATCTGCCGCTCATGCGCACGACCCTGCTCTCGACGCTGCTCGACGTCGCGGTCCGCAACTTCGGTCGCGGGGCCAAGGACGCCGCGCTCTTCGAGGCCGGGCTCGTCTCGACCGCGGAGGGCCTGCCAGCCAAGCCGGGGCCGCGGTACCTTCCGGGCTACCATCCGACGGAGGCCGAGCTCGAGGAGATCTACGCCTCGGTGCCGGCTCAGCCGTACCACTTCGCCGGTGTCGTCGCCGGTCACGCCGAGTTCCCCGGGATCTGGGGCAAGGGCCGTCGCGCCGAGGCGACCGACGTCATCGACACGGTCCGCCGGATCGCCGAGGTCAGCGGCGTCGACGTGAGCGTCGAAGCCGAGCGCGGTGCCCCGTGGCATCCGGGACGGGCCGCGAAGTTCACGCTCGCCGACGGTCAGGTGCTCGGGTATGCCGGTGAGCTCCACCCGAAGGTCATCGAGAACCTCGGTCTGCCGGCGCGCACGGTCGCGTTCGAGATCGACCTCGACGCCCTGCTCGCACAGGATGACCTGCGGACCTGGGACGGCGCACTCTCGACCTACCCGGTGTCCCGGCAGGACGTCGCACTCGTCGTCGATGAGGATCTGCCCGCGCAGACGCTCGAGGCGACGCTCGTCGAGGGGGCGGGGGCCGACCTCGAGGGGATCGAGATCTTCGACCTCTACACCGGCGACCAGCTGCCCGAGGGGAAGAAGTCGCTCGCGTTCCGTCTGACGTTCCGGGCTCCGGATCGCACGCTCAAGGCCGATGAGGCTTCGGCGATGCGTGAGGCGGCGACGGCGCTGGCGACCGAACGCCACGGCGCGGTCGTCCGGAGCTGAGCTGTCCGAACGCTTACTGGCACTGTCCGATTGCTCGCTGAAACATCCGTCTACTCGCTGTTACTGAGGAGTTCCGACCATGAGTGAGAAGCTGCCCTACGGCACCCGGATGCCCGCCGATTCCGCGAACGCTGAGGCGACTGCGGTACCGGAGGAGACGATCGCGCTCATCACCGGTGGGGCGCGCGGTATCGGCCGCCACCTCGCCGAGGCGTTCGCCCGTGCCGGCTACCGCGTCGTCGTCACGGCCACCTCGGCGGTCAATGCCCGTGAGGCCGCCGCTGAGATCGCGGGGGAGACCGGTGGGAAGGCGACCGGCTTCGGACTCACTGTCGACGACTCTGCCTCAGTCGCTGAGCTCAGGGCCGCGGTGACCGGGCTGGAGGCGGAGACCGGGCAGCGGCTGCAGGTGCTCGTCAACAACGCCGGTCGCATCGAGTCGACCGAGGGCCCGCTCTGGGTCGCCGATCCGGAGAGTCTCGCCGGGGTCGTCGGGGCGAACGTCCTCGGGGTCGCGCTCATGGTCAACGCGTTCGCGCCCGTCCTCATCGCCGCCGCCGAGGCGACCGGCCGTCCCAGCCGCATCATCGACCTCAACTCGGGGTCGGGCGCGAAGGGGACGCCCGCGTACGCGGTGTACTCGGCGTCGAAGGCGTCGCTGTTCCGGATCTCCGATTCCGTCGTCCACTTCGGGCACGACCAGGGCCTGCGGATCTTCGAGATGGCGCCCGGCGTCGTCGAGACGGCGATGACGAAGTCGATGCCCGTCCACGACTTCCGCACCGAGGGCGACTGGACGACGCCGGAGCAGGTCACCGACCTCGCGTTGGCGCTCGCGTCGGGTTCGCTCGACGCGTTCACCGGCCGGTACGTCCGTGCCGGTGCCGATACCGAGGAATCCCTGCGCGCCGAGGCGGCTGATGGACTCTCGGACTCCGCCCGTCGGCTCGTCCTCGGGTGAGATGATCCGCACCCTGCTGATCGACAACGCGGACTCGTTCACGTTCAATCTCTTCCATCTCCTCGCCGAAGTGAACGGCTGCGAACCGGTGGTCGTGCCCAACGATTGGGCCGGGTATTCGCTGTCGGCTCTGAAGGATTTCGACAATGTCGTCATCTCGCCGGGGCCGGGAACGCCGCTTGAGCCTGCTGACTTCGGGATATGCGCCGATGTGATCGAGCATGCGGCGATTCCTGTGCTCGGGGTGTGCCTGGGGCATCAGGGGATCGCGCACGTGCACGGCGGCACGATCGCTCATGCGCCGGAGCCGCGGCACGGGCGGGTGTCGGAGATCCGGCATTCAGGTACGGAGCTGTTCGAGGGACTGCCCTCGCCGTTCGGGGCGGCGCGGTATCACTCGCTCGCGGTGGCTGAGTTGCCGGAGATCCTCGAGGCGACGGCGTGGTCGGAAGACGGTGTGCTCATGGGGCTCGCGCATAGGAACCGGCCGCATTGGGGTGTGCAATTCCATCCGGAGTCGATCGTGACAGAAGGCGCGGTCACGCTGCTGCAGAACTTCCGACGGCTGACCGAGGAATGGTGGGCGGAGCAGCGATCGTCGCGTGAGTCCGACGGGGATCGCTCCCGTCGTGGCGATGTGGTGGGCTCGGAAGAGCGTTTCGTTAGCAACCAGGCGGTCGAGGGTTTCGTCGGCACTATGCCTCACCATGAGCAACGGACCTATACGCTGCACGTGCATGAGATGCCGTTGACCGCATCGACATCCGCCATCTTCAGCGCGTTGTTCGCCGACGAACCAGAGGCCGTGTGGCTCGACGGCAATATGCCGGGTCATGCGGATTCGCGGTTCTCGATCATGGGTACACCGACAGGCCCGTTGAGTCGACGGGTCACAGCAAACGTCACCGCGGGGACGCTTGACGTCAGGTCAGCGGACGGAACAGAAACTCTGACTTCCGGCTTCTTCGATTGGCTCAACGCCGACCTCGAGTCGACGGAACTCGTGCAGCCGGCCGAGACTGCCGAACTGCCATTCACTTTCCGTCTCGGATGGGTCGGCTATCTCGGCTACGAGCTCAAAGCCGAAGTCGGTTCGCCGGGAAGGCATGCCTCTGAACACCCGGATGCGCTGATGATCTTCCTCGACCGCGCGCTCGTCGTCGATCATGAACAGGGGAGTGTCTACCTCCTCGCTCTCAGCGGCGAGGGCGTGAATGAGGATGACTGCGGAGCGTGGTTCCATGAGACCACTCGCCGGATTGATGCGATCGTGCCGGATCCGGACACGGTTGAGCCGGGACCCGCGGCGGCATCACATACTCAGCCCAGTCGTGGATCGGATTCTCTGACGGACTTTCCTCCGGAACTGCGGGCCCGCCATTCGCAATCCGAGTATCTCGACCTTATCGCGGAAGCACAACGGCTGATCAACGACGGTGAGACGTACGAGGTCTGTCTGACGAACATGCTCGAGATGCCGTGGACGCGGGATGCCTTCGAAACGTACAGGGACCTGAGACGGGACAATCCGACGCCGTTCGGTTCATTCCTCAAGTCGCCTGAGGTAAATGTGCTGAGCACGTCGCCGGAGCGGTTCGTGCGGATCTCGGTGAGCGGAGTCGCCGAGTCGAAGCCGATCAAGGGCACACGACGGCGGGGGAGTACCCCCGAAGAGGATGAAGCGTTGAAGGCTGATCTGCGGACGTCGGTGAAGGATCGGTCGGAGAACCTCATGATCGTCGATCTCGTCCGTCACGATCTCGGAGTCACAGCCGAACTCGGCTCGGTCGAGGTCTCGAAGCTTTTCGACGTGGAAACCTACGCGACGGTCCACCAACTGGTCTCGACGGTCCGGTCCCAGTTGCGGGACACTGCGACTCCGGTCGAGTGCATCCGAGCAGCATTCCCGCCGGGATCGATGACGGGCGCCCCCAAGCATCGCACGATGTCCATCATCGACGACCTCGAGGGCGGCCCGCGCGGAGTCTATAGCGGAGCAGTCGGCTTCTTCTCTCTCGACGGTGCAGTAGACCTAAGCGTCCTCATCCGCACCACGGTATTGGCCGAAGACCGCCTCACCTATGGAGTAGGCGGGGCGATCGTAGCTCTCTCTGAGCCAAGCGACGAAATTAACGAGTGTATAGCAAAATCTAGACCGATTCAGTCCCTACGATGGCCTGCTCGAAAAGGGCGCGATAGCAGAGTTCAAATGGTTCAGTCGGCAATGTGGTCAGTTGACGGCCACAAACTCGGAAGCTAGGGGGTCTCGTTCCACCAACTCGTTTAAGGTGGATGGACTCACCCCCAGTTGTAGGCCGATCCAAAATCGAATGACGAGCAAATTTTGCCTAAAAGTATTTAAGACTTCGAGAGAATCCGGATGTTCACGATCGTGGTGCTTCATACCCATATAAACGGCATCGGCGCGTTCGATCCAATCTTCAATATCATTGAAGGGCTTCACCTCCATGTCGTTGAGGATCGTCCTTAGGCTGTCTTTGTATCGCAACCTCTGGCGCTGTCCCTTCAGGTTCGTTCCATCGTTCTTGGTGATTTCGATGAGATACCCCAAGAGTTCTAACGCAATGCCGCTTTGTACCACGTTTGGGTACGCCCATTTATCCGTTGATCTGAGGATTCGAACGAAAGGATCTAGTGCACGACCATACGTTTCGCGTAGCGTGAGCCAACGTCTTATTCCTTGGGTTCCGACCTCGTCGAAGGGAAAGAGGAAGTTTGGGGAAGTGGTCCAATCAACGTGTTTCGGTAGCCTGTGAGTGACCACAGGCGCCCACCGTTCTTGTATGACTGTCCCGTCCGAGGCGCGTTCGGGGTCGTCATCTCGAAGGACCGAAACCGCTGAAAATCCAAACGGCTGCCAGGCCGCGATTGAAAGGATTTCCAACAGAGCCTCATGAAGGTAGAGGTGCTCGTTCCAAGCTTTCGCCCGCTTGACCCTGGTCTCTATCTCGAGTGATTCCGATACGGAGATTTCCGAACGACTTTTCTCGTATGACCAAGTTGATCGCATTGAGAGATTCGAAGTGCGAGATAGACGTATTGGCTCAGTCGTTTGTACGTTTACTTTCAGAGAGGATAGGCGACCGTTCTTATTTTCGGTGCTTGACTTGATCTGACTGAACCGAGTCCACTCTGAAAGAGCCGGAATGCGGGTTCGCAAGCCATTGATCCTCTCGTATTTGAGAGTGCGTCCGCCTATGACAGCAAAATTCGCGACAAGAACGCCTTGTCCGACCCGAAAGTTGGCTGAAGAACGTGCCGCCCTGCATCCGACTAGCGCCACTGCGCCATGGTTATCTTCCATTAAGAGGACTCTAGGAGGTCGGTAGCTGTACTTCACGCGATCTGGATCGTCGCCAAACTCGATTCCTTCTGACCACCATCTTCCGTAAGGGCTACGTAGACCGAACACCCCCTTGAGCGGAATAGTCAGCTCAATGGCCGATCCGGTGTTGCGGAGCATCACAGCCAGATCCTCGGTGTTGGGATCACCGTCGACAAACCAACCAAGTCGGGGCTCGCCCACCTCGAGTTCGCCACTCACCATAGTTCCTCCATGCTCAGTCGAGATCAAGGTCGACGGACAGGCTTGATCGAATCTATCGGGAGTATATCTATTGTGGGTTGCACTTGACGTATAGCGCGAATAGGTCGTTACGGTTTCCGTCGTAGGGAAGTGAAGGCGCTAGTAGTGGTTGTTTCGCATTGTGATGTCATCTGATGTTCAGGTAGCAGTGGAGTTGTTCGGAGTGCGAAAGCGTACGTCTAGTCTCATTTCCTCAAGACTGCCTTGTGCATTTTTCGCCCGATTTTCATGATCGTGGCTATTCCGGAGACTCAAACTGATCCTTGATTGATTACCTCTGAATCGCGCGGCACGTACGCCTCCCGCTTCCCGTAGATCGTCAGCGATAGTACGGGACTGATGCAGGGTTTGGTGACATCTGATCTGGCTTGTACACAGGCAAGCCTGGAAGGATAGACACCATGCCCCAGCCCTATCCGAAAGAGTTCCGCGATGACGTCGTCCGCGTGGCCTTGAACCGCGACGAGAAGACCACGATCGGACAGATCGCCAAGGACTTCGGCGTCCACGAAGGCACCATCGCGAAATGGCTCCGCCAGGCCGAGATCGATGCTGGTAACAAGCTCGGCAATACCACCGACGAATCCGCTGAACTGCGGGAGCTGCGGCGGCGGACTCGCCTGTTGGAGCAAGAGAACGAAGTCCTGCGCCGCGCGGCTGCGTATCTGTCGCAGGCGAATCTGCCGTCAAAAGGCTCTACCCGCTCGTGAGAGAGCTCGCCGTCGACGGTATTCCCGTGGCGGTGTCGTGCCGGGTCTTGAAGCTCTCGCGCCAGCCCTACTACCGGTGGTTGGCCACGCCGGTCCCTGAAGCCGATATCGTCGAAGCGTACCGGGCCAACGCCCTGTTCGACGCCCACTGCGACGATCCCGAGTTCGGATACCGATACCTCGCCGATGAAGCAGAGTCGGCCGGCCATCCCATGGCAGTGCGCACCGCGTGGCGGTTGTGTTCGACCAACTCCTGGTTCTCAGCCTTCGGCAAGGGCCGGGGTAAGAATGGAAAGAAGCCCGGTCCACCCGTCCACGACGACCTGTGTGCCGTGGTCGACGAGGACGGTCGGACCCGGCACAAGTTCACAGCCGATGGCGTGAACCGGCTCTGGTTGACCGACATTTCGGAACACCACACCGATGAGGGCAAGCTGTACCTCTGTGCGATCAAGGACGTCTACTCGGGCCGGATCGTCGGCTACTCGATGAGTGCGCGGATGAAGGCCCGGTTGGCTGTTGACGCTCTCGAGATGGCGGTGGCCCGCAGGGGTGGTGATGTGGGCGGATGCACGGTACACAGCGACCGTGGCAGTCAGTTTCGATCAAGGAAATTCACTCAGAGTCTGGCTTGCCACGGCCTTGTTGGGTCGATGGGCCGGGTCGGTGCTGCTGGCGACAACGCGGCCATGGAGTCATTCTTCGCCCTGCTGCAGAAGAACGTTCTCGACCGTCGCCGGTGGGTGAGTCGGGAGCAGTTGAGAATCGCGATCGTGACGTGGATCGAGCAGACGTATCACCGTCGTCGGCGGCAAGCCCGGTTGGGTCGTTTGACACCTGTCGAGTACGAAGCAATTATTGAGTCACCTGCAGTCGCAGCGTGACACCCGAATTGTCACCTCTCCTTGCATCAGTCCCTACGTCGCGATCCGTGCGCAGGGTGAACGACTTCGTGAGCACCGAGAACACGTATCCCAGCACCACCGACGCGACGAACGCAACGATCGAGATCGCGAACGGGTTGAGACCGACGACGTTCTGCACATACCAGGCGAGCCCCGCGCCGAACAGCAGACCACACAGCACTCCAAAGGTGTTGGCCCGCTTCGTGAAGATCCCCAAAGCGAAGACACCAGCGAGCGGAACACCGAAGAGACCGGTGATGCTGAGGAACAGATCCCACGTCTCCGCCTGATCGGTCGCGACCAGGTAGAGCGCCACGGCAACGGACGCGGCCCCGACGGCGATGATGACGAACCGCGAGAAGCCCACGCCCGACCGCGCCTGCCCATCCCGCGGCGGGAAGAACCGGTCGCGGATGTCGACGGTGACGCACGCAGAGATCGAATTGAGGCTCGAAGAGATCGTCGATTGCGCTGCAGCGAAGATCGCCGCAATGAGCAGACCCGAGATCCCCGCCGGCAGCACATTGACCGCGAAGTACGGAACGATCGCCGAGGTGTTGAAGTTCGCCGGCAGCGCCTCGGCGTGCCGGTAGTAGCTGTAGAGCACCGTGCCGATCCCGTAGAAGAGGGGAATCGTCAGCAGGGCGAGGAACCCGTTGACCATGAGCGACCGCGCGGCTCCGCCCGGAGCATCGGTCGTCTGATACCGCTGCACGACATCCTGGCTGGCCGTGTACTGGTGGAGGTTGTTGAAGACCGACCCGAGGAAGATGATCGGGATCGCCGCTGCCGCCCCGCCGATGGTCCAATTGTCGGCGGAGATGAACTTGTCGTCGGCCGCGGCATCAGCGGCCACGGTGGCAAAACCACCGTCGATGGCGGCGATGCCGAAGATGAGGATGACTGCCGCACCGATGAGGAGGATGATCGCCTGAGCGACATCCGACCAGATGACGCCCTCCATGCCTCCGAGGAACGTGTAGATCACCGAGAGCACTCCCACGGCACCGGCGATGAGCACCGGGCTGAGGTCGGTGACGGAACTGATCGCCAGCGTCGGCAGGTAGACGACGATGGCCACACGGCCGATGTGGAAGAGGACGAAGAGCACCGACCCGAGGACGCGGATGCTCGGGCCGAACCGCGCCTCGAGGTATTCGTACGCGGTCGTGACATCGAGCTTGCGGAAGAAGGGGATGTAGAACCAGACGAGGATGGGCACGAGGAGGAAGATCGCAATATTGCCCGCCGCATACGACCAGTCGTTGAGGAACGACTGCTCCGGCGTCGACATGAACGTGATCGCCGACAGCGTCGTCGCATAGATGCTGAAACCCGCCGCCCACGACGGAATCCGCCCATTGGCCCTGAAGAACTCCTCAGTGCTCTGCCCCGCTTTGCGGGTGAACCAGACCCCGATAGCGAGGGTCGCGAGCAGATAGATGATGATCACGGCCCAGTTGAGTCCGCCAAGTCCTGGAGCGTCCATGCCCCTCCTCGAAAACCGGACGGGATCGCGCGATATCTCGACCCCGAAACGAACAGGGTGGTGTCATAGCGTCGAAGCAACACTCCCGGTCGGCGGGGGTCTGATCGGTGGAGTGTGCAGATGGCGCGGGTGGGGTTGTCGTTCAGCGACAGGTCGGAGATCTCGGCGGCCTCGAAAGCGGGCTGGTCGGTGCGGAGGATCGCCCGTCACCTGGGGCGTTGCCCGTCGGTGATCTCGCGGGAGCTTCACCGGAACTCGACGAAGACCCGCGGCTACCAGGCCGTGACCGCAGACGTCAGAGCGCAGCGTCGGCGAGCTCGCCCGCAGCAGCGGAAGGTCGCGGGGGATCCGGTGCTGCAGGCGAGGGTGGACGCCGACCTGGCCGCGTCCTGGACGCCGAACGAGATAGCGGGCCGGTTGCGTCTGGAGGCGACAGACCCGACCGTTGAACGCATGGCGAACTCTCCTGACGCACGCGGCCGAACCGTCTCCGGTGAGGCTATCTACCAGTACATCTACGCAATCCCGAAGGGTGAGCTCGCCCGCAAGGGCATCTTCCTGCAGTCCAAGCGGACCAAGCGCCGACCACGTACGACCGGGCGGACGCGCGGTGGCCCAATCGTAGGTATGGTCCCGATCGCGGAGCGAGGTGAGGACGCCGCCCAGCGTCGGGTGCCGGGGCACTGGGAGGGTGACCTGATCATCGGGAAGAACGGCACCTCGTGCGCGGCGACGCTGGTGGAGCGGATGAGCGGGTTCACCGGGCTGCTGGCCCTGCCCTCGAAACACGCCGAGCCAACCGCTGACGCGGTCATCGAGTTTTTCAACGACCTGCCCGAGATGATGAAGGCATCGTTGGCGTGGGACCAGGGCAGCGAGATGGCCCAGCACGCGAAGGTCTCCCTGGCCACGGCGATGCCGGTCTACTTCGCCGATCCCCACTCGCCCTGGCAGAGGCCCAGCAACGAGAACACGAACCGGCTCTACCGGGAGTATCTGCCCAAGGGCACGGTGATCCCCGATCACCAGCCCTACCTCACCACCATCGCCGAGGAGATCAACAATCGACCCCGCCGCCGACTGGGCTATCTCACGCCCACCGAGGCATTCGCTCGACTGCTCGCCGGCGAGCCCCATGTTGCTTCGACGCCTTGACATCGCCCAGACGATCGTATTTCCCTATGTCGAGAAGTTACCGGAAGGTCTCAAACGAGACAACTGTGATTGTCGAATGGGCAATCCGCGCGATTCGATGAACCGCAGGTCACGAGACTCGTCCGACCGCAATCGAGACCGCGGCCGGCCTCAAACTCAGCCCACAACCAGCTCGTCCGCCATCATCCATTCGACGATCGCCGCAACGTGAGCATCGACGGAGTCGATCGCCGGCAGGGGAGCGACCTCTGGGGGAACGAGCAGACCGATCTCGGTGCACGAGAGAGCCACAGCGTGGGCGCCACGGTCGGCAAGCGTCTGCATGATCTCAATGTACCGAGCACGCGAGGCATCGGTGAACGTGCCCTGGGTGAGCTCGTCCCAGATGATCTGATCGACCTCGAGACACGTCGCCTCATCGGGGATGAGCGTGGTGATTCCCTGTGCTTCGAGGCGTTCGGTATAGAAGCCGTCGAGCATCGTCCACTTCGTTCCGAGTACGGCCAGCGTCGAATAGCCGCGGTCCTTCGCCATCGCCGCGATCGAATCGACGATGTGGATGAGGGGGACATCGACAGACGCCTCGACGGTCGGTGCCGTCTTGTGCATGAGGTTCGTCGCAATCGCGACTGCCTCGGCACCACCGGCCGAGAGGCGCTGACCCGTCGCCGCCAAGGCAGCCGACGCCCCGTCCCAGTCCTCGGCGATCTGGAGGTCACGGATGCCGGAGAAGTCGCACGAGTCGAGGAGGATCTGCGCGGAGTGATGCCCGCCGAGGCGCTCGGCGATTGCAGCATTGATCTTCGTGTAGTACTCGATGCTCGAGTGCCAGCTCATTCCACCCAGCAGTCCGATTCTCCGCACCGTCTATCTCCTCATCGTTCCCAGTGCGACCGCCATCCCGAACTGCATCAGCTCAGCCAGCGACGATCGCCGATTCCTTATGCCCTTCCAGTCTGAGCCACGAAGGACACACGCAGTAGACCCACTTCCGACTGACTTGGCATAAGCTGAACTTATGCCCGAGCACTTCGACCAGGCCCTGACCGTCGGCGACCCGAAACGCCTTCTCCTCTTCGGCGCCGTCGCCGAGGCAGGCAGCCTCGGCGCCGCCGCCCGCGAGATCGGCTGGTCCCAGCCTGCGCTCTCCCAGCACATGTCAGCGCTCGAGAAGGACCTCGGCGTCTCCCTCTTCGACCGCACCCCACGCGGCATCGTCCTCACGACCGCCGGCCAGCTCGCCCTCATCCGCGCGAGTGAGGTCGCCGCCTCGGTGACGGGACTCCGCCGCGACCTTGCGACCGCGTTCGGACTCGGCGGACGCAACGTCCGCCTCGCCGGATTCCCGAGCTTCGTCATCGGCCCCCTCGCCGGCGCCCTCGGCACCCTCGAGACGATCGCCGCCGACCACCCGGACACCGTCACTCGGCACTCCTACGAAGTCGTCGAGGCCGAACCGCCCGAAGCGCTCACCCTGCTCGAGAACGGTGCAATCGACGTCGCCTTCGTCTTCCACCACGAGGACGAGGACCCACCGGAACTGGTCAATGCGACGACGATCGACCTCGGCGAGGATCGACTCGACCTCCTCGTCCCCGAACGCTGGAACCGGGCCGGGCGGATCCACGCGCTTGCCGACGTCGCCGAACTGCCGTGGATCATGGGCTGCGAACGGTGCCGGTCGACCGCGGAACGACTGTGCCGGCGGGCAGGGTTCGAACCGCGGACCCGGCACATAACCGACAATCCCGGCGCGATCCAGGCATTGGTGTCGAACAGCCTCGGCGTGGCCCTGCTCCCGCAGAGCGCCCGGCGCACGACCGCGGTCGACGGGATCGCGGCGATCTCGATCGCCGAAGTCGGCACCCGGCGCATCAGCGCCCTCGTCCCCACCGAACTCGATACGGCTCCGGAGATCACCGACCTCCTCGATGCACTGCGAACTCTGAGTCTCGGTGGCAGGGATCGGCAGGAGTGATCAATTAGGGTGGTGAGAGCGCGCAGCTGAGCCCGACGACCTCAGCAGGCGTCGGCCCGGCACGGACACGGACGACGAAAGGGGAGTGCGGATGACGATCCTCTACTCCATCGGATTGGGTCTCATCAACGCTGTCATCGTCGGCTTCCTCGTCCGGCGGATGATGATCATCGGCACCGGCGCCGCCCGCAACACCGTCGTCTCCCTCATCATGGGCCTCTCGATCTGGCCCATCACCCTCCAGGCGTACAAGCTCCTCGGCATCTCCGAGGACAACACGTACCCCAGCCTCGACATGAGCTTCCCCGCGATCCTCGTCTTCCTCCTCCTCTTCGCGTGGGCCATCGTCCTCCAGATGTTCGTCCTCCTCGCCATCGAACTCGTCCTGCCCACCGGCACCCTGTCGTCCGTGCTGCGCTCGGCGCCGAAGATCCCCACCTGGTACCGCCGAGTCAACCGGCTCGCCCAAGTCCAGAAGATCCTCGTCCAGTTCGGTCTCGCCCGCTACCTCAAACCCCGCATCCCGACCCTGCGCGTGTCCCTGCGGGAGATCGCGGCGACGACCCGCGATGCGCTGGCCGCGGCCGGGGTGACGTTCGTCAAGCTCGGGCAGTTCATCGCCACCCGCGGTGACATGATCCCGCACGAGTTCGTCGAGGAGTTCTCCAAACTCCAGGCCGGCGTTCCGCCGGTTCCCTTCGCCGAGGTGAAGGAACAGTTGGAGACCCAATGGGGCCGTCCCGTCGCCGAGGTGTTCGAAAGTTTCGACGAAGTGCCCTTCGCGGCCGCCTCGGTGGCGCAGGTCCACCGTGCGGTGACGTGGGAAGGGCAGGTCGTTGCGGTCAAGGTGCAGCGGCCGAAGATCCGCAAGCAGGTGCGGGCGGATTCCGACATCGTCCTCACGCTCGCTGAGCGGTTGGAACGGTCGACGGACTGGGCGAAGAAGGTCGGCGTCGTCAAGCTCGCGCAGAGCTTCGTCGAATCCCTCCAGGGCGAGCTCGACTACCGCGGGGAGCTCGCGCACATCGAGGCGCTGCGGGACGCCGACGAACAGGGGAAGGCGCGGACGGAGACGACGTCGGTCGTCGAGATCCCCAACGTCTACCCGGAGCTGTCGGGGGAGTACGTCATCGTCATGGACCTCGTCGAGGGTGTGCCGCTCTCCCGCGCCGATGAGGTCGTCAACGGGCTCTCGCAGATCGCGCGGGCCGAGATCGCTCAGGATCTCTTCCTCATGGTCGTCCGGCAGGTGCTCGGCAAGGGGATCTTCCATGCTGATCTCCACCCGGGCAATATCATCGTGTCCTCGTCCGGTCGGGCCGGCTTGGTCGACTTCGGGGCGATCGGGCTCATCGACAAACGGGACCGGCGGGCGATCGCACTGCTGCTTATGGCCTTCGATTCGCAGAATTCGCATGCGGCGACCGCAGCGATCCTCGAGCTGCTCGGAACGCCGAGCGATGTTGATCTCCGCGAGCTGCAGCGGGAGATCGGGCAGATCATGCTCAAGTACGGGGATGGTCGGCCGGGGTCGACGTCGGCGGCGCTCTTCGGTGAGCTCATCGACTTCGTCGTCGATTTCGGGTTCCCGATGCCGACGTCGGTGGCGACAGCCTTCCGGGCCATCAGCACGCTCGAGGGCTCGATCATGAAGCTCGATCCGAGGCTCAATCTGCTCACGCTCGTGACGCGGAACGGGAAGGACCTCCTCCGTGAGGTCGGGGGACTCGGCGTCGATCGCAGTGAGATGACGCTTTACTTCGCGGCGACGGTGCCGCAGATGGCGGAGCTCCCGGCTCAGGTGTCGCGGATCGCGGGGCATCTGCAGGACGGGACCTTGGATGTCGGGACGAGTGGGTTGAACATCTCGATGATCAAGAACCTGCTCAAGTCGACGGTCGAGCAGTTCATCCAGGTGATCGTCTCGACGGCTCTCATCCTTGGGGGAGTGATCCTCATGGCCGCGAACTTCGGTCCGCAGCTGGCGCCGGAGTTGAAGCTCTTCACGTATTTTGGGGCGTGGGTCTTGTTGGCCGGGAGTGTGTTGGCGGCGCTGGTGCTGGCGCCCGCGCTGCGGCAACGGATGGCTTGGGATTCGTTGGGGTAGAAGCTGCTTCCGGTGAGCCAAGCTATTCAACACTCGATGCACCGCCGTTTCAACGAGGCGTCGTGCTCAGTCGCCGCCGTTGGGGCAACCAGAGCTTGAATAGAGTCTTACGATGTCGCGTCATCCTCTGAGATGAGTAATGTTTGGGTTTCTGAGCGTGGAAGGCAATTCACACTCGATGGCAGTCGGTCGACAACGAGCATGCGCGTTCGGCTAGTGTTGACTCCGACGCTGACTTCGGACTTCGACTTCAGGATTGAGGGCAAGATGCACGACGGGCACGCTGTGGAGTTCCGTAGCGGACTAACCTCTGGTGGGAAAAGTGAGTAAGGACAGGTGGGCCGACACTCGGATTGAGCGCGCCGCGGTTCTTGCGACCGAGCGTTCCATCATCGAGCATACGGGCTTCGTCACGGCACAACCTGCCACAGATCACGGGATCGACCTGCTTGTGTTCAAACCCGAGCCCTTCGCGGTCTCGCCGATCCAGGTCAAGGGAGCGGAGAGCGGCTTGAAGGTTATGTCGAAGTATGCCCGATCCCCCATCATCTTGGCCTATGTTGTCGACCCACGGGGCGACGATCCGCTTGTCTCGATAATGACCGGCATTGATGCTTGGCAGTTGCCCTTGGAGTACGCGCGGGAAGGTGGCAAGGCAAGTGATTACAACCCAGACGGTGAGACGTATCGGTGGGCTCGAGTAACGACGAGGCTCAGGGGCATCCTGGAGCTGCGACGAGCGTCGGAAGAACGGTGGAGCCAACTTTTCGAGGAGGTTGGTGCTAAGTGATTGAGGCAAACGTGTTGGAGTTCCGTAGAGGATTGACTTAGGGGTGACGTGATGGCTAAGTCGGAACGTGAGAACTTTACGGACGCAGTCCGTAGGACCGTCGCCCGCAAGGCGATGTACGTCTGCTCAAACCCTGAGTGTCTCCGTGTCACCGGGTTCGTGACGACCAGTGGAAAGCCCCGTTCCATCGCTCAGGCCGCGCACATCGCCTCGGCGGTGGATGATGGACCAAGGGGTGAAAGCTTGGTTCCTATGCGGGACGGGTCTACTGCCGCTCGAGGAGATGAGGCTAACGCGGTGTGGTTGTGCATGCCGTGTCACTATAAGATTGATGCGGACGAAGACGCGTTCCCCACAGAGGTTCTAGTGGCCTGGAAGCGCGACCACGAGAAGCGCGTGTCAGGACTCGTTGGTCTCGATCTAGAGCAAAGCCTCCTTCGGCTTGCTGAGGTGCGCTTCTCGCATGATCTTGCGCGCGATCTCCTCCAGTGGCTAGATGGACACAGGTTCATGTACTTCGAGGAGGAGAGAGAGTTCCCCGATCAAGTATGGGGAGCGGTGCAAGATCTGCGCTGGAAGATATCAAATCTGCGAGGCAGAGTGACTGACCCCGAATCCCCACTCGGCGCGGTTCTCGCTGCTATCGATGACGCCGTCCATGAGTTCGTGATCGCGCTGAGCGACATTCGCGTTACCGAAATTAAAGTCACTTCTGGGTATCCTGAGTTTGAGAGATTCTCCAAGGCGCTCGGCATCTTGCGTGCGCAAATCCTCGCGGTTGCCGCGCCGCTCGCGCGACAAGAGGGTTTCCGATTTCAAAGGATTCCTGAGTACTTGATGCCGAAATCCGAGAGTGATGCGGTGGAGTTCCGCAGCGGAATAACCTTTGGAGGTAAGAGGTGAGCCACGACGATCAAACCGTCGCTGCTGACCAGCTTCCCGGAACAGTGCAGCCTCCTCAGACGGAGCTACCGACCGGGTACCACTACGGTGTCACACGCTACGCGGACTTGATCCTCAATAGCGCATTCCCGGAGAAGTTCGCGGACATCGTCGCGAACCTCGAGGATTTCTACATTGACTACGCTGAAGACATCCAGGCTGGAGGCGGGTCACGTGCGCGGCACACCGCGCGCCACGACGAAGGTCTGACCAGGCGTGGCTGGGCGAAGCACAACGTCACCGTAGAGAAGCTCGTCGATGGCGAGCCCGTTTTTCGTGTGCGTAATCACGAGATCGACGTCTTTACGATGGGTGACGACGGTACTTACCCGGGTATCGCCGACGAGATGGAGTGGAACAACAAGGACCCCTTTTTTCATCGCGACTTGAACAACTTCCAGGCTCTGCATCGCGAGGGTGTGATCGCGGTCGGCGTGATCATCACCAGGGGCCCCCGATTGCAGGAGGTACTCGAGTTCCTCGGCAACGAAGGGGAGTACTCGAAGACCAAGTATGGCAAGGCGACCACGCATTGGGACAAGCTCATCCCCATGATCGATATGGGCGGCGGAGGGGAGTGCCCATTGCTTTGTATCGGTATCGAACCGGAGAAGGTGCGTGGATTGCCAGTCGACACACTGAAGGACTTCACCTTCTCCGATGGTACTGCTCTGGAGCTGCCGGAGGCTGCGGATGTCACGGAAAAGTAGATCTCATATGAGATCTACTTATGGTGGGCTGTGTCAAGTTTTGTAGACGGTCTGTTTGTGGATCTCAGGCCGCGGTCGCGTCCTGAGGGACATAAGTGGCTCGTACCTCGGCAGGGGTGCGGCAGCCGAGAGT
Organism: Brevibacterium sp. Z349TD_9; assembly: GCF_056173565.1. NCBI lineage: Bacteria > Bacillati > Actinomycetota > Actinomycetes > Micrococcales > Brevibacteriaceae > Brevibacterium > Brevibacterium sp. Z349TD_9. The sequence continues at coordinate 2,535,880 of NZ_CM149680.1, read as the reverse complement.
CGAGAGGAGTCGACGGCGATTGTAGAAGACCTCGATGTATTCCATCACCGCGAACCTCGCCCGTCGACGGGTAGCGAAGCTGTACCGGTAGTACATCTCGTTCTTCAGCATCGAGAACCACGACTCCGCAACAGCGTTGTCATGGCACGACCCGGTCCGCCCCACCGAGCGCCGCACACCGAACTCGATCGCGACAGCAGCATACTTCGCCGAGGTGTAGACACTGCCTCGTTCGCTGTGGAAGATAGCGCCCGGCTCGATTCGCCCGTGAGTGCCCGCCATCTCCAGCGCGTCGCCTACCAGCTCGGCACGCATGTGATCGGCCATCGACCAGCCCACCACCTTACGGTTGAACTGGTCGATCACCGTCGCTAAGTACAACCATTCCTCCCCGGTGCGTAGATACGTGATGTCACCGACTAGACGGGTCCCCGGCGCATCGGCGGTGAAGTCACGACCGATCAGGTCCGGACGGGCCGCAGCGTCCTCGGCGGGGGTGGTGGTGCGCTTCTTGATGCGCGGTTGGTTCCCGAAGATCCCGAGTTCTCGCATGATCGTACGCACCAGTCCCATCGACGCGGCCAGCCCCTGACGGTCCAGTTCGGCACGCACCCGCCGGAACCCGTTGACCCCACCCGAGCCAGCATGGAGCCGCGTGATGCGTTCTCCTTGTTCTGGATCAGAAGAGCGGCTCCGGGCGAGTTGTTTGACAAAGAAACCGTTAGCCCGGCAAGGAGCTTGACGTCATTGGCCCTCTTCGCGGCGGTGGTGATTGCCCCGACACCAGACGAGCCGGACGTTGCTGCACCGTCGGGTCAGTCACGTCGAGATGATCGTCCGATTCGTGAGGCGACTCAGTGAGCGATGTTTCAAATTTGCTCCCGTCGAGCATTCTGTATAGCGTTGTGCGTTTCGTCGCGGCAACCTGCACCATACCTTTTTGCACCATGGGTGCGGTTATGGCAAGCGGAGCCACGCCGCATGTGATGCTTTCACGCTAGGTCGCTACGGCTGACATCCCTGTCACGACCGGTTTCTACCGTCTCGACGGGACGCTGTTCCCGTGTCCTCAGTCCCGGTGCGCCTGTTCCGCAGCTTGTAGCTAGAACGTAGGTACCACTTCATGTTGTCAAGGCCGGCGTCGTGTCAGTGGTATGTGGCATCGTATGTTCATCATGTTCCAATACTTGGAGGCGATACGAGATCATGAGTGCGACGACGACCCCAGAGAAAAGATCCAATGATGAACTATTGGATCTTTTCAGCTACGATGGTGCTATGCCTGCAACTATTGACATGCCCCAATCGCTTGCCGACATCCCGCCGCTACCGACGGTTGCGGGCGGTTTTAAAACAGTACTCGCCGACCCGCCTTGGAGGTTTGCGAACAGGACTGGGAAGGTTGCCCCGGAGCATCGACGCCTCGACCGTTACGGCACCATGGACCTCGAAGAAATCAAGGCGCTTCCCGTGGATCAGGTAACTGCTAAAGATGCACACCTCTATCTTTGGGTACCCAACGCCCTGCTCCTCGAGGGCATCGAAGTGCTCCAAGCATGGGGGTATCGCTATGTGAGCAATGTGATTTGGGCGAAGCGCCGCAAGGACGGGGGCCCGGATGGTCGTGGTGTTGGGTTCTACTTCCGGAACGTGACCGAGCCTATCCTTTTTGGAGTTAAGGGTTCCATGCGAACGCTTGCCCCTGCTCGTTCAACTGTCAACATGCTCGAAACTAGGAAGCGAGAGCATAGTCGTAAGCCTGAAGAGCAGTACGATCTCATTGAGTCTTGCTCGCCCGGGCCCTACCTTGAGATGTTTGCTCGCTACTCTCGACCTGGTTGGAACTCGTGGGGCAACGAATCTGCTGAGGATGTTGCGCCCAAGGGCAGGACTCATCGTGGCTATGAGGGCGGAAAAATCGACAATTTCCCAAAGCTAGAGCCACATGAGCGGATGAGTGGCTGGCTCTCGGACCGGATTGCTCGCATCTTGGTCGAGGAGTACGAAGCTGGAGCTTCGGTCCAACAGCTCGCGGACTCCTCCGGCTATTCCATCACTCGGGTCAGGGCACTCCTCGTTAGGGGAGGTGCCAATTTTCGGGGACGTGGCCGCCCAAAGAAGACGCTGGAACGAGTCGGCAAATAAGGGCTACTCAACTTCTAGTGGCTCGGTTGTGGCGTCACCGAGATCGCCAATGTTTTCGTTCGGAAAGAGCCGTTCTGCGAGCCGTTCGACATGACCTCCCGTCGTGTGATTCGCGGAGACCCGTCGGATTTCCGTGTCCAGGTTGTCCGGTTGCTCGTAGCATCGAGTTGTGATGGCGATCGCGAGGATGGGGCAGCCACCGCCATCGCCTCGTTTGATTCGGGTGATGAGTTTCTCGAAGTTTGAGGTAGTCGATGTGCCGAGCGGATCATGTGGCGTCTTCTCGAGCCGCTCATTCCACTTCGCGGAGACAAAGTCAGCTGCGTGGAGTTCTTTAGCTCTCGCGATAGTTTCGATCCACAACGTTCGCATGTCAGTTTGGCGACGAACAACGAGGATACCGAGATCGAGGACTCCGGCATCGTAGAGACTACGGAAGTTGGAAAAGTCCCGATCCAGGTTTCCGTCCTTTGGGTTCCATTCGACATCAAGACCGACGCGGCCTTTCACATTATCGATTTGGTGGCCTTCGTAGAGGCTCTTGCTGATCCGATGCTCTTTGCTCTTCTCGCCTACTGGTCTGTATGGGTTTAAAACTAGGTCAGTTGTAAGTTCTTGTTGGAACTTGGCTTCGCGCCAACCAGAAACCCGAAAAGCTTCATCGAGCTCTGCTGCTATGAAGTGCTTGCTCCCGCCGCCTCGAACGATTCGCTCTACATCGAAGTGAAAGCCGTCCAGCACGGTAACCATCTCGGAGAGTAGCTCAGAGTTCGACGCCTTGAACATTGCCGCGGCATTGCGGGTCTCGATGATGTCGTATCGTTTGACGACGGACTCAGGTATTTCAGTGCGCCACGATTCTGTAAGTTCCATGTCCAGTAGCCTAGCTGAAGCCAATTTGAGGGTGCTCAATTGGTCTGCGGCGTCAGTGGTTTACTTCAGGGCGAAGATCTCGAGAAGGTCTAGTGTCGCGTGTCTGAAGTTGTTTTAGGTTTGGCCTTCTCAAGGACCTGTCGTGGTGTCTTCGTCCACACAAACGGGTGCTTACGCCTGTTCCACCAATTGATGAACTCCCGGATCTTCTTGTTGAGGTCCTTCGCCGACGTGAACACGCCGTGGGCTGACCCCGGGATGTAGGTCCAGTCGTTGTGTGAGTCGTCTTGATGCTCGCTGCTGCGGGCAGGAAGACTGGTCTCATCATGACGAACACGAGGAAGCGGCACACGCCTGAGCAGGTCGTGCGCAAGCTCGGACAGGCCGACCGGATGCTGGCCGATGGCGCGGACGTCGCGGCGGTGTGCCGCGAGCTGGGCGTGTCGGAACAGACGTACTACCGGTGGCGCAACCAGTACGGCGGGCTCAAGGCCGACGACGCCAAGCGCCTCAAGGAGCTCGAGAAGCAGAACGCCACCCTCAAGCGTCTGCTCGCTGAAGCAGAGCTGGAGAAGGCGGCGCTGAAGGAGCTGGCAGAGGGAAACTTCTAGGCCCGGGCAGGAGGCGCGCCGCTGTCGCTCACCTCATCGCGAAGATGCGGGTGAGCGAGCGGATGGCGTGCCGGCTGACCGGGCTATCCAGGTCCGCCTACCGGCGCACCCTCAAGGCCGATACCGTCGCCGACCCCGACGCCGCCTTGCGTGAATGGCTGCGCGGTTACGCGAAGAAGCACCCCCGCTGGGGCTACCGGCGCGCGTGCCACGACGCCCGCGGCGAGGGCTGGCAGGTCAACCACAAGAAGATCCAGCGGCTATGGCGCGAGGAAGGCCTACGCGTGCCCCAGCGACGTCGCCGTAAGCGCATCGGCTCCTCGACCACGGACGCCCCCCAAGGCGTGCGCCCCGAACGTGGTGTGGGCCATCGACTTCCAGTTCGACGTCGACGAGGCCGGGCGTCCGATCAAAATCGCGTCGATCGTGGACGAGCACACCCGGGTCTGCCTCGGCGGCCTCGTGGAACGCTCCATCACCGCCGACCGTCTCACCGACCATCTCGACGACCTCGTTAAGCTGCACGGACCGCCCGCGGTCCTCAGAAGCGACAACGGGCCCGAGTTCATCAGCCAGGCGATCGCCGACTGGGCCGGCACCCGCACCGGCTTGTCGTACATCCCGCCCGGCTCGCCGTGGCTCAACGGCTACGTCGAGTCGTTCAACTCCCGCCTGCGCGACGAGTGCTTGAACATCAACAGCTTCTACTCACTGCTGCACGCCCAGGTCGTCATCGGCGACTGGAAGGTCGAGTACAACACCGTGCGACGCCACTCGGCGCTGGGCTACCTCACCCCGGCCGACTATGCTCGCCACTGCACCCACGAAATGGAACCCGACGACTCACACAGAGACCGGACCTAACAACGGGGGCGGCCCAGCCGCGCTTGATCGCCTGGCGATCGATGATGCCAAACCACACTGCGACGAGGTTCAACCACGGCCCCGACGTCGGGGTGAAATGGACATGAAATCGCGGATGAGCCTCCAACCAGTCCCGGACCTCGACGGTCTTGTGCGTGGCGTAGTTGTCCATGACCAGATGGAGTTCACGGTCCGGATACGCCCGATCGATCTGGCGCAGAGACGACAGGAGCTCCTGCCGCCGACGCCGGGATTTCACGGCACCCGTGACCTCTCCTGTGGCAACTTCCAACGCTGCGAACAGTGTTGACGTGCCATGCCGATGGTAGTCATGGGTGCGTTTCTCGGCATCGCCCATACGCATCGGCAGCAACGGTGCTGTGCGATCCAGAGCCTGGATCTGAGACTTCTCATCGACACACAACACGACCGCATTGTCTGGTGGTGACAGGTAGAGGCCGATGATATCGGTGACTTTCGCCTCCAGCTCAGGATCGGTGGAGAAATTGAATATCTCCGCCTTCCATGGCTGGATCCCGTACTTGCGCCAGGCCCGGGCGACAGTCGCAATCCCGACCCCCAGATGCTCACCGAGCAACCGCGAAGACCAATGGGTGACACCGTACTTCTTCGGAGGCGGAACCAGGGTAGTCGTCACGATGTCGAAGTGACCGAGCTGTCGAGGTCGACCCGAACGCTGCTCATCTCCCAGCCCCGCGATGCCGGCCTCGGCGTAGCGGGCCCGCCACTTCAGCACGGTCACGACTGAGGCTCCCGTCATTTCAGCGATGCGCGTATTCGCCAGACCCTCGGCGGCCAGGAGCGCGATGCGTGCTCGCCTGTCCAGACCAGCCTTGATCGTTGATGATCGCACCCATTCACGCAATTGAGACTCTTCACCTTCGAACAGGACCAGTGCTGGAGCGGCAGAATTCGCCAAGAACCAATTCTCCCAAACACCCAACCATTCAGGAACTAACGACACGCGACACTAGTTAGCTTGTGGTCGACGGTCGACGAGAGGGGATGGTAGGTGTAGTAGGTAGGATGGCGTCAGGCGGGAAGTCATTACACCCTCAGCACAACCTTCCCCGTCGTCTTCCGCCCCTCGAGTGCCCGATGTGCCTCAGCAGCCTTCGCGAGCGGGAACGTTTCCCCAATCCGGAAGTCGAGCCAGCCCTTCTCGACGCCGCTCGAAACCATCGCCCATCGCTTCGCCAGCGCCTCGGGTGTTGCCACCATCCACACGAGCGACGGCCGCGAGAGGAAGATCCCGCCCGAGGAGTTCAGTCGCTGAATGTCGAACGGCGGCACCTGACCCGACGCCCCGCCGAAGAGGACGAGTGACCCGAGCGGTTTGAGCGAGGCGAGCGAGGCATCGAACGTGTCCTTGCCGACCCCGTCATAGGCGGCCTCGACGCCCTCGCCGTCGGTGAGCTCCCGCACCGTCGCCGCGACATCGACGTCCGGACCGTAGAGGAACACCTCGTCGGCGCCGGCCTGGCGGGAGAGCTCCGCCTTCTCCTCGGTGCTCACCGTGGTGATGACGTTGCCGCCCAGGTGCTTGATGATCTGCGTGAGGACGAGCCCGACGCCGCCGGCCCCGGCGTGGACGAGCGCCGTGTCTCCCGGCTTGATCGCATGCGAGGTTGTCGCGAGATACTGCGCGGTGAGCCCCTGCAGCGGCATCGCCGCAGCCACCTCGGCGCTTACACCTTCCGGAACGGTGAGGAGGTTGTCCGCGGACACGACGACCTGCGTCGCATACGACCCCGTCCCCTCATGCCACGCCACCCGATCACCGACGCTGTAGCTCTCGACACCCTCACCCACCTCGGCGATATGACCCGTGCCCTCGACCCCGACGACATGCGGATAGTCCATGGGATAGACCCCGGAACGCCGATACGTATCGATGAAGTTCACGCCCGCCGCCTCGACGTCGACGAGCACCTCACCCGGCCCAGGGTTCGGCGCCTCGATCTCACAGAACTCCAACACCTCGGGTCCGCCGGCCTGCATTGCTCGAACCGCCTGGGTCATCACGCCTCCTGCATATAATTTACTGATGCTGTATGGTTATTCATATGAACGATCTGACGGTCGCCGTCTCCGGCGCCACCGGCTATGCCGGGGGAGAGGTCCTCCGACTGCTGAGCACCCACCCCCACCTCAACGTCACCACCGTGTGCGGACATTCCAGCGTGGGCGAGAAGCTCGGCCGCCACCAGCCCCACCTTCCCCGGTACGCGGACTTCGTCATCGAAGACTCCACCGCCGAGGTGCTCGCCGGCCACGATGTCGTCGTCCTCGCCCTGCCCCACGGCAAGTCCGGGGCGATCGCCCGGGAACTGGCCGAGACCAGCCCCGATACCCTGATCGTAGACCTCGCCGCCGACCACCGGCTCATCAGTCCCGAAGCGTGGGAGGCCTTCTACGGCTCGGCCCACCAGGGCACATGGACCTACGGCCTGCCCGAACTGCTGCTGGCCGACGGAGCGAAGCAGCGCACGCAGCTCACCGACGCCACCCGCATCGCCGTGCCCGGCTGCAACGTCACCGCGGTCACCCTCGGACTCGCCCCACTGCTCGCGACCGGTCTCATCGAACCGAAGGGCCTCAACGCGGTCCTCGCCAATGGCGTCTCCGGCGCCGGCAAGGCGCTCAAGCCCCACCTCATGGCCGCCGAGATCCTCGGCGACGCGTCCCCCTACGGCACCGGCGGCACCCACCGCCACGTCCCCGAGATCGAACAGAACCTCAACGGCGTCCTCGGCGCCGACCCCGCGAACGGTCCCGTCCGCATCTCCTTCACCCCGACACTCGTCCCCATGTCCCGCGGCATCCTCGCCACGATCACCGCCGACCCGGGAAAGAATGCCCCGCGCAGCGCTGACGGCACCGTCGACGCCGACGCGCTCACCGCACAGCTGACCGCCGCGCTGACCGAGACCTACGCCGACGAACCCTTCGTCCGCGTCCTCCCCGAGGGCCAATGGCCGCGCACCTCGGCGACGACCGGATCGAACGTCGCCCAGATCCAGGCCACCTTTGACGCCCGCGCCGAGAAGGTCCTCGTCGTCGTCGCCATCGACAACCTCGTCCGCGGCACCGCCGGCCAAGCCCTCCAATCCATCCACCTCGCCCTCGGTCTCGACGAGACCACGGCGCTGCCGCAGACAGGAGTCGCCCCATGAGCGTGACCGCCCCCCTCGGCTTCACCGCCGCCGGAGTCACTGCCGGCCTCAAACCCAGCGGCAAGAAAGACCTCGCCCTCGTCGTCAACCAGGGGCCTGCCACCGCTGTCGCCGCCGTCTATACGTCGAACCGCTGCAAGGCCAACCCCGTCATCTGGTCCGAACAGGTCTCGGCCACCGGCCACGCCCGCGCCGTCGTCCTCAACTCCGGAGGCGCGAACTGCTACACCGGCGACTTCGGGTTCGCGACCACCCAGCTCACCGCCGAGGAGACCGCAACCCTCCTCACCGACGCCGGCACCCCCACGCAGGCCGACGAGATCCTCATCTGCTCCACCGGGCTCATCGGCGTCGGCGGCGAGGAGTTCCGCTCCGGGATCCTCGACCACCTCCCCGAACTCGTCGCCGCAGCCGAGGACTCCGTCACCGGTGGGGAGAACGCCGCCGAGGCGATCATGACCACCGACACCGTCGCGAAGACCGCGACCCGCGAAGGCGAGGGGTACACGATCGGCGGCATGGCCAAGGGCGCAGGCATGCTCGCCCCGGGCCTGGCGACGATGCTCGTCGTCATCACCACCGACGCACCCCTCGACCAGCCCGTCCTCGACGCCGCCCTGCGGACAGCCACGAACAGCACCTTCGACCGCCTCGACACCGACGGGTGCATGTCGACAAACGACACCGTCATCCTCATGAGCTCCGGTGCCGCGGACGCGACCGTCGACACCACCGAGTTCGAGCACCTCCTCGGCGAGCTCTGCCACGACCTCATGCGCCAACTCCACGTCGACGCCGAAGGCGCCCACCACGACATCGCCATCACCACCCGAGGGGCCGCCACCGAAGCCGACGCGCTCACCGTCTCCCGGTCCGTGGCCCGGTCGAACCTCTTCAAGGCGGCGATCTTCGGCGAGGACCCCAACTGGGGGCGCGTCGTCGCCCAGGTCGGGACCACCTCGGCGGACTTCGATCCCACGACCATCGACGTCACCATCAACGGCACCGAGGTCTGCCGATCCTCGGGACCCTACGCCGACCCCGCCGAAGTCGTCTTCGGCCGCCAGGTCGACGTCGTCATCGACCTCCACGCCGGTAACGCGACCGCGACCATCTGGACCTCGGACCTCACCCACGACTACGTCGAAGAGAACAGCGCCTACTCCACATGAGCACTCAGCCCGACTTCTCCACCAAGTCCACCGCCGCCCGCCTCGCCGCCGCCCAGGTCAAAGCCGAAGCCCTCACCGAGGCGCTGCCGTGGATCAAGACCTTCGCCGGGGCCACGATCGTCATCAAGTACGGCGGCAACGCGATGATCTCCCCGGAACTCCAGCAGTCCTTCGCCGACGACATCGCCTTCCTCCGCTTCGCCGGCATCCGCCCCGTCGTCGTCCACGGCGGGGGACCGCAGATCTCCGCGATGCTCGCCAAGCTCGGCATCGAATCCGAGTTCAAGGCCGGACAGCGAGTGACAAGCGAGGAAGCCGCCGAGGTCATCCGCATGGTCCTCGCCGGCCAGGTCAACCGCGACATCGTCTCCCGCATCAACATGAACGGCAACGCCGCGATCGGGCTCTCCGGTGAGGACGCCGACCTCCTCCTGGCCAACAAGGCCCTCGCCGAGGTGGACGGCCAGTCCGTCGACCTCGGCCGGGTGGGCGAGATCGCCGAGGTCAACACGACCGTCCTCACCGAACTCCTCGACGCCGGCCGGGTGCCCGTCATCTGCTCGATCGCCGCCGAGATCGGGGGAGAGGCCGGCAAACCGCTCAATATCAACGCCGACCTGGCAGCCTCCGCCGTCGCGAAGGCCCTCAAGGCGCAGAAGCTCATCATGCTCACCGACGTCCCCGGCCTCTACGCGAACTGGCCCGACACGTCCTCGCTCATCTCCCGCATCGGACCCGAGCGGCTGCGCGAACTCCTGCCGACCCTCGATTCGGGGATGATCCCGAAGATGACCGCGGCGCTTGAGGCGATCGAGCACGGTGTGCAGCAGGCCCACATCATCGACGGCCGGATGGCGCATTCGCTGCTCCTCGAGGTCTTCACCTCCGAGGGCATCGGGACGATGGTCGAGGACACCGTCGTCGAACCCGCCCCGCTCGGCGACGGGCACCGCGGGCACGCCGAGGACACCGCGGAGGCGAACGATGAGTGAGACGACCTGGCGCGACGATTTCTCCCGCGTCCTCTCACCCGTCTTCGGCGCACCGCAGCTCGAGCTCGTCCGCGGGCAGGGCTCCTACGTCTGGGATGCCGAGGGCAGGCAGTACCTCGATCTCCTCGCCGGCATCGCCGTCAACGCGCTCGGCCACTGCCATCCCGCGTGGGTGAAGGCGGTCACCGAGCAGGCTGCGACGCTCGGCCACATCTCGAACTTCTTCACCTCGCCCCCGCAGATCGCGCTCGCGGAGAAGATCCACGAGATCCTCGACCTGCCGACCGGTTCCGCCGTGTTCCTCTCGAACTCCGGCGCCGAGGCGAACGAAGCCGCCCTGAAGATGGCCCGCCGCGCCGGAGGCGGGGGACGCCCGATCATCATCGCCGTCGACGGCGCCTTCCACGGCCGGACGATGGGCGCGCTCGCGCTCACCGCGAAGGCCGCCTACCGCGAACCTTTCGCCCCCGGCGTGCCCGGCGTCGTCCACGTACCCTTTGGGGACGTCGACGCGCTCGCCGCCGCGGTCAACGACACGACTGCCGCCGTGTTCATCGAACCCATCCAGGGAGAGGTCGGCGTCCGTAAGCACCCACCCGGATACCTCCGCGCCGCCCGGGAGCTCACCTCGGCGGCCGGTGCCCTCCTCGTCCTCGACGAAGTCCAGACGGGCATCGGGCGGACGGGAACCTGGTACGCCCACCAGGACCCCGCTATCGGCGAGGGCGTCGTTCCCGACATCATCACCTCGGCGAAGGGACTCGGCGGGGGCATGCCGATCGGGGCGACGATCACCGTCGGCTCCGAGAACACCGACCTGCTCTCCGCCGGTCAGCACGGGACGACCTTCGGCGGCAACCCGATCGCGTGCGCCGCGGCCCTCGCCGTGCTCACGACGATCGAGACCGAGGGCCTCATCGACCATGCCCGCCGCCTCGGCGAGAAATTGACGACCGAACTCGCGAGCATTCCGGGGATCGCCGAGGTCACCGGGCAGGGACTCCTCCTCGGGCTCGGACTGGCGGGGGAGAACCCCGATGCCAAGGCCGTGGCGAAGCGCGCCCTCGAGGCCGGGTTCATTGTCAACCCCGTCACCCCGGAGCGCCTGCGATTGGCACCGCCGCTGACCATCACTGACGAGGAGATCGCGCCGTTCCTCGCCGCGCTGCCCGACCTCCTCACCACGACTGACTAGGACCACGATGACCCGCCATTTCCTCAAGGACACCGACCTCAGCCCCGCCGAGCTCACCGAGGTCCTCGACCTCGCCGCCGAGCTCAAGGCCGAACCCTACTCGCGGACCCCGCTCGCCGGACCGCAGACGGCCGCGATCATCTTCGACAAGACTTCGACCCGCACCCGGGTCTCCTTCGCCGCGGGAATCGCCGCTCTCGGCGGGCAGCCGCTCATCATCAACCCCGGTGAGGCGCAGCTCGGGCACAAGGAGTCGATCGCCGACACGGCGCAGGTGATGGCGCGGATGGTCTCGGCGATCATCTGGCGCACCTACGCCCAATCCGGGCTCGAGGAGATGGCCGCGCACTCGACGGTGCCCGTCGTCAACGCGCTCTCCGATGACTTCCACCCGTGCCAGATCCTCGCCGACCTCCTCACGATCCGCGAACATCGCGGTGAGCTCAAGGGCCTGACGATGAGTTACTACGGGGACGGGGCGAACAATATGGCGAACTCGTACGCCCTCGGCGGGGTCAACGCCGGCATGCACGTGCGCATCGCCGCCCCCGCCGGCTACCAGCCCGATGAGGCGATCGTCGCCGAGGCGAACGCGCTCGCCCAGGCCACGGGCGGGTCGCTCACGGTCACCGACGATCCGGTCGCCGCCGCGCAGGGCGCTGATGTCCTCGTCACCGACACGTGGGTGTCGATGGGGCAGGATTCCGCCGGGCGTGACGATGAGGATTCCCCGTTCGTCAAGTACCAGGTCACGCAGGAGCTCATGAACGCCGGCAACGACGCGATGTTCCTCCACTGCCTCCCGGCCTACCGGGGCAAGGAGGTCACGGCCGAGGTCATCGACGGCCCCGCCTCGGCGGTCTTCGACGAAGCCGAGAACCGCCTGCACGCGCAGAAGGCCCTGCTCACGTTCCTCCTGGAGTCGCGATGAGCGAGCACAGCGTTCCTCAGGCCGGCGCTGCGCCGCTGACGAAGACGGCCCGGCAGCAGAAGATCATCGATCTCATCACCCGCCGGTCCGTGCACTCGCAGATCGAGCTCGCCGATGAGCTCGCGACGATGGGGATCTCCGTGACCCAGGCGACGCTGTCGCGTGACCTCGCCGAGGTGGGGGCCGTGAAGATCCGGTCGACCTCGGGATCCGTGTACGCCGTTCCCGGTGAGGGCGGTGACCGCAGCCTGCAGCAGTCGACGGGGGACAGTCTCGATGCGAAGCTGCCGCGGCTGCTCGAGGAGCTGCTCGTCTCGGCGGCCGCGCAGGACAGCATGGTCGTGCTGCGGACTCCGCCGGGGGCTGCGCAGTATCTCGCCTCGGCGATCGACCGCTCGTCGATGACGGGGATCTTCGGCACGATCGCCGGCGACGACACGGTTCTCGTCATTGCCGATGCCGCGGTCGGCGGGCAGGCGCTCGCGGAGACGTTCCTCGAGCTGGCCGCCGGCGGGGCCGCGGACGGGTGAGGGTGCGGGCCTCGGTCGGCGGGGTCGGCGCGCGGCCTCGATCCACGCGTACTCTGCGCCGATCCACGCGACGCCGGAATTCCGCTTCGCCCGTGACGCGGAATTTGGGCTTCGCGTGGATCGAGCCGACGAACGCGCCCGGCACCGCCTCGGCGGCGGTGAGACAATGACTGACGATGACCGGTCCCAGGCGGGACGGGGACGAACGGCCGTGACGCGGCACGAAAGGACGACGAGTGAGTGAACGACTGAGCCTGTGGGGTGGACGCTTCTCCGACGGACCGGCCGATGCGCTGGCCGCGCTGAGCAAGTCGACGGACTTCGACTGGCGGCTCGCCCAGTACGACATCGCCGGGTCGAAGGCGCACGCCGCCGTCCTCCACCGGGCGGGTCTGCTCACCGACGATGAGCTCGCGGGGATGCTCTCGGCGCTCGACGAGCTGTCTCGCCGGGTCGAGTCGGGGGAGTACGTCGCCGCCGAGTCCGACGAGGACGTCCATTCTTCGCTCGAGCGCGGGCTCATCGAGATCGCAGGACCCGAGCTCGGCGGGAAGCTGCGGGCAGGGCGGTCGCGCAACGACCAGATTGCGACGATGGGGCGGATGTACCTGCGCGATCACGCGCGTGAGATCGCCGGTCTCGTCCTCGATGCCGTCGACGTCCTCATCGCCCAGGCCGAGGAGCACCCCGAGGCGCCGATGCCCGGGCGCACCCACCTCCAGCACGCGCAGCCGGTGCTGCTCGCCCACCACCTGCTCGCGCATGCGTGGCCGCTGCTGCGCGATGTCGAGCGGCTCGTCGATTTCGACGATCGTGCCGGGGTCTCCGCGTACGGGTCAGGGGCGCTCGCCGGGTCGTCGCTCGGCCTCGATCCGCAGGCCGTGGCGGCCGATCTCGGGTTCGCCGATTCGGTCGAGAACTCGATCGACGGCACCGCCTCGCGTGACGTGTTCGCCGAGTACCTCTTCATCACCGCGATGATCGGCATCGACCTCTCGCGGCTGAGCGAGGAGGTCATCGCATGGGCGACGAAGGAGTTCTCGTTCGTCACGCTCCACGACGCGTACTCGACGGGGTCGTCGATCATGCCGCAGAAGAAGAACCCCGACGTCGCCGAGCTCACCCGCGGCAAGGCCGGCCGCCTCATCGGCGACCTCACCGGACTGCTCGCCACGCTCAAGGCGCTGCCGCTGGCCTACAACCGCGATCTGCAGGAGGACAAAGAGCCGGTCTTCGACGCGACCGACACGCTCGAGCTCCTGCTGCCGGCGTTCACCGGGATGATCGCGACCCTGAAGTTCGACACCGAGCGGATGGCCCACCTCGCCCCGCGCGGCTTCGCGCTCGCCACCGACATCGCCGAATGGCTCGTCCGCCGGGGCGTGCCGTTCCGCGTCGCGCACGAGCTCTCGGGTGCGTGCGTCCAGCTCGCCGAGTCCCGCGACGTCGAACTGTGGGACCTCACCGACGAGGATTACGCCGGGATCTCCGAGCACCTCACCCCCGAGGTGCGGGAAGTGCTCACGACGCTCGGCTCGATCGACTCGCGTGACGCGAAGGGCGGGACAGCGCGGTCAGCCGTGGCCGTCCAGCTCGAGAGCGCCCGCGCCAAGGTGGCCAGGCTGCGGACCTTCGCGGAGTCGCCCCGGAGCGTGTGACGGGAACGTCCGACCACCTCGGCGGGGAAGGACTCACCCCGGACCGCAACGGTCACGGTCTCACGTACGCCGTAGAATTGGGAGGGCCGGTTCGATGCCGGCAGTCCACACAGTTTCGAAAGGACCGAAGTGACCGACGTATTCAGTGACCTCAAAGCCCGCGGGCTCGTGGCGGTGTCGACCGACGAGACCGCGCTCCAGACAGCTCTGGACGAGGAGTCGCTGACCTATTACGTCGGGTTCGATCCGACCGCGCCGAGCCTGCACATGGGCAACCTCGTCCAGCTCATCACAGCCTCCCGCCTCCAGCAGGCCGGGCACAGTCCGCTTGCGCTCGTCGGCGGGGCCACCGGACTCATCGGCGATCCGCGGATGTCGGGGGAGCGCACGCTCAACCCGCGCGAGATCGTCGAGGAATGGGTCGGCAAGATCCGTGCCCAAGTCGAACGCTTCCTCGACTTCACCGGACCGAACGCGGCCCAGGTCGTCAACAACTACGACTGGACGTCGGAGATCTCGGCGATCGACTTCCTCCGCGACATCGGCAAGCACTTCCCGGTCAACCGGATGCTCGCGAAGGAGTCCGTGTCCGCGCGCCTGAAGAACGAGTCCGGCCTGTCCTTCACCGAGTTCTCCTACCAGGTGCTTCAGGGCAACGACTACCTCGAGCTCTACCGCCGCTACGGCTGCACCCTGCAGACCGGCGGATCCGACCAGTGGGGCAACCTCACCTCGGGCGTCGACCTCATCCGCCGCGTCGAGGCGACCAGCGTCCACGCGATGGCGACCCCGCTCATCACGAAGGCCGACGGCACGAAGTTCGGCAAGACCGAGTCGGGCACCGTCTGGCTCGACGCTTCGCTGACCAGCCCGTACGCGTTCAGCCAGTTCTGGCTCAACGCCGACGACCGCGACGTCATGAAGTACCTCAAGGTCTTCTCGTTCCGTCCGCTCGAGGAGCTCGAGGCCATCGGGGCCGAGTTCGAAGCTGCCCCGCACACCCGACTGGCGCAGAAGGTCCTCGCCGAGGATGTCACCACCCTCGTCCACGGACGTGAGCAGTACGATCAGGCGATCGCCGCGGCTGCCGCGCTCTTCGGCGGCGGTGAGCTGACGTCCCTCGACCCGGCGACCCTCGGTGCCGCGACCGCCGAGTTGCCGCGCGGCGAGGTCCCTGCGGCATCGCTCGGTGCAGGCGTGCCCGTCGCCGACGCCTTCGTCACCGCGGGCATCGTCAAGTCCAAGGGCGAAGCCCGCCGGGCGATCAAGGACGGCGGCGCCTACGTCAACAACGTCAAGGTGTCCGGCGAGGATCAGACGCTCACCGCCGACGACGTCCTCGACACCGCCGGCGGGGGAGTCGTCCTCCTGCGCCGCGGCAAGAAGACCCTCGGAGCGGTCGACATCGTCGGCTGAGACCGGAATCGATGAGCCTGGATCGGATGAGCCGATGAGCAGCGACGACGCCGTGCAGCGGGATGCCTCGCCGCGCGGCGTCGGTCGTCCTCCGGGCGCGGATGGGCGAGATCTGACTGCCGAGGTCAACCGCCTTCACTACCGGGTGCTCCGCCTCGAACGGGCCCTGATCTCCCTGTGCTGCCTCGGTGCTGCCGCTCTGCTCGTGCTCGGGACCTTCCTTCCGATGTTCACGGAAACCACCGCCGAGGATGCTGATGAGCCGTTCTCGGTGGCCACGATCGCGGGCGCCGGGCTGTCGAACTCCGGAGCGGAGGTCCTGCTCGGAGAGGACTCGGGCTCGTCGGACTCCCCGGCGCTTCTCATCGCCTTCCTGGTGGGCTTCATCGGACTGGCGATCATCGTGGCGATGCTCGTCCTCGTCGTGCTGCCGATCGTCGCCGCGGGGCTGATGACCGGCGGCCGGCGCAGATTCTCGCGGATCGTCGCTGTTCTCGGGCTGGTGGGCTCACTCGTCCCGGTGCTCCTCTCGCTCATCGCCGTCGGGCCCGACGAGTCCGATGCCGGGTGGGGCGGAGCAGTGCTGTTGGCAGGCATGATCGCCTCCCTGGTACTCGTATTCGCCTCGGGGCGTGAGGAAGCTGAGCGTCTCAGCTCGTGGTGAAAGGGCTGCGTCGGCCAAAGGTGTGAGGCGGAACCAGACCTCCGCGTAGGGATCTCCCCAGGCAGAAATGCAGACAACCGCAGTTGCCGACCCGGGTCATGGTGGACGACGATGGAACTCCACGACGAAAGAGGAGCACACCGTGAAGACCCTGCTCAACCTCATCTGGCTGATCTTCTCCGGCCTGTGGCTGGCCATCGGCTACTACATCGCCGGCATCATCTGCTGCATCCTCATCGTCACCATCCCGTGGGGAATCGCCTCGTTCCGCATCGGCAACTACGCGCTCTGGCCCTTCGGCCGTGAGGTCGTCGACACCGGGACCGCCGGGATCGGTGCGACGATCGGCAACATCATCTGGCTCGTCGTCGCCGGCATCTGGCTCGCGATCGGACACGTCATCACGTCGATCCCGCTGTTCGTCTCGATCATCGGCATCCCGCTCGGATGGGCGAACATCAAACTCATCCCCGTCTCGCTCATGCCACTGGGCAAGCAGATCGTCGACAGCGACGCCGTGCTGCCCAGGTACCACCAGCGGTGACGCGAACCGGACCTCAGTCCTGAGACGCCTGCGCCTGCAGCTCCTCGAGCGAGATCTCACCCCGACGCACCGCTTTGAGCACCCGATAGGTCCGAATGACCCGCGGGAGTGCGATGACGAGCAGTCCGCCGAGCATGTTGAAGATGATGACGATGACGAACCACTGGAGGAACTGCAGGATTGAGATGTCGGCGCCGGCGAACATAGCCGCGAAGATCATGATCGCGTTGATCGCCCCGTGGAGCATGCTGAACCCGATGACGAGCAGTCCGGTGACCATGCAGACGATCGCGGTGACCACCTGATTCGTCGCCCCCTGCTGCATGCGCGTGGCCAGGGTGATCGTCGCTCCCGCGAGAAGGGAGAGCCCGATCATCACCGCGAGTGAGGGCTGATCGATGTAGCCGAGGGCCGTGTCGACGAGCACCGCGTGATAGTCGGGCAGGCCGAGGACGATGAGCCAGGCGAACGCCGCCCCGCCCACCAGGTTCGTCGCCAGGCTGATCACCCACAGGCGCACCAGCTGAAGCCAGTTCGCCTCTCCTGCGAGGACGGCATTGAGCGGCAGGAGGAACTCTTCGGTGAACAGCTCGGAATGAGCGAGTTTGAGCGCCAGCAGACCGATGCCGAAGGCCATGCCGGCGAGGATATCCGACCCTGTGGCCTGTTTGACGAGGATCATCGCCAGGATCCCCAGGCCGACGTCGATTCCACCGAAGAGACCAGTGACGATGAGTTCGGGCAGCTTCCGATTGAGACGCGCGGCTCCCTCGGTGACGGTTGCAGACGCCTCCTGGACGAGACCGTCTTCGAGGTCGAGATCGTTCTGGCCGAGACGTTCGCGCTGTTCCTTCTGGGTCATGGACCCAGTCTACGATCCGCGCATGCCGCCTTGTCGGATTAAGACGTCACATCTGGGCGGTGATCCGCCGGCTCGCCTGGAGAAGCGTCGAGGTGTGCCTCTCGAGCTCCTTCCTGGTCGTGTCCCCGGTGTTCGCGACGAGATTGATCGTGCCCAACAGGCTGTCGTCCGGTGACCAGATGGGCACGGTCGTGCTCAGGCTGTCCTTGCTCCGCTCCGCCTCGGCGAGGAAATAGCCGGTCTCGCGGATCTGCTCGAGATCGTTCCGCAGCTCCTCGAGGTTCTGCAGGCGACCGCTCGAGAGCGCCACAGGCTCGTAGTCGGCGAGCAGGCGCTCCCGATCCTCTTCCTCGGCGTGTGCCAGCAAGACCTTTCCGCCGCCGACGAAGAGGCCGAGCACCTGCCCGACCGGGAACTGGTAGCTCAGGGGGTTGGGGGCCTCGAACCGGGAGACGAGCACGCGGCGATCCGCCACCCGGACGAACACCGATGACGTCAGAGAGGTGTGGTCCGTCAGTGCTGAGAGCACGCTCGGCGCGACCAGGGCGAGCCGATCCTGGAGGACGAACGAGTGCGACATCGGCAGCACCTGGGGACCGAGCGTGTAGCCGCGCGGGGTGCTCTTGAGGTAATCGCGCTTGACCAGCTGGCCGATGAGGCGCTGCGTCGTCGCGAGATGCAGTCCCGTTGCGCGTGAGATCTCGGTCAGGGTCACCGGTTCGTGGGTGCTCGTCACGCACTCGAGGACATCGAGGGCTCGATCGAGCGTCCGCCCCTGGTTGTTCGTCGTTGCCACCGAATGTCCTCCTGAAATCGCCGACGGACCCATCTTCGCAGAGCGAATCGTCGCTGCAGCCCTTGACTTGACGCAGCGGCTGGATCACACTGATCACCACCTACTACACAATGATAGAAACTATCACAGAATGATAGGAGCGCGAAGATGCGTGTTGCAGTACTCGGTCTCGGTGAAGCCGGATCGCTCTATTCGGCGGCCTTCGTCGAGGCCGGATGTGAAGTCGTCGGGTTCGATCCGCGCCCGATCGATCCTCCCAGCGGGGTGTCGATGGCCGGCAGCATCGCCGAGGCGGTGGCCGGCGCTGATCTCGTCCTCGGTCTGACGACGGCAGGTCCGTCGGTCGCGGTGGCCGAGGAGGCGTCGGAAGCACTGCAGGACGGCGCGCTCTTCCTCGACCTCAACGCCGCGTCGCCCACACGCAAACAGGAGGTCGCCGAGGCGCTCGGCCCGCGAGCGAAGGTCGTCGACGGTGCGGTCATCGGCTCCGTACCGCGCTACGGTGCCAGAGTCCGCGTACTCCTCTCCGGGGCTCACTCCGAGGAGGCCGCCGAGCTTCTGCGGATCGTCGGAGCCGACGCCGAACCCATCCAGGGACGCATCGGTGACGCCTCCCAGCGGAAGCTGCTCCGCAGCGTTTTCATGAAGGGTCTCGGCGCCCTCATCACCGAATCGATGCGGGCAGGAGAGGAGTCCGGGGAGGTCGACTGGATGCGTGCCCAGATCGCAGGGGAACTCGCCGATGGGGAGGCCACGCTCGATCGGCTTCTCACCGGCACCCGGACGCACGCCCTCCGGCGCGCAGCCGAGCTCGGCGACAGCATCGACCTCCTGGCCGAACACGCACACCCCTGGCCGATGAGCGAGGCTGCCCGTTCCGTCCATCTCGGGGTGGCGCGAGCACAGGGTTCGAACCTTGCCGCCGAACTCGCAGCGCTTCCGACGTCCGCCCTCGGCGACGGTGGCGATCGCCTCGGATTCCTCGACTCGGGCATCAAACCCATGTGGGACAGTGCCCCCATCGCCGGACGGGCCTTCACCGTCCTCACACGTCCGGGAGACAATCAAGCCATCCATCGCGCGCTTCCGCTCACCCGCCCGGGCGACATCCTCGTCATCGCCGGCGGCGGTGAGACCGACCGGGCGCTCATCGGAGAACTGATCGCTGAACGGGCTCAGATTCGGGGGATCGCAGGAATGGTCATCGACGGCGCCATCCGCGACGCGGCGGAGATCGCACAGCTCGGCTTCCCCGTGTGGGCGAGAGCCGTCTCACCGGCGGGCCCGTACAAATCGGGACCCGGGCGCCTCCGCGAGACGATCTCCGTCGCCGGAGCGGTCTGCCACCACGGCGACTACATCGTCGCCGATGCCGATGGAGTCCTCGTCGTCCCCGCGACCTCAGCCGAACAGGCGGTCGCAGCGGGCAGAGCGGTGATCGCCGACGAACAGCGACGTCAGAAGGAGATCCGCGCGACGGCTGCGAGCAGCACCCAGTCCTAGGACCCACCACCGATCAGAAAGGGGAGGACAACGATGCCTCTCGCCCTTATCGCCCTGGCAGTCTTCATCGCGGTCATCGTGATCTGGAATGTCGTCATCAAACGGAATATGGCCGAGGCGATGCTGCTCGGCTTCATCGTCACACTGCTCTTCGCGGGTGCCAACGCCCCACAGTTCGCCGCCGACGCCTTCGTCGAAGCCTCCGAGAACGAAGTGCTCTACGCCGCGGTCGCGTTCGTGTTCATGACCTACTTCGTCGAACGGACCGGTGTGATGAACAAGCTCATCACGATCCTCTCCTCTCTGCTCGGGCGTCTGCCCGGCGGGCCGGCCTATGTCGACACCGTCGCCTCGGCGGCCATGGGAGCACTGGCCGGGGGATCGAACACAGGCAACGCCGCCGCATCCGGGTCGATCACCGGCCCGTGGATGGTCCGCACCGGCTGGAAACGCGAACGCGCCGCCACCGTCATCGCCGGCAACGCGGGCCTCGGCGCGGCACTTCCGCCGAGTGCGTCGATGATCATCATGATCGGGTTCGCCGGAACCCTGGTGACGACGTCACAGGTGTATCTGGCGCTGCTCGTCGCGGGCTCGTACCAGGTGCTCCTGCGCATCGGGCTGACCGCCTGGTTCGTCCACCGCGACGGGATCAGGCCGGAGACGGGAGCCGACCATGTCCCTCTGCGGACATCGCTGCACCTCGGCTGGACGTCAGTGCTCGTCTTCCTCGGCGCGATCATTCCGATCCTCATCACCGTCGAACCTCTCGCGGACTTCCTCTCATCGATCGCCACGATCGGGGAGTCGCTGGGCAACATCTCACTGATCATGTGGATCCCGATCCTCATCATCGCCATCAGCGCGATCGTCGCCCGGAAGGAGCTCCCGAAGAGCGCTCGGCAATGGTGGGAGTTCCTCGCCGGTTCCGTCCCCCGCTTCTACACCATCGGCGCGATCCTCTTCTTCGCGATCATGGCCTCCGAGGTGCTGGCCTCACTGGGCCTCGACACCGATGTCACTTCGCTCCTGGAGACACTCGATCTGCCTCTCTGGCTGCTGGTCACGCTCATCGGCGTCCTCGTGGTCGTCGTCGCCGGTCCGCTCTCGTCGACAGCGACCCTGAGCGCGGTCGGGCAGGTGGCGCTATTCTCGATGGTCGCGGCGGGCATCGACCCTTTGCTCGCCGTCGTCGCGATCCTCGTCTTCGCCTCGACGGAAGGCGCCTCACCGCCGGCCTCGGGATCGATCTTCGTCGCCTCAGGCCTCACCGAGGCGCAGCCGGAGAAGACATTCATCCCCCTGGTCATCTACTACGTCGTACCCATCTTCATCCTCGGCGTGCTCATCGCGCTGAGCATCGTCCCTGTTCCCCTGGGAGGCTGACATGAGAAACGCACTGAACACCATCCTGCTCCCGCTCTTCACCATGGCCATGGCGATCTTCCTCGTCCTTGCCTTCACCATCGTCATCACCCAGCTCGTCGGTCTCGTCTTCGCTCAGGGGGCGTGGATCGACACCGCCTATGAGGCGTTGGCGCGACCGAGCATCATCGCCGCCATCGTCGTCAGCCTCCTCGGCTACGCCTATTACACGACCACCGGCGCCGAGGCGGACGACTGATGTCCTGTCAGCGGGCCGGGTGCGGGGATCCTCCCGCAACCGGCCCTCGGGGCGCCCTCGTGAAGAGCCGATTTCCCGCTTGACTACAGCGGTGACGGTTGTCACAGCCGAAGTTTCGGTTTTCGGGTTGCGTGGGGGTGTTCTGGTGGTCTAGAGTTATATCTCGTTCGCCTCACCGGGAACACCACAACAACGCGGTGTTTCCACCGGGTGTCACCAGCGCAAACACAAGTTTGGCCAGGACAGTCCGGGTGTGTGGATCGGGCGGACGCAATCCTGTGGATGCCCCCAGCGAGCACGCGAATATTCGTGTGTGGTGTGGGTGTGTGTTTGTGGTTTGAGAATCCAATAGCGTGTTTGTTTGAACAATGTGATGCCAGAAATTTTTTCTGGTAAGACAACCAAAATCCATGGACTGTTTCGGTTCATGGTGGGGTCACCGTCCACCCCCGTGGATGGGTGACTGTCTTGCCGGGATCACTGAAGTAAGAAGTTTTTTATGGAGAGTTTGATCCTGGCTCAGGACGAACGCTGGCTGCGTGCTTAACACATGCAAGTCGAACGCTGAAGCCTGGTGCTTGCACCGGGTGGATGAGTGGCGAACGGGTGAGTAACACGTGAGTAACCTGCCCCTGACTTCGGGATAAGCCCGGGAAACTGGGTCTAATACCGGATACGACCGTCGGACGCATGTCTGGTGGTGGAAAGTTTTTTCGGTTGGGGATGGGCTCGCGGCCTATCAGTTTGTTGGTGAGGTAATGGCTCACCAAGACGACGACGGGTAGCCGGCCTGAGAGGGCGACCGGCCACACTGGGACTGAGACACGGCCCAGACTCCTACGGGAGGCAGCAGTGGGGAATATTGCACAATGGGGGAAACCCTGATGCAGCGACGCAGCGTGCGGGATGACGGCCTTCGGGTTGTAAACCGCTTTCAGCAGGGAAGAAGCGCAAGTGACGGTACCTGCAGAAGAAGTACCGGCTAACTACGTGCCAGCAGCCGCGGTAATACGTAGGGTACGAGCGTTGTCCGGAATTATTGGGCGTAAAGAGCTCGTAGGTGGTTGGTCACGTCTGCTGTGGAAACGCAACGCTTAACGTTGCGCGTGCAGTGGGTACGGGCTGACTAGAGTGCAGTAGGGGAGTCTGGAATTCCTGGTGTAGCGGTGAAATGCGCAGATATCAGGAGGAACACCGGTGGCGAAGGCGGGACTCTGGGCTGTAACTGACACTGAGGAGCGAAAGCATGGGGAGCGAACAGGATTAGATACCCTGGTAGTCCATGCCGTAAACGTTGGGCACTAGGTGTGGGGGGCATTCCACGTTCTCCGCGCCGTAGCTAACGCATTAAGTGCCCCGCCTGGGGAGTACGGTCGCAAGGCTAAAACTCAAAGGAATTGACGGGGGCCCGCACAAGCGGCGGAGCATGCGGATTAATTCGATGCAACGCGAAGAACCTTACCAAGGCTTGACATACACCGGACCGTCCTGGAAACAGGTCCTCTTCTTTGAAGCTGGTGTACAGGTGGTGCATGGTTGTCGTCAGCTCGTGTCGTGAGATGTTGGGTTAAGTCCCGCAACGAGCGCAACCCTCGTTCTATGTTGCCAGCACGTGATGGTGGGAACTCATAGGAGACTGCCGGGGTCAACTCGGAGGAAGGTGGGGATGACGTCAAATCATCATGCCCTTTATGTCTTGGGCTTCACGCATGCTACAATGGCTGGTACAGAGAGAGGCGAACCCGTGAGGGCAAGCGAATCCCTTAAAGCCAGTCTCAGTTCGGATCGTAGTCTGCAATTCGACTACGTGAAGTCGGAGTCGCTAGTAATCGCAGATCAGCAACGCTGCGGTGAATACGTTCCCGGGCCTTGTACACACCGCCCGTCAAGTCACGAAAGTCGGTAACACCCGAAGCCGGTGGCCTAACCGTAAGGAGGGGGCCGTCTAAGGTGGGACTGGTGATTGGGACTAAGTCGTAACAAGGTAGCCGTACCGGAAGGTGCGGCTGGATCACCTCCTTTCTAAGGAGCACACCAGTATGGTGCCCACCAACAGAACCCATGTGTGGTTCGGGTGGGTTGCTCAAGGGTGGAACATCACATACTTCGCTCGCCCAACCAGCCGGGCTGGGGTCAATGCCCCGGGCACGGTGGGTGGGTGGTCGGATAGAACAGACACGCTGTTGGGTCCTGGAACCACAAGTGGTTTCACCAGGCACCGACCCAACCCAGAGGCAGCAGCAGTGCTGGTGCTGGCTGGGGTGGTGATTGGTAGTGGTTTGAGAATCGTATAGTGGACGCGAGCATCAAGCACCAGCCTTTGTGCTGGTGTGTAGTGTGATTTTCTTTGAGTCAAAAAATCTTAGTGTGATATTTTCGCGCACACTGATACCAACCTCTAGGGGTGGGTGTGAGTGTGTAAGAGCGCATGGTGGATGCCTTGGCATCAGGAGCCGATGAAGGACGTGGAAATCTGCGATAAGCCTCGGGGAGCCGATAAACGGGCTGTGATCCGAGGATGTCCGAATGGGGGAACCCCGCCGCATGCGAGTGCGGTGACCCGCACCTGAATATATAGGGTGTGTGGAGGGAACGCGGGGAAGTGAAACATCTCAGTACCCGTAGGAAGAGAAAATAAGAATGATTCCGGGAGTAGTGGCGAGCGAAACTGGATGAGCCTAAACCGTGTGCGTGTCAAGCGTGCTGGTGTTGCGTACATGGTGTTGTGGGGTGTGTGTGTTCGGTTCAGCATGACCGAGACGCTGATGAGTGCTTACGTGTAGTCGAAGCTGGTGGGAAACAGTACCGGAGTGGGTGAGAGTCCCGTAGACGAAACGCGTGGCCCCAGTGTTACACACTCTCCCGAGTAGCACGGAACTCGTGGAATTCCGTGTGAATCTGCCAGGACCACCTGGTAAGGCTAAATACTTCCTGATGACCGATAGCGGATCAGTACCGTGAGGGAATGGTGAAAAGTACCCCGGGAGGGGAGTGAAAGAGTACCTGAAACCATGTGCTTACAATCCGTCAGAGCACCCGTGTTGGTGTGATGGCGTGCCTTTTGAAGAATGAGCCTGCGAGTTAGCGGTGCGTGGCGAGGTTAACCCGTGTGGGGTAGCCGTAGCGAAAGCGAGTCCGAATAGGGCGGTCCAGTCGCGTGTCCTAGACCCGAAGCGGAGTGATCTAGCCATGGGCAGGGTGAAGCAGCAGTAAGATGTTGTGGAGGCCCGCACCCACTTCAGTTGAAAATGGAGGGGATGACCTGTGGTTAGGGGTGAAAGGCCAATCAAACTCTGTGATAGCTGGTTCTCCCCGAAATGCATTTAGGTGCAGCGTTGCGTGGTTCTTGCCGGAGGTAGAGCTACTGGATGGCTGATGGGCCCCACCGGGTTACTGACGTCAACTAAACTCCGAATGCCGGTAAGGTTCAGCGTGGCAGTGAGACAGTGGGGGATAAGCTTCATTGTCGAGAGGGAAACAGCCCAGACCATCAACTAAGGCCCCTAAGCGTGTGCTGAGTGGGAAAGGATGTTCAGTTGCGAAGACAACCAGGAGGTTGGCTTAGAAGCAGCCACCCTTGAAAGAGTGCGTAATAGCTCACTGGTCAAGTGATTGAGCGCCGATAATGTAGCGGGGCTAAGTACACCGCCGAAGTTGTGGCAGCATCACGATACTGTAATGGTGTGGTGTTGGGTAGGGGAGCGTCGTGTCGCCAGTGAAGTCGCCGTGTGAACGAGTGGTGGAGGCGTCACGAGTGAGAATGCAGGCATGAGTAGCGAAAGACGGGTGAGAAACCCGTCCACCGGATGACCAAGGGTTCCAGGGCTAGGCTAATCCGCCCTGGGTAAGTCGGGACCTAAGGCGAGGCCGACAGGCGTAGTCGATGGACAACCAGTTGATATTCTGGTACCGACACACAACCGACAATACCAAAACACATGACACTAACTCATCGCTCACCCCTGAGTACTTCGGTACTTGGTTTGGGTGGACCGGTGAGGACCTGAGTGTGGAGTCGGTAAGCGTGAGGTGTGACGCAGAAAGGTAGCCAGGCCACGCGATGGTAGTCGTGGTCTAAGGTCGTAGCATGTGGGGGTAGGCAAATCCGTCCCCACACAAGTGTGAGAGCTGATGGGCGCCCCACAGTGGTGGGGTGATCTGGTGATCCTCTGCTGCCGAGAAAAGCATCGACGTGAGGGTGTGTGTTGCCCGTACCCTATAACCGACACAGGTGGTCAGGTAGAGAATACTAAGGTGATCGAGAGAATCGTGGTTAAGGAACTCGGCAAAATGCCCCCGTAACTTCGGGAGAAGGGGGGCCATCCTGGTGAACAGCCCTTGCGGTTGGGAGCTGGTGGTGGTCGCAGAGGCCAGAGAGAAGCGACTGTTTATTAAAAACACAGGTCCGTGCGAAGATGTAAGTCGATGTATACGGACTGACGCCTGCCCGGTGCTGGAAGGTTAAGAGGACCCGTTAACCCTTTGGGGTGAAGCGGAGAATTTAAGCCCCAGTAAACGGCGGTGGTAACTATAACCATCCTAAGGTAGCGAAATTCCTTGTCGGGTAAGTTCCGACCTGCACGAATGGCGTAACGACTTCTCTGCTGTCTCAACCACGAACTCGGCGAAATTGCATTACGAGTAAAGATGCTCGTTACGCGCAGCAGGACGGAAAGACCCCGAGACCTTCACTATAGTTTGGTATTGGGCTTCGGTGTGGTTTGTGTAGGATAGGTGGGAGATGTTGAAGCCTGGTCGCCAGATCGGGTGGAGTCGGCAAGTGAAATACCACTCTGACCATTCTGGATTCCTTAACTTCGGACCCTGATCGGGTTCAGGGACAGTGCCTGATGGGTAGTTTAACTGGGGCGGTTGCCTCCTAAAGAGTAACGGAGGCGCCCAAAGGTTCCCTCAGCCTGGTTGGCAATCAGGTGTCGAGTGTAAGTGCACAAGGGAGCTTGACTGTGAGACGGACGTGTCGAGCAGGAGCGAAAGCTGGGACTAGTGACCCGGCCATGGCTTGTGGAAGCGTGGTCGCTCAACGGATAAAAGGTACCTCGGGGATAACAGGCTGATCTTGCCCAAGAGTCCATATCGACGGCATGGTTTGGCACCTCGATGTCGGCTCGTCGCATCCTGGGGCTGGAGTCGGTCCCAAGGGTTGGGCTGTTCGCCCATTAAAGCGGTACGCGAGCTGGGTTTAGAACGTCGTGAGACAGTTCGGTCCCTATCCGCTGCGTGCGTAGGAAATTTGTGGAGGGCTGTCCTTAGTACGAGAGGACCGGGACGGACGAACCTCTGGTGTGCCAGTTGTACCGCCAGGTGCATGGCTGGTTGGCTACGTTCGGGAAGGATAACCGCTGAAAGCATCTAAGCGGGAAGCCTGCTCCGAGATGAGATTTCCATCCCTTTGTGGGGGGGAGGTGCCCAGGAGAACACTGGGTTGATAGGCCGGGTATGGAAGCACTGTGAGGTGTGGAGTTGACTGGTACTAATACGCCGATCACTCACACAACCCAAGAGGGTTGGTGTGTGCGTGAAAAGCATTAACGATTTTTTGACGAGATGACACGATGGTGTTCGCGTTCGCTGTACGGTTCTTGGACCACTACCACACACACTCTCGTGTGTGGTGGTTGTCTGGATGGTTTTGCGGTGGTGATAGTGGTGGGGAAACGCCCGGTTAACCGTTCCGATCCCGGTAGCTAAGCCCATGTCATGCTGATGGTACTGCAACTTGGTGGTTGTGGGAGAGTAAGTGACTGCCGCAATAATTGTTGGTGGGGGCACTCCTTTTCGAAGGGGTGCCCCCACTTTTACATTCACCGGCAATGCGGTCGTTGACCGTGGTTGACTTGTGTTCGTTGACCCTCGTTGATGCGTGGGTGGATGGTGGGGGACCTGGTGGGGTTCCCCTTTTCTGCATTCACGACCACTGCCGTGACCGTGGTTTTTCACGATATGGAATTGGACGCAGATCCGCGTGGCCATCCGTCGCTTCCCCCGTAACGTCCAACTCGTCGCAGAGATACTGCCGCACACCTCAACGGTGAGGAATCGAGAAGAGACGGTGGGCTGACCCCGGGATGTAGGTCCAGTCGTTGTGTGAGTCGTCTTGATGCTCGCTGCTGCGGGCAGGAAGACTGGTCTCATCATGACGAACACGAGGAAGCGGCACACGCCTGAGCAGGTCGTGCGCAAGCTCGGACAGGCCGACCGGATGCTGGCCGATGGCGCGGACGTCGCGGCGGTGTGCCGCGAGCTGGGCGTGTCGGAACAGACGTACTACCGGTGGCGCAACCAGTACGGCGGGCTCAAGGCCGACGACGCCAAGCGCCTCAAGGAGCTCGAGAAGCAGAACGCCACCCTCAAGCGTCTGCTCGCTGAAGCAGAGCTGGAGAAGGCGGCGCTGAAGGAGCTGGCAGAGGGAAACTTCTAGGCCCGGGCAGGAGGCGCGCCGCTGTCGCTCACCTCATCGCGAAGATGCGGGTGAGCGAGCGGATGGCGTGCCGGCTGACCGGGCTATCCAGGTCCGCCTACCGGCGCACCCTCAAGGCCGATACCGTCGCCGACCCCGACGCCGCCTTGCGTGAATGGCTGCGCGGTTACGCGAAGAAGCACCCCCGCTGGGGCTACCGGCGCGCGTGCCACGACGCCCGCGGCGAGGGCTGGCAGGTCAACCACAAGAAGATCCAGCGGCTATGGCGCGAGGAAGGCCTACGCGTGCCCCAGCGACGTCGCCGTAAGCGCATCGGCTCCTCGACCACGGACGCCCCCAAGGCGTGCGCCCCGAACGTGGTGTGGGCCATCGACTTCCAGTTCGACGTCGACGAGGCCGGGCGTCCGATCAAAATCGCGTCGATCGTGGACGAGCACACCCGGGTCTGCCTCGGCGGCCTCGTGGAACGCTCCATCACCGCCGACCGTCTCACCGACCATCTCGACGACCTCGTTAAGCTGCACGGACCGCCCGCGGTCCTCAGAAGCGACAACGGGCCCGAGTTCATCAGCCAGGCGATCGCCGACTGGGCCGGCACCCGCACCGGCTTGTCGTACATCCCGCCCGGCTCGCCGTGGCTCAACGGCTACGTCGAGTCGTTCAACTCCCGCCTGCGCGACGAGTGCTTGAACATCAACAGCTTCTACTCACTGCTGCACGCCCAGGTCGTCATCGGCGACTGGAAGGTCGAGTACAACACCGTGCGACGCCACTCGGCGCTGGGCTACCTCACCCCGGCCGACTATGCTCGCCACTGCACCCACGAAATGGAACCCGACGACTCACACAGAGACCGGACCTAACAACGGGGGCGGCCCACCGTGACCGCCGGCCCGACCGTATACCGACGGTCATCGAGCTGGGTCGCGAAGTCCCGGTAGACGAGCATCGGCAGGATGCGATGGCACGTCGACGGCGACAGGGACGTGCGCGCACTGATCTCCTGCAGGTGCAGCGGCACGGAGTCCCGGAGGATCTTCTGGATGATCAGCGCACGATCGATCGATTGGATGAACGTGCTCGGCACCGCCCGCAGGTCGAGGTTCTCCATCATCGTTCAGTTCCCATCAGACGTCGGAATCGTGGGGTGGTCACTCGCCGAGGTGGTGCATCGCCGAGGTGGTGACATGGCTGAGCGGCAGCAGCTCGGTGAGCTGCTGCCGCGGCCGCGGTCGTGGACGCCTCCTCAGCGACGGGCCTTCTCAGCGGGCCGGGTCGAGGACGAAGTCGTAGACGGTGATCTCGCCTTCCTCGTCCGGGTTCGGCTGGGGATCGAGCATGAGCTCGGGCTTGACCGCCGAGGCGATGTCGTCCTCGTTGTGCGGATCGCCGGGGAAGTAGAGCTGCGAGGTGATGAGCTGATGCTCCGGCGCATGGACCTTGAAGTGCATGTGCGCGGGACGCCACGCATGCCATCCGGCCGCCTCGATGAGCTGGCCGCACGCCCCCTCTGTGGGGATCTGGTAGGGCGCAGGCCGAATCGTGTGGATCTCCTACCGACCCTCGTCGTCGGCGACGAAGGTCCCGCGCAGATTCCATTCGGGCAGACCCGGCGCGAACTGCGAGTAGAAGCCGAGATTGTCGGCATGCCAGAGCTCGAGCTTCGCCCCCGGCAGGGGAGCTCCGTCGGTCGACGTCACCTGGCCCTTGAAGACGAACGGTGTGCCCGGTTCGTCCGCGCGCATTGGGATGGTTCCGTTCCATGGCAGCTCCGGTGAGCCCTCGAGGTAGTACGGGCCCTCGATCGTGCCCTTCGATCCTTCGCGGTCCTGGTTGGCGACCTCCTCGACTGAGTGCTCGAGCCACACGTCGAGGAACAGCGGCCATTCGCCGTCCTCGCCGACCTTGATCAGCCACGCCTTGAACGCGTTGTACTCCTCATAGGTCACCTGCTCCTCGAGGACGAGGTCGTTGAGCGCCTTGACCGCCTTCCCGGCGAGCAGAGCGACCCGCTCATGGTCGACGACTCCGCCGGCCGCCCTGGCCTGACGCTCCTGGAACCGCGCCGAGGCGTTCGCCCCGGAATCCGCGGCCCTGGCGGTGACCTCTTCGGTGAAACTGTTCTCAGACATTGCTGTTCCTCTTCTGTGACGAGCCGACTCTGCCGGCAGTTCGGGTGGTGAGTGCGTGTTCGGGTGGTGGAATCCTGGTCAGATGTGGGAGGGATGCGTGGCCAGCGGCGTGACGCTGATCCGCATGTGCGGGAAGAGCGGCAGCCCGGCAAGGAGGCCGTGGAGTTCGTCGTGATCGGCGACGTCGAAGACCGAGTAGTTCGCATACTCGCCGACGACCCGCCAGATCTCCTTCCACCTGCCGTCGCGCTGCAGGTCCTGCGAATACGCCTTCTCCCGGGCGAGCAGCTCGGCTCTCTCCTCCGGGCTCAGCCCCTCAGGCAGGGTCACATCCATCCTCACGAGGTAGAGCATCATCGCCTCCAATTGCGGATCGTCGTCGGTCGGTGGTCGGGGGTTGCGGTCGGTGGTCAGGGTCGCAGTCGTCGGCTCGGATGCCAGCCGGCGCACCAGCGCGGTCAGTCGAGGCGGTAGCGGGCGAGCTTGTCCTCATCGACCGCAGTCCCGACGCCAGGCACCGTCGGGGCCGGGAGTCGACCGTCGACGATCGTCAGCGGCTCGGCGATGAGGTCATCGCCCATGTCGAGGAAGTTCGACAGCTCCGCCGGATACCGCGAGGAGTGCTCGAACGCCGCCCCGAACGTCACCGTCGCCGCACTGCCCAGCTGCGTGTCGATCTGATTGCCCATGAGCACATCGATGCCGAGCGCCTCGGCGAATCCGAGGATCTTCGCCGACTCCGTGAACCCGGTCCGCGCCGTCTTGATCGACAGCGCGCTCGCCCCTCCCGTATGGATCTCCCTGGCCGCCTCGCCGAGGGTGGACGCCGATTCGTCGGCGACGATCGGTATCGGTGAGGCGGAGACGAGAGACCTGCGGGCGAGCACCTCGGCGGCATCATCGGGCTCCTCGAAGAACCGCAGATCGAGGTCGGCGGTGGCCTCGAGGACGCGGCGGGCCTCGCTCGCCGTCCACCCGCGGTTCGCGTCGAGGTAGAGGAGCACCTCGGGTCCGAGGGCCTCGCGCAGGGCGATCGCGACCTCGACGTCGAGGGAGATCGGACGGCGGCCGACCTTGATCTTGAATGCCCGTACCCCGTACGACTCGACACAGGCGAGGGCTTCGTCGACGACCGCCTCGGCGGGGGAGAAGCCGAGCATATGGGAGACCTCGAGGGACGGGGCGAACCCGCCGAGGAGGCGGTGGACCGGGGTCTCGAGGGCCTGGCCGATGAGGTCCCACAGGGCGATGTCCATGCCGCCCTTCGCTGTCTGATTGCCGACCGTGCGGTGGAGGCGGGCGTGGATGAGCGCACGGTCGAGGGGATCGGCGCCAAGCAGCGCCTCGGTGAAGACACCCCCGATGATCGCGGTCACGGACTCGGTCGTCTCCCCGTACGTGTAGGGGCGAGGCGGGATGTCGGCGGTGCCGACGAGCCCGTCGTCGGTGCGCAGGCGCACGAGCACGTGCTCGATGTGGTCGACCTCGCCGCTGGCGAAGCGCAGGGGTTTGCGCATGGGGATCCGGTAGGGGATCGTCTCGACGGCGGTGATGCGCATCAGGCGCTCGCCTCCTCGGCGGAGGCCGGGTCGTCGATGACGTCGGCGACCACCTCGGCGATGATGTCGGACATCCGGGCGATGGCGGCGGTGTCCTCGTCCTTGCGCCAGGCCAGGGCGAGCTCGGTGCGCGGGGCGTCACTGAGCTCGCGGAAGAGGACCCCGGGCAGGCCGAGGGCGGTGGCGGTGCGCGGGATGACGGCGGCACCGAGTCCGGCGGCGACGAGCGACATCAGGGTCGAGGTCTCCGAGGCGCGCACCGTGTACTCGGGCTGGGCGGAGTGCGCTGAGAGGTGCCGCTGGGTCGCGGCCGCCATGACCGAGTTCTCGGGGTAGCCGACGAGGGCGTGCGCTCCCACCTCGGCGGCGGGGACGGTCTCATGGTCGGCCAGTGGGGAGTCGGAGGGGACGGCGAGGACACAGGATTCAAAGCCGAGCGAAGCGTAGGTCAGCCCCGGGATCCGCGAGTTCGACCGCAGGAGTGCGATGTCGATCGTGTGGTCGAGGAGCCGGGTGATGAGGCGCGGGGTGATCATCTCACCGCTGACGGTCAGCCGCAGTGCCGGTGCCGCCGAGGCGGTCCGCCGGACGACCTGCGGCATGATCCCGTACGTCGTCGACCCGGTGAAGCCGAGCCGCAGCGGACCCTGGAGACCGTCGCCGATGAGCCGGACCTCGGTGCCGAGGGCTTCGAGGTCGGCGAGGACGCGGCGGGCCTCGTCGAGGAGGTGCTTGCCCGCCTCCGTCAGTGAGACCGAGCGCGTCGTCCGGTTGAGGAGAGCGGTGTCGAGCTGGCGTTCGAGCTTCCTGATCTGCTGCGAGAGGTAGGGCTGGGCGAGGTTGAGCCGCTCCGCGGCCCGGCCGAAGTGGCGTTCCTCGGCGACGGTGGCGAAGTACTGCAGCTGGCGGGTCTCGATCATCATGGGACAACGCTCATCGGTGCGATCGTCATCGGTCTCCCTCTCCGTCGAGGCTGCGCTGTCGGGCCGTGTCAGCCGGTGCTGTCAGTAGTCACAGTAGGCCCGATCACGGATGACTTAAAGAGCCGATTGCGTCTCGATTGAGACGCTGACGTTATCAATCTCGGGGCACGTGAGCGGCGCGCAGTGCGTGTTCCCGGAGCACTTACACCGCCTGCGATCATTGCAGTCGGGCGGCGATCCTTCAGGGTGCTGCGGGGTGCGCTGAGCCCGTGATCTGGGCATTCTCGGCGGTCGTGGTGGGCGCTTGGCATTCCGTGGCCGCAATCGGCGTTGTTGTCATATCTGCGAACTTCGATAGCGTGGTGAGCACACATCAATGGAAGGTACAGCGCATGCTCAACCGTCTGCACGATGCTCTCAGGCTGAGGACGAACCCAGTCATCTTCTTCTCCTCAGCCGCTGTGATCATTCTCTTCGTCCTCGGAACGATCCTCTTCACCGACGCCCTCGACACCGGGGTCTCCGCCGCCTCCGACTGGCTGCTGCGCAACCTCGGATGGTTCTACATCCTCGGCGTCACCGTCTTCCTCGTCTTCCTCATCTACATCGCCGCCTCCCGTTACGGACGGGCGAAGCTGGGACCCGACGACGAACCGCCCGAGCATTCCAACGGTGCGTGGTTCGCGATGCTCTTCGCCGCGGGCATCGGGTCGATCCTCATGTTCTGGGGTGTCGCGGAACCGGTCAGCCACCTCGGCGATCCGCCCCGGGCGAGCACCGGGATCGAACCGGGCACGGTCGAGGCCGCGGCGGACGCGATGAACTTCACGTACTACCACTTCACCCTGCACACATGGACGATCTTCACGCTGCCGGCGCTGTGCTTCGCGTACTTCATCCACAAGCGCAACCTGCCGCCGCGGGTGAGTTCGATCTTCCAGCCCATCCTCGGTGAGAGGATCCACGGGCCGATCGGGAAGACGATCGACGTCGTCGCGATCATCGGCACCGTCTTCGGCGTCGCCGTCTCGATCGGACTGGGCACCCTGCAGATCAACGGCGGACTCGCGCAACTCTTCGGGATCCCGGAGAACGCGCTGTGGCAGCTCATCATCATCGGCGTCGTCTGCGGGCTGGCGACGATCTCGGTCTCGCTCGGTCTCGACAAGGGCATCAAGGTGCTCTCGAACATCAACATCGTCGTCGCCGTGCTGCTCCTCGTCTTCATCATCGTCGTCGGACCGACGCTGTTCATGGCGCGAGGGATCTTCGAGTCCCTCGGCACCTACATCCAGCAGCTGCCGCAGCTGGCGCTGTGGAACGACACGTTCGCCGACACCGGGTGGCAGAGCAGCTGGACGGTCTTCTATTGGGCGTGGACGATCACATGGTCGCCGTTCGTCGGCATCTTCATCGCCCGCATCTCGCGCGGACGGACGATCCGGCAGTTCGTCATCGGCGTCCTCGCGATCCCCTCGGCGTTCTCGATCATCTGGTTCGGCGTCTTCGGCTACGCCTCGTTCGACATCGAGTTCAACAAGGGCGGCGGTCTCGTCGATCGAGTCGTCAATCAGGGCGACATTCCCGGCGCGCTCTTCGCGTTCCTCGAGAACTACCCGCTGGCCGGTCCGATCTCGGTCATCGCGATCATGCTCGTCGTCATCTTCTTCGTCACCTCCGTCGACTCGGCGGCGCTCGTCGTCGACACGATGAACAACGGGCACGAGGACTTCAACCCCTTGGCGCAGCGGATCTTCTGGGCGCTTGCCATCGCCGTCGTCACCGCGACCCTTCTCGTGTTCTCCGGGACGGGTGGCCTCGAGGCGTTGCAGTCGACGATCATCCTCGTCGGGCTGCCGTTCTTCGTCATCGCCTACTTCCAGATCTACGCGCTCATGCGTGCCCTGCGCGAGGACGCGGGCGAACCGCCGCGGGTGCGCATGCGCCGGTGGAAGAAGGTGCTCCCGCCGGAGGAGGCCGAGCGGAGGGCCGATGACGACGACGCGTTCAACGACGAGTACGACGCGTCGGAGGAGACCGTCGTCGCCCCCGAGGCTGACGAGCCTGCGCCGGAGTTCCGCGACCCCTACGTCGACGCACCGAAGGCGAAGCCGAAGCGGCAGAGCACGCTCGCCAGTCGCACCGGCAGCAAGGCCCGGCCCCAGCGGGAGTAGGGGGCGCCTCCGGCGGGGGAGGTTGCGCCGGGCAGCGGGGCGGCAGGCCAGCCGCGCCGTTGTGAGTCACTTTCCGCCGAGATGGTCGGGTTTCGAACCGACCGATCGGGCGAAAAGTGAATCGTTCGCGCAAGAGGGCCGGTCGCGCACCGAATGTGGTGTGCGACCGGCCCTCTGCTGTGGTCAGTGCCCGTCAGCGCCCTGCCGGATCGCCGGGTCGCGTCACGCAAACCAGACCCCCGGCCGGCGTCACGCGCCTCAGACCATCGACATCACTGCCCGTTCTTGATCATCTCCGCGCACTTCTCGCCCATCATCATCACCGTGATGTTGGGGTTGACCGTGGTGATCTCCGGCATCGCCGAGGCGTCGACGACGCGCAGACGGTTCACGCCCTTGACGCGCAACTGCGGATCGAGCGGAGCCGAGTCGTCGTCGGGAGCGCCCATCTTCGCCGTGCCCACCGGGTGGTAGACGGTGTTGTGGGTACGGACGATGTAGTCCTCGAGCTCCTCGTCGGTCTGGGCGTCGGTGCCGGGGAACAGTTCGCGGCCGGCCCACTCGGACATCGCATCCTGCGAGACGATCTCACGGGCCTTGCGGATGCCGGCGATCATCACGCGCATGTCGTGGCCCTCGGGATCCGTGAAGTAGCGCGGATCGACGAGCGGCTTGTCGCGGAAGTCGCACGAGCGCAGACGCACCGTGCCGCGCGAGCGAGCATGCGTGACGTTCGGAGTGAGGCAGAACGTGTTCTCGGAAGTCGGGTACCCCTGGCGCACAGTGTGCATGTCGAAGGGCACCGACCCGTAGTGCATCATGAGGTCGGGGCGGTCGAGGCCATCCTCGGTGGGGGAGAAGATGCCGATCTCCCACCACTGCGTCGAGTCCTCGACCATCGGCTTCTTCGCCTCCCACGAGATGACGCCCTCGGGGTGGTCCTGGAGGTTCTCCCCGACTCCGGGAGCGTCGACACGGGACTTGATCCCCACCTCGGCGAGGTGGTCCTTCGGTCCGATGCCCGAGAGCATGAGCAGCTGCGGGGTGTTGATCGCACCCGCGGAGACGATGACCTCCTTCTTCGCCTCGATGCGGTGCGTCTTGCCGAAGGCGTTGTTGACGACGAGGACGCCGGTGGCGTTGTTCTCGTCGTCGAACTCGATCTCCTTGGCCTGGGTGTCGGTGAGGATCGTGAGGTTCTCGCGGTCGAGGATCGGGTGGAGGTAGCTCACCGAGGAGGACGACCGGGTGCCGTCGTCCTTGCGGTTGACCTGGAAGAAGTTCGCACCGTTGATGACGGTCTCGCCCTCGTTGAACTGCACCGTGGGGATGCCCGCCTGCTCGCACGCCTCGAGGAGCGCGATGCCGCAGGGATCGACCGGAGGCACGTTCATCAGGCGCACCGGACCGTCATGGCCGTGGTGGTCGCCGGGGAGCTCGTTGTTCTCAAGCTTCTTGTACAGGCCGAAGGTGTCCTTCGAACCCCAGCCGGTCGCGCCGTACTTCGTCTCCCACTCGTCGAGATCCTCCTTGGGCGCCCAGAAGGCGATGCACGAGTTGTGGGAGGAGCAGCCGCCGAGGACCTTCGCCCGCGCATGGCGCATGAACGAGTTGCCGT
The DNA here is from genome assembly GCF_056173565.1 of Brevibacterium sp. Z349TD_9. Taxonomy (NCBI): domain Bacteria; kingdom Bacillati; phylum Actinomycetota; class Actinomycetes; order Micrococcales; family Brevibacteriaceae; genus Brevibacterium; species Brevibacterium sp. Z349TD_9. Next base: position 2,499,458 of record NZ_CM149680.1, on the reverse strand, counting down.
GCTCCTGCTTCTCGATCGGGTAGTCCCAGTCGAACCCGGACTCGAGGAGTTCCATCCATCGGTTGAGGCGGAGGATGACGTCCTCGTCGACGTCGGTGGGGCCGGCCTCGAGGAGACCGACGGTGACGGTGGGATCCTCGCTCAGGCGAGCGGCGACGGCGGCTCCGGCCGATCCGCCTCCGACGACGACGTAGTCAAAGCTGTGGGTGGTGTCCACGGGAATCTCCTTCTTCGCTCTCGCTGCGATCATTCGCTCTCGGTGTGCACGGGGAACCAACCGGTCACGGCGGGTTCGAGGTTGTGGTAGATGTGCTTGGCCTCCTGGTACTCGGCCATGCCGGTGGGTCCGAGCTCACGGCCGAAGCCGGACTGCTTGAAGCCGCCCCATTCGGCCTGCGGCAGGTACGGGTGGAAGTCGTTGATCCAGATCGTGCCGTGGCGCAGCTTCGCCGCGACCTCCTGGCACTTGCCCGCGTCCTGGGTCCACACGGCGCCCGCGAGACCGTAGATCGTGTCATTGGCAGTCGCGACCGCCTCGTCGACGGTCGAGAACGTCTCGACGGTGACGACGGGACCGAAGGCCTCGTCGGAGACGACGGACATGCCGCGTTCGACGTTGTCGAGGACGGTCGGCAGGTAGTAGTAGCCGTTCTCGAGTTCGCCCTCGCCCCACTTGCCGCCGCAGCGCAGGCGCGCGCCCTCGGCGATGCCCTTCTCGACGTACTTCGTCACCTTGTCGCGGTGGGCGGCGGAGATGAGCGGACCGGTCTCGGCATCGGGATCGAAGGGCCCGCCGAGGCGGATCTGCGAGGCGCGCTCGACGAGCTTGTCGACGAACTCCTCGGCGATCGAGTCCTCGACGATGAGCCGGGCACCGGCCGAGCAGACCTGGCCGGAGTGGACGAACGCGCCGTTGAGGGCGTTGTCGAGGGCTGCGTCGAGGTCGGCGTCGGCGAAGACGACGTTGGGGTTCTTGCCGCCGAGTTCGAGGGCGACCTTCTTCACCGTCGCCGCGGCATTGGCCGCGAGCAGGCGACCGGTGACGAGCCCGCCGGTGAAGGAGACCATGTCGACGTCCTCGCTCGTCGACAGCGGGGCACCAGCGTCGGCACCGGCGCCGAGGATGAGGTTGCCGACTCCCGCGGGCAGCCCGAGCTCCTCCATGACCTGCATCGTCATGATCGCGGTGTGCGGGGTGAGCTCGGCGGGCTTGAGGACGAATGTGTTGCCGGCGGCCAGACACGGGGCGATCTTCCACGCGGCCTGGAGCAGCGGGTAGTTCCACGGCGTGATGAGCGCACACACGCCGACGGGTTCGTAGGAGATGCGGCTGACGACGGAGTCCGAGCCGGCGTCGACGATGCGTCCGGCATCGTTGGCGGCGAGCTTGCCGAAGTAGTCGAAGCAGTTGGCGATGTCGTCCATATCGATGCGCGACTCGACAATGCGCTTGCCGGTGTCGAGGGACTCGGCGACGGCGAACTCCTCCTTGCGCTCACGCAGCACCGCGGCGAAGCGGAGCAGGAAGTCACCGCGTTCGCTCGCGGGCCTGCTCGACCACACGCCGGAGTCGAAGGCGCGGCGCGCGGCGGCGATCGCGAGTTCGGTGTCGGCCGGACTCGCCTCGTCGACGACGGCGACGAGCGTGTCGTCGGCAGGGTTGTGGATCTCGCGGGTCCTGCCGTCCTGGGCAGAGACCCACTTGCCATCGATGAAGAGTGTGTTGGGCACGATGTCTCCTATTCCTGATGCGATCGTTCGAGTGCGGTCGTGCGGACAGCGATCATAGCCGCCAGCGGGCTGAGCCGACGGCGGGGGCAGTCGGCAGCGGGATGCGCAGGTGCGGTCCGTCCGGTGAACCGTCACCGGGGTGGACAGCGATGCTCGCCGAGGCGGTCGTCGGTGTGCCGAGGATGCGAACCGTCGTGCCCGTGGCCGGTGGGACGGCAACCGCCGAGGCGGTGGTGCTGCCGGTGCGGACAGGTGCGGTCGTCGTGGGCGAGGGCGCCGAGGCGGGTGACCGGACGAGGCAGGCCTGCACATCCGACGAGTTCGCGTAGGCGAGGGTGATGCCGTCTGGTCCGACACGGAGGCGGCTTGATCCGACGCGGCGGCGGACTCGAGGGCTCCGATCCAGGTGCAGGTTCACGACATCTGTCGTCTCTGCGGCCATGAATACCCCACTGACTGCGTGCGAATGGGTGGTCGCCCCATGCTCGGGGCTCACTGATCGGTTCGCGACGAGTCTAACAGAGCGCTTCCTGCGGACTCCGAGGTGGGAAGCCCCGAAATCGCGGGGCTGCACGGCAAGATGACTGGTCCGACGTGTCCGCGCCCACAGGGTGCCTGAGGCGGTCGTGGACTAGAATGGGGCGGAATCATTGAAAAGTCTTTATAGGGAGAATCGTGGCCCAAGGGGATTCGCGAGACAGCCAGCACAACCGCCGCTCGGGCGACGACAATCGCGGAGGCAGTCGCAATCGTCGACAGGACTCTCCGTCATCGCGTGGTGAGCGCGGGCCGCGAAACTCCGACCGCCGAGGCGGCTACCAGGGCAATCGCCGTGACGATGACCGCCAGGGCGGGTACCGCGGTGGGGACCGTCGCGATGACAACCGGGATGGTTATCGCGGGGACCGTCGCAATGACGGTGAGCGCGGCGGATTCCGCGGCGGAGATCGCCGTGATGACAACCGGGGTGGATACCGCGGGGACCGTCGCAATGACGGTGAGCGTCGAGGCGGCTACCAGGGCAATCGCCGCGACGACGATCGTCGTGGAGGATTCCAGGGCCGCCGTGAAGAGGACCGTCAGGGCGGTTACCGCGGCGGAGACCGCCGAAACGACGGTGACCGCCGCGGCGGTTACCAGGGCAACCGCCGTGACGACGATCGTCGTGGAGGATTCCAGGGCCGGCGCGATGACGACCGTCAGGGCGGCTACCGCGGTGGAGATCGCCGCGATGACAACCGGGGTGGTTACCGCGGGGACCGTCGCAATGACGGTGAGCGCCGAGGCGGCTACCAGGGCAATCGCCGTGACGGCGATCGTCGTGGAGGATTCCAGGGCCGCCGGGACGACGACCGTCAGGGTGGTTACCGCGGCGGAGAAGGTCGCGATGACAACCGGGGCGGATACCGCGGGGATCGCCGTAACGACGGTGAGCGTCGAGGTGGCTACCAGGGCAATCGCCGTGACGATGACCGTCAGGGCGGTTACCGCGGCGGCAACCGCCGAGACGACAACCGCGGGAAATACCGCGGGGACCGCCGAGGCGACGACGACCGTCGCGGCGGATACCAAGGCGACCGCGGCGGCTACGGTCGGAACAACAACGACCGTCGCGCCTCCCGCGCGACCGACACCGGTGACTACGCGCGGGAACAGCGCTCCCGCCGCCCTCGCCTCCAGGAACCCGAGATCCCCGAGGACATCACCGGCAAGGAACTCGACAAGGAGATCCGCGGCCAGCTGCGTTCGCTCGACAAGGAGAACGCCGAAACCGTCGCGAAGCACCTCGTCGCGACCGGCGGCTTCCTCGACGTCGATCCCGAACGCGCCTATGAGCACGCGAAGGCCGCGATGGCCCGCGCCGGACGCGTCGGCCTCGTCCGCGAAGCACTCGGCATCGCCGCCTACCACGTCGAGAAGTACGACGAAGCCGTCCGCGAACTGCGCACCCACCGTCGCATCTCCGGCTCGAATGAGAACATCGCGCTCATCGCCGACGCCGAACGCGGTCGCGGCAAACCGGAGAAGGCCCTCGAACTCCTCGAATGGTCGAAGGAAGCCGAGCTCGACAACGACACCCGCACCGAACTCGTCATCGTCGCGGCCGGAGCCAAGTCCGACCTCGGCGACATCGACGCCGCGCGCAGGCTCATCGAAGCCGAGGACTTCACCCAGCGGCCCGGCGGCGCCCTCGTGCGCCTGATGGCCGCCTACGCCGAGGTGCTGCGCCTCCACGGTGAGACCGAACTCGCCGACAAGTACAAAGAGCTCTCCCGCCGCACGGCGAAGGCCACGGGAACCCTGTTCGGCGATGAGGAGCCCGACCCGAACTTCGGCGTCGAGATCGAGACCATCGAAGAGATCCCCGACGAGGAGCTCGAGGGCGAGGCACCTGCCGAGACCGGTGGTCAGGGTGACGACACCGACGTTGCCCCCGAAGGCGACCTTGAGGCGGCAGAGACCGACTCGTCCGAGTCGGTGGGTGTCCCGACCGATGCGGTGAGCGATTCGGCGCCTGACGACGACGCGGACTCAGGTGACGTTGCGAAGTCCGGCGACGCAGAGCGCGCTGACGAATCCGCTGCCTCTGCCACCTCCGGCGCAGAGGACGACTCGAACGCCCCGGCCGACGGCAGTGCGACCGATGCGAGTTCTGAGGAAGCCGCCGCTGACCAAGCCGCAGCCGAGGATTCGGCAGCCGCGCCGGCGAAGTCCGCGAAGACGCACGTCTCCGAGAAGGAACTGAAGAAGGTCAAGGTCTCCGAGGACGAGATCGAGGCCGAACTCGACGAGATCCTCGCCGAGGCTGACGCCGACTCGGACGACGACGCTGAAACCACCGACGCTGACGCGGCCGACGCCGCTGACGCTGACACCGCCGATGCCGACTCCGCCCCCAGTGACGCGGCCGAGGCCGCCGACGACCCGAAGGGATCGGACTCGGCGAACGGAGATCGGTGACACCGGGCGCTGAGCAGGCCCGCGACCTCGGCGTCCCCGCGGGGACGCCGATCGACGGCGTCCTCTTCGACCTCGACGGCGTCGTCTACCACGGCCCCGACGCCATCCCCGGCGCCGTCGAGGGGATCGCTGGTCTCCACGATCGCGGCATCCCCGTCGGCTACGTGACGAACAACGCCACCCGCACCGCCGAGGTGGTCGCCGACCACATCTCCAACCTCGGCATCCCGACCGAGCCGAACGAGGTCATCACCTCCTCGCAGGTGCTCGCGGCCCGCCTCGGCGAGGAGTACGGCACAGGGGCGAAGATCCTCCTCATCGGCACGACGGGACTCTCGACAGCACTGACCGAGGCCGGACTGACGATCGTCGACTCGCTCGCCGACGAACCGGTCGCACTCGCGCAGGGCCTCGACCCGCACATCGACTACGCGGGCATCGTCCGCGCCGCCGAAGCGATCGCGACCGGCCTCGACTGGTGGGCGACGAACCCCGACTACTCGATGGTCGGCCGCGCGAGCCGAGTCCCCGGCAACGGCGCCTTCGTCGACATGCTCGCCCGCCTCACCGACCGGCAGCCGCGGATCGTCGGCAAACCCTCCCCGGATGTCATGACGCATGCGGGGCAACGGCTCGGCGCTCGGCGACCGCTCATGGTCGGCGACCGCCTCGACACCGACATCGAGGGCGGCAACCGCGCCGGCTTCGACACCGCGCTCGTCCTCACCGGCGTCCACGACCTCCACGATGCGCTCACCGCCGACCCGATCCGACGCCCGACCTTCATCCTCCCGACACTCGCCGACCTTCCACGCGTCCTCGATGCCGCGACGAGTCGGCCGGTCGGCTCCACCGCGCCCGACAATGGTCGCAAAACCGAGGCGAAAACGCAGAATCGGCCCATCGACCACCATTCTTCGACCGCAAACGGGGACGGTGGAAGCGTGCAGGCCGCAACGATGCGATTCTCTGGTCACCCTGCCGAGGAGAATGCGCCGAAATCGCCCGCGGACCTCGGCGCAGCGACCAGCAAATCGCGGGGGACTGGTGGCGACTGGACTCTCGACCTCGCCGAGGCGGTCCGCACCGACCCGGCGGCGATCGAAGCGGCGCTGCGGCTCGCCTGGAAGGCGATCGACGCAGGTGAGAGCATAGAGCCGGGAAATCTGCCGAGGAGGATCGATGACTGACGCGCCCACCCCAGGCAACCGGCCGACCCCAGGAGCGCCCACGCCAGCCCCCGCCCCAGCCCCCACCCCGGGCAGTGTCAACAAGGAGGTTCCCGCCGAAGCGTGGAAGCGCGGCCTCGCCGAGACGGCCGAGGCCCCGGCCGCCGAACGCCATACGGCACTCTCCGCCCTCCTCGACGACCTCGAGACGCAGGTGGGCTCCCTGTGAGCCGACCGGGCGGGACCCGACTCGACCGGGCCCTTGTCGACCGCGGTCTGCTGCCCTCCCGCTCCCGCGCCGCCCGCGAGGTCGCCGCCGGGCGCGTGAGCGTCAACGGCACTCCAGCGACCAAACCGTCCACTGAGGTCGCCGACACCGACGAACTCACCGTGAGCGACCCCGACCCCTGGGTCGCGCGCAGCGCCCACAAACTCCTCGGCGCACTCGACGACTTCGGCATCGACCGCCTTGACGGGCTCACCGCCCTCGACGCCGGAGCCTCGACCGGCGGCTTCACGCAGGTCCTCCTCAGCCGCGGTGTCGATGAGGTGTGGGCCGTCGACGTCGGCCACGACCAGCTCGCCGCGACCCTGCGCGACGACCCGCGTGTCCACGTCCGCGAAGGCCTCAACCTCCGCGACCTCGCAGACTCCGACGTCCCCGCCCACAGCGCCGACCTCGTCGTCGCCGACGTCTCCTTCATCTCCCTGCGCCTGCTCGTCGAACCACTGCTCGGCGTCGTCCGCCCCGGCGGCGAACTCCTCCTCATGGTCAAACCGCAGTTCGAACTCGCCCGCTCCGTCCTCGACAAGCACGGCGTCGTGACGAAGCCCGCCGACCGCCGGCGCGCCGTCGAATCCGTCCTCGCCGCGATCACCGAGGCCGGCGCCCGCGTGAGCGACATCGCCGCCTCATCGCTGCCGGGACCGAGCGGAAACCGCGAGTACTTCCTGCGTGTTCGACCCGAATCCACCCCGGGTGCGTCCGATAGGCTCGTCACGGCGGAGATCCCCGACCGCCTCGACGCGATCATGCTGGCCCAGAACATGGAAGCCCAGAGTGTGGAAGGAGAGTCGTGAGCCGGTACATCATGGTGCTGCTCCACCCGAACCGCGAGGATTCCGCGGTGGCGGCCGTGCAGGTGTGGAGGGCGCTCCTCGACGACGGCATCACCCCGGTCGTCCTCGATGAGGAGATCCTCGACATCTCCTCCCGCAGCTCGTACCCCGACGTCCACCAGGACCTCCTCTCCCGCTGCGTGATCATCAGCGCCAGCCAGCTCGCGACCTGGAAGTCCAAGTGCGAACTCGTCATCGTCCTCGGCGGCGACGGCACGATCCTCCGCGCCGCCGAGCGCTTCCACGGCTCCGGCGTCCCCCTCATGGGCATCAACCTCGGTCACGTCGGATTCCTCGCCGAGAGCGAGAGGGAGGACCTCGCCGAGGCGGTCCACCGTGCCTCGGCCCGCGACTACCTCGTCGAGGAGCGGCTCGCCCTCGACGTCACCGTGTGGCATGAGGGAGAGCAGATCTACTCGGCATGGGCGCTCAACGAGGCGACCGTGGAGAAGACCTCGAAGGCGCGGATGATCGACGTCGTCCTCGGGATCGACTCCCGCCCGGTCTCCGCGTTCGGCTGCGACGGCGTCATCCTCGCCACCCCGACCGGCTCAACCGCGTACTCGTTCTCCGCCGGCGGACCGATCGTCTGGCCCGAGGTCGAGGCCCTCCTCCTCGTCCCCATCTCCGCCCACGCGCTCTTCACCGAACCGCTCGTCGTCAACCCGAACTCCCGCCTCGGCGTGGAGATCTCCCCGTCGAATCCCGACTTCGCCGCGGTCCTCTGGTGCGACGGCCGCCGCGCCCTCGAACTGCCCGCCGGGGCACGCGTCGAGGCGAAGCGCTCGGAATCGCCGATCAAGCTCGCCCGCCTCCACACCGGCCCGTTCACGGACCGGCTGGTCGCGAAGTTCCGCCTGCCCGTCTCCGGATGGCGGGGACCGATCGAAGGAGGCTGAATGATCTCCGAACTGCGCATCTCCCACCTCGGCGTCATCGCCGAGGCCGAGGTCGAACTCGCCCCCGGCTTCACCGTCGTCACCGGTGAGACCGGCGCCGGCAAGACGATGTTCGTCTCCGCCCTCAGCCTCCTCATGGGGGAGAAGGTCGGAGCTGGGGTCGTCCGCAAAGGCGCGGAGAAGGCCGAGGTCGAAGGCATCTTCACCGAGGTGCCGGGCACCGTGCAGACCCGCATCGAGGAGGCCGGAGGCAGCGCCGACGACGAGGCGATCATCTCCCGCACCGTCGCCGCCAAGGGCCGCGCCCGGGCGACGGCGGGCGGACGGACCGTGCCGATCGGGGTGCTCTCCGAGATCGCCGACGACCTCATCACCCTCCACGGTCAGTCCGAACAGCTCAAACTCAAGGGCCAGGCCTCCCAGCGCCGGCTCCTCGACGCCGCCGGGGGACCCGACCTCGCCGAGGCGGCCGCACAGTACTCGCGGGCCTTCGAGAACTGGCGCGAGACCGAAGCCCGCGTCCAGCGGATCAAGGATTCGACCGCCGCCCGCCGCGAGCGCATCCTCTGGCTGCAGGGCTGCCTCGACGCGATCGACGCCGTCCGCCCCGTCCCCGGCGAGGACGAGGCGCTGAGCGCACTCGCCGCGAAGCTCGGCGCCGCCGCCGACATCACCCGCGCCGTCGGCGGTGCCCATGACCTCCTGCTCGGCTCGGACATCGACGAGACCGGGGCCGCCGTCGACCGGGTCCACGAGGCGATCAGCGCACTGAGCGACGTCGAGTCCTCCGACCCCGAACTCGTCCGGATCCGCGAGGGCCTCTCCGACACCGTGCTGCGCCTCTCCGACGCCGCCGCGGAGCTGAGCTCCTACCTCTCGGGCTTCGACGAGCTGGGGGAGACCTCGCTCGAGGAGACCGAAGCCAGACGCGCCGAACTCGGCTCACTGGCCCCCTACGGCGAGACCGTCGAGGAGGTCCTTGCCTTCGAGACCCGCGCGGCCGCCGAACTCACCGACCTCGCAGCCGAGGACCGCGACCTCGACCAGCTCGACGGCGAACTCGAGGCCGCCGAGGCGGCCATGCGCGAGGCCGGCGCCGCCCTGAGCGCTCTGCGCCGGTCGACCGCGGAGTCGTTCTCGGCCGCCGTGAGCGAGGAGCTCACCGCCCTGTCGATGCCCAAGGCACAGGTGCGCTTCGAGATCACCGAACGCGAACCCGCCGTCCACGGCCTCGACGACATCCGCCTCACCTTCGCCCCGCACGACTCCTCGACCGGCGACGACATCGCCAAGGTCGCCTCCGGCGGTGAGCTCTCCCGCGTCATGCTCGCCATCGAGGTCGTCCGCGCCGCCGAGGACGGTGTGCCCACCTACGTCTTCGACGAGGTCGACGCCGGCGTCGGCGGTCGCGCCGCCGTCGAGATCGGCAGACGCCTGGCCAAGCTCGCCCGCCATGCCCAGGTCATCGTCGTCACCCACCTGCCGCAGGTCGCGGCCTGGGCCGACACGCACGTGACGATCGTCAAGGACGACGACGCGGAGACCGTGCGCTCGGGCGTGCGGGAGCTGAGCGAGGACGACCGGGTCGTCGAGCTCTCCCGCATGCTCGCCGGGATGGAGGACTCCGCCTCGGCGAAGGCCCACGCAGCCGAACTCCTCGACTCCGCGCGGCAGGTCAAGGCCGGTGCCGCTGCGGCAACATGAGAGAATAGGCGAACCATGAAAGCGCGCAGACTACGGGAGAACCCCCCTGTCCCGACCCGGTCCGATGCGGCCCCGGCCAAGCTCGACCGACGGACGAAGGACCTCACGAAGCGCTTGGCCGCCGGTGACATCGCGATCATCAAGCACTCCGACATCGACCGCGTCTCCGCCGAGGCGCTCGTCGCGTGCCGCCCCGTCGCCGTGATCAACGCGGACAAGTCGATCTCCGGCCGGTACCCGAACCTCGGCCCCGGCATCATCGTCGACGCCGGAATCCCGCTCATCGACGCGACCGGACCTGAGATCTTCGACACGGTGAGCGAAGGCGACGAGATCAGCATCGACGGCGGCACCGTCTACCGGAACGGCACCGAGGTGGCTTCGGGCGTCTTCCAGACCCCGGAGACCATCGCCGAGGACATGAACGAGGCCGAGGCAGGAATGAACTCCGTGCTCGTCGACTTCGTCGACAACACGATCGAGTACATCCGCAAGGACTCCGACCTGCTCTCGGCCGAACTCGTCGTCCCCGAGGTCCGCACCGACTTCGCCGGCCGGCACGCGCTCATCGTCGTCCGCGGCTACCACTACAAAGAGGACCTCGCGATCCTCGCCTCCTACATCCGCGAGTACCGGCCGCTGCTCATCGGCGTCGACGGCGGCGCCGATGCGATCCTCGAGGCCGACTACAAACCCGACATGATCGTCGGCGACATGGACTCCGTGTCCGACTCCGCGCTCACCTCGGGCGCGGAGATCGTCGTCCACGCCTACCGCGACGGACACGCGCCGGGCACGGAGAGGGTCAAGGCCCTCGGCGTCGACTGCGTCGCCTTCGCCGCCTCGGGCACGAGCGAGGACATCGCGATGCTCCTTGCCGACGACAAGGGCGCCGACCTCATCGTCGCCGTCGGCACCCATGACACGCTCATGGAGTTCCTCGACAAGGGACGCAAGGGCATGGCCTCGACGTTCCTCACCCGTCTGCGGGTGGGGTCGAAGCTCATCGACGCCAAGGGCGTCTCCCTGCTCTACCGGCAGCGGATCTCCAGCCTGCAGCTCGCGGTGCTCATCATCGCCGGACTCGTCGCGCTCGGCGTCGCCATGGCGGCGACCGCCGCCGGGCAGACGTTCCTCGGACTCATCGGAGCCCAGCTCGACGGCGTCTTCGGCTGGATCGGCTCCCTGTTCGGCGGGGATCCCGCCGCGACCTCAGAATCCGCCGGCACGATCTGGGCCGGACTCGACTCAAGGACTCTCTCGTGATCGACTTCCGCTACCACCTCGTCTCCCTCGTCTCGGTGTTCCTCGCCCTGGCCGTCGGCATCGTCCTCGGCGCCGGCCCCCTCAAGGAGCCGATCGGCGAGTCCCTGCAGAGCCAGGTCGACGCCCTGCGCGCCGACCGCGACGACCTGCGCACGAAGCTCGACGCCGCCAACGGCAACATCGAGAAGCAGAACGAGTTCGTCACCGCCGCGGCCCCCGAGCTCATCGGCGACACCCTCAAGGATGCGACGGTCACCGTCATCTCCGCCCCCGAGGCCGACCCCCAGCAGGTCGAGGAGGTGACGAACCGGATCAAGGAGGCCGGCGGAACGATCGCCAGCGACGTCTCCTTCGTCGACGATGCGCTCAGCGTCAGCGGCGCCGGAGAGTTCATGACCACCCTGCGCGGACTCGTCCCCGCCCTGCCCGCCGATGATGCGACCGCGCTGCGCGCAGCCCTCGTCATCGCGCTCACCGGCAAGGCCTCGATGCTCGCCGAGGGCAAGGACCGCGACGACGCCGAGGCGAAGGCCGAGGAGATCTTCAACGCGTTCGTCGACGCCGGGCGCCTGCGCACGGACACCGACCACAAGACGACGGACCTCTTCGTCATCATCGACGACGAGAACTCCCAGCTCGCCGAGGAGACCGAACCGAGCCCTGAGGCCACCGGCGACATGGCCTCCCGCGACGCCGTCACCGAGTTCGTCAACGCGCTCACCAACGAGGCGACGTCCGTCGTCGTCGCCGGCGACGCCGCCTCGGCGGCCAACGGCCTCGTCTCCGTGCTCCGCACCGGGAAGTCCCGGGCTTCGACCGTCGACGGCCTCGGCCTCGGCGCCGGGGCGATCATCACGGTCCGCGCGATCGCCGCCGGCCGAGCCGGCACCCACGGCCACTTCGGCTTCGCCTCGGACGCCGAATCGATCCTGCCCGGAAGGGAATGACATGATCCGAACCCTCGTCAGCTCCGCCGTCGCCGGTCTCGTCGGATACGGCGTGACGAAGGCCGTGCTGAACTCCCCGCTGCGTCGCCATGAGCGCGCGGTGCGGACGAACCATGCCGGACGCGACGTCTCCCTCGTCGAGGGCCCGGCCGTGACCGCAGGACTGCTCGCCGGCAGCGCCCTCATCGAAGATCCGCGGCAGCGGGCGGCCACCCTGCTCGCGACCTCGGTCTCCGGCGTCCTCGGCGCCGTCGACGACTTCCTCGAGTCCGGGTCGTCGAAGGGCCTGCGCGGTCACCTCAGCGCCCTCGCCCACGGACAGGTCACCACCGGGGCGATCAAGGTCACCGGCATCCCCGTCGCCGCGATCATCGCCGCCGCGATCCTCGGCCCCGACAACCGTCGCCACCACGGACTCCTCGACGCCTTCCGCCCCGCTGAGACGGCACCGTGGTGGAAGGCGAGCATCGACACCGTCGTCGCCGGCGGGGTCATCGCCGGCACCGCGAACCTCTTCAACCTCCTCGACCTTCGCCCCGGACGCGCACTCAAGGTTGGTCTCCTCGTCCTCGGCCTCATGCCGCATCAGCGGCAGCTCACCTGGGTGCCGACCGCCGTCGTCACCGGCACGAGCCTCGCCGCGTGGCCCGACGACCTCGACGGGTCCGTCATGCTCGGCGACACCGGAGCCAACGCCCTCGGGGCTGCCATCGGCACGACCGTGGCGGCGAACACGAGCGCCGGAACGCGCGCGGTCCTCCTCGCCGTCCTCGCCGGCCTCACCCTGGCCTCGGAGAAGGTCTCGTTCACATCCGTCATCGAATCCACCCCCGGACTGCGTGAGATCGACGCCTTCGGGCGCACGGTGAAGTGAACCGGCTCCTCCGGGTCTTCGCCTCCGCGGCGCTGCTCGTCTCGATCATCACCCTGATCACCCGGCTCGTCGGGTTCCTCCGGTGGCTCGTCTTCTCCAGCACGGTCGGGGCCGGCACCGTCGGCACCGCCTACCAGAGTGCCAACCAGGTGCCGAACATCCTCTTCGAGGTCGTCGCCGGAGGCGCACTGGCGGGAGCGGTCATCCCCCTGCTCGCGATCCCGCTCGCCCGCGCCGACCGGGACACGGCCGGGCGGATCACCTCGGCGCTGCTCACCTGGGCGGTGTCCGTGACGCTGCCCCTGACGATCGTCCTCGCCGTCTTCGCCGAGCCGATCGCGACTCTCCTCGTCGACTCCGCCGGGGACGAACAGGTCGCCACCGCCTCCTTCCTCCTCATGTTCTCCCCGCAGCTCGTCCTCTACGGCATCGGCGCCGTCCTCACCGGCGTCCTCCAGGCGCACCGGAAGTTCCTCTGGCCGGCGTTCGCCCCGCTGCTCTCGAGCCTCGTCGTCATCGGCTCCTACATCACCTACCGCGGTGTCGGCGGCACCGACGCGACATGGGAGACCCACATCGGATGGCTCGGCTGGGGCACGACCGCCGGTGTCGCCGCCCTCGCCCTGCCGCTGGCCCTGCCGATGCGCTCGACCGGGCTGCGCATCCGCCCCACGTGGTCGTTCCCACCCGGCGTCGCCCACCGGGCGCTGCGCCTCGCCGGGGCCGGCATGGCCGCACTGCTCGCCCAGCAGGGAGCCGTGCTCGTCACCCTCGTCCTCTCCAACCGTTCGGGCGGCACCGGCACGTTCGTCCTCTTCAACTACATCAACGCCGTCTACCTCCTGCCCTACGCGGTCCTCGCGATCCCCGTCGTCACCGTGATGTTCCCGACCCTGTCGACGTGGGTGGGCCGGACGAAGGACGACGACGCCGAGGCGGCCGACCGTGAGGCGGCAGGAGTGCGGCTGCGCGCGATGACGGCGACGACCTCGGCGGTCATCGTCACCATCGGACTGCTCGGCACCGTCATCCTCTTCAGCGCCGCCGGACCGCTGGAATCGTTCTTCACCTCGATCGATGCCGTCGGCGGTCGTGACGCCGCCCCGTTCTCGGCGATGCGCACCGCGATCATGGTCATGGCCCTGGCCGTGCCCGGCTGGTCGTTCATCGCGTGGGGCTCACGGATCTTCTACGCCCTCGAACGCTCCCGCCACGCGGCGGCGGCGACGACGACCGGGTGGATCCTCGTCATCGTCGGCATGGTCGCGGCGATCGCCCTCACCGAGGCGAACGGCAGCCCCGAGCGCACGCTCGTGGCCATCTGCGCGGGCTATGTGCTCGGGATGAGCGCCGCGGCGGCCGCGCTCCTCGTCTCAATCCGCCGGGTCCTCGGCTCGGACGCACTGCGCGGCATCCTTCGCCGCGGCCTCCACTCGCTCCTCGCCGCAGCGCTCGGATCCGCCGCAGGCGCGCTGGCCGCCTGGTGGCTCGCGGGTCTCATCGGCACCGCCGCCGTCCCCTCGGTCATCGTCGGCATCCTCGCAGCCCTCGTCGGCTGCCTCGTCTTCGCCGGCATCCTCGTCCTCGACCGCGGCTACGTCGCCGAGGTGCGCGGCATGCTCGCCTCCCGCCGACAGACCCAGGGACCCGCCGACCCCACCGTGCCCACCGCCCCGGAGCCGGGTCCCGACCACGACGGGCCGGGCATCCCACCCTCGACCCCCGGAGCCGCACCCCAGCGACCCGGCCCCGCACCGCAGAACGAGGAGGAGAGACCATGAGGATCGTCTACGTCATCGGCACGTCGACCGGCGGAGTCGGCACGCACGTGCGGGCACTCGCCCGCGACGTCGCCGCCGCCGGCCACGAGGTCGGCGTCATCGGCCCGGCCCAGACCGACGAGCACTTCGGGTTCTCCGCCCTCCCCGGGGTCCGCTTCGCCGCCCTCGATGTCGGCACCGGCGTCGATCTGCGCGACACCGTCCTCGTCACCCGGCTGCGACGCATTCTGCGCGGCTTCGGCCCTGACATCGTCCACGCCCACGGCTTCCGCGCCGGACTCATCGCCCATCTCGCGACCCGTCTGCTGCGCCCGCGGCCGACCTTCATCGAAAGCCTCCACAACCAGGCTTCGGGCACCGGCATCCGCGGGAGCGTCGAGACCGGCATCGAACGGCTGCTTGCTCGCGGGGCCGATCTCACGCTGGCCGCGAGCACCGACCTCGTCATCCGCGCCCACGACCTCGGTGCCCGCGACGCCCGCTTCTCTCCGGCAGCGGCCCCCGCGATCCGGGAGGTCGGCGCCGCCGAGGCCCGCGCGACGAGGGCGGCCCTTGCCGCCGAGTACGACTTCAGCGAGGACGCCGTCATCGTGCTCGCCGTCGGCCGCGTCGCCCCGCAGAAGAACTACGGCATGCTCGTCCGTGCCCTGGCCCGCCTCGGCGACACAGTTCCGGCCGCACCGGCCGACGCCGCCGCACCGACCGACGCCGCCGCACCGGCCGACGCCGCCGCACCCCGCGAGATCGTCGTCCTCGTCGCTGGGGCCGCCGATGAGGCGGTGCTCGCCGAGGTCCGCGCGCAGTATGCAGAGGCCGCGACCGCCTCGGCGCTTCCGGCCCTCCATTTCCTCGGAGCCCGCGACGACGTCGCCGCGCTCCTGGCCGCCGCGGACGTCTACGTCCTCACGAGCGTCTGGGAGGCCCGCGCCCTTGTCCTCCAGGAGGCGCTGATGACCGGGCAGGCGATCGTCGCCACGGCCACCGGGGGCACCCCGGAGCTCGTCGGGGACTCAGGCGTCCTCATCGACTCCGACGACGACGAGTCGCTCGCCGATGCGATCGGCACGCTCGCTGAGAACCCCGCGCTGCGTGCCGAACTCGGGGAGCGGGCCAGGGCCCGAGGACGGGAGCTGCCCGACGAAGGCGACGTCGCCGCCGAGCTGCTCGCCGTCTACGCGGAGACCCAGCCGTCACCGCGGGACTGAACTCCCGCCTCGGCGAACCGGGGTCCGCACGACCCCGACGACCCCGGCGACGACCAGGGCGGACACCGTGCCGAACACGGCCCCGGCCGCTGCCGAAGAGGCCGGGGGAGACCGGTAGGCTAGAGACACACGACTGAGAGGGATGAGGAATGACCGAGACCGCCGAGATCCAGCCGCTGAGCACCGACGCACGGATCCTTCACGTGCTCGCCGACACGACGGACCCCGTCGCCGAGGTGGCCAAGCTCGCCGTCATCGGTCACCTCCGGGCCGGTCACCAGGTCGGTCTCGCCGCCCACCGGTCGATCCTCGACCGCCTCGACGTCCCCGAGGACCTCATCGGGAACTACCGCGAGATCGAGCTCAGCGCCAAGCGCCGGCTCTCACCCTCGGATCCCGCCTCGGCCTTCACGCTCCACAAGATCTACCCCCACGTCGACATCGTCCACGGCCACGGACTCCACGCCGCGACGCTGACCGGCCTCGGCTTCACCGGCCTGCCCGCCCGCCTGAGCCCGACCGCGGTCGCCACCGTCGAGAACTTCGCCCCCGCCGACGTCATCGAGAAGACCGGTGCGGAGATCGTCGCCCGCACCGCCCGCGGAGTGCTCGGCACGACCGAACCCGTCGTCGAATGGTTCGCAGGCTCCGTTCCGCTCGTCGAACGCGCCGAACTCGTCACCCCCGACATCGACACCGACCTCACCGTCACCGCCTCCCGGGCGCAGGTGCGCCGTGAACTCGGCATCGGGGAGGGCACGTGGATGGTCGCGAGCCCGATCGCCCTGAAGGACCACACGGCCCTGGCCACCGTCCTCGACGCCGCCGACCAGATCAACAGGCGCCGGCCCGACCGCAAGGTCGTCTTCGTCCTCACCGGCACCGGCCGCGACCGCCGCACCATCGCCTCCGCCTTCGCCGACCGCGGCGTCATCGTCGCCCCTGCCGGTGACCTCGTCGACGTCGCCGCCGCCTCCGACGTCGTCATCGCCAGCGAGCAGATGACCGGACTCAGCCACGAGGACCTCATGCAGCTGGCCAAGCCGACCGTCTTCATCGGCGCCGAACGCCGCGCCGGCATCTGGGGGGAGGCCGCCGACATCGTCCCCGCCGACGACACCGACGCGCTGCTGCGTGAGATCAATCATCTCCTCGACGATCCGGCAGCCCGCGGTGCGCAGGCGATCGCCGCGAAGAAGCGGGTCATCGACGTCGACAACCCCGGTGAGATCGCCGCGAGCCTCCTCGGTCTCTACGCCGAGGTCGAGGCCCTGTCGAAGTCGGCAAGCCGGGTTTGATAGAATCAAATTCCGTGGTGAATCGAATCGGGGCTCACGAGCCGAACACAGTCAAGCACATCTTCGTTACAGGCGGCGTCGCCTCCTCTCTCGGCAAGGGTCTCACGGCATCGAGCCTCGGACACCTGCTCACCCAGCGCGGCATCAAGGTCGCGATGCAGAAGCTCGATCCCTACCTCAACGTGGATCCGGGCACGATGAATCCGTTCCAGCACGGTGAGGTCTTCGTCACCGAGGACGGTGCGGAGACCGATCTCGACATCGGCCATTACGAGCGCTTCCTCGACATCGACCTCGACGGGGCGGCCAACGTCACCACCGGTCAGGTCTACTCCTCGGTCATCGCCAAGGAGCGCCGCGGGGCCTACCTCGGCGACACCGTCCAGGTCATCCCGCACATCACCGACGAGATCAAGGCCCGGATGCGGGCGCAGGCCGAGCGTCCCGCCGAGGACCGTCCCGATGTCATCATCACCGAGATCGGCGGCACCGTCGGCGACATCGAGTCGCAGCCGTTCCTCGAGGCGGCCCGCCAGGTCCGCCACGACGTCGGCCGCGACAACGTCTTCTTCATCCACGTTTCCCTCGTGCCCTACCTCGGACCCTCGGGAGAGCTCAAGACGAAGCCGACCCAGCACTCGGTGGCCGCACTGCGCTCGATCGGCATCCAGCCGGACTCGATCGTGCTCCGCTCCGATCGGGAACTGCCCGATTCGATCCGCGGCAAGATCGCCTCCTCGTGCGACGTCGACATGGAAGCGGTCGTCTCGTGCGTCGATGCGCCGAGCATCTACGACATCCCCAAGGTCCTCCACGACGGCGGCCTCGACGTCTACGTCATCCGCCGCCTCAACCTGCCCTTCCGCGACGTCGACTGGACGAAGTGGGACTGGGTGCTCGAGCGCGTGCACCAGCCCGCCCACGAGGTGACCATCGGGGTCGTCGGCAAGTACATCGACCTGCCCGACGCCTACCTCTCCGTCACCGAGGCGCTGCGCCACGGCGGTTTCGCCAACGACGCCAAGGTGCGCATCGAATGGATCCAGTCCGATGTCTGCGAGTCCGATGTGGACGCCGCCGCGGCACTGGCGGGTCTCGACGCGATCTGCATCCCCGGCGGCTTCGGCATCCGCGGCATCGAAGGCAAGGTCGGAGCGCTGAGGTTCGCCCGCGAGAACGGCATCCCGACGCTGGGCCTGTGCCTCGGCCTGCAGTGCATGGTCATCGAGTACGCCCGCCACAAGGCCGGCATCGAGGGCGCTTCGTCCTCCGAGTTCGACCCCGACACGAAGTTCCCGGTCGTCGCGACGATGGCCGAGCAGATGTCGATCGTCGACGGTGAGGGCGACCTCGGCGGCACGATGCGCCTGGGCACGTACCGGGCGAAGCTCGACGAGGGCAGCGTCGTCGCCGAGGCCTACGGGTCGACGGACATCAGCGAACGCCACCGTCACCGCTACGAGGTCAACAACGCCTACCGCGACGACCTCGCCGAGGCGGGACTCGTCTTCTCCGGCACCTCGCCCAACGGCGAGCTCGTCGAGTTCGTCGAACTCCCGCGCAGCGAACACCCGTACTACGTCTCCACCCAGGCCCACCCCGAGCTCAAGTCGCGCCCGACGAAGCCCCACCCGCTCTTCGCGGGCCTCGTCGCCGCGGCACTCGAGCGCCAGTGAGCTGACCGTGAGCGATCTGCACGACGTCCCGTTCACCCCGGAGATCACTGCCTCCGACGAGGTGTATCGGGGCGCCGTGTGGACGATCCGGCGGGAGACCTTCGACCTGCCCGAGGCGACCGGCCTCGTCCGCGACCTCATGGCCCACACCGGGGCCGTGGCGGTGGCCTGCCTCAACGAGGCAGGCGAGATCCTCCTCGTCCAGCAGTACCGTCACCCCGTCCGCGCCCGCCTGTGGGAGGTTCCGGCCGGGCTCCTCGACATCCCCGGTGAGGATCCGCTCACCGCTGCGAAGCGCGAACTCGCCGAGGAGGCCGACCTCACCGCTGCCCGCTGGGAGGTCCTCTCCGACTCCGCGCTCTCACCGGGCGGCAGCAGCGAGACGATCCGGCTCTACCTCGCCCGTGACCTCGCCGAGGTGCCCGCTGCCGACCAGCATGCCCGCAGCGACGAGGAGGCCGGGTTCGTCTACCGCTGGGTGAGCGTGCCCGAGGCCCTCGACGCGATCGCCGCGGGGCGGATCACCAACTCCGTCGCCCAGCTCGCGATCCTCCAGGTGAGCAACGTCCTTGCCGCCGAGGCGGCTGGCCGACCCGTGCGCACCCGTCCTGTCGATGCGCCCCGGCTCCTCGTCGACGGCCGCAACCCAGCCGACGATACGGACGCCTGAGACCCCATGGCCCGTCACGGCGCCGAACTCCTTCCCGACCTTCCCGCCGAGATCGCCCGCGCGATCGGCTCCTACCTCTCGGCTCTGCGCTTCGAACGCGGACTCTCGCTCAACTCCATCGACGCCTACGCCCGTGACCTCGGCAGGTACGGGACCTGGCTGGCCGAGGCCGGGATCGACCGCCTCGGCGGGGTGACCCGGGCCCATGTCGAGGACTTCGCGCTCCACCTCCAGGATTCGGGGCTCGCCCCGCGGACCCGGGCCCGCGCCCTCGTCGCGGTGCGCCGGTTCCATGCCTTCGCTCTTGCCGACGGTCTCACCGACACCGATCCCGCCTCCGAGGTCAGCCCGCCCAGGGAGGGGCTGCGGCTGCCGAAGGCGCTCTCGCTCTCCGCGATCGAGGCGATGCTCGCGACGACGGCGGGGGAGGAGCCGGCCCAGATCCGGGCGGCGGCCCTCCTCGAACTCCTCTACGCGACCGGGGCCCGGATCTCCGAGGCCGTCGGCGCCGACCTCGACGACCTCGACCTCGAGACTCGGCTCGTGCGCCTCTACGGCAAGGGCGGCAAGGAGCGGATCGTCCCCTTCGGCTCCCATGCGGCCGCCGCCCTCGGGGCGTGGGTGACCCGGGTGCGCCCGACGATGGCCGAGAAGGCGAGGTCCGGGACTCCGGCAGGCGCCCTGTTCCTCAACGCGCGGGGCACGCGGATGTCGCGGCAGACGGCGTGGAAGATCGTCGGACGCGCCGGCAGCCTCGCCGGACTGGAGACCGAGGTCTCCCCGCACACGTTCCGCCACTCGTTCGCCACGCACCTCCTCGAGGGCGGGGCGGACATCCGCGTCGTCCAGGAGCTGCTCGGCCACGCCTCGGTGACGACGACGCAGATCTATACGAAGGTGTCGGAGGAAACATTGCGCGAGGTCTACGCCACCTCGCACCCCAGGGCGCGGTAGGGTTGGTTCCAGCACGCAACGAAAGGTGGCCGACCGAGTGATGAATCCGCAGCAGGCGTTGGATCTCCCCACAGCGACGACCCCGACGGCGGGAGCCGAGGACTTCGCCGAACCCGCACCCCTGGATTCGCACGGGCCCGCCCGGATCATCGCCATGGTCAACCAGAAGGGCGGGGTGGGGAAGACGACGTCGTCGATCAACCTCGGCGCCTCCCTGGCCGCGTACGGACGCAAGATGCTCCTCGTCGACTTCGACCCGCAGGGCGCCCTGTCCGTGGGGCTCGGCATCAACCCGTACGACCTCGACATCAGCGTCTACAACCTGCTCATGAACCCGCGCCTCGACCCGCACGAGGTCATCGTCGAAACCGACTTCGAGAACATCGACGTCCTGCCGGCGAACATCGACCTCTCCGCCGCCGAGGTCCAGCTCGTCGGCGAGGTCGCCCGCGAACAGGTCCTCTCCCGGGCGCTCGCCAAGGTCGCCGGCGAATACGACGTCATCCTCATCGACTGCCAGCCCTCGCTCGGCCTGCTCACCGTCAACGCGCTCACCGCCTCCCACGGCGTGATCATCCCGCTCGAGACCGAGTTCTTCGCCCTGCGCGGCGTCGCCCTCCTCGTCGAGACGATCGAGAAGGTTCAGGACCGGCTCAACCCCTCACTCGAGATCGACGGGATCCTCGCGACGATGTTCGACTCGCGGACCCTGCACTCGAAAGAGGTGATGACCAGGGTCTCCGAGGCCTTCGACGACAAGGTCTTCGACACCGTCATCAACCGCACCGTGAAGTTCCCGGACGCCTCCGTCGCCGCCGAGCCGATCACCTCGTTCGCGCCCAAGCACCCCGGCTCCGAGGCCTACCGGCGCCTGGCCCGGGAGCTCATCGCCCGCGGAGGCGCACCCTGAGCGAGACCGCCGTCGAGACCGTCGCCGACGACGATGCCGTCGCCGACGACGGGCACGGCTTCCAGGTCGAGCTGGAGAACTTCTCCGGCCCCTTCGATCTGCTCCTCGGCCTCATCTCGAAGCGTCGCCTCGACATCACGGAGATCGCGCTCGCCGAGGTGACCGACGAGTTCATCGCGTACACGACGCAACTGTCGGAGAAGGACGGGGGCAGCGGGTCCAACCTCGCCGAGATCTCCGAGTTCCTCCTCGTCGCCGCCACCCTCCTCGACCTCAAGACTGCGCGCCTGCTCCCGCACGAGGAGGGGGAGGAGGAACTCGACCTCGAACTCCTCGAAGCCCGCGACCTCCTCTTCGCCCGCCTGCTTCAGTACAAGGCGTACAAGGCCGTGAGCGGCTTCCTCTCCGAGGCGATGACCGCAGGCTCCATCCGCGTCCCCCGCTCGGTCGGCCTCGAGGAGGAGTTCCAAGACGTCCTGCCCCCGCTCGAGCTGAGCATCGGCCCAGGTGAGCTCGCTTCCCTCTTCGCGACCGTCCTCCAACGCGACCACACCCCGCCGACGGTCGCCGTCGACCACATCCACCTCCCTCTCGTCAGTGTCTCCGAACAGCGCGGACTCATCCTCGGACTGCTGCGCTCGGGCGACGTCGAGTTCCAGGACCTCCTCGACACCTCCGAGAACACGCTCGTCGTCGTCGCCCGGTTCTTGGCCCTCCTCGAACTCTTCAAGGTCGGCCTCTGCGACTTCGACCAGGCCGAACCGCTCGGCCCGCTCGTCATCACGCGGACCGAGACCCCCGAGGACGGCGTCGACCTGCGCACCGAAGGCGCGTGGAGCGCCGAGGAGGACGGGGACGGTGCTGAGGCCGGCACCGCCTCGGCGGGAGAGACGGACGACGGCGCCACCTCGGCGGGGGAGACGGACGGGGACGATACGACGGAAGGCCAGGCATGATCGACGATGAGATCCTCTCCGGCATCGAAGCCGTGCTCATGGTCAGCGACTCCGCGGTGTCCGCCGAGGAGTTCGCGACGGCCCTCGGCATCGACGAGGACACCGTGACCGAGGCGATCGCGGAACTGGCCCGTGACTACGACGGTGCCCCTGCCGGCCCCGACGGGCAGGGCGCCAGGCGGCAGCGGGGCTTCGAGATCCGCGCGGTCGCCGGCGGCTTCCGCCTTCACTCCCGCGGGGACTACCACGACGTCGTCAAGGACTTCCTCACCGCCGGGCAGAGCGCGAAGCTCTCCCAGGCAGCGCTCGAGACGCTCGCCGTCATCGCCTACCGACAGCCGATCTCCCGGCCCCGCATCGCCGCGATCCGCGGGGTGAGCGTCGACGGCGTCATCCGCACCCTGCTCCTGCGGGGTCTCATCGTCGAAGCGGGGAAGGAGGCGACGACCTCGGCGCTGCTCTATGCGACGACCCACCAGTTCCTCGACGCCCTCGGCATGGTCAGCCTCGACGAGCTGCCCGACATCGCCCCGTACCTGCCCGAGGACGCCGACCTCGAGGAGTTCGGGGCCGACGAGACCGAGGTCCTCGCCACAGTCGAGGACGGAATGTCACCAGAGGACGATTGATTTGAGACAATGGTCCCCATGAGTCCCTACCGCGATCCCAGGGCGCCCGGCGGGCGCAGCAACCGTCCGAGCCGAAAGCAGCGTGCGAGCGCGAAGAAGGCCCCCACCGGCACGGGAGAGACCTCGGATGCCCACGTCAGCGGGGGAGTGCGCCTGCAGAAGGTCCTCGCCGAGGCGGGGCTGGGGTCCCGTCGCGCGTGCGAGCAGCTCATCCTCGACGGCCGGGTCGAGGTCGACGGGAACATCGTCACCGAGCTCGGCACCCGCATCGATCCGGAGACCCAGGCGGTCTACGTCGACACCCTGCGGATCTCGACGAGCCCGCAGAAGGTCTACCTCGCGCTCAACAAGCCCGCCGGGGTCGTCTCGACGATGAAGGACCCCGAGGGGCGCAAGAACCTCAGCGACTACGTCGGCAACCGCGCCGAGCGGATCTTCCACGTCGGACGCCTCGACACCGACACCGAGGGCCTCATCCTGCTCACCAACGACGGGGAGCTGTCCAACCGCCTCGCCCATCCCCGCTACGAGATCCCCAAGACCTACCTCGCGCAGGTCAAGGGGCAGATCGCCAAGGATGCGAGCGCCCGGCTCAAGGCCGGCATCGAACTCGACGACGGGATCGTCACGGTCGACGAGTTCAAGCTCGTCGACTCGACGCCTGGCCGCTCCGTCGTCGAACTCACCCTCCACTCGGGCCGCAACCGGGTCGTGCGCCGTCTCCTCGCGGCGATCGGCAACCCCGTCGAACGCCTCGTGCGCACCCAGTTCGGACCGATCTCGCTCGCCGAGCAGCGGCAGGGCAAGATCCGCCCCCTGCGCTCGGATGAGATCGGCGAGCTCTTCGAGGCCGTCGACCTGTGAGAGTCCACATCATCGGCACCGGGCTGCTCGGTGCGAGCCTCGGCCTCGCCCTGTCCGGGCGCGGGCACACGGTCACCCTCGAGGACACCTCGCCGACCGCCCAGCAGCTCGCCTCCGACCTCGGCGCCGGTGAGCCGGTGGCCCCGGCCTCGCCCGGGCCGAGAACCGCCGTGCCCGGAACGGCGGTGCCGGGAACGGCGGGGGGCTCACCCGGGGCGACCACCTCGGCGGGGGAGGACATCGACCCGGACATCGTCGTCGTCGCCACCCCGCCCGACGTCGCAGCCCACGTCATCGCCGGAGCGCTTCGGAACTACCCGCGGGCGACGGTGACCGATGTCGCGAGCATCAAGACTCGCCTGCTCGAGACCGTGCGCGGTCTCGTCACCGCCGACCAGCTCGACCGCTACATCGGCTGCCATCCGATGGCCGGTCGGGAGAAGTCCGGGGCGATCTCCGCCCGCCCCGACCTCTTCACCGCCCGACCGTGGGTGATCTGCTCCGATGACGACACGCCGGCCTCCCGGCTGCGGGAGGTCGTCGAGATGGCCGAGGCCACCGGCGCCTCGGTCACCCACCTCGACCCGCGCATCCACGACGCCGCGGTCGCGAAGGTCTCCCACGTTCCGCAGGTCGTCTCCTCCCTCGTCGCCTCCCAGCTGCGCCACGCCCCGCTCGACGAGGTGGCGCTCGCCGGGCAGGGACTGCGCGACGTCACCCGCATCGCCGCCTCCGACCCTGGACTGTGGACGCAGATCCTCTCCGGCAACGCCGAGGAGGTCCGGACGGTGCTGCTCGCCCTGCGCGGGGAGCTCGACTCCGTCATCGAGGCGCTCAGCCTCGGACCCGGGTCGACCGGGGCGATCGCCAGGGCCATCGCTCACGGCAACGAGGGACACGACCGGATCCCCGGCAAGCACGGACAGGCCCCGACCGCATATGCTGTCGTCACGGTCCTCATCCCCGACACCCCGGGGACCCTGGCCTCCCTGTTCAAGGACATCGGGGACCTCGGCATCAACGTCGAGGACTTCCGGATGGACCATGCCCCGGGGCGCCGGCTCGGCATCGTCGACGTCTCCGTGATGCCCGCGAACGCGAACGAACTCGAGACCGGACTGCAAGCACTGGGATGGCGGATCCCCGAATCCGCCATCGAGAAGGAAGGAACCACATGAGCGTCGTCGCCATCGACGGACCCAGCGGGGTCGGCAAGTCGAGCACTGCGAAGGAGGTCGCCCGCCGCCTCGGCTTCGCCTACCTCGACACGGGTGCGATGTACCGGGCGATGGCGTGGCTCGCGCTCAGCCGCGGGGTCACCGATCCCGTCGACGTCCTCGAGCAGGTCCGCGGGGCCGACCTTGAGATCTCCACCGACCCCGACGACTTCGCGGTGTCCGTCGACGGCATCGACGTCGCCGAGGAGATCCGCAGCGCCGAGGTCTCCGAGAACGTCCAGACCGTCTCCGCGGTCCCCGACGCCCGCACCGAGCTCATCGAACGGCAGCGGGAGATCATCGCCGCAGCGTCCCCCGGCATCGTCGTCGAAGGCCGTGACATCACGACCGTCGTCGCCCCCGACGCCGAGGTCCGCATCCTCATGACCGCCCGCGACGACGTCCGCGTGGCCCGCCGGGCCAAGGAGGTCCACGGCAGTGCCGACGCCGAGGCGGTCGCCGCCACCGCCTCGCTCGTCACCGGCCGTGACGCCAAGGACTCGGCCACGACGAGCTTCCTCACCGCCGCCGAGGGCGTGTACACCCTCGACACGAGCGATCTCGACTTCGAGCAGGTCGTGGGGACCGTGCTCGACCTGGTGAAGGACGCAGAATGACCGACGAGGAATTCCACGAGACCCCCGATGAGGCGCTCGCCGAGCGTCTCGAGCGGATCAGCGACGAAGAGGCCGAGCAGCGGGCGACCGCGCTCGAGGCCGGACTCGAGAGCTATGAGCTCGAGGACGAGGACCGGGCGCTGCTCGACTCCCTCGGCTTCGAGATCGAGGACGAGGAGGCGATCGGCGCCAACCCGGTGCTCGCGATCGTCGGCCGCCCCAACGTCGGCAAGTCGACGCTCGTCAACCGCATCCTCGGCCGCCGTGAGGCCGTCGTCGAGGACGTCCCCGGTGTCACCCGCGACCGCGTGAGCTACCAGGCGGAGTGGAACGGCAAGGACTTCACCCTCGTCGACACCGGCGGCTGGGATTCCGACTCGAAGGGCATGGCCTCGCGGATCGCGATCCAGTCCGAGGTCGCCGTCGACATGGCCGACGCCGTCGTCCTCGTCGTCGATGCCACGACCGGACCGACCGCGACCGACGAGATGGTCGTGAAGATGCTGCGGAAGAAGAAGAAGCCGGTCATCCTCGCCGCGAACAAGGTCGACGACGAACGCGGCGAGCTCATGGCTGCCGAACTCTGGGGCCTCGGCCTCGGCCAGCCGTGGTCGGTCTCGGCCCTCCACGGTCGCGGCGTCGCCGACCTCCTCGACGAGGCGGTCTCCGTCCTCCCCGAGGTCTCCGCCGTCGACACCCGCATCGAGGAGGGTGGTCCGCGTCGGGTCGCCCTCGTCGGGCGTCCCAACGTCGGCAAGTCCTCCCTGCTCAACAAGCTCGTCGGGTCCGAACGCGTGCTCGTCGACAACGTCGCCGGCACCACCCGCGACCCCGTCGACGAGCTCATCGAACTCGGCGGCAGGCAGTGGCGCTTCGTCGACACCGCGGGCATCCGCCGCCGTGCCCACCAGGCCAGCGGTGCGGACTTCTATGCGGCCCTGCGCACGCAGACCGCGCTCGAGCGCGCCGAGGTCGCCGTCGTCCTCCTCGAAGCCCAGGAACCGCTGAGCGAGCAGGACGTGCGGATCGTCACCACCGCCGCCGAGGCGGGACGGGCCATCGTGCTCGCGTTCAACAAGTGGGACCTCCTCGACGAGGAGCGCCGCTACTACCTCGAACGCGAGATCGAACGCGACCTCGCCCACGTCGCATGGGCCCCGCGGGTCAACATCTCCGCGAAGACCGGCCGACACGCCGAGAAGCTCGTACCGGCGATGGAGACCGCGCTGGAGAACTGGGACAAGCGGATCCCGACCGGACGCCTCAACGCGTTCCTTGGCGAACTCGTCGCAGCGAACCCGCACCCGGTGCGCGGAGGCAAGCAGCCGCGCATCCTCTTCGGCACTCAGGTGCAGTCGCGCCCACCGAAATTCGTCCTCTTCACCACAGGATTCCTTGAACCGGGGTATCGTCGTTTCATCATCAGACGACTCCGCGAGACGTTCGGCTTCGAAGGGACGCCGATCGAGGTCTCGATGCGGATCAGGGAGAAGAGACGAGGTCGGTAGTTGAGCGCAGGCACTGAGCCCCAGGCAGTCACTCCGTGGCACGCCAGGCCGCCGGCGAGAGCACTCGTTGTCGTCCTCACGATCGCCGGGCTCGCCTACGCCCTGACGTTCTTCCGCGGGCTCCAGGAGATCGTCGCTCCGGTCTTCCTCGCGCTCAACTTCTACATCGTCGTCTACCCGCTCCAGCGCTGGCTGACGAGGCATCGCGTGCCGGGGGCGCTCGGCGCGTGCGTCTCCGTCGTCCTCGTCCTCGTCATGCTCTTCGGGTTCTTCGGGCTCACCGCGTGGGCGATCGCCGAGCTCGTCATGCTCATCCCCAGCTACGGCAACCAGCTTGTGGCGACCTATCACAGCCTCATGTCGATGCTCGGGGAGCTCGGCGTGACCTCGAACGTCCTCGAAGCGCAACTGCGGCAGTTCAACGTCCGTTCGATCTTCGACGCTGTCAGCCCGCTGCTCACCAACGTCTCGCTCGGGGCGGGTCTGCTCACGACGGTGATCATGGCGGTCTTCTTCGTCGCCATGGACTCGATGGGCATGTCGTCGCGGATGGGGATGCTCAAGGACGCCAAGCCTGCGCTCGCGCAGTCGCTGGGCGGGTTCGCGTCCGGTGTGCGCCGCTACTGGGTGGTCGCGACGATCTTCGGCCTCATCGTCGCGATCCTCGACGTCGTGGCACTGGCGATCATCGACGTCCCGCTTGTGTGGGTGTGGGGTGTGCTCGCGTTCCTCACGAACTACATCCCCAACATCGGCTTCGTCATCGGGCTCATCCCACCCGCCCTGCTCGCCCTCGTCGACAGCGGGTGGCAGTCGGCCGTGTGGGTGATCGTCGCCTACAGCGTGCTCAACTTCGTCATCCAGGCGATCATCCAGCCGAAGTTCACCGGCGAGTCGGTCGGGGTGACCCCGCTCGTCTCCTTCCTCTCCCTGCTCTTCTGGGTGTGGGTCCTCGGATGGCTGGGCGCCCTCCTCGCACTGCCCGCGACCCTGCTTCTCAAGGCCCTCCTCGTCGACGCCGACCCGAAGGCCCGGTGGGTGAACATCCTCATCGCCTCCGACCCGCGCACCGCCCACACCCCCGTCCACTGACCCCGACCACCTCGGCGACGCACCGTCGATCCACGCAGAGCCGGGCGGACCGCCTCGGCGAGGGTCCGCGGCCGCCGGCACGCCGCGACGGCACGGGCACGCACTCTGGTCGGCCACCTCGGCGAAATTCTGTCGATCAACGCAGAGCCGGGTTTCCGCGTCGCGGGCGGCGCGGATTTCGGGCCCCACGTGGATCGGCGATGCGGCGGATCGTGGGAGCGTCGATTTCCCTGCTTGGCGTGGTTCGGCACGGAACCGGATCGCGGGTGCCGGCTGCTCGTTCCCAACGGAGCGCACCCGTGATTACCATGGACTATGGCGACACTACTGAAGATCCATCCCGAGAACCCCCAGCCCCGACTCATCACGAAGGCCGCCGAGGTGCTCCGTGACGGCGGACTCATCGCCTATCCCACCGACTCGTGCTACGCGCTCGGCTGTGCGCTCGAGAACAAGGCGGGCATCGAGCGGATCACGCGCATCCGCCACCTCGATTCCAAGCACCATTTCACGCTCATGTGCCACGACTTCGCGCAGCTCGGACAGTTCGTCATCGTCGACAACTCGGACTTCCGCGCGATCAAGTCGATGACACCCGGCCCGTACACGTTCATCATGAAGGCGACGAAGGAGGTGCCGCGCCGGATGATGCACCCGAAGAAGCACTCGGTCGGCGCGCGCATCCCGCAGAACACGACCGCTCTCGCCCTCGTCGAGGCGATGGGGGAGCCGATCCTCTCCTCGACGCTCCTCCTGCCCGGAGACGAGGACCCGCTCACCGAGGCCGACGACGTCATGGACCAGATCGGCCACGACGTCGACGTCGTCATCGAGTCCGGGACGCCGGGCGTCGTGCCGACCTCGGTCATCGACTTCACCGGCAGGTACCCGGAGGTCGCGCGCGTCGGCGCCGGCGACGTCTCCCGCTTCGACGAGGAGTAGGCGGCCCCCTCCGCTTCGACCCGCGGCCTTGCTCCGCTTCGACGCGGTGATCCGACAAAAACGCGGTCTGCAGACCGCGTTTTTGTCGGATCACCGCGTTGGTGGCGTGCCGGGCGTTGGATCACCGCGTTGGTGTGCTGTCGGTCGGTCCGGAGCGGCGCGTTCTCGCCCAGTGAGCAATCATTCGTTCAGGAGTGATTCTCGGTTAGAGTGAGACCTGACCGCAGTGAGACGGGAGTCACGCTGCGTCGCACACCACCTACCCCGGAGGATCACGCATGGCACGCACAGCAATCGTCACCGGAGGCGGACGCGGCATCGGCGCCGCGATCGCGACCAGGCTCGCCGCCGACGGCCTCAGGGTCGCCGTCCTCGACATGGGACCGACCGAGGACACTGTCTCGGCGATCACCGCAGCCGGGGGAGAGGCGATCGGACTGAACGCCGACGTCTCCGACGAGGACTCCGTCACCGCCGCCGTCGCCGATGTGGCCGATCGTCTCGGACCGCCCACCGTCCTCATCAACAATGCCGGCATCCTCCGCGACAACCTCCTGTTCAAGATGACCTACGAGGAGTTCGAGAAGGTCCTCTCCGTCCACCTCGGCGGGGCGTTCCTCATGGCCAAGGCCGTGCAGGAGCACATGGTGGCCGAGAAGTTCGGGCGCATCGTCTCGATGTCGTCGACCTCGGCGCTCGGCAACCGCGGGCAGACGAACTACTCGGCCGCGAAGGCCGGGATCCAGGGGATGACGAAGACGTGGGCGATCGAGCTCGGCAAGTTCGGGGTCACCGCCAACGCGATCGCCCCGGGCTTCATCGAGACCGACATGACGAAGGCGACGGCCGAACGCGTCGGCGTCGACTTCGAGGACTTCAAGAAGGCCGCGATCAGCCAGATCCCCGTCGGTCGCGCGGGAAAGCCCGAGGACATCGCCAACACCGCCTCGTTCCTCGTCTCCGAGGGCGCAGGCTTCGTCTCCGGCCAGGTCATCTACGTCGCCGGCGGACCCAAGGACTGATCCGCCCGCGCCGCGCCGCCCGCGCCATCCGCGCCACCACCCCACCCCACCGCACTGCTTTCGAAGGAGCCACACCATGGTCGATGCCGTCATCGTCTCCACCGCCAGGACCCCGATCGGGCGGGCCTACCGCGGTGCGTTCAACGACACCCAGGCCCAGGAGCTCGCCGGACACGCGATCGCCCACGCCGTCGAACGCGCCGGTGTCGAAGGCGCCGAGGTCGATGACGTCATCATCGGCTCCGCCCTCCAGCAGGGCAGCCAGTCGACGAACATCGGCCGTCAGGCGGGTCTGCGGGCGGGACTGCCCGTCTCGGTCGCCGGCATGTCCGTCGACCGCCAGTGCGCCTCGGGCCTCATGGCAATCGCCACCGCGGCGAAGCAGATCATCGTCGACGGGCAGAAGATCGCTGTCGGCGGCGGCGTCGAATCCGTCTCCCTCGTCCAGAACGAGCACATGAACACCTACCGGGCGAAGGACCCGTGGCTCGAGGAGAACGTTCCCGGGATCTACTACCCGATGCTCGCGACCGCTGAGGTCGTCGCCGAGCGCTACGGGGTCAGCCGCGAGGACCAGGACGCCTACTCCCTCGAATCGCAGAAGCGCACCGCCGCCGCGCAGGAGGCAGGGCGCTTCGACGACGAGATCGTCCCTCTGACCTCGACGAAGGTCGTTCTCGACAAGGAGACCGGGGAGACGTCCCAGCAGGAGGTCACGCTCACCAAGGACGAGGGCAACCGCCCCGAGACGACGCTCGAGGGGCTCGCGAAGCTCACACCCGTCCTCGAGCCGGGGGTCGCCTCGAAGGAGCCGAGCATCACCGCGGGCAACGCCTCCCAGCTCTCCGACGGCGCCTCGGCCTCCGTCCTCATGTCCGACGCCGAGGCGTCCCGGCGGGGACTGACCCCGCTCGGGATCTACCGGGGCATGGCCGTCGCCGGAGTCGCCCCCGACGAGATGGGCATCGGCCCCGTCTTCGCCGTCCCCAAGCTCCTCGACGCCCACGGGCTGAAGATCGACGACATCGGTCTGTGGGAGCTCAACGAGGCCTTCGCCGTCCAGGCGCTCTACTGCCGGGACCGGCTGGGCATCGACCCCGAACGCTACAACGTCGACGGCGGCGGCATCTCGGTCGGCCACCCCTACGGGATGACCGGGGCCCGCCTCGTCGGCCATGCCCTTATCGAAGGCAAGCGCCGAGGCGTCAAGTACGTCGTCGTGACGATGTGCATCGGCGGCGGGCAGGGAGCCGCGGGACTCTTCGAAGTCGCCTGACGCCTGCCCCTCCGCCGAGGCGCGCGCTGCGCCCGAGGCTAGGGCGCGCGCCTCGCCGGCGATTCGATAGACTGCCAGGCGTGGCAGCGATCGACAGGGACATACTCCGGCTGGCGCTGCCGGCCCTCGGCGCGCTCATCGCCGAACCGATCTTCCTCCTCACCGACACGGCCATGGTCGGCCATCTCGGTGCGGGCGCCCTCGGATCGCTCGCGATCGCCTCGACGATCCTCCAGACCGTCCTCGGGCTCATGGTCTTCCTCGCCTATGCGACGACCCCGCGGGTGGCCAAGCGGATGGGTGCCGGGGACACCCGGGGAGCCGTGGGTGCTGGGTTCGACGGCATCTGGCTTGCGCTCCTCACCTCGGTCGTCCTCCTCGCCCTCGGACTGCCGCTGCTCGGCACCGCCATCGGCGCTTTCGGACCGACACCCGAGATCGCGAGCGGCGCCCACGCCTATCTCGCGATCTCGTGGTGGGGACTGCCGTTCATGCTCGTCGTCATCGCCGCGACCGGGCTGCTGCGCGGCCTCCAGGACACCCGCACCCCTCTCGTCGTCGCCGCCGGAGGCTGTGTCGCGAACATCGGACTCAACGCCCTCTTCATCTACGGACTCGGCATGGGCGTGGCCGGATCCGCACTCGGCACCGTCCTCACCCAGGCCGGCATGTGCGCCGTCTACATCCTCATCGCCCTGCGCGCCGCCCGCCGCCACCACGCGAGCTTCCGCCCCGACTGGGCCGGGGTGATCTCCTCGGCGAAGACCTCGGGCTGGCTGCTCGTGCGCAACGCGAGCCTGCGCGCCTCCCTCATCATCCTCGTCGTCCTCGCCACCGCGCTCGGCGCCACGGACCTCGCGGCGATCCAGGTCGCCCAGAGCCTCTTCTTCGCCCTCGCGCTCGCCCTCGACTCGCTCGCGATCGCCGGTCAGGCCCTCATCGGCCTCCAGCTCGGGGCGCAGCGGGTCGACGTCGTCGCCGCGATCAACCGCCGCCTCATCGTCTGGGGCATCGGGTTCGGGATCCTCGTCGGCCTCGTCCTCGTCGCCGGCTCCGGGATCATCCCCTTCGTCTTCTCCTCCGACCCGGCCGTCATCGCCACCCTCACCGGACTCCTGCCCATCCTCGCCCTCGGCATGCCCGTGGCCGGGTACGTCTTCGTCCTCGACGGCGTCCTCATGGGTGCCGAGGACGCTCGCTACCTCGCTCTGGCACAATTGGTCGCGGTGATCGGCTACGCCCTCCTGCTCGTTCCGGTCACCGGACTCTGGCCGGGCGCACAGGGCCTGTGGGCGGCGTTCTGCCTCGGCTTCATCGGCCTCCGCGCGATCACGCTGGGCTGGCGAGTCCGCAACCACCAGTGGATCCGCACCGCCGTGAAGAAGGGACTGACATGACCAGCTCCGACACACCCGCCGACCTCCGATCCCGGATCCGACCGCTGCCGGCCGACACCCCCGAGGAGACCTTCCTCCCGTTCGTCGACCTCTGCTTCAACTGGTCGATGGACGCCCCGACGATCCCGCGCGAGGAGCTGGTCACCCGTCCCGACGCCCGGCACTACTTCGCCGACTGGGGGCGGACCCGCGACCTGGCCGTGGCCTGCTTCGACGAGTCCGGAGAGGAGATCCTCGGGCTCGCATGGCTGCGCCTGGCTGAGGGCGGCGGGGTCGAGACCCCCGATGAGGGTCCTGCCGATGCCGCGTTCGCGACAGGGCTGAGTGAGGATCCCGCCGAGGCGGGCCGGACCGTGGAATCCGAGGTGCTCGCCGAGGCGGATGCCGAGGACACCGGGAACCGGTCCCGATCCTCCGGTGAGAGTGCCCCCGCCGAGGCGGATGCCGGGACTGCGAAGGCGGGGCCTGAGACCGCGACCGACGACGCCGAGGACACTGCCGAGCCCTTCGCCGGCTACGGCTGGGTGGCAGCGGACATCCCCGAGCTCTCGATCACCGTCCTCCCCGACCACCAGGGGGAAGGGATCGGCACGGCGCTCCTCGACGTCCTCCTCTCACTCGCGAGGATGAGCGGGGTCGAGGCCGTCAGCCTCGCCGTCGAGGACGGCAACGGGGCGAAGAACCTCTACGTCGACCGGGGGTTCGCCACGGTCGGGCGCAACGGCGACTCAGACCTCATGGTGCGGCAGCTGCGGTAGAGCGGTCCGAAAGAGCCACGGGTCGACGACCTCGGCGATGCTGCGCCCGGCGATGCGGGTGAAGTGCGCGATGAACTCGGCCGTGTCGACGCTGCCGTGCCGGTGCCGGGTCGTCCACTCGCGGACGCCGTCGAAGAACACGGCGTCGCCGAGGTTGACGCGCAGAGCATGGAGGAACATTGCTCCGCGCTTGTAGACGCGGTCGTCGAACATCCCCGGCCCCCCGGGATCGGCGAGGACGATGTCCTGCGGGGAGACGGCGAGCGACTCGTACCAGCGCAGCGCCCACTCGTCGGCGCTCATCCGACCTGAGGCCTCCGACCACAGCCACTCCGCGTAGCATGCGAAGCCCTCGTTGAGCCAGATGTCCGACCACTGCCTCGGCGTGAGCGAATTGCCGAACCACTGGTGGGCGAGCTCGTGGGCGATGAGGCGCTCGGACTCCCACTCGGGTCCGAGGTGGTTGGGTCCGAGCACGGACAGCGGCTGCGACTCGAGGGGGATCTCGAGCTCCTCGTTCGTCACGACGACGTCGTAGCGGTCGAACGGGTAGGGCCCGAAGAGCTCGATGAACGCGTTCATCATGGCGTGCTGGACGGGCAGGCGCAGGGCCGCCCGGTTCCAGTGCTCGGCAGCGAAGAGCCCGAGGGGCACGGGGCTCGGCGCAGAGTTCAGGGGCACGGCGATCGGGCCCTGCCGGTAGCGGCCGATCTGCACGGTCGCAAGATACGTCGCCAGCGGCGTGCCCGACTGGAACGTCCACGCGGTGCGCCCGGCCCTGCGGACCTTCTCGACGAGGTCGCCGTTGGAGACGACGGTGTACTCGGATTCGGTGAGGACCGTGATCCGGAACGTCGCCTTGTTCGAGGGGTGGTCGTTGCACGGGAACCACGTCGAGGCCCCGATGGGCTGCCCGGCGACGAGGACTCCGTCCTCGAGCTCCTCCCAGCCGATGTCTCCCCAGGTCCCGATCGCCGGCTGCGGGTTGCCCGCGTAGGCGATGTCGATGCGCACCGGCTGATTGCGGGCAAGCGGCTCCGTGGTCAGGCGCAGCTTCCCGGCGCGGGCGGCGAAGCGGACCTTGCGCCCGTTGACGCTCGCCTTCGTCACCCGCATGCCCGTGAGGTCGAGGAGGATCGCCGTCGTCTCAGTGAGCACCCGCCCGGTCAGCCGGGCGCGGCCGGAGAGCCGGTTGGGTCCGATCCGGTAGTCGAGGTCGATGTCGTAGTGGTCGATGTGGAGGTCGGGGGTGCCGACTCCGGGGGTGTAGCTGTCAGGCATGGATCGTGTCGACCGCCTCGGCGCGGGGAAGTTCTGGGGCATCCACCCAGGGTATGACAGGATTGCCGCTGAAGTACGCATGCGGGGGCACGAACTCCCCGCGCATGACGAGCGAGGTCGCCCCGACCGTCGAGTTCTCCCCGAGGGTGGCGGCCGGCAGGATGACGCTGTTGGGGCCGAGCGTGGCACCGGCCTCGAGTTCGACGACGTCGAGGCTCATCACCCGGTCGTGGAAGAGGTGGGTCTGGACGACGCAGCCGCGGTTGACCGTGGAGTTGTCGCCGAGGCGGACGAGGTCGGCCTCGGGCAGCCAGTAGCTCTCGCACCACACACCGTGGCCGATCTTCGCGCCCATCGCGCGTAAGTACCACACGATCGCGGGCGTGCCCACGGCGTTGCGGGTGAACCAGGGGGCGGCGACGAGTTCGACGAAGCAGTCGGCGACCTCGCCGCGCCAGATGAACGACGACCACAGCGGGTGGTCGCCAGGGGAGATGCGGCCGACGAAGACCCACTTCGCGATGACGGCGAGTCCCGCCGCGACCGCGCCGGCCGCCAACATCACCAGCCCGGAGGTGACGAGGGCGAGGCCGACGGAGGCGAAGAAGTTCCCCCGCTCCCCGGAGATGCCGATCCCGCCGGGCAGGTCGAGCAGGGCGATGATCGTGAGGATGACGGCGGCGACGAGGGCGCCGCCGACCATCACCGAGGTGATCCGCATCGTCTCGAAGAGAGCGCGGGCGGCCTTGACCCCGAACTTCGGGGCGTACGTGAGCGTCTCGTCGGCGTCGACGGCGGCCCGGCGCAGCTGCACCGGGGGAGACCCGAGCCACGACGAGCCCTTCTTCGCCTTCGCCGGGGCCGCAGAGAGCACGGCGACGAGCGCGTTCTTCGGCACCCGGCGACCCGGGGAGGCGATGCCCGAGTTGCCGAGGAACGCCCGCTTGCCGACCTTCGCCCGGCCCGCGCGCATCCACCCGTGGCCGAGCTCGTAGCTGGCGACCATGGTGTCGTCGGCGAGGAAGGCGCCGGCGGCGATCGTCGTCATCTTCGGGACGAAGACGACGGTGGAGATCTCGGTGCCGGGACCGACCTTCGCTCCGAGCGCGCGCAGCCACCACGGGGTGAGCATCGAGGCGTAGAGGGGGAAGAGGAGGTCGCGGGCGAGATCGAGCAGCCTCTCCGTCGCCCACACCCGATAGCCGCGGGCCGAGCGGACAGGGAATTCCCCCTCTTCCATCCCGATCGCGAGCAGCCGCACCGAGAGGAGGATGAGGAGGGCCGTGGTGAGGAACCACAGGCATGCGATGAGCGGTGACCACGCGAGGACGAGCCACGGGTTCGTCACGACGTCGATGCCGGAGACGGCGACCATGAGCCAGAGCCCCGGAATCGCGGCGAGGTAGGGCAGGGCGGCGTTGACCTGGGATCCGGCGGCGTAGAAGAGGAACGGCAGCCGTCGCCGGTCCGGTGGTGCCGGCCACGTCTTCTTCGCCTTGCCGATGCGCACGGCCGGCGAACCGGAGTAGATCTGGTTGCGCCGGACCTTCCCGGTCACCGCGGACCCGGCCTCGATGAGCGCCCCGGATCCGATGCGGGTGCCGGGCATGAGCGTCGAGCGCGCCCCGACCGTCGCGTTCTCCCCGACCTCGATCGTCCCGATGCGCAGCAGGTCCCCGTCGACCCACCAGCCCTTGAGGTCGACCTCGGGTTCGATCGCAGCCCCTGCCTCGAGGGTGAGGAAGCCGGTGACGGGCGGGGCGGAGTGGAGGTCGGCGTCCGAGCCGACCCGATTCCCGAGCAGGCGCGCGTACCACGTCACCCAGGGGGCGCTCGCGACGGAGACGGCGGCGGCGATGTCGGCGATGTGCTCGGCCAGCCACAGGCGCTTGTGCACCCAGCCCGAGCGCGGGTAGACCCCGGGCCGCAGCCCGAAGAGGAGGAGCCTCGCTGCGGCGGCGGAGATGAGCATCCGCCCCCACGCGGTGACGAAGACGAGGAAGAGGGTGATGACGACCGGCCACGGGGTGAACGGGACCGCGGCGCCGAGTCCGGCGGCGAGGTTCGCGAGCACCATGGCGATGACGACCCAGCGGACTCCGGCGAGGATGTGGACGGGGACGGCCAGCAGCGTCTGGAACGCCTGCATCCCCTTCGAGGTCCGTGCGATGTCGCGCTGCGGTCCTGCGGCGACGGCGGCGCCCTCGTCCCCGAGGCACAGGGTCGCGAGCGCCCCGAACCGCGGGTGGGCGTAGATGTCGCCGACGGTCACGCTCGGGTGCTCGAGGCGCAGACGCGAGACGAGCTGGGCGGCGGCGAGGCTGCCGCCGCCGACGGTGAAGAAGTCCGTGTCCGATCCCGGCCGGGTGCCGAGCACCGCCGTCCACTGTTCGGCGATCCACTCGACGTCGGGGCCGAAGGTCTCCGCGGAGTCCTCGGCCTCGGCCGTCTCGCCCATCGGCCAGGGCAGGGCGTTGCGGTCGACCTTGCCCGAGGTCTTCGTCGGGAGTTCGTCGACGAGGGCGAGCCGGGGGACGAGCGCGGCCGGCAGCTCCGCCCGCAGCGTCTCCTCCCAGCCGTCGATCCTCTCCTCGGCCCCCGCCGAGGTGGTCGCGAGGTAGCCGACGAGGATGTCCGTTCCCGCCGGGGTCGTCTTCACCGCGGCCGCCGCACCCTCGACACCGGGCAGAGCCTGGAGGGCCGCGTCGATCTCTCCGAGTTCGATGCGCCGACCCCCGAGCTTGATCTGCTCGTCGGCGCGACCGACGAAGATGAGTCCCCGTGGGTCGTTGACGACGAGATCGCCGGACCGGTACGCGCGGTCCCAGCCGAGTGTGGGCATCGGGGCGTACTTCTCGGCGTCCTTGGCCGGGTCGAGGTAGCGGGCGAGCCCGATGCCGCCGATGATGAGCTCACCGGTCTCGCCCTCGGCGACGGGCACGCCTGCGGCGTCGACGACGGCGAGCGCCCAGCCGTCGAGCGGGAGGCCGATGCGCACGGGCTCCGTGCCGTCGAGGATCGCCCCGCATGCGACGACGGTCGCCTCGGTGGGACCGTAGGTGTTCCACACCTCGCGCCCCTCCTCGCTCAGTCGTCGCCCGAGCTCGGGTGGGGCGGCCTCGCCGCCGAAGATGAGCAGCCGCACGGCGTCGAGCGCCTCGGCGGGCCAGAGTGCGGCGAGGGTGGGCACGGTCGAGACGACGGTGATGCCGCGCGAGGACAGCCAGGGGCCCAGGTCCATTCCGGACTTGACGAGGGAGCGGGGTGCCGGCACGAGGCACGCACCGTGGCGCCACGCCAGCCACATCTCCTCGCAGCTGGCGTCGAAGGCCACGGAGAGTCCGGCGAGCACCCGGTCGCCGGGACCGAGCGGATCGGCCTGACAGAACAGCGCCGCCTCGGCGTCGACGAAGGCGGCGGCCGAACGGTGGCTCACGGCCACACCCTTGGGGGTGCCCGTCGAGCCGGAGGTGAAGATCACCCAGCAGTCGTCGTCCGGGGTGGGGCTGCGCAGCTCGGCACGGTCGAGGGGTCCCCGGTCGGTGCGGGCCTCGATCACCCGTCCCGCGGTGATCACCCCGGTCACGGCCGCCTCGGAGAAGACCGTGCGCGCCCGTTCCTCCGGGTCATCGACGTCGACGGGCACGTACGCGGCCCCGAGCATCATCGTGCCGAGGATCGCGACGTAGAGGTCGACCGACCCCGAGGGCATGCGGATGCCGACCTTGTCCCCGGGACCGATGCCCGCCTCGGCGAGGGAGAGCGCGAGATCCCTGATCTCGACGATGAGCTCGGAGTAGCTGAGCACGGTGTGCCCGTCGTCGATCGCCGGCTGATCACCGTGGGCACCCGCCGTCTCGAGGAGGACGTCGATGAGGGTGCGGTCCTCGCGCGGGCGAGGCTGAGCAGGGAATTGCGCGGCGTAGTCAGTCACAGTTCTTCCGGATCGAGCGACCAGGGGCCGGTGCCGAGGCAGACGACCCGTATCGGCCCTGATCATACTGCGTCAAGGTGTCGAACCGGTGAACATGACGCGGCCCCGCCGGACGTGATAGATGTGAGGAAGCCGACACCGATGATGAGGAGATTGCCGATGGTCACAGTGTTCACGAATGCGCAGGTCTTCGACGGGACCCGGTTCATCCCGGGCCGTCGTGACGTCGTCGTCGACGGTGGGCGGATCACGGCGATCACCGAGGCGGGGCAGGGCTCCCACAACGCCTCGGACACCTTCGTCGACTGCTCTGAGCGCACCCTCGTCCCCGGGATCATCGACTGCCACGTCCACCTCATGAGCGCCGGCGCGGCCAGCACCTCGGCCTTCCACGACCCCTTCTCGCTGCCGTTCTACTCCTCCGTCCGTCACATGGAGGAGACGCTCGCGGGCGGGGTGACGACCGTGCGCGACGCAGGCGGGACCGACCTCGGCGCCAAGGTCGCCGTCGATACCGGCGTCGTCCGGGGACCGCGGATGACGATCGCCGTGACGATCATGTCCCAGACCGGCGGGCACGGGGACTTCCACCTCGTCTCCGGCTCCGACTCCCCGTTCCTCGCCCCGCACCCGGGACGGCCCTCCGGCGTCGCCGACGGCGTCGACGGGGTCCGGCGCAAGACCCGGGAGCTGCTGCGGGCGGGAGCCGACCACATCAAGATCTGCTCGACCGGGGGAGTGCTCTCCCCGCGCGACGATCCCCGGCACTCCCAGTTCACCGAGGAGGAGATCGCCGTCATCGTCGCCGAGGCGGCCGCCCAGGGAGCGCACGTCATGTCCCACGCTCAGGGGGCGCCGGGGATCAAGAACGCCGTCCGGGCCGGGGTCCGCTCGATCGAACACGGGATCTACCTCGACGACGAGGCCATCGACCTCATGCTCGAGCACGGGACCTTCCTCGTCCCCACCCTCCAGGCGCCGCGGGCAGTCATCAAGGCCGCCGAGGCGGGGGCGAGCCTGCCCCAGTCCGTCATCGACAAGGCGCACGCCGTCATCGAGACCCATCACGAGTCGATCGTCAGGGCGCACGAGGCGGGCATCCGCATCGCCATGGGCACCGACGCCGGGGTCGGACCCCATGGGAAGAACCTCGAGGAGATCAGCCTGCTCGCCGGGGCCGGTCTGAGCAGCGCCGAGGCGCTCGCCGCAGGCACCTCGGTCGCCGCCGACCTCCTCGGCCACGACGACCGGGGGCGCATCGCCCCGGACGCGCTCGCCGACCTCGTCCTCGTCGACGGGGACCTGAGCAGCGACGACGTCCGCGGCATCGAAGACCGGGTGAGCGAGGTCTGGCTCGACGGCACCCGCGTCTGAGCACGCGAGGCCGACCGGGCGAGGCCGGCTCCCGGGCGGTGTGAGGTGAGGCTAACATCGGCGTAGAATCGGTGTGAGCACACCGCACCCGGCACGGAGGCACGCAGCACCGATGAATCCCCTCGACTGGTCGCTGCCGATCGCCGTCACCTGGCTCATCCTCTTCGGCATCATCCTCGCCCGCGCCGGCGGCACCTACCTCCTCGGGCGCCTCGCCCGGAAGGGCATGCAGCGCATCGACCGCGTCGAGAGGATCATGTCCGGACCCCGATACCGCAGGGCCGAGGCGATGATCGAACGCTTCGGTGCCCCGGTCGTCGCCGTCTCCTTCCTCACCGTCGGACTTCAGACCGTCGTCAACCTCGCCGCGGGGACGACGGGGATGAGCGCGCGCCGCTATGTCCCCGCCCTCATCCTCGGCGGTTCGCTGTGGGCGCTCATCTACTCGACCGTCGGCCTCATCGGGTTCCGTGCCCTCGCGATGGCCTATGCCGCCGCTCCGGGTCTGACCGTGGGCCTCGGCGTCTTCTTCGTCCTCGCGATCGCAGGCCTCGTCATCGGCCTCAGGCGCGGGGACGGGTCACCGAAGAGCGGGGACGGGGAGGATCCGGACGAGACGCCCGGCGGCATGGACACGGCGCCCGGCAAGACGGGCGCGGCACCCGAGGGCACGGGCGGGACCGCGGCCGGCCCCGCCTCGGCGCGGTCCGGCGACGACACCCCCTGAAAGGGGCAACGCCCCTGAGGGACGGCACCCCTGAGGAAGGGGACACCCCTGACGCAGGGGAACGGGGCTCAGCCTTCGCGCCCGTGGTGGACGGGGGCGGCGTCCTCGGTCATGTCCTCGAGTTCGATGCCCTTCGTCTCCGGGACCTTCCACCACACGAAGAAGAAGGAGAGGACGGCGAAGAACGCGTAGAAGCCGTAGGCGAAGGTGAGGCTGATGTCGGCGAAGACGGGGAACGTCGTCGAGATCGCGAAGTTCGCCACCCACTGCGCGGCCGCGGCCACGGCGAGAGCGGCGGCGCGGATCCGGTTGGGGAACATCTCGCCGAGGAGCACCCACACGAGCGGCCCCCACGTCGCGCCGAAGCCGACGACGAAGAGGTTCGCGGCCACGAGCGCGATGATCGACCACGGTGCGCCGAGTTCCGCGCTCTGCGTGCCGTCGGCGGCGGTGACGAGCTCGGCGAAGGAGAAGGACAGCGCCATCGTCGCCAGCGACAGCCCCATGAGGGCGGAGCCGGCGAGCAGCATCTTCCGGCGTCCCACCCGGTCGACGAGGAGGATCGCGACGATGGTGACGAGGATGTTCGTCACCGAGGTGATGACGGAGGTGAGCAGGGCGCTCGACTCGTCGAAGCCGACGGACTTCCACAGCGTCGTCGAGTAGTAGAAGATCACGTTGATCCCGACGAACTGCTGGAAGACGGAGAGGAGGATGCCGATCCACACGATCGGCTTGAGCCCGAACGCCCTGCCGAGGAGGTCGCGGAAGGACTCGCGCTCCTCCCGCTTGAGCGAATCGCGGATGCGCGCGATGAGGGCATCGGTGTCGACGACGCCGGTGAAGTCGCGCAGGACCTTCGCGGCCTCCTCCTCGCGTCCGCGGGCGACGAGGAACCGCGGGGACTCGGGCAGGCCGAGGGCGGCGAGACCGTAGACGAGGGCGGGGATCGCCTCGACCATGAACATCCACCGCCACGTGTCGATGCCGAACCAGAACGGTGCGGCCGCCCCGCCGGAGACCGAGGCGAGGAGTGCGTTGGAGAGGAGGGCGGCGAAGATGCCGGTGACGATCGCGAGCTGCTGGAGCGATCCGAGGCGGCCGCGCACGCGGGCGGGGGAGACCTCGGCGATGTAGGCGGGGGCGATGACCGAGGCCGCACCGACACCGAGGCCGCCGACCATGCGCCAGATGATGAGGTCGGTGACGCCGAAGGCGAGTCCTGAGCCGATCGCCGAGGCGAAGAAGAGGATCGCGGCGACGACCATGACCGGCAGGCGTCCGAAGCGGTTGGCGAGGCTGCCGGCGAACCACGCTCCGAGCGCGCACGCGATGAGGGCCGAGGAGACGGCGAAGCCCTTGAGGGCTGCGCCGAGGGAGAAGTCCTCGGCGAGGGCGTCGACGGCACCGTTGATGACGGCGGTGTCGAAGCCGAAGAGGAACCCGCCGAGGGCTGCGGCGATCGAGATGCCGATGATGCGGGAGGACACCCGCTCCATTCCGTGCAGCCGGTCGTCGGCTGGTTTCGGTGACGTGGACACGGGAGGTCTCCTTGGCTCATGTGGTCGCCGGGACGGGCGTCCCGACTGCAGATCGTCCCCCAGGCTACGCCAGGTCGGAGGTGATGGACGACATCCTCGGCGGGGATTTCCCGCTGGGGTCCCTCGCCGAGGCGGTCCCGGGGCGGCGTGCGCACGTGAACGGGTGGGTCCGGGGGCGTGGGTAGAGTGGGCGGCAGTGTGCTCGGAGACGGCAATCCCCAGGCAGGGGACGGGAGGGAGGCGGGCGTGGACGGACAGCGGAAGCCGGGATTCTCCGGCATCGCGGGTGCCGGGATCTACTTCGGGTCGAACGGCGCCGCCTTCGCCGGTCTCCTCCCGTGGTATCCCCAGCTCGTCGAGAGGCTGGGTCTGAACTCAATCGAGTTCGGGCTCGTCGTCTCCTGCTTCGCCCTCGGCGCCGTCCTCTCCTCCGTGCTGCCCGCCCGCCTCATCGCGCGCTTCGGTCCCAATCCCATCGTCCTCGGCGGCACCATCGCCCTCGTCGCCGCAGCCGCGCTCACTCCGTGGTCGGTCAACGGGTGGATGATGGCAGCGTGCCTCTTCGTCGCCGGTGTCTGCGACGCCGTCGTCGACGTCGCCCAGAACGTCGTCGGGATCGGGGTGCAGGAGAACCGGAACCGCGTCATCCTCTCCTCGATGCACGCAGTGTGGAGCCTGGGCGGTCTGCTCAGCGGAGCCCTGGCCACGGCCGCCTCGGCCGCGGGGGTCGACATGCGCCTCCACCTCGTCGT
Organism: Brevibacterium sp. Z349TD_9; assembly: GCF_056173565.1. Taxonomy (NCBI): domain Bacteria; kingdom Bacillati; phylum Actinomycetota; class Actinomycetes; order Micrococcales; family Brevibacteriaceae; genus Brevibacterium; species Brevibacterium sp. Z349TD_9. The sequence continues at coordinate 2,456,407 of NZ_CM149680.1, read as the reverse complement.
CGTCGCGCTCGGCTGCATCGTCCTCGTCGTCATCGGCCGACTGCTTCTCGGTGCGGAGGGACGGCAGTGGGGCAGGCGCCTCGTGAACGACTCTGCGGACGGGACCCCGACGGCGATGCCCGGTCGGCGTCGCGCCATCATGCGCATCGCCCTGCCGCTGGCGGTCGTCGCGGTGTGCGGGATCGCGGTCGAGGACATCGCCAACAACTGGTCGGCGCTCGCCGCCGTCGAGCTCGGCGGGATGCCTGCGGCCGAGGCGGGCATCGCTTTCAGCACCGTCATCGGCGCCCACTGCCTGGGACGGTTCTCCGGGGACGTCCTCGTCCAGCGCTTCGGCGCGGGACGGATCGGCCGCCTCGGCGGGATCCTCATCGCCCTCGGCGGTCTCGGACTGGCGACGTCCACCGGGACCGTGCAGCTGCTCGTCTCGCTCGCAGCACTCGGCTATGGGGCGGCGACCCTCGTGCCGAACGCGATCACGGCGGCCTCACGGATCCCGGGCGTCGGCGGTGCGGGCGGGGTCACGCTCGTCAACTGGATGATGCGGGCGGGCTTCCTCGCCACCAGTCCGCTCGTCGGGATCATCGCGACGGCGGCGAGCCTGCGCTGGGGGCTCGGGCTGCTCGTCCTCATCGGGGTGGTCACGGCGGTCTTCGCACCCAGCCTCGACGGTCCCGGGAGCCGGGGAGCGGCAGCCGATCACGGGTGAGCCGCGAATGTGTGACAAGGATCGGGCCGGCGACTCGTCGATGACCTCCGGCAAAGCAGAAACGCCCCGAAAGGTTCGGGGCGTTCGTGATCGAACGATCAGTGAGTCGGGCTAGCGGGATTTGAACCCACGACCTCTTCACCCCCAGTGAAGCGCGCTACCAAGCTGCGCCATAGCCCGTTGTCCAGCACCTGGGCCGAAGCAACGAGAACTAGCCTATAACGATCGTCGTCCAACTGCCAAAATTGCCGATCGTGACCTTCGACAAACTAGTATCATCCCAGGTAATCACCGGAGAAACAGGTGTCTGCGGACTCCCTTTCAGGGGGTCAGTAACATTTCTGTTTCGCGATTGTTATGCAAGCACCCCAGGCGGCTATGCTTGGAACACCGACAAGCTAAGAGGAGTCGACATGGCGGAACTGGATTTTCCAGTGTCTTACCTGTACTCGAAGGACCACGAGTGGGTCCACACCACGGAGGACAACGCCGTCTACCGCGTGGGCATCACGGACTTCGCCCAGTCTCAGCTGGGCGACGTCGTCTATGTCGACCTGCCTGCCGTCGGAGATGCGATCACCATGGGGGAGTCCTGTGGCGAGGTGGAGAGCACGAAGAGCGTGTCCGACCTCATCGCACCGCTGTCGGGAACGATCACCCACGTCAACGATGCCCTCGAAGGCAGACCGGAGACCGTGAATTCCTCGCCCTACGAGGACGGATGGATGTACCTCGTCGAGGCGAGCGATCCTGAGCAGGTCACCGGTCTGATGGATGAGGAGCAGTACCACAAGCTCGTGCAGAGCGAGGAGGCATGATGTCGCAGAACAATGACCAAGGTCGCCGGAATCCCTCGCAGCCGTGGTACGACAACGGCGAAGTCCCGCAGTCGAAGAAGTTCCCCTTCGGCCCCGGTGACGGCGCCCCGCAGGACCAGGGCGGAGACGCCCGGCCGAACACGCCGGCCTACGGCCAGCCCTCCGTCGACGATGCACCCCAGGCGCCGAACTACGGCGGCGATCAGGGGCAGTACCGCCAGGAGCAGCCTCGGCGGGACGAGCAGCAGTACCAGCCGCCCCAGCACCAGCAGGACGGCGGGCAGGGCCACGGCCGGCACGCCGATCACCCGACCGGTGAACAGGCGCCCGGAGGCCGGTACGACGAGGGCCGATACCAGGGACAGGACGACCAGCAGGGCCGTCATGCCCAGTACCAGCAGGACGGATACCAGCAGCAGGGCGGGTACCAGCAGAGCGGGTACCAGCAGGACGGCGGCTATCCGCAGCAGGCGGGCCAGCAGGGTCACGATCCCCGCGAGCAGCAGTACGCCCAGCAGCCGAGCTCGGGCGGCGAGACCAACCAGCAGCAGTACCCGGTTCCCGGTGGACAGAGCATGACCGACTCCGGTCGGCAGCCGTTCCAGGGCATCCTCGATCCGCACACCGGTGAGATCCACCCGGTGCCCGACCTCGACGGTCTCCAGGACACCGATGCGCTCCTCGTCGTCGTCTCCGGACCGGACTCCGGTTCGCAGATCCTGCTCGACACCGACGTCGTCACCGTCGGCCGCAGCCCCAACGCCGACATCTTCCTCGACGATGTCACCGTCTCGCGGAAGCACGCGGAGTTCATCCGCACGCCGAGCGGGTTCACGCTGCGCGACACCGGATCGCTCAACGGCACCTATGTCGGCCGTCAGCTCATCGACTCCATCGAACTGCAGAACGGCGCGGACGTGCAGATCGGGAAGTTCCGGATGATCTTCCAGCAGCGTCCGCGCTCCTGAGAAGGGGATAATGCCAAACGTCGAAGTCGAGGTCGTCGGGGTGCGCATCGAGATGCCCGCCAATCAGCCGATCCTCCTGCTCAAGGCCAGCGAGCCCGCCTACTACCTGCCGATCTGGGTGGGGGCGATCGAAGCGAACGCGCTCTCGATCGCGCAGCGCGGTCTCACCCCGCCGCGGCCGATGACACATGCCCTCCTGCTCGACGTCCTCGCCGCCCATGACGACGAGCTCGCCGACGTCACGATCACCGGCCGCGACGGTCAGATCTTCCTCGCCGAACTCCACACCGAGGACGGCAGGACGATCTCCGCCCGGCCCTCGGACGCCGTGACCCTGGCGCTGACAGCCGAGTGCCCGGTCTACGTCGATTCCGACCTCCTCAAAGACGCCGGCATCGAAGCTCCCGAAGCAGACGAGGAGGAGGTCGCCCAGTTCCGCGACTTCCTCGACAACGTCTCCGCCGAGGACTTCGAGACCGGCGACGAGCAATGAAGAAAGAACAAGCGTGAGCCTCCACATCGATCCGGTCTTCGCTCAGACCGACATCACCGCAGCCGGCACCGACGACCTCTCCGGTCTCGACGACTGGAGGTCGATGGACGCCAAACAGCAGCCGACGTATCTCGACGCCGAGGCGCTCGAGGACTCCCTGACGAAGCTGCGCAGCCTCCCGCCGCTCATCTTCGCCGGGGAAGCCGACGTGCTCAAGCAGCGGATCGCGGCGGCCTCCCGCGGTGAGGCGTTCGTCCTCGCCGGCGGCGACTGCGCCGAGTCCTTCGCCGGTGCCCAGGCGGACAAGATCCGCGCCCGGGTCCAGACGGTCCTCCAGATGGCAGCGGTCCTCACCTACGGCGGTTCGATGCCGGTGGTGAAGATCGGGCGCATGGCAGGGCAGTTCGCCAAGCCCCGCTCGGCGGACATGGAGACCCGCGACGGAGTGACCCTGCCCTCGTTCCGCGGGGACATCGTCAACGGCTACGAATTCACCGAGGAGTCCCGCCGCCACGACCCCGCGCGGCTGCTCCAGGGCTACCACGTGTCGTCGTCGACGCTCAACCTCATCCGCGCCTTCACCCAGGGCGGCTTCGCGGACCTGCGCCTCGTCCACGAATGGAACCGCGGCTTCCTCGCCTCGAACCCCGGATACCAGCGCTACGAGCAGACCGCCCGGGAGATCGACCGCGCGATCCGCTTCATGGACGCCTGCGGCGCCGACTTCGACGCCCTGCGGACGACGGAGTTCTACTCCGCCCACGAGGCGCTGCTGCTCGAGTACGAGCGGGCGCTCACCCGCATCGACTCCCGCACCGGCCTGCCCTACGACGTCTCCGGCCACTTCCTGTGGATCGGGGAGCGCACCCGCGAGATCGACGGCGCCCACGTCGACTTCCTCTCGAAGGTCCAGAACCCCATCGGCGTCAAGCTCGGTCCCACCGCGACCGCCGAGGACGCCCTGGCGCTGGCCGAGAAGCTCGACCCGAACGCCGAACCCGGGCGCCTGACCTTCGTCACCCGGATGGGTGCGGGGAAGATCAACGACGTCCTGCCGAAGCTGCTCGCCGGCATCGGAGACCGACTCCCGCAGGTGACGTGGATGAGCGACCCCATGCACGGCAACACGATCACCTCGAGCACGGGCTACAAGACCCGCCGCTTCGAAGACGTCATGGCCGAGGTCGAGGGCTTCTTCGCAGCCCACCAGGAGGCCGGAACGATCCCCGGCGGCCTCCACATCGAACTCACCGGCGACGACGTCACCGAGATCATGGGAGGCGCCACCGAGATCGACGACGAGGGGCTGCGCCGTCGCTACGAGACCCTCGTCGACCCCCGCCTCAACCACGACCAGTCGCTCGAGATGGCCTTCCAGGTCGCCGAGTACCTCACCCGGAGGGGCTGAGAACAGACCTGAGACGATCGAAGCGCCGGCGGTGATCCGCCGGCGCTTCGATCGTCTCAGGATCCAGGGGCGTCCTACTTGCCCTCGTCCTTCTTCTCATCCTTCGGCTTCTCGTCCTTGGGCTTGTCGTCCTTCTTCTCCTCTTTGCCCTTGGAGACCCGGACGATGACGAGGGAGTTGTACGGCTTCGCCTCGGTGCTCTTGGGCCACTGGAAGACGACCTTGCCCTTGGGCACCGTGTCGGAGAAGACCTCCTCCTTGCCGACGCGGAAGCCGCGCTTCGTCAGGGTGGCGAACGCCGCGTCGTAGGTGAGGCCCTCGACGTCCGGGACCTCGACCGGGGCGTCGCCCTTGGAGACGACGAGGTCGACCTTCGCATCGTGGACGAGTTCCTCGCCTTCCTTCTCCGAGGCGCTGATGACGATGCCCTTGGCGACGTTCTCGTCGTACTTCTCGTCGACCTTGCCCACCCCGAGGCCCGCGTCGTCGAGCGCGGCCTTCGCCTTCTCGGCGCTCAGTCCTTCGAGTTCGGGCACGGCGAACGTCTCGACCCCCTTCGAGACGACGAGCGTCACCGTCGAATCGGGGGAGAGCTCCGTGCCGCCGACCGGTTCCGAGCCGATGACGGTGCCTGCGGGGATCGAATCGTCGAAGACCTCCTGCTTCTCCGGGTTGAGACCGCTGCTCTCGACGACCTCGGTCGCCTCGGAGAACTCCTTCCCGGCCAGCTGACCGGGGACGATGGAGGTGGGGGCAGGCAGGTTGGCGATGATCAGCCACGCGAGGAGCGCGAGGACGACGAGTCCTGCGCCGACCGTCGTCGCCAGGCGCCGACGCCTGCGCCGTCGGGTGTGCGCGGAACCGGCCGCCACCGGGGCTGGGTCGTCTGCGCCCGACCCGCGGCTCCCGCCGCCGGTGCCTGAGCCCCCGGTGCCTGAGCCAGCGGAGCCGGAGCCTCCGCTGCCGGAGCCGGCGGCGGTCGCTGCGGACATCGCCGTCTTCGTGCGGGTGCGCTTGCCCGCCGCCGGGGATTCGCTGTCCTTCCCTGTGTCGGCGGCATCCGCCGAGGCGGTGGCATCGTCGGCCGTGTCAACGTCGCCCGCCGAGGCGGTCGCGCCGTCGGCTGCGGCATCGTCGTCGCTCGCGTCCTGAGGATCGTCCGTGTCCTCGGCGGGTTCCGCTCGGGGAGCCGTGGCGATCGCCGCGGCCGTGCCACCGGCGGCCACCGCGGCAGCGGTGCCGGCGAGAGGGACGGACGCCGAGTCCTCATCCCCGTCGGCCGCATCATCGGCGGCAGCGGCGCCGTCGCCGTCGGCATCCTCCTCGGCGAGGTAGGGGATCTCGTCGGTGCGGGACTTCCGCTCCTTCGGGACCTCCTCGCCGAGGTCGATGCTCGCGGTGAGTGCGGGAGAGTGCTCACCGGCCACGGCGTCGGGATCGCCGTAGTCGAGTTCGGCATCGGACATCTGCGCCCGCGCCTCGGCGAGGGCCCGGCGGAACTCCCCGGCATCCTCAGGCCGGTCCTCGGGATCCTTCGATGTCGCCCAGAGGACGAGCGCGTCGAGGAGCGGGCTGATGCCGTCGGTGCGCTCGGAGGGCGGGGGGACCGTGTCGTGGACGTGCCGGTAGGCGACCTGGATGGGGACGTCGTCGGTGTAGGGCTGCGAGCCGGTGAGCATCTCGTAGAACATGATGCCGACCGTGTAGAGGTCCGTGCGGGCATCCGCGCCGGCCCGGGTGACGAGCTCGGGGGCGACGTAGCCGACGGTGCCGATGAGCGTCTTCGTCGTCGTCGCCGAGGTGACGGCGCGGGCGAGCCCGAAGTCGGCGAGCTTGACCTGACCGTCGGTGCCGAGCAGGACGTTGTCGGGCTTGAGGTCGCGGTGGATGATGCCCGTCGAGTGGACGGCCTCGAGCGCGGCGAGGATCGCGTCGAGGACGACGATCGCCTGCCGGGGGGTGAAGGTGCCGCGGTGCTTGAGTTCGCGGCGCAGGGTCACCGACGGCAGGTGCTCCATGACGAGGTAGACGACGTCTCCGTCACGCGCCTGGTCATGGATGGCGACGAGGTTGGGGTGGGTGAGGCGACCGGCGTTGATGGCCTCACGGCGGAAGCGCTCGACGAAGGTGTCATCGGAGATGAGGTGCTCGTGCATGACCTTGATCGCGATCTCGCGGTCGAGACGCAGGTCGGTGCCCCGGTAGACCATCGCCATGCCGCCGCGGGCGATCTTCGCGTCGATCCGATACCGGTCGTTGAGGACGACCCCGATGAGCGGGTCGGGCAGCGAGTTCATCGGGCCTCCTCCAGCCGCTTCCGCTGGAGCTGCACGCCGCGGACGAAGGCCTTCGTCTCCGGGAGCGGTCCGTCGGCGCGGACCGAGCGCAGATCCTGGTAGTAGCCGGCCAGCGCCTCGTCCTCGGAGTCGGTGGACTCGATGAGCCACCCGAGGATGACGGTGCCGGCGACGATGTTGTCGGCGATGTCGAGGACGTCGAGTCCGCGTCCGACGATGTCGCTGGCCCATCTGGCCGAGCGGGGGGTGACCTGCATGATGCCGATCGCGTTGCCCGCCGAGACGGTCGCGTGCTGGAAGCCGGACTCCTGGGCGGCGACAGCCTGCATGAGCGCGGGCTCGGCGCCGAGCTCCTCGGCGATCGAGGCGACGAGGAGCCGCGCCTGCTCCGGGTTCGGGTGCGAGCGGCCGAGCAGCGTGGCCTTGTTCAGGCGGGCCGCCTGGACGACGCTCTCCCGCAGCTCCTCACCCCAGCCGCCGGCGGCGACCTGGGGCAGCGGGGCCGGAGGTTCGGGGGCCTGCCGGCGGGGGCGGGTGCCGGTGTCGCGGAGCATGAGCAGTTCTCCGACGCGGATGTGGGAGTCCTCGCCCATCCCGTTCGCCCGCCGCAGCGTGCCGGGGGAGACCCCGTGGGAGGCGGCGATGCCGAAGAGCGTCTCTCCGGGGGCGACGATGTGCGAGGGATCGGTCTCGGGCAGGTCGTTCTTCTCCGGCAGGGAGAGCACCTGGCCCTGGACGAGGTTCTGGCGCGGCGAGATCCGGTTGAGCTCGGCGAGCGCGGGCACGGAGACGCCGTGGCGGCTGGCGACGGCGTAGAGGGTGTCGCCCTGCTTGACCTTGTACGTCCGGCCACCGTGCGTGACGGGGACGGTCTCGCTCTTCGTGCCCGTCAGCCACTGCGGGGTCGCGGCACGGTCAGGGGCCGCAGACGACGGCGCGGTGTCGGCGGCAGGGGTCGACTCGGGAGCCGCCTCGGCGGGGGCATCGCCGGACCCCTCGGGACGGGGGACGGGACCGGTCGAGTTCACCCGGGAGGCCGCACGGATGTCAGGGGCGGCGGTGATCGGCATCGGAGAAGTCCGTCGCGAGCGTGTCATCTGTCACCTGTTCGGCTGCATATCGTGTGGGGAAGTTCCACCCACCAGCGTATCGACTGGGCCGCTCCGAGCCCGGGATTGCGGCGGGCATGGCGGCGTGTTTCTTCCGAGGAATTGCTACGCTGGGGGCGTGAACACCGAAGAACTCGTCGAGGACTGGGCCACCCTTCCCGACATCGCGGAGACCACCGGACTGGGCATCACACAGGTGCGCCGACTCCTCGAGGACGGCGCCATCTGCGGATACAAGCACGGAGACCCCAAGGTGCTGCGCGTGCCGACGGCCTTCTTCGTCGACGGCGAGGTCCTCACCCCGCTCAAGGGGACGCTGAGCACGCTCAAGGACGCCGGATTCGACGACGAGGAGTCGATCAGGTGGCTCTTCACCCCCGACGACTCCCTGCCGGGTCGTCCCATCGACCTGCTGCGCGCCGGCAACCGCAAGGAGGTCCGCCGGCGGGCCCAGGCCTTGGCCTTCTGAGCCCCCGCCTGCGCCTCGGCGCAGAGCTCTCAGCGGCTCAGCGCTGCCGGTAGCTCAGCGTCTCCGCGAAGGACGTCAGCCGCGTCCGTGCCCCCTCGCCGAGGTCGAACGCCGCCCCGTTGCCGCCTGACCAGGCGCTGAGCTCGCTCAGCGCCGCAGCGTGCCGGTCGGCGATGATCTCCTCGAGGGCGTCGAGTCCGCCGACCGTCCGGAGCATCGCGACTGTCTCCGCCACCGTCTCCGCGCTCAGCGTCGGATCGCCGAGGCGGGAGGCGAGCAGGTCCGCCTGCTCCCTGTCCATCCGGCGCAGGCTCTCTGCGATGAGGACCGTCCGCTTGCCCTCGCGGATGTCGTCGCCTGCGGGTTTGCCTGTCGCGCTCGGGTCGCCGACGACGCCGAGGACGTCGTCGCGCAGCTGGAACGCCTGCCCGAGCGGCAGGCCGAAGCGGGAGAGCGCGGCGAGCTGCGCGTCGTCGGCCCCGCCGAGCGCGGCCCCGAGGAGCAGCGGCTGCTCGACGGAGTACTTCGCCGATTTGAAGCTGAGCACCTCCCACGCCCGCTCGCCGATGCGGGCGTCGTCGAGGGGGATAACCTCGGCGCGGACGTCGAGGAACTGCCCGACCATGACGTCCCGGCGCATCTGCGCGCGCAGACGCTGCGCGGGGACGGAGGCGCCGAGGCGGTCCTGCGCGGACTCGAAGAGCTCCTCGCTCAGGGCCAGGCAGATGTCGCCGATGACGATCGCGGCCGAGACCCCGAAGGCCTCGCCGTCGCCCTCGTAGCCGAGCGAGGCATGGAGGGACTCGAACTGCCGGTGCAGGGCCGGAGCCCCGCGGCGGGTGTCCGAATGATCGATGACGTCGTCGTGGATGAGGGCCGCGGCGTGGAGAAGCTCGAGGGAAGCGGCTGCCTCGGCGAGCCCGGTGCGCGCCTGGGACCCCGGGGTCAGCTCGCTGCCGGCGGCCAGCTGGAAGCCCCACCACAGGAGGACGGGTCGGATCCGCTTGCCGCCGCGGGTGTAGGCGATGAGCGAGTCGCCGATCTCGGCGGTGTCCGGGGAGATGGCCGCGAACTCGGCGGCCTTCGCTCGGAGGAAGCCTTCGATTCCGGCGGCCGCCTCGGCGGCGATGTCAGCGGGAGCGTCGAGGGACTCGACGCGGTCGGCTGAGATCACGGAGCGATGTTCCCGCCGAGGGAGACGATCGAGGCCTTGGGATCGTCCGGGTCGTCGCTGACGGTGATGACGAGGACGCCGTCGTTGTCCTTGTGCCGGAAGTTGACGACCTGCGCGGACTTCGTCATCGACTCCTTGCCGAAGGTCTCGAAGCCGGCCTTCTCGAGCCGGTCGGTGTAGAAGGAGATGATGTCCTTCGGTTCGGCCTGCGCGCGCATGACGAGACTCACGGCGTCGAGTTCGCCCGATTCGGCGGCCGCGCGCGAGCTCGAGATCACCTCGGCGTCGGGGTAGGGCTCCATGAAGTCGGGGAGCTCGACCTCCTCCTCCGCAGCCGTCTCCGTCGGGGCCGGAGACCCGGTGGGGTCGGCGGACTGCGTGCCCGCCGGGGTGGTCGATGCCTCGCTCGGCGAGGCGTCCGGCGTCGACCCGGACTGGCCGGTGCAGCCGGTGAGAGCGAGGCCCAAGGCGAGAGTCAGCGTCGTGACAGTCCTGCGCGATACCATGTCTGACAGATTACCCGCAGACCCCGCAGGAGCCGAACCCGCCGGTTCGGACCGCGATCGAGCCATGGGTGGGACATGAGCCGCAAACAGCTGGCCCGCTCCGGCGGTGACCTCGAGCATCTCGGCACGGACGACACCGGTGCGACGATGCTCCACCTCGACATGGACTCGTTCTTCGTCTCCGTCGAACTCCTCACCCGTCCCGAACTCGTCGGCCGTCCCGTCATCGTCGGCGGGCGGGCCGGCCGCGGCGTCGTCGTCTCCGCGAGCTACGAGGCCAGGGAGTTCGGCGTCCACGCCGCAATGCCGATGTCCCGGGCGATGGGCCTGTGCCCCGTCGCCGAGGTGATCCCGCCCTCCCACGGCCTCTACTCCGCGTACTCGAAGCAGGTCTTCGAGCTCGTCGCCCAGGTCACCCCCGACTGCCACCAGGTCAGCGTCGACGAGGCCTACATCGACGTCTCCGGGGCGGTGCGGCGCCTCGGCTCCCCGGTGGCGATCACCTCGGCGCTGCGCGCGGAGATCGAAGCGCGCACGGGCCTGAGCGCCTCCGTCGGCATCGCCGGCTCCCGGGTGGTCGCGAAGCTCGCCTCGGCGCGGGCGAAGCCGCACGGCCAGCTCCTCGTCCCGCTCGCCGCGACGCAGACGTTCCTCGACCCGATGCCGATCGAAGCGCTGCCGGGGGTGGGGGAGAAGACCCGCATCGGGTTCGCAAAATACGGGATCCGGCTCATCGGCGACCTCGCGGCCATGGACGAGGCCTGGGTCGGGCGGGTGTTCGGGGCGCACGGACACCACCTGTGGCGCAGCGCCCACGGACTCGACTCGCACGGCATGGACCGGCAGGTCAAGGACCGCTCGATCAGCGCCGAGCACACCTTCGGCGCCGACATCTGGGACGTCTCCGAACTCGAGCACGAGCTCCTGCGCCTCTGCGACAAGGTCGCCCACCGGGTGCGGGCCGAGGAGAAGGTCGCGACGACCCTCGGGCTCAAATACCGTCTCGACGACTTCACGACCCTGTCGCGGTCGATCACGCTCGAGGCGCCCACGGACCTCGCCCGGGAGATGTACGAGGCGCTGCGGCCGGCGCTCACCGGGCTGCGCGAGCAGCGTCAGCGGGGGGTTAGGCTGCTCGGGGTCAGGGCCGCCGGGCTCATGGACTTCGCGGTCAGCGGACGACAAGCCCGCTTGGACGAACCCGAGCATGCGGGGAGGGAGGCGGAGATGGCGCTCGACGACGTGCGCCGGCGCTTCGGGACCGATGCGATCTCCCAGGCCTCACTGCTGCGTAGGCACCCCAGGCCGCGCTGAGGACGGGGCGGGAACCGAGTACGGCGGCTGGCCTGGGAGAACGTCGAGGCCCCTCGACCCGGCCGCGGCACCGGGGCCGCAGCGCCGGTCTGCAGCCCTGCGGAGACGGGCGTGCGGACGAGTCTGTGGACGGGATGGGAATACCGCCGTCGCCCCCGTTCCCGAGATGTTTTTTCAGTGTTCAGAGACTATGATTGAGGCACAGGCCAGAGTAAGGAAACGGGGGTTCGACATGCCACTCTCCGATCACGAACAGCAGCTTCTCGATCAGTTGGAGAAGCAGCTGCGCAGCGAAGACCCCCGGTTCGCACGCAACATCTCGGAGACCCAGGCCGCTGTCAGCGGTCCCGGGTTCTCGGCGAAGCGCTTCGTCGTGGGCATCCTCGTCGCGCTCCTCGGTCTCGCCGCAACGATCTTCGCGATCTCGATGGTCAACCAGGCCGTCGCCTGGATCGCCCTCGGCGTGGTCGGCTTCGGCCTCATGGTCGCCGGCATGTACTGGGCGTTCAGCCGTCCCGGTCGCATCGGAGGCGGGGCGAAGGGCTCCACGGGTGCGGCGGCGCCGAAGTCGAACGCGAAGGGCTCCTCCGGCGGCTTCATGAGCCGGATCGAGGACCGGTGGGAGAAGCGCCAGCGCGGCGAATGACCGACCGCTGAGACACCGAATGCCAACCGAATGCGCTCCCAGCCGGGGGCGCATTTCTGCTGTCCCTGCCGGATCCTCCCGGGGGAGGAACGACTCGTGCGCACAGCCGCAGCACTGACCTCGGCCGGGGTGATCGCCGCGATCGGCGTCGTCGCCTTCGGTGAGCTCTCCAGCTGGGCCGCCAGCCGGCGAGGGTTCCCGCGGAGCGGGTCGGAGACGTCGGAAGGCGCCACCGATCCGTCGGCGTCGCACGCCGTCCTCGTCCTCGGGTACCGCAACCCGGGTCCACGGGCGAACGCGATCAACCGCTTCCGGGTGCGCGCAGGCGTGCGCTCGGTCGATCCGGAAGCCGCGGAGTCCGCGCTCGTGCTCTCCGGCGGCGCGGTCGCAGGAGCGCTCCCCGAAGCCGAACTCATGCGCCGGTACGCCCGCGACGAGCTCGGCTTCACCGGTGCCATCCGCCTCGAGACGGCAAGCACGAGCACGAAGGAGAACATCGAGCAGGCGATCCCGCTCCTCGAGGAGGCGACGAGCATCGCCGTCGTCTCGACGTCCCACCATGCCCTCAAGGCACGGATCTGCCTGCGGCGGCTGCGCCCCGACCTCGCCGAGCGCCTCGTCCGCGGCGGCGACTACCGCCTCGGGGAGCTGTGGTGGGTCAAACCCGTCGAAGCGGTCCTCGGACGCCGGAGCCTCCGGAGGCTCACTTCGGCGGGCTGAAGATGCTCGCCGGCCAGATCTTCGCCCGGATCCGTGCGCCCGGCGTCGCATGCTCGGACAGGTCGGTCTGCACCTCGTCGACGACCGCACGGGCCTCGGCGTCAGAGACGTCGACCGGCTGCGCACCGTAGCGCTTGGCCTCGAGGGCGTCGATGAACCCGGCCAGCGCGGTGTCGCGGCGGCCTCCGTCAGGGCCCGAGGGCACCGGTCGACGCAGGGCGTCGAGTCCGCCCGCAGGGGCGAGTCTGCCGTCGGGGCGCGCGGTCGCGCTGTCGGGTCCGGCAGTCGCACCGTCGGGTCCGGGGCCGGGCCCAGGCCCGCCCGTCGCCGGGTCCCCGGCGGTTGGCCCGGCATCCCCCGGAGCGGCGCCGGCGACTGCCGGACCTCCGGCGAGGACGAGCTCGTCGTGGCGCAGGGTGCGGCTCGGGTCGAGGCTCTGCCCGTAGTCGGTGGCCAGTGCCCTGATCTCCGTCCACACCCGTTCGACGTCGACGGGTGAGCCGGTGCGGCGGCTGCGCAGAAGCATCCGCCAGATCGCGGGGATCGCGAGCAGGAGGAGGACGAGCGCGGCGATGACCAGGGCCCAGACGATCGTCGAGTAGTCCGCCGACGCCGGCTGGGCGGCCGCGTCGGTCTCCTCGGTCGTCGGCTCCTCGGTCTCGGCCGGAGCCGTCTCGGCAGCCGACTCCGTCGGCTCCTCTGTCGGCGAGGCCGACTCCTCGGTCTCCTCGTCGGTGCTCTCACTGCTGCCGTCGGCGAGCGTCCACGCCGGCGGGGCGCCGGCCGGTCCGCCGGGCGTCGGTTCGAAGCGGACCCAGCCGGCGCCCTCGAAGTAGAGCTCGGGCCACGCGTGCGAATCCTGCATGGACACGTCGTACCCGTCGCCGGATTCGGTGCCTCCGGCGAAGCCGACGCCGATCCGGGCGGGGATCCCCATGGTCCGCGCCATGATCGTCATCGCCGAGGAGAACTGGACGCAGTAGCCCTTCTTCTCGGTGAGGAAGTCGGAGATCGCATCGCCGCTGGCCTGTTCGGGAGCGTCGAGCGAGTACTCGAACTCACCGCTGCGGAAGTACGCCTGGAGGAGCACAGCCGCCTCCCACTGGTTGCTCGCCCCGGCTGTGACGTCCTCCGCGGTCTGCTGCACGCTCGGGGGCAGGCTCGCGGGCACTTCGAGCTCGGTCTCGAACTGGCTCGAGTTCACCGGAGTCGCCGTCCTCAGATCCTCGACGTTGGGGGTGATCGAGAGGTACTCCATCGAGTACTGCTGACCTGCTGAGCGCTCACCGTTGCCGACGATCGTCAGCGACTCCTCGTCGTAGATCCACCGGCGGTTGAGTCCCTGGGGCTGCTGCGGCGCATAGGGAGTCGGCAGGTACTGCTGGTCGTAGTCGCCGATCGTGACGTCGATGCGCTCTTCGGTGTAGCCGTTGTTGCGCGGCAGCCCCTCCGGCCACGGCAGCCCTTCCGAGGCGATCGCGAACTGGTCGAGGCCGAACGGCGTCGGGGCCCACGTCTGTCCGTCGAACGAGTTGACCGAGGTCAGCCGGATCGGCTCCGGCTCCTCCGCCGTCGTCGTGTAGGAGAACAGCGTCGAGTCGTCCCGGTCACCGAGGTCGGAGCGCAGATCGAGGAACGGATTCGTCACCGTGAGGTCGCCCTGGTTGTTCGAGGCCCGGTCCGGCAGGGTGGGGACCGTCGGCAGGATCGTGGGCAGACCGATGCCGAGGATGACGGCGACCGCTCCGGCGACGAGCGCGGTGAGTCCGCCCTGCCACTTCGCCGCCGGGAAGTACGGACTGAGGATGAGGAGGAGGAAGGCCGCGAGCACTGCGGCGATGTGCCACCAGCGGACCTCGGCGGGGGCGAAGAAGACGGGGATCATCCACAGCACGAGCAGGAGCACACCGGAGACCTTGGGCGCGCGCAGGTCGGAGACGAGGCCGTCGATGAGGATCGTGATGAGTGTGAAGGCGATCGTGAGCATCGCGGTGAAGCCGGGTGTGCTCGCCGCCGGCGGCGTCGAGGCGTAGAGGTCGCTCACCCCGGAGGAGAGGAGGTCGATGACGGCGACGAACGAATCACCGGTGGGGATGACTCCGAAGAGCATCGTGTCGGGCACGCAGAGGATGAGGACGGCGAAGACGCCGACGACGCACTGGGCGATGACGGCGGTGCCGGTGGCCCGCAGTCCGGCGATGCTGCGGAAGATCGCGCCGACGGCGACGATGAGGGCGACGGCGACGAGGACCGGCGGCAGCCAGCCCAGGTCGGAGAAGACCGCGGAGAGACCGATCGCCGTGAGCACCATGGCGACGAACACGGCGAGGGACTCGAACCAGGTCGAGGACTTCGCCTCGGTGGTCTGGGCGAGGTCGGCGGTCATCGGATCACCCGTTTCGTCTCGAAGGTCGTCCACGATTCCGGAAGGTCCTCGCTGAGGCCGAGCATCGTCATGTCGTCGATCTCGGAGAGGCTGCGGACCGTGATGGGGATCCGCCGGGAGAAGTGCGCGGCCATCGCCTCGGCGCGGGAGTCGTCGGCGGCGCAGATGACGACGTGGTTGGGATCGTCATGGGCGGGCAGCTCGGCCCGCCCGGGTTCGATGAGCGCGGTGAGCAGGCGCAGTCGGTCGACGTCCTTCTGCCCGCGGAACCTGATCTCGTGTCCCGGAGCGACGACGCAGACCTCGTAGTCGGCGCGGAGGAAGGCGACGCCGGCGGCTGCCGCTGCGGCGATGAGGAACTCGGTCTCGAGCTCGTCGGGTGCCTGCTCCGGACGATCGAGGTCGATGACGATGAGCGCGTGGAGCGTCTCCTCCTCGGCCTCGTGGCGGACCATGAGCTCCCCGGACTTCGCGGTCGTCGGCCAGTGCACGTGCCGGAGGTCGTCGCCGGGCACGTACTCCCGGGTGTGGAAGTCGCGGGTGGTGTGCCCGGAGCGGATCTTCCCCTCGTCGAGGCGGGCCGGCCGGTTCGCCGATTCGCGGGGGATGCGCGCGCCGAGCGTCGGCACAGCCACGGCGATGGGGAACGACCCGAGGACCTTCTTCTTCGCCGTGACGAGCCCGAAGGGCCCGGCGACGGTGATGAGCACCGACTCGATGCCGCTGACCCCGCGTCGTCCGGGGGTGAAGGAGGTGAGCACGGTCTGCGAGCGACCGCCGGCCAGCGGCGGGACCTCCCCGACGGTGGAATCGCCGAATCCGTCGGCGGCGATGAAGTCGATCGTCGAGGACGGCACCGCGAGATGGCCCGTGTTCGTCACCACCGCGTCGAGCTCGACCTCCTTGCCTTCGGGCGCCAGGGGGTACCGGTCGCCGCCGGGCCGGAGCCGGACCTCGGGCAGGGGGGTGCGCAGGCTCACCGAGATCCGCCGGGTGCTCCACCCGATGAGTGCCGCGGAGAGGAGCACGAGGGCGAGGAGGAGCAGGCCGGCGGGGAGCAGACCGGGCAGGGCGAACCGGTAGGCGCCGACGATGAGCGCGGCACCGGCGATGATGAAGATGATTCCCGAGGTGCTCAGTCGCATGCCGTCACTGATTCGCAGAGACGGGGACCCGCTGGAGGACACGGCCGATGAGTTCGGCCGCGAGCTCGGAGTCGTCGCCGTCGCGGGGGATGATGCGGTGGGCGAGGATGTACGGCGCGAGTGCCTGGATGTCGTCGGGGGTGACGAAGGTGCGGCCCGACAGCGCTGCGCGCGCCTTCGCCGCACGGAGCAGGTGGACGCCGCCGCGCGGCGAGGAGCCGAGCAGGATCGCCTGGTCGTTGCGGCTGGCCTGGAGGATCGCGACGATGTACTCGCGCAGCTCGCGGCTGGCACCGACGTGACGGACGATGTCGCGGGCCTGTCCGACCTGTTCGAGGCTCGTGACCGCCTGTGCCGCGGCGAGCGGGTCGTGCTCGATCTGATTGTCGAGCAGATCGACCTCGTCGGCCGTCGCCGGGTAGCCGAGCGAGAGTCGGGTCATGAAGCGGTCGCGCTGGGCCTCGGGCAGGGCGTAAGTGCCCTCCATGTCGATGGGGTTCTGCGTGGCGACGACGATGAACGGCGACGGCATCCTGTGCGTCTCCCCGTCGATCGTCGCCTGACCCTCGGCCATGCACTCGAGCATCGCCGACTGGGTCTTGGGGGAAGCGCGGTTGATCTCGTCGGCGATGACGATGTTCGCGAAGACCGGGCCGCGACGGAACTCGAAGTGGCGGGTCTCCTGATTGAACAGGTTGACCCCGACGACGTCGGTGGGCAGAAGGTCGGGCGTGAACTGGATACGGCGGACCGAACCGTCGACGACCTTGCCCATCGCACGGGCCAGGAGCGTCTTGCCGACGCCGGGCACGTCCTCGAGGAGGACATGGCCGCCGGCGAGGAGGGCGATGAGGGAGAGGCCGACGGCCTCGTCCTTGCCCTCGAGCACGGAGTTCATCGCCGTGCGGGCGCGGGACGTCAGCTGCTGAACCCATTCGATGTGCTCGGTGCCGATGACGGAGTTGGTCTGCGTGGCTTCCTGGCTGGTCGACATGCGTCCATTCTTCCCTATCCCGCCCCCGGCATCCATTCGGGCGCCTCTCAGGAACTCTGCGGTCGCCGTCGACCTCGCCCCACTCCGCTCCCCGGCCCTGCCCGCACGCCTCCCGGCGGGTCTCCACTTCCCTCCCCACCTTCCTCCACCGCCCGCCCCACTTCGCTCCACCGCCCGCCCCACTTTCCTCCCCACTGCCCTCCACCTCGGCGGTCAACCCCGGAAATCCGGGGATCACGGACCCTGACACCCCCGCCGAGGCGGCCCATCCCACCGGGAGACGAGCACCGTCGAACGCGCCGATGGGAAATTTTCTCCACTTTCCTCCACCGGTCTGACCTGGGATTTCATTGGCCTTGGAGGGGAAGTGGGGGGAATGTGCTGGATGATGTGGAGGGAAGTGGAGTAGGGTGGTTGCTATCGGAGCCGATTGGTTTCGAAAGGGGTGAGACGACATGTTCTTGGGCACTCATATGCAGAAGCTCGACGACAAGGGTCGCCTCATCCTGCCCGCAAAGTTCCGTGACGAGCTCTCGCCAGGACTCGTTCTCACCCGTGGCCAGGAGAACTGCCTCACCCTGTTCCCCACCACGGAGTTCGAGGCCGAGCACGAGCGGATCCAGAACGCGCCGAAGACGAACAAGGAGGCACGCGACTACCAGCGCGTGTTTCTGTCGGCGGCCTTTGCGGATCAGCCGGACAAGCAGGGGCGCATCACCGTCCCGCACATACTGCGGCAGTACGCATCGCTCGATCGGGAGGTCGCAGTAATCGGCATGGGCAACCGAGTCGAGATCTGGGACGCACCGACGTGGGAGGAGTACCTCGTGGGAGCGCAGCAGGCCTTCGCCGAACGCGAGAACGAGGTGATCCCCGGAGTGATCTGATCCTGCTCGGGTTCGATCCTTGCCCGCCGTGTGCTGAGATTCGGGGCACTTCCCCGGTTCCGAAGCTCACCCGTCCTGACACACTTCCCCGGTGCCAGGGCCGCGGCGGACAAGGTTCCGACTCCAGCAGGGCACCGAGACCAGAGACGACCACGCACGAAGGACTCCACCATGAACGCACAGCATGTGCCAGTGCTCCTCGAGCGCGTGGTCGAGCTCCTCGGCGTCGGCGTCGCCGCCGCCCGCGACCAGGGGCGCACCCCCGTCATCGTCGACGGCACCCTGGGCATGGGCGGCCACGCCGAGGCGGTGCTCCGGGCCTTCCCCGACGTCCACCTCGTCGGCATCGACCGCGACCTCGAGGCCATCGCCATCGCGACGAAGCGGCTGGCCCCCTTCGCCGAGCGCACCGACATCGTCCACGCCGTCGACGACGAACTGCCGCGCGTCCTCGCCGACCTCGGCATCGAGGCGATCAGCGGCATCCTCCTCGACCTCGGCGTCTCCTCCCTCCAGCTCGACGAGGACGACCGCGGCTTCTCCTACTCCCGTCCCGCCCCGCTGGACATGCGCATGGACCAGAGCCGGGGGAGGACCGCCGCCGAGGTGCTCGCGACCTATCCCGAAGCCGAACTGCGGCGCATCCTGCGCGAGTACGGCGAGGAGAAGATGGCCGGGAAGATCGCGAAGATCATCGTCACTGACCGTGAGACGACCCCGTGGGAGACCTCCGATCAGCTCGCGGCGATGCTCGCCCGCGTCCTGCCCGAGGGCAAGAAGCGCTCCCACCCGGCGAAGCGGACGTTCCAGGCGCTGCGGATCGAGGTCAATGACGAACTCGGCGTGCTCCGCACTGCCCTGCCGGCCGCGCTGGAAGCGCTCCACGTCGGGGGAGTGGCCGTCATCGAGTCCTATCAGTCGCTCGAGGACACGATCGTCAAGCGGATCTTCCGAGCCGGCACCGTCAGCCAGGCGCCGCCGGACCTGCCCGTCGTGCCCGAGCACCTGCAGCCGTGGCTGCGCGAGATCGTGCGCGGAGCCGAAGTCGCCGACGACGAGGAAGCCGAGACCAACCCTCGCGCGAAGAGCGTGAGACTGCGCGCCGTTGTCAAGATCAGGGAGGACCAGCAGTGAGCCACGCACACGCCGTCGCCGGAGCACCTCAGCGCCGCAGGCAGGAGACCCCCGCATCGTCTCCGCGGCTGCGCCTGCTCAAGTTCGAGCTGCCGAAGTCGAAGCTGCCCTTCTCGCTGCTCTGCATCGGGATCCTCGTCGCCACGCTCGTCGCCGTCCTCCTCCTCAACATCTTCATCTCGAACACCTCGTATGAGATCGAGCGGCTGGGAGCGGAGAAGGAGAAACTCGCCGAGGAGAAGGACCGCCTCGTCGAGGACAACTCCTACCGCGAGTCCCCGCAGAACATCGCCAAGGCCGCCGAGGAGCTCGGCCTCGTCCGCGACACCTCCCCGGAGTTCCTCGACGCGAAGACGGGCAAGGTCATCGACGCCCCGCCGATCGACGAGTCCGGTGAGAAGAAGCCGACAGTCGTCCCCGGCCCGCGCGCCGATACCAGGGAGGACCTCCGACCCAATCTACGATCGGATGAGAAGCTTCCCGTCGTCGGCGGAAGCCCGGGCAAGGACATCGCACCCCCCGCACAGAAGTCCCCGAACTGATCCTCGCCCGCTCGGGGCGGGGGAGCCCCGCAGCCGGGCCGGCGCCCGGAGACAGAGACGAGCCACGAGGTAAGGACGAGGCATGGCCCCACGAGCGCGCAAGGCGAAGGCACCCAACCTGCGCCGTCGGATCGCCGTCGTCGCGATCCTCTCCGTGATCGTCCTCGTCGTCACCGGCGTCCGCCTCGTCTCCATCCAGGGCATGGACTCGATGAAGCTCGCGGAGAAGGCGCTGGCCAACCGCCTCGTCACCCGCACCCTGCCCGCCGACCGGGGACAGATCGTCGCCGCCGACGGCACGGTGCTCGCCGACAGCGTCTCCCGCTATCAGCTCGTCGTCGACCAGAAGAACGTCGCCCAGTACAAACGGGACGGCAAGCTGCTCGGAGCGTGGGGGGCCGCCGAGGCGCTCGCCGGACCGCTCAACACCGACCCGGGCCTGCTCTACCCCGAACTCGTCGGCGACAAGCGGTGGAACCCGGTGGCCAAGGGCCTGACCTCGGAGACCTGGCGGGAGATCGAGGCCCTTGACATCCTCGGCATCTCCGCCGAGGAGTACGCGGTCCGCTCCTATCCCTCCGGCGGGGTCGCCGGCAACCTCGTCGGCTTCCTCAGCTCCGACGGCCAGGCCCAGGCCGGCCTCGAACTCGCCTACGACGAGCAGCTCTCGGGCCGTGACGGGCAGCAGCAGTACGAACGCGGCGCGCGCGGGGACATCATCCCCCTCGGCGACAACAACATCCGCGCGGCCAAGGACGGCGACGGCATCCGCACGACGATCAACCCGTCCGTCCAGTACTACGCGCAGCAGGCGATCGCCGAACAGGTGAAGAAGCACAAGGCCGAGTCGGGATCGGTCGTCATCAAGGAGATCAAGACCGGCAAGATCCTCACCGCCGCCGATGCCCCGAGCGTCGACCCGAACAATCCGGGCAAGGTCGACGGCGCCGACCGCGGGTCGCGCATCTTCACCGACGTCTTCGAGCCCGGGTCGACGGCGAAGATGGTCACCGCCGCAGCGCTGCTCGACCAGGGCCTCGTCACCCCGGACCAGGAGTTCACGGTCCCCGACACGTGGAAGGCACCCAACGGCGAGGAGTTCCGCGACTCCTCACCCCACCCCGACCAGAAGCTCACGTTCGCCGGCATCCTCGCCGAATCCTCGAACACTGGAACGATCCTCGCCGGTCAGGCGCTCACCGAGGCGCAGCGGTATGAGTACATGAAGCGCTTCGGCTTCGGATCGGCATCGGGCATCGGCTTCCCCGCCGAGACCGGCGGCATCCTCCACCCCTATCAGGACTGGGACGGGCGGACGAAGTACACGGTGATGTTCGGACAGGGCATGGCGGCGAACGCGATCCAGACCACCGACGTCATCGCGACGATCGCCAACGGAGGAGTCGACGTGCCCTCCCGCCTCGTCGACGGCACGATCTCCCCATCGGGCAGGACGATCCCTCTCCCCGCCGACGAACCGAGACGGGTGGTCAGTGAGAAGGCCGCCGACCAGACGCTGGCGATGCTCGAGGGCGTCGTCGCCGAGGGCACCGGACAGTCCGCGCAGGTCTCCGGCTACCGCGTCGCCGGCAAGACGGGCACCGCGCAGGCCCCGTCCGCCGAAGGCGGCGGCTACGACGGCTACACCGCGTCCTTCGTCGGAGTCATCCCCGCCGAGGACCCCCAGTTCGCGATCTCCGTGACGTTGCAGCGCCCGCGGAAGGGCTACTACGGTGGTACCGCCGCCGCGCCCGTGTTCTCCGATGTCGCCGGCTTCGTGATGCGGCACTACAAGATCCCCCCGTCGTCGACGGACCCGAACCTGCCTGCTCGAGAATGGAAATGATGCGCATCTCCCAGCTGCTCCCCGCGGCCCCCGGCACGATCCACGGAGACCCCGACCGTGAGGTCTCGGGAGTCTCCCACGACTCGCGCACGGTCGCCCCGGGGCAGCTCTACGCCGCCCTGCCGGGGTCGAACGTCCACGGCGCCCGCTTCGCCTCCGACCTCATCGCCGCAGGCGTGAGCGCGATCCTCACCGATCCGGTCGGCTGGCGGCTGATCGCCGAGGCGGTCGACCCGGACGCCCTCGCCGCGGTCACCGGCCTCGTCGTCGACGACCCCCGGGCCGTGCTCGGCTTCGTCTCCGCCGCCGTCTACGGCACCGACGTCCGCCCCGAGCTCCTCGGCGTCACCGGGACCAACGGGAAGACGACGACGACCTACCTGCTCGCGGGCATGCTCGAGGCCCTCGGACGGCGCACCGGCGTCATCGGCACCGTGGCGACCCTCATCGACGGCACCGCCGTGCCGGCCGTGCGCACCACTCCCGAGGCGCCTGAGCTCCACGCCCTGTTCGCGAAGATGCGCGCCGCCGACGTCGACACGTGCGCGATGGAGGTCTCCTCGCACGCGCTGAGCCAGCACCGCGTCGACGGCGCCCACTTCGCCGTCGCCGGGTTCACCAACCTCTCCCAGGACCACCTCGACTTCCACCATTCGATGGACGAGTACTTCGCGGCCAAGGCCGCGCTCTTCACCCGCGCCTTCGCCGACCGGGCCGTCATCGTCATCGAGGACGAATGGGGCGAGCGGATGGCCGCGGCCGCGCAGATCCCCGTGACCACCCTCGGCCGCGACGACCGCAGCCGGCTGCGGATCGACCACACACCCGGCGAATCCGACTTCAGCCTCCGCCTCGGCGAGGGAGAGACCATTCCCCTGCGCTCACCGCTGCCGGGGGACTTCAACGTCACGAACACCGCACTCGCGGCCGCGATGCTCGTCGAATCCGGGATCCCGGCGACCGAGCTGAGCGCGATCGGGCGGACGTTCACCGCCGCCGTCCCCGGACGCATGGAGGTCATCGGCATCGCCGAGGACGCAGCGCACGAGCTTCCGCGGGCGATCGTCGACTACTCCCACACGCCCGATGCGATCGCGAAGGCCCTCGCCTCGCTCGACGCCGACAGCGACGAGCTCGTCATCGTCGTCGGCGCCGGCGGCGATCGCGACCCCGGCAAGCGCCACGGAATGGGTGCGGCCGCGGCACGCGGGGCCGATGTGATCGTTCTCACCGACGACAACCCGCGCAGCGAGGACCCCGCGGCCATCCGGGCCGCCGTCAGGGCGGGAATCGATGCCGAGATCGCTGCGGGAGGCGCGCGTGTGAAGAAGGTCATCGAAATCGGCGATCGCGGCGAGGCCATCGACAAGGCGATCGCCTCCGCGAGCCCCGCGACCACAGTGCTCATCGCGGGCAAGGGCCATGAGACGGGCCAGTCGGCAGGCGGCGTCGTCACCGAATTCGACGACCGCTCGAGGACACGCTCAGCGCTGACCGCGCGACTCGGGCGCCCCGAAACAGGTAAAGTTCACAGTTGATATGAAGCGACTGAGTGCAGCCGAGATCGCAACCGCCGTCAACGGCGAGTTGTACGGCATCGACCCCGAATCCCTGTTGAGCGCCGGAGTCGTCACCGACTCCCGCGAAGTCGGCCCCGGTGACATCTACGTCGCCCGCCGCGGAGAGAATTTCGACGGCATCGAGTTCGCCGCCGCCGCCGTGGAGGCCGGTGCCGCGCTCGTCATCGGCGAATCCGTCCCCACCGTCGACGACAGCCCGCTGCCGACGGTCCTCGTCGCCGACGCCACCGAGGCGCTCGGGCAGCTCGCCCGCCGCAGCGTCGAAGCGCTGCGCGAGACCGGGGAGCTGCGCGTCATCGCCATCACCGGCTCGGTCGGCAAGACCACCGTCAAGGACCTCACCGCCGATCTCCTCGCCGGTGCCGGCCCGACGGTGTGGCCCCCGAACTCGTACAACAACGAGGTCGGCGTCCCGCTCACCGCGCTGCGCGCCGACGAGGAGACGCAGTTCCTCGTCCTCGAGATGGGCGCTCGCTCGATCGGCAACCTCGCCTACCTCACGAGCCTCATCCGGCCCGACATCGCCGTCGAACTCGCCGTGGGCACCGCCCACTCGGGCGTGTTCGGCTCGATCGACAACACGGCCCGGGCGAAGGCCGAACTCGTCGAATCGCTCGTCGCGGGCTCGACGGCGGTGCTCAACGCCGACGACTCCCGCGTCGCGGCGATGCGCGAGGTGCTCGCCGCAGACGTCGAAACGCTGTGGTTCTCCCAGCGGGAATCCCTGCCCGAATGGGTCGGTGCCGACGACCGCATCGTCCGCGCGACCGGGATCTCCACCGACTCCTCCGGCCACCCCTCGTTCGCCCTCCATCTGCCCGGCGAGGAGCCGCAGGAGGTGCGTCTCGCGCTCGTCGGCGAGCACCACGTCGGCAACGCCCTGGCCGCGGCCGCCGTGGCCTTCGCCTGCGGAGTCGGGGTGAAGTCGATCGTCACCACGCTCGCGACCTCCTCGGCGGCGAGCCGCTGGCGGATGGAGCTCATCGACTCGCCCTCGGGCGTGACCGTGCTCAACGACGCCTACAACGCCAACCCGGAGTCGATGCGCGCCTCGCTCAAGACGCTCGCGGCGATGGGCCGCGGCGACGAGGACAGCCGCCCCCGCCGGACCTTCGCCGTGCTCGGCGAGATGCTCGAACTCGGCGACGAGAGCGTGTCCGCGCACTCCGACATCGGCGAACTCGTCGTCCGGCTCAACATCACCCGCACCATCGTCGTCGGCGAGGGGGCGAAGCCGATCTTCAACGCCGCCAACCTCGAAGGCTCGTGGGGCAACGAGGCGACCTGGGTCGCCACCGTCGCCGAGGCCAAGGACCTGCTCGGCGCCGAACTCGCCCCTGGTGACATCGTCCTGTTCAAGTCCTCCCGCGACGCCGGTCTGCGGTACCTCGGGGACGACATCGCCGGCGTCTCGGGGGCCCAATGATCGCGGTTCTGCTCGCAGCCTGTGTCAGCCTCTTCCTCGCGCTCGTCGGCACCCCGCTGTTCATCCGGGTCCTCGTCAAGCGCGGCTACGGGCAGTTCGTCCGCGATGACGGTCCGACCACGCATGCGACGAAGCGCGGCACCCCGACGATGGGCGGCGTCGTCATCATCGGCGCCGCGATCATCGCCTACCTGCTCGGCCACCTCCTCACCGGCTCGGTGCCCACCGCCTCGGGACTCCTCGTCCTCTGGCTCGCCGCGGGCCTCGGCGTCGTCGGCTTCCTCGACGACTTCATCAAGATCAAGAAGCAGCGCTCGCTCGGTCTCCGGCCGGTGCCGAAGCTGCTCGGGCAGGCCTTCGTCGGCATCTCCTTCGCCGTCCTCGCCCTCCAGTTCCCCAACGCCTTCGAAGAGACCCCGGCGTCGACGAAGATCTCCTTCATCCGCGACACGAACATCGACCTCGCCTTCGCCGGCGGCGTCCTCGGCCTCATCCTCTTCGTCATCTGGGCGAACCTCATCGTCACGGCCGTCTCGAACGCCGTCAACCTCACCGACGGACTCGACGGTCTCGCCGCGGGCGCCTCGGCGGTCGTCTTCGCCGCCTACGTCGTCATCGGCACGTGGCAGTCGACGCAGAACTGCAACCTCATGTCCGAGGCGACGAACGCGTGCTACTACATGCGCGACCCCCGCGATCTCGCCATGGTCGCCGGCGCCATGGCCGCCGCGTGCTTCGGCTTCCTGTGGTGGAACACCTCACCGGCGAAGATCTTCATGGGCGACACCGGATCGCTGGCGATCGGCGGCGCGATCGCGGGTCTGGCGATCATGTCGCGCACCGAGCTGCTCCTCCTCGTCATCGGCGGACTCTTCGTCATCATCACGCTCTCGGTGATCATCCAGGTCGCCTCGTTCAAGACGACAGGCAAGCGCGTCTTCCGGATGGCCCCGCTGCAGCACCACTTCGAACTCAAGGGCTGGGCCGAGGTGACGATCGTCGTCCGCTTCTGGATCATCGCCGCACTCTTCGTCATCGCCGGCATCTGCCTCTTCTACGCCGAATGGGTCGCCCGCGTTGGCCACTGACCCCGACCTGAACTATCCGCTCGCCGACCGGGTCCCCGCGGCCCTGTCCGGACCGAGTTCGTCCCTGTCGGGACTGCGGATCCTCGTCACCGGACTCGGCGTCTCCGGCTTCCCCGCCGCCGTCCACCTCGGCGAACGCGGTGCCGAGGTCGTCGTCATCGACGGCGACACGACCCGCGACCTCAGCGAGAAGACCGAGATCCTCGAGGTCTTCGACGTCGACATCCGACGCGGACCGGCGGCAGTGGCGGGCCTGCCCGAGGGTCGGTTCGACCTCGTCGTCACCTCACCGGGCTGGAAGCCCGAGCAGCCCGTGCTCGCCGCGGCGATCGCGGCAGGGATCCCCGTCATCGGTGAGGTCGAGCTCGCCTGGCGCATCCGCGGGACCAACGACGCGAAATGGCTCGCGATCACCGGCACGAACGGCAAGACGACCACGACGACGATGCTCGAATCGATGCTGCTCGCCGCCGGGCTGCGCGCCCGGGCCTGCGGCAACATCGGCACGCCGCTGCTCGAAGCCGTCCTCGAACCCGGACTCGAGGTGCTCGCGATCGAACTCTCGAGCTTCCAGCTCCACTGGGAGTTCTCGATGTCGGCGACCTCCGCCGTCGTCCTCAACCTCGCCCCCGACCACATCGACTGGCACGGCAGCGCCGAGGCGTACGCCGCCGACAAGGCGAAGATCTACCACGACGTGTCCACCGCGTGCGTCTACAACGTCGCCGACGAGGTGACCCTGCGCATGGTCGAGGACGCCGACGTCGTCGCCGGGGCCCGGGCGATCGGCTTCACCACGGAGATCCCCCGCGCCGGTGAGCTCGGCGTCGTCGACGAGCTTCTCGTCGACCGGGCCTTCATCCCGCAGCGCTACACCGCCGCGGCCGAACTCGCCTCGCTCAGCGACGTCGCGCAGGCCGCCGGCACCCCGGGCAGACGACCCGCCGATCACCAGATCGCCAACGCCCTGGCCGCAGCGGCACTTGCCCGCAGCATCGACGTGCCCGGACAGGCGATCGCCCAGGGGCTGCGCGACCACGCCCCGGGTGCCCACCGGATGGTCACCGTCGCCGAGGCCGACGGGGTGAGCTGGGTCGACGACTCGAAGGCGACGAACACCCACGCCGCCGACGCGTCGCTGTCCAGCCTCGAGTCGATCGTCTGGATCGCCGGCGGCCTGCCGAAGGGCGCCGACTTCACCGATCTGCTCTCCCGGCACGGCCAGCGGCTCAAGTCCCTCGTCCTCATCGGCGCCGACGACACCGCGCTGCGCCAGGCGGCGATCGCGGCGGTCCCCGACCTCGAGATCGTGCGCATCGACCCGAATCTCGCCGACGACCCGAACGATCCCACCGTCGCCCCCCGTGAGCGGGGAGCTGCGGTCATGGACGCCGCGGTCGCCGCGGCAGTCGACATCGCCTCGGCCGGGGACACCGTGCTCCTCGCCCCGGCCGCCGCGAGCATGGACCAGTTCCTCGACTACACCACCCGGGGCGACCTCTTCGCCCGCGCCGTCCACGCCCGCACGGAGGCCTGACATGGGACGGCAGAGCACCGCGAAACCGGGAGCACGCCGACCGACGAGTTCCGCGGCAGCGCCCGCGAAGGCGGCAGCGCCCGCGAAGGCGGCAGGAACAGCGAAGGCGAAGCCGAAGCCGGCGAAGTCCGCGAAACCGAAGCGCACGAAGCCGGCGACCGCCTCGGCGAGGACCGCTTCGGCGACAGCGACGGCTGGCCGGACTCGCAGGCCCTTCCCCGGTCGCGGACTGCTGCGGGCGATCGGCGCCGAGTACTCCCGGGTGTCGGCCCACCCGCTCACGACCTACTACATCATCCTCATCTCCGTCGTCGCCCTCACCTGCCTCGGCCTC
The DNA here is from genome assembly GCF_056173565.1 of Brevibacterium sp. Z349TD_9. Taxonomy (NCBI): domain Bacteria; kingdom Bacillati; phylum Actinomycetota; class Actinomycetes; order Micrococcales; family Brevibacteriaceae; genus Brevibacterium; species Brevibacterium sp. Z349TD_9. The sequence goes on along the minus strand of NZ_CM149680.1, from coordinate 2,428,877 downwards.
GTCATGGTGCTCTCGGCGTCCTCGATCACCTCGTACGACGGGGGAGAGGGCTCCTCGTTCGCCTACTTCAACAAGCAGGCGGGCTTCGCCGGCGTCGGCTTCGCGCTCCTCATCGCCGCCTCCTTCGTCCCACTGACCATGTGGAAGCGCCTGGCGTGGTGGGCGATGGGCCTCGGTGTTCTCATGCAGGCCGCCGTCTTCGTCCCCGGGCTCGGCAAGGCGACGAAGGGCAATGCGAACTGGATCCAGATCGGCGGCTTCCAGCTCCAGCCCTCGGAGTTCCTCAAGATCGCCCTCGCGGTGTGGCTCGGCTGCGTGCTCGCGAACAAATTCGGGAAGATGACGACCTTCAGCCATGCGATGATCCCCGTCGTGCCCGGCATCGCCGCCGCTGTCGGCCTCGTCGTCGCGGGCAACGACCTGGGCACCGCGCTCGTCCTCATGGCGATGGCCCTGGCCTGCCTCTTCATCGGCGCCTTCCCCGGGAAGTACTTCGCTCTGCTCGCCCTCGGACTCGGCGCCGTCACCGCTTTCTTCGTCTTCAGCAGCGAGAACCGTCTCAACCGGCTGACCACGGTGATCACCGGTCACTCCGACCAGTCGGCGATCGACGTCACCGGTCAGGCCTGGCAGTCCAACCACGGACTCTTCTCCCTGGCCTCGGGAGGATGGTTCGGCGTCGGGCTCGGAGCGAGTCGCGAGAAGTGGTCGTGGCTGCCCGAGGCACACAACGACTTCATCTTCGCCATCATCGGCGAGGAGCTCGGTCTGGCCGGAACGCTCGCCGTCATCCTCGTCTTCGCGATGCTCGCCTTCGGACTCATCCGGGTGATGGTGCGCTCGACGAGCCTGTTCGTCACGATCACCACCGCGGGCCTCTTCGCATGGCTCATCGGCCAGGCGGCCATCAACATCGGCGTCGTCGCCGGCCTCCTGCCCGTCATCGGCCTCCCGCTGCCCTTCGTCTCCTACGGTGGATCGTCGATCATCGCCTCCCTGCTCGCCGTCGGCGTCCTCCTCTCCTTCGCCCGCACCGAAGAGGGAGCCGCCGAGGCGATCCGTGCCCACAAGGACCGTGTGCGGTCCTCCTTCGGCGTACTCGCGAAGAAAGTGAGGAAATGACGTGACGAGCATTCTCCTGGCCGGTGGCGGCACCACCGGGCACATCTCGCCGATGCTGGCGATCGGACGGCAGCTGCGGGAGTCCCTGCCCGAGGCCGACGTCTTCGCGCTCGGAACCGACGACGGCCTCGAGACCAGGGTCGTGCCGGCGGCCGGCTTCGAGCTGCTGACGATCGAGAAGGTCCCCATGCCGCGGTCGCTCTCGGCCGGGCTGCTGAGGTTCCCGAAGCGCTTCTCCGACAACATCGCAGCGGTCCGGGCGATCATCGCCGACCGGGACGTCGCGGCCGTCGTCGGCGTCGGGGGATACGTCTGCCCGCCCGCCTACCTCGCCGCGAAGCAGGCGAGGATCCCCATCGTCATCCACGAGGCGAATGCGAAGCCGGGCATGGCCAACCGCCTCGGTGCGGCCCTCACCCGTCCCGGACGGGTCGGAGTGACCTTCCCGGGGACGAAGCTGCGCGGTGCTGAGCTCGTCGGGATGCCGATGCCCGCCGCGATCACCGACCTCGACCGTGACGACCCGTCCGTGCGCGCGGCCGCCCGGGCCGCCCTCGGGCTCACCGATTCCCGGCCCGTCCTCGTCGTCACCGGCGGATCCTCCGGCGCGCAGCGGATCAACGAGGCCTTCGAAGGCGCCGCCGCCGCGTGCCAGGCCGCGGGCGTCCAGGTCCTCCACCTCACTGGTGCCGGCAAGGGCGAGGCCCTGCGGCAGACGACCGCCGAGCTTCCCGACTACCATGTCGTCGACTACGTCGACGGGATGGACCGGGTCTACGCGGCCGCCGACCTCCTCGTCGCGAGGTCCGGGGCCGCCACCGTCGCCGAGACCACCGTCGCCGGGGTGCCCGCGATCTACGTCCCTCTGCCGATCGGCAACGGCGAGCAGCGTCTCAACGCCGCCGGCAGCGCCGAGGCCGGGGCATCGCAGATCATCGACAACCAGGCGTTCACCGAGGCGACCGTCACCGACGTCGTCCTGCCCCTGCTCGCCGACCCCGACCGCCTGCGGGGGATGAGCAGGGCCGCCCGCGCGCTCGACTACCCGACCGATGCGGCGGCCACGATGGCCCAGATCACCACTTCCGCTCTGAGAGGTTGACCATGAGCACAGCTGAGATCGTCCCCGTCACCGAACTCGGAGCCGTCCACTTCATCGGCATCGGGGGCTCGGGCATGTCCGGGATCGCCCGGATCATGGCGATGAACGGGGTGAGCGTGTCGGGATCGGACGCGAAGGAGTCCGCCGTCGTCGACATCCTCCGGGCGCTCGGCGCCCGCGTGGAGATCGGCCACTCCGCCGACCACCTCGGCGAGGCCGACACCCTCGTCGTCTCCTCGGCGATCCGCGAGGACAACCCGGAACTCGTCGCCGCGCGCGCGAAGGGGCTGCGGATCCTCCACCGCTCCGGGGCACTCGCCTCGCTCATGGCCGACTCGAGGGCCGTCGCCGTGGCAGGCACCCACGGGAAGACGACGACGACGTCGATGACGACGGTCGCGCTCCAGGCCTGCGGACTCGACCCCTCGTTCGTCATCGGCGGGGTGCTCTCGACGACGGGAACGAACGCCCACCTCGGCACCGGGGACGTCTTCGTCGCCGAGGCGGACGAGTCCGACGGCTCCTTCCTCCTCTACGAGCCCGCGATCGGCATCCTCACCAACGTCGAAGCCGACCACCTCGACCACTACGGGACCGCGGAGAACGTCCGGCAGGCCTTCATCGACTTCTGCGACGGGATCGGCCGGCGCGGCGGCACGGTCATCGCCTGCGCCGACGACCCCGGCTCCCGGGACGTCGCCGAGCATGCGCGCGAGACCGGGACGACAGTCCTCCTCTACGGCACCGCCGAGGACGCCGACATCCGGATCCTCGACCTCGTCTCCGGCCTCGGCTCGGAGTTCTCCCTCCTCGTGCCCGGACGCAGCGCACCGCTGCCGGTGGCGCTGCGCCAGCCCGGAGCCCACAACGCCCGCAACGCCACGGCTGCGATCGCGGTCGCCCACAGCCTCGGCGCCGACGTCGAACGGGCGGCTGCCGGTCTCGCCGGGTACGGGGGGACGCGGCGGCGCTTCGAGGAACGCGGTCTCGCCGCAGGCGTGCGCGTCATCGACGACTACGCCCACCACCCCACCGAGGTCCGCGCGGTCCTCTCCGCCGCCCGCGGCGTCGTCGCCGACGAAGGCCGCGTGTGGGCGATCTTCCAGCCGCACCTCTACTCGCGGACGGCGGAGTTCAAGGCGGAGTTCGGTCAGGCCCTCGGACTCGCCGACGAGGTCGTCGTCCTCGACGTCTTCCCGGCCCGCGAGGATCCCGTTCCCGGGGTCACCGGCAACCTCATCGCCGAACGCGTACCGCACTCCCACGTGACGTTCCTCTCCTCGTTCGGCGATGCCGTGCCGTACGTCGCCGAGCGCGTGCGCCCCGGCGACCTCGTCCTCACCATCGGCGCCGGCGACGTGACGATCCTCGGTCCGGAGATCCTCGCCGCCCTGGAGAAGTGAGACTGGTGCCCCTGCAGCCCCCACGCGTCGGCGACGAGTCGACGGCGGACCTCACCGGGATCATCCGGGCCCGCCGCCGCGAGATCTGGGCCAAGCGGCTGACCGTCCTCGGCAGCATCGCTGCCGTCCTCGCGCTCGCGGCCGTCGCCTGGTTCTCCCCGCTGCTCGCCCTCGGGTCGGTCTCCGTCGACGAATCCCGGCTCGTGGCCGGCGGCAAGGTCGCCGACTTCGTCGAGGCGGAGCACGGCGGCACCCCGCTGCCGCAGCTGCGGATGTCCCGGATCGAAGCCGAGGTCCTCGAGCGGTTCCCCCGCGCCGAGGCGGCCGACGTCCGCTACTCGGGCCCGCGCTCGATCTCGATCGCCATCACCGACCGCACCCCGGTCATCGCGATCGCCGCCGGCAGCGGCTTCACCCTCTACGACGCCGAGGCGGTCGACCTCGGCACCGTCGACAAGGCGCCGCAGGGGCTCACGGTCCTCGAGTCGGCCTCGCCGAACGAGGAGACGATCGCCGCGGTCATCCGCTTCATGTCCTCGCTCAGCCCCGAGCTGCGGTCGCAGCTGAGCACGGTCGAGGCGAAGGGCAGCGAGGGACTGGCCGGCACGATCGTGACGGGGGAGACGACGGCCTCCGTGGTCTTCGGCGACGCGGAGAACGCGAGCCAGAAGATGCAGACGGCACTCCAGCTCGCCGCGGACGGCCGCACGGAGATCGACGTGTCCGTGCCCTCGGTGCCCGTCACAGGCTGACCCGACCCGGACGACGTGCCGCGATTGGCTCCGACACACCGAGGCTGAGACTGGCCGATGTCCGACACTCCGGGGAGAATGGTTGCAGTGGTATCGCCCAGGCCAATAGCCTCAGGGCAGAGACTTCGAACAATGCACGCTTGAGACAGCGTGGACGATGCACGTGAGACGAGGAACCGACTTGGCTGAATTCCCACAATCCGGAGCGGATATCAAGGTTGCCGGTACCGGCGGCGGTGGTGTCAACGCTGTGCAGAGGATGATCGACGTCGGCCTGCGGGGCGTGGAGTTCATCGCCATCAACACCGACGCGCAGGCGCTCGTGCTCTCCGACGCCGACGTCAAGCTCGAGATCGGCCGCGACCAGACGCGCGGCCTCGGCGCCGGCGCCGACCCGGAGATCGGCCGCAAGGCCGCCGAGTCGAGCGAGGACGCCATCCGCGACGCCCTCGAAGGCGCGGACATGGTCTTCGTCACCGCCGGCGAGGGCGGCGGCACCGGCACCGGTGCGGCACCCGTCGTCGCCCGCGTCGCCCGGTCGCTCGGCGCCCTGACGATCGGAGTCGTCACCCGCCCCTTCACGTTCGAGGGCCGCCGCCGTTCGGCGCAGGCCGAAGCCGGCATCGCCGCGCTGCGCGAAGAGGTCGACACCCTCATCGTCATCCCCAACGACCGCCTGCTCTCGATCTCCGATCGCAGCGTCTCCGTCGTCGAGGCGTTCCGCTCGGCCGATGAGGTGCTGCGCTCCGGCGTCCAGGGCATCACGGACCTCATCTCCGTGCCGGGCCTGATCAACCTCGACTTCGCCGACGTCAAGTCCGTCATGCAGGACGCAGGCACCGCGCTCATGGGCATCGGCGCGGCCACCGGCGACGACCGCGCCGTCCAGGCCGCGGAGTCCGCGATCGCCTCCCCGCTGCTCGAAGCGAGCATCGACGGCGCCCACGGAGTGCTCTTCTGCATCCAGGGCGGGGCCGACCTCGGCCTCTTCGAGGTCAACGAAGCCGCCCGCCTCGTCCAGGAGGCCGCCCACCCAGAGGCGAACATCATCTTCGGCGCCGTCATCGACGACAACATCGGTGACGAATGCCGGGTCACCGTCATCGCCGCCGGATTCGACAGCACCGTCGCCGGACAGGAGTCGAACGTCGTCGAGGCCGTGCCGGCTGGCGTCGGCGCATCGTCGGGTCCCGCCGTCGTCGAATCGGAGGCCGAGACCTATGAGAGCTCCGAGCCCGAGACCTCCGAACCGGAGCCGCGCCGTGAGGAGCACCAGATCCCGACCTCGCTGCCCAATGAGCGGAGCACGTCGAGCCTCGACAACGATCTCGACATCCCCGACTTCCTCAAGTAGCATCCGGCACCATGCTGCACTCGAGATTCGTCGTCCCCGGTCGGTCGACCGCGCACGTCGCGTTCACCGACCGGCACGGCGGGTACTCGAGCGGCGACTTCTCCTCGTTCAACCTCGCCCGCCACGTCGGCGACGATGAGGAGCTCGTCGCCGCCAACCGCTCCGCCCTCGCCCAGGTCCTCGGGCTGAGTGCGGAGCGTCTCAGCTTCGTCTCCCAGGTCCACGGCACGGCCGTCCACCACGTCACCGACACCGCCGACGTCCGTGCCGGCGCCGAAGCCGACGCCCAGGTGAGTGCGCTTGCCGGGGTCGGCCTGGTGATCATGGTCGCCGACTGCACGCCGATCCTCCTCGCCGACACCGAGGCGGGAGTCATCGGTGCCGTCCACGCCGGGCGGCCGGGAATGGCCGCAGGCATCGTCCCCGAGACCCTGGCGGCCATGCGCGACCTCGGGGCTCGTGAGATCCATGCCGTGATCGGCCCCTCCGTGTGTCCGCGCTGCTACGAGGTCCCGGCGTCCCTGCGCGACGAGGTCGCCGCGGTCGAACCCGTCGCCGCCTCGGTCTCGGTCTCCGGCACCCCCGCCCTCGACGTCGCCGGGGCCGTGGCCGAGCAGCTGCGCCGCGAGGGTGCGATCATCGACCACTTCTCCCGCACGTGCTCGCGCGAGTCCGAGGACCTCTACTCGTACCGTCGCAGCCGGCGGACGGGCCGCTTCGCCGGCGTCGTTTGGCTGCAGTGACCCCGTCGCCTCGAGGGATGTGAGGATTTTTCCGCACGACACACCGCGACGGCACCGCCTGCGGAAGCGGAGAGTGCGATAGTTTGGCCGCAGATGTCGAAGTGCCGCAGGCCAGAGGAGCGTTAGGTATGTCAGCAATCAAGAAGACTCTCGAGTACCTGGGATTCGTCGAAGAGGACGACGAGACCCAGACTCCCGAGCGACGGAACCGCGAGGTCGTCGAGAGCTACGACGAGCCCGAGCGTGCGAAGGAGCCCGCCCCGGTCGACGAGCGTCCGCCCGCGCAGGTGACGCCGATCCACCCGACACCGATTCGTCCCGTTGACACTCCGGCGCCAGGAACCTCCATGAATCGCATCAAGACCATCCATCCCCGCAGCTACAACGACGCCATGGTCATCGGCGCGGCCTTCCGCGACGGCACCCCGGTGATCATGAACCTCTCGGAGATGGACGAGAACAACTCGAAGCGCCTCGTCGACTTCTCCGCCGGCCTCATCTTCGGCCTCCACGGCTCGATCGAGAGGGTGACGAACAAGGTGTTCCTCCTCACCCCGGAGAACATCGAGGTCAGCGGAGAGAGCGAATCCGACGCGGACACGCAGGCGAGCTTCTTCAACCAGAGCTGAGCCGGTCTGAGCAGATCCTCAGGTCGACCGTATAGTCTGGTCGACGACAGATCCGCACCGACGAAAGGCACGAGGATCCCACGTGGCCATCATCTTCTACATCCTCGGCACGGCACTCAGCCTCTACGTGTACGTGCTGCTCGCCCGAGTCGTGCTCGATCTCGTGCAGGTCTTCTCCCGCGACTGGAAGCCGCAGGGCTTCTTCCTCGTCCTCGCCGAGATCGTCTACACGCTCACGGATCCGCCGCTCAAGCTCCTGCGGAAGGTCATCCCTCCGCTGCGCCTGGGGCAGATCTCGCTCGATCTCGGGTTCATCGTCCTCCTCATCGGCATCCAGATCATCGCCTCGTTCCTCTTCGGGCTCTCGCGCTCGGGCGTGTGAGACTGCGGCAGGGGACCTGACGGGCGGAGAAGTTCGCCCAGTTCGGCGTGGCGGAGCATTTCTGCACGACAAAGCGGCAGGTGTTACGCTAATGTGACGTTGAAGCCGTCCCATGTGGGCGGCAGTGAAATGAATGCAGATCGACCAAAGGTGACCTCATGGCGCTCACGCCTGAAGACGTAGTAAACAAGCGGTTCCAGCATGTGAAGTTCCGCGACGGATACGACCAGGACGAGGTCGACGATTTCCTCGACGAGGTCGTCGTCGAGCTCCGCCGTCTCTACCAGGAGAACGACGAACTGCGTCAGAAGCTCTCGGCCGCCGAACAGCGCGTCAAGGAGCTCGAAGCCGGTGGCGGCTCCGCCAAGGCCGCGCCCGCGGGTGACATCGACGCCACTCAGGCCATGCCCGCCGCCGTTCCTGCGCCGGACTCGTCCAAGGACGCTCCCGCCCCGAAGGCCGAGAAGGCTCCCGAGGCTCCGTCTGCTCCCGCCGCCGACGAACCCAAGGCCCCGGTCGTCAAGGAAGCCGCCCCGGCTCCGAAGACGAACGACTCCGCTCCCGCCGTCTCCGCCGCGGCCCCGGCCGCCGCCGCTGGTGCAGCGGGCGCCGGTGCCGGTGCCGCCGCCGCGGGCGGCAACGACTCGCACGGACTCATCGCGCTGGCCCAGCGGGTCCACGACGAGCACGTCGCCGAAGGTGAGCGCAAGCGCGCCGAACTCATCAAGGGTGCGGAGAAGGAAGCACAGGACATCGTCGGCAAGGCCGAGGCGAAGCGCGACGAGACCCTGTCGAGCCTCGAGACGCAGAAGTCCCAGCTCGAGCGTTCGATCGACCAGCTGTTGAACTTCGAGCGCCAGTACCGCACGCGTCTGAAGAGCTACCTCAACGATCAGCTGCGTGACCTCGAGAACTCGACGAGCCTCGCTCCCGAGACCCTCGACGGCAACTCGTTCGGTTCCTCGAACCACAAGCTCTGATCTCCGAGCGCCTCGCTGGGGCCGGACGACCGATGTCGTCCGGCCCCAGCGTCGTCTCCGCGCAGACCGCGGTCTCAGGGAGTCCGCGGAACTCTCAGCCGGTGCACATTCGTCCGGTGCCGCGGCGGCACATTCCGGTCGGTCGGGTCGGCTAGAATGATCCGAATGAACGATCACCGCCCGGAGCCGCGACGGCGGCTGCTCGTCATCCTCTTCGGCCTGGCCGCGGGAATCCTCGTCATCGACCAGGTGCTCAAATTCCTCGCCGTGACCTTCCTCGAGGGCCAGCCGCCGATCCCCGTCATCGGCTCACTCGCCGGATTCACCTTCTACCGCAATCCCGGCGCCGCACTCGGACTCGGCTCCGGAGTGACGTGGATCTTCCCGCTCATCGCCATCGCCGTCTTCGCTGCGATCCTCGTGATGTCGCGCAAGCTCGGCTCCCGCGTCTGGGCGATCGGTCTGGGGATGCTGCTCGGCGGACTCTTCGGCAACCTCGTCGACCGGCTCTTCCGTCAGCCCGGCTTCCTCCGCGGCGCCGTCGTCGACTACATCGACCTCTCGCTCTTCATCTGCAACTTCGCCGACATCGCGATCTCCGCGGCAGCGGTCACCCTCGTCATCGCGAGCATCCGCGGGATCGAACTCGACGGCTCGCATCGGCGCAGCGAGGAGAGGACCAAGGAGGACCTCCATGACTGAGCGCTCGATCCTCGTCCCCGAGGGCCTCGACGGGCAGCGGGTCGACTCGGCCCTGTCGAAGCTGCTGGGACTCTCCCGCACGGCCGCCGCCGACATTTGCGCCGACGGCGGGGTCGAACTCGACGGGAGTCCCGTCGGCAAGTCCGACCGTGTCACCTCCGGCGCCCGCCTCGACGTCACGCTGCCCGAACCCAAGCGCCCGCTCGAGGTCGTCGCCGACCCCGTGCCGGGGATGCGCATCGTCCACGACGACGACTCGTTCGTCGTCGTCGACAAGCCGGTCGGGGTCGCCGCCCATCCCGCGATCGGGTGGACCGGGCCCACGGTCGTCGGCGGCCTCGCGGCGGCCGGCTTCAGGATCGCGACCTCCGGCGCATCGGAGAGGCAGGGCATCGTCCAGCGCCTCGACGTCGGCACCTCGGGACTCATGGTCGTCGCGAAGAGCGAATACGCCTACAGCGTGCTCAAACGCGCCTTCAAGGATCGGACCGTGTCGAAGACCTACCACGCGCTCGTCCAAGGCCTGCCCGACCCCGTGCTCGGAACCATCGACGCCCCCATCGCCCGACATCCGCGCCACGACGGGCTCTACGCGGTCCACAGCGAGGGCAAGCACGCGATCACCCACTACGAGGTCATCGAAGCCCACCGGCGGGCGGCACTCCTCGAGATCCACCTCGAGACCGGGCGGACGCACCAGATCCGCGTCCACTTCTCCGCTCTCAAGCACCCGTGCGCCGGGGACCTGCCCTACGGGGCCGATCCCGTGCTCGCGAAGGACCTCGGGCTGCAGCGGCAGTGGCTGCACGCCGTGGGCCTCGGCTTCCACCACCCGGAGTCGGGGGAGTGGGTCGAATTCGAGAGCGAATACCCCGACGATCTCCAGCACGCTCTCGACACGATCCGCCAGGGCTGAGACACGCCCGGACGGGGCCCCGACCGGTGTCCTTCGGGGTCGCCGAGATCACCTCAGCCGTGTCCCCGGCATGGTCTAAGCTGGGTGGGCAGACAGGCCCGCATCCGAGGGAAGGCAGCCCGTGCCGAACGACGATTTCGTCCATCTCCACGTCCACACCGAGTACTCGATGCTCGACGGGGCGGCCCGCCTCGGCGACCTCATGGCGGCGACGAAGGCCTCGGGGATGTCGGCCATCGCGACGACCGACCACGGCTACCTCTTCGGAGCCTTCGACTTCTGGTCGCAGGCGACCAAGGCCGACATCAAGCCGATCATCGGCGTCGAAGCCTACGTCACTCCCGGCACCGACCGGACCGACAAGACCCGGGTGAAGTGGCGCACCGACGAATCGCAGAAGTCCGACGACCTCTCCGGCGGCGGCCTCTACACGCACATGACCCTGCTGTCGAAGGACAACACGGGCATGCGCAACCTCTTCAAGGCCTCCTCGCATGCCTCCCTCGACTCCGTCACCGCGAAATGGCCCCGTCTCGACCTCGACCTCCTGCAGAACTACTCCCAGGGCCTCATCGCCACCACCGGCTGCCCCTCGGGCGAGATCCAGACCCGACTGCGCCTGGGCCAGTACGACGAGGCGAAGGCCGCGGCGGGCAAGTACCGGGAGATCTTCGGGGCCGAGAACTACTACTGCGAACTCATGGACCACGGGCTCTCGATCGAGAAGCGGGTGACCAAGGATCTGCTCCGCCTTGCCGGAGAGATGGACATCCCGCTCGTGGCCACGAACGACCTCCACTACACCCACGAATCCGATGCGAAGGCGCACGAGGCGCTGCTCGCCATCCAGTCGGGTTCGAAGCTCATCGAACCCACCTACGACCAGGGCGGGTCCCGCTTCGCCTTCTCCGGTTCCGGCTACTACCTCAAGACGCCGGCGGAGATGCGGGCGCTCTTCCGCGAGATGCCCGAAGCCTGCGACAACACCCTGGAGATCGCGGAGAAGTGCGAGGTCTCCTTCGACACCTCGGCGAACTACATGCCGAAGTTCCCGTGCCCTCCCGGCGAGGACGAGACGTCGTGGCTGATCAAGGAGGTCGAGAAGGGCCTCGAATACCGGTACCCCGACGGCATCCCCGACGACGTGCGCAAGCAGGCGGACTACGAGCTCGACATCATCATCTCGATGGGCTTCCCCGGCTACTTCCTCGTCGTCGCCGACTTCATCAACTGGTCGAAGGACAACGGCATCCGGGTCGGGCCAGGCCGTGGCTCGGGTGCCGGATCGATGGTCGCCTACGCGATGCGCATCACCGATCTCGACCCGCTCCAGCACGGACTCTTCTTCGAGCGCTTCCTCAACCCGGACCGTGTGTCCATGCCCGACTTCGACGTCGACTTCGACGATCGTCGCCGCGGGGAGGTCATCGAGTACGTCACCCGGAAGTACGGCGACGAGAGGGTGGCGATGATCGTCACCTACGGCACGATCAAGACGAAGCAGGCGCTCAAGGACTCCGCCCGGGTGCTCGGCAAGCCGTTCTCCCTCGGCGAGAGGCTGACGAAGGCCCTGCCGCCGGCGGAGATGGCCAAGGACATTCCGCTCGCCGACATCGAGAACCCCGAGTCGAAGCGGTACAAGGAGGCCGGGGAGTTCCGCGAATTCGTCGCCACCGACCCCGAGGCGAAGGAGACGTTCGAGACGGCGAAGGGCCTCGAGGGACTCAAGCGCCAGTGGGGCGTCCACGCGGCCGGCGTCATCATGTCCTCGGACCCGATCATCGACGTCATCCCGATCATGCGCCGCTTCCAGGACGGCCAGGTCATCACCCAGTTCGACTACCCGACCTCAGAGGGCCTCGGGCTGATCAAGATGGACTTCCTCGGTCTGCGGAACCTCACGATCATCTCCGACGCCGTCGAGAACATCAAAGCCAACCGGGACTTCGACCTCGATCTCGAACACCTGGAGCTCGACGACCGGGGCGCCTACGAACTCCTCACCCGCGGGGACACGCTCGGCGTCTTCCAGCTCGACGGCGGCGGCCTGCGCGCGCTGCTGCGGATGATGAAGCCCGACAACTTCGAGGACATCTCGGCGACGCTGGCCCTCTACCGTCCAGGCCCGATGGGTGCGGACTCGCACACGAACTACGCCCTGCGCAAGAACGGCCTCCAGGAGGTCACCCCGATCCATCCGGAGCTCGCCGAACCGCTCAAGGAGATCCTCGACACGACCTTCGGCCTCATCATCTACCAGGAGCAGGTGATGGCGATCGCGCAGAAGGTCGCCGGCTACTCGCTCGGTCAGGCCGACATCCTCCGGCGCGCGATGGGCAAGAAGAAGAAGGCCGAGCTCGACAAGCAGCAGGTCGGCTTCTTCGGGGGCATGAAGGAGCGCGGATACTCCGAGGCCGCCGCGCAGGCGCTCTGGGACATCCTCCTGCCCTTCTCCGACTACGCGTTCAACAAGGCCCACTCCGCGGCCTACGGAGTCGTCTCCTACTGGACGGCCTACCTCAAGGCGCACTACACGGCCGAATACATGGCGGCCCTGCTCACCTCGGTGGGCGACAACAAGGACAAGCTCGCGATCTACCTCAACGAGTGCCGCCGCCTCGGGATCACGGTGCTCCCGCCCGATGTCAACGAGTCCGCACTCCACTTCACCCCGGTCGGCGAGGACATCCGCTTCGGCATGGGCGCGGTGCGCAACGTCGGCGGCAACGTCGTCGACGGCATCGTCGCCGCGCGTGAGGAGAAGGGCTCGTACACCTCGTTCACCGACTTCCTCGACAAGGTCCCGAGCCACGTGTGCAACAAGCGCACGATCGAATCGCTCATCAAGGCCGGAGGCTTCGATTCGCTCGGACACACCCGCCGCTCCCTCGTCGAGGTCCATGAGGAGGCCGTCGACTCGGTCATCGGCGTCAAGCGCAAGGAGGCGATCGGCGAGTTCGACCTCTTCGCCGGCCTCGACGGCGGCGACGACGGGCCGAGCTTCTCCGTCGCGATCCCCGACCGCCCCGAGTGGGAGAAGAAGGAGAAGCTCGCGTTCGAACGCGACATGATCGGCCTCTACGTCTCCGACCATCCCCTCAACGGCCTCGAAGGGGTGCTCGCCGCAGAGTCCGATGCCTCCATCGCCGAGGTGGTCGACCCCGAATCGCACCGCCCCGACGGTTCGCAGATCAAGGTCTGCGGGATGATCACCCAGGTCACGAGGAAGGTGTCGAAGAACTCCGGCAAGCCGTACGCGATCGTCACGCTCGAGGACCTCGACGCCGAGGTCGAGGTGATGTTCTTCGGAGACACGTACGAACCGGTCGCGAGCCTGCTCGCCACCGACCTCGTCATCTCCCTGACCGGGCGGATCCGTCAGTCCGACGACCGGCCGACCTCGCTCATGGCGATGTCGATGACGATCCCCGACATCACGGATCCCGGCGACCGGCCGCTCAACCTCATCGTGCCGATGGAGAAGGCGACCGAGGAGATGGCCGAGAAGCTGCGGCGCATCCTCGAAGCGAACAAGGGCCACACGGACGTCCACCTCGTCCTCACCCAGCCCGGCCGGCAGACCGTCATGCGTCTCGACCGGTCGATCCGCGTCGACCCGAACCCGAGCCTCTACGGCGACCTCAAGGCACTCCTCGGCTCCCGCTGCCTCAGCGCCTGATGCGGCGTCGGGAGCCCGCGACCGCGGGACTAGAATGGTCTGGTGAACATTCTCGACTTCCGCGGTGAGACCCTGAGCCGACGATTCCTCCGGCAGCGACTGCCTCGGGCGGCGGAGACCCATGCCGACGTCGAACGGCGGGTCGCCGAGCTCCTCGACTCCGTCGCAGTCGGCGGCTCGAGTGTCGTCGCCGACCTCACCGAACGCTTCGACGGAGTCCGTCCGGAGACGCTGCGGGTGCCCGCCGAGGCGCTCGCGCAGGCGGCGGCCGACCTCGACCCCGAGGTCAGGGCCGCGCTTGAGGAGACGATCGAGCGCACCCGCCGCGTCGCTGCCGACCAGGTGCCCACCGACGTCCGGACCGAACTCGGTCCCGGAGCCGAGGTGACCACCCGCAGCCTGCCCATCGAACGCGTCGGCCTCTATGTCCCCGGCGGACTCGCCGTCTACCCGTCGACGGTCGTCATGAACGTCGTCCCCGCGCAGGCCGCAGGTGCCCAGTCGCTGGCGATCGCCAGCCCTCCCCAGGCCGACGGCCTCCCGCACCCGGTGGTCCTCGCCACCGCCCACATGCTCGGCGTCGACGAGGTGTGGGCGATGGGCGGAGCGCAGGCGATCGGGGCGCTGGCCTACGGCTTCGACGACGCCGAGGTGCTCGAACCGGTCGACCTCATCACCGGCCCCGGCAACGCCTACGTCGCCGCGGCGAAGTCACTTGTGCGCTCGCACGTGGGCATCGACGCCGTGGCCGGGCCGACCGAGATCATCGTCCTCGCCGATGCCACGGCCGATCCGGCCTTCGTCGCAGCCGACCTCATCAGCCAGGCCGAGCACGACGAACTCGCCGCTTCCGTGCTCGTCACCGACTCGCAGCCCCTGCTCGAGGCGGTGGAGGCCGAGCTCGAGCGGCAGGTCCCGGAGGCCGCCCATGCCGAACGGATCCGCACGGCCCTGGCCGGCAGCCAGTCCGCCCTCGTCCTCGTCGACGACCTCGACGACGCGATCACCGTCGTCAACGCCTACGCCGGTGAGCACGTCGAGATCCACACCGCCGACGACCGCGCCGTGGCCGCACGGATCGTCAACGGGGGAGCGGTCTTCGTCGGCCCGTACGCTCCGGTCTCGCTCGGCGACTACTGTGCAGGATCGAACCACGTGCTCCCGACCATGGGCACCGCCGCCCACGGTTCGGGTCTCGGCGTCCATTCGTTCCTCAAGGTCAGCCAGGTCATCGACTATTCGCGTCCGGCGCTCGGCGAGGTCAGGGACCATGTCGTGGCGCTCGCGCGGACCGAGAACCTTCCGGCCCACGGACGTGCCGTGGCCATCCGCTTCGAGGAGTGATATGCGCTGTCCATTCTGCCGGGAGTCCGATTCCCGGGTGGTCGATTCGCGGACGAGCGAGGACGGGGCGGCGATCCGCCGTCGGAGGCAGTGCCGCCATTGCGGACGCCGCTTCACGACGATGGAGGCGACGAGCCTGTCGGTGATCAAGCGCTCCGGCGTGACCGAGGAGTTCTCCCGCCAGAAGATCATGTCCGGCGTCCGCAAGGCCTGCCAGGGCCGCCCGGTCGGCGACGACGACCTTGCGAAGCTCGCCCAGAAGGTCGAGGAGGACATCCGCTCGAAGGGGATCGCGGAGATCGACGCGGACGAGGTCGGGCTGAGCATCCTCGAACCGCTGCGCGAACTCGACCAGGTCGCCTACCTGCGCTTCGCGAGCGTCTATCAGGGCTTCGATTCGCTCGAGGACTTCGAAGCGGCGATCGATTCGCTGCGCGCCGATGCGGCCCTGCGCTCCGGCGATTCACGTCAAGCGGTGCCCGAGGACTTCGAGGACTGAAGATTCTTCGGAAAATCTCGCCCGGGATTCCGCGATCACGTCCATAGTTGTGTACCATTGTCAGTGCGCGCCTATGGTGCGTGGCCGCTTGCGGTTCGGAGGGGAAGCCGAACCGTCAAGCGGCCTTCTACGTTCCCGGGCAGTGAGCGGCGATTCCGGCCGTTCGTGCTGGTGAGAGCAGAAGAAGTCCCCACGCAACGACCATGGTCGTCGCGTGGGGACTTCGTGTCAGTCGAGACCGAGTTCGGCGAGCTCCGTCGGTGCGGCGGCGAGCACGCCGAGGCGGTCCGTCGTGCGGGTGAGCGCGACGTAGAGCGCGCCGACACCCTCGTCGCCGCCCACGGGCGCGATGAGCCCCGGCTCGACGATGAGCACCGAATCGAACTCGAGGCCCTTGGCCTGCTGCGGGGTGATCACCGCGATCTGATGGTCGAGCCCGGCCGCCGAGCGCCCGACGTCGAAGCCCGCGAGCACCTCGGCGACGGAATCGAGAAGGACCTCGGGGGCGATGACGGCGATCTTCCCACCCGCGACGGCATCGACCTCCTCCGCGGTCGCCTCGGGGAGGCCCGCGATGACGGCCGCGGTGTCGGGATAGGACACCAGCCTCGGCGGGTGCCCGCCCTGACGCACGGACTCGACGAGCTCGAGCTGCGGGAAGTGGCGGTGGAGGTAGGAGTTGGCGAGATCCATCACCGCCTGCGGGGTGCGGTAGGAGACGGTGAGGACCTCGAGGGCGAAGCGGTCGCCGACGAACTCGGAGAGGATCGATCCCCAGGTCCGGGAGCTGTCGCTGTGCGAGGCCTGCGCGAGGTCGCCGACGAGGGTCGCCGACTTCGAGGGCACGCGGCGGAAGAGGACCCGCCACTGCATCGGCGAGAGCTCCTGGGCCTCGTCGACGACGAGGTGGCCGTACGTCCATTCCCGGTCCTCGATCGCGCGTTCGGCGAGCGTCGTCGCCGGTCCCTCCTCGGCCCACCGCGCGGCGAGGGTCTCGGCGCTGACGATCGACGAGGTCTCGGTCATGTCGACGACGGCCTCGGCGTACTCCCGGGCGGATTCGTCCCGGGCCGCGGTCTGCTGCGGGGTCGAGCCGAGCAGCTCCGCGAGCTCGTCGAGGAGGGGAGCGTCCTCGATCGTCAGCGGCGCGTCGACCGGGCGGATGAGCTCTGCCTGCTCGTCCGGGGTGAGCACGCCTGCCGCAGCAGCCTCGAGTTTGTGGGGTTTGGTCAGCAGCGCGCGGAGGGCATCGCCGGGGCTGATGGGGAACCACGCGAGATTGAGCGCGCGGCGGACGTCGACGGCGGAGCGCAGCTCGTCGAGGAGCTCCGGCAGCCGCTCGCCCGCGCCGTCGAGTCCCATCTGCACGGCGAGGTCCTCGGCGAGGGTCTTGAGCAGGCCCGAGACGAAGCCGGTGCGCGCTGCGTTGTGGGGGTCCCCGCTGCGGCGGGCGCGCTCCCTGGCCGAGCGCACGTCCTTGCGGCGCAGGAGCACCGTGTGGGCTCCCACCCGGAGCCGTTCGTCGTGCTCGGGCACCCGCTCGTAGTTGGCGATGTGGTGGGCGAGCACTCTCGCCATCGCGGAGCGTCCCTTGATCTCGGCGACGACGGGATCGTCGGAGATCTCGGTGTCGAGACCCGGGTAGAGCTGTCCGGGGGTGAGCAGCAGCGCACCGGTCTCGCCGAGGCTGGGCAGGACCTTCTCGATGTACTTGAGGAACACCGGAGAGGGGCCGACGAGGAGGACGCCGGACTTCGCGATCCGCTCGCGGTGCCGATAGAGGAGGTACGCGGCGCGGTGGAGGGCGACGGCGGTCTTGCCGGTGCCCGGTCCTCCCTGGACGACGAGGACGCCCTGGAGGGGCTGGCGGATGATCGCATCCTGCTCGGCCTGGATGGTCGCGACGATGTCGCCCATCCGGCCCGTCCGATGCGTGGTGAGTGCGGCGATGAGGGCGCCCTCACCCTGGAGCGCCGAGCGCTGGGAGTCGTCGAGCGCGTCGATGTCGAGGACGTCGTCCTCGACATCGGTGACCCGGCGGTTCTTCGTCACGAGGTGGCGGCGGCGCACGACGCCTTCCGGGTTCGCCGCGGTCGACTGGTAGAAGGGCTCGGATGCGGGAGCGCGCCAGTCGATGAGGATCTGCTTGCGGTCGGCGTCGGTGAGTCCGATGCGCCCGATGTAGCTCGGTTCGTCCGAGTCCCTGAAGTCGAGGCGACCGAAGCACAGTCCGTCCTCAGCGCTGTTGAGGCGGATGAGCTGGTCCTCGTACAGGGTGGCGAAGGCGTCGCGTTCGCTGCGGTGCTGGTGATTTCCCCCGACCTCGGAGATCCGGACGGTCCCCAGACGGGCGGTGGTCTCATCGCGCAGCTCGTCGAGTCGTGCGTAGAGTTCGTCGAGCTTGCTCTGTTCGACGCGGATTTCTGAAGTCTCGCTCATCTCACCTTCCAATCGGCATTCAATTATGCCGAACTTTGGGCGACGGGAGTAGTCGGGCCGTCACCTGGACGGTGTGTTCGCCGTCACTGAGGTGCTCACCTGCCGAATCGGGCGCGCAGCTCCTCTGCGCTCAGCCACCGCGCCATCGTCGCCGCCGTGCGCAGCGAACGGTCGAGCGCCGAATCCGGCAACGGCTCCTGTGCCGCGGCGACGACGACGTTGCCGCGGCGCCTGCCTTTGAGGACCCCGGACTCGGAGGCGGCGGCGACATGGGAGAACGCCGAGCCGGCGGCTTCGAGCTCGGCCCGCAGCACCCGATGGTCGCCGGAATCGGGAACATTGGCGAGGAAGAGGCCTGCGGGGCGCAGGACGCGAGCGCATTCGGCATAGAACCCCGGGGTCTGCAGGCTCTCGGGAACGGAGTCGTGGGAGAACGCGTCACGGACGATGACGTCGGCGGTGTCGTCGCGGAAGGCCGCGATCTCCTCGGCGGCGTCCCCGGCGCGCAGCGCCAGGGCGGGGGAGCGGGGAAGGGCGAACCAGGTCCGGACATGCTCGATGAGCACGGGGTCGATGTCGATCGCCGTCTGTCGTGAGCCGGGTCGGCGGGCATCGAGCGCGCGGGCCAGCGCGCAGCCTGCGGCACCGAGGTGGATCGCCCGCAGCGAGCCGTCGGGAAGGGCGGCCTCGATGATCCGTGACATCCAGTCGAGGTATTCGAAGTCGAGCCTGGCGGGATCGCTGAGCGTGATCGACGACGACGGCACGCCGTTGACGTGGAGGACGTAGCTGTCGGGTTCTCCGTCGACCTTCTCCAGCCGGGCCTCCCCGGTTGCGATCGGAACGACCTGTGTGCTCGGGGCTGTGAATATCCGTCTCTTCGCCACCCCTCACTTCTATGCCAATTCGCCGCCGAGGGCAATTCGCCGCCCGGGCGCGTGTGGACGGCGACGCCGACTCGTGTGCGCTCGGCCTGTGCACGGCCAGGCTCCGTCCACAGCCGGGACCGCGGCTCTGGCGCACGGCCGGGACGGGGGAGTCGACTGTGGGCATGGACACGCCAGCGAAGACGGCCGAGGATCTCATCGGGATCGTGCCGCACACCCTTGGATACACCCCGGCGAGCAGCCTCGTCGCCATCCTCGTCGTCACCGACGGCGACGGCGTGCAGTCGTGCGGGACGACGATGCGCGTCGACTTCGACCTCGAGACGGCTGCGATGACGCTCGCGGAGGGAGGTGAGTGGTTGCGCGATCTCGTGTGCCGGGCGTGTGCGCCGAGCGGGGTCTTCCTCATCCTCTACGACGACGACTACATCCCCGCCGGTGCCGTCCCCGAGCGCTTCGGGCCGACCCGTGGGCACGGGGACGGGGTCGGCGATCGTGTCGGGTTCGGAGACGGTGCCGGCGGGGACAGCGTCTGCGACGACGATGCCGACGAGGACTGGTTCGATGAGGACTATGCGGGACTGCACCGCGGACTCGTGCGCGCCGCGACCGATGAGATGGCGACGGCGCTCGGCGATGCGGGCATCGCGACCCTGAGCGCGTGGTGGGTGAGCGGCGGACGCTTCGGTCGCATCGACGACGGCGAGGATCCCGGCACCGACATCGCCCTCGCCCAGTCCTCGGCGTGCGCGACCGAGCTCGTCTCGACCGGATCCGCCCCGGCCGCCGGGCCCGCGGACCTCGTCGTCCGACCGGTGGACGCCGAGGCGGCTGCCGAGTACCGCAGCGGCGCCGCCGATCCCCGCCCGAGCGTCGAGGAGAGCTTCGGCCGCCTCGGCGAGATCTATCCGACCCTGCTCGAGATGCGGGCGGGGACCGAGGCCTTCGACCGGGAGCGACTCGAGGCGCTCATGACCCCCGACGTGGTCTGCGCCTTCGACCGCCTGCTCGCGGCGAAGTGGTCGCGCGACGCCCTCGAGATGATCCTCAGCTTCGACCACCCCGACTTCCTCCCCAAGCGGATGTGCCGCCTCGCCCCGGCCGAGCTCGCCCGCGCGGCCCGCCGCGCCGGGGCCTCGCGGCTGGCCGCCGAGCAGATGATCGGCCTGTCCGCGCGCGCCCCGCAGCCCCGCGACATCCTGCTCGCCATCGACCTGTGCGAGGCGTACGTCCACTGGTCCGGTCCCGAGACGCTCGCGACCGCCTACGGAGTGATCGCGTGGTTCCACTGGTCGCTCGGCGGATCGACCCTGGCCGAGCAGTACGCGTTCGCCGCGCTCGACCACGACCCGCACCATTCGCTGGCCGAACTCCTCGTCTCGGCGATCGGTCAGGGGTTCCTCCCGCAGTGGCTCATGCCCGAACCGCGGGGAGCACGCGACCTCTGACGCGGCGGGACGCCGCGCCGGCAGGAACCGGCCGCGGAATGGACAGGACACGGAATAACGTGCGAGGATTGTGCGTTGACCCTGTCATTGCATAGTGGGACAGTTCTGCGATCGTCCCCGCGGGCACGAACTCTGCGCCCTCTTGACAAGGGTCTTAGTAGTGTCCTGGTGCAATCGGGAAGTATGAACGCTCGCGAAAGGTGTACACGTGCCGACAGTCGACAGGAAAACGGTGACTGAGGAGTCCGAGGCCACGTCCGCGACGGCGTCCACGGGCGGCTCCACGACCACAGCGGCGAAGGGGAAGAAGGCGACGAAGACGTCGACGACCACGCGAGCGAAGACGACGGCGGCGAAGAAGTCGACGGCCGAGAAGAAGACGACCGCGAAGTCGACGACGGCGAAGAGGACCACGGCCAAGAAGGCGGCGGAGAAGGCCCCCGCCGGCGACACCGATTCGGCGACGACCGAGGCGACGAAGAAGGCACCGGCGAAGAAGACCGCCGCGAAGAAGACCGCAACGGCGAAGAAGACGACGGCCGCGAAGAAGTCCACTGAGCCGAGCGAAGAGACGACCACGAAGAAGAAGTCCGACGCGGACCTCGAGTCGACCGACGAGGTCGAGCCGACCGCGGATGCGCTCGCCACCGAGCTCAGCCCCTCCGAGTCGACGGAGACGAAGAACTCCGAGGAGAAGGAGAAGAACGCCGCGGTCACCGAGGCCGGCGGCTTCATCGTCTCCGACGCCGACGAGGACGACGCCCCTGCCCAGCAGGTCGTCTCCGCCGGTGCGACCGCCGACCCGGTCAAGGACTACCTCAAGCAGATCGGCAAGGTCGCGCTGCTCAACGCCGCTGAGGAGGTCGACCTCGCCAAGCGCATCGAGGCCGGAATGTACGCCGAGCACCTCCTCGAGGAGGGCGAGGTGAGCGACCCGCGCCTGACGATGGACTACAAGTGGATCATCCACGACGGGCGGATCGCGAAGAACCACCTCCTCGAAGCGAACCTCCGTCTCGTCGTCTCCCTCGCCAAGCGCTACACGGGCCGCGGCATGCTCTTCCTCGACCTCATCCAGGAGGGCAACCTCGGTCTCATCCGCGCCGTGGAGAAGTTCGACTACACGAAGGGCTTCAAGTTCTCGACGTACGCGACGTGGTGGATCCGGCAGGCGATCACCCGCGCCATGGCCGACCAGGCGCGCACGATCCGCATTCCGGTCCACATGGTCGAGGTCATCAACAAGCTCGCCCGCGTCCAGCGCCAGATGCTCCAGGACCTCGGCCGCGAACCGAGCCCCGAAGAGCTCGCGAAGGAGCTCGACATGACGCCCGAGCGCGTCGTCGAAGTGCAGAAGTACGGCCGCGAGCCGATCTCCCTGCACACGCCCCTCGGCGAGGACGGCGACTCCGAGTTCGGTGACCTCATCGAGGACTCAGAGGCCGTCGTGCCCTCGGACTCCGTGAGCTTCACCCTGCTCCAGGAGCAGCTCCACTCGGTCCTCGACACGCTCTCCGAGCGTGAGGCCGGCGTCGTCTCGATGCGCTTCGGCCTCAACGACGGGCAGCCGAAGACCCTCGACGAGATCGGCAAGGTCTACGGGGTCACCCGTGAGCGGATCCGCCAGATCGAATCGAAGACGATGGCGAAGCTGCGCCATCCGTCGCGCTCGCAGGTCCTGCGCGACTACCTGGACTGATCGCGGTCACAGCTGCGACGACGTCGGGCACGGCACTTTCTGGTGCCGTGCCCGACGTCGTCGCGTCTCCAGGGGTCCCTGCGCGGCGGACGGGGGACTCAGAGCCAGTCGACGATGCCCGCAGCGATCGCCTCGGCGTAGCGCCGCCGCCCGTCCTCGGATTCCATCACCTCGGCCTCGTCGGGGTTGCGCATCTCCCCGCATTCGACGATGACCGCGGGCACCGAGGCGTTGTTGAGCCCGGCGAGGTCGGGGCGCGGACTGATCGCATCCTCTCCGTAGGCCTGATTCGGGGTGAACGACTCGGCCATCGCCGTGCTCACGGACAACGCGAGCGCGCTCGACTGCTCCTCGAGTTCGGGACTCGTCCCGGGGTCGGCGACGATGACGTGGTAGCCCTTCGTCCTCGTCGACTCGCTGCCGTTGGCGTGGATGCTCACGAGTACGTCGGCATCGTCGGCGAAGGTGCCGCGCTCGTCGACGCACGGACCGACCCCGTCATCGTTCTCGCGGCTCATGATCACTCTCGCTCCCTTGGCCTCGAGGTCGTCGGCGAGCAGCTGGGCCACTGCCCACGCGAAAGCGGATTCCGCGTATCCGTCGTCGGTGGCGGTGCCCGTCGTGTTGCACGCCTTCGTCCCGCCGCGACCGTCGGGGACCCGCCGCGCGATCTCATCGGGGTTCGCGGCATTGCCGCCGTTGTGCCCGGGGTCGAGCGCGATGGTCCGCCCCGTCAGCTCGTCGGCCGCAGGAGTCTCCGCCGCCGAGGCGGATGTGGCCAACGGCTCCGGAGCGACCGAGGGCGGGTCGGCGGCGGGAGAGGGTCCCTGCGCGCAGCCGGTGAGCATCGCCGCCGCGACGAGGGTGCTCGCCCAGGCGAGCGTGCCGCGGGGCGGGTGCGAGGTGCGGCGCAGAGTTGTCATGAGTCCATTGTCCCAGCATTCGGAGCCGACACGGTGCCCCCGCAGCCCGCCGCCCGGGAGTCGGACGATTAGAATTCAATCGAACGAGAGGAAGAGTGTGGAAGAGGAAAGCTACGGCGCCCGCCATCTGTCCGTGCTGTCCGGCCTCGAGGCCGTGCGGAAGCGACCGGGCATGTACATCGGAACGACCGACTCCCGCGGGCTCATGCACTGCTTGTGGGAGATCATCGACAACGCCGTCGACGAAGCCCTCGGCGGGTTCGGTTCGTCCATCCTCATCGAGCTCGAACCCGACGGCTCCGTCGCGGTGACCGACCACGGTCGCGGCATTCCCGTCGACATCGAACCGAAGACGGGGCTGACCGGGGTCGAGGTCGTCATGACCAAACTCCACGCCGGCGGCAAGTTCGGCGGCTCCTCCTACGCCGCCTCGGGCGGTCTCCACGGTGTCGGCGCCTCCGTCGTCAACGCCCTGTCCTCGCGTCTCGACGTCGAGGTCACCCGCGGGTCGAAGGTCCACAAGATGTCGTTCCGCCGAGGCGTCCCCGGTCGTTTCGACGACTCGGGGGGCGCCCCGAGCCCGGACAGCCCCTTCGAGGAGTTCCACGAGGCGACCGGCCTCGAGATCGTCGGCAAGGCCAAGCGCGGGGTCACCGGCACGAAGGTCCACTACTGGGCCGATCCGCAGATCTTCCTCGGCAGCGCCCAGTTCGACTACCAGCACCTCGTCGAACGCGCCCGCCAGACGGCGTTCCTCGTCCCCGGCCTCGAGCTCACGATCGTCGACCGCCGGGGTGTCGCCCGTGACGAGACCGGTGAGGTCATCGCCGAACGCGTCGAGGACTTCCGCTTCGACGGCGGGATCACCGAATTCGTCGACCACCTCTCGATCGACCCCCCGATCACCGACACGTGGCGGATGCAGTCGACGGGATCGTTCAAGGAGACCGTGCCGGTCCTCGACTCCTCCGGCCACCTCGTGTCGAAGGAGGTCGAACGTGAGGTCGGCGTCGACGTGGCGCTGCGCTGGGGAACCGGCTACGACACGAAGATCAAGAGCTTCGTCAACGTCGTCGCCACTCCGCACGGCGGCACCCACCTCGCCGGCTTCGAACAGGCCACGCTCAAGGCGATGCGCAAAGCGGTCGAGGCCAACGCCCGCAAGCTCAAGCTCGGCAAGGACAGGCTGGAGAAGGACGACGTCCTCGCCGGGCTCACCGCCGTCGTCACCGTCCAGCTCGCCGAACCCCAGTTCGAGGGGCAGACGAAGGAGGTCCTCGGCACCGCCGCGGTCCGCCAGATCGTCGCGAAGACCGTCGAAGCCCAGCTCGGAGCCGTACTCTCCTCGACGAAGCGTGCGGAGAAGCAGCAGGCCGCTGTCCTCATGGAGAAGGTCGTCGCCGAGCTCAAGTCGCGGATCTCCGCGCGCACCCACAAGGAGAACCAGCGCCGTAAGACCGCGCTCGAGGCCTCATCGCTGCCGGCGAAGCTCTACGACTGCCGCGACAGCGGAGTCGAGACCACCGAGCTCTTCATCGTCGAGGGCGACTCGGCGATGGGCACGGCGAAGGCCGCCCGCAACTCCGACTACCAGGCGCTCTTCCCGATCCGCGGCAAGATCCTCAACGTTCAGAAGGCGTCGCTGTCCGATATGCTCGCCAACGTCGAGTGCGCCGCACTCATCCAGGTCATCGGGGCCGGCTCGGGCCGCAGCTTCGACCTCGAATCGGCTCGGTACGGTCGGGTCATCATCATGACCGATGCCGACGTCGACGGCGCCCACATCAGGACGCTGCTGCTCACGCTCTTCTTCCGGTACATGAAGCCGCTCGTCGAGGAGGGTCGGGTCTTCGCCGCCGTTCCGCCGCTGCACCGGGTGGAGATCGTCACGAAGCGCGGCATCCCCAACGAGATCGTCTACACGTATTCCGAGGCCGAACTCCACGCGCTGCTCAAGAAGCTCGACAAGTCGAAGAAGACGTACAAGGAGCCGATCCAGCGGTACAAGGGCCTCGGAGAGATGGACGCCGACCAGCTCGCGGAGACGACCATGGACCCCGCCGACCGCACCCTGCGGCGGGTGACGATGGCCGACGCCGAGGCGGCGGAGCGGACCTTCGAGCTCCTCATGGGCTCGTCGGTGGGCCCCCGCAAGGAGTTCATCGTCTCCGGCGCCGCGATCCTCGACGCCGAACGCATCGACAGCTGAGCGGCTGGCGCGGTCGGCTCGTCGTCGGGGGAGCCGACCCGGATCTCAGGTGAGGGCGGGGACGGGAACGAAGAGGAGCACCGTCGGGATGAGCAGCAGACCGGCGGCGGCCAGACACGAGACCAGCCGCACCATCGCCCGGGCCGGGTGCCGGGGTTGGCAGAGCCGCTCGATGCGCTCGGCGCTCAGCTCTTCCCGATGCTCGGGACTGATGCGGGCCGCCGCCGACACGGCTCGGGCGAGCACGGCCGGATCGATGCGCTCACGGGCCTGGTCGTCGGCCATGAACTCGATGAGCCGGTTGACCGAATTCAGTCCGATCGCGGTGGCCGAGAAGAACGGCAGCGCCCGGTGCCAGGCGGCGAAGGGAATGACAAGGATATCGTGACGAAAATCGAGGTGCGCCTTTTCGTGGGCGATGACCGCGGATCGCTCGTCTTCGCTGAGGACCTCAAGGAGCCCTGTTGAGAGCACGGCTGTGCCCTTGCGCGGGCCCTGCGGAAGGCAGTACGCCACGGCCTCGTCGGAGGAGATGATGCGCGTGTCGGGATAGTTCTGGGATGGTTCGCTGAGCAGGTGTAATATCTCGGCATGACGCAGTCGAGTCCTCCGCGCTGAGTAGAACGTCAGCGCCAGGCAGCCGAGGAGGCGCCCGATCAGCACGAGCGCGATGATGAGGAACGTCCACGCGAAGATCGAGAGCTTCGCGTGGGATTCGCCGCGCACGAGATCCCAGAGGCCGTGGGGCAGACTGGTGGACGCAGGGTCGACGGCGAAGGCGAGTGCCGCTCCGATGAGGGAGAGGCCGCCGGAGAGGCCGACCGCCTGCCAGAGGATGACCTCGGAGATCGGATCGCTGCGGAATCGCCGCAGCAGCGCAGGCACGGGCCACGCCAGCAGGAATGCGAGAATCGCCAGAAGGCATCCCACGAGGATCATGGTGGAACTCGGCCGGCCGTCAGGAACGCGAGGAGTGGTTGCGTCCGAGCAGGTTGCGCAGGGTGTTCTCGTCGGCCTCGGTCACGGTGCCGAGGAAGCGGGCGAGGACAGCCTGGCGATCCGGGGCCTGGGAGAGCACCTCGGTCATGAGTTCGGCGACGTGGTCCTCACGCGTCGACACCGCGATGTAGCGGTGCGGGCGGACGCTGCGGTCGCGGGTGACGAAACCCTTCTTCTCCAGCCGGGTGAGAACGGTGTGGATCGTCGTCAGAGCGAGATCCCGATCAGCGAGGGCGTCGCGCAGCTCGGCTGCGCTGAGTCCGTCGTCGTGGACCCAGATGGCGTCCATGACGCTGCGTTCGAGTTCGCCCAGTGTTCCCACGATTCCCTTGTCCTTCGAGAAGTCCATTCGCCTTGTCCGCTCATTCTACCTCTACGCAATGTCGAATTCCATGTGAGGCCGGCCTCTGTGCGCGGTGGGTTCGACCTGGTGCCGCGGAATCTGCCGCGACGCCGATGCGGTTTCTGGGACGTGATGAGTCGCACTGTGAGACGTTGTCCAACCGACTTCTACCGGGCGTAGAATTCTACGTGTTGTAGAAAGATTCCCTCGACGACAGGATTGGAGAAGCCCATGGAACTGGATCCGGTGCTCATCGGCCGTTGGCAGTTCGGCATCACCACGGTCTACCACTTCTGGATGGTTCCGCTCACCCTCGGGCTCGGCATGCTCGTCGCGATCCTCCAGACCATCTACCACCGCACGGGCAACGAGGTCTACCTGCGGGCGACGAAGTTCTTCGGCAAGCTCTTCCTCATCAACTTCATCATGGGCGTGGCCACCGGTCTCGTCCAGGAATTCCAGTTCGGCATGGCCTGGAGCGAATACTCCCGCTTCGTCGGCGACGTCTTCGGTGCCCCGCTGGCGATGGAGGCTCTGCTCGCCTTCTTCCTCGAATCGACGTTCCTCGGCATGTGGATCTTCGGTTGGGGACGACTGCCGCGCTGGCTCCACCTGACCGCGCTGTGGTGCGCGGTCATCGGCTCGTGGATCTCAGCGTTCTTCATCATCGTCGCGAACTCGTGGATGCAGCACCCCGTCGGCGTCGAACTCGTCGACGGCAAGCCCGTGATGACCGATGTCTGGGCGGTGCTCGGCAACAACACCGCGATCGCGGCCTACACCCACACCCTCTTCGGCGCCCTCGCCGTCGGCGGCAGCTTCCTCGTCGGCATCTCGTGGTACCACCTCTACCGTCGGCGCAAGGACGGCATCGACTCCGTCGGAGCCGACGGCAAGGTCATCGTCGGCAGCGCTGCGGACGTTCCCGGACGCGACAAGATCGACTACAAGGTGTGGATCACCTCTCTGCGGATCGGAGCGATCACCGGCATCATCGCCTTCGCCGGCGTCTCGATCACCGGCGACATCCAGGCCAAGCTCATGTTCGAGCAGCAGCCGATGAAGATGGCCTCGGCCGAGGGCGCCTGCCACGACGGCACCGAGTTCTCTGTGCTCACGATCGGCGACCCCGCCTCGAACAAGTGCTCCGAGGTCCAGAACGTCCTCGAGATCCCGGGTCTGCTCTCGTTCCTCGCCAACGGCGACTTCGAGACTCCCGTCCACGGTATCACGACGCTGCTGCCGGAGTACCAGGAGCGCTACGGCACGACGATCCCCGACGATCCGCGCTACGGCGAGCATGCGGGCGAACCGATCAACTACCAGCCCATCATGATCGTCACGTACTGGGGCTTCCGCGCCATGATCGGCTTCGGCATCATCGCCGCCGGTGTCTGCGTCGTCGGACTGTGGCTCACCCGCAAGGGGACGGTGCCGACCTCGACCTGGCTGATGCGCGGGGCGCTGCTGGCGATCGCCGCGCCGTTCATCGCGAACTCGGCCGGGTGGATCTTCACCGAGATGGGCCGTCAGCCCTTCGTCGTCGCTCCGAACCCGGCGCAGCTCGACGGGGTGTACATGTTCACCCAGGCCGCGCTCTCGCCCCAGGTGACACCGGCGATGCTGCTGTTCTCGCTGATCAGCCTCACCCTCGTCTACGGCGGGCTGATGGTCGTCGAGCTCAAACTGCTCACGAAGTACATCAGGGGAGGGGTCGCCTCGGCGATGCCCGAACTCGCCGAGTCCAATCACAGACCGACCATCACCGGCAAAGACGACGACGTTCTGTCGTTCGCCTACTGAGGAGGAGAAGACCGATGGAGATTCTTGCGACGATCTGGTTCGTCCTCATCGCAGTCCTGTGGATCGGATACCTCTTCCTCGACGGGTTCGATCTCGGCGTCGGCATGCTCATGCCGATCTTCACCAAGGACGAGCGCGGCAAGCGCGTCCTGCTCAATTCGATCGGTCCCGTCTGGGACGGCAACGAGGTGTGGCTGATCACCGCCGGCGGGGCGATGTTCGCGGCGTTCCCGCACTGGTACGCCTCGCTCTTCAGCGCCCTCTACATCCCGCTCACGCTCTGCCTGCTCGGGCTGATCTTCCGTGCCGTGGCCATCGAGTACCGCGGCAAGGGCCACACCCAGCGGTGGCTGACGTTCTGGACCTGGGCGATGGCGATCGGCTCGACGGTCACCGCCTTCCTCATCGGCGCCCTCCTCGTGACCACGACGACGGGTCTGCCGCTCAATGAGAACGGCGACCTCGTCGGCGGAGCCTTCGCGTGGTTCGGCTGGCCTGCCGTCCTCGGCGGTCTCGCCGGGGTGACCTTCTGCTTCGTCCACGGCCTCCTCTTCCTCACGCTCAAGACCGAAGGCGAACTGCGGGCGAAGGCCCGGCGCTGGGCGACGAAGTCGATGCTCGTGTGCTCCGTGCCGATGCTCATCTGGTTCGTCCTCGCGATTCTCAACCGCACGTGGCTCGTCGTGCCCGTCGGCATCGCCGTCGTCGCGATCATCGCAGCATACGTTGCGATCCGCGCGGGGGCGGAGAAGAAGGCGTTCTTCCTCCATGGGCTCTTCCTCCTCGCGGGCATGGCCGCCGTCTTCACCGGCGTCTACCCGAACGTCCTGCCCTCGACGCTCGATCCGGCGTTCTCGCTGACCGTGGGCACTGCCTCGTCGTCGGACTACACCCTCGGCGTCATGCTCATCGTCACCGCGATCTTCCTGCCGATCGTCATCGGCTACCAGATCTACAGCTACCGGCACTTCCTCAACCGGATCGCCGAATCGCACATCCCCGACGCCCACCGGGTGCCGGCGGCGATCCGCTCGTGAGCTCACCGCTCGGGATCCTCCTGTCCCTGCCCGGGGGCAGGAGGTCCCTCGTCCTCGCTCTCACCTCGGCCGCCGTCCGCGCGGTCGGCATCGTCTTCATCGCCGAGGCGCTCGTGCGCACGATCCTCGACCTCGGGCCCGTCCCGCTCTGGGTCGTCCTCGGCGTGCTCGGGGCGGCCCTGCGCGGGGCGAGCCTGTGGGCCGACCACAGCCTGGGAACCGCGCAGTCCGCCGCTGCCAAGCGGGGGCTGCGCTCCCGGATCCTCGGGACTCTGCTGCGCCGCCCCGGCCAGCCCCGCGCGAAGGCCGCGGTCACCGTCACCCGCGGCATCGACGACCTCGACGACTACTTCACCACCGTCGTCCCCGCCCTCGCGCAGGCCGCGATCGTCCCGGCCGTCCTCCTCGTGCGGATCGTCTTCGCCGATGTGCTCTCGGCGATCATCATCGTCCTCTGTCTCCCGCTCGTGCCGTTCTTCATGATCCTCATCGGCCGCTACACCGAGGAGACGACGAAGCAGAGCATCCGCGCCCTCGAACGGCTCTCGGACCACCTCGCCGAGCTCGCCGAGGGACTGCCCGTCCTCATCGGCCTCGGCCGCTCCCGGGAGCACGCGCGCACCCTGCGACGTCTCAGCGACGACTACCATGCGGCGAGTCTGACGACTCTGCGCGTCGCCTTCCTCTCCAGCCTCGCCCTCGAACTCATCGCGACGATCTCCGTCGCCCTCGTCGCCGTCGTCATCGGCGTCCGACTCGTGTCCGGGTCGATGGAGCTCAGTGACGGACTCCTCGCCCTGCTGCTGGCCCCCGAGTGCTTCATGCCGCTGCGGGCCCTCGGGGCCGGCTTCCACGCCAGTGAGAACGGTCGGGATGCCTTCGACCGGGCCCACACCCTGCTCGACGACCCCGACCGCACGAGGGAGGACGCCGTCCCCGGCGACCGCGCCAGCGCCTCGGCGACGGGAGGCGACCACCGGGCCGTCTACGCCGACGGCACGACAATCACCTGGGCGGACACGATGCCGACGGAACCCGGGATCACTGCCGTGCTCGGTCCCTCGGGGGCGGGGAAGACGACGGTGCTCTCAGCGCTCACGGGCAGCCTTCCCGAAGGTGCGGAGACGACGATCGCCTCCCAGCCGGCCGCCCTCGTCCCGCAGAGCCCGCGGACCTTCGGCGCGACCGTCGGCGAGGAGCTTGCAACCTTCGGGCTCTCAGACGACGACGCGACCGCTGCCCTGCGAGAGGCGGGGCTGCCTGTCGACGGCGACCAGGCGACGGCGGCGCTCAGTCCCGGTCAGCTGCGCCGGCTCGCCCTCGTCCGCCTCCGCGCCCGGATGCGGGAGGACGCCGATCTGCTCGTCCTCGACGAACCCACCGCCCACCTCGACGACGACAATGCGGAGATCATCATCGCCATGATCGCCGAGGCGGCCGAGCACACCCGGGTCGTCCTCGCCAGCCATGACCCGCGGGTCCTCGCCCTCGCCACGGACACGATCACCCCGGTCCTCGGCCGGGCGGAGACGGCACCGGCGACCGATGGGGACAGGGGGCGCACGGGAGTCCCGAGCGCCTCGGGGGCAGCGAAGACCGCCTCATCGCACACCGCCGGCCCGAACACCGGAACGTCAGCGGATGTCGCGAGCCCGCCTCCCTCGGGTGCCGGCCCGGCGGGGCCTGCGACCGACACCGAGCGCACGGCAGAGCGCAGCGCGCAGGCTCGGATCGACGCGTCCTCGCGGACCCACGGAGAACCCGGCACCCTCCGCGCCCGCTGGAGGACGCTGCGGGCGACCCTGCCGCTGTTCACCGGCACCATGGCCATCGCCCTGCTCACCGCGTGCGCGGCGAGCCTCGCGGCGATCTCGCTCACCGCCGTCTCCGCGTGGCTCATCGTCGAGGCCTCGTACGGTCCTCCGATCATGACGCTGCTCGTCGCGATCGTCGGCGTGCGCTTCTTCGGTCTGTGCCGCTCCGTCCTGCTCTACGTGAGCCGGCTCCACCTCCACTCGGCGGTCTTCGGTGCGCTCGGACGGTTGCGCTCGGTGCTGTGGACGCACTTCACACAGGCCGGGATGAGCGACCGGAAGATGCTCTCCTCGGACACGGCGCTGGCGACGATGGTCGCCGACGCCGACGAAGTCCGCGACCTCGTGCCCCGCACGCTCTTCCCGCCCGTCGTCACAGCCCTCGTCGTCACCGCCGTGATCATCGCCGCAGCGATCCTCGACCCGGCCTCCGTGCCCGTCATCGTCGTCCTCGGCATCATCAACGTCATCGTCGTCCCACTCGTCTTCGTCCGGGCCGAGGGCGTGCTCGCGAACCGCATCCACGTCGGTCGGGCCATGGTCCTCTCGCTCCTCACCCGTGCCCTCGGTGCGAAGGCCGACCTGCGCGCCAACGGCGCCGAGGACGCAGTGCTCGACCGACTCGCCGAGGCCGAGGACGACCTCGAGTCCGCGCAGAAGCGGTCGGCGCGCCACCTCGGCGCCGCTCAACTGTGGATCGAGGCCTCGACCGTGCTCGCGGCGATCGTCATCGCACTGACCTCGGGCGCTCCCACGGAGATCCTCGCCGTCGTCGTCCTCAGCACCTTCGGCCTCGCCGACGTCTTCGCCTCCGCCCTGTGGGCGTGGCGGCAGATGCCCGCTCTCGGCATCGCCCTCGACCGGCTCCCGCCCGTCACCGCCGCCGCTGAGTCCGAGCTCGCCGAGGCGGATCCGGCCGAGTCCGAGGAGACCGAGGCCCACCCCGCCGAGGCGGCCCGAACAGAGTCCGACACCTGGGAGCCGGATCGTGCGCCCCTGACCGAGCTCGAGCTCGCCGACGTCTCGGTGGGCTGGGACGGCGTGCCCGTGCTCGAGGACCTCGCTCTCACGGCAGATGCCACCGCGTGGACCGTCGTGTGCGGGGAGAGCGGCAGCGGGAAGACGACGACTGTGAGCGTGCTCCTGCGCTTCCTCGACCCCTGGTCGGGCACCTACTCGGCCGAAGAGGGGGACGGCGGGCGCATCGATCTCCTCGCCCTCGGTCCCGAGGAGCTCTCCGGGCGCATCGCGTGGTGTCCGCAGGAGGCGCACGTCTTCAGGTCGACGGTGCGCGGCAACCTCGCCCTGGCCTCGCGACGGGTCTCCGACGATGAGGCGATGTTCTCAGCCCTGCGTGCGGCAGGCCTCGGGCACTGGGCGACCCCGGCCGGTCTCGACCGGTGGGTCGGTGACCACGGCGGAGAGATCTCCGGTGGGGAGCGGCAGCGGCTGGCGATCGCCCGCACCCTGCTCACCGGGGCCGAGGTCATCGTCCTCGACGAACCGACGGCCCACCTCGACGAGGGGACTGCGCACCGCCTCATCGACGACCTGCGTACCAGCCTGAGCGATCACACGGTCATCATGGTCACCCACGATCACAGCCTGGTGGCCGCGGGCGACCGGGTGGAGCAGCTGGGGACGGAGGTCAGTCCCGCTTCGATCCGAACATGATCTCGTCCCAGCTGGGGATCGAGGCGCGGCTGCTCTTCTTCTTCGCCCGCGACTCGGACTCCTTGGACTCGGACTCCTTGGGGGAGGCCACGCCGTCGCTGACACCGGGCTCGTTGAGCAGGGAGAGCTGATTGTCGTCGTCGAAGGTCCCGACCTCCTGGGTCGGCTCCTGCTCGTCCTCGCCGGAGACGTGATCCGCCTCGGCGGGGGAGCGGGACTCGAACGCGAGGACCTCGTCATCGGTGGCGTCGGCGGGACGACCGGGGGCGGTGTGAGCGCCCTGCGGATGGGTCTCGGGATCCTCGGTCACCGCGCGCAGACGGCCCCGAGGCTCCTCGTCGTCGTCATGCCGGGTCCGGCGACGGCGGAGGTTCTCCAGGATCCGACCCGTCTCGGCCTGATGGTCGCTCAGTGTGGACGGACGCTCCTGGGAGCGTGAGGCCACCTCCGCCTCGGCGGGGGGAGTCTCGATCTCCTCGGTGGTGCGGCGACGCTCCCCGTTCGAGCTGTAGCCGGGGATCGGTCCGGTGTCGGTGGGTCCGGAGTCGGCGAGCCACTTCGCCTCGTCGTCGAGGGCGGTGAGCGAACCCCGGTAGTAGTTCCATCCGGCGGTCCGCTTGCGGTCGGCGGCGGTGAAGCTGAGCTCGACGTACCAGTTGCCGTCCTGCTGCTTCCAGGCGTCCCAGTCCATCGTCTCGATGTCGACGTCGCGCATCGCCAGGCGGGTCTGGGCGAGCTCGACGAGGGGAGTCGGATCGCCGTTGGGATCGTGGTCGGAGTAGATGGGATGCCGGCTCGCGGTGTGCGCCATGTGCGCGCGTTCGGCGAGCGCCGGGCGTTCGTAGGTGCGGACCTGGTCGGGATCGGCGCCGGTGGCGGAGATGACCTCCTCGGCGCTCATGCCGCCGCGGATCATCGCCTGGATGTCGCGGGGGCGCACGGGCGCATCGGAGCGCACCACGGCCCTGTC
The DNA here is from genome assembly GCF_056173565.1 of Brevibacterium sp. Z349TD_9. Taxonomy (NCBI): domain Bacteria; kingdom Bacillati; phylum Actinomycetota; class Actinomycetes; order Micrococcales; family Brevibacteriaceae; genus Brevibacterium; species Brevibacterium sp. Z349TD_9. The sequence continues at coordinate 2,395,025 of NZ_CM149680.1, read as the reverse complement.
CTTGCGCACAGCCGCATAGAGCGACTCGTCGAGTGCCAGTCTGTACTGCGCCCCGGAGTCATCGCCGAGGAGCAGATGTGTGCCGTCGGCGTCGACCCCGTGCAAGATCAGTTCACGCATTCGCCTTCGCTCCTTGTCATCGCTTCTCACCCTGCATCGTGTCACGTCCGAGCCCTCGAAGCCCGCAGATTTCCGCGCGAGTCGCGAAATCCGGCGCCCTCGTGAGTCGGATCCGCTCAGGGTGCGGACAGCGGGCGGCGGAGGACTGCAGCCTGTAAAATCGCAGTCGTGAATACGACAGCTCCCATCGACACCATCGTCCTCATGTCCTTCGGCGGACCGGAAGCTCCCGAGGAGGTGGTTCCCTTCCTCAAGAACGTCACCGCAGGCCGCGGCATCCCCGAGGAGAGGCTCGAGGAGGTGGGGGAGCACTACTACGGATTCGGGGGGAAGTCCCCGATCAACGACCAGAACAAGGCGCTGCTCGCGGCGCTGCGGGACGAGATCGGGCGCCGTCACCTCGACCTTCCCATCGTGTGGGGCAACCGGAACTGGACGCCCTACCTCACCGACGTCGCCCGCGACGAGGCGAAGGCCGGTCGCAGCCGCTTCCTCGCGATCGACACCTCGGCGTACTCCTCCTACTCCTCGTGCCGCCAGTACCGCGAGGACTTCGCCGGCACCGTGGATACGCTGGCCGCGGAGGGCGTCGAGGTGAGCTTCGACAAGATCCGCCAGTTCTACAACCACCCCGGCTACGCCGAGGCCTGCGCCGAGCTCCTCGGGGAGGGGCTGACCGACTTCGCCGGACAGGTCGGGGAGCTCGACCCGCAGCGGCACCGCATCCTCTTCGTCACGCATTCGATCCCCGACGTCATGCAGGCCGCCTCGGAGGTCGAGACCGTCGGCTACCGGGCTGAGCACGAAGAGCTCATGGCGTGGCTGCTCGACGGGCTCGAGGCCGGTCAGCGCCTGCCCGCCGAACTCGTCTACTGCTCGCGGTCGGGACCGCCTTCGATGCCGTGGCTCGAGCCCGACGTCAACGACCGGATGACCGAACTCGCCGCGGAGGGCGTCACCGGCGTCGTCCTCGTGCCCATCGGGTTCATCTCCGACCACATGGAGGTCGCCTTCGACCTCGACACCGAGGCGAAGGAGACGGCCGCCGACCTCGGGCTCGCGTTCACCCGCGTCGCCACCGTCGGTACCCACCCGCGCTTCGTCTCCGGGCTCGTCGACCTCGTCGAGGAGCGGCTCGCACAGCTGCGCGGGGAGTCCGTCGAGACGCCCGCGCTGCCGGGCACGACGCCGCTGTCCCCCGGCAGCGGCGCGTGCAGCATCGCGTGCTGCCGCGGCCGCGCCGACAAGCCCACGCTGCCGAACTGGGCGCCTGCTGCCGGGTGAGATCTCTCTCATTCACGCCGGCCGTCGCTTTGCGAGGCGAGGAACGTCCGAAAAGTGACGGCGGGCTTGAGCGAGCGCGGGTTCGCGCTCGACAGAGCATGCGCACGGACAGCGCGTACGCAGGAAGGCGGGTGCCCTCGGGCACCCGCCTTCCGTCGTTCCACCGCCTCGGTGGTGGGACTCAGCTCTGCTCTTCAGGCTCCGGGATCACCGGCAGCGCACCGGTCTCGGCCTTGATGACCTCGACGATGGGCCCGGTGTCGACGTCGTTGCGGTCGGCGAGTTCGAGGAGGTTCTCGAGGTCGTCGATGAGGTTCTCGACGAGGTAGTCGTCTCCGGCTGATCGGGCATCCTGCAAGCGGTGACGAACATCGTCGATCCTGCTGTCCAGCTGCTCTGCGAATTCACTCATCGTGCATCCGTCCTTCCGGGAATAGTCGGTCGGGGATGAGCGGAGTCATCGCCGACGTGTGTTCGGTGCTCGTCGAAATCCGGCGCACGCGCACGGCATCGTCCTCTGCATTCTGACAGAGCTTTTCGAGAGTCGTATGTGTGAGCGTCATAAGGTGACGAGAATCACCGTGACAGGTTATCATCTGCTCTTGCCAATGGGTGCCATGCAGTGCACAATGCTGGGGACACGATAGGCGACAGGGGCTGAAACTCCATTTCAGCACACCCGACAGAGAGCGATGAGGCCATATGGCAACCGATTACGACGCACCTCGCAAGCACGACGACGAAATCAAGAGCGACTCGATCGAGCAGCTCAAGGCGCAGCGCTCGCAGGCCCAGGCGAGCAAGATCGACGAGGACGAGACGGCGGCCGCCGAAGGGTTCGAACTCCCGGGAGCCGACCTGTCGAACGAAGAGCTCTCCGTCCGCGTGCTTCCGAAGCAGAACGACGAATTCACGTGCATGGAGTGCTTCCTCGTCCGTCACCGCTCGCAGCTGGCCAGCGATGAGGGCGGAATCCTCATCTGCACGGACTGCGCAGGCTGAGCCTCACCTCGTCGACGTCGTCAACGCGCCCCCATTCGGGGCGCGTTTTCGTTTTCCCGGGACGCAGCCGAGCCGGGCGGGCTCAGCGGCAGTGCCGCCGGGCACAGCCGGGCCGTGCGGCTCTGCCGGGCCGGGCTCAGCCGTGCCGTGCGGCTCTGCCGGGCGGGCTCAGCCGTTGAGAGCGGCGGCGAGCTCGCGGGGTCGGCGCGTCGAGACGAGCCAGTACGGTGTGGGGTCGGCCGCGTCGTCGATGTCGACGCGCACCGCGGTCTTCACCCACGGGCGGGTGACGAGGAAGGCGCGCGCGTCGAGTCCGACGCCGCGGGCGGTGCCGGTCGCGGTCTCGTCGAGCGCCTCGGCGCGAGAGATGAAGATCCGTTCGATGTGGGCTTCACCGACGTAGAGCCTCTGGTCGGTGACGATGATCGTCACGGTCAGCGAACGCAGCCACAGGGCGAGGAGAGCGAAGGTGATCACGGGCAGGACGAAGGCGCCGAGCGCCCACACGGGGAGGACCATGAGCGCCGTCGAGCCCGCGCCGATCGCGGAGAGCACCCACATCGCAGGCGAGGGGCGCACCTTCTCCCGAAAGGCGACGTGCGGTTCGGTATGAGTCTGAGCCATGTCCCCCATTGTCCCACAGCGGACGTTTTTGAAGCGCTCAGCCTGGAGGACTAGAGTGCTTCCTTGTGACAGAAGGCTTGCAGATCGACATCACGCTCGTCGACGAGGGAATGGCCCCGCCGACCTACGCACACGCGTCCGACGCCGGCGCGGATCTGTGCTCGGCGATCGACTTCACCCTCGAACCCTTCGAGCGCAGAGTGGTGCCCACGGGCATCGCGATCGCGCTCCCCGCCGGCCACGCCGGTTTCGTCCATCCCCGCTCGGGACTCTCGAGCCGGCACGGGGTGACCGTGGTCAACGCACCCGGGACGATCGACTCCGGGTACCGCGGTGAGGTGAAGGTGCCGCTCATCAACCTCGACCCGAAGGTGCCGATGCGGATCTCCCGCGGAGACCGCATCGCCCAGCTCATCATCCAAGAGGTCCGGCAGGCCGACTTCCGCGTCGTCGACAGCCTCGACGACAGCGACCGCGGCGCCGGCGGATTCGGCTCCACCGGCGGAGTCGTCACCGGCCTCGGCAATACAGTGGAGTGAAGGATCATGGGACTGTTTTCACGTTTCTCCAAGAAGTCGTCACCGGAGACTGACGAGACCCCGGACACCGAGGTCGTCGACCGGGACGAGACCGACTCAGCCGTGGACTCCGAGACGGAGGTCGCCGAGGCGGACGCCTCCGACGAGTCCACCTCCGACGAATCCACCTCCGACGACGTCGTCGAGACGGAGGCGGAGACCGAGGACCTCGACGAGGATGCGATGCTCGAGAAGTCCGCTCCCTTCGACCGCTCCGAGAAGGGTCCCTTCGACGCGGCCGAGGACTACCCCGAGCTCAACCGCCTCGACCTCGGGGCGCTCAAGGTCCCCGTCGTCGACGGCATGCAGATCCGCCTCGACACCGACGACGAGACCGAGCGCGTGCTCGCCGTCACCCTCATCCACGACGGCGGCGGTGTGCAGCTCCAGGCATTCGCGACCCCGCGCTCCGAAGGCCTGTGGAACACCGTGCGCCGCCAGCTCGCGACGAGCGTCGAAGCGCAGGGCGGCGAGTGCACGGAACTCCACACCGGCCTCGGTCGTGAGCTCGCCGTCGAGGTTCCCGCGAAGTCCGAAGACGGGCGCCCGAGCAGGCGCGCGATGCGCTTCGCCGGCATCGACGGCCCCCGCTGGTTCATCCGCGCCGTGTTCTCCGGCAAGGCCGTCACCGACACCGAGGTGAGGGCCGAGCTCAGCGCCCTCGTCCGCGGCGTCGTCGTCGACCGCGGGCAGGAGGCGATGGCTCCCCGAGAGCTCATCGTGCTCACCGCCCCCGAGGTCGAGGCCGCCGAGGAGGAGACGGACGAGACCGAGGACATCAACCCGTTCGCCCGCGGACCCGAGATCACCGAGGTCCGCTGATCCCATGCGCGGACTCATCTCCCGCCTCAGCCACGGCTTCGGGTCTCGCGACGACGACGCGCGCGAGGACCTGCGGCTAGCCAGCCGGATCCCCGGCGTCTCGTGCATCGACACCGTCCCGTCCCGGTCGACGGTGCGCGTGGCCGGCGTCGTCAGCTCCCTGACCCGGTCGACGAACAGTGACAATCCGCGGCTGACGATCACCGTCTCCGACGGCACCGGCGAAGTCGAGGCACAGTTCCTCGGCCGCCGGGAGATCAGCGGCATCAGGCCCGGTGCGCTCATCGTCCTCGAAGGCCGCTTCTGCGACCGCGACGGTCTCCTGCGCGCCCACAACCCCGTCTACGAGCTCGTCGCCTCCCGCGACGACTGAGCACCCTCCGACGGGTGCTCAGCTCAGCGCTCGCGTCCGCTCACTTCGCTGTGGCCTGGAGCAGGCTGAGCAGCGCCCCCTGCTGATCGGGGGAGGAGAGGAAGAAGAGTTCGTCTCCTGCCTCGATGACGTCGTCCGGGCTCGGCGCGAACGCCCGTGCGTTGCGGATGATCGCGACGAGGACCGTGTCGACGGGGAAGCTGATGTTCCCGATCCTGGAGGCGACGAGTTCCGAGGTCTCGTTGACGGTGAACTCCATGAGCCCCGCCTGCCCCCGTTCGAAGCTCATGAGATGGACGAGGCCGCCGACCTCGACGGCCTCCTCGACGAGCGCGGTCATCAGCCTCGGCGTCGACACGGCGACATCGACGCCCCAGTTGTCGTCGAAGAGCCATTCGTTCTTCGGGTTGTTCACCCGGGACACCGTCCTGGGCACCCCGAACTCCGTCTTCGCAAGCAGGGAGAGGACGAGGTTGGTCTTGTCGTCACCGGTCGCGGCGACGACGACGTCGGCGTCCTCGAGGTGGGCCTCGCCGAGACCGGAGAGCTCGCACGCATCGGAGAGCAGCCATTCGGCGCCGGGGATCTTCTCGTGCCCGAGCGCCTCCTTGCTCTGATCGATGAGGAGGACGGAGTGGTGCTTGTCGAGCAGCTCCCTGGCCACGGAGCGGCCGACGGATCCGGCGCCGGCGATGACGACTCTCATTCTTCTTCCTCCCTGGCGGTCACGGGCTTGTCGAGGATGCGCTCGATCTCGCTGAGGCGACCGACCGGACACATGAGGTGGACGAGGTCGCCGTCCTGGATGAGCAGCTCGTCGGTGGCGACGATGCCCTCGGAGAGTCGGGTGACGTAGGCGACCCGCGCGCCGGTGGCCTCCTCGATCTCCGCGATGGGTCTGGCCACCCACCCGGGGTCGAGGTGGACCTCGGCGAGGACGAGATTGCCAGAGGGCTCCCGGAACTCGGTGATCGAGCCCTGCGGGACGAGCTTGCGCATCACCTGCTCCGCCGTCCAGCGCACCGTGGGAACCGTGGGGATGCCGAGGCGTTCGAAGACCTGCGCGCGGTCGGGGTCGTAGATCCGGGCGGCGACGTTCGGGACGCCGAAGGTCTCCCGGGCGACACGCGCGGCGAGGATGTTGGAATTGTCTCCGCTCGAGACGGCGGCGAAGGCGAACGCGTCGGCGGTGCGGGCCTGAGTGAGGGTCTCCCGGTCGAATCCGAGGCCGGTGATCGTCGCACCCTTGAAGTCGGGTCCGAGCTTGAGGAAGGCGTCGGGGTCACGATCGACGACGGCAACCGAGTGGCCATTCGCATCGAGTGCTTTGGCCAGCGTTGCTCCGACTCGGCCGCAGCCCATGATGACGAAGTGCATGGTATCCCTTCTCGGCACGTGCTCTACCATTGGTGCTCGTGGCCAGCAGTTTTTCTGATGCCGTCAAAAGACTACTCGTTGGACGGCCGTTCCGCAGTGAGGACAGGCGCGCACCCGCGCTCAAGAAGCGCATCGCTATGCCCGTCTTCGCCTCGGACATGCTCTCCTCGGTCGCATACGCCCCCGACGAGATCCTCCTCGCGCTCTCACTGACGACGCTCGTCTCGATCACCGTGGCCCCGTGGATCGGCGTCGCCGTCGGCGCCGTCATCCTCGTCATCGTCGCCTGCTACCGGCTCAACGTCCGCGCCTACCCGTCAGGCGGCGGCGACTACGAGGTCGCGTCGAAGAACCTCGGCCCCAAGGCCGGTCTCATCGTCGCCGCCGCCCTCCTCGTCGACTACGTGCTCACGCTCGCGGTGTCGATGACGGTCTTCGCCGCCTACATCACCACGGCCTTCCCTCTGCTCGCGCCCTACCGGGTGCCGGTGGCGATCGTCGGCATCGTCGTCATCTCCCTCCTCGGCCTCCGCGGATCACGGGCACGGCCCGTGCTGCTCGCGATCCCCACCTACCTCTTCCTCGGCGCCGTCTTCCTCACGATGATCGTCGGCCTGCTCATGGTCGCCCAAGGCGACGTCCCGCAGGCGGAGACGGCGGACTACACGATCGTCCACGACGAGCTGGCCGACCAGGCGAGCCTGGGACTCGCGACGGTCCTCATCGTGCTCCGCGCCTTCTCCTCGGGTTCGGTGGCGCTCGCCGGCGTCCAGACCGTGGCCACCGCGGTTCCCGCGTTCGCGAAGCCGCGCGGGAAGAACGCCGGCAACACCCTCGTCCTCTCCGGGTTCCTCGCCGCGATCATGCTCACGGGGCTGACCTACCTCGCCTCGGTGACCGGGGTGAAGTACGTCGACGATCCGCACCTCTATCTCGTCCGCGCCGACGGCAGTCCCGTCTCGGCCGAGTACGAACAGGAACCGGTCCTCGGTCAGCTCGCGCACACGATCTTCGCCGACACCCCGATCATGTTCTACATCGTCGTCCTCGTCGCCGCGCTCGTCCTCATCGTCGCCGCGAACACCGCCGTCGAGGGCTTCCCCGGACTGGCATCGCGGCTGGCCAGGGACGCCTTCCTGCCCCGCCAGCTCGCGAGCAAGGGCGACCGGCTCACCTTCTCCAACGGCATCCTCCTCCTCGCCGTCGCAGCGATCATCCTCGTGGTGGCGACGAACGCCTCGGCGACGACGCTCATCCAGCTCTACCTCGTCGGCGTGTTCGCGAGCTTCGTCGTCGGGCAGCTCGGCATGGTGCTCCACTGGAACAAGCGCCTGCGCCTGGTCATCGACCCGAAGGCGCGGATGCGGATGCGCATCAACCGGCTCATCAACGGGGTCGGCTGCGTCATCGCCGCCGGCGTGCTCATCGTCGTCATCGTCTCGAAGTTCCTCGCCGGCGCCTGGATCGCCGTGGCCGCGATGGCCGTGCTCTACCTCGTCATGGGCGCCATCCACCGCCACTACTCACGGGTGGCGAGCGAACTCGCCCCCGACGCCGAGGTCGACTCGCGCACGATCCCGTCGAACACGCACGCGATCGTCGTCGTCAACGACATCAACAAGCCCACCCTGCGGGCACTCGCCTACGCCCGGGTGGCCCGGTCGAGCCAGCTCGAGGCCGTCACCGTCGCCGTCGACGAGGAGGCCGCGGAGAGGCTGCAGCGACGGTGGAACGAGATGGAGCTGCCGGTGCCTCTGACGGTGCTCGCCTCGCCCTACCGTGAGCTCGTCCGCCCCCTGCTCGCCCATGTGCTCGCGATCCGCAGGCGCTCCCCGCGCGACCTCGTCATCGTCTACATCCCGCAGTACATCGTCGGCCGCTGGTGGGAGCACATCCTCCACAACCAGGTCGCCCTCAAACTGCGCACGAGACTCCTCCTCGTCCCCAATGTCGTCGTCGTCTCCGTCCCGTGGCGGCTGCGCTCCTATTCGCGTCAGCATCGCGGCGACGGTCCCGACGCCGAACTTCCCCTCTACGGACAGGCCTGAGATCGTGAGCCCCCACACCCCCGCCTCCGCACACCCGAACGGCGAGGACCTCGTCCTGCGCATCGAGGGTCCCGCCGCCGGCGGCTCGTTCGTCGCCCGCGACGACGGCCGCGTCGTCTTCGTCTCCGGGGCCCTGCCCGGCGAGCTCGTCCGCGCCCGCACCGTGCCGGGACCGGGGAAGGTGCTCCGTGCCGAGGTCACCGAGGTCCTCGAGGCCTCCGAGCATCGCGTCCCCGACCGTCGGATCGATTACCTCGCCGAGGCGGCCGGTCCCGACGACCGGGGCGCCGGCGGTCTGTTCGGGGGCATGGAGTTCGCCCACGTCGACCTCGCCCACAGCCGTGACCTCAAAGCGGAGATCGTCACCGACCAGCTGCGGCGCCTCGGGGGACTCGACCGGGAGGTCACCGTGTCCGCCGCACCCGGGGAGACGACGGGCACGGACTGGCGCACCCGTGTCCAACTCGCCGTCGACCGGCACGGCGAGCTCGGCATGGTCAGGTCCCGCAGCCACGACGTCGTCGCCGTGGGTCGCGCACCGCTCGCCGTGACCTCCATCGCCGAGGTGGACCTCGGCACCGTGCGCCTGCCCGGTGCCGAGCGCGTCGAGTTCGCCGCGACGGGGCAGACCGGTGCCGTCATCGTCCGCGGGGCGGTCGAGGACACGGCGCTGCGCGACTTCGCCGAGGCCCTGCCCGAGGACTGGTCGCTGCTCACCGGACCGGCAGCGCCGCCGCGGCAGACGGCACGCCGCGGACACGATCGCCGCGCCCGCGGCCGGCACCGCGGCAGTGCGCACCGCTCCCACGGGGGCTCTGCGGCGGGGGAGCCCACTGGGCCTCTGCAGGTTCACCGGGGCACTGAGACCCTCACGGAGACCGTGGCTGGTCGCGACTTCACGGTCTCCGCCGACGGCTTCTGGCAGGTCCACGAGCAGGCGGCAGCGCTGCTCAGCGACCGCGTCGTCGCAGCCCTGCCCGACGACGCCCGTGAGATCGTCGACCTCTACTGCGGGGTCGGGCTGCTCGGCATCGGCGCGGCCGCGGCCACGGGCGCGCGCCTCTACGGCGTCGAAGGAGTGGGACCGGCGATCGAGCACGCGCGGACCAATGCCGCCGGTCTCGACGCCGAGTTCGTCGCCGGACGGGTCGACACCGCCACACTGCCTGACTCCGACGTCGTCATCCTCGACCCGCCCCGCGCGGGAGCGGGGAAGGCTGTGACCGACCGCCTCGTCGAATCGGGTCCGGACTCGATCGTCTACGTCTCCTGCGATGCGGGCACGCTCGCCCGCGACCTCGCCGCCCTCACCGCCGGCGGCTACGCGATCGAGAGCCTCGAGGGCTTCGACCTCTTCCCACTCACCGCACACATCGAGACGGTCACGGTCCTCCGGCGCTGAGCCGGCACCTCGGCCGGGGACGGGAGCGCCCCCGGACGGTTCGGCAGGACCGGACGGCCGCCTCGGCGAGGGACTGACTCAGTGGACGCCGGACCTGCGGGGGAGGAGGACGAGGACGATGAGGGCGAGGAACGTCGTGAGGAATCCCCACAGGCCCCACCAGCCGCCCGAGCGCCCCTTCTCCTTGGCGACGGTCTGGCAGACGACGGCGAAGATGATGCCGACGAGCAGGGCGCCGAAGCCGAAGCCGGCGCCGAGGGTGAACGGATCCATGGTCTCTCCTCATTCAGGGGTCCGTCGACGGAGCGGACAGTGCTGTGTTCTCGCTCCAGACTAGGACCGGGCGGGCCGCCGGCGCCGTGGTGCGAACCGGACGAGGTGGGGAGGAAAACCCGAGCCTGCCCTGTCCGAATGGCGACTCGCCGAGGTGGTCATCGGCAGGGGAATGCGCTAGAATTTATCTTGACGTCAAGATACTTTTGGAAACAATTGTGTCGCGTAAATCGGTGCGCGCGCAGGGCCTGGCCCGGTTTCTTGGATGAGTGTCGAATGAAACAGGAGAATCACGATGAGCAACGTCGATACGTTCGAATCGAAGAGCACCCTGACCGTGGGCGATACGGACTACGAGATCTATCGCCTCGACGCGGTCCCCGGGGCGGAGAAGCTTCCCTTCAGCCTCAAGGTGCTGCTGGAGAACCTGCTGCGCACCGAAGACGGTGCCAACATCACCGAGGAGCACATCAAGGCCCTCGCGAACTGGGATCCCAGCGCCGACCCGAGCACGGAGATCCAGTTCACCCCGGCCCGTGTGGTCATGCAGGACTTCACCGGCGTGCCCTGCATCGTCGACCTCGCCACGATGCGTGAGAAGGTCGCGGAGCTCGGCGGCGATCCGGACAAGGTCAACCCGCTCGCCCCGGCCGAGCTCGTCATCGACCACTCCGTCCAGATCGACGCCTTCGGCACGGCCGACGCGATCGAGCGCAACATGGACATCGAGTACGAGCGCAACGGCGAGCGCTACCAGTTCCTCCGCTGGGGCCAGACCGCCTTCGACGACTTCAAGGTCGTGCCTCCCGGCATGGGAATCGTCCACCAGGTCAACATCGAATACCTCGCCCGCGTCGTCATGCCGCGTGAGGTCGACGGAGTCCTCCGCGCCTACCCCGACACGCTCGTCGGCACCGACTCGCACACGACGATGGTCAACGGCCTCGGCGTCCTCGGCTGGGGTGTGGGCGGCATCGAGGCCGAGGCCGCGATGCTCGGCCAGCCCGTCTCGATGCTCATCCCGCGCGTCGTCGGCTTCAAGCTCACCGGGGAGATCCCCTCGGGCGTGACCGCCACCGACGTCGTCCTCACGATCACCGACATGCTCCGCCAGCACGGCGTCGTCGGCAAGTTCGTCGAGTTCTACGGTGAGGGCGTGGCCTCGGTGCCGCTGGCCAACCGTGCGACGATCGGCAACATGAGCCCCGAGTTCGGCTCGACCGCAGCGATCTTCCCGATCGACGACGTCACCATCGACTACCTCAAGCTCACGGGCCGCTCACCCGAGCAGATCCAGCTCGTCGAGGACTACGCGAAGACCCAGGGGCTGTGGCACGATCCGGCGAACGAGGTCGCCTACTCCGAGTACCTCGAGCTCGATCTCTCCACCGTCGTGCCCTCGATCTCGGGACCGAAGCGTCCGCAGGACCGCATCGAGCTCTCCGATGCCAAGAGCCAGTTCGCCAAGGACATCCACAACTACGCCGCTCCCGGCGAGGAGTCGAAGTCGGCACCCGTGTCGACCGGTGACGGACGGAACTTCGAGCTGGCCAACGGCGCCGTGGCGATCGCCTCGATCACCTCGTGCACGAACACCTCGAACCCCTCTGTCATGCTCGCGGCAGGTCTGCTCGCCCGCAACGCGCGCAAGCGCGGACTCAACTCGAAGCCGTGGGTGAAGACCTCGATCGCACCGGGGTCGAAGGTCGTCACCGACTACTACACGAAGGCCGGGCTCATCGAGGATCTCGAGGCGCTCAACTTCTTCGTCGTCGGCTACGGCTGCACGACCTGCATCGGCAACTCGGGTCCCCTCGACGCCGAGATCTCCGAGTCCATCCAGGACAACGACCTCGCCGTGACCGCAGTGCTCTCGGGCAACCGCAACTTCGAGGGCCGCATCAGCCCCGATGTGAAGATGAACTACCTCGCCTCGCCTCCGCTGGTCATCGCCTACGCGCTGGCGGGAACGATGGACTTCGACTTCGAGAATCAGCCGCTGGGCAAGGACTCCGAAGGCGTCGACGTCTACCTCAAGGACCTCTGGCCCTCGCCCGAGGAGGTCCAGTCGGTCATCGACTCCTCGATCTCCACCGACATGTTCGACACCGAGTACGGTCGGATCTTCGACGGTGACGAGCGCTGGCAGGCGCTGCAGACCCCCGAAGGCGCGATCTTCGAGTGGGACGAGAACTCGACCTACGTGCGCAAGCCGAACTACTTCGACGGCATGACGCTCGAGACCGTCCCGGTCACCGACATCGAGGGCGCCCGTGTGCTCGCGACGCTCGGCGACTCGGTGACGACCGACCACATCTCGCCCGCAGGCTCCTTCAAGGCCGACACCCCGGCCGGCAAGTACCTCGTCGAGCACGGCGTCGAGCGCAAGGACTTCAACTCCTACGGCTCGCGTCGCGGCAACCACGAGGTGATGATCCGCGGCACGTTCGCGAACATCCGTCTGGCCAATCAGCTCCTCGACGGAGTCCAGGGCGGGTTCACCCGCGACTTCACGCAGGAGGGTGCGCCGCAGACGACGATCTACGACGCGTCCGTGAACTACCAGGCCGTGGGCATCCCGCTCGTCGTCCTCGGCGGCAAGGAGTACGGTTCGGGATCCTCGCGCGACTGGGCGGCCAAGGGCACGAAGCTGCTCGGCGTCCGCGCGGTCATCGCTGAGAGCTTCGAGCGCATCCACCGTTCGAACCTCATCGGCATGGGCGTCCTGCCGCTGCAGTTCCCCGTCGGCGAATCGGCCGAGTCGCTCGGACTCGACGGCACCGAGACCTTCTCGATCACCGGTGTCACCGAGCTCAACGAGGGCACGACCCCGAAGACCGTCAAGGTCTCAGCGACCAAGGACGACGGCACGACCGTCGACTTCGACGCCGTGGTGCGCATCGACACCCCGGGTGAGGCCGACTACTACCGCAACGGCGGCATCCTCCAGTACGTGCTCCGTCAGCTCGCGACTGCCTGATCCGCTCGGACGACGTCCCCCGTTCCGGCCCTCATGGGGTCGGGGCGGGGGACGTTCGCGTTCGGCCGCCTCGGCGGGATGGGGTGCGTGCGTCCGCCTCGGCGGGGACGGCCCGGGTCGACCGCCTCGGCGAGGTGGGGCTCCTGCGCACCCCGCACCCTCAGCTACACACACAACCCGTGCACCGGTTGCTTTTGTCGCTCCGGGTGCGGGATGTGGAGCTTCGCCGAGGTTGTCGTGCCACAGGTGCGTTGTGCGGCTGACGGTGTGGTGTGCAGTGTCGGGTGCGGAGCGCGGCCAAGGGTGTTGGGTGCGGAGTGGGAGACTTCGCCGAGGCGCGGCCAAGGGGTCGGGGCACGGGGAGACGTACCCCGTGGGCGACGTGCCGAGCGTGACCGGCGACACGAATCTTCGAGGCAAGCTGGGTTGCGTGTAGCCGACGCGCTAAAATGTTCCGAGTGGTACCACCTGCACCATCGCGATCGACCGATCGTCGATCGCCGTCCCATCCGAGAAGCGAGGCCGCATGACATTCCTTGAGTCGATCGAGTCGCCTGAGGACCTGCGCGGACTCGACTCGGCCGAGTGCGAAGTGCTCGCGAAGGAGATCCGCGACTACCTCGTCACGACGGTCGCGGGCACGGGCGGGCATCTCGGCCCCAACCTCGGCGTGGTCGAGCTGACGATGGGACTGCACCGGGTCTTCGACTCCCCACACGACACGATCCTCTTCGACGTCGGCCACCAGACCTACGTCCACAAGCTGCTCACCGGGCGGATGGCCGAGTTCGGCACTCTGCGCCAGCGCCACGGCCTCTCCGGCTACCCCAGCCGCGCCGAGAGCGACCATGACGTCATCGAGAACTCCCACGCCTCGGCGTCCCTGTCGTGGGCCGACGGCATCGCCAAGGCCCACCAGCTCAAGGGCGAGAGCGACCGTCATGTCGTCGCCGTCATCGGCGACGGTGCGCTCACCGGCGGCATGGCCTGGGAGGCGCTCAACACCATCGCCGCCGACACCTCGACCCCGCCGCGCAAACTCGTCATCGTCGTCAACGACAACGGCCGCTCCTACGCCCCGACCGTCGGCGGGTTCGCCGCCCACCTCGACGAGCTGCGGACGACCTCCGGCTACGAGAAGCTCCTCTCGTGGGGCAAGTCGACGCTCCGGCAGTCCGGTGCCCCCGGCCGTGCCGCGTACAGCGCGATCCACGGGGTGAAGAAGGGGCTCAAGGACATGGTCAGCGCCGAGCAGACCGGCATGTTCGACGAACTCGGCATCAAATACCTCGGCCCTGTCGACGGCCACGACCTCGAGAGCGTCGAGAAGGCTCTGGCCCGGGCCAAGCAGTACGAGGGCGGACCCGTCATCGTCCACATGATCACCCAGAAGGGGCAGGGCTACGACCCTGCCGTCAACGACGACGCCGACCAGTTCCACTCCGTCGGCGTCATCGACCCGGTCACCGGCCGTTCGACTCCGTCGAAGCAGGCGTCGTGGACCTCGGTCTTCGGCGACGAGGTGCTCGAGATCGCTCGCGACCGCGACGACGTCGTCGCCGTGACCGCAGCGATGCTCCTGCCCGTGGGGCTCGCGAAGTTCGCCGAGGCCTACCCCGAGCGCGTCTTCGACGTCGGCATCGCCGAACAGCACGCCGTCGCCTCAGCCGCCGGCCTCGCCTACGGCGGACTCCATCCGATCGTGTGCATCTACGCGACCTTCCTCAACCGGGCCTTCGACCAGATCCTCATGGACGTCGCCCTCCACGGGCAGGGCGTGACCTTCGTCCTCGACCGCGCCGGCATCACCGGCCCCGACGGGGCCAGCCACCACGGCGTCTGGGACATGGCGATGCTGCGCATCGTCCCCGGCCTCAAGCTCGCCGCCCCCCGCGACGGGGCACGCCTGACCGAGGAGCTGCGCGAAGCCGTCGCGATCTCCGACGCCCCCACCGTCATCCGCTTCCCGCGCGGCAGCGTCGGCGCGGACGTGCCCGCTCTCACGCGCACCGCCGACGGCGTCGACGTCATCCGCGAGATCCCTGCCGGTCAGGCCAAGGACGTCCTCATCGTCTCCGTCGGACCGTTCGCCGCCCGGGCCCAGGACGTCGCCGAGGCGCTGGCCGCGAAAGGTCTGTCTGCGACGATCGTCGACCCCCGGTGGGTGCTGCCGGTGCCCGACAGCGTCATCGAGTTCGCGAGCGAGCACAGCCTCGTCGCCGTCATCGAGGACGGGGTCCGCCTCGGCGGCATCGGTTCGCGCATCCGCAGCGACCTGCGGGCCGCCGACTCCCGCATCGGCGTCGTCGAACTCGGTGCCCCGGACGAGTTCCTCCCGCAGGGCACCCGCGACGAGATCCTCGAGTACATCGGCCTCGACGTGCCGACGATGGTCTCCGAGATCGTCAACGCCCTGCCCGCGGATGTGCGGGGACGGGCCGAACACGGCAGCCGTCGCGCCGTCTGAGCCTCAGACCTCAGCCTCAGACCAGAGCCTCAGGTCTCGGCGAACGCCGTCGGCCACTTCTCGGCGATCCACCCGCTCCAGTCCTCGGCGGCGCGGGCCCCGAAGTCGCCGACCGCCTCGGCGGAATCCGGCTCATCGAGCATCTCCCGCCACTCATCGAGTTCGGCCTGGGTGACGGGCCATTCCGTCTCCGGGGACCGGCGGTGGCGCTCGGCGATCCGTTCGGCCTGCATCTCCCTGCTGATCGGGAGATACTCTGTGCGTGCCACCGCTCCGACTCGGGCGGCGAGCCAGCTCAGGGCGACGCGCTCCTGCTTCCTCCAGAGTCCGAAGTCGAGGATCACCGAGGTGCCGGCGCGGAGGATCTCGAGCGCGGTGGCGATGAGCCTGCCCTCGAGGACCGGGCGCTGACCGTCCGGATCGGGGTCGCCGAAGAGCGGGCGCATCCATTCGTCGGGGGAGAGCCGGACGGCGGGCAGCGAGGCGGCGAGCTCTGCGGCGCGGGTCGACTTCCCGGCGCCGGCGAGGCCGACCATGAGGATGAGCTCGGGTGGGCGGACGAGTCGGGCCGCACTCTGACCGGCTGCACCCGGCCAGTGCGTTCCCTCACCGTGCTCGCTCATGCGCGAGGAAGTTCATCGAGCGCCGCTGAGAGCGGCGGGGCCGTGAGTGCGACCTGCCACGGCCTGGCCCCGTGCTCGGTGAGGAAGGCCTCGACGTCCTCGCGCCCGGAGGCGGCGAGCGACTTGACGAGAGCGGGCTGGAGGAGGACATCGTGGGGGATCGTGTGCTCCTCGGCCACCTCGGCGACTGCGGCCTTGAGCGCGGCGGTGCGCTCCTTGATCTCCGTGTGGCTGAATGGGGACCGGGGGAGTCGGCTCGGCTCACGTTTGGGAGGCAGTTCGTCGGGAGTGAGGCGAGCGGCCCTGCGCAGGGCCCGGAAGAGCCTCGCCGCGTCGGCACGGGAGAGCCGGGACCAGCGTCCGAGCAGGTCATCGCTCGAACGGGCACGCGACCGCGCCATGTCGATGAGCTCACGGTCGCGCAGCACCTTCGAGGGTGCGATGTCGACCTCGGAGGCCATCGCGTCCCTGGTCAGCCACAGTTCGCGGACCTTCGCGAGCTCGGCGCGCGAGGTGAGCTTCGCGAGTCCGCTCGTGCGTCGCCACGGCTCCGCATGGACCTTCGGACGGAAGTCGAGGAGGTGGGCGAACTCCTGCTCCGCGAACTCCCACTTGCCGGCCGCGACGAGCTCTGCGGCAAGGGCGTCGCGGATCGGCAGGAGCACCTCGACGTCGAGGGCGGCGTAGTTGAGCCACTCCTCCGGCAGGGGACGGGTCGACCAGTCGACGGCCGAATGCTCCTTGGCCAGACGGACGCCGAGCGTGCGTTCGGCGACCGCGGCGAGGCCGAACTTCTCCCACCCGAGGAGTCGGGCGGCGAGTTCGGTGTCGAAGAGCGCAGTGGGGACCATGCCGCGATCCTGCAGGCACGGCAGGTCCTGGGTGACGGAGTGGATGACCCACTCGCCGCCGCTGAGGGCTGCGTTGAGCGCCGACAGGTCCCCGAGCTCCTCGGAGTCGAGGAGGACGGTGCCCGCACCGGCGCGGCGCAGCTGGACGAGGAAGGCGCGCTGACCGTAGCGGATGCCCGAGGCGCGTTCGGCGTCGATCGCGATGGGACCGGAGCCTGCGGCGAGACCGGCGCGCACCTCGGCGAAGGCCTCTGAGGTGTCGACGACGGGTGGGACGCCGTGTTCGGGCACGGAGAGAAGCGGTGGTTCGGTAGTCATCGACGTCGCCCGGGCAGGGCTGATACTCCTTCAGGCAGGGGCGGGAGACCCGCGACGGTGCACAGCAGATCGATCCAGGCCTCGAGATGATCGCCGATCATCTCCGGTTCGGTGATGATCGGCGTCCACGAGGCGCGCAGCTCCAAGTCTATCGTCGCCGGTCTCGTCGCCAGCGTCCCGAAGCTCTCCGAGAGCACTCGGGTCGTCGTCCCGCCTGCTGCGACGAGTTCGCAGTCATTGGCCTCGAGGGCATCCTCGAGCCACGACCAGGCGACGTGGCCGAGCATCGTCTCGTTGCCGAGCTCGTGTTCGAGTTCGGCCCGGATGTAGGAGACGATCCGGAACGAGCCCTCCCACTCCTCGGGGGCCTCGGGGTCGAAGAGGACGACGATGCGTCCGGTCGCGAGCTCCTCGATCGACTCACCGCTGGCGGCGATGAAGTTCTCGTCGGCCGTGACCTCGGCGCCGAGGGCATAGGAGTAGGGCGCGAGCTTCGCGGGAGCCGGGATCTCCGAGATCGAGACGTTGTTCGTGTCCCGGGCTTCACGGAGCACCGACGTCACGGCGCTGAACTCCGCCGGTATGCGGTTGAGAGGCGAGGTGTTGACCACACTCGACACGATAGAACAGCGTGCACCGGTGCGGAATCATCCACGCCGAGGCGGCCCGAGAGAATCGCTTCCCACCGACGGAACCTGCCCGCTCAAGGTCCGGGTCCCGCAGCTGATCCGGGCGCAAGACGCAGCGTCTTGAAACCGTGCGCGGTTGGGCGGCGGGGGCTCTGGAATGGGAGGATGGGCTCATGACTTCAACTTTGCTGCCTGCTCTGCGGGGAGAGCCGATCGATCACACCCCCGTGTGGTTCATGAGGCAGGCCGGTCGCTCCCTGCCCGAGTACCGCAGACTGCGCGAGGGCACCTCGATGCTCGACTCCTGCCGGGACCCCGAACTCGTCACCGAGATCACCCTCCAGCCCGTGCGCCGTCACGGAGTCGACGCCGCGATCTTCTTCTCCGACATCGTCGTCCCCCTCCAGGCGGCCGGTGTCGAGGTCGAGATCGTCGCCGGCCGCGGACCGGTGCTTGCCGCACCGATCCGCACCCGCGCCGACGTCGAGGCCCTGCCCGAGCTCGAACCCGACCAGATTCCCGACATCGCCGAATCGATCGGGCGCATCACCGCCGAACTCGGCACCGACACCCCGCTCATCGGCTTCGCCGGGGCCCCGTTCACCCTGGCGAGCTACCTCATCGAAGGCGGACCGAGCAAGAACCACGAGAAGACGAAGTCGCTCATGGTCGCCGACCCCGAGACCTTCTCCCTCCTCCTGTCCAAGCTCGCGCGCATCTCCGCGACGTTCATCGATGTGCAGCTCTCCGCCGGCGCGTCGGCGTTCCAGCTCTTCGACTCGTGGGCCGGCTACCTCAACCGCCGCGACTACGACGACCACGTCCTCGAGCACTCGACCGCGGTCTTCGACGCACTCGCCGGCCATGACGTGCCGAGCATCCACTTCGGCGTCCAGACCGGGGAGCTGCTCGGTTCGATGTCCCGGGCCGGGTCGACCGCGATGGGCGTCGACTTCCGCGTCGCACTCACCGACGCCGCCACCCGCATCCAGCCCGGGCAGGCCCTCCAGGGCAACCTCGACCCGGCGCTGCTCTTCGCCCCGTGGGAGGCGCTGGCCCCGCGCATCGGTGAGATCGTCCGCGCCGGGCTCAGCCACGACGCCGGCTTCGTCTTCAACCTCGGCCACGGTGTCCTGCCCGACACCGACCCCGAGGTGCCGGGCCGCGTCGTCGCTGAGGTCCATCGGGTGTCCGCGGAGATCCTCGGGGAGGCGGCGGCGACCCGATGAGCCGGATCACGATCGTCGGCGGCGGGATCTCCGGTCTTGCCGCCGCTCACCGCCTCGCGTCCGAGCACGAGGTCATCGTGCTCGAGGCTGCCGACCGCCTCGGCGGCTGCCTCGACTCGACGACCCTGTCGGGAACGGTGGCTGAGGGGATCGATCTCGGCGCCGAGGCGAGCCTCCACCGCCGCCCCGAGACGCGCGAGCTCATCGCCGAACTCGGACTCGACCCGGTCCACCCCTCGCGGGAGCACGGTTCGCAGGTGCTCAGTCGAGGAGGGCTGCGGCCGATCCCGCGCGAGACGATCATGGGCGTGCCCGCCGACCCGGACACCGTGGCAGGTCTGCTCGGGCCCGAGGCGACCGCGAGGGTGGCCGCCGAGGAGGTCACGGCCCCGATCGCGGGCACGGACACCTCGGTGGGGGAGTTCCTCGCCGCCCGCCTCGGCGACGACCTCGTCGACACGCTCGTCGACCCCCTCCTCGCCGGCGTCTACGCCGGGCGCTGCCGCGACCTCTCGCTCGCCGCGACCGTCCCGGCCCTCCTCCCCGCCGCCCTGGACGGAACCTCCGTCCTCGACCGGGCGGCCACCCTGCTCGCCGCCCGCGCAGAGACCGCACACACCGATCCCGGCGGAGAACCCGCACCCGTCTTCCTCAGCCTCCCCGGAGGCATCGGAGCCCTCATCCCCGCCCTCGCCGAGGCGATCACTGCAGCCGGAGGAGAGATCCGCACCGGCTCCCCGGTGACCGGCCTGAGCCGGGCCGGGAGCGGCTGGAGCGTCGCGACCCCCGACGGCGCGATCGAGTCCGACGCGGTCATCCTCGCCACCCCCGCCTATGTCACCGCCGATCTCCTCGCCGAGGCGGCCCCGGGTCCCGCGACGACCCTGGCGGCCGTGCCCTACGCCTCGACCGCGCTCGTCCTCGCCCTCGTCGACCTCGGCGACGACGATCTCGAAGGGACCGGGTTCCTCGTCCCACCCACCGCGGACGCCTTCATCAAAGCCTCGACGTTCGCGTCGAACAAATGGCCGTGGATGCGGCGACGGATCCCCGCCGGCACCGCGCTCGTGCGGATGAGCGTGGGACGCTTCGGCGACGCGCCCGGCACCTGGCAGGACCTCGACGACGCCGAGCTCACTGCCCGCGCCTTCGCCGACTGGCAGGCCATCACCGGACGCAGCGGCGACCGGATCCTCACCGCAGAGGTCAGGCGCTGGGACCGGGCGCTGCCGCAGTACGTGCCCGGCCACCTCGACGCCGTCGACGACCTCGATGAGGAGCTCGCGGGCATCGAGGGACTCGAACTCGTCGGATCCGCCTACTCGGGTGTGGGCATCCCCGCCTGCATCGGACGTGCCCACACCGTCGCGGACCGACTGATGACCACTGACAGTCCAGATGAGACGAAGGAGAAGCAATGAGCGACTACACCCAGCCCACCGAGGAGCAGATCGAACGCGCCAACCAGGAGACCCGCTACATCGCGTACTCGGTCTTCGCCGCTGCCGCCGAACTCGGCGACGCTGACCGCGCCGAGCTCGCCACCGAGCTCGACGAGGCGCTCGCCCCGCTGCGGGAGAAGGGTCTCGTCGTCCGCGGCATCTATGACGTCTCCGCCCTGCGCGCCGACGCCGACGTGATGTTCTGGTACCACGCGCCGACGATCGAACTCGTCCAGGCCGCGTACTCCGCGATCCGCAGGACCCTGCTCGGGGGAGTCCTCGAACCCGTGTGGTCGGTCGTCGGCCTCCACCGCCCCGCCGAGTTCAACAAGGCTCACCTGCCTGCGCTGCTCACCGACGACGAGCCCGGCTCCTACATCTGCGTGTACCCGTTCGTCCGCTCCTACGACTGGTACGTCCTTGACCCGGAGGAGCGCTCGACGATGCTGCGCGACCACGGCATCGCCGCCGCCCCGTACAAGGACATCAAGGCGAACACGATCTCCGCGTTCGCACTCGGCGACTACGAATGGCTGCTCGCCTTCGAGGCCGAGGAGCTCCACCGCATCGTCGACCTCATGCGCGATCTGCGCAACACGCAGGCCCGCCTGCACGTGCGCGAGGAGATCCCGTTCTACACGGGCCCGCGCCGCGAGCTCGTCGACATCATCTCCGACTGGCGCTGAGCGCTCCGCCGCCGTGGCATCGACCCACGGCGGCGGACCCGCCGGCCGCCGCCGGCAGAGACGACGAGGGGGCCGACGCCATCATGGCGTCGGCCCCCTTCGGTTCGCTGCTGCGCTTCAGATCAGTACGCTCTCACTCGCCAGGCGATTCGCGCCTGACGACGTAGGAGTGTCCGGCGGCATCCGTGCGCATCTCGAGTCCGAGCGCCTCGAGCTGTTCGGTGCTGCGGTTCGCGTCTTCGAAGTAGCCTCCGGGGCGTGTGCCGTCGACCTGGGCGGGGCCGACGATCCTGCGGAAGAATTGGTTGAGCCACTTCACGCGGCGCTGGGGATCGTGGTTCTCAGTCATGGGGGCAGTCCTCCTCGGGCTCTCCGACCGGGTGGATCCCGGTGTGCACGGACGCTCCGACATTTCAATAGTACACTTAATGTTAGTGCACTAACTAATTGAAGGAACGACACGATGACCGACCATGACCCACTCGATCTCGAAAGCCAGATCTGCTTCGCCCTCGCGGTGGCCTCGCGCAGCGTCATCGGCGCGTACCGCTCGGTGCTCGACCCGCTCCACCTCACCCATCCGCAGTACCTCGTCATGCTCGCGCTCTGGCAGCACGGACGCCTGCCGGTGCGCCGGATCGCGGAGATGCTCCGGCTCGAACCGGCGACCGTGTCGCCGCTCGTCAAACGCCTCGAGGCCCTCGACTACGTCACCCGCACCCGCAGCGCCGCCGACGAGCGCATCGTCGAGGTCGACCTCACGCCGACCGGGGCCGCGCTGCGCACGGAGGCGGAGGCGATCCCCCCGGCGATGATGGAGAAGCTCGGCATGGACGAAGCCGGTCTGCGCGCGCTCCACGCGACGATGACCGACCTCATCGCTGCCGTCGACGCCTCGAACGCCGCCGAGGAGAAGGCCGCCGGGTGACGAACGCTGCCCCGGTGACAGGCGGGGACGCCGACGCGGTCGGACTCACAGCGTCCCGGCGGCATCGCCGACGAGTGCGGAGGCCGGGCGCGACATCGGCGTGTGCTCGATCCCGTCCTCGTCGAAGCGGGGACCGTTGGGGGAGAAGCCGAAACCTGAGTAGAAGCGCTCGAGGTGCGACTGGGCGTTGAGGGTGAGCGGCTCGCCGGGGAAGGCCTCGACGAGGTCGGCGACGAGCCGCCTGCCCCAGCCTCCGCCGCGGACGGCCGGGTCGGTGACGACGCGGCCGATGCTGCGCGCCCCGGGTTCCGCCGCCAGACCGTCGGCGAAGTCGGGTGGGAGCACCCGCGCGTAGGCGAGCGGCATGAGGCTCTTCCCGAGCTCCGCACCGTGCGTATCGGCCATCGTCCGCCCCTGTCCCGGGAAGAACGCATGCAGCGTGCCCTCGAGGGTGTCGACGCCGTCGAGATCGAGGAACACGCAGTCCTGTTCGACGACGAAGACCTGCGAGCGCAGCTGGAGGATGCCGTAGAGCTCGGTCGTCGTCAGCTCCGCGAAGCGCTTGAGCACGAGATCGGACATTCAGGCGTCCTCGTTGAGCCGCAGCGAGATCGAGTTGATGCAGTAGCGCTGGTCGGTCGGGGTGTCGTATCCCTCACCCTCGAAGACGTGGCCGAGGTGCGAGTCGCAGTTCGCGCAGCGGACCTCGATGCGCTCCATGCCCATCGACGTGTCGCGGATGTAGCGGACGCGGTCCTCGGCGAGCGGGGCGTAGAAGGAGGGCCAGCCGCAGTGGGAGGCGAACTTCGTGTCCGAGGGGAAGAGGTCGGCGCCGCACGCCCGACACTGGTACATCCCCGCCGTCGTCGTGTCGACGTACTCGCCGGTGAAGGGCCTCTCCGTGCCGCCCTGTCGGAGGACGGCGAACTCCTCGGGGCTGAGCACGTCCTGCCAGCGGACCTCCTCGCCGTCTGCTGCGGTGCGGGCGTTCGTCTCACTCATTATGACCTCCGGTCTCTCTCGTGCGGGACTGGTCGCATCCATCATCCCAGCCGCAGGGTGGTCCTGACAGACCCTCCCACCAGCTCAACAGCGTTTGGAGAGATCTCATTCCGTGGGAGAGAATGAGATCAGGAGGTTCACATGGTCCGCGACTCACAGTTCCCGACGCGTCTGCTGCTCGCCGCCGTCGGCGTCGGTGCCGGTGTCGGCGCCGTGATCTCGGTGGCGTCGTCGGGACTCGCCGCGTACTTCGCCCGCCGTATCGTCGTTCCCGAGAACGCACCCGAAGAGCTCGACATCCTCCACATCGACGGCTTCTCCCCGAACATGCGCATCCACCTGCCCGCCGATGAGGAGACGACGGTCCCGGGCACGTACGGTCTCTACTTCAGCCAGGGCGCCGGTCATGCCGTCATCGGCGACATCGTCGAATACGACCCCAGGTCCCAGACGGTGTCCCGGGAGATCCTCTCCGTGACCAAGGGCGACATCCGCCGGGCTCGCCACGGTCGGTGGACCGGCGTGGTCTACCCCGACCCGCTGGCAGCGGGCGTGAAGTTCGAGGACATCGAACTCGAATCCGACGCCGGAGTTCTGCCCGCGTGGTACCTGCCCACCGATCACCCCGAGCCCTCGGACACCTGGGCGATCCTCATCCACGGCCGGGCGAGAACCCGCGCCGAGGGCCTGCGTGCCGCCCCCGTCCTCAATACTCTCGGCGTCCCGGCGATCGCCATGTCCTACCGCAACGACGCCGAGGTGCGGGTCGAGTCCTCGTCCCGCTACGGCCTCGGCGACACCGAATGGATCGACGTCGACGCCGCGATCGACTATGCCCTCGCGCACGGCGCGCGCAACGTCGTCCTCTTCGGCTGGTCGATGGGAGGGGCGATCGCCTTCCAGGCCGCTTCCCGCGGACGCAACCGCGAGCACGTCGCCGCCCTCGTCCTCGACGGGCCCGTCGTCGACTGGATCAACGTCCTCGACGGGCAGGCACGGAAGAACATGCTGCCCACCCCGGTCGCGAAGCTCACGCTCGAGATGATCACCCAGCCGTGGGCGCGCCCGATCACCGGGCTCGAGACGCCCCTCGACCTCAGCCGGATGGACTGGGTGACGCGGGCGGCGGAACTCGATGTTCCCGTGCTCCTCATCCACTCCGACGACGACGAGTTCGTCCCCTCCTCACCGTCCCATGCGCTCGCCTCCGTCCGGCGCGACCTCGTGACGATGCCGGCCTATGAGAGAGCCCGACACACGAAGGAATGGAACATCGACCCCGTCCGCTGGGAGGACGATGTCGCGAACTTCCTCGAGACGAAGGTGCTCCCGCACGACTGAGGCGCGACTGCACGACTGAGCCCCGCCTCGGCGCGGGATCACGGATCCACCCGATCACGGTGTGAGGACGAGCGTGTCGACGGTGCTCTCCCGCACGGCCTGCGGCGAATACGCCCACGGGCGGGTCCGATTCGCCGCCCAGTCCTCGGTCTGGTCGGCATAGTTCGGATGGAACGCGTGCCCCGAGGCACCGGTGAGGTTGATCCAGCGGGAGTCGTCGAAATCGGCGAGGTCGATGATCTGGCGCATCGAGGGCACCCAGTTCGTCGCGAAGCCCTCGGAGGCGTCCCAGCCGGTGGCATTGACGACTCCCGAGCCGCCCGAGACCTCGTAGGGTCCGCGGTTGAAGAGCCGCTCGACCGCGGTGATCCCGGATTCGCCGAGGCTCGCGTTGCGGATCGTCAGCTCGTGCAGGGTGCCCCACCGCCATGTCACCGGCTCCGGGCCGAGGAGGTCCTCCGTCCGGTTCCACGCGGAGCCGAGCGCCCGGGCGAGGGCCTCGTCGCGGTTCTCGACCTCGCCCTCCTGCCACCACGGGGAGTCGGGTTGGGTGAGGAGGTTGTCGATGACGAGGTACCAGTGGCTGCCGCCGCTCGGGCGCACCCCTTTGGGCAGCTTCGGGGCGAACACCTCGTCGAGGACGGTGGAGACGACGACGTTGAAGTACGCCGCACCGGCGCTGTTCGCCGCGTCGCGTCCGTCCCACGTCCGCAGCAGCTCCTGACCCGCCTCGATGTCGGCATCCCCCTGGGCGTCGACGGCAAGGAGGCGGGGCAGGAGCGTGTCGGCCATGGGATTGAGGTCGTCGCCCTGGATGCGGGAGAAGTCGTCAGCGGTGACGGGACCGGCGGCGATCGCCTCGGTGAGCAGATCGGTGATCCGCTCGGCCCGGTCGCCTCTGTCGAAGTCGCCGGACAGCCGCACGGACTGCCCGGGAAGCGTGACGGGGTTGTTCGCGGTGACGATCCAGCCGCGTTCGGGGTTGAACAGGGACGGCAGCTCATCGAAGCCGATCCACCCCTGCCAGTCCTGGGCGGACTCCCAGCCCTGGCGGGGCATCATTCCGTCGGCCGTGCCGCGGCGGGGGATCTTCCCGGGCGCCTGGTAGCCGATGTTGCCCTCGGTGTCGGCGTAGACGAGGTTCTGGGAGGGGACGTCGAAGAGCTCGGCGGCGTCACGGAACTCCTCCCAGTTCGTCGCCCTGTTGAGCGCGAAGATCGCCGTGGCCGTGCGCCCGGGCTGCAGGGCCGTCCATTCGAGGGCGAGCCGGTAGCGCACTCCGCCCAATCCCTCCGTGGCGGACTTCTCCCCGGTCGTCGTGTCGAGGACGCGACGGTAGGTCTTGTCGAGGTCGGAGACGATCAGTCCGTGCTTCGTCTCCCACACCGTCATCGTCCGCGGCTCCTCCTTGGCGATCTCGATCGTCTCCTGCCGAGTCTCGACCCTCTCATCGCCTGCGTCGGAGAGGACGTCGGCGTCCCGGATCTTCTCGACGACGAGGTCGGTGACGTCGGGGCCGAGGTTCGTCATCCCCCACGCGATGGACTGGTTGTGGCCGATGACGACCCCGGGCATGCCGGAGAAGGAGAAGCCGGAGACGTCGAAGGGGCATGCGGGGGAGACCGTGCGACAGCGCAGACCCACCTGATACCAGACCGAGGGCATCGCCGGCGACAGGTGCGGGTCGTTGGCCAACAGCGGGGCCCCGGTGGCCGTGAGCTCCCCGGAGACGACCCACGAGTTCGACCCGAGGTCGTGGCTGCTCATCCCCAGCAGCGCCGGTAGCCTGCGGATCTGCTCGTCGAGTTCGGTGAGGTCGCCCGGCAGGGCGTCCTCCGGCCGGGGGTCGGTGACGGTGCCTCCGGCGTTCGGGTCGTCCCCCGCCGAGGCGGTTCCCGATGTCGAGGGGTCCGCCGAGGCGGTTCCTGGTTCCGCCGCCGGCTCGGCCTCCGGGGTGCCCCCGACGATCGTCGGGCGGTCGTCATAGGGGTAGTCGGGGTAGATGTCGGCCATCTGCGACTCGTCAAGGGACCCCGCGGAGATCGCGCGATCGATCTCGTCCTCGAGGTTCGAGCGCAGGTCCCATGCCATCGCCTTGAGCCAGGCGACGCTGTCGGCCGGCGTCCACTCCTCGATCGTCACCGGCCCCGTCTGGAGGCCGAGGATGCCGTACTCGAGGGACACCTCGGTGGGGGAGCGGTCGGCGAGGAAGGCGTTGACCCCGTCGGCGTAGGCCTGGTAGTAGGAGAGCGTCGTCGCGTCGAGGCGGGCGACCTCCTCCTCGGCGACCCTCCGCCAGCCCAGCGTGCGGATGAACGCGTCCGTGCGGTACTGGGAGGCGCCGAAGAGCTCGGAGAGACGGCCTGCGGTGACATGCCGACGGAAGTCCATCTCCCAGAACCGGTCCTGGGCGTGGACGAACCCCTGGGCGAGGAAGAGGTCGCGGGCCGTGTCCGCTTCGATGCGGGGGATGCCGGAGGCATCGCGGGTGACGACGACCTGGGAGTCGAGGCCGGGGATGCTCAGCGTTCCGTCGGTGGTGGGGAAGGAGCGGCGGACGACGCCGATGCCGAGGAGGACGGCGATGAGAAGGAGGACGACGAGGGCCGCGACGACGCGGAGGACGGCCTTCATGCTCAGGGACAGGTGGGTCCCGTCGGGCGGGCGCATGGCGGATTCCAGCGGGCTCGGCACGTCAGCATCCGCGGCAGCCATGGGTCTCCTTCGACGGCGTCACCTCAGAGTATAGGTGCTCACCGGCGGGAACGGGCGGGATCGACGCCGGCCGACGGGTCCTCCGGGGGCCGCGGCGGGTAGACGAAGGTGACGAGGACGACGGAGATCATCATGAGCAGGAACCACGCGACGAGCTTCGTCACGGGCACGAGCTCCCAGCCGCCGGCCTGGGACGGGTAGAGCCAGGCTCCCGCGGCCGTGCCGATGTTCTCCGCGATCCAGATGAAGAAGGCGACGAGGACGAAGGCGAGGAGGATCGGCATGCGCAGGGTGCGGGTGTGGACGCGGAAGTGCATCGTGCAGCGGAAGTAGACGATGACCGTGGCCGCGACGAGGACGAGACGGATGTCGGGCAGCCAATGGTGGGTGAAGAAGTTGAGGTAGATGGCAGCGGCGATGATCGCGGTGATCCACCTCGGCGGGTAATGGCTGAAGCGGAGGTCGAAGAGGCGGTAGACGCGGACGATGTAGGACCCGACGGCGGCGTACATGAATCCCGTGAACAGGGGGACCGCGCCGATGTGGAGGACGCCGCCGGGGGCGTAGTTCCACGACCCGACGGCGGTCTTGAAGATCTCCATCCCCGTGCCGACGATGTGGAAGACGACGATGACGAGGAACTCCCGACCCGTCTCGAGGCGGAAGGCGAGCATGCCGATCTGGATGAGCACGGCGATGATGACGAGAAGGTCGTTGCGGTCGAGCGCCGCCCCGTCGGGATACCACCACGCCGTGGCGACGATGGCCGCGAGCATGAGCGCCCCGAACAGGCACGCCCACGCCTGCTTGATCCCGAAGACGAGGAACTCCCGGACTCCGGTGGGCACCCGGGTCAGCCAGCGGTTGGCGAAGCGATCGAGGAGGAGTTCGAGCCGCGTGAGCTCGCGGTCAGAGGTCATCGGGGTCCTTCGGCGATCGGTCGGAGGCCTCAAGACTACCGTCATCGTTCCAGGCCAGAGGTGCGCCTCGGCGGGACTCCCGGCACAGTGAGGTTCTTCACAAGCTGCTCACAGCTCGGGTAGCATTGCAGATGTCACCGACCTGCGAGGAAGCATCATGCGCACACGAGCGCTGTCACTGACCATCTCCGCCGCCACTGCACTCGCCCTCACCGCCTCCCTCGGCACGACCGCGCTCGCCGCCGAACTCGGCAGCCCCGAGGACACACCGGGAACCTCCGCACCCGCGACGACCCCCGATCCCACCGAGAGCTCCGATCCGACGGATCCACCGGCGACCGATTCCGGCTCTGGTTCAGGCGCCGCCTCGGACCCACCGACGACGAAGGACCTCGGCGACACCGCGATCGCCACGCATTCGGCCCGTGCCGGCGCTGTCACGGGCATCGACCTCGACGCCGACGAGGTGACCATCCTCGGTGCGACGTGGAACGGCGACGACCCGGGCCTCGAGATCCGCTACAAGCAGTCCGGGACATGGTCGGACTGGGAGGAGCTTCGCGTCGAGGACGAAGGCGGGCCGGACGACGGCTCGGCCGAGGCGCAGCAGGCGGCAGCGGTCTCCGGTGAGTCCGAGGCCGTGCCCGTCCTCGACTCCTCGAGAGTCGAGGTGCGCAGCGTCGACGGTTCGGCCGCGACCACGGACCTCGAGATCACGACGGTCTCGACCCCGGTCACCGTTGCGGATGAGGCGATCGACCCGCCGCCGGCCCCGGACCCGACACAGGGACTGTCCCCGCAGATCTACGACCAAGGACTCAAGGCGAACATCGTCACCCGCAAGGAGTGGGGCGCGGATGAGAGCCTCGTGCGCTGCCAGTCGGACCAGACGTCGAGCGCGAAGGGCGTCTTCCTCCACCACACGGCCGGGTCGAATTCGTACACGCAGGCCCAGGCACCGGGCATCATCCGCGGCTACCTCACGTTCCACACGCAGTCCCGGGGCTGGTGCGACATCGGCTACAACTTCCTCGTCGACCGGTTCGGCACGATCTACGAAGGCCGTGCCGGCAGCATCGACAAGGCGATCACCGGGGCACACGCCTCGGGCTTCAACTCGGGGACGATCGGGGTGGCCGTCCTCGGGACGTACAGCGGATCGGCCCCGAGCTCGGCCGCCCAGCGCGCCGTCGAACGGGTCGTCGCGTGGAAGGCGAACATGTTCGCGTTCTCACCGACAGGGTCGATGACGCTCACCTCCGGCGGCGGGAGCACCTCGAAGTATCCGGAGGGGAAGTCGGTCACGCTCAAGACCGTCTCCGGCCACCGGGACACGAGCTATACGGACTGCCCGGGCACGGCGTTCTACAACCGGCTCGGGTCGATCCGCACCGCGGCGGCGAACCTCCAGTCCTCGCTCGGCTACGTCACCAAGGGGGCGATCGGCGTGTACTACCGTGCGCATCGGGCGCAGACCGGGGAGCCGACGGGCACCGAGAGGTCGCTGTCGAATCCCGACGGCGCCTACCAGCACTTCACGAAGGGCACGGTCTACTGGTCGAGCGCGAGCGGGGCGCACCTCAACAAGGGCGGAATCAGGACCGCGTACGGCGCGATCGGCTACGAGAAGGGCAGGCTCGGGTTCCCCACGAGCGACGAAGTGACCTTCAAGTACCGCTCGAACGCGGTCTACCAGAACTTCGCGGGCGGCATCATCACGTACTCGTCGACGACGAAGGGCCAGCCGCTCAGCGGCGGTTTCCTCGGCAAGTGGAAGTCGCTCGGCTGGGAGCGCAGCAGCCTCGGCCTGCCGACGAGCGGCGAGTACACCTCGAACGGCAAGACCCGACAGAACTTCGAGAAGGGATACATGACGTACACGGCGAGCGAGGGCGTCAAGGTCTTCGCCGGGTGAGCATCCTGTCAGAGGCGAGGCAGGGTCCGCCGGGGGAGCCCGCCCCCTAGACTGGGCTGATGCGCATCCTTCTCTTCGGCGCCTCCGGCTGGGTGGGCTCCCGCCTGGCCCGACGCCTGTCCGGCGACCATGACGTCGTCGGCGTCGTCCGCACTCCGCCGACCGCCTCGGCGGACTTCACCCCACTCGTCGTCCCCGACTGGGTCGAGCGACCGCACGCCGTCACGGAGGCGCTCGCCGAGGTGGGACTGAGCATCGACGCGCAGATCGCTGCGGTCGGCGGCTGGTACGTCGACGGGCCGATGCTCGGCCGCGGCATCGACGCCTTCGACGCCGACTTCGACTCGTACCTGCGCGCGCACTTCTCCGCGTGCGCGGTCGCCGCAGACCTCGGGGTGGGCACCCACCTCGCGTTCAACGGCGTCGCGAGCATCGAGGCCTGCGTGGGCTCGGGGGCGATCAGCGTCTTCGGGGCCGCCCAGCAGATGCTCATCCGCGTCGCCGACGCCGAGTCCCCGTCCGTGCGGTTCCGGGAGCTCACCATCCTCGCTCCGCTCCACGGTGATGAGCGCAACGACACCGAGTGCGGGGTCGAGACGATCGGCATCGACGTCGTCGTCGGCGCCGCCGAGCGCATCCTCATTGCAGGCACGGACGAGGTCATCACCCACCTCGCCCCGACCGACGCGCTGCTCACTGAGGAGGGGGCTTCGCCTTCGCATAGCGGATGACGACCTGATCGTCGAGCTGCTCGATCCCACGCACGTGCAGGGGGATGTCGGCCTCGAGCCCCGAGAAGTGGGTGAGACCGTCCCGGAGGTAGCGCGGCGAGATGCTCAGATGCAGCTCCGTGTGCGGATAGTGCTCGAGGATCCGATAGGCGAGGTTGGGCCCGGATTCGCACATGATCTCGTCGCTGTCCGACGCGAGCCCGGCGACCACCTCGGCGAGGGAGTTCGGGGTGAAGCCCACGGCACGGTAGTCGAGTCCCCGATCGGCGAGCTGCCGGGCGAGCTCAGCGGGGTCGGACTCCGTGAGGACGTGGACGGGGGTGTGTTCGAGGGCTTTGCCGGGGGCGTTGATCATCGGCAGCCGGGGGTTGAGCGCGGTACGGCGGTCGATGATGATCGCTCCCGCCCGCCTGCGCAGTCCGACGAAGTAGCGGAAGTCCGTCGGCGTCGAGACCCCCGTCGACCAGCCGTCGTGGGCGTAGGCGCCGTTGATCGTCTGGACGAGGGCGATGGTGATCCGGCGCATCATTCCCTCAGTTCGCTCACGGGACCCATGGCGATGCGCGGGTCCGCCTCCGGGTCGATCGTCCGCATGATCCACAGGAGGTCCTTCTCCTTGAGGGTGACGCACCCGTTCGTGCCCGAGTCGTGGTCGAGGTGGAGCCAGATGCCGCCGCCCTTCTCCTTGCCCAGGGGCCGCGTCCGGTCGGTCGGCGGAGTGCCGCGCTTGCGGTTGTAGTCGATGGCGATGATGTAGTCGAACACGCGGGAGTACTCCTCCCCGTAGGCGACGGTCGCCGAGGCGGGCAGCCCGGCATCGCGCGTGTAGCCCAGCTTCGTTCCCGGGTTCTTCCGGTATCCGCCCGCATCGGTGAGGGTGAAGACACCGCTCGGGGTCGTCTTGTCCCCTTCCCGGCGGTCGGCGAGCCAGCCGTTGGATCCGTTGTGGGTGGGGAAGGTCTTCCGCTTCGTCCACGTCTCGTCCGTGCGCTCGTAGAAGGCGAGCTCACCGCTGTCCGAGGCGGCGTCGGGGCTGCTGACGACGATGACCTGGGTCGTGCCGGCCGGGATCTGCGCCGAGGTCTCAGGGCCGAGCCCCGGGACCGTCGGTCCAGCCGCCGAGGCGGACTCCTGACCGCCGGGGTCGAGCTGGGCGGGGACGGCGAAGTCGCCGGTCCGCATCTGCTGAGCGGGAGCGGCGAGCCCCCGGTCGGTGTCGGGGGATTCCTCGGCGGGCCCGCACGAGGAGAGCACGAACGCGAGCCCGACGACGCCCGCGCACAGGCGGGTGCGAGCACTGACCATGACGCCATCCTCTCACGGGCGCGACCCGGGCGGGGTGCGTGTCTGTGAGAAAATGGCTCCCATGAGCATTCCACCTGTGCCGAACCATCCTCCGCGCCCCGGGCGCCGGAAACCGGCCGAGGAGACTCCGGATTCGATCACCACGCAGCTCTTCATCGGCCAGGACAGGCCCGCCGACGCCGACGGATCGACGCAGGCGCTGTCGGCCGAGGAGATCCAACGGCTGCGGTCGATGGTCTCCGCCGACGGCACTGAGGCCACGGAGGTCCTCAGCCTTGATGAACTCCGTCAGCTCGCCGCCGAGGGCGCAGGATCCGGGGGACCGGAGTCCGAGGAGTCCGGACCGTCCCCGAGGAAGGCGAGTGCATCCGACATCGCCGAGGCGCAGGCCGCCTCGGCGCCCCGGCAGTGGAACCCGCAGGGAACCCCGCACAATGGGGGTGCTGAAGGTCCGGGTCGCGGCGGCGAGGGCTTCGGCGCCGCGGTCCCCGGCATGGCAGCGGCCTCCGGCGCGGCAGCCGCTCCGGGGCGGGCAGGGTACGGGTTGCAGGGTCAGGGCGGCGGCACTCCCGTCCCTCCGGCAGGTGCCGGGTACGCCGCCGGCTACGGCGGTGACGGCTACGGTCCGGGGGGTCCGACGGGTCCCGGTGGCGGGGCCGGCGGCGGCGGCGGTCCGGGGGAACCCTACCGGCGCGAGCCGGACACGAAGCGCGTGCCGGCGTGGCTGTGGGTCCTCGCGGCCATCGCTCTCGTCCTCGCCCTCGGCATTGTCGGCTACATCGTGTGGGACTCGATGCAGAGCAGGGACGACGTCGCCTCTGCGCCGGTGAGTCCGAGCCCCGCCCCGAGTCTCGAACCGACCGAGGGACCTGAGACGTCGAGCCCACCGGTCGCGGTCGAGACCTTCGCCTCGCCGTCGGGCAACATCGAGTGCACGATCGACTCCGAGCGGGCTCGCTGTGTCATCAGCTCCTTCGACTACACGCCTCCGGAGCGGCCCGAGGACTGCCAGATGGAGAACTGGGGCTCGGTCGTCGTCGCCAACGGCGAAGGCGCAGGGTTCTCGTGCGTCGAGGCCCCGGAGAACGCGGGGCCGGCGCGCGTCCTCGGATACGGAGAGTCGATCTCGGCCTCGGGGATGACGTGCACGTCCGCCGAGGACGGCATGACGTGCACATCCGACTCCACCGGCGTCGGCTTCACGGTTCGCCGAGCCTCGGTCGACTTCCTCGGGGACTGAGGGCCGCCCCGGCGGCGTCGCGGACTGAGGGCCGCCCCGGCGGCGTCGCGGACTGCGGTGGTCCCGGGGACCGTCGAGCGCCTCGGCGGCAGGGGACGGTGTCGGATCACGAGCCAAGTGTCTTGAGATGTGGACAGTGCGCTCGCCCCGGCGGGTCGGCGGTCTACCGTGGAGGCGTGGCTCACAGGTTCATCCTCCTTCCGTGCCGCGACGAGTCCTGAACGGACAGCGCCCTCGTCGCGGAGTCCTCCATGCTGATCCGCACGACGAGAGATGACGAGGAATGATGAATCTGCAGCAGCCGACCCCCATGCCGTACCAGAAGTACAAGTCGTTCCAGGACCGGATCGCGCTCGACATGCGCGACCGCACTTGGCCCGACCAGGTCATCCGGAAGGCCCCGCGCTGGCTGAGCACCGACCTGCGCGACGGCAACCAGGCGCTCATCGACCCGATGACCCCCGATCGCAAGCGGAGGATGTTCGATCTCCTCGTCAAACTCGGGTTCAAGGAGATCGAGGTCGGGTTCCCCGCGGCGAGTCAGGTCGACTTCGACTTCGTCCGCTCGATCATCGACGATGATGCGATCCCCGACGACGTGCGGATCTCCGTCCTCACCCAGGCGCGCGAGGACCTCATCGAACGCACCGTCGAATCGCTCGTCGGGGCGAAGATGCCCACCGTCCACCTCTACAACGCGACCGCCCCGGTCTTCCGCAAGGTCGTCTTCGGCTTCGACGGCGACGGCTTCGACCAGACCCGCGACATCGCCCTGCAGGGGACCCAGGCGGTGATGAAGCACGCCGAGACGCTGCTCGGCGACGCGGACTTCGGCTACCAGTACTCGCCGGAGATCTTCGTCGACACCGAACCCGAGTTCGCCCTCGACATCGTCGGCTCCGTCCTCGACATGTGGCAGCCCGCCGCCGGACGCGAGACCGTCGTCAACCTGCCCGCCACCGTCGAACGCGGCACCCCGAACACATACGCCGACCAGATCGAATGGTTCTGCCGGAACATGCCCTACCGCGACGAGGTGGCCGTCTCCCTCCACCCGCACAACGACCGCGGGACCGGGGTCGCTGCGGCCGAGCTCGGCATCATGGCGGGCGCTGATCGGATCGAAGGCTGCCTGTTCGGCAACGGGGAGCGGACCGGCAACCTCGACCTCGTCACCGTCGCGCTCAACCTCTACACGCAGGGCGTCGATCCCGAACTCGACTTCTCCGACATCGACGAGGTCATCCACACGGTCACCGAATGCAACCAGATCGGCGTCCACGAACGTCACCCCTACGGCGGCGACCTCGTCTTCACCTCGTTCTCCGGTTCGCACCAGGATGCGATCAACAAGGCCTTCGCCGACCGTGAGCGCAATGCGAAGGCCGACGGGGTCCCTGTCGACCTCATGGAATGGGACATGCCCTACCTGCCCGTCGACCCGAAGGATCTCGGCCGCTCGTACGAGGCGATCATCCGCGTGAACTCGCAGTCGGGAAAAGGCGGCGTGACCTACCTGCTCAAGAGCGAGTACGGTCTCGATCTGCCGCGCCGCATGCAGGTCGAGTTCTCCAAGGCCGTCCAGCAGCACACTGAGGCCGGAGGCGAGCTCACCGCCGAGGAGATCCGGCGCATCTTCAACCACGAGTACCTGCCCAGCGACAACCCCGACCAGACCTGGGGCCGCTTCCAGATCGTGGGGCTGCGCACCGAGTCCGGGGCTGTCGACGACACGACCTCCTCCGAGCGGATCGAGGTCGACCTCATCGTCGACGGCCAGGAGCGGACGTACGAAGGCCGGGGCAAGGGCCCGATCGACGCGCTCGTGGGCGTGCTCAACGACAACTTCGACCTCGACATGCGCCTCCAGGACTACACGGAGCACGCGATCGGATCAGGAGCGGACACGACGGCTGCGGCCTACGTCGAACTCGCCATCGACGACCGGGTGCGGTGGGGTGCCGGCCTCCACCCGAACATCACGAAGGCCTCCCTCAAGGCGGTCATCTCCGCGGTCAACCGGGCGGTGCGCGACCGCGAGGAGTGAGCCGACCGGCGACACTCACAGGGCGCGGCGGGGCATTCCCTGCCGCGCTCTGCGATAATGGATCGGTGCACAGCTATCGTGATGAAGGCATCGTCCTCGCGGGCCACAAGCTCGGCGAAGCGGACCGCATCGTCACCGTCCTCACCCGCAGCCACGGACTCGTCCGCGCCGTCGCGAAGGGGGTCCGGCGCACGAAGTCGCGGTTCGGCTCCCGCCTCGAGCCGTTCATGCTCGTCGACGTCCAGTGCCACATCGGACGCAACCTCGACATCGTCACCCAGGTCGAGCTCATCGAACCCTTCGCCCGCGGCATCGGCGCGGACTTCGACGCCTATTCGGCTGCCTCGGTGATGGCGGAGACGGCCCGCAGCATCACCGAGGCCGAACCCGTCTCCCGGGCCCAGTTCCTCCTCCTCGTCTCCGCGATCCGCTCCCTGTGCAAGGGCGAGCACCCGCCGAGGCTGGCCCTCGACGCGTACCTGCTGCGGGCGATGTCGGTCGCCGGATGGGCGCCGAGTCTGCTCGACTGCGCCCAATGCGGGGCGCCGGGACCGCACCGGGCGTTCTCGGCCGCGCTCGGCGGCGCCGTGTGCTCGGCATGCCGCCCGAGCGGGGCCGCCCTGCCCGACACCGACGCGCTCGACCACCTCGCCGCCCTCCTCACCGGGGACTGGGAGAGTGCCGAAGCCTCGGACCTCCACGACCAGATCGACGGCTCCAAGCTCGTCTCGGACTGGGTGTCGTGGCACCTCGAACGCAACATCCGATCACTGTCTGTCCTGGAGCGCACGTGACCTATCCTGCCCCTCCCGCCCATCCGAGCGGGGCGAGACCTCCGCGCCTCGACCCGAAGTTCGTGCCCTCCCACGTCGCTGTCGTCATGGACGGCAACGGGCGCTGGGCCAACGAGCGCGGGCTGCCGCGCACTGAGGGCCACAAGGCGGGGGAGGCGTCCCTGCTCGACGTCATCCTCGGGGCGATCGAGATCGGCGTCGACTATCTATCGGCGTACGCGTTCTCGACGGAGAACTGGAAGCGCTCACCCGAGGAGGTCCGCTTCCTCATGGGGTTCAACCGCGACGTCATCCGCCGGCGTCGGGACGAGCTCAACGCGCTCGGGGTGCGCATTGTCTGGGCCGGCAGGCGAGGTCGCCTGTGGCGCTCGGTCATCGATGAACTCGAGACCGCGGCCGAGATGACCAAGCACAACACAGGTCTGACCCTGCAGTTCTGCGTCAACTACGGCGGTCGGTCGGAGATCGTCGACGCCGTCAATGCCATCACCGCCGAGGTGGCGGCGGGAAAGCTCAAGCCCGGGAAGGTGAGCGAGAAGACGATCCGCTCCCGCCTCTACGCGCCGCAGGTTCCCGACGTCGACCTCTTCCTCCGGTCCTCGGGCGAGCAGCGGACCTCGAACTTCCTCCTCTGGCAGTCCGCGTATGCGGAGATGGTCTTCCAGGACGTGCTCTGGCCCGACGTCGACCGGCGCACGCTGTGGGCGGCGATCGAGGAGTACGCGCGCCGCGACCGGCGCTTCGGCGGTGCCGTCGATCGGCCGGGGGAGACCGCGAGCTGAGTCACTTTCCGCCAGGACGATCGTTTTTCCGCCCGAGCGTCGCCGGTGTGAGTCACTTTTCGCCCGATCGGTCGGGGCATGCCCCGACCGATCGGGCGAAAAGTGACTCAGAGTCGAAACGTGGACATCGGGAGAGTGCTCTCTCTGCTGAGGCGGCCCCCGTCCTGGGCGGAACTTCAGCAGAAGAGGCCGTTCCGCACAGCGCGAGGGGCCCACAGCACGAATGCTGCGGGCCCCTTCTGGCTGTGTGCCGGCTCAGTACCGGGCGCCGACCCTGACGCTGAGAACACCGACTCAATACCAGGCGCCGACCGTCAAGCGGAGAGCGCCGGCTACTGACGCGAGATCAGTACCGGTCGCGCGAGCGGTCCCGGTCGCGGCCGCCGAACTTCTTCCCGCCGCCTCGGCGGTCGCCGCGGAAGTTGCGGTTGTCGCCGGGCTGCTTGTCGAAGTTGCGCTTCTTGAACGGGCGTCCCGGACGACCGGAGTCGGGACGGATGTCGATCGGGCGGCCCTGGATCTCCGTGTTCGCAAGCTTCTTGAGCACACCCGGATCGAGATCCGCGGGCAGGTCGACGAGGGTGTGGTTCGAGCGGATGTCGATGTGCCCGATCTGCTTCGAGGTGATGCCGCCCTCGTTCGCAATCGCTCCGACGATCGAACCGGGCTGCACCCGCTCGTTGCGGCCGACGGCCAGACGATAGGTGACCATGCCCTCGCGGCTGCGACCGCCGCGCTCACGGCCGGGCTTGCCGTCACGGTCGCGGCCCTGCTTGCCGCGGGTCGGCTCGGGCATCGGCTCGGCCTTGAGGGAGTTCGACTCGAGGACCATCGACGCCAGTGCCGCGGCGATGTCCGTGGCGGGGACGTTGCGGCTGAGCTCGTACTGCTCGATGACGGTGGCGAGCTCGCTCAGCTCCGTCGTCGCGAGCGCGTCGTCGATGCGCTTGGTGAACTTCTCCACGCGCGTGTTCGTCAGCTCCTCGACGCTGGGCAGAGTGAGCGGTTCGACCTTCTGCTTCGTCGCGCGCTCGATCGAGCCGAGCAGGCGCTGCTCACGCGGGGTGATGAAGAGGATCGCCTCACCGGAGCGTCCCGCGCGACCGGTGCGGCCGATGCGGTGGACGTAGGACTCCGTGTCGTGGGGGATGTCGTAGTTGACGACGAGCGAGATGCGCTCGACGTCGAGACCACGGGCGGCGACGTCGGTGGCGACGAGAATGTCGATCTTGCCCTCGCGCAGCATCTCGACCGTGCGCTCACGGGCCTGCTGCGGGATGTCGCCGTTGATCGCCGAGGCCTTGAAACCGCGCGCCCGAAGCTTCTCCGCGAGCTCCTCGGTCGCCTGCTTGGTGCGGACGAACATGATAATGCCGTCGTACTCCTCGACCTCGAGGATGCGCGTGAGCGCGTCGAGCTTGTGGGAGTGCTGGACCATGAGGTAGCGCTGACGGATGTTCGACCCGGTCTGCGACTTCGCCGCGACCCGGACCTCTTCGGGATCGTTGAGGTACTTGCCGGTCAGGCGGTGGATCGAGGTCGGCATCGTGGCCGAGAACAGAGCGACCTGACGCGAGTCGCCGGTGGCGTTGAAGATCTCCTCGATGTCCTCGGCGAAGCCCATCTTGAGCATCTCATCGGCCTCGTCGAGGACGAGGTGCTGGAGGTTCTCGAGCTTGAGCGAGCCCCGCTTGAGGTGGTCGATGACGCGACCGGGGGTGCCGACGACGACCTGCGCACCGCGCTTGAGGCCGGCGAGCTGCGGACCGTAGGACTGGCCGCCGTAGATCGGGAGCACCGAGAAGTCCTCAAGGTTCGTCGCATACGAGGTGAACGCCTCGGCGACCTGGAGCGCGAGCTCACGGGTGGGGGTGAGCACGAGGGCGAACGGTCCGTCCGATGCCCGTCCCGCCTCGGCGAGGTGGGAGAGGATCGGCAGCGCGAACGCCGCGGTCTTGCCCGTACCCGTCTGCGCGAGTCCGATGACGTCGCGACCGGCGACGAGCGCAGGGATCGTCGCGGCCTGGATCGGGGACGGCGATTCGTAGCCGAGGGCTTCGACGGCGCGCAGGACCTCGGGATGGAGGCCGAGCTCGGCGAACGTCGGCGTGGTCTCTTGAGTGGATTCTTCGGTCATGAGTGGTTCTCTCTCACGTCGGCACACACTTGATCGCAGATGACTGTAGTGGCGATCTACCCTGCGGCCGCTTGTGCGATCATGACTGGCAATCCGGGCCGGAACCGTACGCTTCCTTCCGACTGCGCGCGGGCACAGTCATCGGTACGGAGAAAGGTTTGGGTGTGGGACCAGTCTACCGTGCCGATCCTCGCCGAGGCGGCCCCGACCCTGCGTAAGAGGTGTGAGTTCCATCGCCTGCCGCGCTTCACCTGGAGGCGGCCGTGACCCGATAGGCTGGAGTCTGTGCGCCACGGCAGCCGGCCGTGGCGGCAACGGATACCAAGGAGAGTCAACCGTGGCACAGTCCAAGCTCGATGCCGTCATCGCCCTGGCCAAGCGCAGAGGATTCGTCTTCCAGGCAGGGGAGATCTACGGTGGTTCCCGCTCGGCGTGGGACTACGGCCCGCTCGGCGTCGAACTCAAGGACAACATCAAGTCCCAGTGGTGGCAGACCTTCGTCCGCGGACGCGAGGACGTCGTCGGCCTCGACTCGTCGATCATCCTGCCCAAGCGCGTGTGGGAGGCCTCCGGTCACGTCGAGACCTTCGTCGACCCACTCGTCGAATGCCTCCACTGCCATCACCGTCACCGCGAGGACCACCTCATCGAGGCCTATGAGGCCAAGCACGGAAAGGCTCCGGAGAACGGGATGGCCGACGTCGTGTGCCCCGACTGCGGCACCCGCGGCCAGTGGACCGAGCCGCAGCAGTTCTCGGGACTCGTCAAGACGTTCCTCGGCCCCGTCGAGTCCGAGGCCGGACTGCACTACCTGCGTCCGGAGACCGCGCAGGGCATCTTCGTCAACTTCAACAACGTGCTCACCGCATCAAGGAAGAAGCCGCCGTTCGGAATCGGGCAGATCGGCAAGTCCTTCCGCAACGAGATCACGCCCGGCAACTTCATCTTCCGCACCCGTGAGTTCGAGCAGATGGAGCTCGAGTACTTCGTCCACCCCGACGACGCTCCCGCCCTCTTCGACGAATGGGTCGAGGACTGCTGGAACTGGTTCCTCGGCCTGGGCCTGAGCGAAGAGAACATGCGCCGCTTCGACGTCCCCGAGGACGAGCGCGCCCACTACTCGGCAGGCACCATCGACATCGAGTACCGCTTCGGATTCCAGGGCTCGGAGTGGGGTGAGCTCATGGGGGTGGCCAACCGCACCGACTACGACCTGAGCACCCACACCGAGGCGTCGGGGGCGAAGCTGCAGTACTTCGACCAGGCCAGCGGCGACCGCTACACGCCCTACGTCATCGAGCCCGCGTTCGGCCTCACCCGGTCGATGATGGCCTTCCTCATCGACGCCTACACCGAGGACGAGGCGCCGAACACCAAGGGCGGCACCGACACCCGCATCGTGCTCAAGCTCGATCCGCGCCTCGCCCCGGTCAAGGCGGCCGTGCTTCCGCTCAGCCGCAACGAGAAGCTCACTCCCGAAGCGAAGGCTCTGGCCGCCCGCCTGCGCAGTCGCTGGAACATCGACTTCGACGACGCCGGGGCGATCGGTCGCCGCTACCGCCGCCAGGACGAGATCGGCACCCCGCTGTGCATCACGTACGACTTCGACTCCCTCGACGACGGTGCGGTGACGATCCGCAAGCGCGACGACATGAGCCAGGAGCGCGTGAGCCTCGATCAGGTCGAGTCCTACCTCGCCGACCACCTCGGCGGGGCCTGAGCTCCACGGTCGCACGGCACGGAGGGTCCGCCGCAGCCGTGCGACCGCCTCGGCGGGGCGAGAACCTGACAGCGGCCCTGCCCCGGCACCGACGACGACGGCCTCGCCACCTTTCACAAGGTGCCGAGGCCGTCGTCGTGCGAGTGACGATCAGAACATCGTCCAGGCTTCCTGGAGGACGCCGCGGATGATCTGCTCCATCTCGTCGAACTCCTTCTGACCGACGGTCAGCGGGGGCGAGAGCTGGATGACCGGGTCGCCACGGTCGTCGGCACGGCAGTAGAGGCCGTTCTCGTACATCTTCGCCGAGACGAAGTTCTTGAGGATCCGCTCCGACTCCTCTTCGGTGAAGGACTCCTTCGTGTCCTTGTCCTTGACGAGTTCGATGCCGTAGAAGAAGCCCTCACCGCGGACGTCGCCGACGATCGGGAGGTCCTTGAGCTTCTCGAGCGTGAACTTGAACGCACCGGCGTTCTCGTGCACGTGGTCGTTGAGCTTCTCGTTCTCGAAGACGTCGAAGTTCGCCATCGCAGCGGCACAGGCGACGGGGTGACCGCCGAAGGTGTAGCCGTGGTAGTAGGTCGCGTCGCCGCCGGGACCGAAGGGCTCGAAGAGGCGGTCCGAGGCGATCATCGCACCGAGCGGAGCATAGCCCGAGGTGATGCCCTTGGCGCTGGTAATGATGTCGGGGACGTAGCCGAAGTCGTTGCACGCGAACATGTCGCCGATGCGACCGTAGGCGCAGATCGTCTCATCGGAGACGAGGAGGACATCGTTCTCGTCGCAGATCTCGCGCACGCGCTCGAAGTATCCGGGAGGCGGCGGGAAGCAGCCGCCGGAGTTCTGCACGGGCTCGAGGAAGACGGCGGCGACGGAGTCGGCACCCTCGAATTCGATCGCCTCGGCGATGCGGTCGGCGGCCCAGCGGCCGAAGGCCTTCTCATCGTGCGCGTACGGTTCGGGCGCGCGGTAGAAGTTCGTGTTCGGGACCTTGTGGGCACCGGGGACGAGCGGGGCGAACTGCTCCCGCAGGCCCGGCAGGGAGGTCACGGACAGGGCGCCGTGCGGGGTGCCGTGGTAGGCGGTGGCACGGGAGATGATCTTGTGCTTGCCGGGCTTGCCGGTGAGCTTGAAGTAGTTCTTCGCAAGCTTCATCGCGGACTCGACGGAGTCGCCGCCGCCGGAGGTGAGGAAGACGCGGTTGAGGTCGCCGGGGGCGTAGGAGGCGAGGCGCTCGGAGAGCTCGATGGCCTGCGGGTGGGCGAAGGACCACAGCGGCATGAAGGGCAGCTTCATGGTCTGGTCGTACATCGCCTTCGCGATCTCCTCGCGACCGTGTCCGACCTGGACGGTGAAGAGACCGGCGAGGCCGTCGATGTAGCGCTTGCCCTGATCGTCGAAGATGTAGTGGCCTTCGCCGCGGGTGATGATCGGTGCCTGTCCGCCGTTGAACAGGGCCTGGTGCGGAGCCATATGCATCCACACGTTGTTGCGCACGGCTTCCTGATACGGAGTGCCGGCTCTGGTGACATTGTCTGTCATCGTGTCCCCCAATTGTATTTTTGCTTTTCGAGTGAGAGGTACATGAAGAGCTCTGTGTCGACGACCGCGTCGATCGACCGGAGCTCCCTGTTGACGAAATCGATGAGGTGTCGGTCCGATTCGCAGACGATCTCCACAAGGAGGTCGAACGACCCCGCGGTGACGACGAGGTAGTCGATCTCGTCGTACCCGTGCAGCCTGTCGGCGACCTTCGAGATGTCTCCGCGGACCTTCACTCCCACCATGGCCTGTCGGGCGAAGCCGAGACTGAGCGGGTCGGTCACGGCCACGATCTCCATCACGCCGGAGTCGATGAGCCTCGACACCCTCTGTCGCACGGCCGCCTCGGAGAGTCCGACGGACTTCCCGATGGCAGAGTAGGACTTGCGTCCGTCATGCTGGAGTTCGACGATGATCGCCTTGGACTTCTCGTCGAGGTTGCCCAGGCGGTGACTGCTTCCGCTCGGCAGCGAGTGGGCCATTCTTCACCTCCGTGATGTGAGTCTCAGATCAATCTACCATTGAATCAGTCGGAATGCGTAGTCCGCTGTGCGGATTCAGTTGATTGTGTTGAAATTTCATTCTGTATCCGTCAATGCGTGGCGATCCGAGGTGCAGGCGGTGCCCGTCGACACGCTCGCGGACCGTCATTGACACCGTGTGAGCGCGATCACCACACTGAGGGCATGAATGAAGGCGAGCTGTTCACCGGCGGCGAGGCGGACCGTCCCGACGTCCAGGGAATGCGGCCGGGATCCGAGCAGGGCGGTGCGGGGCAGGCGGTGC
Source organism: Brevibacterium sp. Z349TD_9 (assembly GCF_056173565.1). Classification (NCBI taxonomy): domain Bacteria; kingdom Bacillati; phylum Actinomycetota; class Actinomycetes; order Micrococcales; family Brevibacteriaceae; genus Brevibacterium; species Brevibacterium sp. Z349TD_9. The sequence continues at coordinate 2,351,992 of NZ_CM149680.1, read as the reverse complement.
GCTCGCGCCCGCAGCCGACGCCGGGGGAGGTCGACACGATCGGGGCGCAGAACCTCGGGTTCTCCCCGGAGGAGTACCTCGCCCGGATCGCCGCGGTGCGCGGACGGATGAGCGATCAGGGACTCTCGGCGCTCATCGTCACCGATCCGGCCAACATCTACTACCTCACCGGCTACAACGCGTGGTCGTTCTACACACCGCAGCTGCTCTTCGTCCCCTCCTCGGGTCCGCTCACGCTCTTCCTGCGCGACATGGACGCCCGCGGGGCCTCCCACACCTCGTGGCTGCCGCCCGAGGACATCGTCGGCTACCCCGAGCGCTACGTTCAGCGCCCGCACATCCACCCCTTCGACTGGGTCGCCTTCGCGCTCCGTCAGCGGTGGGAGGTCGCCCGGGCCTCGTCCTCGCCGGTCGGGGTCGAGATGGATTCGCACTTCTTCTCCCCGCGCGCCTTTCGGGCGCTCGTCAACGGTGTGCCCGAGTGGCGTCTCGTCGACTCGTTCGAGCTCGTCAACTGGATCCGGGCGATCAAGTCCGCTGACGAGCTCGCCCTCATGCACCGGGCCGCCGAAGTGACGAGCGCGGCGATGGACGCAGCCCTCGGCACGGTCGGGCAGGGGGTCGGCCAGCACGAGGTCGCCGCCGCGATCTCCGCCGCGCAGGCGCGGGGGAGCGGGCCGTCGTGGGGTGATTATCCGGCGATCGTCCCGCTCATGCCCACCGGTGAGAGCGCTGACACTCCGCACCTGAGCTGGACGGATCGGACCTTCGCCGCCGATGAGTCGGTGAGCATCGAACTCGCCGGCGTCCACCGCCGCTACCATGTCCCCTTGGCGCGCACTGCCGTGGTGGGGCGTCCGAAGCAGGAGCTCGTCCGCCTCGAGGGGGTCGTCGCCGAGGCGCTCGCGGCCGTGCTCGACGTCGCCGCCCCAGGCGTTCCGACCGCCGAGCTCGCCCGGACGTGGAATCGGGTGCTTGCGCGTGGCGGGCTCGAGAAGCCGAGTCGGCTGGGGTACTCGATCGGCATCGGCTATCCGCCGGACTGGGGTGAGCGGACGATCTCGATCCGGACGGAGGACGACCAGATCCTCGAGGCGGGCATGACCTTCCACCTCATCTGCGGGATGTGGATGAACGGCTACGGCTATGAACTCTCCGAGTCGATCCTCGTCACCGACTCCGGTGTCGACACCTTCACGGACTTCCCGCGCGAACTCATCCGGCTCTGAGCCGGCATGGGACCGGCGAGGGCGACGATCTGTCGAACCACCTCGGCGGGTTGGTGGCGCCGGACGGGACGACCGCCTCGGCGGGGATGCACGCACCCGGCACCCGGAGCGGTATTTCCTACGCGTGCACGGGGAGGTTTCGTCGCTGCGGGGATGACGTGCCGAGCGGAGGGTTGTCTGTGAACCGACGACGATGGGGTGTTGTCACGGGTAGGACGTGCGGTTGCGGGGTGGAGGTGCCGCTTCGGGGAGGACGTGCGCCTGCGGGGGCGAACTGTGACGCGGCGTGATGTCGTCGAAGGAAATCACCCGAGGAACTGCAGCCAGAGGCCGACGGCGAGCGCGTTGATCGCGACGATGAGCGCCGCGCGGCCGAGCACCCACAATCCGTCGCGGGGATCCGCGCCGGTGCCGCCGGAGAGTTGGACGGACATCGCGACGCGCGGGGGCGCGGCCAGGGCGGCGAAGGATCCTGCGACATTTCCGGCGGCGACGACCGTCATCGCCGGGGCCCCTGCCGCGTCGGCCGCCGAGGCGAGGGTGCCCGAGAACATCGCGTTGCTGCCCGTGTTCGACCCGGTGAGGACCGCCCCGACCGTGGTCAGCCACGGAGTGACGAGGAGGAGGCCGGCGGGGACGAGTGCGCCGATCGCGTCGCTCATCCCGCTCGTCGTCATCACCCAGCCCATGACCATGAACGCCGCCGTCGCCGCCCCGATGGGGACCCATGCGCGGACCGCGGACGCCGCGACCGGGCGCAGGGGTTCCTTCGCCGAGGCGACAGCTGGGTCAGGGTCGGTGCCGGAGTCGCCTGCGTCCGCCGTTTCGCCGGCCTCGGCGTCCGTCGGTCCGGGACCCGGGGTGTCCGTCGGTCCGGGACCCGGGGTGTCCGCCGGCCCGGCGCTCGCCCCGCGCGCTCGCCCCCGGCCCCGGGCGACGAGGACGGCGACGAGGCAGGCGACCGCGAGCCAGAACGGGGGAGAGGAGACGATGTCGGTGAGGGGCGACGGGACGAGGGCGTAGAGCTCACGGGCGAGGAGGATGCCCACCGTGAGTGTCGCATACGGCAACACCGCGCGGCCGAGCCTGCGGTCCATCCCGGCGAAGCGGCTGCGGATCGACAGGGGCAGGCCGATGCCGGCGATGACGAGGAGCGAGCCGACGATGCCAGCCGGGGCCATGCCGAGCAGGGCGTTCGAAGCCAGGATGCCGGCCCAGAGCAGCCCGGCGGCAGTTGCCATGCCGAGGGCGCTGAGGGGCTTCGGGCGAGCGAGGACGATGATCGCGACGAGGACGACGGCGATGGGGATCGCATTGATCCAGGCCGTCGTCAGGCCAAGCGCGTCGACGTCGAGGTCGGCGAGCGCGGCAGCGACGGTCGTGCCCGGGCCGAGCGCACCCCAGGGGACGGCGACGAGCCCGAGGAGGCCGAAGAGCGCGGAATGGCGGATCGAGCAGCCGAGGTGGCGCAGCACCGGCACGCCGATCGTCACACCGATGCCGAAGCCGGTGACGGACTCGGCGAAGGGGACGATCCCGAAGACGACGAGGGCGACGCCGATCGATCGACTCGGCACGGTCGCCTCGACCCAGCCGGAGAGTGCGCGCATGGCACCGCTGGCCTCGAGGATCGAGGCGAGCATTATGCCGAAGAGGAGGATGAGGGCGACTTCGACGACGAGCGGGAAGTAGTCCGTGCCGGCGGCGGCGAAGACGGCAAGCGGTGTGGGGAATGCGAGAAGCGCACAGACGATCGACCCGAGGAGTCCTGCCGCCGCCGAGATCCATGTCGGCACCCGGACGGCGAGGAGGACGATCACGAGGGCAAGAGGGGAGAGCGCAAGGACACCGGGCATTTTCGCTCTTCATGGATCGAAATCTACTATCTGAGAATACACTAGGATGGGATCATGGCGAAGTCAGAGGACACGGGAGCGCGGGTGTTCGGCGCGCGGGTGCGGTCCCGCCGGCGGCACAGCAACCTCACGCTCAACGAGCTCGCCGCCCGCGCCGGGATCTCCCGCGCCGCCCTGTCGAAGATCGAGCGCGGCGAACAGGACACCTCCGTCTCGAATGCCATGGGCCTCTCGCGCGCCCTCGGCGTCGACGTCGGCGAACTGCTCGCCGAACCCGAGGTCGTCATCACTCCCAGCGAAGCCATCCTCGCGCTCACGAGCTACGGTCCGGGCACGCACCGCCGCGACCTCCCCTCCCCGATGGAGAACATGGAGGTCATCCACTACACCCTCGATCCGCGCAGCGAGACCTCCGCCATCGCCGCCCACCGCTCCGGATCCCGGGAGACCTTCTACGTGCTCGCCGGGATCGTCGAGATCGTCACGATCGACCGTCGCACCGTGCTCCGCGCCGGCGACTGCGCGCAGGCCCCCGGCGACGTCCCGCACCAGGTCGCCAACCCCAGCGACCGTCCGGCCGAACTCATCCTCATCATCGTCTGAGACCGCCCCCGCCGAGGCGGTCCGCCCTTGACGGGCCCCACCGGACTCAGGCATCCTTGACGGGTCCCATTCCCGTCGGAAGGCAGCCACCCCCAGTGAAGTGACCACTCATTTCCGCACCCGCGGGCGAAACGGCCCCGCACCACACACGTGTGCACGAAATGAGGTCACAGATGACTGCTGCCATCTCCATCTCCGGACTCGGCTACCGCCTCGGCGACGACACCGAGATCCTCGACTCCCTCACCGCGACCATCCCGACCGGACGCGTCGGCCTCGTCGGTGACAACGGGATCGGAAAGTCCACCCTCGCCCGTCTCCTCACCGGCGAACTCACCCCGACGACGGGCACCGTCATCGGCTCCGCTGGCGCCGTCCACATCGACCAGCTGCTCCCGCACACCGATGTCCCCGTCGAGACCGTCCTCGGCATCGGAACCGTCCGCTCCGCCCTCCACCGCACCCTCGCCGGGCACGGGGAGGACGAGGACTTCGCCGTCATCGGCGACGACTGGGACATCGAAGAGCGGGCCCTGTCCGCCCTCGCCGAGGTGGGGCTGCGTCTCGAGTCCCGTGACCTCGACCGCCGGCTGCGGACCTTCTCCGGTGGGGAGGCCATGCGCATCGGCCTCGCCCGTGCGGCTCTCGCCGGATCCGCATGGCTCATCCTCGACGAGCCGAGCAACAACCTCGATGCCGCAGGGCGCAGACTCCTCGGCGAGCTCCTCGACCGGCGGAGCGGACCGAGCCTCATCATCTCCCACGACCGAGACCTGCTCGAGACGATGGACGCGATCGTCGAGATGACTGACGAACTGCGTGTCTACGGCGGCGGCTACAGCGCCTACGAGGAGATGGTCGCCGCCGAGGAGGAGGCCAAGCGGTCTCGGCTCACCGATGCGAAGAAGACGCTGACGATCGAGAAGCGCCAGCGCATCGAGCTCGAGACGACGCTGGCGCGCGCCGACCGGAAGGCGGCCACGGACACGGCGAACAAGCGGCGGCCGAAGATCGTCATGAACGGACTGAGCGACTTCGCCCAGAAGTCGGCAGCCAAACGTCGCGGAGACAAAGCCGCCGACGAAGCCCGAGCCGAAGCGGACGTGCAGAGGGCGAAGGACGCCCTCCGCCGCGACCCGTCGATCACCCTCCACCTGCCCGAGACCGAGGTCCATGCCGGCAAGCGGGTGCTCGAGATCGACAGCGCAGGGCTCGAGCGTCCGTGGACGATCGTCGGAGCGGAGCGGATCCGCCTGACCGGACCCAACGGCGCCGGAAAGTCGAGCCTGCTCGCCGCCCTGCGCGGTGGGTCGGCGAGCGCTCCGGTCGTCGAGCTCTTCCCCGGGCTGAGCACAGCCGTCCACGTGCCCATCGCCCACCTCGACCAGCAGTACCGGCTGCCCGAGCACTCGAGCGTCATGGATGCCGTCCGGGACCCGAACCCGGGACTGGAGAAGCATCGCGTCCACGAGGTGCTCGCGGCGATGGGTCTGCGTGCCGGGCGCACCGAGCAGCTGTGCGGGACGCTCTCGGGAGGGGAGCGCTTCCGCGTCGCGCTCGCCGCCGCCCTGCTCGCCGACCCCGCCCCGCAGCTGCTCCTCCTCGACGAACCCGGCAACAACCTCGACGTCGCCTCCCAGCGGGCGCTCACCTCGGCGCTCGAGGGATTCGGGGGAGCGATGCTGCTCGTCACCCACGACGACCGCCTCGGCGAGGAACTGGGCGCGGTCACCGAATGGGACGTTCGCGAACTGCGGGAGGCACCCGCCGAGGGCGACCGGTCGACGACTGTGAGTAAGGGAACGGACCGGGCGGTGTCCGATTTGCCTGCCTTTGGGATAATGGACGGGTGAGTGTCATGAGCGAATCCACGTCCCCGGCCGTCGCGCCTCTGCGCATCGGCCCCATCGAGCTGTCCTCCCCGGTCGTGCTCGCCCCCATGGCCGGGATCACGAACACCGCGTTCCGCCGGCTCTGCCGCGAATACGGTGCCGGACTCTACGTCACCGAGATGGTCACCTCACGCGCGCTCGTCGAACGCAGCCCCAAGAGCATGCGCATCATCCACCACGAACCGTATGAGACCCCGCGCTCGGTCCAGCTCTACGGCGTCGACCCGGTGACGATCGGGCAGGCCGTGCGCATGCTCGTCGAGGAGGACCGCGCCGACCACATCGACCTCAACTTCGGCTGCCCGGTGCCCAAGGTCACCCGGAAGGGCGGCGGCTCGGCCCTGCCGTGGAAGCAGGACCTCTTCACGGCGATCGTCACCACCGCGGTGCGCGAAGCCGACCGGGGCGGGATCCCGCTGACGGTGAAGATGCGCAAGGGCATCGACGCCGACCATCACACGTACCTCGACGCGGGGGAGACCGCCCGGAACGCGGGCGTCGCGGCGATCGCCCTGCACGGGCGCACGACCGCCGACCTCTATTCCGGGACCGCGGACTGGGAGTCGATCGCCCGGCTCAAGGACCACCTCGGCGACAGCGTCCCGGTGCTCGGCAACGGCGACATCTTCTCCGCCGAGGACGCGCTGGAGATGATGGCGCGCACCGGCTGCGACGGCGTCGTCATCGGCCGCGGCTGTCAGGGACGGCCGTGGCTCTTCGGGGACCTCGCGAACGCACTCAACGGCAGCGATGAGCGCCACCGTCCCGGACTCGCCGAGGTGGCCCGTGCCGTCCGCCTCCACGGCGAATACCTCGTCGACTACTACGGCGAGGAGTTCTACGGAGCCCGCGACCTGCGCAAGCACATCGCGTGGTACTTCAAGGGCTACCCCGTCGGCGGCGATCTGCGCAGCCGACTCGCGATGGTCTCATCCCTGGCCGAACTCGACGCCCTCCTCGCCGAACTCGACGACGCCCCCTACCCGGGGGAGGCCGCCGAGGGCTCGCGCGGACGCACGACCCGCCCCAAGCGCCCCCACCTGCCCGAGGGCTGGCTTGACTCCCGCGTCTTCGATGCCAGCGGCACCGCGCTGCTCGCCGAAGCCGAACTCGACATCTCGGGAGGCTGAGCGTGCCGACCGAGACCTCCGCACGCATCGCCCAGGCCTCCGGGCACGTCGCGGACTACACCGCCCGCGACGAGGAGCGCTGGGTCATCGAACCGGCGAAGAACCCGCGCCGTTCGGCCTTCCAGCGCGACCGCGCCCGCGTGCTCCACTCCTCGGGGCTGCGCCGCCTCGGCGCGAAGACGCAGGTCGTCTCGCCCGGCACCGACGACTTCGTCCGCACCCGGCTCACCCACTCCCTCGAAGTCGCGCAGGTCGGCCGCGAACTCGCCCGCTACCTCGGCTGCGATCCCGACATCGTCGACACCGCATGCCTGAGCCACGACCTCGGGCACCCGCCCTTCGGCCACCACGGGGAGACGATCCTCGACCGGCTGTGCGCCGACATCGGCGGCTTCGAAGGCAACGCGCAGACCCTGCGCCTCGTCACCCGCATCGAACCCAAGGTGCTTGCCCCCGATGGCCGACCCGCCGGGCTCAACCTCACCCGGGCCAGCCTCGACGCCCTGACGAAGTACCCGTGGCCGCGGGCCGAGGCCTCGGCCGGGCGACGCGATTCGGGAGTGCGGAAATTCGGCGTCTACGACGACGACATCGCCGTCTTCGACTTCTACCGGGCCGGTGTCGTCAACGGTCGCCGCTGCCTCGAGGCCCAGGTGATGGATCTCGCCGACGACATCTCTTACTCGGTCCACGACGTCGAGGACGCCGTCGTCGCCGGGCACCTGCGCCTGAGCGAGTTCACCGATGACACCCGACGCGCGGAGCTCTTCGCGATCACCCGGCAGTGGTACCTGCCCGAGACCGACGACGCGGAGATGGACAAGGCGCTCACCCGCCTCCAGGCCGCCGCATACTGGCCGGAGACCGAATTCGACGGCTCCCGCCGCGCCCAGGCCGCCCTCAAGCACATGACAAGCCAGCTCATCGGCCGCTTCGTCGGCGCCGCGGAGGCCGCGACCCGCGAGGAGTACGGGTGGGAGTCGCTCAACCGCTACCAGGCCTCGCTCGTCGTCCCCGAGTCCACGGCCGTGGAGATCGCCGTGCTCAAGGGGATGGCCACACTCACGGTCATGGTCGCCGAGGACCGGCTGCGCCTCCACGACATCCAGGACACCGTCATCACCACGCTCGCCGAATGGTATGACGCGCACCCGAGAGGGCTCGATCCGATGTTCGCCGCCGACCACACCGAAGCCGCCGACGATGCCGCCCGACTGCGCGTCATCGCCGACCAGATCGCGTCCCTGACCGACCATTCGGCGTGGACGCTCTACCACCGGATCCAAGCCGGGGCGGGGGATCGTCTCTAGACCATGGCCGGACTCATCAAGCGCGAGGACATCGACGAGCTGCGCTCGCGCACGCGCCTCGACGAGGTCGTCGGCGAGTTCGTCACGCTCAAGACCGCGGGCATCGGCTCGCTCAAGGGCCTGTGCCCCTTCCACGACGAGAAGACCCCCTCGTTCACCGTCCGCCCGCAGGTCGGGATGTACCACTGCTTCGGCTGCGGGGAGTCCGGAGACGTCTTCACGTTCCTCCAGAAGGTCGAGCAGCTCAGCTTCGTCGAGGCCGTCGAGATGCTCGCCGGGCGGATCGGGATGCACCTGCGTTACGAGGACGGCAAGGGCCCCGACCGGGAGCAGGCGAGCAGACGCCAGCGTCTGCTCGAGATGCACGAGGTCGCCGAGCGCTTCTTCGCCACCGCTCTGGGTGAGGACGCCGGGCAGATCGCCCGCGACTTCCTCGCCGAGAAGGGCTTCCCTCCCGGGGAGAACGCCCACTTCGGCATCGGCTTCGCCCCGAAATCCTGGGATGCGCTCACCTCCCACCTGCGCCGGGCCGGCTTCAGCGATGAGGAGATCCTCGCGGCCGGGCTCGCGAGCGAAGGCAGCCGGGGCATCTACGACCGGTTCCGCGGGCGGGTGATGTGGCCGATCAAGGACATGACGGGTCGGACGATCGGCTTCGGGGCGAGGCGGCTCTTCGACGACGATCAGGGGCCGAAGTACCTCAACACCCCGGAGACCGCGCTCTACCACAAGAACCAGGTCCTCTACGGACTCGACCTCGCCAAGCGCGACATCGCGAAGACCAAGCGCGTCGTCATCGTCGAGGGCTACACCGATGTCATGGCCGCCCACCTCGCCGGCGTCACCCAGGCCGTCGCGACGTGCGGCACGGCCTTCGGCGCCGAACATGTCAAGATCGTCCGCCGCCTCATCGGGGATGATCCGAGCGCGCAGGTCGTCTTCACCTTCGACGGCGACGAGGCGGGACAGAAGGCGGCGCTCAAGGCCTTCGAGTTCGAATCCGAGTTCACCGCGCAGACCTTCGTCGCCGTCGAACCCTCGGGCCTCGACCCCAACGACCTGCGCCTGGAGAAGGGCGATGCCGCGATCCGGGAGCTCATCGAGGGCCGCAGACCCCTCTTCGAGTTCGTCATCACCACCGCGATCGCCCAGTACGACCTCGACACCGTCGAGGGCCGCATCGCCGCCGTCCGGGCCAGCGCCGAGGTGCTCGCCGGCATCCGCGACCGCAACAGCCTCAGCCACTACCACCGTTTCGTCGCCGGTCGCATCGGCGTCGACATCGCCGAGGTGGAGGCTGCCGTCAAGACCGCCCGCCGGCACCCGCGTGCCTCCGCATCGGACCGGGGTCGGCAGTCGGGATCCGAGAACGCTCGGACCGCCGGCCGTCCGGGTCCGAGCAGCGCTTCCGGTGCGAACGGGGGCCGCGGTGCCTCCGGCGGTCCGGGGGATTCCGCGGGCGGCGGTGGTCGGCCGGGGGCGCCGGGCGAGGACGGCATCGAATACGTCTACGACGAGCGCCCCGACGTCTCCAACCTCTCCGCTCCGATCACCCCGACGCGCCTGAAGACGGAGAAGGGCGCGCTCATGGTCGCCCTCCAGCATCCGGAGTTCGTCAACGCGAAGCTCTTCGACTCGCTCTCTGCCCACGCATTCGAGCATCCCGGGTACCGCCGGGTCCAAGCCGTGCTCAGCGCGGCGGGAGGACTGCGCGCGGGAGCCGCCGATCCCGGGCGGTGGGTGGAGACCGTCATGGACGCCAGCGATGAGGACCTCAAGCCCGGCATCGCCCAGCTCCTCGTCACCCCGCTGCCCGTGTCCGAGGGGATGGGCGCCGAGAAGTTCGCCCAGGGCATCGTCGCGAAGCTCTTCGACTACGACCTCGAGAGGATCGCGAAGGAACTCCACTCGCGCCTCCAGCGGCAGTCCGCCACGGACGCCGAGGCGCAGACCGCGCTGCTGCGCCAGCTCCAGGTGCTCGAGCAGCACCGGGTGCGCCTGCGCGAACTCATGGCCTGACTCGGACTCTCTCACCAGGCTCCGACATCCCGCGGAGGACTCCGCAGCGCCGTCACCCGCGATCGCCCGACCCCGCGATCGCTCACTCGAGCAGACCCAGCGCGCGTTCGCGGCCGCCCGCGAACTCCCGAACCCTCGACCCCTGAACGTCCCGTCGGCGTTCGGGCGTGAAATACTGCACAGTTGCAATTTTGCAGTTGATGAAAAGTTGCAGATGGTGCAAAATTAAGGGCATGACTGACCACGAATCGCTGCGGACGAAGAAGGCGCGAGCGACCCGCACCGCGCTCCACGAAGCGGCGATCACCCGTGTCCTCGACGAGGGACTCGACGCGGTGACGGTGGCGATGATCGCCGCCGACGCGGGGGTGTCTCCGCGGACCTTCTTCAACTACTTCCAGACGAAGGAGGACGCGATCGTCGGCCTCGACGTCTCGACCATCGACACCCAGCTGGTGCGCGACTATGTCGAATCCGACACCGGCATCGAGTCCCTGGCCGAGGACACGGCGAACTTCGTGCGCGAAGCGCTCCTCGTCGGCACGGACCCGCGGCTCTCGGTGCGCAGGAGGCAGCTCTTCGCCGCCTATCCGGAGCTCGTGACCAAGCGGTTCGAACAGGTCGAGGCGCTCGAGGAACTCGTCTCCGAGCACGTGCTCGCACGGCTGAAGCACCTCGGCCAGGAGTTCTCGTCCGAGGACTCCGCCTGGCGCAGCGCGCGGATGCTCACCCAACTGTGCATGGTCCCACTCCAGCACGCTGCGCGGGTGGTCAAGCGCACGCCCGACCTCGCCGCGGCCCCCGACGGCACGAAGAACGTCTACGACGACTCCTTGGGGCTCTTCCTCAAGGTGCTCGAGCGACTGAGATGAAAGCTGAGATGAGAAGCAACAACGACCTGAGGACCGGGGACATGACGACCTCACCGGGCAACCACAGCAACGACACGCAGCCGATGACCACCTCGGCGATCATCCTCCTCTTCGTGGGACTGATGATCGCGATGTTCATGTTCTCCCTCAACCAGACCGTGCTCGCCACGGCGCTGCCGACGATCGTCGGCGAACTCGACGGAGTCGACCAGATGCTCTGGGTGTCGACGGCCTTCATGCTCGCCTCGACGATCATGATGCCCATCTACGGCAAGGTCGGCGACCTCTTCGGCCGCAAGCCGCTGTTCATGTTCGCGATCTGCTGCTTCCTCGCCGGATCGGTCTTCGCCCTCGTCGCGAACGAGATGTCGACGCTCATCCTCGGCCGTGTCCTCCAGGGCATCGGCGGCGGCGGAATGATGATCCTCTCGCAGTCGATCATCGCCTCTGTGGTGCCGGCCCGCGAGCGCGGGAAGTACATGGGCATCATGGGCTCCGCGTTCGCCGTCTCCTCGGTCGCCGGCCCCCTCATCGGCGGGTGGCTCACCGAAGGGCCCGGCTGGCGCTGGGCGTTCGCGATCAACTTCCCGCTCGGAGCCGTCGCGCTCATCGCCGCAGCGGTCTTCCTCAAGATCCCCAAGCACACGCACGGCCCCCGCCCGAAGATCGACGTCGGGGGCATGGCCCTGATCTCGATCGTCACCTCCTGCATCGTCCTCGTCTCCGCGTGGGGCGGCCACGACTACGAGTGGGGCTCCTGGCAGATCAACGGACTCATCATCGTCGGTGCCCTCGCGATCGTCGCCTTCGTCATCGTCGAATCCAAGGTGAGCGAGCCGGTCATCCCGCTGAGACTCTTCGTCAACCGCGACTTCCTGCTCTCGACGATCGCCGGCCTCTTCATCGGTGTGAGCATGTTCGGCGTTCTCTCCTACATGCCGACCTACCTGCAGATGGTCCACGGCATCGACGCGACCGTGGCCGGCCTGATGATGGTCCCGATGATGGGAACGATGCTCCTCTCCTCGACCCTCATCGGCTTCGTCGTCGCACGGACCGGGAGGTACAAGCGCTACCCGCTCATCGGCATCCTCCTCATCGGCGCCTCCCTCGTCCTCCTCTCGACGCTCAAGGCCGACAGCCCCGCGTGGGAGCCGATGGTCGGCCTCGCGCTCCTCGGCCTCGGCCTCGGTCTGAGCATGCAGATCCTCGTGCTCGTCGTCCAGAATGCCTTCCCCGTCGAGATGGTCGGCACCGCGACGGCGGCGAACAACTACTTCCGCCAGGTCGGAGCGACCCTGGGCATGGCGTTCATCGGCTCGGTGTTCACCCAGCGTCTGCTTGAGAACATCAAGGCCGGGATGACCGACCTCGCCGCCGCCTCACCGGACGCGCAGCCGCCTCAGGTCTCCTCGACGGGTCTGACCCCGCAGATCGTCTCGCAGATGCCCGAACCCCTGCACACCCTCATCATCACCTCGTACAACGACGCGCTCGTGCCCCTCTTCCTCTGGGTGGCTCCGCTTGCCTTCGCCGGCTTCGTCATCCTCCTCTTCCTGCCGAACACGCCGTTGGCGAAGACGCTGAAGAAGGACACGACGAGCCGTGAGCACGTCCTCGTCCCTGAGGGCGCCGAGGTTGCCGCAGCGACCCCGGCATCGGATAGTCTGAGTCTGCCGACGATCACGAAAGCTTCCGCGGATGACGACACTGACGATTCTCACGACACCCCAGGACGGGGTTCCCGACCGCCTGCGTGACCTCGGGGACCTCGAGGACGTCGAGGTCCGCGTCGCCGCCAGTGCCGATGAGCTCGGCGACGCTCTGCCGGGCACCGATGTGCTCCTTCTCTGGGACTACTTCTCCACGGCGCTGGCCGGACAGTTCCACCGTGCCGATGACCTCGCCTGGGTCCACGTGGCCGCCGCCGGAGTCGACTCGCTGCTCTTCGACGACCTGGTCGACTCCGACGTCGTCGTCACGAACGCCCGCGGCGTCTTCGATCGCCCGATCGCCGAGTTCGTCCTCGGCTTCCTGCTCCTCCACGCGAAGTCGCTGGCGGCCGTCCTCGCCGACCAGCGTCGTCGGGCGTGGAACCGACAGTCGACCTCCGACCTCTCAGGCACCCGGGCGCTCGTGGTCGGGACCGGGGCGATCGGACGCGAGATCGCGCGCGTGCTCCGCGCGCTCGACGTCGAGGTCGTCGGAGCCGGCAGTCACGCGCGAGGCGGTGACCCCGACTTCGGCACGATCATCGGTTCGGACGAGCTCGCCGCCCACGTGTCCGGCTTCGACTGGATCATCGACATCGCCCCGCTCACCGAACGCACCGAGGGTCTCTTCGACGCCTCCGTGTTCGCAGCGATGGATCCCCACGCATTCTTCGTCAACGTCGGCCGCGGCGCGACCGTCGACACCGCCGCCCTCGTCGACGCTCTCGCTGCGGGATCGATCGCCGGCGCCGCCCTCGACGTCGTCGACGTCGAACCGCTGCCGGCCGACCACCCGCTGTGGGAGTGCGAGAACGTCGTCATCAGCCCGCACATGTCCGGAGACACCCACGGGTGGCGCCAGCGGTTGGAGGATCAGTTCCTCGAGCTCTTCGCCCTCCACCGGCAGGGCACTCCGTTTCCCCACACCGTCGACAAGAAGGCAGGGTTCGTCCGATGAGCACGATCGACGGCGACGCCGAACGCAGCTATCTCGCCCGGGTTCTCGCCGAGCTCACGGCGATCAGGCGTGCGCGACTGCTGAGCATGCTCGTCCTCGCCGTCGCCATGCTCGTCGCCGGGCTCGGCGCCGCACTGCAGGCCCAGGGGGAGAGGATCGATGCGGTGCTCCTCTTCTCCGCCTTCAGCCTCATCATGATCGGCATCGTCTGCGCCCTCGGTGCGATCGTCGCGTGGACCAGGCTCGGTCGGGACCCGCTCGATTCGGTGGCGGCGAGTCGACCGGCGACGCCCCGTGTCCCGCGGACCCGCTCCGGCGGCATGGCGATCGCGATCGGCTTCGCCGTCCTCGGCGTGCTCCTCGGGATCCTCCTGTGGCCGCAGACGCCGATCCTCGGTGCCGCCGTCGTCCTCGCCTGCCTGCTCCTCGCCTGCCTCGGCCCGATCTGGGCGCACGAGCTCTCGACTGCCGATGACAGGTTCGCACTCATCCTCGACGGCGACGACGAACTCTCCCGGCGGTTCGCCACGTTCACCCCGATCTGGCTCCACGACGCCCTCGAGCGGGAGCGCCGGGGCGAGGGCAGGGCCTGACCACCTCGGCGGCGGTCAGGCAGATCCGGACAGCCGTCGCCGACGAAGACGACAGAGGCGCCCACGTTCGCAACGTGGGCGCCTCTTCGGAGTCCCGGACTCAGTCCGGACCGACCAAGCGGATCAGACCGGGGCGACCTCGGGCTCGGTCTCGACGACGGCCTCGGCCTGCTCCACGACGGGGAAGGCCGGGGTGTCGACATCGGCCATCTCCGCCACGCAGCGGATGACCTGGCAGCTGTAGCCGAACTCGTTGTCGTACCAGACGTAGACGACGACGCGGTCCTCGTCGACGATGGTGGCGAGACCGTCGACGACACCCGCACGCTTCGAGCCGACGAGGTCGGTCGAGACGAGCTCGGGGGAGGCGACGTAGTCGACCTGGTTGCGCAGCGGCGAGTTCATCGACGTCTCACGGAGGAACGCGTTGAGCTCGTCGACGGTCGTCGGAGTCTCGAGGTTGAGGTTGAGGATCGCCATCGACACGTTCGGGGTGGGCACGCGGATCGCGTTGCCCGAGAGCTTCCCCTTGAGCTCCGGCAGAGCCTTCGCGACAGCCTTCGCCGCACCGGTCTCCGTGAGCACCATGTTGAGGCCGGCGGCACGGCCGCGACGCGAGCCCTTGTGGAAGTTGTCGATGAGGTTCTGGTCGTTCGTGAACGAGTGGACCGTCTCCACGTGGCCGTTGCGCACACCGAAGCGGTCGTTGAGCGCCTTGAGCACCGGGGTGATCGCGTTCGTCGTGCACGACGCGGCGGAGAGGATCGTGTCCGCGTCGGTGATATCGGAGTCGTTGACGCCGAAGACGATGTTCTTGATGTCGCCCTTGCCCGGAGCGGTGAGCAGGACCTTCGATGCGCCCTTGCTCTGCAGGTGCTTCGACAGACCCTCCTCATCGCGCCACTTGCCGGTGTTGTCGACGATGATCGCGTCATTGATGCCGTACGCGGTGTAGTCGACCTGGGAGGGGTCATCGGAGTAGATGACCTGGATGAGGGTGCCGTTGGCGAGGATCGTGTTGTTCTCCTCATCGACGACGATGCTGCCGTCGAACTTCCCGTGCACGGAGTCGCGGCGCAGCAGCGAGGCGCGCTTGACGATGTCGTTCTCCCCGCCACGGCGGACGACGATCGCACGCAGACGCATCCCGGTCCCGCCGGCGCGGTCGATGAGGATGCGGGCGAGCAGGCGCCCGATGCGTCCGAAGCCGTAGAGGACGACGTCGCGGACGCCCTCATCGTCGGAGGACTGCGCACCGATGACCTGGTCGAGCTCAGCGGCGAGGAAATCGGCGGTCGAGGCCGACTGCTCGTTGAGCTTGACGATGAGGCGACCGAGATCGATCCGGGCAGGGCCGAGGTCGAGGTCGGCGAGAGCGCGGACGACCTCGAGCGTGGTCTCGATGTCGAGCTCCTCGCCGAGGAAGTGACGGGCATAGCGGTGAGCCTTGATCATGCCGGTCACGGACTTGCCCTGCAGCGAACGCCCGAAGAGGGTGAGGAGCACGTCGTTGTTGCGGTAGAGGCGGCCGACGAGCGGGATGAGGTCTTCAGCCGCAGTCTGCTTCTTCGCCCACTCGTCGAGACGAGCTGTGGTTGCTTCAGTCAAAGGTCGAGTCCCCTTTATTCAATTGACTAGTTCCCGCTTCATTCTACCGTGTCGCCGATGCGCTCTCCGACCGCCTCTCGTCGAAGCGCTTGAAGCCGAGCAGGGTGAGCGCGACGATCCCGGCACCGGCCATGAGAGCACCGAGAGTCTGCGCCTGGAGCTTCGGTTCGATGAACCCGTGATCAGCGCTGTCGTCCTCCTTCGGCCGCGGAGCCTGCGCGGTGCCGATCCAGGCGGCGACGAAGAGGATGATGCGGGCGAAGATGTTGAGCGTGAGCATGATCGCGATGATCGACCCGAACACACCCGCGGCCTTGCCCGCGGAGAAGAGGTCGACGAGGACGGTGGCGAGGTTGAGGAGGATGACGAAGCAGACCGCTCCGATGAGCGAGCCCCGCACCTTCGCCTGCTTGTCCACCGGATGTTCGGGCAGCATCGTGAAGAGGAACATGAAGATCAGCCACGACGCCCCGAACGTGATGAGCATCGGCACGGCGACGAGAAGCCCGGACATCCAGCCGGAGAGGTTGAAGAGGTCGGTGATGAACGACCGCAGGCCGGTGCCGACGACCGTGAGGGCGACGGTGAGCAGCAGACCGACGATGAGCCCGAGGAGGGTCACGGCGTTGCCGACGAACTTCTTGACGAACGGCTGGTTGACCTCGTCGTCGAAGTCGTCGTGGAGCTGAGCGCGCACTGCCGCTCCGAGGTTGCCGATGAATCCCTGCCCGGTGTAGAGACCCGCGAGGATACCGAAGATGCCGACGGCCTGCCAGTCGTTGAGGAAGCCCTCGAGCTGGTCGGTCATCGCTGAGTTGCCGGGGGAGAAGGCCTCGATCTGCTCGGTGATGACGGGGACGAGGTCGGGCCGGAGGACGTCGAGGACGAAACCGAGACCGGCGAAGGTGAACATCGCGATGGGGACGATGGCGAGGACGAGGAAATAGGTGATCGCCGCCCCGAACTGATTGCCGAGCCGCTGGATGAAGCGCTGCACTGCGCGGATGAGATGTGCGGGCCCGGGCTGGGTGATGGCGTGGTGTCCGGCTTCGGCGACCGGACTGCGTGAGGCCAGGATCTTCGCTGGTGTCACTGAGTGCTCCTTCATGTCACTGAGTGCTCGTTCGGTGCGGTGTCTGCTCCCACACTAACCGCTGGGAGCGCTCTGTGAGCGGCAGACAAGGCCGTTGCCTAGACTGTTGCGCATGTCGCACACCGCCGCTCTCGCCGCGCCCGGACTGCTCATCGACACCGTCGCCTCCGGCGCCGCGGAGAACCTCAGCGGCTTCTCCGCCTGGACAGTGCGCATCATGGAGACCCTCGGTCCCATCGGCGTCGGGTTCCTTGTCTTCCTCGACAACATCTTCCCCCCGATCCCCAGCGAGCTCGTCCTGCCCTTGGCCGGCTTCACCGCCAGTCGCGGTCAGCTCAGCCTGGTCCTGGCGATCGTCTTCGCGACGATCGGCTCGGTCGTCGGGGCCGTCCTGCTCTACGCGATCGGCCGGTGGATCGGTCTCGACCGCATCGTGCGGGTCGCGGTGAAGATGCCGCTCGTCGACGTCGCCGACGTGCACAAGACGGTCTCATGGTTCGACCGTCACGGCGACAAGGCCGTCTTCTTCGGA
This sequence comes from Brevibacterium sp. Z349TD_9, assembly GCF_056173565.1. Lineage (NCBI taxonomy): Bacteria > Bacillati > Actinomycetota > Actinomycetes > Micrococcales > Brevibacteriaceae > Brevibacterium > Brevibacterium sp. Z349TD_9. The sequence continues at coordinate 2,334,585 of NZ_CM149680.1, read as the reverse complement.
CGGATGATCCCCATCTTCCGTTCGCTCATCTCGATTCCAGCGGGCATGCGTGCGATGCCCATGGTCAAGTTCATTCTCCTCACCGCCGCCGGCAGCACGATCTGGAACACCGTCCTCATCGTCGCGGGCTTCCTCCTCGGCGAGAACTGGTCGATCGTCGAGACCTACGCCGGGTACTTCCAGACACTCGTCATCGCCGTCGTCGTCATCGCCGTCGTCGTCTGGATCGTCCTCAAGGTCCGCAGCCGCCGTCGCCGCAGCCGAGCGGAGACGACGGAGGCCTGAACCCCGCGGGTCCAGGCCTCCATCGGCGATCGCCTCGGCGAGTCACGCCATCAGGGTCTCAGCTCACCCAGGCGGCGGCGGTGTGCTCGACGGGAACCTCCTCGCCGGCGGCCACGGGTCCCGGCGGCGTGCCGTCGCCGAACGGACGGCCACCGAGCTCCTCACGACCATGCGGGGTGAGCCAGCCGGAGAGATCCGGTCCGTCGGGAACGACGCCGGTGGGATTGATGTCCTTGTGGACGATGTAGTAGTGCTGTTTGATCTGCGTGAAGTCGATCGTGTCGCCGAACCCGGGCGTCTGATAGAGGTCGCGGGCGTACCCCCACAGATTGGGGAAGTCGCGCAGCGCCGTGCGGTTGGTCTTGAAGTGCCCGTAGTAGACCGGGTCGAAGCGTGCGAGCGTCGTGAAGAGCCGGACGTCCGCCTCGGTGATCGATTCGCCCATGAGGAACCGGCGGGTCGCCAGCCGCTCCTCGATCGTGTCGAGCGCGGTGAAGAGGCGATCGAAGGCCTTGTCGTAGGCTTCCTGGGACCCGGCGAATCCGCAGCGGTAGACGCCGTTGTTGATCTCCGTGTAGATGAGCTTCATGAGCGACTCCATCTCGTCCCGAGACTCCTCGGGCCAGAGATCGGGCGCACCCTCCCGGTGGTAGGAGCGCCACTGCGTCGCGAAGTCCGCGGTGATCTGAGGGAAGTCGTTCGTCACCACGGCGCCGGTGGGGATGTCAACGATCGCCGGCACGGTGATCCCCCGCGGATAGTCGGGGAACCGGGTGAAGAACGCCTGCTGGAGGCGCTCGATGCCGAGCACCGGATCGACGCCGCCGGGATCGAGGTCGAAGGTCCACGACCGTTGGTCGTGGGTGGGCCCGGGCATGCCGAGCGAGATGACGTCCTCGAGGCCGAGGAGGCGGCGGACGATGACGGTGCGGTTCGCCCACGGACACGCACGGGCGGCGATGAGCCGATAGCGACCGGGTTCGACGGGCCAGCGGGCGTCGGGATCATCGAGGATGCGGTCCTCGATGTAGTTCGTGTCCCGGTTGTACTCCTCGCCGACGTTGACGTAGGCGGCGGTGTCGTTCGACATGGGATCTCCTCTCTGGCGATGGTGGACCCCCTGTTGGCCGCGGTCGCCTGACGGCGTCCCGACGGCCGCGGCCGACACGGTGGTTGAAATCTATACTACTCACTCCGCATAGAGGGCCTCGATCTCGTCGGCGAAGTCCTTGCCGAGCATGTGGCGTTTGACCGACTGCTTGGCCGAGAGGTAGCCGTTGGCCTCGCTGAGCTCGACGGGGACGATGCGGAACTTCTTGATCCCCTCGGCGCGGGAGACCGTGCGGTTGACACGCTCGACGGCCGCCTCGATCGTCTGCCGCACGGTGTCGTCCTCCGCGGCCTCCTCGAGTGTCATCTCGGGAAGGCCGTGGTTCTTCAGCCACGTCGGCAGCATCTCGGGGTCGAGGAAGATGAGCGCGGTGATGAACTTCCGGTTGTCGCCGACGAGCACGGGCTGGCCGATGATCGGGTGGCGGCGCAGGGCGTCCTCGAGCGGAGCCGGCGCGATGTTCTTCCCGCTCGAGGTGACGATGAGCTCCTTCTTGCGTCCGACGATGCTCAGGTAGCCGTCCTCGTCGAGGGAGCCGAGGTCACCGGTGGCGAACCAGCCGTCGTGGAACTCCTTGGCCGTGGCCTCGGGGTTCTTCCAGTACTCGCGGAAGACCGGGACGCCCTTGGCGAGCACCTCGCCGTCGGGGGCGATGGCGACGGTGGCGCCGGGCAGGGGCACGCCGACCGTGCCGATCTTCGACTTCTTGACGATGTTGACCGTGATCGGCGCCGTCGTCTCGGTCAGGCCGTAGCCCTCGAGGACGATGAGGCCGATGCCGCGGTAGAAGTGGCCGAGGCGGGTGCCGAGCGGTCCGCCGCCCGAGACCGCCCATTTGACGTTGTTGCCCATGATCTCGCGCAGCTTGCTGTAGACGAGCTTGTCGAAGAGGGCGTGCTGGAGCTTAAGCGACGCCGGGACCCTGCCGGCGTCCTGGGCCTTCGAATAGGCGACGGCGACCTTCTCCGCACGCCGGAAGATCTTCTCCTTCCCCCCGGCCTGCGCCTTCGCCAGCGCCGAGTTGAAGACCTTCTCGAAGACCCGGGGGACGCCGAGGATGAACGTCGGCTTGAAGCTGCCGAGGGCGTCGGTGAGCTTCGTGAGATCGGACTGATGGGCGAGCAGGGCGCCCGTGGACACGCAGAGGACCTCGATGAACCGGGCGAAGACATGGGCCTGGGGGAGGAAGAGGAGGCAGCGGCCGTCCTCTCCGGTCACCTCGGGGATCTGCTGCTCGGCGGCCTGCGCGGTCTGGACGAAGTTCGCATGGGTGAGCACACAGCCCTTCGGGCGTCCGGTGGTGCCCGAAGTGAAGATGATCGTCGCGATCGACTCGCTGCCGACCTGCGCGCGCCGGGCCTCGAGATCGGCGTCGCTCACGCTCTCGCCGGCGGCGGCGAGGTCGAGGAACGCGCCTTCGTCCCAGATCCACAGGCGCGGGGCGGGCAGACCGGCGATCGCCGCGGCATCGCGGACCCGCTCAGCGTGTTCCCGGGTCGCGACGAGGCCGCTGGTGACCTCGGCGTTCTCGAGCATCCAGGCGAGCTGGTCCTGAGAGGACGTGTCGTAGAAGGGCACGGAGATCGCCCCGGCGAACCACACGGCGTAGTCACTGAGAGTCCAGTCGAAGGAGGTGGGGCCGAAGATCGCGACTTTGTCCTCGAACCCGACGCCCGAGGCGATGAGCCCCTTGGCGGCCGCACTCACCTGAGCGACGAAGTCGGCGGTCGTCACCTCGACCCACTCTCCGTCGGAGAACTTCGCGAGGGCGCCGTGGTCGGGGTGGGACTCCAGGCGGGAGAGGAGGACATCGGTCGTCGAGGACGTCGTGTCCACGTCGAACCCGACGACCGGAGTGGATGACTGGGGCATTGTCGATGGGCTCATGTGTACTCCTTCGGGACATGGGTGACTGCCCAGTAAGCTTAGTGTGCGATCGTTCAGTAGTGAAATCGCTCACCTTTTCCGTCCTGCGAGGTCTCATCTGCAGTCTAGCCACATGAGAGGGCCGAACGCTCAGGCTACGATGGATCAAACGTGAAGTCTGGTGAAGGTTGGTAATGACGACGAACCCTGAGGAGACCGGCTTCCGCTACGACGCGGAGCTGGCGGAGAAGATCGAGTCGACTTGGCAGCGCACATGGGAGCAGGCGGGCACGTTCCACACGCCCAACCCGACCGGTGACCTCAGCCAGGACCTCGACGCCTCCTCAGCGTCCGCGTACGGACCGCCGTCCGACCTCGGCGAGCGGGAATCCCTCTACATCATGGACATGTTCCCCTACCCCTCGGGCGCGGGACTCCACGTCGGACATCCCCTGGGCTACCTCGGCACCGACGTCTACGGTCGCTACCAGCGCATGCGCGGGCGCAATGTCATGCACGCGCTGTCCTACGACGCCTTCGGCCTGCCCGCCGACCTCTACGCGGTGCAGACCGGGCAGCATCCGCGGATCACGACGGACGCGAACATGGCGAACATGAAGGCACAGCTGCGTCGCCTCGGCCTCGCCCACGACGAGCGCCGCAGCTTCGCGACGACCGACGACGACTTCGTCAAGTGGACGCAGTGGATCTTCCTCCAGATCTTCAACTCGTGGTACGACCCCGAGGCGCAGACCCCCGGCGAGGACGGCACGGGTGCAGCCCGGCCGATCTCCACGCTCATCGAGCAGTTCGCCACCGGTCAGCGCCCCACCCCCGACGGCCGTCCGTGGCAGGAGCTCAGCCACGCCGAGCAGGAGACGGTCCTCCAGGACTTCCGGCTCGCCTATGTCTCGGAGTCCCCGGTCAATTGGGCTCCGGGCCTGGGCACCGTGCTCGCGAACGAGGAGGTCACCGCCGACGGGCTGTCCGAACGCGGGAACTTCCCCGTCTACACGCGCACTCTGCGCCAGTGGAATATGCGCATCACCGCCTATGCGGACCGTCTCATCGACGACCTCGACGCCCTCGACTGGCCGAGCGCCGTGCACCGGATGCAGGTCAACTGGATCGGCCGCTCGAAGGGCGCCCTGCTGCGCCTGCCGCTGACCGACTCCGAGTCCTCCGTCGAGGTCTACACGACCCGACCGGACACGCTCTTCGGCGCCACCTACCTCGTGCTCAGCCCCGAGCATCCGCAGGTCGCCGAGCTGACCGCAGCAGAGTGGGATCCGCAGACCCCCGAGCAGTGGCGTGGGGGAGCGGCCACCCCCGCCGAGGCGATCGCCGCCTACCAGCGGGCAGCGGCGGCCAAGACCGACGCCGACCGGCAGCAGAGCCGGGAGAAGACCGGCATCTTCACCGGGTCGTACGCCGAGAACCCGGCCACCGGGCAGCAGATTCCGATCTTCGTCGCCGACTACGTCCTCATGGGCTACGGCACCGGCGCGATCATGGCTGTGCCCGCCGAGGACGCCCGCGACTGGGAGTTCGCGAAGGAGTTCGGTCTGCCCTACGTCCGGACGGTCCAGCCGCCTGCCGACCACGACGAGGACACCCCGTACACGGGCCCCGGAGTGATGATCAACTCCGCCAACGCCGAGGTCGACGTCAACGGGCTCGCCGTCGACGAGGCGAAGGCGAGGGTCACCGCGTGGCTGGCGGAGAAGGGCCTGGCCGAGGAGTCGACCCAGTACCGCCTGCGGGACTGGCTGTTCTCCCGGCAGCGCTACTGGGGTGAGCCGTTCCCCATCGTCTACGACGAGACGGGGACCCCGATCGCCCTGCCCGACGAGATGCTGCCCGTCGAGCTGCCCGAGGTCGACAACTTCGCCCCGCGCACCTTCGCCCCCGACGACGCCGACTCCCAGCCGGAGCCGGCGCTCGGCCGCAACCGCGACTGGGTCGAGGTCGAACTCGACCTCGGCGACGGACCGCGGACGTACTTCCGGGAGACGAACACGATGCCCAACTGGGCCGGCTCCTCGTGGTACCAGTTGCGCTACGCTGACCCGCACAACTCCTCGGCCGTCGTCGACCCCGTCAACGAGGAGTACTGGCTGGGGCCGCGGGGATCGAAGCCGCGCGGCGGCGCCGACCTCTACGTCGGCGGTCAGGAGCATGCCGTGCTCCACCTCCTCTACGCCCGCTTCTGGCACAAGGTCCTCCACGACCTCGGCTACCTCACGTCCTCGGAGCCCTTCCACCGGCTCGTCAACCAGGGCTACATCCAGGCGTATGCCTACACGGACTCCCGCGGCGTCTACGTCCCCGCCGCCGAGGTGGAGGAGCGGGCCGGCGACGACGGCGAGCTGACATTCTGGTACCAGGGGGAGCAGGTCAACCGCGAGTACGGGAAGATCGGCAAGTCGCTGAAGAACTCCGTCATGCCCGACGAGATGTACGACGCCTACGGCGCCGACACGTTCCGCGTCTACGAGATGTCGATGGGTCCCATCGAGCAGGACCGTCCGTGGGAGACCCGCGCCGTCGTCGGCGCCCAGCGCTTCCTCCAGCGGGTGTGGCGCCTCTTCGTCGACGAGACGACCGGAGAGTCCGTGATCGCCGAGGGCACCGCGGACCCCGAGACCCTCAAGGTCGCCCACCAGGTCATCGCCGGAGTCCGCGACGACATGGACCATCTGCGGTTCAACACGGCGATCTCGAAGCTCATCGTGCTCACGAACCACCTGACGAAGCAGGGTGCCGCCACGGCCGACGTCCTCGAGCCGTTGGCGATCATGCTCTCTCCCTTCGCCCCGCACCTGGCCGAAGAGCTGTGGTCGCGGCTCGGCCACGAGTCCTCGATCACCTACGTCGACTTCCCGGAGGCGGACCCCGCCTACCTCGTCGCCGACACCGTCACCGCGGTCGTCCAGGTCAAGGGGAAGGTCCGGGCCCGTCTCGACGTCGCCCCCGACATCTCCGAGGCCGACCTCGAGGCGCTCGCTCTCGAGTCGTCGAACGTCCAGCGGGCGCTCGGCGGAGCCGGCGTGCGCAAGGTCATCGTCAAGGCGCCGAAGCTCGTCAACATCGTCCCCGAGGCCTGATTCCAGGCCTCTGACCAGGAAGGGCTCAGACCTTCATGAGCACACACGACGCCGTCCAGGACGAGATCCGCAGCACCCTCGGCGTGCGCCCGGAGATCGACCCGGCGACCGAAGTGAAGAAGCGGGTCGACTTCCTCGTCGACTACGTGCTGACCACGGGAGTGCGCGGCCTCGTCCTCGGCATCAGCGGAGGCCAGGACTCGACCCTCGCCGGTCGGCTGTGCCAGCTCGCGGTCGAGGACCTGCGCCGGCGCGGTGCCGACGCCGAGTTCTGGGCGGTGCGCCTGCCGTACCGCGTCCAAGCCGATGAGTCCGATGCGCAGGACGCGCTGAGGTTCATCGATGCCGACCACGAGGTCGTCTTCAACATCGGCGCCGCCACCGACGCCGCCGCCGAGGAGTACCGTGCGGCGATGGGGGAGGCGATCTCCGACTTCGGCAAGGGCAACGTCAAGGCGCGGATGCGGATGACGGCTCAGTTCGAGATCGCCGGGGAGAAGCGGCTCCTCGTCGTCGGCACAGATCATGCCGCCGAGGCGGTCACCGGTTTCTTCACGAAGTTCGGCGACGGTGCCGCCGACGTCATCCCGCTCTCCGGGCTGAGCAAACGGCAGGGCCGGGCCCTGCTGCGCCACCTCGGCGCGCCTGAGCACCTGACGACGAAGACCCCGACGGCCGACCTTCTCGACGAGGCGCCGGGTCAGACCGATGAGTCGTCTCTCGGGCTCACCTACGAGCAGATCGACGACTTCCTCGAGGGCCGGGAGGTCGACGATGCGGTCGCGACAACGATCATCGAACGCTACCGCGCGACCGAGCACAAGCGCCGCACCCCGGTCACCCCGACCGACGACTGGTGGATCCGGCACTGAGGGACGGCGATCGTCCCGAGGACCAGTAGTGAGCGAACGACGAGACCCCGACCATCCTGTCGGGGTCTCTGTGCGTCTGCCTTGGGTTCAGGCGACGAGGCCGAGTTCGAGCGCGGTCTGCTTGAACTCCCAGCGGGCGGAGACGAAGCGGTCCCCGAGGCTCTCGCCGCGGCTGCGGGCCTCGGTGTACTCGCGCCAGCCGCCCTCGCGGGTGTCGCCGGGGCGGATCTCGCGCTTCGCGTCGTCGTCGCTGAGCGTCCGCGTCTCCTCGTTGACCCAGATCGACAGCGCCTCGGCGGCGCGGTAGAGGTTCATGAACGCGGTGTGCGAGCGGGGATTGTCGAAGCTCGACTTCGCGAACTCCTCGCGGAACGTGTGCAGGGGGGCCAGCTCGTCGACGGCGAGCGTGCCGAAGGTCGCATCGAGACGCAGGGACTGGACGAGGCCGCCCTCGTCGGGCAGGAGGGCGAGGATCCGCTGCGCCCTCGTCTCGTCGGGGATCTGGGCGACCTCCTCGTCGACGGGGGTGAGCCCCACCGCGTCGAGGCGTCCGCGTTCGGTGCTCAGACTCTGGCGCAGGGCATCGATCTGGGACTGGGCCCTCCGCCATTCGCCGTGGAAGATGAGCAGGGCCGCCGCCGCACCGAGGCAGACGACGATGCCGATCACCCACGCGAAGGGGTGGAGCGGGGGGATGAGGAAGAGGACGAGTCCGACGACGACGATGGCCGCGAGTGCCACCGCTGCCGTCGAATTGGTGAGGAAATCGAGGAAACGCTTCACGAATCCAAGCGTACTGTTTCCGCCTCCAGATATCGTGCAAGCAGGTGACATATAGTGTGCGTGAAATTGCTCGGTTCGAACGGGAGTGTGCGGGTGAAGGTTTCGGTCATCGGTTGTGGGTACCTGGGAGCCGTGCACGCGGCCGCGATGGCGTCGCTGGGCCATGAGGTCGTCGGCGTCGATGTCGACGAGGCCAAGATCAGCGCCCTGCGCGAGGGCAGGCCCCCGTTCTTCGAACCCGGCCTCGCCGACCTCCTGCTGGCCGCCCAGGACAAGGGCAGTCTCGACTTCACCACCGACGTCGCCGATGCCGCCGAGGCGCGCGTGCACTTCGTGTGCGTGGGTACCCCGCAGAAGCCCGGCGAGTTCGCCGCCGACGTCACCTATGTCGATGCGGCTGTGGATGCGCTGCTGCCGCACCTGCAGCCCAGGGCGGTCGTCGTCGGCAAGTCGACGGTGCCTGTGGGCACTGCCGGTCGCCTCGCCGGACTCGTCGAACCCGCCGGGGGAGTGCTCATGTGGAACCCCGAGTTCCTCCGCGAGGGCCATGCCGTCGAGGACACGCTCCACCCGAACCGTCTCGTCTACGGTGTCGCCGACGGGCAGGCCGGGGAGACGGCCACTGAGGCCCTCGACGAGGTCTACGCCTCGATGCTCGAGGCCGACACGCCGCGCCTGGTCGCCGACTTCGCGACCGCCGAGCTCGTCAAGACCGCGGCGAACTCGTTCCTTGCCACGAAGATCTCGTTCATCAACGCCATGGCCGAACTCTGCGAGACCTCCGGTGCCGATGTCACGCTCCTTGCCGATGCGATCGGGATGGATGACCGAATCGGTCGGAAGTTCCTCAACGCGGGTCTCGGCTTCGGCGGCGGGTGCCTGCCCAAGGACATCCGGGCGTTCATGGCCCGGGCCGGTGAGCTCGGCGCCGATCAGGCGGTGGCGTTCCTCAGGGAGATCGACTCGATCAACATGCGTCGGCGGGTGCGGATGGTCGACATCGCCCGCGATGCCCTCGGCGGGTCGTTCATCGGCAAGAGAATCACGATCCTCGGTGCGGCGTTCAAACCCGACAGCGACGATGTCAGGGACTCGCCGGCCCTGGCCGTGGCCCGTCTCATCGGCACGCAGGGCGGTGTCGTCACCGTCACCGATCCCGAGGCTGTCGACAACGCCTCCCGGGCGTTTCCGGAGCTCAACTTCGTCACCGACACCACCGAGGCGCTCACCGGGGCGGACGCGGTGCTCCTGCTCACCGAGTGGAGCGAGTACCGTGACCTCGATCCGGCCCAGGTGGCGGGCCTGGTGGCGAACACGGTCCTCGTCGACGGGCGCAACGTCCTCGATCCGCAGCAGTGGCGGGCGGCGGGGTGGACGTATCGGGCGCTGGGGCGCCCATGAGGATCGGTCTCGTCACCGACTCGACGGCGCAGCTGCGTGAGGACGAGATAGCCCGGCTCGACGAGACCACCGGCGGGCTCTTCCGCATCGTCCCGCTCACCGTGATCATCGGCGGCGAGTCCTTCACCGACGGCGACCTCGACGTCGACGTGCTCTGCCGGGAGATGGACGCCGGCACCGAGGTGAGCACGTCGATGGCCACCCCCGGCCAGTTCTCCGCCGCCTACTCCGACCTCATCGACCATGGCGCCGAGGCGATCGTCGTCGTCACGATGTCCGGCGAGCTCTCGGGCACCCGGGACTCCGCGGTGAGCGCGGCAGCCGACCAGCGGGTGCTCATCGACGTCGTCGACTCCCGCACCACCTCGGCGGGACTGGCCGGGGCCGTCGAGGTCGCAGCGGCAGGGATCGCCCGGGACGAGGACGTCGCCTCGATCGCCGGGACCGTCGCCGACTGGTGCGCCGGCGAGACGACGACGGTCTTCGCCCCGCAGAGCCTCGAGCATCTGCGCCGGGGCGGGCGCATCGGCGCCGCGTCCTCGCTGCTCGGTCGCGCTTTGCAGATCGTTCCCGTACTCGGGCTGACCGGCGGGGTCGTCACCCCCATCGCCCGGGTGCGCACGCGCGCGAAGGCGCTCGAGCGGATGAGCCTCATCGCCGCCGAGGCGGCCGCATCCCTGAGCGAGGACGACCGGCCGCTCGAGATCGAGGTCCAGCAGGCCGACGGACATCCGGAGGCAGCGGACGTCGTCGCCCTCACCGAGAAGCTTGCCGAACGGGGCCTGGCGACGAGCTTCCGCACCCTCTCACCGATCATCACCGCCCACGTCGGTCCCGGGGCGCTCGGCATCACGATCCAGACGACGCCCTGACTCCTCACTCGTGCGCATTTTTCTGTGCACGCTCGCCCCACTCGTGCGCTCACGGCCTGTGGACGCTCAGCCTCCGTCCACAGGCATTGTCGACCTCCTGGTCTCCTGGCGGGTTCGAGCCGTAGCGTGCGCGCATGGCTGTGTCCCCCGACGACCGGTTCGCCGGCCTCCTCACGTCGAGTGCGGAACGCGGCGGCTGGGTGCCCGGCGATGTCGTCACGAGCGACACTGCCGGCGACGAGGAGCCCGTCGAGCCCCGCCGCGTCCGCCTGCCCGTGCTCATCGCGCTGGCCGTGGCGACGCTCGCCGTCCTCGTCCTCGCGTACTGGGTGCTCCGGCCCGCTGACACCGAGCAGGCACCGAGCGCCCCGGCACCTGTTGCCACGGACGCTCCGGCACCAGGGGCGGGCGACGCTGCACCGGGCGGGCAGGGTGCAGCCGGTGAGACGGGTGGTGCGTCACCCGAAGCCGACCCTGCGGCCGAGGTCGTCGTCCACGTCACCGGGGAGGTGGAGAATCCCTCCGTCGTCACCCTGGCCGGCGGTTCGCGCGTCCGCGACGCCGTCGATGCCGCCGGTGGCCTGACGGCCGATGCCGACGCCGAGGCGGTCAACCTCGCCCGTATCGTCGCCGACGGCGAGCAGATCCGGATCCCCGCAGTCGGGGAGGACCCTCCCGCCTCGGCGCCGACGGCTCCCGCTCCTTCGGGCGCAGACGGCTCGGGCTCAGACTCGACGGGCAGCGGGGGAGGCGCCGATGCCTCGGGCAGCGGGACCGGCGCGAAGATCGATCTCAACACGGCGGATTCGACGACCCTGCAGACCCTGCCCGGAGTCGGCCCCGTCACCGCCGAGGCGATCATCGCCCACCGCGAGGCGACGCCGTTCACCAGCGTCGAGGACCTCCTCCTCGTCAAAGGCATCGGTCCGAAGACGTTCGAAAGCCTCAAGGACCTTGTCACGGTCGGGTGAGCCGAGGGCAGGGCTGCGTCGTACCGTCGTCGACTGGACGCGGACCACGGCGACCCTGTGGCCGGGATCGGTGCGCCTCGTCGCCTGCGCGGCGGGGCTGTGGGCACTCGCCCTCCTCGCGCCGGGACCGTGGGTGCTCGGGTTCGCCGTCGTGATCGGCGCGGTCGGCTTCGCGCTCCTGAGACCGCGTCACCACCTCGGCGTCGGACTCATCGTCTTCGCGTGCCTCGCCTCGGTCCAGGTCCTCACGCTCGCCGCTGCGCGCGGCCCCGACGGACCCACGGACACCGAGGGGATCGTCGTCGGTACGACGACGCCCGGCCCGTCCGGATGGTCACGACTGACCCTGCTCACCCCGGCCGGATTCGCCGAAGTCCTCGCCCCAGGCACCCCCGCCGCCGGCTCGCGCGTCGTCATGCGCACCGAACGCCTCGACCGGATCCGCGTCTCCGAAGCGGAGCCGGCCGTCATCCGGGCCCCGAACCGCGTGTGGCGGTGGCGGGCCGAACTGCGGGAACGGTTCCGAGCGGACTCCCTGGCCGTCGGCCACGACGGGGGAGCGCTCCTGCCCGGCCTCGTCGTCGGCGACACGGGCCCGCAGGATGCGCAGATGGTCGAGGACATGCGCATCGTCTCCCTCACGCACCTCTCCGCCGTCTCGGGTACGAACGTGACGATCGTCAGCCTCGGCGCGGGACTCCTCGCCGGCGCCTGCCGTGCGGGACCGCGCACGCGGGTGACCGTCGGGGTGCTCACGTGCCTGGGCTACGTTTTCATCGTCGGCGTCGAACCGAGCGCGATCAGAGCGGCGGGGATGGCGATCGCCGTCGCTGTCGTCTTCCTCCGCGGGGGTGGGATCTCTCCGGTCGCCGTCATCGCCGGCACCGTCAGCCTGCTCCTCACCGGTCTGCCGATGCTCGCGTCCTCGGTGGGCTTCGTCCTCTCTGTGATCTCGACGACCGCGATCATGTTCGCCGTCCCGATCCTGCTCAGACGCCTCAACGTGCGCTGGCCGCGCGCCCCGAGCGTGGTGCTCACCGCCCTCCTCGTCCCGCTCGTCGCGCAGCTGGCCTGCACGCCCGTGCTCGTCGCCATCGACCCGCGCCTCGGGGGATGGGCGGTCGTCGCGAACGCCCTCGCGAGCCCCGCGGTCCTGCCGGCGACCATAGCGGGATTCCTCTCCCTCGTCACCGGCGGCCTCAGCCTCCTCGGCGTTCCGGTCATGGGCTTCGCCACCGGACTCACGGCGTGGCTTGGCTCCCTGTTTGCGTGGTGGATCGTCGCTGTCGCCCGCGTCTGCGCCCGTCTGCCCGGAGCGTCTCTGTCGTGGCCGGAGCCTCCCCTCGGATCGATCGTCGCCCTCGTCCTCCTCGCCGGACTGGGTATCGGCATCGTCCTACTCGTGCGCAGACGCCTGTGGGGAATCCCCGTCATCGTCCTCGTCATCGCCCTCGGAGCGGCCGTCGTCGTCACCGGCAGTCCCCGGGGACCGGCGCGGGATTGGCTCGTGCTCGTCTGCGATGTCGGTCAGGGGTCGGCGACCGTGATCAACCTCGGCGACGGGGCGGGCCTCGTCGTCGACGCAGGTCAGGATCCGGTGCCGATCGATGCCTGCCTCGACGATGCCGGCATCGACCGGCTCGACCTCGCGATCTCGCATTTCGACGCCGACCACAGCGCCGGGTATGCGGGGGCGACGTGGTCGCGTGAGGTGCGTCGGCTCTGGGTCTCGGAGACCGTCGCGAACGGTCCGGAGGTCGCCCGGATCGTCGCGGACACCGGCGCCGAGGTGGTCGGACTCTCCCGGGGGAGTCGAACCGATGTCGGCGGGGTCGGCATCGAGGTCCTCTGGCCGCCGGCCGCGGCGGCGGGCACCACGGCCTCTGCGGACAGCGGTCCTGGGAGGGTACCGGATCCCTCGGCCGTTGCGGACCCGCCCGGCACGGACGCCGAGTCGGGCACTGCGGCGCGCAACGAGGACTCCCTCGTCCTGCGCGTCGACCTCGATGGGTTGAGCGTCATCATCCCCGGCGACATCGGCGAGGAGGAGCAGTTCGTCCTCGCCCAGAGCGTGCGTCCGGTCGATGTGCTCATCGCGCCGCACCACGGGTCAGGGGATCTCTCGGCGGAGTTCTATCGGGCGGCCGGCGCCCGCCTCGGCGCGGTCTCCGTCGGTGAGAACCGCTACGGTCACCCGACCACGGAATCCCTGCGCGCCTTCGGTCCGATTCCGGTGCTGCGCACCGACCGGTGCGGGACGATCGCCCTCTACTCAGGCGGCCGATACAGCACCGCAAGCAGCTGCGACCGCTGAGCCGTGTCGGCGGCGGCCGCTGAACGGTGTCGGCGGCGGACGACAGTGAGCTGTGTCAGCCGCGTCTGTGGCGGACGATAGGCTTGGGAGCATGGCAGCGAAGAAGACCCTCATCCCGTGGAGCTCGGCCAAGCCCGCGCCCGTCGTGATGATCTCCGGCGGAGAATCCGTGCTCATCCGGATGGCCAAGGACCGCATCGTCTCCGCTGCCCGGAAGAAGTCGCCCGAAGAGGTCGAGTTCGATGCCGCCGCATACCAGGGCGGGGAACTCGAGATGGCCGCCTCGCCGTCGCTGTTCTCCAGCGCGAAGCTCATCGTCGTCGACGCCGTCGAGAAGTGCTCGGAGGCGTTCCTCGAGGACGCCCTCGCCTACCTCGACGAACCCAATGACGACGCTGTCGTCCTTCTCCTCCACGGTGGCGGCAACCGCGGTGCGAAACTCGTGAAGAAGCTCGATTCCGCTGGCTTCCCCCGCATCGACGCGGCGGCGCTGAAGAACGAGAGCGACCGCGCGAAGTTCGCTCAGACGAAGCTCAAGGCCGCGAAGCGTCAGATCGACGATGCGGGGATGGCCTCGCTCATGGCCGCCCTCGGCTCCGACCTCGCCGAACTCAACGCCGGTGTCGACCAGCTCATCGAGGACACCGAAGGCACGATCACCGCAGAGATCGTCGACCGCTACTACGGCGGGCGGGTCGAAGCGACCGGGTTCAAGGTCGCCGACGCGGCCGTCTCCGGCGACGCCAAGAGCGCACTCAGCCTCCTCCGGCACGCGCTGTCGACAGGATCGGATCCGGTCCCGCTCGTCGCGGCCGTGGCGATGAAGCTCCGCGGCATGGCGAAGGTGCAGGGCTTCTCCGGATCGAGCGGCGAGCTCGCGGCCGAGCTGAAGATGGCCCCCTGGCAGGTCGATCGCGCTCGGCGCGAGGTCCGGCGCTGGAACGAAGTCGCGCTCGGCCAGTCGCTCATCGCCGCCGCCGAAGCGGACGAAGCCGTCAAGGGCGGAGGCCGAGATCCCGTCTACGCCGTCGAGACTTTCGTCTCCGAGGTCTGCCGCCTCGCCCGCACCCGCTGAGCCGCGCGCCAGCTCGCCCACACGCGCCGGCTGAGTCGTGCGCCAGCTCGCCGCACGCGCTGAGTCGAGCGCGGGAGGTCCGGCGCCGAGTCGCTGCCCTGCGGAAGGGACCTCCCGGCACAGACGAAGGGGCCCGATCCGCAGTGCGGATCGGGCCCCTTCAGGCAAACCTCAGTCAGCGACTCAGAGAGCGTTGATCTGCTTGGCGAGCTTCGACTTGCGGTTCGCAGCGTTATTCTTGTGCAGAACACCCTTCGAGACAGCCTTGTCGAGTTTGCGGGCGGCCACAGCATAAGCCTGCTGTGCCTCGTCCTTGTTGCCGGCAGCGATGCTCTCACGGACGTTGCGGACGAGGCCACGAACCTCGGTACGCACTGCCTTGTTGCGCAGGCGAGCCTTCTCGTTGGTCTTGATCCGCTTCATCTGGGACTTGATATTAGCCAATTTCAACACTCTTCCGTGTTCGTACTACATGGTCGTGAGGGCGCATCCGCGCGACAGCCTTCGTCTCGGCGGGGAAACACTCTGACGAAATCGCATCGGATGGCATCTTCACCCGACCTCGGCGAGACACACGCCATGATGAAGACACAGTTGACAATGATACAGGCTGGCTCCGCCCGGCGGAAATCCCCGACCCGGTCCCCGCGTCAGGAGAATTCGGCTGCGACGAGGTCGAAGACCGACCGGTCCATGACCGCGCCCTCACGCCGGATGCTGCGCGGATCGAGGCGGATGATCCGGTCGAGGCGGACCTCCGAGGGGCGTCCCTGCGAATCCCAGGCGCCGCTGCCGATGTTCATCCACCGGGCGCTGCCATCCGTGCGGACCTCGCCGATCCCGCCGGGAATGTGGTCCTTGCTCGTGAGCATGAGGACGAGGACCCACGCCCCGTCCTTGCCGATGACGAGCGACGGGCGGTCCTTGCCCTTCGTGTGATCCTCCTCGAATGGGATCCACCCCCACACGACCTCGCCGGGATCGGCGTCTCCGTCGAGATCGGGGGAGTAGACGACGGTGACCGATCCCCGGTAGTCACCCGGGTAGCCCGTTCCCGGACGGTCATCCCTCGCCGAGGTGGTCCTCGCGTTCCCGGTCGACCCCTGCCCCTGCGGATGGGGTCCCGGGCGGCGATCGGCCCCCCGGCTGCCGTCGGCGCCGCCCTGCGACCGCCTGCTCTGCGACTGCCTGAGGTACTTCATGCCCTCGCGGACACCGATCTGCACGGCACGGTTGACGATTGATCTCCAGCTCATGCCGCCCAGCCTAGTGGACGATGGGCCGCAGGGACCGCTCAGGCGACGACGTCGTCGGCCCAGCGCAGGGTCGCCTCTACCGGGAAATGGTCGGACGGGTAGGTGCCGTCGACGTTGAACGTGTCGATGCGGGTCGAGACGGCCTCGAGTCCCTTCGTCGTGAGGATCCAGTCGATGCGCGGTTCCCCGGCCTTCGGTCCCTTGTAGCGGTGGAAGGTGCCGATGTTCTCCCCGGGTGCTGCCACTGCGGTGTCGGTGAGGCCGAGCTCGGAGGTGAAGTACTCATACACCGGGGCACCGGTGGCGACGTTGAAGTCACCGGTGATGACACAGGGGACGGCCACCTCGGCGATGGTCTCCGCCATGATCTTCGCCGACTCCAGCCGCGCACGCTCGGACTTGTGGTCGAGGTGGGTGTTGAGCAGGCGCAGCCTGCGTCCGGACTCGAGGTCGGTGAAGTCGACGGTCGTCAGGGTCCGGGCATGGGAGACGCCCCACGATTCGGAGGCGACGGTCTCCGGGGTCTCGGAGAGCCAGCTGATGTCGACGGTCTCGACTTCGAAGCGGGAGGAGTCGCAGATGATCGCGGTGAATTCCCCGGCATTGCCGCCCGAATGCCCCTCGCCGAGCCAGATGTACTCATCGGGCAGCAGCTCGATGAGCTTCTCGAGCTGATCGAGCTCACCCTCCTGCGTGCCGATGAGGTGCGGGTGGGCGGCGGCGATGAGCTCGGCGGCGACCGGCAGACGCTCGGCGACGGGATGCCCGTCCATCGCGGGGTAGCGGAGATTGAAGCTCATAACGGTGAAGTCGCTCATGAGACCATCATCGCGGACCTCGACCGCGATCGCGGGGATATCCGCAGCGATTTCCCCTCGCCGGACCAGCGCGACCGGGCAGGTGAGTGGGGCGACCGCGGATTCCGGCCGGGAGGCCGAGTCGTGGAACAATGGAGGTTCGCACGAATTGAAGAAAGGGCGTTCATGTCACCTCAGGTGTCGCCACAAGCACTCCAGCGGATCACACCGTCCGCGACCTCACCCGAGCTGATCCGCAATTTCTGCATCATCGCCCACATCGACCACGGGAAGTCGACGCTCGCCGACCGGATGCTCCAGATCACCGGCGTCGTCCAGCCGCGCGACATGCGCGCGCAGTACCTCGACCGGATGGACATCGAACGCGAACGCGGCATCACCATCAAATCCCAGGCCGTGCGCATGCCGTGGGAGACCGACGGCACCCCGTACGCACTCAACATGATCGACACCCCCGGCCACGTCGACTTCAGCTACGAGGTCTCCCGGTCACTCGCCGCCTGTGAGGGCGCGCTCCTCCTCGTCGACTCCGCGCAGGGCATCGAGGCCCAGACGCTCGCGAACCTCTACCTCGCGATGGAGAACGAGCTGACGATCATCCCGGTGCTCAACAAGATCGACCTGCCCGCCGCGCAGCCGGACAAGTACGCCGAAGAGCTTGCGAACCTCATCGGCGTCGACCCCGACGACGTCCTGCGGGTCTCCGGCAAGACCGGTGAGGGCGTCGAAGGCGTCCTCGACCGGATCATCACCGACATCCCCGCGCCCGTCGGCGACGCTGATGCGCCGGCGCGGGCGATGATCTTCGACTCCGTCTACGACACCTACCGGGGTGTCGTCACCTACGTCCGCGTCGTCGACGGCGCACTGTCGCCGAGGCAGAAGGTGACGATGATGTCGACGGGCACGACTCACGAACTCCTCGAGATCGGTGTGTCCTCCCCGGAGCCGATCGCGACGAAGGGACTCGGCGTCGGCGAGGTCGGCTACCTCATCACCGGTGTCAAGGACGTCCGCCAGTCGAAGGTCGGCGACACGGTCACCGCGACCGCAGCCCCGGCCGAGGAGCCCCTGGCCGGCTACGAAGAGCCCAAGCCGATGGTCTTCTCCGGGCTCTTCCCCATCGACGGCTCCGACTACCCGGCGCTGCGCGACGCCCTCGACAAGCTCAAGCTCAACGACGCCGCCCTCGTCTACGAACCGGAGAACTCGACGGCGCTCGGCTTCGGCTTCCGGTGTGGGTTCTTGGGCCTCCTCCACCTCGAGATCGTCCGGGAGCGCCTCGAGCGCGAATTCGACCTCGACCTCATCTCGACCGCCCCGAGCGTCATCTACGACGTCACTCTCGAGGACCGGTCCGAGGTCGTCGTGACGAACCCCTCGGAGTTCCCGACCGGCAAGATCCGCGAGGTCCGCGAGCCGATGGTCAAGGCGACGATCCTCACCCCGAGCGACTACATCGGCGCGGTCATGGAACTCTGCCAGGACCGCCGCGGCAAGCTCCAGGGCATGGACTACCTGTCCTCGGACCGCGTCGAGATCCGCTACCGCCTGCCGCTGGCCGAGATCGTCTTCGACTTCTTCGACCAGCTCAAGTCCCGGACGAAAGGCTACGCCTCCCTCGACTACGCCGACGACGGCATGGACGGCGCCGACCTCGTCAAGGTCGACATCCTCCTCCACGGCGATCAGGTCGACGCGTTCTCCGCGATCGTCCACCGCGACAAGGCGTACTCGTACGGGGTGCTCATGGCCGGCAAGCTGCGCGGACTCATCCCGCGCCAGCAGTTCGAGGTCCCCATCCAGGCCGCCATCGGCTCGCGCATCATCGCCCGTGAGACCATCCGCGCGATCCGCAAGGACGTGCTCTCGAAGTGCTACGGCGGCGACATCAGCCGCAAGCGCAAGCTGCTCGAGAAGCAGAAGGAGGGCAAGAAGCGGATGAAGATGGTCGGCAGCGTCGAGGTGCCGCAGGAGGCCTTCATCGCGGCCCTGTCCTCGGACGAACCGGACAAGAAGGACGCCAAGAAGTAGGTGCCGGAACAGCCGATCGGTGAGATCCCACCGCTCGACGGCTCCCTTCCCGCCTCGGCGGGGACCGGGAACGGCGAGCGGCTGAGCCTCTACGTCCACGTACCCTACTGCCGCGTGCGCTGCGGCTACTGCGACTTCAACACCTACACCGCCGACGAACTCGGACCGGGTGCCAACCGCGACGACTACCGGGAGATGATCTCCCGGGAGCTCGATCTCTCGACCCGTGTCCTCGCTGAGGTGGGGGCGGGCAATCGTGAGGTCGGGACGATCTTCTTCGGCGGGGGCACCCCGACGATCCTCCCCACCGAGGTGCTCGCCGGTGTCCTTTCCGACATCCGCTCCCGCTACCGGCTGGCCTCCGATGTCGAGGTGACGACCGAGGCGAACCCGGACACCCTCAGTCCCGCCTATCTCGACACGCTGGCCGCCGCCGGCTTCACCCGCATCTCCGTGGGCATGCAGTCGGCGGTCCCGCACGTGCTCGCAACCCTCGATCGCACGCACGATCCGCTGAAGATCCCGGATGTCGCGCGTTGGGTCAAGGAGGCCGGGCTCGAGCTCAGCCTCGACCTCATCTACGGCACACCGGGGGAGTCGATCGACGACTGGCGTGCCTCCCTCGACTCGGCGCTGGCCAATGACGTCGACCACATCTCCGCTTACTCGCTCATCGTCGAGCCGGGCACGAAGATGGGGGCGATGGTTCGTCGCGGGCAGCTGCCCATGCCCGATGAGGACGACCTCGCCGACAAGTACGAGATCGCCGATGCGGCCATGGCCGCTGCCGGTCTGCGCTGGTACGAGGTGAGCAACTGGTCGAAGAACCCGGACACCCGCTGTGAGCACAACATGGCGTATTGGCGGGGTGCCGACTGGTGGGGCTTCGGCCCGGGTGCGCACTCCCACGTCGGGGGAGTCCGGTTCTGGAACGCCAAGCATCCCCGCGCCTGGTCGGACAGGCTCCTCGCCGGTCACTCCCCGGCGATCGGACGGGAGGTGCTCTCGGAGACGACGCGCGAGATCGAGCGGATCATGCTCGCCGCCCGCATCGACTCCGAGCTGCCCCTCGATTCGCTGGGCCTCGGCAGCGAGGTGGCGATCCGCACCTTCGTCAAGCAGGGACTTCTCGACGCCGAGGCGGTCGCCGACGGCCGGTTCTCCCCGACGCTCCAGGGCCGGCTCATGGCCGACCATATGGTCAGGGTGCTCACCGACTACGTACGGTGACGCCCACCATGACGCCCGACGATGACGTGCGGAAACGGCCTGCGTTCGTCGGCGGGCTCCTGCTAGACTGACTACACCTATCGTGGATGATGTGGTGTACCTTTCGTGGAACCCCGACGGTGCGGAGCAAGCGAGGTGGACGATGTCGAACCCTCAGCCCGAAGATGACCGACACGGCCGACAGGACTCTGCTGTGCCTGGAGCGAATGCGGACCGGGGTTCTGATTCCCGCCCGCCCGGCGTTGATCCGCGTGGAGGCAAGCCGCCTGTTCCGGAGTCGCCAGCACCGCCTCCGTCTTACCTCCCGCCGCAGGCATCCGGGCCGCCTCCGCGCTCGAGACCCCGGCGGCACTCGTCCCGGCGGCCGTCGGGGACGGCAGACCTCAGGCGTCTGGGCAGAGATGCCGTGGGCGCAGCGGCGAGGGCTGCTGAGTCCGTGCAACGGTCCGACCTCTGGAAGCGGGGACGCGCGGCGGCGGGAAGCGCTTCACGGGCGGCAGCAGCGAAAGGACGCGCCGCGGCACACACGACTGCGGCGGCCTCGACGACCGCATGGCGTCACGGCAGGGACATGTATGCGGTCTCGAGTCGACTTCCCGGCGAGGGGCACGGCCGCCCGAGTCGGCCGTGGGAGATCCGCACCGCTGCTGTCCTCGGGCTCATCGCGCCGTTGTTCATCGTCCTCGCGATCATCTCGATGGCAGTCACCGGTGGACGCACACTGAGGTCGTTCGGCTGGATGCTGCGCGGCATCGGGGACACGACCGGCGTCGAACCGGTCAACGCCGCTGCCGACATCTCAACGGGCCTGGCGGACGCCCTCGTCGCCTTCGGCATCATTGTGGGGCTCGTGGTCATCGCGGCGTTCTGCATCTATGCGTGGAGAGTGCTCGTGGGGCGCGGTCACGCCAAATGGGTGGCGCTCATCGCTCTCGTCGCCTCACTCTTCGTCCTCACTCCGTTCAGTCCGGTTCTCACCGCAGGGTTTCAGATCTTCGCGACGGCCAGTCTTGTCTTCGCCTTCCTCCCGCGTTCGTCGGCGTGGTTCGTCCACCGCCGGAACAGGCGATTCTCACGGTGAGCCGAAACAGGACCGCCGCCTGCGCAGATGCGCAGACGGCGGGTCCGAGAGTCGGCGGCTCAATGGCCGCAGCTGATCACTTGATGAAGTTGATCGTCAGCGGGAACTTGTAGCCCTCGCCCTTGTTCGCAGCCACGGCGGCGATGATGTAGATGACCGCGTAGACGAGCGGGATGAGGAACGCGAAGTAGACGATGAGGAATCCGAAGCCCATCGTCACGAACGCGAGGATGGTGCCGATGATGCCGAGGACGATCGAGGCGGCGAACGTGGCGATCATGTTCGTGATCCACGCGTTCGTGCCCTGGCGGGCGTAGTCGCGGACGAAGGGCGACTCGTCCTTCTTCACGAGGAACATGATGAGCGGGAGGAAGCCGACGAAGAGCGACCCGATGTTCGTCCACAGCGCGGTGGTCCGCTCGGAGTCGGTGGCGTTCCAGAAGCGCTCGGAGCCCGGACCGTACGCGGACTCGGGCAGGTTGGCGGAGTCGAACATCGCGGGGTTGGCGTGCATCGCGGGCTGGACGCCGTACTGCTGGCCGCCGTAGTTCTGCTGGCCGCCGTACTGCTGGCCATAGCCCTGCTGCGAGCCGTACTGCTGAGCGCCGTAGTTCTGCTGGGAACCGTGCTGCTGCTGGCCGCCGTAGCTCTGCGGCTGGCTGCCGTACTGGTTCTGCTGGGAGCCATAACCCTGCTGACCGTAGCCCTGCTGCGAACCGGAGTTCTGCTGGGAGTCGTACTGCTGTTGCGAACCGGAGTTCTGCTGCGGCTGCTGGCTGTAGGGCTGCTGGGGTCCGGACGCCTGGGTGTAGTTCGGAGGCATCGGACGCGACTGGTTCGGCTCTCCGTTCGGAGGCTGCGGGGAGTTCGACATGAGGGTCCTTTCGAGAAGCTTCTGCACTTCCACCCTAGACCAGCGGCCCCAGCCGAAGGGTGGGAGCGGCGTTCCAAGTTCGTCACAACTGCCTCGGAGCCGGGCCCTTGCGACTGCCTCGGAGTCGAAACCGCAGCGACCTCAGTCCCCGCAGCGACCTCAGTCCACGCAGCCCCGCAGCGAACTCAGACCCCTCAGTCCACGGTGACGAAGTCGATGAGCTCCTCGACCCGGCCCGAGAGCGTCGGCTCGACATCGGCGATCGTGCTCACGGACCTGAGGATCCGCACCCATCCGGCGGCGACGTCCTTGTGATCGGCGTGCGGCCAGCCGACGCGGCGCAGTATCCCCGTCTTCCAGTCCTCTCCGCGCGGGACGGTCGGCCATGCGGCGATGCCGACGACGTGCGGCTTGACCGCCTGCCAGATGTCGACGTACGGGTGGCCGATGATGTGGACGACGTCGCGGTAGCGCGGATCGGAGCGGACCGCCTCGGCGATCTTCGACTCCTTCGTCCCGGAGACGAGATGGTCGGCGAGGATCCCGACCCGATGCTGCCGGTCGGGGCCGAACTCCGCGAGCTTGTCGGCGACGTCGTCGAGTCCGCCGAGGGGTTCGACGACGACGCCTTCGATCCGCAGGTCGTCGCCCCAGATCTTCTCGACGAGCTCGGCGTCGTGCTTGCCCTCGACCCAGATCCGCGACCCCCTGGCCACCCGCGCCTTCGCGCCGACCACGGCACGTGAGCCCGAGGCTGTACGACCGGGGGCAGCCGGCTTGCGCTTGGGCAGGCGAAGGTCGACAGGCTCGCCCTCGAGGAGGAAGCCGGGTCCGAGCGGAAATGACCGGACCGCGCCGCGGCGGTCCTCGAGTTTGACGACGACGCCGCCCGTCGTCTTCTCGGCACCGACGACGGCGCCGACGAAACCGCTCATTGCGTCTTCGAGCACCATGCCGAGGCCGACCTCGACGGGGCGGGATTTCTTGGGCCGGTGCGAGGACGGCGACGAACCGGAGAGCACGTCCGAACCATAGCGATCAAAGGCATTCACAGCCCACCAGCGTAGTGAATGCGCAGCGCCGATCCGCGCTGACCCGCGGGTGGGGCGGCGGAAAGTGAATTCACCGGAGAAGAGGCGTAGAATTGGCACTCGGACTATTCGAGTGCCAAATTCGGGGAGGAGTCGGATGAACGACAGCAGGCGCGCGCAGGTGCTCCGTGCGATCGTCGAAGACTTCGTGGCCACGAACGAACCCGTGGGGTCGAAGGCGATCGTGCAGCGGCACACCCTCGGGGTGTCGCCCGCGACGATCCGCAACGACATGGCCCAGCTCGAGGCCGAGGGATACATCGCCCAGCCGCACACCTCGGCGGGGCGCATCCCCACCGACCTCGGCTACCGCATGTTCGTCGACCGCATCGACGAGTTCAAACCGCTCAGCGCCGCTGAGCGCCGCGCGATCATCCAGCTCGTCGAAGGCGAATCCGACCTCGACGGGATGCTCGACCGCACGGTCCGCCTCCTCGCCGGGCTCACGCACCAGGTCGCGCTCATCCAGTACCCCATGGTCTCGCAGGCCAGGGTCAAGCACATCGAGGTCGTCGGTCTCGCCGCCGGCCGGATCCTCGTCGTCCTCATCACCGACGCGGGCCAGGTCGAGCAGAAGATCGTCGGCCTCGCCGAGGCGGTCGATGAGGAGGATCTCGCCCGCATCCGTGAGCGGATCAACGCCGAGTTCGCCGGCCGGAAGCTCTCACGCATCGACCTCGGCGAGGCCGCCGGAGCGGCGGAGTCGGATCACGCCCCTGCCGAGGGCATGGCCGAAGTCCCCGGGGGAGAGGCGACGTTCGCCCGCCTCCGCGACGCCGTCATCGACCTTGTCGCCGCGACCCGCGAAGAGCGGATCATCATGGCCGGCACCGCGAACCTCGCCCGCTCGGGCAAGGAGTTCGGTGAGCAGATGGCCCCGATCCTCGAGGCCTTCGAGGAGCAGGTCGTCCTCCTCAAACTGCTCACCTCGATGGCCGAGGACCACGCCGAGATCAGTGTCCGCATCGGCCGTGAGAACACTCACGAGTCCTTCAGCTCGACATCCGTCGTCGCCGCCGAATATGGTCATGTGGCAGGATCCTCGGCCCGCCTCGCCGTGCTCGGTCCGACCCGCATGGACTATCCGACGACGATCTCGGCCGTGCGCGCCGTCGCCAAATACGTGTCCTCCGCCCTCGAACGGGGATAGGCGAGGCCTCACCGGCGGGCGCAGCGCCCGTCGTCCCAGACAGTCCCACCTGACAGACAGTCCCACACACCACGATCACCATCAGGGAGAGAGAAGTTTCAGTGGCCGATCACTACGAAACACTCGGAGTGTCCAAGGACGCTTCGGCGGCTGAGATCAAGAAGTCGTACCTCAAGCTGGCCCGGAAGTACCACCCCGACGTCAACCCCGGCTACGACGAGGAATTCAAGTCGATCTCACTCGCCTACGAGGTCCTCTCCGATCCGCAGAAGCGCCGCAACTACGACATGGGCGGCGGCGAGAACGGTCAGGGCTTCCCGGCCGGCGGCTTCGGCGGCTTCGGCGACATCTTCGAGACCTTCTTCGGCGGCGGGGGCGGCTCCGCCGGCGGTCCGATCCCGCGCACCCAGCGCGGCAAGGACGCCCTCGTCGGCGTCAACATCGATCTGCGCACCGCGGCCTTCGGCGGCACCGTCGACCTCGACGTCACCACTGCGGTCGTGTGCGAGACGTGCAGCGGCGCCGGCACCCAGGACGGCACCTCGATCGAGACGTGCTCGCTGTGCCACGGCTCCGGCAGCATCCAGCGGATGACCCGCACCCTGCTCGGTCAGATGGTGACGAACCAGACGTGCAACCAGTGCCACGGCTTCGGCACCGTCATCCCGCACCCCTGCCTCAACTGCCAGGGCGATGGACGCGTGCGCAAGCAGCGGACGATGAAGATCCGCATCCCCGCCGGAGTCTCCGACGGCACGCGCATCCAGCTCTCCGCCCAGGGCGAGGTCGGGCCTGGCGGCGGTCCCGCCGGTGACCTCTTCGTCGAGGTCATGGTCACCCGCCATGAGGTCTTTCGCCGCGACGGCGACAACCTCCGCGCTGCCGTCTCGGTGCCCATGACGGCGGCGGCGCTCGGCGCCCGCATCCCGTTCGAGACCTTCGACGGCACCCAGGACCTCGACATCGAACCCGGCACTCAGTCGGGCACGGTCGTCAGGCTTCCGGGCCTCGGCGCGACCCGCCTGCGGACCGAGACCCGCGGCGACCTCCTCATCACCGTCGAGGTCACCACGCCCGACAGGCTCGACGACGAACAGCGGGAGCTGCTCGCTCGACTCGCGACGGTCCGCGGCGAGGAGACACCGCGCGCGCAGATCACGACCGAGAACCGCGGCATGTTCTCTCGCATGCGTGAGAAGTTCGCCGGTCGGTGAGCCTCCCGGTCTTCCATTCCCCGCAGGCCGCCGAGGCGGTCGCCGGTTCCGCGCTCACGCTCGGTGAGGACGTCGCCGGGCACGCCGTGCGCGTGCGCCGGATCGGCCCCGGCGAGGAGATCGACGTCGTCGACGGGCACGGGGTCCGCGCCCGCGGAACCGTGAGCACCGCCTCGGCGACCGCACTCGTCCTCGACGTCACCGAGGTCACCCGGACTCCCGCCCACGGACCTCGGCTCGTCCTCGTCCAGGCGCTTGCGAAGGGCGACCGCGACCTCCAGGCGATCGAGGCGGCCACCGAGATCGGCGTCGACGAGGTCATCCCATGGGCGGCCGAACGCTCGATCGCCGATTGGCCGGCGAAGAAGGCCGCGAAGATGGCCGCGAAATGGGAGAACCTCCTCACCGCGGCCTCCCTCCAGTCGCGGCGCTCGCGCTTCCCCGTCCTCGGGGAGCTCGCACGCGGCACGGGATTGGCCCACCGCCTCGGCGAGGGGACCGGGGATTCCGCTGCAGCCGACCCGGGTGGGGATGCGATCTTCGTCCTCCACGAAGCCGCGGCGACCCGCCTGACCGCGCAGCTGCGGGACCTCGATGCGGGCAGCACCGAGCGCATCGTCCTCATCGTCGGACCCGAAGGCGGGATCACCGAGGCCGAGCTCGAGGCCCTGCAGGGGATCGGGGCGCGCACCGTCGTCCTCGGCGACACCGTCCTCCGGTCCTCCTCGGCGGGACCGGCCGGACTCGTCCTCGCGCAGAATTCCCTGGGCCGCTGGTGACGAACCGGACTACGATAGAAGCTGACCTGTCCTCACCTCGGGTGAGCGCGCGACGCTCCGCCTGAGTGACCTACGAACGAAGGACCATTCTGGACACCTCCACCGATTCATCGACCGCAGCGGACTCGGCGTCCTCGGAGACCGTCCGCCTCGTCATCCCGGACTCGATCGACCTCGTCGAGTTCTTCGGCCCCGGAGAGGCGAACCTCCGCACGCTCGAAAGGGTCTTCTCCGGACTCGACCTCCACCTGCGCGGCAACCAGCTCCAGGCCGCCGGCGATCCCGACCAGGTGAGCTCGTTCGTCACCGTCATCGGTGAGCTGAAGAAGCTCCACCAGTCGGGGCACCGCATCGATGAGGAGACGATCGACCGCGTCGCCTCGTTCTCCTCCGAGGGCAAGGCCGCCTCGGCGGTGATGGGCACGAACATCCTCTCGACCCGCGGGAAGTCGATCCGCCCGAAGACGATGGGCCAGCACGACTACGTCAAGGCGATCCGGAACAACACGATCACCTTCGGCATCGGCCCGGCGGGCACAGGCAAGACCTATCTGGCGATGGCCATGGCCGTCAACGCCCTCCAGAACGAGGACGTCTCACGGATCATCCTCACCCGCCCGGCCGTCGAAGCCGGGGAGCGCCTCGGATTCCTTCCGGGCACGCTGGGGGAGAAGATCGACCCGTACGTCCGCCCCCTCTACGACGCCCTCCACGACATGGTCGACCCCGAGTCGATCCCGATGCTCATCGAGACGGGCACGATCGAGGTCGCCCCGCTCGCCTACATGCGCGGGCGCACCCTCAATGACGCCTTCATCGTCCTCGACGAGGCCCAGAACACGACGGGCGAGCAGATGAAGATGTTCCTCACGCGGCTCGGCTTCGGCTCCCGGATGGTCGTCACCGGCGACGTCTCGCAGATCGACCTGCCCGGGAACACGAAGAGCGGACTCAAGGTCGTCCAGAAGATCCTCGCCGACATCGACGACCTCGCCTTCTGCCAGCTCGGCAGCAAGGACGTCGTGCGGCATTCGCTGGTGACGAAGATCGTCGACGCCTACGACCTGTGGGGGAACGCGAAGTGAACACCGAGATCGCCAACGAGACCGAGGACGAGGTCGACCTCGACGAGGTCGTGGCGCTGACCGAATACCTCGGCGAGGCGCTGCACATGCACCCCGGGGCGGAACTGTCGGTGACGATGGTCGACGAGGCGGCGATGTCCGAACTCCACGTCACATGGATGGACCTCGAGGGGCCCACCGACGTCATGTCGTTCCCGATGGACCAGCTCAGCCAGGGTCGCGCCGACGCCCCGACCGAGGGCCAGATGGGCGACATCATCATCTGCCCGGCCGTGGCCGCGAAGCAGGCCGCAGCGGCGGGCCATTCGGCGATGGATGAGATCCTCCTCCTCACCGTCCACGGATTCCTCCACCTCCTCGGCTACGACCACGGGGAGCCGGAGGAGCGGGAGGCGATGTTCGCCCTCCAGCGCCACCTGCTGCTGACGTTCTTCGCCGCCCGCTACGACGGCCGGACGGACATCCCGACGCCGACCGAGGTCTGAGCCGTGCTCTGGTTCTTCCTCGCGGCGCTGCTCTGCCTCATCTTCTCGGCGACGCTGGCGGCCGTCGACGCGGCGCTGCTCAGCGTCTCCCACCACGCGATCCAGGACGCGAAGGACGAGGGCAAGGCCTCGGCGGTGCGGGTCGAGCGGATCCTCGCCGACCTGCCGACGAACATCAACGTCATCATCTTCGTCCGCCTCTTCCTCGAGGCGCTCGCGACCGTGTTCATCGCGCTGGCCTACGACTCGCTCTACTCGGTCGGTCCGCTCATGGTCGTCCTCACCGTGCTCACCTCCTCGATCGCCGTCTTCGTCGTCGCCGGGGTCTCCCCGCGCACGATCGGGCGTCGCCGTTCGCTGGGAGTGAGCCTGGGACTGAGCGGGATCGTCACCTTCCTCCTAGTCGTCCTCCGTCCCCTGACGAAGGTCCTCGTGTGGCTGGGCAACCTGCTCACCCCGGACAAGGTCTACAAGGACGGACCCTTCGTCACCTCGGATCAGCTGCGCGACCTCGTCGAAAGGGCGAGCGAGTCCGACATCATCGAGGACGGCGAACGCGACATGATCCAGTCGGTGTTCATGCTCTCGGAGACCTCGGCGAAGCAGGTCATGGTCCCGCGCACCGACCTCGTCACCGTCACCTCGGGCACTCCGCTCAACAAGGTGATGAACCTCTTCCTCCGCTCCGGGTTCTCCCGGATTCCCATCAGCGGAGAGGACCTCGACGACATCGAAGGTGTCGCCTACCTCAAGGACGTCGCCCGGCGGCTCCATCAGCATCCGGAGGACGCCGAGCGTCCGGTCAACACGCTCGCCCGCAGCGTCCTCTTCGTCCCGGAGACGAAGCCGGCCGACGACCTGCTGCGGCAGATGCAGATCGAGTCGACGCATCTGGCGATCCTCATCGACGAGTACGGCGGCACCGCGGGACTCGTGACGATCGAGGACATCGTCGAGGAGATCGTCGGCGAGATCGACGACGAATACGATGCCGTCGATGAGGACCTCGTCGAGGCCGACGACGGCACTTACCTCGTGAGCACGCGGATGTCGATCACCGACTTCGCCGAGTACTTCGACGTGCGCATCGACGTCGACGACGTCACCAGCGTCGGCGGTCTGCTCACGAAGCTCATCGGGCGCGTGCCCATCGCCGGCTCGAGCGCCGAGATCGCCGGTCTGCGCCTCACCGCGCTCGAAGGCCAGGGCCGCCGCCACCGCATCGCCCACGTCACGGTGACACGGGTCGACACACCTGAGGAAGAGAGCTGAGATGGACTTTCGCACGGACTACCCCGAGGACTTCCGGGCGGGCTTCGCGTGCTTCGTCGGCCGCCCGAACACGGGCAAGTCGACGCTGACGAACGCGCTCGTGGGCGAGAAGGTGGCGATCACCTCGGCGAAGCCCCAGACGACGCGCCACACGATCCGCGGGATCGTCCACAAGGACGACCATCAGCTCATCATCGTCGACACCCCGGGCCTGCATAAGCCCCGGACCCTGCTCGGCTCCCGGCTCAACGACCTCGTCGTCGCGACCCTGAGCGAGGTCGACGTCATCGGCTTCTGCCTGCCCGCCGACGAGCCCATCGGACCCGGCGACCGCTACATCGCCTCCCAGCTCGCCCTCCTCGACGGACGGACCCCGATCGTCGCCCTCGTGACGAAGGTCGACACCGTGAGTCAGGACAAGGTCGCCGAGGCGCTCCTGGCCGTGAGCGAACTCGCCGACTTCGCCGACGTCATCCCCGTCTCCGCCGTCGACGGCTTCCAGGTCGAGACCGTCGATCAGGTGCTCTCGAGCTACCTGCCGGTGTCCCCGCCGCTCTACCCCGAAGGCGAGCTCACCGACGAACCCGAAGAGGTGATGATCGCCGAACTCGTCCGCGAGGCCGCCCTCGAAGGCGTCCGCGATGAGCTGCCGCACTCGCTCGCCGTCCAGGTCGAGGAGATGTACCCTCGGGAGGGCCGCAGCGAGGACAACCCGCTGTGGAACGTCCACGTCAACCTCTACGTCGAACGCCCCAGTCAGAAGGCGATCATCATCGGCAAGGGCGGGAAGCGGCTCAAGGAGATCGGCTCGGAGTCGCGCCGCGGCATCGAGGCGCTGCTCGGCACGAAGGTCTTCCTCGACCTCCACGTCAAGGTCGCCAAGGACTGGCAGCGCGATCCCAAACAGCTCGGACGCCTCGGCTTCGACTTCACCTGAGGCCGGGCGTGCGGGCCGCTTGTCGCTGCCTCGGGCCGTCGCCCGGTGTGTCAGGGGTCATGCCGGCCCGAACGTGCCCTGCAATAGACTAGGGCGGGTGAATGCCGAGCAGACCCTCACCTCGCTGAGCGAGCGCAATCCCACCGTCGCCCCCGACGAACTCATCGCCGGACTCGTCCCGCCCCCGCAGTTCGAGGACGTGTCGTTCGCGAGCTACCGGACCGACCCCAACGAGCCGTCGCAGGCCGAGGCGCGGGCCAAGCTCGAGGAGTTCGTCGCCGATAACCGGTCGAAGGGGTTCTTCGGAAAGCTCTTCTCCAAGGGCAAGGACGGTCCCAAGGGCGTCTACCTCGACGGCGGCTACGGCGTCGGCAAGACCCACCTTCTCGCCTCGGCGTGGCACGCGAACGAGAAGCCGGCGACCTTCGGCACCTTCGTCGAGTACACCAACCTCGTCGGGGCGCTCGGCTTCGTCCGGGCCCGTGACGACCTCAAGCAGATGAAGCTCGTGTGCGTCGATGAGTTCGAACTCGACGATCCCGGCGATACGGTGCTCATGTCCCGGCTCATGCGCGAGCTCACCGACGCCGGGGTGAAGATCATCGCGACGTCGAACACCCTCCCGGGATCGCTCGGGGAGGGACGCTTCGCCGCGCAGGACTTCCTCCGGGAGATCCAGGCCCTGGCCGACCAGTTCGAGGTCTACCGGATCGACGGTCAGGACTACCGGCACCGCGGGCTCACCGCCCCGGCTGAACCGCTGACGCCGGCCGAACTCGATGCGGCTGCCGCCGAGCTGCCCGGAGTGGTCGCCCGCGATGACTTCAGCACTCTGCTCGAGCATCTCGCGACCGTCCATCCTTCGAAGTACGGGAGGATGGTCGACGGCATCGACGCCGCCGTGTGGAAGAACGTCCACACGATCGACAATGAGAGCGTGGCGCTGCGCTTCGTCGCGCTCGTCGACCGCCTCTACGACAGGGATGTGCGCATCATCAACTCCGGTGAGCGCCTTGATCGGGTCTTCACCGAGGAATCCCTGTCCGGCGGGTACCGGAAGAAGTACATGCGCTGCCTCTCGCGCCTCACTGCGCTCTCCTCCCCGGAGTAGGCCCTTCTCCCTTCCCTCACTTCCAGAAGTGGTCGAAGAAACGAGGCATTCTGCCCGAATCGGTCGATTCTCCTCGGTTCTTCGACCACTTCTGGTTGGATTCCGGGCTGGGTGGAGGTCCGAGGGCGGACGCCTCCGGTCGACGACCTCGACCGCCGTGTCTGGATTCCTCCCTCAGCGGAGGTCGAGGGCCTCGAAGACCCCGCCGAAGTGGGGCACCCAGTCGGGGATGCCGATGAGACGCAGCACCAGCCAGACGACGCAGGCGACGAAGGCCGCGGTGAGAGCGCCGACCGCCCAGCGCACCCACAGTGGCTGGCGCATGATCCAGTGCGTCCACGCCTCGACGCGCACGCGGACGAAGTGGAGCAGGTGTCTGGCCCAGTGGAACTCGGTCGAGATGACGAAGAGGCCGATGATGACGATGAGCCACCCGGGGCCGGGCAGGGGGACGAGGATGAGCCCGATGACGACGATGAGCGAGCCGACTCCGCCGACGAGGAACCTGTAGAGCCGAGCCGCGTGCGGGTTCGCGGTCACGCTCATCCGCCAGCGCAGGAACCCCAGACGGAACCGACGCCAGGAGGGCCGGCCGTGCTTGTGATGGCGCGACAGCCAGCCCGCTGGCCGCTTGTCAGGGGGTCGCTCATCCACGTCAGCCATTCAACCCGAGGAGTCTGAAAGCTTGATTCGGATCTGTGACGACGATCACCGCGTTTGGATTTTGCGTCCGTGCCCGGCTGCGTATAGAGTTATATCTCGTTGCCAGGGAAACCGGGCAGCGAAACGCGGATGTGGCTCAGTTGGTAGAGCATCACCTTGCCAAGGTGAGGGTCGCGGGTTCGAGTCCCGTCATCCGCTCGGAGGCGTCATGGCACTGCCTTGGCGGTGGCGTGGCCGAGAGGCGAGGCAGCGGCCTGCAAAGCCGTATACACGGGTTCGAATCCCGTCGCCACCTCGGATTCTCCGACAGCTCGTCTGTCGGTGAGTTAGCGCGATTGGCGCAGCGGTAGCGCGCTTCCTTCACACGGAAGAGGTCACTGGTTCGATCCCAGTATCGCGCACAGGGGCCTTCACGGTTCCGGTGCAACAAATGAATAGAGCGCGATTGGCGCAGCGGTAGCGCGCTTCCCTGACACGGAAGAGGTCACTGGTTCGATCCCAGTATCGCGCACACTAGGAACCCCAGGCTCTGACCTGGGGTTTCGTGCATTCAGGACGTTCCTCAAGCTCGGCTTCTCATCCGCGGCGTGTACCCCACGTGTACCCCCGCCGCCGAATCCGCCCCTGAGAACGGCGGTTCTGACTGGTGTGCAGCCCGGATTGAAGTCCAGAGTTGGACAGGGAGTGAGGCGTTCCACCGCCGGTCACGACGCGCCGACGGAAAAGGCGACATGTGTGGCAGTTCTGCCACGCACAGCGCATGTTGAGGCTACTCTTATGCTTGTACGCTAGTCAGAGCACAGCCCACACAAGGACTCGGAGCACATATGTCTACCCCGCAGAATCCGTACGATCCGAACCGCCGTTCGGACAACGAGAACACCGGCGAGAATTCCGCGAACGATCAGAGCCGTTCAGGAGACGAGAACGGCAGCGAGTACGGTTCGAACAGCCAGGCCCCCCAGTACGGATCGAACGAGCCGACCCGTTCGTACGATTCGGGTGACCGTGCGCCGTCGTACGGGTCCGACCAGCCGACGCAGTCATACGGCTCGGACAACCAGGCACCGAGCTATGGCTCTGGTGACCAGGCGCCGAGCTACGGCTCGGACAACCAGGCTCCGAACTACGGCTCTCAGTCCCAGTACGGTCAGGACGGTCAGTACGGCGGCTCCCAGGGAGGCTACGGCCAGAGTCAGGGCTACGGTCAGAGCTACGACCAGAACGCCCAGGGTTCTCAGGGCGGCTACGACCAGAACTACGGCCAGGGCTATGACCAGAACGCCCAGGGCTACGACCAGAATCAGAACTACGGTCAGAGCTACGACTCCAACCAGTACGGCCAGCAGCCGGCCTACGCTGCAGCCGGCGGCGGGGGAGACCAGTTCACGCCTGCGAACCCGAACGCCTCCTACGGGAACTACTCCTCGGGATCCGGCGGCAGCACCTCGAAGAACATCTGGGGCATCCTCGCCCTCATCGGCGGCATCATCGGCGTCGTCCTCGCCTTCGTCTTCGGCATCGGCCTGATCTTCGGCATCGCCGCCGTCGTCTTCGGCTTCATCGGCCTCTCGGCGATCAAGAAGGGCCTGGCGAGCAACAAGGGTGTGACCATCACCGGTCTCATCCTCGGCTTCGTCTCGATCCTCATCTCGATCATCGTCATCATCGCCACGATCATCGGCATCGGCATGCTCGGCAAGGCCGTCGACGAGATGTCGGAGGCACCCACCTCCTACGGTGCGCCGATCGACCCGACCGATCCCGGTGCCGAGTCGCCGGCGACCGAGGAGACGGCGGAGGCCGCACCGGTCGAGGGCGGAGAAGTCGAGATCGGCACCGACATCACGGCTGCAGTCAGCGTCGCGCCCGGCACGGCGAGCAACACCGCGATCGGCGCGGAGTCGACGAACGGCGAGATCGCCATCGTGACGATGACGATCAAGAACAATTCGAGCTCCGAGATCGACATGTCCCTGACCAGCGTCACGGCCTCCAACGGCTCGGGTGCGACCTACTCGGACGTCTTCGACGGCAACAAGTACCAGGGAATCCTTGCCTTCGCCGAACCCGTCCCCGCCGGCGGTGAGAAGACCTACGAGTTCGCATACGGCGTTCCCGCCGATGAGGTCGATCAGATGGAGCTCCAGCTCCTGCTCTTCGACGACCTCGGCAAGGGCACGACCTTCGACTTCAAGAAGGTCTGACGACCGGGCCGGAGCGAGTCCGAGCGTTCCCCACCGCAGTCGCGCAGGGGCAGTTGGGTGGCAGTCATATGACTGCCACCCAACTGATTTCGCAGACCCGTTTTGGTACTAGACTCTAAGAGCGGCGTGCGCGCAGAAGCCGTCAGCGTGTCGGCGCCGCAACGTGAGACAAGCACAACGATCGGAGAGATTCAGTGGCAGACAGCATCGACTGCGCGGGTGAGAGCATTCCCTGGAGACAGGGTCTGACCGGGACGGAGATCTTCTCCACGGACCGCGCGGTGGTGGCGATGTGGCTGAATGGGGAGCCGGCCGACCTCAGCCGCGGACTCGCCCCGGGCGACAGCATCGCCCCGATCCTCATCGATTCCCCCGAGGGTCTCGACATCCTCCGCCACTCGACCGCGCACGTCACCGCGCAGGCCGTGCAGGAGCTCTTCCCCGATGCCAAGCTCGGCATCGGCCCCTACATCACCGACGGCTACTACTTCGACTTCGATGTCGCCGAGCCCTTCACCCCCGATGACCTCAAGGCCATCCAGAAGAAGGCCGCGCAGATCGTCAAGTCGGGCCAGACCTTCAACCGCGTCGTCGTCACCGAGGACGAGGCCCGCGAGCGCATGGCGAACGAGCCGTACAAGCTCGAACTCATCAGCGACAAGGGCGCCGGCGACGACGAGTCCGCAGCCGTCGAGGTCGGGGCGGGCGAACTCA
The DNA here is from genome assembly GCF_056173565.1 of Brevibacterium sp. Z349TD_9. Lineage (NCBI taxonomy): Bacteria > Bacillati > Actinomycetota > Actinomycetes > Micrococcales > Brevibacteriaceae > Brevibacterium > Brevibacterium sp. Z349TD_9. The sequence continues at coordinate 2,299,927 of NZ_CM149680.1, read as the reverse complement.
CCGTCTACGAGAACGTCGACCGCAAGGGCGAGGTCGTGTGGCAGGACCTCTGCCGCGGCCCCCACCTGCCGAACACGAAGCTCATCGGCAACGGGTTCGCCGTCACCCGCTCCTCCGCCGCCTACTGGCGCGGCGACCAGGCGAATGCGAGCCTCCAGCGCGTCTACGGCACCGCGTGGGCCTCGAAGGACGACCTCAAGGCCTACCAGGACCGCCTCGCCGAGGCCGAACGCCGTGACCACCGCAAGCTCGGTGCCGAACTCGACCTCTTCTCCTTCCCCGAGGAGCTCGGCTCCGGTCTGCCCGTCTTCCACCCCAAGGGCGGTGTCATCAAGCGCGAGATGGAGGACTACGTCCGCGCCCGCCACATCGAGGAGGGCTTCGAGTACGTCGGGACTCCGCACATCTCGAAGGAGACCCTCTACTACACCTCGGGCCATCTGCCCTATTACGGCGAGAACATGTTCCCGTCGATGCTCGTCGACGAGGTCCGTGACGAGGAGGGAGAGATCGTCAAGGCGGGCACGCCCTACCGCCTCAAGGCGATGAACTGCCCGATGCACAACCTCATCTACCGCTCCCGCGGACGCTCCTACCGGGATCTGCCGCTGCGGCTCTTCGAGTTCGGCACCGTCTACCGCGACGAACCCTCCGGCGTCGTCCACGGTCTCACCCGCGTCCGGGCGCTCACGCAGGACGACTCGCACTCCTACGTCGCGATCGAGGATGCGGCCGCCGAGATCCGCCACCTCCTCGGTTTCGTCTTGAGCCTCCTGCGCGACTTCGGACTCAACGACTTCTACCTCGAACTCTCCACCCGCGACGAGGACGGGAAGAAGAAGGACAAGTTCATCGGCTCCGACGAGCAGTGGGCCGAGGCGACCGCGACCCTCGAGCAGGTCGCTGCCGAGTCCGGACTCGAACTCGTCCCCGATCCCGGCGGAGCCGCGTTCTACGGCCCGAAGATCTCCGTCCAGGCCCGGGACGCGATCGGGCGCACGTGGCAGATGTCGACCGTCCAGCTCGACTTCAACCAGCCAGAGCGCTTCGGACTCGAATACGTCGCCGCCGACGGCAGCCGCAAGCAGCCGGTGATGATCCACTCGGCGAAGTTCGGCTCGATCGAACGCTTCCTCGGTGTCCTCACCGAACACTATGCCGGAGCGTTCCCGGTCTGGCTCTCACCCGTCCAGGTCACCGCCATCCCCGTCGCCGACGAGTTCAACGACTACCTCTATGAGGTCGCCGAGAAGCTGCGCGCCGCAGGCGTGCGCGTCGAGGTCGACGACAGCGACGACCGCTTTCCGAAGAAGATCCGCAACGCCTCGAAGTCGAAGGTGCCCTTCGTCCTCATCGCCGGTGGGGAGGACCGCGACGCCGGTGCGGTCTCCTTCCGCTTCCGCGACGGTGAGCAGGACAACGGAGTGCCCGTCGCCGAGGCGATCGAGCGGATCGTCGAGGCGATCGAGACCAAGGCCCAGGTATGACCACGGAGGACGGTCAGTCCGACCACCTCGGCGAGGAGAAGCGGACCGAACCCGACCTCGACATGGACCTGGCCGACATCGAGTCGGCCTCGGGCTTCCCGGGGGAGCCCGACGGATTCCAGCGGCTGTGGACTCCGCACCGGATGGTCTACATCGGCGGCCAGGACAAGCCGAAGGACTCGGGTGTCGACGAGTGCCCGTTCTGCGCGGCACCGAAGAAGTCCGACGAGGAAGGGCTCATCGTCGCTCGCGGTGAGTCCGTCTACGCCGTGCTCAACCTCTATCCGTACAACCCGGGACATCTCCTCATCTGTCCCTACCGGCACGTCGCCGACTACACGGAGCTCACCGAGGAGGAGACGGTCGAGCTCGCCCATTTCACGCAGAAGGCGATGCGCGTCATCCGGGCGGTCTCCGGGCCCGACGGCTTCAACCTCGGCATGAACCAGGGCGAGGTCGCCGGTGCCGGGATCGCCGCCCACCTCCACCAGCACGTCGTCCCGCGCTGGAGCGGAGACGCGAACTTCCTGCCCGTCGTCGCACAGACGAAAGCCCTGCCGCAGGTGCACGCCGATGCCCGGGCAGCGCTGTCGAGAGAATGGAACCGATGAACCCCGAAGACCTCGATTCGCTCGCCGAATACGCCACGCCCGTCGTCGCCGGTGAGGACACGATCATCGCGATCACCCGCCCCGACCTCGAGTCGAACACCTACCTCACGCAGCTCTTCGCCTTCCGTGGGGAGTCCTCGCAGCGGATCACGCACGGCTGGCGTGACTCGGCCCCGCACATCGGCGAGCACTGGTCCGGATATCTCAGCGCTGAGAAGTCCGAGCGACCGCAGCTCTTCGCCGGCCCCTCGCTCGCGACGGCGCACCGGATCACGGACAACCACCTCGGCGTCACCGAGTTCGACATCGACGACGCCGGCAGTCGCGCCCTCTACGTCGCCCGAGTCGCCGAATCCGGCCGCTACGGCACCGACGAAGACATCCCCGCCGAGGAGGAGGCACCGCGCCGGATCACCTCAGCGGCGTATCACGCCAACGGGCTCGGGTACGTGGGGGATCGCCCCGCCCGGGCCTTCCTCGTCGACCTCATCGAGCCGGGCCTCGGCAAGGCGGGCATCACCGGCAGCGCCGAGGTGCCGCTGTCGACGATGCTTCAGACCCCCGAGTCCGATGTCCACGACCCGCAGTTCTCGCCGAGCGGCGCACGGATGAGCGTCATCGCCGACGTCACTCCTGACCGGGGAGAACCCGACCTGCGCTCGACGGTGTGGCTGCTCGGCTCCGACGGACCGGCGGCACTCGAGCTGCCGCGGATGAGCGTGAGTCTGCACCGTTGGATCGACGACGATCGCGTCCTCCTCGTCGGCGCCGACCTCACGCGCGACGCCCTCGACTTCGTCGGTCAGATGCCCGGCCTCTTCGTCCATGATCTGAGCACGGGCACGACCCGCCGGCTCACCGACCCCGAAACCGTGGCGATCGCCTCCCTGCCTCCCGTCGTCGTCGGGGAGTCGGCGGTCGTCGCCGTCGACACCGACGGTGCGACGCGCCTGGCGAGGATCGATCTGTCCGCCGAGGCGGTCGTCCTCGACGACCTCCGCTTCCTCACCGATGCGCTCAGCGTCGTCACCGGCTTCGCCGTCGACGGGGGAACCGCCGTCGCCACTGCCGTGACCCCGGAGAGTCCCGCCGTGCTCATCCGGGTCGGCCTCGACGGCTCCGGCGCCGACGGGCCGAGCCCGACGGCTGGGGCGACGGAGATCGCGGGCGACAGCTCGATCGAGGGCGGGGTGATGGACGCCAACGCCGTCGCCGACCTCGTCGACGATGAGCACCCCCATGCCGATTCGACGCTCGCCGAGGCGCACGCAGCCGGTGAGGACGACATGTACGACTCCGACGTCGCCGCCGTGTCCTCCGCTGAATCCGGGCTCGCCGTCGCCGGCGTCGCCGATGCGGCGGAGGCAGCCGGGGCCACCGCCTCGGCGGGGGAGACGGGTCCGAGCGTGCTGCGCGCGCACCCGGCACCGGCGAACTCCGTCCTCCCGCGGCTTCTGCGCGTCGATGGCGAGGGCGGGACGATCACCGGATGGCTCGCCAAACCCACAGGTCAGGGACCCTTCCCAGTCGTCCTCAACATCCACGGCGGTCCCTTCGCCCAGTACACGCACGGATGGTTCGACGAGACCCAGGTGCTCACCTCGGCGGGGTATGCGGTCGTGTACGCGAACCCTCGCGGTTCAGGCGGACGCACCCGCACATGGGGCACGGCAGTGCAGGGGAACATGGCGGAGCCGGCGATGGCCGACGTCCTCGCCGTCCTCGAGCATGCGCTCGCGCTCGATTCGGACCTCGACGGGGACCGCCTCGGCGTGCAGGGCGGATCGTACGGCGGATACCTCACCGCGATGACGATCGCCGCCGACCACCGGTTCCGGGCCGCGATCGTCGAACGCGGCTACCTCGACCCGCACAGCTTCGTCGGCACCTCGGACATCGGACGCTTCTTCTCGGAGGAGTACACGAGCCGGGACGCCGCCGCGATCGAACGGCAGTCGCCGCTCGCCCATGCAGCTGAGGTGCGCACCCCGGCACTCGTCATGCATTCCGAACTCGACTTCCGGTGCCCGCTCGAGCAGGCTCAGCAGTACTATGCCGCCCTGCAGCGGGCCGGCGTGGAGACCGAGCTGCTCATCTTCCCCGGCGAGAACCACGAACTCTCCCGGTCGGGGCAGCCGCGCCATCGGCGGCAGCGCTTCGACGCGATCATCGACTGGTGGGACACCCACCTCGGCGGGCGACCGGCGGAGTCGGCGACCGACGACCGTCCACTGACGACCGCGGTGGTTCGCTGACCCGATGCTCAACACCATTGCCCGCGCGGCATTCACCCGACTCTTCCGTCCCCTGGCGAGGCTCCTCCTGCGCCTGGGACTGACACCCGATGCCGTGACGTACATCGGGACGATCGGGGTGTGCGCGGGTGCCCTGGTGTTCTACCCGCTCGGGCAGCTGCTCTGGGGGACGATCGTCATCACGGTCTTCGTCTTCTGCGACATGCTCGACGGGATCATGGCCCGGGAGACCGGGCGCAACAGCCTCTGGGGGGCCTTCCTCGACTCGACGCTCGACCGGATCGCTGATTCCGCGGTCTTCATCGGGCTCGCCCTGTGGTTCTTCCTCGGCGCCTCCGACCCGCTCACCGCGCTGCTCGCCCTCGGCTGTCTCGTCACCGGTTCGCTCGTCTCCTACGTCCGGGCGCGCGCGGAGGGACTCGGCGTCCACGCCGCGGGTGGGATCGCCGAGCGCGCCGATCGGTTGTTGGTCACACTCGTCGTCACCGGCTTGGTCGGAATGGGACTACCCGATATCGTTCTGACGGTCGCCCTGGGCGTCTTGATGATCGCCTGCTGCATCACTATCCTGCAAAGAATTTCGTCTGTCCGCCGTCAACTCCTGGAGAACCATGAAACCTCGTAAAGCTTCGCGGGTCGTACTGCTCAATGAGCGCGACGAGGTTCTCCTCATCAGGGCCCAGGACCTGCTCACTCCGTCCCACCAGTGGTGGATGACGTGCGGCGGCGGTTCGGAGATGGGCGAGACCCCGGCGCAGACGGCGGCGCGGGAGCTCGCCGAGGAGACAGGCATCGAATGCGAGCCCGGCGACCTCATCGGTCCGCTCGCCATCCGCGACGAGGTCTTCCACTTCACGGAGAAGGAGCTGCGGCAGCTCGAGACCTACTTCGCCTATCGGACGACCGAGGACATCGAGCTCGAAGACGCCGTGTGGACGGACATCGAGAAGCGCAGTCTCCTCGAGTTCCGCTGGTGGAGCCGCGAAGAGCTGCTCGAGACGACGGAGACGATCTACCCGAGGAACCTGCTCAGCCTCATGGAGCTCGCCTCCCGGGGAGCCGTCCCCGACGTCCCGCTCGTCATCGACTGATTGTCTGCGGGCGGTCGGCCGGCAGACGCCTCGGCAGCCGGCTCAGCTCGATCGGCGGTTCCGCCGGGATCGGCTCACCGTCGCAGGGGAGAACCGGCGGGGTCGGCTGGGACGACGAACAGCCTCGGCGGGGGAAGGCTGGGACCGACGAACAGCCTCGGCGGGGTGCTCCTCATTCCGTCCTTCGGCGCGCTTTCGGGCGGAGGGGCGCGAGCGTATAGAATCGTAGGGCTGTATCTATAGGAAGGAACACCAGTGTCAGGTCATTCCAAATGGGCAACGACTAAGCACAAGAAAGCTGCCATCGATGCCAAGCGCGGCAAGCTCTTTGCCAAGCTGATCAAGAACATCGAGGTTGCCGCACGCAACGGTGGACCTGATCCCGATGGCAACCCGACCCTCTTCGACGCGATCCAGAAGGCGAAGAAGAACTCCGTCCCGGCCGACAACATCAACCGCGCGGTCAAGCGCGGCGGCGGCCTCGACGGCGAAGCGGTCAACTACGAGACGATCATGTACGAAGGCTACGCGGCCGGCGGCGTGGCGCTGCTCATCGAGTGCCTCACCGACAACCGCAACCGTGCGGCCTCCGAAGTCCGGGTCGCCGTGACCCGCAACGGCGGATCGATGGCCGACCCCGGCTCGGTGTCGTACAACTTCAACCGCAAGGGCGTCATCGTCGTCCCGGCCGAGGGCACCGACGAGGACGCCATCGTCGAAGCGACCCTTGAAGCCGGGGCCGAAGAGGTCAACGACGAGGGCGAGACCTTCGAGGTCATCTCCGAGGCGACCGACCTCGTGGCCGTGCGCACCGCGCTCGTCGACGCGGGCATCGACTACGACTCCGCCGAGGCGTCGTTCGTGCCCGGACTCAAGGTCAGCCTCGACGCTGCGACCGCAGCCAAGGTGTTCAAGCTCATCGATGCCCTCGAGGACAGCGATGAGGTCCAGAACGTCTACTCGAACGCCGACGTCAGCGACGAGGTCCTCGCAGAACTCGACGCCTGATGCGCATCCTCGGCGTGGACCCCGGCCTCACGCGGTGCGGGCTCGGCGTCATCGACACCCTGTCGGCCCGTCGGGTCGCCATGGTCGCCGTCGACGTCGTCCGCACCCCGTCCGCGGATTCCGTGGACCTGAGGCTGGGGAGCCTCGCCGAGGCGTTCGACACCTGGCTCGATGTGCACCGTCCCGATGTGGTGGCCATCGAGCGGGTGTTCGCGCGCAATGACGTCTCGACGATCATGGGCACCGCCCAGGTCTCGGGGCTGACGATGGGGCTCGCCGCGCGCCGCGGGATCCCCGTGGCGATGCACACCCCGTCCGAGGTCAAGGCCTCGATCACCGGCTCCGGCCGAGCCGACAAGAAACAGGTGACGAACATGGTCACCCGCATCCTCGGCCTCGACGCTCCGCCCAAGCCCGCGGATGCCGCCGACGCACTGGCGATCGCCATCTGCCACTCATGGAGAGGGGCGCTGAGCGCGCAGTCGACTCCGGGTGCGAACAAGGACCTCACCGAGCGCAAGGGCGGCGGCCGGCAGGGGAGCGGGCTGACGAAGGCCCAGGAGCAGTGGGCGAGAGCCCTGCGCGACGCGAAGTGAGGGTTCCGGGCGTACTGTTCGGATGACGCCGAATGCCGACGCTGTGTCAGGGCGAATGGACGGCGGGCGATGCCTATTCGCGCTTCAACGTCCTGTTTCCCCGCATTTTTGGGGGTGTGTTCCCCCGCCCTTCGACGGCGGTTCCTTGGGCGGATCAGTGCCGTGTTGCGTCGCTCCCTGCAGGCTGTTTCCCTCGTGCTCGGAAGTCGTTCTATCTCGCGCGCCTCTGTGTTCGGAGCATCGACGTTCGGTTCTCTGCGTGCGTGCATCTTGTTGGTTGCGGAACGTGTGCGCTGGTCAGAGACGTGAATCTACACCGATTAGAACGACGGCGAAACACATAGAAAAAACTCTGAAAAAATCGAACGAAACTGTAGACATGGCGAAATGAACGCGCGTAGAATGTGACCAACCGCACAACGAAGATGTTGATGGACGAATCACTGAGATTATGACGCTGACACCGGATCGCACGCCGAGCCGTCGGAGCAGAGGCTCCGACGGAAAGGGAGGGCGCGCGGCCGGACAGCCGCTCCCGTGGACCCGAGACGAATCGTCGGTCGGCGGCGCGGGTGGACGAGCGGGCGGAAGCCAGCCGCAGTCGCTGTTCGATCAGCTCAGAGACGCCGGTATGGATCTCGGCGGACACGAACTCGCCGATCGCTTCGGTGAGATCGCTCCGGTCGCACCCCAGGATTTCGGCAAGCTCGATGAACCCCGTCCGCAGACAGACGAGGGCCGAGTCGTTTCCGACGATTGCGGGGCTGCTGGGAGTCAGTCGCGCGAAGTGCGGTCTGATGATGCGCGGTCCGATGCGGGGAAACAGTCCTCGAAGCGCGCGGCTGCGAAACGGTCCCTGCGCTCGGATGGATCCCATCGCTCGGACGACGGCGTTCGAGACGATGGCATCGCAGGGGGAGGGACCGGTCGGAGCGGAGAAGACAAGCTGACCGATGTGGGCTCGGATGCAGTGGATCGGCCGTGCGTGTCCGATATCGCGAACCCGTTCCAGACTGCCGTCGACGAGCACCGTGACACCTCGATTCCCGACTCCCCGCACCCGATGCTCAGCAGCGAGCAGTGGGCCGACATGCAGTCGTCGGTGCCGGAGGTCACGGGGAGCCTCACTGCTCTCACCGAGCTCGCCACACAGCTGCAGACCTTCCAACGTCCGATGGGACCCGACGAGGCTGTCACCGTGATGCAGGGCCTCGAAGCACTCAGTCGCATCGTCGACCTGCTCTCGGCCGTCACCCTCTCGGTGTTCGAACGCACCGGCACTCCCAAGGACTACGGCGCGAAGACCACCAAGTCACTTGTGCAGGACAAGCTCAAGCTCAGTGGCAGAGAAGCTCACCGGCGCACGGAACTGGCCAAGAACCTCGGGAACCGAGTCGATGTCACCGGCCAGTCACGACCGCCCAAGTACCCTGTCGTGGCCGAGGGCCTGCGATCCGGCCGGCTCTCCTCGAGTCAGGCAGCGGTCATCGGCGAATGCATGGACGCCGTACCGTTCTGGATCTCCTCCGATGTGCGCAGCAGGGTCGAGGAGAAGCTTGTCTCGCGCGCACCGAGCGTGCGGGTGTCCGACCTCAAGCGGATCTTCACCGAGATGCTTGATCGTCTCGACCCTGACGGTGAGGAGCCCCCGGACTCGCATGATCGCTCGAAGTATCGGGTGAATGTTCGCCAGCGACGAGACGGCGACTGGGATCTGTCCGGACTGCTCGACCCGATCTCGGGCGGCATCCTCCAGGGCTGGCTGACCTCGCGGATCAAAGCCGACGACCCTGCGACCACCGGCAGTGTTGGAGACGGAACTGTCGAGAGCGGCGACGCAGGCAGCGGAGCGGCAGGTGCCGGCGCTGTCGGCGCGGGCGCTGACGGCACCAGCGGCGCTGACGGTACAGGCGCTGACGGCACCAGCGGCGCTGACGGTACAGGCGCTGACGGCACCAGCGGCGCTGAGGTCGTTCGCGCGGGCTCTGAGGGCCTTGTCGGCGGCAGTCCGGCTGGTCGTGCCGGCGATCTCGACCCGATCACCGGGCAGCCGCACAGTGCCGGCGACCAGGAGATCGTCGACCTGTTCTCCAGCGTCCTCTCCGGCGACGTCTCGGATGCGCGTGTCCCCACCGACCTGACTCCGGGCGCGACCGACTGCGGCATCAGCCGGGGTTGGGGCGTGCGAGAAGACGGAGCCTTCGTCGACACCTCTGACGCTCAGGGATCGGTGAAGAACCTCATCTACGAACGGTTCGCCACCATGATCTCCCGGATCGAGATGGACCGAGTGGGCAAGGGCGCACCGTTCGCACTCGTCGTCAACGCGACGGCCGAGCACCTTGCGGAGAAGAAGGGCCGAGCGGCCACCGGAGCCGAAGCGGAGTTTCCCATCGACCTCGCTGTCGACGAGGGACTCAACGGCTCGGTGTTCTTTCACCTCATGAGCGACAAGGCGAAATCCCTGTCTCTGGCCACCGAGAATCGGCATGCGACGGCGAAGCAGCTCGCCATCCTCGCCTCACGCGACCAGGGATGCACGTTCCCCGGGTGCGAGACACCTCCGGGGTGGTGCGATGCGCACCATATCGTCCCCTGGGCGATGGGCGGGAAGACCGAACTCAACAACCTCACCTTGGCATGCGGAATGCATCACCACCTCATCGACAAATCGGACTGGTATGCCTACATGCTCTTTGACGGCAGACCCGCGTGGATTCCGCCCGCCTCGATCGATGTCGAACGCAGACCGATCCTCCACGCCCGCTTCATCGCCCGCGAGGCCGCCGAAACCCTCTTTGACGAACCTCCGGGGACGAGTGGGCCTCCACATGACGGTGAGCCTCCAGGGAGCAGTGGGCCAGCGCCCGGGAGTGAACCCGAAAGCGACGCTGGTGGCTTCGGTGGCGGTGGGTGAACGGCGGACTCCGCCCGGGCATGTCGGATACGTTGGGTTAAGGGTTCCTGTTAACCTGGATTCGTACAAGTGTTCCCACCCGAAAGGCTGTCCGTGATCAGTTTCCTCAGCGGTACGGTTCATCGCATCGCAGCTGACCACCTCGTCGTCCTCACCTATGGAGTCGGACGCAAAGTGCACGTGACACCGGACACCCTCGCGGGGACTCGCCATGGCGCCGAAATCGAGCTCGTCACCACACTCGTCGTCCGCGAGGATTCGATGACCCTCTTCGGGTTCGGCACCGAGGACGAGAACCACACCTTCGAAGTCCTCCTCACCATCTCCGGCATCGGTCCGCGCTTGGCTATGGCCATCCTCTCGGTCATGGGCCCCGACGAGCTTGCCGCCGCCATCTCCGGACAGGACGCGACCGCGCTCACCCGCGTGCCGGGCATCGGGAAGAAGGGCGCCTCGCGCATCATCCTCGAACTCGAGAACAAGCTGCCGAAATTCGCCGCGACGGCCTCCGCGCCCGCGCTGTCCTTCGGGGGAGTCAACCAGCAGGTCGTCGACGCCCTCGTCGGCCTCGGGTGGAAGGAACCCCAGGCCGCCGAGGCGGTGCAGGACGTCGTCAGCGAGCTCGGTCCTGACGCCGGCACCTCGACACTCCTCAAGGCCTCCCTCAAAGTCCTGGGTGCGAGGAAATGACCGGACGAGAATCTCTGTCGCGCGAACCCGACTCCTACGAAATGGACTTCGGCGACCAGCGACTCACCGGGGCCGAGCAGGACCGCCTCGTCTCCGGCACCGCCGAAGCGGCCGAGCGCGACGCCGAAGCCGCGCTCCGTCCCAAGGGACTCCAGGACTTCATCGGACAGCCCCAGGTCCGCGAACAGCTCTCCCTCGTCCTCGACGCCGCCAAGGCGCGCAGCAGGACTCCCGACCACGTCCTGCTCTCCGGACCGCCCGGACTCGGCAAGACGACGCTGGCGATGATCATCGCCCATGAGATGCAGGCGAGCCTGCGGGTGACCTCGGGCCCGGCAGTCCAGCACGCCGGCGACCTCGCCGCCATCCTCTCCTCCCTCGAAGAGGGCGAAGTCCTCTTCATCGACGAGATCCATCGCATGGCCAGGGCCGCCGAGGAGATGCTCTACGTCGCGATGGAGGACTTCCGCGTCGACGTCATCGTCGGCAAGGGGCCCGGTGCCACGGCGATCCCGCTCGACCTTCCGCCCTTCACCCTCGTCGGGGCGACCACGCGCTCGGGCCTCCTCCCCGCACCCCTGCGCGACCGGTTCGGCTTCACCGGCCACCTCGACTTCTACTCGAGCGCAGACCTGCTCACCGTGCTCAAACGCTCGGCCCGCATGCTCGGCATCGATGCTCAGGTGCGTGGTCTCGAGGAGATCTCCACCCGTTCGCGCGGCACCCCGCGCATCGCCAACCGCCTGCTCCGGCGCGTCCGCGACTGGGCGCAGGTCCGCGGCTCCGGCGTCATCGACGAGGCGGCGGCCCTCAATGCGCTCACCGTGTACGAAGTCGACGAACTCGGCCTCGACCGCCTCGACCGGTCCGTGCTCGACGTGCTCTGCCGGCGCTTCGGCGGGGGCCCTGTCGGCCTCGGCACTCTCTCGGTCTCCGTCGGCGAGGAGGCCGACACGGTCGAGACGGTCTCCGAGCCCTACCTCGTGCGGGAGGGACTCATCAGCCGCACTCCGCGCGGACGCGTCGCCACCTCGGCGGCATGGAGGCACTTGGGCCTCCACGTCCCAGCAAACTATGAGTTCTGAACCGGGGCCACCGGTTCGCCTTGAGTGCGCAGTTCGAACTAAGCTAGTGCACTGGTCCGTTCTTATGGAAGGTTGATACCTGTGGATTTGCTCATCCCTCTCGCGCTTGCCGCGCTGCTGATTTTCTTCCTGTTCAACTCTCGGCGTAAGCAGAAGGCGCGAGCGGAGCAGATCAAGGCCGGTCTGGTTCCCGGGGCGAAGGTGATGACGACCTTCGGCGTCTTCGGCACCGTGCTCTCGATCAACGACGAGGATAACCAGGTCACCATCGAATCGGGCCCCGGCACCATCCTCAAGGTCCACCGCCAGGCGATCGGCCAGATCGAGAACCCCGAGACCGACGTCGCGCCCATCGCCGACGGCACCACTGACGACGCCGCTGAGACCCCGGCGATCACCGACGCCGAACTCGACGCGATGAACGAGCGCAAGCGCGCCGAGGGCAATGGGGACGCCGACGCGGCGACGACCGCGCAGGCCGACGACATCGACGCGATCGCCAAGGCCGACGCCGATGCGAACACCGCTGAGGCCCGTCGGGCCGAGGATGCGCGGAAGACCGACACCGCTGACACGATCGATGCCGACACGACCGGCGGCACCACCGACAAGAAGGCCGTCGATGGCCTCGAAGACGACTCGGCCGCAGGGGACTCGTCGAAGAAGCCCGGAAGCACGCCGGACTCCGACGACAAGAAGAACTGACACCCGCACCCGATCGAAAGCTGAATCGTGTCCGATATCGAAGAAAAGCCGCGACCAGGTCTGCGGTTCCTGTGGTTGGCGATCGTCACCCTCGTCCTCGGCGGCGTCCTCGCCGGGGGAGTGATCTGGTCCGACGCGACGACCACACCGAAGCTCGCCCTCGACCTCGAAGGCGGCACCTCGATCATCCTGGAGCCCCAGGTCTCCGAGGACACGACCATCAGCAAGGAGCAGCTCGATCAGGCGGTCGCCATCATCCGCCAGCGAGTCGACTCGACCGGCGTCTCCGAAGCGGAGATCACCACCCAGGGCGACAGGAACATCGTCGTCAACCTGCCCGGCAATCCTGATGAGGAGACCCGCAACCTCGTCCGCTCCTCGGCGCAACTCGTGTTCCGGCGGGTCGCCCTCGTCGGCGACCCCCGCTCCCAGGAGCAGATCAATGAGGAGCAGCAGGGCAGCGAGAACGGCGGCGGCAACAGCGACGACGGACTCTCCGACGAAGAGCGGAAGCGCCTCGAGGAGCTCACCGGCGGCAATCAGGAATCGCCGGCCGGCGGCGGAGCCGTCGTCAACTCCGGCACCGGAACCGGCGCCGGAGCCGACACCGTAAGCGGCACTGAGACCGGCAACGGAACTGAGACCGACCCGAACGCCGGCGGCAGCGTTCCCGGCCCTGCCGGCAAGGACGCCTCGGGCTCCGGCGAGGAGACCCCGGCCGGCGGAGAGACTCCCGCAGGTGGCGAGACCCCGGCCGGCGAAGGTCAGGGCGAGGATACGAAGGTCACCGACTCCACACCGCGTCCCCTCTTCGACCCGGAGAAGGACGCCTCGGAATGGCAGACCGAGGCCATCGTCAAGCGCTACACGGAACTCGACTGCACGGACCCGAAGAACCGGACCGGTGGTGAGCAGCAGCCCGCCGACGAACCCGTAGTCGCATGTGCCCAGGACGGTTCGGCGAAGTATGTGCTCGGACCCGTCGAACTCTCCGGCGACCACCTCAAGGACGCGAGTTTCGGCTATGCGGCCGGCGCCAACGGCGTCCAGACCAACCAGCCCGCCGTCAACCTCGAGTTCGACGACACCGGCCGTGAGATCTTCAAGCAGATCACCTCGGCGATCACGGGCCTGCAGCAGCCGTACAACCAGTTCGCCATCGCCCTCGACGGCCTCGTCCTCTCCGCCCCGACTTCGAACGCCGTCATCTCCGACGGCCGTGCAGAGATCTCCGGCAACTTCACTCTCGACGAGGCGCAGACGCTCGCCAACCAGCTCAAGAACGGCTCCCTGCCGATCAGCTTCCAGGTGCAGAGCGAAGAGCAGATCTCGCCGACCCTCGGCGCGAACTACCTCAACATCGGCCTGCTCACCGGCCTCGTCGGCCTCATCCTCGTCGTCGTGTACTCGCTCCTGCAGTATCGCGTGCTCGGCCTCGTCACGGTCGCAAGCCTCGTCGTCGTCGGTGTGCTCACCTATCTGCTGCTGCTCATCGCCTCCTGGAGATACGGCTACCGCCTCTCCCTGGCCGGTGTCGCCGGTATCATCATCGGCATCGGCATGGCAGCGGACTCCTTCATCGTCTACTTCGAACGCGTGCGGGACGAGCTGCGCAGCGGCCGCAACCTCCTCTCGGCTGTCGAAGTCGGCTGGGACCGCGCCAAGCGCACCATCTGGGCGTCGAAGTCGGTGAACATGCTCGCCGCGGTGATCCTCTACATCCTCGCCGTGGGCTCGGTGCGCGGATTCGCGTTCACCCTCGGACTCACCGTGATCGTCGACATCATCGTCGTCTTCCTCTTCACCCATCCGATGCTCGAAGTGCTCGCGAGAACGAAGTTCTTCGGCCAGGGACACCCGATGTCGGGCATGGACCCGCGTCTGCTCGGCGTCAAACGCGCCGCCTACCGCGGAGCGCTCAACATCGACCTCCCCGAGTCGGAGAAGTCTCCCGAAGCCAAGCGCCGGGAGAAGGCGCGCGCCCGCAAAGCCGGCATCGACAGCGACACGATCGCCGGCCGGCGCGCGAAGGCGAAGAGCGAGTCCGCTGCGAACTCGGGCGGTTCCGATTCCGCGACCAGTGCCGAGGTGACCGCCGAGGAGCACGGCACGACGAAGACCGCCACCCGCACGACGTCGAGCGAAGCCGCCGAGGAGACTGAGGCGGCAGACACAGAAGTGACTGCGGAGTCGAGCACGACCGCCGAGGAGAAGACCTCGAGCGCGCGCTCCGGCAAGCGGCGACGCTCACGGACGGAGCCGAGTGCGGGCGGCGGCACCATCGCCGAACGCAAGGCGGCCGCCAGGCGCGCGGCGCAGCAGTCCGACGACGAGACGGGAGACGAGAAGTGAAACGGTTCTTCGCGTGGGGCAACCGCCTCCACAACGGCGAGTCGTCGATCCCGTTCGTCGGGAAGGCGAAGCTGTGGCTCGGCATCGCCGGCGTCCTCGTCCTCCTCTCCCTCCTCGTCCCGCTCGTCGCCGGCTTCAACTTCGGCATCGCCTTCCGCGGCGGGTCGCAGTTCCAGGTCGACAACGTCACCGACACCTCGGCGGCCAAAGGCGAATCGATCGTCACCGATGTCGTCCCCGACTCCGAACCCCGGCTCACCCCCACCGGGGACACCGGGGTGAGGATCGAGACGAACCAGCTCACCGACCCCCAGATGCAGGAGGTCCGCGACGCCCTGGCCTCCGGCTACTCGGTCAATGCCGAGGACGTCACCTCGACCTTCGTCGGTCCCCAATGGGGCGCTGACGTGACGTCGAAGATGATCAGAGCCCTCGTCATCTTCGTCGCCATCGCGATGATCGTCATGGCCCTCTACTTCCGCACCTGGAAGATGTCCCTGGCAGCGATCATCGGCCTCTTCGTCGTCATGATCATCACCATGGGCATCTACTCGGTCACCGGCTTCGAGGTCACACCCGAGGCGATCATCGGCTTCCTCACCGTCCTGAGCTTCTCGCTCTACGACACGGTCGTCGTCTTCGACAAGATCAGAGAGAACACGACGAGATTCCAGGACAAACGGAACCTCAAGTTCTCCGAGCTCGTCAACCTCGGCGTCAACCAGACGACGGTGCGTTCGATCAACACCTCGGTCGTCTCGGTCCTCCCGATCGCCTCGATCCTCTTCATCGGCGTGTTCCTCCTCGGCGCCGGCACCCTCGTCGACATCTCCCTGTCGCTGTTCATCGGCACGATCGTCGCCGCGGCCTCGACCCTCTTCGTCGCCAGCCCCCTCTACGCGCTTCTGCGAGCGAACGAACCCGCGGTGAAGGAACAGGAAGAAGCCGTGCGAGAATTGCGTTTACGGAATGGATCCGAGGACGTTCCACCGGTGATCCACGCCGAGGTCTGAGACGCTGAGAGGGGGATGTGATGGCATCATCAGCTGAATCGCGCCGTCCGCGCGGCATCTCCCGTCTGGCCTGGTGGGCGGCCAGGGCACAGAACAACGCCGACTACCCCAGGGTGCTCGGACCGATGATCCGTGCCCTGCAGGCGAGCCATCCGAAGGCCGACATCGACCTCGTCGTCCGTGCCTACACGGTCGCCGAGGAGGCCCACCGCGGTCAGACCCGGAAGTCCGGGGACCCCTACATCACCCACCCGGTGGCGGTGGCGACGATCCTCGCCGAGATCGGCATGCTCCCCGTCACCCTGGCGGCGGCTCTGCTCCACGACACCGTCGAGGACACCGACTACTCGCTCGAGCAGCTCACCGAGTCCTTCGGCCCCGAGGTCGCCGCGATGGTCGACGGGGTGACGAAGCTCGACAAGCTCACCTACGGTCAGGCCGCCCAGTCGGAGACCGTGCGGAAGATGATCGTCGCGATGGCCAAGGACATCCGCGTCCTCGTCATCAAACTCGCCGACCGCCTCCACAATGCCCGCACGTGGAAGTTCGTCCCCGCCGCCTCGAGTACGAAGAAGGCCCGCGAGACCCTCGAGATCTACGCCCCGCTGGCGCACCGGCTGGGCATGAACACGATCAAATGGGAGCTCGAAGACCTCTCGTTCCAGGTTCTCCACCCCAAGGTCTACGACGAGGTCGTCCGCCTCGTCGCCGACCGGGCCCCCGAGCGCGAGAAGTACCTTGCGACCGTCTCGTCCGAACTCCAGTCCGAGCTCGCCGAATCCGGCATCGAGGCGGCCATCACCGGCCGCCCGAAGCACTACTACTCGATCTACCAGAAGATGGTCGTGCGCGGTCACGAGTTCGCCGACATCTACGACCTCGTCGGAGTCCGCGTCCTCGTCGAGACCGTCCGCGAATGCTACGCCACCCTCGGCATCGTCCACGCCCGCTGGAACCCGGTTCCCGGCAGGTTCAAGGACTACATCGCAATGCCGAAGTACAACATGTACCAGAGCCTGCACACGACGGTCATCGGCCCGAACGGCAAACCCGTCGAGATCCAGATCCGCACCCACGAGATGGACCGCAGAGCCGAGTTCGGCGTCGCCGCGCACTGGAAGTACAAGGACCGCGGCAACCCGTCGAAGGCGATCACCTCGAACACCGCCCGCTCCGTCAAGGTCTCCGACGACGGCGGCGTCGACGACGCCGCGTGGCTGCGGCAGCTCCTCGACTGGCAGCGTGAGGTCAGCGACCCCGACGAGTTCCTCGACAGCCTCCGCTACGAGGTCAACTCGAAGGAGGTCTACGTCTTCACGCCCAAGGGCGACGTCATGAGCCTGCCCGCCGGGGCGACGCCGGTCGACTTCGCCTACGCCGTGCACACCGAGGTCGGGCACAAGACGATGGGAGCCCGGGTCAACGGCCGCCTCGTCGCCCTCGACACCGAGCTCAAGAACGGCGACTCCGTCGAGGTCTTCACCTCCAAGGACGAGAACGCCGGTCCCAGCCGCGACTGGCTCGGCTTCGTCAAGAGCCCGCGCGCCCGGTCGAAGATCCGCCAGTGGTTCTCCAAGGAGCGCCGCGAAGAGGCGATCGAGAACGGCCGCGAGCAGCTCGCCCGGGCGATGCGCCGCCATTCCCTGTCCGCGAACGCCCTGATGAGCCAGGAGGCGCTTCAGGTCGTCTCGACCGAGCTGCGCCTGCCCGACGTCACCGCGCTGTACGCGGCGATCGGCAACGGGGTGACTTCGGCCGCCCACGTCGTCGACCTGCTCGCGAAGGAGGTCGGCGACGACGAGGAGGCCGCGGTCCTGCCTCCGGCACCGCGCAATCGCACCGGCCAGTCCTCGGGTCATCATTCATCCTCGGGCGGCGTCGTCGTCAAGGGCGTCGACGACGTCCTCGTCAAACTCGCCCGCTGCTGCACCCCGGTGCCCGGGGACGAGATCGTCGGCTTCGTCACCCGCGGCTCGGGAGTCTCCGTCCACCGGGTCGACTGTCCCAATGTCGTCTCCCTCGAACGCGAACCCGAGCGCATGGTCGAGGTCTCCTGGGGGGAGAAGACGAGCGGCGTCTACCTCGTCCAGATCCAGGTCGAAGCCCTCGACCGCTCGGGACTGCTCTCGGACATCACGAAGGTGCTCACCGACACCCACGTCAACATCCTCTCCGCCTCCGTGGCGACCTCGAAGGCCCGCGTCGCTCAGTCGAAGTTCGTCTTCGAGATGAGCGACGCAAGCCACCTCGACACGGTGCTCTCCGCCGTTCGGAAGGTCGAAGGCGTCTTCGACGTCTACCGGATCTCCGGCGGCTGAGGAGCGCGCGGCCAGGGGGTCGACGTGTGTCCGCGCCGATCGACGACCTCCCGCATCTGCGCGGCGTACGGCCGCCGGGAGACCCCGTCGAGGTAGAGCCGAAAACGCGTGCGCATCGCCGGCGGCACCTCGTCGATGATCTCGGCCACCGCCCTGGCCGAACCCGCCTCCGGACGGCGGACGTGCGGCAGGAGCAGATCGTAGAGCGTGCGCATCGGCGTCGTCACCGGCAGACCGGCGATCGTCTCCCAGTCGCCGCGGCCGAGGTTGAGTTCGTGGACGACGGCTCCGTCCTGGTCGAGCACCCGCCTGCGCGGATGCGTCGTGAAGGTCAGCGGGCTCGGCGCCCGACCGAGACCGACATGGACCCACCAGGCAGTCGAGTGCGAGACGACGAGCCGCGCTGGGATCTGCGCCGCCAGCGCACTCATTCGATCCTCTGGTCCGAGCACCGCACCTGATCGCACCCACGTCGTCTCCGTCAGCGGGACGAGCAGACCGTCGAGGGTGAGCTCCGTGAGCTGCTCGTAGCCGTAGTCGCGGAGTCGGAAGATGTCCTCCATGAGGCCACTATCGTCGTCTCACCCTGGGAGGGCAAGACCGAATCGTCGGCCTGTGGACAACCACTGGTTCGGGTCCGCGCCTGTGGACAGAGAAGAATCAGGGCCGGACGGTTCACCGTCCGGCCCTGACTGTGAGCTGGTCTGAGCTAGTCGAGCTGCTGAGCGTCAGTCGAGTTCGGCCGCCGTCTGAGCGAGCTGATCGCGCCACGCACGCCGGGCGTCGAGAGCGGCCTGCGCATCAGCGACGGACTTCTCGTCGCCCGAGGCCTTCGCGGTCTCGAGCGCCGCCTCGAGCTCGGCGATCGACTCGTCGAGCTGGCTCAGCGCCCCCGAGGTGCGGGCCTTGGTCTCGGGGTTGCTCCGCTTCCACGCCGCGTCCTCGGCGTCGGCGAGCGCCCGCTCGACCTCGCGCAGACCGTTCTCCATCAGGGGGACATCGGCGCGGGGCACCTTCCCGGCCTCCTCCCACTCGTCCTGGATGACCCGGAGCTCACGCTTCGCTGCCACCGGATCCGTGATCGGCAGCAGCGCCTGCGCCTTCTTCAGCAGCGCTTCCTTGACCTCGAGGTTGCCCTTGTACTCCTCGTCGAGTGCGGCGTTCTCCGCATCCCTGGCGGCGAAGAAGACGTCCTGGGCGGCACGGAAGCGCGCCCAGAGGGCATCGTCGTCCTTGCGCGAGGCGCGCGGGGCGCGCTTCCACTGGGTCATCAGGTCCTTGTACTTCTGGGACACGGTGCGGAAGTCGGTCGACCCGGACAGCGACTCCGCCTCGGCGACGATCTTCTCCTTGATCCGCTTGCCCTCGGAGTTGTGCTTGTCGAGCTCGGCGAAGAAGTCCTTGCGCTTGCGCTCGAAGGTGTTCCGGGCCTGCGAGAATCGGCCCCACAGCTCCTGATCGACCGACCGCGGCAGGCGCGGTCCGCTGCGCTGCATGTCCTTCCACTGGGCGAAGAGCTCCCGCAGACGGGCACCGGAGACCTTCCACTGGATCTTCTCGGGATCCTTGCCGGCCAGGGTCTCGGCCTCGACGACGATCTCCTCGCGCTTCTGCGCGGCCTCGAGCTTGGCCGCCTCGGCGCGGGCCGCCTGCTTCGACTCCGTCGCCTTGGCATCGGAGAGGAGCGTGTCGAGGGTCGCGGCGAGACCCTTGAGGTCGCCGACGACGTTCGCGTCGGCGAGCGAGTCCCGCAGCGCCGTCGCCGCCGTCGTCACCTCGCGTCCGGGCGCTCCGGCGGAGAGTCGGTTGCGCAGGTGAGCGGCGTGCTCGACGAGCTCGACGTACTTCTTCGCGAAGTACTCGACGGCTTCCTCACCGGTCGCGTCGGGGTACTGGCCGACCTCACGCTCACCGTCGGCGGTGATGACGAACACCGTCCCCTGCTCGTCCGCGCGACCGTGCGTGACCGCGCGCGCCACCTCGGCGTCGTGGTCGACGGTGGTCCCGGTCACCGGCTGAGCCGCCTGCGGGCGGGGCAGCGACGACGGGCGGGGAGTCGGCTTGGGGGTCGGGGTCGACATGTCTCTCACCTGTTTCCTCATCGGTCGAACCGGCGGTCTCGCCGATCACTCGATCATTGCGTGACACCAGCATAACCATCCGCCACCGTCTGGATAGACTCTGCCCATGGATGTCTTGACCACCCGTGCCGAATTCCTCGACGTCAACTGCTACGCCGTGCGCGCCGAGGGGCACAGCGACTGCATCCTCGTCGATGCCGGCTTCGACGCCGCTCCCGGCCTCGCCGAGGTCCTCGCCGAGGAGGGACTGACCCCGGAGGCGATCTTCCTCACCCACGGCCACCCCGACCACATCCTCGGGCTGCCGGGAATGCTCGAGCGCTGGGACGTTCCCGTCCACCTCGGCGCCGATGACCACTACCGGATGGCCGCACCGGGGGAGACCCTGGGGCCGGCGTTCGCACAGATGATCGCTCCGCTGCTCACCGATTGGCAGGCCCCCGCCGAGATGGTCGACCTCACCGACGGCACCGCCGTCACCGTCGCCGGACTCACCGTCACCGCGGTCTCTGCCCCCGGTCACACCGAAGGGTCGACCCTGCTGCGGGTGAGCGCCGACGGTGAGGAGGTCGTCTTCACCGGCGACGTCGTCTTCGCCGGAGCCATCGGGCGCATCGACCTGCCCGGCGGCGACGCCGAGGCGATGGGCAGCACACTGCGGGCCTTTGCGGACCTGCCCGACGTTCCCATCTATCCTGGACACGGTCCGGGTTCGCGAGTGGGTCACGAACTCCGGACGAACCCGTTCCTCTGATCCGATCCACAGCCGCCCGAGGCGCCGCCTCGGCGAGGCACCGGCACTGCCTGCCAGGGCAGCATCCACACGAGCAAGGAGAACCATGGCGAAGTCAGCCCGTCTGTCCGGATTCCCGGAACGGCTTCCGGCGGAGCGCGTCATCGAGAAGCGCATCATCGACATCCTCGAGCACACCTTCGCCCTCCACGGCTTCTCCGCCCTCCACCACCGTGCCGTCGAACCGATCAGCCAGCTCGCCAAGGATGGGGAGATCGACAAGGAGATCTTCGCGGTCTCGCGCCTCCACTCCGAGGGCACCGAGCGCAATCCGCTCGGCCTCCACTTCGACCTCACCGTGCCGCTGGCCCGTTTCGTCACCGAGAACGCGAACGAGCTGAGCTTCCCGTTCCGGGCCGCGCGGATCCAGCCGGTGTGGCGCGGTGAGCGGCCGCAGGCCGGGCGCTACCGCGAGTTCATCCAGGCCGACGTCGACGTCATCGCCGACGCCGAGCTGCCCGGCCACGTCGAGGTCGAGATCCCGCTCATCATCGCCGACGCGTTCGCCCGCCTCGCCCCGCTCGGGGTGCCCCCGGTGCGCATCGTCGTCAACGACCGCCGCCTCCTCGAGGGCTTCGCCCGCGGCATCGGACTCACCGACATCCCCGCAGTGCTCCGGTGCCTGGACAAGTACGACAAGATCGGGCCCGAGGAGGTCGCGAAGCTCCTCGCCGCCGAGGCGGGAGCCGATGAGCGCCAGCAGCAGCTGTGCCTCGCCCTGGCCGCAATCGAATCGGATTCGCCCGACTTCGCCGATGAGGTGCGCGCCCTCGGCGTCGAGCACCCCCTCCTCGACGAGGGCCTCGAGTCCCTGACGAGGATGCTCACCGCCGCCGCCGAACGGGCGCCCGGCGTCCTCGTCGCGCAGCTGAAGATCGCCCGCGGACTCGACTACTACACGGGCGCGGTCTACGAGACGCAGCTCGTCGGACACGAGGAGCTCGGCTCCGTCGCCTCAGGCGGACGCTACGACTCGCTGGCCACGGTGGGGAAGAAGACCTACCCGGGTGTGGGCATGTCGATCGGCGTCTCGCGCCTCATGGCGTTCGTCCTCGGCGAGGACTCCGGCATCACCGCCTCCCGCGGAACCCCGTCGGCCGTCGTCGTCGCCGTCACCGACGAGGAGCGCCGGGCCGAGGCCGACGCGGTCGCCACCGCCCTGCGCGCCCGCGACATCCCGTGCGAGGTCTCACCGAGTGCGGCGAAGTTCGGCCGCCAGATCCGCTACGCCGAGCGCCGGGGGATCCCCTTCGTGTGGTTCACCGACGGTGAGTCCGGTCACGAGGTCAAGGACATCCGCACCGGCGAGCAGACGCCCGCGGACCCGCAGACATGGGAGCCGAGCGCCGAGGACCGCTGGCCGCAGGTGACGCAGGGCTGACGGCTCGGGGTCGCTGCCTCACTCAGGGCTGCTGCCTCACTCAGGGCTGCCGCCTCACTCCGGGTCGGGGGCGAGCGACCCGTCGGGGGCGATGTGGTCGAACATCTCCCGCACCATCGAGACGACGTGCGGGTCGTCGACGGTGTAGAAGATCCTCCGCCCGTCCCGGCGGGAGGAGATGAGCCCGGCGAGACGGAGCTTGGCGAGATGCTGGCTCACGGCGGGCACGGTCGCACCGATCGCCTCGGCGAGGGAGGAGACATCGAGCTCCTGGTGGACCAGGGTCCACACGACGCGCAGTCGGGTGGCCTGGGAGAGCATGCGGAACGTCTCCGCCGCGACCTCGACCTGCGCCGAGGTGGGGGCCGGGTCCGATTCGTGTCCGTCCATGCGTCCTCTCGCTGCCCGCCGGTGCGTGCGGGAATGTCCGTGCGAGCGACTATCATGGTTGACGCACTCCCCGCATGACCATCGTAAAGGAGCCCTCTGTGCTGCGAAGCCACGAATCCGGAAGCCTGCGTGCCGCAAACGCAGGAGAGACCGTCACCCTCGCCGGGTGGGTCGATCGTCGCCGCGATCACGGAGGTGTCGCCTTCATCGATCTGCGGGATGCTTCGGGAATCGTCCAGGTCGTCGTCCGCGAGGACGATGCCCACGCACTGCGCAATGAGACCGTCGTCAAGGTCACCGGCACGGTCTCCGAGCGCCCCGAAGGCAACCAGAACCCCAACCTGCCCACCGGTGAGATCGAGATCGTCGACACGAGCGTGGAGATCCTCGCCGAGGCGGCCCCCCTTCCCCTCCAGGTCTCCGACCATGCGGAGGACTCCGGCACCGTCGGCGAGGAGACCCGTCTGCGCTACCGGTACCTCGACCTGCGCCGTTCGGGTCCCGCGCATGCGATGCGTCTGCGCTCGGCGGTCAACCGGGCCGCCCGCACGGTCCTCGACGAGCACGGCTTCGTCGAGATCGAGACGCCGACGCTGACGAAGTCGACCCCCGAGGGCGCCCGCGACTTCCTCGTCCCCGCACGCCTGCAGCCGGGGTCGTGGTACGCGCTGCCGCAGTCGCCGCAGCTGTTCAAGCAGCTCCTCCAGGTCGCCGGCATGGAGCGCTACTACCAGATCGCCCGCTGCTACCGCGACGAGGACTTCCGCGCCGACCGTCAGCCCGAGTTCACTCAGCTCGACATCGAGGCCTCGTTCGTCGAGCAGGCCGACATCATCGCCCTCGCCGAGGAGATCCTCGTCGCCCTGTGGAAGCTCATCGGCTACGACATCGAGACGCCGATCCCGCACATCACCTATCACGAGGCGATGGAGCGCTTTGGTTCGGACAAGCCCGACCTGCGCTTCGGCCTCGAACTCACCAACCTCACGGAGTTCTTCTCCGAAACCCCGTTCCGCGTCTTCCAGTCCGACTACGTCGGCTCGGTCGTCTACCCCGGCGGCGGATCGCTGCCGAGGCGCCAGCTCGATGCGTGGCAGGACTGGGCGAAGCAGCGCGGAGCCAAGGGGCTCGCCTACGTCCTCGTCGCCGAGGACGGCACCCTCACCGGCCCGGTGGCCAAGAACATCTCCGAGACGGAGAAGGCCGGTCTCGTCGAGGCGGCCGGCGCGAACCCGGGCGACGCGATCTTCTTCGCCGCCGGAGACGCGAACAGCTCCCGCGCACTCCTCGGTGCCGCACGCCGGGAGATCGCCGAGCGCGTGGGCCTGATCAAGGACGGCGACTGGGCCTTCGTCTGGGTCGTCGACGCTCCGCTCTTCGAATCCGCCGCCGATGCGCAGGCCGCCGGCGACGTCGCCGTGGGCGAAGGACAGTGGACGGCCGTCCACCATGCCTTCACCGCCCCGAAGCCCGAGTACCTCGAGACCCTCGAGACCGACCCGGGTGCCGCTCTCGCCTACGCCTACGACATCGTGTGCAACGGCAACGAGATCGGCGGCGGCTCGATCCGCATCCACCAGCGCGCCGTCCAGGAGCGCGTGTTCGAGATCATGGGCATCGGCGAGGACGAGGCCGAGGAGAAGTTCGGCTTCCTCCTCGAGGCGTTCAAGTTCGGTGCGCCCCCGCACGGCGGCATCGCCTTCGGCTGGGACCGCATCGTCTCCCTGCTCGCCGGAGTCGACTCGATCCGCGAGGTCATCGCGTTCCCGAAGTCCGGCGGCGGCTACGATCCGCTCACCCAGGCTCCGGCCCCGATCACCGAAGCCCAGCGCGCCGAGGCGGGAGTCGACTTCGACCCGGACGCCGAGACCGACGACTGATGTCGCGATGACGTCGGTGCCGGCGTGAGGCGGTGGCCGCGGTGACGCAGGGTCCCGACCTCTTCTCCGACCCGGACCGGGAGATCCCCGGCCCGGGTCCGAGTGCGCCCGCAGGCAGGGCACTCGACCCCCTGGCCGTGCGGATGCGTCCGCGCACCATCGACGAGGTGGTCGGCCAGGAGCATCTGACGTTCGCCGGCTCTCCGCTCCACCAGCTCGTCGAGGCGAGCGGGGGAGACCGGGCGGGGGCCTCCTCGGTGATCCTCTGGGGTCCGCCCGGGGTCGGGAAGACGACCCTCGCACACGTCATCTCCCATGCGCCGGGACGCACCTTCGTCGAACTCTCGGCGATCACCGCCGGAGTCAAGGACGTCCGACAGGTGATCGAGAACGCCCGGCGCGAACGCGAGATGTACGGGCGCACGACCGTGCTCTTCCTCGATGAGATCCACCGGTTCTCGAAGGCCCAGCAGGATGCTCTGCTGCCGGCCGTGGAGAACCGCCTCGTCGTCCTCGTCGCGGCGACGACGGAGAACCCGTCGTTCTCCGTCATCTCCCCGCTGCTCTCACGGTCCCTCATGCTCACGCTGCGTCCGCTCGGCGATGACGATATTTCGACCCTGCTCGATCGCGCGATGGTCAGCGAGCGGGGTCTGGCGGGAGAGTTCGAGCTCGATGCCGAGGCGAAGGACTTCATCGTCCGCATCGCCGGGGCCGACGCCCGCCGGTCACTGACGATCCTCGAGGCCGCCGCCGGCATCGCTGCGGCGCAGGCGGGGGAGCGCGGCGACGGCTTGGGCGACGACGTCACCGACGACGCTGAGAGTGCGGATGACGAGGCTGCCAAGGCGGTCAGCACTGAGAGCCGTGGCGGTGACGTTGTCGACGACGAGTCGGCCGACGGCGAAGGAAGCCCGATCCGCATCACCGTCGAGGCCGCCTCCGAGGCGAGCAGCGAAGCGGTGGTGCGCTATGACAAGAACGGCGACCAGCACTACGACGTCGTCTCCGCGTTCATCAAGTCGATCCGCGGTTCCGACGTCGACGCCGCGCTGCACTATCTCGCGCGGATGATCGTCGCCGGGGAGGACCCGCGCTTCATCGCCCGTCGGATCGTCATCTCCGCGGCCGAGGACATCGGCATGGCCGACCCGCAGGCCCTGCCGATCGCCGTGGCCGCCTCGACAGCCGTGCAGAACATCGGCATGCCGGAAGGGCGGATCCCCCTCGCCGAGGCGGTCACCTATCTCGCGATGGCCCCGAAGTCGAACGCGAGCTACAAGGCCCTCGACGCGGCGATCGCCGATGTCAGGAGCGGCCTCGTCGGGGAGGTCCCCGCGCATCTCAGGGACGCCCACTATCCGGGGGCGAAGCAGCTCGGCCACGGCAAGGGCTACAAGTACGCCCACAACTTCCCGCACAGCGTGGCACCACAGGAGCACCTGCCCGAAGCGCTGCGCGGCAAGGAGTACTACACGCCGACGGGCAACGGCATGGAGCGCACGATCGGGGAGCGCCTCGAGACGATCCGCCGTCTCCTGCGCGGGGAGTGAGAGCTGCCCGTCGGCGTTCGGCCCCGGCCCGCGCGTTGCGGGAGACGCGGCGACTGAGCTAAGATGGTCAGCTGTTGTGCCTCATATGTAAAGGCGGTCGGTGCGAGCGGTTCTCGACGCTCAATCCCTCTTTCCCAACCGGGGAAACAACGGTTCCGATCAGGGCGAGGACATCATGCCTGCCGGGACGACCCGCACCCAAGAAAGGTAACCCAGTGCCAGCACCAGCACGTAACCGCCGGATGGCTCGCCTCTCGCGCGCCCTCGGCCTGCCGCTGACCCCGAAGGCTGAGAAGTACTTCGAGCGCCGCCCCTACCCCCCGGGCGAGCACGGCCGCGCCCGTCGCCGCAATGACAGCGACTACTCGGTCCGCCTCAAGGAGAAGCAGCGTCTTCGCGCCCAGTACGGCATCCGCGAGGCCCAGATGCTCAAGACCTACAAGGAGGCCAAGCGCCTCGAAGGTCTGACCGGTGAGAACCTCGTCGAGCTCCTCGAGATGCGTCTCGACGCCCTCGTCCTCCGTGCCGGCTTCGCCCGCACGATCGCCCAGGCGCGCCAGTTCGTCGTCCACCGCCACATCACCGTCGACGGCCAGCGCGTCGACCGTCCGTCCTTCCGCGTCAAGGAAGGCCAGACGATCCAGGTCCACCCGAAGAGCGCCGACATGGATCCGTTCCAGGTCGCCGCCGCCGGCGGACACCGCGACGTCCTCCCGGCAGTTCCGGGCTACCTCGACGTCAACCTTGAGGGCCTGCAGGCCACCCTGCTGCGCCGCCCCAAGCGCGAAGAGGTCCCGATCACCGCTGACGTGCAGCTCGTCGTCGAGTTCTACTCGCGCTGAGCCACCTCTCACGACTGCCCGGAACGTCCCGCGTTCCGGGCAGTCGTGCATTCACCTGCACGCGCCGACGCGCAGGCGACCACCATCTGAACTGGTGAGCAATTAAACTATTCTGGAACGGGCGCGCAGCGCCCACCGCAGACGCACCATCTGAAAGGCCATGGATGAAGACGGCAGAGATCAAACAGCGCTGGCTCGACTACTTCGAGGCGAACGGACACGTGGTCGTGCCCTCGGCGTCGGTCATCAGCTCCGATCCCTCGATCCTCTTCAACATCGCGGGCATGGTCCAGTTCATCCCGTACCTCACCGGTCGCGAGCCTGCGCCGTTCCTCCGCGCCACGAGCGTCCAGAAGTGCGTGCGCACCGCCGACATCGAAGAGGTGGGCAAGACCACCCGTCACGGCACGTTCTTCCAGATGAACGGCAACTTCTCCTTCGGCGACTACTTCAAGCGCGAAGCCGTCCGCTACGCGTGGGGTCTGCTCACCTCCCCGACGGAGGAAGGCGGCCTCGGCTTCGACCCCGACCTGCTCTGGGCCACCGTCCACGAGGACGACCTCGAGACCATCGACCTCTGGCTCGAGGAGACCTCGATCCCGCGTGAGCGGATCCAGCTGCGCGGCAACGAGGACAACTTCTGGCACACCGGTCAGCCCGGACCCGGCGGCTACTGCTCCGAGATCTACTACGACCGCGGTCCCGCCTACGGCGCCGAGGGCGGACCGATCGCCGATGAGGATCGCTACATCGAGATCTGGAACCTCGTCTTCATGGAGTTCGAACTCTCCGAGGTCCGCTCCAAGGTCGACTTCGACATCGCCGGCGAGCTGCCCGCGAAGAACATCGACACCGGCATGGGCCTCGAACGCGTCGCCTTCCTCCTCCAGGACGTCGAGAACATGTACGAGATCGACGAGGTCTTCCCCGTCATCGCCGAGGCGAGTCGCCTCTCGGGCCGTGAGTACGGCGCCGACCACCACTCCGACGTGCAGATGCGCGTCGTCGCCGACCACGTCCGCTCGGCCCTGATGATCATCGGCGACGGCGTGCGCCCCGGCAATGAGGGACGCGGCTACATCCTCCGCCGCCTCATCCGCCGTGCCGTGCGCGCGATGCGCCTCCTCGGCGTCACCACCGAGGTCATGCCCTCGCTGCTGCCCGTGTCGATGAACGCGATGAAGCACTCGTACCCCGAGCTCGAGACCGATTTCGACCGGATCTCGCGCATCGCCTACGCCGAGGAGAAGGCGTTCCTGCGGACCCTCGAATCCGGCACCCAGCTCTTCGAGACCGCGTACGAGAAGCTCGAGGACTCGGACAAGACGATCTCCGGCGACGTCGCCTTCGCCCTCCACGACACCCACGGCTTCCCCATCGACCTCACCCTCGAGATGGCCGCCGAACACGGAGTCAACGTCGATGAGGCCGGATTCCGCGCGCTCATGGCCGAACAGCGCACCCGAGCGAAGGCCGATGCGAAGGCGAAGAAGGGCGGCGGACACACCGACCTCTCCGCCTACTCCGCCCTGCTCGAGGAGGGCCGAAGCGAGTTCGTCGGCTATGACGACCTCGAGGCCGATTCCCGGATCCGCGGCATCGTCGTCGACGGCGAGGCCCGCGAGGTGCTCACCACCGGACAGACCGGCGACCTCGTCCTCGACCTCACCCCGTTCTACGCCGAATCCGGTGGCCAGCGCGCCGATGTCGGCCTCATCAAGGGTGACGGCTTCACCGCCCGCGTCCTCGACGTGCAGAACCCGGTCAAGGGCCTCGCCGCCCACCGCATCGAGGTCATCGACGGCGAGATCCCCGTCGGCGCCGACGTCCTCGCCGAGGTCGACCACGAGCATCGCTTCCAGGGTTCCCAGGCGCATACGGCCACCCACCTCGTCCACGCGGCCCTGCGGGAGATCCTCGGCACCCACGCCGTCCAGGCCGGTTCGCTCAACCAGCCCGGATACATGCGCTTCGACTACTCCTACCCGGAGGCGCCGAGCGCGCAGATGCGCGCCGAGATCGAGGACGTCGCCAACCTCGCCGTGCGCTCGAACTACGAGGTCGGCACCGAGTACATGCCCTTCGAGGACGCGAAGCGCTCGGGCGCGATGGCGCTCTTCGGCGAGAAGTATCCGAACATCGTCCGTGTCGTCGACATCGGCGGACCGTTCTCCCGCGAGCTCTGCGGCGGCACCCACGTCGGCGCCTCCGCGCAGGTCGGTCCGATCTCCGTCCTCTCCGAGGCCTCCGTCGGCTCCGGAGTGCGCCGCATCGAGGCCTCCGTGGGGATGGACGCGTTCCGCTCGCTCGCTGCCCAACGCACGATCGTGTCCTCGCTCTCGGAGATGCTCAAGGTGCCCGGCACGGATGTCACCGACCGGGTCTCCGAGCTCATGGTCAGGCTCAAGGACGCGGAGAAGGAGATCTCCCGCCTCCGGTCCCAGCAGCTGCTCGCCCAGGCCGGACGGTTCCTCGAGACCGCCGAGACCGTCGGGAACACGCTCTTCGTCGTCGCCGACCTCGGCGAGGTCTCCAGCGGCGGGGACGTCCGCACGATCGTCACCGACCTGCGCGCCCGCGTCAGCGACCGGGCCGCCGTCGTCCTCGGCATCGGCGTGAGCGGCGGCAAGCCCGTCGTCGTCATCGCCACCACCGAGGCCGCCCGCGAGTCCGGAGCGCAGGCCGGCAAGCTCGTGTCGACAGCGAGCTCCACCCTCGGCGGCGGAGGAGGCGGCAAGCCCGACCTCGCCCAGGGCGGCGGCAGCGACACCACGCAGATCCCGGCCGCGATCAGCGCGGTCAAGGCGGCCCTCACGTGACACTGCGGCGCGGCCGACGTCTCGGCCTCGACATCGGATCGGTGCGGATCGGGGTCGCGGCGTGCGATCCCGAGGGGATCCTCGCGACCCCGCTCGCCGTCATCCGCCGGGCCGACGAGCCGGCGGCACTGCGGCAGCTGCGGGAGATCATCGCCGAGTACGAACCCATCGAGATCCTCGTCGGCGACCCGAAGTCCCTCGACGGCTCCGCCCGCGCCGCGGCCGCCGCCGCTCTCGACTTCGCCCGCCGGATCGACACCGACGTGCCGATCCGCCTCGTCGACGAGCGCTTCTCCACCGTCGAGGCGCACAGCTCGCTCGCGGCTGCGGGCAAAAGCTCACGGCAGCGCCGCGAGATCGTCGACGCACAGGCGGCCGTCATCATTCTGCAGAACGCGCTCGAGTCCGAACGCAACACGGGCAGGCCCGCCGGTCGGCAGCTGCCCGAACAGGAGAGTGAGCAATGAACCCGTTCCCCGGTGAGTTCTCGGACGACGAAGGGCTCTCACGCGCCGAGATCCGAGCGAAGAAGCGCCGGCGGATGATGCGCAAACGTCGCACCACCGTCATCGTCGCCGTCTGCGTCCTCGTCTTCGGCCTCGGCGGCTTCTTCGGCCTCCGCGCCGCCGGCGGTGTCGTCGACGACCTCTTCGGCGGGGGCGGCGACTACGAGGGCAATGGCACGACCGAGGTCACGCTCGAGATTCCGCCCGGCGCCTCGGCGCGGTCGGTGGCCAACCAGCTCGTCGAGGAGGGCGTCATCAAGGACTCCAAGCCCTTCCTCGAGGAGGTCGAGAGACGCGATCTCACGATCCAGGCGGGACCGGTCATCCTCCGTGAGCAGATGAGTTCGAAGGCCGCCGTCGACGCGTTCATCAACCCGATCAAACCCCCGAAGCTCACGATCGCCGAAGGACGCAAGATCGACCAGATCAAAGCGACGATGATCGAATCGGGGATGAAGGCCGAAGAGGTCGACAAGGCGATCGACGACAGGACTCCGAAGGACTACGGCCTCGACGTCGACGCGCCCAGCTTGGAGGGCTACCTCTATCCCGCGACCTACGACCTCGACAAGGCGAAGACGGCGGAGGACATCGTCTCCGAGATGGTCGCGAAGACGAAGCTCGAGCTCGAGACCGCGGGCATCGAGAACAAGGACGCCAACCGCATCCTCACCCTCGCCAGCCTCGTCGAGATCGAATCCCCGGGGGACGAGGAGACACGGAAGAAGGTCGCCCGGGTCTTCCTCAACCGCATCTCGGAGGACTCGAAGACCGGTCAGCTCCTTCAGTCCGATGCCACGGTCGCCTACATCCACGGCGCCCGCGCGGACCTGACGACGACGAAGGAGGAGCGGAACTCCGACAGCCCGTACAACACGTACAAGCGGAAGGGCCTGCCGCCCGGACCGATCAACTCGCCGAGCGCCGGGGCCGTCGACGCCGCCCTCAACCCGGCGGACGGCAGCTGGCAGTTCTTCGTCGCGACGAATCCGGACACCGGTGAGACGAAGTTCGCCGACACCTACGCCGAGCACCAGAAGAACGTCGAGGAGTACCGGGCATGGCTGCGGGAGCAGGACGGGTGAGCCCGGTCGTCCGCGCCGCCGTGCTCGGGCGTCCGATCGCCCATTCGCTCTCCCCGGTCCTCCACCGTGCGGCGTTCGCGGCTCTCGGACTCGAGGACAGTGAGTACGGTCGCGCCGAGGTCGGAGACGAAGACCTCGCCGCCTTCCTCGACGCCCATCCGGCGGAGACGGGCTTCTCCCTGACGATGCCGCTCAAGGAGCGTCTCGTCGCCCTCGCCCGCGAACGCGGCTGGGACCTCGACGAGACCGCCGAGGCGACCGGTGTGGCCAACACGCTCGTGCGGTTCCCGAACGCGACGACCGTGGCCAACACCGACGTCGACGGCATCGTCGGAGCGATCCGCCTGCGCCCCGGGTCCGGGACCCGGGCGACGATCCTCGGTGCCGGAGCCACAGCGCGCTCGGCGTTGCTCGCCCTCGTGCGCCTCGGCATCACCGAGGTCGACCTCCTCGTCCGCAGCGCCTCCCGTGCCGTCGCCGCAGCCGAGCTCGGCACGCGCCTCGGGCTCGCCGTCGAGATCGGCGGTCTCGAGACGATCCGGTCCTCCGCCGTCGTCGTCTCCACCCTCCCCGCCGAGGCGGCCCCCACCCTGACGTGGGAACCGGGAAGCGGCGTCGCCCTCGACGTCGCCTACGCCGCCGAATCCGCCGTCCTCACCGGGGCCTCCGCCCACGGGTACACCGCCGTGCCGGGCACCGCGATGCTCGTCGAACAGGCCGTCGCCCAGGCCGTGCTCTTCCTCACCGCAGCCGCAGGCACCCCACCGAGCCCGGCTCAGGTCGAGGCGATCGCCGCATCGATGCACGCGGCCCTGCCCGAACGGGACTGAGCCGTGACGGTCGAGAGCGCAGTCCTGCTCGGCCTGAGCATGGCCGTCGCCGCAGGCACCGGACTCCTCCTCGTCGGCACTCCCGCCCGCTGGCTCGCCGACACCGCCGACGCCGAGGCGGTCACCGGCTCGCGCGCCTTCCGTCCGGTCCTCCTCGTCCTCGCCGGCATCGTCATCGCCGGACTGGCCGCGTTCCTCGTCCCGGTGGGTCCCGACTGGACGGCGATCGCTCCCGGCAGCGGCACCGAGTTCGTCCCGCCCTCCCTGAGCACGCTCGACCTCGTGCTCATGGCCCTCGTCCTCGGGACCACCGCCGGTGCCACCCCGGTCCTCGTCGTCGCCGACCTCGTCGTCCGGCGCCTCCCCGACCGGATCATGTACCCGCTCATCGGGGTCTTCGTCCTCGCCTGCGGCCTCGGCATCGGTCTCGGCAGCTCGACGAGCTGGTGGTTCGGGCTCGTCGGAGCCGTGTGCGGGCTCCTCCTCTTCGGCGGACTCCACCTGCTCGGGCGTGCCCTGCACCGTCCGACGATGGGACTCGGCGACGTCAAGCTCGCCGTCGTCGTCGCCGGCGTCTCCGCCCTCATCTCCCCGTGGGCGCCCGCTCTCGTCCTCGTTGTCACCATGCTCGTCGCAGGGGTCTGGGCGATCGTCGCCGGCGTGCGTGCGGGCAGCCTGCACCGGACGACGATCGCGTTCGGTCCCGCGATGCTGACCGGATTGTGGGTCGGGTCGGTCTCGGCGAGGTTCGTTCTATAGAATCGGTGGAATGTTGAGATGGCTGACTGCAGGCGAATCCCACGGCGAAGCACTGATCGGGATCATTGAGGGGCTGCCCGCCCACATCCCGATCACCAGGGACGACATCCGCGTCAATCTCGCCAGGCGCCGACTCGGCTACGGGCGTGGCGCCCGCATGAAGTTCGAGGCCGACGAAGTGCGCATCCTCGGCGGCGTCCGCCATGCGAAGACCCTCGGCTCCCCGGTGGCGATCGAGGTCGGCAACACCGAATGGCCGAAATGGGAGACGGTGATGAGCGCCGACCCCATCGACGAGTCCGAGCTCGAGGGTCAGGCCCGCAGCGCCCCGCTCACCCGACCCCGGCCCGGCCACGCCGACATCGTCGGCATGCAGAAGTACGGCTTCGACGAGGCCCGGCCCGTCCTCGAACGCGCCTCGGCCCGCGAGACGGCGATGCGCGTGGCGCTGGGCACCGTGGCCGCGAAGTTCCTCGGCCAACTCGGCATCACGCTCGTCTCCCACACCGTGGCGATCGGCGGCGTCGAGGACTCCCGGGACGGTGCGCTGCCGCGGGCGAGCGATGTCGACGCCCTCGATGGGGATCCCGTCCGCAGCTTCGACCCCGCCCTCTCCACCCGGATGGTCGCCGAGATCGACGCGGCGAAGAAGGCCGGGGACACCCTCGGCGGCGTCGTCGAAGTCCTCGCCTACGACCTCCCCCCGGGACTCGGCTCCCACGTCCACTGGGACCGCCGCCTCGACTCGCGTCTGGCCGGCGCCCTCATGGGCGTCCAGGCGATCAAGGGCGTCGAGGTCGGCGACGGCTTCCTCACCGCCGCTCGCCCCGGCTCCGCCGCCCATGACGAGATCCTCGTCGCGGGCTCCGGCTACCGTCGCGCCTCCAACCGGGCCGGCGGGACGGAGGGCGGCATGTCCACCGGCGAGCCCCTGCGCGTGCGGGCAGCGATGAAGCCCATCGCCACGGTGCCCCGCGCCCTGTCGACCGTCGACGTCGCCACGGGAGAGCCCGCGAAGGCCAACCACCAGCGCTCCGATGTCTGTGCCGTCCCCGCCGCCGGCGTCGTCGCCGAGGCGATGGTCGCCCTCGTCCTCGCCGAGGCGGTCGTCGAGAAGTTCGGCGGCGACTCCGTGGCCGAGACGAAGCGGAACCTGGAGGGCTACCTCGCCGCCATTCCGGAGAACCTGCGCATCGGGCGATGAACGAGCATCCGCTTCCGAAACCGGTCCCACCCCTGGAGCCGGTCCCCGCCGCGCACTCGCGCATCGTGCTCACCGGACCCCCAGCCGCAGGGAAGTCGACGATCGGCCGCCTGCTCGCCGACCGTCTCGGGCTGCCGCTGACCGACACCGACGCGAACATCGTCGACCGCCACGGGGTCATCGCCGACATCTTCGTCACCCGCGGCGAGGACCACTTCCGAAGACTCGAACGCGAAGTCGTGCGCAAGGCGCTGCGCCGCCTCCTCGACCGCCCCGGAATCGTCTCGCTCGGCGGGGGAGCGATCCTCAACTCCGGGACCCGCGCGCAGCTGCTCCACCCGGCGATCAAGGTCGTCCACATCGACATCGACGTCGACACCGTCGCCCCCCGACTCAACGCCCCGCACCGGCCGCTGCTGCGCG
Source organism: Brevibacterium sp. Z349TD_9 (assembly GCF_056173565.1). Lineage (NCBI taxonomy): Bacteria > Bacillati > Actinomycetota > Actinomycetes > Micrococcales > Brevibacteriaceae > Brevibacterium > Brevibacterium sp. Z349TD_9. The sequence goes on along the minus strand of NZ_CM149680.1, from coordinate 2,265,253 downwards.
GGTCGGGGTCCGCTGTCGAGAACTGGCTCGCGCTCGTGAGCGAGCGCGAACCCCTCTACGAACAGGTCGCGACCTTCCGCGTCCAGGCCTCGAACTCGCCGCCGTCGACCGTGGTCAACCGGATCGTCGACGTCCTCACCGGCCTGCAGCGCGCCGAGGAGTACGCGAAGTACCAACAGACGAAGGAGAACCCATGAGCGTGACCACCATCGACGTCGACGCAGGAGGCCGGTACCCGGTGCTCGTCGGACACGGACTCCTCGGGCAGCTGCCCGAACTGCTCGGCCCGCAGGCGGAGAAGGTCCTCGTCATCCATCCCCGCGCTCTGCGCACGACGGGCGAGACCGTCCGCGACGACCTCGCCGCCGCCGGACTCGACGCGATCGTCGCGGAGATCCCCGACGCCGAGGAGGCCAAGCACATCCAGGTCGCCGCGTTCTGCTGGCAGGTCCTCGGACAGTCCGACTTCACCCGCACCGATGCCATCGTCACCGTCGGCGGGGGAGCGGTGAGCGACCTCGGCGGGTTCGTCGCCGCCACCTGGCTGCGCGGCATCCGCGTCATCCACATCCCGACCACGGTCCTCGGCATGGTCGACGCGGCCGTGGGAGGCAAGACCGGGATCAACACGGCCGAGGGCAAGAACCTCGTCGGCGCCTTCCACGCCCCCGCCGGTGTCCTCGCCGACCTCGACACCCTGCGCACCCTGCCGGAGAACGAGCTCTTCACCGGCCTCGCCGAGGTGGTCAAGGCAGGCTTCATCGCCGACCCCGCCATCCTCGACCTCATCCGCGACCACACCCGCGAGGAGATCGGCGACGTCGACGGACCCGTCCTCCGGGAGCTCATCGAACGGGCGATCGCCGTCAAGGCCGAAGTCGTCTCCGGTGACTTCACCGAGGCAGGCCGCCGTGAGATCCTCAACTACGGTCACACCCTCGCCCACGCGATCGAGCACAAGGAGCGCTACCAGTGGCGCCACGGGGCGGCCGTGTCCGTGGGCATGGTCTTCGCCGCCGAGGTCGCAGCCATGGTGAGGAACCTGCCCGCCGAGGTCGTCGACGAACACCGCGAGCTGCTCTCGAAGCTCGGTCTGCCCACCGGCTACCGGTCGGATGTCTGGCCGCAGCTGCTCGAGACGATGAGACGGGACAAGAAGACCAGGGGCTCGATGCTGCGGATGGTGCTCCTGTCCGAGATCGGCGCGCCCGCCACCGTCGAGATCCCCGACGTCTCCCTCCTCCACACCGCCTACCAGGAGATCGGAGAGGAGTCCCCGCGGAAGCTCCTCGGCCCGACCCTGTGAGGCCCCGCACGCCCGCGGCTCGCGGTTTCACGAGCCCTGGGCGGGCTTGATAGAATCGTTCATTGGCAAAACTGCCTCACCCGTAGCGACCTCGTCGACGGGGACGATGATGTGAAGAAGGACGGATTAGTGGCGACAACCAACGACCTCAAGAACGGTCTCGTGCTCAACCTCGACAACCAGCTGTGGCAGGTGCTGGAGTTCCAGCACGTCAAGCCCGGCAAGGGTCCGGCCTTCGTCCGCACGAAGCTCAAGCACGTCATCTCCGGCAAGATCATCGACAAGACGTTCAACGCCGGCACCAAGGTCGAGACCGCCAACGTCGACCGCCGCGACATGCAGTACCTCTACCACGACGGATCCGACTACGTCTTCATGGACGCGAAGGACTACGACCAGGTCACCATCCCCTCGAGCCTCGTCGGCGACGCCGCGAACTACATGCTCGAGAACCAGGAGCTGCAGGTCTCCTTCCACGACGGGACGCCGCTGTCGGTCGAACTGCCCGCCTCCGTCGAGCTGACGATCTCCCACACCGAGCCCGGCCTCCAGGGCGACCGCTCGACCGGCGGCTCGAAGCCGGCCACCCTCGAGACCGGATACGAGATCCAGGTCCCCCTCTTCCTCGAAGAGGGCACGAAGATCAAGGTCGACACCCGCACGGGTGACTACCTCGGCCGCGTCAAGTAAGTGTCGGCACGCAGCCGGGCCCGCCGCCGGGCCCTCGAACTCCTGTTCGAAGCCGGGCAGCGGGGACTCGACATCGACGAGGTCGTGGCCATGCGCTCGAACGACCCCGCCTATCCGATGAAGCCCTACGCCGTCGAGATCGTCGACGGCGTCAAAGCGCGCCGGGAGGAGATCGACGAGATCATCTCCACCTATGCGCAGGGGTGGACGATCGATCGCATGCCAGCCGTCGACCGGGCCCTGCTCGAGATCGGCACGTGGGAGATCCTCTTCAACGACGACATCCCCGACGCCGCGGCGATCGACGAGGCCGTCTCCCTGGCCCGTCAGTTCTCCACGGACGACTCGCCCGGCTTCGTCTCGGGGCTGCTCTCGCGCATCCTCGACGTCAAACCGACGCTCACCTAGGTCCCTGGGTCCGGACTCCGGACCCAGCGGATCACCCCACCCGAGTCAGCGGTTAGACTTGGGCTGGACACGCTCCTTTAACCACCGTCCCGAGAGGCGGAGAAGGGCAGACATGACAGAGCGAACAGTGCTCGACGGCGCCGATGTGCGCAGGGCGACGACCCGCATCGCCCACGAGATCATCGAATCGAACAAGGGCACGGACGACCTCGTCCTCCTCGGCATCCCCCGACGGGGAGTGCCCCTGGCGAACCGCCTCGGCGGACTCATCGCCGACATTTCGGGCAGACCGGAGTCCGCCGATCGGCTCGTCGGCAGCCTCGACATCACGATGTACCGCGACGACCTCCGTTCGGGCGCCTACCGCGCCCCGGAGCCGACCCGCATCCCCGATGCGGGCATCGACGGACGCACCGTCGTCCTCGTCGACGATGTGCTCTTCTCCGGGCGGACGATCCGGGCCGCCCTCGACGCACTCTCCGACCTCGGCCGGCCTGCACGGGTCCGGCTCGCCGTCCTCGTCGACCGGGGCCACCGCGACCTGCCGATCCGCGCCGACCACGTCGGCAAGAACCTCCCGACCTCCTCGAGCGAGAGGGTGAATGTCTCGCTGACCGAGGTCGACGGCGAGGACGCAGTGACGATCTCGGGAGGCCGCGGATGAAGCACCTCCTCGACACCTCCTCACTCTCCCGCGCCGACGCGATCGGTCTCCTCGACATCGCCGAGGAGATGACCCAGCTCAGCGCCCGCGAGGTGAAGAAGCTGCCCGTGCTGCGGGGGCGCACCGTCGTCAACCTCTTCTTCGAGGACTCCACCCGCACGCGGCTCTCCTTCGAAGCCGCCGCGAAGCGTCTGTCAGCCGATGTGCTCAACTTCTCCGCGAAGGGCTCATCGGTGTCGAAGGGCGAGAGCCTCCAGGACACCGTGCAGACGATCTCCGCGATGGGTGCGGATGCGATCGTCGTCCGCCACTCGGCTGCCGGAACCGCGCAGCGTCTCGCCGACACCGGCTGGATCGACGTCCCCGTCGTCAACGCCGGGGACGGCACCCACGAACACCCCACCCAGGCCCTCCTCGACGCCTTCACCCTCCGTCGGGCCCTCGCCGGAGTCCCCGCCTCGGGCGCGGTCGCCGACGGCCCCCGCGGGAAGGGCCTCGACGGTGCGAGCGTCGCCATCGTCGGCGACATCCTCCACTCCCGGGTGGCACGGTCGAACGTCCACCTCCTCGACCGCCTCGGCGCCGACGTCCACCTCGTCGCCCCGCCGACCCTGCTCCCGTGGGGTGCGGAGACGTGGCCGGTGACGATCCACTACGACCTCGACTCCGCCATCGGCGCGGTCGACTTCGACGCGGTGATGATGCTCCGCGTCCAGCACGAGCGGATGCACGAGTCGTTCTTCCCCAACGCCCGCGAGTACGCGCGGCTGTGGGGCCTGAGCGAAGCGCGACTGCAGCGCCTCGGCGACACCTTCATCATGCACCCCGGCCCGATGAACCGCGGGTTCGAGATCTCGGCGGCCGCCGCGGACTCGCCCCGTGCCCTCATCCTCGACCAGGTCGAGAACGGGGTGAGCGTGCGCATGGCGGTCCTCCACCGCCTGCTGACCGGTCAGGAGGAGACCATTGACTGACTATCTCATCCGAGGTGCCGACGTCCTCGGCCGCGGAATCGCCGACATCGCGATCTCCGAGGGCACGATCGTCGACCCCGAACTGCTCGGAGACGACCACGAGGTGATCGACGCCACCGGGCTCATCGCCCTGCCCGGGCTCGTCGACATGCACACGCACCTGCGCGAGCCCGGCAAGGAGGACGCGGAGACCGTGCTCACCGGCTCCCGGTCGGCCGCAGCGGGCGGGTTCACGTGCGTGCACGCGATGGCGAACACCGCGCCGGTCGCCGACACCGCCGGCGTCGTCGAGCAGGTCCACCGGCTGGGCCGGACCGCCGGGTACACCGAGGTCGTGCCCGTCGGCGCCGTGACGATCGGGCTGGAGGGCCGCCAGCTCGCCGAGCTCGGCGCCATGGCCCGCTCCGAGGCCAGGGTGCGGATGTTCTCCGACGACGGCATCTGCGTCTCCGACCCCCTCCTCATGCGCCGCGCCCTCGAATACGTCAAGACCTTCGACGGCGTCATCGCCCAGCACGCCCAGGAGCCCCGGCTCACCGAGGGTGCGCAGATGAACGAGGGCGTCGTCTCCGCCGAACTCGGACTGCCCGGCTGGCCCGCGGTCGCCGAGGAGTCGATCATCGCCCGCGACGTCCTCCTCACCGAACATGTCGGCTCCCGCCTCCACGTCTGCCACGTGTCCACGGCCGGCAGCGTCGACATCATCCGCTGGGCGAAGTCGCGCGGGGTCCGGGTCACCGCCGAGGTCACCCCTCACCACCTCATGCTCACCGACGAACTCGTGCGCACCTTCGACCCCGTCTACAAGGTCAACCCGCCGCTGCGCACCGACCGCGACGTCCAGGCCCTGCGCGAGGCCCTGGCCGATGGGACGATCGACGTCGTCGGCACCGACCACGCCCCGCACACCGCCGAGCACAAATGCAGCGAATGGTCCGCGGCGGCCATGGGCATGGTCGGGATGGAGACGGCGCTGGCCGTCGTCGTCGAAGCGATGAAGGACTACGACTTCGACTTCGGCGACGTCGCCCGTGTGATGTCGCAGGCACCGGCGAGGATCACCGGCGCCACCGGCCACGGCAGCCTCGAGACCGGGGCGAGCGCGAACATCGTCCTCATCGACCCCGCCGCACCGCACACGATCACCCCGGCCGAGCACGCGACGAAGGGCCGGAACAACCCCTTCGCCGGGGTCGAGGTGAACACGAAGGTCACCGACACCTTCTTCTACGGCCACCGCGTGCTCGCCGACGGTGCGCTGAGCACACCCCACCCGGGAGGAGCATCATGGACCGAAGCGTGAGCGTCCTCATCATCGCAGGCATCTTCCTCCTCATCCTCCTTGCCCTCACATGGGGGTGGACGCGGCGCAAGCGCAGCCAGGAGGCGCTCACCGCGCCTGCCAAACCCCACCTCGGCATCACCCCGATCGCCGATCCCGTCGAGGGCTCGTACGTCTCGACCACGCACGCGGGACACCCGCTCGAGCGGGTCGCCATCCACGGGCTCGGCATCCGCACCAGCGGTGAGCTCGTCGTCACCGACGGGGGAGTGATCCTCGACCTCGCCGGTCGTGAGGACTTCCTCATCCCGCGCGCCGACATCGTCTCCGTCGACACCACCTCGGGGATGATCGGCAAATTCGTCGAACGCGGCGGCATTGTGCGCATCACGTGGAGGCTCGGCGAGACGCTCGTCGACACCGGCTTCCGCGCCCGCTACTCCGCCGACACCGCGCCCACCGTCAACCGCATCAGAGAGATGATCGTAGAGGCACCATGAGACTGTCCACCACTCCCGCCGTCCTCGTGCTCGAAGACGGCCGCACGTTCACCGGGTCCGCCTACGGAGCCGTCGGGGAGACCGTCGGCGAAGCCGTCTTCGTCACCGCGATGTCCGGCTACCAGGAGACCCTGACCGACCCCTCCTACCACCGGCAGATCGTCATCCAGACGGCTCCGCACATCGGCAACACCGGCATCAACGCAGCCGATGACGAGTCCCGGCAGATCTGGGTGTCCGGCTACGTCGTCCGCGACGCCTCCCGGATCTCGTCGAACTGGCGCTCCGAGGGCGACCTCGAGACCCACCTCGCCGAGGCGGGGGTCGTGGGGATCAAGGACGTCGACACCCGTGCGCTCACCCGGCATCTGCGCGACAAGGGCGCGATGCGCATGGGCATCTTCTCCGGTCCCGCCGCCGAGGCGGACCCAGGGACGATGCTCGAGACCGTGCTCGCGACTCCGCCGATGGCCGGTTCCCAGCTCGCCGACGAGGTGAGCGTGAGCGAGCCCGAACTCGTGCCCGCCGTGGGGGAGGCGAAGTTCTCCGTCGCCGCCGTCGACCTCGGCATCAAGGCGATGACCCCGCAGCGCCTGGCAGAGCGCGGCATCGACGTCCACGTCGTGCCCGCCTCGGTGACGTTCGAGGAGATCCGCGCCCTCGGCGTCGACGGCGTCTTCTTCTCCAACGGACCCGGCGACCCCGCGACCGCCGACGAGCAGGTCGCGCTGCTGCGCGAGGTGCTGGGGGCTCGGATCCCCTTCTTCGGCATCTGCTTCGGCAACCAGCTGCTCGGCCGGGCACTCGGCTTCGGCACGTTCAAGCTGCCCTTCGGCCACCGCGGCATCAACGTCCCCGTCATCGACCGGACGACGGACAAGGTCGAGATCACCGCGCAGAACCACGGCTTCGCCGTCGACGCCCCCCTCGAGGGGGAGACCACTGCGCCTGCCGATCCCGACTTCGGCCGTGTCGTCGTCTCGCACGTGTGCCTCAACGACGATGTCGTCGAGGGACTCCAGTGCCTCGACATCCCCGCCTTCTCCGTCCAATTCCATCCCGAGGCCGCCGCGGGACCCCACGACTCGGACTACCTGTTCGACCGGTTCGTCGACCTCATGTCCTCCCGCGCCTAAGGAGCCGCCCATGCCACTTCGCAACGATCTCGACTCCGTCCTCGTCATCGGCTCCGGTCCCATCGTCATCGGGCAGGCCTGCGAGTTCGACTACTCCGGCACCCAGGCGTGCCGTGTGCTCAGGTCAGAGGGCCTGCGCGTCATCCTCATCAACTCCAACCCCGCGACGATCATGACCGACCCCGACGTCGCCGACGCCACCTACGTCGAGCCCATCGACCCCGACATCATCGAGTCGATCATCGCCAAGGAGCGCCCCGACGCGATCCTGCCGACCCTCGGCGGGCAGACCGCGCTCAACGCCGCGATCGCCCTCCACGAGGCGGGCACGCTGGAGAAGTACGGCGTCGAGCTCATCGGCGCCGACGTCGACGCGATCCAGCGCGGCGAGGACCGGCAGAAGTTCAAGCAGATCGTCGAGGACTGCGGCGCCGAGGTGGCCCGCTCCGTCATCTGCCACACCCTCGACGAGGCGATCGCCGGCGCCGAGGAGCTCGGCTACCCCCTCGTCGTCCGCCCCTCCTTCACGATGGGCGGACTCGGATCGGGCATGGCGTATGACGAGACCGATCTGCGCCGCATCGCCGGTGCCGGCCTCTCCGACTCCATCACCACCGAGGTCCTCCTCGAGGAGTCGATCCTCGGGTGGAAGGAGTACGAGCTCGAGCTCATGCGCGACCACAAGGACAACGTCGTCGTCGTGTGCTCGATCGAGAACGTCGACCCCGTCGGCGTCCACACCGGCGATTCGATCACCGTGGCCCCGTCGCTGACCCTGACCGACCGCGAATACCAGCGGATGCGCGACATCGGCATCGACGTCATCCGCGCAGTCGGCGTCGACACCGGCGGCTGCAACATCCAGTTCGCCGTCGATCCCGTCACCGGGCGCATCGTCGTCATCGAGATGAACCCGCGCGTCTCCCGGTCCTCGGCGCTGGCGTCGAAGGCGACCGGTTTCCCGATCGCGAAGATGGCCGCCAAACTCGCCGTCGGCTACTCCCTCGACGAGATCCCCAACGACATCACGCAGGTCACCCCGGCGAGCTTCGAACCCACCCTCGACTACGTCGTCGTCAAGATCCCGCGCTTCACGTTCGAGAAGTTCCCCGCCGCCGACCCGACCCTGACGACGACCATGAAGTCCGTCGGCGAGGTCATGGCGCTGGGCCGGAACTTCACGACCGCACTGCAGAAGGCGATGCGCTCGATGGAGCAGAAGGGCTCGTCGTTCTCCTGGGCGGACCTGCCGGACATCTCCGACGACGAGGTGCGCGAGGCCCTGCTCGAGGCGATCGGCCACCCCACCGCAGACCGCATCCACGCCGTCCAGCGCGGACTCGCGGCCGGCCTGACGAACGCCGAGGTCCACGAGGCGAGCGGCATCGACCCGTGGTTCCTCGACCAGATCGAACTCATCAACGAGGTCGCCGAGTTCATCGCCGGCGCCGACGAGCTCGACGCCGAGGTGCTGCGGATCGCGAAGAACCACGGCTTCTCCGACGAGCAGATCGCCCACCTGCGCAGCCTGAGCACCGACGTCGTCACCGGGGTCCGCCACGCCCTGCGGATCCGGCCCGTGTTCAAGACCGTCGATACGTGCGCCGGCGAGTTCGAGGCCCACACGCCCTACCACTACTCGAGCTACGACGAGGAGACTGAGGTCGAGCCGCGTGAGCGCCCCGCCGTGCTCATCCTCGGTTCGGGCCCGAACCGGATCGGCCAGGGCATCGAGTTCGACTACTCGTGCGTCCACGCGACGATGGCCATCGGCGAGGCCGGCTTTGAGACCGTCATGGTCAACTGCAACCCCGAGACCGTCTCGACCGACTACGACACCGCCGACCGCCTCTACTTCGAACCGCTGACGTTCGAGGACGTCATGGAGGTCTACCACGCCGAACTCGCCGCCGGTCCCGTCCTCGGCGTCGTCTGCACCCTCGGCGGGCAGACCCCGCTGGGACTGGCCGACCGGCTCAAGGCAGCAGGCGTCCCCGTGCTCGGCACGCAGCCCGAGGCGATCGACCTCGCCGAGGATCGCGGCGAGTTCGGTGCCGTCCTCGCCCGGGCGGGTCTCACCGCCCCCAAGCACGGCACCGCGGTGACCGCCCACGAGGCGGCCGTCATCGCCGAGGAGATCGGCTATCCCGTGCTCGTGCGCCCCTCGTACGTCCTCGGCGGGCGCGGCATGCAGATCGTCTACGACCGCACCCAGCTGCTCGACTACATGGCCACCGCCACCGAGGTCTCCGTCGACCGGCCCGTCCTCGTCGACCGCTTCCTCGAGGACGCGATCGAGATCGACGTCGACGCCCTCTACGACGGTGAGGACATCTTCATCGGCGGCATCATGGAGCACATCGAGGAGGCCGGCATCCACTCGGGCGACTCCGCGTGCGTGCTGCCCTCGCTCACCCTCGGCGAGGACGTCCTCGAACGGGTGCGCACCGCCACCCGGGCGATCGCCGAAGGCGTGAGCGTGCGCGGACTGCTCAACATCCAGTTCGCCATCACCGCCGACGTCCTCTACGTCATCGAAGCCAACCCGCGCGCCTCGCGCACCGTCCCGTTCGTCTCGAAGGCGACGTCGACGCAGCTGGCGAAGGCCGCCGCGCTCATCGCCGTGGGGCGGACGATCGCCGATCTGCGCGGGACCCTGCTGCCGGAGACCGGTGACGGCTCGACGCTGCCGCTCGACCACCCGATCGCCGTCAAGGAGGCCGTGCTGCCGTTCCGTCGGTTCCGCACCGTCGAGGGCAAGGTCGTCGACTCCGTGCTCGGACCCGAGATGCGCTCGACCGGTGAGGTCATGGGCATCGACCACGACTTCCCGACGGCGTTCGCGAAGGGACAGCTCGGGGCCTCGATCAAGCTCCCCACCTCGGGCACCGTCTTCGTCTCCGTCGCCGACCGCGACAAGCGGGCCATGGTGCTGCCGGTCAAGGAGCTCGTCGACATGGGCTTCGACGTCGTCGCCACCACCGGCACCGCCGCGGTCCTCTCCCGCTACGGGATCGCGACCTCCCAGGTGCACAAGCACTTCGAGGCCGACGCCGAGGACCGCACGGTGCTCGACTACCTCGCAGCGGGCACGATCGACATGGTCATCAACGTCCCTGCCGGCCGGCAGGAACGCGCCGACGGCTACGAGATCCGCGCCGCCGCGACCGCGAACTCGGTGCCGCTGATCACGACGATCGCGGAGTTCGCAGCCGCCGTCACCTCGCTCCACGCGGTGCGGGAGAAGACCTTCGGCGTGCGCAGCCTCCAGGACTGGAGCGCATGATGTTCGGCACGAGGCTCTCGGAGGCGATGGCCGCGCACGGACCCGTGTGCGTGGGCATCGACCCCCACGACCACCTCCTCGAGGCGTGGGGGCTGCCCCTGACCGCAGCCGGGGTGAGGGAGTTCGCCCTGCGCACCGTCACCGAGCTCGCCGGCACCGTGGCCGCGGTCAAACCGCAGTCGGCGTTCTTCGAGCGCTTCGGCTCCGCGGGGGTCGCAGCCCTCGAGGAGACGCTGGCCGCGTGCCGTGAGCGGGGGCTCATCACCATCCTCGACGTCAAACGCGGGGACATCGGCTCGACGATGGCCGGCTACGCCCAGGCCCATCTCGCACCCGACTCGCCGCTGTCCGCCGACGCCGTCACGGTCTCCCCGTACCTCGGCGTCGGCGCGCTCGGCGCCGCCTTCGACCTCGCGGCAGCCGACGACCGGGGCCTGTTCGTCCTCGCCCTCACCTCGAATCCCGAAGGCGCGAGCGTCCAGCACGCCCGGACGGGTCACCCGGTCGAGGGCTTCGGCGACTCCGTGGCCGGCAGCGTCGCCGCCGCCGTCGCCCAGGCCAATGCGCAGCTGACGCAGGGGGAGGGGCTGGGTCCCTACGGCCTCGTCGTCGGTGCGACGATCGGACGGGCAGCGTCCGAACTCGGCTTCGACCCGAGCGACTGCGGAGGTCCCATTCTCGCTCCCGGCGTCGGCGCCCAGGGTGCGGGCCGAGGCGAGCTCATCGCCGTCTTCGGGCGGGAGGCGCTGCGCCGTCGCCAGATCGTCGTCGCCGCCTCCCGGGCCGTGCTCGCAGCCGGACCGACAGGTCTGCGCGAGGCGGCGAAGGCGCTCAACGCGTCCCTGACCCTCGACGACTGAGGTTTTTCTTCTCCTCGCTGTGTCGGTCATGCGGGTTTGTGTTTTAGACTGAAGCAACTTCCCTACCTGCCCGTTCATGGTGACAGAGGAGATAATGTGGCACTCGAACCATTGACCCCGCAACAGCGTTCGGCCGCCCTTGACAAGGCATTCAAGGCTCGACAGGTGCGTGCCGAGGTGAAGGCGGCGCTCAAGAGCGGAGAGACGGATCTCGCGGCAGTGCTCCAGAAGGCGGGGAAGGACGAAGCGCTCGCGAAGATGCGCGTGCTCGACCTGCTGCGCTCCCTGCCCGGCGTCGGCGACAGGCGCGCCGAAGCGGCCATGGAGGAGGTCGGCATCGCCTCCTCGCGCCGCATCAAGGGACTCGGAGTGCACCAGAAGAACGCCCTGTTGGAGAAATACTCCTGAGTGTGACAACCTCAGATCTGTGAACACTCGACTCACCGTGCTCGCGGGGCCCACAGCGGTCGGAAAAGGCACCATCAGCAGCTACATCAGACAGCACCACCCCGAGATCTGGTTCTCGGTCTCCGCGACCACACGGCCCCGCCGCCCCGGCGAGATCGACGGTGTCCACTATCACTTCGTCTCCGACGACGAGTTCGACGGACTCATCGCCCGCGACGAGATGCTCGAATACGCCGTCGTCCACGGTCGGCACCGCTACGGCACTCCCGCCGCCCCGGTGCGGAGCAGGCTCGAGGCAGGAGTGCCCTCGCTCCTCGAGATCGACCTGCAGGGCGCCAGGCAGGTCAAGGCGAAGATGCCCGACGCCCTCTTCGTCTTCCTCGCCCCGCCGACATGGGAGGAGCTCGTGTGCCGCCTCACCGGTCGCGGGACCGAGTCCGCCGAGGAGCAGGAGCGGCGCCTGACCACGGCGCGGGCCGAACTCGCCGCCGAATCCGAGTTCGACGTCACCATCGTCAACGACAGCGTTCGCACTGCGGCCGAAGAACTCATACAATTGATGGGTATATCCACACTCGATTAGATGGGACACCCCTTGCCTGCTCAGCCTGAAGGCATCACCAATCCGCCGATCGACGAACTCCTCTCCGTCACCGGCTCGAAGTACGAACTCGTCTCCATCGCGGCCCAGCGAGCGCGTCAGATCAACTCCTACTACGCCCAGCTGCAGGAGGGTCTGCTCGAGAACGTCGGCCCCCTGGTCACCCCCGGCCCGAACGAGAAGCCGCTGTCGATCTCGCTGCGCGAGATCAACGAGGGCAAGATCGTCTCCCGTGAGATCTCCGAATCCGACTTCGCCCCCGTCACGGTCGAGGAGACCGCGGAGACGAGCGTGAGCACCGACGGCGCGATCGACTTCAGCGACCAGTGAGAGTCGTCCTCGGAGTCGCCGGCGGGATCGCCGCGTACAAGGCCGCCCATGTCATCCGGCGCCTCCGAGAGATCGGGCACACCGTCACGGTCGTGCCCACCCCCAGCGCCCTGGAGTTCGTCGGCGCCCCGACCTTCGAGGCGCTCTCGGGCCGGCCGGTGACCACCGATGTCTTCGACTTCGTCGATCAGGTCAACCACGTCCGCATCGGCCAGGACGCCGACCTCGTCATCATCGCCCCGGCGACGGCGAACACGATTGCGAAGATCGCCGCCGGAATGGCCGACGACCTCCTCACCGCGACCGTGCTCACGACGACCGCCCCCGTCGTCGTCGCGCCCGCCATGCACACGGAGATGTGGCTCAACCCGGCGACCGTCGCGAACATCGCCACGCTGCGCTCGCGCGGAGTCCACATCCTCGAGCCCGCCGTCGGTCGGCTCACCGGCCCCGACTCTGGACCCGGGCGTCTGCCCGAACCGGAGGACATCGTCGCCTTCGCCCTCGCCGCGGTCGGATCCGATGAGCCCAGCGCCTCTGCACAGGGGGGAGCCCTGACCGGACGCCGGGTCGTCGTCAGCGCCGGCGGCACCCGGGAGGCCCTCGACCCCGTCCGCTTCCTCGGCAACCGCTCCTCGGGCAAGCAGGGCATCGCCCTGGCCCGCGCCGCGCATGCCGCCGGCGCCAAGGTCGAGCTCGTCGCCGCCCACGTCGACACGGGACTGCTCAGCGACCTTCCCGCCGACATCACCATCACCCCCATCGAGTCGACGCTCGACCTCCAGGACGCCATGGAGACCGCGCAGACCTCCGTCGACGTCATCATCATGGCCGCCGCGGTCGCCGACTACCGTCCCGCCGAGGTGGGGGAGTCGAAGCTGAAGAAGTCCGGCGACGAGGGCATGCGCATCGACCTCGTCCAGAACCCCGACGTCCTCGCCGGGCTCGTCGCCTCCCGCCGACCCGGCCAGTTCATCGTCGGCTTCGCCGCCGAGACCGGGGACGCCACCCACACCGCACACGAGTACGCGGTCGAGAAGTTCCGCCGCAAGGGAGCCGACCTCCTCGTCTTCAACGACGTCTCCGCCGACCGGGCCTTCGGCCACGACGTCACCGAGGTCGTCGTCCTCGCCGCCGACGGGGACGAGGTCGTCGACGCAGCGAGGCTCGCGGGCACGAAGGACGATGTTGCGCAAAAGGTCACAGCCGTCATCGCTGAACGCCTCACCCCAGTAGAATCGACGCCGTGAGTACATCCGAACTGCGCTACTTCTCCTCCGAATCCGTCACCGAAGGCCACCCCGACAAGATCTGCGACCAGATCAGCGACGCCGTCCTCGACGACCTCCTGGGCAAGGATCCCGATGCGAAGGTCGCCGTCGAGACGATGGTGACCACGGGACTCGTCCACGTCGCCGGCGAGGTCAACACCGACGCCTACGCCGACGTCGCCGGGATCGTCCGCAGCCTCATCACCGGCATCGGCTACGACTCCTCGGACACCGGTTTCGACGGACACTCGTGCGGCGTCTCGGTCTCGATCGGCAGCCAGTCGACGGACATCCACTCGGGGGTGACCAACCCGCTCGACTTCCGCGAGGCGCTCGAGACCGACCACGGCTCCTCCCTCGGCGCCGGCGACCAGGGGCTGATGTTCGGCTACGCCGACAACGCCACCGACGTCCTCATGCCGCTGCCCATCCACCTCGCCTCACGGATGGCCGAGAGGCTCAGCGAGGTCCGCAAGTCCGGTGAGCTCGACTACCTCCGCCCAGACGGGAAGACCCAGCTCACTCTCGGCTACGACGGCGACACCGCCGTCTCGCTCGAGAACATCGTCGTCTCCACCCAGCATGCCGCCGGGATCGACCAGGAACAGCTCAAGGCCGACATCCGCGCACTCGTCATCGACCCCATCGCCGATGCCTCGGGACTCGACCGGAGCGGCGAGAACGTCCACATCAACCCCGCCGGGCCCTTCGTCACCGGCGGGCCGATGGGTGATGCGGGACTGACGGGACGTAAGATCATCGTCGACACCTACGGCGGCTTCTCCCGCCACGGCGGCGGCGCGTTCTCCGGCAAGGATCCCTCGAAGGTCGACCGCTCCGCGGCCTACGCGATGCGCTGGGTGGCGAAGAACATCGTCGCCGCAGGACTCGCCGACCGCGCCGAGGTCCAGGTCTCCTACGCGATCGGCCGGGTCGACCCGATGGGCCTCTACGTCGAGACCTTCGGCACCGAGAAGGTCGACCCCGCTGCGATCACCCGGGCCATCCGCGAGGTCTTCGACCTGCGCCCCGCGATGATCATCCAGGAGCTCGACCTCCTCCGCCCGATCTACTCCCAGACCTCGACCTACGGTCACTTCGGCCGCGAGCTGCCCGACTTCACGTGGGAGCGCACGGACCGCGCGGACGACCTGCTCCGGGCCGTCTCGGCGAACTGAGTTCGTGGACGAACCCCTCTTCTCCACCCCCACCACCGCGCTCGGCCAGGTCCCCGTCGCGGAGACCGATCCCGTCGCCCAGGTCCTCATCGACCATCCCGTCCCGCATCTCGCACGGACCTTCGACTACGCGGTGCCCGCCTCCCTCGCCGAGGCGGTCCGCCCCGGGGTGCGGGTGCGGGTGAAGTTCGCCGGGAAGCTGCGCGACGGATTCGTCCTCGCCCGGACGGCGACGAGCGACCACGTCGGACCGCTCGCCGTCATCGAACGGGTGACGAGTCCGATCACGGTGCTCACGCCCGACCTCCTCGAACTCTGCGAAGCCGTGGCCACGCGGTACGCCGGCACCCTGCCCGACGTGCTGCGTCTCGCCATCCCACCCCGGCACGCTCGGGCGGAGAAGGCCGTGCTGCGCGCACTCGAGCACGCCGACGAGGAGGGTCCTGTCGGCGCGGAGGCCGCCGACAAGGCCGCCGCCGGTAAGGATGCCGCCCGCACAGAGACCGACGCTGCCGGCACGGAGACCGCCGACACAGAGACCGCCGACACCGACCCGGAGTCCGGCACCGGCACCGACGGCGTGCTCACCGCCCTCGGCGCGTGGGTCGCCGAGAGCGGCGACGAGGACCACGGCACCGCGTCCGCCGGCTCCGACCGGGCGCGCCTCGCACTCACGCTCACGCCCGGCAGGCTGCCGGGACTCGGCTGGATCACGGCGGGACTCGAAGCGGCCCAGGCGGCGCTCGCGCAGGGCAGGTCCGTGCTCTGGCTCGTCCCCGACCATCGGGAGATCGCCGTGCTGTCTGCGGCCCTGCGCGCCGAGATCGACCGCGGGAGGCTCACCGAGTTCACCGAACTCCACGCCGACCAGTCGCCTGAGCAGCGGTGGACGGCATGGCTGACCGGGCTGCTCGGGGGCACCCGGCTGCTCATCGGCACGCGGGCCGCCGCCTTCGCCCCGATGGTCGACCTCGGCCTCATCATCTGCACCGACGACGCCGACCAGAGCTACCTCGACCAGCACGCTCCTTACCCGCACGCGCGTGAGGTGTGCCTGCTCCGGTCGAACCTCGAGGACACCGGTCTCCTCTTCGTTGCGTTCGATCGCAGCGCCGAGGTCGAACGCCTCGTCGAGATCGGATGGCTGAGCGATGTCAGCCCTGCGGCGAACGCGCGCCGAGCGGGCTCACCGCGCGTCCTCGTCCCCGACGAGGAACGCGACCCCTATGCGTGGCAGCGCATCCCCAGCCGCGCCTGGGAGATCATGCGCCAGGCGCTGCGGCCGCGCGGGGACGAGACCGCGGGACCCGTCCTCGTCCAGGTGCCGCGGGCCGGGTACTACCCGGTCTTCGCGTGCGCCCGCTGCCAGGAGACCGCGCGCTGTCCCGTCTGCGAGTCCCCGCTGTCCACCCAGTCCGAGGTCGGCCCCTTCGCGTGCCGGACGTGCGGCTACCACTCCGAGACGTTCACGTGCGGCCGCTGCCGCTCCCATGAGGTCCGCTCGATCGTGCGCGGCCGCACACGCACCGTCGAGGAGCTGCGCCGGGCGCTGCCGGGTGTCGAGATCGTCGAATCCGGGGGAGAGGACATCCCCATCGCCGTCGACTTCGCCCCCCGCGTCGTCGTCGCCACCACCGGAGCCGAACCCTATGCGATCGGCGGGTATGCGGCCGGGATCCTGCTCGACTCCCTGTGGCCGGGACCGTGGATGCGCGCAAGCGATGAGGGGGTGCGGCGGCGGATGCGGGCGGCGTCGCTGGTGCGCTCACGCACCGATGGGGGAGTCGTCTACCTCGGCGACACCGATGAGGTCATCCGTACGGCACTGACGACGTTCGACCCCGCGGTGACGATGGCGAGGGCCCTGCACGATCGACGCGAGCTCGGCTTCCCGCCGTATAGGCGCATCGTCGAACTCGCCGGGGCCGGCACGGACATCGACGCCGTGCTCGCAGACGTCGACGTCCTTGAGGAGCTCATCCGCGACGATGACGAGGACGGTCAGCGGGTCGTCGCCGCCTACCCCATCGCTGCCGGCCCGGCCGTCGGTGCGCGGCTGGCCGAGATCACCGCCGCACGCTCGGCGAAGAAGCTGCCGCAGGTGCGCGTGCGCATCGACGATCCCCGGTCCTTGTGAGGTGCCGGGCACGGCGTAGAATCGACTTCCGTGGATATCGTCTTCGCCGGCACCCCTGACGTCGCCGTCCCCGCCCTCGAGGCCCTCGTCGACTCCGAGCACACGGTGCGCGCGGTCCTCACCCGACCCGACGCCCCCGTCGGCCGCAAACGCATCCTCACCCCGTCCCCGGTCAAGGCCCGCGCGCTCGAGCTCGGTCTCGACGTCATCGAGGCCGACCGCCTCCGCGGGGAGGTCATCGCACGCCTGCGCTCCCTCGACGTCGATGCCGTCGCCGTCGTCGCCTTCGGGGCGATCGCCGGGCCCGCGGCACTGGCCACAGCCCGCCTCGGCTGGTTCAACCTCCACTTCTCCCTCCTTCCCTCCCACCGCGGGGCCGCGCCCGTCCAGCGCGCCCTCATCGCCGGGGAGGCCGTGAGCGGGGTGAGCGTCTTCCGCATCGACACGGGCATGGACACCGGTGACGTGCTGCGCACCCGCACCCTGCCGCTCGACCAGCCCGACGCCGCATCGGCGCTGGCCGCCTTCGCCGAGGCGGGCGCGCACGAACTCGTCGCGGCCGTCGACGACCTCGCGGCGGGGACTGCGACCTTCACCCCGCAGGCCGAGCTCATCGCCGGCGGGGCGCAGCCGAGCCATGCCGAGAAGATCACCGCCGCCGACGCCCGCCTCGACCTCAGCCGTCCCGTCGCCGAGGTCATCGCCCGCTCCCGCGGGGTCAGCCCCGCCCCCGGCCCGTGGGTCGAGATCGACGGGCGCCGGACGAAGCTCTTCGGCCTCACCCCCGCCCCCGCCGAGACCGCGCCGCCCGAGGCGGGACTGCTCCGCGCGGGGACGACCGGGGCCGTGCTCGGCGCCGGCGACGGCTGGGCAGGCGTGAGCGAGATCCAGCCCTTCGGCAAGGGTCGCATGCCCGCCGCCGACTACCTGCGCGGGCACGGCGAGGTCCGCATCGACACCGAACCCGAGGAGGCCTGAGTGGCCGTCAAGCCCAACCTGCCCCGCCGCCTCGCATGGGAGGTGCTCGTCGACGTCGCGACCGAGGACGCGTATGCGAACCTGCTCCTGCCCGCGAAGCTCGCACGCACGCACGTGAGCGGACAGGACGCCGCCTTCGCGACCGAACTCACGTACGGCACCCTGCGCGGGCAGGAGTTCTACGACGCCGTCATCGAGAAGGCGGCCGGCCGACCCGTGTCCGCGATCGACCCCGAACCGCTCGCCGCGATGCGGATGGGCGCCCACCAGGTGCTCGCGATGCGCGTGCCCGACCACGCAGCGGTCGCCGAGACCGTCGGGGTCGTCAAGCGCTCGGCCCCGCGCACGGCCGGATTCGTCAACGCCGTCCTCCGCCGGATCGCCGAAGCCGACCGTGGCACGTGGCTCGAGCGGGTCTCCGCGGGCCTGTCGGAGACCGGGCGCCGGGCGGTCGAGCACTCCCACCCCGAATGGGTCGTCCGCGCGCTCACCCAGGCGCTCAAGGGCCACGGCCGCGACGCCGCGGAGATCGACACGCTGCTCACCGCCGACAACGCCCCTGCCCAGGTCGCCGTCACCGCCCTGCCCGGACTCCTCGACCGGGCCGAGCTGCCCGGTGTCCCGACCCCGCTCTCACCCGTCGGCGTCCACCTCGACGACACCGTTCCCCGCGACGTGCCCGCGATCGCCGAGGGCCGCGCCCGCGTCCAGGACGAGGGCTCGGCGCTCGTCGCCCTCGCCCTGGCCCACGTCAGCGCCCCGGACGGTCCGTGGGCCGACCTCTGCGCCGGACCCGGTGGCAAGGCCGCTCTGCTCGCCGCGACCGCCCGAGCCGAGGGTGAGGTGCTCGCGGCCTTCGACTCGAGCCCGCACCGCGTCTCCCTCGTCGAGACCTCCACGCAGGCGCTGGAGAACGTCACCGTCGCCGTCGCCGACGCCAGGGACGCGACGGGACCGTACGCGAAGGTCCTCGTCGACGTCCCCTGCACGGGGCTCGGCGCGCTCCGCCGTCGCCCCGAAGCCCGCTATCGGCGCCGCCCCGAGGACGTCAACGCGCTGGCCGGGCTGCAGCGGGAGATCCTCACCGCAGCGCTCGATGCGTGCGCCCCGGGCGGCGTCGTCGCGTACTCGACGTGCTCGCCCCACTACGCCGAGACCGTCCTCGTCGTCGACGACGTTCTGCGTTCGCGCGGTGAGGCGGTCGAGGTCCTCGACGCCCCCGCCGTCCTCGCCGAGGTCACCGGCGCAGAGGCGGAGTCGTTCGCCTCGGTGGGCCGGGGCTCCGGAGGCTTCGCCCAA
Organism: Brevibacterium sp. Z349TD_9; assembly: GCF_056173565.1. Taxonomy (NCBI): domain Bacteria; kingdom Bacillati; phylum Actinomycetota; class Actinomycetes; order Micrococcales; family Brevibacteriaceae; genus Brevibacterium; species Brevibacterium sp. Z349TD_9. Next base: position 2,245,945 of record NZ_CM149680.1, on the reverse strand, counting down.
CTCTGGCCCCACGTCCACGACACCGACGGAATGTTCCTGGCCCTGCTGCGAAAGGCACCCCTGTGATCGAGATCAACCCGAGCATCCTCTCCGCCGACTTCTCCGACCTCCGCGGGGAGCTGGAGAGGATCGCGACGGCCGACATGGCGCACATCGACGTCATGGACAACCACTTCGTGCCCAACCTCACGTTCGGCCCTCCCGTCGTCGAGCGGATCCACGAGGTCAGCCCGATCCCGCTCGACGCGCACCTCATGATCGACGACGCCGACCGGAATGCCCCCGTCTATGCGGAGATCGGGTGCGCCTCGGTGACCTTCCACGCCGAGGCGGCCGCCGCCCCCGTGCGCCTGGCCCGGGAGCTGCGCCGCCTCGGAGCGCGGGCGAGCCTCGCGCTCAAACCGGCGACCCCGATCGAACCGTACGTCGACCTCCTCGGCGAGTTCGACCAGATCCTCATCATGACCGTCGAACCCGGCTTCGGGGGGCAGAAGTTCCTCGACGTGTGCCTGCCGAAGATCCGCCGCACCCGGGAGGCGATCTCGGAGGCGAACCTCGAGATCCGCCTCCAGGTCGACGGCGGTGTCTCCGCCTCCACCGTCGAGCGCGTCGTCGACGCCGGGGCCGACGTCCTCGTCGCCGGCTCCGCGGTCTACGGCGCCGAGGACGCCGCGGCCGCGATCGCACAGCTGCGGACGCTCGCCGCCGCCCACGCCCACTAGCGACCGCACCGACGAGAGAACCGAGACGACGATGGAATTCCTCAGCTGGCTCAACACTCCGGCGTTCGAACTGCTCGGCAAGCCGGTGCCGTACTCCGACCTCTTCGGCAACATCTGCGCCCTCGCCACGGTCGTCCTCGCCCTGCGCCGGAACATCCTCTCCTGGCCGGTGCAGATCCTCGGCTCGATCCTCCTCTTCTCCGCCTCGATCTCCGCCGGGCTCGGCGGCAACGCCTCCCGCCAGGTCGTCATCATCGTCGCGGCGATCTGGGGGTGGACGCAGTGGCGGAAGTCACAGGAGAACTCCGGTGAGGTCGTCGTCCGCTGGGCGACGTGGAAGGAGCGGGTCGGGATCATCGCGGCCCTCGTCATCGGCACCGCGGTCTTCGGCTGGATCCTCTCCGTGGGCGGATGGTCGTGGAACCCGTACCCCGACGCCTACATCTTCATCGGCTCCCTCGTCGCGATGTACGCCCAGGGCCGGGCGGTCGTCGAGTTCTGGTTCGTCTGGCTCGCCGTCGACCTCGTCGGCATCCCGCTCGCCGTGGCAGGCGGCCTCGTCTTCTCCGGCGCCGTCTACCTCATCTTCCTCGTCATGGTCATCCTCGGACTCATCGACTGGGCGAAGCGCTCGAAGCAGACGATCTCGGCGCCCCACCTCGGCGCGACCGACGTCACCCGCGGCCCCGAGGAGTCGTCCGGGACCTGAGACCCCGCGAGGGCGGGACGGCGGCTATGGTCTACCCTGGATCGGGTGAAGACCTTCGATTCTCTCTACGCCGAACTCCTCCAGAAGTCCCTCGACCGCCCCGCGGGGTCGAAGACCGTCGCCGAACTCGACGCCGGAGTCCATGCGATCGGCAAGAAGGTCGTCGAGGAGGCCGCCGAGGTGTGGATGGCCGCGGAGTACGAGTCGAAGGACGAACTCGCCGGGGAGATCTCACAGCTGCTCTACCATCTCCAGGTGCTCATGATCGCCAAGGACGTGAGCCTCGACGACGTCAACGCCCACCTGTGACCTCCCGTCCCACCTCCGCAAAGGACGCCATGCTGCGTGTAGCCGTGCCCAACAAGGGCATCCTCTCCGAAGCCGCCACCGACATGCTCAGCGAAGCCGGATACTCGACCCGCCGCGGGTCGAAGACCCTCGTCCACCGCGACGAGACCAACGGGGTCGAGTTCTTCTACCTCCGCCCCCGCGACATCGCCGTCTACGTCGGCTCCGGGATCCTCGACGCCGGCATCACCGGCCGTGACCTGCTCCTCGAGTCCCAGGCCCCCGCCGAGGAGGTCGTCGGCCTCGGCTTCGGCTCCTCCCGCTTCTTCTACGCCGGAGAGGCCGGACGCTTCTCCTCCGTCGACGAACTCGCCGGACTGCGGATCGCCACGAGCTTCCCGCACCTCGTCCAGTCCGACCTGAAGGCCCGCGGGATCGAGGCGACGACCGTGCAGCTCGACGGGGCCATCGAGGTCTCGATCCAACTCGGGGTCGCCGATGCCGTCGCCGACGTCGTCGAGACCGGCTCGACCCTGCGGGCAGCCGGCCTCGAGACCTTCGGCGAACCGCTGCTCGACTCCGAAGCCGTCCTCGTCCAGCGTGACGGAGCCGACTCCTCGGTCGAAGTGCTCCGCCGCCGCCTCGAATCGGTCATGGTCGCCCGGCAGTACGTCCTCGTCGACTACAACATCGAGGAGCGCCTCGTCCCCGAGGCGATCGCGCTCACCCCCGGCCTCGAATCGCCGACGGTCTCCCCGCTGCAGGAGACCGGCTGGGTGGCCGTGCGGGTCATGGTCGAGGCGAAGGACGTCAACAATGTCATGGACCGCCTCTACGCGGTCGGCGCGCGAGCGATTCTGGTGACGAGCATTGGCGCCTGCCGCATCTGAGTTCGCCGTCTTCCGACCACGCCAGGTGAGGGTCATCGGCATCGTCGGGGCGATCGCCCTGTTCGTCGGCTTCGCCGTCCTCTCGGTCGCTCTCTTCGTCGTCGACTGGCGGCCCTGGCACCTCATCGACATGGTGTGGATGAACCTGCTCGGCATCCTCTTCGGCGGAGCGCTGCTGCGCGTCGCCGACATCCAGGCCCGACCCGATCGCACCGGGGTGACGGTGCGCAACATCGTGCGCACGCGGCACGTGAAGTGGTCGGAGATCGTCGGGGTGACCTTCTCCCGCGTCGGCGACGACCCGTGGCCGATCCTCGACCTCGCCGACGGCTCGACGTGCGCGGTGATGGCGATCCAGCATGCCGACGGCCCCCGCGCACACGAGGAGGTCGCCCGACTGCGTATGCTCGTGACCAAGTGGACGAACTTCGAGGAGGACCAGCCATGACCGCGACAGAGACAGGGCCGCTGAGCGGCTGCACCGTCATCGACCTCTCCCGGGCGCTGGCCGGCCCGCATGCCGGGATGATGCTCGGCGACCTCGGCGCGCGCGTGATCAAGGTCGAGAACCCCGGTCGCGGCGACGACTCCCGCTCATGGGGTCCGCCCTTCGTCGGTCCCGACGACGATCCGCAGGCCACCTACTTCCTCTCGTGCAACCGCAACAAGGAGTCGATCGCCCTCGATCTCAAGTCCGAGACCGGAGCGGAGACCCTGCGCGCACTCATCGCCCGCGCAGACGTCCTCATCGAGAACTTCCGCACCGGCGTCCTCGAGCGTCTCGGCTTCTCCCCGGCCCAGTGCCTGGAGATCAACCCGCGGCTGATCATCCTCTCCATCACCGGGTTCGGCCACGACGGTCCCGAAGCCTCCCGCGCCGGATACGACCAGATCGCCCAGGGCGAGGCGGGACTGATGTCCCTGACCGGTTCGGGACCCGAGGACATGCAGCGCGTCGGCGTCCCGATCGCCGACCTCCTCGCCGGGATCTACGGCTCCTACGGTGTGCTCGCAGCCCTGCTCGAGCGCGAACGCACCGGCAGGGGCAAGATCGTGCGCACCTCGCTCATCGCCGGCATGGTCGGCGTCCACGCCTTCCAGGGCACCCGGACCACGGTGGCGGGCGAGACACCGCTGCCCGGCGGCAACCACCACCCCTCGCTTTCGCCGTACGGACTCTTCGCCTCGCGCGACGGCGCCGTGCAGATCTCAGTGGGCAACGAGAGCCTCTGGCAGAAGCTCTGCGCGGCCTTCGACGTCGATCCCGCCACCCCGGGCATGGCCGACAATGCCGCACGGGTGGCCAACCGGCAGGCCGTCATCGACCTCATCGAGTCCCGTTTCTCAGAGTTCGACTCCGCCGACCTCCTCGAGCGGCTCAGCTCCGCCGGCATCCCGGCCGGCACCGTGCGCACCCTGCCCGAGGTCTACGAGTGGGAGCAGGCGTTCAGCCAGGGCCTCAAGGTCTCCGTCGACCACCCCGTCCTCGGCGGCATCGACCTGCCCGGCCCGCCGCTGCGGTTCTTCGACTCCGTCGACGGCACCGAGGTGGAGACGACGAAGACGAGCCACGACGCCCCGCCGCTGCTCGACGAGGATGCCGAGGCGATCGCCGCGTGGCTGACCGGCGACGCACCGGCGGAGCCCGGCACCGACCGGCAGGAGTGAGACCGTGGCACGCCTGAACGCGACCGAGCTCGTCGGCATCGTCCTCGACGAGGGTTCCTTCGTCTCCTGGGACGAGCCACCGGTCACTCCCGCCGGGGGAGTCTCGGCCGACTATGAGGCCGAACTCGCCGCAGCACGCGAGAAGTCCGGGGTCGACGAGGCGATCATCACCGGTGAGGGGACGATCAACGGGCGCCGGGTCGCCGTCGTCGCCGGAGAGTTCCGGTTCCTCGCCGGGTCGATCGGCGTCGCCGCCGCCCAACGGCTCACCGACGCCATCGAACGCGCCACCCTCGAAGGGCTGCCCCTGCTCGCGGGCCCCGCCTCGGGCGGCACCCGCATGCAGGAGGGCACCGTCGCGTTCCTCTCGATGGTCAAGATCACCAACGCCGTGGTCGCCCACCGCCGGGCCGGCCTGCCCTACCTCGTGTACCTCCGGCACCCGACGACCGGGGGAGTCTTCGCCTCGTGGGGGTCGATGGGCCATGTCACCGTCGCCGAACCCGGTTCCCTCATCGGGTTCCTCGGACCGCGCGTGTTCGAGGCCCTCTACGGCGAACCGTTCCCCGAGAACGTCCAGACCGGGGAGAACCTCCACAAGCACGGGATCATCGATGCCGTCATCGGACCCGAACGGATCCACGCCACGGTCTCCCGCGTCCTCGACGTCCTCATGGGCGCCAAAGAGGTCCCGGCCCGCGTCCCCGACCCCGACACCCGCCCGGAGACCGTCGACCCGGACGCCGACGCGTGGCAGGCGATCACCCGCTCGCGCCGAGGCGATCGTCCCGGGGTCCGCGACCTGCTGCGAACCGCGGCGAACACAGTGCTGCCGCTCAACGGCACCGGTCAGGGAGAGAAGGATCCCGGCCTCCTGCTCGCGCTCGCGAAGTTCGGGTCCGCCCCGTGCATCGTCCTCGGCCAGGACCGCTTCCGCCAGGACTCCCGGGCCCCGCTCGGCCCGGCGGCGCTGCGCGAGGCCAGGCGCGGAATGAAGCTCGCCGCCGAACTCGACCTCCCGCTCGTCACCGTCATCGACACCCCCGGTGCCGCGCTCTCCCAGTCCGCCGAGGAGGGCGGCATCGCCGGAGAGATCGCCCGTTCGCTCGCCGACCTCGCCAACCTCGACGCGCCGACGGTCTCCCTCATCCTCGGCGAGGGCTCGGGCGGGGGCGCGCTCGCGCTCATCCCCGCCGACAGAGTGCTCAGCGCCGAGAACGGCTGGCTGTCCCCGCTCCCACCCGAGGGCGCCTCGGCGATCGTCCACCGCACGACCGAGTTCGCCCCGCAGATGGCGCAGAGTCAGGGCGTCCACGCCCCCAAGCTCCTCGAGACCGGCGTCGTCGATCGGATCATCGCCGAGCATCCCGATGCCGGCGACGAACCCCTCGACTTCGTCGCGCGGGTCGGCGACACCCTCGAGTACGAACTCATCGAACTCATGCGCGAACCCGCAGCCCGGAGACGGGCACGGCGGTTGGAGCGCTACCGGACACTGGGGATCTAGGAGAAGACCATGGTTGCCGTGAGAGTCATCCCGTGCCTCGACGTCGACGCCGGACGCGTCGTCAAGGGCGTGCGCTTCGCCGAGCTCCGCGACGCCGGGGACCCCGTCGAACTCGCCCGCGCCTACGGTGAGGCGGGTGCCGACGAACTCACGTTCCTCGACGTCACCGCGAGCAGCGGCGACCGTGAGACCGTCCACGACATCGTCGCCGCGTGCGCCGAGGAGGTCTTCATCCCGCTCACCGTCGGCGGCGGCGTGCGCAGCGTCTCCGACGTCGACCGGCTCCTGCGCGACGGCGCGGACAAGGTCTCCGTCAACACCTCGGCGGTCGCGGACCCGCAGCTCATCAGCGACATCTCCCGTCACTTCGGCAACCAGGTGCTCGTCCTCTCCCTCGATGCCCGGCGGACCCGGGGCGGTGAGACCCCGTCGGGCTTCGAAGTGACCATCCGCGGCGGCCGGGAGGGCACGGGCCGCGATGCGATCGAGTGGATCCGCGAGGCGGCCGAGCGCGGGGTCGGCGAGGTGCTGCTCAACTCGATCGACGCCGACGGCACCCGTGAGGGCTTCGACCTCGAACTCATCTCCGCCGCCCGGGCGGCGGTGAGCGTGCCGCTCATCGCCTCGGGCGGGGCGGGGAGGGTCGAACACTTCGCCCCCGCGGTGCGGGCCGGAGCCGACGCCGTGCTCGCCGCCAGCGTCTTCCACTACGGCACGCTCCACATCGACGAGGTCAAGGCCGCGCTCGCGGCAGAGGGGTTCGAGGTCCGATGAGCGAGAGGCAGATCGACGCGACCCCGGAGAACTGGCGGGAGGTCATCACGCTCGGACCCGACGGGCTCGCCCCCGTCGTCGTTCAGGAGGCGACGACACGGGACGTCCTCATGCTCGCGTGGATGGACCGCACAGCCATCGAACGCACCCTGGCCGAGCGGCGGGCCGTCTACTGGTCGCGCTCACGGCAGGAGCACTGGGTCAAAGGGGAGACCTCCGGGAACACCCAGGCGCTCGTCTCGCTCGCCCTCGACTGCGACGCCGACGCGCTGCTCATGGTCGTCGACCAGACCGGACCCGCATGCCACACCCTCACCGACACCTGCTTCACAGGAAGGACGATCAGTGACGATCCCGACGACTGAGTCCGGCCTCGACATCCGCCCCGACCTCGCCGGCTTCAGGGCCGCCGGGGCGACGGCGCGACTCGTGCCCGTCCACGCGGAGGTGCTCGCCGACGCCGAGACCCCGCTCAGCCTCTACCGGAAGCTCACCGACGGCACCCCCGGGTCGTTCCTCTTCGAATCCGCCGAAGCCGGTGCGTGGGCGCGTTACTCGTTCATCGGCTCCGCGCCCGTGGCCACCCTGGTCTCGACGTCCGAGGGCTTCCGCTGGGAGGGCACCCCTCCCGTCGGAGTGCCCCGCACCGGCAGCGTCCTCGATGCGGTCGCGGCCACCCTCGAGCTGCTCCGGATCGAGTCGAGCGACCTGCCGCCGATGGTCTCGAGCCTCGTCGGCTACTTCGGGTGGGACATCATCCGGGAGGTCGAGAAGCTCGGCCCACCCCAGCCCGATGAGCATCGGCTGCCGACCGTGCAGCTGATGATCCCCGGGGACATCGCCGTCTACGACCACTACTCGGGCACGCTCACCCTCGTCGCCAACGTCGTCAACGTCGACGGGGCGGAGACCGGGATCGACGACGCCTACGCCTCCGGGGTCGCTCGGATCGAGGCGATGCTCGCCCGCATCACCGCCCCCGCCCCCGCCGAGGTGCGTGTGCCGGAAGCGGTGACCCCGCAGGTGCGCACCCGCACCCCGCGTGAGACGTACCTCGACGGTGTGCGCAGGGCCAAGCAGGACATCGTCGACGGTGAGATCTTCCAGGTCGTCCTCGGGCAGCGCTTCGACACGGACTGCGACGCCGAGGCGCTCATGGTCTACCGGATGCTGCGGCGGGCGAACCCTTCGCCGTTCATGTACCTCCTCGACCTCCACGACTCAGACGGACAGCCGGTGAGCATCATCGGCTCCTCGCCCGAGGCGCTCGTCACGGTGCGCCAGGGCACTGTCGTCACCCACCCCATCGCCGGTTCCCGGCCCCGCGGGGCGAACCCGGAGGAGGACGACCGTCTCGCCCGCGAACTCCTCGCCGATGAGAAGGAGCGCGCCGAGCACCTCATGCTCGTCGACCTCGCCCGCAACGACCTCGCGAAGGTCTGTCGGGCCGGCACGATCGACGTGAGCGCGTTCATGGACATCGAACGGTTCAGCCACATCATGCACATCTCCTCGACCGTGCGCGGCGAACTCGAGGACGGGCACGGGGCCGTCGACGTACTCACGGCGACCTTCCCCGCCGGCACGCTGTCCGGGGCCCCGAAGCCGCGCGCCCTGCAGATCATCGACGAACTCGAGGTCGTCGGGCGCGGACTCTACGGGGGAGTCGTCGGGTACCTCTCCTTCACCGGCGACCTCGACCTCGCGATCGCCATCCGCACCGGGGTCCTCCGCGACGGAGTGATGAGCGTCTTCGCCGGCGGCGGCATCGTCGCCGACTCCGTGCCCGAGACCGAATACGAGGAGTCGGAGAACAAGGCGGCCGCAGTCCTCACCGCGGCAGCCGCGGCCGGACGCGCCCACTGGGTGGGCACCTCGGCGGATGCCGCCACGGCCGCGGGAGGTCGACGATGACGAAGTCCCGCGGAGTCCTCCTCATCCTCGTCGTCGCAGCCGCCCTCTGGGCGATCACGCTCGCCACCTGGCAGACCGGGGCGGCGAGCGACACGCTCGGCCCCTCCGGGGTCGCGCTGCCCAACCAGACGGAGACGAGCCAGGCCTCGCCGATCGCCACCGCATGCGTGGCGATCATCGCGGTGTGCGGGCTGCTCTCGGCGATGTTCGGGAAGGTCGGCCGCATCGTCGTCCTCACCTTCGCCCTCCTCGCAGCGCTCGGCTACGGGATGACCGCGATCACCGCGATGGGGGCCGAGGGTGCGACCGCATGGCCGCTCGTCGCCCTCATCGGCGCCGTCCTCACCGTCGTCGTCATCGGTTGGGTCGTCGTGTCCTCGCGCACATGGTCGGGGTCGAACCGCTACGCCCGCACGGCGCAGGCCGAGGACGGTGACTTCGACTCGGCGGCGACGTGGGATGCGCTCTCCCGCGGTGAAGAGGTCGAACGCGGCGACGACGAGGATCCGCCGCGGAGGACGTGAGGGGTGACGGTCGTGACCCGGAGGCGCCGACCCCGATCCCAGGTGCCGGGTCGATGCCAACTCGGGGCGTCGGACATGACCCGGAGGCGCCGACCCCGATCTCAGGTGCCGGGTCGATGCCAGAGCACACCGTCGGACGTGACACAATGAGAGAGTACTTGAGCACGTCAGCGTAAGGAGCGCCATGTCGCAATCCGTCGCCCGTTCGGGCGCCACCGATCTCGATAAGTCCACGATCGACTACGCCGCCATCGCCGACCCCGGCCACGGCAACTCCGTCGCCGGCTGGACCGGTGTCATCATCATGCTCGTGGGACTGTCGATCGGCTGCGTGGGCTTCACGATCCACAACCCGACGATCGTCTACGCAGGCGGCGGGGTCGCCGTGGTCGGCCTCATCGTCGGCATGATCCTGCGCGCCGTCGGACTGGGAACCAAGCCGAAGCGCCGATGACCGTCCTCGATGACATCATCGTCGGCGTCCGCGAGGACCTCGAGGCGCGTCGCCGCGAGGTCCCGCTGTCCGCGGTCGTCGAGTCCGCCCGTGCGGCGGCTCCGGTGCGCACCTTCGACCTCGACGCCGACTTCGGCGTCATCGCCGAGGTCAAGCGCCGCTCACCCTCGCGCGGCGACCTCGCCGACATCCCGGACCCCGGCACTCTCGCCGGCCTCTACGCCGCCGGCGGAGCCCGGGCGATCAGCGTCCTCACCGAGGGCCGTCGCTTCTCCGGCAGCCTCGCCGACCTCGACGCCGTCCGGGCGGCCGTCGACGTGCCGGTGCTGCGCAAGGACTTCATGGTCGACGAGTACCAGTTCCACGAGGCCCGTGCCCACGGGGCCGACCTCGTCCTCCTCATCGTCGCCGCTCTCTCCCCGGCGCAGCTGCGTGACTTCCACGACCTCGCGGCCTCCCTGGGCATGACGGCCCTCGTCGAGACCCACAGCGTCGCTGAGATGGAGACCGCGATCGACATCGGGGCCCGGCTCATCGGCGTCAACACCCGCAACCTCAAGGACCTCAGCGTCGACACGGCCCGGTTCGCGCCGCTCGCCGAGCTCGCCCCTGCCGGGTGCACGCTCGTCGCCGAGTCCGGAGTCGCCGGCGTCGGCGACGTCGACGCCTACGCCCGCGCCGGTGCCGACGCCGTGCTCGTCGGCGAGGCCCTCGTCCGCGACGGCGACCCGCAGGCCGCCGTGGCCTCCTACACCGCAGCGGGCCGCGCGCATCAGCGCGCCTGAGACCCTGACCGCAGGCACACGAACCGAAGGACAGCCATGACTGAGACCACGGAGACCGGACCGTACTTCGGTGCGTTCGGCGGGAGGTTCATTCCCGAAGCCCTCATCCCGGCGCTCGACGAGATCGAGGAGACCTGGCGGAAGTCCCAGGTCGATCCGGAGTTCACCGCAGAGCTCCGTGACCTGCAGCTGCGCTACATCGGTCGGCCCAGCCTGCTCACCGAGGCGACGCGGTTCGCCGCTCACTGCGGGGGAGCCCGCGTCTTCCTCAAGCGCGAAGACCTCAACCACACCGGCAGCCACAAGATCAACAACGCGATCGGGCAGGCGCTGCTCGCGAAGCGGATGGGCAAGTCCCGGCTCATCGCCGAGACCGGCGCCGGTCAGCACGGGGTGGCCACCGCCACGGCCGCAGCACTGCTCGGCATGGAGTGCGAGGTCTACATGGGCGAGGAGGACACCCGCAGGCAGGCCCTCAACGTCGCCCGCATGCGCCTGCTCGGGGCGAAGGTCAACGCCGTCGCCAACGGCACGCGCACCCTCAAGGACGCGATGAACGAGGCGATGCGCGACTGGGTCGCCAATGTCGGCAGCACCCACTACGTCATCGGCACCGTCGCCGGCCCCCACCCGTTCCCCGCCATGGTCCGCGCCTTCCAGCAGGTCATCGGCACCGAGGCGCGCGAACAGCTCCTCGAGACCGTCGGCCGACTGCCCGACGCTGTGTGCGCGTGTGTGGGAGGCGGGTCGAACGCGATGGGCATCTTCGCGGCCTTCCTCCCCGATGAGGACGTGAGCATCTTCGGCTTCGAGGCCGGGGGAGAGGGCATCGAGTCCGGCCGCCACGCCGCCCGGTTCTCCGGCGGTCGGCCCGGGGTCCTCCACGGCTCAGCCACGTACATCCTCCAGGACGAGGACGGTCAGACCCGACCCTCGCATTCGGTCTCCGCGGGCCTCGACTATCCCTCGGTGGGGCCCGAGCACTCGCACCTCCACGACACCGGCCGCGTCGTCTACGAACCGGTCATGGACGACGAGGCGATGACCGCCCTCCAGCTGCTCGCCCGCACCGAGGGCATCATCCCCGCGATCGAATCCGCCCACGCCCTGGCCGGGGCGATGCGGGTGGGTGAGCGGCTCGGACCCGAGGCGATCATCCTCGTCAACCTCTCGGGACGCGGCGACAAGGACATGACCACGGCAGCGACGTGGTTCGACTACTTCGACGAAGGAGCAGTGCAGGTATGACGACGACCGGAGAGACCGTCGACGCGGTCGCCGAGGCGGGGCGCAGTGCCGCCCTCATCGGCTACCTGCCCGTCGGCTTCCCCACCGTCGAGGGATCGATCGAGGCGATGACCGCTCTCGTCGAATCCGGCGTCGACATCGTCGAAGTCGGCCTGCCCTACTCCGACCCCGGCATGGACGGTCCCGTCATCCAACGGGCCGCCGAGGCGGCACTGGAGGGCGGCGTGCGCACGAAGGACGTCTTCACCGCCGTCTCCGCCGTCGCCGAGGCGGGCGGCACCGCCGTCGTCATGAGCTACTGGAACCTCGTCCTCCAATACGGGGTCTCCGCGTTCGCCCGTGATCTCGCCGCCGCCGGGGGAGCGGGGATCATCACCCCCGACCTCATCCCCGACGAGGCCGGAGAGTGGATGGCCGCGGCCGACGACCACGGCCTCGACCGGATCTTCCTCGCCGCGCCGTCGTCGACGCCCGAGCGCATCGCCACGATCGTCGACGCCAGCCGCGGCTTCGTCTACGCGGCCTCGACGATGGGAGTGACCGGGGTCCGCTCGAGCGTCGACGACCATGCCCGCGACCTCGTCGCCCGCCTCCGCGAGGCCGGTGCCCCGCACGTGTGCGTCGGACTCGGCGTCTCGAACCGCGAACAGGCAGCCGAGGTGGCCGCCTACGCCGACGGCGTCATCGTCGGCTCCGCCCTCATCCGCGCCCTCGACGAGGGCGGGGTCCCCGCCCTGCGCACACTTGCCGGCGAACTCCGGGAGGGCTGCGCATGAGCGACGTCGATCTCGTGGCCGAGATCCCCTCCCCGAGCTGGAGCGGCTTCTCGATCGGCCCGCTGACGATCCACGCCTACGCACTCTGCATCCTCGCGGGCATCCTCCTCGCCCTGTGGCTGACCTCGAGGCGCTGGCGCGCCCGCGGCGGCCACGAGGACGACCTGTGGAACATCGCGATCATCACGGTGCCCGCCGGCATCATCGGCGGACGCCTCTACCACATCTTCTCCACCCCCGACCCGTACTTCGGGCCGAACGGGAACCCGCTCGACGCGCTGAAGATCTGGAACGGCGGTCTCGGGATCTGGGGTGCCGTGGCCCTCGGCATGCTCGCCGCGTGGGCGGTCGCCCGATACCAGGGGATCAGGATCCTGCCGTTCCTCGACGCCGCCGCCCCCGGGCTCATCCTCGCCCAGGCCGTGGGCCGGTGGGGCAACTGGTTCAACCAGGAGCTCTTCGGGTCCCCGACGACCCTGCCGTGGGGTCTGCGCATCGACCAGTACGTCGACGGTCAGCTCAATCCCAACTGGCCCGACCCCGCGCTGCCCGCCGACACCCTCTTCCAGCCGACCTTCCTCTACGAATCCCTGTGGAACCTCGCCGGCTGCTTCATCCTCATCGTCGCCGCCCGCAGGCTCCGCCTCGGCCACGGTCAGGTCTTCGCGCTCTACATCTGCTACTACACGCTCGGCCGCGTGTGGATCGAGGCCCTGCGCATCGACGATGCCGAACTCGTCCTCGGGCTGCGGCTCAACATCTGGACGTCGATCCTCGTCTTCGCCGTCGGACTCATCTGGTTCCTCGTCTCCCGCTCCCGGCACAAGGAGCCCGAGACCTCGGTCTACGTTCCCGGCGCCCGAGCGCTTGCGAAGCACGGCCGGCACGAGGACGACGGATCCGACCACCCGAGCGCTCCGACGCCCGGACAGGCCGACGACGCGTCGCCGAGGCGGGCCGACAGCCCGTCGCCGCGGTCCGATCGGAGGCAGAGGACGGGACGCGGTGAGGACGAGAAGCCCGGATTCGGGTTCTTCGGAGCAGTCACCTCGGCGATCTCGATCATCCCCGACGTCCGCTCGCGATCCCGGGGAACGGAGGACGAAAAGTCCGGTCAGTGAGACGTTCTGGTCCACCTTTCGGTCCTTTCACGTTTTCGCCCACGCCGTCACGGGGTGTAGATTGGAAGCTCACACGTGAGAACCACGTCACACCTGTGCCCGAAGGACGACCTTCTGAGGGCGCGATGAAGCCAGTTCGAGACAGCGTCGTCTGCTGGAAGTTGACTAGACCCCGTGAAGGCAGCCGATGTCCCGTGACCCCTCAACGACCCCCGAGTTCCCGCAGCACCGCACCGGACTCTACGATCCCGCGCTCGAGCACGACGCCTGCGGGCTCGCCCTCATCGTCCGGTACCGCGGGGAGGCCGACCACCTCGTCGTCGAACAGGCCCTGAGCGCGCTGCGCAAGCTCGAACACCGCGGAGGCATCGCCTCCGACGAAGGCACCGGCGACGGAGCAGGCATCACGCTGCAGATCCCGCACGACTACTTCGCCGAGGTGCTCGCCGCCGACGGCATCACCCTCCCTGAGGCGGGAGAGTACGCCGTGGGCATCGGCTTCTTCTCCCAGGACTACCGCCGCGACCTCACCGGCGGACCGCTGGTCGAGAGCGACGCGGACTTCCCGACCGCCGGTCATGAGCCGCTCGCCGACGAAGAGGCGCTCGTGCGCCGCATCGCCGCCGAGGAGGGGCTCACCGTCCTCGCGATCCGCGACGTCCCCCGCGACGAATCCGTCCTCGGCGACATCGCACGGGCGACCCAGCCGCACATGCGCCACGTCTTCTTCGGCATCGACCCCCGCTACCCGGCCCGGGATGCCGACGATCTGCGCCGACGGGCCTACATCGTGCGCAAGCGGACCGACCATGCCGGCATCTACTTCCCGTCGCTGTCGCCGGCGACGATCACCTACAAGGGCATGCTCGCGACCGGTCAGCTCGCCCCGTACTACACCGAACTCCACGATGAGCGGGTGACCTCGCGCATCGCACTCGTCCACTCGCGGTTCTCGACGAACACGTTCCCGTCGTGGCAGCTCGCCCAGCCCTTCGGCACGATCGCCCACAACGGCGAGATCAACACCGTGCGCGGCAACCGCAACTGGATGCGCGCCCGTGAATCGCACCTCGCCTCGGACCTGCTCGCCTCCCCGGTGCCCGAGACCGACTCGAGCCTCGAGAGGCTCTTCCCGATCGTCCCGCCCGGGGCGTCGGACTCCGCATCGTTCAACGCCGTGCTCGAGCTCATGGTCGCCGCCGGCCGGCCTCTGCCGCAGGCCATGCTCATGATGATCCCCGAGGCGTGGGAGAACAATCCGGGCATGGGTGAGTCCCGCAAGGCCTTCTACGAGTACCACTCGCTGCTCATGGAGCCGTGGGACGGACCCGCCTGCGTCGGCTTCACCGACGGGCGCATCGCCGGTGCCGTGCTCGACCGCAACGGACTGCGCCCCGCACGCTACGTCATGACCTCGGACACGGTCGTACTCGCCAGCGAGATCGGCGTCGTCGACCTCCCCGAGGACGACATCGTCGGCCGCGGACGGCTCACCCCGGGCCGGATGTTCCTCGTCGACACGGAATCCGAGCGGATCATCTCCGACACGGAGATCAAGAACCAGCTCGCCACCCAGCACCCGTACGCCGACTGGGTCGCGGACTCGTCGAAGCGGCTCGAGGACCTCCCCACCCGCGTCCACGTCAGGCATCCGCAGTCCTCGGTGCGCCGCCGTCAGCGGACCTTCGGCTACACCGAGGAGGAGCTGCGCCTGCTCATCTCCCCGATGGCCGAGACCGGGGTCGAACCGCTGGGCGCGATGGGCACCGACACCGCGATCGCGGGGCTGTCCACCCGGCCCCGACTCCTCTTCGACTACTTCCACCAGAACTTCGCGCAGGTGACGAACCCACCGCTCGACTCGATCCGCGAGCACATCGTCACAAGCATGTCCGCGGGCCTCGGCCGGGAGGGCAACCTGCTCGAGCACTCGCGCCCGGACTCGGCGCACATCATGATCTCGCGTCCCGTCATCGACAACGACGAACTCGCGGCGATCGCCCACGTCCAGGGCGCCCACCTCGGCGTGGACAATCCCCGGCCGACCGTGACGCTCTCGGGCCTCTTCTCCGTCAATGCCGGACCCGACGCGATGGAGCGGCGCATCGAGGAGCTGTGCGCCGAAGCCGATGCCGCCGTCGAGGCCGGAGCCGTGTTCATCATCTTAAGCGACCGCGACTCGACGGCCGACCTCGCCCCGATCCCCTCGCTCCTGCTCACCTCCGCCCTCCACCACCATCTCGTGCGCCAGCGCACCCGCACCCGGGTGAGCATCGTCGTCGAGGCCGGTGACGTCCGCGAGGTCCACCATGTCGCGACCCTCGTGAGCTTCGGAGCCTCGGCGGTCAACCCGTACCTCGTCATGGAGACCGCCGAGGCGCTCGTGCGGGCCGACCGGCTGCGCGGGGTGAGCGAGGAGGCGGCCGTGGCCAACGTCCTCGGGGCGCTGAACAAGGGCCTGCTCAAGATCATGTCGAAGATGGGCATCTCGACCGTGCAGTCCTACCACGGTGCGCAGACCTTCGAGGCGATCGGCCTGTCCGAGGAGTTCATCGACCGGTACTTCACCTCGACCCCGCACCAGCTCGGGGGCAAGGGCATGACGGAGATCGCCGCCGAGGCGAGCGCCCGCCACGCCGACTCCTACCGCGACGACCACCCGCGGCCCTCCCACCGGCCGCTGCGCGTCGGCGGGGAGTACCAGTGGCGGCGTGAGGGTCCCGGGCACCTGTTCAACCCGGAGACGATCTTCAAGCTCCAGCACGCGACGGCGACGAAGCGCTACGACATCTTCGAGGAGTACACGAAGGCCATCGACGACCAGTCGCGGGAGCTCATGACCCTGCGCGGGCTCCTCGACCTCGTCCCCGGCCCCGACGGACCGATCGACATCTCCGAGGTCGAACCCGCCTCGGCGATCATGAAGCGGTTCTCCACCGGAGCGATGAGCTACGGCTCGATCTCGAAGGAGGCCCACGAGACCCTTGCGATCGCGATGAACCGGATCGGGGGCAAGTCGAACACCGGCGAGGGCGGCGAGGACACCGAGAGGCTCCTCGACCCCGAGCGCCGCTCGGCGATCAAGCAGGTCGCCTCGGGCCGGTTCGGGGTGACCAGCCACTACCTCACCGAGGCCGACGACCTGCAGATCAAGATGGCGCAGGGCGCGAAGCCCGGCGAGGGCGGACAGCTGCCCGGCGAGAAGGTCTACCCGTGGATCGCGAAGACCCGCCATGCCACGCCCGGCGTGGGCCTGATCTCCCCACCCCCGCACCACGACATCTACTCGATCGAGGACCTCGCTCAGCTCATCTACGACCTCGGCCGGGCCAACGCCCGCGCCCGGGTCCACGTCAAGCTCGTCTCCGCCGTCGGAGTGGGCACGGTCGCTGCCGGCGTGGCGAAGGCCGGCGCCGACGTCGTCCTCATCTCCGGCCACGACGGGGGGACGGGTGCGAGCCCGCTCAACTCGCTCAAGCATGCCGGGACCCCGTGGGAGCTCGGGCTCGCCGAGGCGCAGCAGACGCTCATCCTCAACGGCCTGCGCGAGAAGGTCGCCGTCCAGGTCGACGGCCAGCTCAAGACCGGGCGCGACGTCATCATCGCCGCTCTGCTCGGGGCCGAGGAGTTCGGCTTCGCGACGACGGCGCTCGTCGTCTCCGGGTGCATCATGATGCGCGTGTGCCACAAGGACACGTGCCCGGTCGGGGTGGCCACCCAGAACCCCGTCCTGCGATCGCGCTACCAGGGGCAGGCCGACCACGTCGTCAACTTCTTCACGTTCATCGCCGAGGAGGTCCGCGGCTACCTCGCCCAGCTCGGCTTCCGGTCCCTCGATGAGGCGATCGGAGCCGTCGAACGGCTGCGCATCGATGAGGAGCGGGCCGAGGCCTCGGGGCTCAACCTCCACCTCGACCAGATCCTCACCGTCCCCGGCGACCTCTCCGGAGACGTGTCGGTCAACCGGAAGAGCACAGGCCAGGTCTTCCGCACCTTCGCAGGCGAAGTCGACCTCACCTTCCTCGAGCAGGCGGAGGACGCCATCGCAACGAAGGCCCCGGTGACGATCAGCGCCTCGGTCGTCAACACCGACCGCAGCGTCGGCACCCTGCTCGGCCACCACGTGACGAAGACGTGGGCGGAGCGGGGACTGCCCGAGGACACGATCCGCCTCGAACTCCACGGCACCGCGGGGCAGTCCCTCGGCGCGTACCTCCCGCAGGGTGTGAGCATCGAGCTCTCCGGCGACGCCAACGACTACGTCGGCAAGGGTCTGTCCGGGGGCACCGTGAGCGTCCACCCGGACCCGGAGAACCGGACGCGGCCCGAGCACAACGTCATCGCCGGCAACGTCATCGGCTACGGCGCGACCGCGGGCAAGCTCTTCATCTCCGGCCAGGTGGGGGAGCGGTTCATGGTCCGCAACTCCGGCGCCGAAGCGGTCGTCGAGGGCATCGGCGACCACGGGCTCGAGTACATGACCGGAGGGATCGCCGTCATCCTCGGCGGCACCGGACGCAACTTCGCCGCCGGCATGTCCGGGGGCACGGCCTACGTCCTCGACTTCAACCCGGCCCGGCTCAACCCCGACGAGCGCGCCGCCGGCGTCTTCCGCTTCACGGGCGTCGGCGTCGACGACATGGAGGTCCTCGAGCGCCTCCTCGGCGAGCACCTCGAATGGACCGGCTCCCCGCTGGCCGGCGAGCTGCTTGCGGGTCTGCGCCGCGGGGAGGACGTCCTCTCGCGGTTCACGAAGATCATCCCCGTCGCCTACCAGGCGGTGCGCGACATCCAATCCGAGCTGCTCGCCGAGGGCGAGCTGCCCGACTCCGAGGCCGCCTGGCACAAGATTCTGGAGGTCACCCATGGCTGATCCGCACGGATTCCTCACCGTTCCCCGCCGCGAGCTGCCCGAGCGCCGCCCGGTGCCCATCCGCCTCCTCGACTACCGCGAGGTCTACGAGGCGGGCGATCCCGACCAGCTGCGCCGGCAGGCCTCGCGCTGCATGGACTGCGGGGTGCCGTTCTGCCATCAGGGCTGCCCGCTGGGCAACCTCATCCCGGAGTTCAACGATGCGATGTACCGCGGGGAGCTGCCGCGCGCCGTCGACCTCCTCCACGCGACGAACAACTTCCCCGAATTCACCGGCCGGGCGTGTCCGGCGCCGTGTGAGAACGCCTGCGTGCTCAGCATCAACCAGCCCGCTGTGACGATCAAGCAGGTCGAGGTGAGCATCGTCGACCAGGGCTTCGCCGCCGGTCTCATCCAGCCCGAGATCCCCGACCGGATCTCCGGGCACACCGTCGCCGTCATCGGCTCGGGCCCGGCGGGACTCGCCGCAGCCCAGCAGCTCACCCGCGCCGGGCACACGGTCGTCGTCTACGAACGCGACGACCGCCTCGGCGGCCTGCTCCGGTACGGGATCCCCGACTTCAAGCTCGAGAAGCAGCACATCGACCGCAGGCTGTCCCAGATGCGTGCCGAGGGCACCCGTTTCGAGACCGGGGTCGAGATCGGCGTCGACCTCACCCTCGAGGAGCTGCGCTCCCGCTTCGACGCGGTCATCGTGTGCACCGGTGCGACCGTGCCCCGGGACATGCCCGTCGAGGGTCGTGAGCTCGACGGCGTCGAGTTCGCGATGGACTACCTCGTGCCCTCGAACCGGGCGCAGGCCGGGGACGAGCCGACCCCGATCGACGCCGAGGGCAAGCACGTCATCATCATCGGCGGCGGCGACACCGGTGCGGACTGCCTCGGCACCGCGCTGCGGCAGAAGGCCGCCTCGGTGACGACGCTGGCGATCGGGGCGAAGCCGCCGGCCGAACGCAGCGAACGGGACCCGTGGCCGACGGTGCCGCGGATCTTCGAGGTCCAGACCTCCCACGAGGAGGGCGGCGAGCGGAAGTACCTCGCGTCGACGACGGGATTCGTCGGCGACGCCGAGGGCCGGGTCAACGGGATCGCGGTCGCTGAGACCCAGTTCGTCGACGGTCGCCGCATCCCGACGCCTGGCACCGAGCACCGTCTCGACGCCGACCTCGTCCTCCTCGCGCTCGGCTTCTCCGGACCCGAAGCCGAGGTGCTCGGGCTCGACGTCGCCGAGACGGGAGCCTTCGCCCGCGACGACTCCTACGCCGCCTCGGCGCCCGGTGTCTTCGTCGCCGGAGACGCCGGCCGCGGGCAGTCGCTCATCGTCTGGGCGATCGCCGAGGGGCGGGCCGCGGCCGCCGAGGTCGACCGGTTCCTCACGGGGTCGACGCGGTTGCCGGAACCGGTCCGTCCCCGCGACACCGGTTTCAAAGGCTAGAACGATCTGTGTCACAGACTGAGAACGAGCACATCGGTGTGCGCGGCCTCCGCGGGCGGAATCGACCGCCCGCGGAGGGTCGATCGTCCATCGCGGTGCAGGTAGGGTGGAATGCATGAGGCGAGCAAAGATAGTCGCAACACTGGGTCCGAATCAGAATTCCTACGAAGACATCCGCACACTCGTCGATGAGGGCGTCGACGTCGCGAGGTTCAACCTCAGCCACGGTCGCCGCGAAGAGCACGAGGAGAAGTTCGCCTGGGTCCGACAGGCCGCCCTCGACACCGGTCGGGCGGTCGCCGTCCTCCTCGATCTCCAGGGTCCCAAGATCCGCGTGGGGACCTTCGAGAACGGCAAGGAGATCCTCGAGGACGGGCAGACGTTCACGATCACCAGCCGCGACGTCCCCGGGACATCCGAGGTCGTGAGCACGACGCTCAAAACCCTGCCCTCCGACGTCTCGGTGGGCGATCCCCTTCTCGTCGACGACGGCCGGCTGCGGCTGCGGGCGACCGCGGTGACCGAGACCGACGTCGTCACCGAGGTCGAGATCGGCGGTCCGATCTCCAACCACAAGGGCATCAACCTCCCCGGCGTCCCGGTCTCCGTTCCGGCGCTGTCGGAGAAGGACATCGAGGACCTCAAGTGGGGTCTCGAGCTCGGCTTCGACTGGGTCGCGCTCTCCTTCGTCCGCAGCCCTGAGGATATCGACGACGTCCACGCCGTCATGGACGAGGTCGGGGTCCGTGCCCCGGTCATCGCGAAGCTCGAGAAGCCGCAGGCCGTCGAGCAGCTCGATGCGGTCATCGACGCCTTCGACGGGATCATGGTCGCCCGCGGCGACCTCGGCGTCGAACTCCCGCTCGAACAGGTCCCCATCGTCCAGAAGCGGGCGGTCGAGATCGCCCGTCAGCAGGCCAAGCCCGTCATCGTCGCCACGCAGATGCTCGAGACGATGATCGAGGCCTCGCGCCCCACCCGCGCCGAGGCGAGCGACTGCGCGAACGCCGTGCTCGACGGTGCCGATGCGCTCATGCTCTCCGGCGAGACCTCGGTGGGTGCGCACTGGGTCGAGGCGATCCGGACGATGAGCCGGATCATCTCCTCGACCGAGGAGCACGGGCTCGATCGGATCCGTCCGCTCGGCACCGTCCCGCACACGAAGGGCGGGGCCGTCACGGCCGCAGCCGTCCGGATCGCTGAGCAGCTCGACATCGATCTCCTCTGCACCTTCTCGCAGACCGGTGACTCGGTGCGGCGGATGTCGCGGCTGCGTCCGCGGTGGCCGATCCTCGGCTTCACCCCCGATGCGCAGGTCCGCCACCAGCTGGCACTCACCTGGGGTGTGCGTCCCTACCTCGTGAAGTCGGTGCGTCACACCGACCAGATGGCCCGTCAGGTCGACGCGGTGCTCCTCGCCGACGGAACCGCCCGCGAGGGCGACCAGTCGATCCTCGTAGCCGGCTCGCCCCCCGGAATCCCGGGCTCGACGAACGCACTGCGGATCCACACGATGGGCGATGCGGCCAAGGGTGTCGCCGCCGCGTACGCGGACGACTCGGACAGCGACGAGGATCCCCTCGCCGGCTACGGGGTCGTCCCGGAGGCGCCGATCACCCGGGACATCCCCATCGTGGGCGGCGACAGGAGCTGAGTCGCCGGCAGCGGGTGAGGGCCCGGTCGGAGGACACTCCGGCCGGGCCCTCTGCGTTGTCTCAGAATGTCATCCATGTCACCTCAGTTTGCGGAATTCGACAGATTGCTCAACAGTTGTGCAAGGAGTCGTACTTCGCCGAGGGCATCCGCGCGCCTCGGCACCGCCGTCGAAAGGAAGCATATGAGACTGCCGGCATGGTCGAAGTCCTTCGGAGTGCAGGTGACGATCGCCCTCGTCGCCGGCGTCGTCCTCGGACTCGTCGCCCGCTCGTGGGGACCGGTGAGCGAGGCGCAGGACAACTGGCTGGGGCAGACTCTCGAGACCATCGGGTCCTCGTACGTCACCCTCCTCAAGGCGGCGGTGGTTCCGCTCATCATCACCGCGATCATTGCGAGCATCGGCAACCTGAGGAAGGTGACCAACGCCGCCCGCCTCGCGGTCTCGACGCTGCTGTGGTTCGCGCTCACCGCCTTCATCGCCGTCGTCATCGGCCTGCTCATCGCCCTCATCATGCAGCCGGGCGTCCACGCCGATGCGAGCTCCCTGCAGGGCCAGGCGCCCGAACACGAGGGCAGCTGGATCGGGTTCCTCACCGGACTCATCCCGGTCAACTTCCTCGGCCTCGAGGTCTCGACGGCACCCGGTGACACCGGGGCGCTCGTCTCCGAGGTCGACTTCAACGTCCTCCAGCTCATCATCGTCTCCGGTGCCCTCGGGATCGCCGCCGTCAAGGTCGGCAAGGCCGCTGAGCCCTTCCTCGAGTTCGCCGAGGCGGCGCTGGCCGTCGTCCAGAAGGTCGTGTGGTGGATCGTGCGGATCGCCCCGATCGGCACGCTCGGCCTCATCGGCAACGCCGTCAACTCCTACGGGTGGTCCACGATGGGCTCGCTGCTGTGGTTCGTCGTCGCCGTCTACATCGGTCTCGCCGTGGTCTTCTTCATCGTCTACCCGACGATCGCGAAGCTCAACGGGCTCTCCGTGCGCCAGTACTTCTCCGGCGTGTGGCCGGCCACCCAGCTCGGCTTCGTCTCCCGGTCGTCGATTGGCACGATGCCCGTGACCCAGAAGGTCGCGACCGACAACTTCGGCGTCCCGCAGGGCTACGCGGCCTTCGCCGTGCCTTTCGGCGCGACGACGAAGATGGACGGCTGCGCGGCCATCTACCCGGCGATCGCCGCGGTCTTCGTCGCGCAGTTCTTCGGCATCGAGCTCGGACCCATCCAGTACCTGCTCATCGTCTTCGTCTCCGTCATCGGCTCCGCCGCGACGGCTGGGACGACGGGTGCGACGGTGATGCTCACGCTCACCCTGTCGACGCTCGGGCTGCCGCTCGAGGGTGTCGGACTGCTGCTCGCGATCGAACCGATCGTCGACATGGGCCGCACCGCGCTCAACGTCTCCGGACAGGCGCTCATCCCCGCGATTGTCGCGAAGCGCCACGGCATTCTCGATCAGCCCCGCTACGACGCCAAGCGCATCGACGGCTACGTGCCGGGAGCTGCCGAGGCGGCGGGCGGCACCGCTGAGGGCCGCGCCGCGGCTGATGCGGTTCCCGCCGACGGCTCCACGGCCCGAGGGCAGTCGGCCCCGGCTCGCGAGAGCATCGGCAGCTGAACCAGCCAGATCAGTGACGGCCGCCGGCATTCGTGCCGGCGGCCGTCTCGCATGACTGTCCGCGTTCGGACTGCGCGGCAGCGGGCGCGGTCACCGCAGTGGGGCGGTCGCCGCATCCCCGGTCGCAGGGGCCTTCCCGATCTCGCCGTCGACGTCGAGGCCCCGGTTGAGCGCCCAGTAGGCGACCCCGGCGACGGACAGTCCGGCGAAGGCCGCGATATCCGCTCCGCCGAGGCCGGCGGCGAGCGGCCCGGTGAAGATCCCCGTCGACATCAGAGGGATCTCGACGAGCAGGCCCAAGAGGTAGGCGAGCACGCCGCTGCGATTCCATCCGCGGTAGACGCCGCTGCGGTCGAACATCCCGGTGAGCGAATACCGTCCCCTGCGGACGAGGAAGTAGTCGACGAGGTTGATCGCGGTCCACGGCGCGAAGAGGTAGAGAAGGAAGGCGAGGTAGACCGACATCGCCTGCATGTAGTCCTCCGGCATGACGACCGTGAGCAGGAGTGCCGCGCAGGCCATGATCACCACCGCGGCGACCCGCAGCCCTGCGGTCAGTCGTACGGAGCGGAACGTGTCGATGACACTGATGAGCGTGAGTCCGCCCCCGTAGGTATTCATCGTCATCACACACACGAGGCCGCCGAGGGAGATGAGGACGGCGATCCGTCCGAACCCGGGGACGAGCGCGTCTCCAGCGGCTGCGACACCGGCGACGGCGTCCTGTGTGCCGAAGCTCGCGGCGAGGAGCGCGCCGAGGGAGGTCAGCCATGCGGAGCTCACCGCCATGCCGAGGTAGGTGCACCAGAACATCGCCTTCGGATCCACTGTGGCCGGAAGGTAGCGGGTGTAGTCGGAGACGTAGATCGCCCAGTTGATCTGGTACCCGGCCGCGATGCCGAACTGAATGAGCAGCGGCGTCCATGAGAACTCCGCCTGCGCCGTCACCGTCTGAGGTGTCTGTGCGGCGACGATGGTGACGATGACGAAGACGATGACGAAAGCGAGTGTCACCCACCGGGTGATGACGTGGATCCAGGTGTAGCCGAAGATCGCGAGAGTCAGGGTGACTCCGATGATGAGGAGAACCGCGGGCACGGTGCCCATGCCGAGCGCGACCCCGAGGCTCTGCGCCGCCAGGACGCAGCAGAAGACATTGAACCCGACATAGTTGATGAGGGCGAGGATGAAGACGAGGGCGGAGCCTGTGTAGCCGAACTGGGGCCGAGACTGGATGAGCTGCGGCAGTCCCAGGTGGGGTCCCTGTGTCGAGTGGAGGGCTGCGAAGATCGCGCCGAACGCCGAGCCGAGCACGGTGGCGGCGATCGTCGGCCACAGATCACCGCCGACGGCGATGCCGAGGAAGCCGACGGCGATGGTGCCCAGGTTCGCGTTGCCCGCGATCCACACGGGCGCGAGGTGCCAGACCCGTCCGTGCCGTTCCGCGACCGGCACGTGGTCGATCGACCGGCTCTCGACGACCGCTCCGGTCGTCGTTGCCTCATTCGGGCGCGTCCCTGACATGAGTTCTCCGTTCGTCACTGTGGCGCAGATCACGCCGGGTGCTCTAATATGTATACAGATCTTTCATCTGTATGTAAATGCTCGGAGGTCGACAGAATGTGCCCAGAGGCGAGGGAATCCGCGCGAGTCGTTCCGCGGCCCCTGTTCACGCCCCCGGAGCAGGCGCGGCAGCTCGCCGTGCGGATGCGCGACGGGGTCCTGCTCGCCACCGACGTCTATCTGCCGCCGGCTGGTCACGGACCCGTTCTTCTCTCGCGGCTGCCCTATGACAAAGCAGGGGACGAGTGCTTCATGCCGGCGGTGGCGCGATGGCTCTGCGCGCGCGGCTACGTCGTCGTGGTCCAGGACGTCCGCGGCAAGGGCCGATCAGGGGGAGAGCTCGCCCCCTTCGTCCACGAGGTCGACGACGGGTACGACACCCTTGAGTGGATCACCGGTCAGGACTGGGCGAGCGGCCCGATCGGCATGTTCGGTGATTCGTACTACGGATACACCCAGTGGGCGGCAGCGGCGAGCGGTCATCCGGCTCTGGCGGCGATGGCGCCACGAGTGACGACACCCGATGCCCCACGGCTGCTCACCGATGGAGTCTTCCGCCTTGAGATGGCTGTCGCGTGGGTGCTCGAGACCTTCCTCGACGAACGACTCTTCGACTGCATCGGCACCATCGACTGGACGGTCCGTCCGCTCGCCGACATCGCCGCCGAGGTGCTCGACGGGATCCGACCCCACCTCCTCGACAGATGGGTCGGGGGAGCGGTCGACGCACCCGAGATCGAGGCTGAGGGGCGGATTCCCACCCTCCACCTCGTCGGCCTCGACGACTTCCTCGCCGGAGCGGGGATCGACGCGTGGCGACGGGCGAGCGAGGGACCCGCGGAGCAGCTCCTCCTCGTCGACGCCCGCGACCACGGGTGGACGGCGCGGGATCCCGGCGGTCCCGGAGGTGCGGCGTCGGCTGACGGTGACCCGAGCCCGGCATTCCTCGAGGAGTACCTGAGTCCGCTGCTGGGGTTCTTCGACCGCCACCTCGGACAGTCACTCGATCTCGACTCCCGACGGCGCAGCGCCACCGAGATCCCACCCGTGCGGTGGCGGATCGGCGACGACCGGTTCCACGCCGCCCGGACGTGGCCGCCGCCGGACGTCGTCAGGCGACGGTGGACGCTCACCGTCGACGGGCTCGAACCTGCGGGCAGCGCGGTCGGCCGCGGACGGTCCGCCGAGGACGACCCGGCGGGGCGCCCTCCGGTGCGGTCGTTCGTCCACGATCCGTCCGATCCGGTTCCGAGTGCGGCCAACCCCTTCCACCCCAATCTCGACCGCGGCGATGACACCGATTCCCTTGACCGCGACGATGTCCTCGTCTTCGCGTCGACGGCGGTGACGCAGCCCCTCGTCCTCCTCGGCTCCGGGACGGTGAGCGTCGACCTCGACATCGACGGTGACTTCGATATCGTCGCGGAGGAGGGAACGCACGTCGTCGGCCACCTCATGGTCGGACTGTTCGACGTCGCCCCGGATGGCAGAGCCGCCCGCATCGCCGAGGCCGCCGTCGCGGTCGTCGACATCGGCCAGCCGACGGCGGTCGACCTTCCTCCTCTGGGGTGGGAGGTGAGCGCCGGACACCGCCTCGCCCTCAGGCTCAGCGCGAGCAGCTATCCCGGGCGCCTGCTCCACCCCGGAAGCGCGGAGGATCCATGGACGGCGACCGCGGGTGCGCGGCGGACCTACCGCGTGCGCCTCGGCGAGAAGAGCCGACTGAGTCTCGATGTGAGAGGAGAGAGCCGATGAGAGGATTCCGGCCCACGAAGCCCGAGCGCACCGACACGCAGTCGACAGCTGCACGCGTCCACGCGGAACTGCGTCGGAGAATCGTCCACGGTGAGCTGGCGGCGGGAGCAGCGCTCAGCGAGAACGGACTCGCTGCCGAGTTCTCCGTCTCCCGCACCCCGGTGCGCGAAGTCCTCCGCGAGCTCATCACCGAAGGCCTGCTCGAGGTCGGCCGGCGACGCCAGAACATCGTCACCGCCCACACCCCCGAGCGGGCGCGCGAACTCTCCCTCATGCTCGGCGCCCTCGGCGACCTCGTCGCCGGAGAGGCGCCGAGGGTCCTCGAACACGGTGACGCCGACATCCTCCACCTCATCCTCATCCGCACCGAGCGAGAGATCACGGCCGGACGCTTCGAAGGCGCCGTCGACGGCTTCGACGACTTCCTCGTCGAGGTCGCCGAACTCGCGAACCTGCCCGTCGTCGCCGACACGATGCGGCGGCTGTGCGCTCACGCGCGGCTTGCCGGACTCGGAGTGCCTGCCTCGCCGGAGGCGCTGAGTGCCCACGTGACGATGCTGCGCACCCTCGCCGAGGCTGTCGAAGCCGGTGACCGGGAGGCCGCCCGTGTGACGATGGGGGCGATCACCTCGGCACGGGGAACTGCCCGCGATGACCGTCCCGGCGCGGCCGATTGACCGAACCGCCGGGTCATGGTGTAGATTCGGTGAGGTACGCCACGCGGGTGTAGTTCATCGGTAGAACGCTACCTTCCCAAGGTCGAGAGGCGGGTTCGACTCCCGTCACCCGCTCTCAGAGCCCCCGGCCCCGGATCACCCGGGGACCAGCGGGGCGACGTCCGGGCAGGCGCCCGTTCTCTTGATTTTTCGCGGTCCCCGGGCGGTCCCCGACCGAATCCACCCCGAGACGCAGAAAGCGCAGCACCACGGGTGCTGCGCTGGGAATGAGTACCGGATGTGGGACTCGAACCCACACGTCTTTCGACAACGCATTTTGAGTGCGCCGCGTCTACCGATTCCGCCAATCCGGCTCGCCGCGACCAGTGGTCGCGACATCGACAACTCTACGACAGCACGCGCGTGAGTGCCCAATCGGTGACACCCCCGGGTCCGAACCCTGGTGGCTCTCCTCACAGCGCAATCCTGCGGTCGGCGGTGCGGGCCTGGTCTAGACTGGTGCCGTGCTTTCCAACAGCGAACAACCCACCTCAGATGAATCCGTGCCCGTCCGCCGCGTCGTCGTGGCCGAAGACGAGGCCGTGATCCGACTCGACATCGTCGAGATGCTGCGCGAAGTCGGCTACGACGTCGTCGGCGAAGCCGCGGACGGCGAATCCGCCATCCGGCTCGCCGAAGAGCTGCGCCCCGACCTCGTCGTCATGGACATCAAGATGCCGATCCTCGACGGCATCGCCGCCGCCGAGCGCATCGCCAAGGCCCGCATCGCCCCCGTCGTCCTCCTCACCGCGTTCTCGCAGAAGGAACTCGTCGAGCGCGCCCGCGACGCCGGTGCCATGGCCTACGTCGTCAAGCCCTTCACCTCCGCCGACCTCATCCCCGCGCTCGAGATCGCACTCTCGCGCCACGCGGAGATCAGCTCGCTCGAATCGGAGATCTCCGACCTCACCGAGCGCTTCGAGACCCGCAAGCTCGTCGAACGCGCCAAGAGCCTCCTCCAGACCTCGATGGGCCTGAGCGAACCCGAGGCCTTCCGCTGGATCCAGAAGACCTCGATGGACCGTCGCCTGACGATGCGCGAGGTCGCGGAGACCGTCCTCAAGCAGATCGGCGCGAAGAAGGACTGAGCGCCCGGCTTGCCACACAGCTGCGTCGAGACCGCGCACGAGAGCCCCGCCCCGGATTCCGGGACGGGGCTCTTCGCATGGGGGAGGACCACCTCGGCGGGGGAGTCATGCCCGCCCCACCGCCTCGGCGAGCCCTGACGCTCAGGTCTGCTGGACGCTCACGCCTTCGACGCGAGGACCATGTTCGTGATCCGCACGATCGAGAGGAGGCGATCCTCCTCATCGGTCATCCGCACCTCGTGGGAGAGGAGGGTGCGGCCGCGGTGGAGCACCTCGGCGCGCCCGGTGACGATCCCACCGCGCGTCGCCCGCAGGTGGGTCGCGTTGAGGTCGACGCCGACGACGTTCTTCCCACCGCTGGTGAGGAAGGAGTGCATCGAGGCCAGGGATTCGGCGAGGACGACGTGACCGCCGCCGTGGAAGAGGCCCATCGGCTGGGTGTTGCCCTCGACGGGCACGGTCGCGGTCATCCAGTCGAAGCCGATGCCGGTGAACTCGATGCCCATCCGGTTCGCCAGGCCGCCCCCGGCGCCGCCTGAGTTGATCTGCTCGAGCATGCCGAGAGCCTCGGCCTCGGTCGTGTCCTCGGTGAGGCTTGCGTGCGGAACCACCATCGATCTCCTTCATGTCCGTGATGAACGCTAGGCTATTGCATGTGAGTCACGCTAACGAATCCCTCCTGCTCATCGACGGTCACTCCCTTGCCTACCGGGCCTTCCACGCCCTCCCGGCGGAGAACTTCGCGACGAGCACCGGCCAGACGACGAACGCGATCTTCGGGTTCATCTCGATGCTCATCAATGTGCTCCGCGACGAGGCGCCGAGCCACGTCGCCGTCGCCTTCGACCTCGGACGCGAGACCTTCCGCCTCGAGGAGTACGCGGAGTACAAGGCCGGGCGGGCGAAGACGCCGCCGGAGTTCCACCCGCAGATCGACCTCATCAAGGACATCGTCAATGCCATGGGCATCCGCGTCGTGACGAAGGAGGGCTATGAGGCCGACGATGCGCTCGCGACGATGGCCCGCCTCGGGCGGGAGGCCGGCGCGAGCGTCGAGGTGATGACCGGGGACAAGGACTCGTTCCAGCTCGCCACCGACACCGTGACGATCCTCTACCCGAAGCGCGGCGTGAGCGACCTCGTGCGGATGACGCCGGAGGCGATCGAGGAGAAGTACGGGGTCACCCCGGCCAACTACCGCGGCCTCGCAGCCCTGGTGGGGGAGAAGGCCGACAACCTCCCCGGCGTCCCCGGGGTCGGGGACAAGACCGCGGCGAAGTGGCTGACCGCCCACGGCGACCTCCCCGGCGTCCTCGAGCACGCCGACGAGATCGGCGGGAAGGTCGGCGAGAAGCTGCGCGACCACCTCGGCGACGTCGAACGCAACTATCGGCTCAACCGCCTCGTCGACGACGTCGACTTAGGCCTCGCCTATGCCGACCTCACCTGGGGCGAGGGCGACCCGGCGGAGCTGAGCAGCCTGTTCGACCAGCTCGAGTTCCAGGCGCTCGGCAAGCGTCTGGCCGCGATCTTCGGGGACGCTGCGACCCCGGCCGGTGCTGAGGTCGCCCCGGCCCGTGAGGTCGAGGTCACGACCGTCGACGTGCCCATCCTGCTTGACTCCATCGCCGAGGCGGATGTCCTCGCCCTCGACTCGGACGCGACGTACGAGCTCGGTCACGGCGACGTCCGCTTCCTCGCTGTCTCCACCGAAGCCGGCACCGCCCAGGTCGTCGACCTCGGGGAGGCGAGCGAGGACGAACTCACGGCGCTGGGGGAGGCGCTGCGCGCTTCGGCGCTCATCTTCCACTCCTCGAAGCTCCAGCTCAAGGCCCTGCGATCGGTGGGCATCGACATCGGGGACGTCGCCGGGGACACGGCGCTTGCCGCGTACCTTCTCGTGCCCGACCAGCGCAGCTACGAGCTGCGCGACATCGCCGCCGAACGCGCCGGCATCGAACTCGCCGCCGCCTCGGCGAAGGACGGCCAGCTCTCCCTCGACCTCGACACCGACGCGACCGCACGCACCCACGGAACCAACGCGGCAGCGCTCATCGAGGTCCATGACGTGCTTGCGACGGCGATCGACGAAGCGAACATGACCCAGGTCTACCGGGACATCGAACTGCCGCTCGTCCCGGTGCTCGCGGGCATGGAGATGGCCGGCATCGCCATCGACGAGGACGGCCTGACCGCGCTCGTCGAGGACTTCACGAAGCAGGCGCAGGCGAGTGCCGAGCTCGCGTACGAGGCGATCGGCCACGAGGTCAACCTCGGGTCCCCGAAGCAGCTGCAGACGGTCCTCTTCGACGAACTCGACATGCCGAAGACGAAGCGGACGAAGACGGGGTACACGACCGACGCCGATGCGCTGGCCGAGCTCTTCGTCAAGACCGAGCACCCGTTCCTCCAGCACCTGCTCGCCCACCGCGATGCGACGAAGCTCAAGCAGACCGTCGTCGGGCTCGGCAAGACCGTCGCCGAGGACGGGCGGATCCATACGACCTATCAGCAGACGGTTGCGGCCACCGGACGTCTGTCCTCGCTCGATCCGAACCTGCAGAACATCCCCGTGCGCACCGAGTCCGGGCGGCGCATCCGCGAGGTCTTCGTCGCCGATCCGTCCGTCGAGGGCGGGCTCCTCCTCACCGCCGACTACTCGCAGATCGAGATGCGCATCATGGCGCACCTCTCCGGCGATGCCGCGCTCATCCAGGCGTTCAAGGACGGCGAGGACCTCCACTCGTACGTCGGGTCGAAGGTCTTCTCCGTCGGCATCGACGAGGTGGACGCGACGATGCGCTCGAAGGTCAAGGCGATGTCGTACGGCCTCGTCTACGGGCTCTCCGCGTACGGGCTCTCCCGGCAGCTCGCGATCGGCGTCGAGGAGGCCCGGGATCTCATGGCCCAGTACTTCGAGCGCTTCGGGGCGGTCAAGGACTACCTCGACGAGATCGTCGAGCAGGCCCGAGACAAGGGCTTCACGGAGACGATCATGGGACGCCGGCGGTACCTGCCCGCACTCCACAGCGACCGAAGGCAGCTCCGCGAGATGGCCGAGCGCGCCGCGCTCAACGCCCCGATCCAGGGCTCGGCCGCCGACATCATGAAGATCGCGATGCTCAAGGTCGCCGACCGGCTCGAGGGCTTCCGCTCCCGCATGCTGCTCCAGGTCCACGACGAGATCATCGTCGACCTCCACCCCGAGGAGGCGGACGAGGTCAAGGCGATCGTCACTGAGGAGATGGGCTCGGCCTTCGAACTCGACGTCCCCCTCGACGTCAACGTCGGCACCGGCATCTCCTGGCACGCCGCCGCCCACTGAGAGCAGCGCGCTCGCTCAAGGCGCCCAGCACTCAGCCAAGGGAGGAACACTTGCAATGTGCGCTCCGGCTTGAGTGAGAACCGGGTCGCGCGCGTCAGGCGTCGGGCAGCGTCGTCGCGAAGATCACAGTCCCGGGCATGAGCGCGCCGCGCAGGGGAGACCAGCCGCCCCACGCGGTCGTGTTCGTCTCCGGCCACTCGGGCTCGGTCACCGAGTCGATCGTGAAGCCGGCGCCCACTAGCAGGCTCACCCAGTCGCCCATCGTCCGGTGGTGCTCGGCGTAGACGGGCTGGCCGTCGGCATCGATCTCGACGTACGGCGTCCGGTCGAAGTACGAGTACTCGACGGTCAGCCCCGATTCGCCCGGCACGTCGGGGAACATCCAGCGCATCGGGTGCGTCGTCGAGAAGACCCACTTTCCGCCGGGGCGGACGACGCGGGCCACCTCGGCCAGCACCACCTCGGCGTCCTTGACGAAGGGCAGGGCACCGTACGCGGAGAACGCGATGTCGAAGCTGTTCGAGGCGAACGGCAGGGAGCGGGCGTCGGCGCGGACGAAGGTCGGGGGAGTGGCATCGGGGCTGAGCGGATTCTCCCGCTGCAGGCGCGAGGCCTGCTCGAGCATGCCCGCGGAGAGGTCGATGCCCGTGGCGATGGCGCCCTCCTCGGCGAGCCAGCGGGAGCACTGCCCGGCCCCGCACCCGACCTCGAGGATCTGCTTCCGGGCGACTGTGCCGAGGAGGTGGACGTCCGATTCGTGAATTCCTTCGGGACACCACATGAAGTCCGAGGCGCCGAGGAAGCTGCCGTGCTCGGCGAGGTACTCCTCGGCGGAATTGTCCCAATAGCTGCGGTTGGCGCGCACCGACGCCTCTTCGTCGATCGGCAGATACCCCCCGCTGATGACCTCGGTCGAATAGCTTCCGTCGCTCATGAGTCCTCCGCGAATCGAGGGGCAGATCCCAGGGTGCATTCATGCCCTGAATGATGCTAGTATTGACAACCGTATGTGCGTATGCATACGAGTCCATAATCGTAATCGAGACCGGATGCGACTCCCACAGGCTGTGCAAGCACCCCAAGGGTATCGGATCCGGGACACAATTCCATCGGAGTCCCTACCTATATGACCACCACCACGCCGGAATCGGTGCAGCCGAAGCAGGTCGCTGTCAATGACATCGGAACCGCTGAGGACTTCCTTGCCGCCGTCGACGAGACGATCAAGTACTTCAACGATGGCGACATCGTCGAAGGCACCGTCGTCAAGGTCGACCGCGACGAGGTCCTCGTCGACATCGGATACAAGACGGAAGGCGTCGTCCTTTCGCGTGAACTGTCCATCAAGCACGATGTCGATCCCGGCGAAGTCGTCGAGGTCGGGGACCCCATCGAGGCACTCGTTCTCCAGAAGGAGGACAAAGAGGGCCGCCTCATGCTGTCGAAGAAGCGTGCGCAGTACGAGCGCGCCTGGGGCGACATCGAGAAGATCAAGGAAGAGGACGGCGTCGTCACCGGCACCGTCATCGAGGTCGTCAAGGGCGGCCTGATCGTCGACATCGGCCTGCGCGGCTTCCTTCCCGCCTCGCTCGTCGAGATGCGTCGCGTCCGCGACCTCGCCCCCTACATCGGGCAGCAGGTCGAGGCGAAGATCATCGAACTCGACAAGAACCGCAACAACGTCGTCCTCTCGCGCCGCGCCTGGCTCGAGCAGACCCAGTCCGAGGTCCGCCACGACTTCCTCCAGACCCTGCAGAAGGGCCAGGTCCGTCCCGGCGTCGTGTCCTCGATCGTCAACTTCGGTGCCTTCGTCGACCTCGGTGGTGTCGACGGACTCGTGCACGTCTCGGAGCTGTCCTGGAAGCACATCGATCACCCGGGTGAGGTCGTCACCGTCGGTGACGAGGTCACCGTCGAGGTCCTCGACGTCGACATGGACCGTGAGCGCGTCTCGCTCTCGCTCAAGGCGACGCAGGAAGATCCGTGGCAGCACTTCGCGCGCACCCACGTCATCGGCCAGATCGTGCCCGGCAAGGTCACCAAGCTCGTTCCGTTCGGCGCGTTCGTCCGCGTCGAGGACGGCATCGAGGGCCTCGTCCACATCTCCGAGCTCGCCGTGCGCCACGTCGACCTGCCCGAGCAGGTCGTCTCCGTCGACGAGACCATCTACGTCAAGGTCATCGACATCGACCTCGAGCGTCGCCGCATCTCGCTCTCGCTCAAGCAGGCGAACGAAGGCGTCGACCCCGAGGCCGAGGAGTTCCTCGACCCGGCTCTCTACGGCATGCCGCAGGAGTACGACGAGGACGGCAACTACAAGTACCCCGAAGGCTTCGACCCCGAGACCAACGAGTGGATCGAGGGCTTCGAGGCGCAGCGCGAGATCTGGGAGCAGCAGTACGCCGCCGCCCAGGCGCGTTGGGAAGAGCACAAGAAGCAGGTCGCGAAGGCCATCGCCGCGGACGCCGAAGCCGGCGCTGCGGACTCGGGCTCCGACGCCGCTCCCGCCACCGGGTCCTTCTCCTCCGAGGAGTCGGGCGACGAGGGCACGCTCGCCAGCGACGAAGCACTCGCAGCTCTGCGTGAGAAGCTTGCAGGCAGCTGACATCAGCGCAGTGAAGGGCTCCCGGTCGACAGGCCGGGAGCCCTTTGCATATGCGCGACTGCGACCATGGGCGTGGTACACGCTCATCCTCATCCTCGCGAGCATCTGCGTGTTCGGCGGTGTCGCCGCCGACCCGGGCGGCCAGGTGTCCGCCGGCAACGACGACTCCTCGCTCTTCATCTGGTGGCTCGGCCACGGCGCCGAGGTGCTCGCCGGGTTCCTCGGCTTCGGTGACGGATCCGTCGCCGCCGGGGAGGGCTTCCTCTTCACCGACGCGATGAATGCGCTCGGCGGGGGAGTCAACGGCGCGTGGAACACCTCCCTGACCGGGATCGCGATCGTGCTGGCGCCGCTCACCTGGGTGGCCGGGCCGATCATCGCCTACAACGTCCTCATCCTCGCCATCCCCGTCCTCAACTCGCTTGCGACGGCAGTGCTCTTCACCCGCTTCCTCCGTCGCGGCCCCGCGTTCGCCGCGGCCGCAGGCGTCGGGTTCTCGAGTTACACGATCGCGCAGCTCTCCGGACACCCCAACCTCGCCTTCGCGATCGCCCCGCCGCTCGTCGCAGCACTCGTCCTCGCCCTCCTCGCCGGACCGCGGCCGGGACCCGGCCAGGACGCGGGCGCCCAGCCGACCGACGCCGCCGGGGTTGAACGGTCCGGGGACGCCCGCGTGCTCGGCTGCCGCACCTGGCTGCTCGGGCTCGGGCTCGGCGCCGTCCTCGGCTTCCAGTTCTACGTCTCCACCGAGGTGCTCGCCGGGACGTTCATCGCCTTCCTCTGCCTCATGCTCGGCCTCGTCCTCTGCGGCCGTTCCCTGCTCACCCGCATCGGCTGGCTGCGCCTGGGAGCCGGCGGCCTCCTCGGCGCCGGGATCGCCCTGATCTGTGCGCTCCCGCTGCTGCTGACGATGGCCGGTCCCAACGCCCCGTCCGGGGCGATCCGCCCGCACGGCGTGTGGAACACCGACCTCCTCGATCCCGTCGTCCCCGCGTCCCCGACGCTCATCGGCGCGGGTGAGTCACCGCTGCCACGGGTCATGGACATCGACGGCGCCGAGATCGGCGCCTACGTCGGCATCCCCGCCCTCCTCGCGGCGGCGATCATCGTCCTCGCCTTCGCCCGCCGCTCGGTTGTCGTGCGCGTCGCCGCGGTCACCGGCCTGCTCGTCTTCGTCCTCTCGCTGGGATCGCCCGTCCTCCTCGGCGGGTCCGTCCTCGTCCCCACGGGTCCCTTCGCCCTCATCGAGTCGATCCCCGTGCTCAACAACGTCCTGCCCATGCGCCTCGTCCTCCATTCGACGATCGCGCTCTTCGCGATCCTCGGCTGGGGTCTCCAATGGGCGCTGACGGCCCGCCGCCGTCCCCGCGGGATCGCGATGCTCGGCCTGCTCGCCGTTGCGGCCATCGTCGTCCTCCCCGGTGTCCAGCCCGCCCGTGAGGTCTACGTCCCCGAGTTCTACCGCAGCTCCATCGCCGAGGTGATCCCTGCCGGATCCGTCGTCAAGACCCTGCCGCGGCCGCTCGCGTGGGCCGAACCGCACGCCGATGAGGCGATGGTGTGGCAGTCCGTTGCCGACTTCCGGTACCGGGAGACCGGCGGGTACTTCATCGGCTCGAGCCCCGACTCCCCGGTCACCTACGCCGCCCCCGAGGACGGACTCGATACGGCCCTGCGCCCGACGATCTTCGCCGGCGCCCCTATGCCCGCAGCCGACGACCCCGCCGTCGCCGCCGGCATCGCCTCCCTGCGGAATGCGGGCGTCGACTTCGTCGTCATCGCTCCCGAGGCTCCGCTGGCGACCGGGGGAACCGGTGAGCTCGAGGCACTGCTTACGGCGCATCTCGGACAGCCCGTGTTCGCCGACGAGGGAGTCGTCGTCTTTCGGGTGAGCGGGTCCGGCTCCTGATCCGCCACAGCGCCCTCGCCGGGGGATAGGCTGGCCCCATGCTGAGGATCGGACTGACCGGAGGGATCGGCGCGGGCAAATCGACGGTGGCCGGGCTGCTCGCCGCCCATGGCGCGGAGATCATCGACGCCGACGTCATCGCCCGCGAGGTCGTCGCCCCCGGGGAACCGCTCGTCGACACCCTCGCCGAGGCGTTCGGCCGTGACATCGTCTCCGCCGACGGCGGACTCGACCGGGCCCGTCTCGCCGCCGTCGCCTTCGCCGATCCCGAGTCGACGGCCCGCCTCGGCGCGCTCATGCACCCGGTCATCCGGGATCGGACCGCGCAGCGCTTCGCCGCATCGACCGCCGAGGTCGTCGTCCACGACGTCCCCCTCCTCGTCGAGAACCACATGGAGACCGGCTACCACCTCACCCTCCTCGTCGACGTCCCCGCCGACGTCCGGCTCGATCGCCTCGTCGCGTCCCGGGGGATGGACCGCGACGATGCGCAGGCGCGCATCGCCCGGCAGGCGAGCGACGAGGAGCGGCGGGCCGCGTGCGACGTCCTCATCGACAACTCCGGCACCCCCACCGCTGCCGAGGCGGTCGTCGACCGTCTCTGGACAGAGCGGTTGGCGCCGTTCGCCGCGAACCTCGCCGCGGGGCGTCCCGCGGCGCGTGAGGCCGGGGTCGTGGCTGAGCGGCGCGAGGGCGATGCCGAACGCCTCGCCGCGAAGCTGCGCCACGGCACGGGCGAGGAGTTCCCGATCGCCGTGACCGGCGACGGCTCGTCGGGGGTGCCGATCGCCCTCGCGCTCGCGGTGCCCGACGCCGGCTCGGCAGA
Source organism: Brevibacterium sp. Z349TD_9 (assembly GCF_056173565.1). Taxonomy (NCBI): domain Bacteria; kingdom Bacillati; phylum Actinomycetota; class Actinomycetes; order Micrococcales; family Brevibacteriaceae; genus Brevibacterium; species Brevibacterium sp. Z349TD_9. The sequence continues at coordinate 2,209,199 of NZ_CM149680.1, read as the reverse complement.
GGCGCTCTCACCGCGGCTGACGACGCTCGGGTTCCCCCCGGCGGCCTCCGACGACGAGCTCCTGCGGGCCAGCGCCGATCCCGGACTGCCCGCCGACCTCGAGGTGCGTCCCGCCGGGTGAGGGCAGCGTCGGCCCGGTCGGGTGGGTCCTGCCCAGTGTCGTGTCAGGGCCGAGGTCTACGCTGGGTCCATGAGCCCATCACGTCCCCTGCCCGCGATCGGGCACCGACCCGACGTCACTCGCACGGTGGCACCGTTCGAGGTCGTCTCCGAATACTCGCCCTCGGGCGACCAGCCCACCGCGATCCGTGAGATCTCCGAGCGCCTCGACTCCGGTGAGCGCGACATCGTCCTCCTCGGCGCCACCGGCACCGGCAAGTCGGCGACGACGGCGTGGCTCATCGAACAGGTGCAGCGGCCCACGCTCATCATGGCGCCGAACAAGACCCTCGCCGCCCAGCTGGCCAACGAGTTCCGCCAGCTCCTGCCCAACAACGCGGTCGAGTACTTCGTCTCCTACTACGACTACTACCAGCCGGAAGCGTACGTCCCGCAGACCGACACCTTCATCGAGAAGGACTCGTCGATCAACGACGAGGTCGAGCGGCTGCGGCACTCGGCGACGAACTCGCTGCTCACCCGCCGCGACGTCGTCGTCGTCTCGACCGTCTCGTGCATCTACGGTCTCGGCACCCCCGAGGAGTACGTCGACCGCATGGTCACCCTCCACAAGGGGCAGGAGTGCGACCGGGACGAACTCCTCAAGCGGTTCGTCTCGATGCAGTACACGCGCAACGACATGGCCTTCACCCGCGGCACGTTCCGGGTCCGGGGCGACACCGTCGAGATCATCCCGCAGTACGAGGAGCTCGCCCTGCGCATCGAGTTCTTCGGCGACGAGATCGAATCGCTGCAGACCCTCCACCCGCTCACCGGGGAGATCATCCGCGACGAGGACACCATCCATGTCTTCCCGGCCTCCCACTACGTCGCCGGTGAGGACAGGATGGGCCGGGCGATCAGCGAGATCGAGGACGAGCTCCAGTCCCGGCTGAGCGAGTTCGAAGCCCAGAACAAGCTCTTGGAGGCGCAGCGGCTGAAGATGCGCACGAGCTACGACCTCGAGATGATGGAGTCGATGGGCTTCACTTCGGGGATCGAGAACTACTCCCGCCACATCGACGGTCGTCCCGCGGGCTCGGCGCCGAACTGCCTGCTCGACTACTTCCCCGAGGACTTCCTCCTCGTCGTCGACGAGTCCCATGTCACCGTGCCCCAGATCGGCGGCATGTATGAAGGCGACATGTCGCGCAAGCGCACACTCGTCGAACACGGCTTCCGGCTGCCGAGCGCGATGGACAACCGACCGCTGAAGTTCGACGAGTTCCGCGAACGCGTGGGGCAGACCGTCTACCTCTCGGCGACCCCGGGCGACTTCGAGCTCGAACGCGCCTCCGGCACCGTCCAGCAGATCATCCGGCCCACCGGCCTCGTCGACCCCGAGGTCGTTGTCAAGCCGACGAAGGGCCAGATCGACGACCTCCTCGACGAGATCCGGACCCGGGTCGAGCGCAACGAGCGGGTGCTCGTGACCACCCTGACGAAGAAGATGGCCGAGGACCTCACCGACTACCTCCTCGACCACGAGGTCCGCGTCCAGTACCTCCACTCGGATGTCGACACGCTGCGCCGCGTCGAGCTGCTCACCGAGCTGCGGGCCGGGGAGTTCGACGTCCTCGTCGGCATCAACCTGCTCCGGGAGGGCCTCGACCTGCCCGAGGTCTCCCTCGTCGCGATCCTCGACGCCGACAAGGAGGGCTTCCTCCGGTCGACGACCTCGCTCATCCAGACGATCGGCCGCGCGGCCCGCAATGTCCACGGCCAGGTCCACATGTACGCCGACTCGATCACCCGCTCGATGCAGGAGGCGATCGACGAGACGAACCGCAGGCGGGAGATCCAGATCGCCTACAACGAGGAGAACGGCATCGATCCGGCGCCGCTGGTGAAGAAGATCGCCGACATCACCGAGCGGCTTCAGCGTGAGGACGCCGACACCCGTGAGCTGCTCACGGAGTTCGACTACGGCAAAGGCAAGCGCGGCTACAATTCGACGCTCAGCGACGAGCAGCGTCAGGCCGCCTCCGGCGGCAGCTCGCTGCGCCCGCCGGCTGCGGACCTCACTGAGCTCATCGAGTCCCTGACGACGCAGATGCACGCCGCCGCCGCCGAACTCCAGTTCGAACTCGCCGCTCGCCTGCGCGATGAGCTCTCGGATCTCAAGAAGGAGCTGCGGGCGATGAAGGAGGTCGGACACGCCTGACCATGAGGCCGTGGGAAGGTGACTATACTGGTGTGGCTGGCGAAAGGGAGTATCCCGTCCATCCGTGCTCGTCACCACGATCCGCCTTCAGGGTCCGGGCGCGGAGCGCACGCCGCCACCTCAGTGTGGTCCTAGCGTGGGAGAGACTTTCGGCACGGGTACACCACTCCGTCATCACGAAAGGCATCCATGGATATCCTGTCCTCCACCCTCGCCGCGGGCGGCAGCACCGCAGCGTCGAGCGGGGCCGTCATCCCGCCGTGGTTCATGATCACTTCGGGGATCATCATCGTCGCGATCCTCATCTTCGACGTGCTCCTCGTCTTCAAGCGCCCGCACGTGCCCTCGATGCGGGAGGCGACCCTGTGGGTCGTCTTCTACGTCTCGCTCGCCCTCCTCTTCGCCGGGTCCCTGTTCTGGATCGGCGATGCCCAACACGGCAGCGAGTTCCTCACCGGCTGGCTGCTCGAGTACTCCCTGAGCATCGACAACCTCTTCGTCTTCATCATCATCATGGGCAGCTTCCAGGTGCCGAGGAAGTACCAGCAGGAAGTCCTCATGGTGGGCATCATCATCGCCATCATCTTCCGCGGGCTCTTCATCCTCGCCGGCGCGGCGATCATCAGCGCCTTCGTCGAGGTCTTCTTCATCTTCGGCATCTTCCTCCTCTTCGTCGCCTACCGGCAGGCGTTCGCGAGCGAGGACGAGGGCGACGGCGAGAACTTCCTCATCCGCTTCCTCCGCAAGCGGATGAACATCATCGACGAGTACCACGGCAACAAGCTGCGCGTCGACATCGACGGGAAGAAGTACTGGACGCCCATGTTCATCGTCTTCCTCGCGATCGGTTCGACGGACGTGATGTTCGCGCTCGACTCGATCCCGGCGATCTTCGGCGTCACCCAGGTCCCGTTCCTCGTCTTCGCCGCCAACGTGTTCGCCCTCATGGGTCTGCGCCAGCTCTACTTCCTCCTCGGCGGGCTCGTCGACAAGCTCGTCTACCTCCACTACGGCATCGCCGCGATCCTCGCGTTCATCGGCGTCAAGCTCTTCATCACCGCCCTCCACGAGACCGACGTCTCGTGGCTGCAGTGGGGCAAGGTCGTGCCCGAGGTGCCGACGTGGCTGTCGCTGACGTTCATCGTCGTGGCCATGGCCGTGGCGACGATCGCCTCGATCATCAAGATGAAGCGGGACGGGAAGTCCTTCCGCGATCAGGGCCCGCAGGAATCCGAGGCCTCCCAGGGCACCGAGAAGTGAACCCGGTCGTACGATCGCTCTGAGACAGTGCGCGGGAGGCTCCGTCGGGAGCCTCCCGCGCACGTCGGTTCGGGGGCGGACTCAGGCCGAAGCCGGCAGCCGCAGCCTGGGCTCACGCCTCGGCGAAGGGCCCGAACACCGGAGTCCACTGCCGGATCGTCACACTGTCGATGACTCCGATCTCCGCATACGGATCATCCCGCAGATGAGCCTCGACCTCGGCGACGTCGGCCGCACTGAGGATGAGCAGCCCACCCGGCACAGGGGAGTCGTCGAGGGGACCCGAGGCGAGGATGGTCCCCGCCTCGTTGAGCGCGGCCTGCCACTGCCGGTGGCGGGGCCTGTGCTCCATCCTCGTCTCCGTGTCGGGGCCGTAGACATAGGTGACGGCGAATACCGGCATCTCACACTCCTGGGGTCGGTGAATAGGATGGACATCAGTCTAGAGCGAAAGGTCTGTGCAGAGTCGTGACGAGGTTGCAGGACATTCCGGCGGAGTTCGCCGATGAGGACACGATCTTCGAGTCCTTCGCCGACTACTGTCGGCAGCTCGGGATCGAACCCTATCCCGCGCAGGAGGATGCGATGCTCGCCGTCCTCACCGGAGACAACACGATCGTCGCGACCCCGACCGGCTCGGGGAAGTCCCTCGTCGCCCTCTTCGCGCTCTACACCGCGTTCACCCGCGGCATCCGGGCCTACTACACCGCCCCGCTCAAGGCGCTCGTGAGCGAGAAGTTCTTCGCCCTCGTCGACGCCTTCGGACCCGAGAACGTCGGCATGATCACCGGGGACACGACCGTCAACGGCGACGCCCCGGTCATCTGCGCGACCGCGGAGATCCTCGCGAACCAGGCGCTGCGCGAAGGCGGCGTCCTCGACGTCGGCATGGTCGTCATGGACGAGTTCCACTACTTCGCCGACCCCACCCGAGGCTGGGCCTGGCAGGTCCCGCTCCTCGAACTGCCGCAGGCACAGTTCGTCCTCATGTCCGCGACCCTCGGCGACACCACCGAGATCCGGCGGACGATGGCGGACACGACCGGGCGCGATACCGCGGTGATCACCTCGGCGACCCGCCCCGTGCCGCTCGACTTCGAATACTCGACGGAACCGCTCTCCGATACGCTGCGGGCCCTCATCCGCCATGACAAGGCCCCCGTCTACGTCGTCTCCTACTCCCAGAACGGGGCCATCGAACTCGCCACCGGACTGCTCTCGGTCGACCTCGCGACGAAGGACCAGAAGGCGCGCATCGCCGAGGAGATCAAGGGGTTCTCCTTCTCCAAGGGCTTCGGTCAGACGCTGCGCCGCCTCCTCCTCCACGGGGTCGGGGTCCACCACGCGGGAATGCTGCCGAAGTACCGCCGCCTCGTCGAACGACTCGCCCTCAAGGGCATCCTCCTCGTCATCTCCGGAACCGACACCCTCGGCGTGGGCATCAACGTCCCCATCCGCACCGTCCTGCTCACGGGCCTGACGAAGTTCGACGGGTCGAAGATGCGGCGCCTGAGCGTGCGCGAGTTCCAGCAGCTCGCCGGTCGCGCCGGACGCGCCGGCTTCGACACCCGCGGATACGTCGTCGCCCAGGCACCCGAGCACGTCATCGAGAATCTCCGCGCCGAGGCCAAGGCGGCGAACGCCGACAAGAAGCGGAAGAAGATCAAGAAGAAGGCCGCCCCGGCCGGGTTCGTCGGCTGGTCCGAGGAGACCCTGACCAAGCTCATCGGATCCGAGCCGGAATCGCTGCGCTCGCGCATGCGCATCGACCATTCGACGATCCTCAACCTCACAGCCCGCCCGGGCTCGGACGTCGCAACGATCAGCCGATTCATCGACTCGACCCACGAGAGCCGTGAACGCCGCCTCGACCTCAAGCTCACGGCGCTGCGCATCGGACGCTCCCTCATCGACGCAGGCCTCATCGAGAAGCGGGGGAGCGAACTCGTCCCGACCGCGGACCTCGGTCCCCAGTTCGCCCTCAACCAGCCGCTGGCCCCATTCGTCCTCGCCGGTCTCGACCTTCTCGATCCGGAGTCGGAGTCCTGGGCGCTCGACGTCGTCTCCCTCGTCGAATCGACGATCCCCGTTCCCTTCACGATCCTCAAGGGCCAGCTCGACCGGATCAAGCGCGAGACCCTGGCCGAACTCAAGGCGGAGGGACTCGACTATCCCGAGCGGATGGCCATCCTCGACGAGGTCGAGGGCCCGAAGCCGCTCGCGGACGTCCTCGAGCCCGCCTTCGAGCACTTCGCGCTCACCCATCCGTGGCTGCGGGCCGGCGACTTCGAACCGAAGTCGATCGTGCGCGACATGCTCGAGCAGGCGATGGGCTTCACCCAGTTCGTCGGCTACTACGGGCTCGCCCGTGCCGAAGGCAGCCTGCTGCGGTACCTCACCGACGTCTACCGGGCGCTCACCCACAACGTTCCCGCCGACCGTCGCGGCGAGGAGCTGCAGGAGATCATCGGCTGGCTGGGGGAGACGGTGGCGCGCACCGACTCCTCGCTCATCGACGAATGGCGCACCCTGCAGGGTCTCAGCCCGACCGAGACCGACTTCGCGGAGCTGCCCGACCTCGAGCGTCGGTTCTCGGAGAACACGAAGGCCTTCACCGCTGAGATCCGCAATGCGCTCTTCCACCGCGTGCTGCTCGCCGAGCGCGCCGACTACGACGAGCTCGGCCGGCTCGACGCGGAGTCCGGGTTCGACAAGCAGGCTTGGGAGGAGGCGATCGAGGACTTCTACGACGAGTACGGAGACCTGCTCATCGACCAGACCGCGCGAGGACGGGAATTTATCGACATCGTTCCCGGTTCGACTGTCTGGGCGGTGCGTCAGATCCTCTCCGATCCCGAGGGCAACCGGGATTGGGCCATCGACGCCTCGGTGGACGTGGCCGCCAGCGACGACAGCGGCGACATCGTCCTGCGGATCGTCGCGGTCGGCGAGATCGCCGACTCCCATGTCGGGACCGGCGGGTAACGTCGGCAACAGTGAGCAGACGTGTGTCAGTGCCGAGTAATACAGTGGACGGGTGATGAAAACGAACAGTGCGACTCAGTCTCCCTCCGGCGTGTCCCATCTCGACACGCTGTGGGTCAAGGGTGCCCGCGCGCACAACCTCAAGAACGTCGAGATCGCGCTCCCGCGCGACTCCATGGTCGTCTTCACCGGACTCTCCGGATCGGGGAAGTCCTCGCTCGCCTTCGACACGATCTTCGCCGAGGGGCAGCGCCGCTACGTCGAGTCCCTGTCCTCGTACGCCCGGATGTTCCTCGGCCAGATGGACAAGCCCGACGTCGACTTCATCGAGGGCCTGTCCCCGGCCGTGTCGATCGACCAGAAGTCGACCTCGCGCAACCCCCGTTCGACGGTGGGCACGATCACCGAGGTCTATGACTTCCTCCGCCTGCTCTGGGCCCGCATCGGGGTGCCGCACTGCCCGATCTGCGGTGAGGTCATCACGAAGCAGACCCCGCAGCAGATCGTCGACCAACTCCTCGAACTGCCGGAGCGGACGAAGTTCCTCGTCCTCGCCCCCGTCGTGCGCCTGCGCAAGGGGGAGTTCGTCGACCTCTTCACCGACCTGCAGACGAAGGGATTCTCCCGCGCGATCGTCGACGGAGAGCAGATCAGTCTGAGCGACCCGCCGACCCTGGACAAGAGGTACAAGCACACGATCTCCGTCGTCGTCGACCGCCTCGTCGCCAAGGACGGGATGCGCCCGCGCCTGACCGACTCCGTCGAGACGGCGCTCGGCCTCGCCGATGGCCGCATCGACGTCGACCTCGTCGACGACGGCGTCACGCGCACGTTCTCCGAGCACATGTCGTGCCCGAACGAGCACCCCCTGACGATCGACGAGATCGAACCCCGCACGTTCTCCTTCAACTCGCCGTTCGGCGCGTGCCCGACCTGCGACGGCATCGGCACCCGCCTCCAGGTCGACGAGAGCCTCGTCGTCCCGGACGAGGACCTCAGCCTCGGCGCGGGCGCGATCGCCCCGTGGTCGGGCGGCAAGCAGGTGACGAAGTACTTCAACCGTCTGCTCACCGGGCTCGGGAACGAACTCGGCTTCACCCTGAAGACTCCGTGGAAGGACCTCACGTCCGCCCAGCGCACCGCGATCCTCACCGGCAAGGACTACGAGGTCCACGTCAAGTACAAGAACCGGTTCGGCCGCGAGCGGACGTACTCGACCGGCTTCGAAGGCGTCTTCCAGTACATCCAGCGCAAGCACGACGAGACCGAATCCGACTGGTCGAGGGAGCGCTACGAGTCGTACATGCGCGAGATCCCGTGCGCGAGCTGCCATGGCACCCGGCTCAAGCCCGAAGCCCTGGCTGTGAAGATCGCGGACCGCTCGATCGCCGAGGTCGCCGAGCTCGCCCTCGACGAAGCGGCCGACTTCCTCTCCGGTCTCGAACTCAGCGGCCGCGACGCCGCCGTGGCCGCGCAGGTGATGAAGGAGATCAACGCCCGCCTCGGCTTCCTCCTCGACGTCGGTCTCGAATACCTCAGCCTCAACCGGGCGGCGGGCACGCTCTCGGGCGGAGAGGCGCAGCGGATCCGGCTCGCCACACAGATCGGGTCCGGGCTCGTCGGCGTCCTCTACGTCCTCGACGAACCCTCGATCGGCCTCCACCAGCGCGACAACCGGCGCCTCATCGACACGCTCATCAAGCTCAAGGACCTCGGCAACACCCTCATCGTCGTCGAACACGATGAGGACACGATCGCCGCCGCCGACTGGATCGTCGACATCGGTCCCGGCGCCGGCGAGCACGGGGGAGAGGTCATCTACTCCGGTCCCGTGCCCGGGCTCAAGGACGCCGAGCGCTCGATCACCGGGGCCTACCTCGACGGACGGAAGGCGATCGCCATCCCGTCGACGCGCCGCCCGGTCGACCCCGAACGGATGGTCACCGTCGAGAAGGCGAGTGAGAACAACCTCCGCGACATCACCGTCTCCGTCCCCCTCGGAGTGCTCACCGCCGTCACCGGCGTCTCCGGGTCCGGCAAGTCGACGCTCGTCAACGAGATCCTCTACACGCAGATGGCCAACGTCCTCAACGGCGCCTCCAGGGTGCCCGGTCGGCACAAGCGGGTGACCGGCCTGGAGAACCTCGACAAGGTCGTCCACGTCGACCAGTCGCCGATCGGGCGCACCCCGCGGTCGAACCCGGCGACGTACACCGGCGTCTTCGACCACATCCGCCGCCTCTTCGCGGAGACCGAGTCGGCGAAGGTCCGCGGCTACCAGCCGGGACGCTTCTCCTTCAACGTCAAGGGCGGACGCTGCGAGAACTGCAGCGGCGACGGGACGATCAAGATCGAGATGAACTTCCTCCCCGACGTCTACGTCCCCTGCGAGGTATGCGGGGGCGCCCGGTACAACCGGGAGACCCTCGAGGTGACGTTCAAGGGCAAGACGATCGCCGAGGTGCTCGACATGCCCATCGAGGAGGCCGCCGAGTTCTTCGCGGCGATCCCCGCGATCTCGCGGCACCTGAAGACCCTCGTCGACGTCGGACTCGGCTACGTCCGCCTCGGTCAGCCGGCGACGACGCTGTCCGGCGGTGAGGCGCAGCGCGTCAAACTCGCCGCGGAGCTCCAGAAGCGCTCGCGCGGACGCACCGTCTACGTGCTCGACGAACCGACGACCGGTCTCCACTTCGAAGACATCTCGAAGCTCCTCCACGTCCTCCAGGGCCTCGTCGAGAAGGGCAACTCGGTCATCGTCATCGAACACAACCTCGACGTCATCGCCAACGCCGACTACGTCATCGACCTCGGACCCGAGGGCGGACGCGGCGGCGGGCAGGTCGTCGCCGAGGGCACCCCGGAGGAGGTCGCTGCGAACCCGAAGAGCCACACCGGGCGCTTCCTGGCAGAGATGCTCGATGGCTGACCCGGCGAGCTATCGTCCGGCCACGGGCAGCATTCCCACCTCGGCCGGGGTCTACAAGTTCCGCGACCCCGACCGGCGAGTCATCTACGTCGGCAAGGCGAAGAACCTGCGCAACCGGCTCAACTCGTACTTCTCCAACCCCGCAGCCCTCCACCCGCGGACGTCGACGATGGTCCACACCGCCGCCTCGGTGGAATGGACCGTCGTCGACACCGAGGTCGAGGCCCTCCAGCTCGAGTGGACGTGGATCAACGAGTTCAACCCGCGGTTCAACGTCATGTTCCGCGACGACAAGTCCTACCCGTACCTCGCGATCACGATGAACGACGAGGTGCCCCGGGCCTTCATCACCCGGGGCAAGCGGCGCAAGGGGGTCCGCTACTTCGGCCCCTTCGGGCAGGTGTGGGCGATCAGGGACACTCTCGACCTCCTCCTCAAGGCCTTCCCGATGCGCACGTGCACTCCCGGCGTCTACCGGCGGGCCGAGCGCAGCGGGCGCCCCTGCCTGCTCGGCTACATCGACAAGTGCGCAGCCCCGTGTGTGGGCAATATCAGCATCGAGGACCACCGTGAGCTCGCCCGCGGCGTCGTCGACTTCATGTCCGGCAGCACCGGACGCTTCATCAGCGAGCGGAAGAAGGAGATGGCCGCTGCCGCAGCCGATCTCGACTACGAACAGGCCGCGCGCCTGCGCGACGAGCTCACGGCCCTGCAGAAGGTCCTCGACAAGTCCGCCGTCGTCCTCTCGGTCTCCGCCGACTGCGACGTCTTCGCCCTCGTCACCGAGGAGCTCGAAGCCTCCGTCCAGGTCTTCCATGTCCGCGGGGGCCGGATCCGCGGCCAGCGGGGGTGGATCATCGAACGCTCCGATGACCACGGCCCGGCCGAGCTCACCACCGACTACCTCCGGCAGGCTTACTCGGGTCTCGACGCGGAGGCGATCCCCAAGGAGATCCTCGTCGACACGATCCCCGCCGACCTCGACTCCCTCGAGAGCTGGCTGAGCCGGCAGCGCGGCTCGAAGGTGAGCGTGCGGGTCCCCGAACGCGGGGAGAAGAAGGCCGTGCTCGAGACCGTGACGAAGAACGCGAAGGAAGCGCTCGTCCAGCACAAGCTCAAACGCTCCTCGGACCTCACCACCCGCAGCGCCGCGCTCAAGGAGATCCAGGACCACCTCGGCCTGCCCGAGGCACCGCTGCGCATCGAATGCATCGACATCTCGCACACACAGGGCTCGAACGTCGTCGCGAGCCTCGTCGTCTTCGAGGACGGCCTGGCGAAGAAGCGCGACTACCGGCACTTCGCGATCCACGGGGAGGCGGCGACCGACGACACGGCCTCGATGTACGACGTCGTCTCCCGCCGGTTCAGCCGGTACCTCGAGCAGATGGCCTCCGACGAGCCCGACGACCGGTTCGGGTACCGGCCGAGCCTCCTCGTCGTCGACGGGGCAGGCCCTCAGGTCGCCGCCGCCACCCGGGCGCTGTCCGACCTCGGCATCGTCGACATCTCCGTCGTCGGACTCGCCAAACGCCTCGAGGAGGTGTGGGTGCCCGACGATCCGTTCCCCGTCATCCTCCCGCGCAACTCCGAGGGACTCTTCCTCATGCAGCGACTCCGCGACGAAGCCCACCGGTTCGCCATCACCTACCACCGCTCGAAGCGGGCGAAGGCGATGACGAGCTCCGTCCTCGACGACATCCCCGGCCTCGGCGAAGCCAAGCGCACGGCGCTGCTGGGGCACTTCGGGTCGGTGAAGAAGGCCCGCGCCGCGAGTGTCGAGGAGCTCTGCGAGGTCAGGGGAATCGGTCCCGCGCTGGCCGAGAAGATCGCCGCGGCGCTGAGCGAGGACTGAGGCCCCCTCTGGGCAGGGACTGAGAGCACCGACCGCAAGCGCGGACCCGCGTGCTCTACAGTAGTGTCGAGTCAGGCCGCGGACACGAGGAGGACGCATGAGCACACACGGCGACGCGAACGGTGCCGAGCATCCCATCGAGGTCGTGCTCGTCACAGGCATGTCCGGGGCCGGCCGGACAACGGTGGCCAACGTCCTTGAGGACCTCGACTGGTACGTCGTCGACAACCTTCCCCCGCAGATGATGCGACCGCTCGTCGAGCTCGTCGCCCGCGCCGACGGTGCGGTGCCGAAGATCGCCATCGTCACCGACTCGAAGGGCCGGGCGAAGTACGCCGAGGTCGAGGACACGATCTCCGACTTCCTCGACCAGGGACTGTCTCTGCGGATCCTCTTCCTCGACGCCGCCGACGAAGTCCTCGTCCGCCGTTTCGAATCGACCCGCAGGCCTCACCCGCTCCAGGGCGAAGGCACCCTGCTCGACGGCATCGAAGCCGAACGCGAAGCCCTCGAATCCCTCAAACACCGTGCCGACATCATCATCGACACCTCCGACCTCAACGTCCACCAGCTCGGCTCCGAGGTGCGCAAGCGCTTCAGCGCCGACGACGCACCGCCGCTGCGTCTGACGGTGATGAGCTTCGGGTTCAAATACGGTCTGCCCAAGGACGCCGACAACGTCGCCGACGTCCGTTTCCTGCCCAACCCGTACTGGATCCCCCACCTGCGCGGGCACAACGGCCTCGACTCCGACGTCGCCGACTTCGTCCTCGGCCAGAACGGCGCCGAGGAGTTCATCGAACGCTACACCGCGACCTTGGACACGATCGCCCAGGGCTACCTCCACGAGGGCCGCGGCTACGCGCTCATCGGCATCGGCTGCACCGGCGGCAAGCACCGGTCGGTGGCGATCAGCGAGCGCATCGCCAAGAGCCTCACCGCGCGCACCGGCATCCCCGTCACCGTGCGTCACCGCGACCTGGGGAGGGAGTGAGATGGAGACCGAGGACCTCCCGCAGATCACCCCGACGGTGATCAACAAGGGACCGAAGATCGTCTCGTTCGGCGGCGGACACGGCCTCTACGCCGCCCTGCGCGCCTTCCGCCTGCTCACGGAGTCGCTCACCGCCGTCGTCACCGTCGCCGACGACGGCGGCTCCTCGGGACGCCTGCGCGACGAGCTCGGGGGTCTGCCGCCCGGCGACCTGCGGATGGCTCTGGCCGCCCTCTGCGACGACGGCAACTGGGGGCGGACCTGGCGCGACGTCATCCAGCACCGCTTCGATTCCGACGGCGAACTCAACGGCCATGCCGTCGGCAACCTCCTCATCGCCGCCCTGTGGCAGATCCACGGCGACCACGTCGCCGGACTCGACTGGATGGCCAAGCTCCTGCGCGCCCACGGCCGGGTGCTGCCGATGTCGTCGGTGCCGCTGACGATCGAGGCCGACGTCCAGTTCCCCGGCTCCTTCCAGATCGTCCGCGGCCAGTCGGTGCTCGCCTCGACCCGCGGCCATGTCGAATCCGTGCGGCTCGACCCCGCGGACCCGCCCGCTCGCTACGAGACCGTCGAGGCCGTCGCCGAGGCCGACGTCCTCAACCTCGGGCCCGGATCGTGGTACACCTCCGTCATGCCGCACCTTCTCGTCCCCTCGCTCTCGGATGCGATCGTGCGCTCCCGAGCGGTGAAATCGCTCACCCTCAACCTCTCGGCCAGCGACGGTGAGACCCGGGACCTCAGCCTCGGCGAGCACCTCGTCTCCCTCCACCGTCACGCCCCGTCGCTCAGGCTCGACTACGTGCTCGTCGACGAAGCGACGATCGGCATCGAACCCGAGCTCGAACAGCGGGCGCGGGACATGTTCGACGCGAAACTCCGAGTGCATCCGCTCAGCTCCCGGCGGGCAGGCCAACATGACAGCCTCAAGCTCGCGGCATGCTACCGTGACATGTTGATCGACGCCGGGATCGGCGTCGAAGAGCAGTGGTAGGACGGATCCGTGCAGGAGGACGAACAATGGCATTGACCGCTCAGGTCAAGGACGAGCTGGCGAGGGTGAAGATCACCCGCACCTCGGCTCGGAAGGCCGAAGTGTCCTCGATCTTCCGCTTCTCCTCCGCTCTCCACCTCGTCAACGGCTCGATCGTGCTCGAGGCAGAGCTCGACACCGCGCAGGCCGCCAAGCGCCTGCGCAGCGAGATCAAGGAGCTCTACGGACAGTTCGCGGACATCGTCGTCATCAACGCCGCGGGACTGCGCCGCTCCAACCGCTATCTGCTGCGGGTGACCCGCGACGGCGGGGCGCTGGCCCGCCAGACCGGCCTCGTCGACAACCGCGGCCGTCCGGTGCGCGGACTGCCCTCGGCGATCGTCAACGGCTCGGTCGCCGACGCCGAAGCCGCGTGGCGGGGGGCCTTCCTCTCCCACGGCTCGCTCACCGAGCCCGGCCGCTCCTCGGCCCTCGAGGTCACCTGCCCCGGACCCGAAGCCGCGCTGGCTCTCGTCGGCGCCGCCCGCCGACTGGGACTGAGCGCGAAGGCCCGCGAGGTGCGCGGAGTCGACCGCGTCGTCATCCGCGACGGCGACGACATCGCCGCCCTGCTCACCCGGATGGGCTCCCACAACGCCGTCCTCGTCTGGGAGGAGCGGCGGATGCGCCGGGAGGTGCGGGCCACGGCCAACCGGCTCGCGAACTTCGACGATGCCAACCTGCGGCGCTCGGCCCGTGCCGCCGTGGCCGCCGGTGCCCGTGTCGAGCGGGCGCTGGAGATCCTCGGCGAGGACGTTCCCGAGCATCTGCGCTATGCCGGACAGCTGCGTGTCACCCACAAGCAGGCCTCCCTCGAGGAGCTCGGTCAGCTCGCCGACCCCCCGATGACGAAGGACGCAGTGGCCGGTCGGATCCGCCGCCTGCTCTCGACGGCCGACAAGCGAGCCGAAGAATTGGGAATTCCTGGGACTGAAGCCAGTCTCACTCCCGACATGCTCGAGGACCGATAGGATCGGGGCATGAGACGAATCGCTATCAACGGCTTCGGCCGTATCGGTCGTGCCCTCTTCCGTCTGTCCCTCGAACCCGATGCCGATTTCGAGGTCGTCGCCATCAACGACCTCACCGACACCGAGACCCTCGCCCACCTGCTGAAGTTCGACTCCGTATGGCCGCGCTTCGACCACACCGTGGAGGCCGAGGAGGACTCTCTCATCGTCGACGGGCGGGAGATCGCCGTCTTCTCGGAGAAGGACCCCGCCGCCATCGACTGGTCGTCGAAGGACGTCGAACTCGTCGTCGAATCCACCGGCATCTTCACCCGTCGTGATCAGGCCGAGGCCCACCTCGGCGGGACGGTGACGACCGTCGTCCTCTCCGCCCCCGGCAAGGACGTCGACGCGACGTTCGTCATGGGCGTCAACGAGGACACCTACGATCCGGAGAAGCACGAAGTCGTCTCCAACGCCTCGTGCACGACGAACTGCATGGCCACCGTCGTCAAGGCCCTCGACGACGCCGTCGGCGTCGAATCCGGACTCCTCAACACCGTCCACGCCTACACCGGCGATCAGAAGCTCGTCGACGGACCCCACCGGGATCTGCGCCGTGCCCGTGCGGCGGCGATGAACATCGTGCCGACGACGACGGGCGCCGCCCGCACCGTCGGCAAGGTCATGCCCCACCTCGAGGGCAAGCTCGACGGCTTCGCGATCCGCGTGCCCGTGCCCGCCGGGTCGATCATCGACTTCACGTTCACCCCGAAGAAGCCGGTGACCCGCGACGAGGTCAACGCGATCCTCGAGAAGGCCGCCGAGGACTCGCCCTACCTCGACTACACCACCGACGCCCTCGTGTCCTCCGACATCGTCGGCACCACCGCCTCGGCGATCGCCGACTCGGAGCTGACGATGGTCCTCGGCGACCAGGTCAAGGTCGTCGCGTGGTACGACAACGAGTGGGGATACTCGAACCGGCTCAAGGACATGGTCAGCTACCTGCTCAGCGAAAGGCCCCAATGAGGACATTCACCGACCCGTCGATCTTCGCGCACCGCACGGTGCTCGTCCGCAGCGATCTCAACGTCCCCATGGACGGGACGACGATCACGGACAGGGGGCGCATCCTCGCGTCCGCCGCGACGATCAGGTCACTCGCCGAGGCGGGAGCCCGAGTGATCGTCATCTCCCACCTCGGGCGCCCCAAGGGCGAACCCGACCCGCACTTCTCGCTCGCCCCGGTCGCCGGTGAGCTCGCCGAGGCGATCGGCCGCGACGTCGCCTTCGCCTCGGACACGGTCGGTGAGGATGCGAAGGCGAAGGTCGCCGAGCTCGGCGACGGCGACGTGCTTCTGCTGGAGAACCTCCGCTTCAACCCGGGGGAGACGTCGAAGGACGAATCCGAGCGGCGCGAGTTCGCCGGGCAGCTCGCCGCCTTCGCCGACGACTTCGTCTCCGACGGCTTCGGCGTCGTCCACCGCAAGCAGGCGTCGGTGTACGAACTCGCCGAGCTCCTCCCGCACTACGCGGGATCGCTCGTCCAGGCCGAGGTCGAGGTGAGCGACCGGCTCCTCAACGATCCGGCGCGCCCCTTCACCGTCGTCCTCGGCGGGTCGAAGGTCTCCGACAAGCTCGGTGTCATCGACAACCTCATCGCCCGCGCGGACAACCTCCTCATCGGCGGCGGCATGGTCTTCACGTTCCTCGCAGCGCTCGGCCACGACATCGGGTCGAGCCTCGTCGAAGAGGAGAAGATCGACGACGTCAAGGGCTACCTCGAGCGCGCCGAAGCCGGCGGGGCACGGATCATGCTGCCCACGGACATCGTCATGGCCGCATCCTTCGCCCCCGAAGCCGAGCACTGGGTCCGCCCCATCGACCGCCTCGTCGACACCCCGGCAGGAGACTCGGGACTCGGACTCGACATCGGACCCGACACCGCGGCCGCGTACGCGAAGGTCATCGCCGAGTCGGAGACCGTGTTCTGGAACGGTCCCATGGGCGTCTTCGAGTTCCCGGCCTTCGCCGAGGGCACGAAGACCGTCGCGGCGGCGCTCACCGCCTCGGCTCCCGGCGCTCCGGCCGACCGGCTCACCGTCGTCGGCGGTGGGGACTCCGCGGCCGCCGTCCGCGCACTCGGCTTCTCCGACAACGAATTCGGCCACATCTCCACCGGCGGCGGGGCCAGCCTCGAATACCTCGAAGGCAAGACCCTGCCCGGCATCGACGCTCTCGCGTGAGGACCGACCACCATGACTGACCGCACCCTGCTGCTCGCCGGCAACTGGAAGATGAACCACGACCACCTCGAGGCGATCTCGACCGTGCAGAAGCTCGCATGGGCTCTCGAGGACGCGAAGCTCGACGACTCGCAGTGCGAAGTCGTCGTCATCCCGCCCTTCACCGACATCCGCTCCGTGCAGACCCTCGTCCAGGGCGACAAGCTGTGGCTGCGCTACGGCGCCCAGGACGTCTCCCGCCACGAGCCGGGCGCCCACACCGGTGAGATCGCCGCGACGTTCCTCAGCCGGCTCGGCTGCACCTACGTCGTCGTCGGCCACAGTGAGCGCCGCGCCGACAACCACGAGACGAACGACGTCGTCGCTGCCAAGGTCAAGGCCGCTCTCGGCCACGACCTCGTGCCCATCCTCTGCGTCGGGGAGTCCCTCGACCAGCGGGAGGACGGCACACACGTCGAGTTCACGCTCGCCCAGCTCGAGGAGTCGCTGGCCGGACTCTCCGCCGAGGACCTGACCGGACTCGTCATCGCCTACGAACCCGTGTGGGCGATCGGGACGGGGAAGACCGCGACCGCCGAGGACGCCGCAGAGATGGCTGCGGCCATCCGGGGGTGGCTGCGGGAGATCTACGGCGACAGCCTCGCCGAATCGACACGGATCCTCTACGGAGGATCCGTGAAGACCGACAACGTCGCCGACATCCTCGTCTCCGACGACGTCGACGGTGCCCTCGTCGGGGGAGCGAGCCTGAGCGGGCCCGACTTCGCCGCTTTGTGCAAGGCCGCCGTCGGCCAGTAGACTGAACCGCAAATCCTCTGACAGAAACACAGGTTGAACTCGACGTGGAAATCCTCACCTTCGTTCTCATCGGCGTGCTCGTCCTCACGAGCATCTTCCTCACCCTGCTCATCCTCATGCACAAGGGCAAGGGCGGCGGCATGTCCGACATGTTCGGCGGCGGCATGTCGTCCTCCCTCGGGTCCTCCGGTGTGGCTGAGCGCAACCTCAACCGCTTCACCGCGCTGATGGCGATCGTCTGGGGCGCCTCGATCATCCTCCTCGGACTCATCACGCGCTTCTCCAGCTGATCAGCAGCGTCACGACGACGGCCCTCACCGTGATCGGTGAGGGCCGTCGTCTGCGTCTCCGCTGGGTCTGCGTCCCCGGTGGGGGAGTTCGGCTCAGTCGACGCCGTAGTGGTGGTGCGGCTCGATCGCTGTGATCGCCTGCCGCACCTGGTCGAGGCCACGGGCCCGGTCCGTGAGGTGGAGCCGGAGGACGGGACGTCCCCGCTCCCGCAGCGCCGCGGCGTCCCCCAGCGCCTGGGCGCGCTGGAGTTCTGCGAAGCCGTAGCCTCGGCCCGGTACCAGCAGCTCCGTCCGCGGGTCGGCTGTGATCTGGAGGAACACCCCGTTCGGGTGCCCGCCCTTGTGGTACTGACCCGTCGAGTGGAGGTAGCGGGGGCCGAAGCCGAACGTCGTCTGCACTCCCGCGTGCCGGGAGACGAGCGGGCGCAGATCGGCGGCCCCGGCGTCGCCGAGACGGTCGAGGTAGGCCTGGACGCCGATGTAGCCGTACTCGTCGACGCTGTCGAAGAGCTCGCGCAGGGCGCCGACGAGGTCGGTCGCCTCGTCGACGTCGCCGTAGACCTCGACATCGCCGTCGGCGAACACGGGGTACTCGTCATTCTGCGCACCCTGGTCGAGGGCCGCGCGGGCGAACGCCTTCGCCGCCTCGACGTCGGGCTGGTCGAACGGGTCGACGCCGATGCTGTACCCGGCGACCGCGGTGGCGAACTCCCAGAAGAGGAACTGCTCACCGAGGTCGCCGTCGACGACGGCGTTGAAACCCGAGGGCGCCCCGAAGTCGGCATCCGAGCCGAGGGTGCAGAGCACCGCGTCGGCACGGGCGTCGGCGAAGCCGATGTCGCCGGGACCGTCGACGACGACGGGGAGGATGCCCTGCCCGTCCTTGCCGAGCGACTCCGCGACAAGCTGTTCGACCCACGCCCCGAGCCCGCGCAGCGCAGGTGAGGTGTCGGCGAGGACGAGCTTCTCCGTCGCCCGCGCGTGGGCGATGCCGAGCCATGTGCCGAAGCGCAGCGCCGGATTGTCCTCGCTGTCGAGGGTGAGGTCGGAGGAGATCGCGGCCGCGGAGGCGACGATCTGCCGGACATCGACGCCGGCGAGACCCGCGGGAACGAGCCCGAAGGGGGAGAGGGCGCTGAAACGGCCCCCGACCGAAGGATCGCCGTGGAACGTCGCGAGGTAACCCTGCTCGGTCGCCAGGGCGTCGAGTTCGGTGCCCGGATCCGTGATCGCGATGAACCGGGAGGCCGGGTCGATGCCGACGGCCTCGAACGCCGCGGCGAAGGCCCGCCGGATCGCGTCGGTCTCGATCGTCGTCCCCGACTTCGAGGCGATGACGAGGACGGTGTGGTCGAGGTCGGTGCCGATCGCCTCGGCGACCTGATTGGGATCGGTCGAATCGACGATCTCGAGGTCGACGCCGGCGGCCGTGGCCATCACCTCGGGGGCCAGCGACGACCCGCCCATGCCGGTGAGGCTGATCGAACGCAGCCCGGCACCGGCGAGGCGCTCCCGCAGCTCCTCGATCTCGGTGAGCAGCTCCTCGGCGCGTGAGGGGAGATCCACCCAGCCGAGGCGGTCACCGGCGACGGCGGCGTCGGTGAACACCGTCCCGTCGCGGTCGGCGATGCGCGAGGGCACGCGATCGGCGAGCAGCCGGGCGATCTCGGCGTCGAACTCCGCGGAGACGGGGACGCTCAGCTCGACTCTCATGTGCGCTCCAATGCCCGCTTCACGGTGTTCTGGAGTTCGCTCCAGCTGACGTCGAACTTCTCCAGCCCCTCGGTCTCGAGCACCCTCATCACGTCGGCGTAGTCGATGCCGAGGCGGGCGAGCTGATCGAAGACCTCGTCGGCGGCGCGGTAGTCCTCGGGGGAGATCGCGGCACCGACCTCGCCATGGTCGTCGAAGGCCCGCAGCGTCGCCTCGGGCATCGTGTTCACGGTGTCCGGCGCGACGAGCCCGGTGACGTACATCGTGTCCGGGTAGTCGGGGTTCTTCACCCCGGTCGAGGCCCAGAGCAGGCGCTGCGGCCTCGCTCCGGCGAGTTCGAGCACGCGGAAGCGCTCCGAGGTGAAGAGCTGGGAGTGGATCTCGTGGGCGAGGATGCAGTTGGCGATGCCCGCCCGGCCCGCGAGCTCCGCGGCGGCGGGATCGTCGAGCTTGCCCAGCCGGGCATCGATCTCCGCATCGACGCGGGAGACGAAGATCGAGGCGACCGACCGGATGGTCGAGAGGTCGTGGCCTGCCGCCCGCGCCTTCTCGAGTCCCTGGAGGTAGGCCTCGACGACGTGCCGGTAGCGGGTGAGCGAGAAGACGAGGGTGACGTTGACGCTGATGCCCGCACCGATGGTGTCGGCGATCGCTGACAGCCCCTCTTCGGTCGCGGGGATCTTGATCATCGCGTTGGGCTCGCCCACGCGCTCCCACATGATCTTCGCCGCCGTCGCCGTGCCCGCGGTGTCACGGGCGAGCGGGGGAGGGACCTCGATCGAGACGCGGCCGTCGGCGCCGTCCGTGGCGTCATAGACGGGGCGGAGCAGACGGGCCGCAGCGGCGACGTCGGAGGTCGTCAGGGACTCGATGGCCTCCTCGGCGTCGGCTCCGGCGGCCGCGAGCTCGCGCAGCGCCCCGTCGTAGGAGTCGGAGCCGGCGATCGCGGTGGCGAAGATCGTCGGGTTCGTCGTCACTCCGACGACGTTCTTCGTCTCGACGAGCTCCTGGAGGTCACCGGTCTCGAGCCGGGTCCGTGACAGGTCGTCGAGCCAGACGGAGACCCCTGATTCGGACAGGCGGGTGAGGTTCTCGCTCATGCTTCTCCCTTCGCTGCGGAGATGGACTCCTCGGCCGCGGTGACGACCGCGTCGGCGGTGATGCCGAACTTCTCGTAGAGCGTCTGGTAGTCCGCCGAGGCTCCGAAGTGCTCGATGGACACGGCGCGGCCGGCATCGCCGAGGTAGCGGTGCCAGCTCATCGCCGAGGCGGCCTCGACGCTCACGCGCGCCTTGAGGGCGCGGGGGAGGACTGCCTCACGGTAGTCCTCGGGCTGGGCGTCGAACCATTCCTGGCTCGGCATCGAGACGACCCTGGTCGCGATGCCTCTGCTCTGCAGCTCCTCGGCCGCGGCGAGGGCGAGCTGGACCTCGGAGCCGGTGGCGATGATCGCGACCTGCGGGTCGTCGGCGGTGTCGTGGAGGACGTAGCCGCCGCGGGCCGCCTCGGAGGCCGGAGCGTACTTCGTCCGGTCGAGGACGGGGACGTTCTGGCGGGTGAGGACGAGACCCGTGGGGCCGTCGGTGCGCTCGAGGATCTTCCGCCACACGACGGAGGTCTCGTTGGCGTCCGCGGGACGGACGACGTCGAGTCCCGGGATCGCGCGCAGGGCCGAGAGGTGCTCGATGGGCTGGTGGGTCGGCCCGTCCTCGCCGAGCCCGATCGAGTCGTGCGTCCAGACGAAGATGTTCGGCAGCTCCTGGAGCGCGGCCAGGCGCACGGCTGGTCGCTGGTAGTCGCTGAAGACGAGGAAGGTGCCGTTGTACGGGCGGGTGCCGCCGTGGAGGGCGATGCCGTTGCCGATGAGCCCGGCGGAGAACTCGCGGACGCCGAAGTGGATGTTGCGTCCGTAGGGGTTGCCGGTGAAGGTGTCGGTCGACCGGTGCTCGGGCAGGAAGCTCGGATCGTCCTTGACGAGGGTGTTGTTCGATCCGGCGAGGTCGGCCGAACCGCCCCAGAGTTCGGGCATCCGTGCGGCGATCGCGTTGAGGACCTTGCCGGAGGCGGCGCGGGTCGCGATCCCCTTCTCGTCGGCGTCGAAGACGGGGAAGTCCGCGTCGAGGCCCTCGGGCAGGCTGCGGGTGGACAGGCGCTCGAAGAGCTGCGCGCGCTCGGCGTTGGCGTTCTTCCACTCTTCGAACTTCTTATTCCAGGCCAGGTGCGCCTCGCGTCCGCGCTCC
Organism: Brevibacterium sp. Z349TD_9; assembly: GCF_056173565.1. Lineage (NCBI taxonomy): Bacteria > Bacillati > Actinomycetota > Actinomycetes > Micrococcales > Brevibacteriaceae > Brevibacterium > Brevibacterium sp. Z349TD_9. The sequence goes on along the minus strand of NZ_CM149680.1, from coordinate 2,187,577 downwards.
CGGGCGGCACGCGTGTGCTCGAGCACTTCGGGGGCGATCGCGAACTTCTCATCGGGGTCGAAGCCGAGGACCTCCTTGGTCGCCCGCACCTCGTCCTCGCCGAGGGCAGAGCCATGGGAGGCCCCAGTGTTCTGGGCGTTCGGGGCCGGCCACGCGATGACCGTCGAGAGGCGGATGAAGGACGGGCGAGGATCGGCCTTCGCGGCCTCGACGGCCGCGTGGAGGGCGTCGATGTCCTCGGTGTACTCACCGCCGGCGGTGAAGTCGACGTGCTGGACGTGCCAGCCGTAGGCCTCGTAGCGGGCTGCGGTGTCCTCGCCGAAGGCGATGGCCGTGTCGTCCTCGATGGAGATGCGGTTGTCGTCCCAGATGACGAGGAGGTTCGAGAGCTCCTGGGTGCCGGCCAGCGACGAGGCCTCACCGGAAACGCCCTCCTCCATGTCCCCGTCTGAGGCGAGGACGACGATCTGGTGGTCGAACGGCGAGGTGCCGGGAGCCGCATCGGGGTCGAAGAGTCCGCGTTCGCGACGGGCGGCCATGGCCATGCCCACCGCCGAGGCGACACCGGAGCCGAGCGGTCCCGTGGTGATCTCGACACCCGGGGTGTGCCCGACCTCGGGATGGCCGGGAGTGAGCGAACCCCATGTGCGCAGCGCCTTGAGATCATCGAGTTCGAGGCCGAACCCGGCGAGGTAGAGCTGGACGTACTGGGTGAGCGAGCTGTGTCCCAGGGAGAGGACGAAGCGGTCGCGTCCGGCCCACGACGGATCGGCCGGATCGAGGGTGAGCGCGTGATGGTAGAGGTAGTAGGCGACGGGAGCGAGGCTCATCGCGGTGCCGGGGTGACCGCTGCCGGCCTTCTGCACGGCGTCGGCGGCGAGGAGGCGGGCGGTGTCGACTGCGCGGGAGTCGAGGTCTGTCCAGGACAGGGTTGTCATGTCGTCGAGTGATCCTTCACATCGGGGCGGTGCGTCCACTCAAACTCTACCGCGCACCGGCGCGGTCCTCAGGCCTGCGCCACCCTGTGATATTCCTGGAGGTCACGACATGCGCAGTGCGGCACGAGAGGCACCGCGAGGCGAGAAGGAGACCTCATCCCCACCGACCCCGATACCCGCAGGTCCCGCAGACCCGGGCCCCGCACTGCGCTCGCGGCCCGCATCATCGGCACCGGACTGCCCGTGCTCTTCATGCTCGGGCAGATCGTCGTCGCCGGCTGGTTCATCGCTCCCTTCGGCACCGAGTGGTCCGATGCCGTCGCCGTCTCCGACGCGGTGCTCGGCTGGATCGCCGTCGTCCTGCCGGGGGCGAGTCCCTTCGTCGCCGTCCTCGTCGTCCTCGTCTTCGCCCGACCGGCCGGGCTCATCTGGTGGTCGGGCGTGGTCTTCACGGTGCTCGCCGGTGCGTTCGGCCTCTGGGTCGATGTCGACATGCTCACACTCGACGATCCCCTCGCCGCACTCGGCTTCTTCTTCCTGCCCGCCTACCAGTGGGCCGTTCTCCTCCCCGCCGCGCTGATCATGGGAGTCATCGTCGGCGTGCGCCGTCGTCGACGCGAGCGCGGGGACCTCCGGGACGACAGGGAGACTCGCCGGACCCCAACTGGCAATTCGTTCGACAGAGGGTAGAATCGGGCAAGTGAGTGAACTTCGTCAGACCCCGGACACGCAGAGCGAACGACCCCTGCAGAGGACCATCGACGAAGCTCGACACTCGAAGCGACCCCGCTCGATCATCGGCGCCTACATCGCGCTGACGAAGCCCCGGGTCATCGAACTCCTCCTCGTCACGACCGCGCCGGTGATGTTCCTCGCCGCCCGCGGCATGCCGGATCTCTGGCTCGTGCTCAACACCCTCATCGGCGGGGCCGCAGCGGCCGCCTCGGCGTCGGTGTTCAACTGCTACGTCGACCGCGACATCGACGCGAAGATGGATCGGACGAAGCACCGACCGCTCGTCACCGGGGAGATCTCACCCAGGGCTGCGCTCATCTTCGCCGTCGTCCTCGGCCTCGGCTCGATCTTCTGGCTCGGCGGCTTCACGAACTGGATGGCCGCGGGCCTGACCGCATGTGCGATCCTCCTCTACGCGGTCTTCTACACACTCATCCTCAAGCGCCGGACCACGCAGAACATCGTGTGGGGCGGTGCCGCCGGGTGCATGCCCGTGCTCATCGGCTGGTCCGCGGTCACCGGGGGACTGTCGTGGGAGCCGCTCATCCTCTTCCTCGTCATCTTCTTCTGGACGCCCCCGCACTACTGGCCGCTGGCGATCAAGTACAAAGCGGACTATGACGCCGCCGAGGTGCCGATGCTGCCCTCGAAGGTCCCGCCGACCTCGGTGGGCCGCCAGATGATCCTCTACACGTGGGCGATGGTCCTCACCTCGCTCGCACTCATCCCGGTCGCCCCGATGGGTCCGGTCTACGCCGCGGTCGCCGTCCTCGCCGGAGCCTGGTTCCTCTGGTCGTGCTACGCGCTCGTCTCCCGGGCGAAGAAGGGCCTCTACGGCACCTCACTGCGGGCGATGAAGGTCTTCCACGGCTCGATCACGTACCTCTCGCTGCTCTTCCTCGCCGTGGCCGTCGACCCGTTCGTCACTCCGCTGCTGCCCAGTCTCTGGTGACCGGCCGCGGGCCGCGCTGACCACCCCTGCCTGGGGGTGAGCCTCCGGTGATGGGCCTCAGCCGGCCGCGACGAGGTCGGCGATGACGATCTTCTTCATCCCCATGAGGGCGCGCACCTGTGCGTCGCCGGTCATCAGCTCGTCGAGGTTCTTCGGCACGATCTGCCAGCTGATCCCGTAGCGATCCTTGAGCCAGCCGCACTGCTCGGACTCCGGGACGGCCGAGAGCGCCTGCCAGTAATGGTCGATCTCCGCCTGGTCCGCGCATTCGACGGTGAGCGAGATCGCCTCGTTGAAGGTGAAGGCGGGTCCGCCGTCGAGGCAGATGAAGCGGTTGCCGTCGAGTTCGAAGACCCCCGTGATGACCTTGCCGCGCATCCCGGCGAAGTGCTCGTCGAGGCTCTCGTCCGGGTAGCGTTCGATCGAGACGATGCGGGAGTTCGGGAAGACGGAGCAGTAGAACTCCATCGCCTCCTCGGCGCGGTCAGTGAACCAGAGACACGGAACGATCGGCGTCGGCATGGACTCTCCTCGGGTAGGCGCTGTCGAGCACAGCGACACTGGCTGCGATCGTAGCCGAGAGTCCGATCATATGGAATGCCACGAGGACGATGGGGACGCCGAGGAAGTACTGCGCATAGCCGATGACGCCTTGGGCGATCTCGACGACGAGGAGGACGACGAGCGGGGCGACCATCGGGGCCCACCGTCTGCGCGCATAGAGCAGTGCCGTGATCGTCGCGGCGACGAGCAGCCACACGGGCAGGGCGTGCAGACGCGTGACCCAGACGTTGTCGAGTCCGTTGCGGGTCGAGATCGTCGATCCTGAGTGCGGCCCGGCACCCGTGGTGAGCACGCCGAAGAGGACGATGACCGCGGTGAGGACGAGGATGATCCAGCCGAGCGCCGGAAGCGGGTTCGGCGCCTTCTCACCCGTGCGCACCCCGGTGTCGTACGTGCGACGGACGAAGTAGGCGGCGACGCCGACGGCGATGGCCGAGGGGACGAAGTGGCCGGCGACGACCCACGGGTTGAGCTTCGTCCACACGGTGATCCCGCCCATCACCGCCTGGACCGGGACGATGGCAGTGAGTCCGATGTTGAGCCAGAAGAGGTCCGGGCGGGCCTTGCGGTGCTTCCAGAGGAGGACGAGGATGGCCACGCCGAGGAGGGCGAGAAGAACCGCGAGGGTGCGGTTGCCGAATTCGATGGCGCCGTGGATGCCCATCGCCTTCGTCGCCACGAACGAGTCCGGGGTGCACTTCGGCCAGTCGGTGCAGCCGAGGCCCGAACCGGTGAGGCGGACGATGCCGCCGGTGAAGATGATGCCTGCCTGGGCGATGAGCATGGCCCAGGCGGCGATGCGGATCCTGTTCACTTCTCTCCTCATTCGAAACGGAACCACCTGCGTGCGGCAAGCGCTCCCACGATGCCCCAGACGAGGAGCACGATCAATGCCTTGACATCCCAGCCGCCGCCCACGCTCGCCCGCAGCGCGTCGCCGAGCGCCCCGGAGGGCAGGTAGCCGACGACGGTGCCCCATTCCCCGGTCCCGGGTAGGACGAGCCCGCCGCCGCCGGCCATGAGCACCCACACGAGGTTGGCCGCCCCGAGCGTCGCCTCCGCCCGCAGGGTCCCGGCCATGAGCAGTCCGAGCGCGAGCAGGGTGGCCGTGCCGAGTACGGTGGCGACGATGAGCGGGAGGACGTGGACGGGGCCGGTGAAGCCGAACATGCACGCGATGGCGAAGGCGAGGGCGTACTGGATGAGCACGACGACGATGACGGCTCCGAGCTTGCCGAGGATGAGGCCCGTCGTGCCCAGCGGCGTCGTCGCGAGCTGGGCGAGGACTCCGTAGCGGCGGTCGAAGGCCGTGGCGATGGCCTGCCCGGTGAACGCCGTCGAGGCGAGGCAGAGTCCGAGCGTGCCCGGCAGGGCGATGCTCAGCCGGTCCCCACCCGCGGGGATCGCGCCGAGCGCCTCGAGCAGCGGGGTCGTCGTGAGGAAGACGAGCAGGCCGAGCGGAAGGATGAGGGCGAGGAGGAGCTGTTCGCCGTTGCGCAGCACCGCGACCGTCTCGAAGCGGGCCTGGGAGAGCACACGGCGTGCCCGCATGCCCCGGACGCGGGGGATCTCGAGCGTGCTCATCGCAGGGGCCTCCCGGTGAGTTCGAAGAAGACGTCGGAGAGCGACTGCGACTGCATCGCGATGTCCCCGATCGTCAGTCCCGCCTCGGCGATGACCGCGCACAGGCCGGCGATGCGGGTGCTGTCGAGGCTGCCGGAGGCGATGACGAGGGTGCCCTGGACGGTGGTCGGGGCGACGGCGCTGAGCGACTCGGACAGGTGCCTGCCCGCCTCGGAGAGCGGATCGGGGGCGTCGGGGACGGTGATGACGAGGCGGCGGCCGACGCCCGAGGAGCTGCGCAGCTCCTCAGGGGCGCCGCGGGCGATGATCCGACCGCGGTCGATGACGACGATGTCATCGGCAAGCAGCTCCGCCTCGGCGAGGTCATGGGTGGTGAGTACGACGGCGACACCGGAGGCGGCGAGATCCCTGATGACGTCGTGGACGACCTCCCGGGCCTGCGGGTCGAGACCGGCGCTCGGCTCGTCGAGGAAGACGATGCGGGGACGGCCGATGAGAGCTGCGGCGAGTGCCACCCGCTGCCTCTGCCCTCCCGAGAGGCGGCGGATCGACCGCCCGGCGAACTCCGGGATGCCGAGGACGCCTGCGAGTTCGCTCAGCGGACGCGGATCGGCGTAGAGGGAGGCGAGGTGGCGCAGCACGGCCATCGGCTTCGCGCTCATCGGCAGTCCGCCGTCCTGGAGCATGACGCCGGCGAGCTGGGACGTCTCCTCGTGGCGCCGGTAGGGATCGAGACCGAAGATCTCGACGGTTCCCGCATCGGGCCGCCTCGTGCCCACCGCGAGCGAGATCGTCGTCGACTTGCCCGCACCGTTGGGTCCGAGGACGCCGAGCACCGACCCGACGCTCGCCTCGAGGTCGATGCCGTCGACGACCTGGTGTGCCCCGTACGCATAGCGGAGTCCACGGATGGTGAGAGCCGATTGAACCACCCGTACATTCTACGACCCGTCGAATGGTCCTGCCTAAACGGGCGGGGGAGTTAGGCTGACCTAGTTTTACGAAACAATTTACGCAACAATAGTGTTGTGTTAGTCAAGGAGGTGGAGCATGAGTGCGAACGACGCGGACGACAGCCGGACCCGGCAGAAGGTCTTCCGATCCGTGCTCGACGACGGACCCATCACCGCCTCGGCGCTGGCCAAAGGGCTTGAGCTCACCCCGGCGGCGATCCGTCGTCACCTCGACGCGCTCGAAGCCGAGGGGCTCATCGAAGTCCGCGGCTTCGCCGGAAAGCAGGCAGGTCGGGGACGACCCGCCAGGCACTACGTGGTCACCTCCCGCGGACATGACGAGCTCAGCCGCTCCTACGACGAGCTCGCGGTGAACATCCTCCGGTTCTTCCAGGGCCGGATGGGAGCGGACGCGGTGGGCGCCTTCTCCGACGACTTCGTCGCCAAGCTGCGCGAGCGGCTCGGCGGGGAGCTGGAGAAGCGGGGCGGACGCTCCGTCGCCTCCCGGTCCCGCGCGCTGGCCTCAGCACTGACTCGGGAGGGTTACGCCGCCTCGGCGACGCCGGTGGCCGCCGGAACCCCGCTCGAGGCGATGCAGCTGTGCCAAGGGCACTGTCCGATCCAATCCGTGGCGGCCGAGTTCCCCGAGATCTGCGAAGCAGAGCTCGCGATGTTCTCGGAGTATCTGGGGGTCGACGTCCGCCGTCTCTCATCACTGGCGCACGGCGACCATGTCTGCACCACCCACATCCCGACCTCGGAACTCACCAGGCCACCCATCCACGCAAACGATCGACCTCAAGGAGGTTCACGATGACTGACACCAGCAATCCGATCATCGAAGCGAACCCCGAGCTCAAAGACCTCGGGCAGTACGCGTACGGCTGGCACGACGAGAACGACGCAGGCGCCGCAGCGGAGCGCGGGCTCTCCGAAGCCGTCGTGCGCAACATCTCGACGCTCAAGGGCGAACCGGAATGGATGCTCCAGCGCCGCCTCAAGGCGCTGGGGCTCTTCGAGAAGAAGCCGATGCCGAACTGGGGCGCCGACCTCTCGGGCATCGACTTCGCCGATATCAAGTACTTCGTCCGCTCCACCGAGGGCCAGGCCCAGTCGTGGGAGGACCTGCCCGAGGACATCAAGAACACCTACGACCGCCTCGGCATCCCCGAAGCCGAGAAGCAGCGCCTCGTCGCCGGCGTCGCCGCGCAGTACGAGTCCGAGGTCGTCTACCACAAGATCAACGAGGAGCTCGAGAGCCAGGGCGTGATCTTCCTCGACACCGACACCGGTCTCAAGGAGCACCCGGAGATCTTCGAGGAGTACTTCGGCTCGGTCATCCCGGCCGGCGACAACAAGTTCTCCGCGCTGAATACCGCCGTGTGGTCGGGCGGATCCTTCATCTACGTCCCCAAGGGCGTCCACGTCGAGATCCCGCTGCAGGCCTACTTCCGCATCAACACGGAGAACATGGGCCAGTTCGAGCGCACGCTCATCATCGCCGACGAGGGCTCCTACGTCCACTACGTCGAAGGCTGCACGGCCCCGATCTACAAGACGGACTCCCTCCACTCGGCGGTCGTCGAGATCATCGCGAAGAAGGACGCCCGCGTCCGCTACACGACGATCCAGAACTGGTCGAACAACGTCTACAACCTCGTCACCAAGCGCGCGATCGCCGAAGAGGGCGCGACGATGGAATGGGTCGACGGCAACATCGGCTCGAAGGTGACGATGAAGTACCCCGCGATCTGGCTGACCGGCGAGCACGCCCGCGGCGAGACGCTCTCCGTCGCCTTCGCCGGTGAGGGACAGCATCAGGACACCGGGGCGAAGATGGTCCACGCCGCCCCCCACACGCAGTCCTCGATCGTCTCGAAGTCCGTCGCCCGCGGCGGCGGTCGGGCCGGCTACCGCGGACTCGTCCACGTCTACCCGGGTGCCGAGGGATCGTCGAACAACGTCCTCTGCGACGCCCTGCTCGTGGACAACATCTCCCGTTCGGACACGTACCCCTACATCGACATCCGCGAGGACGACGTCACGCTCGGCCACGAGGCGACCGTGTCGAAGGTGAGCGAGGACCAGCTCTTCTACCTCATGTCCCGCGGCCTCGAGGAGACCGAGGCGATGGCGATGATCGTGCGCGGCTTCGTCGAGCCGATCGCCCGTGAGCTGCCGATGGAGTACGCCCTCGAGCTCAACCGCCTCATCGAACTGCAGATGGAAGGCGCAGTGGGCTGAGCCCGACTGCGACCTGACCTTCAAGGAGAATTTGTGACTGATACGACCAATCCGCTCGGCGTCTCCGAGCACTCGCACGGTGCCGGCGTCCACGTGCCCGACGCGAAGCGCGACGCCCGCACGCGCAGCTTCTCTGTCGCCGACTTCCCGGTCCCGTCCGGCCGCGAGGAGGAGTGGCGGTTCTCGCCTGTGCGCAGGCTGAGCGACTTCTTCGCCGACGCCCCTACCGAGGCGAAGCTCACCGTCACCGGTGACCTGCCGGCCGGCGTGACCGTCGAGGAGATCTCGCTCGACGCCGCCCAGGAGCTCGGCATCCTCGAGCCCGAGGACCGCGCCGCAGCCGTCGCCGCGGAGCGCACGAGCACCGTGACGCACTACTCTGTGCCCGCCGACACCGAACTCGACGAGGCGGTCATCATCCACGCCGACGGCGCGGGCACGGACCTCGTCCACGGCCATGTCGTCGTCTCCGTGGGAGCGAACTCCAAGGCGACGATCGTCGTCGAACACGAGGGACTGACCCGGTACTCCGAGCTCGTCTCCCTCGTCGTCGGCGACGGCGCTGACCTCACCTTCGTCTCCCTGCAGCTGTGGGACGACGGCTCCCAGCACCTGGGCCAGCACGATGCGATCGTCGGCAAGGACGCGAAGCTCAAGCACATCGTCGTCACCCTCGGCGGCGACGTCGTTCGCCTCAACGCCAACGTCCGCTACTCCGCCACCGGCGGGGAGGCCGAGCTCCTCGGCCTCTACTTCGCCGATGCCGGACAGCACCTCGAGCACCGCACGTACATCGACCACAACACCGCGAAGGCGACGTCGAACGTCATGTACAAGGGTGCTCTGCAGGGCAAGGACGCGCGCAGCGTGTGGATCGGCGACGTCCTCATCCGCCCCGAAGCGCTCGGCATCGACACGTACGAACTCAACCGCAACCTCATCCTCACCGATGGGGCGCGCGCGGACTCGGTGCCCAACCTCGAGATCGAGACCGGCGACATCGAGGGTGCGGGCCACGCCTCCTCGACGGGCCGCTTCGACGAGGAGCACCTCTTCTACCTCATGTCGCGCGGGATCCCGGAGGACGTCGCCCGTCAGCTCGTCGTCCGCGGCTTCTTCAACGAGGTGATCCAGAAGATCCAGGTTCCCGAGATCGAGGACGTCCTCAGCGCGCGCATCGAGGACGAACTCGCCCGGAGCGTCCTGTGAGCATGATCGACGTCGCGGCCACCGCCGACGTGGCCGCGGGAGAAGCCGTGCGGGTCGACGTCGTGGGCCGGGAGATCTGCCTGGCCCGCGACTCCGCCGGCGTCATCCACGCCATCGACGATCTCTGCACCCACGGCGAGGTGTCCCTGGCCGAAGGCGACGTCGAGGGCTGCGCCATCGAATGCTGGCTCCACGGCTCGCAGTTCGACCTCAACACCGGCGCCCCGCTGAGCCCCCCGGCCTTCGAACCCGTTGCGGTCTATGCCTGCGAAGAGGTCGCCGGCCGCATCCTCATCGACCCGAACACGACTGTGAACTGAAAAGGATAACCATGTCCAAGCTCAAGATCTCCGACCTGCACGTCAGCGTCAACACCGAGGCCGGCCAGAAGCCGATCCTCAACGGCATCAACCTCGAGATCGACTCGAACCAGACCCACGCGATCATGGGCCCCAACGGCTCGGGCAAGTCGACCCTCGCCTACTCCCTCGCCGGTCACCCGAAATACGAGGTCACCTCCGGATCCGTCACCCTCGACGGTGAGGACGTCCTCGACATGACCGTCGACGAGCGGGCGAAGGCCGGTCTCTTCCTCGCCATGCAGTACCCCGTCGAGGTCCCCGGCGTCACCGTGACGAACTTCCTCCGCTCGGCCAAGACGGCCATCGACGGCGAAGCGCCGAAGCTGCGGAACTGGACGAAGGACCTCAAGTCGGCGATGGAGCAGCTGCGCGTCGACCCCGAGTTCGCGACCCGCAACGTCAACGAGGGCTTCTCCGGCGGTGAGAAGAAGCGCCACGAGATCCTCCAGATGGAGATGCTCAAGCCGAAGTTCGCCGTCCTCGACGAGACCGACTCCGGCCTCGACGTCGATGCCCTGCGCATCGTCTCCGAAGGCGTCAACCGGGTGCGCGAGACCACCGACGTCGGCGTGCTCCTCATCACGCACTACACGCGCATCCTCCGCTACATCAAGCCCGACTTCGTCCACGTCATCGTCAAGGGCAAGGTCGCCGAGGAGGGCGGACCGGAACTGGCCGAGCGCCTCGAGAACGAAGGCTACGACCGCTTCCTCTCCGCCGCGGTCTGATGTTCTCCCGGCTGCGCGGTGACTTCCCGATCCTCGAGACGAGGGTCGGGGAGTCACCACTGACCTACCTCGACTCCGGGGCGACCTCACAGAAGCCCGAATGCGTCATCGACACATTCACGGAGTACTTCACGCAGCGCAACGCCGCCGTCCACCGGGGCGCGCATTCGCTGGCCGTCATGGCCACCGACGCGTTCGAGAACGGGCGCGCGGCCGTGGCCGGGCTCGTCGGGGGTGACCCGGACCAGGTCGTGTGGACGAAGAACGCCACCGAGGCACTCAACATCGTCGCACTCGGCATGGACCGGGCGAGCCACGGCTTCGGCGGCGAGGCCGCCAGCCGTTTCTCCCTTGGCGAGGGCGACTCGATCGTCGTCACCGAGATGGAGCACCACGCGAACCTCGTGCCGTGGCAGCAGCTCGCCGAGGCCACCGGCGCGCAGCTGCGGTGGATCCCGGTGACCGACGCCGGAGAGCTCGACCTGGCCGACCTCGAGACGATCGTCGATGAGACGACGAAGGTGCTCGCGTTCACGCATGTCTCCAACGTCCTCGGCACGATCAACCCCGTCGACCGGCTCGTCGCCCGTGCCCGCGAGGTCGGTGCGTACGTCGTCCTCGACGCGTGCCAGTCCGTGCCGCACATGCCCGTCGACTTCGCTGCTCTCGACGTCGACTTCGCGGCGTTCTCCGCCCACAAGGCGCTCGGGCCCACCGGTCTCGGCGTCCTCTGGGGGAAGTCGGAGCTCCTCGACGCGCTGCCGCCCGTGCTCACCGGCGGGTCGATGATCACGACGGTGACGATGGACTCAGCCGAGTTCATGTCCGCCCCCCAGCGCTTCGAGGCCGGCACCCAGCCGGTCGCCGAGGTCGCGGCCTTCGCCACGGCCATCGGCTACCTCGCCGAGGTGGGCCTCGACAAGGTTCTCGACCATGAGCGGGAGCTCGGTCGCCGCCTCCTCGAGGGGATCCGGGAGATCCCCGGGATCCGCATCCTCGGCGATGCCGAGGAGCGGATCGGGACGGTGGCCTTCGACGTCGACGGCGTCCACGCCCACGACGTCGGACAGTACCTCGACTCCAAGGGTGTGGCCGTGCGGGTGGGACACCACTGCGCGCAGCCGCTCCACCGGCGCTTCGGGGTGACCGCCTCGACGCGGGCGAGCACGTACCTGTACAACAACACCGACGACGTCGACCGCTTCCTCACGGCCCTGGCCGAGGTGCGCCCGTTCTTCGGGCTCACGGAGGAGAGCGCGGGAAGGCAGGCGTCATGACTACGCAGATGGAGCAGCTCTACCAGCAGGTCATCCTCGACCATTCGCGCTCGCGCATCGGCAACTCGGCCCTGCTCGGGGACTCGGCGACCGGACCCCATGGGTACTCCCACCAGGTCAACCCCACGTGCGGGGACGAGATCGAGCTCGAAGCGGAGCTGGGCACCGACGGCACCGTGAGCGTGCGCTGGATGGGCGACGGGTGTTCGATCTCGATGGCCTCGGCGTCCGTGCTCACCGAGCTCGCCGCCTCGGCGACGATTCCCGAACTGCTCGAGATCGAAGCCGCTTTCCACGAGCTCATGCACTCCCGCGGAACCGGGGAGGCCGACGAGGAAATACTCGGCGACGCCGCAGCGTTCCAGGGAGTGTCGAAGTTCCCGGCGCGGATCAAGTGCGCCCTCCTGGCATGGATGGCGTTCAAGGACGCGCTCGGCCAGGCGCAGGCCGGGACAGATGCGACAGCTGACAGCGCTTCAGCAGACAACGAGGAGAAGTGATGCCCGAAGTCATAGACGCACCGCAGAACGCCAGCGTCGAGGAGGTCCGCGAAGCGATGATGGACGTCGTCGACCCCGAGCTCGGCGTCAACATCGTCGACCTCGGACTCGTCTACGGACTCACCGTCGAGGACGACGGCACCGCCGTCATCGAGATGACGCTCACCTCGGCGGCGTGCCCGCTCACCGACGTCATCGAGGACCAGACCGCCCAGTGCCTCGACGGGATCGTGCCCGCCTACCGCATCAACTGGGTGTGGATGCCGCCATGGGGTCCGGAGAAGATCACCGAGGACGGCCGCGAGCAGATGCGGGCGCTCGGCTTCAACATCTGAGGACGCGTCCCCGCGGGGACGTCTGAGACCACCGCCGAGGTGGGACCCCGGAACCGGGCGTCCCACCTCGGCGATGTGCGTGTGGGGGAGCGCACGAGCGGTCCTGTCTGCGCGCACGGAGCGGACATGAAAGAATGGTCCGGGTCCGCCGACCGGCGGGACCGAGACTCTGCTGCCCGGGCTCAGACATCGAGGAGAACTCTGTGACGATCATCGCTGCCGCCGACGGCTCCGCCCTCGGCAACCCCGGACCGGCCGGGTGGGCGTGGTACATCGACGACGAGAGCTGGCGGGCAGGCGGATGGAAGAACGCGACGAACAACCGCGGTGAGCTCATGGCCGTCCTCGACCTCCTCGACGCGACCGCGGACACCGGTGAGGACCTCAAGGTCTTCTGCGACTCCCAGTACGTCATCAACGCGCTGACGAAGTGGATGCCCGGCTGGAAGCGCAAGGGCTGGAAGAAGGCCGACGGCAGGGAGGTCCTCAACCGCGACCTCCTCGAATCCCTCGACGCGGCGCTGACCGGCCGCGAGGTCGAGTTCGAATGGGTCAAAGGCCACAGCAACCATGCGATGAACGAAGCCGCCGACGATCGCGCGCGGGCCGCTGCGACCGCGTTCCAGAGAGGCACCCCGGTCCCGGAAGGCCCGGGATACGTCCCCGCGGGGACGCCGGTGAGCGTCGGTGCCGAGGACGCCGCTGGCGCCGAGGAGGCTGCCTCGGGTGCCACCGCCGAGGCGACGACCGTCGTCTCCACCCGCGTGCCCGCCCACGTCGCCGACGCCCTCGTCTCCCGGGCCCGGGCCCGTGGCATCCACCCACAGAAATACCTGGCCGAGCTCATCGGCCGCAGTTTGGAGAGCGAATGATCCAGGCCTCCGGCCTCGAGGTCGCCGTCGGCGCCCGCACCCTCATGTCCGATGTCTCCTTCCGCGTCGACAAGGGCGATCGGGTGGGACTCGTCGGACGCAACGGCGCAGGGAAGACGACCCTGACGAAGGTGATCATGGGCGGTCACCCCGCCAATGCCGGATCCGTCTCGGTCTCCGGCACCGTCGGGTACCTGCCCCAGGATCCCCGCAGCGGCGACCTGCAGGCCACGGCCAAGGAGCGCATCCTCGGGGCCCGCGACCTCGACGTCCTCGTCAAGCGGCTGCGGAAGGCCGAGAGGCAGATGGCCTCGCCCGATGCGGATGTCGCCGCGAAGGCGATCGACCGCTACCCGCGCATCGAAGCCGAGTTCGTCGCCGCCGGCGGTTATGCCGCCGAATCCGAGGCCTATGCGATCGCCGCGAACCTCGGCCTCGACGAGGACCTCGTCAACCAGGAGATCGGGACGCTCTCCGGCGGTCAGCGCAGGCGGGTCGAACTCGCCCGGATCCTCTTCTCCGCCCCGGACACGATGATCCTCGACGAGCCGACGAACCACCTCGACGCGGAATCCGTGCTCTGGCTGCGCGACTACCTCAAGGCGTACTCGGGCGGACTCATCGTCATCAGCCACGACCTCGACCTCATCGACGAAGTCGTCAACAAGGTCTTCTTCCTCGATGCGATGCGACAGACCATCGACATCTACTCGATGGGCTACCGCCTCTACCTCAAGCAGCGGGAGGACGACGAGCGGCGCCGGCGGCGGGAGCGCGCGAACGCCGAGAAGAAGGCCGCAGCGCTCACCGCCCAGGCGAACAAGATGATGGCCAAGGCGACGAAGACCGTCGCCGCCCAGCAGATGGTCAAACGCGCCGAGCGGATGCTCGCGGGCCTCGAGGACGAACGCAGCGCCGAGAAGGTCGCGAACCTCCGATTCCCGGCCCCCGCCGACTGCGGTCGCGTGCCGCTGACCGCCTCGGGTCTCTCCCGCAGCTACGGGTCAACGGAGGTCTTCACCGGCGTCGACCTCGCAATCGACAAGGGCTCACGCGTGGTCATCCTCGGCTTCAACGGTGCCGGCAAGACGACGCTGCTGCGTCTCCTCGCCGGTCTCGACGAACCCGACTCGGGTGAGGTCGTCCCCGGTCACGGACTCAAGCTCGGCTATTACGCGCAGGAGCACGAGACCCTCGACCTCGAACTCAGCGTGCTCGAGAACATGCGCCGGAACTCCCCGCACCTCGACGACACCGCGGTGCGCAACGTCCTCGGCTCGTTCCTCTTCTCCGGTGACGACGTCCACAAACCGGCCGGGGTCCTCTCCGGCGGGGAGAAGACGCGCCTGGCACTCGCCACGCTCGTCGTCTCGAGTGCCAACGTCCTCCTCCTCGACGAGCCTACGAACAACCTCGATCCGGCATCGCGTGAGGAGATCCTCTCCGCGATCCGCCGGTACGAGGGGGCGATCATCCTCGTCACCCACGATGAGGGAGCGGTCGCGGCCCTCGACCCGGACCGGGTCCTCCTCCTGCCCGACGGCGACGAGGACCTGTGGAACGACAGCTACCTCGACCTCGTCACCCTCACCTGAGCGATCTCACGGGCTGAGCCGGCTCACCGGCTGCGCGGTCTCACCGGCTGCGGAAGCGCTCCTCGAGCAGTTCGTCCTCGTCGGCTTCGTCGCGTCCGCGCGCACTCGGGGTGACGAAGCGGCCGCGACCGTATCGTGACCCGGGCTGGGTCATCTTCGCGCCCGCATCGAGGGCGGCCTTGTCGACGACGACGTACTCGGCCTCCCCGGCATCCGTGCCGAGCGCCTCGGCGGTCGCCCGGCGCTCACGCCTGGCCGAGATCGACACGGCGATGATGATCATGATCCCGAACGCGAACCACTGGAGCATGTAGGAGAGGTGGTTGCCGGGGTTGACGTCGGGTTCGGGCAGGGGAGTGAGCCCCGCGGTCGCGTCGACGTCGGCCTCCTCGGCGTAGACGTTGGCATACGCGTCGTCCATGCCGGGGATCCGGGCGGGATCGATCGCCTTGATCATCCCGGCGGGGTTGGTGTCCTCGGATCCGTCCTGGGCGATCTTGAGCCGAGCGGTGATCGTCTGCTCGCCGCTCGGGGCCTCGGGGACGGACTCGGCCTCGGGCACCCACCCGCGCACGACGGCGATCGTCTCCCCGCTGGTGAGCCGGAAGGGAACGACGACGTAGAAGCCGACCTTGTCGTTCACCGTCCGGTTGCGGGCGAGCACGGTGTCCGCGGTGAGGTACTGCCCGGTGAGGCTGACCGGACGCCATTCGTCGTCGGCATCGAGAGTCGCCGAGGTGGTCGGCAGGATCGCTCCGATGTCGACCGGGGCCGCGGAGTAGTTCGCATTGATCGTGTCGATCTCATGCTGGCGTTCGGCGCGGCGGTCCTTCTGCCAGAGTGCGAGGAACACGCAGGCGACGACGACGACGATCGTCATCGCGATGTACTTGAGCCAGCGGCTGCTGAGCAGGAACGAATAGCGGGACATCAGCCGGCGCCCTCCGGGATCTCGTCGATGGTCACGTCGGTGCGGTAGAAACCGCGCAGGGTGAGGAACTCACGCAGATGGTCGAGGTGCTCGTCGCATGCGAGCCAGACCTTCCGCCGCTCGGGCGTGTGCAGGCTCGGATTGTTCCACAGGATCGCCCGTGCGGCATCGGCTCGGCAGCCTTTGGCCGAGCATCGCAGTGCTTCCGTCATCGGCGCCCACCTGTGGCGTCGCCGGATCCTGGCCTCTCGTCGCGTCCGCGCCCGTCGCCGGTGTCGCGCGCGTCGTCGAGGTCGCCCTCGTCGACGACCTCGCCGGCGATGTCGGCGGTGAAGAGGTGCTCGCGCCCGTCGTCGCCGCGGAAGGGCTGCGACGCCGCTGGACCCGCCTCAGCGTCCCCGGCCGCCGTCGCACCGTCGACGACGGTCTCGCCGTCGATGACGGTCGTCCCGTCCTCGCTGATCGTCTCCCCGCGTCCGGGAGGCAACTGGGTGAGCGGGGCCGAGTCGATGAGCGCCGAGCGGTCGTCGCGGGTGCGCTCACGTCCGGCGTTGGCGAAGATCACAGCAGGGTAGGGCAGAAGGACCGCGCCGGCGACGAAGATCCACATGAGCACGTGCTGCGAGGCTGCGAATGCGAAATAGGCGGCTACGAAGCAGAGGGTGCGGATCGTCATCGTGATCGAGTACTTGATGATCCGCGACTTCATGTCGTCGTCGAGAGCAGTGTCTGCTGTCGTGATCTGCTGCGGGTGCCTGGACATAACCTTCTTCACTCGGGTCTACCTACAAAATCATACGCTTGCTTTGTGTGAGCATGTCGAGGTCGGACCAAACACGATAGGTTGGGTCTGTATCGTCGACCTACAGGAGAGAGTCCCGTGTCAGAACCCCGAGTAGTCCTCGTCACCGGAGGCAACCGCGGAATCGGCCGCACCATCGCCGAGGAGTTCCTCGCCGCCGGAGACACGGTGGCCGTGACCTCGCGCAACGGCGACGCCCCCGACGGCGCACTCGCCGTGGCCGCCGACGTCACCGACGCCGAATCCCTCGACCGCGCCTTCACCGAGGTCGAGGAGAAGCTCGGACCCGTCGAGGTCGTCGTCGCCAACGCCGGCATCACCCGGGACAACCTGCTCATGCGGATGAGCGAGGACGACTTCGACGCCGTCCTCGACACGAACCTCGCCGGGGCCTTCCGCACCGTCAAGCGGGCGATCACGAACATGATCCGGGCGAAGAAGGGACGCATCGTCCTCATCTCCTCGGTCTCCGGCCTCTACGGAGTGCCCGGACAGTCCAACTACTCGGCGTCGAAGGCCGGCCTCGTCGGCCTCGCCCGTTCGATCACCCGTGAGCTCGGCTCCCGCGGCATCACCGCCAACGTCGTCGCTCCCGGCTTCATCCGCACCGACATGACCGATGAACTCGACGAGAAGCAGCGGAAGGAGTACCTGGCGACGATCCCCGCCAAGCGCTTCGCCGAAGCCGACGAGGTCGCCCGCGTCGTCCGCTGGGTCGCCTCCGACGACGCGTCCTACATCTCCGGAGCCGTCATCCCCGTCGACGGCGGCCTCGGCATGGGACACTGACAACCAACCTCCTCTGCGGCGCGACGAATCGCGTTCGCGGAGTACTGAACTGAGAAAGGACCGCAATGGGAATTCTTGAGGGAAAGCGCATCCTCGTCACCGGTGTGCTCACGGAGGCGTCGATCGCCTTCGCCGCCGCGAAGATCGCGCAGGAACAGGGAGCCGAGGTCATCCTCTCGAGCTTCGGCCGGCAGATGAAGATCACCCAGGTCATCGCCGAGCGCCTGCCCGTGACCCCGCGCGTCATCGAACTCGATGCGACGAACGAAGAGGACCTCGCGGCTCTGCCCGAGCGCCTCGAAGGCAACATCGACGGCATCGTCCACGCGATCGCCTTCGCCCCGAAGGACGCCCTCGGCGGCGTCTTCCTCGACACCCCGTGGGAGTCGGTGCAGGCGGCCATCCACGTCTCCGCCTACTCGCTCAAGGCGATCACCGTCGCTGCCCTGCCCGTGCTCAACCCGGGCGCCGGCATCGTCGGCCTCACCTTCGACGCGACGATCTCGTGGCCGGTCTACGACTGGATGGGAGTGGCCAAGGCCGCCTTCGAGTCGACCGCCCGCTACCTCGCGAAGTACGTCGGGGACAAGGGCATCCGCGTCAACCTCGTCTCCGCCGGCCCGCTCAAGACGACCGCTGCGACCTCGATCCCCGGCTTCGAGACGCTCGAGGACATGTGGGGCGATCGCGCACCGCTGGGCTGGGACCAGAAGGACACGTCGGCCGCCGGCAAGGCGATCGTCGCGCTGGTCTCCGACTGGTTCCCCGCCACGACCGGCGAGATGGTCCACGTCGACGGCGGCTTCCACTCCACCGGAGCCTGAG
Source organism: Brevibacterium sp. Z349TD_9 (assembly GCF_056173565.1). NCBI lineage: Bacteria > Bacillati > Actinomycetota > Actinomycetes > Micrococcales > Brevibacteriaceae > Brevibacterium > Brevibacterium sp. Z349TD_9. The sequence goes on along the minus strand of NZ_CM149680.1, from coordinate 2,169,382 downwards.
GACCGCGCCATGCCAGTGTTCATCCTCGCCCGCCACGCGAAGGCGGAGGCTGACGGCCCCAGCGACTTCGAGCGGACCCTCAATGCGACGGGACTCGCCCAGGCGGTCGAGGCCGGCGCGGAGATCGCCGAGCGATGGACGCCCGAGGTGGCGATCGCCTCGGCGGCCAAGCGCACCGTCCAGACCGGTCAGGCCGTCGTCGAAGCCGTCAATCGACAGTCGGGGACCGACCTCGAGCTCACCGTCGACGAGTCCCTCTACGGTGGAGGAGTCGAGGACTGGATGGACGCGATCCGGTCGATCCCGGCGGGTGCGCAGTGCGCGTACATCGTCGGCCATCAGCCGACCGTCGCCGAGGTGATCGGCCATCTCTCCGCGGACGCGGGGGTGCCCGATGGGTTCCGTCCCTCCTCGATCGCCGTCTTCGACGTGCCCTCATGGAACGTCGAACCCGGCAGCTTCCCGGTCCCTGAGATCCGCTCGTTCCGAGGGATCTGACTCAGAGGAACCTGAGCACCTCGCGCAGGTCCCGCCGGTCGATGGCGACATCGGCGGCGGCGACGAGCGCGGGCTTGCCGCAGAACGCGACCCCGAGCCCGGCCCGGGTGATCATGGCGATGTCATTGGCACCGTCACCGATCGCCACGGTCCGCTCGGGGTCGCAGTCGTATCGGGAGGTGAGCTCGGCCAGGATCGAGGCCTTCGCACTCGGGTCGACGACCGGGCCCGCGGTCCGCCCGGTCAGGCGGCCCTGATCGACCTCGAGTCCGTTCGCGTGGACCTCGGTGATGCCGAGCGCCTCCGCGCGGGGACCGATGATCGAGGTGAAGCCGCCGGAGACGAGGGCGACGACGCCGCCGGCGTCGTGGACTGAGGCGACGAGCTCGGGTGCCCCCTCGGTGAGCGTGATCCGCTCACGGACCTCGTCGATGACGCTTTCGGGCAGCCCTTTGAGGAGGGCGACGCGCTCGGCCAGGGAGGCGGCGAAGTCGAGCTCACCGGCCATCGCCCGCTCCGTGATGTCGGCGACCCTGTCACCGACCCCGGCGTGGTCGGCGATGAGGTCGATGACCTCCTCGTTGATGAACGTCGAATCGACGTCCATGACGAGCAGCTGGACGGGACCGGGAAGCGCGCGGGAGTCTCTCACCCCTTCATCGTAGCCACAGCCATGACGTAGGCGGCGGCAGCGGGGTGGAGGCGAGACAGGAGGTCGCCGAAGACGGGTGGGTCGACGGTGGCCGGTGCGAGCACGGTGCGCATCCGTTCGTGGATGTCGAGTGCGGCGAAGATCGCGCGGGAGTCCGCGTCGACGGGCAGCAGGGACATGAGCGGATGGTCGTCGGAGAGGTCGGACTGCCAGTCCCGCCACGGGGCAGAACGCCATTCCTCGGGCACCTCGATCGACTCGATGAGGGTGAGCCCCTCCATGACGAGGAGGCGCAGACGGCGCAGCGCCTCGGTGGGGGTGTCGACGCTCACGGGGCGGAAGACCGAGTCCCGGCACGCGATGACCTCGACGTTCTCCTCGGCGCCGATGAGCATGATCCCCGTCTGATGGGCCCCGCGGTGGAGGACGACGGGGGCGGGGTGCCGACCGACCCGGGCACGGTCGGCCTTGTCCACCGGCGGAGTCGTGTGCGGCAGCGAGGGATGCTGAAGGGCGAGCCGGACGTGGGTGATCCCGGCGGCCTGTGCCGCGGCGGCGAAGAGGAGGAGACCGGTGGGGGTGTCGGTGCCGAGGACGGCGTCGGCGACGATGAGGGGAACCTCACGTCCCGCGTCGAGGAACGCTGCGCTCACCTCGTCGGGGGCGAGCGTTCCGGCCAGCCGATGGTTGACCGCCAGGGCGAGCAGGAGTGAGTCGAGTTGTGCGTCCATGTCGGACCAGAATAGACCCACCCCTGAGATAGAGTTGGGAGATATGAGTGATGTCCTGACTGTGGATAATGTGTCCGTGCGCCGGGGGACGAACTTCCTCCTCCGCGACTTCTCCCTCACCGTCTCCGAAGGCCAGCATTGGGTCGTGCTCGGACCCAACGGTGCCGGCAAGACGACGCTGCTCGAACTCGCAGCCGGGCGCATGCATCCCACGACGGGCAAGGTCGGCATCCTCGAGGAGCGCCTCGGACGCGTCGACGTCTTCGAACTGCGCCCGCGCATCGGCTACGCCTCGACGGCGCTGGCCGGACGGATCCCGAACTCGGAGGCCGCGCTCGACACCGTCCTCACCGCGGCCTACGGAGTGACCGGGCGCTGGGTCGAGGAGTACGAGGCGACGGACATCGACCGTGCCAAGGACCTGCTCTCCGCGTTCAACATCATGCACCTGGCGGACCGCACGTTCGGCACGCTCTCCGAGGGCGAGCGCAAGCGCGTCCAGATCGCCCGCGCACTCATGACCGACCCCGAGCTCCTCCTCCTCGACGAACCGGCCTCCGGGCTCGATTTCGGCGGACGGGAGGAGCTGCTCAGCGCACTCACCGAGATCCTCTCCTCGAAGTGGGCGCCGGCGACGATCATGGTCACCCACCACGTCGAGGAGATCCCGGCCGGGATCACCCATGCCCTCCTCCTCGGCGAGGGGACCCCCGTGGCCGCCGGTCCGATCGATGAGACGCTCACGGCGGAGAACCTGTCTGAGACCTTCGGCATCGACGTCAAGCTCAGCCGCGACGGACAGCGCTTCCACGCCCGCTCGCAGTCCTAGGTCCGGCCGCAGCGCATGGAGGCCATGGAACTCTGGCAGATCGCCCTCATCGTCGCAGCCGGGGTGGGGGCCGGCGGGATCAACGCCGTCGTCGGATCGGGCACCCTCATCACCTTCCCCGTGCTCGTCGCCTTCGGGGTGCCGCCGGTGGTGGCGACGATGAGCAACGCCGTGGGCCTCGTCCCCGGCAACATCGCCTCGTCCTTCGGGTACCGGGAGGAGCTGCGGGGCCAGTGGAAGCGGTTCGCCGGGTTCATCCCCGCCTCCCTGGCGGGCTCCCTCATCGGCGCCTACCTGCTCCTCCACCTGCCCGAGGATGCGTTCGAGACGATCGTCCCCATCCTTCTCGTCCTCGCGCTCCTCATGGTCGTCGGCCAGCCCTCCCTCTCCCGCTACCTCAAACGGCGGGCGCTGCGCCGGCACGAGGGTGGCCACGACGACGGAGTCTCCGCCGAGGAGGGAGGCGGGTTGTCTGCCGGGAAGACCGTGCTCGCGTTCGTCATCATCTTCCTCACCGCGATCTACGGAGGCTACTTCGCCGCGGCGCAGGGGATCATCCTCGTTGCGCTCCTCGGCCTTGTCCTCTCCGACGACCTGCAGCGGCTCAACGGGCTGAAGAACGTCCTCGTCCTCGTCGTCAACACGGTCTCGGCGACGACGTACATCATCGTCGGCCACGACCGGATCAACTGGACCGCGGTGGTCTGTGTCGCCGTCGGCTCGCTCATCGGCGGCTACCTCGGCGCGCGGATCGGCCGGAAGTTCTCACCCGGACTGCTGCGCGCCGTCATCGTCGTCCTCGGCCTCGTCGCGATCGTGAGGATCCTCACCCTGTGAATACCCCCGCCAAAGCCCCGCTCACCCGTGAGCAGATCATCGCCCGCGCCGTCGAGCTCGGCATCGCAGCCGATCGCCTCCGCTTCTTCGAACCCGATGACCTCGCCGAGGCGACTGCGAGCGGGGGCGTGCTCGCCGACTACACATCGCTCACCGACGTCGCCCTGCGCAGCGTCCGCGAACCCGCGGAGGGGCTCTTCATCGCCGAGTCCTCGAAGATCATCCGCCGGGCGCATGCCGCCGGGATGACCCCGCGGTCGTATCTGACGAGCCCGAAATGGCTCTTCGACTTAGCCGACCTCATCGCGACGAACGACGCACCCATCCACATCGGCTCTGATGCCGCCGTCGAGGCGCTCACCGGCTTCCACCTCCACCGCGGGGCGCTGGCCGCGATGCACCGGCCCTCGCTGCCGCTCGTCACCGATCTCCTCGCCGAGGCGAAGCGCGTCGTCGTCATCGAGGACGTCGTCGATCACACGAACGTGGGGGCGATCTTCCGGTCGGCCGCCGCGTTCGGCGTCGACGCCGTGCTCGTCACCCCGCGGTGTGCCGATCCGCTCTACCGGCGGGCGATCCGGGTGTCGATGGGCACGGTGTTCCAGGTGCCGTGGACGAGGATCGACCCGTGGCCCGGCGGGGTCGAGACCCTGCGGCAGCTCGGCTTCCACGTCGCGGCCCTCGCCCTCGACGAGGACTCGGTCTCGATCCAGGAGTTCGCGGCCGCGGCGCCTGCGCGCACTGCCGTCGTCTTCGGCACCGAAGGAGACGGACTTGCGCGGGGCACGATCGCGGCGAGCGATTCGACGGTGATGATCCCGATGAGCGGGGGAGTCGACTCCCTCAACGTCGCCGCCGCCTCGGCGGTCACGTGCTTCGCCCTCCAGGGGGCGTGAGCCTCAGGCTTCCCGGACCTGAGCCCGCAGCCAGTCGAGGTCCTGGGCGTCGACGACGACGGAGCGACGCCGGGAGATCTGCGCCCACGCCTCGGCGAGCTCATCCTCGGTGAGTTCGACGGCGAGCTCCATCGGCGATGCTAAGTTCTCGGCCGCAGCTTCCTCACCGTCGAGGTAGACCGCTCTCTCGTCGGCTCTGCCGAGGTTCGCCGATCCGAGGAGCGCCCGCCGACCGACGAAGAGACAGTGGGTACGCAGCCGGTCGACGTGCTGGAGCTGGAGGTCGGCATCGAGGAGGAGCTGGAGGCCGTCGATCGAGAGACTCCCGCGGACGACGGCGACGGGATCGATCGTCGTCACCACCGCCCACGTCCGCGCGGATCCGGCGGCCGCCTCGGCGATGCGCTGACTGAACGCGTGGACGACGTGCGGACTGGCGAGAATGACGTCCTCATCGGGATCGGCGAAGGCACGCTCGATCCAGGCCGCAGGATCGGTGATGAGGCGCATCGTTGAGCTCATGTCCCCAGCGTACGCTCGCTCGTCGTCGATGGGGAGACCTCACATCCTCCCAGCCGAGTGCCGAAACGGCGGAGGCGGGAATGACGGGTGCGTGAACAGGGTGCGAACACTCGTCAGCCGCCGCCGCGCTCAGGCAGTGTGGGGGAGGGCGCAGACCCAGGACTGTATACAGTGGTGGGGAGCCGTCGCCGGGACCGCACCGGCGATGGCGGAGAGACCGGCGCTGTGGCAGCACAGCCGCCCCGAATGAGGAGATCAGTGGACCGCACGACACTTGCCCAGGCCCTGGAGACCGGACGCATCACGGGGGAGGTGGCGACACCGAGGGAGAACAACCTCGAGCACATCCGCCGCTTCCTCGCCGGGGAGAGGCAGTTCGACTTCGGCGTCGAACTCACCCGCGAGTGGGACTACGACTCCGTCTTCGCCCTCATGGTCGACCGTGCCGGACTCCGCCCCGACCCTGCGTTCACCTCGGGTGTCGACACGATCTCCACCAAGGCCTGCATCGACGCCCTCGCCCGGCTCGCCGGCGCCATCGGCGATGTCGCCCGGGCCGGAGGGACCATCCTCTTCGCGACCGGACACCCCGCAGGCCTCCTTCCGGTCCATATGGCCATCGCCGAGGCGGCCGAAGCCCACGGTGCCCGCATCGTCCGCCAGGTGGGGCAGGTCTCCGTGCCCGGGATCGGCGGGGACTGCCGCGAACTCAACCGGGTGTGGCTGTGGCACCTCCACGGGGGCACCCCGCACACCCACCTCGCCGAGCCGATGCACGCCCTCCTCGATGACTTCGACCGTCGCGGTGAACCCCGCCCCGACCTCATCGTCGCCGATCACGGGTGGGCTGGTGCCGCCTCGGCGCGGGGACTGCGGACCGTCGGCTACGCCGACTGCAACGATCCGGCGCTCTTCGTCGCCGAGGACCAGGGCGCGATCGAGACGACCGTGCCCCTCGATGACGACGTCAACCCCTACCTCTACGGACCGCTCATCGAGTTCGTCCTCGAGCAGGCCGGGCTCGACAGTGCGCCCAGCCGGGAAACTGCGGCCTCCGCGCGCTGAGACCCGGTGCGGGCTGAGGCGAGGCTGCCTCGGGTGAGCCGGGGCGTCTCAGCCGATCTCGACGGCGAGACCGTCGATGACCTCGGCGCCGGGCAGGGACGCGAGCGTGGGCCCCGAGAGCAGCAGCTTCGACCCGCGGATGCCGGAGCCGATGATGAGATCATCGGCTGCGGCGACGCGGGAGTCGATGAGGATGCGGTAGTCCTCCGGCAGACCGATCGGACCGATGCCGCCGTACTCCATGCCCGACTCGCCGACCGCGCGGTCCATCGGCAGGAACGAGGCCTTGCGGACGTCGAGGAGCTTCTTCACCCGCTTGTTGACGTCGGCCCGCGTATCGGCGAGGACGAGGCAGGCGGCGATCCGCTCCTCACCGCTGCGGGCACCGGCGACGAGGACGCAGTTCGCCGAGGTCTGCGGCCCCAGGCCCGTGGCTTCGAGGAGTGCCGCGGTGTCGGCGATCTCCGGATCGATCGCGAAGACCTCGACCTCACCCGTGACGGTGGGCAGGGCCGCGGCGGTGGAGGCGGCCATGAGCTCGGGCGCGGAGGCGGCGGGACGGACATCGAACTGGGCGCTCAGACGCGCCCGCGTGGTCGAACCAGTGGTCATGGACAGCAGTCTAGGAGACACCGGTGAGTCGGAGGGCCGGGTCTCGAATCGCTTTGCGTGCCCGCGTCGGTTAGACTGGACTGTCGGTTCGCGTCCGGTTCCTACGGCGTGAAGCGTTTTCAGCAGACGAATTCGGGCACTGGCAGATGGGTCGGACCCATACCAGGCGCCTGAGCGGATTCAGCAAAGGTAAGAATATGAAGAAGGACATCCACCCGGAATACGCGCCGATCGTGTTCAACGACCTCGCCTCCGGAACCAAGTTCCTCACTCGCTCGACTGCGAAGAGCGACAAGACCATCGAATGGGAAGACGGCAACACCTATCCCGTCATCGACGTCGAGATCTCGAGCGCCTCGCACCCGTTCTACACGGGCAAGCAGCGCATTCTCGACTCCGCCGGTCGCGTCGAGAAGTTCAAGGACCGCTACAAGGGCTTCGGCAAGCGCTGATCACCCGCGGTTCCGACCGCACAGCTCTGACAACCGCCCCGCACACCGAAAGGTGTGCGGGGCGGTTGTGTGTTGCCAGGCGTCCCCGCGGGGACGCCTGGCCGACGACCGTGTCTCCGCGTCCCCGCGGGGACGCGTGGATCAGCTGAGAGTGACGACCACCTCGGCGGACGGAGACGTCCGGGCGGCGGGGTGGAACAGGGACGAGACGCCGGTGGCGTTGTCCAGGCTCGCAGCGATCCCATGCGCCACGGTCTCCTTCGCCTTGACCACGGCGTCGGTGATCGACAGGCCCGTGGCGATGCCGGCGGCGATCGACGAGGCGAACGAGCATCCTGCGCCGTTGACGAGCTTGTCGTTGACCTTGCGCGAGCGCAGCGTCGTCACCGTCTCACCGTCGAAGAGGATGTCGATCGCGTCCTCACCGGCCAGGCGCGCACCGCCCTTGACGACGACGTTCTTCGCGCCCTGACCGTGGATGATCCTCGCGGCTTCGATCATGCCCTCGACCGAGTCGATGGGCTCGAGACCTGCGAGGACGGCCGCCTCTTCGAGGTTCGGGGTGATGACCGTGGCCAGAGGCACGAGGTTGTCGACGAAGAGGTCCTTGAGGTCGACCATCGACCCTGAGCCCTTGCACACGAGGACGGGGTCGAAGACGTAGGGGAGCTCGTTGGACTTGAGGTCCTCGGCGAGGACGAGGGCGGACTCGACGGAGCCGAGCATGCCCGACTTGATCGCGTCGAATTCGTGGATGGCGAGCGCCGAGCCGAGCTGACGGTTGACGACCTCGGGCTCGATGAAGTCGATCGCGTGACCGAACTCGTTGTCGGGGTCGAAGGTGACGATGCAGGTGACGACGGCGGTGCCGAAGGCACCGTACTCCTCGAACATCTTCAGGTCGGCTTCGAGTCCGGCACCGCCGGAGACGTCGGAACCGGCGATCGTGAGCAGCTTGGCGGTCATGGTGGTCCTTTCACGGGAGACTTCTCGCGAGAAGTCTACGCGCCCGCGTATCCGTGCTGGCGCCATGCCTCGTAGATCGCGATCGACGCCGAGTTCGCGAGGTTGAGCGAGCGGCGGCCAGGCAGCATCGGGATCCGCACCCGCAGGTCGACATGGTCGTCGTCGACGACCTCGGCGGGCAGACCCGTCGACTCCTGCCCGAAGAGGAGGACATCCCCGTCCTCGTAGGCAACCTCGGCGAAGGAGTCGGTCGTGTGCGTCGTGAACGCGATGACCCGACGTTGACCCAGGGTCTGCCACAGGTGATCGAGGTCCGGGTGGACGGTGACGTGGGCGAGGTCGTGGTAGTCGAGTCCGGCGCGACGCAGCTTCGCGTCCGTGAGGTCGAAGCCGAGGGGTTCGACGACGTGGAGGTGCGCGCCGGTGACGGCGGCGAGCCGGATCGCGTTGCCGGTGTTGCCGGGGATCTCCGGGGTGTGGAAGACGATGTCGATGCTCATATGTCGACCATCATCTCACCTGCGGCAGAGGTCTCCGTCAAGGCTCAGTAGTGATCCTCGCCGAGGCGGTCGCTCGTCTCAAGGCGCACGAGCACGTACCCCTGCGGGGTCGATTCCGGGTAGCGGCCGGCTGTGTCGGGTTCGCGCTCCATCCGGGTGACGAGTGAGAACCCGTGGGCGGTGAGGACAGCGACGACGTCGTCGATGCTGCGGCGGTGGAAGTCGAGGTCGACGTCGTAGCCGGCGAGGTCGGAGAAGTGGTCGACCGAGTCGCCGAGCTGGAACGCCAGCTGGAAGTACCCGCCGGGGCGCAGGACCCGCGCCGCCTCGGCGATGACCCGGTCGAGACGGTCATCGGGGATGTGGATGAGCGAATACCACGCGAGTGCTCCGGAGAAGCTGTTCTCCGGGTAGGGCAGGCACGTCATCGATCCGGTGGTGAAGCTGAGGTCGGAGTAGAGCTGGGAGGCTTGGGCGATCATCTCCGGGGAGAGGTCGAGCCCGGTCGCGTCGAGGCCGAGGCCGGTGAGGAAGGCCGTGATCCGGCCGGGGCCGCACCCGAGGTCGATCGCCTCGGTGTGTCCGGTGGCGAGGACGAGCTCGGCGAAGGCGCCGAGGACGGCGCGGTCGTGGGGTTTGGCGGTGAGTTCGGCGGAGACCCAATCGGTGTAGGCCTGCGCGATCGCATCGTAGGAGTCGCGGGTCGGGGTCTCGTAGTCGGCGGTGCTCATGGGATGAGCCTAGACGGTGCCCGGCTCTCTGTCCCACGATCCGGCCGAAGAACCGTCGGCAACATGCGCGGCGTAGACGTTCGTCTTCCACTCAATGACCTCTCGGCACTCCTCGAGCGCGCGGATCTGAGCGTCGACTCGTTCGCGGTGGTCGTTGAGGATCCGGAGACGGTCGTGTTCGTTGCCCGGTCCCTGGCGGACCAGGGAGGCGAAGCGCTGGAGTTCGGTCAGTGGCATGCCGGATTCGCGGAGGCGGACACAGACCTGCAGCCATTCGAGGTCGGCAGCGGTGTAGATGCGTCGACCGCTCGGCGACCTGTCGACGGGGGCGATGAGAAGATCCATCCGCTCGTAGTACCGCAGGGCGTGCACACTCATTCCCGTTTGCTCGGCCACGTCGCCGATCGTGTACGTCGTCGCTTCGCCGTGGTCACTCATCGTCGTGCTCCCATCCCTTGACTTCGAGTTCACTCTAGCTCGTAGTGTCGTGGCATGACTCACAGTGAACAGACTCCGATCGGAGTGGAATTCGGCGCCTCCTCCACCGCCGACGAGGTGCTTGACGGTATCGATATGGGCGGAACGACTGCGGTGGTCACCGGTGGCTATTCCGGTCTCGGTTTGGAGACGACACGGTCGCTGGCCAGGGCGGGCGCCCGCGTGATCGTCCCTGCACGGCGTATGGACGCAGCCCTATCGGCTGTCGGCGCTCTGAGTGGTGTGACGGTGATCCCCATGGACCTGGCCGACCTCGACAGCGTCCGGAGCGCCGCCGAACGGGTGGCCGCCGAGACCGAGCGGCTGGAGCTGCTCATCACGGCAGCCGGAGTGATGGCGTCGCCGGAACGACGGGTGGGCCCGGGCTGGGAAAGCCAGTTCGCGATCAACCACCTGGGGCATTTCGCGCTCATCAACCGTCTCTTTCCCCTTCTGGCAGACGCCGATGACGCGCGCGTCGTCACCTATTCCTCGGTCGGCCATCACCTCTCTGACATCCGGTGGGACGACATGTACTTTGGGACCGGCTACGACAAGTGGCTCGCCTACGGTCAGGCGAAGACCGCGAACGTGCTCACCGCCGTCCACCTCGATGCTCTCGGTCGCACGAGTGGTGTCCGGGCGTTCTCCCTGCATCCGGGTTCGATCATCACCGGCCTGCAGAGGGACATGACGCGTGCTGAGCAGGTCGAACGCGGATGGATCGATGAGAACGGCACGGTCATCGGCGCGGGATTCAAATCTGCCGCGCAAGGAGCTGCAACCGGGTTGTGGGCGGCGACGTCACCCGCGCTCGAGGGCCGTGGAGGGCTCTACTGCGAAGACTGCGATGTCGCGCCTGTGGCTGCCCCCGGCTCGCCGATCGAGGACGGCGGAGTGCGCGAGTACGCACTCGATGCTCACGCCGCGGAACGTCTGTGGCGTGAGTCGGCGAGACTGACCGGAGTCGATGCTTTCGGCACCGGTGCGCGCTGAACGCGTCTTGACGGGGACGTCAGATCCCCTGATGCGTCCCCGCGGGGACGCGTCGTGATGTGTGGGACCGGGCGAGCGCCTCGGCGAGATCGATAGGATGGTTCGAGGACATCCGCCGAGGTGAAGGGACCCAACCGTCACATGCGCACCGAACAGCAGGCACTCAAGGTCTCCCTCGCAGCGATCCTCCTCGTCTCCGTGCTCGGCATCGGGTTCGGTCTCGTCTCGGGGTCGTTCGCGATCCTCTTCGACGGGGTGTTCTCACTCATGGACGCGGTGATGTCCGTCGTCTCCCTCACCGTCGCAGGCCTCATCTCCCGGTCCGTGGCGAATCGGCTCTCGGTGCGTACCCAGAACGCGTTCACGATGGGCTTCTGGCACTTCGAGCCGATCGTCCTCCTCGTCAATTCCGTGCTCATGATGGGGGTGGCCGCGTACGCGCTCTTCCAGGCGGTCTCGGCGCTGCTGAGCGGGGGACGGGAGGTCGACTTCGGCCCCGCCGTCGTCTACGCCGCGGTCGTCGTCGTCATCACCGTGGTCATGGGTGTCCTCGAACACCGGGCGAACCGGCGCATCGGCTCGGAGTTCGTCGCCATGGACGTCAAAGGCTGGATCATGGCCGGCGGAGTCACCGGCGCCCTGCTCATCGCCTTCGTCATCGGCATGATCATCGACGGCACCGAGGCGGAATGGTTCATGCCCTACGTCGACCCGGCCGTCCTCACCGTCGTCGCCCTCGTCCTCATCCCCGTTCCCTTCTCGACGCTGCGCAAGGCACTGTCCGAAGTCTCGCTCGTCACCCCTCCAGGACTGCGGAAGGACGCCGAGGCGGTCGCTGAGGACGTCAGTGCCGCCGAAGGATTCGACGACTACCGGGTCTATGCCGCGGCACAGGGACGGTCCCGAACGGTCGAGATCGTCTTCTACGTGCCCAAGGGCCTGCCGCCGCGGGCACTTGAGGACTGGGACCGCATCCGCGACACCGTCGAAGGCCGCCTCGGCGGGGACGATCCCCATGCGTGGATCACCGTGTCCTTCACCACGAAGGACGCTCCGGCCGTTTCGCCGTAAGACTGCGGCTGGCGCGTCCCTGCGGGGACGTGCGACCGCGATGCGAAAGCGTACCCGCGGGGACTCCGCGTCTCCTCACCTGCACAAACGAAGATGAATCGAAGAAGTGTCTCCTTCGAGTGCGCTGATCTCTCCGTGATCGGGCTTTCTATGTCAGTGCCGACCTCTACCGTGGATGCATGGTTCGACCGCCATGGGGGCGAATGAACCGCAGCGGCCGAGGGGAAGGTGCCGACATGGACGAGGCGATCGGATTGGTTCAGACGGTGTCGACGGCGGAGTCGACAGCAGCGTCGACGACAGAGCCGAATGCAGGCCGGACGGGGTGGAAGGGAGGCGGGGGAGTCGGTGCGGGGTATCCCGAGGGAGGCCGCGGTCGGAAGCGCAGTGAACCGTATCAACCCGTAGATTCCGTATCTACCGTATTCGGCGGATCGACGTCGCCGGGCAAGCCCGTCATCAACCCCTTCGATCCGCGACCGGTCGCCGACGACGCCGATCCCGCGGAGTCCAACGACGGCCTCCATGCGCTCACAGGCAGTGAGATCGTCTCCGACATCCAGGCCAACATCGCCTGCGTCGCCCACTGCCAGGCGCGGATCATCGCCCTCATCGACGAGGCCGAGCGCAGAGACCTCTGGGCGCAGTGGGTGGGGGTGAAGAGCCTGCCCGGCTGGGTCATGCACATCGCCTCGGTGAGCGCCCACACCGCACGGGAGTATGTCAGGGTGATGTACGCCCTGCGCAGGATGCCGCGCGTCAAGAAGGGTCTGAGCGAGGGAGACCTCAGCTACTCGAAGGTGCGGGAGGTCTCCCGCCTCGTCGACCGGATCCCCGATGAGGATGCCGCGCGCCTGGCGAAGGTCGGCACCGGCGCGCAGGTCAGCGTCGTCTCACGCAACTATCGGAAGCTCAGCGCTGCCGAGGAGTCAGGTGAGCTTCCGCGGTGCCTGCCGCAGGACGACGTTCTCATCTGCACGGCCGGCCCCGGTCGGACCCGCATCGTCATCGACCTCCCCGAAGACGATGCGGCCGAGATCGTCACGATGCTCGCGGCCGCCCGGCGCATCATCGAGCGCAGAGACGCCGAGGCGCAGCGCCGCGCGGACGAGGCCGCTGATGGCGGCGGTGCGCCCCGGCGTCGCGAGCGGATCCCGCAGACCGCGTGCCTCATGGAGATCGTCCGCGCTTTCCCGCACGCGCAGCCCTCGGGTGCCGTCGACCTCGATCGGGCGCGCATGCTCGTCCACACCTCCGCCGAGGTGCTCGTCCGCTCCGGTGCCGCCCTCCTCGCGTCCGAGTCCGACTGTCCTGACAGCGTCCCCGCGGGGACGCCGGATGACGACGACGTCCCCGCGGGGACGTCGGAAGGGTTCGATCCGGACGCTGACGACCCCGGCCGTGCCGACGAGACGTGTCGGATCGACGGGTTCGGCGGCATCACCGCCGCCACGGCCCAGCGTCTGGCCTGCGAAGCACTTGTCAGCGGGATCATCAAGGACGAGTCAGGCGATGTGCTCAGGCTCGGCCGATCGAAGCGGCTCGCGAGCAGACGGCAGCGGATGGCGCTGAGCGCGCGCGACGTCGGCTGCCAGTTCCCCGGCTGCCTCGCCCGGAGAGGCTGCGAGGCCCACCACATCCGGCCGTGGTCGCAGGGCGGGGCGACCGATCTCGACAACCTCATCCTGCTCTGCCGCTCCCACCACATCGCCGTCCATGAGCACGGCCTGAGGATCGTGCGGACGACAGCCTCGTTCTCGGGAGCGCTCGAAGGGGCGCCGGCGTTCGCGTTCCTCCTCCCCGACGGGCACCAGCTCTTCGCGTGCGAGGAGGAGGACCCCTTCCACCGGGTCTTCGATACCGCGCGGCTCGGCGAGGTCGTCGAGGCGGTTGAGAAGGCGACCGAGAATGCCGATCCGAGCACCCTCGGCGGGGGCTACGGTTTTGACCTGGGCAATTGTCTGGCATGGATGTTCGAAGCGGAAGCGCGACACGCCCGAGCGAACGAAAAGGTCGCCTGAATCTTGCCTATTTCGAACACCAGTTCGATAATAGATGTCATGTCCGCAGCACCACTCATCGAACAGCTCAGCCGGGAGATGGGGATCTCCACGGCAACGTCCCTGTTCGACGGCCATCCGCCTCGACCCGTGCATCCTGTGCTCGCGCCGATGTTCCGGCGTGGCGGCCTGCCGCGTGGAGAGATCGTCTCCTTCACCGGCGGACAGTCGCTGACCTGTGCTCTGGCAGCGATCGCCGCGTCGACCCAGGAGCAGAAGTGGTGCGCCGGGATCGGCCTCGGTGAGCCCGCAGTGTCCTCGATCGCCGACCTCGGCATCGACCTCGGCCACTTCGTCAACCTTGCGACCCCGCCTCAGGACTGGCTGCGGGTGGCCTCGATCCTCATCGAGTCCTTCGACATCCTCCTCATCGACCCTGCCTACCTCCCGAGCCCGGGGGAGCGTGCCCGACTGCTCGCGAAGGTGCGCGAGAGGAAGATGAGCGTCATCAGCCTCAGCCCGCTGTCGGGCAGCACCGAGCAGATCGAGATCACCGGTCTGCGCTGGTCGGGCACCGATCACGGTCGCGGACGGCTGCGCTCGTGCCTCGTCGAAGCCCGCTCGCAGACCGGCGTCCACCGCTTCCTCCTGCCCGGTCCCGACGGAACCCCCGCCGAGGTGTCGGAGACGGAGAGGCCGGTGATCCGCAGTGTCGGCTGATCCCACGCGCACCCTCGTCCTCACCGTTCCCGACTGGCCGGCGGTCGCCGCTGCCGTCGAGCACGAACTCAGCCCGGGCACCCCGGTCGCCGTCCTCCACGCGGGCCGGGTCATCGCCGCCAACGCCCCGGCCCGGGCCGCAGGCATCGCCATCGGCAACAACAAGCGGGCCGCGGGATACCGCTGCCCTGAGGCCCGGGTCCTTCCGTGGGACGAAGACGTCGACAACCGTCACTTCTCCGCCGGGGTGGGCGCGCTCGAGGACCTCGTCGCCCGCTTCACACTGCTCAGCCCGGGAACCCTGGCGATTCCCCTCGATGCGCTCCGGCACGGCTACCCCGATGAGGCCGCCGCCGTCGAAGCCCTCGTCTCCGCCCTCGTGCCGGCGACCGGCTGGGAGTTCTTCCCCGGCATCGCCGACACTGTCTTCGCCGCCCGCATCGCCGCCTCCCAGGCGAGCCGGATCGAACCGGGGGAGACCGTCGAGTTCCTCGCCGCCCAGCCGATCACCGCCCTCGAGTCAGCGGACGGGGACTGGGCGGAGCTCATCGACGTCTTCACCCACCTCGGGCTGCGCACTCTGGGGGCGCTCGCAGCACTCGACGCGGTCGACGTACTCTCCCGGTTCGGCCCGCAGGGACGGCGCGCGCACGACCTCGCCTCGGGACGGGACGAAGCACCGCTGCGCGACCACACCCGGACCGAGGACCTGTGCGTCGAGAGCGCACTGGAGACCCCGACGACCCGCAGCGACACACTCGGCTTCCTCGCCCGACAGCTCGCCGCCGACCTGCTCGGCCGCGTCCGCGGCAGCGGACTCGTGTGCACGCAGGTGACGATCGACCTCCTCGCCGCCGGTGGACAGTCCTCGAGCCGGACCTGGCGGATCGAGGACATGAGCGAGAACGCCATCGCCGACCGCCTGCGCTGGCAGGCCGAGGGGTGGCTGGCCAGCGTCGGACGCGGGAATCCCGGACGCGGTGGGGTCGGCAGCACCGCCGGCGGCGGCAGTGCCGTCGGACGCGGGAGCACCGGGGAAGACGCGGACGACCCGGGCCCGGATCCCGAGGACTTCTCCGAGGAGGGGATCACCGCGCTCGGCCTCACCGCCGCCGAGCTGACGACCCCGATCGGGGCGACGCGCAGCCTCTTCGATGAGAACACCGGGCAGATCACGCACACCCTCGAGCGTCTGCAGGGACTCTTCGGACCTGACTCCGTGCTCGTGCCCGGACTCCAGGGCGGGTGGGATCCGGCGGAGACGAACCTCTGGACCCCCTGGCAGCAGACGGCGTGCCCGACCCGCAACCCGCAGGCGCCGTGGCCGGGTTCCCTCGGGGCACCCCGGCCCACCACCGTCGACCATGTCGCCGTCGACGTGTTCTCAGCCGGGGGAGGACCGGTCGACGCCCGTCCGTCCGGGCTCGCGCAGCCTCCCCGCGCGATCCGGTTCCCCACCGGCACCACCGAGGCGATCGTCGACTTCTCCGGATCGTGGCCCATCGAATCCGGGTGGTGGGATCCCCAGCGGGCGACGTACCGGACCCGTCTGCAGGTCGTCACCGAGTCCGGGCGTGCGCTGCTGCTGAGCAAGGAGTCCGGCCAGTGGTATCTCACAGGGGAGTACCGCTGATGGGATTCAACAATCCGCGCACCCCGTGGTCGGAACTCGCCCGCCGCCTCGAGGGCAGAACAGCATCGAAGGGCACGCCTGCGGGCACAGCGCCGGAGGGCACGCCCGAGAGCCCCGCGGCGGACGCCCCCGCCGGGAACCGGGCGGGGACGAACACCCGCCCGGTCGACAGGCACGCCGACGGCTCCGACGCCCCGGCCTTCTCCCGCCCCGACCGCTATCCGGTCTCCGTGGGCCCGCGCGGCCCCGACTCCATCTCCCGCTACCCGGGGTCCCTCGGCAGCGGCACCCCCGGTCCGATCCTCCTGCCCTCGCGCACCCGCCCGTGGGCGGAGCTGCATGTGCACTCCCAGTTCAGCTTCCTCGACGGGGCCTCCGACCCTGAGGACCTCGTGACCGCCGGGGCCGCCGCCGGCCTGAGCGCGATGGCCCTGACCGACCACAACGGCCTCTACGGTGCCGTCCGCTTCGCCCATGCCGCAGCCTCGGTGGGGCTGCCCACCGTCTTCGGCGCCGAACTCTCCCTCGGCCTGACCGAGAAGATCCCCGGACAGACCGACCCCGAGGCGACCCACCTGCTCGTCCTCGCCCGCGGGGTCGAGGGCTACCGCAGCCTCTCGGCCGCGATCACCGAGGCCAACCTGCGCGGGGAGAAGAACCGTCCCGTCTTCGACCTCGAGGACCTCGGGGCCAGGAGTGCGGACTGGATGATCCTCACCGGCTGCCGCAAGGGACCGCTGCGCCGGGCGCTGAGCGACCCCGACGGCGGCCTGAGCGCCCTGCGCCGGCTCATCGGACTCTTCGGCGCCGACTCCCTCGCCGTCGAACTCAGCCGCGACGGCACCCCGGACGACGACGAGAGGCTGCGCCACCTCGGCGAACTGGCATCTCGGACGGGCCTGCCGACGATGGCGAGCAGCAACGTCCACTTCGCGACCCGGGCGCACTGGCGTTCGGCACAGGTGCGCGCCTCCATCCGCTCCCGGCGTCCCCTCGACGACCTCGCCGGCTGGCTGCCGACGACCGCGGAGCACCGCATCCACTCAGGGGAGGAGATGGCCGCACGCTTCCCCGCCGAGTCGCTTGAGACCGCGGCGCGGATCGGCACGGACTGCGCCTTCACCCTCGAGACCGCGCGTCCCGACCTGCCGCGCGCTCCGATGCCCGATGACCGGGAGGCCGAGGAGTACCTGCGCGAACTCGTCACCGACTGCGGTCTGCGCCGCTACGGCACCCGCGCCCAGCACCCCCGGGCCTGGGAGCAGCTCGAGAAGGAGATGGACATGATCGCCCGGCTCGGCTTCTGCGGGTACTTCCTCATCGTCCACGACATCACGAGCTTCTGCCACCGGGAGTCGATCTTCTGCCAGGGCCGGGGTTCGGCGGCGAACTCCGCGGTCTGCTACGTCCTCGACATCACCGCCGTCGACGCCGTCAAGCACAACCTCCTCTTCGACCGGTTCCTCTCCCCGGACCGCAAGGGGTATCCCGACATCGACATCGACATCGAATCGGGCAGGCGCGAAGAGGTCATCCAGTACGTCTACGACCACTTCGGGCGGGACCGGGCGGCCCAGGTCGCCAACGTCATCACCTACCGGGCGAAGTCGGCGATCCGGGACTCCGCCTTCAGCCTCGGCTTCGCCCCCGGCCAGCAGGACGCGTTCTCGAAGTCGAGCAACCGCTGGTCGACCCTGCCCGAGGCCGACGAGTCCCCGGTGCCCGCCCAGGTCCTCGACGTCGCAGGCGACCTGCTCGGCTCACCCCGCCACCTCGGCATCCACTCGGGTGGGATGATCCTCGCCGACCGTCCCATCGGGGAGGTCGTGCCCATCGAGCACGCGACGATGGACCACCGCACCGTCGTCCAATGGGACAAGGACGACTGCGCGGCGATGGACCTCGTCAAGTTCGACCTCCTCGGCCTGGGCATGCTCACCGCCCTCCACGAGATGGTCGACCTCGTCGCCCGGCACACCGGAGAGTGCATCGACCGGGCGCTCATCGACGACGAGGACGAGGAGGTCTACGCGATGCTGCGCCGCGCCGACGCCGTCGGCGTCTTCCAGGTCGAGTCCCGCGCCCAGCTCGCGACCCTGCCGCGGCTGAGACCCGAGAACTTCTACGACCTCGCCGTCCAGGTCGCCCTCATCCGCCCCGGGCCCATCCAGGGTGGATCCGTCCACCCCTACATCCGCAGGCGGCAGGGCCTCGACCCGATCGAATACCTCCACCCGCTGCTCGAGAAGTCCCTGGAGAAGACGTGCGGGGTGCCGCTGTTCCAGGAGCAGCTCATGCAGATGGCCATCGACGTCGGCGGCTTCACCGGAGCCGATGCCGACCGGCTGCGGCAGGCGATGGGCTCACGCCGCTCGGAGAGGAGGATGGCCGAACTCGCGGAGAAGTTCCGCACCGGCGCCCGGGCCAAGGGGGTCGAAGCCGAGACCGCGGAGGCGATCTTCTCGACCATCGCCGCGTTCGCCAACTACGGGTTCCCCGAATCGCATGCGATCAGCTTCGCCAACCTCGTCTACCAGTCGGCGTGGTTCAAGTTCCATCACCATGCGGCGTTCACCGCCGGTCTCCTGCGCGCCCAGCCGATGGGCTTCTACTCCCCGCAGTCGCTCATCGCCGATGCCCGCCGGCACGGCGTGCCGATCCTGCCCGTCGACGTCGCGCGTTCGAACTCCGGCAGCGACTTGGAGCGCACCGAGACGGGGGAGCTGGGGATCCGTCTCGGGCTCACCGAGGTCTCCCACGTCGGCTCCTTCGCCGAGGTGATCGTCGCCGAACGCGCGAACGCTCCCTTCGCCTCGGTGGCCGACCTCGCCGAACGCACCGGGATCGGCAAGCAGGCCCTCGAATCGCTCGCGACCGCCGGCGCCCTGGCCGGCTTCGACCTCGACCGCAGGCAGGCGCTGTGGCTGGCCGGGGGAGTCGCCGGCGCCCACCCGGGAGTGCTGCCGGGCACGGGGACGGTCTCCCAGGCTCCCGCGCTGCCGACGATGGACGCGTTCGAGACGACCCTCGCCGAGCTCTTCTCCACGGGGATCACCGTCGACGGCTACCCCACCGAGATCCTCCGGCAGGCCCTGACCGAGCGCGGCTACGCCTCGACGGCCGATGCGGCGGCGGCCCCCGACGGCAAGCGGCTCACCGTCGCCGCCCTCGTCACCCACCGGCAGCGGCCGGCGACCGCCTCGGGGATCACGTTCATCAATCTCGAGGACGAGTTCGGGATGCTCAACGTCGTCGCCACAGCGGGGTTGATGAAGCGGTTCCGGTCCGTGGCGACGACCCGCAACGCCCTCGTCGTCACCGGCCTCATCCAGCGCGGGGGAGACGTCGTCAGCCTCTACGCGCACAAGCTCGTCCCCCTCGAGGTGCAGCTGCCGACGAAGGCCCGCAACTTCCGGTGACCGGGAGGGGAGCCAGGTGACCGTGACGAAACATGACGGTCGGTGACGGGTTCATGACGAGTTCGCCGAGGCGAGCGCCGGGAGCGGGTGAGAGTGGGATCACCACCCGCTGCGAAGGAGAAGCCATGGCCCAGTCATTCGAAACCCGCCAGATCCACGCCGGACAGGTCCCCGACCCTGCGACGGGCGCGCGCGCCCTGCCCATCCACCAGACCACCTCGTACGTCTTCGCCGACAACGACCAGGCGAAGAACCGGTTCGCCCTCGCTGAGCTCGGACCGATCTACACCCGCATCACCAACCCGACGACCGAGGTCGTCGAGAACCGCATCGCCGATCTCGAAGGCGGCGTCCACGCCGTCCTCACCGCCTCGGGACAGTCCGCGGAGTTCCTCGCCATCGCCAACATCGCCGAATCAGGCGACCACGTCGTGGCTTCGAAGAGCCTCTACGGCGGCACGTACAACCTCCTCGACGTCACCCTGCGCAGGCTCGGCATCGAGACCACCTTCGTCGACGTCGACGACCTCGACGCGTGGCAGGACGCGGTGCAGGAGAACACGAAGCTCTTCTTCGCCGAGGTCGTCTCCAACCCCCGCTCCGACATCCTCGACATCACCGCGGTCGCCGACATCGCCCACACCGCAGGCGTCCCCCTCGTCGTCGACAACACGCTCGCCACCCCGTACCTCGTGCGGCCCATCGAGCACGGCGCCGACGTCGTCGTCCATTCGGCGACGAAGTACCTCGGCGGGCACGGCACCTCGATCGCCGGGGTCGTCGTCGACGGCGGCACCTTCGACTACGGTGCCCATCCGGACCGGTTCCCCGGCTTCACCACCCCGGACGCCTCCTACAACGGGCTCGTCTACGCCCGCGACCTGGGAGCGGACTCGCCGTTCGGGGCGAACGTCTCCTACGGGCTCAAGCTGCGCGTCCAGCTGCTGCGCGACCTCGGTCCGGCGATCAGCCCGTTCAACGCCTTCCTCATCGCCCAGGGCCTGGAGACGCTGAGCCTGCGCATCGAACGCCACGTCGCCAACGCCGAGAAGGTCGCCGCCTACCTCGAGGGACACGACCAGGTCACCCGCGTCGCCTACGCCGGCCTCGAGTCGAGCCCTTGGCACGAGCGCGCACAGACCTACCTGCCCCAGGGTGTGGGCTCGGTCCTCGCCTTCGACATCGCCGGCGGCTTCGATGCCGCGGTCGCCTTCGTCGACGCCCTCGAGCTCCATTCCCTCGTGGCCAACATCGGCGATGTCCGCTCGCTCGTCATCCATCCGGCCTCGACGACCCATTCGCAGCTCGACGAGGCCGTGCAGGCCGCGGCCGGGGTCAACCCCGCGCTTGTGCGCCTGTCCGTGGGCCTCGAGGGCATCGACGACATCATCGCCGACCTCGACGCCGGCTTCGCCGCGGCCGCGGCGACGCAGTCCACCGCCGCCTGAGATGACCATTCGCAGCACCTCCGTCGAGCGGATCCTCGGCTTCACCACCGACTCCGGGCACACGTTCGGCACCGTCGAGATCGCCTATGAGACCTTCGGCACGCTCAACGCCGACCGGTCGAACGCGATCCTCATCGAGCATGCGCTCACCGGCGACACCCGGGCCACCGACTGGTGGTCCGGGGTCGTCGGCCCCGGTCAGGCCGTCGACACGGATGAGTACTTCGTCGTCTGCGCGAACGCCCTCGGCGGCTGTTCGGGCACGACGGGCCCGCAGTCGCCCTTCTCCGACGGCCTGCCCTACGGGTCGAGGTTCCCCACGGTGACGATCAGGGACATGGCCCGCCTCGAGCACAACCTCACCCAGATCCTCGGCATCGAGACCTGGCACGCCGTCATCGGGGGCTCGATGGGAGGGGCCAGGGCCCTCGAGTTCGGTCTCCTCGATCGGCGCAAGACCGCGAAGTGCGCGATCATCGCCGCCCCGGCCTTCGTCGACGCCGACCAGATCGCGTGGGCGATGATGCAGGAGCGGGCGATCGAGCTCGATCCCGACTACTGTTCGGGCGACTACCAGGCGATCGGGCGCTTCCCGGCCGCCGGTCTCGGACTCGCCCGGCAGATCGCCCATCTCACCTATCGCAACGACGCCGACCTCAACGACCGCTTCTCCCGCCGGCTGCGGTCGGCGGACTACTACGAGGTCACCTCCTACCTCGACCATCAGGCGAAGAAGCTCACCGCTCGCTTCGACCCCCACAGCTACATCCTGCTCACCCGAGCCCTGCGCGACCACGATGTGCGCACCGGACGCTCCGCCGACCTCCGGACGGCCCTGGCCGAGGCCTGCACCGACAGCCTCGTCATCTCCGTCTCCTCCGATCGGCTCTTCCCGCCGAGTCAGGTCGCGCAGCTCGCCGCCAACCTGCCCGGAAGGGTCGAGCATCGGACCATCGACTCGGCGGTCGGTCACGATGGGTTCCTCACCGAGGCGGTCGCCGTCTCCGCGGCGCTGCGGGACTTCCTCACCAGCTGAGCCCGCCGCGGCGCAGAAGCGCTGTGCGGCGGGCTCAGTGTGGGCGGACTCAGCGGGACGGGCCAAGCCCGGGGTCCGGGTGCGTCCGGGTTCAGGCGGTGCGGGAACCGGTCTTCCGCAGCTGCTTCTCCGGGACCGGGTAGTCCCGCTGGGCGCGGGCGCGACGGTAGTAGGCGGCGGCCTCGGCCTGACGTTCGGCCTCGATGCCCGTGGCGATCGTCGCGCGTCGGTGATCATCGCCGTAGCCGAAGGCGTCGACGAGGTCGAGGGCGTTGGCCGCGAGCTTCGCGCACAGCCGGTTGAGGGTCTCGCCGACCTGCCGGGCCCGCGACATCGGGAGGCGACCGTACATGAGGTGCCAGCCCATGTGCTTCTCGATGAGGCTGAGGCCGTAGGTGTCGCGGAGGCGACGGAAGATCTTCTCCTGCGCGGGGTCCTTCTGCTCCTTCATCGCCTCGTCGATGGCCTTCCACTTCTCGAGTTCGACATACGCGCGGGCCATCTCGACGAGTTCGTGCTGCTGGGAGTTGAAGAGCTCGGCGGCCTTCTCCGGGGACAGCCTCGCCGCCGGGCGCAGTGCAGCGGCCAGCCCGGAGACCATGACCTCGAGGCGGGATTCGAGGAGGGTGCGCTGGAGACGACCCGAACGGATCCGCCGCTCTGAGAGATTGGGGGTGAAGACGTCGGAGATCGCGAGTCCGGCGTTGGCGAGACCCGTGCGGTAGAGCGTGTGTTCGGCGGCCTGAGTGCCGATGTAGCGGGCGGCGCCGCCGACGTCGATGTGCGCGAACTCCTTCGCGTAGTCGCCGAGGATGCGCTTGGCGACGAGCTGGAGGAGGACGGTGTTGTCGCCCTCGAAGGTGACGTAGACGTCCATGTCCGCCCGGAGGCCGACGAGGCGGTTCTCGGCCATGAAGCCGGCCCCGCCGCAGGCCTCGCGGCACTCCTGGATGACGTCGAGGGCCATCCACGTCGAATCGGCCTTGAAGGCCGCCGCTCGGGTCTCGAGCAGGGCACGGTTCTCCTCGCTGTCGTCGGCCCCGGAGAAGACCTCCTCGAACGAGGTGAGCAGCTTCTCGTGGGCGAGTGCCGAAGCGTAGGTCGCGGCGAGCGCGGGCATGAGTCGGCGCTGGTGCTGCTGGTAGTCGAGCAGGGTCGTCTCGGTGTAGTCGTCGACGGTCGTGAACTGCTTGCGTTCGAGGCCGTAGCGCACGGCGATGTCGAGGGCGAGCTTGCTCGCGACGACCGCGGCGCCGTCGAGGGAGACCCGGCCCTGGACGAGGGTGCCGAGCATCGTGAAGAACCGGCGTCCGGGGGAGTCGATCGGCGAGGTGTAGGCGCCGGTCTCGTCGACAGCGCCGTAGCGGTCGAGGAGGTTCGTGCGCGGGACGCGGACCGCGTCGAAGGCGAAGCGTCCGTTGTCGACGCCTCTGAGTCCGCCCTTGAAGCCGTCGTCGGAGATGCTCACGCCCGGCATCGGCTCTCCGGCCTCGGTGCGCACGGGCACGAAGAGCGCATGCACCCCGTGGTTGACGCCTGCGGTGATGAGCTGGGCGAAGACGACGGCGGCACGGGCGTCGCGCGCGGCGTTGCCGATGTACTCCTTCGTCGCCGCCGTGAAGGGCGTGTCGATGACGAACTCGTCGGTCTCCGGGTCGAAGGTCGCGGTCGTGCCGATCGCCGCGACGTCGGAGCCGTGGCCGATCTCGGTCATCGCGAACGAGCCGAGCAGCTGGCCCTTCTGGGCGGGCACAAGCCACTGCGCGTGCTGGTCGGGGTTGCCGAGGTGAAGAATCGCCCCGCCGAAGAGGCCGAACTGGACGCCGGCCTTGATCTGGAGGCTCGGCGAGGCGGTCACCGTCTCCTCGAACCCGGCGACAGTGCGCGCATGTTCGTTCGTCCCGCCGAGGGCGGCGGGAAGCGCGGCCATGGGGAGTTCGGTGGCGGCCATGAGTCCGACGGCGGTGAGCGTCGTCGCCCGGGTCGTCTCGAGGTCGTCGGCCGGGTCGAGATGGGTGGTCTCATCGAGGGCGAGCTGCCTGCCGAGGTGCCGGGCGTCGGCCCAGTCGCCGTCGAGGATGGTCTGGATGGCTGTCGGATCGAGGTCGAGGGCGAAGTCGTTCATGCGGATGCTCCTGATCTGATGGGTGCGGACGAGTGGATGGGCTGAGGGGGTCAGGGGGCTGGGAGTGCCGCCCCGGCTTCGGGCGGCAGCGAGGCCCAGAGCCACGTGCTCACCGAGGCGGCGAAGGCGTCGGGGGAGCCCGGTGACTTGAGCCAGGTCTCCGTCGCGGCACGGACGAAGCCGATGGCGCCGGCCGCCCAGAGCCTGCCGTCGTCGCCGTCGAACCGAGAGTCGGTGACGTCGAGGTCGAGGCGTTCGGCCAGCAGGTCGGCGACCTCGGAGAAGAAACCGCCCTGCTCGCCGGGATCGAAGCGGCCCACGGCCTGGTCGCAGAACCGGTAGACGTTCGGTGCTCCCGCGGCGAGGCCGACGAAGGCGCGGATCATCGCCTCGAGGGTGTCCCGGCGGTCGACGGGTCGTGCGTCGTCGGAGTCGGCGACGGTGGTGCTGGCTTCGTCGAGGGAGTTCGCGATCACCTGCATCGCCCAGTCGCCCATCGCCTCCTGGAGACCCGCACGATCGGTGAAGTAGCGGTAGAGCACGGCTTTCGTCGTCCCGGAGAACTCCGAGATCTGCTCCATCGAGAGGTCGTCGCCGCGTTCGTCGACGACGTGGCGGACGGTGCGCAGCAGCTCGCGCCGGCGGGAGTCGCGGTGCTCCTGCCACCTCGTCGAGCGGCCGTCTGTGAGCGATTTCATGTTACAGACGGTATCAGGTACTGTCGGTATCAGCTAATTCCACTCAACGGAGGTGCCAATGTCCGCTCCCACCCACCGCGCCGTCATCCTCGGCGGCAACCGCATCCCCTTCGCCCGCTCGAACAAGCAGTACGCGAAGGCGAGCAACCTCGACATGCTCACCTCGACGATCGACGGCCTCGTCGCCCGCTTCGGCCTCGCCGGGGAGACGATGGGCGAAGTCGCCGGCGGTGCCGTGCTCAAGCACTCGAAGGACTTCAACCTCACCCGTGAGGCCGTGCTCGGATCGGCACTGTCCCCGACGACTCCGGCCTTCGACATCGGCCAGGCCTGTGCGACCGGACTCGAGACCGTCGTGAGCCTGACGAACAAGATCAACGCCGGACAGATCGAGTCCGGCATCGCCGCGGGCGTCGACTCCGCCTCCGACGCCCCGATCGTCGTCGGGGACTCGCTGCGCGAGATCCTCCTCGAACTCTCCCGCGCTAAGACGCTCACCCAGCGGATGCGCATCGCCGCCCAGATCCGGCCCGCCTACCTCGCTCCGCAGGCCCCGTCGACCGGTGAGCCGCGGACGGGCCTGAGCATGGGTGAGCACCAGGCGATCACGACCGCCGCCTGGGGGATCAGCCGGGAAGCGCAGGACGAACTCGCGCTGGCCTCCCACCAGGGACTTGCCCGCGCGTGGGACGAGGGCTTCTTCGACGACCTCGTCACCCCCTACCTCGGGGTGAGCCGGGACACGAACCTCCGGGCCGACTCGAGCCTCGAGTCCCTCGCGAAGCTCTCCCCGGTCTTCGGCAAGCGCCTGCCGGAGCCGGCGACGATGACCGCAGGCAACTCGACGCCGCTCACCGACGGCGCAGCCTCCGTCCTGCTCGGCAGCGAGGAGTGGGCCGCCGACCACGGCTTCACCCCGCTGGCCCGGATCGTCGACGCCGAGGCCGCCGCCGTGGACTTCGTCGACGGCGCCGAGGGCCTCCTCATGGCCCCGGCCTACGCGGTGCCCCGCCTGCTCGCGCGCAACGGGCTCACGTTCGAGGACTTCGATGTCTTCGAGATCCACGAGGCCTTCGCCTCGACCGTCCTCTGCCACCTCGCGGCCTGGGAGTCCGAGGAGTTCAGCCGCGAGAAGCTCGGCCTCGACGGACCCTTCGGCACGATCGACAGGACGAAGCTCAACCCGCTCGGCTCGTCGCTCGCCGCCGGGCACCCCTTCGCCGCCACCGGCGGGCGCATCATCGCGACGACGGCGAAGTACCTCAAGCTCACCGGAAAGAAGCGCTCCCTCGTCTCGATCTGCGCCGCAGGCGGACAGGGACTCACCGCGATCGTGGAGGCAGCATGAAGGACACCTACCTCGACCTCATGAGCGGACCGCTCGGCAAGGTCGCCAAGACCCTCGGGCTGCCCCAGCCCGTCGAACTCCAGCGCTTCGACTCCACTCCGGAGTCGTACCGGCGCAAGCCCGTGCTCGTGCTCGGTCCGGGCTCAGGAGCACAGACGATCGCCGACCTGCTCCTCGACAACGGCTTCGAGGTCCGCAGGCACGCGGTAGCGGGCGAATCGCTGCGGGCGATCATCGCCGTCCTCGACGAGGCAGCGACCCCCGAGGGGCTCTCGGAGACCGTCCTCGCCGTCGGCGGCGCGCTGCGTTCGCTGGCGAAGTGCGGCCGGGTCGTCACGATCTCACCGGCCCTCGACCCGGACGAGCAGGACCCGCAGCTCGCCGCGACCGCGCAGGGGCTGACCGGCTTCACCCGGTCGCTCGCCCATGAGATGCGCCGGGGTGCGACGGCCAACGGCATCCTGCTCGGACCCGGCGTCGGCATCGACGCCCCTTCGGTCACCGCCGCCCTGTGGTTCCTCCTCTCGGGCAAGTCCGCGTACGTCGATGGGCAGTTCCTCACCGTCGGATCCGGTGCCGGTACCGCGGCCACCGATGCGCAGTTCCTCGCCACCGGCACGGACGGCCCTCTGGCGGGGCGCACGGCCGTGGTCACCGGTGCCGCCCGCGGCATCGGCGCCGAGGTGGCCCGTGTCCTCGCCCGCGACGGCGCCCACATCATCGGCGTCGACATGCCCCAGGCCGGGCAGGCCCTGGCGCAGGTGATCAACGCCGTCGGCGGGAAGTCCCTGCAGCTCGACATCACCGCAGACGGTGCCGCCGACGCCATCGCCGAGGCGGCCGGGGGTCGCGTCGACATCCTCGTCCACAATGCGGGGATCACCCGGGACAAGCTGCTGGCGAACATGGACGCCTCCCGGTGGGATTCCGTCATCGCCGTCAATATCGCCTCCCAGGCGCGGATCAACGCCCGCCTGCTCGATGAGGGCCGCTTCGCCGAGGGGGCGCAGGTCGTCTCCCTGGCCTCGACCTCGGGGATCGCGGGCAACCGCGGGCAGACGAACTACGCGACGTCGAAGGCCGGGGTCATCGGACTCACGGCCGCCTCGGCGAGGGACTTCGCGGCACTCGGGGGCACGGCCAATGCGGTCGCCCCCGGGTTCATCGAGACCGACATGACTGCGGCGATGCCCGCGCTCACCCGTCAGGTCGCCCGTCGCCTCTCGAGCCTCCAGCAGGGCGGACTGCCCGTCGACGTCGCCGAGACCATCGCGTTCCTCGCCTCGGCCTCGGCGCGCGGGATCAACGGACAGACCCTGCGGGTGTGCGGTCAGAACATGGTGGGTGCGTGATGAGCATGCTTCCCGTCTATGCGAAGGCCCTCGTCAAGGCCCTGCCGTTCGGTCCGCAGCCGGGCGCCTCACTCCCGGACCGGGAGATCGGGCGCAGCGTCGCCCTCGAGGCGACCGCGTACGCCGGGTTCACCCGGGTCGTCGAAGCGCCGCTGACCGACACCGTCCACCCCGGCTACCTCCACATCCTCGCGTTCCCGCTGAGCATGCAGCTCCTCGCCGACCCGGCGGTGCCGCTGCCGCTGGTGGGCATGGTCCATGTGCGCAACCGGATGGACGTCCACCGGCCGGTGCGCATCGGTGACGTCGTCGACCTCAACGTCTCCCTCGCCGGACCCTTCACCCACCCGGCGGGCACGACGATCGACGTCGTCATGCGCGCCTCGGTCGACGGCGAACTCGCCGTGACGGAGACGACGACGTACCTCGCGAAGGGCAAGCACCTCGACGGGGCGAAACCCCAGGAGCAGCCCGAGCGCGAGGACTTCGTCGCTCCGCGGCCGACCGCGCTGTGGCGGCTCGACCCGATCATCGGACAGCGCTACGCGAAGGCCTCCGGGGACTACAACCCGATCCACCTCAACGGGCTCGCCGCCCGCGGCTTCGGGTTCCCCCGCGTCATCGCCCACGGCATGTACACGGCATCCCGGGCACTCGCGGTCGCCGACCCGAGGCTCGATGCCTACCGGTGGGACGTCTCGTTCGCCAAGCCGATCCTCCTGCCCTCGACGGTCGGGTTCGCCTTCACCGCAGGCCACCGGCACGAGAGCGCCCGGTTCGCGGTCTTCGACCCGGCCAAGGGCAAGCCGCACGTCCTCTCCTCCGTCGAGGCGATCGAGGGCTGACCGGCACCGGCGAGCCCGTCGGTGACCGGCACCGGTGAGCCCGCCGGTGAACGCCCCATGACGTGCCCCTGACGACGGCATGAACGCCGTGGTCAGGGGCCTCGTCATGTGGGGTCGCTCACATAGTGCCGATTCGATTTTGCGTCGCCGGAGATGGCGTGTAGAGTAATTCCTGTTGCCAGCGCGGGTGGCGGAATTGGTAGACGCGCTAGCTTGAGGTGCTAGTGTCCAACTTATCGGACGTGGGGGTTCAAGTCCCCCTTCGCGCACAACAGAGAAGGCCCTTCCGGAGAGATCCGGGAGGGCCTTCCGTCATTCACAGGACTGTCGGTCCTCACGCACCCGGTCCTCGGCACCCGGTCCTCGCGTCCGGTCGCGTGTGGGATAACGTGGATCCTGTCCAGCACGCCGCAACGAAGGGGATCGACAGTGTTCGACTTCAGCACCGCCGAGGCCGAGGTGACCTCCCTGTGCCAGCAGCTCATCCGCATCGACACGCAGAACTGGGGCGGGAACAAGGCCAACCCCGAACGGCCGGCCGCCGAGCTCATCGAGTCCTGGTTCGCCGAGGTGGGGCTGGACTCGACGATCGTCGAATCCGCTCCCGGCCGGGCGTCCCTCGTCACGCGCATCCCCGGTGCCGATGCGACCGCTCCCGCGCTCGTCGTCCACGGTCACACCGACGTCGTCCCGGCCGCCGCCGAGGACTGGAGCGTCGACCCCTTCGCCGGCACCATCAAGGACGGGCTCCTCTGGGGCCGCGGCGCCGTGGACATGAAGGACATGGACGCGATGATCATCGCCTCCGTGCGTGACATGGTCCGCCAGGGTCTGACCCCGCGCCGTGACATCATCGTCGCGTTCTTCGCCGACGAGGAGGCCGGCGGTGAGTACGGTGCCCGGTACGTCGTGCGCAACCATCCCGAGTTCTTCCGCGGTGCCACCGAGGCGGTCTCCGAGGTCGGCGGCTACTCCGTCGACATCCGCGGTCAGCGGGTCTACCTCATCCAGACCGCGGAGAAGGGCCTCGCCTGGCTCAACCTCATCGCCCACGGCTCCGCCGGGCACGGGTCGCAGCGCAACGACGACAACCCCGTCACCCGTCTCGCCGCGGCGATCGCGCGCATCGGCGAACACGAGTGGCCGCAGGAGATCCCGATCGCGACCCGGCAGCTGCTCGAAGGCGTCTCCGAGATGACCGGCATCCCCTTCACCGCAGAGACGATCGGTGAACTGCTCGCCGAACTGGGCTCGGTCGAGAAGTTCGTCGCTCCGACCCTGCAGAACACGTCGAACCCGACCTACCTCGACGCCGGCTACAAGCACAACGTCATCCCCGGGACTGCGACCGGCTACGTCGACTGCCGCACGCTGCCCGGTCAGCACGAGGACGTTATGCTCACGATCAAGGAGCTCGCGGGGGAGGGCATCGACATCGAGGTCAACGAGGAGGGTCCCGCTCTCGAAGCCCCGTTCGAGGTTCCCCTCGTCGCGCAGATGCAGGCGAGCCTGCGCAGCGCCGACCCCGAGGCGGCGATCCTGCCGTACACGCTCTCCGGAGGCACCGACAACAAGTCGCTGTCCGAGCTCGGCATCGCCGGCTACGGCTTCGCGCCGCTGCGCCTGACCGGCGACCTCGACTTCCCCGCGATGTTCCACGGGGTCGATGAGCGGGTGCCCGTCGACGCCCTCACGTTCGGGACCCGCGTCCTCGGCGACTTCCTGATGAAGGCGTGATCGTCACCGCGATCCCCGCGAGCACTCCTGCGGCGCTGAGCACCGTCGTCACGCTCACGAGCGAGCCCGGCAGCGGCAGCAGGGCGTCGAGGAGCATCGCCCCGAGCAGGTTGCCGAAGAGCGAGAAGAGGCTGAGCAGGAGCACGCCGAGGCGGGCGACCGTGAGTGAGGTCAGCCCGATGAAGACGACCCCGAATGCCCCGCCGAGGAGCAGCCACCACTGACCCGGTGCGGTGGGGAAGTCCGTCCACCGTGCACCTGCGGCCATGACGAGGGCGGTGGCGAGGACGAGGGCGAGCAGCCCCGTCGCGAAGTTCGTGGCGGTCGCGACGAGCGCCGAGCCGGAGGCGGCTCGGATCCGACCGTTGAATGCCTGCTGGACGGCGGTGAGGGTCCCCGAGGCGAAGGGAAGCAGGGGAGCCCAGAGCGGCACTCCGCCCGCCAGTCGCTCTTCGGTGCCGACGGCGAGGGCGGCCAGGACGATGAGGACGCCGAGGATGCGCAGCAGGGTGGGTCGCTGTCGGCCACCGGGCGGCAGCCTCGTCGCGTCGACGACGAGTCCACCGGTGACCTGCCCCGAGACGAAGGCCATCGTGAACATCGCCACGCCCATGATCGGCACGGTCGTCGCCTGTGCGACGACGACGAGCGCCCCGCTGAGTCCGCCGAGGACCATCCACCACGGAAGCCTGCGGGAGCGCACGAGACGGACGAGGACGACGGTGCCGGTCCGAGCCCGTGGCGAGCAGACGAGCACGGCGCCGACGATGAGGAGACCGGTGGCGAAGGAGACGAGGGCGGCGAAGACCGCGTGACCGAGGACGGGGCCGAGCAGGCCGTTCGCCCGCCCCTGGAGCGACATCGCCGCACCGGCGACGATCGTGACGAACCCCGCTGTGAGCAGCGTGAGGAGGGAGGATGCTCCGGGCCCAGCCGAGCCCGAGGAACCGCAGGCTGCGGTCAACCGGCGGCAGGCAGCGGCATGATCTTGCGCCGCAGCCACACGGTGCGGGTGCCGCCCGCGGTGATCCTGGTCCGCGCAAGCTCCCACTGGCCGTACTCGGCCTGGTCGTTGAGCTCCTGCAGCGTGACGGAGCGCGGGACGTCCTTGGAGAAGGAGACCGACCTGTACTCGTAGGTCATTCTCGGGCGCTGACGTTTCATAGGCCCACTGTAGACGATGTGGGCTAGTCTGGATCGTATGCCCGTCATCGTCCTCCTCAGGCACGGACTCTCGAGCGCGAACACGGCAGGGATACTGGCCGGACGCGCCCCCGGCGTGTCACTGACCGAGGACGGAGTCCGCGCTCTCGAGGACACACTGCGGATGCTTCCGCGCAGCGACTTCTCCCGCCTCCTCCATTCCCCGCTCACGCGGTGCGCGGAGACGGCGGCGATCGCCGCCCGCTTCGCCGGATTCGGAACGACGGAGGTGGCCGAGGACTTCATCGAACTCGACTACGGCGACTGGACGGGGCGCCGCCTCGAGGATCTCGTCACCACCCCCGAGTGGGAGACCGTGGCGCAGCGGGCCTCGCAGATGCGCTTCCCCGGTGGGGAGTCGATCACCGAGGCGGCAGATCGTGCGGTGGCCGGCGTCGCCGGGCTCGTCGCCGAACTCCGTGCTGTCGAGGAGGCGAAGCGCGAGGCCGCGCAGGCGAGCGCCGAAGAGGCTGGGAAGGACGGCGGCGACCTCCGCGAATGGGCGATGGTCGTCTCCCACGGCGACATCATCAAGGCGATCATCGCCGATGCGCTCGGCATGCCCCTCGACGACTTCCAGCGGCTGTCGGTGGCCCCCGGGTCGTTCACCGTCATCGACTACACGGGACGCATGCCGGTGATGACGGCGATGTCGATCACCGCCGCCGGGCTCTCCGTGTCAGGGGTGCCCGGCGGCGGTGGACTCGCGTGAGCCTCAGAGCGGCTGGAGGACGTTCGTGGCGAGCAGGATGTAGATGAGGATGCCGAGCGCCACCCGGTACCACACGAAGATCGCGAACGACCGGGTCTTGATGTAGCCGAGGAACCAGTGGATGACGACGAGGCCGAGCCCGAAGGAGATGACGGTCGCGAGGATCGTCGGTCCCCAGCCGAGGACCATGTCGTTGGCCCCGAGGCTCTTGTAGATCCCGTAGAAGCCCGAACCGAGGACGGCGGGGATCGCGAGGAGGAACGAATAGCGGGCGGCGGCCGGGCGCTCGAAGCCCATGAAGCGACCGGCCATGATCGTCCCGCCGGAGCGGGAGACGCCGGGAATGACGGCGAGTGCCTGCGCGAGACCGTAGACGATGCCCTGCCCCCACGTCATGTCATCGAGGGTGTACTGCTTCTTGCCCACCCAGTCGGCGAAGCCGATGATGAGACCGAAGACGATGAGCATCGTCGCCGTGATCCACAGGCTCCGGAAGGCGCCTTCGATGTAGTCCTGGAAGAGGAGGCCGATGACGACGATGGGGATCGAGCCGATGATGATGAGCCAGCCCAGCCGCACCTCGGGGTCCTTGCGATCGTGTCGGCCGACCAGCGCCTTGCACCACTTGGTGATGATGGAGACGATGTCGTGCCAGAAGTAGACGACGACGGCGGCCTCCGTGCCGATCTGGATGATCGCCGTGAAGAACGCGCCCGGGTCCTGACCCGGGAGCAGCCATTCCCCGACGATGCGCACGTGCGCCGACGACGAGATCGGAAGGAATTCCGTGAGTGCCTGGACGATTCCGAGCACGGCGGCCACGAGCCAGTCGTACATGGGTCTCCTTGAGAAGGGGGTGGGGGAACGTGACCACGGTAGTCGGCGAATCGGGTAACCTCAAGAATCATGAAGCACAACCGCCTCGGCACGACCGGTCTCGACGTCAGCGATGTGGGCCTCGGCACATTCGAATGGGGACACCGGGTCGATGCGGACGGGGCGCAGCGCCTCGTCGACGACTTCGCCGCCGCGGGCGGGAATCTCCTCGAACTCCCCAGCTCCGGCCTCCACGCCGCCGCCGTGCTCGGACAGCTCACCCTGCCCGATGACCTCGTGCTCGCCGGCCGGGTCGGAGTCTCGGTCAGTGAGTCCTCCCACATCGAGCTCGGCCTCGGGCGCGCCCGCATTCTCGACCAGGTGCGCCGGCTGCTCGAGACCACGGGGCGCGACCATCTCGACATCCTCGTCCTCGACGTCTTCGACGAAGAGGTCGACCGCTCCGAGACCGCCTCGGCGATCGACACCCTGCTCACCCTCGGCACCGTCCGCTACGTCGGCGTCTCCCACCACACGGGCTGGCAGCTCGCAGAGATGCGCGGTGCGGGCATCCCGATCGCCTGTGCTCTCACCGAGTACTCGCTGCTCAACCGCGATGCCGACGCCGACCTCGTCCCCGCCGCCGACTACGCGGGAGTGGGGATCATCGCTGGAGCCGGCCTCGGGCGCGGCGTGCTCACGGACAAGTATCAGCGGGCGACCCCGCAGGACTCCCGTCTCGCCGGGGAGCTCTCCGACTACGTCTCCGCCTACCTCGACGACCGGTCGGCGAAGGTGCTTGCCGGGGTGCGTCGGGCGGCGGGGGCGCTCGGCGTGAGCACGACCGACATCGCCCTGGCCTTCAACCGCGACCGCGGGATTGCCTCGACGCTCGTCTCAGCACGCACCCCCGAGCAGCTCGCGCAGATCCTTGACAGCGACGTCGCCCTCGCCCCGGAGATCGCCGAGGTGCTCGAGCAGATCTCCTGAGCGGCTCACCTCCGGGAGTCGACCTCGTCCTCGTCGTCGTCATCGTCGGCGACGCCGAACTCGTCGTAGTCCTCGTCCTCAACGTCGTCGGCCTTCGCATCCTCGACATCGTCGAAGAGCTCGAAGGGGGTGACCTCGTCATACGCGGTGTAGATGGCGTCTTCGTAGATCTCGAAGGCGTCGGCGAGTGCCATGTAGGCGGCTTCGACGCGAGGGTCTTGGTCTCCGTTGCGGTGCGCGGATGCGGCGAAGTGCTCCCTCACCGCTTCGAGGAATGCGTCCAGGGCCTCACGAGGATCTGTGCTCATGACTCAAATGTATCCCAGGCGGGAGAGAGAAGCCTAGGGTTGAGGGAGCAGGACGGCTTTGAATTACCCTAGACGGCATGGCCTCACTCTACGATCACCCCACCCCTGATCGCTTCGTCGTCGGCACGGTCGGTCTGCCGGGGGAGCGGACCTTCCTCCTCCAGGCGAAGTCCGGGTCCGCGCTGACGACCGTGATCGTCGAGAAGGAGCAGGTGGAGATCCTCGCCGACCGCATCACCGAGCTCCTCGACATGGTGATGATCAAGGACCCCGCCGCCCGCGTCCCGCAGACGGCGATCGATGACCGGATCGACAACGCCGGTCTCAACGTCCCCATCGACCCGGAGTTCCGGGTCGGGACGATGAGCCTCGGCTGGGACACCGTCGCCCACGAACTCGTCGTCGAATGCTTCGAACTCACCGAGGAGGACGCGCAGGCGGGAACCTCGGCCGACCCCGACGACGACGCGGTCGAGCGCGACGTCCTGCGCACCGTCCTCGACGCGGCCGGAGCCCGCGAGTTCGCCCGCCGCGCCGAACAGGTCGTCTCCGCCGGGCGCGGCGACTGCCCGTTCTGCTCGCTGCCGCTCGAGCCGGAGGGACACCTCTGCCCGCGCGCCAACGGCGTGGCCCGAGCCTGAAGCGCGGAGGATGACCCGCGACCTCATCGAGACCGCTCTCACCCAGGGCGAGTCGACGCTCATGGGCGACATCCCACGGGCGAGCAATGCCACCTCCCTCGTCGTCGTCGAATCCGGGGAGCACACACTCAAAGCCGTCTACAAGCCGATGTCGGGGGAGCGGCCGCTGCGGGACTTCCCCCGCGGGACGCTCGGGCTGCGGGAGGTCGCGTCCTACCGACTGAGCCGGCATCTCGACCTCGGCGTCGTCCCCCCGACCGTCCTGCGCACCGACCTCCCGGCGGGACCCGGCTCGCTGCAGGCCTACGTCGAGGACGCCGGAGACGACGACCCCGTGGCACTGACCGGGGTGGCCGAGATCCCCGACGGGTACGTGCCGATGTTCGCTCTGCGCACCGAGGAGGGACGCGACCTCGTCCTCTCCCACAGCCTCGGCGCGGGGCTGCGGCGCATCGCCTTCTTCGACCTCCTCGTCGGCAACGCGGACCGCAAGGCCGGACACATCATCACCGGCAGCACCCTGCCCGGCGACCCCGACGCCGAGAGCACCTACGGCATCGACAACGGACTGAGCTTCCACACCGACGAGAAGCTGCGCACCGTCCTCTGGGGCTTCGCGGGCGAAGCGTTCGATGCCGCGGAGACGGCGGCCCTGCAGGCCGTCTCCGCCATGCCCGACGAGCTCGCTGAGAGCCTCGGCGAGTGCCTGGCTCCCGCGGAGATCAGCGCCCTCACTGACCGCGCCGTGGCTCTCACCGAGGCCGGCGCCTTCCCCGAGCCTCCGGGGGATCGCACGGTCATCCCGTGGCCCCCGATCTAGGAAATGCTCGAATCCCGGCCTCTCGGTTAGGCTGGTCTGCGTGAAGTCTTGGTCCGCTCCCGAACTGCCCTCTCTGTCCACCCCCGGCATCCTGCCCACGGTCTTCGACACGGGGGCGCGCAGTCCTCGGAAGCTCACCGGCAAGGACGGGACGGCGACCCTCTACGTCTGCGGGATCACCCCCTACGATGCGACCCACCTCGGGCATGCGGCCACCTACGTCGCCTTCGATCTGCTCGGTCGGGTGTGGCGCGACGCCGGACTCGACGTCGTCTACGTCCAGAACACCACTGACGTCGACGACCCCCTCCTCGAACGCGCGGAAGCCACCGGCGTCGACTGGCGCGAACTCGCCGACTCCCAGATCCAGCTCTTCCGCGACGACATGGAGGCGCTGCGCGTCGTCCCGCCGCAGGACTATGTCGGCGTCGTCGAATCGATCCCGCAGATCGCCGAGGCGGTCGCGGCGCTCATCGAGGCCGGAGCGGCGTACACGCTCGAGACCGGCGACGTCTACTACCGGGTCGCCACCCCGGTCCAGCCGCCCTTCGGCAGCGTCAGCCACGACGACAAGGCGACGATGCTGCGGCTGTCGGCCGAACGCGGCGGAGATCCGGAGACCCCGGGCAAGGAGAACCCGCTCGACCCGCTGCTGTGGCGGGCCGCGCGTGACGGCGAACCGTCCTGGGACGGGGGCAGCCTCGGACCGGGCCGACCCGGCTGGCACATCGAGTGCACGGTCATCGCCGAGGAGAAGGCCGGACTGCCCGTCGACGTCCAGGGCGGGGGCAGCGACCTCGTCTTCCCCCACCACGAGATGGGGGCCGCGCACAGTGCGGCATGGCTCCACCGTCCGCTCGCGAAGACCTACATGCACACGGGCATGGTCGGCTACCAGGGCGAGAAGATGAGCAAGTCGAAGGGCAACCTCGTCCTCGTCTCCCAGCTGCTCGCCGAGGGCGTCGACCCCATGGTCATCCGCACGGTGCTCCTGTCCAACCACTACCGCAGCGACTGGATGTTCACCCCCGAGCTGCTCGAGGCGGCGGAGAAGCGGCTCGCTGCATGGCGACATGCCGCAGACCGCGAGGCCGAATGCCGGGAGGGCCTGCGCGGACACATCATCGCACTGCTGCGCGAAGCCCTCGCCGACGACCTCGACAGCCCGCGGGCGCTCGGGATCCTCGACGAATGGGCCGAGCACTACGCGGACTCGCCGGCAGGGGATGCCGGACCGGTGAGCGGCGACCGCGTCGCCGACGCCGTCGACTCCCTCCTCGGGATCCGCCTGCGCGACTGAGACCGCGTGCTGCCGGTCCCGGCCGCCTACCTGTCCCGGCCGCGTCCGCGCAGGTAGCGTTCGAACTCCGCGGCGATCGCTTCGCCGCTGGCCTCGGGCAGCTCGGTGGCGTCGATGCGCTCCTCGAGCTCCTTGACGAGATCGCTCAGCTGCGGATTCGCGGAGACCACCTCATCGGCGCCGAGCTCCCAGGCCCGGCTCTCCTCCTCGAGGATCGGGATGTCGATCTCGACTCCCGTGGTCCGTTCGACGGCGCGGACGAGAGCGAGTTCCGCCTTCGGCGACGGCGAGTCGCTCAAGTAGTCGGGCACGCCGACCCAGAGGTTGATCGACTTGAGCCCGCGCCATGAGCACGCCACCCCGAGGAGCCCGAGGATGCCGATGGGACCGGAGTAGCTGTTGATCTCGATCCCGAGCTCGGCGGCGAGTTCCGGGTCCTCGGTGTTCGCGACGACAGGGAAGGGACGGGTGTGCGGGACCTCTGCGTGGAGTCCGCCGAGGAGGACGACGGAATCGTCCTCACCGACCTCGGCGAGGATGAGGGAGAGGAACTCCCGCCATTTGAGCCCGGGTTCGTGCCCGTGGATGACGGTCACCGGGGTGCCTGCATGCTCTCCGCGGTGGACCTCGACGCCGGGCCACGCGATGGTCGCCCTGCCCGTCTCGTCGCGTTCGATCTCGGGCTCGGAGAAGCGGAACTCGTAGAAGCCGTCGGTGTCGAGGATCTCGCTGTCGTCGAGCGCCCAGGCGTCGATGAGGTCCTTGACCAGAGAGCTCGCGGCCTCCGAGGCGTCGGCATCCTGTCCCTCGAACGCGATGAAGACGAGCGCACCGTGACCTGATGGGAGAAATGTCATGCGACCAGATTACGCTGGAACCATGACGAACCCTGCCGCAGTCCTCTGGGACATGGACGGAACCCTGGTCGACACCGAGCCCTTCTGGATCGCGGCCGAGACCGAGCTCATGGCCGCCCACGGACTGCCGTGGAGCGAGGAGCAGGGACTCGAGTTCGTCGGCAACGACCTCCTCACCTCGGCATCGATGATGCGAGACGCGGGTCTCGACCTGCCCGCCCCCGTCATCGTCGAGACCCTGCTCGACGGCGTCATCGCGCGCATCCGCCGGAGCGTGCCGTTCCGTCCCGGCGCCCTCGAGCTGCTCGAGGAGCTGCGGGAGGCGGGCATCCCGTGCGTGATGGTGACGATGTCCTACCGCAGCCTCGCCGAGGCGGTCATCGCCGCGTGCCCGCCCGGCAGCTTCGCAGGCCTCGTCGCCGGCGACGACGTGGCCGCCGGCAAACCCGACCCGGAGCCCTACCTCGCAGGCGCCGCCCTGCTCGGGGTCGACCCGTCCGAGTGCGTTGCTCTCGAGGACTCCCGTCCGGGCCTGGCCAGCGCGGAGGCGGCGGGGACGATCGCCGTCGGCATCCCGCACCTCGTCGACCTCGACCCGGCGCCGGGGACGACGCTCTGGCCGAGCCTGGCCGGACGCGGCGTCGACGACCTGCGCACGGTCACATCCCGACTATCCGCGTGATCTCCGGGGTCGGCGGAGCCTCATTGCCCCACGCCGGGCAGAGCGGCTTGAACGAGCACCAGTTGCACAGCGGGGACTTGCGCGGACGCCAACGGTCGGACTCGGCGGAGGCGACGATGTCCTTCCAGATCGCATCGATCTCGAACTCGCTGCCCTCGATGTCGGCCATCGTCGGATGCGACTTGAGGACGCTGCGCGAACCGAGGTACATGAGCTGGAGCGTGTGGACCAGCTCGCCGGTGAGCCGGTACTCGACGAGGGCGTAGAAGCCCATCTGGAACTTCGCCTCCCGTCCGTACTGCGGTTTCGGCTGTCTGCCCGTCTTGTAGTCGACGAGTCGCTTCTCCCCGCCGGGGGCGACGTCGACCCGGTCGATGAACCCGCGCAGCTCGAGCCCAGAGTCGAGCGTCGTCGTCACGTACTTCTCCGTCGACTCCGGTTCGAGGTGTTCGGGGAATTCGAGGGTGAAGTACGCGCCGATGAGGGAACGCGCCGATGTGAGGAACGTCTCCCTCTCGCCCTCGTGGGCGAAGAGTTCGAGGACGTCGGGGTGCTTCTCGATGAGCGCCTCCCAGCTCGGGCGGAGCATCGCCGCAGCCGCCTCCTCGGTCCGGTCGGCGGCGGGCAGGGCGAAGAGCTGCTCGAGCACCGAATGGACGAGCGTGCCCTTGAATGCCGCCTGTGAGGGCGGTTCGGGGAGTCTGTCGATGCTGCGGAATCGGAACTTCAGGGGGCACTGGACGAAGTCGTTCGCGCGGGACGGTGAGAGACTGGTGAGCTCGGCCATGGGACCACTCTAGCCAGGGGGTCTGACATGGGCGCCGAGTTGAGCGGACACGACGCGTCTGACATGGTGAAGCCACCTGTCGCTGTTAGGCTGAGTAGTCCCGACCCCAACCGATCTGAGGATGTCCTGCGATGGCCGTGAAGAACCACCAGACCGGTGCCTCCTCCGGTCTGCGCCTCGGCACCGTCCTCGGTGCCCCGGTGATCCTGGCCTGGTCGTGGTTCCTCGCGGCGATCGTCATCACCATCCTCTTCGCCCCCTGGGTGCTCACCGTCCGCCCCGACCTCGGCATCTGGTCGTGGGCGGTGGCGTTCGCCTACGCCGTTCTCCTCTTCGCCTCGGTGTTCCTCCACGAGCTCGCCCACGGCGTGGCCGGGCAGTTCTACGGGCAGAAGGTCGCAGCGATCGAGCTGAACATCTGGGGCGGGTTCACCCGCTTCGAACCCCAGGTCGACAACCCGCGGGACAAGGCGGCGATGACGAGCTTCGTCATCTCCATCGTCGGCCCCATCGTCA
Organism: Brevibacterium sp. Z349TD_9; assembly: GCF_056173565.1. Classification (NCBI taxonomy): domain Bacteria; kingdom Bacillati; phylum Actinomycetota; class Actinomycetes; order Micrococcales; family Brevibacteriaceae; genus Brevibacterium; species Brevibacterium sp. Z349TD_9. The sequence continues at coordinate 2,129,554 of NZ_CM149680.1, read as the reverse complement.
ACATCGTCCTCGCCCTGCTCGGCTGGTGGTGCCTGAGCGCGGTCACCCCGTCCTCGGTGCCGTGGCTGCTCCTCATCGCCGTCACCTTCGCCAACGTCGCCCTCGGCGCGATCAATCTGCTGCCGGGCATCCCGCTCGACGGCGGCTGGGCGCTGCAGGCGCTGATGTGGCGGATCACCGGTTCCCAGTACCTCGGCACCATCGTCGCGAGCTGGGTGGGACGGATCATCGCCGCCGGGTTCATCGGCTGGTCGGTCATCACCCCGCTGCTCGCCGGTCAGCGGCCCGATCCGCTCAATGTCGCGTGGATGTCGCTCATCGCGATCATGCTGTGGTTCTCCGCAGGCGATGCCGCCACCCATGCCAAGCGGGCGCGGAAGATGGAGACCTATGACCTCTCCCAGGTCATCCAGCCGGCGATCGCCGCGACGTGGGACGCCGATCTCGCCGACACGCTCGACTACGCGAACACGCTGGGGAACGCGAAGGAGCGCACACTCATCGTCGTCCTCGACCAGAAGGGCCTGCCCTACGGCCTCGTCGACCGCCACGCCGCGGCAGGGCGACTGGCCGAATCCTCGGCGCGGATCCCCGCCGGCGACGTGGCACGTCCCCTTGCCGGATGGATCGGGGTGCCCAAGGACATCACCGCCCCGCACCTCCTCGAGTCCCTCACCCACCGTCCCAAAGCGCAGTTCTGCCTGGTCATGGACGGCAACACGCTCATCGGCGTGATCGATCTGCAGGAGTTCTTCGACGAGCTTCTCGCAGCCTGAACCGGTGTGCGTAAGGCACACCTCACCAGCGTAGAGTAGAAGCATCATGACGCAGCCAGAGACGATCCCCGCCGCAGCCGTGCTCCGGGCGGGGGAGAAGATCCAGCTCACCGATCCCAAGGGCCGGATGCACACCATCGTGCTCGCCGCGGGCGAGGTGTTCCACACGCACAAGGGCCTCATCGGCCACGACGAGATCATCGGCCGTCCCGAGGGCATCGTGGTGACGAACTCGGGCGGAGTCGACTTCCAGGTCTTCCGTCCCTTCTACGAGGACTTCGTCCTCTCGATGCCCCGCGGCGCCGCAGTCGTCTACCCGAAGGATTCGGGTCTCATCGTCACCCTCGGCGACATCCGCCCGGGAGCCACCGTCGTCGAGGCGGGCGTCGGCTCAGGCGCCCTATCGATCGCCCTGCTGCGCGCCGTCGGGCCGGAGGGCCGCGTCCACTCGTTCGAGCTCAGGGAGGAGTTCGCGGAGATCGCGGCGGGCAACATCGCCGACTTCTTCGATGGCCGACCGGAGAACTGGGCGGTGTCCGTCGGCGATCTCGCCGAGCGGCTGCCCGAGGAGTTCGCCCCCGGCACCGTCGACCGCGTCGTCCTCGACATGCTCACCCCGTGGACGGTGCTCGAGTCCGTGAGCACGGCGCTGGCACCGGGCGGCGCTGTCGTCGCCTATGTCGCCACCGTCCCCCAGCTCTCGCGCTTCGTCGAGGCCGTGCGTGCATCGGGGTGCTTCAGCGAGCCCAACGCGATGGAGTCGATGGTCCGCGGCTGGCACGTCGACGGACTCGCCGTGCGCCCAGACCATCGGATGATCGCCCACACCGGATTCCTCGTCATCGCCCGCCGGATGGCCCCGGGCAGTGCGCCACTGGAGAAGAAGAAGCGCCCGCAGGGGGCGCCGGCCTCACCCGCCGACGTCGACGCCTGGACCGGCGGCGAGGTGACGGAGACGGCCATCGGCACCCGGGTGGCCACGGGGAAGAAGCTGCGGCGGGTGATGCGCGAGGCCGGCAGGCGACTGGAGCACAAGGAGGAGGAGCGATGACCGAGACGTCCACCCCTGAGGTGAGGAAGCTGCGCGAGGACACCGCTTCGCTGCGCCAGCAGCTTTACAGTGCGGGCAAGCGCAATGAGGCCCTCTCGACGACCCTGCGCACCGCCAGGGAGGAGCTCGGGAGGATCAAGGAGGAGGCCCGGCGGCTGACCGAGCCGCCGAACAGCTGGGGCACCCTCGTGGCGCTGGCATCCGACGGACTCACCGGCGACGTCATCGTCGGCGGCCGGCGCATGCGCCTGGCCGTCGGACCCGAGGTCGAGGCGAAGCACCTGACCCCCGGCTCCGATGTCCTCCTCTCCGAAGGCCTCGTCATCATCGGCACCGGGGACTTCGCCGCGGTCGGCAGCGTCGTCACCGTCCGTGAGTTCGTCGACGACACCCGCATCCTCGTCGGCGCTCCGGGTGATGACGAGCAGGTCTACGTGCTCACCCAGGAGCTCATCGACTCCGGCCTGCGCCTCGGCGATGCCGTCGTCGTCGACTCCCGCACCCACTACGCGCTCGAGGTCGTCGAGAAGCCCGAGGTCTCCTCGCTCCTGCTCGAAGAGGTCCCGGACATCACGTACTCCGACATCGGCGGTCTCGCCGACCAGATCGGTCAGATCCAGGACGCCGTCGAACTGCCCTTCGAACATCCGCAGCTCTACACCGAGCACGGTCTCAAGCCGCCCAAGGGGATCCTCCTCTACGGTCCTCCCGGCTGCGGCAAGACGCTCATCGCCAAGGCCGTGGCGAACTCGCTGGCGGAGAGGACCACGGCCGCGCAGGCCAGACGGACGTACTTCCTCAACATCAAGGGCCCCGAGCTGCTCGACAAGTACGTCGGTGAGACGGAGCGGCAGCTGCGCCTGATCTTCGCCCGCGCCCGCGAGAAGGCCTCCGCCGGGTTCCCGGTCGTCGTCTTCTTCGACGAGATGGAGTCGCTCTTCCGCACCCGCGGCACGGGCAAGTCCTCCGACGTCGAGACGACGATCGTTCCGCAGCTGCTCACCGAGATCGACGGCGTCGAACAGCTCGACAACGTCATCGTCATCGGCGCCTCCAACCGCGAGGACCTCATCGATCCCGCGATCCTGCGTCCCGGTCGCCTCGATGTGAAGATCCGCATCGAACGTCCGGACGCCGAGGCCGCCCGCGACATCTTCGGGAAGTACCTCACCGCGGAGCTGCCGCTGCATCCCGCGCTCGTCGCCGAACACGGCGGCCCGGAGCCTGCGGTGACCGCGCTCATCGACTTCTGCGTCGAGCGGATGTACGCCGCGACTCCGGAGAACGAGTTCGTCGAGGCGACCTATGCCGACGGGTCCCGAGAGGTCCTCCACTTCTCCGACTTCGCGTCCGGGGCGATGATCCACAACATCGTCGACCGGGCGAAGAAGGGAGCGATCAAATCGCTGCTCGAGACGGGGGAGCGCGGACTCCATCCGGAGCACTTCGCCGAGGCGATCGCCGAGGAGTTCAGCGAGCACGAGGACCTGCCCAACACGACGAACCCCGACGAGTGGGCGCGGATCTCCGGGCGCAAGGGGGAGAGGGTCACGCACCTGCGGATGATGCACCTCGACACCACCCGGGGAGCCCCGGCGCTCGAGTCCGAGATCGCCGAGGCGACGCCGGACTCCGACCTGCTCTGAGCCGCTCGTCTGCTCTGACCGGGTCGCCCGGTCGCTGGCGTCCTGTTCTAGCGGCGGGTGCGGCTTCCCCCGGCGACGGCGGTGGCGATGATCCTCCAGCCGACGAGGGTGATGAGGTTGAGGACGGAGGCGACGACCATGAAGCTCACCGGAACCGACCCGGGATCCCCGCCGGCCCCGGTGAGACCGCGCAGGAGGAGGCCGACGAGGACGGTGATCGCCCAGATGCCGGTGCCCGAGTGGAGCGGGGACAGGGGGCGGTCCCACACGGCGGTGAGCACCCACGCGACGCCGAGACCGGCGAGGAACGGCCACGCGGTCGTGAGCAGCCCCTGGGGATCGAGATTCCCGGAGTGCGTGTAATGACCGATGATGGTGAAGAGGACGACGAGCACGAGGTCGACGACGAGGGCGATGGGGAGATGGGATTTCTTCGCTGCCACGTAGGCGAGTCTAGACGTTTGGAGGAGTGGACATGGTCACCGTGCACCGGGTGATGGGATCGGAGACGGAGTTCGGGCTGAGCCAGCCGGGCAATCCGGGGGCCAATCCGATGCGGGACTCGGCGCGTGTCGTCGACGCCTATGCGGGCCCGCGAGGACTGAAGTCCTCGCAGAGCTTCTGGGACTTCGAGACCGAGTCACCGCTCGCCGACGCCCGCGGGTTCCTCATGAACGTCGCCGATGCCGACGCCTCCCAGCTCACGCACCTGCCCGCCGAGGCGGTCGAAGCCGAATACCTGGCCAACGTCGTCACCGAGAACGGCGCGCGCTACTACGTCGACCACGCCCACCCCGAGTACTCCTCCCCGGAGGTGCTCACCCCGCGCGACCTCGTCACCTACGACCGCGCGGGCGATCTTGTCGCCCTCGACTCGGTGCGCCGGCTCGAGCGCTCGGCCGCTCCGGTCAATCTCTACAAGAACAACACCGACTCGAAGGGCGCGTCGTACGGCACACACGAGAACTACCTCGTCGACCGCGCCGTCGACTTCGACGACCTCGTCGCCGGACTCATCCCGTTCTTCGTCACCCGCCAGATCCTCTGCGGCTCCGGCCGGGTCGGGCTCGGACGCGAAGGGGAGACGCCGGGCTACCAGAATCTCCTCGCGCGCGGACTTCTTCGAAGCCCAGGTCGGGCTCGAGACGACCCTGCGCCGGCCCATCGTCAACACCCGTGACGAACCCCACGCCGACCCGGAGAAGTACCGCCGGCTCCACGTCATCATCGGCGACGCCACGCTGGCCGAACCCGCCACCCTCGTCCGCTTCGGCAGCACCGCGCTCGTCCTCGGCCTCATCGAGCAGGGACTCGCCCCCCGCCTCGAACTCGCCGACCCCCTCCAGTCGCTCTGGGACGTCAGCAGGGACCTCACCCTGAGCGCACGGCTGCCGCTTGCCGACGGGACCAGCCTGAGCGCCCTGGAGATCCAGGAGCTCTACTTCGCCGCGTGCAGCGAGCACGCCGACGACGACCCGGAGACCGCCGAGGTGCTCGCCGAATGGCGCCGCTTCCTCGACGGGCTCGCCGCCGACCCGAAGTCGCTTGCCGACTCGATCGACTGGGTCGCCAAATGGGTCCTCCTCGAGGGCTACCGGCAGCGGGAGGGCCTGGAGTGGGACCATCCGAAGCTCGGCCTCATCGACGTCCAGTACCACGACGTCCGGCCCGAGAAGGGCCTCTTCCACAAACTCGAAAGGGCCGGGCGGATCACGCGGCTGACCACGGACGCCGAGGTCGAAGCCGCCGTCGTCACCCCGCCCGAGGGGACCCGCGCCTACCTCCGCTCGCTCGCGGTCACCCGGTTCTCCGCCTCCCTCGTCGCCGCGAGCTGGGACTCCCTCGTCCTCGACGCTGGCGAATACGGGCTTGTGCGCCTGCCGATGAGTGAACCGCGCAAGGGCACCCGTGCGCTGCTCGAGGAGCGGCTGGCGGGAGTCGACGACGCACCCACCCTGCTCCGTCGTCTCGGAGTGACTAGACTGAGCGCGAAGACGCAAGAGAGAAGGCTGTGATGAGTTCGAACGAGCAGATCAACAAGGACCACTCCGCCGGCGGGGACGAGCCCCCGGAAGATCCGCCGCAGGCCGTGTCCGCGCAGATCAACACCGAGAACGTCGATTCGATCCTCGACGAGATCGACAGCGTCCTCGAATCCAACGCCGAGGAGTTCGTCCGCAACTTCGTCCAGAAGGGCGGGCAATGAGATGGCAGGGTTTCCTCCTGCGTACCTCTCCTCGACGAGCAACTCCCTGACCGACCTCCTGCGTGACCTTGCCCCCGAGGCCCTGCCCCGGTGGAACGGCGCGGACCACGGTGCGGAGGTGCCCGAGGGCACGACGATCATCTGCTTCCGCACCGCATCCGGCATCCTCATGGCCGGTGACCGGAGGGCGACGATCGGCAACCTCATCGCCTCCCATGCGATGGAGAAGGTGCGGCCCGCCGACGACTTCTCGGTCATCGGCATCGCCGGGACCGCCGGTGTCGCCCTCGACCTCATCCGGCTCTTCCAGCTCGAACTCGAACACTACGAGAAGATCGAGGACGCGCGCCTCTCCCTCGGCGGCAAGGCCAACCGGCTCGCCGCGATGCTGCGCGGCAACCTCGGCCTGGCGATGCAGGGACTCTCCGTCGTGCCGATGTTCGCCGGCGTCGACGAGTCCCGGCCCGACGGGCAGATCTTCAGCTTCGACGTCACCGGCGGCAAGTACGAGGAGCACCGCTTCCATGCGATCGGCTCGGGCTCCGGCTTCGCCCGCGGAGCGCTGAAGAAGCTGTGGGAACCGGCGCTCGAGACCGAAGCGGCGATCGCCGTCGCCGTCGAAGCGCTCTTCGACGCCGCCGACGACGACTCGGCGACGGGAGGACCCGACTTCGTCCGGGCCATCGCCCCGACGGTCTTCACCGTCGAACTCGGCACCGGGGTCACGCAGATCCCGGCAGCCCAGGTGCTCGCCACCGCCACCGAGGTGGTCGCCGAGCGGACGCGGAAGGCGCAGTCATGACCCAGGCCCCGTTCTACGTCTCGCCCGAACAGCTGATGAAGGATCGGGCGGACTTCGCCCGCAAGGGCATCGCCCGCGGCCGCTCCGTCGTCGTGCTCCGCTTCGAGACGGGCATCCTCCTCCTCGCCGAGAACCCCTCGCCGACGCTGCACAAGATCGCCGAGATCTATGACCGCATCGGGTTCGCCGCCGTCGGCAAGTACAACGAGTTCGAGACCCTGCGCCAGGCGGGCGTCCGCTACGCCGACCTGCGCGGATACTCCTACGACCGCAGCGACGTCACCGCCAGGGGACTGACGAACGCGTACGCGCAGACGCTCGCCGGCGTCTTCACCACCGAGTCGAAGCCCTTCGAGGTCGAACTCGTCGTCGCCGAACTCGGCCACACCCCGGCCGACGACCAGCTCTATCGGATCACCTATGACGGTTCGGTCATCGACGAGACCGAGCACGTGGCGATCGGCGGGCAGGCCGATGCGATCACCGAGCGGCTGCGGGGAGTGGTCACGAGCCGGAAGCCGCTGCCCGAGGTCCTCGGGCTCGGCATCGACGCGCTGGCCGCAACGACGACGGGACCGCTTGCCGTCGACGACCTCGAAGCCGCCGTCCTCGACCGCGAGGTCGCCGGGCACCGGAAGTTCCGCAGGCTCTCCGACGCCGCGGTCGCCGAGCTCCGGAGCGCCTGATGGCGCGGATCTACGGACTCGAGACCGAGTACGGCCTCGCCCACACGCCGGGGGAGGACCACACGCGCATCGGTCCCGAGGAGATCGCCCGGTACCTCTTCCGCCCCGTCGTCGAATGGGGACGTTCGTCGAACGTCTTCCTGCCCAACGGGTCGCGCCTCTACCTCGACGTCGGCTCCCACCCGGAGTACGCAACGGCCGAATGCGACAGCCTCGGCGATCTCCTCGCCCAGGATCGGGCGGGGGAGGCCCACATGATCGACCTGCTTGAGAAGGCGCAGGCGAGCATGGACACCGACGGCCTGTCCGGGCGGATCCACATGGTCAAGAACAACACGGACGCCGCGGGCAACTCCTACGGCTCCCACGAGAACTTCCTCATCCGCCGCGGGCTCGACTTCAACCGGCTCACCACCGTCCTCCTGCCCTTCCTCGTCACCCGGCAGCTCCTCGTCGGGGCGGGCGCGATCATCCCGCGGACCTCGAGTCTCAGCCCCGATGAGGACGCCGACCGCGGCGAGCTCACCTTCGGCCTCTCCGCTCGCTCCGACGTCATGTGGGAGGGGCTGTCCTCGGCGACGACCCGGTCGCGGCCGATCATCAACGCCCGCGACGAACCCCACGCCGATGCGGAGAAGTACCGCAGGCTCCACGTCATCGTCGGCGACTCCTCGATGTCGACGGCCACCTCGGCGCTCAAACTCGGCTCCGCCGTCCTCATGCTCGACCTCATCGAGCAGGGGGCGCGGATCCCCGACCACGGTCTGCGCCACCCTGTGCGCGACATCCGGGTCATCGCCCGCGACCTCACCGGCCGTTCCCGGCTCGAGCGCACCGACGGGACGGTGACGACGCCCTTGGGACTCCTCGGCGACTATCGTGACCGGGCGGCCCACCTCGTTGAGACCGGGGACCACAGCCTCGGCGACGATGCCCTCGCCGCGTACGTCATCGACCTGTGGACGCGGATGCTCGGCGCCGTCGAGACCCAGGACTTCTCGTCCGTCGACACGGAGATCGACTGGGTGATGAAGAAGGCGCTCATCGACCGGGCGATGGCCCGCGGCGGGATCCGGATCGGCGACGCGCAGATCCAGCGCCTCGACATCGCCTACCACGACATCACCCCGGGCACGGGGCTCTTCCCCAGGCTCGAGGCGGCGGGACTGGCGAAGAGCCTCGTCCCCGCGGAGGCGGTCACGCGGGCGAAGGACGAACCGCCCGAGACGACGCGGGCAGCGGTCCGCGGCGCGTTCATCCGTGCCGCCCACGACGCCCGGCGCGACTACACCGTCGACTGGGTGCATCTGCGGCTCAACGACGAATCCGGGCGCGCGGTCGCCCTCAAGGACCCGTTCTCCGCGACGCATGCCCAGGCCGAGGCACTCATCGCCGGCCTGTAGGATCGACGCTGGAGAAGTTCGAACGAAAGGAACCACGTGCGCACCAGAGTGCTCAGTGCCATCGCCGCAGCCGTGCTGCTGCTCTCGGCCTGCGGGCAGAGCGAACCCGAGGACGGCGGTGCCAGCGCCCCCGCATCGGTGCCCGCGCAGGACGCGAAGTCGACGAGCCTCGACGACATCACCGTCGAGGGCAAGCCCGGGGAGAAGCCGACGGTGAGCTTCGAGGCACCACTCGTCGTCGAGAAGACCGAGTCCAAGGTGCTCAGCGAGGGCGACGGCAAACCCGTCGCCGACGGCGAGCAGGTCACCGCGCAGATGACGCTCGTGTCCGGGACCACCGGAGACGTCGTCGAGTCGAGCTACGACTCGAAGTCCCCGGCGGGCTTCCCGATGGACACGGCCCAGATCTCCGAGGAGCTGTTCAACGCCCTCGAAGGCGTCCCTGTCGGTTCCCGCGTGCTCATGACGCTCAACGGCAGCCCCCAGCAGGGACAGCCGAGCCAGACGCTCGTCTACGTCATCGACGTCGAGGACACGACGAAGCCGCTCACCCGCGCGGAAGGGAAGAAGGCCGACCAGGCGGGCAACCCGCTCACTGTGAGCTGGGAGGACGACGGCACGCCGAAGATCACCCAGCCCGAGGGCGAACCGCCCGCCGAGCTGCAGTCCTTCACGACCATCGAGGGCACCGGCCCCGAGGTGAAGAAGGGGCAGAAGGTCGCCGTGAAGTACTCCGGCTGGCTGTGGGACGACGCCTCCCAGCCCTTCGACTCGAACTGGGGCGGGGGCGGACAGCCGTTCGCCGTCGATCCCGTCGGCGAGGCCAACGTCATCCAAGGCTGGAACGAAGGCCTCGTCGGGGCCAAGGTCGGCAGCCAGATCGTGCTCGTCATCCCGCCGGACAAGGGCTACGGAGAGCAGGGCAGCCCGCCGAAGATCCCCGGCAACGCGACCCTCGTCTTCGTCATCGACATCCTCTCGGCACAGGGCTGAGAGGCCGGCGATCCGATCCCGGATCGCTGACAGGACCACCCAGAAGGAGACACCCATGAGCAAGCAGAAGCCCGTCGTCGACTTCCCCGGCGGCGACGCCCCGACCGAGCTCGTCATCGTCGATGACATCATCGGCGACGGCCCCGAGGCGAAGGCCGGCGACACCGTGAGCGTCAACTACGTCGGCGTCGCCCATTCGACTGGCGAGGAGTTCGACGCCTCGTACAACCGGGGCGCCCCGCTCGAGTTCCGGCTCGGCTCCGGCATGGTCATCGCCGGCTGGGACCAGGGCATCCAGGGGATGAAGGTCGGCGGTCGCCGCACCCTGCAGATCCCGCCGCACCTCGCCTACGGCGACCAGGGCGCCGGCGGCGTCATCAAGCCCGGTGAGAGCCTCATCTTCGTGTGCGACCTCGAAGGCGTGCGCTGAGACCGACGCTGCGCTGAGCGCTCAGCTCAGCCGACCGGCGCGGGCTAGACGAGCCCGGCCGCATACCTGCCCGCCGCGGCGGCAGCGAGGAACGCTGCCGCATCGGCGGGCAGTCTGCGTCCCATCGTCGACAGGCCCACCGGAGAGGCCTGGAGTGCGGGCCACAGACCGGTGAGGTCGACGTCGATGCGCTCGTGGCCGCGAAGCTGCGGCAGCTGCGCGGCGACCGTCTCGGCGATGACCCCGGGCTCAGGGTCCATCTCGGCGCGTTCGGCCTCGGTCAGCGTCGTGAAGTCGGGTACAGGGACGCGGACGCCGGGCCGAGCCACCTCGGCGAGCGAGGTCAGCGTGTGGTGGGAGATCCCGAAGTGCCGGCCGCGGGCGTCGGCGTTCGACATCCGCAGCACCCCGACCGGCACCCCGCCGAGGAGGGCCGCGGCGTTGAGGTGCTCACCGGCGACGAGCCCGGAGAACCCGTACTTCGTCCCGGTGCCGAGGTTGCCCGGTCCCTGGGCGACGACGGCGATGTCGGCGCCGAGGACGTGCTTGGCCGCGAGCAGGCCGGTGTGGACCGTCACTGCCTCGAGGTCGGCTCCCCACGACTGTCCCGTGCTCACGCTGCCGGCGATCCATCCTGCCTCCTTGAGCCCGGCGACGGCCTGCGAGAAGGCCGCAGGCAGCGCGGCGCCGTCGCTGAGGACGTAGGCGACCCTGAGATCCTCATCGACCGCCCGGATGCCCGCGACGATCGCCGGCAGCGCCGAATGGAGGTCGGCGACGAGGACGGGCATGCCTGCCAGCGATTCCGCCGCGGCGAGGACCCCGTGGTGCTCGGACTCCTGATCGTCGACGCCGAGGACCATCGTCTGGAGCGGCGAATAGCGGTCCTTGACGAGGTGGCCGGGCCCCGGCGGGGGATCGGCCGGCAGACGGTCGGGGAGGGCGACGACGAGCCCGAAGCCGCCGGTGCCCAGACGCTTGGCGAGCGCGGAGACGTTGAGAAGGACGGTGTCGCCGACCTCGGGCTCACCGACGGCGTCGGTGTACGCGATCGCCTTGATCTCGGCGATGTCGGTGCCCGGCAGGGGCGTCTCGAGTTCGGCGGTGACCTCGGTGAGGCCGGGACGGGTGGAACGGATGGCTGTGACGGTGCCTGTGCGCCAATGGATCATGCCCCAACCCTATCCCGCGCGGTGCTTCCCGGCCGTGGTTCTGCGTTACGGTGGAGTCTGTGAACACTCAACGACCCAACCGGCAGCGACAGCAGACCGAGCGGCTGATGAACCTGCTCATCGCCCTGCGCGCCGCCCGCGGCTGGGTGTCCCGGAAGACGCTCATGACCGCGATCGACGGCTACGCCGGGCTCGACGACGTCGTCTTCGATCGCAAGTTCTCCCGTGACAAGGAGCTGCTGCGGCACATGGGCATCACGATCGCCACCCGCGCCGAGCACGATGCCTACTCCGATGTCGGGGAGACCGGGTACCGCATCTCGACCGACGACTACGCGATGGGCGACGTCGACCTCACCCCGTCCGAGGCGGCGGCGGTGGCGGTGGCCGCCCGCTTCTGGTCGGACACCGAACTCGGCGCCTCGAGTGCGCAGGCGCTGACGAAGCTGCGGGCGCTCGGCCTCGAGCTCAGCGACGACGTGCCCGGGCTCGGCTTCGGGCCCGGGGCGGCGAGCAAGCTGGGGAATGCGAACTTCGCCACCGCGCTCCACCACATCAACGCCCGCGAGGCGATCGGGTTCAAGTACCACAAGCCCGGACAGAGCGCGCGGAAGGTGCGGCTCGAACCCTACGCCCTGCTCAGCCGCGGCGACCGGGTCTACCTCGTCGGCAACGACCTCGACCGCGGGGCCGAGCGGACATTCCGGCTGACCCGGATCGAGGGGAAGCTTGCCAGACTCGGCGGCCGTGAACCCGGCGACTACTCAATCCCCGCCGACTTCGTGCCCCAGGTCTCGCTCAATGCGAGCATGGAGATGGCCGTCGTCACCGAGGCGGTCCTCGACATCGCCGCCCACCGCGCCGATCCGCTGCGGCGGCGGTCCGTGCGCACCGATGGGGAGCACCATGTCGTCGAGTACTCCGATGCCCAGACCCTGGCCGCGGAGATCGTCGGCTACGGTGACGCCGTGCGTGTCGTCGGGCCCGACGAGCTCGCGCGCGCCGTCGACCGACGACGCGAGGTCATCGCCGAGGCCCTCGATCGGCTGGGAGGTCGCAGTGTCCTCAGCGCGTGAACGCCTCACCCGGCTGCTCAGCCTCGTGCCCTACCTCGACGCCCATCCCGGCGCCGACCTCGAGGAGACGGCCGCCTACTTCGGCATCGACTCGGCGACCCTCATCGACGACCTCGAGCTCCTCTTCGTCACCGGCCGACCCGGGCACATGCCCGACGACCTCATCGATGCGACGTGGGACGGCGGGAAGATCTTCATCTCCAACGCCGAGGAGGTCTCCGTCCCCGTGCGTCTGAGCGCGGAGGAGGCGGGCCTCCTCGTCCTCGCCCTCGAACTCCTCGACGCCCTGCCCGGCCTCGACGCCGAGGCGGTGCGCACGGCGGCGGCGAAGCTGCGTCTCGCCGCGGGGGAGAACCTCCACACCCCCGTCGACGTCAGCCCGGTGCCCGCCGATGCGGAGCTGATGAGCGCGCTCAAGGGCTTCATCGACGCCAGCGCGGCCGTCGAGATCGACTACTACGTCGCCTCCCGCGACGAACTCACGACGCGGACGATCGCCCCGACCCGGCTCGTTCCCGGCGCCGACTGGTACCTCGATGCGTGGTGCTATTCGGCCCAGGCGCCCAGGCGCTTCGCGCTCTCACGGATCCGCCGCTTCGCCGAGACGAGCCACCCGCCGATTGGCACCGGCGCCCCCGCACCGGCCCCGCAGGAGGTGACGATGACGCTGCGCGCCGAGGGAGCGTGGCTCGCCGATGAAATCGACGTGAACGAACGGGTCTACGACGCAGGCGGCGACGGCAGCGTCGCGGTGCGCTTCACCGTCCACTCGCTCGACTGGCTCAGCCGCTTCCTGCTGGGCCACGCCGACGTCATCGCGGACATCGATGCCGCCGATGCGGTCGCCGCAGCGAGGCGCCGACTCGGCTGAGCGCACTGGTGAGTCGGATGAAAGGCTCAGCCGCACAGAGTAGAATCGCCTCGAGCAAACACAAGCCAAGGAGCTCTCATGAACTTAAGCCCCATGCATATCGCCGTGGTGGTCATCGTCATCATCCTCATCTTCGGTGCGCCCAAGCTGCCGATGCTCGCCAGGAGCCTCGGTCAGTCGCTGAAGATCTTCAAGTCCGAGGTCAAGGACCTGCGCGACGACAAGGATGAGAAGACGACCGAACCCGGAGAGCTCGGCCGTGATGCGGGCCAGTCCACCCAGTCGACGCCCCCGTCCGCCCCCGACGCCGCGCAGCCGGCGGCGCACAGGAATCAGGATCCGCAGCCACGCGAGAAGTGAAAGACAGCAGTCAGCGCAGAGGCCGGACCTCACGGAGGAAGAACCCTGAGAAGAGGATGCCCGTCATGGGGCACCTCGTCGAACTGCGCAATCGGTTCGTCATCGCCGCCATCGCCATCGTCCTCGGCGCGGTCGGCGGATGGTTCCTCTACGACCCGGTCCTCGACATCCTCCAGGAGCCCATCCGGACGATCAACGACACGTCGGGCCGGGTGGCGCAGATCAACTTCGCGGGGGTCGCCTCGGCCTTCGACATGAAGATCAAGCTCTCCCTGTTCATCGGCCTCTTCATCTCGTGTCCGGTGTGGCTCTACCAGGTCTGGGCGTACATCGTCCCGGGGCTCACGAGCAAGGAGAAGCGCTACTCGTTCGGGTTCCTCGGCGCGGCCGTTCCGCTCTTCCTCGCCGGTTCGGCGATGGCGTTCTTCGCCCTGCCCAACGCGGTCAAGGCGCTGACGTCGTTCACCCCTGAGGGGGCGACGAACATCATCCCCGCCCAGGACTACCTGACGTTCGTCATGATCATCATCGTCGTCTTCGGCATCGCGTTCGTCCTGCCTGTGCTCATGGTCGGACTCAACATGCTCGGGATCCTCTCGGCGACGCGGATCCGCAAGTCGTGGCGCATCATCGTCATGATCGTCTTCATCTTCGCCGCGATCGCCACTCCGACACCCGATGCGATGTCGATGTTCTTCCTCGTCATCCCCATGATCACGCTGTTCTGCCTGGCGTGGGTGGTGTGCATTCTCAACGACCGGCGCCGCAAGCGCAAGCTCGTCGCCCAGGGCATCTGGGTCGACCCGGACGAGCTCGACGAGGACAGTGGGAAGGGCACAGCATGAGCAGGCGCGGAGACCGCAACGACCATGACACCGCTTCGGCGGGTGCCGAGGCCACCGCAGACGCCGAGGCCAAGAGCCCGGCGCAGGCGTACGCGGAGTTCCGGGGACGGGCCGAACGCGAGCAGACCCCGCTGGGTCGGTTCCTCGCCCGCACCGACTTCGAGCTCGACGACTTCCAGATCGAGGCGTGCCAGGAGCTCCAGGAGGGCAAGGACGTCCTCGTCACCGCGCCGACCGGGGCCGGCAAGACGATCATCGCCGAGTTCGCCGTCGACCTCGCGATGGACGCCGGCACCCGGGTGTTCTACACCACCCCGATCAAGGCGCTGAGCAACCAGAAGTTCGCCGATCTCGTCGCCGTCCACGGCGCCGAGAACGTCGGACTCCTCACCGGGGACACGACGATCCGCCGGGATGCGCCGATCATCGTCATGACCACCGAGGTCCTGCGCAACATGCTCTACAACGACCCGGGCGGCCTCGATGACCTCGGCTTCGTCGTCCTCGACGAGGTCCACTACCTCGCCGACCGGTTCCGCGGTCCCGTGTGGGAGGAGGTGATCATCCACCTGCCCGAACGCGTCCAGGTCGTCTCGCTCTCGGCGACCGTGTCCAACGTCGAGGAGTTCGGAGCGTGGCTGCGCGAGGTCAGGGGGCCGACGACCGTCGTCTCGACCTCCCACCGCCCGGTCCCGCTCGTCAACCACGCCCTCGTCGGCCACCGGATGTACGACCTCTTCACCCATCACGACTCCGAGCGCATCGACCCGGCGCTCGCGCACGCGACCCGCACGTACGGCGGACCCCGGTCGAAGCGCGAGCGCGGCAATCGCGCCCGGTTCCGCCGCCCCAGCCGGACCCAGATCGTCGCCTCCCTCGCCGAGGCGGGGATGCTCCCGGCGATCATGTTCATCTTCTCCCGCAACGGCTGTGATGAGGCCGTCGAGCAGTACATCGCCACGGGCGCCGACCTCAACTCCCGCGAGGACAACGTCATCGTCAACGCGGCTCTCGAGCGGCTGCGCGAGGAGCTGCCGGCGGAGGATCTGGGGATCCTCGGCTACCACACGTTCCGCGAGGGCCTCCTCCGCGGCGTCGCCGCCCACCACGCGGGCATGATCCCGCAGTTCAAGGAGCTCGTCGAGGAGCTCTTCTCCGCCGGGGTCATCAAGGTCGTCTTCGCCACGGAGACGCTGGCGCTGGGCATCAACATGCCCGCCCGCACGGTCGTGCTCGAGAAGCTCGTCAAGTTCAACGGCGAGGCCCACGTCTCGATCACCCCGGGGGAGTACACGCAGCTGACCGGGCGCGCCGGCCGCCGCGGCATCGACCGGATCGGCCACGCCGTCGTCGTCTGGCACCCCACGATGGACATCAGCGAGATCGCCGGCCTCGCCTCCAACCGGTCGTACGCGCTCGGATCCGCGTTCGGACCCACCTACAACATGACGGCGAACCTGCTCTCCCGGATGAGCCCGGCCGATGCCGCGAAGGTCCTCGAGACCTCGTTCGCGCAGTTCCAGGCCGACAAGGCCGTCGTCGGCCTCGCCCGCAAGGTCCGGAAGAACGAGGCGACGATCGCCGCGTACGAGAAGTCGATGCACTGCGACCGGGGCGACTTCGGGGAGTACGCGGCCCTGCGCCGTGAGATCTCCGAGACGGAGAAGCAGGAGACGAGGACGAAGTCGAAGGTCAAGCAGCGCGAGATCGTCGAGTCCCTGTCGGCGCTGAAGATCGGCGACGTCATCACCCTGCCCGCGCGGCGGGTCGAGGGCACTGCGGTGATCATCGCCCCGATGACGAACCGCGACGGCGTCTCCCGGCTCCCGACCGTGCTCACCGAGCAGGGCAAGGTGTGGCATCTGCGTCCCCACGAGGTCACCGAGCCGGTGGCCCCGATGGGACGGATCCGGGTGCCGAAGAAGTTCAACCACCGTCAGGCCTCCGACCGTCGGGCGCTGCTGGGCATCCTCGCCGAGGCGATCGCCGATGGCCGCGTCGATCGGGACGTGCGTTGGGTGCCCCACAGCGCGCCCGGCGGGGTGAGCTCGACGGTCGCCGAGCTCACCGCCAGGATGCGCGCCCACCCCTGCCATGACTGTCCCGACCGGGAGATCCACGCCCGGTGGGCCAACCGCGCGGCGAAGCTCGAGAAGGAGAACGCGTCCCTGATCAAACGCATCGAGGGGAGGACGACGTCGATCGCCCTCGTCTTCGAACGCGTCCAGGAGGTGCTCACGACCCTCGGGTTCGACCCCGAGCACTCGGACATGCTCCGCCGCATCTACGGCGAGCGGGACCTGCTCGTGGCGCTCACCGTGCGCGCCGGCCTGTGGGACGGCCTCACGGAACCCGAACTCGCCGCCTTCGCCTCGTGCTTCGTCTATCAGGCGCGTCGCAGCGAGAGCTTCCACGCCGAGCGTGCGCCCAGCCGCGACCTCAAGGTCGCAGGCGATGCGGCGATCGACCTGTGGCGGGAGCTCTTCCGCCTCGAGGAGCAGCACGCGCTCACCCCGACGCCCGAACCCGACCGGGGACTGTTCACCCCGATGTTCCGGTGGACGGAGGGGAAGAACCTCGCCGAGTCGCTCCGGGGCACGGACATCGCCGCCGGTGACTTCGTCCGCTGGGCGAAGCAGACCCTCGACCTGCTCGGGCAGCTCGCCGAGGTGAGCGCCCCGGAGACCGCGGTGCGCATCCGGCGGACGATCGAGGCCGTCCGCCGGGGAGTCGTCGCCGACTCGTAGGCGCTACCGGCGGATCCGTTTGACGATGTTCTCGATGTCTGAGCCGAACGCGTTCTCCGTCGTGAGATAGGTCCACGTCGACGAGGGGCGCTTGAGCCCGTGCGAGGCGAGGTCGATGCCCTCGTCGGTGAACTCCGCCTCCTCGACGGTGCTCACGGAGTCGTCGAGGACATCGGACCAGAACGAGGAGAAGACCCGGATCGACTCCGTGTTGAAGGCCTCGTGGGGCTTCTCCTTCGCGAATGTGCGCAGGTGGATGCCCTCGCGCAGATCGTTGAGGAACGCGAGGTGGTCGACCCAGCGGGCGTCGAGGTGGAAGAGGAGGACCGCGCGAAGGCTCTCGTCGACGACCTCCTCCGAGTGCTTCTCTGCGAGTTCCGTCGCCCTCTCGCCGAGGCGGTCCTTGAGTTCGTCGATCGCCTCATCCTCGGTGCGCAGCTCGCGCCGACGGGCGAGGACGAGTTCGCGCTGCTTGGCCATGAGCTCGTTGAACCGCCACGTGTCACGGTGCAGAGCGGTGTTCTGGCCCTCGGCGATGCGCTGGGCGTGCTCGACGAGGGTGAGCGCGCGCTTCGAGTCGATCCGACCGGTCTCGTCGCCTTCGGAGACGAACCGTTGGATCTCGGGCACCCTGGTGAGCATCTCGTCCTCGAGGCTGGTGAAGAACACCGAGGTGCCGGGATCACCCTGTCGCCCGGCGCGTCCGCGCAGCTGATCGTCGAGGCGGGAGGACAGGTAGCGTCCGGCGCCGATGACGAGCAGCCCGCCGCCTTCGGCGACGGAGTCGTCGGCGAGCCTGATGTCGGTGCCGCGGCCGGCCATCTGCGTCGAGACGGTGACGGCTCCCGGGCGTCCGGCGGCACCGATGATCTCGGCCTCGGCGGAGTCGTCCTTCGCGTTGAGGACGGCGACGTCGATGCCGCGCTCGACCAGTCGCTGCGCCAGCGACTCGCTCTCGGCGACCGAGGAGGTGCCGATGAGGACCGGACGGTCGTTCGCGTGGTTCTCGACGACCTCCTCGACGATCGCCCGCTCCTTCGACTCCTGGTACGTGTAGAGCCGGTCGGGTTCGTCCTCGCGGACGACGGGCAGGTGGGTGTCGACGGGGACGATCTCCAGGGAGTAGAACTCGCGGAGGTCGTCGCCGACCGCAAGCGCCGTGCCCGTCATCCCGCAGACGGTCTCGTAGCCGTGGATGAGCTCCTCGACGGTCATCTGGTCGAGGATCTCCCCGCTCTCGGTCGTCTCGAGCTTCTCCTTCGCCTCGACGGCGGCCTGGAGCCCGTCGGGCCAACGCTGGAGTTCGGCGACGCGGCCGCGGGAGGAGGAGATGAGCTTGATCCGCCCATCGACGACGAGATAGTCGATGTCGCGCTTGACCAGGGCCTTCGCGTAGAGGGCGAGGTTGACGGCGGCGAGGTCGGCGGCGCCGTCGCCGAAGAGTTCGACGCCGAGCTCGTCCTCGACCCGGGTGACGCCGGCATCGGTGAGGGAGACGGCGCGGCGGTCGGGACTGATCTCGTAGTCGGTGCCCGGGATGAGGGTCTCGACGAGGGCGGCGATGCGCTCATCACCGTCCTCGATGGACGAGGACCCGGCGAGGACGAGGGGCACGCGGGCTTCGTCGATGAGCACGGAGTCGGCCTCGTCGACGATGACGACATCGCGTTCGGCGACCCGGATGTCCTCGTCGTCGAGGACGAAGCGGTCGCGGAGGACGTCGAAGCCGACCTCGGTGACGGAGGCGTAGAGGACCTCCGACCGGTAGGCTTCGCGCCGGTCGTCGTCGAGGGCGGCCGAGATCGCAGCCGAGGAGACGCCGAGGAGATCGAAGACCGGCTGCATCCACGTCCGGTCGCGGACGGCGAGGTAGTCGTTGACGCTGACGACGTGGACCCGGCGGCCCTGGAGCGCATATCCGGCCGCGGCGAGCGCACCGACGAGCGTCTTGCCCTCACCGGTGGCCATCTGGACGATGTGCCCCTGGAGGAGTCCGATGAGTCCGACGAGCTGCGTGTCGTAGGCGCGTTCGCCCAGGGTGCGCTCGGCGGCCTCCCTCGCGAGGGCCGCATAGCGGACGAGGGTCTCGCGGGCGGTGCCGGAGGCGAACACCTCACTGGCGGCGTCGGTCAGCTCGGCATCGCTGAGATCGGCGAACTCGGCGGCTGCCGCATCGAGGTCGGTGGTCGCCTTCTCGAACCATCCTGTGGCCTTGTCGGCCTGGGCACCGGGCCGGTTGAGCAAACGGGAGAAGAGTCCCAAGTCATCGTCCTTCTGATCGGTCTGGTCGCGTCTCGATTCTAGCCTCGTCGGCGATGGGCCATGATCCGTCGACGACTGCGTCGGCGTTGCCCTTCCGTCGGAGGAAGGCCTGGAGGTCAGCGGCCTGAGCGCGCTTCCACTCGCCCTGCGCCGCCATGATCTCCTGTGGGGTGTACGCGGCGATTTCCGTGGACTTCGAAGCCAACGCTCGGGCGATGTCCAGGGCCGCTCGGGCATCGGCGGCGGCGTCGTGGGCGTCGAGGAGGGAGACGTCCCACGCCTCGGCGGTGGCCGTGAGCGTGCGCTTGCCCCGGCGGTAGCGGTCGACGCGGCGGTCGAGGATGAAGGTGTCGACGATCGCCGGGAGCAGGGAGCGCAGGTCGAGGTCGGGACGGTGCCTGCGGACCTCGGCATCGAGGACGCTGAGGTCGTAGACGATGTTGTGGCCGACGACGACGGCGTCCTCGTCCCGGAGGCCCGTGAGCTCCGTGCACAGAGCGGTGACGACCTCGACCGCGGGCATGCCGTTGGCCTGTGCGTACTCGGTGGTGATGCCGTGGACGGCGCGCGCGGCCTCGGGGATCTCGACGCCGGGGTCCGCGAGCCACATCTCCACCCGGTCGGGGTCCTCGACGAAGGCCGCAGTGACGATGCGCGCGGTGTCGGGGTCGACCCCGGTCGTCTCGAGGTCGAAGCCGACGAGCCGGGCGTGCGGCCACGCGACGCCGGCCTCGGATCTCGGTGCGTGTCGGACCGGCTGCGCCGCGGCGACCCCCGGGCCCGCCTGTGCGTCGGTGGGCGGGGCGTCGGCGAGACTGCGCAGGGCGGTGGCGAGGTTGTCGACGGAGCGGGCGATGTTCTGCCCGGCTGCCGCGGCCTCGAGGGCCTGGGCATCGAAGATCAGGGGGAGGGCATCGAGGTCGATGCCGTGGTCGACATCGGTGAGACAGGTCATCACCTCGACGGTGCGGGCGAGCATCTCCTCGGACTCGACGATCGTCGTCGCCCGCTTCACACTCAGCCCGCCGGTCTTCACCCCCGCCTTCGCGGCGGAGACGATGCCCGCGAGCGACCCGAAGCTCGTGAGCAGGGTCGCGGCTGTCTTCTCCCCGATGCCGGCGGCGCCGGGAAGGCCGTCGGAGGGATCCCCGCGCAGGGCGGCGAGCTCCCGGTAGCGAATGCCAGAGTCGACACCGTAGAGGCCGGGCAGGTCGGCGGCGGTGATCGCCTCCCATTCCCCTCCCTTGCGGGGCCGGAGCACGCTGACGTCGCGGTCGGTGTCGAGGAGGGCGAGGAGGTCGCGGTCGGGGGAGACGATGACGACGGGGGTGGCCGACTGTGCGGCGATCGTCGCGATGACGTCGTCGGCCTCCGTCCCGTCCACCTCGGCGATGGGGATGCCAGCGGCGGCGAGGACACGGCGCATGATGGGAAGCTGGGCGTCGAGTTCGGGCGGGATCTCCGTCCCCGCAGCCTCGTCCTTGATCCTCGCGGCCTTGTACTCGGGCATGATCGCGGTGCGGAAGGCCGGACGCCAGTCCGCGTCCATCGCTGCGACGACCCGGGCGGAGGAGAAGCGGCGGATCATCTGGGCGACCGCGTCGACGACGCCGCGGACCGCGTTGACCGGCTGCCCCTCGTCGTTGACGATCGAATCCGGCACCGAGTAGAAGGCGCGGTAGTACAGGGCTGGGGTGTCGACGAGTACCAAAGGCTTCACAGCCCTGACCCTACCCGACGCCCCTGACGCCGATGCCCGCAGCGGTGGACGGCAGGTGTAGCCTGGCGGCTGTGAATATGTACTACGGCGGAGACGTCTACAGCAGCGTCGACCCCTTCGCGACCGCCCTCGGCAGCGCGGACGGGACAGTGAACTTCATCGGCTCGGACGAGGCGGCCCTTGCCCTCGACCCGGAGGCGGAGAACCTCGACGGGGACTTCCTCGCCCCGGGGTTCGTCCATGCCGGTCTCGTCCTCGGGCCCGACTCGCCCACGGCGACGGCGCTGCGTGATCGCGGCATCGCCCACGTCCACGTCCTCGGCCCCTCGTCCGCCATCCGGGACTTCGTCGCCGACGCACCCGAGGACCTGCGCATCGTCGCCTATCCCGACCTCGCGGCGGGCACCGAGCGGGCGTGGCTGCCCGCGGCCGCCCTCGCCGAGCTCGAGACGCTCCCCGAGACCTCCCTCTACCTCGCCGTCGCC
Source organism: Brevibacterium sp. Z349TD_9 (assembly GCF_056173565.1). NCBI lineage: Bacteria > Bacillati > Actinomycetota > Actinomycetes > Micrococcales > Brevibacteriaceae > Brevibacterium > Brevibacterium sp. Z349TD_9. Next base: position 2,108,023 of record NZ_CM149680.1, on the reverse strand, counting down.
TCGAGCACCGAGCTCGACGCCGTCCTCGCCCGCCTCGGCGAGCATCCGGCGCACGCGCAGCGATTCGGCTATCGGCTCCTCCTCGACTTCGCCGTCCCGGAGTTCCACGTCGAGGCGCTCGGACGCTCCGGGATCGCGATCACCCTCGATCCCAGCCTCGACCAGCCGCTCGCCCCGCTGCTCGCCGCCGGCGCCCAGGTCTCCCTCGTCCTCGCCGAGGACTCCCCGTGGGCGGGAGTCCGCTCGGCCGTCCTCGGCACCCACGGCATCGGCGCGCGCGCCGCATTCAACGCCGCCACCCGCTTCGCCCATCGCGCGGCGGGCAACCCCGAAGGGGGAGTGCTGCGTCCCGGTGCCGCCGCCGACTTCGGTCGCTGGCGGGTCGAGCGGCTCGTCGTCCAGGTCGCCGATCCGCGCGTGGCCGCGTGGAGCACCGACCCGCGCTCGGGCACCCCGGGTCTGCCGGAGCTCGCCGCGGACGTCCCCCTCCCCACCCGGATCGGCTGAGCGCGACCGGACCTGCTGCGTGACTGAGATCGCTCTGCGGGCCCGAGAGCAATCCGACACGCCGAGGCGCAGAGGAATTTCTTCCCGCCGAACCTGGCCCTCACCTGGGAAGTTGATCAAAACCGCAGGTCAGAGGGATTTTGCTGGGGCGGTCGGAGCCATTAGATTCGACGATGACATTCCACCGGTCGTGGAGTGGAGCCGACGCTCCCGTCATTAGATAACTCGGTGCACTGCGCTGCTGTGACTGCACGCACACCGTGGTCCGAAGGCGGGGGTGTCGGCTCATTGTTTCGCCCCTGCGGGCGTAGGGTGGGGCGGGTGGTCTCAGAAATCCTCGTGGTCATCCCCACCTACAACGAACGCCTCGCCCTGCCGGTCACCCTCGCCGGGCTCTTCGAGCACCAGCCCGAGGTCGACGTCCTCATCGTCGATGACGGATTCCCCGACGGAACGGGGGAGTGGGCCGACGAACTCGCAGCGGTCGACCGACGCGTCAACGTCCTCCACCGCAGCGAGAAGGCCGGTCTCGGCATGGCCTACATCGCCGGCTTCGCGTGGGCACTCGAGCGTGACTACGCGATCATCTGCGAGTTCGACGCCGACGGCTCGCATCGCCCCCTCGACCTCGGCCAGCTGCTTGCTCCGGCGCTCGCGGACGAGGCCGACCTCGTCATCGGCTCCCGCTGGGTCCGGGGCGGCGAGATCGTCGACTGGCCGTACTCGCGCTTCCTCCTCTCACGCGGCGCCAACCTCTACGTCGACGCGGCGATGGGACTCGGCGTCCGCGACGCCACGGCCGGATTCCGGGCCTACCGGCGGGCTGTGCTCGAGGCCCTCGACCTCACCGGGGTGCAGTCGCAGGGGTACTGCTTCCAGATCGACATGACCGGACGCACCGTCGACGCCGGCTTCCGCGTCCTCGAGGTCCCCATCGTCTTCGTCGAACGCGAACTCGGGGAGTCGAAGATGAGCTCCTCGATCATCTCCGAGGCCTTCACCAAGGTCGCCGGTTGGGGTCTGGCCCGGCGCGGTCGTCAGCTGCGGCAGATGCTCTCGGGCCGCCGCAGCTGACCCGGATCCGTGCGGACATGACAGAGGGGGTGTCGGTCGACGGACCGACACCCCCTCATCCGAGCGTCCTGCTCGGTGTGTGCTGTCTCAGCTCTGGGCGGGAACCTCGCCGCGGCGGATCGCCAGGCGCTCGTCGAGGAGGACCTGGAGTTCGTCGAACGAGCGGCGCTCGAGGAGCATGTCCCAGTGCGAGCGCACATGCTTCTCGGGTTCGCCGTCGGGCTCGTTGACGCCGACGCGCACGCCGATGCCGTGGATGCCCGAATCCCACGTCGAGGGCACTTCCGCCTCGATGGAGAACGGAACCTTGAAGCGGGTGCCGTCCTCGCACTCGAATTCGACCATCTGCCGGGGCGCGGGCTCGACACCCTCCTCCGACTCGAGGCTGCGCGAGCCCAACTGCGTACCGCGGAGACTGCGTTCGCTCATCTCTCTTCCCTTCGACTCGACTGCAGGCGACCGTACAAAGGCAACAGTCTACCGCCTCCGGCTATTCCCCTCCGACGCCGGGTCGGCGACCCCCGAGGCGAGTGTGCGCTGGGCGAGGAGCACCTCGTCGGTGACGATCCCATCGACGCCGAGGCGGGCGAGCGTGAGCATGTCCGCAGGGTCGTCGATCGTCCAGACATGGACGACGAGTCCGACCCGGTGGGCGCGGGCGACGAAGTCCTCGGTGACGACGGGCAGACCCTTCCAGCGCATCGGCACCTGGAGTGCGTCGAGGCCCGAGCGCAGGCCGAGGAGTCCCTGCGCGGGCAGGCAGGGAAGGGAACCGAGGGCGAAGCGGGCGGTCTCACCCGTCCCGGCCGAGGTGCGCACTCCCGGCAGCGCCTCCCGCAGCCGGGTCAGGGTCGCGTCGGAGAACGAGGCGAGGCGCAGCCGGTCCTCGGCATGCCGGGTCCGGACGAAGCGGACCATCGGGCCGATCGAGTGTGGAGCTTTGACGTCGATGTTCCACTCCACGTCCGGCAGCGCGTCGAGGAGGTCGCTAAGGCGGGGGAGTCGGCCCCCGTGGAGAAGATCGATGCGGTCGACCTCCGACGCGGGAAGGTCCCGGATGAGATGCGGGACTCCGGCGATCCGGTCGAGGTCTGCGTCGTGGGCGGCGAAGAGGACGCCGTCGGCCGAGGCGTGGACATCGGTCTCCATCCAGTGCACACCGGCCCGGGCCGAGGCCGCGAAGGCGGGCAGCGTGTTCTCGCTCGTCTCCGGCCAGCGCCCGCCCCGATGCGCAATGACCTCCGGCTGGGAATTCATACCCCAATCCTAGGCGCCTGTTGAAATCCGCCCCGGGGTCGACAACGATGGAGGCATGAGCCGAGCAGAAGATCCCATCGAACCCGACTTCGTCATCGATTCGACCAAGCGCACCCCGACCCAGCGGGCCCGTTCCGTCGCCGAGCGCGCGTACGGCGCAGCGAGCAGCGGGGTGCGCAACGTCCGCGACGCCGCGAAGGGATCCCGCCTCATCGAGGCGACCGAGTCGGGAGTGAACAGGGCACTCGGCAACGTGTCCCACGCGATCGATGACGCAGTGCGCAGCGGCAAGGTCGAACGCGCCTTCGACAGGGCGCAGGAGACCGTGACCAACGGTGCCAACGGCGTCCGCCGCCTCGTCGCCCGCGCCTCCCAGCGCCGCGGCGACCGCGGGTGATCGTTCGGCGGTCAGCCGCGCGCCGCGTTGAAAATGTAACAGTTCGTTAACTAGACTGTCCTTCGGTAACGATCCGATAACCATCGGGCACAGTCAGCGTCTGTCTGGGTGCCCGCATTCACCCGAAGGACGGACAGTGGGCAAACACTCCTCGCCGACGACGAAGGGCTCATTCCTCTCCGCACTCGCGCTGCGGAAGCGGCGCAGCGGACGCCACAACCCGGAGTCGGCCGGGGGAGTGCTGGCAGCGGTCCGGTCCCGCCCTGTCCTCTCGGCGTTCGTCGTCCCCGCAGCGGCGACCGCCGCCGTCGTCGGTTCGACGTTCGCCATGGTTCCCGGTGCCGCCCAGGACTCCTCGCAAGTCGTCGCGCAGAGTCCCGTCGTCGTCGAGGCTCCCGCCGCCCCCGCTGCCGATGAGGCCCTGCAGAAGGCCGAGGAACAGGCGAAGGAGAAGCCGGGCACGGTCTCGCTCGAGGTGAAGACCCAGGCACCCAAGACCGCGCCCGCGAAGGCCGAGTCCTCGTCGTCGACGTCATCGAAGGCGAAGAGCGGCGGGGAGGCATCCGGAGGATCCGGCGCCAAGGCCTCGGGCAGCTCGTCCGGCGGCCAGTCGGGATCGTGCCCGATGTCCTACTACGGCGGGGGCGACGGCACCGACGGCAACCCCACCGCCAGCGGGGAACCCTTCGACGCGAGCAAGCTCACCGCCGCCCACAAGAGCCTTCCGCTGGGGACGAAGGTCAAGGTGACGAACACGGCCAACGGCAAGTCCGTGACCGTGCGCATCAACGATCGCGGACCCTACTCGGGCTCGCGCTGCATCGACCTCTCGAAGGCCGCCATGCAGGCCGTCGGCGGCATCAGCGCCGGCGAGATCCAGGGGAGCTGGACCGTCCTCTGAGCCCCGGCCCGTCCCGGAGCCCCCTCAGCGCCCGTTGCGCCGCACGAGGTCGCGAGCCCTGCTCGCGACCTCGTCGCGTATCCCCGGCGGGGAGACGACCGTGACCCCGGGCACCGTGAGCAGCTGGGAGACGGCGATCTCAGCGGATTCGAGGAGGATGTCGACCTCGCACTCGTCGCCGTCGGCGACCGGTTGCGCCGAGGCGATCGCTTCCGCGGTCAGCGGCCCGGGAACGGCGCGGAGGAGATCGGGGAGGGCCGCCTCGGCGAGGCGGAGACGGACCGGAGTCGTGCGGATGGCCCGGTCGAAGCCCCGCTTCGCCTTCTCCCAGAACGCGCCGAGGTCGAAGTCCGCAGGCCCGCGCACCGCCGTCCACACGGGGTCGACGTCGGTGATCCGAGCGACCCGATACGTCCGCGGCGAGCCGCCCGGCGGCTGGGCCACGCAATACCAGCGGCCGGCCTTGACCGCGAGGCCGAGGGTGATGAGGCACCGGACGACGGACTCACCGGAGCGGGTGTAGACGATGCGCACGCCACGCCGGGTGCGCAGCGCCGTGACGAGCGGCTCGAGGGCGCGAAGGTCCTCCTTCTCGGTGAACCAGTCGGGGCCGTCGACGATGACGGTGCGCGAGAAGTCCGTGTCGTCGGACTCGGCTGCGAGGATCTTCGCCCGCGCGGTGGCGAGCTCACGGGAGAGTCCGAGATCGGTGGCGGCAAGCGACCCGATGAGGACGGATTCGAGTTCGGCGCGGGTGAGACCCGACAGCGGGGAGGTCCACCCGTCGAGGAGACGGATCCCGCCGCCGGGACCGGACTCGGCGACGACAGGCACCCCCATCGAGGAGAGCTCGCCGAGATCACGGTAGATGGTGCGTTCGGTGACCTCGAGTCGCCGGGCGAGTGCGCGGGCGGTGAGCGGCGTCGAGCGCGCGGAGAGGAGGACGATCTCGGAGACGAGTCGGGCAGCCTTCACCTTGGCAAGAATAGTCGCAGTCGCTGACAGAAGATGTCAGGGATAGGCGTCCAGACTGGTCGCATGACTGATGAGACGAGACCACTGAGCGGACGGACCGCGGTCGTCGCCGGGGCCACCCGCGGGGCGGGACGGGTGATCGCCCGAGAACTCGGCGCAGCCGGAGCCTTCGTGTGGTGCACGGGGCGCTCGAGCACCGATGCACCCTCGGACTACGGGCGCCCCGAGACGATCGAGGGCACGCTCGAGCTCGTCCGGGCCGAGGGCGGCGACGGGGAAGCCGTCGTCTGCGACCACCTCGTCGCCGACGACGTCGCGGAACTGGCCGAGCGGATCGGTGCGCACAGCGAGCACCTCGACATCCTCGTGGGCGACATCGGGGGAGAGGCCTACGTCTCCTGGGGTGAGCCGTTCTGGCGCGCCGACGCGGTCAGGGGCATGCGACTCGTCGAGACCGGACTCATCAGCCATCTGAGGACGGCCCGCGCGCTGCTGCCGCTGCTCACCGCCCGACCCGGCGGACTCCACGTCGAGATCACCGACGGGACGAGCGAGTACAACGCGACGCACTATCGGGAGTCGGTATGGCTCGATGTGACGAAGACGGCGATCAGCCGCCTCGCCTTCGGCCTCTCCCACGACCTCGCCGGCGCCGAGGCGACGGCCGTGGCGCTCACCCCCGGATGGCTGCGCTCGGAGATGATGCTCGAGGGCTTCTCGACGACCGAGGAGACCTGGCTTTCCGACGCCCTCGACCCGGACCGGAGCGAACCGCCTGCTGACTTCGCCGTCTCCGAGACCCCGCAGATGCTCGGGAGGGGCATCGCCGCGCTGGCCGCCGACCCTGACCGGCACCGCTTCACGGGGCGGACCCTGTCGAGCTTCGACCTCGCGACGACCTACGGACTCACCGACCTCGACGGCTCCCGCCCCGACGCCTGGGGCTTCCTCAAGGCCAAGGACGCCGACCCCGACGCCGATCCGCTGGCGTTCCGGTGAGCGAGCGTCCCGCGTCGGCGAGACGGTCCTTCCCAAGGAACCGGCCCGTGGCTACCCTGAGTGCTACGCGCGCAGACGCGCGTGCCGCAGCGAAGGTCACGGGGGAGTGCCATGGAGAGAGTCGACGTCGTCATCGTCGGAGCGGGACCGACAGGGCTGACCGCCGCGAGGACGCTCACCGCAGCCGGCCGCTCGGTCGTCGTCCTCGAAGCCCGCGACCGGGTGGGAGGGAGGACCTGGACGGACCGCATCGACGGGCAGATGTTCGAGATCGGCGGCCAGTGGATCTCACCCGACCAGACCGCGATCCTCGACCTCGTCGACGAACTCGGGCTGAGCACCTTCCCCCGGCACCGCGACGGCGATCGGGTCTTCCTCGCCCCCGACGGCACCCGCACCGTCTACTCCGGTGACGCGTTCCCCGTCCCCGAGCGCAGGCAGTCGGAGATGGACCGCCTCATCGGCATCCTCGACGACCTCGCCGCGCGCATCGGGGCAGAGCGTCCCTGGGATGCCGAGGACGCGAAGGAGCTCGACTCGATCTCCTTCCACCACTGGCTGCGCGAGCAGTCGGCCGACGAACTCGCGTGCGAGAACATCGGCATGTTCGTCGCCGGAGGCATGCTCACGAAACCCGACACAGCGTTCTCGACGCTCCAGGCCGTGCTCATGGCCGCCTCGGCGGGATCGTTCTCCAACCTCGTCGACGACCACTTCATCCTCGACCGCCGCGTCATCGGCGGCATGCAGCAGGTCTCCGAACTCATGGCCGCCGACCTCGGGGACACGGTGGTGCGGCTGAACAGCCCAGTGCGCACGATCGACTGGTCCGGTGACCCAGTCGTCGTGAGCACCGACGACGCGCAGTTCGCGGGCACCGACGTCATCGTCGCCGTGCCCCCGAACCTCTACTCGCGGATCACCTACGTCCCCCACCTGCCGCGCCTCCAGCAGGTCTTCCACCAGCACCAGTCGATGGGGCTGGTCATCAAGGTCCATGCGACCTACCCGCGTCCCTTCTGGCGCGATGCGGGACTCTCGGGCACCGGCTTCGGCGTCGGGCATCTCGTCCAGGAGGTCTACGACAACACGAACCACGGGGAGGAGCAGGGCACCCTCGTCGGGTTCATCTCCGACGTCAACGCCGACGCGATGTGGGCCTTGGACGAGGAGGACCGCAAGCGCACCATCCTCGAGGCGATCGCCGACTTCCTCGGACCCGAAGCACTCGACCCCATCGTCTTCCACCTCTCGGACTTCGGCGCCGAGGAATGGACGCGCGGGGCGTACGCGACGAGCTACGACCTCGGCGGGCTCCACCGGTGGGGCCGGTATCAGAACGACCCGGTGGGACCGATCCGGTTCGCCAGCTCCGACATCGCCGGCCGCGGCTACCAGCACGTCGACGGGGCGGTGCGCATCGGCAGAACCACCGCTGAGACGATTCTCTCCTCCGGGCACCGATCTGATTAGATGAGCGAATGACCTCGGCAACACCCGCACCGGACCGCCCCATCGAGACCGACTCCGGACTGAGCGCGAAGGGGCTCTCAGCAGGAAAGGTCGGCGCGATCGGCGGAGCGATCATCGGCATCGCCTGCATCGCCCCCGCATACACCCTGACCTCCGGGCTCGGCCCGACGATCTCGGAGGTCGGCGTCCACACCCCGGCGATCCTCCTCATCGGCTTCGTCCCCATGCTCCTTGTCGTCTTCGGCTACCGCGAGCTGAATACGGCCATGCCCGACTCGGGCACGACCTTCACGTGGGCCACACGGGCCTTCGGACCGTGGCTCGGATGGATGGGCGGCTGGGGCCTCATCGCCGCGACCGTCCTCGTGCTGTCCAACCTCGCCGCCGTCGGCGTCGACTTCCTCTTCATCCTGCTCAGCCAAATCTTCTCCGACCCGGCGATCGCCGACCTCACACGGGTGCTGTGGATCAACATCCCCATCACCGTGGCGCTCACCGCAGTCGCCGCGTGGATCTCCTACCGCGGCGTCGAAGCCACGGAGAAGGTCCAGGTGTGGCTGGTCGCCTTCCAGGTCCTCGCCCTCGGCTGGTTCGTCATCTCCGCGCTCGTCCACGTCGCCACCGGCACCGCCTACGACCCGACACCCGTTCAACTCGACTGGTTCAACCCCGTGGCCGCAGGCGACTTCTCGACGATCGCGGCTGCCGTGTCGCTCTCGATCTTCCTCTTCTGGGGTTGGGACACCGTCATCACGATGAACGAAGAGGCGAAGGACCCGGAGAAGACCCCGGGACGGGCGGCGATGCTCACGATCTTCGCGATCGTCATCATCTACCTCGCCTGCACGATCGCCGTGATCTCCTACGCCGGGGTCGGCACCGAGGGCCTCGGGGCGGGCAACCCGGAGAACCAGGAGTCGATCTTCGCGGCCCTGGCCGGACCGATCATGGGACCCTTCGCCATCATCGTCTCGATCGCCGTGCTCTCGTCCTCACTCGCCTCACTGCAGTCGACGATGGTCTCACCCTCGCGGACGATCCTCGCGATGGGCCACTACGGGGCCCTGCCGAAGCGCTACGGCAACGTCTCCCCGCGGTTCAAGTCCCCGTCGGTGGCGACGATCACCTCGGCGGCGGCCGCGATCATCTTCTACGTCGTCATGCGGCTGCTGTCGGAGAACGCGCTGTGGGACACGATCACCGCGCTGGGCCTCATGGTCTGCTTCTACTACGGGATCACGGGACTCGCGTGCACGTGGTACTTCCGGAAGTCCCTCTTCGTCTCAGCGCGCACGGTCTTCTTCCGCTTCCTCTTCCCGCTCATCGGCGGGGTCACCCTGCTCGTCATCTTCGTCCGCACCGCGATCGACTCCCTCGACCCCGCGTACGGCTCGGGGTCGTCGGTCTTCGGCATCGGCCTCGTCTTCGTCCTCGGGATCGGGGTGCTCCTCCTCGGCGTCGTCATCATGATCGTCCAGGCGATCCGGCATCCGGCGTTCTTCCGCGGGGAGACCCTCAAGCAGGGACTCCACGCCGAGTGAGCGGTGCCGATCCCGAGCTCGTGGCCCTGCGCCGGGTCCGGGACCGGATCGACCGCGAGTACGACCGTCCCCTCGACGTCCCCGGCCTCGCCGCGGGCGTCCACATGTCCGCCGGCCATCTCAGCCGCCGGTTCGCCGCCGCCTTCGGCGAACCCCCGTACTCCTACCTCATGACCAGGCGGATCGAGCGGGCGATGGCGCTCATCCACCGCGGTGACCTGAGCATCACCGAGATCTGCTTCGCCGTCGGCTTCTCCTCCCTGGGCACCTTCAGCACCCGGTTCCGCGAACTCGTCGGAGTCTCCCCGCGCGAGTACCGGGCGGCTGCCGCCCACGGCGCCCATGCGCTGCCGAGCATCGTCGTCAAGGCCGCGCTGCGACCGGTCAGGAATCGAGAAGTCCCGTGAGCACCCCCGCATCTAGGATGAGGGCATGGACATCTCGATCAACGCCAGCTTCCTGCCGCACGTCGACGCCGAGGCGTCGCTGACCTTCTACCGTGACGTCCTCGGCTTCGACGTCCGCCTCGATGTGGGGGAGGGACAGATGCGGTGGATCACCGTCGGCCCCTCCGGCCAGCCCGACACGTCGATCGTGCTCACCCCCGCCGTCGTCGACCCCACCGTGAGCGAATCCGAACGGGCGGCCATCGACTCGCTCATGGCCAAGGGCAGCTATGCCGCGATCGTCCTCGCCAGCCCCGACGTCGACACCGCCTTCGCCGAGGTGGAGGCCAAGGGCGCCGATATCGTGCAGGAGCCGATGGACCAGCCCTACGGACTGCGCGACTGCGCTCTGCGCGATCCCGCCGGGAACATGATCCGCATCCAGCAGCGGGCGTGAGGCGCCGATGACTCAGCCAGCGGACAGCCACGACCTCATCCAGGTGCGCGGGGCGAGGGAGAACAACCTCAAGGACGTCTCCGTCGACGTGCCCAAACGCCGACTCACCGTCTTCACCGGGGTCTCCGGCTCCGGCAAGAGCTCGCTCGTCTTCGGCACGATCGCCGCCGAGTCCCAGCGGATGATCAACGAGACCTACAGCGCCTTCGTCCAAGGGTTCATGCCGACGATGGCCCGGCCCGACGTCGACGTCCTCTCGGGCCTGACGACGGCGATCCTCGTCGACCAGGAGCGGATCGGATCGAATCCGCGCTCGACCGTCGGCACTGTCAGCGACATCAACGCGAAGCTGCGGATCCTCTACTCCCGCCTCGCCGAACCGAACCTCGGGTCTCCGAACGCGTATTCGTTCAACGTCGCGACGATCAGCGGCAAGGGAGCGGTGACGATCGAGAAGGGGGAGACGAAGGAGGTCGAGCGGCGCACCTTCACCGTCAACGGCGGCATGTGCCCGCACTGCGAGGGCATGGGCACGGCCACCGACATCGACATCAGTGAGATCGTCGACGAGTCGAAGTCGATCAACGACGGGGCGATCACGATCCCCGGGTTCAAGGTCGGCGGGTGGTCGGTGCGGTTCTACTCGGAGTCGGGGCTCTTCGACCCCGACAAGCCGGTGGGCGAGTTCACCGAGTCCGAACGCCATGCCCTGCTCCACCTCGAGGGCGAGAAGATCGTCATCAACGGGACGAACATGACCTATGACGGTCTCATCCCGCGGATCAACCGTTCGTTCCTCTCCGAGGACCGCGACGGCATGCAGAAGCACATCCGCGAGTTCGTCGACCGGGCCGTCGTCTTCACCGTCTGCCCGGAATGCCAGGGGACCCGGCTCAATGCCGCCGCACGGTCGTCGCTGCTGGCGGGGAAGTCGATCGCCGAGGTGTGCGCGATGGAGATCTCCGACCTTCCCACCTGGCTCGATGAGATCGACGATCCCACGGTCGCCCCGCTCCTCGACTCCCTGCGCGAGACGGTGCAGGCATTCGTCGACATCGGGCTGGGCTACCTCTCCCTCGAGCGGTCGTCGGGGTCGCTGTCCGGGGGAGAGGCGCAGCGGATCAAACTCGTGCGCCACCTCGGTTCGGCGCTCACCGACGTCACCTATGTCTTCGACGAACCGACGATCGGCCTCCACCCGCACGACATCGAGTCGATGAACCGGCTGCTCCTCCAGCTCCGGGACAAGGGCAACACGGTCCTCGTCGTCGAGCACAAACCGGAGACGATCGGCATCGCCGACCACGTCGTCGACCTCGGTCCCGGTGCGGGCAGCGCCGGGGGAGAGATCTGCTTCACCGGCACCGTCGAGGACCTGCGCGCCTCAGGGACCCGCACCGGTGAGCACCTCGGGTTCACGGCCTCCCTCAAGGAGGAGACCCGCATCGGCGAGGGTGCGCTCGAGATCAGGGGAGCGAACGGCAACAACCTCCGCGACATCGACGTCGACATCCCACTCGGCGTCCTCACCGTCGTCACCGGTGTCGCCGGGTCGGGCAAGAGCACGCTCATCCACGACTCCCTCGTCGGGCGCGAGGGCATCGTCGTCATCGACCAGGCCCCGATCAAGGGGTCGAGGCGGTCGAATCCCGCGACGTACACGGGCATGCTCGACCCGATCCGGAAGGCCTTCGCGAAGGCCAATGGCGTCAAGCCCGCGCTCTTCAGCGCGAACTCCGAAGGCGCGTGCCCGGTGTGCAACGGCACGGGGATCATCTACTCGGACCTCGGGGTCATGGCAGGGATGTCCGCACCGTGCGATGTCTGCGAGGGCAAGGGCTTCCAGGCCGCCGTGCTCGAGTACACGTTCGGGGGCCGCAGCATCCGCGAGGTCCTCGACATGCCCGCAGCCGAGGCGGTCGACTTCTTCTCCGCGGGGGAGTCGAAGGTGCCCGCGGCGGCGCGGGTCGCCCGCACCCTCGTCGATGTGGGGCTCGGCTACCTCAGACTCGGTCAGCCGCTGACGACGCTCTCCGGCGGTGAGCGGCAGCGGCTCAAACTCGCCACCCACCTGTCGGCGAAGGCCGCCGAGGCCGCCTCGGTCATCGTCCTCGACGAACCGACGACGGGCCTGCACCTGGCCGACGTCGAGAACCTCCTCGGCCTCCTCGACGGACTCGTCGACTCCGGACGCACGGTCATCGTCATCGAGCACCATCAGGCGGTCATGGCGCACGCGGACCACCTCATCGACCTCGGTCCCGGTGCCGGTTACGACGGCGGACGCATCGTCTTCGCGGGGACCCCGGCCGAGCTCATCGCGGACGGGTCGACGCTCACGGCACGCCACCTCGGCGAATACGTGCGGGAGGGCGCCGTCGTCTGAACGCCCGATATGGACACGGTCGGGGGAGTCGATTACCGTGAGCAGGGGTTCGGTGACATCCGAGGCTTCTTCCCTGTCCACCTCACAACGGAGACGACCACTGTGAAACTCCTCACGACTCATCTGCACCGAACCGCCGCGCTCGTCGGTGCCGCCGCACTGGCCGCAGCCGGACTCCTCGGCGTGGGAGCGCCCTCGCAGGCTGACGAGGCGAAGAGCGTCTGGGATCGCGTCGCCGCATGCGAATCGAGCGGTGACTGGAGCATCAACACCGGCAACGGCTACTACGGCGGGCTGCAGTTCTCCCTGCGGACGTGGAAAGCATTCGGTGGTGAGGGGATGCCGCACGAGGCCAGCCGCGAGGAGCAGATCCGCATCGCGCAGAAGACCCTCGCCGTCCAGGGCCCCGGAGCGTGGCCGACGTGCGGGAAGAAGGCCGGTCTGACGAAGGAGAACGGCGCCGCCGACGACGGCCGGGCCGACGAACCCAAGAAGGACGAACCGAAGGCTGAGGAGCCCAAGGACGAGTCCAAGGCGGACGAACCGACTGAGGAACCGAAGAACGACGAGCCGACCGAAGAGCCGAAGGCGGACGAACCGAAGACGGACGAGGACTCGACGAACGACGAGCCGAAGCAGGACGAGCCCAAGGCTGAGGAGCCCAAGGCTGAGGAACCGGCCGATGACCCGCAGCCCGAAGACCCCAAGGACGACGACTCGACGACCGAGGACGAATCCCTGACTGAGACCCCGGACAGCGAGGGTGCCGACACCGACGACGGTGCGGACGAGAACTCGTCGAACGCCAACGACACGGGCCTCACCGGGCACGTCATCGATCTCAACAAGTGATCGGTCGACGGGGGAGCACGACCATTCAGGGCACGGTGACCGAGCTCTGAGCCGATTCCCACGCGCACTCGGCGGACATGAACGTACATCTTCGTTAGGTTGTATAACGGTTCGGTAACGGCCGGACCGATGGACCGAATGCAATCGACCTCGGGAGATGACATCGTGAAACTCGCCACGACTGACCTGCGCAGAACGGCACTGCTGGCCGGCGTCGGAGCGATCGCCGCAGCCGGACTCGTCGGCATGGGCGCACCGGCACAGGCCGCCGAGTCCGAAGGAGTCTGGGACCGCGTCGCCGAATGCGAATCCGGCGGAGACTGGAGCATCAACACCGGCAACGGCTACTACGGCGGCCTGCAGTTCTCCCTGCAGACGTGGAAGGCATTCGGCGGTGAGGGAATGCCGCACGAAGCGAGCAAGCAGGAGCAGATCAGCGTCGCACAGAAGACGCTGGCCGAACAGGGTCCTGGCGCGTGGCCGACCTGCGGTGAGAAGGCCGGTCTGACGAAGGAGAACGGCGCTGCGGACGACGGTGATGGCGGATCCGACGACGGCGGCGACTCCGGCGAAGTCGGACTCGGCGGATACAGCGTGACGAACTGAGCGGTTCGCGCTGACGAGATCGCCAACTGCGGTGAACTCGACCTGCAGAGAACTCCCTGTGGCCGTGGGCGGTGCCGCACCGTCCACGGCCACAGTCGTCCTCGCGGAAGTGACGGGCATTGTCGCGGTATCGCGCAACCTTGTACAATGCGCCGATAATATACATTATGTTAACTACACTGATTGGGCCGGCTCCCCTCGAGTCGGCAGACTCGCATCGGCAATTCGTTCTCTGGCTCGGCAGCTCGCGTCAGCAGATCAGCTGCTGACGCGCCAGTCAGTCGCCACCTCGGCTAGCCTCGGCAATGAGTCGCCGACCTGCGCCGCTGAACGTCCATCGCCGTCTGCAGTGCACGTGCCCTCTGTGGTTCACGCGTCGTCCAGAATTCATCTGCCATCAGCGGTTCATGGACGCCCTCGGTCCGCGCATCCCGCAAGAATATGGCACTGCATGCCACTCGCCCCTGCGTCCTCGAGTATCAGCGCACCTGTGTACGATGCGGCTCCCTGACCACGAATGACTACGCGTGTACTGAGATCGACGACTGCCTCAGTCCCCCGATTCCGGTCTCATTTCCCACAGGATCCGTTGACTGTTCGAACGTGCGATCAGTAAAGTGAGTGTGATCGCGGCCACACTGCTGGTCGGATGACTCCACGACGCAAGGAAGCTCATGGTCCTCCAGCCCACTCCCCCTGCCACGACGACACATCCGGGATCCGAGTCCCGCCGGAAGGCGTGGTCGCTCACCGCCCTGCTCGTCGTCCTCTACGTCGTCAACTACGGCGACAAAGCCGCGTTCGGCATCATCGCCCAGGCCCTCAAGGACGAACTCGGCATCAGCGCGGCGCAGATCGGACTCGTCGGCAGCCTCTTCTTCTTCGCCTTCACGATCGGCGGGTTCTTCGCCGGGGCGCTCAACCGCTGGATGTCGCTGCGCACCGTCCTCCTCGTCCTCGCCCTCGTCTGGGCCGCGGCCATGCTCCCCCTCGTCGTCTCGCCGACCTTCGCCGTGCTCGTCGTCTCCCGCATGCTCCTCGGAATCGCCGAAGGACCGAGCTCTGCGCTCATCCACACCGCCGCATATTCGTGGCACCCCACCGAGCGCCGCGGCTTCCCGGGTGCCCTGCTCGCCAGCGCCGCCTCGGTCGCGAAGATCGTCCTCGCTCCCCTGCTCGCCTACCTCTCGGTGGCCTACGGGTGGCGCAGCGCGCTCATCACCATGGCGGTCATCGGCATCGTCTGGTGCGTCTTCTGGCTGCGTCTCTGGGAGGTCGGCCCCTACATCCCCGCGAAGGCGACCGGCCCCGCGAAGGCGAGCGGTCCGACGAAGAAGGCGCGCCCGGACACCGGTGCCGACGAGCCCAGGGTGCCGTGGTCGCGGATCCTGCTCACTCGCACCTTCCTCACCGGGGTGCCGCTCGTCGCGAGCATCTACGCCCTCGTCACGGTCGTCCTCACCTGGCTGCCGTCCTACTTCGAGGTCGGGCTCGGCTTCAGTCGCCTCGAGGCCGGATCGATGCTCGCGATCCCCTCGGTCGTCGGCCTCATCAGCCTCATCGGCGGCACCCTCCTCTCCGACTTCCTCCTCGCCCGCGGGTGGTCCTCCCGGTTCGTCCGCATCGTCGGACCGTCCCTGCTCGTCATCGTCGGTGGCGGGATCCTCTTTCTCCTCCCCTCGATCGAGAACCCGGCCGCGGCCGTCGCGATCGTCTCGATCGGCTACGGTGTCGGGGTCGTCGTCCTCCCGCTCTCCAACGCCGCGGTCTCCGAGATCTGCCCGCCCGAACAGACCGCGGGCACCCTCGGCATCTTCCTCGCGCTCATGGCCATCGGCGGTCTCATCGGCCCGTACGTCACCGGACTCATCGTCGACGCCGCCGCGAGCCCCGGCGACGGCTACGCGACCGCGTTCCAGGTCCTCGGCGTCGCCGCCGCGCTCAGCGCGCTGCTCACGCTGATCTTCGCCGATCCTGAACGGGACAAGGTCCTCGTCCGCGGTGATAATGCCCGGTCGTCGTGATCAGGGGGTGCGTCCGGAGAGCAGGAGCACGCGCTCGGCAGCGGTGACGGACGCGCTTGCCTTCCGAGGCGGAGCGTACCCGCCGGTCGCGCCGAGCGAGACGATGAGGTCGCCGAGCTGGGACTCGATCCACTCGGCCAGCGACTCCTCGACCGGCCAGGCATGACCCGTTCCCGTCGAGAGGTCGGCGGCGTGAAGCGTGAGTTCGAGGATCCGCATCCGCACGAGCTGATGGCCGGAGATCGGTCCGATCCGGTGGGCGACATCGCGGTCGAGGTCGCACTCCCCCGCACTCGCCCGGAAATCCCGTTCGCGTTCCCAGAACGCGGCGAGCGGATCCTCGCCGAGGTGGTCCTCGGCTCTCGTCGCCTCGACCGCTGCCGGATCCTCCTGCCGCAGGAGCATCGCGTAGCGCAGTCCCCCGCCGACGAGGTGGTTGACGAGGTCCCGGTTCGTCCACCCCGCGCACCCGCTGGGACGGTCGACCGCCTCGGCGCCGAAACGACCGAGGGCCGTGACCCAGCACCGCTCGGCACAATCGAGCTGGGCGTCGATGACGGGATCGGGCATAGCCCGATTCTCCCACGGGCACGACCGGGTGACACGGGTTCTCATCAGGTGGGAAATCCTGAGAGAACACTGTGAGACCTGCCGGATTCGGGTTATGTTGCTCTGACAAGGCATTCACGACGGCGTGAGGAGTCCGACGATGGTGACGGCGAGCGGCACTGCCGACTACCTGCCCCTGGCGAACGCCCCTCTGCTCTGGATCCTCGCACTCGCGGTCATGGGCGTCGTCGTGGTCCAGTCGCTCATCTACATGTCCGCAGTGCGCAGGAACGCGGAGTCGGCGGGGATGACCCAGGCCGAGGTGACGCGGGCCTTCCGGGCCGGAGGCGTCGCGGCGATCGGGCCGTCGCTGGCCGTCGTCCTCGTCGCGATCGCCCTCCTGCCGCTCTTCGGCACTCCCCCGGTCATCGTCCGCGTCGGCCTCATCGGCTCGGCCGCCACCGAGGTCGCCTCCGCCTCGATCGCGGCGGGCACGATGGGGGCGAATCTCGGCGATGCGACGTTCACCCGCGGCGTCTTCATCGTCGCGCTCATGGCGATGAGCCTCTCGGGGGCGGGGTGGATGCTCGCCACGCTCATCCTCACCCCGATCTTCCGCCGCAGCTCCCACAGGCTCGAGAAGGTCAATCCCGCGCTCATGTCGATCATCCCCGGGGCCGCACTGCTGGCCGCCTTCGCGGCCCTGACCTTCCGAGAGATCCCCAAGTCGCCGACCCACATCATCGCGATCGCCGCGTCCGCCGCCGTCATGGCCGTCTGCCTCCTCCTCGCCCGCACCCTGCGCCAGTCCTGGCTCAAGGAGTGGGCGCTGGGGATCGCCGTGCTCGCCGGACTCGTCGCCGCCTACTTCGCCCACTACGCCGGTCTCGGCGTCGCCCCGAGCTGATCGACCCGCACAGAGGAGCCCGACCATGCCGCCTTCCATCACCACACCTTCCCACGAGGCGTTCGAGAGGACGACGACGAAGTGGGGCTCGATCACGCTCTTCGCCGGGTTCCTCATCGCCACCTCGGTGCCGTTCTATCTCCTCTTCGTCGCGCAGGCCGACATCACCGTCGGCGACATCCTCACGGCATTCCTCGCCGTCTTCGCCGTCTACGGCGTCTTCTACATCGTCGAACCGCTCACCTACTACCCGATCCTCGGCCCGGCCGGGATGTACCAGGCGTTCATGATCGGCAACATCGCCAACAAGCTCCTCCCCTCGGCGATCGTCGCTCAGGACACGATCGGGGCGAAGCCGGGGACCCGACGAGGCGAGTATGCGGCGACGATGGCGATCTGCGGTGCCGCCCTCATCCACGTCTTCTCCATGGTCCTCTTCGTCGGCGTCCTCGGCACCTGGCTGGTGACGATCATCCCCGAGGGCATCACGCTCATCGCCCAGCTCTACATCCTCCCGGCGATCCTCGGCGGGGTGACCATCCAGCTCATCGTCTCGCTCCGGCAGGTCAAGGCGACGATCATCGCGCTCACCGTCGCCGCCCTCGTCATCCTCGTCCTCATTCCGATCGTCCCCGTCCTCGCCCCCGGGGACGTCGCTATCGTGGTCCTCGTGACGATCATCATCACGTGGTTCACGAGGAACAAGGCGGTCACCGACGTCCGCGACCCGGGTGACGATCCGACCGGCATCAACTGAGACCGTGACCCATGAGACCCTGACCCTGCGAGAGACAAGGACACCATGTCGCTGAACACCGAGATCGCCACCGCGATCACCGACACCCTCGCCGAGGCGGTCGCCGACTACGAGGACTTCCACCGCTCCCCGGAGCTCTCGATGCAGGAGATCGAGACCGCGAAGGCGATCGCCGACGAGCTCGAGGCCCTCGGCCTCGTACCGCAGGCCTTCGGCGGCACCGGGGTCGTCGCAGTCATCGAGAACGGCGAGGGACCCGTCGTCGCCTACCGTGCCGACACCGACGGGCTGCCCATCGCCGAGGACACGGGCCTGCCCTACTCCTCCACCGCCGAAGGCGTTCTCCCCGACGGCACGCGGACCCCGGTCATGCACGGGTGCGGGCATGACACGCACATCACCGTCGGCCTCCACCTCGCCCGTGTGCTCACCGCCCACCGGGAGGCCTGGTCGGGCACCGTCGTCCTCCTCTTCCAACCCGGTGAGGAGACCGCGGCGGGTGCGAAGGCGATGCTCGAGGACGGTCTCTGGGAGACCGTCGCCACCCCCGAGGTCGTCTACGGCCAGCACGTGTGGCCGGGGCGTGCCGGCGACATCTACGTCTCCTCGGGCACGGCGATGGCGATGTCCGATTCCCTGCGCGTCACCGTCCGCGGCCGGCAGGCCCACGGCTCACAGCCGGAGAACGCGATCGACCCGATCGTCCTCGGAGCCTTCATGATCACCCGCCTGCAGACCGTCGTCTCCCGCGAGATCTCGGGCCGGGACGCAGCCGTCGTCACCGTCGGAACCTTCCACGGCGGGCTCAAGGAGAACATCATCCCCGAGACCGCGGAGTTCACCCTGAACATCCGCACCTTCGACGAGGATGTCCGTGACACCGTCCTCGACCGGGTGCGCCGGATCATCGCCGCCGAGGCGCAGGCATCGGGGGCACCGGAACCGATCATTGAGGAGATGCACTCCTTCCCCCGCTGCTTCAACGATCCCGACGCGACCGCGGCCTTCGTCTCCGCGACCGAGGCCGAACTCGGTTCCGCCCACATCCATGTCGTCCCGGCAGTCACCGGCAGCGAGGACGTCGGGGCCTTCGCCGACGCGATCGGGGTCCCCCTCGTCTACTGGTTCTTCGGCGGGTACTCCCCCGCCGACCTCGACGGCGACGAACCCCCGGCCGGCAACCACTCCCCGCACTTCGCCCCCGACGACGTGCCGACGACGCTCGAGACCGGCCTGCGGGCGGCCCTGACCGCCGTGCTCAGCCGGGTCGGGAAGTGAGCGGCATGGACGACCTGAGGTGGCTGAGCACCCGTGAGCTCGCGGCGAGGATCGCTGCGAAGGAGATTTCAGCCAGGGAGGCCCTGACCGTTCAGCTGCGCCGCATCGACGAGGTCAACCCGGCGATCAACGCCGTCGTCACCCGCGACGACGACCGCGCCATGGCCGAGGCCACTGCCGCCGACGAAGCGCTCGCAGCCGGAGAGGAGGTCGGCGTCCTCCACGGGGTGCCGATGACCCATAAGGACACCCACGACACGGCGGGCATGCGCACGACGTGGGGTTCGCCGATCATGGCCGATCGGGTACCCGAGGCCGACTCGCTCATCATCGCCCGCCTCCGCCGGGCCGGGGTGATCACCTCGGGGAAGACGAACGTGCCCGAGTTCGCCGCAGGCTCCCACACCTTCAACCCCGTCTTCGGCACCACACGCAACCCCTACGACCTCACGAAATCGGCCTCGGGCTCCTCGGGTGGGGTCGGGGCCGCCCTGGCCGCGGGCATCCAGGCCTCCGGGGATGGATCCGACATGGGCGGATCCCTGCGCTCGCCCGGCTCCTTCAACAACGTCGTCGGCTTCCGCCCCTCGAACGGACGGATCCCCCACACCCGTCCGGGCAATCCCTTCGCGTGGCTGGCCCAGAGCGGGTTCATGGCCCGCACCGTCTCCGACGTCGCCCTCCTCATGAGCGTCGCCTCCGGACCCGAACCGGGTGCACCGGCCTCCCTGCCCGACCCCGGGTCCGTCTTCGACCTCCCCGAGTTCCGCCTCGGCGCCGAGGCGGACCCGCAGCTCACCGGGGTGCGGATCGGCTTCAGCCCCGACCTCGGAGGCCTCCTCCCCCTCGATCCTGAGGTGCGGGAGATCGTCTCCGGCACCGCTGCGGTCCTCTCAGGACTCGGCGCCCGGGTAGCGGACACGATCCCCGACCTCAGCGACGCCGACGAGGTCTTCACCGTCCGCCGCGCCCTCGACTTCGTCGGCTTCTGGGGCTCCCTCCTCGAGACGGAGCGGGACCGGATGAAGGACTCCGTCGTGTGGAACATCGAGCAGGGTCTGCGCCTCACCGGCGCCGAGGTCGCCTCGGCCGAGACCGCGCGCGCCCGGCTCAGCGCCGAGGTCGAGGGGTTCTTCGCCGATCACGACGTCCTCGTCCTCACGACCTGCCAGGTCCTGCCCTTCGACACGGGCCTCGAGTACCCCACGGAGATCGACGGCGTGGCGATGGAGTCCTATCTCGACTGGATGCGGGCGCTGTGTCTGATCTCCGCGACCGGCTGCCCGGCGATCTCGGTTCCCGCCGGCTTCTCCGACTCGGGCCTGCCCGTCGGGGTCCAGTTCGTCGCCCAGCCCGGCGACGACGTCCGCCTCCTGTCCATCGCCCACGCGTTCGAGCAGGCCACCCGAGTGAGCGCCCGCCACCCTGAGATCCCCGCCGCAGGCCCGCAGGACCTGTCCTGACCTCGAAGGTTCGGCTTGCCTCAGCACTGTTTGCCGAGCCTTTCCACACTGGAACGGTTCCAGAAATGGTGTCACGATAGTCTGGACGCGGGCGGCAGACCGCCGCCGGCCACAGCCTTTAGGAGATGCACATGCACATGAGCCCCGCAATGCAGAAGGTCCTCGGCGAGCAGGTCACGCTCGAGCTCGAGGCCTCGATGGTCTACCTGCAGATGTCGATCCAGCTCGACGATCAGGACCTGCCGGGCATGACCCGGTGGATGCGCGCACAGTCGGAGGAGGAGCAGGTCCACGCGGCGAAGTTCATCCAGCACTGCGTCGATCGCGGCTTCGCCCCGCAGATCGGCGACATCGCCGCCCCGAAGGTCTCGGGTTCGCGTCCGCTCGACTTCTTCAAGGCCGCTCTCGCGCACGAGGAGAAGGTCTCCGAGTCGATCCGCAACATCTACCGGACCGCGCAGTCCGAAGGCGACCTCGACGTCCTGCCGCTGCTCAACTGGTTCATCGACGAGCAGGTCGAGGAGGAGGCGAGCATCAGCGAGATCATCGGCCGCCTCGAGATCGTCGGCGACAGCGGCTCGGGTCTGCTCTCGATCGACAACGCCCTCGGCTCGCGTCACCCCGACATCACCGCCGAGAGCGAGTGAGCACCGCCTCCTTCCACTGAGACGACGGCCGGTCCCCTTCCCGGGGGCCGGCCGTCTTCTCATGCCCCGAGGACGACCTGGGCGAGGAGGAGGACCGGGGGCAGGGTGAGGAGCATGAGGACCGTCTGCACGGCGATGAGCGCGGCCATGAGCTCGGAGTTGCCGCCGAGCTGACGGGACATGACATAGCCGGAGCTCGCGGTCGCGATCGCCTGGAAGATCAGCCCCACCGCCGCGGCGACCGGGGGCGCATCGGTGACGACGAGGGCGGCGAGGCTGAGGCCCGGAAGGACGACGAGCTTGGCCACGGTCGAGGTGATGAGCGCTCCTGCGTGGTCGCGCAGCGAGAATCGGCGCAGCCCCGCGCCGACGCACAGCAGCCCGATCGGCAGGGCCGCTGCGGCGAGCGGGTCGAGGACCGCAGAGGCAAGGTCGGGCACCGGCACCCCGACGAGGTTCCACACTCCCCCGGCTGCGCACCCGAGGACGAGGGGGTTCGTCGCGACGACGCGCAGCATCCCGAGAGCCGTCCGCGGGCCGGTCCGCAGCAGAGCGAACCCGAGGCTCGAGACGATGTTGACCGTGGGCACGAGGATGGCAGCGACGATCGCGGCCAGGGCCGCCCCCTCGGACCCGAAGAGGCTCGCAGAAATCGACAGGCCGACGTACGTGTTGAACCGGATCCCGCCCTGGAGGACCGAGGTGAAGGACGGGAGATCCTGCGCGACCACGGACCTGAGTACGACGAGGGCGAGGGAGACGAGGACGGTGGGGATGACGAGCGCCGCCGTCAGCGGCAGGAGCGGGACGTGGGAGACGTCCACCTCGGCGACGGAGGCGAAGAGGAGGACGGGGAGGAGGCAGTAGTACGCGAGCCTCTCGGCCCCGGACCAGAACTCGGCGGCGCCGAACATCGGCACGGCACGCAGCGCCCGGCCGCCGGCGATGAGGACGACGACCGGGACGAGCGCGAGTAGGATCGGAGACAGGCTCATATTCGTTGAGAGTTCCATGAGCACGCGACGATTTCAAAGTTGAGTGTGATTGACTCAATGTAAAGGACCCCTGCAGAAAGGATGCCCATGGCCACCCGATTCGATCCCATCCGCGACCTCGACCGCTTCTTCACCGAGGTGACCCGGAACCCGAACGCGACGACCCTGCCGATGGACCTCTACCGTGACGGTGAGGTCTTCATCGCCGCGATCGACATGCCCGGCGTCGAACCGTCGAGCATCGACGTCGACGTCGAGGACCGGACGCTGACCGTGCGCGCTCAGCGCACCTCGCCGGTGGGCGACAAGGACGTCAAGTGGCTGACCCGGGAGAGGACGACGGGCACGTACGCCCGTCAGCTCACGCTCGGCAACCGTGTCGCCCTCGACCGCATCCGCGCCGACTACGAGGACGGAGTGCTCACGCTGACGATCCCCGTCGCCGAGGAGGCGCGGCCGCGCAAGATCAGCGTCCAGCACCAGGCGCCGAAGCAGACCGAGGTCGTCGAGTCCACCGAGGTCATCGAGACCGACGACGAGCAGCGGCTCTGAGGGGTCTCAATCCCTCACCCGTCCGGCGGGGTCGCACGAGGTGCGGCCCCGCCGGTCAGGACCGCACCGGTTCAAGCACGTAGGCCAGGCACATGTACGGCAGGTCGACGGCACCGTCGATCGGGTGCTCCTCGGTGAGGTAGCCGCGCAGATTGGACTCGACCCGCGCCCGGGTCGCCGCATCCGACCGCAGCCAATAGGAGCGGGTGCGGGCGAGGTCGACGATCCCGTCGATGTCGAGCGGGGTGGCGAAGTCGATGACCGCACGGTCGACGAGGGAGAAGCCGTCGGGTGCGGGGACGTAGGCGGGGCGGTAGACGTCGCCGGCATGCATGATCCGGCTCAGCCGCAGCACCCAGTCGACGCGGACGTCGAGCTGGTTGATGAGGATGAGCAGCCTGCCTCCGGGGCGGAGGATCCGGCCGATCTCGATCGCCGCGGCCGCCTCGTCGAACCAGTGCCAGGCCTGGGCGACGGTGACGACGTCACACGAGGCTGTCGGCAGACCCGTGTCCTCGGCGGTGCCTGTGCGGCCGGACGCGGGATTGCGGAGCAGGGCCGCCTCGTCGGGGTCGACGGCGACGACGGCAGCCCCGCGGTCGAGAAGCTGCCGGCTGAGGATCCCCGTCCCCGCGCCGAGGTCGCACACGTCGAGGCCCGTCCATTCCCGTCCGAGGAGGGAGAGGGCGTCCGCGGGATAGTCGGGTCGCACCGCGTCGTAGCGGTGCGCCTCGGCACCGAAACGGGTGCCGTGAGCGGCGCGGGCGCGGGGCCTGACCATCGCTCTCTCCTCTCCCCCGGTTCCGGCGCCGTCTCCGGGCTGGGCGCCGAGTCTCGGCATCCAACTCTAGCGGTCCCCGTCGCACCGTGTGATTAGGATGGGAGGACCGGCGAGAACCAGCGCCGACACCTCGGCGAGAAGGAGCATCGATGACCTCTACCCCCGACCTCGAGTCCGCACTCGAGGCAGCCTCGCGCGCCTACGAGGAGTTCGCCTCCCGCGGGCTCAGCCTCGACATCACCCGCGGCAAGCCCGGAAGCGAGCAGCTCGACCTCGCAGACGGCCTCCTCACCGCGGTCAGCGGCGACGACGTGCGCACACCGGGCGGGGTCGATGCGCGCAACTACGGGGGGATCGAGGGCATCGTCGAACTCCGGGAGCTCTTCTCTCCGCTGCTCAAGGTCCCCACCGAGCAGCTGCTCGCCGGCGGCAACGCCTCGCTCACCCTCATGGGCCAGGCGCTCACCTTCGCCCTCCTCCACGGCACCGCCGTCTCCGGCGACCCATGGGGTGCGGGACCGCACAGGCTCATCTGCCCGGTCCCCGGCTACGACCGTCACTTCACGCTCGCCGAATCCCTCGGCTTCGAGCTCCTCTCCATCCCGATGGACGATGAGGGGCCCATCGTCGCCGAAGCTCAGCGCCTCGCCGAGGACGAGACCGTCAAAGGGATGTGGCTCGTGCCGATGTACTCCAACCCGACCGGCATCACGATCACCCCGGAGCGTGCCGCGCAGCTGGCGGCGATGCCGGCGGCCGCCCCCGACTTCACCCTGCTCTGGGACAACGCCTACGGTCTCCACCACCTCCGGGAGGACCATCCCGAGAACCTCGACATCCTCTCCCTCTGCGCCGAGGCGGGGCACCCGGAGCGCCCCTGGATCTTCGCGTCGACATCGAAGATCACGCACGCCGGATCCGGGGTGTCGTTCTTCGGGGCCGGGCCGGAGACGATGAGGTGGTTCATCGCCAACCTCGGGAAGATCGCGATCGGTCCGGACAAGGTCAACCAGCTGCGCCACCTCCGCTTCTTCGGCGACGCCGAGGGAGTCGTCGACCACATGCGCAAGCACGCCGAGATCATCGCCCCGAAGTTCGACGCCGTCCTCGACGCCCTCGAGACCGGTCTCGGCGGCACGGAGCTGGCGACATGGACGAAGCCCGACGGCGGGTACTTCATCACCCTGACCACACTCGAGGGCACGGCGGAGCGCATCGTCAAGCTCGCCGCCGAGGCCGGGGTCAAGCTCACCCCCGCCGGTGCGACCCACCCGTACGGGATCGACCCCGGCGGGAACGTCATCCGCATCGCCCCGACGATGCCGAGCCTGGGCGATGTCGAACTCGCCGCCGAGGGACTCGTCGCCTGCGTCAAGCTCGCCAGCTACGAGAAGCTCCTCGCCGGCTGAGCCGCGGTCCGACCACGCGAAGGGGCACCCGGTCCGACCGGGTGCCCCTTCGCGTATTCCTCAGACCTCAGGGGTCCCGGATCAGTATTCGTAGAATCCGCGTCCCGACTTCACCCCGAGCAGTCCCGCATCGACCATCCGGGAGAGGAGGACGGGCGGCTTGGCCGCCGGATCACCGGTCTCGGAGAAGATGCTCTCGGCGGCGAAGAGGCACGTGTCGAGGCCGACGAGGTCGGCCAAGGCGATCGGGCCCATCGGGTGGGCGCAGCCCTTGACCATGCCCGCGTCGATGTCCTCCTTCGTCGCGTAGCCGGACTCGAGCATCCTGATCGCCGAACACAGGTACGGAATGAGGAGGGCGTTGACGATGAACCCGGGTCGGTCCGAGGCCTGGACCGGGGCCTTGCCGAGGACCTCGGAGACGAACGCGGTCGCTGTCTCCCTCACCTCCTCGGCGGTGAGCACGGAGGAGACGATCTCGACGAGGGGCTGGACCGGTGCGGGGTTGAAGAAGTGGATCCCGAGGACCCGTTCGGGTCGGGACGTCGCCTGGGCGAAGCGGATGATCGGCATCGACGAGGTGTTCGAGGCGAGGATCGCGTGCTCATCGGTGACGACGGCATCGAGACCGGCGAAGATCGAGCGCTTGACCTCCTCGTTCTCACTCGCCGCTTCGATGACGAGCTGGCGGTCGGCGAGGTCGGCGATGTCCGTGGTGAAGCGCAGCCGGGCCAGTGCCGCCTCCGAGTCGCCGGCGGTGAGCTTTCCGCGCTCGACGGCCTTGGCCAGGGACTTCTCGATCCGGGCGCGTCCGGCGTCGACGGCCGCGGTGTCGACCTCGGAGACGATGACGTCGCAGCCGGACTTCGCGAGCACCTCGGCGATGCCGGCTCCCATCAGTCCGCTGCCGACGACAGCGGTGCGTGCGATGACCATAGGTGTCTTCCCTTCGTTGTCTGTGTCCGTCGGTGCGGTCATGAGGCGAGGAACCACGAGGCGGAGCGGATCGCCTTCATCGCCTCACGCCGCCTCTCCCCCGGCAGTGTCTGGATGTAGACCTGGCCGTCGAGGTGGGCGACCTCGTGCTGGATCATCTGCGCGAACACCTCGGTGCCGGAGATCTCGACCGGGTTGTTCTGCGCATCGACGCCGCGGGCGCGGGCGAACTCCC
Source organism: Brevibacterium sp. Z349TD_9 (assembly GCF_056173565.1). NCBI lineage: Bacteria > Bacillati > Actinomycetota > Actinomycetes > Micrococcales > Brevibacteriaceae > Brevibacterium > Brevibacterium sp. Z349TD_9. The sequence goes on along the minus strand of NZ_CM149680.1, from coordinate 2,081,679 downwards.
ACCTCGGTGTCGGGAAGAAGAGCCCGGGCACGGACAGGCAGCCCTCCTCGATGTCGCGCAGCTCACCTCCGACCTCGACGATCTCCGGGTTGATGATGTATCCGGTGCGGCCGTCGACATCGTAGCCGAAGGCGCGCAGCCCGACTCCGATCTGCGGTGCCGCGACCGCCGCCCTGCCCTCGGGCAGCGAGGAGTCGACGAGGTCGGCGGCCAGTGCTGCCACGGAGTCGTCGAAGACCGTGACGGGAGCGCAGACGGTGCGCAGCACCGGATCGCCCCACAGGCGGATCTCGCGCTCAGCCACCGATGACCGCCACGAGATCGCCGCCTTCGAGCTGGGAGACCGAGTCGATGGCGACCCGGGAGATCGAGCCCGAGGAGGGCGCGGTGATCGAGGCCTCCATCTTCATCGCCTCGATCGTCGCGATGACGTCACCGGTCTCGACGGTGTCGCCGACGTCGACCTGGAGGGTGACGACCCCGGCGAAGGGGCTCGCCACATGACCGGACTGGGTCGGGTCGGCCTTCTCTGCGGTCTTGACGTCGGTCTCGACGGAGCGGTCGCGGACCTCGAGGGGACGCAGCTGTCCGTTGAGGGTGAACATCACCGAGCGCATGCCGCGCTCGTCGGTCTCCCCGATCGCGCGCAGGCCGATGAGGAGGTTCTTGCCCTTGGAGAGCTCGACCGTGTGCTCATCGCCGGAGGTGAGACCGTAGAGGTACTCAGAGGTCTCGACGACGGACAGGTCACCGTAGCTCGCGCGCATCCGGTCGAACTCCTTCGTCGGTCCGGGGAAGAGCAGCTCGTTGAGCTTGGCCTGACGCTCCGGTCCCGGGGTCTCGAGAGCCGCCGCATCCGCCTCGGCGAGGTCCTCGACGACGGGCTTGTGAGTGCGGCCCTTGAGCGCCTTCGAACGGAACGGCTCCGGCCATCCGCCGGGAGGATCACCGAGGTCGCCGGAGAGGAAGCCGATGACGGAGTCGGGGATGTCGAACTTCTCCGGGTGCGCGGCGAACTCCTCGGGGTCGACGCCGGCACCGACGAGGTGGAGGGCAAGGTCGCCGACGACCTTCGACGACGGGGTGACCTTGACGAGGTGGCCGAGGATGTCGTCGGCGGCCTCGTACATCCGCTCGATCTCCTCGAAGCGCTCCCCCAGGCCGAGGGCCACGGCCTGCTGGCGGAGATTGGAGAGCTGCCCGCCGGGGATCTCATGGCGGTAGACGCGACCCGTCGGCCCGGGCAGGCCGGACTCGAAGGGCGCGTAGACCTTGCGCACGGACTCCCAGTACGGTTCGAGGTCCTGGACCGCGGCCAGGCTGATGCCGGTGTCGCGCTCGGTGTGCTCGAACGCGGCGACGAGGGCGGAGAGGCTCGGCTGGCTCGTTGTCCCCGCCATGGCCGCCGAGGCCGCGTCAACGGCGTCGGCTCCGGCATCCGCGGCGGCGAAGAGGGTCGCGAGCTGACCGCCGGCGGTGTCGTGGGTGTGGACGTGGACGGGCAGGTCGAAGTTCTCCCGCAGGGCGGTCACGAGCTTCGCAGCCGCGGCGGGGCGGAGCAGTCCGGCCATGTCCTTGACGGCGAGCACATGAGCACCGGCGCCGACGATCTCCTCGGCCAGCCGGAGGTAGTAGTCGAGGGTGTAGAGCTCCTCCCGCGGATCGAGGATGTCCGAGGTGTAGCACAGGGCCACCTCGGCGATCGTCGTGTCGGTGGCCCGGACGGCTTCGATGGCCGGACGCATCTGCTCGATGTCATTGAGGGCGTCGAAGATGCGGAAGACGTCGATGCCGGTCCGCGCCGCCTCGTCGACGAAGGCATCGGTGACCTTCGTCGGGTACGGGGTGTAGCCGACCGTGTTGCGTCCGCGCAGGAGCATCTGCAGGGCGATGTTCGGGATCGCCTCCCGCAGCTGGGCCAGGCGCTCCCAGGGATCCTCGCCGAGGAAGCGCAGCGCGACATCGTAGGTCGCCCCGCCCCACGCCTCGATGCTCAGCAGCTCGGGCGTCATCCGGGCGACGTGCCCGGCCACGGCGAGGAGATCCCGGGTGCGCACGCGGGTGGCGAGCAGCGACTGGTGGGCGTCGCGGAAGGTCGTGTCGGTCACGGCCAGCGGCGTCTGCTGCCGCAGGGCACGGGCGAAGCCCTCGGGGCCGAGCTCGAGGAGACGATCACGGCTGCCGGCCGGCGGGGCCTGGGCGAGGTCGACCTCCGGCAGCTTCTCCGCGGGACGGAGATGGACCTTCGCTTCGCCGTGCGGGCGGTTGACGGTGACGTCGGCGAGGTAGTCGAGGACCTTCGAGCCGCGGTCGGCGCTCACCCGGGCGTCGAGAAGCTGCGGACGCTCCTCGATGAAGGATGTCGCGATGTCGCCCTGGATGAAGGCATCGTCCTCGAGGACGGCCTGGAGGAAGCCGATGTTCGATGACACGCCGCGGATGCGGAACTCAGCGAGCGCGCGCCGGGCGCGGGACACGGCCTGGGCGAAGGTGCGTCCGCGGCACGTGAGCTTGACGAGCATCGAATCGAAGTGCGCACTCACCGAGGCTCCGGCATGGACGGTGCCGCCGTCGAGGCGAACGCCCGCGCCGCCGGCAGAGCGGTAGGCGGTGATCGTGCCCGTGTCGGGCCGGAACGAGTTCGCGGGATCCTCGGTGGTGATGCGGCACTGCAGGGCCGCGCCCTTGATCCGCAGGTCCTCCTGGCGCAGGCCGAGATCCTCGAGGCTCTCCCCCGCAGCAATGCGCATCTGCGAGGCGACGAGGTCGACATCGGTGATCTCCTCGGTCACCGTGTGCTCGACCTGGATGCGCGGGTTCATCTCGATGAAGACGTGCTTGCCCGCCCGAGGTCCCTCGGTCTCGAGGAGGAATTCGACGGTGCCGGCGTTCTGGTAGCCCAGCGCCCGGGCGAACTTGAGGGCATCGGAGTGGAGGGCGGCGGCGATCTCGGGATCGAGGTTGGGTGCCGGGGCGATCTCGATGACCTTCTGGTGGCGCCGCTGGAGGGAGCAGTCGCGTTCGAAGAGGTGAATGGCGTTCGAGTCGTTGTCCGCGAGCACCTGCACCTCGATGTGGCGGGGGCGCTGGACGGCCTGCTCGATGAAGACCGTGGGATCGCCGAAGGCGCCTTCGGCTTCGCGCATCGCGGCCTTGAGCGCGTCCTCGAGCTGGGAGGCCTCCGAGACCCGGCGCATGCCGCGTCCGCCGCCGCCGGCGACGGCCTTGACGAAGAGCGGGTACTCCATCGACTCCGCGTCGGCGAGCAGCTGGGCGACGTCGGCGGAGGGACGAGTCGAGTCGAGCACGGGGATGCCGGCGCTGCGGGCCGCCGAGAGCGCCTGCACCTTGTTGCCGGCGAGTTCGAGGACATCGGCCTTGGGACCGATGAACGTGATGCCGTTCTCAGCGCACGCGCGGGCGAGGTCGGGGTTCTCGGAGAGGAAGCCGTATCCGGGGTAGACGGCGTCGGCGCCGGACTCCTTGGCCACGCGGATGATCTCCTCGACGCTGAGGTAGGCGCGCACGGGGTGGCCCTCCTCGCCGATCATGTAGGCCTCGTCGGCCTTCATCCGATGCTCGGAGTTGCGGTCTTCGTAGGGGAACACAGCGACGGTGGAGGCACCGAGCTCGTAGGCCGCGCGGAACGCGCGCACCGCGATCTCTCCGCGATTGGCCACAAGGACTTTAGAGAACATCTGTGTTTCTCGCTTCTGTATCGATCGCCGCAGGGCGATGCGTCGACGGGCTGTCGAGAGACCACTCTACTCAGTGACCTGTGCCACTGAATGCAGGGGGTCCTGGTTTCGCACGGCGCCCGGTCCTCGGCGTGGTCGGGCCTGCCGCGCAGGACCGGATACGTTACCGTAGGAGGGTGCTTGTCCTCAGTATCAGCAGTCTCAAAGGCGGCGTCGGCAAGACGTCGGTGACCCTCGGTCTCGCTTCGGCGGCCTACAACCGCGGCATCCCGACGCTCGTCGTCGACATGGATCCGCAGGCCGATTCGTCGACGGGCCTCGATGTGCCGACCTCGACGAAGGTCGACATCGCCGATGTCCTCGCGGCCCCGAAGTCGCAGAAGATCCTCTCCGAGGCGATCATCCCCTCCGGCTGGGTCGGCGAGACGAAGGGCCACCTCGACGTCATCTCCGGCTCGCCCCGGGCCGCCGAGTTCGACCGTCCCTCACTGTCCGAACGCTACCTGCGTCGGCTCGAGGACGCGCTCAGTCGGATCGCCAAGGGCTACCGGCTCATCCTCATCGACTGCCCGCCGAGCCTCAACGGGCTCACCCGGACCGCGTGGACGGCGAGCAGCCGCGTCGCCGTCGTCACCGAGCCCAGCCTCTTCTCCGTCGCCGCCGCCGATCGCGCCCTGCGCGCCGCCGACGAGCTGCGGCAGCGGGGCACCTCGCAGATCCAGCCGCTCGGCCTCGTCGTCAACCGCGTCCGTGCAGGCTCGACCGAGCATGACTACCGGATCCAGGAGATGCGGGAGATGTTCGGTCCCCTCGTCCTCAATCCCCCGCTGGCCGAACGCGCAGTCATGCAGCAGGCCCAGGGATCCGCCCGACCCATCCACTCGTGGCCGGGCAAGCCCGCCGAGGAGGTCGCCTCCTCGTTCGATGCGCTGCTCGAGCGAGCCCTGCGCTCGGAGAACATCCGTGGGCGCAAGGCGGCGAAGCAGTCGTCGTGAGCTGGCGCTGCGCAAGCCGGACCTGAGACAACCGGATCTGAGACAACAGTGAGGGCCCCATCCGATCGGATAGGGCCCTCACTCTGTGGGACTGTTCGGACGATGAGGTCTGAGCCGACCTCAGCCGAGCTTCTGTGCGCGGCGCTGCGCGAGCTCGTCCATGGCGAAGAGAGTCGAGTCGTCTTCGGGGAGGCGTTCGCTCGGCAGTTCGGAGAGGCTGCCCTCGACCTCGTTCCACACGCGGCCGACGGCGATGCCGAAGACGCCCTGCCCGCCCTGGAGGAGGTCGACGACCTCGTCGGGGGACGTGCATTCGAAGACGCTGGCACCATCGGACATCAGGGTGATCTGGGAGAGGTCCTCGACGCCGCGGGAGCGGAGGTGGTCGACGGCGGTGCGGATCGACTGCAGCCCGACGCCGGTGTCGAGGAGGCGCTTGACGATCTTGAGGACGAGGATGTCGCGGAAGCTGTAGAGGCGCTGGCTGCCCGAGCCGGTGGCGTTGCGGATCGAGGGGGTGACGAGGTCGGTGCGCGCCCAGTAGTCGAGTCGACGGTAGGTGATGCCGACGACCTTGCACACGGTCGGACCGCGGTAGCCGGCCTCCTCATCGAGGACGGGCAGGTCGTCGTCGAACAGGAGCCCCTGTGCCGCGGACGGCAAGGGCGTCGACTCGACGCTTTCGTGACTTGAGCGGTTCACACCGACTCCTCCTTATAGTCCCTGGGGGAAGTGAGGTCGCGTGGTCGGGCAGAGAATGAAGCCATTCTACCGCTCTTCGCAGCGAACCTACAGTGGGATTCAACAACTCCAAACTATTGTGCCGGAGTCGGAGGGACAAACACCCCAAGGTAACGATTTGCGCGTGTCGCCGTTATGGGAGTATTCGAACATCGGGAGCCGCGCGTCGGCTCAGTTCGCCGGTTCGGGGGCAGGGCCCTCGTCGGCCTCCTCGGCGGGCTTCTTCGGCTTCGCGGAGGTGAGCAGCTTCGTCTTCACGGTCGAGGCGTAGGTGTCGACGTACTCCTGGCCGGACAGGCGCATGATCTCGTACATGATCTCGTCGGTGATCGACCGGAGGAGGAACCGGTCGACGGGCAGCCCCTCGTACTTGGAGAAGTCCATGGGCGAACCGAAGACGACGCCGACGCGTCGGAACTTCGGGATGAGGCGGCCGGCCGGCTGGATCTTGTCGGTGCCGATGATCGCCACCGGGATGACCGGGGCCCCGGATTCGAGGACGAGGCGGGCGATGCCGGTGCGGCCGCGGTAGAGCTTGCCGTCGGGTGACCGGGTGCCCTCCGGATAGATGCCGAGCGAATTGCCTTCGCGCAGGACCTTGAGTCCGGCCTCGAGCGAGGCCTGCGAGCCGGAGCCGCCGCCGCGGTCCATCGGGAGCTGATTGTTGAGCTTGAAGAACCAGCGCGTCACCGCTCCTTTGATGCCGCGACCGGTGAAGTAGTCCTTCTTCGCGAGGTAGACGACTGGGCGAGGCGCAAGCAGGGGGACGAAGATCGAGTCCATGAAGTGCATGTGGTTGCCGGCGATGATCGCCGGCCCGTCCTGCGGCAGGTTGTCCAGCCCCCGCACCCACGGACGGAAGAGGATCCGCAGGATGGGTCCGGCCAGGACCCGCTTGAGAAACCAGTAGAACACGTGCACCCTTCCATGTCACGACGCTTTGTCGTCCCCGGTCATCATATATCCAACTTCCGACGGCGAGGACCGCCGCCGACGATGCCCGAATCCTGTGTTCGTGGGATGCTGGGAGCATGGAGATCGACTTCGCACCGCTGCCTGCTCCGCGGGCCGCGTACTCGTTCGTGTCGCCTCGCGCCGACGTCGCCGTCCTCTTCCTCCACGGCATCACCGGCTCCCCGGCGGCGTGGCATCCGATCGCCCGCGCCCTGGCCGCCGACGACCTCAGCGTCAGCGTCCCCCTGCTGCCCGGCCACGGTGCGACGTGGCGGGATCTCGCCGCCACATCGCGGTCGGACTGGTTCGCCGCCGCCGAGGCGGAGCTGCGGTCACTGCAGGCCGACCATGAGCACGTCGTCGTCGCCGGGCTCTCGATGGGCGGGGCGCTCAGCCTCGCCCTCGGCACGCTTTCGAACCCGCCTGATGCGATCGTCGTCGTCAACCCGGCGCTCTACGTCGACTCTCCGCTCGCCCCGCTGCTGCCGGTCCTCTCCCGGATCGTGCCGACGGTCGCGGCGATCGGCAACGACATCGCCCACCCGGGACGCGACGAGTACGCCGGGGACCGGACTCCGGTCGCGGCGGTCGCCTCGCTCGCTTCGGCGCTCACCGGCCTGCGCACCGATCTCTGGGAGATCACCTCCCCCGTGACGGTCCTCGTCTCCGGTCAGGACAACGTCGTGGGTCCGCGCAGCCTCCGCGTGCTCCGCTCCCGGCTGCCCGCGGCTCCCGAGATCATCGCCCTGCGCCGATCCCGCCACGTGGCCACCCTCGACTTCGACGCCGAGGTCATCGCCGAGGCGGTCGAGACTGCCGCCCGCGGGACCACCGTGCGGACCACCTCGGCGGGAGGGGTTTCGGCCGCCACGGCGGGAGGGGAAGGGAATAGACCCGCGCCGGGGATTGCTGATGAATGACATGAACGGAGACGACGAGCGCGAGGACTGGCGCGACCACGTGCCCGAATCCGAACGGATCGGCGACTCGTCGCGCATCAGCGACAGCCACTGGGACGACCTCGTGGCCCGGATCTCCGAACCCGATGCTCCGATGAGCGAGATGCCGGTCGAGGAGATCCGGGAGAGGCTCGAGGAGACCGAACGCTGGGAGCCGGAGCCGGCTGCCCCGATCGGCTGGCGCACAGCGCCGCCGACGTTCATGCTCTCCGTCGCAGCGACCCTCGGCGCGGTCGTCCTCCTCATCGTCGGGGCGGTCCTCTTCCGTCCCCTGCCGACGTGGTTCCTCCTCGTCGGACTCGCCGTCGGCATCGGAGGCGCCGTCGGACTCTTCTTCCACCTGCCCACCCGCTCGCGCACCGAGGGCGGCGACAACGGGGCGTCGGTGTGAGTTCGCGTCAGCACCGGATGGCACACTTCTAGGCATGTCGTCACCGGCCACGCCCTTCGACCGCGCCCCGCACGGACTCGAGCGCACCCAGCTCTCGTTCGCCGACATCGGCACTCCCCTCTACGAGGTCACCTTCGTCGTCGTCGACCTCGAGACGACCGGCACCCATTCGGGCACCTCGGAGATCACGGAGATCGGCGCGGTCAAGCTGCGCGGCGGCGAGGTCATCGGGGAGTTCCAGTCGCTGGTCAAACCCGAGCATTCGGTCATCTCCCCGTTCGTCTCCCGGCTCACCGGCATCACCCACGCGATGGTCGACGACGCGCCCTCGATCCGCTCCGTGCTGCCGAGCTTCCTCGAATTCGCCGTCGGAGCGGTCCTCGTCGCCCACAACGCCCCGTTCGACATCGGCTTCCTCCGTTCGGCGTGCGAACGCCTCGACTACCACTGGCCGCAGCCGCAGGTCCTCGACACCGTCACCCTCTCCCGGCGGGTGCTCGGCCGGGACGAGGTCCGCAACCACAAGCTCGGGACCCTGGCCGCGCACTTCGGCACGGTGGTCGAACCCGACCACCGTGCGCTCTCCGATGCGCGGGCGACCGGCGAGGTCCTCCACCGTCTCCTCGAGCGCTTCGGCGGGTACGGGATCACGACGCTCGAGGAGCTCGCCACGGTCCGCCAGTCAGGGTGGGCGAAGCGGCAGGCGAAATCCCATCTCGCCAAGGGCGTGCCCGCCGAGCCCGGGGTGTACATGTTCCTCGACGGCACCCGCAGAGTGCTCTACATCGGCAAGTCGGGCAATATGGCCCGGCGCGTGCGCGGGTACTTCAACGCCTCGGAGAACCGCGGCCGGATGGCCGAGATGGTCACCGCCGCCCAGGAGGTCTCGTGCCTGCCGTGCGCCCACGTCCTCGAGGCCGAGGTCCGGGAGGTCAGGCTCATCGGCGAACTCGCGCCCCCGTACAACCGGAGGTCGAAGAAACCGGAGCGCAACGCGTGGGTCGTCCTCAGCGACGAGACCTTCCCTCGGCTCTCCGTCGCCCGGGCCGTCTCCGCCCTCGAACGCTCGCCCGCTCCGCCGTTGGGCCCGTTCCGCTCCCGCAGGACCGCCCAGGCCGTCAAGGAGCTCCTCGAGACCCTCTATCCCGTCAAACGCTGCACCGCGAAGGTGACGGCTGTGACGGCGGCCGACCACCGTGCGTGTGTGAGCGCCCAGGTCGGCCAGTGCGGGGGTCCGTGCGCGGGGGTGAGCGACCCGGCGGAGTACGCCGAGCTCATCTCCGGTCTCCGTGCCGTCCTCGGCGGAGATCTCTCGACCCTGCGCGAGCACAGCGGAGCGCGGATGGCCCGGCTCGCCTCCGAGTCGCGGTACGAGACCGCCGCCGAGGTCCGTGACGGCATGCGGGCGGCCCTGTTCACCGCAGCGCGCGCCGAGACCGTGGCCGGGCTTGCTGCTGTCGCAGAGATCCAGGCATGGTCTCCGGCCCCTGAGGGCGGGATCGACCTCGTCGTCGTCCGCCACGGCAAACTCGCCGCAGCGGCACACCGGGCGAGCACAGCCGGACTCGCCGAGGCGTTCACGGCGTTGTCATCGACCGCGGAGTGGGTGCCGTCGCCGGGACCCTTCCCCTCCGGCGCCGATGCGCTGCCGGAGGAGACGCGGATGCTCGCGCACTGGCTCGAGACCGCGGTCGCGTGGCGCTCGAGCGGCGGGTGGGCGATGCCGGCCGCCGGTGCGAACCATCACGCGACCGCCTCAGGAGCCGTTCGCCTCGGCGATGCGGGTTGAGACCTCGACGAGCTGATCGAGCTTCGCGGCGCCGAGTCCGGCATCGACGGTCGCCTCGGCGATCGTCAGCTTCGCCGCGAGCCGTTCGGTGAACGAACCGGCGGCGACCTCGTCGGCGGCGACGAGGGCCGCTGCCGAGTTGATGAGGACGATGTCGCGCACCGCCGACGCCTCACCGGCGAGCACGGAGCGCATGATCGCGGCGTTCTCCTGCGGTCCGCCGCCGCGCAGCGCGTCCTTCGTCACTCTCTCGAACCCGAGGTCGAGGGCGTCGAACGTCGTGTGCTCGACCTCACCGTGCCTGACCTCCCACACGTCGTTGACGTCGGTGTTGCTCAGTTCGTCGAGACCGTCGCGGGAGCGGAAGACGACGGCCTGATGCCCGCGCTTGGCCAAGGTGCCGACGACGAGCGGCGCCATCTGCGCATCGGCGACGCCGATCGCCGTGTGTCGGGCGCGGGCCGGGTTGGTCAGCGGTCCGAGGATGTTGAAGGCCGTGGGCACGCTGATCTGCCTGCGCACCGCGGCGACGAACTGCATCGAGGGATGGAAGACGTTGGCGAAGCAGAAGGCCAGACCCACCTCGGCGCCGACCTGGCCGGTCTGCTCAGGGGTGATGTCGAAACGGACGCCGAGGGCCTCGAGGACGTCGGCGGACCCCGACGCCGAGGAGGTCGCGCGGTTGCCGTGCTTGACGACCCGCTGGCCGGTCGCGGCGATGATCATCGCCGCGGTCGAGGAGATGTTCGCCGTCTTCGCCCGGTCGCCGCCGGTGCCGACGATGTCGACGGAGTCCTCGAGGCCCGGCAGCGGTACGGCGTGGTCCATCATCGCCGAGACGAGTCCGGCGATCTCGGCGACGGTCTCGCCCTTCGTGTGATGGGCGGCGAGGAATGCGGCCATCGTCACATCGGGGACCTCGCCGGACATGATCTGGTCCATCGCCCACGAGGCCTCCGCCTCGTCGAGGTCCTGACCGTGCATGAGCTTCATGAGGAGATCGGGCCAGTCCGCGACGCCGGCTTCCCGTGTCGATCCGGTTCCGGAGACAGGTGTCTCCGGAGCTGTCGTACGCGGCTGTTCCGTCATCGCAGAGGGCTCTCCAAACAGGGGACATCCACCGCCTCCGGACAGGAGGCGGAGCTTACCTGCGGCATCCTATCGCGTTCTCGACACGCGGGGTGGACGTCACACCGGAACGAGATTGCGGCACCAATCCGCGGTTTTCGCTACACCGTGTAGAAATTTCTCCTCCGAAACCTGGGTAAAAGGTGAAAACTCACCCCGAGACGGGTAATAATGGTGGGGTGTCAACTGCCACTGCATCCCAGACAGCGCCAGCACATCCGGTAGTCAATCGCCCGAATGTGACCACGGTGGGCTTCATCGTGTTCCTCGCAAGCGACCTGATGTTCTTCGCCGCGCTCTTCGCCATGTACTTCACCATCCGATCCGTCGTGCCGGGTCTGTGGGAGACGCGCACCGAGATGCTGAACGTTCCGTTCGCACTCGGCAACACCATCATCCTGGTGTCGTCGTCCTTCACCTGCCAGATGGGCGTGTTCGCTGCCGAGAGGTTCCGCCCACGGCGGACCGGCTCGCTGTTCAACATCGCCAAATGGGGCATGGTCGAATGGTTCTATCTGACGTTCCTCCTCGGCGCGGTCTTCGTGTCGGGCCAGGTCATGGAGTATGCAGAGCTCGTTCGCGAGGGTGTGGCCATCAACACCGACGGGTACGGCTCCGTCTTCTACCTCACCACCGGCTTCCACGGTCTCCACGTGACCATCGGACTCATCTGCTTCCTGCTCGTCATCGGACGTGCGTACGGGGCGAAGAAGTTCGGGCACCATGAGGCGACCTTCGCGATCTGCGTGTCCTACTACTGGCACTTCGTCGACGTCGTCTGGATCGGCCTCTTCGGCGTCATCTACCTCCTCCAGTAGCCGGCACCGAGCATTCGGTCGGACACTCGAAACTCCAAGCAAAGGACCATCACGTGAAGCTATTAGCAGATCGCCGCAGGCACCCGATGGCACTCGTCGTGCTCCTCCTCGTGGGCCTGCTGCTGACCGGCGGAGCGTACGCACTCTTCACCCAGACCTCGAGCGCGAATGCCTCAACGACGGCCAGCGCCTCCGACATCGAAGAGGGCAAGAAGCTCTTCGCCGCGAACTGCGCGACATGCCACGGCCTCAATGCCGAGGGCACGAAGGCCGGACCCGGACTCATCGGCGTCGGTGCGGCAGCGGTCGACTTCCAGGTCGGCACGGGTCGTATGCCGCTGCAGGCGAACGGCCCGCAGGCCCGCGTCAAGGAACCGCAGTTCAACGACGAGCAGACCGCGCAGCTCGCGGCCTACGTCGCCTCGCTCGGACCGGGACCGGCGATCCCGGAGGAGCAGTACCTCGATCCTGCGAAGGGTGACCCCGCCGCCGGCGGCGGGCTCTTCCGCACGAACTGCGCGATGTGCCACAACGTCGTCGGCGCCGGCGGTGCGCTCACCCGCGGCAAGTACGCGCCGAACCTGTCCGAGGTCTCGCCCAAGCACCTCTACGAGGCGATGCAGACCGGACCTCAGAATATGCCCATCTTCAACGACGCGAACCTCACTCCCGAGGACAAGCGAGACATCATCTCGTACATCCGGGAAGTGTCGGAGAACCCCTCCCCCGGCGGATTCAAGCTCGGATCCCTGGGACCAGTGGCTGAGGGCCTCTTCATCTGGTTCTTCGGACTCGCCGCAGTCATCGGCATCACCGTATGGCTCTCCTCGAGGGCGAAGTGAGTCCGCAGTTGTCGTTCACCTACCATCACGAGATTAGACGGGGAAATTCATGACCTCGAAAGAGCACTCCGGCGGCGGCAGCCAGCTCGAGGAGCTGAACGGGTTCACCAACCCTGGCCTGCCTGAGCACAAGCCGCGACTGACCGACGCCGACCCGCGTGCCCAGAAGGTCGCCGAGCGCCAGGTGGCGCTGTGGTTCATCGCTTCGATGATCGGCACGATCTGGTTCATCGTCGCGTACTTCCTCTTCCCGCTGGGAGAGTCGATGGAGAGCATCCGCATCCACACCATGATGGTGGGACTCGGTGCGGCCGTGGCGATGTTCAGCCTCGGTGCCGGCGCGGTGCTCTGGGCGAAGAACCTCATGAGCGATCATGAGGGCATCGATGAGCGCCATGACATCAACGGCAGCGAAGAGGATCAGGCGATCGCGCTCGAGATCCTCCACCAGGCCAAGGAGGAGTCGGGCATCGCCCGTCGTCCGCTTCTGCGCAACACGCTCATCGCCGCTCTCGCGATCGCACCCCTGCCGGCGATCCTCGTCTTCCGCGACCTCGGTCCGCTTCCGGGCGATGCGCTGTTCAAGACCCTGTGGGGCGAGGGTGTGCGACTCATCCGCGACCCGGGCGGAATCCCCTCCCCTGATTCGGAGCGTCCGATCAAGGCTGAGGACGTCACGATCGGTTCGGCCTTCCATGTCCTTCCCTCCGGCATCGGCGATGACACGAACGAGGGTCATGCGCTCGACGAGAAGGCGAAGGCCGCTGTCCTCCTCATGCGCATCGATCCCAAGGAGCTCAAAGAGGATCCTGCTCGCGCCGACTGGTCGTACGACGGCATCGTCGCGTACTCGAAGATCTGCACGCACGTCGGCTGCCCCGTGGCGCTGTACGAGCACCAGACCCATCACCTGCTCTGCCCGTGCCACCAGTCGACGTTCGACGTGACCGAGCACTGCAAGGTCATCTTCGGCCCGGCGAAGCGCCCGCTGCCCCAGCTGCCCATCACCGTGGACAGCGAAGGCTACCTGGTCGCGCAGTCGGACTTCCCTGAGCCCGTCGGACCTACGTTCTGGGAGATCAACCACCCATGAGTACTTCACAGCCCACCACACCTGTCGGGAAGCTGGCGGACTTCACCGAATCCCGCGTCGGGGCCTCCAAGCTCGTTCGCGAGTTCGGACGCAAGATCTTCCCCTCGCACTGGTCCTTCATGCTCGGCGAGGTCGCCCTCTACAGCTTCGTCATCGTCGTGCTCTCGGGCACCTTCCTCACGTTCTTCTTCCACCCTGCGATGGGTGAGCTCCACTACGAAGGTCCGTGGGTTCCGCTGCGCGGAGTCGAGATCTCCGAGGCCTACAACTCCACGCTCGAGATCTCGTTCGAGATCCGCGGCGGACTCTTCATCCGGCAGATGCACCACTGGGGCGCTCTGCTCTTCGTGGCGGCGCTGAGCCTCCACATGCTGCGCGTGTTCTTCACCGGTGCGTTCCGGAAGCCCCGCGAACTCAACTGGGTCGTCGGCGTCTTCCTCGTCATCCTTGCCATGGCCGCCGGCTTCACCGGCTACTCGCTGCCCGACGACCTGCTCTCGGGCAACGGCCTGCGCATCATCGACGGCATCCTCAAGTCCCTGCCGCTGGTCGGAACGTACATCTCGTTCTTCGTCTTCGGCGGCGAGTTCCCAGGCATCGACATCGTGTCGCGTCTCTACACGCTCCACATCATGATCGTCCCCGCCCTGCTCATCGCGCTCATCGGCATCCACCTGATGTTCGTCGTCGTCCACAAGCACACGCAGTGGCCGGGCGCCGGCCACACCGAGAAGAACGTCGTCGGCGAGCCCGTTCTCCCGACCTTCGCAGCGAAGGGCGGAGGGTTCTTCTTCCTCATCTTCGGTGTCATCTCCGTGATCTCGGCACTGTTCACGATCAACCCGATCTGGAACTACGGGCCCTACGATCCCTCCCCCGTCTCCGCCGGCACCCAGCCGGACTGGTACATCGGCTGGGCGGACGGCTTCCTCCGCATCGTTCCGGGCTGGTTCGAGTTCTACATCGCCGGCTGGCCGATCTCGTTCAACATCAACAGCTCGGTCATCGTCCTCGGCGGTGTGTTCGCGGCGATGTTCGTCTACCCGTTCTTCGAGGCCTGGCTGCTCAAGGACAACCGCGAGCACCACATCCTCGACCGTCCGCGCAACAACCCCACACGCACCGCCATCGGTGTGGCAGGCATCATCTTCTACTGCAACCTGTGGGCGGCGGCGTCGGGTGACATCATCGCCGTGTTCTTCCAGATGTCGCTCAACGACATGATCTACATCTTCCGTGCACTCTTCTTCCTCGGACCGATCATCGGCTACATCGTCACGAAGCGCATGTGTCTCGCACTCCAGCGCAAGGACCGTGAGGTCGCGCTGCACGGACGTGAGACGGCGAACATCATCCGCCTGCCCCACGGCGAGTTCCTCGAGCGCCATGAGGCGCTCCCGCCGAACAAGCTGTGGAAGCTCACCGCGTTCGAATCGCCGCACTACATTCCGCCGCAGCCGAACGCTGAGGGCAAGGTGACCGCGCTCGAGAAGTTCCGCGCCCGCCTGTCGAAGTTCTTCTTCGAAGACCGGGTCGCGCCGGTGACGAAGACCGAGCTCGAAGCCTCGCATCACGACCACGAGGCCGTCGAAGGCTCGGATCCGAAGTCGCTCAGCCACTGATCGCGCCGGCGGTCGGCTGATCGTCGACCGGCACCGAGAGGGCCCAGCACGCTATGTGCTGGGCCCTTGTCGTGTCTGTGGCGCGCCGTGCGGTGGCTGCTTTTCGTATCCGCAGGGGTGTGCCCCGGTCGGGCGCGAGCCTGTCCCCCGTTACTGTGCGTCGACGGCCGGAGAGTGTCGCCTCGAGCATGCCGATCCGGTCGCCAAGTGTGCGCTGGGCGTGGCCTGCTCGCCTCGTCTTGATGTCGAGCGCGGCCTGCACTCGTGCTCGAAACGCCTCTCCGAGCACGCCGCACCCTCAGCGCTACGTCCTACGTCTGCACGGGGATGATTTGCCGCTACATGGGCGTCGTGCGGTGCTTCGCCGGGGGTTGACCGCTTGAGGGGCGTTGTGGCACTCCAAGTGCGTTGCGGCGCTACGGGTGCGCCGTTGACAGTCGTCGCGGTACATGGGCGTTAGGACGCTGCAGGTGCCTTCCAGCGCTCGGTGTGCGGGATTGTGCCGGGCAGACACGAGCACCTCTGGGCCGGCGCCGCTGCGCTCCCCCGGCTCGGCTGTGCGCCTCTACGCGTCTGTGAAAGACAGACTGTGACAGCAGGTCCGTTGCGTGCCCCCACTATCGAGTCGCCGAGCGCTCCGGCGTGCAACCCGCACCCTCCGCGCTATGTCCTACCGTTGCACGGGGATGATTTGCCGCTACGTGAGCGTCGTGCGGTGCTACGACGAGGGTTCACCGCTTCAGTGGCGTTACAGCGCTACGGGTGGGTTTTAGCGATACGTGTGCGGGATGGAGCCCGGCGCAGTCACGAGCACCTCTGCCTTGACGCCGCTGCGTGGGCGTTGTGCGGTGCTTCCGCGCGGTTATGCCGCTCCGGGTGCGTTGCGGCGTTGCCGTGTCGTGACGCGGCGGCGCGGGATCGGCGTTGAGGCGCCGCAACGCGGCCACCCGTCCGACACCGGCGCAAGTGTGAATGCGGGAGGGCCCGGACTCCTGAAGAGTCCGGGCCCTCGCCTGCGCGATCAGTGACCTGCGATCAGTGGGCGAACCCGCCACGATCGTGCTCGTACGAGATGCCGACGAGGGCGACCACGCCGAGCACCGCACCGAACGGGAAGATCCACCAGCCCATCGCGATGCCGTAGAAGGAGACGGCACCGGCGGCGGCACAGACGATCGGCCACCAGCTCCACGGGCTGAAGAAACCGTAGTCGGCGTCGGCGTCGGAGATCTCCGCGACGTCGTTGTCCTGCGGCTGGCGGCCGACACGACGGTCGGTCAGCCACAGGTAGACGCCGATCATGATCGACATGACTCCGACGAGCAGCAGCGCCGGGAAGCCGACGAGCTCGTTGAAGTGCGTCACGAATCCGTAGACGACTCCCATGGCCATGAAGAACAGACCACAGTAGATGAAGACGTTGATCGATGCTTTCACTTGGCGGTACCTCCGGCGAGCTGAGGTTCGGCGTGGCCGTGGCCGGCGTATTCCAGAAGCTCAGGATGGTTGACGTCGAATGCCGGGCGCTCCGAACGGATCCGCGGCAGCGAGGTGAAGTTGTGACGCGGGGGCGGGCACGAGGTGGCCCACTCGAGCGACCCACCGTAGCCCCACGGGTCGTCCACGGTGACCTTCGGCGCCTTGCGCGACGTGATCCACACGTTCCAGAAGAACGGCACCATCGACAGGCCGAGGACGAGCGAACCGACGGTCGAGACCTGGTTCATC
Organism: Brevibacterium sp. Z349TD_9; assembly: GCF_056173565.1. Taxonomy (NCBI): domain Bacteria; kingdom Bacillati; phylum Actinomycetota; class Actinomycetes; order Micrococcales; family Brevibacteriaceae; genus Brevibacterium; species Brevibacterium sp. Z349TD_9. Next base: position 2,064,921 of record NZ_CM149680.1, on the reverse strand, counting down.
CACGTGAAGCCGTCCTGCGGCAGGTAGTCGGCGTAGCGGCGGGGCATGCCGTCGACACCGAGCCAGTGCTGGACGAGGAAGGTGCCGTGGAAGCCGATGAAGAGGATCCAGAAGTGGATGTGTCCGAGCTTCTCGTTGAGCATCCGACCCGTCCACTTCGGCCACCAGAAGTAGAATCCGGCGAACATCCCGAACACGACCGTGCCGAAGACGACGTAGTGGAAGTGGGCGACGACGAAGTACGAGTCGGAGACCGACTGGTCGAGGGCCGGGCTGGCGAGGATGACTCCCGTGAGACCGCCGAAGAGGAAGGTCACGAGGAAGCCGATGGCCCACACCATGGGCGTCTCGAACGTGATCGAGCCGCGCCACATCGTGCCGATCCAGTTGAAGAACTTCACGCCTGTCGGAATCGCGATGAGCATCGTCATGAAGGCGAAGAACGGCAGCGCCACCACACCGGTGACGTACATGTGGTGAGCCCACACGGTCACGGACAGAGCGGCGATCGAGATCGTCGCGAACACGAGCTCCTTGTAACCGAACACCGGCTTGCGGCTGAAGACCGGGATGATCTCCGTGATGATGCCGAAGAACGGCAGGGCGATGACGTAGACCTCCGGGTGTCCGAAGAACCAGAACAGGTGCTGCCAGAGGATCGGTCCGCCGTTTCCTGGACTGAAGACATGCGAGCCGAGGATGCGGTCGGAGGCAAGGACGAGCAGCGCCGCAGCCAGGGGCTGGAAGGCCATGAGGACGAGGATGCCCGTGATGAGGACGTTCCAGCTGAAGATCGGCATGCGGAACATCGTCATGCCCGGAGCACGCATCGTGATGATCGTCGTGATGAAGTTGACTGAGCCGAGGATCGTGCCGAAGCCCTGCAGCGCGAGTCCGAGGACCCAGAGGTTGCCGCCGGCACCAGGGGTGAACGTCGTGTTGCTCAGCGGCGCATACGCCGTCCAGCCGAACGCGGCCGCACCCTGCGGGGTGAGGAAGCCCGAGAGCGCGATGAGGCTGCCGAAGAGGTAGAGCCAGAATGCGAAGGCGTTGAGCCTGGGGAACGCGACGTCCGGGGCGCCGATCTGCAGCGGCATGATGACGTTGGCGAAGCCGGCGAAGAGCGGAGTCGCGAACATCAGCAGCATGAGCGTGCCGTGCATCGTGAACAGCTGGTTGTACTGTTCCTTCGTCTCGATGATCTGCATGCCGGGCTCGAAGAGCTCGAGGCGGATGATCAGCGCCATCACGCCGCCGACGCAGAAGAAGAAGAACGAGCCGATCAGGTACATGTACCCGATGGTCTTGTGGTCCGTCGACGTGATCCAGTCGACGATGATCTTGCCCTTGCTCCGGGGAACGACCGGAGCGTCAAGAGCCGCTCTGTCTGTCGTAGCGGTCATTCTTGAGCACCTTCTTTCGGGTACCAGTTGCGATCGTATTCGGGCCCGAGCTGACCGGTGTTGCCCTGATCCGCGAGCGACTGCGTGTACTCCTCGAACTCGGCCTTGGAGACGACCTTGACGTTGAAGAGCATCTCCGAGTGGTACTCACCGCAGAGCTCGGCGCACTTGCCGACGTACTCGCCTTCCTTCTCGGCACGCAGGAACAGGCTCTGGTCGTGGCCGGGGATCATGTCGCGCTTCTCAAGGAAGGCGGGAACCCAGAAGGAGTGGATGACGTCACGCGAATGGAGCTTGATCTCGAGATCCGTGTTGACGGGCAGGTAGAGGGTCGGGGCGTTCTCGCCCGGCTTCTCGGTGCCGTCGAGGTTGACCTGCGTGCCCGCGTAGTAGACGTCCTGATTGACGTAGTTGAAGTCCCACGCCCACTGCTTGGCTGCAACCTCGATGACCTGCTCGCCGGGAGTCCGGTCATCGGTGGTCTTCGCCATCACCTGGACGTTCTGGAAGAAGAATCCGAGCACGAGGATGACCGGCGTCACCGTGAACAGGATCTCGATCGGCATGCTGTAGCGCATCTGCACCGGCAGGCCGCGATCGTTCTTGCGGCGGCGGTAGGCCACGATCGCCCAGAGGATGAGGCCCCACACGATGAGGCCGACGATCATCGAAGCGATCCACGCTCCGTTCCACAGGGCGGTGTAGGCCTCCGTGTGGTTGGTCGCACCCTTCGATTCGAGTGGGAAGAATCCGTTGGCAATCTGCTCTTTCGTGCATCCGGAGAGGAGCGCCGGCAGAGTCACCGCGCCCAGAATGCCGAGCCGCTTCGCCCAGGACCGTCGCGGCCCTGACTGATTCGGAGAATCCACGTGCAGCCTTTCACAACCATCTTTCGCCTTTCGGCATGCCGAAGGACGAACTCGTACTTTGTCATCTACCAGACTACCGCTACACACGGTAGAAATTCACATGCAGATGTTCATTTGTTGAGAATTGGCTGAGCGCGATTGCCCCGGAGCGCGGAATCAAGCCGCGCGGCGTACTCGAGACCGCTGATCTCCGACACGCCGAGGCTTTCCAGATGTGGCGTCTGCCACTGTGTGTCGATGAGCCATTCGTCCTCATCGGCCGAGGTCACACCCGTATCCGCACCCTCGTCGAGGAGTCCGACGAGGTGGACGAGCGCGGCCTTCGAGGCGTCGGTCTCGCGGTGGAACATCGACTCCCCCGCGAAGAGCGAACCGATCGCGACCCCGTAGAGGCCCCCGACGAGGCGGTCCTCGGCCCAGACCTCGACGGAATGGGCCCAGCCGTCCTCGTGGAGGCCCGTGTAGAGATCGATGATCTCGCGCGTGATCCACGTCCCCGTCCGGGACGGGTCGGCGCATGCGCGGATGACCTCGTCGAAGGCGCCGTCGACGCTGTAGTCGAAGCGGCGCATCGACTTCCGCAGGCTCTTGCTCACCCGCAGGTCGCCGGGCAGGAGCACACCGCGGCGGCGCGGCGCCCACCACCCCATGCGACCTGTGCCCCCGCGACCGATCCCCATGGGGAAGAGACCGGCCCGATATGCGGAAAGGACCTGGGGCCCTGTCGCCGTCGCAGTGACGGCGCGCAGATCCTCCAGGTCCATGTCGCGGTGCTCAGACGATCGTCAGATCGTGGGCTGACTCAGTGGAACGAGTCGCCGCAGGCGCACGATCCGCCGGCGTTGGGGTTGTCGATCGTGAAGCCCTGCTTCTCGATGGTGTCGGAGAAGTCGATGGTCGATCCGTTGAGGTAGGGAACGCTCATCCGGTCGACGATGACCTCGACGCCGTCGAAGTCGCGGACGGCATCGCCGTCGAGGAAGCGCTCATCGAAGTAGAGCTGGTAGATGAGCCCCGAGCAGCCGCCGGGCTGCACGGCCACACGCAGACGCAGGTCATCGCGTCCCTCCTGCTGCAGCAGGCTGCGGACCTTGTCCGCTGCCGTGCCCGAGAGCTCGACCTCGTGCGTGGCGGTGGCTTCGTTCGTCGCTGTCATTGCTACTCCTCATGTGGTCTTGGGCCCAAGGCTACACCGCGTTCAACGTGCGGCGGGCACGGGCTATTCCCATCGTGTCACGTTTGTCCGCTCAGGCCTCCGCGGGCTCGGCACCGCCTGTTGCGCTGCCTGCCGCGTCCCTGCGCCCGAGGGCGTCGAGGAGCAGCGCCTCGGCGACGATCGCGGCCTTGAAGTCGGGCAGGTAGAGGGATTCGTTCGCGCTGTGCGCCCGCGCGTCCGGGTCTTCGACGCCGGTGACGAGGATCGAGGCCTGGGGGAACACCTCGAGGAGGTCGGCGATGAAGGGGATCGAACCGCCCAGGCCCATCGTCGCCGATTCCCGCCCCCACGCCTCGGTGAGCGCGTCACGGGCGACCTGGACGACAGGGTCGCTGAGGTCGGCCTGCCACGGGCTGCCTCCCTCGGTCGCACCGATCTTCAGACTCGCCCCGAACGGGAGGTTCTCCTCCAAGTGCCTCGTCACCGCCGCCACCGCGTTCTCAGGTGTGTCGCCCGGGGCGAGGCGGATGGAGAGCTTGGCCCGCAGACTCGGCTGCAGGGTGTTCGAGGAGACGTCGACATCGGGGATGTCGAGGCCGATGACGGTGATCGAGGGCTGGGCCCACAGCCGGGAGGCCAGCGTTCCCGTTCCGCTGAGGTCGGTGCCCGGCAGCACGCCGGAGTCCTCGCGCACCGTGGACTCCTCGTAGTCGATGTCCGTCTCCGAGGTGGAGGCGAGTCCGGCGACGGCGACGGAGCCGTTCTCGTCGTGGAGGCTGGAGAGCACCTTCGTCATCGCGAGCATCGCATCGGGGACCACTCCCCCGTACATGCCCGAATGCACCGCATGATCGAGGGTGGCGACCTCGAACTCGACGGCGCACATCCCGCGCAGGCTCGTCGTCAGCGCGGGCACCCCGGCCGCCCAGTTCCCCGAGTCGGCGACGACGATGACATCGGCGGCGAGCTTGTCCCGGTAGCGGTCGAGGAAGTTCCGGAAGCTCGGGCTGCCCGCCTCCTCCTCACCTTCGATGAAGAGCCGGACCCCCACGCCGAGGCGGTCGGCGAGCAGCCGCAGAGCCGTGAGGTGGACCATGATCCCTGCCTTGTCGTCGGCGGCACCGCGGCCGTAGAGCCGGTCCCCCTTCCGGGTCGCGACGAAGGGCTCGGTCTCCCACGCCTCGGCCCTGCCGGGAGGCTGGACGTCGTGGTGGGCGTAGAGGAGGACGGTGGGCGCACCGGCGGGAGCCGGGGCCGAGGCGACGACCGCGGGATATCCCTGCCCGCCGTCCTCGGTGTCCGCGGTGAGGATCTCGACGGAGAGGCCGAGGTCGCGGGCGAGGCCGGCGACCGCCTCGGCGCTGGCGGTGACCTGGGACGGGTCGAAGCTCGGCCACGCCACCGAGGGGATCGCGACGAGGTCGCTCAGCTGGTCGAGGACGTCGTCGAAGATCTCGTCGACACGGGCGTGGAGGTGGGCGGCATCAGGCGCGGAAGTCGAATCACTCATGCTCCAACGGTAGTATTCATTCCGTGTTCGGAAGCAAGAAGACTCACGAGGACAACGACTCCTCCCCCAAGACCGACGACGACTCCACCGCAGCGGAGGCGTCACCTCGTGATGCCGAGGCGAAGAAGGGCCGCCCGACCCCCAAGCGAAGCCAGCAGGAGGCCGTGCGCCGCCAGCCCCTGGTCTCGAAGGACCGCAAGGTCGCGAATCAGCGGGCGAAGGAACAGCAGCGCAAGGAGCGCGACCGTGCCCGCATCGGGATGATGAACGGTGAGGAGAAGTACCTCACCCGCCGCGACCGTGGGCCCCAGCGCAGGTACGTCCGCGACTACGTCGACGCCCGCTTCTCGATCGGTGAGCTCTTCATCCCGGCGGCGATCCTCATCCTCGTCGTCGCCTTCACCCAGCCGGTGGCGATCCAGCAGTACTTCACCTACGCCGTGTGGGGTCTGCTCGCTCTCGTCATCCTCGACGGCTTCGTCCTCAACTACATCCTCAAGGGACGCCTGCGGGCGAAGTTCGGCACCGTCGAGCGCGGCATCCCGTTCTACGCGGTCATGCGCAGCGTCCAGCTCCGGCCGCTGCGCATGCCCAAGCCGCAGGTCAAGCGCCGCCAGTACCCCGAGTGAGCAGACGGGTCCCCTGACCGCGGATGATCCGTCCGGGCCAGAAGGGACCCGAGTAGATCATCTCCGAGTAGACCTGCACGAGGTCGGCTCCCGCAGCCAGCCGTGCGGAGACGTCCCGTCCGTCGCCGACGCCCCCGACCGAGACGATCGTGAGCTCATCGCCGACGGTGGCCGCGACGAGGCGGAGCACCTCGAGCGAGCGCGCGGCCAGCGGCCTGCCGGAGATCCCGCCGGCCTCCCTGCGCGCAAACGCGGCGTCATTCCCGGTGAGGACATTCCGGTCGATCGTCGTGTTCGTGACGATGAGCCCGTCGGCGCCTGCCCGTGCGGCGAGATCGCAGATGTCGACGACGTCCTCATCGCTGAGGTCGGGGGCGATCTTGACGAGCAGGGGCACATGGCCGAGTGCTGAGCGCGGGGCGGCGACGACTTCGGCGGCCGTCTCCCGCACCGCGGTGATGATCGGTTCGAGGGCGGACACCGACTGGAGGTCGCGCAGGCCCGGGGTATTCGGGGAGCTGACGTTGATGACGAGGTAGTCGGCCAGAGGTGCGAGCTCCCGCGTCGAGGCGACGTAGTCGGCGACCGCGTCCTCGGCGGGGACGACCTTCGTCTTGCCGATGTTGATCCCGATGATCGGTCGCTTCGCCGCCGGCAGCGCAGCGAGCGCCTTCCGCTGCCGGGTGATGTTGAACGAGGCCTGCCGGGCCCCGTCGTTGTTGAATCCCATCCGGTTGAGCAGCGCGCGGGAGCGCAGCAGCCGGAACAGGCGCGGGCGCTCGTTGCCCGGCTGTGCGTGCGCGGTGATCGTACCGACCTCGATGTGCCCGAAGCCGAGCGCGGAGAGCGCACGGACGCCGACCCCGTTCTTGTCGAAGCCGGCCGCGAGGCCCACCCGGTTGGGGAACGGGAGGCCGAGCACCTCGGCGGGCTGCTGCGTCCCCCGGGCGAAGACGACCCGCAGGAGCCTGCCGAGACCGGGGATCCGATCGAGGACGCGCAGTGCGGTGAAGGAGAGATGGTGAGCGCGCTCGGCGTCCATGGGTTTGAAGATCAGAGTGAAGATGAGTCGATACACGCCCCCAACAATAGGGCAGTCGCACATCCCATCGGCGGGCACGTCCACCTCGGCGGGGAATATGGGACTAGGATCGAAGGCAATGCCCGCAGACGAAGAAAGGGAACACATGCCCGGTGCCTCCACCCCCTCCAGTTACTCTTCGACGAATCCGACCAAGGCCGACGATGCCGTGCTCGTCCTCGGCGTGGCCGACGGCAAGGTGCGCGGACTCGACTCCGCCAAGGCCGCAACCACCGCGCTCAACGACGCCGCGAAGGCGATCGAGTTCACCGGCAAGGCCGGGGCGACCGTGCGCATCCCCTCCCCCAAGGGCGTGGCCGCCGGCAGCGTCCTCCTCGTCGGCCTCGGATCCTTCGACCCCGCGAAGTCCGATGACGACACCGCCGACCGTGAGACCCTGCGGCGCGCCGCCGGCTCGGCGCTGCGGGCCCTGAGCGGGGCATCCTCGATCGCGCTTGCCCTGCCGGTCACCTCCGCCGAGGATGTCGAGGCCGTGACCGTCGGCGCCGGACTCGGCGCGTACCGCTTCCTCACCTACCGCACCGGCGACGACGACACCGTCCCCGGTCCCGTCACCGTCCTCGGCCCCAAGGGCAAGGCGTTCTCCCGCGCCCACGCCGCCGGCGTCGTCATCGCCGAGGCGACCAACCGCGCCCGCGACCTCGTCAACACTCCCCCGCTCGACCTCTACCCCGAATCCTTCGCCCAGACGGTCAAGGACCAGGCGAAGTCCCGGAAGGTCAAGGTCTCCGTCCTCGGTGAGAAGGAACTCGCCGCAGGAGGCTACGGCGGACTCATCGGCGTCGGGCAGGGCTCGACGCGGGGACCGCGCCTCGTCAAGGTCGAGTACAGCCCGAAGGGCGCCCGCCGCCACCTCAGCTTCGTCGGCAAGGGCATCACCTTCGACTCCGGCGGCCTCTCCCTCAAGCCCGCCGCGAGCATGGAGGACATGAAGTCCGACATGGCCGGTGCCGCCGCGGTCGTCGAAGCCGTCCTCGCCATCGCCGACCTCGGTCTGCCGGTCAAGGCCACCGCGTGGCTGCCGCTGGCGGAGAACATGCCCGGGTCCTCGGCGCAGCGTCCCTCCGATGTCCTCACCATGCGCAGCGGCAAGACCGTCGAGGTGACGAACACCGACGCCGAGGGCCGACTCGTCCTCGCCGACGCCCTCACCGACGCCGATGCGGAGAACCCCGACCTCCTCATCGACGTCGCGACGCTCACCGGAGCCCAGATCGTGGCGCTGGGCAACCGGACCTCCGGTGTCATGGGCGACGAGGCGGTGCGGGAGAAGGTGAGCGAGCAGGCGAAGATCGCCGGAGAGGACATCTGGCCGATGCCGATCCCCGAGGAGATGCTCGCAGGCTTCGACTCGACGGCGGCCGACCTCAAGAACTCCGGACCCCGCCCCGGCGGCATGCTCGCCGCCGCGGCGTTCCTCCGTGAGTTCGTCGGCGACGACACCGCGTGGGCGCACATCGACATCGCCGGTCCGAGCTTCAACACCGGTTCGGCCTTCGGCTACACCCCGGTCGCGGCCACCGGTGCCGCAGTGCGCACGCTCGTGCAGCTCGCCCGCAGCGCCGACTGACCAGGGCCTTCTGCACACCGTCGCGCCGGGAGTGATGCTCCCCACCTGTGGCGGAACAGACAGTGTGTGCTTTCGCGCCTGAGAAGAAAAGTGGAAAGATAAGAGGGATAGCTGCCTGAGGCAGGCTTGACCACAGCTACGAGGAGTAATCCGTGAGTGACTCATTGACCTACGACCTAGTCGTCCTCGGCGGCGGAACCGGCGGCTATGCCGCGGCTCTGCGCGCGGCAGAGCTCGACATGAAGGTCGCTCTGATCGAACGCGACAAGGTGGGCGGAACGTGTCTGCACCGCGGATGTGTGCCGACGAAGGCACTCCTCCACACTGCTGAGGTCGCTGACTCGGCCAAGGAGTCCGAGACGTTCGGTGTCGACGCCGAGTTCAAGGGCATCGACATCGACAAGGTGCTCGAGTACAAGACGAACGTCATCAACCGCAACTACAAGGGCCTCCAGGGACTCATCAAGGCCCGCGGCATCGACACCTACCTCGGTGACGGCAAGCTCGTCGGCAAGGACCAGGTCGAGGTCAAGGGCGCCGATGAGACGTACACCCTGACCGGCAAGAACATCCTGCTCTCGACCGGGTCGACGTCGAAGACGCTCGGCCTCGACGTCACCGACCGGGTGCTCACGAGCACTGAGGCGCTCGAGCTCGACACCGTGCCGAAGTCGGTCATCGTCCTCGGCGGCGGCGTCATCGGCGTCGAGTTCGCCAGCGTCTGGAAGTCCTACGGCGCCGATGTCACGATCGTCGAGGGCCTGCCCCACCTCGTGGCCAACGAGGACGAGTCGATCTCGAAGGCCCTCGAGCGCGCGTTCAAGAAGCGCAAGATCAACTACAAGCTCGGCGTCATGTTCAAGGGCGTCGAGGAGACCGCCGACGGCGTCAAGGTCACGCTCGAGGACGGCACCGAACTCGAAGCCGAGTACCTCCTCGTCGCCGTGGGCCGCGGCCCGGTGACCGAGGGCTTCGGCTTCGAAGAGCAGGGCATCCCGATGGACCGCGGATTCGTCCTCGCCAATGAGCGCCTCCACACCGGTGTCGGCAACATCTACGCCGTCGGCGACATCGTCCCCGGCCTCCAGCTCGCCCACCGCGCGTTCGGCCAGGGCATCTTCGTCGCCGAGGAGATCGCCGGGCTGGGTCCGGTGCCGATCATCGAGTCGGGCATCCCGCGCGTGACCTACTGCGAGCCGGAGATCTTCTCCGTCGGACTCTCCGCCAAGCAGGCCGAGGAGAAGTACGGGGCGGACAACGTCGAGACCCTCGAGTACAACCTCGGCGGCAACGGCAAGTCCGTCATCCTCAACACCACCGGCTTCATCAAGGTCATCCGTGAGAAGGACGGACCGGTCGTCGGCATCTTCGGCATCGGCGCCCGCCTCAGCGAGCAGGTCGGCGAGGCTCAGCTCATCGTCAACTGGGAGGCCTTCCCTGAGGAAGTCGCGCAGCTCATCCATGCGCATCCGACGCAGAACGAGGCCATCGGCGAGGCCCACCTGGCCCTGGCCGGCAAACCCCTGCACTTCCACTCATAAGATCCGAGGAGACGAAAGACATGTCGAATTCCGTGCAGATGCCGGCTCTCGGAGAGTCGGTGACCGAAGGTACAGTCACCCGGTGGCTGAAGTCCGTCGGCGACACCGTCGAGGTCGACGAGCCGTTGCTCGAGGTCTCGACCGATAAGGTCGACACCGAGATCCCCAGCCCCTTCGCCGGTGTGCTCGAGAAGATCCTCGCCGACGAGGACGACGTCGTCGAGGTCGGCGGCGATCTCGCCTACATCGGCGACGGCAGCGGCTCCGGTGACTCGGAGACCGCGCCCGAGGAGGAGCCCGCAAGCGTCGCGGCCGGTGCCACCGAGGAGCCCTCCGGTGCGGACGAAGGCGAGGAGTCCTCGACGGAGGAGTCCTCGACCGACGAGAGCTCTGCGTCGGACGAGTCCTCCGAGACGTCCCCGGAACCCGCCGAGGCGGAGTCCTCCTCCGACGATTCCGGTGAGGGCACCGAGGTGACGATGCCCGCCCTCGGCGAGTCCGTCACCGAGGGGACCGTCACCCGCTGGCTCAAGGAGGTCGGCGACGAAGTCGAGGTCGACGAGCCCCTGCTTGAGGTGTCGACCGACAAGGTCGACACCGAGGTCCCCTCCCCCGTGGCCGGCATCGTCCAGGCGCACCTCGCCGAGGAGGACGAGACCGTCGACGTCGGCGCTCCGCTCGCGCGGATCGGTTCCGGAACTCCCTCCGCATCCTCGAGCGCGTCGGCTGAGAAGCCGGCAGAGTCCGAGCCGAAGCAGGAGGAGGCGCCGAAGGCCGAAGAGCCGAAGAAGGAGGAGCCCAAGGAAGAGGCTCCCAAGGCTGAAGAGCCCAAGGCCGAAGAGCCGAAGCAGGAGGCACCCAAGCAGGAGTCGCCGAAGGCTGAGGAGCCGGCGGCACAGTCCGCTCCGGCCGCCCAGGCCGCCTCGAAGGCTGAGTCCACCCCGGCGAAGAGCGAGTCGGCTGCCGCGGACACCGTGGGTGAGAACTCCGCCTACGTGACCCCGCTCGTGCGTCGCCTCGCCCGCGACGAGGGCGTCGACCTCTCGACGGTCACCGGCACCGGTGTCGGCGGACGCATCCGCAAGCAGGACGTCCTCGCCGCAGCCGCGAACCGTCCGGCCGCATCCTCGGCGTCGGCCCCGGCCGGTGAGTCGAAGAAGCCGTTCACGCTCGAGATCCCCGAGGAGGCTGCGAAGCTGCGCGGCACCACGGAGAAGGCCTCGCGCATCCGGCAGACCATCGCCAAGCGCATGAGCGAGTCGCTCGAGGTCTCGGCACAGCTGACCCAGGTCATCGAGGTCGACATGACCCGTGTGGCCAAGCTGCGCAAGGCGAGCAAGGACGCGTTCCAGTCCAAGCACGGCGTCAAGCTCACCTACCTGCCGTTCTTCGCCAAGGCGATCGTCGAGGCGCTCAAGCAGCACCCGAAGGTCAACGCGCAGTACGACCTCGAGACGCAGGAGATCACCTACTTCGACCACGAGAACCTCGCGGTCGCCGTGGACACTCCGCGCGGTCTGCTCGTGCCGGTGGTCAAGGACGCCGGCGATCTCAGCATCGCCGGTCTCGCCAAGGCCATCGACGACGTCGCCGACCGCACCCGCAACAACAAGATCATGCCCGATGAGCTCTCCGGTGGCACCTTCACCGTGACGAACATCGGCTCGGTGGGTGCGCTCTTCGACACGCCGATCATCAACCAGCCGCAGATGGGCATCATCGGCACCGGTGCGATCGTGCGCCGCCCGATCGTCGTCAAGACGGCCGACGGCGAGGAGTCGATCGCGATCCGCGACATGGTCTACCTGCCGCTGACCTACAACCATCAGCTGGTCGACGGTGCGGATGCGGGTCGCTTCCTGCAGACGATCAAGGCTCGTCTCGAGGACGGCAACTTCGAGGCCGATCTCGACCTCTGAGTCGCAGCGCTCTCATCCCACGCCCGCAGGGGGCCGGTCGACGGACCGGCCCCCTGCGGCATTCACACCTCCGCCACCTCGGCGATCCTCCAGGCTCCCTCATGCTCGGTGAGCGTGAAGACGACGTCCTCGGCCTCGAACCGCTCCTCCTGTCCTCCGATCTCCGCGCTCGTCGTCATCCGCGCCGCAACCCGGATGCCGGTGTCGGTGCGCTCGACCACGGTGACGTCCTCGACGGTGACCGTGTACGTCCCGCCCGCATAGGCGGAGAGGTCGATGAGTTCGTCGGCGGCGGCCGCCGACGACCCGGGGACGGTGAGTGCGGCGAGGGCATCCCCGTCACCGGCGCCCAGCGCCCGCGCGCGTTCGGCACAGAGGTCGCCGAGGCGGTCGATGACGTCCTCGTCCGTGGGATCCTCGTCCCCCGCACCGTCCCCCGAACCCGCAGGCGGCCGCTGCGCCGCCGCCTGCTCGGGTCCGGGCGGTGGTGTCTCCGCTGTCGACCAGGCGACGAGCAGACCCCCGAGGACGGCGACGACGATCGACGCGGCGATGCCCCAGCGCACCGGACCTCCTCTCATCCGCAGCCTGGTCCACCACGAGGATCGGGTGGATTCCGGACGTCGCGGTGGCCGACCCGACCTGCGGGTCCGCTCCCCACGCCTCGACCGGGATCGACGCGCGTGTGAAGCGGCCGCGGCACGCAGGGCCGCTGCGGCGCCAAGGCGACCGGAGCGCTCCCCCGGACGGGCGCCGACATCGCCCGGCCCCGGCCGATCGGCAGCGCCGCCCTGCGAGGTCGGGACCCGCGCGGGAGCGGCCCGCAGCCGAGCGGTGATCGCCTGCGCCGGATCGAGGTCGCGGGAGGCCGGGACGAGCGGCAGCGGCACCGGTGCGGGAAGAGTGCCCAACTGCGCAGACACCTCGGCGACGGCGGCTGCCACCCCGGCCTCCCCGCCGGATGGCGGGACGGGATCGTCGTCGAGGAGATCGGCGACCAGAGCGCGCAGCTGCGCGCTGCGCTCGGCGAGGGCGACATCGACCGGCAGCAGGGCCTCGCTCCACGGGGATCCGTAGGCGGCATGGTAGACGAGCTCGCCGATCGCCCGGCGGACGGAGGTCTCGAGCCGGTGCCGCACCCCGGGGATGAGACGGGGGCGGCCCTCGGCGTCGAGGGCGAAGCAGTCGAGGCCGAGCCGGGAGGCCTGGTCCCCGACCGCTGCGAGTTCGGCGAAGCATCCGCGCAGGAGAGTATGGATCTCTGCCTCGGTGAGTCCGTGGACGGCGCGGACGGCGTCGAGGACGAAGCCTCCGGGAAGGGGATCGACGAGGAGGACCTCGGTCTCCCCCGTCGGCAGGAGCACCGACTCCGTGCCGAGCGTCGCGTCGTGATCGGCATCGAACCCGCGGTTCTCGACTCCCCACACGGACTCACCGGTGTCGTCGCGGAGGCGGTGGACCACCTCGGCGATCGTGGTCTCGTAATGCCATGTCATAGTTCGTCATCCCCATCGATGAAACGAAACGATCTTAGATGTCATTCGATGATGGATGATGACGTTTGATAAGTCAATGCAAGATGCGAGCGAAAGGTGTCGAGGGTCATGTTCTGCGCAATTGAACACCCCGATCAACGGGCATATTGTGGTGGCATGCCTCTGGCCACTGAAATTCTCGGTTTCGCACCGGCCTTCTCGGACTACCGGCGAACCTGGGACCTGCAGAAGAAGTATCACGAAGACGTGCTCGGCGGGACGAGGGAGTCGACGATCCTCCTCCTCGAACATCCGCCTGTCTACACGGCGGGCAAGCGCACCGAGGACCATGAGCGGCCGACCGACGGCACCGAGGTCGTCGACGTCGACCGCGGCGGGAAGATCACCTGGCACGGCCCGGGCCAGCTCGTCGCCTACTTCATCTACCGCCTCAACGATCCCAAAGAGGTCCGCCTCTTCGTCGCCCAGCTCGAAGACTCGATGATCCGCCTGCTCGGCGAGTACGGGATCGAGGCGACGACGGTCGAGGGGCGCGCCGGCGTGTGGATCCTCGGTGACGGCGTCCGCCGGGACCGGAAGATCGGGGCGATCGGCATCCGCATCCACGAGGGCGTGACCATGCACGGCCTCGCCCTCAACTGCAGCAACGACCTCGGCGCCTATGCCTCGATCATCCCCTGCGGGATCACCGACGCCGACACCACGACCATCAGTGCCGAGCTCGGACGCACGGTGACCCCCGAAGAGGTCGCCCCCCGGCTCGACGAGATCCTCCACGAGACCATCACCGCTTAGGAGCTCACCTGTGACGATCGCACCCGAAGGCCGCCGTATGCTCCGTGTCGAGGCACGGAACTCGGAAGTGCCCATCGAGGAGAAGCCCGCCTGGATCAAGGCGAAGGCCCACATCGGCCCCGAGTACACCTCGCTCAAGTCCCTCGTCCGCAAGCAGGACCTCCACACCGTGTGCGAGGAAGCCGGATGCCCGAACATCTTCGAGTGCTGGGAGGATCGCGAGGCGACGTTCCTCATCGGCGGCGAGCAGTGTACGAGGCGCTGCGACTTCTGCCAGATCGACACCGGCCGTCCTGCCGACTTCGACGCCGACGAGCCCCGTCGAGTCGCCGCCTCGGTCGGTGAGATGGGTCTGCGCTACTCGACGATCACCGGTGTCGCCCGTGACGACCTCGACGACGGCGGCGCCTGGCTCTACGCGGAGACCGTCAGGCAGATCCACGCCCTCGACCACGTCGACGGCCGCGGCACCGGAGTCGAACTCCTCATCCCCGACTTCAATGCCAAGCCCGACCAGCTCGCCGAGGTGTTCTCCTCCCGCCCCGAGGTTCTCGCCCACAACGTCGAGACCGTCCCGCGGATCTTCAAGCGCATCCGCCCTGCCTTCCGCTACGAACGGTCACTGTCGGTGATCACGCAGGCCCGGGAGGCGGGACTGATCACGAAGTCGAACCTCATCCTCGGCATGGGCGAGACGAATGACGAGATCATCTCCGCCCTACAGGACCTCCATGACGCCGGTTGCGACATCATCACGATCACGCAGTACCTGCGACCCTCCCCCCGGCACCATCCGGTCACCCGGTGGGTCAAGCCCGCCGACTTCGTCATGTTCCGCGACGCCGCCGAGGAGATCGGCTTCCTCGGCGTCATGTCGGGTCCGCTCGTGCGCTCCTCGTACCGCGCGGGTCGCCTGTGGGCGACGGCGATGCGCCACCGCGGGGAGGAGATCCCCGCCCACCTCGCCCACCTCGACAAGCACACCCCGGCTCGCCAGGAGGCGCAGGCCGTCGTGGATATGTTCGGCGCCGGCGAAGAGGTAGACTTGACTGCTGAGCAATGAGTGGTCCCGGGCATAATTCCGGGCACCCGCCGGCCCGTCAAGAGCAAGTGAGAGAATGAGCGAAGAACGCCGCAAGGGACTTTTCCGCCGCAAGCCCAAGGATCCGAACCGGAAGCCGGGCCGCTTGGCGCAGATGCGCCAGGTCTACGAGCTCGCAGCCAAGCACAACAAGGCCACTCCGTGGCTGCTCGCCGCTGCGATCGTCGGCTGCACCCTCGTCGGCCTTCTGGCCGGACTCGTCTTCGGCGGTGCCGTCTTCACGACGATCCTCGGTCTCATGGTCGGCCTCCTCCTCGGGATGTTCATGCTCGGTCGTTTCGCCGAGACCGCGGCGTTCGCACAGATGGAGGGCCAGCCCGGTGCCTTCGGCGCGGTCCTCAACACCGCCCGCCGCGGCTACCTCATGGACGACAAGCCGATCGCGATCGACCCGAAGAGCCGCGACCTCGTCTTCCGCTCGACCGGGCGCTCCGGGGTCGTGCTCCTCAGCGAGGGCCCGAAGGCCCGCAGTGCGAAGCTGCTGGCCAAGGAGAAGAAGCGCCATGAGCGCATCCTCCCCAATGTTCCCGTCCACACCCTCCAGGGCGGCAACGAGGAGGGACAGCTGCAGATGAAGCAGGTCGTCTCGGCCGTGCACAAGCTGCCGCGCAAGCTCAACCGCGCCGAGGTCCTCGCGGTGCGCAACCGGCTCTCCGCGCTCGGCACGCAGGGCACGCGCCCGCCGATCCCCAAGGGCATCGACCCGAACAAGGCCCGCCCCAACCACAAGGCGATGCGCGGACGCTGACCGTCCCCGCAGATTCGTCGGCCCCGGCTCCGCAGATGCGGAGTCGGGGC
This sequence comes from Brevibacterium sp. Z349TD_9, assembly GCF_056173565.1. NCBI lineage: Bacteria > Bacillati > Actinomycetota > Actinomycetes > Micrococcales > Brevibacteriaceae > Brevibacterium > Brevibacterium sp. Z349TD_9. Next base: position 2,049,031 of record NZ_CM149680.1, on the reverse strand, counting down.
CGATGTGCGTCCGGCCTCGCGTCAGCGAGTAGGAAGTCAGCGGCGGAGGATGACCGTGCGTGCGGCGAGGTCGTGGAGGCCGCGGCTGTCGCGGTCGAAGATGAGCGCCGGGATGACGAGGACGACGAGCGCCGTCCTGATGATCGCGGGCAGGAACCCCGGGACACGGCCGTCGAGGCGACGGACCTCGATCCCGAAGAGACGGTGCCCGACGGAGTATCCGAGGGTGGAGACGAGGAGGATGTTCTCGACGGCGAAGATCGCCGGGGCGAGGAACGGATTCGTCGAACCGATGGCGCCGGCGATGGCCAGGCACATGAACCAGTCGACCATGAGTGCGAGCAGGCGGCGCCAGGCGGGGGCGACTGAGTGCCGACCGGTCTCCGGCAGGCCGAGCCTGCGTCCGGGCCAGTCGCCCTCTTCTCGGTGGATCTGAGGGCCCTGCAGCCAGGACCCGAGGTCGTCGCGATTGATCACCCTGCCAGCCTACCGAAGGCGACGTGGGAGAATCCTCAGGAAACATCCGCGAAACATGACCGTCATCACGGCTTCACCTCCGGCCAACTAGGATGGATCGTGGTCAGGGACCACCGACCACTCGTCTAACTAGGAGACCTAAGTGTTCTCGTCTGCTGAAGAACTCGTCAACTACATTGCGGAGAACGACGTGCGATTCGTCGATGTCCGCTTCTGCGACCTCCCCGGTGTCGTCCAGCACTTCAATCTGCCCGCCGCATCCTACGGCGTGGACGAGATCACCGAAGGCCTCCTCTTCGACGGGTCCTCGATCACGGGATTCCAGGGCATCCACGAGTCGGACATGAAGCTCCTCGCCGACGTCGCCTCGGCGTTCGTCGACCCCTACCGCGAGGCGAAGACGCTCGTGGTCACCCACTCGATCGTCGACCCCTTCACCGACGAGCCCTATTCGCGCGACCCCCGCCAGGTGGCGGCGAAGGCGGAGAAGTACCTCCAGTCGACCGGGATCGCCGACACCGTCTACTACGGTGCCGAGGCCGAGTTCTACATGTTCGACTCGATCCGCTATCAGAACACCCCCGGCCACAGCTTCTACGAGATCGACTCCGTCGAAGCGGCCTGGAACACCGGCGCCGAGGAGCCGGGCGGCAACCTCGGCTACAAGACTCCGTACAAGGGCGGCTACTTCCCCGTCTCCCCGCAGGACAAGTTCGCCGACATCCGCGACCAGATGTCGATGACGCTCGAGACCATCGGCTTCGAGATGGAGCGCGCCCACCATGAGGTCGGAACCGCCGGGCAGCAGGAGATCAACTACAAGTTCAACACCCTCCAGCACGCAGCCGACCAGCTCCTCGACTTCAAGTACGTCGTCAAGAACACCGCCGACGAGTACGGCAAGACGGTGACGTTCATGCCCAAGCCGCTCTTCGGGGACAACGGCTCCGGCATGCACTGCCACCAGTCGCTGTGGAAGGACGGCGAGCCCCTGTTCTACGACGAGAACGGCTATGCGGGTCTCTCCGACCTCGCACGCTGGTACATCGGCGGCCTCATCGAGCACGCCGGCGCCGTCCTCGCCTTCACGAACCCGACGATCAACTCCTACCGCCGCCTCGTCCCCGGCTATGAAGCCCCGGTCAACCTCGTCTACTCGGCGCGCAACCGCTCGGCGGCCATCCGAATCCCGGTGACCGGCTCCTCGCCGAAGGCCAAGCGCCTCGAGTTCCGCGTGCCCGACCCGTCGTCGAACCCCTACCTCGCGTTCTCCGCCCAGCTCATGGCCGGACTCGACGGCATCCGCAACCGCATCGAACCGCCGGAGCCGATCGACAAGGACCTCTACGAGCTGCCCCCGGAAGAGGCCAAGGACATCAAGCTCGTGCCGGCCTCCCTCGACGAGGCGCTCGACGAGCTCGAGCGCGATCACGACTTCCTCACCGCCGGTGACGTGTTCACGCCCGACCTCATCGAGACCTGGATCCGGATCAAGCGCGAGAACGAGATCGACGTCGCGCGCCTGCGTCCGACCCCGACCGAGTTCGAGCTCTACTTCTCGATCTGACCCGACCCGCGGCGGGAGAATCGCCGGAGGGAATACAATGGGGGCGTCACCGGTTCATCCGGTGGCGCCCCTGCCGCGTTGCCCTCGGCACGGATCGGCAGGGACCCATCATCGACACCACCACCTGCGAGGACGGAACATGGCGCATTACGATCTGCTGGTCATCGGCACGGGTTCGGGGAACATGTTCCTCGACAAGCGGTTCGCGGGGCTGAAGACCGCGATCGCCGAGGAATGGCATTTCGGAGGCACCTGCCTCAACGTCGGCTGCATCCCCACGAAGATGTTCGTCTATCCGGCCACCGTCGCCGAGGAGGCCGCGCACGCGAAGCGCTACGATGTCGATGCCTCGTTCTCCGGCGTCGACTGGTCGGACCTGCAGGAGCGCATCTTCTCCCGCGTCGACGCGATCGAAGCCGGCGGGCGCGAGTACCGGATGAGCGACCGCCAGCCGAACAACACCGTCATCCCCGAACATGTCCGCTTCGTCGACGAGAAGACCGTGGTCACCGACTCCGGTGAGGAGATCACTGCCGACCGCATCGTCATCGCCGCCGGGGCCGCCCCGACGATCCCCGACACCCCCGGGCTCGATCCCGCTCGGGTTGACACCCCGGGATACCCGATCGTCACCTCGAACTCGATCATGCGTCTGCCGGAGCAGCCGAAGCGGCTGGCGATCGTCGGCTCGGGCGTCGTCGCGATGGAGTTCGCCCATATCCTCTCGAGCTTCGGCACCGAGGTGACCGTCGTCGCCCGCGGACCCCGCCTGCTCCAGGACTTCGACGCCACCGCCTCGGCGGAGTTCACAGAGATCTTCACGGCCGACCACAACGTCATCCTCGGTGCCCAGCCGGCTGCCTACCGCCTCGGCGAGGGCGAGGGAGCTCCGGTGACGATCGACCTCGAGCCCAGCGGGCGGATGGACGACGTCGACATCCCCGCGTCGGTCGACGCCGACATCGTCCTCATCGCCATCGGCCGCCACCCGAACACCGAGGGCCTCGACGCGGCCGCGGTCGGCTACGACACGACGGCCGACGGCAGGCTCGTCGTCGATGACTTCCAGCGGGTCTACGCGGGAGGGAGGCCGGTTCCCGGCGTCTTCGCCCTCGGTGACATCAGCTCCGAGCACCAGCTCAAGCACGTCGCCAACCACGAGGCGCGCGTCGTCGGCGACAACCTCGCCGTCGACGTCGCCGCCGGCGCGCCCGGTGCCGCGCCGGAGACCGCTCTGACGCGCTCGAGCCACAAGGCCGTACCCGCGGCGGTGTTCACCTCGCCCCAGGTGGCCGCGGTCGGGATGACCGAGGACGAAGCCCGCGCCGCCGGCCACGACGTCACCGTCAAGGTCCAGAACTACTCCGACGTCGCCTACGGGTGGGCGATGGCCGACGACCCGGGGATCGTCAAGATCATCGCCGACCGGGACACCCGGCTCATCCTCGGTGCGCAGATCGTCGGCCACGAGGCGTCGATGATCATCCAACCCGTGATCCAGGCGATGGCCTTCGACCAGCCGGCCGACGAGGTGGCCCGCGGGCAGTACTGGATCCATCCTGCCCTGCCCGAGGTCATCGAGAACGCTCTCCTCGGGCTCGACTTCTCCCCGCGGTGAGGCCTCAGAACTCGTAGAACCGGTTCTCCATGACGGAGCGGGCGTGGCGGGTCGCACGCAGGTAGTCGTCCTCGAGCTCCCGTCCGCCCCCGGCCGGATACCCGAGGAGACGGGCCGTGGCTTCGAGCTCGGAGTGCTCGTCGGGCAACGACTCGGCGGTGCGCCCGCGGAAGAGCATGACCGCTGAACGGACGTTCGTGGCCAGCTGCCAGGCGACGGCGAGCTCCGCGGCGTCCTCTGCGGGGATGAGGTCCGCGGCCGCCGCGGCTTCGAGGGCCGGCAGCGTCGACGTCGTCCGCAGGCCCGGAACCGAGTGGGCGAAGCGCAGCTGGAGGAGCTGGACGGTCCATTCGACGTCGGAGAGGCTCCCCCGGCCGAGCTTGAGGTGTCGGCGCTTGTCCGCGCCCTTGGGCAGCCGCTCGTCCTCCATCCGCGCTTTGAGGGTGCGCACCTGGGTGAGCGCCTTCCCGGTCATCTGCTCGGGGTAGCGCAGAGGGTCGATGAGGGCCGTGAACTCCTCTGTCAGCGCTGAGTCGCCGGCGACGGGCCTGGCCCGCAGGAGTGCCTGGGCCTCCCACGGCTCCGACCATTTCGCGTAGTAGGACTGGTAGGAGGCGAATGTGCGCACGAGCGGACCGTTCTTGCCCTCGGGGCGCAGATCTGCGTCGAGGTCGATGCCCTTGGCCCCCTCGCTCGCCTTGAGGCGCGAAGTGAGCTGGAGGGCGACCTTGTTGACGTGTTTGCTCAGCTTCGCCCGCGCCTCGGCGTCGAGGTCCTCGTCGCGGGCACGGTAGACGAACATCGCATCCCCGTCGGAGAAGTACCCGATCTCCCGGCCGCCCCACCGCCCCATGGCGATGACCGCGAACTCGTAGTCCGGCGTCGACTCTTCGTCGAGGTCGAGACGCACGGCCGCCAGCGCACCGGAGACCGTGAGGTCCATGAGGTCGGAGAGATCGCCGGGCACCTCGGCCCGGTCGCCGACGTCGAGGACGTCGCGCAGGGCGATGCGCAGCAGCTCCCGGGAGTACGTCTCCCGAATCCGCGACACCGCTGACCCGCCGTGCCGGGAGAGCAGTCCCTCGATCTCGGCGCCGAGGACCTCGAGGTCGCGGGCGTGGAGACTCTGGTAGTCGTCGAGCCACGCGACGGCGGCCGGCTGGCGCAGCAGGAGTTCCGTCGCGTACCCGGAGAGCGTGAGGACCTCGGCGACGGACTTCGCGGCGAGCCCGGAGTCGCGCAGCATCTTGAGGAACCAGCCCGAGGAGGAGAGAGAGTCGGTGAGCCGACGGAACGACAGCAGGGCGGCATCGGGATCGACGCCGTCGGAGAACCAGTCGAGCAGCGCCGGCAGGACCTGCCGGATGACGTGGGCGGTGCGCGACATGCCCGCCGTGAGCGACTTGATGTGGCCGAGCGCACCCTGCGGGTCGCGGTAGCCGAAGGCGCGGAGCCGGTCGGCGGCCGCCTGGAGGCTCGTGCCCCGGTGATGGGCGTCGACGACGGCACCGTGGACGCCGACGGCGGCGTCGAGGACGGGACGGTAGAAGATCTGCTCGTGCAGCCGCGTGACCTGCTTGGCGAAGTCCCGGCGCGTCTCCTCGAGCCGCTCCCCCGAGCGGGTGCCGGAGGTGAAGACGGAGCGTGCGAGAGTCCGCAGCTTCGCCTCGTCGTCGGGGATGAGGGCGTTGCGCAGCATCCGCGGGATCTGCACACGGTGTTCGACGACACGCATGAAACGGTAGGCCGCGGAGAACGCTGCGGCATCGTCTTGGCCGATGTAGCCGTGCTCTCCGAGGGCGGACAGGGCGAGCAGCGTGTTCGGGGACCGGATCTCGTCGTCGCTCTGCCCGTGGACGAGCTGGAGGAGCTGCGCGGAGAACTCGACGTCGCGCAGTCCCCCGCGTCCGAGTTTGATCTGCCGCGGCGCTTCGGCGGCGGGGATGAGGTCGACGACTCGACGGCGCATCGCCCGGATCCCGTCGATGAAGCCCTCCCGGCCGGCAGCCTCCCAGACGAGAGGGCCGAGCGTGTCGGTGAACGCGGTGCCGACCTCGGAGTCGCCGGCGACGGGCCGCGCTTTGAGGAGAGCCTGGAACTCCCAGTTCTTCGCGACATCGGCGTAGTAGTGCTCGAACTCCGACATCGTGCGCACGAGCGCTCCGGCCTTGCCCTCGGGACGCAGGGCGGTGTCGACCTCCCACAGCGCCGGTTCGGCACCGGGGTCGGAGAGGATCGAGCGCATCCGCTGCGCCACCTCGGTGGCCAGGCGCCGCTGAGCGTCGGTCGACTCGGAGGCGAGGACGAAGACGACGTCGACGTCGGAGACGTAGTTGAGCTCCCTTGCCCCGGTCTTCCCGAGCGCGATCACGGCCATCCGGACGTCCGCGTCCGGGTCGAGCTCGGCCCGGGCGATGGACAGGCCCGCCTCCATCGCGGCCGAGGCGAGGTCGGAGAGGACTGCGGTGACGAGGTCGACGATGTCCTCGGGTTGGTCGGCGAAGAGGTCGTCGGCCATGAGGGCGAGAAGCACGTCCCGGTAGGCCCGGCGCAGGCGAGCGATCCCCTCGTTGCCGGTGTGAGCGGCGACCGGGGCCGGATCATCCGGGTCGGCGCCGACGCTTTCCAGCAGCGTCTCGCGCAGGGCGCTCGCCGAGGCCTGCGGGGTCGAGATCATGAGATACGGGGCACGGTTGAGCAGGATGCCCAGCGAGTCGGGGTGGCGGACGAGATGATCGACCATCGCCTCGGAGGTGCCGAGCACCCGAAGCAGTCGCGCGAGCAGCGGGCGGTCGAGATCCGCCTCGGCGACGGGGTCCGGCCCGCCCGCTCCTACCGCCTCGACGAGGGCGCGTCCATCGTCCTCGCACTGTTCGAGGACGCGGAGGAGGCCGAGAGCGGCCTGGTGCGGGTCCGGGGTCGCCTCGAGCAGGTCGACGAACCGCGAATCCGTGGCCAGCGGCGCTCCGACGATCCCGTCGATGTCGCCGAGGAAGCGGGTGGCCGACGTGGAGCCGGCAGGGGTCCGTGAGGTGATCCGAGCCATGGTCTACATCGACGAGAAGTGCTTGCTGAGCTCGTACGGCGTCACCTGCGCCCGGTATTCGGTCCATTCCTGGCGCTTGTTGCGGAGGAAGAAGTCGAAGACCTCCTCACCGAGCGTCTCGGCGACGAGGTCGGAGCCCTCCATGATCTCGACTGCCTCGGCGAGGCTGGCAGGCAGGGCGCGGATGCCCATCGCCCGACGTTCGGTGTCCGAGAGCAGCCAGACGTTGTCCTCGGCCTCCTCGGGCAGTTCGTAGTCCTCTTCGATGCCCTTGAGCCCGGCGGCGAGCATGAGGGCGTAGGAGAGGTACGGGTTCGCCGAGGAGTCCAGCCCCCGGTACTCGACGCGAGCCGAGGACGACTTGCCCGAGTTGTACTGGGGCACACGCACAAGCGCGGAGCGGTTGCGGTGGCCCCAGCAGATGTACGAGGGAGCCTCGTGGCCGGTCCACAGCCGCTTGTAGGAGTTGACGTACTGGTTCGTCACCGCGGTGATCTCCGCCGCGTGATGGAGGAGGCCCGCGATGAACTGGCGCCCGGTCTTCGACAGCTGGTAGGTCGCCCCCGGTTCGAAGAACGCGTTGTTCTCCCCCTCGAAGAGGGAGACGTGGGTGTGCATCCCGTTGCCGGGATGGTCGGAGAGCGGCTTGGGCATGAAGGAGGCGTAGACGCCCTGGGCGATCGCGACCTCCTTGATCACCGACCGGAACGTCATGATGTTGTCGGCCATCGTCAGCGCGTCGGCGTAGCGGAGGTCGATCTCGTTCTGGCCTGGTCCCGCCTCGTGGTGGGAGAACTCGACGGACAGACCCATCGCCTCGAGCATCGTCACCGCCGAGCGGCGGAAGTCGTTCGCGGTGCCGCCGTTGACGTGGTCGAAGTAGCCTGCGGTGTCGACGGGCACGGGCGCACCGAGGGTCCCGTTGCCGGAGTCGAGGTTGCCGGAGCGGAAGAGGTAGAACTCGATCTCCGGGTGGACATAGAAGGTGAAGCCCTTCTTCGCCGCCGCTTCGAGGGTGCGCTTGAGGACGTTGCGCGGGTCGGCCTTGGCCGGTTCGCCCCCGGGGACGTGGATGTCGCAGAACATCCGACCCGTCGGCTCGGTCTCTCCGCGCCACGGCAGCAGGGAGAACGTCGAGGGGTCGGGCTTGAGGACCATGTCGGCCTCGTAGACCCGGGAGAGTCCTTCGACCGCCGAGCCGTCGAAGCCGATGCCCTCGGAGAACGCGCCCTCGAGTTCGGCGGGCACGATCGCCACCGACTTCAGTCCGCCGAGGACGTCGGTGAACCAGAGGCGGATGAACCGGACCTCACGGTCCTCGACGGTGCGGAGGACGAACTCTTCCTGTCGCGACATCGATCAGCCGTTCCACTTCTTGTCGTCTTCGTTCCACTCCTCGTTGCGCTTCTTCGCCTGCTCGAGGGCGTCGCGCGCCTCCGCCTCGGTGGTGTAGGGGCCCATCCGGTGGGTCCAGTCACTGACGAGACCCTGTTCGACCTCACCCGTCGCGGTGTTGAAGTACCACTTGGAGTTCGCCTCGTCGATATCCTTGAACAGTCCCATGGCCGGCCTTCCGTCGTTGCTGTGGTGCCCTGACGATGTCAGCTTACCGGTTCGCAGGCCTCCTGACAGGGGTGTTCGCCGAGGTGTCGGCGCCGTGTCGGCGACTGTGGGCATTGAGCTGGACGCGGTCATCTGACCGCCCGTGTCACTGCAGGCGGAGTCTCCCGCCGAGGCATCCCGACGCTGCCGTCGATCGAACCATTCCGTAATCTTTCGCATCGTGGACAACCGATTCCGCAAGACTCGGCACGAAATGGGCATGTAAAGGTTTGCCTCCCAGACCTTCAGAAGCTTAGAGTGAGATGTACCCTCGGCCGTTGCCTCGCGCGGCCGGACCTGCCCCGCTGCCGGGGCGCCATGAGAGAAGGAATCCAATGCGCATTTCAGTGCCCACAGAGGTCAAGAACAACGAGTTCCGGGTCGCCATCACCGCTGCCGGCGTCCATGAGCTCGTCTCCCGCGGTCACGAGGTCACCGTTCAGGCCGGTGCCGGCGAAGGCTCATTCATCAGCGACGACGAATACACCGCAGCCGGTGCGACCATCGCTCCCGACGCCGCGAGCACCTGGGCCGCCGGGGACATGGTCCTCAAGGTCAAGGAGCCCATCGCGCAGGAGTACGGCTTCCTCCGCAAGGACCTCATCCTCTTCACCTACCTCCACCTCGCCGCCGATGAGGCGCTGACGAAGGCGCTCATGGAGGCCGGCACCACCGCCATCGCCTACGAGACCGTCCAGCCCGACGGCGGCGGCCTGCCCCTGCTCGCTCCGATGTCGGAGATCGCCGGTCGGCTCTCGACGCAGGTCGGTGCGCACAGCCTGCTCAAGGCCGAAGGCGGCCGCGGTGTGCTCCTCTCCGGCGTGCCCGGCACCGACAAGGCCAACGTCGTCGTCATCGGCGCCGGCGTCGCCGGCACGAACGCCGCACGCATGGCGCTCGGCCTCGGCGCCAACGTCGAGGTCATCGACATCAACATCCCCCGCCTGCGCCAGATCGACGAGACCTTCAATGGTGCGATCGCAACGAAGGTGTCGAACAGGTACGAGATCACGAAGTCGCTCTCGACGGCCGACCTCGTCATCGGCTCCGTCCTCATCCCGGGCAAGAAGGCTCCCAAGCTCGTCACCGACGACATGGTCGCCGGCATGAAGCCCGGTTCCGTGCTCGTCGACATCGCGATCGACCAAGGCGGCTGCTTCGAGGGCTCGCACCCGACGACCCACGACGACCCGACCTACGTCGTCCACCAGTCGATCTTCTACTGCGTGGCGAACATGCCCGGCGCCGTGCCGAACACCGCGACCGCGGCGCTGACGAACGCGACCCTGCCGTTCGCCGTCAAGCTCGCCGACCAGGGCTGGCACAAGGCGCTGTCGAACGACACCGGTCTCGCCCGCGGCCTCAACACCCACAACGGCCACGTGACGAACGACAACGTCGCCGAGGCGTTCGGCCTCCAGGCCGTCTCCGTCGAGCACGCGCTCGCGAACTGAGGCGGCGGCTCCGGCCCATGCCTGAGCTCCAGCCCGGGCGGCTCTGAGTCGCTCGGCCGGCCGCTGGGCGCACAACGCACCGTCAGCGTCTTCTCCACCCCGTAGACCGGGATGAACAGACGCCGGCGGTGCGTTGTGCATTCCCCCGCCGAGGTTGTGGCAGTGCAGGTGCGCAGCGTCGGTTCGGGTGCGCTTCCGCGCTTGGGGTAGGACGTGCCGTTTGAAGTAGGGGGTGAGAGGGAGAACGTCCCCGTGGGGACGTCTACAGGGCCGCCGCCGTGCACAACCGCGGGCGCAATCGCAGACGGTCTCGTGCGCGACCGCGAACGATCAGTGTCGACGCTCGCGGCCGCCTACCGGGTCTCCCGCATCGTCGTCTGCCGGAAATGCTCCTCGCACAAGCGACCCGCCGCCTCGGCGTCTCCGGCGGCAATCGCCTCGACGATCGCGGCGTGGTCGATGACGGCCCGATCGAAGAGCTCGTGGGAGAACGGGTCGTGGCGGAAACCGGCGTTGATGCGGGTGTCGATGTCGATGGCGATGCGCACGAGCTCGGGGTTGTGTCCGGCCCGGGCGATCGCGAAGTGGAACCGGGCGTCGGCCGTGCGGGCGGCCGACGCCTCGGCGCGTTCGGAGTAGGCATCCGCGAGATCGCGCAGCTCGTCGAGCTCGTCGTCGGTGCGGCGCAGCGCCGCGGTCGCGGCTAGGCTGTTCTGGAACACGGCGCGGGCGTCGAGGAGGTTGCGCCGCTCGGCGTGGAACTCCTCGATCCTCTCGGCCATCGGGGCGAGGGTCGCTGGTGCGGCGCTCGCGACGAAAGTGCCGCCGCCACGGCCGCGACGGCGTTCGACGACGCCGAGCCGCTCGAGGCGCTCAAGGGCGGCCCGAACACTCGATCGCGACACCTGGAGGTCGGCGGCCAGCGCGCGCTCCCCCGGCAGCAGCGTGCCCTCGGGCAGGGCGCCGACCGCGATGCCGGAGAGGATGTGGTCGGCGATCTGCTGCGGGGCGCTCGTGAGGCTGACGACCTCGCTCAGCCCGGAGAACTCCTTGCCGGGCAGGTCAGGCCGCTCGCTCATCGCACCTCCACTTTCGCTCTCCCGGTTCTGTGTCTTCTCCGAGTCTAAGCTTTCCCACCGCCGAGGCGGGACGTCGGTGGGGTGCTCGTCAGTGGATTCTCGATGCGCCGGGGCTCTAGAATCGTGACCATCATGACAGCCCATCCTCGCCTCATCACGCCCGGAACGCTCTCCCCCGAACGTCAGGTCCCCGCTTCGATCACCCGACCCGAGTACGTCGGGCGCGCCGACGCCGACGAAGGCCGCGGCGGCGACCAGTACACGCCCGAGGAGATCGAGCGCGTCCGCGTCGCCGGCGGCATCGCGGCCAACGCCCTGGCCGCCGTCGGAGAGATCATCGCCCCCGGGGTGACGACCGATGAGATCGACCGGGTCGCCCACGCGTTCATGGCCGACCACGGCGCCTACCCGTCGACGCTCGGCTACCGTGGCTTCCCGAAGTCCGTGTGCACCTCGGTCAACGAGGTCATCTGCCACGGCATCCCCGACTCGACCGTGCTCGAGAACGGCGACATCGTCAACGTCGACATCACCGCCTACATCGGCGGCATGCACGGGGACACGAACTACACATTCGCCGTCGGAGACATCGACGACGAGTCGCGCCTCCTCATCGAACGGACGTGGGAGGCGACGATGCGCGGCATCAAGGCGGTGCGCCCAGGCCGGGAGATCAACGTCATCGGCCGGGTCATCGAGAAATACGCCAAGCGCTTCGGCTACGGGGTCGTCCGCGACTACAGCGGCCACGGCGTCGGCCGTGAGTTCCACTCCGGCCTCATCGTCCCCCACTACGATGCCGCACCCTCCCACGCCGAGGTGATGGAGCCGGGGATGATCTTCACGATCGAACCGATGCTCAACCTCGGCACCGAGGCCTGGGACGTCTGGGACGATTCGTGGACGGTCGTGACGAAGGACCGGAAGCGCTCCGCCCAGTTCGAGCACACCATCGTCGTCACCGACTCCGGCGCCGACATCCTCACCCTTCCCGACCCCGCCTCGGCGATCGCCGGCGGCCCGACGCCCAAGGACGCAGATGACTGAGGACACCCCCGCCCGCTTCGCAATCGGCATCGACATCGGGGGCACCGGGATCAAGGCCGCCCTCGTCGACACGGAGACCGGCCAGCTCGCGTTCAAGCGCGTGCGCGTGCTCACTCCGAAGCCGAGCACCCCGGATGCCGTGGCCGATGCCATCGCCGAGGTGGTCGACCTCCTCGTCGAGCGTGCCCTCGAACTCGAGGTCGTCGCCGACCGCGGCGTCCTCGACGCGCTGCCGCTCGGGTGCGGGTTCCCCGGCGTCGTCCTCGACGACGAGGTCCACTACGCGGCGAACCTCGACAGGAGCTGGATCGGCTCGAACATCCAGGCGATCCTGCGCAAGCGCATGGGCAGGCAGTTCTTCATCATGAACGACGCCGACGCCGCGGGTCTGGCCGAGATGGTCTTCGGTGCCGGGCGGAAGTACCGGAAGAAGACGGTGCTGCTCACGACGTTGGGCACCGGTATCGGCACGGCGCTGTTCACGCAGGGTCGCCTCGTCCCCTACACCGAGCTCGGCCACATCGAGATGAATGGCCGTGACGCGGAGACGCAGGCAGCGGAGTCGGTCAAGGTCCGTGAGGAGCTCGAGTTCGACGAGTGGGCGAAGCGGCTGCAGCAGTACTACTCGCAGGTCGAGCTGCTCGTCGCCCCGGATCTCATCATCGTCGGCGGCGGCATCTCGAAGCGCCACGACGAGTTCCTTCCGCTCATCACGACTCGGGCTGTGATGTGCCCGGCGAAGATGTTCAACAACGCGGGCATCGTCGGTGCCGCAATACTGGCCGTCAACGACGGCAAGCCTCGGGTGAAGAAGGGCCTCGGCTGAGCACTGCAGTCCCGTCTGACTGTTCAGCCAGTCACGTGATCGGTATGCTAGTCACATGAATGTCGACGAGCCCTTCGGAGGACTGATCACCGGCGCACGCGGCGCAGTGCTCGCTCTCCTCCTACGGACCGGCGCCCACCCGACGGGTCGCAGGGTCCACTCGCTTCTCGACGGTGACCACAGCCTCTGGTCTGTGCAGCAGGCGCTCAAAGCGTTAGTCGAGCTGGGAATCGTCGAGCAGACGACGGTGGGGCCGTCGATCATCTACTCGATCAACGAAGACCATGCAACAGTGCCCTCGCTCCGCAGGCTCGTCGATCCTGTCGGCATGCTGACCGAGGTCATCGAAGCGCAAATCGACACGACTGCTGTCGACGCGGTCATTCTCTTCGGATCGACAGCCACCGGAGCAGCGAGCGCCGACAGTGACATCGATCTTGCCGTCATCGGCTCGAGTGACTGGGACGAATCCGGCCGTCTGGCTCAGCACGTGCACGCCGGCATGGGCAACCCATGTGACGTTCTCGTCTTCACGCCGGAGGAATTTGACGCGGCAGTCAGACGAGGCGAACCCGTCGTCAGGGATATCCTTCGTGACGGCATTCCGCTCGTCGGTGCCCTCCCCCATCGCGAGCCGCGGGTCGGCTGATGGCGCGGTCGGAACAGCAGAATTCCGCTCGGCTGTTCCTGCGAAAGGCGCAGGAGTACCTGGACTCGGCGGAGGACAACCTCGTTCTGGAACGCCTCACCGTAGCCGGCGGTGACGCCGTCCATGCTGGAATCTGCGCCAAAGACGCTTTCGTCACTGCGCTTTCAGGAACGACAGGAAAGGCGAAGGACCATTCTCGCGCAGCCCGAGAACTGCGCGACGTGCTTGGGAGTCGGGCCGTTGCCGCCGACGCCGAACGGTGCCTGCGACAACTCGTTTCCGCAAAGAGCGAGATCGAGTACGGGACCGGCCTCATGTCTGAGGCAAAAGCAGAGACGCTGGTGCGACGGGCGCGCACCCTTGTCGCGACGGCGAAGGACATTGTGGTGCTGCGGCGCTGACCACAGGCAACAGGGCATCGGCTCAGCGCTGCGGCCCGGATGTGAGTGAGGACAGGCCACCGATACGCCGGGTTCTGTCATCGAGTCGGTCACCCTCCTCGACTGACGGCCATCTATCTGGGACCGATGTCACCACCGGCCTCAAGCGATCCACCCGACGGCTCGGCGAGCAGCCTCGAACGCCGTCTGTCTGATCTTGCTCCGGATGGGGTTTACCCAGCAGCACCGGTCACCCGGCACTCTGGTGGTCTCTTACACCACCGTTTCACCCTTACCTGCCGACGCGGTCGACAGGCGGTCTGCTCTCTGTTGCACTTGCCCGCGGGTTGCCCCGGGTGGGTGTTACCCACCATCCTGCTCTGCGGAGCCCGGACGTTCCTCAGCCCATAGGGCCGCGGCCGTCTGGTGACCTGTCCTCACAGGTCAGTCTACCCGCGCGCGCCCGCCCCGGCACCGAGTCGCCGCCGCCCGTGACCAATCCGACATGGACGGCTTCGCTGCGTGTCCGGGCCGCCGAATACGATGGAGGCGTGAAGATCCTCCTCCCGCCGTCCGAAGGCAAGACCCCGCCGGCCACCGGCGATCCGCTCGACCTTACGGCGCTGTCGTCCCCGGATCTCAACCCCAAGCGCAAGCAGGTCCTCGGGGCCCTGAAGAAGGTCTCGAAGCGTCGGGATGCACTCACCGCTCTCGGAGTCGGGGCCTCGCTGACCGAGGATGTCGCCCGCAACGTCACAATCGACTTCCAGCCGTGCGCTCCCGCACTGCTCACCTACACCGGTGTCCTCTACGAGGCGATGGGGGCCGCCGACCTCGTCGCCGCCGCCGAGGCCGATGCGTCGATGGCCGAGCGCCTGCGCGACGTCCATGTCTTCTCCGCCGTCTTCGGCCAGGTCAATGGCCTCGACCCGATTCCCGCGTACCGGCTGGCGATGAAAACCGACCTCGGGCAGCTCGGTCGCCTCTCGACGTGGTGGAAGCCGATCCTCGCGAAGTCGTTCTCCGTCGGGTCCGAGGAAGTCGTCCTCGACTGCCGCTCGAGCGACTACCGCGCCGCGTGGCCGGGACCGAACAGCCAGGTCGTCACGCTCGGAGCGGTCAAGGACACCGGTGCCAAGCGCAGCGTCGTCTCCCACTGGGCGAAGTTCTACCGGGGCGAATTCGTCGGCCGACTGCTCCGCGACGAACGCGAACTTCCGGCGGACATCAACGCCCTCGTCGAGCGGGCAGGCGAGCACTACGAGGTCGAGTTCGCGGCCGCCACCAGGTCACGGCCGGCGGGGCTCACGATCGTCCTCCGCGACTGAGCCAGCCCTACAGCGTCGACTGAGCCCACACCTCGGCGTTCGCAGCGCAGCGCCCGCTCACCCCCTGCGCAGGAGGACGGCCTCGCACTCCTCGCAGGCGTGGACCTCGTTGACGTCCTCGGCAAGCCACTCGTGCCAGGTCATCCCGCTGATCTCCTGACCGCACGCCTGACAGTGCGGGCCGGCGATGATCGCGGCCCCCGGACCACCCTGAGCGACATTGGCTTCGAAGCGCCGGACGAGGTCGGGCGGCAGATCCGATTTCAGCTGCGCCTCCTGGCTGCCGAGCTCGTCGAGCTCTTCAGCCAGCGCCGCCTTGCGCTCCTTGATCCCGGTCTGCGTGGCTTTGCCCTCGGCGGTCACCGCGGTGATGTCGGCCTCGACGCGGGCGAGTTCGCCCTGCACGGCCTCGAGACGCTCCATCGTCGCCAGCTCGGTCTCCTCGAATTCGGCGACACGGCCCTCATGGGCGGCGATCTCCTCCTGCAGGTGGACGAGGTCGCGGCTGGTCAGGCCGGTGCCGTCGTTGAGTTCGTCCGTCTTCTTCGTGATCTGCGCCGTCTGCTTGTCGATGGCCGCGGTGAGTTCGGCCGTCTCGGCCTCGAGGCCGGCGATGACCTTCGCAACACCGTCCCGCTCCGCTCCGAGCGCCTTGTGCCGGTCGATGAGCTCCTGGAGCTTCGGGGCGTCGACGGGATAGTCATGTTCGTGTCGCAGAGCCCGCGACCGTGCGGTGAGATCGATGAGTGAGTCGAGTGCGGTGCGCTGAGCGGCGGTGAGGATCATGGTCACGTCCCTTTCAGTAGCGTTCGACCCAGGGATCGGTGTTGACTGCAGACGATTGGAGGGCGACCGAGAGTCCGCGCTGCTCGAACTCCGCTTCGAGCTCTGCTCGTGCCGCCGCCAGCCACACGGCCTCCGAGGCCCAGTGGGAGACGTCGATGAGCTGCGGCCGCGCCTCGGCGCGATTGGCGGTGTCGAGGGCCTCCGTCGCCGGATGGTGACGGAGATCAGCGGTGATGTAGACGTCGGCACCGCTGGACCGGACGGCATCGAAGAGGGAATCGCCCGCTCCGCCGCATACGGCGACACGAGTGACTGCGGCGGCCGGGTCGCCCGCGATGCGCACCCCCGTCGTCGTCCGCGGCAGACGCTCGGCCAGTGTGCGGGCGATGTCGCGCACGGTCGTCGCCTCCCCGAGGTCGCCGACCCGTCCGATGCCGCGCTGCGGTGCGGCGGGGTCGGGGACGAGGGGTGCGGAATCGCTCACTCCGGTCAGTTCGATGAGGACATCGGAGACGCCTCCGACCGCGGCATCGGCGTTCGTGTGGGCGTTGAATTGGGCGATCCCGTTGGTGATGAGCGTGTGCACGGCCCCGCCTTTGAGGGTGCCGGCGCTCACCGAATTCACCGGTCGGAGCATGAGCGGATGATGGGTGAAGAGGAGATCGGCGCCGAGGACGACCGCCTCGGCGATGACGGCATCCGTCGGGTCGAGGGCGAGGAGGATTGAACGCACCTCGGCGTCGGGATCCCCGACGGCCAGACCCACGGTGTCCCAGTCCTCGGCCAGGTCAGGCGGCCACAGGGAGTCGAAGACGTCCACGCACTCACTCACCGTCGGATACCTCATACGCCCACCCTAGTCGATGCTCCCCCGCTCCTCGGCGACGAATCTTCTCACCGAGGTCGTCGGCCGCTAGATTGGCACCATGAGCACTCACGCGTCACCGACGACGCTCCCAGTGAAGCCCGTGTGCTCGACCGTCGCCGACATCATCGCCCGCAGCGCCGGCCGTTTCGCCACACAGACCGCCGTCGAGTTCTCCGACCGCGCGTGGTCGTATGCCGACCTCGACGCCGCGGTCACCGCGGTCGCCCGCGAGCTCCTCGCCCTCGGTGCGGCGAAGGGCGACCGGATCGCCGCGTACGGGAAGAACTCCGATCTCTACCTCATCCTCTTCCTCGCGTGCGCACGGGCCGGACTCATCCACGTGCCCGTGAACTTCCAGCTCACCGGTGACGAACTCGACTACATCCTCGCCAACTCCGGGGCCGAGATCGTCTTCGCCGACGACGACCTCATCGAGGCGGTGAACGCGACGCCCTCGGGTGCGGCAGGGCAGGTGCGGACCCTGTCCTCGCTTCTCGGCCCCGCCTCGGCGAGCGACATCGACCCTGCCGCCTCGGGCGAATTCGACGTCACCGACGCCGACATCGCGCAACTCCTCTACACCTCGGGGACGACCTCAGCGCCGAAGGGCGCGGTGATGACCCACCGCGCCCTCGTCCACGAGTACCTCTCGTGCCTGACCAGCCTCGACTTCGCGGGCAACGACCGGGCCGTCCACGCCCTGCCGCTCTACCATTCGGCGCAGATGCACGTCTTCCTCCTCCCTCTGCTCGCCGTCGGCGCGCACAACATCATCGTCCCCGCGCCCGTGCCCGGTGACCTGCTCGCCCTCTTCGAGGAGCGGCAGATCAACTCGTTCTTCGCCGCCCCCACCGTGTGGGTGGCGCTGGCCAACAGGCCGGAGCTGGAGACCCGCAACCTCGAGAGCCTGCGCAAGGCGTACTACGGGGCATCGATCATGCCGGGTCCGGTTCTGACGAAGCTGCGTGAGCGCCTTCCGGAGCTCGGCTTCTACAACTGCTTCGGCCAATCCGAACTCGGTCCGCTGTGCACGGTGCTGCGACCTGAGGAGCACGATGACCACCCGGGATCGGCCGGTCGCGCCGTGCTCTTCGTCGAGACGCGGGTCGTCGACGCCGCCGGTGACGACGTCGCCCCCGGTGAGCTCGGGGAGATCCTCTACCGTTCCCCGCAGCTGTGCTCGGGCTACTGGGACAAGCCGGAGGCGACCGCCGAGGCGTTCGACGGAGAATGGTTCCACTCCGGGGACCTCGTGCGGATGGACGCGGACGGCTTCGTCGAGGTCGTCGACCGGGTCAAGGACGTCATCAACACCGGCGGGGTGCTCGTGGCCAGCCGACAGGTCGAGGACGCGATCTTCGAGATGCCCGGAGTCGCCGAGGTGGCCGTCGTCGGCATCGCCGACGAGAAGTGGATCGAAGCGATCTCGGCGTTCGTCGTCGTCCGCGACGATGCCGGTGAGATCGCCGAGGCGGACGTCATCGCCCATGTCCGGGACCGGTTGGCCGGGTTCAAGGTGCCCAAACGGGTCGCGTTCGTCTCCGAGCTGCCGAAGAACTCCGCTGGGAAGATCCTCAAGCGCTCCCTCCGCGAGGCGTGACCGGACACCGCTTCGGCGGTGGGCGCGGTACGGTGCCCGGCCTCGCATACACTGCACTAGGGCCAGAGTGCTGGCCGCACGGAGATGGGAAGGCTGCGGATGAGAGCTGAGGACAGCATCAAGGGGTGGCCGTGGCGACTCCACGGCGACGGGAAGTCGATCAGGCCCGGGGAGATCGTCCTCCCCGAGGAGCGGATGACCTGGCCGAGGACGATCGGAATCGGCGCTCAGCACGTCGTCGCGATGTTCGGTGCGACGTTCCTCGTCCCCCTGCTCACCGGGTTCCCGCCGTCGACGACGCTGTTCTTCACCGCGATCGGCGCCCTGCTCTTCCTGCTCATCACCAAGGGGATGATGCCGTCCTACCTCGGCTCGTCCTTCGGTCTCCTCGCCCCCATCGGAGCAGTCACCGGCTTCGCCGCGACCTCGGGTGAGAAGCTCGACCCCTCGGCGATGGCGCTCGCCCAGGGTGGGATCATCTCCGTCGGGGTCACCCTCGCCCTCGTCGGCATCGTCGTCCACTTCGCCGGGGTGCGGTGGATCGAAGTGACGATGCCGCCGGTCGTCACCGGCTCCATCGTCGCCCTCATCGGGCTCAACCTCGCCCCCGCCGCATGGGGTTGGGTGCAGCAGGCACCTCTGACCGCGGTGATCACGATCGCCGCCATCATCGTCTCCTCCGTCCTCTTCAGAGGTATGCTCGGGAGACTCTCGATCCTCATCGGCGTCTTCATCGGGTACGGAGCCGCACTCGTCCAGGGCGAGGTCGACTTCTCGACCGTCGAGACCGCCGCATGGGTCGGGCTGCCCACCTTCCATGCCCCGGCCTTCGACCTCGGCTACCTCGGGCTCTTCCTGCCCGTCGTCCTCGTCCTCGTCGCGGAGAACATCGGGCATGTGAAGTCGGTGGCGGCGATGACCGGCCGCGACCTCGACGGACTCACCGGGCGCGCGCTCTTCGCCGACGGCCTGGCGACGACGATCGCCGGAGCCGGCGGCGGGTCGGGGACGACGACGTACGCGGAGAACATCGGCGTCATGGCAGCGACGAAGATCTACTCGACGGCCGCCTATCTGTGTGCAGCGATCATCGCCCTCATCCTCAGCCTGCTGCCGAAGTTCGGCGAGATCATCGCGACGATCCCTCCGGGCGTCCTCGGCGGAGCGGCGACGGTCCTCTACGGGATGATCGGCCTCCTCGGCGTGCGCATCTGGGCGGAGAACCGCGTCGACTTCTCCAACCCCATCAACCTCAACACCGCTGCCGTCTCGCTCATCGTCGCGATCGCGAACTACACGTGGTCCCCGGCGGGACTCGAGTTCGCGGGCATCGCTCTGGGCACCGCCTCGGCGATCGTCATCTATCAGGTGATGCGGGCGATCGCGAAGTGGCGGGGCACGGCACCGATCCCCGACTCCGCCCCCGAGGCGGGCCAGCCGGAGGTCACCGACCGGCGTTGAAGACCGTCTGGATCTCCGCGATCTTCCCGCCCTCGAACCGCAGCCAGGTGGCGGCCGGCGTCGACGGGGCGACAGTGGTCTTGAGCACCGACCAGGTGAGGGCATTGTCGTCGTCGGCGAGTTGAACGGCGACATCGTCAGACGTCGTCATCGCGCCCATCTCGGTCAGGCCCTTGACGACGTCCTCGGCTCCCGAGGCTCGGGCGAGCGGGCCGGAGAACGTGACGTCTGGGGTGACGAGGGAGGCGAGAGTGTCGGCGTCGCCGTTCGAGAGCGCGGTGTGGAACTGTGCGGCGAGATCTGAGGTGGCCATGGGCGTTGTCCTCCTGCGTGGGTGGTGCACGGCGGTGCGGGGATCCCACGCACCTGGTGTGATCATGGCAACATATCCTGCCGATGACAACAGGCAGACGCGATTCGGTGGGATCTGCCAGGGCAGTCGGATGGTCTGCGCCTTCAGGCCGCTTCGGCCTCGACCGGGCGCTTTCGGCCAAGGAGGTTGACGAAGAATCCGACGCCGGCGCCGATGATGAGCGGCAGTGCCACGGGGATGTCGATGAGCAGGATGAGGATGAGGAGGACGGCGAGTGGGCGCTTCCATCCGACGGCGACGGTCGCGGCCATGCCGGTGGCCATGGCGGCACCGATCTCGAGTCCGGGGACGCCGACGGCGACGGCCCCGCCGATCGCGGAGCCGATGAAGACCAGCGGGAAGAACTCGCCGCCCCTCCACCCGCTGGCCAGGCACACGGCGACGGCGAGGATCTTCGCCACAGCGACGACGAGGAGCGTCGCCCACGCTCCGGTCTCGGTGAGGACCAGGAGATCGTGGAGCTCGTGGTGCCCGGAGAACCGGACAAGGGGCACGACCGCCGCCAGCAGGCCGAAGACGATGGTGCCGAGGCCGATGATCAGCCACGGTCGACGCAGCCGGCCGACGAGGCGCTCGAGCCCGTGGTGGAGTCCGCGGAAGGCCAGACCGGCCGCCGCCGCGACGACGGCGACTCCGAGCAGCCACGGATCCGAGTAGCCCGCGTCGATCGGCGGCAGGGTGATCTGGGCGCCGCCTCCCCCGGTGACGAGTTTCGTCACCCCGAGGAAGACGAAGAAACCGGCGAGGGCAGCGGCGAACTGCAGGGCCTTGCCCGGACCGAGTTCGTCCCCGTCGATGGCCGCAGCTCCCGGCGGTGACCCGTAGAACCCGCCGAGGGCACCGGCACTTCCGGCCTGCCCGATCATCTTCCGCATCTCGACGTCCTCCCCGATGAGGTGCGCGACGATCGTCGAGAGCTGGGCGACGACGGCGATGATGCCGGCTTCGGGGCCGATCGCTCCCCCGAAGGCGACGGCGACGATCGCTGAGAGCGCGGTCGTCGCCACCGCCCGCCGAGGCAGGGCATCCGGGTCACGTGACTGCTCGAGCAGGGTCTGGAGGTCTTCGGTCGGGGCGGCACGGTCGAGGACGATGAGGAGGATCCCGCCGAGGAGGATGGTGAGCACGATCTGCAGCGGGGATTCCCCGAGAAGTGCCCCCGACGCACCCCAGACGATCTCCTGCAACCAGGTCATGCCGGCGAAGACGAGCGCGGCGACGAGACCGGCGATGCCCCCGTAGACGAGGGCGAGAAGGGCGAGCCGCCCGGTCACCCCGGCGAATCGGGTCCTCACGGTGCGTCTTCGGGGTCAGCGCCGCCTCGGCGTCGGCGGGACATGAGTCGGGAGAGCTCAGCGGCGATGAGGCCGAGGAAGACGAGGTCGAAGACGAAGACCGCGGAGACGAGAACCCGCGCGAGTTGCCCGACGGCGGTGATGTCGCCGTACCCGGTCGTCGTCATCGTCGTCAGCGTGAAGTAGAGCGCGTCGATGCGGGTGGTGATCCCGTCGAACTCACCGGGACGGTTGATGGCGATGACGAAGAAGACCGCCGAGAAGATCGCGGCGACGAGGACGAAGAGGAGGATGAGCAGAGGAAGGTTCGTGTCGTGCCGGCGCAGCCACAGCAGGGCGAAGCCGAGCACTGAGAGCGCTGCGGCCGTGGCGATGATTCGCCCGACGGCGCCCATCTCGGAGCTGGCCAGGGGCACGGTGAAGTAGAGCGCAAGGACAGCGACCGGGCCGAGCATTGCTGCGAGCACGCGCATACGGGCCGATCTCAGTCGGAGTCGGCGGGGAGGGGGATGATCGTCGGAGGGGGTGCCGTTCACACGTTGATTGTACGCACGCTGCGGGGTCCGCTAGGCGGGATTCGCACCGTGGTCGTGGGCTGAGAGATCGGCAGGGGGCAGATATCTGATGAGCCGGTCCTGGTCGACCTCGAGGTCCTTGCGGTCCCAGTGGGCGAGGTCGGCGGCGCGTGCGTAGACCTCGTCGAGGAAGGTGAGCAGCGTCGCCTCGGGGTCAGCGGCGGTGCGGACATCGGCGTAGGGCAGGAGGTACTCCCCCAGCGTCGAATCGTATCCGCCGGCGGTGAGGGTGCCGTCGTAGTAGCCTTCGGGTGCCGGATAGGCGTAGGCATAGAACGATCCCTCGTCGCTGCCGCCGGCCCAGAATCCCACGGCGACGTTCTCCCGGTCTTCGGCTTCGGCCATCACCCAGGGTGGGCAGTTCGGGGGTGCGGCGTGGCTCGGCGGTGCCGTCCGTCCCGAGTACCGGGTCGCCGAGAGGTCCATCGAGCCCCAGAAAAGCTGGACGGGACTGGCTTTTCCGGCGAACCCGGCCCGCCAGTAGGCGAAGACCTTCTCGATCCGCTGCAGCTGCCGCCACCACAGGCGCGCGGACTCAGGGTCGTAGGTGCGGGGGCGGGTGTCCTCGGCGAAGGGAGTCGCGTGCGGCAGTTCGTTCGGCCAGGCCCACACCGTGCAGGGCACGCCGAGCTTGAGCAGTGCGGCCATGACCGCATGGTAGAAGTCGGCGACCGACTGCGAGGTCAGAGGGACTGTCTCGGTATCGCCGGTGCTCGCCCGGAGGACGAAGACACTGTCGATGAAGTCGAATTCGGCGTCGAAGGTGCGCTCGCTCTGGTGCATGAGGATCTGGGTGCGCAGTCCGCGGGCGCTGACGTCGAAGGTGACGTTCCACCAGTGGTTGATGAGCGTGGTGGAGACGAGTTCGATCTTCCCGACGATCTGCAGCCACTGGTGGAGGCACTCGCGTGTCTCCGTCCAGTCGTCGACGCGCAATGCGGGCCATGCTGATGATGCCATCGCTCACCTGATCTCTTCGTGTGCCATGCCATCGTCGGCACGGGGAGGTGCGATCAACTTAGAAGGTGCGTGACGGAGGCGTCAACCCTGCGGGCGCGACGCGACCTGAGGTGCCATGGTGAGTCCCAGGTGGCCGGGTTCGACGGATCGTGCCCGGTCCGCGACGGCGACGCTGATGAGCTCTCGGCAGGCGAGGACGTCGACGCCGGCGCGGATGTCGGCGAGCACGCGGTCGCGGGTCGTCGGAGGCGTGCCCGCCACGGCTCGTTCGAGGCGCTCCAGCGGTGTTGGGTGACCGGTGCGACGTGCCCGGGCAGAGGCGAACCAGGTAATGAGGCCGATGGCGAGTCCGCTGATGACGCCGAGGATGCCGATCCATCCGTGGATGGGTGACCCGGTCGCAGCCGCTGCAGCGATCGCGATGAGAGCGAGGACTGCCGGGACGAGGTAGAGCACCGCGACGATGGATGACCCCTCGCCGAAGTCAGGCCGGGAGGCGCTGCGCACCAGATCGACGAGCGCGAGTGCTGCCGCCGCGGCGAAGCAGAGGCCACCCCATCTGAGGTCGACGACGTCGCCGTCGCCGCGCAGCAGGGGCCCGGCGATGAGGGCGAGACCGAAGATGTGGAGGACGATACCGCCGACGAAGGCGGCGATGATCCAGATGCCGTTGAGGACGGTCAGGAGGGTCGGACGACCGGGAGGAGCCATCGCATGAAGTGTGGTCGGAGGCGCCACCTGCGCCAAGGCGAGGGGGACGCGTTTCGTTCCGGCCCAGGCCAGGCCTTCGAGCCTCCACCAATCGCGCGGCTCCCAGGTCGGTGCGGCTTCGGCCAGAGCGACGACCGCGGCCCGACGATCAGACGGATTCGCGGCTCGCTGTCTGGACATGGTGCTCATTCAATCACGGCTGGGCTCACCGGCATGGCGCGGGGAGCTGACGACTGTCGAAAGCTCTGGGAGGAGTGGGCGACCAGGTCGAGCGTGTGGTCTGCGTGGTGGGCCCAGAGGGACTCGAACCCCCGACCCTCTCGGTGTAAGCGAGATGCTCTAGCCAACTGAGCTATAGGCCCCGAACGTGCGAGTTCAGTATGCCATACGCGGCAGAGGCCTCCGAATCCTCCGTGGGCAGCCGCACAAGCCGGGACGTCGCGCCCTCACCGACAGAGTCCCCGACCCCGCGGTCAGGCCGGGGTGCGCAGAAGACCTGCCGCCACCTCGGCGAAGCGCTCCCCTGCCGTCTCATCGGCCACCTCGAAGAGGGCCCGGTTCTGCTCGATCGCGACCGCACCGAGGGCGTGAGCCATCACCCCCGCCGAGGCGGTCGCCCCCAACCGGTCCGGGCTCAGTGCCGCCGGGGTGACGTCCTCGGGGGCGAGTGAATATCCGAGCATGACGATCTCGGCGCCGTCGCGGAACCGCAGGAGCACATCGCGCAGCGCGAGAGTGGCGACGAGTGGATCGGCGCTCGCAGGGCACCGGGCGTCGACCTCGGCGCAGATCTGCTTGGCAATGAGGACGAGCAGGTCCTGCTTGTTCTTCACATGCCAGTAGAGCGCGGACGGCTGGACATCGAGCTCACGGGCGAGCCGCCGCATCGACAGATCGCCCAATCCGTAGCGCGAGAGCACGTCGAGTGCGGTCGTCGTGATGCTCTCAGCACTGAGCGGCAATGAGACGTTCCTTTCATTTTTCGTTCCGGGGCGCACTCGATTTCTCAGAATGCGTTCCCCTCGCTATAGTAGTTGCTGGTCACGGGATATGGCGCAGGTTGGTAGCGCGCCTCGTTCGGGACGAGGAGGTCGTGGGTTCAAATCCCGCTATCCCGACCAGTGAGATCTCGGGTCATCGCAGTGCGACGGCGATGTCAAGGCGTCGAAGCAACATGGGGCTCGCCGGCGAGCAGTCGAGCGAATGCCTCGGTGGGCGTGAGATAGCCCAGTCGGCGGCGGGGTCGATTGTTGATCTCCTCGGCGATGGTGGTGAGGTAGGGCTGGTGATCGGGGATCACCGTGCCCTTGGGCAGATACTCCCGGTAGAGCCGGTTCGTGTTCTCGTTGCTGGGCCTCTGCCAGGGCGAGTGGGGATCGGCGAAGTAGACCGGCATCGCCGTGGCCAGGGAGACCTTCGCGTGCTGGGCCATCTCGCTGCCCTGGTCCCACGCCAACGATGCCTTCATCATCTCGGGCAGGTCGTTGAAAAACTCGATGACCGCGTCAGCGGTTGGCTCGGCGTGTTTCGAGGGCAGGGCCAGCAGCCCGGTGAACCCGCTCATCCGCTCCACCAGCGTCGCCGCGCACGAGGTGCCGTTCTTCCCGATGATCAGGTCACCCTCCCAGTGCCCCGGCACCCGACGCTGGGCGGCGTCCTCACCTCGCTCCGCGATCGGGACCATACCTACGATTGGGCCACCGCGCGTCCGCCCGGTCGTACGTGGTCGGCGCTTGGTCCGCTTGGACTGCAGGAAGATGCCCTTGCGGGCGAGCTCACCCTTCGGGATTGCGTAGATGTACTGGTAGATAGCCTCACCGGAGACGGTTCGGCCGCGTGCGTCAGGAGAGTTCGCCATGCGTTCAACGGTCGGGTCTGTCGCCTCCAGACGCAACCGGCCCGCTATCTCGTTCGGCGTCCAGGACGCGGCCAGGTCGGCGTCCACCCTCGCCTGCAGCACCGGATCCCCCGCGACCTTCCGCTGCTGCGGGCGAGCTCGCCGACGCTGCGCTCTGACGTCTGCGGTCACGGCCTGGTAGCCGCGGGTCTTCGTCGAGTTCCGGTGAAGCTCCCGCGAGATCACCGACGGGCAACGCCCCAGGTGACGGGCGATCCTCCGCACCGACCAGCCCGCTTTCGAGGCCGCCGAGATCTCCGACCTGTCGCTGAACGACAACCCCACCCGCGCCATCTGCACACTCCACCGATCAGACCCCCGCCGACCGGGAGTGTTGCTTCGACGCTATGACACCACCGACGGCCCGAGATTTTTTCATCTCTGCCCCGCTCTCACCAGCATCGTCGAGCTTCGACCGATCCCGGCGGGGCGAACGGAAGGACCTGCCATGACCGAGACCCCTCGCCGCGTCGCCGACTCCACCGACTTCGCCCGAGTGCCGCCGGCATCCGGCTCGGCCTGGAGGCTCGACTCACCCGCCCGCGACCTCGATGCCAACATCATCGCCCTCACTCCCGGCGACACCATCGACCGGCACAACGGCCCGGCCCTCGATGTCCTCATCCACGTCATCTCCGGCTCCGGAGTGCTGGCAACCGACGACGAGGACATCGCCCTCTCCCCCGGAGCCATCGTCTGGCTCCCGCGCCGCACGCCCCGAGCCTTCACCGCCTGCGAGCACGGACTGAGCTACCTCTCGGTCCACCAGCGCAAACCCGGGCTGAGCATCGGCAGCGCCCCGCCCCAGTGAGCTGAGCCCACTTCAGTGAGCTGAGCCTGCCTCAGTGAGCTGCGCCAGGTTCGGGATCGTCCTCCCGCGCGAAGGCGATGGCGATGAGCCTGCGCAGGACACCCTCGTCGATGTCCTCGAGCTTCCTCACGTACACGCATCCTGCGCCCTCGGTGTACTTCCCCAACCGAGGCAGCAGCGCGGCCCCTTCGGGCAGGTCCTTGAGCCCGTAGAGGGAGAGCTGCGCCTTCCGCGGTGAGAACGCCGTCTTCGGCCACACCCCGTGATTGCGCGGATTCACCGGCGATCGGTAATGGTATTCGCCGTACCCGACCATCGACGGACCCCACATCACCGGGTCGACCCCGGTCACCTCGGTGAAGATCTCCGCCAGGCGCTTGCCGTCCTCGCGTCGCTTCGCGGGGGTCGCCGCGTCGATGAACGCCCCGACATCGGCGTCGGTGGGCTTCGTCTTCTGTTCGGCCATGCCCCGATTATCGCCGAGGCGGCCCCTCCTGTCAGCCGATGCGCGGTTCACGCCTTCGCGAACATGTTCTCGATGAGGTCGAGGAGCGCCCGCGACTCGTCGTAGTCGGCACGCAGCGCCCAGTACGGCAGGTCGTAGACCTGGCCCGTCTCGAACGCGGGCACCCGGTCGTACGGGGCGCGGTCCTCGAGCGCCGCAACGGTCATCTTCGGGCTGTTGAACCCGACGACGAAGACGGTGTCCGCATCGAGGACGTCGGGCAGCGTCTCGAGTGAGGGGCCGAACATGTCGCCGCCGGCGACATAGGGGTCGATGTCGTTGCGCTCGAACAAGGGGGCGGTCGTGAAGCCGAGCGGTGCGAGCTCGGCCGACAGGCTCTTGCCCTCAATGAGGATGTATGGGCTCTCCGGCTTGTCGAGGGTGAGGAACGAGACCTCCCCTGCGGGCACCTCGATGCTCTCCCTCACCTCGGCGACCCCCTTCTCATAATCGCGGACGAAGCCGTCGTAGTCATCCTGCCTGCCGAGGACGTCACCGGCGATGAACGCGAACTGATCCTGCCACGTCTGCCTGTCCCCGGACACGATCACCGTCGGCGCGATCTCCTGCAGACGGTCGTACGAATCCGCGGCATGCTTGCCCGGGAAGCCGAGCCCGCCGGCGATGATGAGATCGGGGTCGGAGGCGATGACCGCCTCGAGATCGAATCCGTCGTTGCTCCACGGCAGGAACTCCGTTCCCTGAGCCTCTGCCTTCTCATCCCAGAACTCCGAGTACTCTCCGTCGGTGTTTGTCACCTCCGGGGTCGTCGCGACGACCGGCTCGTCGATGTCGTAGAGGTAGCCGGCGAGGGCGTAGTTGAGCACGACGATCCGCTGCGGATCGACGGGGACTTCGACCGGACCCTCGGCGGTCGTCACCGTGCGCGTCTGCGCCGGCCCCGCGTCCGCACTCGAGCCCGACGACCCGCAGGAGCTGAGAAGGACAAGGGCACCGGTGAGAGCGGCAGCGGTGATTCCGCGGCGAAGGGACGAACGGGACAGTGGAGACATGCGAGACCTCTGCGGACGGCTACGATTGGGAACATAGCCAAGGCTAACCAAACCTGACGTCCCGACTTCGACAAAGGCGACATGACTCCGCGACCAGCCCGACAGACTCTGCTCCGCCCTGCGACCCCGGCCCGTCCGCTGTCGGGTCCGGTGACGTTCGTCGGCCACGATCGTCATGCCCACGACCATCCCCTCCTCGTCCACGTCGTCAGCGGGCCGGTCGACATCGCCGTCCATCGCCGAGGTGGTGCGCCGCCCGAGACGATCTCCGTCGGGTCCGGCGCCGGCCTGTGGCTGCGCGCGCACGTCGACCATGCGGTGACGGTCCGCCGGGAGAGCATTCTCATCGGCCCCCGAGTGACCCTCGACCCTCCCGGGGGCGCCCTCGAGGTGCGGACCTCCCCTGAGATCCACGAGCTGGCCCTGCTCATCCTCGCGACGTCCCCGCGCACGGAGGCCGAGAAGCACCGGTTCCGCACCGCACTCGACGCCCGCCTCGGCGAACTCATCGTCGACGCCTTCCCCATCCCCTCATCCTCGGACCCCTTGATCACCGCGATCGTCACCGACCCGCTCGCCCTGCACCTGCCCCTGGCCGATCTCGCCCGGGCGAAGGCGGTGAGCCCCCGGCATCTCGAGCGCCGGTTCCGCGCCGATCTCGGGATGAGCTATGTCGGCTGGCGCACCCGGGCCCGGCTCAACACGGCTATGCGCCATCTGCGGGCGGGCGCCTCGCACCGGACGTCGGCTCGCGCCGTGGGATATGAGAGCGCCGACGGACTCATCAAGGCAGCCGGTCGGTGCACAGGATTGCCGCGGACCGTCCTCGCCAAGGGCCTCGCCGAGGCGATCGACGCCTGGCGGGTCTCCGGTGCCCACCTTCAGCCCTCAGGCAGCCATTGCGTACCATCCTCGACCCGGTAGATCAGGTTCGTGCGCGTGTGTGCGACCGCCGGGTACCGGGTGAGGTAGTCGAGGACGAAGGACTGCACGGCCTCGGTGTCGGGGGCGACGATGTGGAGGAGATAGTCATCGGCCCCGGCCATGTGGTACATCCGCACGACCCCGGGGAACTTCGGCGCCGCCGCGGTGAAGGCGTCGATCTCTGCGCGATCGTGCTGGGCGAGCCGGATCGAGATGAGTGCCTGGAGCGGAATGCCGAGCGCCGAGGTGTCGATGTCGACGCTGAAACCGCGGATGACTCCCGAGGAGCGCAGGCGCTTGAGGCGCAGCGACACCGTCGACTCGGAGATCCCCACCTCGGCGGCCAGCGCCGAGCCCGAGGCCCGCGCATTCCTCCGCAGCGCGCGGAGGAGACGGAGATCGACATCATCGAGTTCGACTTTCTGCGACATGCCTCACAGTCTCCCACACCTCGGTGGAGCTTCTGTGATGAGAAACGTGTTCTTCGCAGATTCGTGAGGATCCATTGCGGTTGACCGCAGAGATGACTTGAATGCTGGCATGACCTCACTCCACCCCGAATCCCACCTCCACCCCGAGACACTCATGGTCCACGGCGGCATGGACGGCCTCACCGACGCCGGCGTCCACGTCCCCGCGATCGACCTCTCGACGACGAACCCTGTCGGCGACATCGACACCGGAGGCGAGTCCTACGAATGGCTCGCCACCGGTCATCCGCTGCGCGACGGCGACTCCGCTGTCTACCAGCGCCTGTGGCAGCCCGGCGTCGCCCGCTTCGAATCCGCGCTCGCCGACCTCGAACAGGCCGAGGAGGCCGTCGCCTTCGCCACGGGCATGGCGGCGCTCACTGCGACCCTGCTCGCCGCCGTGAGCGCAGGCACCCCGCACATCGTCGCCGTCCGCCCCCTCTACGGCGGCAGCGACCACCTGCTTGACTCGGGCCTGCTCGGCACCACCGTGACGTGGACGACCCAGGACGCCATCGCCGAGGCGATCCAGGCGGACACCGGTCTCGTCATCGTCGAGACCCCGGCCAATCCGAGCCTCGACCTCGTCGACCTCGACGCCGTCGTCGCGCAAGCCGGATCCGTGCCCGTCCTCGTCGACAACACGTTCTCCACCCCGGTCCTCCAGCGCCCGATCCGCCACGGTGCCGTCCTCGTCCTCCACAGTGCGACGAAGTACATCGGCGGCCACGGCGATGCGATGGGCGGGATCATCGCGACGAACTCCGAGTGGGCGATGCGCCTGCGCCAGGTCCGCGCGATCACCGGCGCACTCCTCCACCCGATGGGCGCCTACCTCCTCCACCGCGGTCTGCGCACTCTCGGGGTGCGGATGCGCGCCGCTCAGGCCACGGCAGCTCAGCTCGCCGAGCGCCTGAGCGCCCACCCGGCGATCGCCGCCGTCCACTACCCGGGACTCGAGGGGCAGGATCCCCACGGCCTCCTCGGCCGGCAGATGGCAGGCCCGGGCGCGATGATCGCCCTCGAGGTCGCCGGCGGCTTCGAGGCGGCCCGCGCATTCGTCGAGGCCTGCGACCTCGTCGTCCACGCCGTCTCCCTCGGCGGCGCCGACACCCTCATCCAGCACCCGGCATCGCTCACCCACCGCCCGGTCACCGCCGATGCGAAGCCCGGCGACGGACTCGTCCGCCTCTCGGTCGGCCTCGAGCACATCGACGATCTCGCCGAGGACCTCTTCTCCGCCCTCGACTCCGTCCGCGCCGCTGCCTGAGTCTCTGCCACCTGAGGCTCTGCAGCCTGAGGCTCTGCCGCCGGTCCGGCATCGACCGCGAACCCGTCCCGCACTGTTGACATTGACGCGACGTCAACTTCTAGGCTGGTCGACATGGACTGGTCCATACAGGAAACAGCGCGGCTGACGGGGACGACGAGTCGAACCCTGCGTCACTACGACGCGATCGGCCTCCTGCCTCCGTCATCGCGGACGGCGAACGGCAACCGGCACTACGACGAGGCGAGCCTCGTCCGCCTCCAGAGGATCCTGCTGCTGCGGGACCTCGGACTGCCGCTGCCCCGGATCGCCGAGGTGCTCGAGAGCACCGCGGACCCGATCGCCGCCCTCAATGAACATGTGCGCTCGCTCGGACGCGAGCGAGCGCGCCTGACGAGGCAGATCCGAGCCGTCACCGCGACGATCGAGAGAATGAAGGCAGGTGAGCCTCTCATGGCAGAGGAGATGTTCGATGGCTTCGACCATCGGAAGTACGAAGACGAGGTCCGGCAGACGTGGGGAGACCGCGCCTATGAGACCTCGGAGGAATGGTGGACGGGCATGACCGCGAGCGAGCGGGCCGACTGGCAGGCCCGGGTCCGTGACCTTTCCGCCGACTGGGCCCAGGCCGCCGAGGCGGGGGTGGCCCCGGACTCGCCCGAGGCCAGGGATCTCTCCCGCCGCCACATTCAGTGGCTGTCCTCGGTGCCGGGCACTCCGGCAGCGGATCCCGACGGTGACACAGACGGTTACGTTCGCGGACTTGCGGACATGTACGTCGCCGACCCGCGGTTCGCCGCCGCGTACGGCGGGCAGCGGGGCGCCGAGTTCGTCCGCGACGCGCTCGTGTCCTACCTCGACGCGAGCTGACGCAGATCAGGACTGCTGGGCCAGGGCCTGCCGGATCTTCTCGGCGGGTCCTGCCAGCATCTCCGCGTCCTGCATCGGGGCGCGGTCGGAGATGTCGAAGTCGGCCATCGAGGTCGTCGGCCACACGTGGATGTGGACGTGCGGGACTTCGTAGCCGACGATCATCAGACCGATTCGCTCGCAGTCGAAGGCCTCCTTCTGCGCCCGACCGATCCGGCGGGCGACGTTCATGAGGTGGTCGAGGAGGCCCTCGTCGAGGTCGGTCCATTGCGAGATCTCGGCACGCGGGACGACCATGGTGTGGCCGTCGGTGAGCGGGGAGACGTCGAGGAAGGCCACACATTCGTCGTCCTCGTAGACGAAGGTGCCAGGGATCTCGCCGTTGATGATCTTCGTGAAGATGGTGGCCATGGTGCGGTCCTCCTCAGGCGTTGGCGGCGGCGGTGCGGGCCTCGATCGCGAAGTCACGGGTCTCCGTGCGTGCGACCTGTCGGCCACTGACGATCGTACCGTCTGCTGTGATGACGAACACACCGCGCTCGGCCACGCCGTGCTCCTCGTCGAAGACCCCGTAGGCACGGGCGACCTCGCCGTGGGGCCAGAAGTCCGAGCCGATCGGCAGGGAGACCCCGCGTTCGGCGCCCCAGGCCGCAAGCGTGTACTTCGCATCGGCGGTCACCGCGATGACGGTGAGCGGGACACCCCCGGCGTCCGCATCGTCCTGGATCTCCTGGAGGGCTCGGATCTCGTCCCCGCACACCGGTGAGAAGGCGTAGGGCAGGAACGCGAGGATGACCGGGCCGCGGCGGGCCGCCTCGGCGAGGTGGAGGTCCCGTCCGAACTGATCGGACAGGGAGAAGTCGGGGGCCGCATCGCCGGGCCCCAGGATCATGAGTAGTTCTTCTTGCCGACGAGGCGGAAGCCCGCCCAGTCCTCGGCCGCGCTCACGGTCGAGGTCACGTGCATGCCCGCGGTCGGTGCGGCCTCGGAGATCTCGGCGGGGGTGATGTGCCCGGGCCGGCTCGCCTTCGGCGTGAGCAGCCAGACGACGCCGCCGTCCTTGAGGGTGACCTGCGCATCGACGAGGCCGTCGATGAGGTCGTCGTCGTCGGCCCTCCACCACATGAGGATGACGTCGAACACGTCGTCGACGTCCCCGTCCGCGATCTTCTCTCCGATGATGGTCTCGATCGCCTGGCACAGCTGCAGATCGACGTCGTCGTCGTAGCCGATCTCCTGCACGTAGTCCCCTGACTCGAGACCGAGATTCTGTCCCAGTTCGGTCGCCAGGGTCGAAGTGGACGATGTCCTTTCAGAAGCGGAGTTGCTCATGCTCTCATTGTTCCGCCCCAGTGGCCGGGGCGCAAATGTCGGCGCGCCCCTGAACATGCCGAACGTCGGTCCCGCGAGCCCCGAGGCGAGGCCACCGGGTCCGTCAGAGAGATCACAAGCGGACGGATGAGCGAAGAAAGCCTGCGCGTACTACGCTGATGAGTGAATCCGGTGGACCCTGGGACCGATCCGATCCGATCCCCACTCCTCCGGGCAGAACGCGGCCTGACCACCTGTGCAGGTCGTGGAGCGAAGAGAGGACCACACCGTGGACAATCGGAATCAGGGCGGACCGATACTCAACGGCCTGCCCAGCCAGGTGCCCGACATCGATCCGGAGGAGACAGAGGAGTGGTTGGCCTCTCTCGACTCCCTCATCGACGAAGGCGGGCGCACCCGTGCACGCTATGTCATGCTGCGGATGCTCGAACGCTCCCGGCAGAAGCAGATCGGGGTACCCAGCCTCACGGCCACCGACTACGTCAACACGATCGGGCCTGAGAACGAGCCCTGGTTCCCCGGCGACGAAGAGGTCGAACGCCGCTACCGTCGGTGGAACCGCTGGAACGCGGCGATGGTCGTCCACCGTGCACAGCGGCCCGGCATCGAGGTCGGCGGACACATCTCGACCTACGCCTCCTCCGCCACCCTCTACGAGGTCGGCCTCAACCACTTCTTCCGCGGCAAGGACCATCCCGGCGGCGGCGACCACATCTTCTACCAGGGCCACGCCTCCCCCGGCATGTACGCCCGTGCCTTCCTCGAGGGCCGGATGAGCGCCGAGGAGCTCGACGGGTTCCGCCAGCAGCAGTCCCACCTCATCGACGGCAAGCCCGCCGGTCTGCCCTCGTACCCGCACCCGCGCCAGCTCGAGCACTTCTGGGAGCACCCGACGGTCTCGATGGGCCTGGGCCCGATGAACGCGATCGCGCAGGCTCAGTTCGACAAGTACCTCCACAACCGGGGCATCAAGGACACTTCGCAGCAGCAGACGTGGGCCTTCCTCGGCGACGGTGAGCTCGACGAGCCCGAGAGCCGCGGCATGCTCCACGTCGCCGCCTACGAGGAGCTCGACAACCTCAACTTCGTCATCAACTGCAACCTGCAGCGCCTCGATGGACCGGTCCGCGGCAACGGCAAGATCATCCAGGAGCTCGAAGCCTACTTCCGCGGCGCCGGATGGAACGTCATCAAGGTCGTGTGGGGCCGCGAATGGGACGCCCTGCTCGCCAAGGACCGCGACGGAGCCCTCGTCAACCTCATGAACGAGACCCCCGACGGCGACTACCAGACGTACAAGGGCGAGTCGGGCGGCTTCGTCCGCGACAACTTCTTCGGCCGTGACCCGCGGACGAAGGCGATGGTCGAGGACTACACGGACGAGCAGATCTGGCAGCTCAAGCGCGGCGGCCACGACTACCGCAAGGTCTACGCGGCCTACAAGGCGGCGTTCGAGCACACCGGTCAGCCGACCGTCATCCTCGTCAAGACCGTCAAGGGCTACTCACTCGGGCCCCACTTCGAGGCGCGCAACGCCACGCACCAGATGAAGAAGATGACGATCGACGACCTCAAGCTCGCCCGTGATCACTTCCAGATCCCGATCTCGGACAAGGAGCTCGAGGAGAACCCGAAGCTGCCGCCGTACTACCACCCGGGACCCGACGCCCCGGAGATCAAGTACCTCCAGCAGCGTCGCGCCGACCTCGGCGGGTACTCCCCCGAACGTCGCAGCACCTACGTCGATCTCGCCCTGCCCGGGGACAAGACCTACGAGGCCGGACGCCGTGGATCGGGCAAGCAGACGATCGCGACGACGATGGGCTTCGTCCGCGTCCTCAAGGACCTCATGCGCGACAAGGAGTTCGGCAAGCGCATCGTGCCGATCATCCCCGACGAGGCCCGCACCTTCGGCATGGACTCGTTCTTCCCGACCGCGAAGATCTACAACCCGCACGGGCAGAACTACATCTCCGTCGACCGTGACCTCTTCCTCGCCTACAAGGAGGCGATGGACGGACAGCTCCTCCACGTCGGCATCAACGAGGCCGGCGCCACGGCGGCGCTGACGGCGGTGGGAACGTCGTACGCCACGCACGGCGAACCGATGATCCCGTTCTACATCTTCTACTCGATGTTCGGCTTCCAGCGCACCGGCGACTTCTTCTGGGCCGCCGGCGACCAGATGGCCCGCGGCTTCGTCCTCGGCGCCACCGCCGGTCGCACGACGCTCGTGGCCGAGGGACTCCAGCACGGTGACGGACACTCGCATCTGCTCTCGTCGACGTATCCCTCGGTGATCTCCTACGACCCGGCCTACGTCTACGAGATCTCCCACATCGTCAAGGACGGCCTCCAGCGCATGTACGGCTCCGACGACGGTCGCGACCCCAACGTGCTCTACTACCTGACGATGTACAACGAGCCGATGGTCCAGCCGGCGGAGCCCGAGGACCTCGACGTCGACGGCCTGCTCAAGGGCATGTACCTGCTCAAGAAGGGCCCGGACAACGGCGGGCCGAAGGTCCAGCTCATGGCCTCGGGCGTCGGTGTGCCGTGGGCACTCGAGGCCCAGGAGCTCCTCGATGCCGATTGGGGCGTCTCGGCCGATGTGTGGTCGGTGACCTCGTGGACCGAGTTGCGCCGCGACGGCCTCGCCGCCGATGACGAGCGTCTGCTCGACCCCGAGGCCGAACCGCGCATCCCGTACGTCACGGAGAAGCTCCTCGACGCCGACGGCCCCGTCGTCGCGACCTCGGACTTCATGCGTGCGGTGCCCGACCAGATCCGCCAGTACGTTCCCAACCACTTCACGTCGCTGGGCACCGACGGCTACGCGATCTCGGACACCCGTCCCGCGGCTCGTCGCTACTACCTCGTCGACGGTCCCTCGATGGCCACCCAGGCGCTCATCTCGCTCGCGGACACCGGGGTGATCCCGATCGAGAAGGCCGCCGAGGCGGCGAAGAAGTACCAGCTCGACGATCCGCGTGCCGGATCCACCGGTTCCACGGAGGGCGCCGGCGCCTGATCATCAGCTGAGACCGATGCGGTCGGAGTCGATGCGACTCCGGCCGCATTTGTCGTATCTCACGAAGTTTTGTGCGTTGCGGACAAGGGATTTGTCGCCGAGGCTTTAAGCTGGAGTCCATGAGTTCGGACACCGAGACGCTGCGCCGTCGCGCAGAGACAGGACGACGCCTGCGGGCAGGGGTCGGAGTCCTCTCCACCGTCACCCTGCAGAGGCTCGACGCCCGGCTTCCGTGGTACCGCTCGATGGCCCCCTCCGACCGCTCGTGGGTCGGCCATCTCGCCCAGTCGGGCATCAGCTCCTTCATCGACTGGTACCGCCACCCCGACACCGATCTGCGGGTGGTCAGCGAGATCTTCAAATCAGCGCCCCGCGACCTCATCCGCGCGATCAGCCTGCAGCAGACCCTCCAGCTGCTCAAGGTCGTCGTCGAGGTCGTCGAGGAGCGGGTGCCCGACATCGCCCGCACCGCCGAACAGTCGGCGCTGCGGGAGGCCGTGCTCATCTACTCCCGCGAGATCGCCTTCGCCGCCGCCGACGTCTACGCCCGGGCCGCGGAGGCCCGCGGAAGCTGGGACGCCCGACTCGAGGCGATGGTCGTCGACGCCCTCGTCCGCGGGGACTCCGTCGACGAACTCGCCAGCCGCACTGCGGCCTTCGGCTGGCAGTCGGAGGAGCCCGTGACCGTCCTTGTCGGCCGCGCCCCACAGCGCTCGGCGAAGAAGGGCATCGAAGTCATCCGCCGCAAGGCCCGCAAATGGGCCGAGGACGCCCTCGTCGGCGTCCACGACAACCGCCTCCTCATCGTCCTCGGCGGAGTCGGCGACCTCGACACGGCCGTCGAGGATCTCTCGGACTGCTTCGGCCCCTCCGAGGTCATCGTCGGACCCAGCGTTCCGAGCCTCGCCGAAGCGGCCACCTCGGCGAAGGCGGCGATCCGAGCACTCAAAGCCGCCACCGCGCGACCCGACTCACCACGCCCGGTCAAGGCCGACGAACTCCTTCCGGAGCGTGCTCTGGCCGGGGACACCGTGGCGCTGGGCGAACTCATCTCCCGCTACTACGAGCCGCTGACGACGGGGACGGGCCAGCTGCTCAAGACCGTGAGCGCCTACGTCGAGTTCGGCTCGTCCCTTGAGGCCACAGCCAAGGCGCTCTCCGTGCACCCCAACACCGTGCGCTACCGCCTGCGGAAGATCACCGAGGCGATCGGCCTCGATCCCACGGTCTCCCGTGACTCCTTCGTCATCCACATCGCCTTGGTGTACGGGCGACTGTCAGATGCCGGGCTATTGTCGAACGGCGACAAAATGCCGTAGGCGACTTGGACCATCCACTAGATTGAACAGCGACGTCGAACGAAAAGAGAACTGAGTGTTAGTCATCACCTGCCCGGGCCAGGGCGCCCAGAAGTCAGGCTTCCTCTCCTCCTTCCTCGAACTCGAGACCTTCTCCGCCCAGATCGACGACCTCGCGTCGGCCTCCGGCATCGACCTGCGACTGCACGGCACGACCTCGGACGATGAGACGATCAAGGACACCGCGCTCGCGCAGCCCCTCCTCGTCGCCTCGGCGATCGCGTGCGCCGCCGAACTCGGGGTCACTCCCGACGTCGTCGCCGGGCATTCCGTCGGAGAGATCGCCGCTGCCCAGATCGCCGGTATCCTCTCTCCCGCTGATGCGATGCGCTTCGTCGCCGTCCGCGGATCCGGCATGGCCGCGGCCGCCGCAGAGACACCGACCGGGATGTCGGCCGTCGTCGGCGGCGAACCTGCCGATGTCCTCTCCGCCATCGAAGCCGCCGGGGTCAGCCCCGCCAACGTCAACGGCGGCGGCCAGACCGTTGCCGCAGGCTCCCTTCCGGACCTGGAGCGACTCGCGGACAACCCGCCCGAGCGCGCCCGGGTCATCCCGCTGCCGGTCGCTGGTGCCTTCCACACCGACTACATGGCTCCCGCCGTTCCCGCTCTCGCCGAGACCGCGGCCGGTCTCGGCGTCGCCGACCCGGACCTGCCGATCCTCACGAACTCCGACGGCTCCGTGGTCGAATCCGGGAAGGCGTATGTCGACCTCCTCGTCGCCCAGGTCACGAATCCCGTGCGCTGGGACCTCTGCCAGGAGACGCTCGTGGACATGGGTGTGACCGGGCTCATCGAGCTCGTCCCCGGCGGCACGCTCACCGGCATCGCCCGCCGGGCGATGAAGGGCGTCGAGACGTATCCCATCAAGACCGCCGCCGACCTCGACGGTGCCCGTGAGTTCGCCGCAGCCCACGCCGGAGCAGAAGGATGACCGCCATGCCCACTCTCAACACCGCCGAGACCGGCCGCTTCTCGAAGATCGCCGGCATCGGCGCCTACCGTGCCGAGAACCTCGTCACCAACGACGACATCGCCGGGCCGATCAACTCCTCCGACGAGTGGATCCGCCAGCGCACCGGCATCGTCACCCGCAGGCGCGCGAGCAAGGACGTCGGCGTCCTCGAGATGTGCGAAGAGGCAGCACTCGAGGCGATCGCCTCGGCGGGGCTCAAGCCCGAGGACATCGGCGGGATCATCATCTCCACCGTCACCTTCCCGTACTTCACACCCTCGGCGGCAGCCGCGCTCACCGACCGCATCGGCACCGGCCCGGTGCCCGCCTGGGACATCAGCGCCGCGTGCGCCGGATACTGCTACGGCATCGCCCAGGCCGATGCGCTCGTGCGCTCGGGGACGATGGACAACATCCTCGTCATCGGCGCCGAGAAGCTCTCCGACGTCATCGACCCCACCGACCGGTCGATCTCGTTCATCCTCGGCGACGGCGCCGGCGCCGTCGTCATCACCTCGGCCGACGAGCCCGGCATCGCGAAGACGGTGTGGGGCTCGAAGGGCGAGAACTGGTCGACGATCCGGATGACCGACTCGCTCATGGACGTTCGCGACGACCGCGAACTGCCGTTCCCGACCCTGCGCCAGGACGGGCCCACCGTCTTCCGCTGGGCCGTCTGGGACGGCGCCGAGGTGGCGAAGAAGGCGCTCGAGGAATCAGGTGTCGAAGCCTCCGACCTCGCCGCGTTCATCCCCCATCAGGCGAACATGCGCATCATCGACGAACTCGCCAAGCAGCTGGGCCTGCCGGAGTCCGTCGTCATCGCCCGGGACATCGCCGACAACGGCAACACCTCGGCGGCGTCGATCCCGTTGGCCACCGAACGCCTGCTGCGCGAGCAGCCCGAGCTCAGCGGAGGCCTTGCCCTGCAGATGGGATTCGGTGCGGGACTCGTCTACGGCGCCCAGGTCGTCCGCCTCCCCTGAGACCGCCCGTTCACGGAAAACACTCCGTGAATGTCCTAAGATATTCGGCGGGACACTCGTCGAAACGGTTCCACTCCGACCGGGGCACCTCGGTCGTCACTAGAAAGTAGGAAAGAAATGGCATTCACCGAAGCTGAAGTCCTCGCCGGACTCGCAGAGATCGTCAACGAAGAGACCGGCCTGGCCGTCGAGGCCGTCGAGCCGAGCAAGTCGTTCACCGACGACCTCGACATCGACTCCATCTCGATGATGACCATCGTCGTCAACGCCGAGAAGAAGTTCGGTGTGAAGATCCCGGACGACGATGTCAAGGACCTCGTCACCGTCCAGGATGCCGTCGACTACATCAACAAGGCCCAAGAAGCCTGAACCACTGAGGACGAACACGGCCCGTCCACCGACGGGCCGTGTCCCACACTATCGACGAGGTTTCCACCATGACACCAAAAGTTGTCGTCACCGGGATCGGTGCGGTGACACCCTTGGGCGCGACGGTCGACGAGACCTGGCAGGCGCTGCTGGCCGGGAAGTCCGGCGTCCGCACCCTCGACAATGACTGGGCGGAGAAGTATGACCTCACCGTCGACTTCGCCGCCACCGTCGACCCCGAGGTCGTGCCCGAGAAGCTCAAGCGCGTCCAGGCCAAGCGGCTGGACCCCTCAAGCCAGTTCGCCCTCATCTCCGCCCGTGAGGCCATGGAGGATGCGGGCCTGTCCGAGACCGACCCCGAACGCACCGCCGTGTCGTGGGCAACGGGCATCGGCGGCGTGTGGACGCTGCTCGACGCCTGGGACACGCTCAAGGAGGAGGGTCCGCGCCGCGTCATGCCGCTGACCGTCCCCATGCTCATGCCCAACGGACCCGCTGCCGCCATCGGCATGGAGTTCAAGGCACGGGCGGGTGTGCAGACGATGGTCTCAGCCTGCGCCTCGTCGACGGAGAGCCTCGGCCACGCCTACGATCTCATCGCAGAAGGCGACGCGGACATCGTCATCGCCGGCGGTTCGGAGGCGGCGATCCACCCGATCACCCTCGCCGCGTTCAATTCGATGCAGGCGCTCTCCCGTCGCACCGATTCCCCGGAGACCGCGTCGCGGCCCTACGACGTCGACCGTGACGGCTTCGTCATGGGCGAGGGAGCCGGCGCGCTCGTCCTCGAGACCGAGGAGCACGCGAAGGCACGTGGAGCGAAGATCTACGCCGAGGTGGCCAGCTGGGGCATCTCGAACGATGCCTACCACATCACGGGCAACGAACCCGAGGGCAAGTACGCGCTGCAGGCGATGGAGCAGGCGCTCGAGGCCGGCGGGCTCACCCCCGCCGACATCAAGCACGTCAACGCCCACGCCACGTCGACGCCCGTCGGCGACATCCCGGAGTCCGTCGCAATCGCCGAACTCCTCGGCGACCACATCGAGGACACCCTCGTCAGCGGCACGAAGTCGATGACCGGCCACCTCCTCGGCGGTGCCGGTGCGGTCGAGGCGATCTTCACGGTCAAGGCGCTCGAGACGCGGACCGCTCCCCCGACGATGAACATCACCGAGGTCGATCCCAAGGTGTCGATCAACATCGTCCGGGACACTCCCGCGCAGCTGCCCGACGGCGACATCGCCGCCCTGTCGAACTCGTTCGGCTTCGGCGGACACAACGCCGTCGTCGCCTTCAAGTCGGTCTGATCCCGATCCGGCGACAGAGTCGAGGGCCCCAGCGTCTGCGCTGGGGCCCTCGCTGTCTCTGCGCCCAGCTTCGTCGGGCGCTTCGTGTGTCGGCGGCGAGAGGCGGATCCTCAGCGCTTCGTCGGGGACTGCGTGTCGAGCGTCGTCCGGTAGTCCACCCAGGCCTTCGCGGCATCGCTGAGTTCCTCGGTCGACAGCTCGCCTGAACGGAGGAATGCCGTGGTCCGGTGGCTGCTCATCTCCGCGCGCACCGCCTCAGGGTCACCGGCGCGGACGAGTTCGGCTAGTCGGCGGTGCCGGGCGGCCCGCTCGCTCAGCGACTCCGCCGCGGAGCTGGCCCGCCGATTGAGCTGCATGAGCAGCCCCAATGGGTAGAGGATGGTCTCGAAGGCAGCGGTGAGTCTGGTGTTGCCGGACAGGGCGATGAACGCGCGGTGGAAAGCAAGGCTGTCGGGGACGGAGGAGGCTTCGTCACCGTCGGCTGCTCCCCTCTCAAGGTCCGCGACGGCGGCCATGAGCCTCTCCACCCGTGCCGGGGAGGCGGGAACGCCGAGGTCGACGGCGAGGTCCTCGAGGTGCTCGCGGAGGGTGACGATCTCGTAGGCGTCCTCGAGGCTGAGCGAGATCACCCGGGTGCCGACGCCGGGGACGCGGACGACGAGTCCGTCGTGCTCGAGGTCGCGCAGGGCCTCACGCAGGGTGGCACGTCCGACGCCGAGTTCATCGGCGAGACTCTGCTCCCCGATATGCGCCCCCGGTGCGAGATCACCCCGGAGGATGCGCAGCCGCAGGGCGTCGACGGCGAGGGCGACAGCGCTGCGCGGACCGCCGATCCTCGTGCCCACGCGCCTGCCGCGTCCGGTCGTCGTCCTCATGTGCCCTCCACGGTCTGGGGTGCGCGGTGCGGGACGATGACCGGGCGTCCGGTCACAGGGTCGGTGAGGATGACGCTGTCGATGCCGAACGCCTCGCGGATGGCCTCCGGTGTCAGCGTCGAGTCGGCCGGTCCCGCGGCGGCGATCCGCCCGTCCTGCATCGCGATGATGTGGTCAGCGTAGCGCACCGCCATCCCCAGGTCGTGGAGGACCATGACGACGGTGATGCCGCGCCTGCGCTGGAGGTCGGTGACGGTCTCGAGGACCTCGATCTGATGGGCGACGTCGAGGTAGGTCGTCGGTTCGTCGAGGAGGAGGACCTCGGGGGCCTGAGCGAGCGTGAGTGCGATCCACGCGCGCTGGCGCTGTCCTCCGGAGAGGGTGCCGAGAGGACGTTCGGACAGGTCGGTCAGCCCGGTCGCCGCCAAGGCCTCCCGGACGACCCGTTCATCGGCCTCCGACCACTGGTCGTACCAGCGTCGGTGCGGGTCGCGGCCGCGGGAGACGAGATCGATGACCGGCAGGTTCTCCGGTGCCTCCGGGGACTGAGGCAGAAGCGCGACGTCCTTCGCGTACTCCCGTGGCCTGCGTTCCCCGATGTCCCTCCCCTCCCGGTGGATGCCGCCGGTGCGCTCCTGGAGTCGGGAGAGCGTGCGCAGAAGCGTCGACTTCCCGCAGCCGTTGGGACCGACGATCGCCGTCGTCGACGCGGCGGGGATGTCGAGGCTGAGGTCGTGGAGGATGGTGCGCCCGCCGAGGCTGACGCGCACGTCGGTGAGGTGGAAGGCCGAGCTCATCGGACGGAGTCCTTTCCCTGGCGGACGAGGAGCCAGATGAGGAAGGGGGCGCCGATGATCGCGGTGATCGCGCCCGTGGGCAGGAGGATGGGAGAGGCGATGGTGCGGGCGACGAGGTCGCTGGCGACGACGATGCCGGCCCCGATGAGCGCCGAGGTGAACAGCGGCGGTCGCGCGGCACCGGTCGCCCGGTGGGCGATGTGGGGCGCGACGAGGGCGACGAAGCCGATCGGCCCGGCGACAGCGGCGGCGATGGAGGCGAGGACGACGGAGACGAGGAGCAGGCCGCTGCGGGTCCCGCGGACGTCCTGACCGAGCGCGGAGGCGAGGTCGGTGCCGAGGTGGAGTGCGGGCAGGCGGGTGGAGAGCGGAACGAGGACGGCGCCGACGATGCCGAGGGTGACCGCAGCGAGGACGACTTCGATGGGCCCGCGCCCGTTGAGGGAACCGGCGAGCCACACGTTCGCCCGGGCGGCATCGCTGATGTTCGCTGTGATGAGCATCCAGCTCGTCAGTCCCCCGAAGAGCGACGAGGTGCCGACGCCGATGAGAAGCATCTGGAGTCCCCCGGTGGTGTCATAGCGTCGAAGCAACACTCCCGGTCGGCGGGGGTCTGATCGGTGGAGTGTGCAGATGGCGCGGGTGGGGTTGTCGTTCAGCGACAGGTCGGAGATCTCGGCGGCCTCGAAAGCGGGCTGGTCGGTGCGGAGGATCGCCCGTCACCTGGGGCGTTGCCCGTCGGTGATCTCGCGGGAGCTTCACCGGAACTCGACGAAGACCCGCGGCTACCAGGCCGTGACCGCAGACGTCAGAGCGCAGCGTCGGCGAGCTCGCCCGCAGCAGCGGAAGGTCGCGGGGGATCCGGTGCTGCAGGCGAGGGTGGACGCCGACCTGGCCGCGTCCTGGACGCCGAACGAGATAGCGGGCCGGTTGCGTCTGGAGGCGACAGACCCGACCGTTGAACGCATGGCGAACTCTCCTGACGCACGCGGCCGAACCGTCTCCGGTGAGGCTATCTACCAGTACATCTACGCAATCCCGAAGGGTGAGCTCGCCCGCAAGGGCATCTTCCTGCAGTCCAAGCGGACCAAGCGCCGACCACGTACGACCGGGCGGACGCGCGGTGGCCCAATCGTAGGTATGGTCCCGATCGCGGAGCGAGGTGAGGACGCCGCCCAGCGTCGGGTGCCGGGGCACTGGGAGGGTGACCTGATCATCGGGAAGAACGGCACCTCGTGCGCGGCGACGCTGGTGGAGCGGATGAGCGGGTTCACCGGGCTGCTGGCCCTGCCCTCGAAACACGCCGAGCCAACCGCTGACGCGGTCATCGAGTTTTTCAACGACCTGCCCGAGATGATGAAGGCATCGTTGGCGTGGGACCAGGGCAGCGAGATGGCCCAGCACGCGAAGGTCTCCCTGGCCACGGCGATGCCGGTCTACTTCGCCGATCCCCACTCGCCCTGGCAGAGGCCCAGCAACGAGAACACGAACCGGCTCTACCGGGAGTATCTGCCCAAGGGCACGGTGATCCCCGATCACCAGCCCTACCTCACCACCATCGCCGAGGAGATCAACAATCGACCCCGCCGCCGACTGGGCTATCTCACGCCCACCGAGGCATTCGCTCGACTGCTCGCCGGCGAGCCCCATGTTGCTTCGACGCCTTGACATCGCCCCCGCCGGCGGCCAGGCGCAGGATCGCCGCGACCGTGAGCGCGGCGGCGAGACCGCCGAGCAGCGCGGCCGCCGAGGTGCCGAGGCCGTGGAGGAGGGTCGACATGCCTGACGCCGTCGGACCGGTTCCGCCGAGCACGATGACGGCCACCGCGCCGGTTCCGGCACCTGCGGTGACGCCGAGGAGGTCGGGGCTGGCGAGGCCGTTGCGGGTCGTCGTCTGGACGATCGCCCCGGAGAGGGCGAGCATCGCCCCGACGAGGATGCCGAGCACCGTGCGGGTCAGGCGCAGGGTGAGGACGATGAGCTGCTCCTGCTCTGTGCCGCCGCCTGTGAGGACTGCGAGCACCCGATCGGGGCGAAGCGACATCTCTCCCGCGCCGAGGGAGAGCACTGCCAGGACCACGGTGCTTATCGCCGCGATGAGCGTGACGAACAGCGTCCGCGGCGACCACCGGAGGGACACCGCGCCGATGCGCAGCGTCCGCGGTGCCGAGAGCGTCGAGGTGG
This sequence comes from Brevibacterium sp. Z349TD_9, assembly GCF_056173565.1. NCBI lineage: Bacteria > Bacillati > Actinomycetota > Actinomycetes > Micrococcales > Brevibacteriaceae > Brevibacterium > Brevibacterium sp. Z349TD_9. The sequence continues at coordinate 2,004,372 of NZ_CM149680.1, read as the reverse complement.
TCATGGCCGCCTCCTGTAGAGCCTGATGACGAGGATGAGGAAGACCGGCCCGCCGATGATGCCGAGGACGATGCCGACCGGCAGCTCTGCAGGGGCCACGAGCAGGCGGCCGAGGACATCGGCGGCGAGGACGAGGGCGGCGCCGAGCACCGCCGACAGCGGCAGGAGCCGACCGTGGGCGGGTCCGACGATCCCCCGGGCGATGTGCGGGGCGACGAGGCCGACGAACCCGAGCGAACCGACGAGAGCGGTCGCCCCGCCGACGAGCAGCGTGACGCTGAGCAGGCCCGCGATCTGAACGGGCAGGAGCCTGCGGCCCAGCGATCGGGCCATGTCGGAGCCGAGGGCGAGAGCGTCGAGGGACCGCGACTGCGCGGCGGCGAGGATGGCGCCGGCGATCATCAGCGGGGTGACAAGGCTGAGTGAGTCGAGTCCCCGACTGCCCGCCAGCGAGCCGACGGTCCAGAAGCGGTAGACGTCGAGGGCTGCCTGGTCGAGGAGGAGGACGACTCCGCTGATCGCCCCGAGGAGCGCGGACACGGCAGCACCGGCGAGGACGAGTGAGGCAGGAGAGGCGTCCCGGCGGCGGTTGGCGACGACCCCGATGACGAGGACGACGGCGGCTCCGAGACCGGCGCCGAGGTAGGCCGACCAGAGATACTCCGCCGGTGTGGCGAGCCCGAGGACGGCGATGCTGAGCACCACGGCCAGCGACGCTCCGGCTGTGACTCCGAGCAGCCCGGGATCGGCGAGCGGATTGCGGGTGTGACCCTGGATGACGACTCCTGCGGCTGCGAGGGCGGCCCCGCCGAACAGTCCGAAGAGGGTACGCGGGACCCGCTGCTCCCACACGATGGCCGAAGCCTCGGCGGTGCCCTGACCGAACAGCGCCGAGGCGACGGCGGCGACATCGAGAGAGCGTGATCCGACGAGGACGCTGAGTCCGACGATGACCACCACGCCGAGGACGGCGAGCCCGAGCGGCCCGCCGCCTCGGCGATGGCGACGCGATGCTGGTGCAGGAGCGAGTGCGGTCGCGGTCAAAGCGTCTTGAGGAGCTGTTCGATGATGCCGAGGTTGTGGTCGGCCGTCAGCGCGGCTCCCTCGTGGGTCTGCTTGTCGGAGCGGATGACGTTGTCGGCCTTGACCGCGGGCAGCTGCTGGTAGAGGCTGTTGTCCTGGAACTGCGACCAGACCTGCCTGTCGTTGACGAGGGCGATGATCGCGTCGGCGTCCTCGAACTTCTCGAGCGTCTGCTCGATGCTGTAGGAGACCTCCTTGCCGTCGATCGCGTCCTGGAAGGACTTCGCCGGGGTGGCCCCGAGGTCGCGCAGGTTCGACGAGAGCAGACGGTTCGGGCGAACTTCGAGGCTCTCCTCGTTGTAGCTGAGCGGGACGAACGTGTTCGAAGTCAGTTCCTCCGCATAGTCCTTCTTCAGGGCGGCGACGCGCTCGTCGTAGCCGGCGATGAGCTCCTTCGCACGATCCTCGGTGCCGGTGGCGGCGGCGACGAGTTCGAGGTCCTCCTGCCAGGTGCTCGTGCTCTGGTCGCCGATCGCGATGACCGGGGCGATGGCTTCGAGCTCGGCGCGGATCGGCTCGACGTCCTCGGCCCGGGAGCCGATGAGGTCGGGGGCGGCGCCGATGATCGCCTCGAGGTTGATCTCGTCGTCGAGGAACAGCTCCTTGGCCCCGTCCTTCTTGGCCGCCTCGAGTTCATCGCTGACCGGGGACTCGAGATCGAGGGCGCCTTCCTCCTCGTAGGGGAAGCCGGTGAGCGGCAGACCGAGCGAGAGGACGATGTCGAGGTCGCGGCGGCCCTCGAGGACGACGACGGAGTCGATCTCCTTGGGCACCGACACCGTGCCGAGCGACGTCTCCACTGTGCGGGTGCCACCCGAAGTGGAGTCGGATCCGGAGGCGCCGGCGGTGGCAGTGCAGCCGGCGAGGAGGGCGGGGACCAGGGCGAGAGCGGCGAGCAGCCGCGGTGTTGTAGTCATGAAAGTTACCCTAACCTTATCCAGTCGACTGTAAAGATGACGCAGGTCACAGCTACCGTTGAATGGGAAAGGGCCGGACAAGGACGATTGTCAGGGCCGACTGTCACCGCCGGCGGCAGGTGAGTCGGTGCGGCAGTGGCAGGCCGGGCTGTCGGAGGCGCTCTCCCGATTCCCCACGACGGCGGCGAAGGAGGGGCAAGACGACGACAGCGGGCATGTCGGAGGCAGAGACATGCCCGCTGTCGTCATACGGGATCGGTGAGGGGTCGGTCTGCGACGGACCGAACGGCGGTCAGGGTTCCTCAGATGTGAGGGGAGTCACGCGGGAGTGCGGCGTCAGCCGACCTTCGTCAGCCAGCGGACAGGAGCACCCTCACCGGCGTGGCGGAAGGCGTCGAGCTCTTCGTCCCAGGCTTCGCCGAGGGCGAGGGCCATTTCATGGGCGAGCTTCGCGGGGTCGCCGCCGGCGCGTTCCATGACCGAGCGGATGCGGTCTTCGGGGACGAGGATGTTGCCGACGGAATCGGTGACCGCGTGGTAGATGCCGAGGTCGGGCGTGTGGCTCCAGCGTCCGCCGTCGACTCCGGCGGAGGGTTCCTCGGTGACCTCGTAGCGCAGCGAGTCCCAACCGCGCAGCGCGGAGGCGATGCGGGAGCCGGAGCCTGCGGGCGCACGCCAGCAGACCTCGGCGCGCACAAGGCCGGGCGCTGCCGGCTGGGGTGTCCAGTCGAAGCGCGCCTGCGCACCGATCGCCCCGCCCGCTGCCCATTCGATGTGCGGGCAGAGCGCGCGAGGTGCTGAGTGGACGAAGAGTACGCCCTGTGTCATATCCATTTGTGTGCCTCCTGACTCGGATACGTCTTCCCCTACGATCCGAAAGGAGGTACACGGCTCATGATAGTCGACGATGCCCTGCGAGCCAAGCACCGAAATGCCGTCTCACCTGGGTTCTTGATCGCCAGTGCCCCCGGTCGGACTTGAACCGACGACCAAAGAATTATGAGTTCCCTGCTCTGACCAGCTGAGCTACGGGGGCGAGCCGAGACCAGAGTAGCACCGGAGGTCGCCTGCCTCCCATTCCCATGTCGTCGGCCGTGGTGTCGCCTCAGCCCGCCGAGGCGGTCGGTGAGATCCGCGTGAGCACGCTCCTCGCGGCGTCGACGCACGTGTAGCGTTCGGTCGTGATGTAGACGTCGTAGACCGTCTGCCCGTCGCTGCCGGGATCGTTGCGCTTCGAAGCGGCGACGAGCCCCGACCAGTCGGGACCGACGACGACGACTCCGTGCTCGTTGCGCATCGGGTCGGAGGCGTCGACGACTCCCCCGCGTACGCCCGGGACCGGCGGGGTGGTGAAGCCGCCGGAGAACATCGCGGTGAGTCCGACAGTGTCGCGGATGCGCTCGTACCGGTCGTAGGTCGCCTGGGAGAAGGTCGTCTCCTCACCGAAGACGCCGAGGGCGATCGTCGCCGCCCCCGAGGCCAGGGCGCGCTCCTCGAGCGCGGCGATCTGGGCGATGAGGAGTTCGCGGTTCATCACCAGGGGTTCGCGTCGCAGACCCTGGGCGATCGAGTACGGGGTGCCCAGCGCCGGAAGGTTGCGCGAATGGTGGTCTGCCAGACCGTCCTCGGCAGGCGGGGGCACGGGGGTCGGTTCACGGGTGGCGCGGCCGAAGTAGGGCCCGGACATGAAGCGCGCCCCGAGCGCACGCACACGGTCGAGATCGTCCTCGGTCGTCACCCCCTCGGCGAGGATGACGGCACCGGTGCGCTCGAGGTGGGCATGGAGGAGCCGGTTGAGCTCGGCGAGCTGGGCGTTGCACTCGACCGTGAGGACGTCGGGGTGGAGACCGACGACGGAGGGATTGACGAGCGGAACGAACGAGGTGCTGCGCAGATCCGGTCCGACCGAGGACATCCCGACGCCCCAGCCCATGGAGCGGGCCTGTCGCACCGAGCGGAGCACCGAAGCGGGCGAGGACGAGACCCGGGAGGCATCGAGCTGGAGGATGACGGAACGGTCCGGCGCCGTCGTGCGGTCCTCGAGAGTGGCGAAGGACTCCTCCTCGGCGTGGAGGAAGAGACGGTTTGAGTTCGGCAAGCCCGCTCCTTCGGCAGTGCGCAGAGCGGTGTCGCGCATCGACGCGTCGAGGTCGCCGATCATCGGCGAGGCATGCATCGCGCGGCGCAGGTTCTCCGATTCGGCATGGCCGAGCGCAGGGTCGCCGACGGGTGCCTGGAGGACCTGATAGCCGATGGTGTCGAAGGTGAAGGCATCGACGACCGGTGCGAAGCGGGTCTCGATCCCTCCGGAGCGCACCAGCTCCTCAAGGTCGAGGTCCTCATCCTTCACCGTCTGCACCACCGTCTGTCCTTCCATGTGGGAACTCGCGTTCACAGTCTTCCACATGACAGATGAGTCGGCTGTTGCGATTCGGGAACATTATTGCGCTCAGAGCTGAGGACGCCGCCCCCGCCTGACCTCGGCGATTCCCACGAATCCGGCACTGATGACGACAACAGCGATTGCCGCGAAGGCGACGACGATCCCCCGGCTCCAGTCGCCTCCGGCCACGGCGGCGAAGGCGAGGGCGGTGATGATCGCCAGGCCCATCGAGGTGCCGATGCGCTGCCCCGTCTGGAGCACTCCGCCGGCGGATCCGGCGTAGCGCAGCGGCACCTCCTGGAGGGTGAGCGTCTGGTTGGGACTGATGACCATGCCCTGGGCGATGCCGACGAAGCTGAGGGTGAGCAGCATCCACCATTCGCTGCCGATGCCATTGGCGAGGAGGACGACGACGGCGACCGTGGAGACGAGGCCGAGAAGGCAGGTGACGATGCCCCAGACGACGAGTTTGCGCCCGATCTGGAAGACGAACCGGCCGGAGACGTCGGCGGAGACCGCGGAGAGCAGAGCCGCGGGAAGACCCATGAGACCGGCGGCGAGGGCCGTGTGTCCGAGTCCCTGCTGCATGTACATGGCCACGAGCACCCACACGCTCGTCACGCCCATGAAGTAGAGGGTGATGATGACCGCGCCGCTGCTGAAGCTGCGGATCCGGAAGAGATCGAGGTCGACCATAGGTGTGCGTCCGCGCGCGGCGTAGCTCCGCTCCCACCGGGTCCAGGCCCAGATGACTCCGAGCCCGATCGGCAGCGCGAGCCAGACGTACCAGCCGAGCATGCCCTCGACGAACGGGAGGAGGACGAGGAGGACGCCGAGGCCAAGCAGCATGGTGCCGATGGGGTCGAGGTCGTGACGCGCGCGTCCGCGCCCGCCGGTCGCAGGCTCGACCGTAGCCTTGGGCGCAGTGTGCTCATCGGCGGCGACCTGGTCGGGAGCCGGATCCGATTGGGCGATCGGGTGCCAGGCCGTGTCCGGCAGCCACGCCCGGGCGAGGAGGGCGGCGACGATCGCGATGGGGACGTTGACGAGGAACGATGCCCGCCATCCCCAGTCGAGCCCGAAGACGGCGATGAACACGCCGCCGAGAACGGGCCCGATCGCCACGGAGAGTCCGACGATCGTGCCCATGAGCCCGAACGCCCGTCCCCGCTGCGGACCCTGGAAGTACTGCTGGAGGAGACCGACGACCTGCGGATTGAGCAGGCCCGAGCCGAAGCCCATGAGGACGCGGGCGATGTTGAGCGTGAGCGGGTCAGGCGCGAGCCCGGCCACCAAGGACGAGATTCCGAAGAGACTGACGCCGGCGATGAAGAGCTGGGCGCGGCCGAAGACGTCGCCAGCCCGTCCGGCGGCGACGAGGACGACGCCGAAGGACAGTGCGTAGCCGGTGAGCACCCATTGGAGCGCAGAAGACGAGGCACCGAGGTCCTGCCCGATCGCCGAGAGCACGACGTTGATGATCGACACCGACAGCAGCGACATGAAGAGCGGGACGAGAGAGATGAGGAGGATCCGCTTCTGCACCTGGGTCATCTCGCCGCCGGCCACCGCATCCACGCTCCTTCACGTCATCGTCTCTGCCTGCGATGATAGCCCCTGGTGACACGACGGGGCCCGCAGCGTCCGACTCACGGGCCGAGGCCGCGCAGGCGACTCAGATCGGATAACCGGTGACCGGTCCCTCCCAGTTCGGCTTCCAGCCGAGAGCCGGAGCGACGTGCTCGGCGAAGGACTGGAGGACGTGGAGGTTGTAGTCGACGCCGATCTGGCTGGGGATCGTGAGCATCACCGTGTCGGCCGCTTCGATCGCGGGGTCGGCCTTGAGCTGATCGATGAGGACGTCGGGTGCCGCGGCGTAGGTCTTGCCGAACGTCGAGCGCATGTCGTCGATGATGCCGATCTGGTCGCCGTCCGCGCTCGAGCGCCGCCCGAAGTAGAGGTCGTCGAGGTCGGTCGTGATCGGGAAGATGCTCCGGCTCACGGACACCCGTGGTGTCCAGTCGTGGCCGGCCTCCTGCCAGGCGTCGCGGAACCTGTCGATCTGGGCACGCTGGAGGTCCCCGAAGGACTCACCGGTCGCCTCGGTGAGCAGGGTCGAGCTCATGAGATTGACGCCCTGCGCGGCAGCCCACTCCCCGGTCGCCGCCGTGCCCGCGCCCCACCAGATCCGCTTGTCGAGACCCGGTGCGAAGGGTTCGATCGCGAGGCGCGCGCCGGGACCGTACTGGGCGGGATCAGCCGGCGCGACCTTCTCCCCGCGGACTGCGTCCATGAACTTCCCGAACTTCGCCCGGGCGATCGTCGCACCCTTGGCGTCCTCGGCGTCGAGGTAGCCGAAGGCTTCCCAGCCGCGTTCGGCGGGTTCCGGTGATCCCCGGCTCACCCCGATCGCCACTCGACCGTCGGAGAGGAGGTCGAGGGCCGCGGACTCCTCGGCGAGGTAGAGCGGGTTCTCATACCGCATGTCGATGACGCCGGTGCCGACCTCGATGTGCTTCGTCTTCGCGGCGATTGCGCTGAGGACCGGAATCGGGGCGGCCGCCTGCTTCGCGAAATGATGGACGCGGAAGTATGCGCCGTTGACGCCGATCTCATCGGCGCCGACGCCGATCTCGACGGCCTGCTGGAGCGCTTCCTTCGCGCCGTAGTCGCCGGGGGCCGCACCTGGTCCGTAGTGGCCGAAACTGAGGAATCCGAATGCCTTCATGCTCATGGCAACCTGGTTGAGAGATCAATTATTCCGGCGCATCGGACCGCCAGCCCACCCAGAGGAGTCGCACGGTCGCCGGGTACGACGAAGGCCCCGTCGCGGACGACGGGGCCTTCTCCTGCTCCCCCGGCTGGGCTCGAACCAGCGACCCTTCGATTAACAGTCGAATGCTCTGCCAACTGAGCTACGGAGGAATGTGGCAGTGACCTGCGCACGAGAAAACAGCATAGCAAAGGTCGTCCCGGCTGAGCAAAGCCGGCGACTGTGCATTGGCTCACATGCTCGTCGGCGACCGGACCGAGCTGTGTGCGCCGCCGGCTCACCCCACCTCGACGGGAGGGGAAACCGTACATTCACCTCCACCTGAGGGCTCGGCCGCCTACCGCCCTGTAACATCGGGGGTGATCCCCCGACGCGTCGCGGGAGAGACTCCGAGCCCGAATCCGACGGAAGCAGAACACGTGACCATTGTGGCCATCGCCCTCGCCGTGCTGGCAGCCGTGGCCCTCGCGTTCGGGGCCCTCTACCAGCACGACGCCGTCGCCGATCAGGACAATTCGCACGACGGTCTGAGCTGGGCGCATTTCAAGGAGCTCCTGAGCAATCGGAAGTGGCTGCTCGGTCTCTTCATCCTCGGCCTCGGCACGCTCGGGAACTTCCTCGCCCTCGCCCTCGCCCCGGTCATGGTCGTCCAGCCCATCGGCGCGTTCTCCCTCATCGTCTCCGTCCTCCTCGGCGTGCGCTATCGCGGTCTCAAGGTCAACCGCCGCCTCGTCCAGGCCGTGGTCTGGTGCACCCTCGGGGTCACCGTCTTCGTCGCGCTCTCGGCCACGACCGCGCGCACGCAGGTCCACCTCGGCGCGGATGCGATGCCGTTGGTGTGGATCACCGGGGTCATCGTCGTCCTCGGACTCATCATCATGGTCGCCTTCAGACGGGCCCCGCAGCTCGTCCTCATCACCGCCGCCGGTCTCCTCTTCGCCTGTGTGGCGACGAACGCCCACCTCGTCAGCGTCCAGTATCTGCGGGCGGGGATCGAGAACGTCACGTGGCAGAACATCGCAGCACTCGTCGCCGCCGCGGCCCTGGGCTCGTGGTTCGTCCAGAACTCGTACGCGGCCGGTCCCCCGGAGATGGTCATCGCCGGGCTCACCGTCGTCGACCCGATCGCCGCTGTCATCCTCGGCTCCGTCGTCCTCGGCGAGGCGAAGGAAGCTCCCTTGTGGCTGCTCATCATCATCACGATCACCGGATTGGTCGCGTGTCTCGGGGTCGTTGTATTGTCTCGGTATCATCCCGATGTCAGAGATCGCGAGAACGCGCGCCGGCAGGCCCGCGAAGTACTGAACCTGGACGACACCGAGGAGAGTTGAACCCTGTCCGCACAATCGACCGCCCCCGCGCGCCGCATCCTCATCCCCACAGAGACCTATGCTCCTGAGGTCAACGGAGCGGCGAAGTTCGCCGAACGACTGGCAGCGGGCCTGGCCGCACGCGGCAACGACGTCCACGTCGCCTGCCCATCGGCCACCGGAACCCCGTCGGTGAGCGTCGAGAACGGCGTCACGGTCCACCGCCTCACCTCCCACAGGTGGATGCTCCACCCCACGTGGACGATCTGCATGCCGTGGGAGACGAAACCCGAGATCGCCCGCCTCCTCGACACCCTCCGCCCCGACGTCGTCCACACGCAGGCGCACTTCGTCATCGGACGCTACGCGTTCTCCGAATCGATCCGCCGCGGCATCCCCGTCGTTGCGACCAACCACTTCATGCCGGAGAACGTCCGCCCCTACCTCCGCGTGCCCAGACCCCTCGTCGACGGCGGCACCGCCATGGCCTGGTGGGATCTGCGCCGGAAGTTCCAGTCCGCTGACTTCATCACCGTGCCCACCCAGCTCGCGGCAGACCTCCTCACGCAGAACGGATTCACCTCCCCCATCCGCGCCGTGTCCTGCGGCATCGACCTCGAACGCTTCTCCCACCTCCAGGAGGAGGACCACGCATCGGGCATCGGCGACGGCGACGCTCCTCGCGTCCTCTTCGTCGGCCGCCTCTCCGCGGAGAAGCACGCCGACGACATCGTCCGGGCCGTGGCGAAGACCGACCCCGCCCTCGGACTCGAAGCCGACATCGTCGGCGGCGGTGACCAGGAGGAGCCGCTCAAGGCGCTTGCCGCCGAACTCGGCATCGCCGATCGCATCCACGTCCTCGGCAAGGTCAGCGACGCAGAGCTCATGGACGCCTACGCCCGCTGCACGTTCTTCTGCATGCCCTCGACCGCGGAACTCCAGTCGATCGCGACCCTTGAGGCGCTTGCCTCACGCAAACCCGTCGTCCTCGCCGATGCCGTGGCCCTGCCCCACCTCGTGCGCGACGGCGTCAACGGCTACCTCTTCCCACCGCGCGACATCGACGCCCTCGCCGACCGCTTCACCCGCCTGTGCACGCAGTCGGAGGCGGAACGGGAGGCGATGTCCCGGGCCTCCCTCGACGTCGTCGCCGTCCACGACATCGAATACACCCTCGACACGTTCGAATCGATCTACGCCGACGTCATCGACGGCACGGTCGACTCAGCGGCCTGAGGCCACAGCCAGCGGCGGGCACAGCGCAGCGGCTCAGAGGTCAGGCGCGCTCCCGGTCGGCACCGTCGCCGCATCCGTCGGCGGAAGGAACACGCTCGGCTCCCGGCGCAGGTGCGCGAAGTCGATGCCGTCGACGAGGTCGTCAAGCGACGACCAGGGCCGTTGCCCGAGAACCTCTCCCCCGGCGGAGTCCCCGCCGAGGGAGTGCCACACCCATTCGAAGACATCCGCGGGCTTCCAGCCGAGGGCCGAGAGCTGCTCATACGTCACTGCTCCGTCGCGCTTGGCCAGCCTGGCCCCCGATTCCCCGAGGACGAGGGGGACGTGGAGCCACGACTGCTCGCCTGCACCGAGGAGGCGCCCGAGATGTGCCTGCCGCGGTGCCGAAGAGGCAAGGTCGTCACCGCGGAGGACCTCGTCGACGCCGCTGGCCGCATCGTCGACGACGACGGTGAGGTTGTAGGCGAAGACTCCGTCACCCCGGCGCAGGACGAAGTCGTCGACGGGCGCGGTGATCGTCCCGAGGAGTCCGTCGGGGACCGTGATCTCCGTATTCTCCGTGCGCAGCCGCAGCGCCGGCTGCCGGCCTGCGGCGGCAAGTTCCGCGCGTCGACGCTCCCGGTCCCCCTCGCCGAGGCGGCGGCACGTTCCCGGGTACGCCCCCGGCGGGGCGTGCGGAGCCGAGGGCGCCTGCTGGATGTCCCGGCGCGAGCAGTAGCACTCGTAGACGAGCCCCGCCTCGGCGAGGCTGCCGATCGCGTCAGCGTAGACGTCGAGCCTCTCGGACTGGACGAGCGGGGTCTCATCGGGGACGACGCCGAGTTCCCTGAAGACCTGCAGCTGCGAGGCGGCCGCCCCCGCCCGGACCCTGTCGAGGTCCTCGATGCGCCAGAGGAACCGCCGTCCCGTCTGCCTGGCCCGCGCGTGGGCGAGGAGTCCGGTGCGGATGTTGCCGAGGTGGAGGTCGCCGCTCGGGCTCGGTGCGAACCGGCCGGCGCCCCTCACTTCTCAGACACGAGGTCGGCGTACTGCGGGAACCGCTGAAGGTAGTCGATGACGTAGGTGCACGTGGGCACGATCCGCCCGCCCTCGGCGCGGATCTCGTCGAGGGCGTGGGTGACGAGGGTGCGGGCGAATCCGCGACGGGAGAAGTCCTCGGAGATGATCGTGTGCTGAAGCTCGAGGGTCGACCCATCGACGACCCGGTAGGCGAGGAACCCCACGAACGCCTCGTCGTCAGAGGTGAAGAGTTCGAAGCGGTCCCGGTCGCGGTTGCGTCGCATCGTCACCGGGGTGGTGCTGAGTTCGGGTTCCATCTGCACTTCCTCATCATCGCACGGGCGCAGTCGTGAGCCCTTCGCCCTCGACATCGGCCGTGGTCTTGCGCTGCAGCCGTCTCTCCAGCCACCGAGCGAAGCCGGCGACGATCATGTTGATGACGATGAAGAGGGCGGCACCGACGATGAACGTCGGCAGGAGGTTATTGTACTCGCGGCCGATGAGGTTGACCTGGTAGAGAAGGTCCTGATAGGTGACGATGAAGCCGAGTGCGGAGTCCTTGAGGAGGACGACGACCTGGGCGATGATCGTCGGCATCATCGCCCGCAGCGCCTGCGGCATGAGGACGAGGCTCATCACCTGACCGGGACGCAGACCGATGGCCATCGCCGCCTCCCGCTGGCCCTTGGGCACAGCGAGGATGCCGGCGCGGATGATCTCCGCGAGCACCATGCCGTTGTAGAGGGTGAGGCCGATGACGACGGACCAGAACGGACCGATCGTGTTCCCAAAGAGGAGGAAGGTCGCGAAGATGAGGAGGAGGACGGGCACGCCGCGGAAGAACTCGAGGACGATCGTCGCAGGCACGGAGATGATGCGTTTGGGTGAGAGCCGCAGGAGGGCGAAGACGACTCCGACGGCCAGCGCCAGCACCGAGGCGACGACGGCGACCTTGAGGGTCGCGAGCATGCCCTCGAGGAGGACGAGCTGGATCTGCGCGAACGTGAACGGGTACCACTTGTCGGCTTCGAGCTGTCCGGCGTCCGCGAACTTCCAGATGACGAACGCGACGATGCCGGCAAGCACGATCGTCGAGACGATGGAGAGGACGATGTTGTTGCGGCGGGCCTTGGGGCCGGGCGCGTCGAAGAGGACCGCTGTCGGTGCGCTCATCGCAGGATCACCAGCTTCCGCTCGAGGTAGGAGAAGATGCGGCCGAGGATGAGGGCCAGGACGAGGTAGGCGACGGCCGTGCCGAAGAGGATGGGGATGACGAGGTCCCCGCGCAGCTCGATCGCGTTGCGCATCGCCGAGATGAGCTCGCGGTTGTTGAACGCCGAGGCGATCGAGGTGTTCTTGAGCATCGCGATGACGACGCTGCCGAGCGGCGGGATGACGGTGCGGAACGCCTGCGGGAGGATGACCTCGCTCAGCGTCTGGTTGAAGGTCAGTCCGATCGCCCGTGCGGCTTCGGCCTGACCGACCGGGATGGTGGCGATGCCGGCCTTGAGCGTCTCGGCGACGAAGCACGCGGTGTAGGCGGTGAGCGCGATCGTCGCGTAGACGAAGGAGTTGAACGAGCTCGAGCTGCCGAAGCGGATGTCGAGGAAGGGCAGGCCGAAGGCGCAGAAGAACATCACCAGCGTCAGCGGCGTGTTCCTCACGACGTTGATGTACGTCGAGGCCGCGATCCGAAGCACCGGTGTCGGCGAGACCCGCATCGCTGCCAGTATCGTTCCGAGCACAAGTGAGCCGACCAGGGCGACGGTGAAGAGCTTGACCGTGCCCCACACGCCGGAGCCGAAGAGCTCGAGGAGCTGGACGAAATCCATCCCGGGTTCCTTAATCGATGCGAGGGCACCCTCAGGCGCCCTCGCATCGCATCATCAAGCGGACAGGTCAGTAACGGTCGACCTCAGGCATCTGCACTCCCTCGGACGAACCGAGAGTGTATTCGAAGCCCTTCTTCCAGTCGCCGTCCTCCATGCTCTTCTCCACGGCGTCGTTGACCGCGTTGCGCAGCGCCGTATCGCCCTTGGGCAGGCCGATGCCGTAGGGCTCCTCGCTGAACGGCTTTCCGACGACCTTGAGCTCGCCCTCGTTCTGGGCGGCATAGCCGCGGAGGATCGCGTCATCGGTCGTCACCGCATCGACCGCGCCCGACTGGAGGTCGGTGACGCACTTCGAGTAGGTGTCGTACGTGACGAGCTCGGCGTCCGTGTACTTGTCCTGGATGTTCTGGGCCGGCGTCGACCCGTCGACGGAGCAGACCTTCTTGCCCGCGAGGTCCTCGGGTCCCGCGATGTCGGAGTCGGCCTTGACGAGCAGGTCCTGACCGGCGACGTAGTACGGTCCGGCGAAGTCGACGACCTTCTTGCGCTCGTCGTTGATCGTGTAGGTCGCCACGACCATGTCGACGTTGCCCTGCTGGAGGAAGGGCTCACGGTTGGCCGACACCGTCTCGACGAAGTCGAGCTGATCGGGGGCGAAGCCGAGCTGCGCACCGACCATCTTCGCGATCTCGATGTCGAAACCCTCCGGGACGTCCGACCCGGCCTTGACGTTGCCGAGCCCGGGCTGGTCGAACTTGACGCCGACCTTGAGCGTGCCCGCGTCCTTCGCGGCCTGCCAGGTCTTCGAGTCCTTGACGTCGGCGTTCTCGTTGACGGGGTACTCGGGGGCCGCCGCCTGCGAACCGCCCTCGGCGGGGGCATCGGGGGTTCCGCCCTGACCGCAGCCGCTGAGGGCGAGCAGGCCGACCGCGACGGCGGCGATGGACACTCTGAGCTTCTTCATGGTTTCTCCTTGTGGTTCTCGTGCGGGACTGCGGGGTCAGTTGGTGAGGATCTTCGAAAGGAAGTCCTGCGCGCGGGCACTCTGCGGGTTGGTGAAGAACTCCTCGGGATCGGCGACCTCGACGATCTCGCCGTCGGCCATGAAGACCACCCGGTTGCCGGCCTTGCGGGCGAATCCCATCTCGTGGGTGACGACGACCATCGTCATCCCCTCCTTGGCGAGCTCGACCATGACGTCGAGGACCTCGTTGATCATCTCCGGGTCGAGGGCCGAAGTGGGCTCGTCGAAGAGCATGACCTTCGGCTTCATCGCCAATGCCCGGGCGATCGCGACACGCTGCTGCTGACCGCCGGAGAGCTGAGCGGGGTACTTGTCGGCCTGATGGGCGACGCCGACGCGCTCGAGCAGCGCCATCGCCTGCTTGTCGGCCTCGGACTTCTTGAGCTTGCGGACCTTGATCGGTCCGAGCGTGACGTTCTCGAGGATCGTCTTGTGGGCGAAGAGGTTGAAGGACTGGAACACCATGCCGACGTCCGAGCGCAGCTGGGCGAGCTCGGCTCCCTCGGCCGGGAGCTCCTCGCCCTCGATCGTGATCGACCCCGAGGTGATGGTCTCGAGTCGGTTGATCGTCCGGCACAGGGTCGACTTGCCCGAACCGGAGGGTCCGATGACGACGACGACCTCGCCCTCGTGGATGTCGAGGTCGATGTGCTTCAGCGCATGGAAGTCTCCGTAGTGCTTCTCGACGTCCGTCATCGAGACCAACGGCTGTGATTCAGCTCTCATGACCACCGATCTTAGTGAAAGACCAGCTCACAAGGTAATCCCCGGGTGTTCACAGGGGAATTGCAACCGACTTGTGACCTAGCTCGCATGGACGATGCGCTCGCCCTCCTCGCGGAGTTCGACCTTGCGGATCTTGCCCGACACCGTCATCGGGAAGGAGTCGCGGACTTCGACGTAGCGAGGGATCTTGAAGTGGGCGAGACGCCCGGCGGCGAACTCTCTGACGTCCTCGGCGGTGAGCGTGTCGTAGCCGTCCTTGAGGATCACCCATGCCATGAGCTCCTCACCGTACTTCTCGTCGGAGACGCCGATGACCTGGACGTCGCTGATCGCCGGATGCTGGTAGAGGAACTCCTCGATCTCGCGCGGGTAGACGTTCTCGCCGCCGCGGATGACCATGTCCTTGATCCGCCCGGAGATGTCGACGTAGCCGTCGTCGTCCATGATCGCGAGGTCCCCGGTGTGCATCCACCGGGCGCTGTCGATCGCCTCGGCGGTCTTCTCCGGTTCCTCCCAGTACCCGAGCATGACCGAGTAGCCGCGGGTGCACAGTTCGCCCTTCTGCCCGCGGGGCATGGTCTGGCCCGTCACCGGGTCGACGATCTTCACCTCGACGTGCGGCATCACCCTGCCGACGGTCTCCGTGCGGGCCTCGAGCGAATCGTCGACGCGGGTCATCGTCGAGACCGGGGAGGTCTCGGTCATCCCGTAGCAGATGGCGACCTCGGACATGTTCATGTCGTCGATGACGTGGCGCATGACCTCGACCGGGCAGGGGGAGCCGGCCATGATCCCGGTCCGCAGCGATGAGAGGTCGAAGTCGGAGAAGTCCGGCAGGCCGAGCTCGGCGATGAACATCGTCGGCACTCCGTAGAGGGAGGTCGCCTTCTCCTCGGCGACGGCAGTGAGACTCGCCGCCGGGTCGAATCCGGGTGAGGGCAGGACGATCGAGGCGCCGTGGCTGAGCGCGGCGAGGTTGCCCATGACCATGCCGAAGCAGTGGTAGTAGGGCACGGAGAGGACGACCGAGTCGTCGGGGGTGTAGGAGAGCAGCTCGGCGATGAAGTACCCGTTGTTGAGGATGTTGTGGTGGGAGAGGGTGACCCCCTTCGGGAAGCCCGTCGTCCCCGAGGTGTACTGGATGTTGATCGGATCGTCGGCCGAGAGCTCGCCGGCTGCCTGCTCGAGGCGCACCGCGTACTTCGCGCCGGGATCCTCCAGGAGGCTTCGGCCCTCGTCGAGCAGGCGCGCGAACGACTCGCGCTCCCCCACCGCCGTTTCTCCGATCAGCGCGGCGGGAACGGTGTCGATGAAGACGAGGTCGAGGTCGGGGACGGTGCCGGAGACCTCGGTGGCCAGCGCGTGGAAGTCCGTGTGAGGCGGGTTGAGGATCTGTGAGATGAGCAGCGTCATCCCCGACTGCCTGACGACGTATTCGAGCTCGTGCGCCCGATAGGAGGGGTTGACGTTGACGAGGATCGCGCCGATCTTCGCCGTCGCATACTGGACGAGCGCCCACTCCCCGACGTTCTGCGCCCAGATGCCCACCCGGTCGCCCTTGCGCACGCCGCGCTCAAGCAGCGCCGCGGCGAGGGCATCGGTGTCCCTGTCGAACTCGGCGTACGTCCAACGGCGATCGGAGCCGCGGTCGACGAGCGCGATCGCCTCGGGGTGTTCAGCGGCCGTGCGGCGGAAGTTCGCAGGGATCGTCTCGCCGAGCAGGGGGGCGTTCGAGGGGCCGGAGGAGTAGGAGAGTGCGGTCACGTCGGTGTGCTCCTTCGCAGGGGTCTAGTGTGATCCACTGCACAGTATTCCCTCTCCGTCCGTCTCGCAAAAGCTGAGGAGGAAATCCCGGCCGCTCGTGTCGTCGCCGTGGCCGATCTCCCCGACCGCTCCCACAGTGTCCACACGCCCGGAGTCGATGAGGACGAGGGTCTCGGCGAGGCTCGTGACGTCGGCGACATCGTGGGTGATGAGCAGTGCGCTGCGCCCACGCAGCACCTCCTTGAGGACGCGGCGCGTCTCGATGCGCACGTCGACGTCGAGGGCGGCCAGGGGTTCGTCGAGGAGGAGGAGGGCAGGATCGACGACGAGGGCGCGGGCGAGGGCGATGCGGGCGGCCTGTCCCCCGGACACGGCATCGGGTCGACGCCCCGCGCATTCCCCGACGCCGAGGCGGTCGAGCATGTCCGCGGCGTGTCGCCGTGCCAGCGCGGCCGGTTCACCGCGGGCGCGCAGTCCGTAGGCGACGTTGTCGAGCACGCTGAGGTGGGGGAAGAGCAGCGGGTTCTGGGCGAGATGGACGATGCCGCGGGCGTGGATGGGCGGCCACAGGCCCGCCGCGACGTCGAAGACGGTGGTCCCGCCGATCCGCAGCGATCCCGCAGCGGCCGGGAGCGCCCCGATGAGGATCTCGAAGAGACTCGTCTTGCCGGCGCCGTTGCGGCCGATGACCGCCGTCGTCGACCCGGCGGGCACGTCGACGGCGACATCGAGGCCGCGCTCGGGCAGGACCGCCCGGAGGCTGAGCGTACCGCGGTCAGTCGGGGGGTGGTCCCGCACGCTCGACGCATGGTCGGAGTCGTCTGCGGCGGGCAGGTCCGCCGGGGCTGCGCTGCGAGCACCGGCGCTCTCGGGCGCGGCGGCGTCCGTCCGGGCGGCTGCGCGCCGGCGCAGCCGCGGCGCATGCGGCGAACGGTAGGCGAGGACGATGATGACGAGGGCCGCGGCGACGAGGAGGAGCGAGAGGGCGATCGCCGACTGCGGATCGGACTCACGGACGAGATAGATCTGCAGCGGCATCGTCCGCGTCACCCCCGACAGGGAACCGGCGAAGGTCAGGGTCGCCCCGAACTCCCCGAGCGACCGGGCGAAGCAGAGCACGGTACCGGTGAGGATGCCGCCCCGAAGCATCGGGACGGTGATCGTCGCGAACACTCGGGCCGGCGTCGCACCGAGTTCGGCCGCCGCGAGCTCCCACCGCTGCCCGCGGGCGGCGACCGCGGTCTCGACGGACATGACCATGAACGGCAGGGAGACGAAGATCTGCGCGAACACGACGGCTGCGGTCGTGTAGGCGAGGCTGATGCCCGCCTCGGTGAGCAGCGACCCGAGATAGGCCGACCGCCCCCACGTGTAGAGCAGGGCGAGGCCGCTGACGACCGGGGGCAGGACGAGGGGCAGGAGGATGAGGGTGCGCAGGAGTCTCTGTCCGCGGAAGCGCGTCGTCGCGAGCAGGTAACCGAGCGGGAAGCCGATGAGGAGGCTGACGAGTGCCGCGATCGTCGAGGTGAGAAGGGAGAGTCCCATCGCCAGCAGGGATTCCGGTGCGGTGACGACCTCGCCGAGGTGGCCGAGGTCGATGCGTGCGACCATCCCGATGATGGGCACGAGGAGGAAGGCGACGCCGAGGGCTGCGGGGATCCACAGCCACCTCGGCGCCGCCGAATGACGGCGGGTGGGACGGCTCATGGGGTGGAGAACCCGGCGTCCTCGAGCAGCTTCACAGCCTCAGGCGACCGGAGGTAGCTGACGAACGCGTCCGCCTGCTCCTGGTTCTCGCTCGCCCTCACCGTGGCCGCCGGGTACCGGTTGACGACCTTCTCGGCCCCGTCGAGGTCAACCTGGTCGACGCCGCCGTCTGCGCGGGCGACGTCGGTGACGTAGACGATGCCCGCGTCGGCCTGGCCGGAGCTCACCTTGCCGAGGACATCGGTCACCGAGTTCTCCTCGCTCGCCGGGTCGAGGGTGACGCCGTTCTGCTGCGCCCACTTCTCCGTCGCCGCCCCGCACGGCACCTGGGGTGCGCAGACGACGAGGTCTGTGCCGGCGAGGTCCTGCGAGTCGGCGATCCGCTTCGGGTTGCCGGGAGCGACGGCGAGGGCGAGGGTGTTCGAGGCGAAGATCTCGGGCGTTCCGGTGAGCAGGTCCTCGCCTGCGAGGGTGTCCATCGTCTTCTCATCGGCGGTGGCGATGACATCGGCGGGAGCGCCCTCGCTGATCTGGGCGACGAGGTCGGAGGATCCGGCGAAGGAGAACGTCACGTCGGTGTTCGGCGCGGTCCTCTCGTATTCGGTCGCGATCTCCTCGAAGACCTCGGTGAGGGAGGCGGCGGCGAAGACGGTGAACGTGGTCGGCTCCTCGGCCCGGTCCTCGCCCGAGGCACCGGTGGAACAGGCGGAGAGAGTGAGCAGGGCGACGATGCCCGCTGCGGTGGCAAGTCTCTTCATAACCCATTCATACCCGCAGATGCGGAGTTTTCACCACATTCTGTCAGTATCTGAGATTTCGTTCCCGATCAGTCACTCCTCGCCGACGGTGTCGATCCAGACCATCGTCGCCTTGACCGCGGCCGTGGCGAGGCTGCCGGGTTCGAGCTCGAGCTGACGGCACGCCTCGGCGGACATGAGGGAGACGACGCGGAAGGGACCGCACTGGAGGCTGACCTGGGCCATCACGCCGTCGATGACGACGTCGGTGACGAGTCCGGTGAAGCGGTTGCGGGCCGAGCTGCGCACATGGGTGGGATCGTCGAGGGCTCCGGCGGACTCCTGGGCCAGCGCGGCGAGTTCGGCGCCGTCGACGACCGAGCGGTTCGAGGCGTCCTTGTGCTGACGCAGGCGCCCGTCGCTGATCCACCGGCGGATGGTGTCGTCGCTGACGCCGAGGAAGCGGGCGGCGTCGCTGATGCGCAGCCGGGTCATTCGAGCGCTCCCACCCATTCGTCGTCGCCGTCGGAGAAGTACTGGTGCTTCCAGATCGCGACCTTGTCCTTGACCTCGTCGATGAGCTCTGCACACGCGGCGAACGCCTCCCGGCGGTGGGCGGAGGCGACGACGGCGGCCAGCGCCACGTCGCCGATGCGAAGCTCCCCGACCCGGTGGACGACGGAGATCCGCACCTCCGGGTGGGCTCTGGCAACGGCGGCGGCCACCTCGGCGAGCTGCTGGTCGGCGAGCGGATGGGATTCGTAGACGAGTCGTTCGACTCCCCTGCCCGAGTCGTGGTCGCGGATGATGCCGGAGAAGGTCACGGATGCTCCGGACGCCGCGGTGACGACCTCGGGAGCAAGCTCGTCGGTGCTGATCGGGGTCTCGACGATTCCGGTGCGGATCACGCTCATGCCGACCGCCTCCAGTCTCCGCTGCGGCCCCCGGACTTCTCGATGACCTTGATGTCGCCGATGACCGCCTGGTTGTCGACGGCTTTGATCATGTCGAAGATCGTCAGGGCCGCCACCGATGCCGCAGTGAGCGCCTCGATCTCGACGCCCGTCTTCGAGACGGTCTTGACCGCCGCAGTGATCCGCACGCTCGTCTCGTCGAGGGTGAAGTCGACGTCGACTCCGGTCAGGGGCAGCGGGTGGCAGAGGGGGATGAGGTCGCTCGTGCGCTTGGCACCCATGACAGCGGCGATGCGCGCGACCGGCAGGGCGTCGCCCTTGGGCAGTCCCGTTTCGGTGATGAGGGCGATGACCTCGGGGCGCGTCGTGATGAGCGCCGTCGCCACGGCGCGGCGCTTCGTCACGTCCTTGTCCCCGACGTCGACCATGTGGGCGGCCCCGGTCTCGTCGATGTGCGTGAGGTTCAGTCGATTGTCCACGTCTTCAGCCTATCCCCCACGGGCGCGAAGAGCCTGTCGGACTCGGATGCGTCGACGGGAGGGAGGAAGACGAGGTGGGTGCTCTCCGCATAGCTGTGGAGCAGGTGGGAGCGGGAGCCGCCGACGAAGACGATGCCGTCGTCGGTGAGGCGGGCGCGCCGGACCTGGAGTTTGCCCGCCGGCGGGGTCTCGTCGAGTCCGGCCGCCAGCCGGTGGTGGGCGGCGGGACGGGCGTCGGCTTCGGCATCGAGGCCGAGGAGAGCCGGTCGGAGGAACATTTCGAAGCTGATGAGCGCGCTCACCGGGTTGCCGGGCAGGGCCACCCAGGCCCGTCCGGCCAGCCGACCGCACCCTTGGGGCCCGCCCGGCTGCATGGCGATGGGTTCGAAGACCATTGCCGAGTCCGGGTCGAGGTCCGCGGCGAGCCGGACGACTTCGCGTGCGCCCTTCGAGATCCCGCCGGTGGAGACGACGAGGTCGGCGTCGGTGGCGGCGACGGCCTCAAGGAGAAGACGAGGATCGTCGGGCACGCGCAGCCTCTCGACCTCGGCGCCGAGGCGGAGCAGGCCGGCGGTGAGGGTGACCCCGTTGGCGTCGTGGATGCCGGCGTCGGCGCCGTCGGCGACCTCGTCGCCGGTGGAGACGACGAGGATCCGCGGCAGCGTGACGACGTCGAGCTCCCCCACCCCGCAGGCGGCGGCCACGCCGAGGCGGGCGGGAGTGAGTTCGGCACCGGCCCGGAGCACGGTGGTTCCGGCCCCGACGTCGCTGCCGCGGCGGCGGACGAAGGCACCGGGCTCGAGAGTCTCGGGATCGAGGTCGACGGTGATCTCCGCGGCACCGAAGCGACCCGGCTGCGTCGCCTCGATGGGAACGATCGTGTCCGTGCCCGGCGGCAGCGGGGCGCCGGTCATGATCTCGACGGCGGTGCCCGGGGCGACCGGGCCGCCGTGGACCCCGGCGGCGACCTGGCCGGTGACGGGAATGGGGCCGATGCCGTCTGCGGCTGCCGCGCCGCGCAGCGTGTCGGCGGCGACGGCGAAGCCGTCCATGCTCGAATTGTCGAAGCCGGGGACGTCGATGCCGGTGACGACGTCGACGGCAAGCCGCCTCGGCACGGTGAGCAGCTCGGACAACGGACGGTTCTCGGTCCCCAGCAGCGGAGAGATCGTCTCACCGACGCGACGACGATGCATGATGGCGCTGGTCATGGGACGATGATAGCGAAGGGAAAGAACAAGGAGGACGTATGCGGAAGGTCAGTCTCCCGACCCCGGTCCAGAGGACTCCCACCCTCGATCCGGGAACGACGTTCACCGAGCACACCGAGGATTCGCTGCTCGACACCTTCGGTCGGCGTGCCCGCGATCTGCGCATCTCGCTCACCGACTTCTGCAATCTCCGCTGCAGCTACTGCATGCCCGCCGAAGGCGTCGAGTTCATGCCCCGCGATGCCGCGATGAGCGCCGAGGAGATCGTCCGCTTCGCCCGCATCGGCGTCGAGCGCTTCGGCGTCGACCAGATCCGGTTCACCGGCGGCGAACCGCTCACCCGCCATGACATCACCGACATCATCGCCGGGGTCGCCGCCCTGCGACCGCGGCCGAACATCGCCCTGACGACGAACGCGATCGGGCTCGACAATTGTGCCGCGCGGCTGCGGGACGCCGGCCTCGACCGGATCAACGTCTCCCTCGACACGATCGACCCCGACACGTTCGCCGAGATCACCCGCCGCCCCTTCCTCGACCGTGTGCTCGCCGGCATCGACGGGGCGAAGGCCGCCGGCCTCGATCCGGTGAAGATCAACGCCGTGCTCCTGCCCGGCCTCAACGACCACCAGGCCCCCGATCTCCTCCAGTGGTGCCTGGAGAACGACCTCTCCCTGCGCTTCATCGAGCAGATGCCCCTCGATGCGGGGCATTCGTGGCAGCGGTCGACGATGATCACAGCCGCCGATGTCTTCGCCCTCCTTGAACCGCGGTTCGCCCTCACCCCCGACTCCCAACCACGCGGCGGCGCCCCGGCCGAGACGTTCACGGTGGCTTCCCGCGAGGATCCGGAGACGATCCTCGGCAGAGTCGGCATCATCGCCTCGGTCACCCGCCCGTTCTGCGCCGACTGCACGCGCACCCGGCTCACCGCGGAGGGGCGGGTGCGGACCTGTCTGTTCTCCCGCACCGAGGTCGACCTCCTTGCGGCCATGCGGGCCGGAGCGAGCGACGAGGAGATCGCCAATCTGTGGAAGGGAGCGCACTGGGCGAAGCTCGCCGGGCACGGCATGGACTCCGAGGACTTCACCCAGCCGCAGCGACCGATGAGCGCGATCGGAGGATGAGAGCACCCGTGAGCACAGTCAGCGTCCGGTTCTTCGCCGCTGCCCGAGAGGCGTTCGGCACCAGGGAGTCGACCGTCGAGGCGTCGACCCTCGACGACCTCGTCGGCGCACTTTCCGCGGGTGCCTCACCCGAGGCGGTCACCGTGCTCTCCCGGTCGTCGTTCCTCGTCAATGCCGTCGCCCGCAGGAACCGCGCCGAGGCCCTGGCCGACGGAGACACCATCGACGTGCTCCCGCCCTTCGCCGGCGGCTGATCGGTCCGCGCCCGCTCAGCCCACCGGCGAGGCGTCGGTGCGTGAGAGATAGGCGAGGTAGCCGCCGGAGACGGTGACGACGTCGAAGCCGCGGCCCCGCAGCTCGGTGGCGGCCCGCGCCGAGCGCACACCCGAGCGGCAGTAGAGGGCGATCCGTCCGGTCTCCGCCTCGTCCTCGGACCCGAGGAGTTTCGCGGGGTCGGCGAGCAGGGCCTCCATGGGGATGTGCCGCGCGCCGGCGACAGCACCGGCGGAGACCTCGGCGTCCTCACGGATGTCGATGAGACGATCCTGCGGCCCGACCTCGTCCCACCCGATCGCCGCTGCCTCCGTGTCGTCGCTCGGTGCAGGCACCTCGGGAGCGGGTGCACCGGCCGGTGCCGCACGGTGGGCGTCGAGGCTCGTCACCGGTGCCCGCTGCGGGTCGCGGGCGACAGGGATCGTCTCCCAGGTCGCGTCGAGGCTGCTGTGAATCGCCACCGCATCGCGCAGCGGAGTCCCGATGCCGGTGAGCACCTTGATCGTCTCCATCGCCATCGCCGAGCCGATGCTCCCGCACAGGGCACCGATGACGCCGGCGGTCGCACAGTCGGGCACCGACCCAGGTGCGGGCACGTCTGGGAAGAGGTCGCGCAGGGTCGCACCGTGCCGGGCGTCGAAGACCGCGACCTGTCCGTCGAACCCGAGGATCGTCCCCCACACGAGCGGGATGCCGAGGATCTCGCACGCATCGTTGGCGAGATAGCGGGTCGCGAAGTTGTCGCTGCCGTCGACGACGATGTCGGCACCGGAGAGGATGTCCTCGGCGTTGGCGGCGGTGAGCAGGACGGGATGGGTGACGATCTCGATCGTCGAGTTGAGTCCCTCCAGCCGCTCGGCCGCCGAATCGACCTTGCGCGCACCCACGCCGTCCTCGGAGTGGATGAACTGCCGGTGGAGATTGCTCAGCTCGACGACGTCGGGATCGACGATGTCGAGACGCCCCACACCGGCCGCCGCAAGATAGGTGAGCACGGGGGCACCGAGTCCGCCGGCGCCGATGACGACGACGCGAGCGGCGAGGAGGCGCTTCTGCGCCTCGGCGCCGAATCCCCGCAGGCGGATCTGGCGCGTGTAGCGGGAGAGGTCCATGCCCTCCAGTCTAGAACCCGGTTCCGGTCGGGAGGATGTCGACGGCGTCCCCGTCCTCGATGCCCCCGGGAGCTGGAGGCACCCTGAGGATCGCGTCGGCGGCGGCGAAGTCGCGCAGCCGCGCCCGTGCCGCCGGGACGACACGGCCGTCGACGGCGATGGTCGCGGGCACGAGCGAGACACCCCGGCGGTGTCCGGGCAGGGACGGCCCCTCGTAGACGGCGCGACGCCAGCAGTGGGCGAGCACGGTGCCGGTGAGCAGGGGCAGGGCGAAGAGGTGGAAGGAGAGGTACGCGCCGGCGGGGGTGCCCGGGAAGTGGAGGAGCGGTGTGCCCGCCCGCTCCCCGTGTCCCTGCGGTCCCCCGGGGCGCTGCCCGAGGCGGAGGAACTGCGAGGACTCCCCTTCCAAGGCGGCACGGACGACCTCGTAGGCACCGGCGCTGATTCCCCCGGTGGTGATGACGAGATCGACGCCAGGCAGGAGACCGTCGAGGACGGCGAGGAACTCTGCCGGGTCGTCGCTGCTCGTCGCCGGCTGTGCAGTGAGACCGTGGGATTCGAGCGCGGCGACGAGCATCGGCAGGTTGGAGTTCGGGATCCGCGGAGCGTCCTCGCCGGGTTGGAGTTCGTCGCCGGTGACGACGAGTCCGACCCGCAGCGGCCGGGTGACCTCGACCGCGTCGATGCCGAGCATCGCGAGGGTCCCGATCCCTGCGGCGCCCAGGCGCTGCCCCCCGAGGGCGACGACGTCGCCTGCCGCGGTGTCCTCCCCGACCGCACGGATGTTCCACCCCGGTCCCTTCGAGTCCGGGAGTCCGGTGACGGTGATCGCCTCCGGGATCGTGCCCGTGCGCTCGGCGTCGGTGAGCTCGACGGGGACGACCGCCTCGGCGGATGCGGGCACCTGGGCACCGGTCATCACCCGCACGGCGCAGCCGCTGGGGATCTCCACCGGAGGGTGCCCGGCCGGGATGTCGCCGCGCACCGGCACCGACTCCCCCGTCCGTGCCCGGTCGAGGGCGAGGGAGTCGAGGGCATATCCGTCCATCGCCGAGGTGGCGAACCCGGGGATCGGGGCGGGGGCGGCGACGTCGCGGGCGAGGATCCGACCGACCGCCTCGGCGAGGGGAACGGTCTCCGCACTCGCGGGCAGGTCCCTGGCGATGAGCCGGGAATAGTCCTCAGGTTCCACACACGTCCTTTCGTCTCCGATGATCCTAAGACCTGCCCGGGGCGGGTGACGAATGCCCGCCCCAGCCGAAAGTCTCCACTAGAGTGGGCGACGTGGACGACGTGACAGACGAGACCGCGGAGCAGAGGTGGAGCGTCGTCTCCCTGCCGGGACTCTCAGCCGTGCTCATTGCGGTCTCCGCGGTCATCCTCTTCGGTATCGGCACGGATCTGCCCGAGATCAAGGCGTGGGGGTATGCGCCCCTGCTCGTCGGTGTCGGGCTCGCATGGACGACGACGCTGAGCTTCGCCCGCGACCTCACCGTCATCGCGGGGGCGCTCGCCCTCATCTCCGCGATCTCCGTCGAAGCCGACATCTCGTGGGGCAACATCCTGCGCATGGGCCTCGTGCTCTCCGCCGTCGTCGTCATCCCCTTCCTCATCACGCGGTACTGGTTCAAGGAGAAGAGCATCGTCTACCCGCGGCGGCACGGGGTTCCGTGGTCGAAGCTCGAATGGGCGTGGCTGATCTTCGTCGTCGTCGTCGCGTGGGCGGTCCTGCCCCAGTACTTCATCCGCACCGGCGTCTACCTCAACTGGCCGGCGGTGACCGAATGGCATGAGATCCTCCGTCTCTTCATCGGCGTCAACGCCGTCGGACTCTGGGACGAGCTCTTCTTCATCTGCACGGTCTTCGCACTCCTGCGTCGGCACTTCGACTTCTGGACGGCGAACGTGCTCATGAGCATCATCTTCGTCTCGTTCCTCTGGGAGCTCGGCTACCGGTCGATCGGCCCGCTGCTGACGATCCCCTTCGCCCTCGTGCAGGCGGTGATCTTCACTCGGACGAAGTCGCTGCCGTACACGGTCACCGTCCACCTCCTCTTCGACGCGATCGTCTTCCTCACGATCGTCTCCGCCCACCACCCCCAGGCGCTGCCGATCTTCATCGGGGTCTGACCGGCCTCAACGACGCCACCGGTTCCGTCCGAAGCCGATGAAGACGAGGACGGCTCCGGCGATCCACCAGAGTCCGGCGGTCATCCCGGTGCGTTCGAGGAGCGGGCCGCCCGTCGTGTGCAGTGTCGCGATGCCGCCGACGGCGACACCCACGCTGGTGCCGAACTGCCGGAACGCGTTGTTGAGACCACCGGCGAGTCCTGGGCGGTTCGGCCAGGCGGCCATGGTCTCACCGACGATGGCGGCGGTCATCAGGCCCAGGCCGATGCCGATCCCGAGCAGACCGGGGATGAGGCCGGGCACGCCGGGCACCCGGCCCAGGGTGAGGAGACCGACCCCGCCGATGAGCAGGCCACTGCAGGCGACGGCGCGGCGGCCGCAACGGGTGACGAGTCTGCCGGAGGCCGGTCCGAGGATGACGAACGGCGCGGTCGCCAGCAGCAGGATCGCTCCTGCGGGGCCGGCTGCGAGGTGCAGCTCGTCCTGGAGGTGGACAGTGACGACCTGGAGCGTTCCATTGGCGCCGCTGGTCATGACCGCGGCGACGATGACCGAGACGACCAGTGAGCGCAGACTCTCCGGTCGCCCGCGCTCGTCGGCCGCATCGCCGGCGGGGAGCAGCCGTGCGGTGCCTAAGAGCGCCGTGAGGACGAGAGGCACGTTGACCCAGAACACCGCCCGCCAGTCCAGGGCCGCGACGAGCAGCCCGCCGACGCCTGGTCCGATCGCGGTCGCCACCGCACTCACCCCTGACCATATCCCCAGTGCTCTTGCTCGCGGTGCCGGTTCCGCCCACGTGGTCGTCAGTGCGGCCAGCCCGGCCGGCAGCATCGCCGCTGCCGCGATGCCCTGCGCGCCGCGGGCACCGAGCACCGTCCCCCACGACCATCCGATTGCCCCGAGCCCGGAGGCCGTTGCGAAGACGACCAGGCCCCAGAAGAGCACGCGGCGCGGCCCGAGGCGATCGACGAGCCACCCGGCCGGGAGCAGCCCGAGCGCGAGCGACACCGTGTAGGCATCGACGAGGAGCGACCACTGGCTCCTGGGAATGTCGAACGCGCGACCCAGGCTGGGTTGGGCGACGTTCATCGACAGCACGTCGAGCAGGACGAGGAACATCGGCACGCACAGCACTGTCAGCAGCAGCGGACTCCCGCTTGTCGACTGTGTCGGTGGGCATGGCTTCATGGACCCCATCCTCGGACAGGGATCGTTCGACGGCGATCGAACGATGGCGGAGGGATACTGGTGGGCATGGAAGCACAGCCCGATCTCGCCGGGGTCGCGGAACTGTTCGCGGATCGCTCTCGCGCCCGGATGCTCATCGAGCTCGTCGACGGCGCCGCGCGACCTGCCGGTCACCTCGCACGGATCGCCGGAGTATCCGCATCGACGGCGAGCTCGCACCTGGCCCGCCTGGAGGCCGCTGAGTTCGTCACCGTCGAGGCGTCCGGGCGGACTCGGCGCTATCGCATCACCGATCTGCGTGTCGTCGCCGCGATCGAAGCTCTCCTTCCGCTCGCGAAGACCGAGCGCCCGGTCGGTCTGGCCACCGTGGACAGATGGCAGCGACTGCGGGTCGCACGATCGTGCTACGACCATCTCGCGGGAGGCCTCGGAATCGACCTGCTCGCAGGTCTCCTCGAACAGGACGCTCTCACCCGCGGCGACGGCGTCGACGGCCCCGGCCCGCGGCCGCCGATCAGCTGAGCAGCCGGGTCGCGACCGCACCGTACGCGCTGGGTCCTGCCGCCGAGGCGATGTTCGGCCGGATCGGCATCGACCTCGCCTCTCTCCATGCTCGGCGGCGACCGTTGATCCGGGTGTGCATGGACTGGTCGGAACAGCGCCACCACCTCGCCGGGGGACTCGGAGCCGAGATCATGACCCGCATGACCGGCCTGGGCTGGATCGCCCGACGAGCCGGCAGACGAGACCTCCGTGTCCTCGCACCCGAGGCGATCGCGAACTGGCTCACCGGAGCGCCCGCGCACCCCCACACACCGAACTGAGAACGCCGCCCTCTCGGAGATCCGGGAGGGCGGCGTCAGACGAACGCTGTGCGGTTCGCTGAGTCAGCGGATGCCGCGCAGGGCCTTGAGCATCGGCTTCGTCAGCGTCAGCGCAAGGAGTCCGAGGACGACAGACGTGCCGCCGATCGACGTCCAGTAGGGAACCTGGTTCGCGGGATCGAAGTAACCGCCGAGGACACCCGAGAGCGCGGTGCCGACACCGGAGGCAAGGAAGAAGACCGCGATCATCTGCGACTGGAACACCTTCGGGGCGACCTTCGTCGAGAACGACAGGCCCACCGGGGAGATGAGCAGCTCACCGAGGACGAAGACGATGAGGATGAGCACGACCCAGAGCAGCGGCGTCGAGTTCGCCGGCGCATCCGAGAACGGCAGGAACATGAGGAAGCCGATGCCGATGAGGACGAGCGAGAGTCCGGCCTTGATCGGCGTCGAGGGCTGCCGGGTGCCGAGCTTCATCCACAGCGAGGCGAGCACTGGGGCAAGCACGATGACGAAGAACGCCGGGATGAGCTGGATCCAGTTGATCGGCATCTCCCAGCCGAAGATCGAACGGTTGAGCTGACCGTCGGAGTAGACGGTGAGCACGCCGAAGATCTGCTGGTACATCGACCAGAACACGACACATGTGAGGAAGAACGGGATGAAGGCGAGGACACGCGAGCGCTCGTCGGCGTTCGTCTGCGGCGAGGTGCACATGACGATGACGTAGCACGCAGCGGCTCCGGCGGAGATGCCGGCGATCCACCAGTCGAGGTTCTCCGGGGTGATGAGGCCGGTCATCCACAGCAGCGCTGCGAGGACGACGGCGGCGACGACGGCGAGGACGAAGAGGTAGACCTTCGACTTCGGCAGCGGATTGACCGCGACCCGCGACTCGGCGGGGAGGTTCTTCCGGCCGGTCGCGTAGATGATGAGACCGAGGGCCATGCCGACGGCGGCTGCGCCGAAGCCGTAGTGGAAGCCGATGTTCTGCTGGAGGAGACCGGTGATGAGCGGTCCGAGCAGGGCGCCGATGTTGACGCCCATGTAGAAGATCGTGAAGCCGGCGTCACGACGCGGGTCCTTCTCCTCGTAGAGCTCTCCGACGAGCGCCGAGGCGTTGGCCTTGAGTCCACCCGAACCGAGGGCGACGAGGATGAGGCCCACGGCGACGCCGCCGAAGCCGGGAACGAGCGCGAGGGCGATGTGACCAGCCATGATGATGATGGCCGAAGAGAAGAGGACCTTCTCCGCCCCGAGCAGGCGGTCGGCGACCCACGCGCCGAGGATCGTGGCGAGGAAGACGGCACCGCCGTAGGCGCCGACGATGCCGACCGCAGTGGCCTGCGGAAGACCGAGTCCGCCGTCGGTGACCTTGAAGTACAGGTACAGGGCCAGGATGCCGTTCATGCCGTAGTAGGAGAAGCGCTCCCACAGTTCGAGGCTGAAGAGCTGCATGAGCGGCAGCGGGTGTCCGAAGAACCGCGTATCGCTCGAGACGACCTCAGTCGTCCTTGTGCTAGAAGACATATCGTGCTTTCCGTTGTGTCATGTCATCACGCATTCTGAGGCGTGATTCACTCTGAACAGTCGGTCATCCTACTCCCACGACATGGCTCAGAGCACACTTCGGCCACTCTGGGACGCGGCGTCCCAACAAGCGGAATCTAGGTGTGAACCACGTCTCGTTTCCGGGTCCGGAAGCGCACGAGGAGGTTGGCCAGACCCGCGCTGAGGACGACGAGGGCGGCAGCGATGGGGACGATGATGGCCGTCTCCGTTCCGGCCTCCTCGGCGAGGATTCCGCCGACCGCGGAGGCCACGGACTGGCCGACGATGATCGCGGACCCGGCCATCGACATCACGGTCGCCGAACGGCCGCGGGGACTGCGCTCGGCGGCGAGGCTGAAGAGGGTGACGAGCGTGGGACCGATCGCCGTGCCCATGAGGAGGAGGCCGACGACGACGGCGGGCATCGACGTCGAGACGGCGAGGACGATCGTGCCGGCAAACAGGAGCGGGGCGAAGCAGAGCCAGCGTGCCCAGAGGGCGAAGCGCGGGGAGAAGAGGGCGACGGAGATCGCGAGGAGCGCCGAGCCGATGCCGAGCACGCCGTAGACGAGTCCCGCCTGTTCGGGCCGGCCGAGATCGTTCATGAGCGAGGTGAGCGAGGTCAGGGTCGACCCGAAGACAAGACCGATGCCGAAGACGCCGGCGATGACGACGACGATGCCCGAGGTGAAGAGCCCGCGCACGGGTCCCTTGGTGCCTGCGCGGTTCCGGCCGTTCGCGGCGAGGCGACCGCTGGGGTGGAGGGCGAAGCCGGAGACGAAGACGACGGTCATGACGACTGCACCGATGATCGGTGCCACGGGAGAGAACCCTGTGGCGAGGAGCCCGACGATGAAGGGACCGAAGACGAAGACCACCTCGTCGGCGGCTGACTCGTAGGCCATGGTGCCGTTGAGGACCTTCGCCTGCCGTCCGCCGGGCAGGCGGGCGAGGATGATGTCGACGAGGCGGGAGCGCGACATCGGCGAGACCTGTGGGGCGGTGGCGCCGATCGCGAAGGAGGCGATGAGGACGACGGCGTCGGGAAGCGGTGAGAAGACGACCCACGCGAGGAAGATCAGGGCGAGGCTGTTGAGGGTGCCGACGACGAGGAGGACGGGGCGCTGCCCCCACCGGTCGGCGGCGGCGCCGATGAAGGAGCCGAAGATCGCGGTGCCGAGCCCGACCATGGCGGAGTTGAGTCCGCCGAGGCTCAGCGATTCGCGACCGGCGACGACGAGGGTGAGGACGCCGACGACGACCATCGCATAGGGCAGTCGGGCGAGGAAGGCGAGCGGGAAGTAGCCGAGGCCCACCGCGGAGAGGAGGGTGGGCGATGAGGCCGGGCCCGCGGATTCGGCGGTGCCCTCGGATTCGGCGGGGCCCGAGGTCGGGGCCGGGAGACCTGCGGTCGGGGACTGCGGTCGGAGCGGATCGGTGTGCGGCATGGCAATCGTCATTTCTGCCTCGCCCCATCGGCGAGGATCGGTGCCGCCGTGGTGGACTGCTGCACAGCACTCGGTAGATGCACGTCGAAGTGGGGTTCGCCCACCACCCTACCCGGTGACGGCCGACATGGGGCATTGATCTCTGTCACGGAAACCTGTCACGGACCCCTGTCACAGAAACGGTCGGTCCGGACACGGGTTTCCCACGCCCGACTCAGAAAGGACGCAGACCAGTCTGCGAGGATACGAGCATGAACCTCCTCTTCCGAGTCGGCATCAATGCGTTCGCGATCTGGGTTGCCGCATGGATCCTTCCCGGCGTCGCCATCGAAGGCAACAGCGTCGTCGAGGAGCAGACCGGACCGATCGCCGCGACGATCGTCTCCTACCTCGTCATCGGCCTCATCTTCGGACTCGCCAACGCATTCATCAAACCCATCCTCAGCGTCCTCTCCGCCCCGATCACGTGCCTGACCCTGGGCCTGTTCTCGATCGTCATCAACGCCGCGATGCTCGCCCTGACAAGCTGGCTGAGCGGGTTCACGCCCTTCGTCTTCACGATCGACTCGTTCTTCTTCCAGGCGATCTTCGCCGCGATCATCGTCTCGATCGTCTCCGCACTGCTCGGGTGGCTTGCCCCGGACAGCAGCCGCGACCGCGACTGAATGCCTGGGTCCGGCTCTCAATGCCGGGGTCCGCTCTCTACGGCATGTAGACTGATGGCCGATCGACCATCACCCGTTCCACCGCTCGGAGGAGAATATGTCCACCCCTGTCGCGCAGAGAAGCCAGAACAAGGCGAACTTCGCCGATGTCGTCGTCTTCATCGTCACCTTCGGCCTCTTCATCTTCTCCATGTACCTCTTCGGGCTGTCATTCTCCTCCCCTGTCGACACGGAGTTCTGGGTCTTCTGGGCCGGTCTCCTCGTCGCGGCGGTGGCCTTCATGCTGCCGATGATCTACCACTGGATCGTCGACCGCCGGTCCTGACCCGGGTCGACTGCCGGTCCTAACCCGGCTCCCCGACTGCGCGCCTGACCGCGCCGTGGCCCGTCCGCGGCGCGGTCAGTCGCATTCGCGGGCGAATTCCTCGATCGCCGAGGCGGCCTCATCAGGGCGCTCGTAGTGCACGAGGTGCCCCACCCCGGGAAGTTCAACGAAGCGGACGTCGGGCAGGCCGGCAACGACCCCGCGGGTGACCTCGATCGGGGCGATCGCGTCGCTGTCGCCGGCGATGACGAGCAGCGGCATCGTCAGGGAGTCGGCCACCTCGGTGACGGTGTGTGCGACGGAGACATCGAAGGCCTCGGCCAGGGACGCCCGGTCGCTGAAGGTGGAGAAGTACCTCGCGTGCTGGTCGTGGATGTAGCGGCGCAGACCGCGATCCCGGGTCGTCGCCATGACCTCGCTCATCAGCCGCACGATGAGCGGATGGCCGAGCAGGGCGCGCCCCGCCGATTCGGGCAGGCGCGCCCCGAGAGCGTAGTAGAGGCGGGTGAGGGCGGTGAGCACGCGCGCCGACCCCTCGAGAGCCGGCGAGGTGATCGGATTGATGAGGACGAGCTCGTCGACCGTCGTCGGCCGCCTCGCCGCGAGGTGGGAGACGAGGATCGAACCGAAGGAGTGCCCGACGACGATCGGGCGCGCACCCCAGCGGTCGGCCGCCTCGGCGATGAGGGCCTCGAGGTGATCGAGATAGGACTCGAGGCTCAGGCCGTCCTTGAGGGGCGGATTCTCCCCGAACCCCGGCAGATCGGGGACGATGACGGTGCGCTGCCGCATCGCTGCCGCGATCCGGTCGAGTCCGTGGTGGTCGCCGCGGAAGCCGTGGATGATGAGGACCGGTCGACCGGTCCCCCGTCCGGGGTGGACCCACACCGGGGTGGGGTGACCGGCGACATCGAGGTCGAGCCTGTGGGCCGGCTCCACGCTCAGCGCTGCTCGCCCGCGGCTGCCTGAGCATCGCCGTCGGCTCGGGCCGAGGTGTCAGCTCCGGTGGTGTCGTCGGTGCGGGAGAGCGTGCGGCGCGGGATGACGACGACGGGCACCGGCAGGACGCGCAGCAGACGGCGCGCGCGGGCTCCGATGAAGACGCGACCGTGTCCCAGGCGGGACGAGCCGATGAAGGCGAGCTCGCCGGAGATCCATTCGACGCTTTCGGCCGCCTCCTCGATGTCGGCGCCCCCCTCGGAGACGACGGTGGCCCGACCTGAGGCGAAGAGGTCAGAGGCTCGTGCTGCGAGCACTGCTCCCCCGTACTCCTCGGCGAACTCCGTGACCTCGGCGATCTCGTCCTCGGCCATGCCGTCGTTCTCGATGAGCGCGACGAGGCGGAGGTCGACGTCGAAGGCGGTGGCGGCCTCGATCGCCGAGCCGATGAGAGCGGCGGCGCCGGGACGGGCACCGAAGAGCGTCGTGATCCGGGAGACCGGACCGATGTCGGAGCGCCCGGCCGGCGCGAGGACGACGGGCACCTCCGAGGAGTGCAGCAGCGAGGTCGCCACGGTGCCGATGCGGAACTGGCGCATGAGCGTCGTCGCCCTGGCGCCGATGACGATCGCCACCGCTCCTTCGTCGGAGGCGACCTCCATGAGGCCCTTCGACTCGTTCGATGCGGTGTGGATGACCCCGCGGGCAGCGATGTCGTCGGGGATGAGGGCCAGTGCCTCTTCGAGCCACTCGTCGAGCTGCTGGGCGACGATGCCGGTCCCGTCCTTGGGGATCGATCCCGCGGCGTGGAAGGTCGAGGACTCCGGGCGGACGATCGTGACGACGAGCTCGATCTCGACGGACCGGGCGATGGAGATCGCCAGGGAGATGGCGTCCCGACCCCGATCGGTGGCGATGTATCCGACGACCAGGCGCGGAACGGATGCAGCTGACTCTGTCATGGACTTCTCCCGGTTCGTAGCGACTCTCCAGGTGATTCTACGTGGTCAGGAGGCCACCCTGCCGGGGTGCCCGGGCGGGGACGACGACGCACCCCGGCCCGACGCCGCGGACACCGCGACGACGGGTCCCGATCGGAACCCCTGTGCGGGTGAATCCGCATTCGGAAAAGAAAAGTTCAGAAACTATGACCAGAAGTCACACGAATTGCTCAGCCTGTGATAAATTCGACAGTGCAATTACGGATTCGCACCCACAGACAATTGCACAGTTCCACGAATGGGCTCCGACGCGGCCCATCGACGATCCACGACCCTGAAAGGAGTGCAGCACAATGAATCTCTTCGACATCGCATTCACGGACCTTCGCACAGGCAACCGTGCGCTCGCTGCCTGCTGGGTCGGCGGACTGGGACTCGACGGCTGATCACAGCCGTGTGACACCTCCTTCTCCGCCGGCAGACTGAACACCGGCGCTTTCCTCTGCGCTTCGACCGCATCGGCCTCACAGCAGATCGCCGAGCCCGTCCGCGCATCCGAGTTCAGCTCAGCACGCATTTCCCACCACTGTTCTGCGCATTTGTGCGCCCTCGGAGCAGTATTCGCCATTTCCGTCTTCCGCGGATTCCCCCTGCCCGAAAAACACAAAGGAACAATTGTGTCCACTACATTCGCATTCACATTTCCCAGACGTGTGGCCCTGTCCGCCGGTCTCCGTCTCGTTGCCTGGGCGAGACGACCCGAGGCCGACGCGACGCAGGCGTCCCGTGCCGCACTCAACCGCCGCATCGCCGAGCTCAGCGCCCAGGCCCGTCGTGAGGAGCTCGAGGCACGGCGCAACCGCGACCTCGACCTCTTCGTCGCGCAGAGGCCGATCGCCTGAGCCGTGCACCACTGTGCCGAGCGTCACTTCCCGTCGATTTGGCGTGTGGCCCCCGCCTGAGTAATATTGATCAGGCAAGCGGGGGTATGGCGCAGTTGGTAGCGCGTCTCCATGGCATGGAGAAGGTCAGGGGTTCGAATCCCCTTACCTCCACCGACGGCACAAGGCTCGAACCCTTGCCAATGGAAACTTTGGCGGGGGTTCGGGCCTTGTTCGTGTCTGCGGCCCGGGTGAGAGCGTTGGCGTTGACCTGGGGGTCGAGCAGCATTTCGAAGGGCCGGTTGTGCTCGACGCGCAGCTCGTTGTCCTCGTCGATGTAGACCTTCGTGAAGAACGCCTGGTTGCATAGCCGTCGGTTGGTATCGTCGCAGCGGGCGTAGATGTCGGCGCAGTTGGCGAGGAGCCCGAGGGCGTCGTCGAGGTGGGCGCGGGCGTCGGCGTAGTCGCCGAAGTGGGCGTCGATACGTCGGGTCACCTTGTCGAGTTCGGCGAGGATGCGGTCCTGCTCGCGCTTGAGCACGGTCAGCGGGATCGCGTCGGCATAGTGGGCCTGCATGAGTCGGTCTTGCTCGCTTTCGAGCCGGTCGCGGTTGGCCGTGAGACGCGCGAGTTCTTCGGTTTCGGCGGCCATCAGCCGGTCGAACTCGTGGTGGAGCATCCCGGCGAGGGCGTCTTGCTGGGCGGGTGTGATCTGGACGCGGGAGTAGTAGTCCTCGACGAGCTTCTCCACGTCCTCGATGAGCATGGCCTGGCGCGTGCACTCGGTCCGCTTGGAATGCCGGCCGGAGCAGACGAAGTAGCAGTACACGTTGCCGTGGCGGTTCTTCGCGTTGGAGACGATGAGCCGCGACCCGCATTGGCCGCAGTGGATGGTGCCTTTGAGGTAGTGACCGTGAACCTGGGTCGCCTCGACGGCGCACTGGTGCGCGGTGAGCACGGACTGGACCTGGTACCAGACCTCGGCGGGCACGAGCGCGGGGTGGTTCCCCTTGTAGCGGGTGCCCCGGTAGACGACATCGCCTTTGTAGTAGGGGTTGGTGAGGAGCCGGTGCACGGTCGAGACGGCGAGAGCCTTCGCCGCTCGCTTCGGGGTTGGCAGGCTGCGGAGTCCGCGTGAGGTGAGTTCGTCGTGGAGCTGGCTGACGCTCCAGTTCCCGGAGGCGTATGCCTTGAAGGCCCACTCGATCATGGGCGCGCGTTCGGGGTCGAGCTCGATGGTGCGGAGCTCGCGGCCCATCTCGTCGCGCTTGCGGACGTTGAGGTAGCCGATGGGTGCTCGCCCGTTCGTTCCTCCACCGATGGCTTTCTGCGTCATGCCTTTGGTGACTTCGGTGGCGAGGTTGCGGGAGTAGAACTCGGCGATCGTGGACATGATGCCGTGCAGCAGCATGCCCGAGGGCGTCTCGTCGATGTTCTCTGTCGCGGAGACGAGCATGACCCCGCACTGTTGGAGTGCGAGGTGGATGCTCACGTCGTCGGCGCGGTTGCGGGCGAGTCGGTCTACCTTGTGGACGATGCAGTAGGAGACCTTGTTGGCCTTGACGTACTGGATCATCCGCATCAGCTCGCGCCGGTCGGATGACTTGGCGGAGGCTCCTGCGTCGATGAACTCTTCGACGATGCCGGCGCCGAGCTGTTCGGCCTTGCGTCGGGTGGCATCGCGCTGTGCGGGGATCGAGAATCCCTCGTCGGTCCCGCCCTTCTCTGCTTGCTCTCGGGTGGAGACCCGGAGGTAGGACACTGCGACGGCAGCGGTCCGGGGTGGGTCGATCAGGCTGGCTGTTGGATCATCGGCGACGGTGGTCATCGGGGGCTCACTCTCACGCGGTTCGACCCTCGCGCTCCCACTGCGGTGGGATGGGGCGTTGATCGTGAGAGCAGCCGGTGAAGGCTGTAGGGCGAGACCCGATGGTCTCGGTGCGTGTTGCCCGCCAGATGACGAGGTTTGGGCCACAACGCCCCGCGTCGCGAGGCTTGCAAGGTTCATTCTACCGGGCGGCCTCTGAGGCGACCAGGCCATCGGGAGTCGCCCGGTAGGTGTCGGGCACCCGGACCGCTTCGCGGGCGGCTCGGCTCTCGCCTGTCTCCTGCAACGTCAGCCGGATCAGCACTTCGGCGAGCTTGTGCAGGTCGGCGCGGTCGCGATGCACGGCCCGGACGGAGAATGACCGCTCGTCGTAGGAGCGTCGGTCGGTCTTCTTGACATAGCGGCTCATCGGTCTACGGAGCCCCGTCGTCGGCGAGATTGGCGTAGAACTCGTCTTCGGCTTCCTGCCGCTTGCGGACCTGAGCGATCACGAACTCGACGAACTCGCTATCCCGGTCGGTGAACTTCACGTCCTGGATTGCGGGGGCCGGCTCCTCGCCGGGCCAGGCCGCTTGCCGGGTGGGGCGGTCGCGGTCCCCGTGCGTGCCGCAGGCGGTGACCCAATCGCGGAGTCGCTGGCGGGCATCGGCGAAGTCGCGGTGCCAGCCGAGGGGTGCGGACGCGTTCTGCTCGGGGTCGTAGGCAGCCAGCCAGTGCAGGTGGAGCGCCGAGAGTTCCCAGACGAGCTCGGGATGGTGATGCCAGAACGGCGGGATCACGGCGACTTGGAGACCGTAGGTGCGGCGCAGCCAGTCCACCCACCGGTTCAGCGCGAGCCATTCCTGCTCCAGCTCGTGAGCCGTCAGCAGGTTCCAGTTCACCGGATGGGGCGGTTCGGGAATGTCGGCGTTGGTGACGCGGGGCGGCCCGTCGAACACGTCGGGCTCATCCACGTCGGACGGACTAACGGGGACATCTGGCGATGTGGGTTCTTGGTTCTGATCGTTCGTCATGGC
Source organism: Brevibacterium sp. Z349TD_9 (assembly GCF_056173565.1). Taxonomy (NCBI): domain Bacteria; kingdom Bacillati; phylum Actinomycetota; class Actinomycetes; order Micrococcales; family Brevibacteriaceae; genus Brevibacterium; species Brevibacterium sp. Z349TD_9. The sequence continues at coordinate 1,967,026 of NZ_CM149680.1, read as the reverse complement.
CTGGCTCCCGAACTCACATGCTCACCGGCGCGGCCTGGGCCGCGGCGGTCGTCCGTTGCGGCGACTCGTAGGCGGCGGCGTCTCGTCCGGCCGAGTTGCGCGGGGTGCGGTCCACCTCGTAGCGGGTTCGCGCGGCGTCGTGGCCGATCTTCTTGGCGATGAACTCTTCGCCCTCGATCGCCTGGCCGTTGCGCTCGTAATTGACCGGGCGCGTGTAGCCCTCGGCCACGAAGTTGTCGCCCTGGGCGAAGTTCGCGTGCGCATGCTCGGCCGACCGTCCGAACATCACCAGGTGGTGGTAGGTCGTCTCGGTCTGGGTGAACGAGCCGTCTTCCTCCCGGCGGAAGTGCTCCTTGCCGATGCGGGCGAAGAACCTCGCATCGCCCTTGGACGTCTCGGTGAGCAACGGCTCCGAGGCGATGAAGCCTGACAGTGATTCCTGGGTGTGAATGGCCATGATGGCGTCCTCCTGAACTTGGGCGGCCAGCTGCATGTGGTCGCTGTGTCAGGCAGGTGCGCCCCAGCACCCAGAGTCGTCAGGGTGCGGGGCGGCGCAGGAGGACTTCGAGCTCGGCGCGATCGCTGCGGAGTTGCGCGGCATCCTGCCGGCTGGGCCAGGCCCGCAGGTCGGTGACGATGGGTGGTGCGGAGCGGAGCATGGTGATGCCGGTGCCAAACGGCAGCGTGCGAATGCGGTCGGGCGGCAGGATCGGCACGCGGCGGATGGAGCGCTGGTTGGAGCGCGTGCCTCGGTCGCCGAGGGTGATGCTGTCGGTGTACTCGTCTCGCTCGCCGATGAGGGTGGAGAGGTCTTGGAGGTCGCGGCTGTTGGATGCGCCGCCGAGGATGATCTTGACGATGCTGGCGTCCCAGATCGCGCCGGCCTGATGTTCGTTCCACCGGTCGCGGGCTTGGGCGAGCGACTGCAACACGGGCATGGTCGTGATCCCGGTGCCGCCGCCCTCGGCCATGAGCATCGGGAGCGACGGCAGGGGTGCGAGGTTCCCGATCTCATCGAGCGCGAGCAGCAGCGGCGGATCGAGCCTGGCTCCAGGCGAGCGGGCGCCGAGCCTGCGGGCAGTTTCAATGAGGTCCTCGACGAACGCCGCGACCAGCGATGCGGATGCTCCCGCGCCGGCGCCGGTGGCGAGCAGGTAGAGGGTGCCCTGTTCGGTGAGGAAGGTCTCGGGGTCGAACTGCTCGTGCGGGCCAGGTGAAACCGCGTCGAGCACGCGTGGGTCAGCGAGGGCGGTGAGGGCGAGGGAGACGCCTTGCCAGATGCTGTCGCGGGTCTTGGGGTCGGCGTCGATCATCGCTGCCAGTGAGTCGTCCCACCCCATCGCCGCGTTCGGATGTGAGTTGAGGATCGCCACGGCTTCGGACGCAGCCGAGGGGTCGAGGGTCCACCTGAACAGCTCGGCTGGTGGTCGGCCGTCGAGCGCGGCGGCGTGCAGCAGGCTCTGAAGCGCGGTGCGGGTCTTCCCCTCCCAGAAGCCGCCGGACTCGACCCCTCCAGCGCTCAGGCCGGTGGCGGCTGCGAGGCCGTTGGCGCGGATCATCGCGGTCAGCGGCTCGTGGCAGCCGCGAATGGGTGACCAGCGCAGCCCTGCGGGGATGCCTTCGGCGAGGTGTTGGGGGTCGAACACGGCGACCGGCCCGCCCTTGCGGCGGCGGGCGCGGAGGGTGGCGGTGAGGTTGTCGGGCCTGGTGCTGGTGGTGACGACCGCGCCGGGTGCGTCGAGGATCGCGTTGATGACGACGTGCAGACCCTTGCCCGAGCGGGGCGGGCCGATCAGCAGAATCGAGTCCTCGACCGATGCCCATACCTTCGTGCCCCGACTGGCCCCGAGGAGGTAGCCGACATCCTGCGGGGCTGGTGACTCCAAGGAGGGCCGTAGCGTGGCCGCGCGATGAAGCAGTGCCTTCGCGGACGCTGCGGTCTTGACTTCATGGCTGGTCGCGATCCCGGCGAGTCGGTGCGGATCGGTCTCGGCCTTCCTGGTGTGGTGGCGCAGCATGATCCAGACCCAGACGATCCCGGCGGCGAGCCCGCCGAGCATGACCGCACTGACGAGCCAGTACAGGATCGGGTTGAGTCCTTCGGCGCTGAGCGCGGTCGCGGGGTCTGCGGGGTTGAACAGCACCCCGAGCCCCGCAGCCGGGCCGGCGTCGGGTTGTGGCAGGCCGGTGAGGAACGCGGTGACGCTACCGGCTGCGCGCAGCACGAGCGCGATGCCGAACATGCCGATCAGCCCGACGAGGGCGGCGTTGGTGAGTTCGTCGCCCATGCCCCCGGCTTGTCGCTGGTTCATGTCAGCCGCCGCACCGTGAACGTGCCCGAGATACGCCCGAGCAAGATGACTTCCTGCCCAGTGGCGTCGGGGAGTGTGTCGAGGTCGACGAGCGCGCGGGCGTCGCCGGTTCCGGTGGCGTCGGTGTGGGAGACGATTGTCGCGACGGCGACATCCTCACCGGGGACGAACCCGTCGGCGGCGACCTCCATCAAGCGCGGCACCCGGCGTGCGTGACGACTCCGCCGCGTCTCCGGCACCGGCTTCTCCGGCAACGCCACGGCGCGGCGGGGTGTGCGGGGGCGGATGATGTCGGTGAAGACGCTTCCGTCGTTCTCGCGAACTTCGACGCGGACGGCGATGGTGCGGTCCTTGGTGATGGCATCCATGAGCGGTCCGAACGTCGCCCGCGTCCACGCGCTCCCGTCCGGCGACGGGAATGGTGTTCCATCGACCGTCGCGGTGAGGGTGCCGTCTTCGGCGACAGTCACGAGAGCGTGCGGTAACTCGACGGGAGCCGTGGCATCTTCGTCGCTTGGGATGGATCGGCGCGGGCCGGTGAGGTTCATCGGTGGCCTCCTGCGGCGCGGCTGCTGGTGTCGAAGAGTGCGAGTTCGTCGGGGTGGAGTTGGTGTTGGCAGACGAAGCTCCTGGCCTTGATCCGCCACAGGCCTTGGCCGACGCCGAGGTTCGGCAAGAGCTGCTGCTCGGTGCCGGTCAGGCCGAGGGCGGTCGCGGTCGGGCCGAGCTGGTCGGACTCCTGCCGGTACACGATTCGCGTCTCGGCGTTCGCCAGAAGCGAGTTGGACAGGGACCGCATGGCGGAGCCTTGGTCGCCCACGTTGTCGAGGTCGGTGAGCTTGTGGAAGATCAGCATGTTCGCGATTCCGTAGTGCCTGGCAAGTCGCCAGTGCGCATCCATCCGCCGCAGCAGAGCCGGGTGGGACATGAGCCGCCAGGCTTCGTCGTAGATCACCCACCGTTGCCCCCCGTTGGGGTCGAGCAGTGCGGATTCCATCCACGCCGAGGAGCACGTCATCAGCACCGAGATGAGGGTCGAGTTCTCGGTGACCCGTGAGAGGTCGAGTGAGATCATCGGCAACGACGGATCGAATGCGACCGTCGAAGGCCCATCGAACAGACCGGCCAGATCGCCGGCCACGAGGCGGCGCAGCGCATGGCCGACGAGCCTGCCGTCCTCGGCCAACCTGCCGTCGGAATCCGCGCTCGGGGCGAGGATGCGGTCAACGACCATCGGCAAGATCGGTACGTCGTTCTCCCTCACGGTCTGGGTCAGGGCGACGTCAATCGCGGTGTGCTCCAGCGGCGACAAGCCGCGCGCGAGCACGGTCTCCGCGAGCGCGCCGATCAGATCACGCCGCCGGGCCGCTACGGTCGAGGCCCACTGCTCATCCGAGAGTCCGCTGGGCCGGTGGCCTTCATCGAGCGGGTTCAGCCGGGTGTTGAGGCCGTGCCCGAGGACGATGGCTCTGCCGCCGACGGCGTTGGCGACGGCGGTGTGTTCGCCCTTCGGGTCGCCGGGCACGTACACGCGCCGCCCGAACGGCAACGACCGCGTGTAGAGCGACTTGGCCAGCGAGGACTTGCCGGAGCCGACGATCCCGGCCAGCACCACGTTGGGCGCGGTGATGATACCGCGCGCGTAGAGCACCCACGGGTCGTAGACGAAACTCCCGCCCGAGTAGAGGTCTTGGCCGACGAACACGCCGTCGGCACCAAGCCCACCCTCGGCGACGAACGGGTACGCGCCCGCCAGTGTCGCCGACGTGTCCTGGTGCCGCGTCAGATGGAACCGGCCCGGGGTGCGAAGTCGAGCAGGGCCAGGCTCGCCGGCCGTTGGTAGGTAGATCGTGGCGCGGCGCTCGGCCCGCTCGCCCTCGGCCTTCGCCTTCGCTGCGGCGAGCGTGGTCCTTCGCTGCTCGGCGTGGAGGCGGGCTTCGGCTTTGCGGCGCTGCTTGCGGAGTTTGCGCCGTTCCTTCGATGGTGCCACTAGGACAGCGGTGTGCAGCCGTGCGCGATCCTCGGTCACCGCGCCAGCCCCCGCGCCTGCTTGACAGCCGTGATCTTGGCCGGCTCGAACCACGACCCATCCCGCTTCGCCGTCGGCAGATCGGCCCATTCCGGGGCGCCCGGCGACGAGTACGACACCAGCAGCTCCGGCGCGCTCTGTACCGGAGCGGGCTCGACCTGCCCGACGTCCTCGGGCTCTGCCTCCGGTGCGGTGTAGCGGCGCAAGAGGGAGACGTAGCCGACGTGCGGGTTGACGACCAGCGCGTAGTCGCCCGAGATCATCACCCGGTCGTTGGTGCCCTCGCCGGGCTCGTCGTAGACGTAGCCGTTCTCCAGCGCAGCCTGCGTGGTCTCGTCGCCGTAGTCCCACTGCGCGAGGTAGTCCACCGCATCGACATGTCCCAGCTCGCCGAGGATGCGCAACGGCCTGTCGGCCTCGTCACCCTGGAGGAACACCACGTTGGCCCACCTCGACGGCGCGGCCTCCTCGACGGCGGGGTCGGGGTGCCATACGATCCTGCCGGCCGCGATGAAACCCTCGGCGAGCCGGTCGTAGGCCCGGTCGACGAGGTTCGCCGCCTGGCGCAACTCCTCCGCAGCAGCCAACGCGTCCCGCCCCCCGGCCTCATGGCTCCCGTCGTCGTTGAACGCATGCGCTGCCTTGCGCTCATGAACATCGGCGATCTGGTCGAGCACCTGCCGCAACGACCGCATCCCCGACGAGAGGTCACCGATCACCCCATACATCTGCGCGGGCTGAACGAAGGCCCGGCTCGCGTGAGCCAACCCCCGCAGCGCCTCGGACGCCTCAGCAGCGTCGGCAGTCGAATCGAAGAACGTGGGCATGGTCGGCCTCCTCGGGAGTCGTGTGATGAGGAGGTGCGCTGCCTAGCACCCCGGCGCTGTCGGAGGCGGCTGACATACTTGATGGAGGCGTCGGAGGGAGGCACACGGCAGTCACCGGCGAGAAGGAGAGCCCACATGGACGACGCGCGCGACGAGTCCGGTAGCGACGAGGCTATTGGCGGGCAGGCCGAGGAAGATGGGCAGATCAGGTCCGACGCGCTTGAACTCGCGACGTCCACGACCCTCGTCGAGGTGACACCAGGTGTCGCAGTCGTATTCGGCGAAGTCCCCGACGGGCTTGAACTCATCAGCCTCGACATGGTGCCTTCCTTTGACCGCGCTCAGCTCTCCACCGCTCTTGGCTCCCTCGGCAACGCAGGCACCATCGTCGGAGACGTTGCGGAAGCTGTATCGAGCGCGCAAGGCCTCTTCCGCGTCAACGACGCCACGCTGTCCCTGCTCAAGAGCGGCGGCCAGATGGCAGCAAAGGACGGCGCCAAGCTCGGGGCGATCTTCAAGAACGGCGAACTGGTCGCCCAGGCGCGTTTCATCCCCGCTTCAATGACAGCCGCTACAGCGATCGCAGCCATCGGGCCGGCCGTCGCCATGATCGCGCTCCAGATGCAGCTCGGCGAGATTTCCGGCCTCGTCCGCTCCAACATCCAGCTCACGACGCAGACGCTCAAGGCCATCCGAAACGAGCAATGGGCAGAGCTTGAAGGACTGGCGGAGTCCGTCGATGAGGCAGTCAAGGAGACCCGCGAACTCGACGCCATCACAGACTCTGTCTGGGAGCCCATCGCTCCCAGCGGCCCCAACATCCGCAAGCAACTGAAGCTGTACCGCAAGAACGTGGCAGGCCACGTTCAGGAACTCGGGAAGGTGGAGGGTCGCGCTCGCCGTCAGTACCTCGAATCCAACGCCGAAGCAATCGTCTTCGATACCTACGCGCTGCTCAGCTCGCTGAAGACCCACGCGGAGTACCAGGCTGTCCGGGCTGCCCTCGCCAGAACACGAAGGACCAATGACGACAGCGAAGCGCAGCTCTTCGACCGGATCGTCCGGAACACGCCCGCCGAGATCAACGAGTCGCTCTCCGAAATCCGCGCGTTGACCGAGTCACTCGTGCGTGAGTTGAGGATCATCGCGGAGCTCCCCGGTCGCGCTACCGTGCCTCTCACGAAGAAGCGGAAGGATGCAAAGGCGTCTCAGCTCACGTGCAGGCAGCTCCTCGAAGCCATCGAGCCTTTGGCCGACATGCTCCAACCAGCAGTCGAGATGCCAGCAGTGCCGGCCACGGTGTGCGCACCCGAGGGGCTCGATCTTGATCCCTATCTGCACGTGCTTCGGTGGTTCCTGGAGGACGGTGAACAACTCCGCAGCATTGCGTTCCCGTACGAGACCGGCGCACACAACCTCACAGGAGTGGTGCCAGTGCTCCTGGCCAAGCGTGTCGATACGGCCTGGGACGCGCTCGCCCCCGGAAGGGCCGGCGCGATGGCCGAAATGCTCACGTCCAGCACCTTCGTCGCGGTGACAGACCTTCGAATCGTCACCGCGACACCGAAGGCGCTTCTACGTCGTGGCGAGCTCGGCACCACGTACCCACTCGATGAGGTGAAGTACGTGCGTCCGAGAACGAATCACGGAGAGCGAGTGCGGCCAACCATCGGCGTCACTACAGAACGAAGTGATGTCCAGTGGATGTTCCCTGCTGACGCCGACCACGAGAGCATCGATGCCCTGGTGACTGTGATCGCAGATGGCGCTTCTGGTCGCACCGAAGCTCCGGCTGCCATTGCCTCTGCTGCTGAGTTGCCGTCCGCGTAGCCTCTACACCTTGCGACAGAGCGGTAGCGCGGCGGCAGTGAACGCGGCGGCTTGCTGCCCGACGAGGAGCCGGGTCTCGCAGGATGCTTGGATCGCGGCTTGCTCGATGGCGGCGACTGCGGCGTCGAGTTCTTCCACGGTGGGTGCAGAGACGGCGATCAGGCCGGTGTAGCGCAGGATGCCGTGGCCGGCGGTGAGGTCGGCTTCCTGCTGGAGCACGTCGTGGTACTCGGCGGTCTGGGAGGCGTCGTCGATCTGGCCGATCTTCGCGCGCTGGACTTGGTCTGAGATGTACTCGACCTTCTTCTTGCGGATGTCCCGGGCGGCCTGGTCGGAGCGCATCGGTGTGCAGATCAGCGAGAACGACCGCTGGATGCCGGTGGACAGCAGTACCGGCGACAGAAACCCCGGATACACCAGCGACCGCGGCCACTCGCTGACCCAGAGCACCGCGTGGTGAGCGGAGTCGGTGCGCAACCTGCCCCAGGTCTCGGTGACCGCAACCGGCCCCGCGGTCGCGAGGGACTGGCCGAGCCTGCCGTGGCGTTCCAGGGTGGCGGCGATGGCCGGGTCGTAGGCCGAGCGCAGCATCACCGCGATCTGCCCTGGTGTCAGCCACCCCGAGGGCGAGAGGTCGGCGGAGCGCAGCGCGGCGACGAGTGTGTTCATTTCCTGCCGCAGCACGGCGGCAGCACCGCGCATCCCGGCGCCCGCGGTCCTGATCTGCCGAGCGCTGGTCTTCATGTCCAGCGACAGCGAGAGCGTGGTGGCGTGGCGCTCGCCGGCGGGTCCGGCGCGTTCGATGAGTTCGGCGTAGGTGTCGGCCGCCCATGATCCGTCTGGGGTGCCGTGGGTAGCCCACCATTCTGCGAGTCCGGTGCCGGAGTCTGGGAGGGTGCGTTCGAGGACTTGCAACGTGGCGATCCGCCCGGAGCGGCAGACGGTGGCCAGCACGCGGCCCCAGGAGCTGACGCGGCGTTCCTGCTCGCCGGGATCGAGGAGCACGAACGCGGGATGCGTGACCTCGCACACCACGGTCAACGTGGCGGCGTGGGGGTCGTGGATCATCCCCGCTCCGGTGTCGGGGTCGGTGTACTCGCGCAGTCGCGCCATGTCGCCGGGCAGTGCGAGGGTGCCGACGGGGCGCGGGACGACGATCCTGCGCCGGTACAGCAGTTGTCCGCCGGTGGTACGCCACAGCCACCAGCAGGCGATGGGCAGCCACTCCACGATCGGCCGGCCCGCGATCGGTATCCAAGTCAGCGCGGCGGCGAGTACCCAGATCGGGGCACTGTAGGCGAGCAGCATCCCACCTCCGGCGTAGAACGCGCCGATGAGGGTGGCTCCGCCGATGGCGAGGGTGATGAGCTGGGTCAGCGAAAGGCCGAGGAGGACACCGCGGCGGGTGAGGCGGGAGAACTTCACCGGCACGAGTTCACCCGCAGTGGGCCGGTCGTGGTTCGTGCTGCTCATCATCTACTCCTTTGGTGGGCGTGGCGCGGGCGGCGGGGGCTGCTTCGGCGGCGGTGACGGGTCGGTGCTCGGCGGTCGTGGTGCCGAGACTGACGGCGGTGCCGCAGGTGAGGCGGCGGGCGGTGGCGTTGTCTGCGCGGCTGCGTCGGCGGCGTGCTCACCCTGGGCTCCCAGCGCCGTTCCGGCCTTCGGCCCGGCGGTCGCGGCACCCTTGGCGACACTCGCCCCGACCACCACCCCTGCGGCCACGGGACCGGCTGCGGCCGCGCCGCCGCTCGCTGCGGCACCTCCACCAGCCGCGCCTCCGCCGCTCGCGGCGGGTGCCGGTGCCGGGGTCTTCGGCGGTGGCGGTGCGCTGCTTCCTCCGCCGGAGCCTCCGCCCGCGCTCCCGCCGCCGGTTCCGTCGAGCACCTTCTTCGGATCGCCGCCGCCCTGCGGCTTGGTCGGGACGGGGATCGGGCGGTTGAGGGCGCTCTTGGCGTCCTGCTCGGAACCGATCGCGTGGTACATGTCGAACCCGACGAACGCGATGAACTTGTACGTGAGATACGGGGCGAACGCGGCCATCGCCATCAGCACGATCCCCGCGATGGGATCACTTACCGAGGCGAGGTCGGCGTCGATCGGTGCGGAGACCTGGGTGATCGCGACGAGGAACATCACGACGAGCACGAGCTTGGAGCAGATCAGCGCGACGACGAACATCGCCCACTTCCCGATCCAGCCTCGCGAGGCGTCCCACGAGGCACCAGAGAAGGCGAGCGGCGCGAACGCGACCGCGACCAGCAGGAGTGCTTTCCTGACGAGGAGGGAGAGCCACACGATCGCGGCGGCGGTGATCGCGAGGCCAGCCATGAAGATCGTGATGATGGCACCGACGCCGGGAGCGGCGATGTTGATCCCGACCAGCCCTGCGGCGAGGAGGGCGATCTTGTCGCCCATCGACTCGGTGGTCTCTCCGGCGGCCTGCACAATCCCGATGCACAGCTGGTCGACGACTTCCAGCAGCAGCGCCGTCAGCGTGATGACGACGAACGACCCGAGGACGGACTTCGCCAGCCCGAGCGCGGCGCGGGTCAGGGCGGTGGGGTCGCGTCGGATCAGCCCGGTGATGAGTTGGAGGCAGAAGAAGATCAGCATCACGAAGACCGCGATGCCGAACAGCAGGTTGTAGACGGCGATGTAGCCGGGCTTGGTGACATCCACCAGCGTCGTGGTGTCGAAGACCGACCAGACCGCCTCGAACAGCCACCCTGCGGCGGCACCCATCGCCTGCGCGAGCCAGTCGAACGGGGCCGCGACCACAGACGCGGCTCCTTCGCCGACGGCATCGCACACCGAGGAGATCACGGGAACGTCGCACACGCCCATCACGAACACCAGCTCTCGCCGACGGGGCGGGTCAGACGGACTGGCCGACGTTCCAGAAGAAGTTGATGAGCGTCACGCTCGCGCCGCAGATCACCGCAGCGCCGCAGGAAACGAGGACGCCGATCTTCCCGCGCGAGGCGAGGTGCGGGTTGGAAGAGTTCGCGCCGAAGCCCCACACGATCGCGGACACGATCAGCGCGAGCACGGACAGGATCAGGCCGATGGTCATCACCGCGCCGACGATGGTGCGCAGCTGGTTGATCCCCGGCAGGCCATTGGTATTGGGGTCGATGTTGATGTCCATCGGCACCAGCAACGGCGCGGACATGACGGTAGTGAGCAGATCGAACACGGTAGGTCTCCTTGGCGACGGGCGGCCCGCCCACGAACTCGCAGACGGGGTACACGCGACAGGTGCGCGCTCGTCGCCGTCCCTGTCGGTGGCCGCCCGTAGCCTCGGAGTATCTGTGCGTCGCTCGCCCGCACGGGACCGCCGGACGAGAGGTGCAAGGAACATGAGTCAGTACGGGGTGGATTACCTCCAGCGATTGCGTGCCGCTGTTGAGAAGTTCGAGGAAGCGTTCGACGCCTGGATGAGCACTCAGGTTGAGTCGGATCACATGTCGGCGCGCGGCCTCTTTCCCACTGTGTGGACAAAGGAAGGCCAGGACCAGAGCGAGGTTCAACGGCTCGAACTCGGTGTCGCGGAGGCTGCTGGCCTGGCGGCGAGCGCTGTGTCAGTGACCGGCGCCTACATTGGGATCGCTGGTCTCGGAGCGATCGACCCGATCTCCAACTGGTCATTTATGTCTGCGCCCAAGGCCCCCATCGCGCCTCGGGATATTCGGACTACGACCGCCAACGTCAAGGGCAGGCTCGACGCGATGATCGTCGACGCCGAGTCACGTACCGACTCTGACCTTCCGACCTTCGCTCCCGCACAGTTTCACCCCGTGGTCTGGGCTGGTGCTTCCGCCCATTGGACGACGCATCAGTACCGAGTTGCAGTTCGTGAAGCAGCCGAAGGCCTCACGGTCCACTGGAAGGAACGTCTCGGCCGGAACGATGTCGATGACACGGTCTTCTGGCAGCAGACGTTATCGCCGGGCGCTCCTGAACCGGGCAAGCCGAAGCTCACCTGGCCGGGAAGGTCGGATGACAAGACGGTGAAGAGCATGCGCGGCGGTCTTGAACCGCTCGCTAAGGCACTCAACGCGCTGGCCACTGGTCTGAACCTCACGGTCCGCAACGTGACGACGCACACGCGCACCGAACTGTCCGAGCAGGAAGCGATGGAGCGCCTCGCGGCATACAGTTACCTCGCGCGCCTGCTCGACCAGTGCGAGACAGCGAGCGCCGACGCGGAGGAATCAGACCGATGACCGCGAAGCCGCAGCTACAAACTTGAACCGACTGTGAGTAGCCAGTTCATCCAGGCCACGCCACCTCCGGCGAGGACGGCCGCGCCGACGGAGACGAGGACACCGATGCGGCCCTTGCTAGCTGTGGCGTAGTTGCCGTGGGCTGTCGCGATGGCCCAGACGATCGCGGAGACGATGAGCATGAGGACGGCCACGATCAGGACGAACGTCAGGAGCGCGCCGACCACGGCGCGGAGGTCGCCGATGCCGCCGAGCCCGTCGAAGTCGGGGAAGACACCCATCGTCGATCACCCCACCTTGACGGTGACATGGAGGTGGTCGTAGTGGCCGCCGGTGATGGAGGCGGGGTCGTGCACCCCTCCGCCGTTGTATGGCCGCCAGCCCTCGGCGTCACGGGCGACGGACCAGATTTGGCCTTGCCAGATCAGGTACTCGACGCCGAGCACGTCGGCGTTGTCCTCCATCCAGTTGGTGACCTTCCAGCCGGCGTCGAGCTGGGCCGGGGTGGGTCGCTGGCCGATGCGGTTGCCGAAGGTGATGTCGCAAGCACTGCCGAGGGGATGCTCGGACTTCGTGCCGGGGCGGGGCGAGTAGCAGCCCCAGCCGGTGTCGGGGAACGCTGCGAGGGTCTGCTGGTAGAGGTGGAGCATGCGGGCGGTGATCTTGCCCGAGCTGGTGGGATCGTCGACGAGCCGGTCGGGGTCTCCATCGACACCGGTCGGCGCACCAGCAGTGTTGTTGCAGGCGGCGGGTGATCCGCTGGTCGCCGTGGGCAGGTTCGCAGCCCCGTGCTCATTGAGCCAGGCGGCGGCGTCGATGGCTTCCCCGTTCGTGCCGCCGGGCCGGACCTCGAAGTGCAGATGTGCGCCGGTGCTCATGCCCGAGGAGCCGACATCGCCGATGTGCTGCCCTGCGCTCACACGGTCTCCGCGGCGGACGTGGATGCCGCTCTGCCACATGTGCGCGTAGGCGGTCGCGACGGTCTGGCCGTCGATGGTGTGCTCGATGACGATGAGGCCGCCGTACCCGCCGGTGAACTCCGCGACGGTCACGGTGCCGTCCGCTGCGGCGAGGATCGGCGTGCCATCGGGCGCTGCGAAGTCGGTGCCGGTGTGCATCTTCCGTTCGCCCGTGATCGGGTGCACCCGCATCCCGAACGGCGAGGTCAGCACCCAGGTGCCCTCGGGCAGCGGGAACACCACACGCGACGACGACACCGCCGGGCCGCCCGCGCCGCCAGCGGGACTGCCTCCTCTGGTGAGGGCGGCGAGGACGCTGTCGGCGACGGGCGCGTAGTTGCGGTAGCGGTCGGGGTAGGCGGAGACCTCGACGGCTTGGGCGGCCTCGCCGGGGTCCATCTGTTGCCAGCCGGGGATGTCGAGCAGGCCGCGCGGTGAGGGGTAGTTCGGTCCTGTCGGCCCGCCGAAGAACGCCCGCGCCTGATAGTTCGGGTCCATCAACTCTGCGACGGTGCCCCATCCCGATTGTGGGCGCATCTGGAACAGGCCGAGTGAGTCGTGGTCGCCGCCGTTGCCGTCGTTCGGGTAGTTCGCCGACTCGGGGTAGGCGCTCGTGTTGGTGAGCATCCGCAGCGTGGACTCGGTGAGCGCGGCCATCAGCGCGATCTTGATTCCCGGGCGGCCCACGTCGGTGATGCCGTTGCCGACGGCGATGATCGTGGCCGCGTGCGTGAGCTGCTGACGATTCAGCGTGAAGGTCTCGCCGTTCGCGGTGGTCACGGTGAGCGAGTCCAGGATCGGGCCGAGGTTCACGCTCCCGGCTGGAGTGGCGCAGTAGGCGGCGGCGGGGTTCATCAGCACCCCGATCCCGAGGAGCGCGGCGGCGGGGGCGAAGAACAGCAGCGCCAGCGCTGCGATGGCGGCTTTGCGGAACACGACGACAACCCCTTCAACGCAGCGGATTGTCGAGCTGCGACAGCCGCAGCAGATGGCAGGTCGGATAAGTCGGTGCGCAGACGACGAACACGGTGAACGCGACCGGATGCTCGCTGGTGACCGGTTGGCCGTTCCAGACCCCGGCACGGTGGCGAGTGCCCTCGATCGTGACGGCCGTCGTTCCTGCCGCGAGCTGTCCTGGCTGGGCCCGCGCGACGGCGTCGGCCCAGGCGTCGGGGACGTACGCGGTGTCGATGGTGAGGTGCTGGCGGGTGGCGTATTGCCGCAGCTCGATCCAGGCGTCTCGGGTGGGGAGGTAGACGGCTACGTCGGAGGCGAGCCCGGCTTGCTCGTCGCCGCTGGGGTCACCGACTGCGAGGATTGCCGAGGTGTAGTCCAGCGGCCACAGCCCCGAAGCGGTGTCCCACGCGAACAGCGTGGACGCGACACCTTGCGCGAAAGTCGCAGGATCGGCCGAACGCGGAACTGCTGGAACCCGCGGCGGCGTGGGCGTGCTCGGTGCCACGGTCGGCGGTGCTGTGGTGACTGGGCCGGGCTCCGGGTCGTGCTGGGGGCTGGTGTTGTTGCGGGGGCCGGTGAGGAGTCCGTAGACGCCGATGCCTGCTAGGAGCAGCAGGACGATGCCGGCGGCGATGAGGGCGACGAATCGGCGGCGGTTCCGGGCGTCGGTGGGTGCAGGGCTCATGCCGAGCAGGTGCGCACCCGGCACCTGTGCCCGTGGTCAGAGTGCGCGGAGGCGTGGCCGCTCCGTCATGCCTTCGCGGGCGGCTCGGAGTGCGTCGACGAATCGGAGGGTGCCGTCGGTGGTGGTGAGGAAGTTCTCGAACTGCTCGTCGGTCAGTTCGGCGGCGAGTGTGTCGGCGTCGTAGTGGGTCCACCAGTTCGTCAGTTCGCCCCAGGTCTGGACGAACGCGCGCAGGGGGTAGCGGACGGGTTGCCCGTCACCGGTGACGAGCGGCAGTGGTCGCGGTGGTGTGCGCTTGCCCTTCTTGATCGACTTCGCCTGGGCCACGGCTGCCTCGGCACGGGCATGCAGCTCGGCCTCGCGCCGCTCCCGCTCGGTGGTGTCGGCATCGCGGATCGCCTGGTAGATCGGATGCACCGGGTCACCGGCCTCGATCCGCTCCAGCCCGGCGGCGGCCTCGGCGCGCAACATCTCGGGCTGGGCGGGGTTGTTGGCGATGTCTTCGAGGTAGCCGATCTTCTCCAGTGTCGTGTGCGACGCACCGCCGGGAATCATCGCCGCCGCTTGCTCCCGCGCATCCCCGAGCGCGCTCGACGGTCCCGCAAATTTTGCGGGACCGTCGTTTCCCGGCTGGTTCTCGCTGCTGAACTGGGTAGCGGACTTCCGGCGGGCAGCGTCCTCGGCCATGACCTGCTTGATCTCGCGGTAGAGGCCGGCGGCTTCGAGCTGGGTGTAGGGCTTGTGCAGCATGTTGTCGTCCTGCTCGGCGAGGAGCTGCCCGAGCCGGTCGGACAGGCCACTGCGAACCCACACGTTGACGGTGCGCCAGCCGAGCTTCTTGATCGCGGCCAGGCGTCGTGCTCCGCACACGAGTACGCCGTCAATGGTGATCGTGAGCGGTTGCAGCAGGCCGTCGCGTCCGATGGATGCCGCGAGGGCGTCGATGTCGCCGAGATCGGCGCGGTGCCGTGTGCCGACGAGGATCGAATCGACGGTACGGTCGAGCTGGATGCTGCCGACCTGTGGCTCGGTCACGACGACTCACCGCCCCCACCGCCCGGAGCAGCCAGTGCGAGCGCGAGGATCAGATCGTCGTCCCGGAGCAGCAGGTCGAGGGTCTCGCCCAGCAGGAGCCGGAGCAGGATGCCGCGGCCGCTGCTGGTTGCGACGTAGGCCGGGTGCGGGTTCCCGAGTAGCGCTTTCAGCAGCGTGGCCCAGGAGCGGCGCGGCAGGTCGAGCAGTGCCCGCGCGTGCCGGTCGCGGCGCAGCGCCTCGTAGGCAGACTGTCGGGTTCCGGCCTTCATCAACGCTCCACAGATGTGCTCGACCGCGGCCCGTGCGGTGTCGGTCGGCCAGTCGAGCAGGCACAGCATCGCGATGGCGTCCTCGGCCGCCGACCCGGCGGACATGCACGCCTGCGCCGACCCGAGACTGTCGCGCGGCTCCGGTTCGAGGTCACTGGGACGCATGTCAGTGGTGTGGAACGCGGGATGGTAGTCGGCCAGTGCGGTATCGCGTTCGGAGAACCGTTCGGGATCGTGGAACGCCGAGACGTGCGCGCGGCGCGCCTGGTGCACCGAGCAGAGCAGCCCTTGGGCGCGTTCCTCGTAGACGCAGGTGATCCGCACGGCGTGGGTGATGATCGCCCACGGATCGTTGGCCTCGCGGGTCGAGCGGTACTGCATCGCGTCGAACGCCGCCGTCACTGCTTCCCAGGTGTCGAGCTTGTGCTTCCTCGCCAGAGCGCGGTACTTGTCGGCGGCGAACTCCATCAGGTCGCGGGCTACCGGGTCGTGAACCCAGGCATCCTCGCCGCCCTCGGCGAGGCGATTGAGCAGGGCGCGCACGCCCTCGCTGGTGGTGAAGTCCTCACCCCCGCGGTCTGGCGGCTGCGCGGTGTTGGTGCGGGTTGGTGTGGTCATGGTGTCGGCACCTCCTGGCAGGCAGGTGCGCACTCGCTCCCAGGAGTGCGTCCTGCATGCCGATGCCGTCGCAGCCATGACCTCTCACCGCCGTCAACTCATCGAGACCCCGGAGCGGGACACTTGCGAGGCAGGCGCGGTGCTGCGCCCGAACGCCGAGATCGGAGGCAGTCGCCGGGCACGGCCCCCGAGACGACGAACTGCGGCCCCGAGCGGGGTGCCAGTACGGCGTGCCAGCTCGGCCTGGAAGTCGAGGCCACGGCCGGCTGCGTGCGCGGAGTGCCGGGCGATCAGGTCGGTGGGGCGTACCCACTCCACGCCGCGCCCGCGAACGATCGCGTGCTGCTTGTCGTCGCGGGCGACCTGCGCTGCCTGCACCGCCTCCGGCGTGCTCGCCGGTTCGACTGGCTCGGGGCGCTCCCGCGGCTCCTCGAGGACCAGCCTCGCCGGATCGGGCCTTACCGAGTCGGTGTGCTGCGCGTTGTCGCTGGTGTTCATGGGGTCGTCTCCTCCCGCTCGTCGGCGGTGTCATTTGTGTCAGTCAGGTGTGCGACGGCGAACCAGCGGCCTACGGTCGAGGGATGCACCCCGAGTTCGCGGGCGATCCGCTTGTTCGACCAGCCCGCCTCCCGCAGCTCCCACCCCAGCGCCCGCCGATCCACCACACCATCGTCGCGACGGTTCGGTTCCGGCTCGCCAGACGGCAGCGCTGGCATCGACTCCGCAGCGACCGTCGGACGCGAGGCGGCAGGTTGCGTGTCGGGGTCGGGTGTGCGGGTGAGGATCACTGTCAGGTGCGTGATGGCGAGCAGGACGACGGGCGGCACGGCGGCGACCGAGGCCGCGAGCATCCTTGGGACGTCGGCGTCTGCGGCCACGACGGCGTGAATGGCGTTCGCCGTCACCGACACGAGCGCGCCGCCGACCAACAGCGCCCACGGATACCAGGCCGAGTGCTGCCCGGCGAGTGCGACGACGGCGACCGTGGCGACGACAATGATGCCGTCCACGATCAGCGGCCACGCCCACGCCTGCCCCGCCCCGATCCCGGAGCGAGCGGCCAGATCGGCCAGCGACGTGAACGACAGCCAGAACGCCCCGGCGGCGATGAACACCGTCCCCGCGACCGCCGTCATGGCGGCCCAGCGCCGTCCTTCCGATTCACGCCTCACAACCCAGCCCTCCCAAGGGCTGGGGACGGTGGGCTCGCCGAGTAGCCGAACCACCGATCCGCGCTCTGCATCCGGCGGCCTGACGTGGCCTCCGATGGAGGCTGGGTGGCGCGGTAGGCCGAGCGCACCGTCGTGGCGATCTCGCGATCGCCCAGACCCGCCGACTGTGCCGCAGCACCCAGGGCATCGAGCGCGTCGGCGGCTGAGACACCGTTCTCGGCGAGGCGGCAGGCGGCCCAGAACAGGCCCCGGTTCCGCTCGCCCTCGCCCCGCCTGGCGACCCACGCCGCCAGCCGCTTCCCATCCACGGCGACCGAGGTGTCGTTGGCGCGTGGTCGGGTGACGGGGCGCGGGTCGAGGAAGTCCCGCAGGCGGGTCGCGTCCACCGTGCCCACCGAGTGCGCAGCGATGTCGGCGACCTCGTAGCGGCGGACGTTGCCGTCGATGATTCGCCGGGAAGGCGAAGCGATGATGTAGCCGCCGTCGCCCCGGAAATCGACGCCCACGTCAGCTGCCTGCCACGACCGCTGCTCCCTGCCCTGTGTCGCCGGGAAGTACACGTGCGCGCCACCGGTGGGTGTGCGCACCAACAGACCCGCTCCATCGACGAGCCCCGCCTCGGAGGCGCGCTCGAATGCCGCGCGGCCATCGTGGGGGCCATGGACATCGACATCGACGACGACAACGCCCGATGCAGCGCCTGTCGGGATGCTGATGTTCGCGTCCGGTGTGCGCGACCACCACGCCGCGACCTGTTCCGGGTCGCTGCTCGCATCGAGGAACCCACGACGGGTCAGCGGACGCTTCCCCTCGACCAGACACGGGAACACGGGCACGCCGGCCGCCGCGAGGGCGCCCGCGGCGAACGCCAGGCTTGGCGCGCGATCCACGCGAATCAGCGCCGCGAGGACATCGATTGGCTCGGGCATCACAGCACCCGCCCCGACAGCGCCGGCACCGGCGCAACACGCGGACGATTCGCCTCCACCGCAGCCGCACGGGAAGTTCGCGGACTGGGGGCGTCGCGTTCGAGGCCGGGCGGGGTGCCGTCGCCGACCTGGAGCGTGTCGAGCTGGTCGAGGATCGCCAGCGCGGTCTTCCGCACCCGCTCGCCGGTGCCCTGCACCACCTGGGCGGGCTCTTGACCGTCCACGCGGGTGGCCCAGGTCGAGACGTACGGGATCGTGTACCGGGCGGTGTCCATGCCGTGCGCGGCGCCAATCATCAGCGCGACGGACTCGGCTTCGACCTCGCGGATGCCGCGATGCTGCCGCGCCTCTTCGTCGTCGGGATCGTGCATCAGCACGTGCGCCAGCTCGTGCGCGAGGGTCTTGACCTGCGCGGCAGGGTCCATGTTCTCCCTCACCGCAACCGTGCGCGCCGCGTAGTCGGTCATGCCGTTCGCGCCGGAGATCATCCCCTCGTGCGGCATCCGCAGCACCTCGAACCCCGCGCCGCGAATCTGCCCGGCCAGCCCCTCCCACAGCCCCGTCGGTGCTTCGCCTTCCAGCAGCGTCGGAGCGGGCGGCACCGGCAGCGGCTCGCCGTCGGTCTGGGAGGCATCCCACACGTAGGCCGGCCTGGCCCCGACCATCCGCGAGCGCACCACCTCGCCGGCCTTCGGCTTCTCCCTCGGCCCGAGTCGTCGCCACGATCCCGCATCGGCAGGGGTCGCGGTAGCGAACCGGCCCGTCACGGGCGCGAAGATCATGTACCCCAGCTGGCCCTTCATCACCTGCCGCCCGAGCCCTTGCCACTGCCGGTATCCGGCGACCAGGGTGGGGAAGGGTTCTGGCACCCGGCCCGCCTCGTAGGCGGCTTCGTGCTGCACCCAGATCAGCATCGTGTTGTTGAACGACCGCGACCGGAACCGTGCCGCGAACGCGAGCGCCTGCCGCCAATCGTCACCCGAGACCAGCGACTCGACCGCTCCGGTCAGCTTCTCGTGCAGCTCGTCGAGCTTCGCCTCTCGCGCCGCGCGGGCGTCCTCGTTCGATGCCATGCTCTGGCCTCCTCTTCGGCGGGCCGCGACGCAGCTGCGCGCGGCGGTACACCTGGCAGGTAGGCGCGAACACCCGCGCCCGAAACGTGAGCTGGACATCGTTCACCTCCTTGAGGCAGCCCAAGCCGAGACCGGGACGCCTACATTGAGCATGCTCAAATGTCCCAGAGTCCTGTTCTAACATCGACGTTGAGCATGCGCAAGCCTTGATTTGTGCATGCTCAACAAGTACGGTTGAGCATGCACAACCACCCTCCGGGTGGCCCACATCGATGCCTTGCCCGTCGCGAAGGGAAGGGGGTCAGCCACCATGACCGAAGACGAGAGCCAGGCTGCGGCCGAAGACCTCGCCAAACGTCTGCGGCTCCTGATGGATGTCGCCGTCGCCGAGTCCGGCACGGAGCCGACCTACTCGCAGATCGCCGGCTACCTCCAAGAACGAGGCACCAACCTGTCGCGGTCGCGCTGGACGTACATGGTCAACGGCCACCGCTACGTCCAAGACCCCGCCGTCTTCGAAGGGCTCGCGGAGTTCTTCGACGTGGACGCCGCGTTCCTGCTCGGCGAGGACGGTGCTGCCACTCCCGAGAAGGTCTCTGCCCAGCTCGACCTGGTTCGGTCCATGCGTGTCGCGAAGGTGAAGTCCTACGCTGCCCGCACCCTCGGCGATATCTCGCCGAAAGCACTCCACGCCATCACCAAGTTCCTGGACGAGGAAATGACACACATGCCCGAGCACTGACCGGTACCGCGCGACGGAGCCGCCACCGGTCCCTGCTCCCTACAGAGAAGGGGCGAACCGTGAACATCGAACAGACCGTATCGGCGGCCGTCGCGGGCCTTGAGCTCGGCAACACCTTCGCCCTTGACGATCTCCTCCACACCGTCCAAGACCGGCGGCACCGTAGGCTCCGCGTCGTTGAACTCGCCGGCCTCGACACCCACGATGGCCTCTGCGCGCTCTGGCTCTCCACCGATGCCGAAGACGTCGTGCTTCACGCCCGCAGCGACTCCGCGCTGCATCGCCAGCAGTTCGTGCTCCACGAGCTCGCCCACATGATCCTTGGCCACGGCGAAGGCGACGACTGTGCAGTCGGGGAAGCACTGCTGCCCAACATCCCGCCGTACACCAGAGGTCGCCTGCTCAGGCGGCAAGACCTCGACAGCGAAACCGAGATCGCCGCCGAGTCCCTCGCCGACCGGCTCGCCGCCGGCATCCGAGGATCGGTGTTCGCAGAGTCCAGATACTCGGAGATATTCGGATGATCCAGACGCTCGTCGCAACGCTCATGTGGGCGCTCGTGGCGAGCCTGCTCATCTTCCGACGCAAACGCACCGACCGAAGCATCACCTACGCCGCCCTCACGATCGCCATCGCGATGACGCTCAACGTGGATGCCGCCTACAGCGCCGTCGATCGACTGCTCGGTGGCACCAACCTCGCCACCCTGATCGCGGACGCGCTCCTGATGACCGGGCTGTTCTTCCTCGGCCGCGGCGTCATGAAGACCGGCGAGTACCGGCCCAGGCTCGTCCGAGCCGCCGTCGGCATCCCCGTCCTGCTCGTCGCGCTGCTCGCGATCACCGCATCGTTCCTGCTCATCGACCGCGGCACCACTACCACACGATTTATGATCGACCTCGGCGCACAGCCAGCGGCGGCGGTCTACTCGATCATCAACTTCATCTACTGCCTCGTCATTGTCGTGGCGATGCTCGTCCTCGCCATAAGGCAGTACCGGCACAGCACCGGCATCCAGCACCTCCCCGCGGCACTGTTGAGCCTGGGCTCGGCGTTCGGCGTCGCGCTCTGCCTCGCCGTAATCGTGATGGACATTGCCCACGCCACCGGCCATCTCGACCTCATGCACACTATCCAGTCCGCCTACGATCCGCTCTCCGTCCTGACCTTCGTGTTCCTCTGCGCCGGGTTCGCGATCCAGCCTGCCGTCCGTCGCGCTCAGCACCACGCCCGGCAGAGGCAGACCGTCGCCCTCACAGCGCAGCTGGAGTCGCTTTGGCACCAGGCGACGCGCGCACGGCCCGGGCTGAGCCAGGCCGACCCCCTCGCCGCCAGTAGCGAAGACCCCGAAGGGCACCTCCATCGAGTGATCGTCGAAATCCGCGACGCGATGATCGACCCCCGCATCACCTTCGACATCGACGCCGACGACCGCGACCTGCTCGAACGCGCCGAGAGCCACCTCGTCGGAAGCGACAGCGCCCTCGCGGCGACCTCGCCCGTTCCCTACGTCGAGGAGCGGGAGTCGTGATAGGCCGCATCGCTCTCGGCGCTGGGGCCGCGGTGGCAGCGGCTGCCTGGGTCGGCTGGGCCATCGCGCGGCGGCTCACCGCACCCGTCGGCCCACGAATATTCGACCTCACCGTTCGAGGCGTCGAGCACGCCGACGACGGCGACCTGATCGTGCTCGACCGCACCGACCAGGCCACCGCGCCAGGCATCTACAATCTCTGGTTCGAGCACGGCGGCTGGGCGCAGCTCTCCGCAGATACCGTCGATCGCGGACCCACCCGCGTCGCTCGCAGGATCACGGGCACCACATCGGGTTTCACTCCGAAGACCGGCGATTGCGCCTCCTGGAGCGGCATCTACTACGCCACCCCAGCCGACGCCGGACTCCGCGCACGCGACATCACCATCACGACCCCCGCAGGACCATGCCCGGCCTGGCGCATCGACGGAGACCTCGCGACCTGGGCCATCCACATCCACGGCCTCGGCAGCACCCGCGCCGGCACCCTCCGCGGCGTCCTCGCCGCAACCGAGCTCGGCTACACCTCCCTGCTCGTGAGCTATCGCAACACCGACGAAGGGCCACGAGTCGGCACCGGCCGGACGACCCTCGGCTACGCCGAGACGAGCGACGTTGACGAGGCCATCGGATACGCCGTCCGACGCGGAGCGCAGCAGATTGTCCTGTTCGGCTGGTCGATGGGTGCCGCTGTCGCTCTCCAACTCGCCGACCACCCGCGACATCAGGGACTGATCGCTGCGCTCATACTCGACTCCCCAGTCCTCAACTGGACCGAAGTCATCAAGACCAACTGCGCCCGCAGCGGATGGCCCGCAGCAGCCGGGCACCTCGCGATCCCGTGGCTCACCCTCGACCCACTGGCACGCACAGTCGGCCTGCCGGGACGCATCCCACTTCCCACCTTCGACTGGACATCCCGAGCCGTAGAGCTCGACACGCCGACCCTTATCCTTAACGGCAACCGAGACGACTCCGTGCCGATCCGGCTCGCACAAGCACTCCGAAACGCTCGCCCGGACCTCGTCGAGCTTGAGACCTTCGATGCCGGCCACACCCTCTGCTGGAATAGCGATCTGGACCGCTGGCAGAACACAGTGACCGCCTGGCTCAAGGTGCGCATCCCACGCTGATCGGCAGAACGCAGCGGCCACTCTCGAAACCCGTCTCGTTCGGCCACGCCCGGAGAAACCCAACTCAAGCCGTACCTCAGCCGGTATGATCGTGGGTGTTGGCCTGCCTGGGCCATTGAGCGAGGGAGGACCAACGTGGCTGAGCCGTGGCTGTCCGCAGACGACATCGCCGCCCACCTCGGGGTCACCAAAGACACCGTCTACACCTGGATCGCCGAGAAGGCCATGCCCGCCCACAAGGTCGGACGCCTCTGGAAGTTCCAAGCCAGCGAGATCGACGACTGGGTGCGCGCGGGTGCGGCGGCCAGTGACCAAGAGCTCCCCGTAGCCCATCCCAGTGTCGGTGGTCGCTCCTACGCTCATGACAACGACGAGCACGGGGAGGGGTGAAGATGAACCTGAAAGACGCCCAGCGCTTGGTGAGGTCCAAGCAACGCGTTGCGGACCACGGCGAGGTGTTCACGCCGGCGTGGATGGTCGAGGACATGCTCGACCTCGTTAAGCACGAGTCTGAGCGGATCGACTCCCGCGTGCTCGAACCCGCCTGCGGCTCGGGCAACTTCCTCATCCCCGTCCTGGCTCGCAAGCTCGCCACGGTCGAGCTTCGGCACGGCAAGAGCGACTTCGAGAAGCGCCACTACGCATTGTTCGCGCTGATGTGCACCTACGGGATCGAGCTTCTCGCAGACAACGCCGAAGAGTGCCGCCACAATTTGGCCGAGGTGTTCAACACGTTCTTGGGTATCGGCAACGATGACCAGTGGGCGCGAGCGGCCCGCGCGGTTCTCGCCGTGAACATCGTCCAGGGCGATGCCTTGACCATGACCGTGCCCAGCGGCCAGCCGATCACCTTTCCTGAGTGGGGCTACCTCGGCAAAGGCAAGTTCCAGAGGCGCGACTTTCGCTACGACGACCTCACTCAGCGCGCCTCGTACGAGGGAACCCTATTCGGCGAGCTCGATGACGAGGACCTGTTCGTCCCCGCGCAGACTTACCCGACGATGACCGTCAGTCAGATCGCCGAGGCCGCCGCGTGACCATTGCACCTTTCACCCTCCGAGGGCACAACCCGGATGTCTTGACGTGCATCGCGAACCTCTCCAACGATGAGGTCTTCACCCCGCCGGAGTTCGCGAACCAGATGCTCGACACGCTTGCCGTCGCGTGGGCAGACGCCAACGACGGTGCCGACATCTGGGGCAACCCCGATGTCACGTTCCTCGATCCGTTCACCAAATCCGGTGTGTTCCTCCGCGAGATCGTGCGCCGGCTCACCGACGGACTGATCCTGACGATCCCCGACCTCACCGAACGCGTCGATCACATCCTCACCCACCAAGTGTTCGGCATCGGGATCACCCAGCTCACTGCGCTGCTCGCGCGCCGGAGCGTCTACTGCTCGAAGTTCGCCAACGGCCCGCACTCGATCGCTAGGTCATTCACGACCGAGGACGGCAACATCTGGTTCGAGCGCACGGAGCACACCTGGGGCGGCGGGAAGCGGGAGTTCCGTGCTGATCCACTGAACAGCGAGGAAGTCGCCGTCTATACCAACCGCAAGTGCATCTACTGCGGGGCGGGCGAGGATGACTACGCCCGTGGTGACGACCTTGAGACTCACGCCTACGCCTTCATCCATACCGACGACATCAAGGCTCGCATGGGTGAGCTGTTCGGAGACAACATGCAGTTCGACGTCATCATCGGCAACCCGCCCTACCAGCTCAGCACTGGCGGTCACGGTGTCCAGGCCCGCCCGATCTACCAGCAGTTTGTCGAGCAAGCCAAGAAACTTGATCCTCGCTTCCTGACGATGGTCGTTCCATCTCGCTGGTTCTCGGGTGGCATGGGGCTGGATGCGTTTCGAGAGTCGATGCTGAACGACGACCGCTTGCGTTCTATCGATGACTTCCTTAGCGCCGCAGATGTCTTCCCTGGTGTCGGTCTCAAAGGCGGCGTCTGCTACTTCCTTTGGGAGCGTGACCAGCCCGGCTCATGCCAAGTCACGACACATTTCAATGGATGGGAGGACTCCACAGCGACTAGGCCGCTTCTCGAAGCTGGTGCCGACGTATTCATCCGTTTCAACGAAGGGGTGTCGATCCTCAAGAAGGTGATGGAAGTCGAGACGGGAAGCAGCGACTCGGTGCTGCTGCCCGAAGGGAAGCGATTCATGGAGCTCGTGAGTTCCATTGGCGCTTACGGGCTCGACAGTACGTTTCGAGGTCGGGACCGACGATCCCCGGGCGACCTCGCCGTGTACCGGAACGGAGGCGTCGGGTACATCGCACGCTCGGAGGTTCTCAAGGAGCAGCATTCGTTCGACAGCTGGAAGGTCTTCATTGGACGTGCGGCCCCCGGCACTGGCAACAAAGACACGTACCCTCACCGCATCATCAGTACACCGTTCTTGGGTGAGCCAGGGTCTATCTCATCTTGGACCTACATGTACATTGGCCCGTTCGGTAGCAAGCGTGAGGCAGAGAGCGTGCTTTCCTATCTCTCATGTCGCCTGACTCGCCTCTTGATCCTTCTTCACAAGCCTTCACAGGACACCACGAAGCGCGTATACACCTTCGTCCCAGTCCAAGACTGGAACCAGACGTGGACTGATGAACTCCTATATGAGCGATACGGACTCTCGGATGAAGAGATCGCCTTCATCGAGAGGGTGGTTCGCCCGATGGATTTGAGCGTAGATGAGTAGAAACATCGATGAGCTTCTCCCAGAGAAGCCGGAGGCACGACTGCGTATCTATGCATGGTCGGCGAACGATCCACCAGCGGGATACGCGGGACTTCTCAAGGTGGGACAGACGACGAAGGCGGATGTGAACGCGCGCATCCGCGAGTCTCAGGGGCAGATGCAGCAGGCGTACACGCTCCACGTTGACGAACTCGCCGAACGAGGCGACGGGACGGTGTTTCGCGACTCAGATGTGCGTCAACGGCTGATCGACAAGGGCTTCGAGAACCCGATCTTCGGCTCTGCGCGAGAGTGGATGCGCTGCACTCCCGACGATGTGCGCACGGCGATTACAGAGCTTCGCACTGGCGTGAAGCTTAGCGGCACCCACCACGAGACGTTCCCGATGCGCCCGGAGCAGGCCAGCGCCGTGGACAAGGCCAAGGGCTACTACGAGTCCATCTGGGCCGAGGACTCTCACGCGGTGCCACGGTTCCTGTGGAACGCCAAGATGCGCTTTGGGAAGACCTTCGCCTCCTACCAACTCGCGAAGCGGCTCGGCGTCAAGCGTGTCCTCGTGGTGACCTTCAAGCCCGCAGTGGAGGATGCCTGGCAGACCGATCTGGAGTCTCACGCCGACTTCGACGGCTGGCAGTACCTCTCCTCGGCCACCGGGGGCAGCCCGGATGAGGCGGACAAGACTCGGCCACTGGTCTACTTCGGTTCGTTCCAGGACCTGCTCGGGCGAGATCGGAAGACCGGCCTCATCAAGGCGAAGAACGAGTGGGTTCACACCACCAACTGGGACCTTGTGATTTTCGATGAGTACCACTTCGGTGCGTGGCGTGAGTCGGCCAAGGAGTTGTTCGAGGGCGAGGACGAGAAGGTCAAGCAGAAGGAACTGGCCGCAGAGTACAACGATGGCCTCGTGGCCTTCGATGAGGAGCTTGACGAGCTCGGCAACGATGAGGACGACTTCCTGCCGATCACAACCCGCGCCTACCTGTACCTGTCGGGCACGCCGTTCAAGGCGCTGGCAACCGGTGAGTTCATCGAGGAGCAAATCTTCAACTGGACCTACACCGACGAGCAGCGCGCCAAGGCCGAGTACGCCGTCGCGCATCCGGACGCGTGGAACCCGTACGGGGCACTCCCGGAGATGCGCCTGTTCACCTACCAGATGCCTGACGAGCTCATCGCCGTCGCGAACCAGGGAGAGTTCGACGAGTTCGACCTCAACGAGTTCTTCGAGGCAAAGGGCATCGGCCAGGACGCCGAGTTCACGCACAAGACCGACGTTCAGAAGTGGCTCGACCTCGTCCGCGGCGCTCACCTGCCCACGCAGGTCGACGCGATACGAATGGGCACCCGCCCGCCATTCCCATACTCCGATGTCCGGCTCCTGCCATACCTGCAGCACTCGTTCTGGTTCCTACCCAATGTGGCTGCCTGCCAGGCGATGGCCAACCTGCTCGCGGAGAAGCAGAACGTGTTCTGGCACGACTACAAGGTCCTCGTCGTCGCAGGCACCGGCGCGGGCATCGGGCTGGATGCCCTTCCACCGGTGCGAGCGGCGATCGGCGACGGCCACGATACGAAGACCATCACGCTGTCCTGCGGCAAGCTCACCACGGGCGTCACCGTCAAGCAGTGGTCCTCGATCCTGATGCTGCGCAACCTCAACTCACCCGAGACCTACTTCCAGGCAGCGTTCCGCGTGCAGTCACCGTGGTCGATCAAGAACCCCGACGGAGACAACCCGAGCGCCGAAGCAGTCCTCAAGCCCGTGTGCTTCGTGTTCGACTTCGCGCCAACTCGCGCGCTGCGTCAGATCGCCGACTACGGTGCGGGTCTGTCGCCGGAGACGCCGAACCCGGAGCAGGCGGTCGAGGAACTCGTGAAGTTCCTGCCCGTGTTGGCCTATGACGGGTCGAACATGACCCAGGTCGATGCCGGCGGCATCCTCGACATCGCCATGTCCGGCACGTCCGCGACCCTCCTGGCCCGCAAGTGGGAGTCCGCGATCCTCGTCAACGTGGACAACGACACCCTGCGCAAGATCATGAACAACCCCGACGCCCTCAACGCCGTCATGAACATCGAAGGCTTCCGCGCGCTCGGCAACGACATATTCGAGACCGTCGTGAACAAGAGCGACGCCGTGAAGAAGGCGAAGAAGGAGAAGGGCGAGGACATCACTCCGGCGGAGAAGAAGGAACTCACGGCGGAGGAGAAGGAGTACAAGTCCAAGCGGAAGCAGATTCAGGAGAAGCTGGTCAAGTTCGCCACCCGCATTCCAGCATTCATGTACCTGACCGACTTCCGCGAGAACACGCTCCAAGACGTCATCACTAAGCTCGAACCCGGCCTGTTCCGTACCGTCACCGGGCTGACCGTCGAGGACTTCCACCTGCTCGTGAACCTCGGCGTCTTCAACGCGACCCACATGAACCAAGCAGTCTTCGCCTTCCGCCGCTACGAAGACTCGTCCCTGTCCTACACCGGCATCGAGTCCCACAAGGGCCTGCGGCATTACGGCCTCTACGACACCGTGGTGGCCGTAGACGACGACGCCATCGCCTGACCACCTGCCAGCCCGACCGAGAGAATCCGCATGTCCTTCCAGACCCCGCGCAGCATCGAGGAGATGCTGACCGCTATCCACAAGCGCGAGTACCTGATGCCTGCGATCCAGCGAGAGTTCGTCTGGGGCGCCGATCAGATCACCAAGCTCGTCGACAGCCTCATGCGTGGATACCCCGTCGGGTCCTTCCTGCTCTGGGATGTCAAACCCGAGACTGCGCAGTCGTACACGTTCTACGAGTTCCTCACGAACTACCACGAGCGCGACAACCCCTACGCGGACAAGGCAACGGTTCCTTCGGGGAACGGCACGACGGCAGTGCTCGATGGACAGCAGCGGCTCACCTCACTGAACATCGCGCTGTACGGCAGCTTCGCGGAGAAGAAGAAGTACGCCTGGTGGAACAGCGCCGATGCGTTCCCCGTCAAGCGCCTCTACCTCAACCTCGTCGACGAGCCCGACGTCGAAGAGCTCGGCACCAAGTACGACCTACGGTTCCTCACCGACCGGGAGGCCGCCCCGGCGGACGGCGAGGCTGACAAATGGTTCCGGGTAGGCGCGGTTCTCGACCTCGCCAACGCTGGCCCTGCGATCATGCGGGAACTGGAGCAACGGGGCATCGCCGGATCGGCTGACGCGTTCCAGCGGCTCTACGACCTGTACGAGGCGGTGCGGGTTCTCAAGCCGATGAACTACTTCCTCGTCACCGATCAGGACGCCGACAAGGTGCTCGAAATCTTCGTCCGCGTCAACAGCGGCGGCACCACACTCTCGTACTCCGACCTGCTGCTGTCGATGGCCACGAACCAGTGGCAAGAACTGGACGCCCGTGAGGAAGTCCGCTCGCTGGTCTCCGAGATCAACAGCAACGCCGGACGCCAGTTCTCGTTCTCCAAGGACGTGGTGCTGAAGACCGCGCTGACGATCGCGGACGTGGACGTGCGATTCAAGGTCACCAACTTCACCCAAGGCAACATGGCTAAGGTGGAGGCCGCGTGGCCGCAGATCAAGGGTGCGTTGCTGCGTGCTGCGACGTTGCTTCAGCAGTTCGGATACAACGAACGCAATCTCACCGCGAACAGCGTGATCGTCCCGGTCGCGCACTACCTGCACTTGCGGGGTGCAGGCGACTCCTACCTCGACTCCACTGCGGACGCTGCCGACAGGCTCGCCCTCCAACGATGGGTGACCCGCTCGCTGGTCAAGCGTGGCATTTGGGGGTCGGGGCTCGACACCCTGCTCACCCGCATCCGCGATGTCCTTCGGACCAACTCGGCGTGTGGCTTCCCGGTTGCGGCGGTCGAGGAGGCGATGGCGGCCGTCGGCAAGAGCCTCGCGTTCGACAACGCAGAGATCGACGAACTGCTCAACCTCAAGTACGCCGGCCAGCGGACGTTCTCCGTCCTCTCGGTGCTGTACCCGGGACTGGACCTGAGCAAGAAGTTCCATGAAGATCACATCTTCCCCAAGTCCCGGTTCACCAAGAAGAAGCTCCTCGACGCCGGGGTCCCGCTCGACAGCATCGACGACTACCTGGCTGCCGTGAACCTCCTGCCGAATCTCCAGTTGCTTGCTGGGACTGCCAACATCGAGAAGCAGGATGGCCTGCCCGCAGAGTGGATCGACACCGCCTTCCCGAGCGAGGACAAGCGAGCTACCTACCTTGCCGAGAACGACCTCGACGGCCTTCCGCTCGACTTGGCCGACTTCACCTCGTTCTTCGAGCAGCGCAAGCAGCGGGTCCGAGCTCGCCTGCTCGCCGCTCTGGGAACGGCACCGGGGGCACCGGACGACGCGGCGCTCTCATAGCCCACGTGACAGAGCGGACACAACCTGGAGGGGTAACACTCCGTTGCCAAGCGCGGTTATCTGCTGGTTCTGCGACAGTTCGCTGGCATCGGTGCCCCATCCAGTCGGCAGGCCCAACAGCCGAACGCGGGTGCTGGGCGGGGCCTTCGGTGTCGTTCAGGAGGGCCGGCTGGCCTTATCAACCTGATCTGGCCCCGGGGTGACGGTTTGAAGTGGCCCTGTTGAGCTGTCTGCTATCAGGCGCAGCAGGAGGTCGGGAGTTCGTTACGGAATAGGTTCGCAGTGAGGCGGATGCTTTCGGCCATGGTGAGGTACGGCGCCCAGGTGTCGGCGAGCTGAGTGACAGTGAACTCGGCTTTGATGGCGTAGGTCGCGGCGAGCATCATCTCACCCGCGGTGTCGGCGAGGGCGTGGATACCGAGCACTCTTCCAGTATCGGCGTCAGCGACGATCTTGAGGCCACCGCGGGTGTTGCGGTTAGTGATGGCCCGAGGCACGTCGGCCAGTCGCAGGTAACGGCAGGCGCACCGGTATCCGGCGGCGATGGCTTCGGCTTCGGTGATGCCGGCGGAGGCGAGCTGGGGTGAGGTAAACAGGACGGTGGGTAGCCCGGTGTAATTGACCTGTTCGTGGTGGCCGAGGGCGTTGCGGGCGGCGATCTTCCCGGCCATCGCGGCGACATACACATACCCCGGCGCGTCGGTGACGTCGCCGGCCGCGAACACGGCTGGGTTTGTGGTCCGCTGCTCCTCGTCCACGACGACGAAGCCGCGCTCGTCGGTCGCGATGCCCGCCGCGCCGAGTTCGAGCCGCTGGGTTCGTGGTGTGCGGCCAGTGGCGATGAGGACACGTTCACCGGTGGCTTCCTTCCCCGTGCGGGTGACGACTCGGGCCAGGCCGTCGTGATTGGTGATCGCTGCCGCACGGTCGCCCGTGACGGTGATTCCCTCGGTCAGGAAGGCTTTGCGGAGCTCGGAGGAGAGTTCGGGTTCGGCGTGCGGGGCGAGCCGGCCGATGATGGTGACCTCAACTCCGAGCCGTGCGAAGAGCTGGGCCTGTTCGAGACCTACGAAGCCGCCGCCGATCACCACGAGTGAAGCGGGCAGCTCGGTGAGTTCCATGGCTGTGGTCGACGTGAGGTAGTCGACCTGGTCGAGCCCTGGGATCGCGGGGACGTGGGGCTCGGCGCCGGTGGCGACGAGGTACGATCTGGCGCGAACCGGTCGTCCGTCGACGAGAAGGGTCTCCGCGTTGGTGAAGGTGGCGGTGCCGGGGATGATGTCGAACCCGTAGGCGGCGGCGATGTCGGCGTATTTGGTCTGTCGGAGCATCCCGACCAGTTCATCCTTCTGCTGCACGAGCGCTCCGAGATCGACCGTGTCGGCGGAGGTGGGGGCGCCGGGGAACGGGTTCGTGAGGGCGGCGTGGCGGGTGTGCGTAGCTGCGAGGAGCGTCTTCGAGGGCACACAGCCGACGTTCACGCAGGTGCCGCCGAGCGTTCCGGACTCGATGGCCACCACGCTGGCCCCTTCGAGCCGGGCGTGGATCGCCGCGGACATCGCCGCCCCGCCCGTGCCGATTACCGCAAGATCGAGCTCGCCGTGCTGTGTCATGATGCCTCCTCGTGGTGGACCCGGACCGCTCATCCGGGCACGTATGACAGAATTGACCTTCAAGCATGCTTGAAGGTCAAGCCCGCGGCGGAGGTGCCAACGATGCGGATCGGAGAGCTCGCGGAGCAGGCGAGGACGAGACCGTCGACGGTGCGGTATTACGAGGAGCGAGGGCTGCTGCGGCCGCCGGAACGCACGCCCGCCGGCTACCGCGACTATGGTGACGAGACTGTGCAGCGGCTGGAGTTCATCGACCGGGCTCGGGCTGCGGGACTCACCCTCGCGCAGACCGCGGAGATCCTTGATATTCGCGATGCGGGACGTTCCCCGTGCGCGCACGTTCAGGGCCTGCTTGACCGACGACTGGTGGAGATCGACGAGCAGCTTGAGCAGCTGAGTGCCCTGCGAGGGAGCATCGTCGAGCTTCGCGCGCAGGCGGCCGCAACGGCGTCCGAAGCCTGCACACCGGAGTCCATCTGCCGCTACCTCTGAACTGCTCGTGGATCACTACTGTCGCTGACGTGTGTGATTGAGCCGGTAGGAGGTGGTGCCGGTTTCGATGATGGTGCCGTTGAAGGTGAGCCGGTCGAGTTCCATGTAGCCGAGCTCGTCGCGTGAGGACAGCAGCCCACGGACGTTCTCGATGACGACCTATTCGGGCTGGAGCGCGTCGATTGCTGCGGCCATGTGTGCCCAGAGCCCCCGAGCGCGTGCCCGGTGCGATGCCGACGCGCTTGCCGACGGTGGATATGTCTTGGCAGGGGAACCCGCCGATGAGGATGTCCACGGGTTCGACCTGGTTCCAGTCGATGGTCGTGGATGTCGCCGAGGTTCGGGGCGTCTGACCAGTGGTGTGAGAAGACGCGGGCGACGGGCTCGTTGAGTTCGGAGAACCACGCGGTCTTGGCGTTGAGAACGTGCTCGACGGCGAGGTCGAGGCCGCCGTAGCCGCTGAACAGCGACCCGATCCTGAGTCGCGATTCGCCGTCGGCGTTGAGGTCGTGCATGAAGTCTGCTCCGGTGACGGTCGTTCTCGGCATCCGTGCCTCATCGAGAACTGATGCCGAGCTGGTCACCTGTCAGGTGCACGGCTCCGACACGCGCCTGCTGCTCGAATGAGCCCTCGCTTGCCGCCGCCCGAGGTCCTCCATCTCCGGCCTCAGCTCCGACCGCCATCCGAGGTCACACGCGTCTTGCAGATCGAGGTGGTGCGGGCACTACCGCGTCCGAGATCACCGGGTGCGGGTGCTCACCTACCCGGCAGGAGCGGAGGTGAGCATGACGGTTTCGATGCGTGTGATGTCGGCGGGCGACGGCTACAAGTACCTGCTCAAGACGGTCGCGGCTGCCGACGGCAACAGGCCGCTCTCGACGCCGCTCACTCGCTACTACATGAAGGAGGGCACACCTCCTGGTCGCTGGATCGGCGCGGGAGTAGCGGCCCTCGGCAAGGGCGAGATTCATGTGGGCGACCGAGTATCGGAACACCAGCTCCAGCTCCTGATGGGGACCGGCCATGATCCGATCACCGACGAGCCGCTCGGGCGAGCGTTCCCGAACTACAAGAGCCCGGAAGAGCGGATCGAGGCGCGGATCGCTGACCTCGAACCGACGACGACGCCCGGCGCCAAGGGCGAGGCTGTCGCGCAGATCGTGGCCGAGGAGACTACCCGGAGCACACGGCGTGCGGTGGCGGGCTTCGACTTCACCTTCTCGATCCCGAAGTCCGCGTCAGTGTTGTGGGCGGTCGCCGATGCCGGGGTCCAAGCGCTGATCGCGGAGGCGCATCATCGCGCGGTTGCGGAGGTGGTTGCGTTCATGGAGCGCGAGGTTGCAGCCACCCGTACCGGCGCAACCGCCGGGGACGGCGCGGTTGCACAGGTCGATGTCACCGGGCTCATCGCGACCGCATTCGATCACTTCGACTCCCGCGCCGGCGACCCCCACCTCCACACGCACGTCGTCATCAGCAACAAGGCCAAGACCGTCCTCGATGGCAAGTGGCGCTCGCTCGACGGCAGACCGATGCACGCCGCCGTCGTCGCGCTCTCCGAACTACACGAAGCCGTGTTCGCCGACCAGATGACCCGAACATTCGGCGTCTCCTGGGAAGCGCGCGAGATGGGCCGCGACCGGAACCCAGCATGGGCGATCACGGGAGTTCCGGAAGGGCTGGTCACAGAGTTCTCTACCCGCGCCCGCCACATCGACGCCGAGAAGAACCGGCTCATCGCCGAGTACGTCGCCCAGCACGGACGCCAACCATCGAACGCGACGATCCTCAAACTGCGAGCCCAAGCCACACTCGCGACCCGCCCCGAGAAGCAGGTCCGATCCCTTGCTGACCTGACCGCCGAGTGGCGAACGCGAGCGAGCAAGACCCTGGGCCAGGACGCGACGTTGTGGGCGCGCGAGGTCACCGACAACGACAAGCCGATGCTCCTGCGTGCCGACGACGTGCCGCTCGACGTGATCAGCGAGCTGGGGCGTACGGTCGTCGAGGTGGTCGGTGAGAAACGGTCGACCTGGCGGCGATGGAATCTCATGGCCGAGGCATCCCGGCAGACGATGGGGTGGCGGTTCGCCACCATGCAGGACCGGGAAGCGATCGTCGCGATGATCGCCGACGCCGCCGAGCTCGTCTCGCTGCGGCTGACGCCACCTGAGCTCGCCACCTCGCCGGTCGTGTTCCGTCGCCCCGACGGCACCTCGGTGTTCCGTCCGAAGAGCTCGACCGTATTCACCTCCGAGTCCCAGCTCGCGGCCGAGGACAGACTCCTCGAACGAGCGGCCAACCTCGGCGGGTCGACGGTGACGCTTGCCACGGTCGAGAAGATCACGTACAGACCCGACGCGGACGGTCGGATGCTCGGCGATGACCAAGCCGATGCCTTGACCCGGATCGCGGTGTCGGGTCGGATGCTCGATATCCTCGTCGGTCCCGCGGGGGCGGGCAAGACAACCGCTATGAACGCGCTCCGCCGCGCGTGGGAAGCCGAGCACGGCTCCGGGGCCGTCGTCGGGCTCGCGCCATCAGCGGTCGCCGCCCAGGTCCTCGCCGACGACCTTGGAATCGAGACTGAGAACACCGCGAAGTGGTGGCAGAACCACCTCGTCCACGGCACCACGTTCGAGGCGGGACAGCTCGTCATCATCGACGAAGCCTCCCTCGCCGGCACCCTGTCACTGGACCGCATCACACACATCGCTCAAGACGCTGGCGCGAAGGTGCTGCTGGTCGGCGACTATGCCCAACTGCAATCCGTAGACGCCGGCGGCGCGTTCGCGCTGATCGCCAGGGACCGGGCCGACACCCCCGAACTGGTCGACGTTCACCGCTTCACCCACACCTGGGAGAAGACCGCCTCGCTGGAGCTACGCCACGGACGCACGGCGGCTATCGACACCTACCTCGCCCACGAGCGCATCGCGGAGGGCGACGGCGAGGCGATGACCGACACGGCCTACAACGCCTGGCGTGCCGACCGGGACGCCGGGCTCGTCTCTGTGCTGATCGCCGAGACCCACGAAGACGTGACCACGCTGAACGGTCGCGCCCGCGCCGACCTGATCCTCAGCAAGACGCTGAACCCCGACCGCGAAGTCGAGCTGCGCGACGGCACCGCCGCAGGCGTCGGCGACACCATCATCACCCGACGCAACAACCGGAACCTCCGCACCCTGGCCGGGCGGGACTGGGTGCGCAACGGCGACATCTGGACCATCAAGGCCGTCGGCGACGACGGGACCGTCGCCATCGCACGCGACTACGGGGCCGGCACAGCGGTCAAGGAAGACGGAACCATCACGTCTCGCAGGCGTGGCCGCAGGTTCGGTGGCAGCATCGTGCTTCCAGCCTCGTACGTAGGTGAGCATGTCGATCTCGGCTACGCAGTCACCGCCTACCGTGCGCAGGGCATCACTACGGACACGGCGCACGTGTTGGTCGAACCGACCTCGACGAGGGAGACCTTCTACGTCGCGATGACACGAGGGCGGCACGCGAACCACGCCTACGTGACTCTCGACCGCGCCGACGACCACGGCCAGCCACACCCTGGCGACGACCCGCATGCCACTGCGCGAAGCGTGCTCTACGGCGTTCTGCAGCACAGCGCGGCCGAACTCTCTGCGCACGAGACCATCGTGACCGAGCAGGAGCAGTGGGGCTCCATCGCGCAGCTCGCCGCCGAGTACGAGACCATCGTCGCCGCAGCCCAGCACGACCGTTGGGCCGCTCTCGTCCGCGGCTCCGGGCTTACCGCGGAACAGGCCGAGAGCGCCGTCGAGTCCGATGCGTTCGGCCCGCTCGCGGCTGAACTCCGTCGTGCCGAAGCCAACCATCACAATGTCGATGCGCTCCTCCCGCGCCTCGTGGCCGCGCGCGGATTCGGTGACGCCGACGACATCGCCGCCGTTCTCCACTACCGGGTCGACCGGGCGACCGCGCGTCCCGCAGGCTCCGGCAGGACACGCAAGCCAGCGCGACTCATCGCCGGCCTCATCCCGCAGGCGCATGGTATCATCGACGCCGAGATGCGAGCAGCCCTTGACGAGCGAGAAGCGCTGATCGAGGCCCGTGCCGACGCCGTACTCGAAGCTGCGCTGACCGAGAGTGCACCGTGGACGAACGCCCTTGGAGCGCCTCCCGCCGACCGACGACGAGCCACAGCGTGGCGCAAGGCCGCACGCGTGATCGTCGCATACCGCGACCGCTACCGCGTCACCGACGACGCACCCCTCGGCACCCCGCCCGAGTCCGCCGCGCAGAAGATCGACGCCGCACGAGCACGAACTGCCCTCGATCGAGTTCGTGGCTTCATCGCTGAGGTGAGCGAAGTACCGCAGCATTCACAGGGACGCTATGGCGCCGAGCGCTCACTGTGAAGCGCGCCGACTGCCGTAGTCAACACGCATCCGGGAGAAGCACCTCTTCGATCACCCCTGCGCTAGCGGACGTACGTACACGAAGGGTAGGCACGTACCTTGCGCGGTGATCTTCACCAGTGATGGGATCGGAGTCATCCCACTCGTGGACGACCACGCGCAGGGTATTGGTGAGCCTCCCGATGAGCAGCGCAAGTGGGAACGGGCACCGTAGCAGGAGGTGCACCTCGGCGTTGGAGTTGTCGTTCGACAGGGCACGAATGTGCGCGGCAACGTCTGCGGCGATCAGGCCTGCATCAGAGGGGTCGAGTAGCGTGCCGCTCGCACTTGTGAGATGACGCCAAGCCGCGAGAAACGGTTCGTGGGCTTCGATGTACCGAACGAAGGCGGTGTCGCTGCGTTGCGGCAGGAGATCGACGTAGACGGCTACGGAGGGCCGGCCGGCTGTGATCGCCGAAGGACTTCGCCCCTCTCCTGCGACTTGTACTTGTGGTTGGGCGATGAACCGCGCCTCACCATCGCTCGCCCAGGTGGCGCCCTGTTGGTCAATCACGTCCATGTATCCGATACGAGACGATGGCAGGGCAGCCCCGACTGCGAAGGCCACGGAGAGATGAGCCCCTCCAGCGACACGTAGGCGATGTGCCCCAGAACGGGTCACTGCATCGGGGAGGAGACCGATGGTGTCCTTGAGGTCTTGGAGCCCGCCGACGCTCGGAAGCCGCTCATGAACAGAGGGTCGGAGCCGGATATCCAGTTCGTCGCCGGTCCGGTCATAGACCTGTGGCGTGTTCATGTGCTGGCGATGCCGGGCCGTCCCGGTCCCGGACGTCTGCACCCGATGCGGCACCGAGGCCGAGTGCCGGTTCCAAGGCACTGATAGGGCGACCTGCCTCGCGTGCTACGCCGCTGCACGGATGGACACCTGCACCCGGTGCGGATCGAGGGGCGAGTGCAAGTTCGCAGCCACGGACAAGGCGATATGCCTGCCGTGCGACCGCCGTCCCGAGCCGTGCTCGCTCTGCGCCCGACTCACCGTGCCGAGAGCTCGAGACGCCGATGGCGCACCGATCTGCTGGGCATGCGTCCCCCAGAACATCGAGCGGTGCATCAACTGCGCGCTGCCCAAGCGGGTGAACGCGCGCACGACCGTCGGACCGCTGTGCCTCAGCTGCTCGACCAACAGCCC
Organism: Brevibacterium sp. Z349TD_9; assembly: GCF_056173565.1. Classification (NCBI taxonomy): domain Bacteria; kingdom Bacillati; phylum Actinomycetota; class Actinomycetes; order Micrococcales; family Brevibacteriaceae; genus Brevibacterium; species Brevibacterium sp. Z349TD_9. Next base: position 1,929,931 of record NZ_CM149680.1, on the reverse strand, counting down.
GCTGATGCATCGAGATTGCAAGCGATGTGGAACTCGAGCGCGCCTCCACCTGCGAAAGTGGTGCAGTCGCTGCTACGCCGACGACAAGCTCTATCGACTGCTGCCCGATGAACTCATCGCGGCCCGACCCGCCCTGGCTCGACTTCGGGAGCGCTGCCTCGCCGCCGATGCGCGCCGCACCCTGCGCGCCTTCCGACGCAACACCACCACAGCAAAGCTTGCCCTGGCCCTCTCGAGGACGGACACGCTAAGCCACGAGCTCCTCGACAGCCTCGGCAGTCTCGACGAGGTCGCACCGGTGCGCTCGCTCCTCGTTGAGAACGAGCTCCTGCCGCCACGTGACGAGCACCTCGTCCGCTTCGAGCGATGGTGCGCCGAAACGGCAGCCCGCATCACGGACGCTGCGCACCGCCGCGCCTTCGAGAGATTCGCGCGCTGGCGACCGCTACGACAGTTGCGCGAGCAGGACCGCCCAGTCACACCGGGGCAGACCTCCGGCCGACGCGACGAGCTGCGGCAGGTCTTGAGTCTGCTCGCCTGGCTCACCGACCGGTCCGAGTCCATCACCCAGCTCGACCAAGCCAGACTCGACCTCTGGCTCTCGACGGGCACGACCCGCCGGGTTCGAACCGCCGCATTCCTGCGCTGGGCAGCGCGCAACCAGCTGTGCCCCCGACTCAGGGTGCCGCCGCAGCGCAAGTCGACCCTCACGCCGACCGGCTCGAGCGTTGAGGAGCGATGGGAGCTGCTCGAACGCCTGCTCCACGAACGGGCCATCGACCCGCGGACTCGTCTCGCCGGCGTGCTCGTGCTGCTCTACGGCACTCGGGTCGTGCAGCTGCGGCGACTGCGCGTCACCGACATCACCGGGGAAGCTGGGCGAGTTGCCATCCGGCTCGGTGCCGACCCACTCGATCTGCACGGCGCGATAGGCGAGCTGGCGGTAGTGGCTAGAGGACATCGAGAAGCGCCGCGGCTTCTCTCCGACGCAGGTGAGGATGACTGGCTGTTCCCCGGCCAATACCACGGCACCTCGATCTCTACGGACGCCCTCACCGACCGCCTCAACGCGGTCGGTGTGCGCGTGCGTGCTGCCCGAACCGGCGCGGTGGTCTCGCTCGTGCAGGAACTCCCGGCGCCGGTCGTGGCGCGGCTCACCGGCCTCTCGACCGCGACGTCCTGGGCGCAGGCAGTCGCCGTCAGCGACGGCCGCTACGCCGCCCGCACCGGCCTCTTCGACGATGGCGGCCCTTAGACTGTTTGCCGAGCCCCGGCCTACCTGCGCCGCTCTGGTTCGCGCCTGCAGCCGAGGATGATCCGCTCCTTGGGAGCGGAGGATGCCGAAGCGCTTGGGGCGCCGACGCAGCGCACTCCGGGGCCTGACACCCTCGCCATGTCGACGACGAATCGGACGGCGCGAGTGCCGATCGCAGTTCAGTGAGTGCTGTATAGTTCAGCATATGCTGATTATTGCTTCTCGTGTGGATGTGATGAACCGGTTGGGGCGCGCCATGTCCGACCCGACGCGATCCCGGATACTACTGACGCTGCTCGAGGCGCCGGCTCACCCCGCGGAGCTTGCCGAAGCTCTGGGGTTGACGCGCTCGAACGTGTCGAACCATCTGGCGTGCCTGCGCGACTGCGGCATTGCGGTCGCCATACCCGAGAGCCGGCAGACGCGATATGAGATCGCCGACCCGCACCTGTCGCGGGCACTGACCGCCCTGGTCGACACCACCCTGGCGGTCAACGAGGACGCACCCTGCCTCGACCCGGCCTGCTCGGTGCCCGGTTGCTGCGAGACGGGTGCGGGCGCATGATCCTGTCCTCGGTCCTGCAAGCGATCGGCTTGTTCCTCGCCACCAACATCGACGACATCATCATCCTCTCGCTGTTCTTCGCCCGAGGCGCCGGTGAGCGCGGCACCACCGCCCGCATCCTCATCGGGCAGTACCTCGGGTTCATCGGCATCCTCGGTGCGGCCGTGCTGGTGGCCCTGGGAGCCGGGGCGTTCCTGCCCCCGGAGGTCATCCCGTACTTCGGCCTCATCCCGCTGGGCCTGGGGTTGTGGGCCGCCTGGCAGGCTTGGCGCGGGGGCGACGACGACGACGCGAAGATCGAAGGCAAGAAGGTCGCCGTGTGGACCGTCGCCGCGGTGACCTTCGCCAACGGCGGAGATAACATCGGCGTCTACGTCCCAGTGTTCCTTAGCGTGGGCACGGCCGCCGTGATCGCGTACTGCGTCGTGTTCCTCGTGCTGGTGGCGGTGCTCGTGGGCTTGGCCAAGTTCGTTGCCACCCGCCGACCGATCGCGGAGGCGCTGGAGCGCTGGGAGCACATCCTGTTCCCGCTCGTCCTCATCGGCCTCGGCATCTTCATCCTGGTCAGCGGCGGAGCCTTCGGGCTCTGACTCGACCGGGGATGCTGCACCAAGGTGCGCATGACCCGTGCGGCACCACACAATCGAAACGGCGAAGGATGTACATCCATTGAATGCGGACCAGATGCCGTCAGAGGCCGCGGACCCGGACTTGCCGCGCGCACTGATCGCGGATGGCGATGTGACCCAGGCCACCGATGCGAGCGCGCCCTCGGCGGCGGCCGGCGCTACCGCCTCGCGATGGGACGGCCGACCACGTCGTCGAGCGGCCATGCTGGGATTCGTTGTGGCCCTCGTCGCGGGTTCGGTCGATCAGCTCACCAAGGTCTGGGCGGAGGCGACGCTCGCCCTAGGAGAGCGGCAGCCCTTGCTCGGCGACCTGCTCGCCATTCAGCTTGCCTTCAACCCCGGCGCGGCGTTCTCGCTGGGCGCCAGCGCCACCCCGATCATCACGGTCATAGCCATTGCCGGCTCCGCGGTCGCTGCTTGGCTCATCGGGAGGACGACGTCGCTGCCCTGGGCGGTGGGACTCGGACTGATCCTCGGTGGCGCCTTCGGGAACGTGGTCGATCGCCTGACACGAGCCCCTGGTCCGGGTAGGGGCCACGTCGTTGACTTCATCGCCTATGCCGACTGGTTCATCGGAAACGTCGCAGACGTCTTCGTCTTTGCTGGCTTGGCGCTGTGCGTGATCCTGGCGGCCAATGGCAAGCGAATGCGTCCCGAGCACGCGCCGCGGTCCACCTGCTAGCGGCACGAACTCCACCGACGCCGCGCCGAGCGCGCCAGCCGAGGCCGCTTTGAACGCTGGAGAGCGATGACGCCGCTGGCCCATCCTCCAGGAGCTTTGCCTGGCCCCGGAGACGGACCACTGAGGGAAGCTCCGTCGCCCTGAAATACCCCGGAACGAGAGCCTCGAATCTGACCGAGTCCGGAGCTATAGCGTCAAGTTGCTACAGCGCAGGTTGCCAGTCGAGATCATTGAGCGGTCGCGCGAGGAAAGATGTCGTGCCACGAGTCCACAGGACGTATGGCCGTCGGTCGCCAAGCTCGTCGAGCGCAGAGGGCCATTCCTTGTCGCCGGGGATCAGCGTGCCGATACCGGCGCGCTCGGCGTCGACGATGCGCTGCTCAAGTGTCTGAGCGTCTGAGCGCTCGAACTGGGCGCGCCACACCTGAGCGTCAACAGCACTGAGGCCTGTCACGGCGTCATCACGCTCGGCGAGTCGGAGCACCTCAAGCGCTCCCAGGTCGCCCAGGAGACGGCCTGTCACGGCGTCGTCTGGCTCGACGATCATCGACAGCAGCATCCGTGCTGTGCGCTCGTCCTGGACTACCTGGCTCAGGGTCGTCGTCATCGTCGGGTCCTCTCACTCGTATAGAGAGGTGCGCGCGGCGACGCGGGGAGCCCGAGGGCGAGGGTTCCATGAACGCCGACCCCGGCGTACAGTGGATGGTGAGGCAGGTTCTCCTAATATTGCGGGTCCTCCGGGACGGCCTTCGGGCACTCACACACGTTCTGCCTCCTCGACGGAGTAACACGTGTGACGAGAGGCCGTCATGTTCCGCCTTATCTGGACGCTCAGCGTTCACACTCGCGACTATCTGCACCGCTACATGCCGAGCAACCGGCTGCTCGCTGCCATCCGCACCCGTCGCGGACTCAAGTGGGGGATACCCGCGATGCTGGTCGCGCTTCCGTACATCCTGATCGCCAGCGTCTGCTCTGGCGCGGCAGCCGACGGCGGCCCCGGCTGGCTCCACCTAATCATGCTGTGGGCCTGCTGGAACGCACTGAAGTTCATCATCATGGGACCCGTGAGCGTCGTCTTGCTCATCCGCGCGCGCCTGCGCGAGGCCGCGAACCGTCGTCACCAGCGCCGCGAAGCGGTCGCCGAAGCAGACACTCGTGTGCCGGTCCTTCGTTCCTAGGCTCAACCGCCCACGGCAGCGGATGCTGTGATGCTAGAACCACGGCGCCCGCCAGGCCGGATCACGACACCGTGCGAAGCGAGCGCTTGCCGGACTGCCTGAGGCCCCACCCCAACCTTCACGCCGACCTCTACCAGCGTCAACCCGCTGAGGTAGAGGTCGGCTGCTTCGTGGATGCGGGCAGGATCGAACCGCCCGCGGCGGATCGTCACCTCCCGACGGGTGAGGTGCATGGCGACCGTGCGGCGGTTCACTCCGAAGCGGGATGCCAACTCGACGAGCGTCGCGCCCTCGCGATACTGCGCTACCAAATCGTCGACCTGCTCCGGGCGAAGGAGGGTTTGAGCCATCCCAAGTGATCGCACCATCCGACCCCTGGAGTCGGAAACGGTAGGCTCGGAGGAACGCTGGTCGTGGTCGTAGAAGCCCCGTGACCTGCGCAAAGACAGAGTTTTCAGGTGTGGGCAGGGGTTCTCAAACTCTCTACGGAGGTCCACCGCAGGGCGAAGGCCCCGGACCGATCGGTCCGGGGCCTTCGTCGTTCTCGCAGGTCAGTGCCGCAGCGCAGCGTGCTCGTTCAGGTGAGTCGCGGCGAAACGTTCTCTCCCGGGTCAGTTGCGGCACCGCTCCGAGGCAACCGCTCGGTGTCGGTCCGCATGGTACGGATCGATCCATGCCATGCGGATCCAGACCGCGCGGTCATCACCGGCGGGCCGTCACTCCTTCGAGGTCGAGCAGCGTGCGCTTGCGCTCCTCTCCCCACGCGTAGCCGGTGAGCGCGCCGCTGGCGCCGATGACCCGATGGCAGGGCACGATGATGCTGATCGGATTCCTCCCATTCGCCGCACCGACCGCCCGCGAGGCCCTGGGACGGTCGATCCGCGCGGCGAGTTCGCCGTAGCCGGCTGTGGTGCCGAACGGGATCGTCGTCAGCGCCTCCCACACCTGCAGCTGGAAGTCGGTGCCTGACGGCGCAAGAGGCAGCTCGAAGGTCGTCCGCTGTCCGGCGAAGTACTCCCCCAGCTGCGCAGACGCTGAGACGAGGACGGGAAGGTCGGGACTCTCGACCGCCTCGGCGCCGGTGCGCAGGGACAGCCGCTCGAGGACGGCCTCGAAGCCGTCGAGGTAGACCCCGGTGAGGTGCTCGTCGTCGGCGGTGAGGAGGATCTCCCCGACGGGTGAGTCGATGGAGGTGAAGTGCAGGACGTCGGTGTTCGGTGCGGAGAAGCGCATGGCGGTTCCTCTCTGGGATGTCGCGGCTGGGATGGTCTGGTCTGGTGTGGTCGGCGCTGGGCCGGTGCGCGTCGGCGTCATCATGGCACCGATCGCGCGTGGGCTGCCCACAGCAGGTGGGTGAGGTAGGACCGCCACGGTCGGGCAGCCGCGAGCTGCCCGTCGGTGAGCGGCACCGGGAGGGCGTCGAGAGCCTTCCTCACTCCGAGGTCGGAGGCGAGGAGGACATCGGGGTCGCCGAGTGCGCCCATCCGGATATAGCCGACGCTCCACGGTCCGATCCCTGGCAGGGCGAGCAGAGCTCGGGCCGCCTCATCCCGGTCGGTGCCCGGACCGAGGTCGATGGTCCCGTCCGCGAGTGCTCGCGCCAATGTGCGCAGGGTCGCGATCCGTCGCCGAGGCAGCGCCCAGTCATCATCGGTCAGCTCGGTGATCGCCTCGGCGGTGGGGAAGATCCGATCGACGGTGCCGCAACGCAGCTCCTCGGGCAGGCTCTCCCCTGCGATCTCGACGAGTCGGCGCAGGTGGGTCTGGGCGGCGCGCACGGAGATCTGCTGTCCGAGGACGGTGCGGATGGCGAGTTCGACGGGTTCCCCGTGCCCGGGCGAGCGGATGCCCGGGATTCGGCCGACGAGGTCGCCGAGCCCGGCGTCGGTGAGGGTCGAGTGCACCGCGGCGGGGTCGGCATCGAGGTCGAGGATGCGTCGCGCCCGCGCCACGGCTGCCCCGAGGTCCCGGGTGTCGGTCAGGCGCAGTCGGCAGGTGACGAAGTCGCCGTCGCCGGGGGTGAGCGTGATGATGGCGGGCCCGTGGGCGAGGCGCAGCGAACGACTGTAGTGATGGGCCCCGACGTCCTCGACTCCGGGGATCTCGCGCAGCCCGAGGTAGGCGAAGAGGTGGTCGAGGTCGATGGGGGCACGGTACGCCAGACGTACCGCGAGGTCGTCGGCGCGGGCGGGAGCCGCACCCGTGCGCAGCCGACCCGGGGCCATGCCGTACGTGTCCTTGAACGTGTCGTTGAACTGTCGGATGCTCGAGAATCCCGAGGCGAAGGCGACCTCGCTCATCGTCATCCCCGTCGATTCGACGAGGGTCCGGGCAGTGCGCACTCGTTCGCTGCGGGCCAGGGCCAGGGGGCCGGCACCGAGTTCGGCGTGGAGGACGCGACCGAGTTGGCGGCTGCTGTATCCGAGCGCCGACGCGAGCCCGGAGACTCCGGCGCGGTCGACGAGACCGTCGCGGATGAGGCGGAACGCCCGGGCGCTGACATCGGCGCGGACGTCCCAGTCCGGGGAACCGGGGCTGACATCGGGACGGCAGCGCTTGCATGCCCGATACCCTGCTTCGACCGCGGCCGCAGCCGTCGGAAAGAAGTCGACGTTCTCCCGCAGCGGGGTGCGTGCCGGACACGAGGGTCGGCAGAAGATCCGGGTCGTCGCCACGGCGGTGAAGAACATTCCGTCGAAGCGCCGGTCGCGTCCGGTCACCGCCTGATAGCACTGGTCCGAAGTGAGCATACGGCTATTCTGCTCCTCCCAGGAGACCAGTGCTAGCGGTTTTCGGACATCGCAGTTGAGGGGACTATCCGCGGGACGAGCCAGACGAGGACAGCCATGACGACGAGTTCGACGAGAGTCTGCGTGACGACGGCGGCCGTGCCGGGTCCCTCACGATCGACGGCGCGGACGAGCGGAAGCACGACGAGGGAGTTGCGGGTCACCCCGGTGAAGACGAGCGCACGCCTCTCTCCTCCGTCGGCGAGCACCACCCGGCCGATGCCCCATCCGAGGCCGACCATGACGGCTGCGAAGAGCACGCAGGCGAGGACCGCCGGTCCGAGGTCGGGCAGGTACGGCAGGACGGTGCGCACCTCGGCGGCGGTGATGACGATGAACGTGAGGAGCATGACCGGCATCATCACGTGCTCGCTGACGCTGAGGGTGCGTCGGGCACAGGCCGAGCGGCGGGCGAGCAGACGGAGGACCAGCGCGGCGAGAAGGGGGACGACGATGAAGGTGACGAGGGCTGCGAGGAACGGGCCCGGGGTGATGAGCACGGTCGCACGCTCACCGAGGATGAGGCGCAGCCAGACCGGAAGGAGGACGATCTGGACGACCATGAGGACGGGGGTGAGCGCGAGCAGGCGTGCGCTTGCGCCGCCGGCGAGGCCGGTGAAGACGATGACGTAGTCGATGCACGGGGCGAGGAGGACGATGAGGACGGCGACGACGATCGTGCTCGCCAGCGGGATCGCCCAGTGGAGGCCCGCGACGACGAGGGGGACGAGGACGAAGTTGAGCACGAGGACGGTGACGGCGAAGCGTCCCCCACCGCGCATCCCGGTGAGCCGTTCGAGCGGGATCTCGGTGAACGTCGTGACGAGGAGGACGACGAGGGCCGGTGTGACGAGGGCTGAGGCCGCCTCGCCGGGACCGGGGACGAGCGTGCCGAGCAGCACGCCGATGACGATGGCACCGAGACAGGCCGGCGCCGTATGCCGGGTCAGCCACTCCGAGACGGCAGCCGCGCCGGTGCTCATGCGACGATCCGCGCGCGATCGGCTGGGCGCGGATCGGACATCGCCTGTGCATCCTCCCACGCCGCGGCCAGGCGGGGGGCGACGTCGGCAAGCTCCGCCTCGGCGACCGTGAAGGGCACGCGGATCCAGCGGTCGAGACCACCGGCGGGGGCGAAGTTCGGCCCTGAGGCGAGCGTGAGCCCATGCGCGAGCGCAGCGGAGACGAGGGCTCCGGAGCGCTCCTCGGGCAGGCGCACCCACAGGGCCATGCCCCCGGACGGCACGACGACGTGCCAGCTCGGCAGGAGCGCCCGGAGGTCGTCGACGAGTCGGTCACGGGCGACGGCAAGGCGGGCGCGCATCTGCATGAGGATCGCGTCGTCGGCGGCGAGGAGCTCGGCGGCGACGAGCTGTTCGAGCACCGGTGCCCCGAGGTCGAGGGTGAGGCGCACGGCCGCGGCGTCGTCCATTCGGGACGCGGGCACCCGCATCCAGCCGATGCGCACGCCGCCCCAGAAGACCTTGCTCATGCTCCCCACGGAGATCGCGTCGGGCGCGAATGCACCGAGTGGGGTCTGCGGTGCAATCCCGTCGAGCCCGAGGTCGACGAGGGATTCGTCGATGACAGGCACGACGGAGGAGCGGGTGAGCTCCTCGGCGAGTTCGACGCGCTGTTCGGTCGGCATGAGGGCACCGGTGGGGTTGTGGAAGTCGGGGATGAGATAGGCGGCGCGCACTCGCCCTTCGCGCATCGTCTGCCCCATCGCCGCGACGTCCCAGTGGTGTCCCGCCTCGGTGATCTCGAGCGGATAGGGCACGATGCGGGCGCCGGCGGCGGCGATCGTCGCGATCGCATTCGGGTAGCTCGGACTCTCGACGAGCACGCCGCCGCTGCCGTTGAGCAGCGCGCGGATGCCGATGGCGGCACCACCGAGCGCCCCGGAGGTGATGAGGATGTCGTCGGGACGGGTGGGCAGTCCGCGACGGGTGTACCGGTCGGCGATGAGTTCGCGCAGCTGCGGGATCCCCGAGGGGTAGTACCCCGTGCCGGGAAGGTACGCGTGGAGCTGGGAGAGCGCGCGTTCATAGGCGTCGAGGAGTCCGATGGGGGCGACGGTGGCAGTGCACGTGAGGTCGATCCCGTCGGCGGCGGGACCGGTCGGTGAGAGGAGGTGGTCGATCCTGCCGCCGGGCACCTGCGGCAGTTCGACGAGACTGCCCGAACCGCGGCGGGTGCGCACGTAGCCGAGTTCGCGCAGCTGCGCATAGGCCCGCGTCGACGTCGTCCGCGACAGGCCGAGCGCTGCGGCGAGTTCCCGTTCGCTCGGCAGGCGCACGCCGACGGGAACGCGGCCGTCGGTGATGGCGTGGGCGATCGTCCCGGCCAGGGAGTCGTAGGCCGGGGCGGGCCACGGTCCCGTGCCGATGATGGCTGCGAGTCGTCGGGCGCTCATCGTCGTCATAGAACCACTTTCCTGCAATTGGCTCTTTTTCGCAATGCCAATCCGGTCCATGATGGGGTGACGACAACACAGACCCCACCGAAAGAGCACTCCATGCCCACGACTCCACCGCAGCGCCGGGAACTGGCGAACGCCGGTCCCCTCGAACAGCTCCGAGGCGGCCGACTCCCCCGCCGGCTTCTCCAGCTCGTCGTCGGCCTCTACCTCTACGGCGCGTCGATGGCGATGGTCGTCGTCTCCGGTCTCGGCATGATCCCCTGGGACGTCCTCCACTCGGGGATCCTCCGCCACGTCCCGCTCACCTTCGGCACGATCATCACGATCACCTCGGTGCTCGTCCTCCTCGCCTGGATCCCGCTGCGACAGCAGCCGGGGCTCGGCACCGTGCTCAATGCGCTGAGCATCGGTCCCGCGCTCGACCTCACGCTCCTCTTCCTCCCCCGCCCAGAGGCGCTGGGGTGGAACATCGTCCTCCTCGTCGCAGGCGTCGTCCTCAACGGCGTCGCCTCGGCGATGTACATCGGCTCACAGCTCGGGCCCGGACCCCGCGACGGGCTTATGACCGGCCTCTCCCGTGTCACGGGACGCTCGATCCGCCTCGTGCGCACACTCATCGAGGTCACCGTCGTCGCCGTCGGCTGGGCGCTCGGCGGCGTCGTCGGCATCGGCACCGCCCTCTACGCCGTGAGCATCGGACCGATCACCCAGGCGCTGCTGCCCTTCTTCACCGTCGCACTCCGCCCCCGCCGCACGGCCTCGCCCGACGAGTGAACGGCACCGGCCGGGTGCCCGTTGCGGGCACCCGGCCGGTCGCCGTCGTCATCGGGCACGCACGGTGCCGATGAGCCTCATTCCATCGTGTCGAGGATGTCGACGAGGTCGTCGAAGGTTGTCAGCGGATTGACGATCGCAAACCGCGCATTCGGCTTGCCCTTGTGCGAGCTGGGCACGACGAAGGCCCGCTGCTCTTCGAGAAGCCGGTCCGACCACGCGTCGTAGTCCGCGCGCTCCCAGCCGACGCGTTCGAAGACGACGACCGAGAGCTCGGGGTCGCGGACGAGGCGGAGGTTGGGCCGCTTCCTGATCTCGGTGCTGATCTCGCGGGCAAGCTCGATCGAATGGCTGATCGCCGCCCGGTAGGTCTCCGCCCCGTAACTGGCCAGGGAGAACCACAGCGGCAGGCCGCGGGGCCGGCGGGTGAGCTGGATCGCGTAGTCCGAGGGGCTCCACTCGTCGGATTCGGTGAGCGTGTCGAGGTACTCAGCGTGCTGGGTGTGCGCACGGCGCCCGTTGCGCGGGTCGCGGTAGATGAGCGCACAGGCATCGAAGGGGGCGAAGAGCCACTTGTGCGGGTCGACGATGACCGAGTCGGCATCCTCGACGCCGGCGAACTTGTGCTTGGCCAGCGGAGAGAGCATCGCCGCGAGGCCGTAGGCGCCGTCGATGTGGAGCCAGAAGTCGAACTCCTTCTTCAAGGCGGCAATCCCGGCGATGTCGTCGATCGTGCCGAAGTTCGTCGTGCCCGAGGTCGCGACGACGGCGATGACGGCGTCGCCGTGCTCCTCGAGGGCCGCACGCACCCCGTCGGGACGGAGGATGCCGTCGTCGTCGGTGGGAACGGGGGCGACGTCGACGTCCATGACGGCGGCGGCCGAGGCGACGGAGGAATGCGCCTCGGCGCTGCAGACGATGACCCAGCGGCCGGGGCGCTTGTCCCCGAGTTTCGCCTTCTGGGCCTCACGGGCGGCCACGAGGGCGGAGAGATTGCCGATCGTCCCGCCCTGGACGAAGACGCCGCCTGCCGTCTTCGGCAGACCGAACTCGGCGGCGAGCCACGAGAGGACCTCGTTCTCGGCGTGGACGACTCCCGCGCCCTCGAGCCACGAGCCGCCGTAGAGGGCACTGGCGGAGACGACCAGGTCGAAGGCGACAGCGGCCTTCGTCGGTGCGCTGGGGATGAAGGAGAGGTACTTCGGGTGGTCGGTGGTGATGCAGGCAGGAGCGAAGATGTGCTCGAAGATCGCCAGCGCCCGCGCCGATCCCACGCCCTCCTCGCTGATCGTCGGACCGGCGAGGCGGGTGAGCTCGGAATCCTTCATCGGATGGTCGAGCGGGGTGTCGACGGACAGGGTCCGGCGTCGGGAGTAGTCGAGGACGAGGTTGACGAGGTTCTGGGTCTCATCGGAGACGACGTGCATGCGGGAGTGGAGATCGGTGTCCATGGGTGCCTCCGAGGGTGAGTGCGTGGTGTTCATCCGTTCGAGGATATCCGCTGCGGGAGGTCGGCGGGGCGAACGCAACCCGGAACGACCGACCACCGGACCGCGACCGCCCGGCGATTCCCGAATCCACCGATCGCAAGTTCTGACTTCTCATCACATATGCTTGCGATTCCCGCAGGGGCTCGGGTAGGTTCGAAGCATGGCTGCCACGATCGCCGCTCGAGCACGGGAGTCCGTCGCCGAGAGCGGACTGTCCCAGCGTCATCTCGCTCGAGTCATCGGCATCGACGAGACGAAGCTGTCGAAGTCGCTCTCGGGTCGGCGCAGGTTCACCGCCGAAGAGCTCCTCGGCCTCGCCACGGCGACCGGGGTGACGGTGCGCTGGCTGCTCGGAGACGAATCGACGGTCTCGGCCGTGCCGACCGGGCTGCGCGACGCGGCCCCGGCCGCCGCCGTCGATCCGGATTCGCCGCGGCGTCTCATCGTCGAAACCGCCTGGGATCTCTTCGCCCGCCGCGGCTACGACGCGGTGCGCATCGCCGACATCGCCGAGGCGGCCGGAGTCTCGAGCGCGGCCGTGCACTACCACTTCGACGGCAAGTCCGAACTCTTCGACGCCACCCTCGAGTTCTCGGTCAAGCTCGCCTTCGACCGGCAGGTCGCGTGGCTCGATGAGATCGTCTCCCCCAGGCGTCGCCTCGAGCGGCTCCTCGAGCTGCAGTCCCCGATCGGTCCCCGCGCCCGCAGCGAGTGGTCGATCTGGATCCAGACGTGGAGTCGCCTCGCCGTCGAGGATCCCGACGAATCGGCCTATCCGGCCGGCTACGACCGGTGGTCGCGCACGGTGCGGGCGACGATCGAGGACGGCCAGGCCCGCGGAGTGTTCCGTCCCGGAGACTCCGGACCGATGACCGACGAGCTCACCTCCGTCCTCGACGGACTCGGCATCAAGGTCGTCACCGGGATCATGGACGTCCCGACGTTCCGTGACCGTCTCGAGGACTACGTACAGCGGGCGATCATCGCGCCCGGCACAACCGACCCATCCACCGACTGACGAGGAGTCATCATGAATCGCAAGGTCATCCTCACGTGCGCCGTCACCGGCGCCGGCGATACGACGGGCAAGAGTGAGCACGTGCCGGTCACCCCCGAGGAGATCGCCGCCGATGCGATCGCCGCCGCCCGCGCGGGCGCGTCGGTCGTCCACATCCACGTCCGCGACCTCGAGACCAAGCAGGGCTCGCGGGAGGTCGCCTACTACCGGGAGGTCGTCCGCCTCATCCGCGCCTCCGACGTCGACCCGGTCATCAACCTCACCGCCGGCATGGGCGGTGACCTCGTCATCGACCCGCAGGATCCGACGACGCACATGCCCGGCACCGATCTCGTCAATGCCCTCGAGCGTCTCCCCCACGTCGAGGAGCTCCTGCCCGAGATCTGCACCCTCGACTGCGGTTCGCTCAACTTCGGTGAGGGCTCGAACCTCTACGTCTCGACCCCCGACATGCTTCGCGAGGGGTCGAAGAAGATCCAGACGCTCGGCGTCCGCCCCGAGCTCGAGATCTTCGACACCGGCAACCTCTGGTTCGCCAACGTCCTCGTCGAGGAGGGGCTCATCGATCCGCCGCCGCTCTACCAGCTGTGCATGGGCATCCCCTACGGCGCCCCGGTCGACGCCGGCCTCCTCCAGGCGATGGTCCATCTCCTGCCCAAGGGGGCCGAGTTCACGTCGTTCGCGATCGGACGCAACCAGCTTCCGTGGGTCGCGCAGTCCGTCCTCGCCGGCGGTCACGCCCGCGTCGGCCTCGAGGACAACCTCTACATCTCCAAGGGCGTCAAGGCGACGAACGAGGCGCTCACCGACCGTGCCGTCTCGATCATCGAGGACCTCGGGGCCGAGGTCGCCACCCCCGCCGAGGCGCGCGAGATCCTCGATCTCCGCGTGCAGACCCCGACCGCGAAGGGAGCCGATCTGTGACCGACACCTCCTTCCCCGACCCCGGCTCCGTCCGCACGATCACGTGCATCGGGGCGGGCACGATCGGCGGCGGCTGGGCCGCCTACTTCCTCGCCCGCGGGTTCACCGTCAAGGTGTGGGACCCCGACCCGAACGCCGGGGACAGGCTCGCCCGCCTCATCGACGCCGCATGGCCGGCCCTGGCCGAACTCGACATGGTCGACGGTGCCGACCGGAATGCGTGGACGGTGCACACCGACCTCGCCGAGGCGCTGGCCGGCACCGACTTCGTCCAGGAGTCGGCCCCGGAGAACCTCGACCTCAAACGGCAGCTGCTCGCCGACATCGACGCGCTCACCCCCGCCTCGGTGCTCGTCGGCTCCTCGACGTCGGGGTACGCGATGACGGAGATGGCCACCGAGGTGGCCCGCCCCGAGCGCTTCGTCGTCGGGCATCCGTTCAATCCGCCCTACCTCATCCCCCTCGTCGAGGTGGTCGGCGGGGAGGCGACCGCGCCCGCGGCCGTCGACTGGGCAGCGGAGTTCTACGACCTCATCGGGAAGTCCGTCATCCGCATGGACCGTGAGGTGCCGGGGTTCATCGCCAACCGCCTCCAGGAGGCGCAGTGGCGCGAGGCCCTGCACATGGTCGCTGCTGGTGAGGCGAGCGTCGAGCAGATCGACCGGTCGATCACGGACGGACCCGGCCTGCGCTGGCCCTTCCACGGACCGATGCTCACCTTCCACCTCGCCGGCGGACCCGGCGGGATGGGGCACATGCTCGACCACTTCGGGCCCTCGCTCAAGTCCCCGTGGACCCGGCTCGAGGCCCCGGAGCTGACGACAGGTCTGCGCGACGCCGTCGTCGCCGGGTGCGAGGACGAGGCCGACGAGCGGTCGATCGCCGATCTCGTCGCCGAACGCGATGCCGGCATCGTCGCCCTGCGGAGGCTCACGGCCTCCCTCGCCGGTGACGCGACTCCGCAGTCGGCCGACGAATCCTCGGCGACGGCCTCCGCGCCCGCCGCCTCGGCAACGGTGGAGGGGCGGCAGCTCGCCGACTATTCGACGCCGGTGCGTGAGGAGTGGATCGACTACAACGGGCACCTCTCCGAGGCGTTCTACGTCCTCGTCTTCGGCTTCGCGACCGATCAGGTCATGGACGAGCTCGGTCTCGACGCCGCCTATCGTGCGGCGAGCGGCTGCTCCCTCTACACCGTCGAGTCGCATGTGCGCTACCTCGACGAGGTCTCGCTCGGGGCGACGCTGACCGTGCGTCCGCGGCTCGTGTTCGCGGGGGCGAAGAAGCTCCATCTCGCCTACGAGATGCTCGTCGACGACCGGGTCGTCGCGACCGAGGAGATCCTTGCCCTCCACGTCGATCAGAACGCGGACCGGGCCGTCGGGTTCCCAGCGGAGATCGCTGAGCGCATCGCCGAGGTGGCCCGCTCCACCCCGGAGTGGAGCGGGCGCAGCGTCGGCTGATCGATGACGGCGTTCGACCGGCCGGGGTTGGTCAGTCGAACGCCGTCCAGGCCGGGGCCTCAGAGACCGTCATCGCACCCGCAACGGTGAATCCGTGCTTCGAGCGCACAACGCACCCGTAGCAGTGGATCGCACCCCGAGCGTCATATCCGCGGCGAAGAACGCCACACACCACCCGGAGCGTCACGTCCTACGTCTGCAGAGGTAGGACGTGACGCTCCGGGTGGTGCTGGTCGCAGGTCGCCTCCGCGGGCACTCATCGCAAGGGCGTCATCACGCATTCGGTGAGACCGTGGTGCCGGCGCCGCGACGGCGGATGGTCGGGACGAGCACGTTCTCACGGCCGTCGTCGGAGGCTCCGCTCGGGACGGTCTTCCCGCACGGCAGGGTCGAGGCGGGTGCGGCCTCGTCGGTCGGCTCCGGTGCGCCGAAGGCGGCGGTGTGCGCGGCCTTCTCGGCGCGCACCCGGTCCCGCAGCGCCTCGGCGCTCTCGTGACCGATGATGGAGAAGCCGCCGTCGACGATCATGTCGAGGTCGGCTTCGGCGTCCTGTCCCTCGCTGGTGAGGTAGTCGCCGAGGAAGAGGGAGTTCGCGACGTGGAGGGCGAGCGGCTGGAGGGTGCGCAGGTGCATCTCCCGTCCACCGGCGATGCGCAGCTCGCTGTCGGGGCACATCAGCCGCACGGCGCAGAGGATGCGCAGGCAGTGCTGCGGGGTGAGCTCGTAGGTGCCGGCCAACGGCGTGCCTTCGAAGGGGATGAGGAAGTTGACCGGGATCGAATCGGCGTCGAGGTCGCGCAGGGCGAGGATCGCCTCGACGATCTGCTCGTCGGACTCCCCCATCCCGACGATGAGTCCCGAGCACGGGGAGAGTCCGGCCGTGCGTGCCTGCTGCACGGTGTCGACGCGGTCGGCGAAGGTGTGGGTCGAGCAGATCTCCGCGTAGTTCGACTCCGCGGTGTTGAGGTTGTGGTTGTAGGCGTCGACCCCGGCGGTGCGCAGGCGCTCGGCCTGACCGTCCTTGACGAAGCCGAGGCACGCACAGACTTCGACGTCGGGATTGTTCGCCTTGATGTCCTCGGTCATCGCCGCGACACGGTCGACGTCCCGGTTCGAGGGCCCGCGACCGCTGGCGACGAGGCAGACGCGGGAGGCGCCTCCGGCCAGTCCGAACTCGGCCTGACGGCGGGCTTCGTCGCCCGGCAGCCACGAGTACTTGAGGATCTCGGTGTCCGAACCAAGTCGCTGGGAGCAGTAGCCGCAGTCTTCGGGGCAGAGACCCGACTTGAGGTTGACGAGATAGTTGACCTTGACCGATCGGCCGAAGAAGTGCCGCCGGACGCGGCCGGCGGCGGCGACGAGGTCGAGGAGTTCGTCGTCGGCGGACCGCAGGATCGTCAGCGCTTCCTCGGCGATCGCAGGGTCACCGGCACAGGCGCGTTCGGCGAGAGTCGTCATCATCGTCATGCCCAGATCATTGAACAGTGTTCAGGAAAAGTCAATTCACCGTTCGCATCTCCGATGCCGCTGCCGTACCCCGGCCTGCCCACTCGTGCGCCCGGCCGCATCCGTCAGGATTCGAGAAGTCCCCGCTGATCCGCCGAGGCTATCCTGGAGTCCTCAGATCCGTCCGCCTCCGGGCGGCTCACCCCCATATCCGGTTCAGCTTGAGGAGAACCATGACGACGACGAAGCAGGCAGAGATCACGTTCGACGCCGAGGTGGAGACCCTCGGCGACCGCGTCCTCGTCCGGTTGCCGGCCGAGGCCAGTGCGGAACTGCCCTCACGCGGTCAGGTGGCCGCCGAGGCGGTCGTCGACGGGGCAGAGTTCCCTACCGTCGTCGAACCCGACGGAATGAGGGGGCACTGGCTCAACCTCGACGACCAGACGGGGCTGAGCGACGGTCAGTCCGTGCATGTCTCGCTCACCCCGACCAAGGCGTGGCCGGAGGTCGTCGTTCCCGAGGATCTGCGGTCGGCGCTCGATGAGGCCGGCGATCTCGATGACATCTGGGAGAGCCTCACCCCGATGGCCCGCTGGGAGTGGGTGCGCTGGATCAAGGCGACGAAGAGCGAGGCGACCCGCGCCAAGCGCGTCGGCGTTGCCATCGACAAGCTCGAGAACGGCAAGCGTCGGCCGTGCTGCTTCGACCTGTCGTCCTGCACGGATCCGGAGCTGTCGAAGAGCGGAAAGCTCATCAGTCTGAGCTGAGGCGGCATCACAGCAATTCTGCGGAGCATCGTCGCGCCTGCCTGAGATCAACTGACAGAGATCACGGACGTCGCGTAGACCGTGCCCGGCCTCGAGCGATCACGTCGCATCGCATCGATCGCGATGGTCGGAATCGCCTGCAGGCCCGCCATGGCAAGCTCCTCGTCGAGCCCCCCGAGGTCCCGCACACGCACCGTACCCGGAAGACGCTGTCCTGCCCGCTCTCCCCAGCATTCGAATCGAAATCCGTCAACCTCGGCTAACTGTGCGCAGACGATTTCCGTGTCTGGGGAAACGATCGCGATGTCCATGGACTATAAGTACCACCGGGCAGACAGACTGCGCGGTCGCCGTTTCATACGCAGTCACAGCCACTCCCAAGGAGTCAGTCGCCGTTGCGGGCGATTGCCCATGACATCTGCACGAGCGGGATCTGCAGGGGCAGCCTGGCCAGCGCGATCGCGCGGCCCTTCGGTGACTTCCAGTGCTTGACCACGGTGTAGATGTTGGCTGGATACACAGCGACCATGAGCGCCGCCGTCGCCGCACCGCCGAGGCGTCGCGTGGCGGGAACGGCGAGGAGTGCCGCGCAGCCGATCTCGGCGACGCCGCTGGCATAGGTCCAGGCGCGCCGGTTGCCGAGGCTGGGCGGAACGATCGAATCGAACGGCTGCGGTCGGATGAAGTGCATGGTCCCGGCGAAGCCGAGAAGACCGCTCATGAAGAGGGCGCGCGGAGTCGTCGACCTTCCGCGCCCTCGCTTGCCTGGTGAAAAGGTCATGGACACGATTGTGCCTGAGATCCGCCGACGTTCCGCGCTCCTCCCCGCCGGCGAGTCACCTTGCCGGAACCGGACACCACACGACACGCACCGACTGCGTCGGAAGGGTGCCGCCGCCGATCGGTGCCCTACGATGAACCCTTCGGAGCCCCACCGTCAGTCGAGCCGCACCGGCGAGCACGGCGCGATGGTTCGGATGCTCCGGCCGAAGCGTGGGACGTGATGACTCAGCGATGGCGCATCGGAGCCGTACTGTGGGTGGCCAGTGCCGTGCTTCTGCCGATCCAGCTCGTCGTCGCCGTGCAGTGGCCGCAGGGCTACTCCGCGACGGCGAATGCGATCAGCGATCTCGGAGTCACCGTCTGCGGCCTGTTCACCGAAGGCGGCCAACCCAGGGAGGTGTGCTCACCGTGGTTCGCCGTGTTCAACATCGGCTTGGTCGCCTCCGGTGTCCTCACGGCGCTCGGGGCTATCCTCCTCCACGGACGCTGGTCCAGCCGATCCGGTCGCGTAGGGACGATTCTCATGGCCGTGGTCGGGGCCTGTGTCGTGGTCGTCGGCTTCGCGCCATGGGATCTCCAACCGGGCCTCCACGACAGTGCTGCCGCAATCCAGGCCCTGGCACAGTGGGTGGCGATGATCCTCCTCGCCGTCTCGGCCGGCCGCGGACTCTTCCGAGGGCTGACGATCGCGACCGTCATCGTCTCGGTCATCGGGTTCGCAGCGTTCCTTCTCGCGCTCGACGGGGCCGCGATTCCGGGACTGAGCTTCGGCATCGCCGAACGCCTCTCGTTCGACACACTGACCGTATGGACCGCCGCGGTGGGCGTCGCCGTTCTCGCCCAGCGCAGTCACCACGAAATCGGCGCCTCGGACGAACCAGTGCGCTGACCCGATTGTCGGGAAGGGCCGATCCCTCGCACATGCCAGGCGGTCCTGCACTGGACGACGACTCAAACCGCACGAGGCCCGAAGAGTCGCAGGCAACCCTCGGTCGGCGGCGTTCACAGGCGGGCCATGAACACTATGCGGGTCCGGCAGATGCCACACCTGCCGGTTGCCATCGGTCGCGTCGACGGGGCATTGGCGGCGGGTTGGACGCATGCTTCCTCTCGGCCGCCCGTCGTGGCACAATTCGTCATCAGATATGCTTACGTGTATACAGTTTGTATCATTTGAAGGGTGGCGACGATGGCGACGTTGAGGCCGAGCGCGGCCGAGGAAGCCGGCATGTCACGCAGCGGGCTGTACCGTGCGGTTCGCGAGGGGCGACTGGCGCGAGTCGCGCGGGGCATATACCTTCCGGCGGATGCGGCTGCGGCGGACTGGGACTGGATCGAGGCCGCTGCTCGTCGCCCGAATGCGACGATCTGTTTGGCCTCAGCACTTGCTCACCACGATCTGACAGATGTGATCCCCGCCGCTTTGGATGTCGCGATCCCGCGTGGGTCGCGCACACCGGCGAGCGATGGTGCTATCGCCTGGCATCAGTTCGACCGGTCCACATTTGACATCGGACGTGAGGAGATCCTGATTCCGGGCACGGATCAGGCGATCCGGATCTATTCGCCTGAGCGATCGATCGCTGACGCGTTCCGACTGCGGGGCGAGGTCGGGTATGAGCTGGCGCGGGAGTCGCTGAAGGAGTGGCTGCGTCGTGGCGGGAAACCTGCTCGGCTCATGGAGATCTCCTCTCGGCTTCCTCGCGCGAAATCTCCCGTGCTTCAGGCTTTGGAGGCGCTGTCGTGAGTACGGGCGATGAAGTGTTCCGCCGCGTCCAATCCGCGGCACGCGCCGCGGGCACGAAGGTTGGGACAGGTGCGCCGACGCAGGAATATCTGATCCGGCACACGCTGGAATCGTTCCTCGATCGCTTCTCCCGCACTGCTCATGCCGAGGACTTCGTGCTCAAAGGCGGGATCCTGCTGGCCGCCTACGGTGTACGTCGTCCGACCAAAGACGCCGACGCGAATGCCATCGGAGCCGACGTCACCGCCGATCACCTCATTGAGGTCGTCCACGACATCAATGCCATCGAGACCGGCGACGGGGTAGCGTTCGATCTCGGCTCGCTCAGTGTGCAGGAGATCCGCGAGCACGCCGACTACCCAGGCTTCCGGGTGCGGGTCGGTGCGTCGATCGGACCGTGGAAGGGCACCGCGCCGTGGGATGTCTCCACCGGAGATCCGATAGTGCCCGCGCCTCGGCAGGTACGCATCGACCGCATTTTGGGAGACCCGATCGTGCTCTTCGGCTATGCACCCGAAACCACGATCGCCGAGAAGGGCGTCACCATCCTGGAGCGGGGCATCACGAGCACGAGGTGGCGCGACTACGTCGACATCGTCCAGCTCGGCCGGCAGGGCATCGACAGTGACGAGCTATTCCGCTCCGCTCTGGCCGTTGCCCGCTACCGCGGCGTCACCCTCGAACCCGTTGCGCCACACGTCGTCGGCTACGGGCGGATCGGGCAGGCTAAATGGGCAGCGTGGCGTCGCAAGGAGCGACTGGAAGCAGTCTGCGAAGCGGACCTCGATGAGCAGATGGCACTGGTGTCTTCGTACCTCGACCCTGTATTCGATCTCGGAGACACCACGTAAGCTCGCACTTAGCGCCTGTGCGCCTGTCGAAGCGTTGGAGGTCTGACTGTCGCAACCACAGAGAACCCGTTGTCGCCGCTTCGAACCGTGATCTCTGTCGACAGAAGAGCAATGTGTCGCGACACCGTAGGAACGATGTCGCGACACTTCATGGGGTGGACGCGGGTGGACTCAAACCGAACACCTGGCAGCGATTGGAGCGGCTGAGTTCCGCGTGGAATCAGGCGAAGCTCGTGCTCGGCGACCAGCCGGACGGCGCAGCTGACGATGAGCCGGGAGTCGTCGTGAACCCTAGGAGACGAGCTAGAACACCCCTCACGGAGAGCCAAGTGGACGCTATCCGAACAGCCCGCGCGAACGGTGAGAGCGTGGTCTCGATCTGTCAGCGGTTCAACGTGCATCGGATGACCGTCTGGACGCACACGAGAGACTTGTTCTGACGTCCCCTTGTGCTGCACACTCCGAGGTGACCGTGCACGAGCTGCGGCACACGAGCGTTGCTGAGTCCGGAGGCCTGTCGGCTTCACTTGCGATAATGGCACCGTGAAGTTTAAGCGCCGCAACCTCGAAGCTCTTGCTGACCTCATCGTGGGCAACACGGGCCGTGACGACGCGGAAAATGAGGACGAAGCCAAGTACTTCCCCTACCGGTCCAGCATGTACATCACCTCGTTCTTCCAAGAGCTGGAGACTGAGTACCAGCATGACGGTTCCACTCGCCACCGCTGGGTGGCAGATGTGCTGGAACAGATGCTGGCCGAACCGCACGACGGACCCAACCGCCCGCCAGAGATCTTCTGTCGCCTCATCGATCAGCTGATGAGCCCGGCCGATCGTCTCAACGAAGGGTCAGACCGTCCTCGGGCGCTCGCGCAACTCAACGAGGTCCTTGGCCGCGAAGGTTTCGAGGCATTCTATGGCGAAGACAACCACTGCTATCTGCGTCATGTCGGCACCCAGACCGTGACCATCCTTGCCACCAACCCCCACCGACCCTTCAGCAAGGCTGAGCTGGAACGGCGGCAACTCCTGACGGCGTACCTCAACGAGTGCAGCGAGGATGACCTCATCGAGGAGGTGCTACTCCCGATGTTCAGACAGCTTGGCTACCACCGCATCACGGCTGCCGGGCACAAGGATAAGGCTCTGGAGTACGGCAAGGACATTTGGATGCGATACACCTTGCCGACGCAGCACATTCTCTACTTCGGAATCCAGGCGAAGAAGGGCAAGCTCGACGCTTCGGGGGCAACCAAGACGGGTAACGCCAACATGGCTGAGATCCACAACCAGGCGCTCATGATGCTGGCGCACGAGATCTTTGACCCCGAGACCAATCGTCGCGTCCTGGTCGATCATGCCTTCATCGTGGCGGGCGGCGAGATCACCAAGGCGGCGCGCAACTGGCTCGGCAACGCACTCGACGCCCACAAGCGCAGCCAGATCATGTTCATGGATCGCGACGACATCTTGAACCTCTACGTCGTCGCAAACCTACCGCTCCCAGAAGGTGCGTTGCCGCCAACGCCAACCAGTCCGTGGTCCACGAACGCCGAGACTCCGTTTTGAACCGCGACGGCGTTCGCCAGCGGCATCGGTGCGACGAAGGCAAGTTGACGTACGCTGCCAGCCTCGCCCGGCTAGCAGAATCGAGGAAGGAGTGCGATGAATAGTCACTTTCAAAAGGCAGGTGAGTTCCTGCGAGATACTGCGCAGGAGTCTGCTCGACAGGTATTAAGCGATCATCGTGATGACGGCCACATAAGGGGTTTTACTGGCCATTCGCGGTTAAGCGTGGAGGTGTCGTGAGTCAAGGGGCTCGCGCCCTTGTTGGATGATGGGTTCTGCGAAGAATCACATCGTCTACCGAAGGACGCGAGCCATGTTCCAGCCTACGGGCACTGACCTGTCCCTGCCCACTGCCAGCAGCACTGCCGAGCTCTTTCGGGATCCGGCCTCGGTGGTGTTCAACCTCGACGGCTACCAGGTGCTCTCAGCGTGTGATCTGCCGATGGGTGGCCGCCGGGTCATCGCCGCGGCCAACAGCAGTGAGGCGGCCTGCCCTGACTGTGGGGTGATCTCGGCCCGGGTGCATCAGCGCACCCGCCAGAAGGTCAAAGACCTCGGCGTCGGCGGCAAGAACATCGAGCTGATAGTCATCAAGCCTCGGTTCCTGTGCACCGAGGTTGCCTGTGCTCGGCGGACCTTCACTCAGGTCACCAGCCAGCTGCCCTTCCGTGCCCGGTGCACCGCCCGGTTGAAGGCCGCCGCTGTCGAGTCGGTGCTGGATGAGGGGATGCCGATCTGGCGGGCTTGTGCCCGTCACCGGTTGGGCTGGGCAACGATCAACGCCGCAGTAGTAGCCGATACGCTCACTATCCCTGACCCGGACCTGGTGCCGGTGCGGGCGCTGGGGATCGATGAGCACCGCTTCGCTCGAGCGAAGTGGTTCAAGCACCCCGAGACTGCTCAGTGGTGCCGGGTCGAACCGTGGATGTCGACCTTCGTCAACGCCGACACCGGCAACATCCTCGGCGTCGTCGACGGCCGCTCCAGCGCGAACATCACCCGCTGGCTGAAGCAACGCTCCCAGGCGTGGCTGGAGCAGCTGCAGGTGGTCGCGATCGATCCCTCCAGCGCGTTCCGCAACGCCGTACGCCAGGTGCTGCCGGCGGTGGAGATCAGCGTTGATCACTGGCACGTAGTCCGCCTCGGTAACCAGATGCTCACCGAAGTCCGTCAACGAGTCACCCGCGAAGTCCTGGGCCGCAGAGGCCGCAAAGAAGACTCCGTGTGGGCTCACCGGATGCTGTTGCTAAGAGCCGGAGACCGACTCACCGATGCTGGGCTGCACCGGCTCGAAGAAGTCCTCGCCGACGCCGACTTCGAGCAGGTCGCAGCTGCCTGGGCAGTCAAAGAGCGCCTGCGGGCCATGCTGGCCGCCAAGGACATCCCAGCAGCCCAGAACGCCCGGATCGACTTCGAAATGGCGGTCACCGCCGCTGACATGGTCGAGACCGATAAGCTCGCCGCCACGGTCGCGAACTGGTGGACCGAGATCAAGGTCTTCGTCCGCACCCAGGTCACCAACGCCAGGACCGAATCCGCGAACACCGGGATCAAACAGATCAAGCGTACTGGCCGCGGATTCCGCAACCAGAGGAACTACCAATCACGTATTCTGGGTACCAGCGTCAGGCAGACACGCCGACGCCGCAGGATCCCCCACCAACAGGGACTCCACGCTCAACGGTGAATAGCCGGCATACTCGTCCAGATCGACTTCATGGTCGAACAGGAAGTTCAAGGCGTACTCCGTGGCACTGATACCGGTCACTTCAGCATCAGCAAGACTCGGCGGCGCGTAGCGCTGAAGGATCCGGGTCCGGAACAGCGCGATGAGGTCAGCCCGATTGCCGACATAGTGCCGAATATGGCTGCGACTCATTCCGCTCTCGGCGGCAACCTTCTCCAGGGTGGTGCCATTTACGCCGTTGCGGGCGATAGAACGACCGGTCGCAGCAAGGATCGTCGCGATCCGCTCCTCCGCCAGACTTGGACGCCCCACAACCACTCCTCCCTTTTGTTTGTCATTAATGACAATAGAGCAATGATCAGAACCTGTGGATGGCCCTCGGCGGGGTGACGTGAAAGTGGCGTACCTCCCGAGCAAGATCTGAAGCCCATACAAGTTCTGATCAGGGTCGGCGTTGGCGCGCCGGCTCGGGAAGGTACGCCCATGCTCAAGGTAGTCCAGGAGAGCACCAAGTCCAACGTCGACGCGACCACCGTTGGGGGTGGGTCGCTGCTGGATGAGATCGTGCGCGATGGCGCCAGGCAGATGCTCGCGGCCGCGCTGCAGGCCGAGGTCGCCGCCTACATTGAGCGGTTCATCGAGGAGGTCGACGAGCACGGCCACCGGCTCGTGGTGCGCAACGGGTACCACGCGCCCCGGGTGGTGACCACCGCCGCTGGTGCGGTCCCGGTCCGGCAGCCTCGGGTCAACGACCGGCGGGTGGATGAGGCCACCGGTCAGCGCAAGCGGTTCGCCTCGGCGATCCTGCCCGCGTGGGCCCGCAAGTCCCCGCAGCTGGCCGAGGTGCTGCCGCTGCTGTACCTGCACGGCCTGTCGAGCTCGGACTTCGCTCCGGCGCTGGAGCAGTTCCTGGGCACCGCCTCCGGACTATCGGCCAAGACGATCACCCGGCTGACCGAGCAGTGGCAGGCCGAGGCCGCCGCGTTCAACCAGCGGTCGCTGGCCGAGACCGACTACGTGTACGTGTGGGTCGACGGGATCCACCTCAAGGTCCGCCTGACCCAGGACAAGGTCTGCCTGCTCGTCATGGTCGGCGTCCGCGCCGACGGCACCAAGGAGCTCGTCGCGCTCAGCGACCTCGGCCCCGAGTACGCACAGAGCATGAACAACGGCCTGAAGGATCAGATGGCCGCACTGCAGTGGGTCCGGCAGAACATCGCTGCCTTCGGCGGGGATCCGCGGAACGTGACGGTCTCAGGTGAATCTGCTGGCGCGATCAGCATCTCCGCACTCATGGGAGCCCCGGAGGCTGATGGACTCTATGATCGGGCCATTCTGCAAAGCGGCACCGCCGGCACTGTAGCCTCCCGCAAGTGGGCCGCAGGCGTGGCGAAGACCTTCGCCAAGAAGGCTCGGGTGAAGAACCTGGCGGAGGTGCTCGAGCTCAGCACCGAACAGATGCTCCGGGCCGCATCGAAGCTGTACTCCTCCGAGTTCTTCGACACTGTGTTCCACCCGGTGGTCGATGGCGGGCTCATCCCCGAACTGCCGTCTGCGCGGATCGCCTCACCAGATGGCCCGAGCACACCGGTGATCATCGGGACCACACTCGACGAGGCCCGCTACTGGTACTACCCACTGCCTGTGATCCGACGACTCCCCTTGGTCTATTCGCGTCCCTGGCTGGAGGCCCTGGTCAGCGACCGCGCTGATGAGGTCATCGAGGCGTATCGGACCGAACGCCCGGATCTGACTGACTCGGAGCTGCAGCTGGCGATGATCGGCGACGTCGGGTTCCGCATGCCGGCGATCCGCATGGCCGATGCGCTCTCAGCCCGCGGCGTCGAGACCCACATGTACCTCGCGACCGTTCCGACCATAGACATGGACGGCGCTCTGGGCTCCCCGCACGCGGTGGAGCTTCCATTCGTCTTCGGCACCACCGGCGCCGCCACGACGTTCGTCGCCGACGATGCCGCCAACCGTCGCCTCTCCGAGCAGGTTCAGGATCTGTGGGTCTCCTTCGCCCAGGGGCAGACTCCGACCACCGCGGAGACAACCTGGACTCAGTACGACGAGGACACCAGGTCCACCTTAATCATGGACACTGACCTGCGCGTCGAGAGCGACCCATATCCGGCCGCCAGACAGGCGTGGGGCGAGCTGTCCTTCAACGGTGCCGAGCCCGGCTTGGAAGGCCTCACCCCATTCCAGTACGCCGGCACCAACACATACGACCCACGAGTCATCGGTGCTGTCATCGGATGGGGGCGGGTCTGAGCTGCAGGTGCAGTGCTGCTCGGTCTGGCGGCCGGGGCATTGCTGCTGGGGCGGCGTCTCTGGCGCGGGTGATGCCGGCGGCGTGGACGACGATCTGGTGCGTCCTGTGGAGTAGCGTCCGGGATAGTGGTGTACGAGCCTCGGTGAGCTGGCTGTTGGAATGACAGTGACGGCCACCGCGTGTTCTTTCGAGTGAACCTCTCACAGCACTCTCGAAAGGAGCCACGACGATGACCGTCACCCCTTCCAGTATCGACCTGAAGGCCCTTCTGGAGAAAGAGGTCCTGCAGGCCTCTCCGGACCTGATTCGGGAACTGCTGCAGATCTTCATCAACACCCTGCTCTCGGCCGAGGCTGACGCGGTCTGTGGGGCCGAGTACGGTGCCCGTGATGCATCCCGGAGCAACCGGCGCAACGGCTACCGGCACCGAGAGCTCGATACCCGGGCTGGGACCATCGATGTCGCAGTCCCGAAGCTGCGGGAAGGCTCCTACTTCCCCGACTGGCTGCTGGAGCGCAAGAAACGCGCGGAGCGGGCTCTGACCTCGGTGGTGGCCACCTGCTACCTGCTCGGTGTCAGCACCCGCCGGATGGACAAGCTGGTCGGCTCTTTGGGGATCACCAGCCTGTCGAAGTCCCAGGTCAGTGACATGGCCGCCGAGCTCGATGAGCAGGTCGAGGCCTTCCGCACCCGGCCGTTGGATGCCGGGCCCTACACCCTGGTCGCCGCAGACGCGATGGTGATCAAGGTCCGTGAGCATGGGCGAGTGATCAACGTCCACGCGCTGATCGCTACCGGAGTCAACAGCGACGGATACCGTGAGATCCTCGGGGTCCAGGTCACCTCTGCTGAGGACGGAGCCGGATGGCTCTCCTTCTTCCGCGACCTGGTCGCAAGGGGCCTGTCCGGGGTCAAGCTGGTCACCTCTGATGCCCACCCCGGGCTGAAGGCCGCGGTGGCCGCGACCCTGCCTGGGGCAGCCTGGCAGCGGTGCAGGACCCACTACGCGGTGAACCTGATGAGCATCACTCCCAAGCAGCAGTGGCCAGCAGTGCGGGCGTTGCTGCACAGCATCTATGACCAGCCCGGCCCTGAGGCCGTCCATGCCCAGTTCGACCGAGTCGTTGAGGACCTCGATGCCAAGCTGCCCAAGGTCGCTGACCACCTCGCCGCCGCCCGGGAAGACATCCTGGCCTTCACCGCCTTCCCCAAGGCCATCTGGCGCAAAGTCTGGTCCAACAACCCCAACGAGAGACTCAACCGCGAGATCCGCCGCCGCACCGATGTCGTGGGGATCTTCCCCGACCGCGACTCCATCACCCGGCTGGTCGGAGCGGTGCTGGCTGAGCAGCACGATGAATGGGCAGAAGCCCGCCGATACCTCTCGCTGGAAGCCATCGAAGCAGCCCAGGCCCTCGAGCCCACCAGCAGTCAGGAGGTGAGCACCACAGAGCCCACCCTCGAAGCCATCCCCGCCTGAACACACCCTGAAACGAGAGCACACCGCGAACACGACTCATACACCACTACTCAGGACTTGACCTCCTGTGGGGATCGAACCCACAATCAGCGGGTCAAAAGTCGCAGCACCTTGGGTAGCACCCTGGCTGCCTACCCAGGAGGTACCGAACACACCCACACAGTACCTACCCTCGGCTACCAAACCAGCCAGAACAGCAGTGTGAGGGAATCGAGGCAGTCTTCCAACCGCCACCATTCAGCATCACTGCTGTAATTCTGCGTAGGCAGTCAGCGCCGCCCAGAGGTTAATCCGCTTTTGAACTCGACCACGTCGCCGTCCTTCATGACGTAGTCCTTGCCCTCCAGGCGGACCTTTCCGGCGGCTTTGGCCTCGTTCATGGAGCCGGCAGCCACCAGATCATCGAAGCTGACGATCTCGGCCTTGATGAAGCCACGCTGGAAATCAGTGTGAATCACACCAGCCGCCTCCGGCGCTGTCGCGCCCTGCGGGATAGTCCAGGCGCGTGTCTCCTTCGGGCCCGCCGTCAGGTAGGTCTGCAGCCCCAGGGTGTTGAAGCCCACGCGTGCCAGCTGATCCAGACCGGACTCCTCCTGACCGTTGAGCTCCAGCATCTCGCGGGCTTCCTCCTCAGAGAGATCCACCAGATCAGACTCCAGCTTGGCGTCAAGGAACACCGACTCAGCCGGTGCCACCAGATCCGCCAGCTCCTTCTGACGCTCAGGAGAACCCAGCACACCCTCATCTGCGTTGAAGACATAGATGAACGGTTTAGCGGTCAGCAAGCTGATCTGCGCCAGCTGATCCATATCCAGTGATGAAGCCTTGGAGAACACCGTCTCCCCCGCCTCCAGCACGGTCAGCGCCTCCCGGTAAGCATCCAGGGTGGCCTTATCAGCCTTCTTACCCGAGACCTGCTTCTCCAACTTCGGGATCGCGTTCTCCAGGGTCTGCATATCAGCCAGGATCAGCTCAGTGTTGATGGTCTCCATGTCAGAGGTGGGATCCACCTTGCCGTCCACATGGATGACATTCTCATCCTCGAAGACACGCACCACCTGAGCGATCGCATGAGCCTCACGAATATTGGCCAGGAACTGGTTGCCCAGACCCTCACCCTCGGAGGCGCCCTTCACAATGCCGGCGATGTCCACAAAAGACACCGTGGCCGGAAGGATCTTCTCCGAGCCGAAGATCTCGGCCAGCTTCCCCAACCGCTCGTCCGGCAGGTTCACCACGCCCACATTGGGTTCAATGGTCGCGAACGGGTAGTTCGCCGCCAGGATCGTCTGCCGGGTCAGTGCGTTGAAGAGGGTCGACTTACCCACATTGGGGAGTCCCACGATTCCGATAGTCAGTGCCACGATCCCCTAACCTACCGCGGGAGCCCCCGCTATGCCGAGTCCAGTGTCCGTTCCACCGATTCCCGTCTCGGAGCACCCTGTGCCAGTATGAGGTGATATTGCCCACAAATAGGACCCGTTATCGTCTTGCTCCTTTCCGCGTGACTATGCGCCACAATCAAGAATCCGCCCCCTCCTAATTCGCGAGTCTCACTTCAGATTCGAAATAACGTAGGGATGTTTTGTGCACAAGCATGTTTGGTCCGCGCAAGGCTGCCCCGTCAGCCGTGCGCCTGACTGACGAGGTAAAGAACTGAAAGGTAGAAAATCATGGCAGCTGCGTCTGCAGTCTCCAAAGTGAATTGGCCGGTGTTCATCGTGTCCGCGGTGCTCATCCTGGCCTTCACGCTCTGGGCCGCCCTTGCACCGGGCACCGCCTACACCACGCTGGAAACAGCGTTCACATGGCTCAGTGAGTACCTGGGCTGGTACTTCATTCTTACGGCGGCGATCATTGTCATCTTCGTACTGATCGTGGCATTCTCACGCGTCGGTAAGACGAGGCTTGGCCCCGACCACTCCAAACCCAAGTTCAGCCTTTTCACCTGGGCCTCCATGCTCTTCGCCGCCGGTATCGGCGTAGACCTGATGTTCTTCTCCGTAGTTGGTCCCGCCACGAACCTGCGAGTAGGCCCCGGAGCAGCCGAAGGCACCCTCCAGGCCGCTGAAGAGGCTGCCCTGTGGACTATGTTCCACTACGGCATCCCAGGTTGGGCGATGTACGCCCTTACCGGTATGGCATTCGGGCTCTTCGCCTATCGCTACCACCTGCCGCTGTCTATCCGCAGCGCGCTCTACCCCATCATTGGCAAGCGTGCTAAAGGGGCTATTCACCGTTGAGCGTGGAGCCCTTGTTGGTGGGGGGTCCTGCGGCGTCGGCGTGTCTGCCTGACGCTGGTGCCTAGGATACGTGATTGATAGTTCTTCTGGTTGCGGAACCCGCGGCCGGTGCGCTTGATCTGCTTGATCCCGGTGTTCGCCGACTCGGTCCTGGCGTTGGTGACTTGGGTGCGGACGAAGACTTTGATCTCGGTCCACCACTTCGCCACCGTGGCGGCGAGTTTATCGGTCTCGGCCATGTCAGCGGCGGCCACGGCCATTTCGAAGTCGATCCGGGCGTTCTGGGCTGCTGGGATGTCTTTGGCGGCCAGCAGGGCCCGCAGGCGCTCCTTGACCGCCCAGGCAGCTGCGACCTGCTCGTAGTCCTCATCATCGAGGACTTGCTCTAACCGGTGGAGTCCGGCGTCGGTGAGTCGATCTCCTGCCCGGAGTAGCAGCATCCGGTGAGCCCACACCGAGTCCTCTTTCCGGCCCCGCCGGCCCAGGACTTCGCGGGTGACTCGTTGACGGACCTCGGTGAGCATCTGGTTACCGAGGCGGACTACGTGCCAGTGATCAACGCTGATCTCCACCGCCGGCAGCACCTGGCGTACGGCGTTGCGGAACGCGCTGGAGGGATCGATCGCGACCACCTGCAGCTGCTCCAGCCACGCCTGGGAGCGTTGCTTCAGCCAGCGGGTGATGTTCGCGCTGGAGCGGCCGTCGACGACGCCGAGGATGTTGCCGGTGTCGGCGTCGACGAAGGTCGACATCCACGGTTCGACCCGGCACCACTGAGCAGTCTCGGGGTGCTTGAACCACTTAGCGCGGGCGAAGCGGTGCTCATCAATCCCGAGTGCTCGTACCGGCACCATGTCGGGGTCGGGGATGGTGAGGGCATCGGCAGTGACGGCGGTGTTGATTGTTGCCCACCCAAGCTGGTAGCGGGCGCAGGTTCGCCAGATCGGCATCCCCTCATCCAGCACTGCTTCGACGGCGGCTTCCTTCAACCGGGCGGTGCACCGGGCACGGAAAGGAAGCTGGTCGGTGACCTGGGTGAAGGTCCGCCGAGCACAGGCGGCCTCGCTGCAGAGGAACCGGGGTTTGATGATCACCAGTTCGATGTCTTTGCCGCCGACGCCGAGGTCTTTGACCTTCTGGCGGGTGCGCTGATGCACCCGAGTCGAGACCACCCCGCAGTCAGGGCAGGCCGCCTCGACGCTGTTGGCAGCGGCGGTGACCCGCCGGCCGCCCAGCGGCAGATCACAGGCTGCGAGAACCTGGTAACCGTCCAGGTTGAACACCACCGAGGCCGGATCCCGAAAGAGCTCGGCAGGGCTGCTGACAGTGGGCAGGGACAGGTGTGGGCCCGTAGGCTGGAACATGGCTCGCGTCCTTCGGTAGACGATGTGATTCTTCGCAGAACCCATCATCCAACAAGGGCGCGAGCCCCTTGACTCACGACACCTCCACGCTCAACCGCGAATGGCCGTTTTACTAGCGCTGCTGGTATAGCCTTGCGCCGAATTCAAGAGAAGCTCGATGCGTACAGAGAACAGATGAAGGGTCCAGGTCTGTCCAAGTCTGAGCAAGCGAACTACGCGCAACTGGACGAACTGAAGTCTGAGATCGAGGCGGAATGCGACCGCTACTGGCGAGGCAGCGGCATCGACTGGAGACCTCTAAAGCCGGTCGCCAAGGGCGTCGTCAAGCGAGCCGACGAATCACAGTCTGATGACTGAAGTGATGTCTCACTTCTAGTTAGGAAGGCTGGGATCCTCGTGCAAAGTCGTCCGCTCGTATCTCCGTGCCCTCTCCGACTGGAGTCATACCGACACGAAATCTAGATAATTGCGTCCTGCATGACCAACATGTGATTCATGATCGACAACTCCTTGACCTTGCCAAGCCCGGGAAAGTGCTGACGCTGATACAGATCGCGGAACCCGTCGATTCCTAGGTTTGTTGGGAGCGACCTTTCGTCAACGAAGTCGATGAGCTTCTCAAGGGCCTCGAAGAACTTCCCAGCCGGGTCATCCTGAGTCTCGTTGCTGTCAGAGCAGAAGTGCTTCAGGCGGACAACATCACCGGATTCATATGTGAAGTGGATAACCACCGCATAGGCAGGCCCGCCGCCGGATTGAAATCCCCTTCCAAGCGTGAGGAAATCGCTGACGCCGAGGTAGCCTGCGCTCTTGTAGCCGGCAACGCGAGTGCTGAAGATCCCCTCTTCACGGCCGACGTACTCTCGATTGCGCGGCAAAGCAGGAAACGGGTCATTCGCCCAAACCACCGGAAGGCCTCCGAGGGGAAGACCATATGACGCCGGGACCGTCCGATCTTCGGCAATGTTCCATCGAACTCCGTGATACGTCGCACCTTGTAGGGTCACGGAGAGATCCAGTTCATGAACGATGTCGAGTGTGAACTCGTGTCCAGCACCCCTGGCCTCACTGATCCAACGTGACATCGCCGCGTGATCAGCGTCAGCATTGGAGAGGACCGCAAGTCCGTGGTGCTTGAGAAGATCATTCTCAAGGTAGTAGTCGCCAAGCCCTCTCCAACTACCCTTCGAACGTAGGTCACCAACCGAGGGGTTAAGGACGAGGTCACAACTGCCTCCCTCGTCGGCTATCGCTCCCAACCTCCGCGTGAAGAGGTCGTTTGGCGCGGCCACCGGCTCGAGAACCGGTACGACACGCGAAGATGCAGCAAAACTTGAGGCGCAGTTACGCACGGCGAAGACCTCATGCTGTCGTGCCCTCAGCCTAGGCATATACATTTGCCACCTCCTGGTTCATCCAATCTTGAAGACTGGATATCTGCTGTCTCGTCGGATCAAGCTTTAAAACGGCGGGCCGCACCGGTTCGGGCAATTTAGCGATCAATGTACGGCCAGCCCGCGGCTTCCGCGCTCTCAGCTGATCGGCTACCGCGTTGTGGAAAATCAGCGGGTCCAGATCTCGGGAAGCTGCTAGTGCGTATGAGAACACCCGCGTGTTCGGGAGATCGGGAACAGTAGAGCCAAGAGCAGACAGGATGGGCTGACCCCGGGATGTAGGTCCAGTCGTTGTGTGAGTCGTCTTGATGCTCGCTGCTGCGGGCAGGAAGACTGGTCTCATCATGACGAACACGAGGAAGCGGCACACGCCTGAGCAGGTCGTGCGCAAGCTCGGACAGGCCGACCGGATGCTGGCCGATGGCGCGGACGTCGCGGCGGTGTGCCGCGAGCTGGGCGTGTCGGAACAGACGTACTACCGGTGGCGCAACCAGTACGGCGGGCTCAAGGCCGACGACGCCAAGCGCCTCAAGGAGCTCGAGAAGCAGAACGCCACCCTCAAGCGTCTGCTCGCTGAAGCAGAGCTGGAGAAGGCGGCGCTGAAGGAGCTGGCAGAGGGAAACTTCTAGGCCCGGGCAGGAGGCGCGCCGCTGTCGCTCACCTCATCGCGAAGATGCGGGTGAGCGAGCGGATGGCGTGCCGGCTGACCGGGCTATCCAGGTCCGCCTACCGGCGCACCCTCAAGGCCGATACCGTCGCCGACCCCGACGCCGCCTTGCGTGAATGGCTGCGCGGTTACGCGAAGAAGCACCCCCGCTGGGGCTACCGGCGCGCGTGCCACGACGCCCGCGGCGAGGGCTGGCAGGTCAACCACAAGAAGATCCAGCGGCTATGGCGCGAGGAAGGCCTACGCGTGCCCCAGCGACGTCGCCGTAAGCGCATCGGCTCCTCGACCACGGACGCCCCCAAGGCGTGCGCCCCGAACGTGGTGTGGGCCATCGACTTCCAGTTCGACGTCGACGAGGCCGGGCGTCCGATCAAAATCGCGTCGATCGTGGACGAGCACACCCGGGTCTGCCTCGGCGGCCTCGTGGAACGCTCCATCACCGCCGACCGTCTCACCGACCATCTCGACGACCTCGTTAAGCTGCACGGACCGCCCGCGGTCCTCAGAAGCGACAACGGGCCCGAGTTCATCAGCCAGGCGATCGCCGACTGGGCCGGCACCCGCACCGGCTTGTCGTACATCCCGCCCGGCTCGCCGTGGCTCAACGGCTACGTCGAGTCGTTCAACTCCCGCCTGCGCGACGAGTGCTTGAACATCAACAGCTTCTACTCACTGCTGCACGCCCAGGTCGTCATCGGCGACTGGAAGGTCGAGTACAACACCGTGCGACGCCACTCGGCGCTGGGCTACCTCACCCCGGCCGACTATGCTCGCCACTGCACCCACGAAATGGAACCCGACGACTCACACAGAGACCGGACCTAACAACGGGGGCGGCCCAAGGACTCTGAGATACTCTGCGCGACGAAGTGACCGCATTAAGACCTCTGAGTCAAGGTATTCACGGCTAAACTCCGCGTTGCGGACAGTCTCCACGCGACCGTTCACATTAAGCCAGTGAAGACCAACAGTCTCGAACTCCCGGGCAGCGAGCAGTCGTTCCACTACGCGCTTTGATGCCATAACAGACACCAAGGGTGCAATTTTCCGGTAATCGTGTAGTTGGCTATCGAGTCGGGAAGTGTTGTCGAGGTCGCTCTTGATCTCGACGGCGTGCAACGAGTCTGTCACGGCCAAGAAGTCGACGATGGAGCGGCCGACCCTGAACTCCGGCAGAAGGATGCCGTCGCTCCACGGGATCATCTGACCGAG
Source organism: Brevibacterium sp. Z349TD_9 (assembly GCF_056173565.1). NCBI lineage: Bacteria > Bacillati > Actinomycetota > Actinomycetes > Micrococcales > Brevibacteriaceae > Brevibacterium > Brevibacterium sp. Z349TD_9. The sequence continues at coordinate 1,895,248 of NZ_CM149680.1, read as the reverse complement.
AACGGCTCTACGGTAGACGAGATCGTTACGGTAGTGGCGCGAAAGCCATCGGTCGCAACGCCAGATCAGTGTTCGAACGGTGGATGCGCCAATGGCTAGACCACTCTCAACAAGACTTGAAATGGTGCGATTCGCCAACTTCGATGCCGGGCCGTCTCGCATCGCTGAGCGGAGAACGGGAGCCGAAAGCAATGCCGAAGCCGCTGCCGCCTGGCTCTCTACAACGCTCATGATTTGGCCTCGTTCGGGGGTCCGTACATCAGCCAGTCGAGAGTCACGGCCAACTTGGCGTACTGCGTGAGGTAGTAGGACTGCTGACGATAGCTTCGGTTGTTGTTCAGGTACTCTCGCAAGCCCTCACCGTCGCGGGTCTCGTCGAGCAACGACCAAGGGTGGCCAAGAATCCAGTCCTCTCCTTCGCGATCGAGCACGTCTTGAAAGGTCACACCATCCGGGAGAGAGCGTTTTCCCAGGTTCTTGGTTTCTCGGGATATATAGGAATGAATCTTGGATGGGACCTCAAGCTGCGGCAGCAAGCTCCCCGCCTCGTCAAGGAATCCACCTTGCCGGAGATGCTTCCAGTAGGGCACATACCAGTTGCTAGCGAAGGAACTCCCGAACGCCTCCGATATCACCTGGTCACTGGGAAGCCCACGGTCTGGCGAACCAAGCACATCATCAACGAGGTCCCAGCGAGATAGGCCAATGATCCCTTTAACAGTCATCTTGGCACCAACACCGAACACCACGTCGAGTTGATCCGAAGCTGACTCAATGTCGGAAACCTGCACGAGTCGACCGTCAGGATCGTTGCTCTTCACCAGTTCGTAAATCTGATTCTTGAGCTGACGTAGAACACGAGCCGGAAGCGCCCTCTCCTTGATTCCTAGCGCTCGAAAGACGTCGATGAAGTCGGGGACAACAATCTCAAATGCCTCGATTTGACCACCTTCGATCTGCACAGTTCGAGAGCGAATCTCTGGGGAAGCTTCCGAGTCCCAGTTGACGAAAAGTAGGCGCTCCTTAAGCTTGCTCGCGTTGGTGCCACGCATCGCCTTCACCAGCGAACGAAGTATCTCAAGTACGTTGTTGTCACTCAGGCTGTAGCCAAGGAAAACGATCGGGTGCTCGACGAAGAAGGTCATCAGCTTGGCGGCAAGGTACGCATCTCGCTCTTGAAAGTCCTCGTAGTCCTCCCCCGTCAGAACGAGTGAACGCGGCTGCTGCGAGGACCCGTGAATCATGTAGATTTCCGCGATACCTTGTGGATCGGCAAACAGCAACTCATCTTGGCCAGTAAAGACGGTGTAGTCAGGGTAAACAACGGACATCAGCCTGTCGAAGTTGGTCGTTATCACTCCTTCGACGTTTGCGCTCTGCAGGAGCGAGAACTCGGAAGCGTGCTCGGCCGTCGGCTCGAATCCTTCAATCGCTTCTTCGAAATACCTTGCCACTTCGATCTTTAGCGCTGATGAGGGATCAGTAACCTCAGGACCATACCTGTCTCTCGAATCTGAGAATCGCTTATCGGACCACCACACCGAGTAAAACTCATTGGCCAGCAGTGAGGCAGTCTTAGGAAGATCGCCTGAAGCGAGGCCACGGTAGTACTCATACGGGTGGCTAGTAAATGCAGCAAAGTGTCTGAGGAGACCTTCCCAATCGGGCAGATCAGCATACCGTCTTGAAATCCCCGAGCCGATAAACAGGTACGGCGCAGCCATCGTCTTCAGATGAGAGCTGAGGAAGTCGTACGCGGTACCCATGCTACATAGGGTATCTTCCGGCGTCCTCCCGCGTAGTCGGTTCCGTGGTGACACGCCCGGCGGAGCAGTTTTCCACCCGCCACAACGTCGTCACCGAGTGGTTCTCCGCGTGGCGTGTCGTCGCGCGCCTGATGAGGTCGCGGGTCAGAGTCCACGTCGTGGTGTGTTGCCGACGGTCGACTGAGGTCCTCTGTGATCATCGTGTTGAGCACTCGCCTTGATGTGCCGCAACGCATGCTGACCGGCTCGGTACTCGGCCGCTTGGTCAGGGCCACGCACGATGTTCGGGTCGCCCAGCGGTGCCGGGCCGCTGACGTCGTATTGGTAGCGGTACAGCGCGACCGTGGCGGCGTGTGCTTCCCACCGCTCTCGCGCTTCGGGTCGTGAACTCGGCTGGCCGAGCCGCGCCACCCATTCGGCTCCCGCTTCTTGGGCGTCGTGCAGGAGTCCGCGCGCGGCAGCCTCGATCAGCGCCTGCCGCTCGGTGAGCGCGGTCTGCATGTCGTCTGCGATCGGCTCGGCAGGCGTGGAGATGAGTCCGGCAACTCGTACTGTGGTTCGTTTGCCGGGCCGGAGCTTCTGAGTGGCTTGGTCGAGCATGTCGGCCAGCTGCGCGGCGGGGTCGGCCTGGTCTTCGCCGGGCGTGAGTCTCGGTGCGAGCGCGGTGAGCGCGACGGCTGCAAGGTGGCCGGCTGCCTCGTGACGTGCGAGTGCGCTCTCCAAGCGCTCGTAGTAGGGGCTGGTGAACACGTCGTCGGCCACGTTCTCGGGGAACGGCGCGATGTCGAGCAGCGCGGCCCAGCGGTCGATCTGCGCTTCGCGGGCGAGCACGTCGTACTCGGCGAGCAGCGTGGACAGCGAGGCGTGACGGTCTACCTCGAGCGTCAGCGTCTCGGTCGCGGAGAGGTCGGCGTCGCTGCGCGCAAGCACCTTGGCAAGCCGGTCGATCAGGGTCAGCGGCTTCGGCTGGTCGAGATGCGGCTCGACCTCGTGCGGGTCAGGCACGATCACGTAGGCGTGGTTGCGGTGCTTACCGCGCGTCATCGCCACGTAGAACAACTCCCGCGACGAGACTTCGGGGTCAACGAGCGCGTGCGCGGTATCCACGCTGGCTCCCTGGGCACGGTGGACGGTGGAGGCGTAGCCGAGTTCGAGTTCCTCGCGCACGTACTTCGCAGGCAACACGAGCGCCTTGCCGTGGGGCTTGTCGCCGCGCCCCAGCCGCCGCACAGCGAGCGAGCCGTCGTCGTAGCGGTGCGTGACTTGCCAGCGATCACCGTTCTTGACCCATGCCCTGCCGGTGGACAGGCGGCGGTCGTTGAGCCGGGTGACGACGAGATCGCCGACGCCTGCGGTGGTGCCGTCGTGCAGACGCAGACCGTCGGCCTCAACCTGCCCGGTCTCGATGAGGTCGGCGCGGGCGCGCTCGTTGAGTTGGGCGACCATCTCGCCGGTGCCCGCAATCATCAGCGTGCGCAGGCCCGCGTCGCGGTCGCTGCGCCATGCTTCGTAGATCGCATTGAGCATGGCCTCGGCGTCACCGTCCGCCAGCCTGCCGCGCTCCTGGTACTCGTCGAGCGCATCGGTGCGTCCGTGTCGCAGGCCGAGGCTGGCGCTCTTCTCCCAATCGTTGGCGAAGCGGCGCACATCGGTGAGTTCGGGAACGCTCTGACGGTGTCGCACGAGCATCCCGAACGCCCCGCCTGTCTCGACCGCGCTCAGTTGCGCCCAATCGCCGATGAGGACGACCTTGGCTCCGACTTCGGTGGCGTGCTCGGCGATGCGATCGAGCGCGAGGGTTCCGGCAAGCGAGGACTCGTCCACAAGCACGAGCTGCCCGGCTTCGAGGTTCCAGCGTCCGTGATGGTGTTCGTAGAGGAACTTCGCGGTGTTCTCTGCTCGCACGCCGAGGGAGTCGCCGAGCACTTCGGCGGCAGCTGCCGACGGCGCGAGGCCGATCACCGAGTCGCGTCCGTACGCGGCTGTCCATGCCCGGTGCAGAGCGCGTAGCGCGGTGGTCTTGCCGGAACCAGCGGGGCCGACCAGCAGATCGAGGCTCAGCCCGGAACGGGCGATGCGGGTGATAGCGACGGCCTGGTCGGGGTCGAGCCGAACGCCCCTGATCTTGCGAGAGGTATGCCGCGCGACGAGCCGCGCCGTCAATGCTGGCCCGCCGGTGCGCTGGCTGTGTGCGAGTAGGCGCTGCTCGGCGTCGAGGATGTCTTGGCTGGAGTACGCGATCTGATCGACCGGCTGGAACCTGTTGCCCTCGCTCTCGACGTAGTGGGCGGGTAGGGCGCGGTGGTAGTCGGGGGTGAGCCGCAGCGATTCGGCTTCGGCGTGCGCGACGATCTGGTCGAGCACCTGGAGACGGTCGTCGGTGGTTGCGAACCGGACGCCCATGATCTGCCGCATGGTCTCGGCGTGCAGGTTGAAGCGCCCCCAGGTTGCGCGCCGGTTCGCCACGCTCATCAGCACCACCGAGGCGAGATCCTCGATCTGCTCCAGCCCGAGATCGTCCGCGCGCAGCCGGGCTTCGGTCGCACCCCGGTCGAGCAGGTGCTGCGCCCAGGTGGGTGCGTCCTCGCCGAGCACGACCTCGGCACGCGCCCGCCAGTCGGTGGTGAGGTCGGCCAGCGAGTGCAGTTCTTTCTCTGGTCGCGTCTCCAAGGTCGCCTGTTGCCGGAGCTTCGCAATCGTCGCCGCTGAGGGTTGCCTGCCGTGCTCGGCGACGTACTGCTCGATCAGCCGGTTCTTGACCTGCTCGATGCCCGCCCCGCCGTCGCTGCCGCCGGTGGTGCGTCGGGAGAACTCCGCGATCAGCGCCGCCGGTACGCCTTCGATCTCCCATCCGGTGTTGCGGTCTTTGCCCCGGTCGACGGGCACCCACGTCACGCCGAGCAGCCGCGCGGTGTGATCGGTGAGGAAGGCGTTGTACGACTCCGAGAGAGCGACAGCGGCCTTGTGCAGTCGGCGGGAGTCGAGGGTGCGCCAGCGCCCATCTACGCCCTGCACCTTGTTTGACACCACGACGTGCGTGTGTAGTTGCGGGTCGGCGGCTCGGGAGTCGTAGTGGTCGAACGCGGTGGCGATCACGCCCACGATCGGCATCTGCGCGATACCGCCCGCACCGACGCGGGTTGCAGCGACCCGCTGTTCCAGCAACGCGATCGTGTCGCGCATCGCGGCGTGATGCGCCTGCGCAATCAGGGCTTGCGTGCCCGCGTCGGCCACGCCCCAGATCGCGCTGACCGACTTCGGTGGGGAGAACGTCAAGTCGAACCCTGCAACGGCGGTGCGAGGCTTCTTCGCAACCTCTCCCTCACGGATGCGCTCCACAGCCTCGGCCCGCGCCGCGCCACGCAAGCCGGGGTCGAGGCGTGCAACGCGCGCCGCAATCCGCTCGCGTGGGGGTTGCAACGAGGGGAACCTCTTGCCGAGCTTACCGCCAGTGACCGGATGGATGCCGTCACCGAGCAGTCGGGCCAGGTGTTCCTCAGTCACCGTGTCGCCCTCGGCCAGCGCCGGGGTGCGCCCGTCGTCGAGGCTCATCAGGCCGGTGCCGACCCAGGTTCCGGGCGGGCAGCCGGACTCGGTGTAGTACCGGGTCAGCGGGCTGCTCATCTCCCGGTCGCCGTCGCCGACGACGACCGATTTCAGCAGGTACTCGTAGCCCTTGCCGGACGACATGACACGGATGGTCATCACCACGACGGCCCCTCCCCGAGACCGTCACATCAGGGGCGATCTCGGGGGTTAGGTGCGCGCGCAGCGCGCGGCTCGCACTCTTAGTGCCAGACGTGTGGGGGAATCTGAGGGGCGGTCAAGGGAGCGGGAGCGCGGAGGCCCTAGCGCTGGGAGTCGTAGCCGGGGCTGGGCTGACCGGATACGTTCCGCTCTCGCCCTCTGAGTGCCTGAGCCGCGTGACGACAACGACGGCGAGCGGTGGCACTGACTCGCTTCGTCGAAGGGATGCGGCAAGTGAGAGAGGAGTTCCAGAGTTAGTACGGAAGAACGATATAGCGTACTATCGTGCTTATGATCAAGCCTGGTGAGGATTTGAGAGCGGAGCTGGAGGCGCTGTCCGAGCGCATGGCACGGTTGGAAGCGATGGCCGAAAGCCCCGATCGGGCGCGTGATTCTTCACCAATCCTGGATGAGGAGCAGTTCTGGGCTTTGACGGGCTTACAGTCCCAGCTGAACGATCACCCCTCGACAGTCGAGGGGGCGGTCATGCTGGTGGGTTCGCTCAAACTGCCGGATGGTACGCCGGTAGCGTGGCAGCAGGCCGCGGGCACCGCGGGTATTTGGGAGACGGAGTGGTCCGATCAAGCCGCGGCATTCTCTGCGCTCGGGCATCCTGTGCGACTGGAACTGCTGCGCCATATCCTCTCGGGCACGCACGCGACGGCTGATCTTGCCGAGGTTGCGTCTCTCGGCACGACCGGACAGCTGCACCACCATCTCCGGCAGCTTGTCGCAGCGGGCTGGGTCAAGCAGAGCGGTCGCGGGAATTACGAGGTGCCCGCGGCGCGGATCGTGCCGCTGCTGGCCTGCCTGGTGGGGGCGGGGCGATGAAACGAGCAGTGCTGGCGCTGTACCGCGTGCGAATCCCGCTCTACTACCTCGCGGCAGTGGTCCTCATCGGCAACGCAGTCTTGGGGCGCTTCATGAGTGCCGGAGGTGTTCGTGAGGTGTGGCTCGCTGCTGTGTTCGCCGCTCTCGCACTTGCCGGTCTCTGTCTGATGCTGGTGTTCCTGGCACCGCGACTACTCCCGGACTCTCCGGTCCGGGTGGTCGAGCCACCAGTGCGAGGCCGGTGGTTGGGGATGAATAGTCCAGCCTCGAAGGTTCCTAGCCACGGTGTGAGGGCCTATGGGCAGGCTTATGCCATCGATATTGTCGCCGACCCGGTGGCTGAACCGCGCCCGGAGTTCGGTGGCGCGATGATGCGGCTACCGAGTGCGTATCCTGCGTTCGGTGAGCCCGTATTCGCGATGGTCGACGGGGAGGTCGTACGCGCTTCAGGATGGCGCAGGGATCACCGGGCCCGCTCCAACGGTTGGGGCATCGTCTACATGATGATCGAGGGCATGATCCGCGAAATCGGCGGGCCAGGGTTCGTCATCGGAAATCACGTCACCATCCGCAGTGGCGATGGCGCATACGCGACTGTCGCACATCTGCAGCAGGGATCGCTGACCGTGAAGGTCGGTGACCGGGTGACTGCTGGCACGGTCATCGGAGGCTGCGGGAACTCTGGCAACACCAGCGAGCCGCATGTGCATGCGCAACTCATGGACCGCGCCTCACTTTGGACCGCACAGGGCCTCCCGATGAGCTTCTCCGGCATCACGCTCGACAACCATCCCGAGGCCGTTGACGCGCTCCCAGCGAACGAGCAGCATATGACAGCGACAGGAGAGCGCCACGAAGCATTGCCGGCTATTCACCGTTGAGCGTGGAGTCCCTGTTGGTGGGGGATCCTGCGGCGTCGGCGTGTCTGCCTGACGCTGGTACCCAGAATACGTGATTGGTAGTTCCTCTGGTTGCGGAATCCGCGGCCAGTACGCTTGATCTGTTTGATCCCGGTGTTCGCGGATTCGGTCCTGGCGTTGGTGACCTGGGTGCGGACGAAGACCTTGATCTCGGTCCACCAGTTCGCGACCGTGGCGGCGAGCTTATCGGTCTCGACCATGTCAGCGGCGGTGACCGCCATTTCGAAGTCGATCCGGGCGTTCTGGGCTGCTGGGATGTCCTTGGCGGCCAGCATGGCCCGCAGGCGCTCTTTGACTGCCCAGGCAGCTGCGACCTGCTCGAAGTCGGCGTCGGCGAGGACTTCTTCGAGCCGGTGCAGCCCAGCATCGGTGAGTCGGTCTCCGGCTCTTAGCAACAGCATCCGGTGAGCCCACACGGAGTCTTCTTTGCGGCCTCTGCGGCCCAGGACTTCGCGGGTGACTCGTTGACGGACTTCGGTGAGCATCTGGTTACCGAGGCGGACTACGTGCCAGTGATCAACGCTGATCTCCACCGCCGGCAGCACCTGGCGTACGGCGTTGCGGAACGCGCTGGAGGGATCGATCGCGACCACCTGCAGCTGCTCCAGCCACGCCTGGGAGCGTTGCTTCAGCCAGCGGGTGATGTTCGCGCTGGAGCGGCCGTCGACGACGCCGAGGATGTTGCCGGTGTCGGCGTTGACGAAGGTCGACATCCACGGTTCGACCCGGCACCACTGAGCAGTCTCGGGGTGCTTGAACCACTTCGCTCGAGCGAAGCGGTGCTCATCGATCCCCAGCGCCCGCACCGGCACCAGGTCCGGGTCAGGGATAGTGAGCGTATCGGCTACTACTGCGGCGTTGATCGTTGCCCAGCCCAACCGGTGACGGGCACAAGCCCGCCAGATCGGCATCCCCTCATCCAGCACCGACTCGACAGCGGCGGCCTTCAACCGGGCGGTGCACCGGGCACGGAAGGGCAGCTGGCTGGTGACCTGAGTGAAGGTCCGCCGAGCACAGGCAACCTCGGTGCACAGGAACCGAGGCTTGATGACTATCAGCTCGATGTTCTTGCCGCCGACGCCGAGGTCTTTGACCTTCTGGCGGGTGCGCTGATGCACCCGGGCCGAGATCACCCCACAGTCAGGGCAGGCCGCCTCACTGCTGTTGGCCGCGGCGATGACCCGGCGGCCACCCATCGGCAGATCACACGCTGAGAGCACCTGGTAGCCGTCGAGGTTGAACACCACCGAGGCCGGATCCCGAAAGAGCTCGGCAGTGCTGCTGGCAGTGGGCAGGGACAGGTCAGTGCCCGTAGGCTGGAACATGGCTCGCGTCCTTCGGTAGACGATGTGATTCTTCGCAGAACCCATCATCCAACAAGGGCGCGAGCCCCTTGACTCACGACACCTCCACGCTTAACCGCGAATGGCCGCATTGCCACGTTAGGTGTTAGGAAGCCACGGCGTGTTGGAGGACTTGGAATGCGACGGCGACGACAAGGGCGTTGTAGAAGAAGGAGACCACGCCGTGGATGAGGACGAGTCGTCGAGCGGGGAGGGTTTTGAGTGTGGCGTCTGAGGTGGCGAAGGATGTTCCGATGGTGAAGGAGAAGTAGAGGTAGTTGAGGAAGACGGGGCGGTCGTTGCCGGGGAAGGTGATGGCGTCTTGGTCTGAGGCGATGTCGGTGGCTTCATACATCTGCGCGAAGCCGGTGTGCAGGAGTGTCCAGGACAGGACGACACCGATGGATGCGGCGACGCCGAGCAGGGCGTCGTTGTGGATGCCGTCGCCGCGGGCGATCAGGGCGAGCACGGCGGAGTTGACGCCGGCGAAACTGGAGATGAGGGGAAGAACCCACGACCATCGTGCGACGGCGCGGACGTCGCCGCGGGAGACTCGGGAGGGGCGTTTGCCGCTCCAGGCGAGGGTGAACCCGATAGCGAGGTAACCGGTCGCGAGTGCTTCCCAAGCGATCAGCGCCCAGAGTTCGCTGGAGACCACGTAAACGAGGCTGGCGACGATGATGCAGATTTCTGCGACCGCGCCGACCCAGAACCCTCCGCGGGAACGTGTACGTGCCATCGGCTCCTGCTTTCGTGTCGGGTGGCGTGGTCGGTCTGCCGGTGTTCGGCGACGATCGCGTGCCGTAGGCGGGAACGGGCCGATGCGACCCATTGTCCCATCGAGGGTTCCGGGCTTGAAGTCCTGGAGCCCGGTGCTCGTGTCGTGGTCTTAGGTGGCGGTGCCCGAGTACAGGTAGACGCCTAGGGCTTCAGGTTTGCCGTCGAGGACGAGGTTCATGTCTTCGGAGGCGGTGCGGGTCATGCCCTGCTTCTCGTAGAACTGGAAGGTGCACAGGGAGTCGGTGTAGAGGTAGAAGTCGCTGCGTCCGAGGCTGCGGAGGTGGTCGAGGTAGTCGCGGTAGAGGGTCTTGCCGATGCCGAGTCCGCGGGTGCTGGAGTCCACGGCGAAGAGCGTCAGTTCGTCGGTCAGCGGGCTCGGGGTTTTCTTGCGCAGCTCACCGTATACGCGGTCGAAGGCGAAGTATTGGCGCATCGACTTCCACTGGGGCAGGCCGAGGATGCCGGCGCGGAGCGTGTGCGCCAGGGTCAGGAGTCGGTTGGTGAATCGGCCGCCGAGGCGTGGCTGCCCGTCGACTTGGCCCATGATGATGCCGACGACACGTTCGTCCTGGACCGCGACGCGGGTCCAGGTGCTGGCCAGGAGGCGCTCGCGCAGGTAGATCTCCAGCGCACTGTCAAGGACCAGGCGGCCGGTGACGTAGCGGTGGATGTAGAAGGCTTCGTTGATGATCTTCTTGATGTCCTCGGCGTCTTGCGGCTGGTAGGGGCGGTAGACGATGTTGGTCATGGCGTGGTTTTCCTTTCCGTGAATGGTGTGGGTCAGCCGGATGAGTCGTCACGTTGCGTGAGGGCGATCAGGTCGGCTTCGAGGGCGGTGCGGTCGGGCTCGGTCAGGACGGCTCCCCACAGCGGGGCGCTGTTGGACCCGTCGGTGGCGGCGATGACCATGCGAGCGATCGCGGGGTCGAGGCCGTCTTCGAAGAGCGCGCTGCGCCACTGCGCGGCGTCTGCTTGGGCGAGTTCTTCTAGGGCGGGCTCGAACATCAGGTGAGCGGCTAGGGCGATGTAGTCGCGTAGCCCGCTGGGGTCCCCGGCGTGAGCGAAGCTGACGCGGATGTAGGCGCGGGTGAGTCTGCCCGGGACCCCTTCGGGCTCGGCGGTCGCGGCCTGCTCGACGTGGCTGCGGAACTGGGTCATCAGGTTGGTGGCCACCCCGTTCAGCAGTGTTTCCTTGTTCGGGAAGTGGTAGAGCAGGCCGCCTTTGGAGACCCCGGCGGCCTCGGCGATGTCGGTCACGGGCACCGTGGTGCCGTGCCGGCCGATCAGGCGTGCGGCCGAGGTCAGGATGAGTTGTCTGGTCTCGTCTGCGCTGCGTCCGGCGGTCCGTGCCATGATGCGTCTCCTTTCTCGTGGGTTCGGTTCAAGGATTTCAGTTGTGGTCAGGTTTTCAGTGGTCGGCGGTGACGGCGTCCTTGTTGTTCGGGATGAGGGTGAAGGCCACGATCGCGGCGAGGACCATCACTCCCCCGGCGATCAGGGTGGTGGACTGCATTGCCGAGACGAACGCGTGCTGCGCGGCTTCCAGGACCGGGCTTCCGGGCTCGAGGACCGCGGTCGCCGAGGCGAGTGAGTCCTCGACCCGGGCCGCTACCTCGCCGGGAACACCTGTCGGCAGGTCGAGGCCTCCGCGGTAGAACACGCTCATCAGCGAGCCGAGGATCGCGATGCCCAGGGCCACGCCGAGCTCGTAGGCGGTCTCGGCGACCGAGGCCGCGGCTCCGGCCTTGGCTGGCTTGACGGCGGAGACCACCGCATCCACCGACAGGGTCTCGGCGACACCGATGCCCAGCCCGAGTGGGACCACGGCCAGCAGCACCCAGGCCAACTGCTCGCTGCTCTCCAATGCGGCCAGCAGCCCAAGCCCGACCGCGCCGGTGATCAGAGCCACCCCGATCGCCCGGCCGCGACCGAGACGGGTGAGGAGGAACCCGACCACTGCCACAGCGGCCATCGCCGAGAGGGCGGCGGGTAGCTGCGCGAGTCCGGCCTGGAGCGGGCTGAGGCCGCGGGCGAGCTGGAGGTACTGGGAGAAGAAGAACAGCACACCGCTGAGGGCGAACACCGAGATGAAGTTGACCAGCACCGCGCCGCTGAAGGCAGGCACGCGGAACAGGTCCACGTCGATCATCGGAGAGGCGGTCTTGCGCTGACGGCGCACGAACAGGATGCCGCCGACCACGCTCGCGATGATCGCCGCTGCGGTGAGGAGGTCGAACTTGCCGCCGGTGACCTGCTTGATCGTGTACACGAACGGGATGATCGCCAGCATCGACAGGCCGCTGGAGATCAGGTCGAACCGGCCGGGGTTGGGGTTGCGGGACTCCGGCAGCAACCACGCGCCCAGGCCGATGACCAGTGCCATGACGGGCAGGTTGATCAGGAACACCGAGCCCCACCAGAAGTTCTCCAGCAGTGCCCCGCCTACCAGAGGGCCAAGTGCGATGCCGCTGGCGGCCGCTGCCGACCAGATCGCGATCGCACGGGTGCGCTCAATCGGATCGGTGAAGATGTTGCGGATCAGCGACAGCGTCGAGGGCATGATCGTCGCTCCGGCCACACCCAGCAGCAGGCGTGCGGCGATGAGGACTTCCGCGGTCGGCGCGAAGGCGGCCAGGATGGAGGCGAGTCCGAACGCTGCGGCTCCGATCAGCAGCAGCTTCTTGCGCCCAATCCGGTCGGCCAGGTTCCCCATCGTGACCAGCAGCCCCGCCAGGGCCAGGGAGTAGATGTCCCCGATCCACAGCACCTGCGAGGCCGTCGGGGACAGGTCGGCGGTCAGCGACGGCACCGCCAGATACAGCACCGTGGCGTCAATGGCCAGCAGCAGCACCGCTCCCACCAGCACAGCCAGCGAGGCCCATCGCCTGGCTGGCGTCATCAGTTCATTCATGTTCAGTCTCCTCAGTATCTTCCTCAAACTAAACCGTCGTGCCGGTACAGTTCTGGTGGTAGTGCGCAGCCCGTACAGGACTGCTGGTGTGATGTGCGGCGAGGTGCCGCGTGGCGCTAGCTGGTGTGTTCGCTGCTGGTGCGTGCGAACGATGCCGCCAGGCTCGCGAACCGTTCCAGGCTCTGGCGGGCGAGGTCGTTGTCTCGGTGGGCCAGCCAGGACCAGGCGACTCCGTTAAGTGTGTCGAGGACGAGTTCGGCGAGCACTCGCTCGTCCTGGGCGAAGTCCAGACGCGCCTCGTCCGCCAGGCGGGTGATGTAGCCGGTGGCTTTCTCCAGGGAGGCGGCGTGCTCGTGCTGTGGCAGCTCCTGGAGTTCGGGGTCGCGCAGCGCGAAGCTGCCCAGGTCGAACAGGACCAACTGCGCGTCGGGGTCGGTCTCGATCTGTGACCAGAACGCCAGCAGCAAGGTGCGGATGTTCTCAAACGGGCTTGCATCGGGTGAAATATGCGGCCAGGCGGCCCCCAGGTCGATCTCGATGTCACTGGCCAGCAGGGCTGCGTACAGCTCCTTCTTGGAGTGGAAGCAGTAGTGAAACGCCCCGTGCGGCATCCCCGCCTCAGCGCAGATCGCACGGGTGCTCGCCGCAGCGATCCCGTCGCGCCTCATCACCCGCAGCGCGGCGGCCACCAACTGCTCTCGACGCTCGCCAGCGCTGATCTGATTGCGCGGCGTACGCGCCTCTCCTCGATCGTCCATAGCCCCATCATACGCCTTGGGCACACGACGTGGCCAGTTGACCTAGGCGAGTGGCCAAGTTAGTGTGTTGGGAGACGTCACGCGGTGCCCGAACTCATGGCCGGGCTTCAGGCCGCACTCCGACCTCTGACCGGGTGCGCCCGCTCACAGCCAGCCACCAGGGGCGATGGACGGTTCGACCCGATAGATCGTGAACAGGAGGGCCCTTTCGATGACTCCTCCCAACGCCACCGGCACCCCTCGTATCCCCGGCCCTGCCGCCCTGCCGGTGGTGGGGAACCTGTTCGAGGTGCTGGGCGCTTCGCAGGAGACCTCAATCGAGTTCGCTGAGGACTATCACGCCAAGTACGGCGGCATGTTCGCCCTTGATGTGCTGGGCACGCGGCAGATCTTCGCCTCGGAACACGCGCTGGTGGCGGAGATGTGCTCCAGTCCGTTGTGGTCGAAGAAGGTCCATGACGCGATCGATCAGGTGCGCGACTTCGGTGGTGACGGGCTGTTCACCGCGTACAACGAGGAGCCGAACTGGGGGAAGGCGCACCGGTTGTTGATGCCGGCGTTCGGGACGATGGCGATGAAGGACTACTTTGGCCAGATGCTCGACATCGCCGAGCAGATGATGGTCCGCTGGGAGCGCTTCGGGCCAGACGTGGAGATCGACGTCGCCGAGGACATGACCCGGCTGACGCTGGACACGATCGCGCTGTGTGCGTTCGATGTGCGGTTCAACTCGTTCTACTCCGAGAACCATCACCCTTTCGTCGGTGCGATGGTGGGCGCGCTGACCGAGGCGGGGCTGCGCAGCGAGCGCCTACCGGGGGTGCAGCCGTTCATGGTCGGCACCAACCGCCGCTACCGCGAGGACATCGCCACCATGCGGCAGATCACCCAGGACATCGTCACGGCCCGCGCCGGTAGGCCTGTCGATCAGCGGCCTGATGACCTGCTGGAGCGGATGCTGTCGGCTGCGGACCCGCTCACCGGGGAGAAGCTGTCGGAGGAGAACGTCCAGTATCAGCTCGCGACCTTCCTCATCGCCGGGCATGAGACCACCTCCGGGCTGTTGTCCTTCGCGACCCACAAGCTGCTGACCCACCCCGATGTGCTCGCGAAGGCCCGCGAGGTGGTTGATGAGGTCTTGGGTGATCGGACCCCGGAGTTCGCTGACCTGGCCAAGTTGGGCTACATCGGGCAGGTTCTGCGTGAGACCCTGCGGCTGCATCCCACCGCTCCGGCGTTCGCGCTGTCCCCGAGTGAGGACACCACGCTGGGCGGATACGACATCGCCGCCGGAGAGAGCGTGATGGTGATGCTCCCGACCCTGCACACCGATCCGGCCGTGTGGCCCGAGCCGACGCGGTTCGACCCGGACCGGTTCTCCCCGGAACGGATGGATGAGATCCCCGAGTATGCGTGGATGCCGTTCGGCCACGGCGCACGGGCCTGCATCGGTCGTCCCTTCGCGTTGCAGGAGGCCACCTTGGTGCTGGCGATGATGCTCCAGCGCTTCGACATCGCCCTGACCGACCCCGGGTATGAGCTGAAGATCGCCGAGTCGCTGACGATCAAGCCCAAGAACCTCACCATCCACGCCGCCAACCGCCTCAGCCACACCCAGCTCCGCACCGACGCCACAGCACCCGCGTCCGCCCCTGCTCCTGCTCCTGCTCGGAAGGCGTCCGCCGCCGCGACACCACCGGCGGATGCGCACGGCACGCCGATGCTGGTGCTTTACGGCTCCAACGGGGGCAGCAGTGAGGGCTTGGCCCGCACCATCGCCGGCGATGGGGCCGCCCGTGGCTGGCACACCCGAGTGGCCTCCCTCGATGAGGCCACCGCGGACCTGCCCACGGCCGGGCCGGTCGTCATCGTGACCTCCTCCTACAACGGCACCCCACCCGACAATGCGAAGCGCTTCGTCGACTGGCTCACCACCACCGGCCCGGACCTGAGCGGTGTTGAATACCTGGTGCTGGGCTGCGGGAGCCTGGACTGGGCCGCCACCTACCAGCGCGTCCCCACCCTCATCGACGACGCCATGACTGCTGCCGGGGCCACGAGGATTCGTGAACGCGGTGCCACCGATGCCCGCACCGACTTCTTCGGCGACTGGGAACGCTGGTACCAGCCGTTGTGGCCCGAACTGTCCGAGCACTACCAGATCGAGGACACCGCCCCGACAGGCCCCCGCTACCGGATCGCCTCCACCAGCCAGCCCGCCGCCCATCGTGAGGAGGCCACCGCGATCGTGCTGGAGAACCGCGAGCTAGTCCGCGGCGACTCGCCCCGCTCCAAGCGGCACCTCGAACTCCGCCTGCCCGAGGGCATGACGTATCGCACCGGCGACTACCTCTCGGTGCTGCCGCAGAACCACCCCGAACTCGTCACCCGCATGCTCACCCGCCTGGCACTGCCAGGCGACGAGTTGGTGACCATCGACTCCGACGCCCCCAGCGGACGCATCCCCGTCGGAGTGCCGGTGCGGGTCGATGACCTGCTGACCCGCCACGTCGACCTGACCGCCCCAGCCACGCAGGGGGTACTCGCCTCGCTCGCCGAGACGACACGCTGCCCTCCCGAGCGCGCAGAACTCGAAAAGCTGGCCTCCCCTGAACAGGCGGACACCATCAGGCAGCGCCGGTTCTCACTGCTGGACCTGCTGGAGATGTTCGCCTCCTGCGAGGTCGACCTGGCCTGGGTGATCGAACGACTCCCCGCCCCCAGGGCACGGCAGTACTCGATCAGCTCCGCCGCCGAAACCCAGACCGAAGTAGCACTGACCGTCTCAGTCATCGAGGGCCCCGCACTCTCGGGGACGGGCACCTACCGAGGCGCGGCCTCCAGCTACCTTCAGCGCGTCCAGCCCGGCGACCGGCTCACCGTCACCCTCGCTTCGCCGACCGAGCACTTCCGGCCCCCAGCCCAGAACTCGATCCCGGCGATCATGATCGCCGCTGGCTCCGGCATCGCCCCGTTCCGCGGCTTCATCAACGCTCGTCATGCTCGCGCCACCGGCGGCGAACCGGCGGGTGAGACGGTGCTGTTCTTCGGCTGCCAGCACCCCGACTGGGACGACCTCTACGCCGAAGAGTTCGCCACCTACGAGGCTGCCGGGACGCTGCGCGTGCACCGGGCATACTCACGCAAGCCCGACGGCGAGGTCCGCTACGTCCAGCACCGGCTCTGGGCCGAACGAGACAGCATCCTCGACCTCATCGAGCAGGGCGCGCACGTGTATGTGTGCGGTGACGTCACCGGCATGGGGCCAGCGGTCGAGGAGACCCTGACCCGGATCGGCCAGGACGTCCACGGACCCAACTGGCTCACCGAACTCAGCCAGACCGGGCGATACGCCACTGACCTCTTCTGAGCCACTCACATGAGACTGCGGGCTCAGACGACTGACAGTTCCTTTCGAGAACTCAGACTCTCGGAGCTGAGTTCTCGTCACGTCGCACGCTTCGGAAGTGGTGCACGCGGACCTCACGCCGATTCGCGTGTTGCTCCTGATCGTGGAGGTAAGCCATAGGCGCGCGCGAGGCTGTGAGGAGACTCCATCTCGAACTCGACAACGGCGCGGATTGGTCGCACTCGCTAGCAGAGAACCGAGATGTTCCCGGAGGGATGACGGCTCTCGAACTTGTCCGGACGCTCGCGTCGAGTCGAGCGCTCTTTCGCCATGCGCAGATCATGAATGTGATGGAAGGCAGTACTCGGATCGAGACTGCCAACGGCGACTATATGCTGAGGGCCGGGATGTCGATCGCCCTAGGGGCAGACAGATGGTGCCGGATCAAGCCACAAGGCCGGGTGCGCATCTGGTCGATCTATGCAGATGAGCAGTTTCTTCGCATGCAGATGTCTTGGTTTCTTCCTCATCGCGAACGTGTTCACAGTGGGCTGCACCCCTGCGAATGGGATGGTACGGCAATAGTGTTGACTCCGGGGACTGCCGCCCTACGCAAGGTCGAGCCGCTGTGGCGTCAGATGAGCATCCTGAATGATGGTACCCATGCGCCAGAAGTAGCTGCGATCCACACCATTGAGCTGTTCGCTCGCTGGGTTTCCGGTGTTCTTCCTGTCTTCCTGGACGCTAGCATGTCACCGCAACCCATTCGCCCGTTGTGGCGGCCGATCGCTGGACGGCTGACCCGGCCACCCTCAGCTGGCCATGTCACCAAAGCGATTGACCTTCTGCGCGCTCGACTGGCGGAACCTTGGACTGTGAACTCTCTGGCAAACGAGGTCGCTGTGTCGCGCACCCATCTCACGCGTCTCTTTACGGCACACGCCGGCGCGCCTCCGATGCGGTTTCTTGCTGAGATTCGATTAACGGAGTTCACACGCTTAATCGAAGAAACAGATGTGCCTATAAGCGCGGCCGCCCGGCAAGTGGGGTGGGTGGATTCTCGCATCGCCTCCGCTCGATTCCGACGTCGATTCGGCGTATCCCCATCCGAGTTTCGGGAGACACCTCACCCGGCCGCGACCTAGGGACGTCCTGCGGGCAGCTCCAGCCGACGCACCTCCGCGCAGCGTGGCGTGATGCGTCATTCGTGCCCCGTCATGCGCGATGTGTACCGCAGTCGTGACAACTGCTGGACAGTCTGCCTCGACGTAGGTAGTCCGGAATAGACACGTCGGGTTCTTCAAGATGCCTGACGGTCACAGTCTCGATTCCTTGTCCGTCTCGTCTTCCTGATCCTCCCGACGCACCTCACGGTCGTAGGGCCACCCAGCGAGGGGTGGTCTCCGGATGGGAGGGAGGTCTGGCGATGGTGAAGGTAGGCGACGCTCGCGGGGCGCACGATCTGATCGAGCGGCGGGCCTCATCGGTCGCTGCGGTCTTCTCCCGGCTCGGCGGGGACGTGCCGCTACCGCTGGTCGCGCACGAGCTAGCCCGACACGGCGTGCCGGTGTTCCCGTGCGCGCCCGGCGGGAAGCGCCCGATTCCCGATCGAGGTTTCCACGAGGCAACCAACGATGTGAGACAGGTGGAGGCGTGGTGGCGGCATCGGCCTCATGCGAATCTCGCCATCCCGACTGGCGCAGCCTCGGGTGTCGTCGTCGTCGACGTCGATGTACACAAGGTCAACGGGTATCCCGCATTCAGACGCGCTACACGCGCCGGGCTGCTGCCGGAGCCGTTGGCGGTCGTTACCACGCCGACCGGCGGCAGGCATCTGTACTACCCAACGGACGCCGAACGTGAGCAGCGATCGTGGCAGGCGGGCCGGGCGGGTATCGACTTTCGGGGCGACGGCGGCTACATCATCGTGCCGCCCTCGCAGCGCCCCATCGACGGTCGCCGGGTGCCGTATCGGGTCGAGAGCATGGCGACGCGCCCTGTCGCGCTACTAGACGCGCAGCAGTTGCGTGACTTCCTCGACCCGCGCCCGAAATACGCGCCCGCGCCGGAACCGCCGGGCGGCTGGCCGCTGGACGTTGCCCGGCTCGCCTCGCAGGTAGCTCGCAAACCCGAGGGCGAACGCAACCTCGGGTTGTTCAAGGCCGCGTGCCGCATGGCTGAGCACGGACACTCACCCCGCGACGCGCTCAACGCGCTCGGCCCAGCAGCGGGCCAGTCCGGGCTGGGAGAGCACGAGATCACCCGGACAGTCGGCTCGGCGTATCGCCACGTCAGCACCTACGGGCCGCGCCGTCGCGCCCCGGTACGTCAGACGGGTTCCGGGTTCGCCCACACCGAGCCGCCTGTCTCGGTGAGTGGTCGGAGGCTGTGATGAGCGTGCGGCAACCGGCATGGGGTTGGGCGGTGGTGACCGCCGCGACCGGCACCGTGCTGATCGGTATCGGCGCGTTCTGGCTCTCGTTCATGGCGCTGGCCGATCTCGCGGCCCGGTCGGGTATCGCGCCGGGGCAGGCGTGGATCTGGCCCTTGCTCGTGGACGGCCTGATCGTAGTCTCCACCATCGCGGTTGTCGCACTCGATGGTCGCCGGGGTGCCTGGTATCCGTGGGCGTTGCTGATCTGCGGAGCACTCGTGTCGGTTGCTGCAAACGCGCTGCACGCGATCGTCGCCGCCGACGCCAGCGTGCCCGCCATGCTCGCCGCAACGGTCGCGGCCGTGCCGCCGCTGGTACTGCTCGCCAGCACGCACCTCACCGTCGTCCTCACACGCTCGACCACCGCGCCACCGAGCACGGCGCAGGCACCGCCCGAGCTATCCGCCGCGACCGAACCCATGGCCGCGATCGAGTCCGAAGCAGACCCGGAGGCCGAGCTGGTGCTGGGGCGGCGTGAGCGTGCCACTCGGCTGCGGGAGGCCGGCTGGTCGAACAAGGCCATCGCCGACGAGCTCGGCGTCCATGCCTCGACGGTGGGCCGCTGGTTTACCCCGCCGGTCAAGGAGCCGGAAACCACAACAGAGATGGAGACAACACCATGAACATCGACCCGCGCGAGCAGGCGCATGCCTACGACGACTGGCACGTCGAGGATGTGCCTGAACCGGAGATGCCGGAAGACCGCAGCGAGGTTCGGCAGGTGCCCGAGGCGGTCGCCGCTGCCGACGTGACCAAGCGCAAGGACACCACGGTCGAGACCCCCGCGACTGACGAGATGACCGGTGCAGCTGAGGCGGCAGAGGTCGAGCAGAAACTCGAGGAACACCGGGCGCGCGGTATCGAGTGGGTGCGGCCCACCGATCTCATCGCCCGTAACACGGCGTCGCTGGCCGGGCGGGGCATCGACATGGAAGTCGAGATGTCACGCAAGGCCCGCGAACCACTCGTGGCCGGGCTGCGGAACCTCAGCGACCGGGCCAGGCGGCTGTCGCCGCTGACGGCGTTCGGGCACGGTGCCCGGCACCACGCGCCGACGAGGGCCGCGGTCGGGAAGTCGTGAAGTGGTGAGTAGCGATGATTCGACAGCGAACGCCCGACCGCCCCCGACCTGTTGGGCATGGGAGCGCACCTGGCTGGCAGGAGGTGCCTACCATGACAACTCGCACAACCGAGCACGTACCGGAGGATTTCACTCGCAGCGAGGGCTTGCGTGCCCTGCTGAACCGACTGCACGAGGGCGGCCCTGGCGCTTGGCAGTGCGATCCGGTGGCCGCCGACCTGATGGCCTACGCCGCCGACAAGTACGGGGCGCTGGCCCGCAAGCACGGCCTCGACCCGTGGGAGGCAGCCAGTGCCGCGTTCGATGTGATGCGCACCAAGGCCGCCCGCACCGCGAACGATCCGTGGGGCGTGGTGACCCACGCGGTTCGCATCACCTGCATCGCCGAGGAACGCGGGCAGGGCCTGCTCTGTTCGGTGCATCAAGCCCGGCGTCCGCACATCTCCGCGTTCCACGACGCCGAGCGGCTGTCAGATCGAGAGAACCCGCTCACGGACTACCACACGGCGTTCCACGTTACCGACCCAGACCCGACTGGCACGGACGAACCGGCAAGCACGACGGCGTGCTGCTCGACAGACTCGGCGGTCGAAGACGCCATCGCACTGTTCACGCTGCTGGGCTGGCCCCCGCATGTCGCCCGCGCCGGGGTCGAGCACATCTGCCAGGCGCTTGCCCGGGCGGGCAGCCGCCAGAGCGCCTATGAAGCGCTGCGCCGCGACAAGCACGCCCGCGCCCTGCTCGACGTGAACAGCACCGCGTGGACAGCGCTGCTGAAGGCACTGCTCGGGCACCCCAGCCCGGCCTACGCCGCGACCGCTGCCGGGCGCGGCATCTTGCTCAGGCTGCTGATCGGCGAGAGCCTGCGCGCGCTGCTGCGCGACGACGATCTCGTGCTGATGATCTCGCTCGCGGCCCCAAAACGTGGGGGCCGGTCATGAGCAGGCATACCGGGCACATCGAACTCAACCGCACCGTCGAGTCCATCGTCGTCGGCAACCGTCACCGCACTGACTTGGGTGACCTGACCGCGTTGGCCGAGTCCATCGCCCGCGACGGCCTCCTGCAACCGCTGACGGTCACCATCGACGGGGTGCTGGTGTGCGGTGCGAGGCGGCTGGCCGCAATCAAGATGCTCGGCTGGCGCACGGTGAGCGTGTGGGTGCGCTCGGGCATCTCGGGCAGGCTCGGTCACCTGCTGGCCGAGCAAGACGACAACATGCTCCACAAAGACCTCACCCCGGTCGAGGCGGCTGCGCTCTACCGCGAGCTGAAGACCCTCATGGCCGAGGATGCCGCGCGCAGGCAGGCCGCGACACGGTTCAGCGCGGAGAACCAGCCCGGAAAGGACGGTGCGGGAAAGTTTCCCGCACCGTCCGAACCTGTGGGCCGTGCCAGCGAGCAAGCCGCCGCGATGATTCCCGGCGGCGCGTCGTACAAGACGCTCGACAAGATCGACTACCTGCGGCAAGTCACCGACGACCCCGACCTGCCCGCCACGGTGCGCGGCGACGCCGCTGCCGAACTCGAACGCATCGACGCCGGTGCCCCGGTGCATCCCGGCTTCGAGCGCATCCGCGCCGCCGTCACCGAGACCGCAAGCGAGACCACCGACCTGGAGGCACTCGCACGAGAGGCCGTCGCCCGCGCGCAGGCGGCACAGACCAAGCCTGCGCCGGTCACCTTCGCGGGCGCGGCCGAGCCTGCACGGTGGCCGGTGCGCGCGTTCGTCGCCACCTGGAGCGAGCTTGCCGACTGGTGGACGCACTACGACGCCGAGGTGCTGGCGAACGAACTCAGCGATGAGCAGATCGCCTCGTTCCTGGCGACCGCTGACGGCACCAGCACGTTCGCCGACGACCTGCGCACGGCGCGGCAGGCGTTGAGCAATCCGCGCAGGCACCTCCGGGCGCTCTGACCCTCGTCGGGTGCGCGGACGGCGCACCTGGGGGTCATGAAGACGACTCCCGATGATCCCGCCCGCACCCGCCGCCGACTGATCTCCTTTGTCTGCGCCGGCGTCGCGTTCCTCGTCCTGGCTGCGATCGGCGTCTACGGGCTGGTGACCGGCCCGAACGACGACGGCACCCGACCCGAAGCACCGGCAGCGCCTGCGCCCACCGACCCGACCCGGCCGACTCCGCGCCTGCCCTACATCGCCCCGTCGACCGACCCCGACGAGTTCGCGCGCGAGGCCGCGCACGTGCTGTTCACCTGGGATACCACCAGCGGGTTCCTGCCGCTGGATTACACCGCCGTGCTGCTGGACGTGGGCGACCCGACCGGGAACGAGCAGGCGGGCCTGGCCTCTGACATCGCCTCCTACCTGCCGTCGCGTGACGCCTGGGTCGATCTGCGCCAGTACAGCACGAGCCAGCACCTGACCATCACCGAAGCCTACGTGCCCGAGCAGTGGGCACAAGCGGTCGAACAAGCCCGGCCCGGACAACTCCCGGTCGGGGCGACCGCCATCACGATCGAGGGCACCCGGCACCGCGAGGGCATCTGGAACGACGAACCCGTGACCTCCGAGCACTCGGTGGCGTTCACGATCTTCCTCGCCTGCCCGCCCGACGACCCGCCGACCGGCAGCCAAAGCGAGACCAGCACGCCCGATGCGGGTGTCGTGCCGTCCTGCTACCTGCTGCGCCTGTCGATTCTCGACCAGCCACTGCGCTGAGACGGAGGCCATGACGATGAAGAAAGCAGTCATCGCCCTCGCCCTTCTGCTCCTGCTCGGCCCATTCATGGGCCTGCTGGGTATCGGCGTGCTGATGAACCCCTCCGCGAACGCCGAGTGCACCATCGACGGCTCCGGCATCACCGTAGGGAACATCCCCGACTCGTTGACCGCGACCACCGCGAACGGCGAGACCATCACGCTCAACCGGCAGCAACTCACGCACGCGGCCACCATCATCGAGATCGGTTCCGGCATCGACGGGGTGGGGCGCGACGGCATCCAGATCGCGCTCATGGCCGCACTGACCGAATCCAGCCTGCGGATGCTGTCGAACACCTCCGCCTACCCCGAGAGCGCCGACTACCCGAACGATGGCAATGGCTCAGACCACGACTCACTCGGCCTGTTCCAGATGCGCCCGCAGTCGGGGTGGGGAACGGTCGCCGACCTCATGGACTCCACGTATCAAGCGCGGGCGTTCTACGGCGGGCCGGACGGCCCCAACTACCCGAGTCCGCGTGGCCTGCTCGACATTCCTGGCTGGCAGCAGATGGGCAAGGGCGAGGCGGCACAGGCTGTCGAGGTCTCAGCCCACCCGGACAGGTACAACAACTACGAGCCGGTCGCGGCCACCATCCTCAGTGCCCTCACCGGCTCCGGCGGCCCGACCACCGCGACTGGCCCCTACCTGGTGACGACTAGACAAGTCACGGAGTCTTCGCGCGTGGTGTTCCCGCTGCCCGAGGGCACCTGGGTCGTCACCAGCGAGTTCGGGTATCGCAGCGACCCATTCACCGGCGAGACCTCCTATCACTCCGGTCTCGACCTCGGCGCAGCTGACGGCACCCCCATCCTGGCCGCCGCTGACGGCACAGTGACTGTGGCTGAGTTCTCAGGCGGTTACGGCGGTCTCATCATCATCGAGCACACCATCAGCGGGCAGACCGTCGCCACCGCCTACGCGCATATGTGGCAGCACGGCATCCACGTCTCGGTCGGAGATCACGTGCGCGCGGGCCAGCACATCGGCGATGTCGGGTCGAGTGGACGTAGCACCGGAGCACATCTGCACTTCGAGGTTCGACCCGGCGGCACCAACGGCGAACAGATCGACCCGGCAGCATGGCTGAACCAGCACAACGCCGCCGACCTCCCCGAAGCCTCAGTCGGGCCTCCCCACGGTTGCGCGGGCACCAACGGTATCGCCGGTGACCCGGCTCCATTCGACGGCGACGACCCGAGCCGGATGGTCGATGACCCGACGTCGACCGGGCAGATCACTGCCCGGATGCTGCACCTGTATGAGCAGACTCTCGCCCAGTTCCCCGACACGGGCTGGGGCTGCTACTCGCCCCGGCCCGGCACGCAGTCAGAGCATCCCCTGGGCAGGGCGTGTGATCTGACGTTCGGCAACGCGATCGGCCAGTATCCGGCCAGCGAGCAACTCGACTACGGCTGGCAGGTCACCGAGTGGATGCAGACCCACGCCGAAGCTCTCGGTGTCGAGTACCTGATCTGGCAGGGCAAGATCTGGTCGCTCTCGCGCGACTCCGAGGGCTGGCGTTCCTACAACGGCGGCGGGATGCACGACCCCGACAACGTGACGGGTGGGCACTACGACCACCTGCACGTCACGGTGAAGTAGCGGGGGTGCGTCATGGATGTATTTCCCGACTTCGATGGACTGGCCGGTATCGACGATCTACGGGAGGTCGTCGGGGCGCTGCTGATGTTCGCGCTCGTGATCGCGGTGCTGATGCTGATCGTCTCGGCGATCATCTGGGCGGTCTCATCGAGCACCGGCAACTATGCCGCCGCCGCCAAGGGCCGCGTCGGAGTGCTGGTCTCCCTCGGAGGCGCAGTCCTTGCCGGTGCCGGTGTCGCGTGGATGAACTGGCTGATTGGCATCGGCCAGCAACTCTGACGACTCCGGCTTCTTCTGAGCGCCCGCCCCTCTCTGGGGCGGGCGCTTTCGTGTGCGTGGCAGCGGAGAGCACCTGACGGCAGAACCATCCGTCCTCTCACAAAGGAGAACTGCCGTGATCGACATCGACCCCAACTCCAGTGGCTTGCCGGGTATCGACCAGCTGCGCATCATCGTCGGCGCAGTCATGACCGTGGGCTTGATCCTGTCGGTCCTGGCGTTGATTGTCTCGGCGATCATCTGGGCCTACGGGTCCAACTCTTCCAACCCGCATCTGGCCGGTCGCGGCAAGATCGGCGTCTTGATCTCGTGCGGTGCCGCCGTCGTCTGTGGCGCGTCGGTCACGCTCATCAACTTCTTCTGGGGCGTCGGCCAAGCCGTCTGACCCGCCCATCTACTCCGAACCACTAGGAGGCTCGTGATGGGCGTGTGCGATATCCCCGTCATCTCCACCGTCTGCGACGTCGCCGGTGAAGCCGCAGCGACGCTGATCTCGGCACCATTCGACTGGCTCGCCAGTGCGATGGGCGCGGCAGCCGCCTGGATGTTTGAGGCTGTCTGGACGGTCTTCGACACGACCACGATGGTCGACGTCACCAGCGGCGAGTACTTAGGCGTCTACAACCTGATCTTCGGAATCGCCGTGTTCGTCATGCTGCTGTTCTTCTGTCTACAGCTCATCACGGGCATGATTCGCCGAGAACCCGCCGCCCTCTCCCGAGCGGCCCTCGGGCTGGCCAAGAGCGTCCTCGGCTCCTTCGTGGTGATCACCCTCACGGCCCTACTGCTAGAGATTGTTGACCAACTCTCGGTCGGCATCATCCAAGCCGCTGGCGAAACCACAGCCACGATGGGCGACAAGATCGCGATCCTCGTCGCCGGATTGACCGCGCTGAACGTGGGGGCACCCGGTGTCGGTGCGATCTTGACCATCTTCCTCGCGGCCTTGGCCATCGCAGCCGCTGCGATCGTCTGGCTGAGCCTGCTAGTCCGCAAGGCGCTCCTACTGGTCGCGGTGGTCTTGGCCCCGTTCGCGTTCTCCGGCGCCTCCTGGGATGCCACGCGCGGCTGGATCTCCAAGTGGGCGATGTTCGTCGTCGCGCTCATCCTCTCCAAGCTCGTACTCGTCGTGATTCTGCTGGTCGCAGTGACCCAGGTGTCGGCCCCGATCGACGGCGATTTGTCGAGTATCGCCGACCCCCTCGCCGGGGTCGTGCTGATGGCGCTGGCCGGGTTCGCGCCGTACATGACATACCGCTTCCTGTCGTTCATCGGGTTCGACCTCTACAACTCGATGGGCACCGAGCAGGAAGCCAAGAGCGCGCTCAACCGGCCCATTCCGACGCCGGGCAAGCCACAAGGGGGCGAGCCGAAGAAGGTGCTCGACGAGGGCAGCAAGGGAGGCGGCGACAAGTCCAGCAGCGCAGGTAGCAACGGGGGCGGCGGGGCCGGTGGAGGCCCCAAAGCCAACCCCACGCCTGCCCCGTCCTCGGCAGGCGGCGGAGGAGCCGGTGCGAGCAGTGGTGGTGCAGCTGGTGCAGGCGGCTCCGCCGGAGCCGCAGGTGCCGGTGCCGGTGGAGGCGCGGCGGCGGCAGGGCCGGTCGCCGCCGGAGTCGTGGCGGGTGCCGCCGTGGTCAAAGCCGCCGCCACCGCCGGGCCGAAAGCGGGCCAGGCGCTGGCCGGTCAAGCCGATCAAGCGGCCAGCGGTGCCGAGCAAGCGGGGTCGGCTCCGGTCACCCCGCACGCGCCGCCGCCCTCGCAACCGCTGCCGAAAACCCCGACCAGTTCCGCGCCGCCGCCGAAGCCCAAGCCGACGAAGGAGTGACACGCCATGCCCAGCCCGGAGACGCCCCACGAGCCAGGTGGCGGCGAACTGGTGCCCGTGAAGTTCTCACGCCTCACCAGACGCGGCATCCTGCTCGGCCTGTCGCTGAGCCAGCTGATTACCCTCGGCGTCGGTGGGGCGAGCCTCGTGGCCGCGTTCTACGGCGGCGGCGGCCTCCTGTTCCTCATCACCGCCCCGATCTGGGTACTTGCTGCCGCGATCACCTGGATTCCCGTGGCGGGCCGCCCGCTCGTCGAGTGGCTGCCGGTGGCCTGCTGGTGGCTGTGGCGCAAGACCGGCGGGCAACTGGCCTACCGGCGCAGAATCGTCACCCCGCGCCCTGCGGGAACGCTCGCGCTGCCCGGCGACATGGCCCGGCTGCGCGAGTACACCGACCCCGAGACCGGGGCCGGGATGGTGCACGACCCGACCGCCGGAACCCTCACCGTCGTCACCGTGATCACCCATCCCGCGTTCGTGCTGCTCGACCCCGGCGAGCAGGAACGCCGCGTGACCGCGTGGGGCCGGGTGCTGGCGACCGTGTGCCGCTCCGGGCGCATCGCCACCCTGCAAGTGCTGGAACGCACCCTGCCGGACTCCGGGCAGGGCTTGGCCGAGTGGTGGGCCGCGCACGGCACCGCCGACGGCTCGTGGGCGGCGACGACCTATCAGGAGCTGATCGACCGGGCCGGACCTGCCGGGGAACGTCACGCGACCACGCTCAGCCTGAGCCTGGACATGCGCGCCGCCGCCCGCCAGATTCGCACCGCTGGCGGCGGCATCAAGGGCGCGGCGAACGTACTGCGGCAGGAGATGGGCACCCTGTCGGCAGCGCTGCGCTCGGCAGACCTGACGAGCAAGGGCTGGCTCAGCACCGGGCAGATCGCGGTCATCCTGCGCTCGGCGTATGACCCGGCTATCGCCGCGACGCTGGAACGCCACGGCGACCTCGGACACGACCTCGCCACCGCCGGGCCAGTCGCGGTCACCGAGTCGTGGGGGCATCTGCGCAGCGACTCGGCCTATCACACCGTCGTCTGGATTTCGGAGTGGCCGCGCTCGATGGTGCATCCGGGGTTCCTCTCACCCGTGTTGCTGTCCAGTGGTATCCACCGTGCGTTCTCGCTGATCTGTACCCCGCTGCGCACCGATCAGGCCGCGCGCGACATTCGCCGCAAGAAGACCGAGTACATCAGCGACGCGGCCCAGCGCGCCCGCATCGGGCAGATCGAAGACGCTTCGCAAACCGCT
Organism: Brevibacterium sp. Z349TD_9; assembly: GCF_056173565.1. Lineage (NCBI taxonomy): Bacteria > Bacillati > Actinomycetota > Actinomycetes > Micrococcales > Brevibacteriaceae > Brevibacterium > Brevibacterium sp. Z349TD_9. The sequence goes on along the minus strand of NZ_CM149680.1, from coordinate 1,867,645 downwards.
GAATACCACGACGTGCTCCAGCAGGAGGCAGACCTCACCGCCGGGCACGGAGTGCTCCGCTACACGGGTCTGATCTCGGTGTCTGCCGACTCGCTCGAGGAACTGGAAGCGGCAGTCGCTGCGATCGAGCAGGCCGCCATCCAAGCCTCGTGTGAGGCCCGCGTGCTGGTCGGCCAGCAGGCCCAAGCGTTCACCGCCGCCGCGCTGCCGCTGTGCCGCAAGGTCTGAGCCGTCGGGCGCACCTCGAAGCCACCTGCACCTGTTCATCTGGAGGTCCGACATGCCCACGTTCAACGACCCGACCGCTGACGCTGCGGAAGCAAACGCGGCGTTGCGAGGCCTCGCGCACGCCAGCCGACGCATCGACAACCCCGACAAGCTCCACGGCATCGTCGGGGAACTACTGGCCGCGACCCGCTTGCTGGAACAGTCGTTCATCCAGCTCGCCGGAGCAGGTATCACCTACCAAGGCCGGGCCGCTCATGACGACGGTGACCGCGACCTCGGTGCCGCGGATGTCTGGGCCGCTGCCGATGCGCTGCGCCAGGCCGCGCAGCATGTCAGCGCCGCCGAGAGCTGCCTGGATCAGGCGTCCGGGCACCTGGGGCGCATCGCCTGGCAGCCGTCCGAGCGCCAGTGGGTGACCGTGGTGTTCTTGCAGGGCGAGGAAGCCGACCGGGTGCTTGACTTCATCGACCGCGACGGCACCGACGCGGCAATCGAGTATCTGCGAGGCTTGGACTACGGCGACGAGACCAACAATGCCGCGCTGGCAAACGGGCACGTCTACGACGAGCTGCCCGACAGCACAACCGACAAATACGCCAAGACCGCCGGCTACTCCCTCACCTACAACCGGACGCTCGGCAACGTCGCCCTCTACCGTGACTACAACCCGCCAGCCAACGCCACAGCAAACGCCGACGGTTCACAGCGGGTGGAGCCCGCACAGGATGCGGCGAACGTCGAGGCCGCGCGCCGCGCGCTCGATGAGCGCCGCGACCGCGTGCGTGGCGATGGGTCCTGGTTCACCCCCGACCGCATCGCGGACATCAAGCGCGACCGGGGGCTGGAACGATGAGCCACAGCGACGAGGAGAAGCTGCACGCCTCGGTGCTGGTCGCCCCCGCGAAAGAGCGGCGCCGCTACCGCAAGCAGCGGCGCCAAGCCGCGGACCAGCTGCACCGCGAGCAGCGCCAGCAGCGGATAGACGAGGCCAAGGCCCGCGCCGAAGCGGACAAGGCCGAGCGCGCCGCACGCCAGTATCTGCCCGCCGCCGGGGAACCCGGACCCTCGATGCTGCGTACACCGGGCCGCTTCCAGTTGCCCCGACATCAAGACACCTCCGCCACCCTCTCCGGCGCGTACCCGTTCGTCGCCGAGGGCGGCCTCGGCTCGTCCGGTGTCTTCGTCGGTCAAGACTTGTACTCGGGCGGGAGCTTCGTCTACGACCCGTGGGTGCTGTACGCCAACGGCGTCATCACCGCGCCGAACGTCGTGCTGGCCGGAATCGTCGGGTCCGGCAAGTCCTCACTGGCCAAGTCGCTCTACACGCGCAGCCTGCCGTTCGGGCGGCGCGTGTACGTGCCGGGTGACCCGAAAGGGGAACATACCGTCATCGCTGAAGCGGTCGGCGGCAGGGCGATCGCGCTCGGCCACGGCATGGCCAACAGGCTCAACCCTCTGGACGAGGGGTATCGGCCCTCCCACTTCACCGATGCGGAGTGGGAGAGCACCGTGGCAGCGCGCCGCCGCGACCTCATCGGCGCGCTGGCCGAGGTCGTCCTCAACCGAGGCCTCACGCCGCTGGAGCACACCGCAATCGACACGGCGCTGATCGCGACCGTGCGAGAGAACACCGTGCCGATTCTGCCGATGGTCGTAGACCGTATCCTCGCCCCGTCCGACGACGCCGACGGGCGACTGACCGAGGACGGCCGCATCGTCGGCCACGCCTTGCGGCGTTTGGTCGCAGGCGACTTGGCGGGATTGTTCGACGGCCCCTCGACGGTGCAGTTCGACCCGACGCTGCCGATGATGAGCCTCGACCTGTCGCGGGTGACGGAGAACAGCACGCTCATCAGCGCGCTAATGACGTGCTGTTCGGCGTGGATGGAGTCGGCGCTGCTCGACCCGGCAGGCGGGCAACGGTGGGTGATCTATGACGAGGCGTGGCGGCTGATGTCTCAGCCGTCGTTGCTGAGACGGATGGACGCGCACTGGCGGCTCGCCCGGCACTACGGCATCGCCAATGCCTTGATCTTCCACAAGCTGACCGATCTGGAGAACGTCGGTGACTCCGGCAGCGCCATGCGTTCGCTCGCCAACAGCCTGCTGGCGAACGCCGAGACGCGGGTGATCTACCGGCAGGAATCCGACCAGCTGGGCGTCACCGCCAAGGCCCTCGGCCTGACGACCACCGAGCGTAAGCTGCTGCCCTCACTCGGCGTCGGGCAGGGCCTGTGGCGCATCAAAGAACGCAGCTTCGTCGTCCAACAGCAGTTGCACCCTGCTGAGCTCGCGCTCTTCGACACGAGTGCCCGGGCATCGGGGCGCTCTCCGGGCGGGAGCGTGCGATGAGCCAGAGCGAACCTGATCGGGAGCGCCTCACGCTGACGATGACGGCGCTCGACGACGGCCTGAACCGGATCGCTCGGAAGCACGAGGGCGCGGTGCAGTTCTTCTACGAAGATCCCGAGACGTTCGGCGCCGGGCACTTCGTGTTCTACCCGGAGAACGACACCCGCTCACGGTTTGCGATCGAAGAGCAGTACACCGGCACCGACTGGTCAGACGACGAGCGGCTGCCGACGTCGTGGACGTGGACAGCGGAACGTCGCGTGCGCCACTCGGACGGCACGCACATGTGGGGCGTCGAGCGCACCGGCGAAGCGCGTGCGGAGGACTTCTGGCAGGTGCTCGTCGAGGCCGAGAACTGGGCGCGGCGCATACAGAACCGCACCACTCAGGCCGCACAGTTCGGCATCGGTCACCGCCGAAGGAACGAACCGCCCGCGCCGAGGCTCTAGCCGCTCGCCGGGAGGCGTCAGGCGCACCTGACGGCATGAGAAAACCACTTGCCCATGCCGCTGCTCCCGCGCCGGTCTCGATGCCGCTGATCCGCCTCGCCGTGCACGACGACGGCACGATGAGCGCCACCGTCGACGGGGAACCCCTCGCCCCGCCGGTCGCCGAGGGCGCATGGCGGCGCGGCTCGTTCGCGCGGATTGTCGATCAGGTCACCGCCGAGCGGATGATTCCGGCACGAGTCGAGGTCACCGAGGCCGATGGCTCGACGTTCACCGACATCATCACCGCCACCGCCCGCAAGAACACCCCCGCTCCGGCCCCGCCGGAACCCGAACCTGCGGATGCGCCCCGGCTGCTGGAAGTGACCGGGGATGGTTTCGTGCCCGGTGAGGACATTGCGGTGTGCCACATCATCAGGCACACCGACGCCGCCCCGACTGGCACCGCCCGCGCGCTCATCGACCTGGCCTGTGACCACGTCGACCCCGGCGACGAGGTTGTGCTCGTGGGCAGGGTCTCGGGCACGTTCGTCGTGCGGAGCCTGTCATGAGTGCCCCGGCACCGGGCAGGCAGACCGGCTCCTTCGGTGACGAGCTGACCAACGCCGCCATGATCGGACTGATCGGGGTGTTCGCGCTCACGCTGCTGCTGCGCGGTGCCGGGTCGGTCGCGGCGTTCCTCACCGGCACCGCTCAACCCCTGGCCGGCCCCGCCGCCGGGGTCGGGGTGCTGTTCAACCCCGGCGACCCGGCGACCGCGCTGGAGGCCGATGGCCTCAGTGTCGTCGCCTATTGGATCGTCGCGGTCGTGCTGCTGGGGCTGCTGGCGGCGGCGATCACCTGGGCGTGGACACTCCTGCGCCGCCAGTCGCGCAAGAGTGCGCAAGACCCTCATCGACTTCCCGGCACGGCAACGAAACATGACGTGGCTCAGGCCGCCTCCGCCAAGGCGCTGCTATCTCGGGCAGGGAATCTCCGGCCCTCTCTGGAGCGTCCCGCGCCGTCCGATGTGGGCTATCGGATCGGCACCTCGCATGGGCTTGACGTGTGGGCCAGCGTGGAGGACTCTCTGCTGGTCATCGGCCCGCCTCGAAGCGGCAAATCCCTCCAGATCGTCGTGCCGACGATCCTGGATGCGCCCGGCGGAGTGGTCGCCACCTCGACCCGCCCGGACAACCTCACCGCGAGCCTGCGCGCGCGCCAACGCATCGGCCCGACCGCCGTGTTCGACCCGCAGCACCTGGCCGAGGGCATCCCGGCCGGGCTGCGCTGGTCACCGATCAGGGGCTGCGAAGACCCGCTGACGGCGATGATCCGCGCAACCGGCCTCGCCTCGGCCACCGGCCTAAGTTCGGGCGGCGTGGAGGGCGGCGGGTTCTGGGAGGGCAAGACCCGCTCCGCGCTGCAGGCGCTCTTGCACGCGGCCGCGATCGACCACAGGCCACCGTCGGAATTGTTCCGGTGGACGCTCGACCCCACAGCCGCCGCCGATGCGGTGGCGATCTTGACGAACAGCCCACTCGCGGCGGGCGGCTGGGCCGAGTCGCTGGAGGCGATGATCGACGCCGACCCGAGGACGCGCGACTCCATCTGGCAGGGCGTGTCACTGTCGCTGAGCGCCCTGGCCGACCCGCGCGTGCTCGATGCGGTCTCACCTGGCGCGGGCGAAGACTTCGACCCGGAGAAGTTCATCCTCTCGCGCGGCACCCTCTACCTGCTCGCCACCGGCGCGGGCGCGGGCGCGAGTGCCGCGCTCGTGGCGGCGTTCGTGGAAGACCTCGTCGAGGCAGCCCGCCGCGTAGCGGCACGCTCACCTGGCGCACGCCTCGACCCGCCCCTGCTGCTGGCCTTGGACGAGATCGCCAACCTCAGCCCGCTTCCCAGCCTGCCGACACTCATGTCGGAGGGAGGCGGAACGGGAATCACCGCCATGCCCGTGCTCCAAAGCCTCGCCCAAGCGCGGGATCGCTGGAGCGAGAACCAGGCCAACGCGATCTGGGATGCCGCGATCACCAAGATCGTCCTCGGCGGCGCATCCAACAGCCGTGATCTGCAAGACCTCTCCTCACTGATCGGGGAACGCGACGAGTTCACCGACAGTGTGACCTTGGGCGACCACGGCACCCGGTCCAATCAACGCTCGGTCAGACGCATCGCGATCATGCCGCCCGAGCGAATCCGCACCCTCCCGTTCGGCACCGCGGTCACGCTGCTGCGCTCGGCCCCGCCGATCATCACCGATCTGCGGGCCTGGACGAAGCGAGACGACGGCGAGCGACTGAAAGCCGATCGGATCGAGATCGAGGCGTTGCTGGAACGAGGCGCGAATGGCCCCTGAGCTGCACCTCATTCACCGACCGCTGAACCGTGGCCGCGAGCTGCGATCGGTGGTCGCAGCAACGACGGCAGAGGCGTGGAGGTGATGGCCAATGGCCCGCAGGAGCCGGAAAGCGCCGCCCGGTCAGCTCGAGTTCGACCTGTGGGGGCTGGCCGAGCAGACCGCCGACGAGCAGATCAACGAAGCAGCCGAAACCGCGACCGGACTGGAGGGATCGACACATGAACAAGTACGGAGCGCAGGCGATGGCGCACTGGAAGACCCACGCACCCCAGCGGTTCCAGAACCTCGACGACCCGACCCGGTTCTTCACCGATCTGGGCCAGGAGGCGCAGGGCCAGATCAGCGAACTGGCGCGACAGATCGAGACAACACCGGCGTCGGTGCTGGCGAAGACGGCCTCTTCGGAGCAGACTTACTTGCAGGACGTGGCACGCCGGATGACGGCGCTACGGATAGCGGAGGAGGTCGTGATGCAGCAACTCGCCTGGGTCAGCGACCCGAGCCTGCCGCTGGACGAGGCCCGCGAGGAGTGGGAGCAGACCCGGCCGTCGGACGAGAATCTGGTGACCTGGGCCGAGCGGATGCAAGACGCCCCCGACCTGATGCCCTCGACGGTCGACCTGGAGCAGAAAGCCAAAGACTGGGCCGTGCCGACTTGGTTCTTGGAGGGTCTGGTCGAAGCGGAGATCCCGAGGCAGTACCTGGAAGAACACCAGAGCCTGCTGGCCGAAGCGGCGACGATCCGCTTCCTGCGCGAAGTCCGCTAACCTCCACCGCCGACGAGACCGCCACCGACTCGGAGCCTGCCGCGACGGTGGGGCGGTTCGTGCCCGCCACGCACGACGACCTCGCTCCCTCGGGCGCGAAAGCCCGCTTTCGCGCGAACATCGCGGCGATCGAAACCGCCCGGCTGCTGGTCGAGCAGGAACGCCCGGCGACCGCTGATGAGCAGCAGACGCTCGCGCGCTGGTCGAGCTGGGGCGCGGTGCCCGATGTGTTCGACGAGTCCAGGCAGGACTGGACAACCGAGCGTGAGCAGCTGCGGAGCCTGCTGACCCCGGACGAGTGGGATGCCGCCGCACGCACGACGATCAACGCGCACTACACCGACCCGTTGATCGTGCGGCAGATGTGGCGGACCATGACCGCGCTCGGCTTCGACGGCGGCAGGGTGCTGGAACCCGGCTCCGGGCTGGGCACGTTCCTCGGCATGGCCCCCGAGACCGCGCGCATGACCGGGGTGGAACTCGACCCGGTGACCGCGGCGATCAGCCGCGCCCTGTATCCGCACGCCGAGGTACGGACTGAGTCGTTCGCCGACACCCGGCTGCCCGAAGCCTCGTTCGATGCGGCGATCGGGAACGTGCCGTTCTCAGACGTGACCTTGCACGACCCGGTGCACAATCCGACGCGGCTGTCGATGCACAACCATTTCATCCTCAAGAGCCTGCGGCTCACCCGGCCCGGCGGGATGGTCGCGGTGCTCACGTCGCAGTACACGATGGACGCGCAGAACCCCGGCGCGCGCCGCGAGATGGCGATGCTCGCTGACCTCGTGGGCGCGATCAGGCTCCCCGCCGGGGCACATCGGCGCACGGCGGGAACCGACGTGGTGACCGATCTGCTCATCCTGCACCGCCGCGAGGACGGGCAACCCCCGGCAGATGACCTGTGGGAAACGGTCACCCCGATCAGCCTGGACGGACAGCGCGCGAAGATCAACGCCTACTTCGATCACCACCCCGAGCATGTGCTCGGCACCCTGAGCATCCGGCAGGGCATGTACGGCACCCCGACGCTCACCGTCGATGGCGACCTCGACCGCCTGGAGGCCGACCTGGCCGATGTGCTCGACCAGATCACGTTCACAGCCCGCCGCACCGGAAGGGTCTTCACTGCGCCCACGGCGGAGTATCAGGCACGGCAGGCCGCGCGTGTGCCGTCGCCGCCGCAGTTGTGGGATGGCAGCATCGTCGCCACCGACACCGGGTTCGGCACCGTCGTCCAAGGCTCCGTCGAACCGTTGGACGTGCCGAAATCGGCGGGGCCGGAGCTGCGCGCCCTGCTGGGGTTGCGCGACGGCGCGCACCGGCTGCTCGAACTGGAGGCCGCGACCGTCGATGACACCGACGAGATCAACCAGGCGCGCGAGGGCCTGTACCGCGACTACCGGAAGTATGCTGGCAGGTACGGGCCGCTGAACCGGTACACGCTGCGCCGCACCGGCCGCACCAACGAGGCCGGGGAAGACACCTACGCCCGCACGGTGCCGACCCCGATCCGGCTGCTGCGCTCCGACCCGTTCGGGGCGCTCGTGCTCGCCTTGGAGCAGTTTGACGACACCGACCAGACCGCGACCCCGGCGGCGATCATGACACGCCGCGTCGTCTCCCCGCGCACCGAACCCCAAGGCGTTGACACCCCGGCCGATGCGATAGCGGTCAGCCTCGACCGCACCGGCAGGATCGACCTGCCGCTGATCGCCGACATGCTCGGCATGGACGAAACCGAAGCCCGCGCCTCGCTTACCGGGCTGGTGTTCACCGACCCGATCACCGACGAGCTCATCCACGCCCCCGCGTATCTCTCCGGCGACGTGCGCATGAAGCTGGAGCACGCCACCGAGCGCGCCGCCGACGACCCGGCGTTCCAGGCTAATGTCGACGCGCTCACCGAGGTCGTACCCGAAGCACTCGGGGTAGAAGAGATCAGCGCCCGCATGGGCGCGGTGTGGATTAGCGCCGACGTGCACGCGCAGTTCTTGAACGAGCTGCTGCGCACCCGCGACGTGAACGTGGAGAACCCGCTGCCAGGCATGTGGGAAGTGCGGGGAGGACGCCAAGGGCTGCTGGCCACCAACGAGTGGGGCACCGAGCGTCGCCCGGCCCCCGATATCGCCCAGGCGATCATGGAGCAGAAGACCCTGCTCGTCTACGACGAGATCGAGAACGTCGACGGCAAGAAGCGCCGCGTGCTCAACCCGCTGGAGACCACCGCCGCGCAGGAGAAAGCCGACGCCCTGCAAGAGCGGTTCGCCGAGTGGGTGTTTGAAGACCCGGAGCGTGCCCGCACGCTCGTGGCCGAGTACAACCGGCGCTTCAACTCCATCGTCTTGCGCGACTACACCGACGCGGGCGAGTACCTGAGCCTGCCGGGGCTGGCGGAGAACTTCACCCCGCGCCCGCACCAGCGCTCCGCCGTCGCCCGCATGATCGCCGAACCGGCTGCCGGGTTGTTCCACGAGGTCGGGGCGGGCAAGACAGCGGAAATGATCATGGGCGTGATGGAGATGCGCCGCATGGGGCTGATCGACAAGCCCGTGCTCGTAATTCCGAATCACATGCTGGAACAGTTCTCCCGCGAGTGGCTGCAAATCTATCCGCAGGCCCGGATTCTCGCCGCGTCCAGCAAAGACCTCACCGCCGACAAGCGCCGCCTGTTCGTCGCACGGACCTCGGCGAACGAGTGGGATGGCGTGCTCATGACGCAGGGCGCGTTCGAGAAGATTCCACTGCGCACCGAGACCCAGCAGGCGTACATCCAAGCCCAGGTCGACGACATGCGGGAAGTGCTCGCCACCGCGACGGGCGAGAACGCGATGAGCGTCAAACGCATCCAGCGCAAGCTGCTCCAGCTGGAGAACAAGGTCAAAGCCCGCATCGACACCAGCCGAGATGCCGGGGTGTGCTTCGAGGACACCGGCATCGACTACGTGGTCGTGGACGAGATGCACATGTACAAGAACCTCGCCACCGACTCGAACATCCAAGACGCCGCGATCGAGGGTTCCAACCGTGCCTCCGATCTGCACATGAAGCTCGAATACCTGCGCTCCGAAGGCCGCGAACGGGTGGTCACCGGGGCGACCGCGACGCCGATCTCGAACAGCGTGACCGAGGCGTTCGTGATGCAGAAGTACCTGCGCCCGGACTTGCTCGACGCCGCCGGTATCGGCGCGTTCGATGCGTGGGCGGCGACGTTCGGGCAGACGGTCACGCAGATGGAGATGGCCCCGACCGGCAACAACACGTTCCGCATGAAGACGCGGTTCGCCAAGTTCCAGAACGTGCCCGAGATGCTGAAACTCTGGTCGATCTTCGCGGATGTGAAGACCGCCGAGGATCTGCAACTGCCCACCCCCGAGATCGCCGAGCGCGAGGATGGTAGGCGGGCACCGGCGACGGTCGCGATCCAGCCCACGGTCGAGCTGGAGCAGTTCATCGAGACCCTCGGCAAGCGTGCCGAGAAGGTCGCAGCCCGGGCGGTGTCGCCCAGCGAAGACAACATGCTCACCATCTCGACCGATGGGCGCAAGGCCGCCCTCGATATCCGCATGATCGCATCCACCGACCCGTCTGGGCCGACCAAGGTGGACCTGGCTGCCGACAGCATCCACCGGGTCTGGGAGCAGACGAAAGACAACATCTACCTCGACCCGATCACCGGGCAGGAGTCGCCCGTGCGGGGTGCGTTGCAGCTGGTGTTCTCCGACATCGGCACCCCGAACCCAACCCAGTGGAACGCCTACGACGAACTGCGGGCGCAGCTTGTCGTGCGCGGGATGCCGCCCGAGTCCATCCGGTACATGCACGAAGCCAAGACCGACGTGGACAAAGCCAGGTTGTTCGCTGCCGCGCGTGCCGGGCACGTCGCGGTGCTGATGGGTTCCACACAGAAAATGGGCGTCGGCACCAACGTCCAGAACCGGGCCGTCGCGCTGTATCACCTGGACTGCCCGTGGCGACCCAGCGACATCGCCCAGCGCGAGGGCCGCATCCTGCGCCAAGGCAACCAAAACCCCGAGATCGGCATCGTCCGGTTCGTCACCGAACGGTCATTCGACTCCTACATGTGGCAAGGGGTCGAGCGGAAGGCGACCTTCATCGCGCAGCTCATGCGTGGAAACCTCGACTCCCGCGAGATCGAGGAGATTGACTCATCCGCCCTATCCGCCGCCGAAGCCAAGGCCATCTCCTCGGGGAACCCGCTTCTGCTGGAGCACTCCACGGTGCATACCGAAGTACAACGGCTCCGCCGTCTCGAACGCGCCTATCACCGCAACGAGTCGATGCTCGTCCACGCCCGCGACCGCGCCAGTGACCATGCACGGAGTGCCGCAGCCGACATCGAAGCCCTCGAAGCGGTGCTGCCGCGCGTGACCGACACTTCCGGTGACAGGTTCCGCATCGAGCTACGCGACAACACCTACACCTCCCGGGCCGATGCTGCACACGCGCTCGCAACTTGGGCGCACGACTCCGACCTGAAGTGGGCACCGCGCTACGCCTCCCGCGACCACGGCGTCATCGGCCAGATCAGCGGCTTTGACGTGATCGTCTCGACCAGCCCGGCACTCGGGGCCGACCCCGTGGTGAACATTCGGCTCGACGGGGTGCCGCGTAGCGGGTTCATCATGACCCGCCAGTCGTTCCTCGACGGCGGCGTCGGACTCATCCAGCGCATCGAGAACCGCGCATCCGGCATCCCCTCCCTCCTCGAGCAAGCCCGCAGCGACCTCGCCAGCGCCGAGACCGAACGCGACGATGCCGAGCAGCGCATCGGCCAGCCGTTCCGCCACGCCCAGGCCCTTGCCGACGCGGAGAAAGACCTCGCCAGAATCGAGACCCAGCTGGCCGCGATGCAAGAAGACATCGACCACGCAGCACAACCCGAACCCGCGCCGGGGAACCCACCGAATGGGCTGAACGTCGAGACCGTGCGAGCACACCGGCCCGCGCTCGGTGTCCGCCCGAACCCCGAACGCACCCCGGTATCCAGCAGAGCTGGTTCGTCGGCGCAGTCGTGGGCGCGGGAGACGCCCGCGCGAGGGTTCTAAGGCTCGCGGGCCGCTTCGTGCACCTTGCCGCCACACACAAGCAGCGCCGCCTACTGGCGGGGCACCGTGAGGTAGGAGGCAAGCTGATGGACGAGCAGAACGAGCCGCACGACGGCCAGAGGCAGGAACGGGCGAAGCTGCGACCACGTGAAGCGCTGGTCGGATACATCGACTCCGAACCCAGGCTCACGTACAGCAAGAACGGGATCGCGCGGTTGTACGCGCGCGTCGGCGTCGATCACTTCCGTCGTGACGGCGAGGATTCGTTTGTCAAGACCGGCACCACGTTCCACGACATGGTGCTCTTCCGCAAGACCGCCGAGGAAGCGAGCCAGAAGTTCCAGCAGGACGACCGCTTCATCGCACAGGGGTACGTGCGGCCGTTTACCGATCAGAACGGCAACGAGCGTGAAGAGTTCGTGGCCACGAAGATCGGCCACGACATGATGTGGACGCCCTACACCGTCGACCGTGCGCCGCAGCAGGAGACACCGCAGCGTGAGGCCCCGGGCCTCGACCGCAGCCAGGGGTTCGAGCGCGACGACCGGCCCGCGCAGCAGCGCGAACCGGCCGTGATGTCGCAGTAGGACAGGGCCGACACCATGAATGACGAAGAGGACTTCGTACCCGAGCAGGACGAGCCAGAACCCGAAATCGACCACGGCACCACAAACCGGGTCGGGGCGGCGGGGCCGATGCTCGATGAACCGCCCGGCCCGATCAACTGGAATCTGCTGACCGCCGACGACGCCGAGGCCGCATGGTTGGAACTGAACCAGTGGGTGAACTGGCTTCGCACGACCTACGGGCTGCCGTCGTCGGTGGTGCCTCCCATGTGGCACCGTCACCCCGAGCTGCACTGGGAACTCTCAGCGCTTCACACCCATTGGCTGTGCGCGTTCGACCCGCAGCAGAACGGTTCGGCCCCGATCGGCTGGCACCGGGATTTCGCGGACGCCAGGCAGCGGCTGCGTGATTGGGTCGCCGCGTGCGGCACCCGCCTCGACCGCGACCGGCCCACGCGCCAGACCGTCTGGCCCGGCGAGGACGAGGCCGAACCGATCGAAGACACCCCGATCACCGACCGCGACGAGGACTTCGTGGCCTACGTCATCGCCGACGTCGAGCGCCGCCGCCAACTCGAACACGACTTCTACGCCAACCTCAACCCCGAGACCGGCGAGATCAGCTGAGCATCGCACCGCTTACGGGGCCGAAGCCCTACTCCCAAGTTTCGGCCCCGCTCTCGTGTGCCGGTCAGTCGCCGAGCATGCGCCCGGTCCGACGCGGCGCGCTCACTGACGGCTCGAACTGGGCAGGCTCCCGGCGCACGGCGTGACCTGCGGGCCGAGGCGCGGGGCGCTCCAGCGCGGTAGCGGACAGGTCGTAGCCGCCCCAGGGTGAGTAGGCAGGAACGTGGCGGATGCCGAACTGCTGGCGTTCGGTGATGATCGGGGCACCAGGTATCTGCATGTGCTGCGGGTAGCGTTGCTCAATCCACCGCAGGGCCACTTTCGACAGGCCCTTGTCGGTGCGTACCCGAATCTGGCCGGGAACCACGGGGAGGTCTCGCCACCCCGGTACGGCGTGATCGTGCCACGCTTCGACCGCATCTGACTCGCCGCCGGCGTCGGACTGCCACGCGCACGGCCCGCAGACGATCTTCTTCAGCAGATCGCCCGGCCCCTCCGCGTCGGGCTCAGGGCGAAGATCGGCGTGGAACATCTCGGCGCGATGCTCGCCGAACTCGACAGTGGCATGACTGAAGCGGTGCCACATATGGCTACGCGCGAACGAGCCGAAGCTGCCGTTGATGAACCGCCAGTGCTCAAACGCCTCGTCCAGCAGCCTCGGTGGGTAGTAGTCCTCGGTGTAGTGCAGCGGTGCTCCGGCCCACTCGGGCAGTCGCGCGCGGGCGTCCTCGCGGGCGAACTCATCGAAGTCGAACGCCAGCTGCTCCATCGTGGCCATACGGGTAGGTACCCGACCCACGACGACCGCTCTTCCGACAGCAGCGTGCAGGCGCTAGACTAGGGGTAGGCGACATCAATGTTCAGCTAGTCGTCACCGGCCCCAGGCAGGTGGCAGACGAACCGGGGAAGCCGCCCCGGCAAGTCCATCCCATAGGAAGCGTCGCCGCTTCGGGAGGACTTGACCATGATCTGGCTCATCTTCATCGCAGTCGTCATCCTTTTCCGGGTGCTGCGGCCTTGGATACCCTCGACCATCCTGCTCGACTGGTTCCGCACTCAGCGCGACCCGAAGTGGGGTCTGTGGGCCGTGCTCGCCGGGGTCGTCTACTTCGGTTTCGCCTACGGGTGCACCGTCCTGATCGACAACGGAGGCCCGGAGTGGCTCCACCTCTTCGTTCTGATCGGGATCTGCGAGGGCTTCCGCTTCCTCTTTCACGGCTTCGGCATCTACCTCCGGCTCCGTGCCGCCCGCCGCAAGGAACGCCGCGTCGCCCGTGACGCTAACGGGCAGGCGAGTTCACCTGGCGGGTATGAGGCACTACCGGGTGACGAGCACGGGCCGACGTATCTCGGCCGAGCCTCGGGTGCGCTCCAAGCCTGACAACAAGCAACTGATCGCGCTGGTTCTGCACATCGCGGATGGACTTCACGCCCAGGAGCTTGATGAGCAGCAGCGTCGCATCGGTGATCGACACAGCACCGGAAACACGACGCACGCCCATTCGTCGTCTGGCGAGCAAGGAGGCCACCATGACCCTGACAATGCCGATACACGACACGGATACGTCGCCGCTTCTGACAGCGGTGACGTATCAACGTGTCTCGACCAAGGAGCAGGCGACCAAGGGGGGTCGTGACGAGGGGTTCTCCATCCCCGCTCAGCGCCAGGCGAACGCGCGCAAGGCCGAAGACCTCGGCGCACGCATCGTCGCCGAGTTTGTGGACGCCGGAGAGTCCGCCCGCTCAGCTGACCGGCCAGACCTGCAACGGATGCTGGAGTACATCGCCACGCATCAAGTCACATACTGCATCGTCCACAAGGTCGACCGCCTCGCCCGCAACCGACTGGACGATGTGGAGATTCACCGCCGCCTGGTCGAAGCCGGGGTGACCTTGGTGTCTGCGACGGAGAACATCGACGAGACGCCCTCGGGGATGCTGCTGCACGGCATCATGTCCTCCATCGCAGAGTTCTACTCCAAAAACCTCGCATCCGAGGTCAGCAAGGGCCTGAACCAGAAGTTCGAGACCGGCGGAACCCCGATGCGAGCACCAGTCGGGTATCTCAACGTCCGCAAGCGTGACGAGCAGGGCCGCGAGTACCGCACCGTCGAGATCGACGCCGAGCGCGCCCCGCTGGTGAGGTGGGTATTCGAGCAGTACGCGACCGGTGAGCACACCGTTGTCAGCCTGCTCGCCGAGGCCACCGCGCGCGGACTCACCACCGTACCCACGCCGAAGCGTCCGTCCGGGCCGGTGGGCCGTTCCACGTTCTTCTCGATGCTGCGCAACCCGTACTACATCGGCATCGTCCGCTACAAGGGAGCCGAGCAGTCCGGCACCCACGAACCGCTGGTCGATGTCGAGACCTGGCAGCAAGTCCAACGTCTACTCGACTCCCGCAAGATCGCGGCCGAGCGCCGCCGCACGCACGACCACTACCTGAAAGGCTCCCTGTTCTGCGGCCAGTGCGGGTCACGGATGCAACTGGACTACCCCGCCAACAAGCAAGGCGTGCGCTACGCCTACTACGTGTGCTCCGGTCGGGCCTCCAAACGGAAGAACTGCACCCGGCGGGCCGTGCCGGTCGGTATCGCCGAGCAGCTGGTCGCGGACTGCTACCGAGACATCTCCATCACCGAAGAGCAGTACGCCGCCCTCGCCGCTCAGGTCGAGACAGCGTTCGATGAACGGCTCGCCTCCCGCTCCCAGGAACTGGCCGACCTGACCGAGAACCGCAAGCGGCTCCAGAACGAGAGCGACAAGCTGCTCGCCGCACACTTCGCCGACGCCATCGACCTCGACACCCTCAAACGGCACCAAGACCGCATCCGGGCCGGGCTTGCAGACATCGACCGCCGCCTCGCCAGCGAACACGACCAGCACGAGGGCTCACGCAAGCACCTCAGCACCGCGCTCAGCCTGCTCGTTGACTGCGCGACCCTGTACGCGCGCGCCGACGACCAAGGCAAGCGGCTGGCCAACCAAGCGCTCACCAACGGCATCGAGATCAGCGAAGACGAGAGGGCGACGATCAAGCTCGCTGAGCCGTTCGCCGCCCTCGCACCAACACCGGCTTCCACCGATGTCAGGTGTTCTAGTACGTCTGAAATTGTGGAGCTAAGGGGAATCGAAACTCAACCCTCGCTGACCAGGAACAACACCCGACCCACACCCGCCTGGGGGCTGTATGGGGGCTGAACGCTATCTCACGCCGCCTCCCACTCGTCCACAACACTGACCGCGATGCACCGCAGCTCACGCACCGTCAACTGCTCCAGCCGGTCCTCCAGCACGGACTCCGTCACGTCGAGCGCGTCCGCCCACTCCGCCATGCACCGCGAGGCGCGCCACGTCTCGATCAGCCGGGAGTCGTCCACGAGCGTCCGGGCGACCGCGTGCCGCACACTGCGCTCCTCCCCCTCCGACTGGCACGACGTGTGGCCGCGCCGAACGTGCTCCATCTCGTGCTCGTAGGTGCACCGGAATCCGTTCGCTGACAGCTCGGCGTTGAGCCAGATCGTGCGCCCGTCGGTTGCGCCGAGCCGGTCGTCGCCGTTAGGGAAGCGAGTGATGACGACTTCAATGTCCATCGCGGTTCTTCCTGCCCCTATGCGGGGTCGTCGTGGCCGTGGTCCTGTGTTTCCTCCCCGCGGGTGCGGGACCGCTTGCCCTCCTCGACGCCGTCGTCGGTGCTCGTGTCGGCGGCCAGGTGGAGCGGCGGTGGTGTTGCGGCTGCGGGGGCGGTCATGCGGCGTTCAATCTCGTCGAGCAGTTCGCGGTTGGAGAACGTCGCGACCCCTGCAGGCGGTGCGGGGACGTGTGACACGTCCGCGGCGTCGAGTAGACCCGCGGCGACGAAGGCGTCGACCCTCCGGAGGCCGTAGGCGTCGGCGAAGGTTCTCACGTGCTCCGGCTTCGGGGTCGAGTCGCGCCACCGGTGAACGGATATGGGTGAGAGGCCGACGCTCTCGGCGATGCTCACGACCGACGCGCCGTCGGAGTTCTCCCGCACCCACTCATACCAGCCCACTGGCTCAGGGTATATAACGCGCGCGCTAATCGTCAATCGACTGGACGATATTTCCCCAGGTGGACCGGCCTGCGGTGCCGCCGTAGCGTGCAGTAGCCACGCCCGTAACGTTGACGCTTGCTTCACCGTAGCGTCCAGGTTACGCTCGGTGTAACGCCTACGTTACGGAAGGAGGAGCGCATGGCATACGAGTTCCAGTTGAACAGGCACCTGTTCGACAAGCTCTGCAAGGAGGCCGGTCTCACGACGCAGGCCCAGATCGCGGAACGCATGGGCCTGCACGTGGTCACCCTGAACCGCGTGCTCAACGGTCACGGTTCGCCCGGTCCTGAGTTCATCGGTCGGCTGCGAAACACGTTCCCGGACTACCCGCTCGATGACCTGGTCCACATCACTCTCAAGGCCACCCCGCCCCGGAGAAGGGAAGCAGTATGACCCAGCTAGTACAGGCTCGGGGCGGTGAGCCGGTCACCACCAGCCTCGTCATCGCCGAGCAGACGGACAACCAGCACAAGAACGTTCTGGAACTCGTGCGGCGATACGCCGCCGACTTCGAGACGTTCGGGACGGTCGCGTTTGAAACGCGACCCTTCGAGACGGCGGGAGGAACGCAGAAACGGGAGGTCGCGATCCTCAACGAACCGCAGACCACGCTCCTCATGACGTACCTCCGGAACACCGAGCGCGTCCGCCTGTTCAAGAAGGCGGTCGTGGCCGAGTTCTACCGGATGCGGCAGGAACTCAACAACCCGCTCGCGCGACCGGAACTCGTCGACCGAGCCATGCTCGCGCAGATGGTGCTCGACTCCGAGCGCGAGTTGCAGGCGGCCAAGGCCCAGGCCGAACTCGACGCGCCGAAGATCGCCTACCACGAGCGGTTCATCGCCGAGACCGACGACGTCATGACCATCGAGTTCTTCGCCTCGGCGTGGGGCACGACGGAGCCGAAGGTTCGGCAGGCACTCCTCGACAACGGGGTCGCGGTCCGCCGGTGCATCGGCGAACGGTGGTCGGCGTCCAAACGGCGGATGGTGAGGGTCTACGAGTGGCGGCCCCGGCAGGGCACCCGCTACGCCGAGTGGTTCAAGGTGCTCCCGCAGCACAACGCGCCCCGGCACCACAACGGGCAGGTGCGCCAGACCATGTACCTGTTCTCGTTCCACTCGGAGGACTTGGCGAAGAAGCTCGGCCTCTCCCAGCCGACGATGTTCGCCGGGGGTGACGTGGCATGACTACCCCAACGACCGGGCACCGCACCCACGTCGGCCTCGGCGAACTCGCCGACATCACGGCCAGCCACGCGGTGAAGTCCACGAAGCTCCTCGGGTTCGGGCACCAGACGCTCACCTGCGAGTGCGGCCAGGAGTTCGACGGCTACTCCGAGCACGCGTTCCACCTCGCTACCGAGGCCGTGGCCTACGCCGACGGGCGCACGCTCGACCCCCTCGCCATGTTCGACCGGAAGTACGGAGGCACCCATGACTGAAACGAAACTGTCCCTTGACTACGACGCCCTGCACGCCGACTACATCCACGCGCTCCTCGCGTGGGAGGAGTTGTGCCTCAGCGGGGAGCACGAGGCCGCCGCCGTGCTGCGGGTCCGCGTCATCAAGCTCCGCGGTCGCAAGGACGAGGCGAGGAACCAGCTCGCCGCGTCCGGAGTGGAGGTGTGACATGGCCGCGATCAACTTCTGCACTGACGGTCGAATCTACCTCGAACTGTCGAAGGCGGAACTCGCCGAGGCGGCCAGGGCGAACGGGACCGTGTGCCTCACCCCCGACCTCGCCGAGGAGCTTGGCAACGGCGCGTTCGTCGCGCTCGAAGAACGAGGGGAGTTCGCAGGTGTCCACTGACGAAAACAGGTCCAGCGTGGGCGGTGCGTCCGACCAAGAACGCGCCCACGTGGACCCTGCCGCCGATAGGAAGCAGTCCCAATCGTACCTTCACCGGATCGCCCTCGGCGTCGCGTTCCTCGGAGCCGTGTGCGTCGCGGCAGCGGGTGGAACCCCGAACGGCCTATTCGTGATCGGGTGGGGTCTCGCCTTCGGCGGAGTCCTCGTCGCGTGCGTGACCGGCAAGGAAGTGCCCGATGAGTGAGAGCACAACCTCGCGTTCGGCCCGAGTGAGGAGGTCAACGTTGCGCGGCAGCTCCGCAGAGAACTCCGGCAGCCGCCCCTTACCCGCCGCCGCGAACACCTTGTCGCGGGGCACGTTGAGTAGCTGGGCGACCATTCCCAGACGGCTCGCCGAGAGGTTCAGCCGTCCCGCACGAACCATGTTGATCGTCGACCGGGCGAGCGGGATACCCCGCTTCTCGGCCTCCCGCGCCGCGTGCGCACCCGACCAGCCCAACTCCGCCAACCTCGCGTTCATGAGGTCCGCCAACGATTCATATTCTTCAACGCCCACCCGACCAGCCTACATAGGAGGCACCCGATGACCGCGACAATCGAGTCGACACTCCCGACCTACATGGACGGCAACTGCCGTCTGATCCTCACCCCGGACGCCGACGAGTACGAGTTCCGGACGGTCCGGCGCGGCGGCCTCGGCGCGTCCGACATGTCCACGATCCTCGGCCTCAACCCGTGGTCCGACCTGCACACACTGTGGATGGACAAGGTCCACGGCGTCGAGCAGGAGGTGCACGACCGGATGCGTCTCGGGCAGGCCCTGGAACCGTTCATCCGCGACAAGTTCGCCCGTGACACCGGCATCGACGTGGACCTGTGCGGGATGCTGCAGTCCACCGAGAAACCGTTCATGCGGTACTCCCCCGACGGCCTGACCTCCGACGGCGGCCTGTTCGAGGCGAAGTCCACAGCGTGGTGGCAGGCCCACCACTGGGACGACGGGCAGACCGCCGACCACGCGGAAATCCAGGTGCAGGACGGAATGTTCGTCACCGGGGCCACGCACGCGTGGGTCGCGGCCCTCATCGACGGAAACCCGGAGCGATTCGAGGTTCGCCGGGTCGAACGCGACGACGAGTTCATCGCCGCGATGGTCGACGCCGCCGAGACGTTCTGGACCGAGTACATCGTCGGCAACGTCGAACCTCCGCTGACGTTCGCGTCCCTCGACTGGGCGAAGGACAGGTGGACCCCGACCGAGTCGAACCCTGTGGATATCGGTGTGGATGGTCTCGCCCTCGTGAAGCGGCTCCTCGCGGCCAAGTCCGCTGAGAAGGAAGCCAAACGCCTCGCCGAGGACTGCGAGGCCCAGGTTCGTGCGCTCGTCCAGGACGGGTCCGAGGTGATGGTCGGCGACCGGAAGCTCGGCACGTTCAAGTCGGTGACGCAGCGGCGTCTCAGCAACACCCTCATGAAGGACGCCGGGCTGGACCCGGAGGACTTCAAGACCGAATCCACCTACACCCGATTCTACTGGGCCAAAGGAGTCTGACCATGGGAAACAACCTCCTCGACAGGGCGAAACAGTCCAGCCTGCTGCTGCAGGACCACCAGCAGCCGCTCGTCAACCACGGCGACGACGCGGAGACCGGGATCGCGTCCATGCAGTCCCAGTTCGCGGCCCTCATGCCCTCCGACGACGAGTCCGCGCGCCGCATCACCGCCGACGCAATCCAGCTCGTCCGCAAGACGCCGAAGCTCAAGCAGTGCGACCCGAACTCGGTGCTCGGCGGCCTCGTCACCTGCGCCCAGCTCGACCTGCGGCCCGGCGTCGGAGGCGAAGCGTGGCTGATCCCCATGTGGAACCGCAACGGCAACGGTGGGAGGGGCGGGTTCGAGGCTACCCTCGTCATCGGCTACCAGGGGCTGGTGACGCTGGCGCGCCGTTCGGACCTCCTCGGCGACGTGCAGGTCATCCGCATCTACGAGAACGATGAGTTCCGGTTCTCCTGGGACTACGACCGGCTCGTCCACGACCCGAACTGGCGCGACCCCGGCGAGGTCGTCGGCTGGTACGCCGTCGTGAAGCTCACCAACGGCCTCACCCGTGTCGAACGACCGTGGACCGTCCGCGACATGGAAATCCACCGCGACCTCTACGCCATGGCCCGGAAGAAGGGCGGGGAGGTGGTTGGCCCGTGGCGGGACAACTTCAACGCCATGGCCGACAAGACAATGATGATCCGCGCGCTCAAGACCGCCCCGAAGTCGTACTCGCTACAGGCCGGACTCTGGTCCGACGGTGGTGTGCGTCGCAACACCGACCGGGACGCCGACGTGTTCGAGGTCACGCACACCCGGGACGAAATCAAGAACCTGATCGAGGCCCCCGAGGCCGTTGAGGGGGAGGTGGAACCCGATGCCGAGACCGCCGAAACCGTCGACGTTGAGCCTGCTCGATGAGATGCGGTTCTTCGCCGAGCACACGAGCGTCGACCTCGATGAGTTCGCCCACGTGATGGGCATGAAGGTCAACTCGATCTACGCGGCAGCCCGGAACCATGGATGCACGGACCTCTACGACGTGCTCGCCCGGCGACGGGCCGCGACCGGAGAGGCGGTGAGACCCGGTGCGATCCGACTATGAGGCGATGCAGCAGGTGATCGCCCGGGACGGGGCGAGCGTCATCTCCGGTGCGACGGAGAACCTGCGCGCGATCAGACGGTGCCAGGTCCGCCCGTTCACGCCCGAGAACATGATCGCGGTGACGTTGGACGAGACCTACCGGATCGCCAGCGACCTGACCCTCGCGCGCATCGGGCACGACCGCGGGTGGCTGGTCAACCGGTCCGAGGACTTGGAGCTGACCCCAGTCCGGGACTTCGACGGCACCTACTACCGTCTCGACCGCCACGGCAACCGCCACCAGATTCACGTGGAGAGAAGGAAATGACCGGAAACAAGTTCACCTACCTTCCCAGGGCGTTAGCGCACGACTTCGACTGGGCGCACATGCACTGGTCGGCTCAGTGGCTCTACGTCACGATTCAGCAGTCCCGGACGCAGATCATCCCGTCCGTGTTCAAGTGGGACACCGACCTGTGGAAGGTACAGGCGCAGGCACTCACCGAGGACATGATCCTCGCAGCTGCGGAGGAACTGGCGTCCGCCGGGTTCCTCATGGTCGACGAGGCGTCACGGGAATGCCACCTGCGCCGCTTCCTCGAATTCGACAACCTCGTGAAGTACCCGAACACGCTGGTGGGTCTCGCCAACGACCTGACGAAGGTGGGTTCGTGGGAGATTCGGTCGGCGGTGGTCACGCAACTCCGCGCCCTGCGGGACATGTTCCCGGACCTCTCCGGGTGGTCGCGGACGCAGGTGGCCGAGGTCATGCTGGCGTCATACGGGGTGCCGGAGTTCGCGTGGATCAACGAACGGTCGAAGGGCGAGATGCCGTTCGTCCTCCCCGACGCCGAGGCAGAACCGGTCCCGGAGACCGAGTGAACAACCCATCCGGCAACCCATCGGTTAACCCATCCGGGAACCTATCGGGAATGGTATCGACAAACCTATCGGGTAACCCATCCGGTAACCCATCGGGGAACGATATTTAACCCATCCGGGAACATATCCCGAAACCCGTCCCGGAACCCATGCGTTAACCCATCGCTGAACAATAAGTAACTAAGTAACTAAGTAACTAAGTTCCTACTAACCGTTACGTACGTAACTAGGGAACCCGAGCCGAAACGAGAAACCGCATGAGCGAAACCACCGTCACAGCAACCGGCCACCTCACCGGACCACCCGAGATGCGGGAGGGCGAGAGCACCACCAAAGTCGAGTTCACCATCGCCTCCAACCCCACCCAGTTCCGGGACGGCCAGTGGCAGAAACTCCCCACCGTGTTCACCCCGTGCGTCGCCTGGGGCCGCCTCGCGCAGACCATTGCCGACCGTCTCAGCCAGGGTTCACTCGTCGTCGCTACGGGCCGAATGCGCGCCCGAGAGTACGAGAACGCCCAGGGCCAGACGAAGCGGTTCCAGCACCTCCTCGTCGACGAGATTGGCACCCACCTCATGGATCGGTCCTCGACCGTCGGGCAGGACTCGACCCGGTACGGTTCGGAAACGGGCCACGGCGGCGGTTGGGGGACCAGTCCGGCGTCCTCGTCCGGCGAGAGCGATCTGTCGCCGGAAACGGGCGAATTCGGCGGTTGGGGTTCCCGGTGACCACGGACCGGCTATTCCACGGCGGTGTGCCCGGGCTGAGACCCGGCGACCTCATCGAACCCGGACACGAACGACGCCCCCACGACG
Organism: Brevibacterium sp. Z349TD_9; assembly: GCF_056173565.1. Classification (NCBI taxonomy): domain Bacteria; kingdom Bacillati; phylum Actinomycetota; class Actinomycetes; order Micrococcales; family Brevibacteriaceae; genus Brevibacterium; species Brevibacterium sp. Z349TD_9. The sequence continues at coordinate 1,845,036 of NZ_CM149680.1, read as the reverse complement.
GGTGCCCCTGGTGCGAGGCACGAGCCAACGGCGAGGCACACCACGGCATCGACGGACCCAGCGCGGAGACCGACCGGGTCTACGCCACGGGGAACCGCCTCTATGCGAAGTTCCACGCCTCCCTGTGGGGCCTCGGCGACCTCTACAGCGTCGACCCCGTCGGCGATGTTCGGGCGTCGCAGGAGGACTCGATCCCCACGGTCACCGCCCCCGCACTCAGGGTGGTGTCCGTCGCCGACCGGGCCGTGCGGCTCACGGACAAGGAACGGCGGAGACTCTACCGGGAGTGGACCGCAGCCGACAGGGCGGTGGGCTGGTGAAGCACACCCACGATCACCCGCCGTGCGCGACCTGCTACCAGGCGCGGACGTGCCGGTGCAACGAGTGCAAACTCGCTCAACGCCGGTACCGGAAGCGTCGGCAGTACGAGGTCGACCACGGGGTCGAACGCCTCGTCGACGCGGCACCGGCCCGGGAGCACGCGCTGCGGCTCATCGGCTGCGGCATGACGATCACCGCGGTCGCCGAGGCGGCGGGAATGCACCGGGGGTCGCTCTCGGACATTCTTCGCTCGAAGGGGCGGAGGCCCCGCACGGAGCGGGTTGCTCGGGCCGCCGCGGCGAGAATCCTCGCGGTCCGGTTCGACGCGGACGCCTCGGCGCGGGTCGACGCTACGGGCACGGTGCGGCGGGTCCGCGACCTCGCGCTCCTGGGGTTCACCTCCACCGAAACGGCGAAGCGAACAGGGCTGAGTCGCAACGCGATCCTGTCGCTGCGCCGGGGCGAGTGGGCGACCGTGCGTGCCAGTCTGCGTGACACGGTGCGTGACGCGCACCCGGTGCTCGCCGAGTCGGGACCGCACCTGTCGCCGCCGAGGCAACGCACCCGGGCCAGGCTGCACGGGCAACGGTCCGGGTGGGTGCGGTTGGGGTACTACGACGACCCCGACAACCCGCTGTCGGTCCCGGCGACGGGCGGTGAGGCGGCGTGACCCAGTGCTTCATCGTCAACGTTCAACGCGACCACCTCGTCCACTCCAACCGGAACGCGGACCGGTGGCGGCGGACGAAGCTCAAGGAACTCGTCGCCCAGCAGGTCGGGTGGCGCGCGAAGGGCCTGAACCCGGTGCCCCGGGCAACGATCTGGGTGGGCGTCATCAAGGGCAACCGCAACGCCTACGACCCGTCGAACCTCACCGACAGCATGAAACCCGTCGTCGACCAGCTCAAACGGTCAGGGATCATCGTCGACGACTCCCACCGGTACGTGGAGGGACCGTGGATGCTGCACCTCGGCCATGACCGGCGGTTGCGGGACGTGGTCGAGTTCGTGGTGTGCATCGCCCCGTGGGGTACGGACCAGAATTCTGCGCGAGAAGTGATGCGGGAGTACGTCCTCCCGTGATTGTGTGTTAACGTATAACTACGCGGCAACGACAGGCGAGGCCGACGAACGGTAGGAGACCGACATGGACGAAGCCAACTACTGCGAGGACTGCTTCGCGAAGACCACCGGAGTCCGGATCGTCGACTTTACCGACAACCCGTTCGCAACCTGCACCGCCTGCGGTGTCAGCGCGAGCGACAGCGACGGACTGACCGTGACCCAGCCCGTCGAGAACCCCGCCGTCGCCGTTTGACCATCACAGCCATCCGCTACATAGCCTAGTAGCCGACAGAAAAGGAACCCTGCAGTGAACATCGAAACGCTCGTCAAGGCCAACGCCAACCACGTCCGCGTCACCCAGCTCTCCGAGGGCGACGTGTACAAGCGGCTGTCCGAAACGTACGGTCGCCCCGAACTCAAGCTCGGCGTCGTCACCGGCATCCTCTCCGACGGCGACACCACCGTCGTCACCGCACTCGAATTCGACGACAGCTACACCTCCAGCGAACGAATCAAGGAGTACGTCATGAAGTCCGGCGAGAACGTCGCGATCTTCCCGGCGACACCGGAGGAAATCGAGGTCGTCACCGACCGGATCACCGACAGGGCCAAGGACGACGTGGCCAACGCCAGACAGGCCCTAGAGCGGAAGCAGGACCAGCAGCGACGCATCGCCGACCTCATGGCCCGAATCGGGTCCGGCGCGCTGTCCACCCCCGCCTTCGAGGCCCTGGAGGACTCGAATGGTTGAGAACACCACCTACACGTGGGTGACCGTGCCCGTCGCCGAACTCTGCCTCAACCACTGCGGTCGCCGCCTGCGGTACGCCCAGCAGGGCGTCTCGATTGAGGGCGTGCTCGCGGCGTTCGCGATCCTCTCCCACGACGAGCACCACCACATGACGGTGCTCGTCCGCACCGGCGAGGGCGGCACGCAGGTCGAATTCGACGGCACCGAGACGGTGTCCCTGACCCTGGAGAAGTCGTGAAGCCGACACCGCAGCAGTGGGACACGATCCGTCGCGCCGTGCAACTCGCGGAGGCCGAGGACTGGCTCGGCCTCCCCCGGCGCGCGTCCATCGCGAACAAGCTCTCGCAGCGCGCCTACACGCGCACCCGGGACCGTCTGGAGGCGCGCCGTGCCCCGGCCAAGCACTGACCGGTCTGAGGACCGGAACGTCGGCGAGAACAACCCGCAGGCGAGGCTCACCGAGGACACCGTCCGCGAAATCGACCTGCGCCTGCAGCAGGGCGAACGGCAGGCCGACCTCGCCCGAGAGTTCGGGGTCGACCAGTCACGGATCAGCCGCATCAAGACTCGAACCGATTGGGCGCACATCCTGGACCCGGACACGGTGTTCCCGAGGCGCGAGTATCGGCGGCGCACCGCTAAGAACCGCCCGAGGCTTTCGGCTGCCGAGGTGGCCGAGATTAGACGCCTGCTGGCGTCCGGCGAGACTCAGGCGTCCGTCGCGGCCCGGTACGGCAGGAGCCAGGAGACGATCAGCAACATTGCCCTCGGGAAGTGCTACGGGCCGGTTGGGGGTGCCGCGGGTGGGGATGACGAGCGCTGAGGTCCACCGGATCGTCCACGCCCGAGACGGTGGGAAGTGCGTACACTGCGGGACCGCGTCGAACCTCTCAATCCAGCATCGGCGAGGCCGAGGCATGGGCGGGTCCAAGACCCTCGGCGGTGCCGAGAACCTGCTCTCCCTGTGCTGGGCGTCGAACTCCGGCATGGAGGCCGACGCCGACCTCGCTAAGGAGGCTCGGCAACGCGGGTGGAAGATCGACCGCGCCGACCCGAGAGAGGCGTGGGAGGTTCCCGTGTGGAGGTGGCCCGGCGGGTGGGTGGAACTCCTCCCGGACGGCACGTTCTACCACCTCCTCGGCCCAGACGACTACCGTCCACCGCGACCCGACCAGCTGGAGGCACTGTGAACACCGAGGCAGTCCCGGGCCAGCAGGACATTCTCGCCGCGCTCCGTGTCGACGGCGACCCGGTCGTCCGGAAGATCGAGAACGCCGTCGAGTACCGGGAACCGCCGGAGGAACTGGTCGCCCAGCTGCGGGAACAGTCGTCCGACTTCTGGTACCAGGTCCGTGCGTGCCCCGGGTGCGGCCAGTACACCACCCGCCGAGGACTCTACGCCGCCCACGGTGTCGCGTTCGGTGACGACGGGTCCGAACACCTCCCTCCCATGGCCGGGAGCGGCGGGGAGTCCGGGGTGTGCTCGCTTATGGCGTCCGTCGCCCTCGACGCGAACGTCGCAGCCGAGCTGGCCGCGAACAACCCGCACTGGGCCGAGTGGAAGGGCCGGTGCTACCGGCACGAACTCGCGAAACGCCGGTGCCCGGACAAGTGCTGGCCCGACCACGCCGAGCACACCGCTACCGTCGCAACCCGCGTGTGGGGGTCGACGGCGTGGACGACGCAGAAGTGGAAGGAGATGACCTCGTGAACAGGCACGCAGGAATCCTCCGGTGGCTGCGGGACAGGAGGCGGCGGGAACTCCGCTCCGCGGTCGTCGCGAAGGGTGCGGCACGGCAGCACGCGCACCGGGTGCTCGCCGAACAGATCGGGTCGGCGATGGTCGACCTGGAGAGGGCAGGAGCGAATGAGACTGATCGAGGCACTGGCGATGCTGGGGGCGCACGCGCTGGCGTTCGTCGCAGCGCGGATACGGGAGAGGAGGAACCGTCGTGACGACACGCGCGGTCGGGGCGAGGGCCAACGATAAGAAGGCCGGGATGACGCTGAGCGAGGTGTCCGCGTTCGTGTTCGACGCCCTGCAGGTCGGACTTCCGGGGGGGGACACGAAGGTGGAGGTGAGCATCGGGTTCCGGTCGCAGATTCAGGAGATTCGCGCGTCGGGTGTCCCCGAACCCGGGTAGACGTGGCGTTGCCTCAAACTCGCACCCGTGTTAACCTATAACTACAGGGCAGGGACGAACCCGAAGCCCACAACCGGCAGGAGGCCGACATGGTCAAGCTCACCGCAATCCACTCCGATGGACCGGTCAAGGCACGCGAACTCGGCAAAGGGTTCGGCGGCGTCCTCTGGACCGTTCAGCCCAAGGACTTCGACACGCTCATCGAGCACATCAACAAGCACGGCGGCCCCACCTTCTGGGAAGTCACCCCCACCGAGGACACCCCCGCACCGTTTCTGCCCTGACCTGCCACACGCTACCTAGCCGCTACAGGAGAACCAGCATGACCACCATCACGATCCAGCCAGCGAACACCCAGTCCGGGGAGTACAACGTGAACCTCCCCCTCCCCTACCCGTACCACGTCGACGCCGCCACCGGCGACGTTGGCCGCCAGGAGTTCTGGAAGGGCGAACCCGCCGCAGTCCTCGGGTTCCAGAACGACCCCGACGTGCAGATCATCGACCTGCTCTGGGCGGACGCGGCCAAGCACCCCGAGGACATCGTCGGGAAGTACGTCGTCACCGTCAACGCGGACGGCGGAATCTACAACGAGACCCGCCCGATCACCAGCGTGCACGTCAGCGAGGAGGCCACCCGTGAAGTCCCCTGACCCCGACTACCTGACACCCGCCGAGGTGGCCGCACGCGCCCGGGTGACCCGCCGCACCGTGTACTCGTGGATCGCGACCGGCGCGCTCGACGCACGCCGCGTCGGCCCCCGACGCCTCCTCATCGCATCCGACCAACTCGACAAGGCCGGTCAACCGGTCGGCCTCAACGCCTACAGGGAGACCGCATGACTACCACCCCCAACCCGCTCCCCGGGAACCAGTTCGCGAACGACGCCGTCGCCGAGGCCGTGGCCTTCGCGGACTCCCCCGCCACGACGCTGGAGGTGCTGCTCTACGACGTGAGGACCGCGCTTCTCGCCCTCGCGTTCGAGCAGCGGACGGCGAACCTCATCTCCGTGCTGATCGCGAATGCTCAGTGTGCCGCCGTCAACGCCGCCGTCTCGGACGACGCGTCCGCCCGGATCAACACCCGCCTCGGACTGGGAGGCGACGATGCGTGAACCGATGCTCGTCCTCGACAGGGGCGACCAGTACGTGACCATCGGCACCGGCGGTGTCCCGACCGTGTGGATGGTGAAGCCGAACGGTGCCTCGACACCGATGACCGACAAGCGGAACGCACCGGACCTCGTTTCGTTGATCGCGGAGCACTGGCCGTTGTCTACCGGGCAGGAGACCGTGGTGCACTGGCCGTCGTCGACCGGGCAGGCGACCGTGGTGCGGTGTGAGTGCGGGGTCCGCACCGAGGCGAGAATTCCGGATCAGGGACCGCTCCCGGACCTTACGCAGGCGGGTCGTGAGGCGTTCGCCGAGCACGTTGCCGAGGTCATTCGTGACGCGGTCGCGGTCGTTGGGAGGGACGATGAGTAACCAGTACCTGAGACTGGCGGAGAGGCCGGGCCTCAACCATCCCGGCTACCCGACATGCGACGCCTGCTCCGTGGAAACAACGCGGGAGGACGAGGAGTGGCTGTGCCCGTCGTGCGGGACGACGTGGCCAGGGGACAACGCGGAGGCGGCCCCCGAGGCGGCTCAACTGTTCCCAGAGTGGAGCGGCGAAGAGTTGACCGGTCCGGTGTGCCCGAACGAGATAGCGCGGCTAGTCTCCGGCTACCCCCCTAGCGATAGAGACCGCCTCATTGCGGCGGTTACGGGGGCGGATAGCGATGCCTGACACCTCACTCGAAGCATGGCTCGCGGAGCGTCGAAGCATCCACGCGGCGGCGACGGAAGGACCGTGGGAAGCGGACGGAACCGAAATCTCACAGCACTGGTCTCGGCCCGAACCGTGGGCGGTCGTCGCGAGCAACGAGATTGCGTGCATGGCCTACTGCTACGGAGGGTCTGCACGTGGGATTGAGCGCGAGGAGGACGCTGCTGCCGCTGTCGATGCGTTCAACGCCCTCCCCGCGCTGGTCGCGATGGTGGAGGCGGTGCTGGGGCTGCATCAGAAGTGGCCTGTTCTCACTGTAGACATTGAGGACTGTGGGCATGACGTTGAGACCTACGGCGTGGAGTACGACGGATGCGGATACGTTTGCTCGCACTCATCCCATATCACTGACTGGACTTGTCGGGAGTGCGCGGAACTGAGCGAGGGCACAGACGAGTTGCCGGAGTTCCCCTGCCCAACAGTCCGCGCCCTTGAGGCGGCTCGGGAGGCGGTGAGTGGGCGATGACCCGAGGACACCTGCCGATCATGCAGTGCGACGGCGATGACGGCCTGTGTGGGGCCAGGGAAACCGACTACTACGAGACCGCCGCATCGTCTGTGGGCGGCGTCCAGGTCACCGCCACTGCTCGCGCGCCCGGATGGGTGAGCGTCGGTGACGAGGACTACTGCCCGGAGCACAGGGCTGAGGAGGTGATCGCTGATGCGTCGAGTGTTTAAGTACCCGCTCGAAGTCACCGACCGGCAGTTCGTTGACACGCACGCCGGGTGGAAACCGCTGAGCGTGCAGGTGCAGGACGGGGCGGTCTGCCTGTGGGCGGAGGTTGACGACGACGCACCGGAGGCACGCTACCGGGTGTTCGTCCACGGCACCGGGCACGAGGTTCACCCCGCTGCCGCAACGTTCGTCGGGACGTTCCAACTGCCCGAACTCGGGCTGGTGTTCCACGTCTACACGGAGGAGGCCAGTGATGACTGAGCAGCTGGACCTGTCCGGGATGGACCCGGAGTTCGACTTGACCGAGTTCCTGGATGTCGTCCACTTCGAGGTCGAGTCGAAGCACGGGGTACTCGGCACCCAGTGCACGTGTGGATTCGAGTCGTTCGTGGGGCGCGCTCTGACGAAGCACATCGTCACGGAGACGCTGATCGCGGCGGGATTGGAGGCCAGTGATGCCGACGACAACTGACCGGTGCACGTGCCCTCCGCTCGGCGCATACGAGGGTCCGTACCAGGGAGACCGAGCGTGCCCCGTGCGCGGCAGTGCCGACGCGATCATGACGTTAGGGGAGTACGTCGATAGGCGGTGGCGGATATGGCGCAGGAACAGGGTCGGGGTCTGGTCTCACATGAAGGACTTTCACCCCACCTACGGGCCTGTCTATGACCGCATTGGCGACGCTCAGATGCGCCTGCTCATCCGGCGAGACCAGCACCGAGCCGTGTGCCCGGGATTGCGGGAATGCCAGAACCACCCAGTGCCGCATGTTGTGAGCTACGGGCGGAGCGGTTACTTCGTGGTGCACTCCTCGGGCATGTACGCCGTCGGAAAGAGCTTCCCCGCCCTCCCGGAGGCGTTCGCTGCCGCCCTCCAACTGGCGTTGGACCGTGAGGGCGGACCCCCAAGCGAAACCGGGTCCGAGTTGGACCGCTTAAGTACGGGCGGCGAATACGAGACGGATACGAAACCATCTACGAAAGAAAACGGCTTTCCACGTCCCGCTGACGTGTAAAGAAACCGCACGAATTTTGACAGGAGAGAACAGATGAGTGAGACGACAGAGGTTCCGTGGGAGGACCGCGTGCGCGCCGACTTCCGGACCGTGAGTGCGCTCCCCACCGTGGACCACACGTGGCTCAACGCCTTCGCGTGCATCAGCCCGACCGATGCGTTCGCCGCCGAGGTGGGGCGTGCCGTCATCGAGAAGATCATGAGCGCGCCGGGCCGTCGGGTCGCGTTGACGTTCAACGCGTCGTGAGGAGGCAGCACCGTGAGTGAACGAACACTGTGGGCGACCGGCTTCGTAGCAGTCTCCCTGACGATCATGGCACTCATCGCCGGAGTCACCGTCGTCATTACCGACGCCCGGCACTCCGACGAACGCGAGCGCACCGCCTGCGTGGAGGCCGGAGGAAGCTACGTCGGAGGCCAGGACACCGCGTGCATCCAAGGAGACGACGATGAGTGAACACACACTCCCGAGGCTTGCGGCCTCGGGCGACCGCAGCAACGGCCTGGAGCGTGTGTCGGACGGCGGCGGCGAGTTCCCCGACGGATACCGTCTCACCAGGTACGGCACCGCCGAGGTGGGCCGGTGGTTCATCGACCACTTCGACGCCGACCCCGAGGAGTGCGGGGCGTGCGCGGTGTCAGACGACCAGTGCCCCGTGCACTACGGCGTCTCGGCGGGGATCGACCTGGTGGCGAGGAAGCTCGTCGTCCTCGGGGACGACCCCGAACTGTTCGCTCGCATCCCCGACCCGGCTCCCGGGGGTGGAGAGTGATGGGAAGGCAGCCGTATGTGCCGGACGAGGAGGAACTGGTCACCGGGTACGCCGAGATGATGGCCGGGGCCGGTGAACCGGCGGACGTGGCGGACGCCGACGCCCGGCGAGGAATCGCACGGATCAAAGCCGACGCCGCAGCCCAGGCACTCCGGGACGCGGCGGACGAGTACGCGCCCGGACAGATCAGCGGAATGTTCCCGGACCGGACCGCGTACACACGCCAGTGGTTACGCGACCGGGCGGCCAGGTTCGAGAGCGAGGCTGACGGATGAGCGACCACGTGATCGTGTTCGTGTTCGACGACGGGAGCGTGACCACCCGGCTCGAATGCCGCGCAGCCGCGGGGGCGGACTGCCGTCTCGTCGGCGGAGACGACTGCCAGTGCGAGGAATGGGCGGTTGAACGCGACGCCGAGGGCAACCCTTACCACGAGTCCGACTACACCCGGCACTACATGGTCGACAGCGGCCACTGCAACGCCGAGCTGTTCGTCAACGACGCCCCTGAGGACAGCGGGACCGGGCGGTTCACCGCCGCCACGATCCCCGTGAACCTCACCTGGGAGGGCGACTGGTACTCGTGGCAACGCGCCGACACCGACCGAATCACCGCGCTCGCGCGCACCCTGTTCAACGACGAAACCGGCATGGACTGGGACACCCACGAACGGGACTGCAACCACACCGAGGACTGCACCCTCAAAGCCATGTATCTGGCCGACGCACGCCGCTACGCAGCCATTCTGAACGGAGAACCCCGATGACCGATTCGCAACCGTTGAAGTCCCTCGACGAGACGATCCGGCAGTTCCACAGCAGCATCCGCGACAGCGACCACCCGCCCGTGGTCACCGGATGGGTCGTCGCCTACGTCGCGGTCGACGGCGACGGCGCAGATGTGACCCAGTACGCGATTGGTGAGGGCACGAACAGCGCGACCGCTGTGGGATTGTTGGAGTGGGCAAAGAACCACATCCTCAACCGACGCTACGAAGGAGACGATGACGAATGAACGGTGCAGAACTCTGGGTCAAGTGGAAACTGCTCGGCAGCACGGTCGCTGACCTCGCCGAACTCCTCGACCTCAACCCGCGCACCCTCACCCGGTGGATGCAGCGGGACGAACCGGTCCCCCAGGACGTGGCCGACCGGGTCGAACGTCACGTCAACCGGCACCTTGACCTCGTCACTGACATTCGCGAACGGTTCGTCGACGACTGGGACGCCGCCGAACCGGTGCGGCTCCTGCTCCTCAACCGGCAGGAGGACGTGCCGGACTGGGCCGAGGCGGGTACGTCACCGGAGGACTGGAACAACGCCGTCGTCGCCGTCTACCGTGACGCCCTCGACCGCGACTCCCTCGATACCTCGGACTTCGAGTTCGACTGGCACCGGCACGCCGACACGTGACCGGGCCGGTCCTGCCCCGGAACATGGCGCGCGGGTTCGACCTGCCGCCGAGGTGGGACGGACGCGTCGTGATGTGGTCGGGCTGGGAGGAGTCCACCGTGCTCCTGTGCGCCCCGCCGGAGCGGGAGGCGTGCACGGTGTGCGGCAGCGTCACTCCCCCAGCGGTGAACCGTGGCACGTTCTACCCGGGGAACGGCGACACGCACGAGGCCCTGGTCGAGGTCACGGCGAAGCGCACCGGCAGACGGTACCTCAAGGGGCGGACGGTGCGCACGAAGCCGCACCCGCGGTTTCTCGCGTTCCGGTGCCCGGACTGCCGCCACGATTACGTGTTCGACATGACCACGGAGACGTGGTGGGACTTGGACGACGGCGACTACGGGCCGGACGGCAGCACCTAACCGTCCAGGAATTTCCTGCACAAGAATTCGTTCGGGTGTTGCCTCCCACCCTTTCCTAGTGTTAACGTATAACTATCGGGCACACAGGGAGGCCCACCAACGGTAGGGAGACCGACGTGAACACCATCGACCGCATCGCCACCGCCTACGGCGTCCGCGAGGACAACGGACTCATCGACCCCGACAACTACCATGCCGGACGCGTCGGCCAGGAGTACATGGGACTCAAGGGCCTCGCGTCTCTCGGAGGCCGCGTCACGCGACTCCGGTTCCTCACCAGCGAGAACCTGGGCGGAGGCCGCCGAGGCTGGGACGTGTCCTACTGCCACGCCGTTCTCCCCGACGGTACCCCCGTCGAGGTCACCGACGCCCCGCTCGGAATCGACGGCACGAAGCGCGACGTGATGGGCGCGCTCATCGACTGGGCGAAGTCCGAAGGCGTCTACGCTAAGGGCCTCGGCCTCCTCGACCAGTCCAACTGGTCGGTCCTCTACGGCTGAACCAGCCACACGCTACATGGCCGCCCGGCACCGGGCCGGGCGGCCCCGACACCCGCAGAACGGAGACACACCGTGCACACCCCAAACGACGCCGAACCGGCGAACGACACCGGCGAGGACCAGATGGTCACCAACCTCCGAGCCGATCTCGACCTCGACACCCTCAAGCAGGCGACCACCATCGCCGTGGCCGAGGCGTTCCACCGAGTTTCCGTCGGCGACCCTCTCCTCGCTCAGCTCATCCCCGCCCCCGACGGCCTGGTCGAAGGTGTGCAGGCAGCGGTGGACACAGTTGTCGACGAAATGCTCGCCAACACGGCTGCGAAGGCTCTCCGTGACGCTGCGGACGCACTCACCGAGGCGAACACCGGGCGAGGCGTCGCGTTCCCCACCAGGGACTCGGCGTGGCTCCGCGACCGCGCCGACCGAATCGAGAGGGGCGAGGAGCTGTGACCTACGAGCTTGAGGACAAGCTGACGAACGACGTGTACGCGGAGACCGGCGGGGACATTCCGACTATCCGGAGGACGGTCAGGTACCTGATCCGTCACTGGTGGGTGCAGCAGCCTGAGGGTCCGAGGCCGAAGCTGGCAGACCTGGCGGAGCAGATCAGCGAGGACACGGAATCATACAACCCGGCGGTTAAGCGCACCCTCCGTTGGCTCGACGAGCACCCCGAGGCGGTCCCGTCGCCGTCCCCGGCGAAGCCTACGATCACGGAGAGCGAGATCGCCAAGGCGTTCGGCCCGGAGTATGTCGCGTGGGAGCGAATGTGCTTGGCCCGTATTGGCATCGCTGTCATCCCCGACCCGGTGCCGACGAACGCGGAGCTGCTGGCTGAAGTTCTGATCGACCTCGGGCACCCCGAACCCCACGACTATGCACGCCGACTCGATGATGCAGGCGTGACCGCACCGGGGGGTGAGGAGTGATGGGCAACCACGAGTGCCGGGTCCGCTACGATCCGGACGACCGAAAAGCACCGATCGTCCATGAGGCCGCCCCGGGGTTTCCGGTCGAGGCGTGGCACCAGGACGCTATTGCGGACACCGGGGAGGCGTACAGCCCCGTTGGTATGCGCTACGTCATCACCTGCCCGTGGTGCCGGTGCGCGTTCGTCGCTCCCACGAAGCGGCAGGCGATAGTCCTGTTCGGCTACCACGAGCGCGAAATGGCCGCCGACCCCGGACCCACGGAGGCCGAGAAGATCGAGGACGCCCTCGAACTCCACGATCTGGACGTGATCCGCAACGAGGGTCGAGCGGTGTTTGCCGCCCAGCTGGCCGCCGACGGGTTCCGCGCCCCGGGAGGTTTGGGCCGTGAGTGACGGAATCCTGGGGTTCATCCACATCACCTATGAGGTGGGAGAGAACGGCGAGGTGGAGACGAGCGTCACGACGGACGAGGAGCTTCCCCTCGTCATCCAGCTCGGTCTCCTCGACCTGGCCAAGGACACGCTCCTGAGAGGCGAGACGGATGAGTAGTGAACCCTACACGCCGACCGAGGAGGAGCTGGCGAAGAACGCGACAATCCGCTACCGCCGGGTGGTCGCACTCACGCGGGACGAACGGCTGCGGGGCCTCGCGAGGGTCCGGGCGGACGCGCTGCGGGAGGCGGCGGACCTCGTGGAGGTTCAGATCACCGGCTATGTGCACGGCGGTGACTTCGAGGACGGTGTGCGCTCGGGGCACCGGAACTCGGTGCACCGCATTCGCGACGAGGCAGACCGGATCGAACAGGAGGCGCGTGATGGACAGTGATGCGCTGCGGGAGCGGATCGCGAGGGTCGTCCATGACGAGAACGAGCGGATTCGCTCGGCGGACACGAACCGGAACTACAACCCGCTCGGCTACGACGAGCTGGGCGACGAAGCACGGGAGAACCGGAGGTCCGTCGCCCAGGCAGTCATCGACGACCTGGGGTTGACGACGGTGGAGATGACGCTCGGAGGAGAGAAGGAAGACGGCACCCCGTTTACCAGCGTGCGCCTCGTCGGGCAGTGGGAAGAGGTGCGAGAACCGCCCCCACGCACCCGCCGACTCAAGGCATGTGTCGACGAGTGGCCGGACTGCGAGGAAGGCGAGTACCACCCGTTGTGCTGCCGGTTCCCGAAGTCGTGCTCATGCACCGTATACGACCCCGAGCGGGTCTCACCTGAGGATTTGGAGGACTTGCCGTGACCGCTCGCGACGAGGTGTTCGCGACGTGGGCCGAGGCGTCCGCCGCGCACGCCCTAGCGAAACGTCAGGGCCGCGCGGTAGGGCCGATACGCCGCCGGGTCGAGTCCGGGGAGTACCTGTTCGAACGCGCCGAGGGGACGGAAGAGCAGTGACCTACGAACCACCGGAGACCGTGATCCGAGACGCGATGGAGACGTTCGGGCAAACGCGTGACGAGGCAATCGCCGAGATGTCCCGCATCGACCGGGCGTTCGGAATCGCAGACGAGGAGGAGAAGTGACCTGGGACAAGCAGATCGCGGAATGCGCGGATGAGATGTTCCCGCCCCCGGATACCGACCACCGCTTGTGGCCCCTGCTGAGCCAGTTCCGGGAGTCAGGCCGGACTGCGTACCGGGCCGGAGCCACCCGGCAACGCATCCTCCTCCGCACCGACGAGGCGGTGGAGAAGGTGGCACAGGTGCTGCACGACCGCATGTACGACGCCACGGCGGAAATCACCTACCCGAGCGGCGGCGCGGTCCCACCGAACTTGGTCGACGAGGTTCGCCGCCGCCGCTGGGCCAACGCCGAGGGCGTCGCCCGGGCCGCGCTCAACGCCCTGCTGGGGGAAGCATGAAGTGGGGGACGTTCTGGCGGCTCGTCGGCACCTTCACCGCGCTCCTCGGAGGCGGGACGGGCCTGGTGCTCGGCCTCTTCGCCCTGGAAAAGGTGATCGGCACGGGGTGGGCGGTCGGACTGTTCGCCGTCGTCCTCGTCGTCGGGGTGAGTGCCGCCGTCGCGGTGTTAGAGGCCAAGGACGAGCGGGATGCGGAGAACGGCTATGAGTACTGGTGAGGGAGGGCACGTGAACGAGTGGGAGGAAGCGAAGCTCGCGTTTCAGCGCGCCGCCCGGGCGACCGTGCGCCTCGCACGCGAGGTGGAGGCCCGGGACCACCGGCGGTCGCTTATCGACCGCGGCGAGTACGTGCGCACCAGCGAGGCACCCAAACCGGGCCTGGCGCAGTTCCTCACCCGGCTGCCGGAACCGTACCGTCCGGGGGCGAAGCGGTGACCGTTGCGCCCCCGGACTGGCGGCACCCTCGGTGGGAGGAGTCGCGGGGACCGCACCGGTGCAACAACTGCCCACACCCGCACGTCGAGCTGTGCGGGTGGGTGTGGGTGCTGTGGTCGGCCTACGGGGACACGATCATCGGCGAATTCGACAACCTCGACGACGCGACCGCCGAGACACGGCGACGATTGGAGGACACGTGAGCAACCACGAGCACGAGGCTTGGCAAGTCCGCGTGAACGGCAGCATCGAACCCTACTGCACCGGGTGCGGAGCGGTCCTCGCCCGGGACGATCCAGCGGTCCTCGCCGCCCTCCGCCTCGAGCAGCACGGCATCGCCGCCAAGGCCCTTAACGCCGTCTACGGGCAGGCCCGGGCCGAGGGGCCGCACGCCCCCGGGTTCCGAGGCGGGAAGGTTCCTCCGCCTCGGTCCGTGCACAGTCGGGGCAGCGCGATCTACGACCCGGTGTTCCGGGACCGCGCCGAGGAGGGGGACGCGCCGTGAGCGACTTCATCGACGCCCTCCGCCACGACCCGCACTCGGGACCGGCGGCGCAGCCGGGCACGGCCCTCGATCCTACGGTGGCCGCCGTCCTCGACCTGTTCGGGTTCGTCCGTGCCAGCCGTGAACTCACCCAAGCCGATATGGCACTCGCCGAGTAGGAGACCCCGATGACTGAGACTCAAGGTGGACCGTGGACGGTTCAAGGTGGACCGTGGACACGCCACGGCTACGACGTAGACGGTGTGACCGTAGCGGGTGCGGGTCGACCGCCCAAGGCCCGGTGCGGCGGCCCCGGACTATGCGAGCAGTGCTCCCGGGACGCAGTGAGCCTACGGGCCGGGAACGCCCGTTGGCTGGTCCCGCACGGGGACAACCCGCTGGGCCGGTCCTTCACAGTCCGGGAAGTCCTGGCCGCGGAGCGCGTCGGCCTCGCCGAGGTCAAGAACGGCGTCCTGACCGGCGGTCCCCTCCTGTCCGCGATTGGGGACTTCCTCCCGGAGCACGCCCGGAAAATGGCAACGAGCTGGGGGATCGTCGCGGACGCCGTGGAGCGGGAGTGGATGAAGTGAACCCCCGCCCCATCGTCATCTACGGGAGACCGCCCCCGCCTCCAACGTTCCTCTGCGCCTGCCCAAACTGCGGGTGGGCCGCGACCTCGCACGACCCGAACCGACCCGTCGGCTGCCCCCGCTGCGGGGCACCCGTCGCCGTCAAACACCACCGTTAGGAGACCCACCATGCACGACCCGTCCACCCTCGCCCTGTCCGTCAGACTCCCGATCCCGTCCCGCATCAGCAAGACACGAAGCGAACGGCGGGGACTGTCCTGGCCGTTCCTGCGCATCGGCGGGTACGAAGCGTACTTCGGCCACGACCTCATCGACGTGTGGCACGAGGAACCCGGCGGGGCGGACTCCGGCACTGTGTGCCGCGACCGGCACCTGTGGACCCACCTCAGCCACCTCCGCCTCCGGTTCCCACCGCTCATACGCCTCCGCCGCCGCCTGCTCACCACCTGCGAGTGGTGCGGGGAACTCGGCGACCGCCGCAACCCCGTCAACGTCTCCCACGGCTGGTATGGGGACGAACGCGACGGGAAGGCCCCCTGGTGGGTCGGGGACCGTGGCTGCTACCACCGGGAGTGCTCCACCGTCGCCGACGCGCACCGCCAGTGCGTGTGCGAGACACCGGCACTGGCCACGGCGGCCCCGGGTGTTCGCGTCAACTGGGGAACATGCACGGGGTGCGGGAACGTGGTGGACTACCGGCAGGCGGAGTTCCGCGAGGCCCGGCGCGCCGCCCGACGTGCAGGACGCGGACACCGGCGTCCGTCCCGGGTGGACTCGGAGCACGTCACCGCCCTGTTCCTCGCAGCACGAGCCGAACAGGACGACACCCCATGACCAGGACACGCGAACTCACCCTCATCGGCGGCCCCAGCAACGGCACAACGGTGACCGTCCCCGCCGAGAACCGCGAAGTCACCGTCCCGGTCCTCCCGGACGAACTCCCGACCCTACCCGGCGACGGCCTCCCGACCCGCGTCATCGAACCCCGCACCGTCACCTACATCGTCACCTACATCGTCCACCGCTACCTGAACGTAGCCGTCACCCACGCCGTCAACAACCTCCCCACCGCCGAAGCCCTCAACGTCATCGCCAGAACCACCGGCACCGACCCCGTGCACCTTGCGGTACTCATCCTCGAACGCATATGGGAACAACACCACGGGAGAACCGCATGGCCCGGGAGCCAGGACGCCGTCAACGCATCCGCCGCACCATCGAGACCACCGCGTTCATCGTGTGCGTCGCCGCCCTCACGACCCTCGTCGCCTACGGACTCGTCGGGGCCACCATCCTCGTCATCGGCCTCATCGCCGACGGCACCCTCGAACCGGTCCCCACCATCGCCTTCGCCGTGCTCATCCTCTCCGGGACTGTCAGCATCATCTCAGCGGCCCTCGCACACCCCCGGAACTGACACGGGGCCGAGGCCCAATCGTCACCGCCGCGTGCTATAGTCGCCGCATCGCGCAGCGGTACGACCCTCCCCGCCCCGGCGGGAGTGACCCGAGTTAGAAGTTCGCTGACGCTGCGCTCCCCGCCTCCGCGGGGGCAGGAAACAGCCCCACCGCATCACGCGGTGGGGCTGTCGTCGTACACCCGTGACTACTGCGCGTCGGCGATCCACCTGTCGAGGGTGGCGCGGGTGACACCGGCGGCCTTCGCAATCTCCGACTTCTGCACCCCCATCGTGAACGCGACCCGAGCCGTCTTCCGCCTCGACTCGGTCGCCTCGGCAATCTGCTCCGCGTCGCGCCGAAGGGACCGGAGTATCGCCCCGTAGGGTTCCGCGGCGACGGTGACTCCCAGACCCTCGGCATACGCCCTCACGCTGGTGAGGCGTCGCTTCCCCGCCAGCTCGTCGGCGAGTACACGAATCTGCTCCCGCTCCTCAGCCTCTTGCTCGTAGTCCGCTTCGTTCCAGTCGCCTCGGCGCGGCTTGTTCACGGCGTCCCACCACCCGTAGAGGACAGTCACGATGTACGCGGACGCCCCGGGCAGGGTCACGTCGACGGTGCAGGAGAACCCCTGCCCGTCGTCCGGTGAGGTGGCACTGAGGGTGAGGACATCGTCGGCGATCACCTGCGACGGGACTCCGTCGTTGAGCACGGTCTCGATCTTCACAGCGCGCCCCTCCTCAGCGGTTCTTGAGCAGGTCAATGGCAGCGGACGCCTGCTCCTTGGTCAGTGTGGCCGTGTCGACCGTCATCGCGAACGCCCACGCTCTGGCCCGGTACGCGGTGTGCGCAATGTACGCCTCAGCGGCGAGAGGTTCGAGCCGGTCCGTCTCCGCCCTGTACGCCGCGTTCTCCGCGTCCCACTCCTCCTGGGTGAGCTTCACACGTGCGAACGGCTGCCCGGCCTTCGCAGGGTCGGTCCCCCTGGGCGGCTTCGGCGCGGCAATACCCTCACGTTCGCAGTACCAGGCGACCACGTCGGAGGGGACCGCAGCCTTCAACCACTCGAACAACGCCCGGTCGCCGGTGTCGGCAGCCTGCTGGTTGGCCAGGTAGCCGCCCCAACCGGAACGGAGATTGGTGATGAAGTCTATCTGCGCGGGGGTAGCGGTCACGGTGTCTCCTTCGGGTCAGTTCAAACGATATGTATAGAACTATACACGTGTGTTCACGACAGTACAACACGGCAACCCAAAGACAAGAAACCGCACCACCAACGTAGGCGCAACCACGGAACACGTCGCCGCGGGTACGGAATCGCTCGAACCGTCACGCGCCGAGACCCGACCAATCTTCGGTTCTCGTTCTTCGCCCGGTCGGCTCGCACGGATTCAGTCGTTTCGGACGGTTCCACGCCTGTCGGGGCGACACTGGGCTGGTCCCACCACTGTTGCGGGTTCCGTGGTCCACTCCCGGGCAGGAGACCGAAACGAGCCGGAGGGTGTGGGAATGACGGACAAGGTTGCCCCGACTGGGGTGCACGAAATGCAGGTGGAGCACGTCGACCCGGACACGCTGCGCCTGTGGCCGGGGAACGCCCGGCGCGGTGTTGTCGCTGGGATCAAGGAGTCGATGCGGGTCAACGGCATGTTCGCGCCCGTGGTGGTGCAGAAGTCGACGAACCAGATCATCATTGGCAATCACCGGTTCCAGGCGTGGCAGGAGTTGGCCGGGGAGGAGCCGGAGAAGTTCGGGTCCACGGTTCCGGCGATCTTCCTCGACGTGAACGATGCTCGGGCGACGAAGATCAACCTGGCGGACAACAAGACCGCGGACGACGCGTCCTGGGACAACCAGGCGTTGCTCGATCAGCTTGTGCAGATCGCGAACGATGACGGGTTGGAGGGGACCGGGTTCGCCGACGACGAGCTGGACGCGATCCGTGACGCCGTCGAGGACGAGTTCCTGAACCAGGGTGCGCCCGGGTCGATGGACCTCGCGGAGAAGCCGGAGGAGGACAACTACGTCGAGCAGTACGCCGTCATAGTCACCTGCCGGGACGAGGAGCACCAGGAGGAAGTGTTCGAGGCCCTGACCGCCGAGGGGTACAGCGTGAAGGTCGTGACGGTGTGAGCATCAACGTCAAGGTCCGCAACGAGTCCCCCCGCGTTCAACTCCTACCGGGCGGCACGCGTCAAGTCGCTGTTCAACGCCACCGACGACCAGGCCACGAAGTTCAACCTCGACGCGGAACTCGGCATCGACCCCGACGGCGACTGGTCCATCGGCGTCATCGCCGGACCGTCCGGGTCCGGGAAGACCTCCATCGGACGGCAGCTGTTCGGCGGCGGCCACATCTACCAGGCCGACGACTGGCCCGACGAGGCCCCCATCATCGACGCAATCGCACCCGACGGCGGGTTCGACGACGTGACCGCCGCCCTCGCCTCCGCAGGACTCGGTGACGTACCCGCGTGGCTGCGCCCCTACGGTGTCCTGTCGATGGGGCAGAAGTTCCGCGCCGACCTCGCCCGTATCCTCGCCGAGCAGCCCGACCAGATCGTGTTCGACGAGTTCACGTCCGTCGTCGACCGGCAGATCGCGCAGGTCGGTGCCGGGGCGTTCGCGAAGGCATGGCGGCGCACCCCGGGCAAAGCGGTGCTCCTCACCTGCCACTACGACGTGCTCGACTGGGTCGAACCCGACTGGGTGTTCGACACGGCCACACGGTCGTTCCAGACCAAGGAGTGTCTTCAACACAAGCGGCCACGCATCGACGTGGAAATCAGGATGGGCGGGTGGGACCTATGGCCGTTCTTCAAGCCGCATCACTATCTAGACTCCCCGAACATGGTCGGCGCGAAGTGCTACGTCGGGTTCGTCGGCGGTGAACCCGTCTGCCACCTCGGCGTCGGCACGAAGAACTTCCCGACCAAGGACAAGCGGGGCCGCAAGGTGCAGGCCGTCGAAGCGCGCGCGTCCCGCCTCGTCACCCTCCCGGAGTGGCAGGGGGCAGGGGTCGGTATGCGGTTCCTCAACGAGGTCTGCCGCCTCCAGGCCGTCGGGGAGGGCGTCCTCCCGGGACGGAAGATGACCACCCAGTTCCAAACATCCCACCCCGGCCTCGCCGCCGCCCTCCGACGGTCCGGCAAGTGGCGGCAGATCAGCGGGAAGCTGCACGGCGGGAACAAGGGGTCGTCCCGCAGTTCACTCGCCGCCGCAGCCGCTGCCAAGGGCAGCTTCGCGGGAACCGGCTTCGGCGGCCACCTCCGCGCGGTCCAAGGATTCAGGTTCTACGGGTGACCCGGGCGGGGACACCCACGACACGAAGGAGACACGCATGACGACCATCTTCATCTCCGGCTCCGGCACGTTCGGGGCCACCACAGCGGACGCGCTCACCGGCGACGGGCACACCATCGTCGGTGTCGCCTCCCCCGACGAGGCCCGGAGGGGCGGCACCGACCACCTCACCGCGTGGGCGACCCGCACCGGCACCCGCCGCGTCTCCCGCGACGTACTCAGACCCGAAGACGTACCCGAACGCACCGACCTCATCGTCACCGCCCACTCCCACGCGTTCATCGGCACCCGCACCCGAGCACGCGCCGCCCAGGCCGTCGGCTACCACCCGTCCCTGCTCCCCCTCCACCGGGGACGCGACGCCGTGAAATGGCAGGCGCGCATGCACGAACGCGTCGTCGGCGGCACCATCTACCACCTCACCAACCGCGTCGACGGCGGCCCCATCGCCTACCAGAAGCACATCGTCGTCGAACCCGGCCTCACCGCGTCCCAACTGTGGCGCGTCCACCTGTTCCCCCTCGGCATCGACCTCATCCGGCAGGCCGCGAACAACGCAGCGCACGGAGACCTACCCCGCTACCCGCAGGACGACGCCCTCGCCACCTGGGAACCGTCGTTCGACTCGAAGCCGCTCTACCGGCCCGAACTACTGGAGATTGAACCGTGAACCCGAACACCCAGCACGAAGCACGCACCGCCGTCGCCGAGGCCGCCGCGTCCGTCCTCTCCGCGTTCCGTCTCCTCGCCCTGCACGGTGCGTCGTTCACCGCGTACCCGGGGCACGAGGAGGCGTCGGACAGTCTCGGGCGCGCCCTCACCGAGGTCAACGAGGCAGTGCGCGCCCTCGTCGACCCGCCGGAATACCTCGACCGGATGCCCGAACTCAGCAGGCCGGTGGCGGACACGTCCCGAGTCTCGAAGGGCGTGATCGGGGGGCAGCCGTGAACCCGGGGAACCGCACCCGCGTCAGCGTCGGCTTCGCGTTCTCCGCGTACCGGCGGATCGAGGGGCTGCCCAACGCTCACCCGCAGTCTCAGTACCGCGGCGTGGACTACGAGGTGACTGCGAGCGTTACCGGGCACGTGGTCGATCCCGGCCTCGTGGCGGACTACGCGGAGTTCGACCCCGTCGGAAAGTACATCGACGACAACCTCGACCGCCGGATTCTCAACCAAGTGCTCGACTTCAACCCGACGCCGGAACTCCTCGCCGCGCATCTCCTTGAGGCCGTCATCGACCAGCTCGCGAAGTCCGGTGTCGGCCACATCGGCAACGTGGCGGTCACCGTGTCGGAGTTCGGCGGCAGGTCCGCGACCGTCGACCGCGACATCGACTACGCCAGCCCAGCGTACTGGTAGGCCGCCGGAAAGTTCCTCGCGATCTGGGCGGATACCGCTGGCTTCACACCCCGCAAGGGTAGTAGAATTAAGGTGTTGAAGGGGACACCGGAGGGTGAAACTGGAAACCCGCCCCGCAACAGCGGGACGGGCCAACCGGGAAAGGAACCTGAGAATGATCGACTCATTCCTTTCCTGCCTAGACATCCTAAGCAAGGGAGTCGCCGTCGTCCAGGTCGTCATCTGGACCACGGGCCTCACCGCCCGGATGTTGAAGCGCAAGGCTTGCGACGGCAAGCGGTGCACCAACTGCGCTGACTAGGTAGGGGTGCCGGGGTCGGACGCGGCCCCGGCACCTGCTACCAGACCAGGAGACGACCATGAACCTCATCTTCAAGGCGGCAATCGGCGTCGGGATCATCGGCATGATAGTCGGCACGCTCGGCATCATCCTCTCCCCCGCCGACCCCGGCCCCTTCGTCACCACCGTCATCGTCAACGGCGGCGCAGTCGCCGCCGCCACCTACCTGCTCACCCGAGGAGAGAAGGCCCATGACCACGACTGACGCACCGTACCAGCCCACACTGCCGAGGAACGCCAGGCCACCCCGCAGCCTGTCGCTGGCCGAGCTGGAAGAGCAGATCAACACCGAAATGGCGAGGCACCCGAACGGGTCACGATACGCCGACCTGCTACTTGAGGAGTTCGGCCGGCGATGACCACCAAGCACGCCTGCAGCGGCGGAGACGAAGTTGCCGTGTCCTGGGACGAGGGCCTTGTCCTCCACGAGGGAGACGACGAATGGCACTTGTGGGACACGGAGGTCTACGGACCCCTGCCCGGCGGCGCACGGACAGACGATGACTGAACCGGTCCGTTACCTATCCACGACGGAGTTCGCGCAGCGGCTCGGCCTCAAGGACCGCAGCAGCCTCGCGAAGAACCTCCCCGAACCCGACGCCTACATCGGCACCACACGCGGGTGGCTACCCGAGACCGTCGACCGGTACGACCGGGAACGCCCCGGCCACGGCGGGAGACCACCCAAACGGCAGTAGGACACGGGACGCGTCCCACTCGGGAGGCCAGGAACCACGATCATGGTTCCTGGCTTCCCCTGTGCCCGAAGGAGACACGCATGGCCCCGCTGCCCGACCCGGAACCACCCACAGTCGACGACCTCGCCTATCTCGCGGAACTCTCCGCCCCCGTCGAGACGCTGGCCACCCGCATGTCCCGGACACCGACGTTCCTGGAGAACACGGTCCGCCGCGCCTCCGACATTCGCCAGCGCACCCCGAAGGAACGCATCAACGCTCAGGCGTGGTGATCGCGCGCCCCGCCGCGGTGTTTCACTATAACGTGCCATACTTGCTAGGTAGCGAATGGCCGAACCGTGTGGGGTGGACGTGGCAGCGAAACTCAGGCAACCCGAAACAGCAACCATGGCGTGCCCGGCGTGCACCCGCACCCGGTACCACGTCATCGACCGTTCCTGCCCCATCTGCGCCGGAACCGGCACCCTGCGCCTTGGTGCCCCGGCCCTCGCCTACTACCCGCCGGAGACCGTCGCCCACGCCGTGAGCATGGCCCTCGAATCGTTGGCACGCACCATCACCACGACCACCGACCTCTCCGCGGACCGGAGACGGTTGCTCACCGCCGAGCTGGGCAAGCTCGGGCAGGCCGGACTCATCGACACACCCGCGGCACCAGTCGCCCCGCTCCCCCGCACACTCACATCCGAGGAACTGGCCGAGCACGCCACCGGACAGCAACTGTCCCTGTTCGACATTCGCGTCTCCGACACCGGCGTCCGCGCGTTCGAGTACCACGCCGACGACCGGCCCCGCGCCCGTGGCCTCCCCGTCCTCTCCGCCTCCGGGCACCCGTCGAACGTCGCGATGATCTGCGACCCCGCCGACCCGTTCGGCGACACCCGCACCGACCACATGAGACAGAAGCTCACACACCGACAGGCCACCGTCCTCCGGGAAGCCGCGAACGACGCCGCACGCCGCCGGGCAAGGAGGCGGATCAGTGCCTAAGACCGCGAACGTCAACGAACAGTCCCGGGCGATCAAGGCCCTCAACCTCCGCGCCCAGGGAGCCACCTACGACCAGATCGCCGAACGCCTCGGGTACTCCAACCGCGGCGGCGCGCACAAGGCCGTGGCCCGGCTGCTGCGTGGCCGTGAGGCCGAGGGCGTCGACGAACTCCGCGCCCAGGGACAGGCCCGATACGAGACGGTGATCCGGGAGATGGGTCTGCTCCTGTCCGAACGCAAACAGGTCACCGAGGTCACCGACACCGGTGTGGAGACGAAGGTCGTGCCCGTCCACGACAACGCCTCACGCACCGCAGCCGCACGCGCGATCATCCGCGCCCAGGACTCCCTCAACCGACTGTTCGGACTCAACATGGAACAACCCTCGTCGGTGTCGAACCACCAGGTGCTCATCGTCGAGGCCGAGGTGCTGTCGAACAACATGGCGCAGAACCTCCTCGACCAGCCGCAGCTCATCGAACTCGGTGAGATTGTGGACGTGGTGGTCGATGACGATTGACCGCCACCGTCGCTGACACCCTTCCCGCCTCGGTCACCCACGAACCGTTCGTCCCGACCGAGAAGCAACGCCTCGCCCTCGCCTACGACGTAGACGAACTCCTGTTCGGAGGAAGTGCTGGGGGCGGAAAAACTGACGTGCTCATCGCCGCCGGGCTGCGACTGTGCAAGACCGTCGACGGGGCGACCGCGCTCCTGCTGCGCCGCACCCACGGTGAGCTGCACGAAATCAAGAACCGCATCCAGGTCCGGGAACCGTCCGCTCACTTCAACAAGACCGAGGGCATCTTCTACTTCGGCAATGGGTCCGAACTCCACCTCGGGCACGCCCTCTACGACGACGACGTGCTCAAGTGGCAGGGTGCGGAACTCCAGCTCCTCCTCGTCGACGAGCTGACCCACTTCACGCGGTGGCAGTACACGTTCCTGCTGTCGCGTCTGCGTGCCACCGGCGGTGTGAAGCGACGCATGGACGAACTCGGGTTGAAGCCGCGCGCCATGGCCTCGGCGAATCCCGGCG
Source organism: Brevibacterium sp. Z349TD_9 (assembly GCF_056173565.1). NCBI lineage: Bacteria > Bacillati > Actinomycetota > Actinomycetes > Micrococcales > Brevibacteriaceae > Brevibacterium > Brevibacterium sp. Z349TD_9. The sequence goes on along the minus strand of NZ_CM149680.1, from coordinate 1,820,714 downwards.
GTGTCGGCCACGCGTGGGTGAAGAACCGGTTCATTGAACCGGCCCCCGCGTTCACCCGGTTCCGCACCCAGCACGGTTCGGTGCGCGTCTACGTGCCGTCTCGACTCACCGACAACCCGCACATCAACGAGGCCGACTACCTCAAGCAGCTCAAGAACCTCGACCCGGTGATGCGTCGGGCGATGATCGACGGGGACTGGGACATTCTCCTCGGGTCGGTGCGGTTCCCGCAGTGGCGGCGGCACCTCCACGTCGTCACCCCGGAGGAGTACCCGCTCGACATTCTCGAACACCCGCGCGCCGTCGGCGTCGACTACGGTGTCGCTGACCCGTTCGCCGCGGTGTGGGGTGCCCTCATGCCCGACGGCACCGTCGTCATCTACCGGGAGACCGGGGGCACGGACAAGACGGCGGCGGAGCAGGCGGCGATCATCAAGGGCCTCGAAGCCGAGGGTGAGCGGACACCGACCCGCCCGGTCCCGGTCAACGCGGACCGGTCGATGTGGAACCGCACGGGACGGTCCGGGGCGAAGCTCCCGTCGGGTGACGACCGGCCCGACAAGGGGTCCATCGCCTATGACTACTTCCAGGAGTTCGGGGGTGCGCTGCGGAAGTCGAACTCGGACCGGCGTGCCGGGTGGGCGTTGATCGACGCGCTGCTGCGGCCCCGGGAGTGCGACGGGTCGTGCGGTGTCGAGGACTGTGAAGGGCATCCCCGGCTCGTTGTCTACGACTCGTGTGTCAACGTCATCCGTGACCTCGCGTCCCTCCCCCGGTCGAAACGTGACCCGGAGGACGCGGAGACGAAGAACGTGGACGACCACTATCCGGATGCTCTGCGCTATATGGTGATGGACCTGGTCAACCAGCCGAAGCGGCGCACGCAACCGGCCCCGGAGCAGGGCCGCCGCCCGGCGGCGAAACCGGTCACGGCGGGGCTGCGGAACCGCGGGTTCTGATTCTCACCCCGGGAGTGGCTTTCCCATCCGGGTATGTGTTAGCGTATAACCACAGGGCAAGGGAACGACCCGAGGCCCACCACCGGAAGGACCGACATGGACACCACGCAGAAGCTCGAAGCCGAACTCGCCGCCGCAACCCCCGGAACCCCGGAAGCGTGGGCACTGCGCAACGAACTCAACCGCCGCCCGGCACTCGACACCAGCCTCGTCGCCAAGGTCTCCCAGGTCATCTCCGACACCCGAGAACTCAACTCCGGTGCCTCCGCCGCAATCCACGGCGACCACTTCCACCAGGGCACCGCCAAGGGCCTCATCACCCGCCAGATCACGAAGCTCCGCAAGGCGATCCGCCCCTCCGACCGCGCAGCCTACGTCGACGCCGCCGAGGCCCGGCTCGCGAACCGCGACCGGAACTACTTCGGCGACGCCTACCCCGCGGTCGCCCGGTTCACCCCCGCCGCCGTCGAGAGCGTCCGCGACCGCCTCACCGCCTGACCACCACCCACCCTCGGCGGGGCCGCCCGGCCCCGCCCCACCCCCAAGGAGACGAAGAACAATGACCGCGCCGAAGTACCCCCACGTCGAGATTGAACTGTCCGGGCAGGACGGCAACGCGTTCTCGATGATCGCCCGAACCGCCAGGGGCCTCCGCGCCGCCCTCGTCGACGCCGACGAAATCAACGAGTTCCGCGAGGAAGCCACGTCCGGCGACTACGACAACGTGCTCGCCACCATCGCGAAGTGGGTGACCGTCGTATGAACCCGCACCCCACCAAGCCCGGCCAGGCAGTCCGCAGGCGCGTCGACGGGACGCCGGGAGTCACCACGACCGCGCCCGACAGACTCACGAACCGCATCGCCGTGATGTTCGTCGGCGGCGTGTCACCGACGATGGTCGGTGTGGAACAGCTCCGTGTGGTCTCGACACTGGAGGTCGGCGCGCAGCGCGCAGCCGACGAAGCGCACGAGGACGGGCTGACCGTCGCGCGCCGCGTGTCCCAGTGGCACATCGGTGACCCGTCGTGGGCCAACCGACTCGTCGAGGCATACCTGCGCCCGGACGAGGCGCAGGCCGTACTTGAGGAGGACATGAAGTGAGCGACAGGCACATGCACGTCGTGAACATCAGCGGCCACGATGGAGTGCGCAGCGTCGGGTTCGTCCTCACCCGGGAGCGCGCGATCACCCTCCACGCGACCGTGGCCCTGCTGAGCCGACTCGCACCTCCGGGGGTGGAGGTCACGGCGGTCGCGGTGGAGAACCCGGCCCCGGGGGCCGAGTGGATGCTCGACGAGGTGAGGGTGGTGTCGGATCGGGAGTTCGGCGAGTGCGTCGCGGAGGCTGTCGGTCTCGTCGACGGCGACTGATTCTTTCCCGTCCCCGGTTGCTTTGCGGTCCGAACCAGTGTTACCCTATAACTACAGGGTACGGATAGGCCAAGACCCCCGCACGGCAGGAGCCGCACATGGACCTCACGAAGATGATCCAGAACCGAATCTACCGGGCCACACTGGAAGCACCCAGCATGGACAGCAACCAGCTCATCTTCGCCCTCGAATCCACCACCGCCCAGATCACCCGCATCAGCATGGAAGACACCACGGAGGACGAAGTCGCCGCGGAACTCTACCTCAACGAGCAGCTGCGCCTCATCTACCGGAGCGAACTCAACAACCGGCTCACCCGCGTCGGCTGACCGGCCACACACCACCTAGTCCCCGGCCCCTCCCGGGCCGGGGCACCCACCACCTCACCAAGGAGACCACCATGGCACACGAACTCGACACCACCGACGGCATCACCTCATTCGCAGCACGCGAGGACGCCTGGCACCGCCTCGGCACCACCGTCGGCGAAGCGATGAACGCCGAGCAGGCACTCGAACTCGCACACCTCGCAGACTGGAACGTCCGCAAGCTCCCCCTCACCGCCACCGAACCCGTCGTCACCGACACCGGCGTCACCGAACTGCAGATCGAGGTGCCCGACCGGTTCGCAACCGTCCGCACCAACCCCATCAACGGTCGCCCCGAAACCCTTGGCGTCGTCGGCAACCAGTACGTGCCCGTGCAGAACGAGGACAACGTCGAACTCCTCAACGCCCTCGTCGACCAGTCCGGTGCCCACTTCGAGACCGCCGGGGCACTGCGCGGAGGCCGCGAAGTGTTCGTGACCATGCAGATGCCCGACCACATCAAGGTCGGCGGCGTCGACCCCGTGTCGCTGAACCTCGCAGCCCTGAACTCCCACGACGGGTCGTCCGCGTTCCGGTTCCTCGTCACCCCCGTCCGCATCGTGTGCGCCAACACCCAGTCCGCGGCCCTGTCCGCCGCGAAGTCGTCCTTCTCCGCCCGGCACACCCGCAACATCCGCCAGGTCGTCACGCAGGCCCGGGAAGCCCTCGACCTCACATTCGAGTACGTCGAAGCGTTCGAGGCCGAGGCCGAGCGGATGATCCAGACCGAGATGACCAACCGGGAGTTCGAGAACCTGGTCGACACCCTCTGGGCGACCCCCGCCGACGACGACGAGTCCACGAAGAAGGCGTCCAAGCAGTCCCTGGCCCGGAAGATCACACTCATGGACCTGTTCACCGACTCGTACACGAACAAGGAGATTCGCGGCACCCGGTGGGCCGGATACCAGGCGGTCACCGAGTACGTCGACCACTTCGCCCCCGTCCACGCGAAGGGCGGCGACAACCGCGACGTGCGCGCCGTGCGCGCCCTCTCCGCCGACGCCGACGCCCTCAAGCGTCGCGCGTTCCGACTCACCACCGTGTGAGAACCCGATGACCGGGTGCGGTCGGGAGAGGAAGCCCACCGCACCCACCCGGGAGGAGCCGACGCAATCCGGCGTCGGCTCCTCCCCCACCACCGCTTAAAGTGTCCTTGTGGGCACCCCCAAACCAACCAGGAGACACGCCATGCGCACGATCAGGACCGCCGTCGCGGTCGCAGCGGTAGCCGCACTGACCCTCACCGGCTGCACCGGCAACACCCCCGCACCGACCGCCTCAACGGCACCCGCGGCCACGAGCACCCCCACCGCCGAGGAGACACCCCTCACCGACGAGGAGGCAGCCAACGCCACCGACGCCCCCGCGGACGCCGCCGGGGTGAAGGAGATGACGGGCAACGGCGACGAACTGTTCGCGTTCGGCGACCGCGTCCGCGACCCGGAGACCGGCATCATCGTGAGCGTGAAGTCCCTCGGACCGCAACCGGTCAGCAGCATCGCCGCCACCGACGCCGACGAAGCCTACGTGTTCGAGGCGACCATCGAAGTCCCGGACGGGTCACCGTTCAACGCGGACGCCGCATCCGTGCAAGTCGCCGACGCAGCCGGAGTCGCCGAGGTGGTCGTCGACGGCGACAACGACTGGCCCATCGTCCCCGACTTCGGAACCATCGAGGGCGGCGACTCGAAGACTGTCACCCTCGCATACGCAATCAGCGACCCCTCCTGGGTGCAGTTCGGGATCGTGCCGAGCTTCGCACCGACGACGATGTACTTCACCGGCGAGAACCTGTGACCGACCGCCGTGTACCCGCAGACGAGACCGCAGTTGACCGCGCGGACGCTGCGCCGAGCGATCAGCGACCTGCGTGACGAACCCACGTGGAAGGACCGCCCCGGGTTCATCGCCCTGTGGGGTGCGTGCCTCGACGTGGTCAACGCCGACGACACCGTGTTCGCTCTCGCACCGGTAGAGGTGCGCTCAGCGGCCCGGCAGGTGTGCGCCCACTGCGAGAACGCCGTCGACCTCATTGAGACGAACGGTCGCCGTGACCTCCTCGACGCGCACAAGACGCGCGCGATCAAGCTCGGGAGGACCGTGCTCAAGTACCTCGGAAACGCGTGATCCCACCCGCTCACGGCCCTCGTCCCACACAGTCCGGGACGGGGGCCGCACCATGTGCGCATGAGCGTCGCACACCCCGAAATCGGTTACCCCGGCAACATGGAACAGGCGTGGGGGTACCCGTTCACGCCGACCCCGTACCGGTTCACCCCGAAACCCCCGGAGCACACCTGGGACTTGGAGTACCCGGCGAACCTCGCCGTGTACTCGCAGATGCGCCGCTCGGACGGGCAGATCGGCTCCCTGCTGCGCGCGATCCGGCTCCCCCTGCAGCAGGCCGCGTGGACCCTCGACGACACCGGGTGCGACCCGAACGTGGTGCGGTTCGTCCGGTCCGAACTCGGGCTGCCCGTCCCCGGCGAACCCCGGCAGCGGAAGCGACGCAACGGCATCGTGTGGACACACCACCTCCGGGACGCCCTGCTCATGCTCCCCTTCGGCCACATGTTCTTCGAGCAGGTGTACGCGTACCGGCCCGACGACAACCGGTTCCACCTCCGCAAGCTCGCACCCCGCATCCCGACCACGATTGAGGAGATTCTGCTCGCCAGAGACGGCGGCCTCGTCGGCATCCGGCAGGCCGCACCCGACGGAACGTTCACGATGGTCAACGGTGAAGCCAACCCTGGCGTGTTCATCCCCGTCAACCGTCTCGTCGCCTACGTCCTCGACCAGGAGGGCGCGGACTGGACCGGAAACTCGATCCTCCGCACCGCCTACAAGCACTGGCTGATCCGCGACCAGATCATGCGCGTCGACGCACAGTCCGTCGAACGCAACGGCATGGGCATCCCCGTCATGCCCTACGACCCGGAGACGCCGGGGGCGAAGGAGGAGGCCGAGCGCATCGTGTCCGAGATGCGTGCCGGTGAGTCCGCTGGTGTCGTCTACCCCGCCGGTGAAGGGCTGGGCGGGTTCCAGCTCATCGGCGTCAGCGGGGCCACGGTCGACGCGATCCCCCGCATGGAGTACCACGACCAGCAGATCAGCCGATCCGCGCTCGCGATGTTCCTCGACCTCGGCCACGACACCGGTGCCCGGTCCCTGGGCGAGACGTTCCGGGACTTCTTCACCGACGCGCTGCAGGCCGTCGGCGACGACATTGCCGAGGTCGCCACCGAGCACATCATCCGTGACCTCGTCGAGGTGAACTGGGGGTCCGACGAACCCTACCCGGTGCTGACCCCGGGCCGCCTCAAGGACCAGCAGGGCATCGTCGCCGACTCGCTGGCCACGCTCGCGAACTCCGGCATCATCACCCCGGACGCCGATACGGAGAACTACGTGCGATCCCGTATGGGTCTGCCCGTGAAGGCGAAGGACGCGCCCCGTCTCGCCCCGGTGCAGCCGTCCCAGTCGTTCGTGGCGTCCGAGTCCCCGTCGTCGAACGCGTTGGACCGGTTGGAGGCGATCACCGCGCGCATGGCCGCCCTTCACGGGGACCGGTGATGTGCCGGGAGTGTGACCTCCTCGTCGACGAGGCGGAACGGATTGTCCTGCTCGCCGAGGCCGAGCGCATCCTCATCCTCGCCGAGTCGGACCGGGGTGTGAACATCCCGGACGCACGCCGCCCCCTGTTCGCGCACGAGGTGCGTGCCGGGGTCCGGTTCGGTGACATGAACGACGCGCTCGCGCAGGGCGAACGCCTCAACGCCGCCCACGTGTCGAAGGCCGCCGACGCCCTCGTCGACGAACTCCTCCGGTACGTGCCCGACGGCACCACCGCTGCCGACGCCGCGGGGATCATCGCGCAGCTCGTCGTGAAGCCGCCCGAGACGGTGCAGAACATCCTCGACCAGCTCACGGGGCAGGTCGCCGAAGTCCTCGCGTCACTGCGCGTGTACGGGCACGACTCGGTGGTGGAGGAGGCGAACCGGCAGGGAGTGGAGTTCACCGGGTTCGCCGGTGACTCGTACCTCAAGCGTGCCCTGTCCAAGGCGACCGGTGCGGCTGCGGGTGTTGCGGCGTCCCTGTGGACGACGATCACCGGTCGCGCGAACGCCGCGGTGACGAACACCTACGACGTGGCTCGGCCAGCGGTCAGGAAGGACGTGCTCGACCCCGGGTTGAAAGGCACTCTCGACCTCGCCCGGCAGGCCACCCACGACCAGCAGAACGAGGGCCGCCGGGACGGTGCCGCCGAGGCCCCGGAGCCACCGGCACGCATCTATGCTGGGGAACTCCTCGACGGGAGCACCTGCCCGAGGTGCGAGGACATTGACGGGTACGAGTTCGCCGACGAGGAGGAGGCCGAACGTTGGTACCCGGCTGGCGGACCCATGCGGTACTGCCTCGGCGGGAACCGGTGTCGGGGCACCCTCATCTACGACTGGTCCGACCTCGGTGAACCGTTCGACGGCGGCGTCGACAAGGAACGGCCACCGCGGCTGCCGCTGACCCCGGACGCCGACAGCCTCCCCACCGGGCTGCCGCCGGTGCCGCCTCCCGACGGTTTCAAGTCCCGGGGGCTGCCCGACGACGCGGACGAGGCAACTCGGACGCAGTTCAAGGACTTCGCCGCGATGGAGAAGCACCTGACCCGGGAGAACATGGCGGTCTTCTGGGGTGGGGCCTCGGTCGGCAGGACCGCGCGCGGCGGACACCGCCCGGACTCGGAGGCCAAGGGGAAGACGCTCCTCCCGAAGGACCGCAACTGGACCAGGGAGGGGTTCGAGGACGCGATCCGGCTCACCCTCGCGGACCCCGACGTGATCGAGAAGCCCTCGAAGAACGCGACCTCGCTGGTGGCGTGGAGGGTCATCAACGGCGTCCAGTTCAAGGTGGAAGTCCTCGCGAAGGAGGTGACCGGAGGGCGCGAAGGCAAGCGGAAGGGCAGTGTCCTCCACGCGTACCCGGTCAGCGGTATCGGCGTGGTCCGCGTCGACAAGGACGGCAAGCGGCATTCGGTGCCGCTGTACGACCCGCCCAAGCGCAAGAACAACGTGTTATACTATCACACTAGGAAAGGAGACGGGTCGTGACGAACGACGAACTCGCCGAGGCGTTGCGCACAGCCGCCTCGGCCAACGACGTGACCGAAGACTGGGACACCGTTGAGCTGAACGCTCAAAGCGACCAGGGTTCGGTGTTCTTCGTGCTCCAGGCCCTCGCCGACGACCCGCTCACCGTGCCCCCAGAGTTGAAGGCCGAGGTCATGAACTGGGAGGGCTGGGGCGACGAGTTCTGGTACGAGGTCGACGGCGTCCGCGCCAGCATCGAATCGAACTGGGTCTCCGCCTCCCCCACCTGACCAATCCCCGCGCCCACGATGTGGGCATGACTGAGAACACACTCCCGCCCGTCGGCGTCTCCATCACCGTCCCGTTCACCGGCTACGTCTCCACCGTCAAGGACGGTCTCGTGACACTGCGGCTGCGCAACGGCGACACCCTCCAAGTCCGCGAACCCGTCTGGTCGTTCGCGCTCCCCGACTGGCTCCCCGCCCGGTTCGGCGACCTCATCGAGTCCTCCGGCGACGAAGCCACCCGGTACCTGTACATCGGCAACGACCTATGGGTGAACTCGGACACCGGACAGGCGGGGAAGCTCACCGCCGACGAAATCTCCCGGTGCAGACTCCTCACCCGATCCAACTGAACCGACACGCGGCCCGTCCCACTACCCCGGGATGGGCCGCTTCACTCTGTGCGCATGGCGTACACAACTATCAAGGACGTGCTCCTGCTGCGCACGGGCACCTGGAACGCGAGCATCGGCGGCAACCTGCCCGTCACCGCTGGCGACCTCCAGGCAATGGCGGACGCGGCTGCCGACACGGACCTGGACCCAGCAGTCATCAAGATCGGCCACCTCGACAACCGGTTCCCCGCGGCGAACGAGGACGGTGAACCCGCCTACGGGCAGGTCGCGAACCTCCACCTCACCGAGGACGGGCAGGGCATCCGCGGCGACCTCATCAACGTGCCCGTCGAACTCGCGGAGAAGATGCCCTCCGCGTACCCGCACCGGTCCGTCGAAATTCGGTCGAACGTCGCCCTCAAGGACGCGGCTGGCGCAATCGTGAAGAAGTTCAAGCGCGTCATCACCGCCGTCGCCCTCCTCGGCGCAACCCCACCCGCGGTGAAGGGACTCGGCAACGTCCACGCCGCCCTGTCCCACGGCGACGAAATCGACGATGAGGGCGACGGGTACGTCGTCCACTTCAAGCTCGGCGCACCGCTGACCGCGGAGCAGACCCGGCAGGCCCTGGAGGCCGCAATCGGTGGTGCCGGTGCCGTCGTCGACTTCACCGACCGCCTGTTCTGGTTCAAGCAGGCCACCCCCTCCCCCGACGGCGGGGCGGCGACGCGGTACTTCCAGCAGGCGTACACGGAGACCGACGGGCAGGTCGTCCTCTCCGGTGAGCGGGTCGAGGTCGAACCGTCGGCGACGGTCGGCTACATCCCGAAGTCCGCGGGTGCAGCACCCGCAAGCGACACGCCACCCGTCCCACCCGTCGCGGATCAGCCCACCCAGTCTTATGCCGAACCACCTACTACCGAAAGGACAGGCGACATGGCAACGCTCGCTGACCTGTTCTCCACCCTGGGGCTGGAAGTCCCCGAGGACGAGGACTACGCCGCAATCGAACTCCCCGACTCCGCAATCGACGCCCTCACGACCGCGTTCGAGGAGGCCAAGAAGGCCCCCGCCGGTGAGGAGGCACCCCCTGCCGGTCTCTCCGAAGCACCGACCGGCAGCGTCGTCGTCTCCGAGGCCGCGTTCTCGGAGATGACGGCCCAGAACGCGCAAATGGCGACCCGGCTCCGGCAGATCGAGGACGAGCGTGACGCGAAGCGTCGCGACGACGCAATCGAGGCCGCGCTCTCCCAGGGCCGCCTCCACCCCGACGAGGTCGACGCGTGGCGCAAGGCCCTCGACGACTCGGAGGGTCCGACGATGACGCTCCTGTCGGCGCGCACCCCCGTCGTCCCCGTCGAGGAGCTGGGCAGCTCCCACGCCCCGGCAGCCGCATCGTTCGCCGAGGCACAGGAGAAGGCCCTCGACGACTTCGAGGACGCAATCTTCGGCACTACCGGAAAGGACGCCTGACCATGGTTCAGTCTCTCCACTACTTCAAGCCCGGCCAGGACGTGACCAGCGTCGCCAACGAGGACGTGACCGGTGCCCGGTTCGTGACCCTCGGTGCTGGCGGCACCTACAACGTCCCCCACGTCGCGCACTCCGCCGCGGGTGACCTCACGTTCGGTGTGTCCGCACGTGACGCGAAGAAGGGCGAGGAATTCCTCACCCACACGGGCGGCATCGTCCCCGTCACCGCCGGTGCGTCGCTGACCGCCGGTTCCACCGTCGCCGCTGGCGCAGACGGCAAGGCGGTCCCCTCCGCCGAAGGTGCCGTCGCCCGTGGCCTTGTCCTCGCGGATGCCGCAGCCAATGAGCTGGCATCCGTCCACATGCTCTGAAAGGGATCACGACATGCCCAACATCGGTTTCTTCCCGCCCAAGATCGACCCGGCGAACGCGAACCTGGAAGCCCTGATCGCGAACCCGACCCGCCTTGAGCGCAAGCTTCGCGAAATCAACAAGGACCAGTTCATCGTCGACTACCTGTTCAGCCAGTCCCCGGCGAACGGCGGCGCGGTGATCTTCGACCGCACCGACCAGGATCTGTACCTGGACCGTGAGGCGCAGGCTATCGACGACGGTGCCGAGTTCCCGAAGCTCACCTCCGAGGACGTGAAGTCGGAACTCGCGATGGTCAAGCGGTACGGCGGTGAGGTCGATCTGACCTTCAAGGCCGTGCAGCGCAACGACACCGCCGCGTACCGTCGCAAGGTCGGCCAGCTCGCGAACACGGTTCTCCGGAAGTCGAACCTCATCGCGGTCGCCGCGCTCAACCGTGACGAGGACATTCCGAACCTCGTGGTCAGCACCCAGTGGACCAGCACCTCCGCCGACCCGCTCATCAACCTCGCCCAGGCGCAGTCGATGATCGACGACTCGGATATGGGGTACGTGTCCGACACGGTCCTCATCAACCCCCAGGACTCCCTGACCCTGCGCACCCGCAAGGACATTCGGGACGCCCTGCCGCGCGAGAACGCCGACCTCAACCCGGTCCTCACCCGCGACCTCGCGGGACTCCTCGACATGCAGTACATCAAGTCGAAGTTCGTCCCGAAGGGAACCGTGTGGGTGACCTCGAAGCAGAACATCGGCACGTTCGCGGACGAGGACGGCGGCGTCAAGGCCGACACCTACGAGGAGAAGAACCGGCACGTTCACGTCCTGCAGGCGTGGCGCACGTTCGTCCCCGTCGTCACCGACCCGCTGGCCGCCGTGAAGATCACGGGGGTGAGCTGACATGGCTACGACCCGTCGCACCAACTCGCCTCGGCAGAAGCCGCAGGCGGACCCGGCAGAGGCACCGCTGACGCCGGAGGAGACGCCGGACGTGGCGGTCGCAACGGAGCCGGAGACGGCTGACGAGGAAGCCGTTGAGAACGCCACGATCACCGACGCGGAGGCGAAGGCAACCGCGGAGGAAAGCGACGACCGGGTCGCACCGGAACCGGTCGTCGGCCCCGGCACCCGCAAGGCCACCGTGATCGTGGCCGGATTCTCCTACCCGGAGGGTGACATCACCGTCACCGCGGTCAAGGGCGACACCATCACCGTCGCCCCCGAGGTGTACGAGCGCGGCATCGCGCTCGGTGCCCTCGCCTGACCGGACAACTCAACGCCCGGCCCCCGTGGTACCAACCGCGAGGGCCGGGCGTTGCACGATTCTGAGGAGACAAGCATGGCCGACGTGGCCGAGGAACGATACTCCGAGTTCGGCGTCAGCGTCCGCGACGTGCTGCAACTCGTCGACACCGTCTCAGTCGCAATCGGAGACACAGGCCGGGACCAGCACGGCAAGGAAGTCCGCAAGGGCACCGTGTACCTCAACGACCGGCAGGTGCAGGAGTGGATCACCGACGTGGCGAACCGGCTCAAGACCCGGATCACCGCATTCCACCGGATTCGGGAGGACTCGCGCCTGTACCGCCGGGTCGCCGTCGCCGGGCACGACCTCGTCGCGAACGGGGCCGCGTCCTACCTCTACGCCGCAGCCGCACCGGAGAAGGCGGAGCAGACCGACACCACGTCGTATGCGGAGGTGCTGTGGCGGCGGTTCCTCACCGGACTCGACGAACTCGTGGAGGCGTTCGAGGACTGGGTGAAGGAGAACCCCGACGACCTCGAACCCGAACCGGGGATGCTCAGCCGCCTCCCCGGGTCCGGGCGGTTCCCGGCCCCGTTCTTCCGCGACCGAATGCAGTGGTGAGCGATGACAGTCCTATCGGTCAAGGTCGACGGCGAGGAGAAGATCAAGCTCCAGTTCCGTCGCCTCCACAACGCGATAGCCGACCCGCGGCCCGTGTACGAAGAGGCCGCGAACTGGTTCCAGCGCGAGCAGAAGAAACAGTTCGCGTCCGAGGGCGGCGAGTACCCACCGAAGTGGGCCGCCCTGTCCCCCGGCTACGCGGCCCGGAAAATGGCGGCGGTCGGGCGTAAACCGATCCTCGAATACTCCGGTGACCTCGTGCGGTCGCTGACGAAGCGACCGTTCGCCGTCGAGGTCATCACCCAGCGTGCTGCAACGTTCGGAACCGACGTGCCCTATGCGATCTTCCACCAGCGGGGAACCGCGTTCATGCCAGCCCGGCCCCCACTACTGAGGGCGAACAACAAGTCCCAGCGCGGCCTCCAACGCATCATCCAGGCCGCCCTCGCGAAGGAATGGAAGTGAACCCATGATCGGTGCACACGGTGTGATCCGGGCGGTCGGCGACCGCCTGAACGAAGCCCTCCCCGGCAAGGTCGACGCGATCCGGGAACGGCACGGCTACTCCGAGTGGGAACTCCCCGACCCTGCCCCCGCACTGCCGTACATGCCGGAAATCACGACCATCGGTGACTTCCCGGCGATCCTCGTGACCTACCAGGAAATGCAGCAGGAGGACTCGACGCTGACGACACCTGAGTCGGGTGCGTTCACGGAGATGTACGTGTTCGTGTACCAGGTCGAGGTGTACGTCATCTGCCGGTCGGACTCGTATGAGTCGACGGAGGTGCAGACGGAAATCATGGAGTCCGCGGTGCGGGAGACGATCCTGCAGCGCAAGGACATCTCCCCCGACACCCTCGCCGACGGTGAGTCCATCGTCATCAACCCGGTCAAGGTCGCCTCCCAACCGTCCGACGTGGTCCCCGACGGGTCGTCCCGGTTCGTCGGTGCCGTGGTGGTGAACTTCCCGGTCAAGGTCAACGAAGCCGTCGAGTCTCCGTTCGCGAGCCGAGGCGTCGCCGAGTCGATCCCAGTCCACCCGGCGTTGCAGTGATGCCGACACGCCACCCGTCCCACCCGGGAACGATCCGCCCGGTCACTGTAAGCGCATGAGCCGCTACAGAAACACCACATCCCAGCCGCTCGTGTTCGACACCGCCGGTCACCTGATCGACGCGTTTGGCGTGGCGGAGGTGAACCCGGGCGACCGGCGTTCGGCACGCCTGATTCAGGCGCGTCGACTCGTCCTGGTTCCCGATCCCGTCGAGTTCATCGAACCCGTCGTCCCGGAACCGGCCCCCGAACCGGCCCCGGAGCCGACGCCGGAACCGGCCACCGAACCCGAGCAGGCGGACGCCCCCGAGCCAGCCCCCGAATCCACGTCGCGCAAGTCGCGCACCCGAACCACTCAGAAGGAGGAGTGAACCATGAGCCGAATCGGCGTTCACGTCACCACCAGCAGCCAGGCCGGACGCTCGAACTCGGGCGTCACCTCGGGCCGGTTCTTCGTTGCCGGACTCACCGAGCGAGGCCCGGCATTCAAGCCCACCGTCATCCGTTCCATCGCGAACTTCGAGTCCGTGTTCGGTGGCCGCACCGCCTACAACTCGCCCCTCTACGACGCCCTGCGCACGTTCTGGGAGGAGGGCGGTTCGGAGGCCGTCGTCGTCCGCGCCACCGGCTCCGGTGCCACCAGCGGCACCCTGGCACTCACCGACGACACGGGAACGCCCATCGTCACCCTTGAGGCGTACAGCCCCGGCGCGTGGTCCGAACAGCTCGGCGTCACCGTCGAGACCATCGCCGCCACCGACTTCGCCCCGGCGCGCACGAAGGTCACCCTCACCGGCCCGGCGGGGAACGAGACCTACACGTACGCGACCGCGGGTGAAGCCGTTCGCGCGATCAACTCCCGGTCCGTGTACGTCAAGGCCAACCTGACCGGAGACGCCGAGGGAACCCTCGCCGCGAACGACGGCGCGGCCCTCTCCGCAGGCGACGACAAGCGCAGCACCATCGTCGGCACCGACCTCATCGGTGCCCTCGACAACGCCGGAACCGACTGGGGTACCGGTTCGGTTGCGGTCCCCGGCTACCCCGCCGACATTGTCGGCGCGGGACTCCTCCAGCACGCCGCCGACAACAACCGTGTCGCGCTCATGGCCGCCGACGCCAGCGCGTCCGAGGCCGACGTGGTCGGAATCGCCGCGGAACTCACCGCGACCCCGCTCGCCGAGTACGGTGCCCTACTCTACCCGCACATCGTCGTCCCCGACGGCACCGCGCGCCGCACCGCACCCCCGGAAGGGTACGCAGCCGCGAAGCGTGCGCTCGTCCACAACCGGGTCGGCGCATGGCGTGCTCCCGCCGGTGACATCTCCACCGCCGAGTGGGTGCTCGACACCGTCACCCCCGTCGGAACGGCCCTCAACGACCGTCTCGCCGAAGCCAACGTGTCCGGGATCATCAACACCAACGGACGCATCCGCCTCTACGGCTGGTGGTCGCTGTCGGCGGACGCCGAGGCGTTCGAGATGCTGACCGCACGCGACATGCTCAACTCCCTCGCGGTGCTGTGCGCCGACGTGCTCGACCCGTTCGTGTTCGAGGAAATCGACGGACGCAACATCCTCACCTCCCGCATCGAGTCGGCACTCGTCGGTGTCCTCGACCCCATCGCCCTCGCGAACGGGTTCTTCCCGATGCGCGACGCCGAGGGCAACGAGGTCGACCCCGGCTACCGGGTGGTCGTCGACGGAACCCTCAACACACCGGAGTCCATGTCCGCCAACAAGATCGTGGCTCGCGTGTCCGTGCGCCTGTCCCCGACCGCCAACCTCATCGAACTGGAAATCGTCAAGGTTCCGTTCACGGCGAGCGTCTGAGAATAGGAAGGAAGAACCATGGCACAAGGCAAGGCAGCAGCCGCCCGTCAGTTCCTCTGCAACGTCACGGCTGGCCCGGTGCCGGTCGTCGACCCGTTCGCGTCCATGTCGGGCGGCGCGGTGGAGGCCGAGACGAACCCCGTGTGGGAGGGCGGAGCGTCCTACCCGGACATGCTCGGCGGCCCCGCAACGACGGGCGATCTGGAACTCACCCGCCCGTACCGGCCCACCCGCGACCAGCCGATCATCGACGCCCTGCAGAAGGTCGTCGGGTCGGGTGTGTTCACGGTGACGAAGCAGCCGACGGATGCGGACTTCATGAAGGTCGGGAAGCCGACCACCTACCCCGAGTGCGTGCTCAAGGCGGTCACCCCGCCCGAGCCTGACGCGTCGTCGGGTGAGGGAGCCACCTGGTCGATCACGCTCGCGCCGACGCGACCGGTCTGACACCTCAGGTTCCGGCATCGTCTCCATGCCGGTCCGGTTCCCGACCGCCCACACTCTCGGGGGCCGGGCATTCGGGTGGGACGCGACACTGCGCGCGTCCCACCCGCGTGTTTTCATCCCACGCATCGTTGCCACAGACCCGCAGATCGCGGGTTCTCCACTCACACAAGGAGACAGCAATGGTGGACCTTTCCAAGCTCGACGACTACAGCGACACCGACGAGCTTTCAGACAGCATCTACGGCGACGACTCGGTGGGCACGGGCGTCGTCACCATCTCCGAAACGTCGATCCTCGACAAGCTCAAGGCGAGCATCGAGGAGGCGGAGAAGGACACCGTGAACTACCCGGTTCCCGAGGGCCGGTTCCCGAAGCTCGGCGCATCCGTCGAGCTGGAGTTCTCGAAGAACATCACCACGCAGGAACTCAACCGGTTCCAGAAGGCTGCGAAGGCGAAGCGACGCGGCGACGAGGTCGACGCGGGTAAGGCGTCGGCTCTGATCCTCGCCGCGAAGTCCGTGGCCGTGTGGATCGGCGGGAAGCAGCTCGTCGACGACGACGGGGAGCCGATCACCCTCCGGTCGGAGGAAATGCTCTCGATCACCGGTTCGCACACCGCAGCGGACGGGGTGCGCAGGCTCCTCGGCGACGGTGGCACCACGTCCATGTCGGACTCCCTCATCGGTGACGCCGGGTTCGGTGACTCCGTCGACGACGCGGGAAACCCTACCTCTCGCGCCTAGCGGGAATCCTCCAGGGACGGCACGAGGTGCGCATGGCGGCGCAGATAGGGGCGGAGTTCCGCATGGACCCCGTGGCCGTCCTGGAGGAGCGCGATGAGTTCAGGACCGCGATTCGTGTGGCGGCCCTGCAGTTCAACGCACGGCAGCGCGAGCAGCAGATGAAAGAAGCCCGTAAGGGCAAATAGCCCGAAAGGTAGGCGGCGGTGGCCGAAACGCTCCTCTACACGGTCGCACTCAGGGACCAGTTGACCCCGTCCCTCAAGCAGGTCAACAAGGCCCTCGACCAGACCACCGCCGCCACCGGCAAGGCCGCCTCCGCGTCGGCGGGGAAGAACTTCGAGTACGACAAGGCCGAGAAGAAGGCCACCGGGCTGGAGAAGGCCCTCAAGCAGGGCGAACGCACCGTCTCGGCGTTCAACACCCAGTCGGGCAAGACGGTGTCCACGATGACCCGCATGGGGTCCGCGTCGGGGTCCGCGGCGCAGAAGATCGCGCAGCAGGAGACCGCGACGGCGAAGGCATCGTCGGGGTGGGGCAAGCTCGCCTCCGCGGTGCAGGGCACCGTGTCGAAGGTCAACTCCGGTCTCAGCAGTGCCGGTTCCCGATTCAACGGGTTCGCCTCGAACGTGCGGGGTGCAGCGTCGAAGGCTGCAACCGGGTTCGGAACCGGGCTGGCCCCCATCTCCGGGAAGGCGCGCGAGGCGTTCGGGAAGGTCGACGGGGCCGCCCGGGCAGGACTGAACAAGGCCAAGGGCACCCTGTCGAAGTTCACCGACCAGGCGAAGCGTGAGGGCAAGGAGGGCGGTTCCGGGTTCGCGAACGCGTTCAAGGGTGCCGTCGGTGCCCTCGGCGTCGGTCTGACCATCGGTGGGGCGTTCACCCTTGGCAAGGACATGGTCGTCGAGGCCGGTAACGCCGAGCAGGCGATGGGTGCTATCGACGCCGTGTTCAAGGGCGGGTCGAAGTCCGTCCGCGACTTCGCGAAGACCGCCGACCAGTCCGTCGGCCTCTCGATCAACCAGTTCGGCGAACTCGCGACCGTGCTCGGTGCCCAGCTCAAGAACGGCGGCACGTCGATGGACGTGCTCGGGTCCAAGACGACCGACCTCGTCAAGGCCGGAGCCGACATGTCGGCGATGTTCGGCGGTACCGCCGCCGAGGCCGTCGAGTCCATCTCCTCGGCACTCCGCGGCGAACGCGACCCGATTGAGAAGTACGGTGTCTCACTCACCCAGGCCGCGGTCGACGCGAAGGCCGCCGAGATGGGGTTCAAGAAGGTCGGGAAGACGTTCGGCACCGAGGCCAACCAGGCGGCGACCATCGCGCTCATCATGGAGCAGACCGCGGACGCGCACGGGCGGTTCGCGGACGAGTCCGGCACGGTGATGAACGAGCAGCAGAAGCTCACCGCCGGGTGGGCGAACATGAAGACCGAGATAGGCGACCGGCTCATCCCGTATGTGTCCAGCCTGTTTTCGTGGCTCTCGGGAGTCCTCCCGGGTGCCCTCGACACTGTCCTGGGCGCGCTGGACGGAACCATCGCGGGGCTGAAAGCGTTCGGCGGCTGGGTGCAGGACAACGTGTCCTGGCTTCGGCCCCTCAGCATGGTCCTTCTTGGCGCAGCGGTCGCTTACGGCGTCTATCGCGGTGTGCTCGTGGCCGGAACGGTCGCTACCGCTATCGCCACGGCGGCGCAGAACGCGTGGAATGCCTCGCTCCTCGCCTCACCAATTACGTGGATCGTCCTCGCTATCGGTGCCCTTGTAGGTGCGCTCGTCTGGTTCTTCACTCAAACTGAGACCGGGAAGGCTGTCTGGGAGAACGTCTGGAACGCGATGAAGACCGCGGTGGGCGCGGTCGTCGGCTGGTTCCAGAACACGGTCGTCCCCATCCTGCAAGGCGTCTGGAACGCAATCGTCACCGGCGCGACCTGGATGTGGGAGAACGTCCTCAAGCCCACCTGGGAGGCAATCCAGATCGCCGTCGGCGCGGTCATCAACTGGTTCCAGACGACCGCGGTACCCATCATGCAGGCCGTTTGGAGCGGCATCGTCGCCGGAGCACAGTGGATGTGGAACAACGTGCTCAAACCGATCTGGGACGCCATGCAGATCGGGTTCCTCATAGTCGCCACCCTCATCGGCGCGGCGTGGGAGTTCGTCCTCAAGCCCGTGTGGAACGCAATCTCGACCGCCGCGATGTGGCTGTGGAACAACGGCATCAAGCCAGCGTTCGACGGAATCCAGTGGGGGTGGAACCTCCTCGTCACCGGAATCAAGGCGTACTGGGAGTTCGTCCTCAAACCGGTCTGGGACGCAATCGTCGCCGCCGCCAAGTGGATGTGGAACAACGCGGTCAAGCCCGTGTTCGACGCGTTCAAGTTCGGCTGGGACGCGCTCCTGCTCGGCATCAAGATCATCTGGGAGACGGTCCTCAAGCCGGTGTGGAACGCCGTCGTGTCCGCCGCACGCTGGATGTGGTTCAACGCGATCAAGCCCGTATTCGACGCCTTCAAGCTGGGCTGGGACGCCCTCGGCAACGCGATCAAGTGGGTCAAAGACACCCTCATCTCCCCCGTGTTCAACGCGGTCAAGAACGCCGGGCAGACGATGTGGAACGGGCTGAAAGTCATCTTCGACTCGATGAAGTCCGGCATCCGCGCCGTCGGCGACGGGTTCAACCTCGCCAAGGACGTGATCGCGAAAGCGTGGACCGGGATCAAGGACGCCGCGAAGGGTCCGGCGGAGTTCGTCGTCAACACGGTCTACAACAAGGGCATCCTGCCCATCTGGAACAGGGCCGCTGGCATCTTCGGGATGGACGACAAGAAGCTCAAGGAAGTGAAAATGGCGACCGGTGGCCGAGTCCGCGGCCCCGGCTCCGGCACCTCCGACTCCATCCCCGCGCGCCTGTCGAACGGCGAGTTCGTCGTCAACGCCAACGCCACCCGTAAGCACCTCCCGCTCCTCCACGCGATCAACGGACCGCAGGGCGTCGGCGCGAGCGAGTTCCGCCGCCGCAGCAGCCGCACCGGGCGGCTCCGCACCGTCGACGGGGTTCCCGCGTTCGCCTCCGGCGGCACACTCATCGACGGCGCGAACTGGTGGGTGCGCAAGGGTGCGCGTGGCTCCCGCCACCCGGCGTTCGGCGGGGCCGTCCGGTCCGGCCACTCGAAGAATTCATTGCACTACCAGGACCGCGCGGTTGACCTCAACTACGGGCCGGGCGGCACTAATGCAACCGAGCAAGCATTCTTCGATAAATGGGTTAAGGAATTCAAATCACAATTCCCCGGACTACGGGTGATATGGCGTGCCCCAGGGCATTTTAATCACCTCCACATCGACACAAGTAATGGTGCCGATATCGGCGAATTCAGCGGTGCCGCGAGCAGCGGCGGCGGAGGCGGGTTCCCGTTCTTCGACCTCAACCCGCTGCAGGGCTGGATCGACAAGATCACGAACTTCAAGCACAGCTCCGGCCTGTTCGGCGACGGCCTCAAGAACGCGGCGAAGTCCCTCGTCCAGGGCGCAATCGACAAGATCAACCCGTTCAACTCCGGGGCCGACTCCGGCTCGGTGAGCGACCCCGGCGGCCAGGGCAAGGGAGTCGAGCGGTGGACGCAGGTCGTCATCGAAGCCCTCAAGTTCGTCGGCCAGTCCACGTCGACGGCGATGGTCAACACCGTCCTCAGGCGCATGAAACAGGAGTCGGGTGGTAACCCGCGCGCGATCAACAACTGGGACGTGAACGCCAGGCGCGGAACCCCGTCGAAGGGCCTCATGCAGGTCATCGACCCGACGTTCCGCGCGAACGCCAAGGCTCCCTACAACAAGAATATTTGGGATCCCATGTCGAACCTGGTCGCGTCGATGCGGTATGCGCTCAAGCGGTACGGTTCCCTGCCAGCGGCCTACAACAAGAAGGGCGGCTACAAGACGGGCGGCCTCGTCACCCCTGCCGGTCCGGTCAGCGTGTTCGACAACGGTGGCCCGTGGGCACCCGGGACGTGGGGATTCAACGCCGGGAACGACACGGAGATGGTGCTCACCGGTCAGCAGGCAGACCTCGTGACCACCGGCATCCGGGAGATGACGCAGGGCGGCGGCGGAACCCTCACCGTCGAGCAGGTCAACATCAACATCAAAGGCGACGTGTACGGCGTCGACGACCTCGACGCGTACCTCCGGGAGGCCGTGGAGGAGCTTATGGAGGACATTGAACGCGAGTGGGAGGAGCGGCGTTGAGCGAGAAGATTTACTACGAGCGGACGAACGTCGGTGGCGGCAAGATCGTCACGACGAAGGGGCCGAAATGGTCCGGCACGTCCACGCTGCTCGGTGGCCGTCCCCGCATCATCACGGAGCGCAATGCGGTGTACGTGATGGGCGACGGGCTGCTGCGGCACCCGCCCGAGTTCTCGTTCACCGCTGGGTCCGAGTTCGACACGATTGAGCGTGAGGGTCTGACGCCGGTGAGGCGGTTCAAGTCGAAGAAGCTGCGCACCCTGTCGTGGAAGGTGAGCATCGGCTACCGGGATTGGAAGCGGCCCGTGGACTTCCAGGTGCGGTGGCTCATGGATCGGGCTGAGAGGCACGAGAAGATCAGGTTCACCGGGCACGGGTCGCAGGCCCTTGAGCACGGCAGGTGGTGGGTGATCGACGACTTCCAGGTCAACGTCACGCAGCGCACCCCGACCGGGTTGGTCTCGCGCGCCGACGTGACTCTCTCCCTTGTGGAGGCGTCGGACGTTCCGGCGACCGCGGCGAAGAAGCCCAAACCCAAGCCGAAGAAGAAGGCGAAACCGAAGCCTAAGCCGAAGAAGAAGGAGCGGAGTTACAAAATGCGGAAGGGCGACACCCTTTGGGAACTCGCCCAGAAGTATTACAAGAACCCTTACAAATGGCGCATTCTCGCTAAGCGCAACAAGATCAAGAATGTGCGCCGTATCCCTATCGGGAAGATCATCTACATACCATGAGCCGCTACCGTTCCGGGACAGATAACCGGCTCCGCAAGGTGTCATTCAGCGGGGCCGGTGTCTCGCATACCCTCACCGGGCAGGTCCGCGCCGGGTCGAAGATCAGCCTCGAATCCTCTCAGGTCAACCAGCTCAACGTCGACCTCATCGACGACACCGCGATGAGCCTGTGGAACAAGGGCAACATCCGCAAGGGCACCACCGTCATCTACGACGGGTGGCTGCGGTTCGAGGTGCGCGGGTTCGCGGTGAACCCGAACACCGGGTCGCTGGCCGTGACCGTCCGGTCGAAGGGCACCGCGAAGCTCAAGGAGCAGCGGGGCGCGAAGAACTGGGGCAAGCAGGACGTGAAGAAGTGGTTCGAGGCCCGGTTCCGGGAGGCCGGTCTCAAACCCATCGTCCAGTCCGGTCTCGGCTCCCGCGACTTCGCCCGGCAGAAGGCGCAGTCGGGGTCGCAGGCCGAGTCGACGTGGGATGTCATGTCCCGGGCACGAGACGAACTCGGGGCATGGCTGTTCGAGGCCGGTGAGTACGGTGTGCTCGCGAAACCGTCGTGGCTGGTCAAGCACCGCCCGTCGGGGATGGACCGGTGGGACTTCTGGTGGAACTCCGCGACCAGCTACTCCGCGGTGCTCGCCGGGTCGCCGCTGTACAACTACAGTGCCGACTCGTCGCCGACGGAGGAGTTGTCGTTCGGTCTGCTGTCCTACGATGCCGGTGACATGAAGCCCGGGGACACGGTGAAGTTCTCGGGCAACTACTACGGGATCAACGGGGAGTGGATCGTGAAGTCGGTGACGATCCCGTTGGCGAACTCGAATCCGGTGGAGGTGTCGTGTATGCGGCCCCGCGACCCGGTTCCGCAGAAGGCGGGGTGAGTCGTGGAGAAGATTTGGGGTCCGTGGTTGGCGTCGAACGTCTCCGAGTCGTGTGTGGCGGAGGTCGTCGACATTGACGCCGCTCTCGCCGGGTTCGAGCTGCCGGTGGAGGGCTGGCACGCGTCGGTTGCCGAGGTCATGTCGATTGTGGCCGCGAAGTACTCCGAGGTGTGGCCTCCCGCGGACCGGGAACTGGTGGCGTGGCTGCGGTTGCGCCCGTACCTGGCGACGGGTGTGGACTTCACGACGGCGGGTCTGGCCCTCGTGCGGGGTGTCGACGAGTCGATCTGCCTGACCCTCGGCGGGGGCCGGGTCGCGGAGTCGTGGGGTGGGGGTCTCGTCATCAACCACTTCCCCACCCGGGAGCGGTATGTGGAGGCGTTCGAGATGCCGTACACGGTGTACATGAGGAGTGTCCGTGGTCGCACGCAGGTTTGACCGTCAGCCGAAGCGTCCCGGGCTGTTGGGCGTCTACCGGGCGACGGTGCAGAAGGTGGACGCGGACGGTCGCCTGTGGGTGCAGGCACCGCGCCTGTCCGGGGGTGATTCGGTGGGTCCGCTGCCGACGGTGGTGCTACCGCGCCCGGTCGCGGCGGGTGACCGGGTGATCGTGCAGTCGGTGGAGGGGATGCCCGGGGTTCTCCTGGTCACAGGGGTGAATCGCCCCGGGGATAATAGAGGCAGGGAGATTGGAAGAAGGAGATTCTCTCTTGCCAGTGAAATACACCGACGAACTCAAGGCTCGCGCCGTCGAACTCGTCATTCATGCTCAGGCCGATCCGGAGACGGCGAACGGGGCAATCACCCGTGTCGCCGGCGAGCTCGGTCTGAGCAAAGAGACCCTGCGAGTCTGGGTCCGTAAGCACAAAGACTCCGGCAAGGCCACACCGACTGAGTCAGTCGATTTGGAAGCGGAGAACCGTCGGCTGCGGGCGGAGTTGGCTGAAGCGAAGCGGGCCAACGAGATCTTGAAGAGAGCGTCGGCTTTCTTCGCGGCGGAGCTCGACCGCCCATCGAAGTGATTGTCGTCTTCATCGACGACAATCGTCACGAGTTCGGAGTCGAGCCAATCGTACGCGCCCTGTCCGGGACTGCGGCACGGATTGCTGTGAGCTCGTATTACGCGTTCAAGAAACGCGAACCATCGGCCAGGGCCCGCCGAGACCAGGCGCTGATGGTCGTCATCCAGGATGTCTATGAGGCGAACTACTCGTGTTACGGGGTGCGGAAGATGTGGAAGGCGATCAACCGCGAGTACGCGGATCAGTTCGGCCCGGTGGCCCGCTGCACGGTGGAGCGGTTGATGCGCCAGTTAGGCATCGACGGTATTCGACGCAGGAGGAAGCGCCCGAAGACGGCTTCGGCTAGGGCTGAGGAGTGTCCGGATGATCTTGTCGAGCGTGAGTTCGCAGCACCGGCACCCAATTGTCTATGGGTCGCGGACATCACCTATGTTCCGACGACTGCTGGGTGGGTATACACGACGTTCATCCTCGATGTCTTCCACAGGGAGATCGTCGGCTGGCAGGTGACGAACCACATGCGGGAGTCCCTGGCCAGGGACGCTCTGACGATGGCTCTCGCTGCGAAATATCGGGCCGGTGAAGACGTTTCCGGGCTGGTGCACCACTCGGATCGCGGGGTGCAATTCCGATCGATTCGCTATGGCGAGACCCTGGCGGAATCCGAGGTCGTGGCGTCGGTGGGGTCGCGTGGGGATTCGTACGACAACGCCATGGCCGAGGCGCTGAACTCGGTCTACAAGGCCGAACTCATCGACCGGAAGGGGTGGTCGGGGTTGATCGAGGTGATGGCGGAGACGTCGAAGTGGGTGGCTTGGTACAACCAGTCCAGGTTGCATTCAGCGATTAACTACCGACCGCCCGTCGAGGTCCATTCCGAATGGATCAACCAGTCCGGGACAGAACCCGCGGCTGCTTAGGAAACCAAGAATAGGAGCCTCTACGAAACCCGGGGCTTGACAGGGTGCTCGCGAACCACTGACCGGGCGACACCCGGCCCGTCCCACAAGGCTCGCACCGGTCGCGTCATGGTGCGGGTATGGCAGTCACGAAATCACCCCGACTGGGCCTTGACCGCTGGTCGGCTGGCACCGACCTCCACCCGAATCGCGCCGAGTGGGACGCGCAGCAGGGCCGTCTCGACGACCTCGTGGCAATCGACGTTGAGGTGGCTACGTTCGCGGACCGTCCCGCCCCGAAGCGGGGCGTGTACATGTGGGTCGTCGACGAGCAACGCCTGTACCGCTCGACGGCGACCGGGTGGGTGACGACGGCGAAGATCGGCGGCGGCGGACGCGGCACCCAGATCACGATTGGGGCGGCGTCGGCGGCGGTCGAGGGTGCGTCGGCGTTCGCGGCGCGCGCGGATCACACGCACAACCTGCCGCTTGCTACGTCGACGGTCGACGGGGCCATGTCGCGCGCCGACAAGGCGAAGTTGGATGCTGCGACCCCCGATGCGACGCCGGGCACGGTCGTGTCCCGGTCGTCGTCCGGTGGCGTGTTCTTCAACGCCGTCGCTCTCACCGCGCAACCGGTCACCGTCAACCACGCGACCCGCAAGGACTACGTCGACGCGTCGGTCGCTGCCCGGTTCCCGTTCGCCCTGTCCGCCGGGTCCGGGTCGATCAACGACATTCTCACCGAGGGCCAGTACCAGCAACCGTCGGCCTCCCCGGTGACGACCGCGAACGGGTACCCGATCAACGGGGGTGCGGGTGTGCTCCTCGTGTGGAAGTTCGGTTCCGGTGCGTGGGTGATGCAGGAGTGGTTGGACTGGGGCAACCGTCGCCGGTTCCTCCGCGCCACGAACGGCGGCGCGACCGGGTGGTCGGCGTGGCGTGAGTTCGCTGGCACTGAGACCGCGACCGCGTCGGCGGACGGTCTCCTCGCGAAGGCCGACAAGGCCCTCATCGACACCGCGACCTCGGCGGCCACCGCAAACGCCCTCGTGCGGCGCGGTGCCAACGGTGAGGCGACGTTCACGCAGATGTTCCTCGACGCGTCCGCCCCCCTGCAGGCCAATCATGCGGCGCGGAAAGACTACGTGGATGCGACCGCGCGCGCCGAGGCGTCGGCTGCCGCGTCGTCGGCGGTCGGTGCGATCCCGTTGGCGTCGTCCACGGTCGACGGCCTCATGTCGAAGAGCGACAAGGGCGTCCTCGACACTGCCACGTCGAACTCTGTGTCGAACGCGCTCGTGCGTCGCACCCCCGCCGGGGATGTTGCGGTTCCGTCGGCCCCGTCGTCGCCCTCGGGGGCCACGTCCAAGGCATACGTGGACGCCGGAGACGCCCGACAGGTCACCGCCGCGACCGCGATCCCGGACGCAGCCGACCTGAACACCTACCAGACGGACGGGTTCTACATCCAGAGTCAGAACGTACAGGCGACGAACGGCTCGAACTACCCGGTGCCGCTGGCCGGGTTCCTCGCGGTATCGAACCTCGGTGCGATGACGTTCCAGACCTACCAGACCTACAACGGTTCGTCCGGCAACAAGGTCTACGTCCGTGGCCGCTACAACACGGGGTGGTCGGCGTGGCAGGAACTCGCGTACACCGACCTCGCCACGTCCTCGACGGACGGTCTCATGCCGCGCGCGGATAAGGCGAAGCTCGACGGGGCCACGTCGGCGGACACTGCGTCGAGCATGATGATCCGCGACTCGTCCGGGCGCGCCCGGGTCAAGAACCCGTCGAGCAGCCTCGACATTGCGAACAAGTCCTACGTGGACGCCCAGGATGCCGCGACCGGCAACGACGCGAAGATGTGGGCCGAGTCAATTGCCACGTCGAAGGCTGCGTTCTCGGCGGTGCACGCACCCACCAGTGTGGCGGCGTCGACGAACGCGAACACCCTCACCACGCCCGGTCTGTACTCCTACCCGGCCCAGTCGGCGGCTCTCAACAACAACACCCCGAGCACCGCGTCGGCGGTGCTCGAAGTCCTCAGCAACGGCGGCCAGGAACTCATCCAGAAGTGGGATGACGGGGTTGCCACTTACGTGCGCTCCTATGTCGCACAGTCTTTCCCCGTCGGGGCATACGCGTGGACTTCGTGGCAGAAGCTCATCAACACCCGCGACTTCAAGCCCCTCGACTTCCAGTTCAAGGAACTCAAGGGCGGCCAGAAACTCACCAGCGTCGTCCCCTCCGACGTGGGGTGGGGTCTCGGTGGGGCCATGGCCTCCGACCTCGATGCGCGACGCTACAACGCGCAGACCGGTGTGATTGAGGGCTGGTGGAAGGGTGTGCCGGTCGGCGGTCCCGTCGCGAACGGTCTGTCGGCGGGGTTCGTCAAAGACCCCATCTGGAAGGTCGACGTTCGACCCGAAGGGTTGGACTACACCACGCAGCGCATCGAACTCCTCGACTGCCAGCCGAAGTTCATGATCGGGTTCGCCTGGGAACGGGTCTACAACCCCGGAGCATCGAAGTGGGGTGCGTGGGCGTGCGTCGCCGGTGACACGCAAGACATTCCCTCCGTGTCCAGGGCGGTCGCCGAGGCAACGACCGAGGAACCCCTCATCCACAACACATCATCTGCCGGGCAGCTCTACACATCCTCGGCACCGTACACGATTCGCCGGATCGGGCAGAACGTCTACCTCACCGGTGCCGCCACGTCGACAAGTTCGGGCCTGACCGGTTCCAACTCGGATGCCGGTGCGAACCTCGGGTGGTTCGTGCAGACCTCCGAATCGGCGGCCACCGTTCCCGGTGCCGACTACACGCTCATGCCGTACAAGTTCGACGCCGGGGTGCAGCAGGGTTCGGGGACGAGCCGGTGGTGCACCGCCTGGTACCCCCGCAACTCGCTTCGCGCCTACCGCTACGACGGCACGCCGGGGTCGAGGCCGTGGCTGTACTTCAACATGATCTACCCGGCCCTGCCGATCAACACCTACGGAGGATGACCGTGAGTGACGACGCAATGGCGGCCTTCAACCCGCTGCCGGTGCCCTCGCTCGGGGAACGAATCTCGCGGTGCATCGGACACGCGGGACTCGTCATCGCCGGTATCTACGGGGCGGTCGGAACACTCCCCAAATCGCTCCTATTCGCCGCCGAACCCGACCAACTCATGGTGTGGTCGATGTTCCTGTGCACGGGCCTCATTGCCGCCGTCGCGACGCTGCGCGGTGCGTTCCTCATCGAGTACGCGATGCTGCCGTTCATGACCGGTGGCGTGCTCGTCTACTGGGCTGCAATCGGGTGGGCCGTCATCACCGGCGAGAACCTGGGGTCCGGTGTCGCGTTCGGCCTAATGGGTTCCCTGTCTTCCTACCTCATTGCGAGGTGGTTCTCCCTCAACCAGCTAGTCCGCGGACCGGCACGGCTGCTGGGGGAGAAGGTGAAGCGGCGGTTCAACCGCACCCAGGAGGGCGATGAATGAGCGAAATCAACATCGTCATCGCGGTCATCACCATCCTCATGGGCGGTGGCGGCCTCGGCGCACTCTACGCATCCCGGGTGAACGCGAAACGGTTCAGGTCGCAGTCGGAGACGGAGGCACGCGCGGGATTCACCGCCGAGTTCGAGGCATTCGCGAAGGCCCAGGGCGACCAGATCAGGGAGCAGAAGGACGAAATCGCGACCCTCAAGACCGACATGGCCGCCCAAATGGCGACTCTCAGGGCGGAGAC
The DNA here is from genome assembly GCF_056173565.1 of Brevibacterium sp. Z349TD_9. Classification (NCBI taxonomy): domain Bacteria; kingdom Bacillati; phylum Actinomycetota; class Actinomycetes; order Micrococcales; family Brevibacteriaceae; genus Brevibacterium; species Brevibacterium sp. Z349TD_9. The sequence continues at coordinate 1,792,989 of NZ_CM149680.1, read as the reverse complement.
GAAGGCGGAGGTTGACCAGATTCGAGCTGAGCACCGCAACGCCGAGGACTACATCGACGTGCTCATCATCGGCATCTCCGACGGCACGATACCGCCGATCCCCCACCGCGCACCTCTCGCGCTCCCCCGCATTCTGCCGACTCCGCCCAACGTCCCACCTAACCCGCCTGAAACATGACACAACAGGCGCGGGAGACAACCACAGGAGGAACCCATGACCGAAACCCCAGACCCCACTGTTCAGGCCGGTATCGAGGACGACCCGGTCATCCCCGACCCGGACGAGTTCGACGACGGCGACGAGACCGAGGAGTTCGACTACGTCGACGGCATCGACGTTCCCGACCCGGACAACGCCGACGAGGAGGAGGAAGCCGACGAGGCCGACTTCCCCGACGACTTCGAGGGTGGTGAGTGACCGTGGCCGTCTCGCAGAACGGATGGAAGGCCAACGACCGATCCCTCATCGCGTCCTACAAGGTGCCCGGCGGCAAACTCGCCATGCGCAAGGGCGACGTGGCGACGATCCTCGTCTACGTCGTCAACCGGTTCCACAACGAGGTCGAGAAGCTGGAATGGCCAGGCTGCTGGGGGTACGCCGAGCGGCCCATCCGCGGCGGCTCCGCACTGTCCAACCATGCGTCCGGTACGGCGGTGGACCTCAACGCACCGCAGCACTGGCTCGGTGCCCGAGGTACGTTCACCAAGGGACAGGTCACGGCGATTCGCCGCATCCTCAATGCCTGCGAAGGTGTCATCCGGTGGGGCGGGGACTACCGCAACCGCAAGGATGAGATGCACTTCGAGATCAACCGGGGTTCAGCCGCGGTGCGTGCCCTGGCGAAGAAGATTCGCGCCGGTGAGAAGCAGGGCGGCAAGGGTGCACCCGCCCCCTCGTCGAAGTGGAAGGCCGTGAAGTACGGTGACCAGCTCCGCAACGGCGTCCAGGGTCCGCCCGTGCGCGAGTGGCAGGAGTTCGGCCTCGGCTACACCGGGTCGAAGGTCGACGGATACTTCGGCGACGACACCGAGCGCGACACGAAGTCCGTGCAGAAGCGCAACGGCCTCCCGCAGACCGGAGTCGTCGACTCCAAGACGTGGGCGACCCGCCGACGCCCGAAGCCCAAGCCGAAGTCGAGCGCACCCAAGTTCCCGTGGCCCAACGACCACTGGATCGGGCGCGAGTCGAACAACGCGAAGAACCACTCCGGTGCCCTCAAGAAGGACGAACCCGGCATCCGGCAGTGGCAGTCGAAGATGAAGTCCCGCGGCTGGGAACTCACCGTCGACGGCGAGTTCGGTCCCGCGTCGGAGAAGATCGCACGCCAGTTCCAGAAGGAGAAGGGCCTCAAGGTCACCGGCAAGGTCGACCTCAAGACCTGGAACGCGACCTGGAACGAGAAGGTGACCTGACATGCCCGAATTCACGTTCACATTCGACTGGGCGGGAGTCATCCAGCTCGTACTCGTCGGTGTCCTCCCGCTCCTGGTGGGACTCGTCACCACCCGGGTCACGTCGGCGAGGGTCAAGGCGGTTCTGCTCGCGCTCCTCTCCTTCGTGTCGTCGCTCCTGACGGAGATTCTGGCCGCCGCCGAGGCCGGAGTGGCCTACGACCTCTGGCAGGGCCTGTTCAACGGCCTCCTCACGTTCATCGGCGCGGTCGCCCTCCACTACGGGTTCTGGAAGCCCGTGGGGGCGTCCGAGGCCGCGCAGAACGCACTCACCGGGAAGCCCGTCGCCCAGGGCGAGGCCGTCGACGACAGCCCCGACCAGTCATAGTTCGACCGCACACGCAACAGTCGCGCCCCGCCGCTCCCATCTGAGCGGCGGGGCGTTCCCGTCCCTCATCCCACCCATCACCGGCCAGGCGCGCCACCATGGGCACATGCCGCACCGCATCCTCCAATACCCGTTCAACATCACCCCGGCTGGGAACGCCGCCGTCATCCCCCAGGGTGGGGAGCAGGAGGCCGGACAGACCATTCTCGTGATCGTGTCCACCGTGCTCGGGGAACGGCCCATGGCCGCGTCGTTCGGCATCCCCGACCCGGCGTTCGTCGGACTGGAAACCGCGGACGTGGCCACGGTCCTCAACGACTACAACCTCACCCACATCGAGGTGCAGGAGGTCTCCGTGGAGTGGCCGCAGGAGTCGGTGCAGCAGGCGGAGGTGCAGTGGCGGTTGGCGGAGGTCGAGCCGACTGACGGAGACGAACTAGGCGAGGGGTACGACGAGGAATGAGCGAGAGCGCGAACTACGAGGATGTGTCGTTCATCGACTCCACCAGCGAGGATGAACTGGTGCAGGCGGCGGTCGACCGGATGCGGCAGTCCATCCCCGAGTGGGAACCGGACGAGTCGCAGACGGAGATGGTGCTGCTGCAGGCCCTCGCGATCATGGTGGGCATGGAGGTGTACGCGATCAACCAGCTCCCCGAGACCGTCCTCGAACAGCTCCTGCGTCTCTACGGTGTCGAACGGTCCCCGGGTGTCGCGGCGACGACCCGTGTGGAGTTCGGCGTCGACGAGTCCGCGCCCACGCAGACGGTGCCGTCGGGCACTCGGCTACGGTTCACGTTGGAGGCGACCGGGGAGACCTACGACCTGCTGACCACCGAGTCGGTGACGATCACCACGTCGGAGAGTCTGACTGGCACCGCGAACGCCGTCATGGTCGACGTGGGTGGGGAGATCAACGGTCTTGAGGACGTGCAGCTCGACGTGGTCGACCCGCTGTACTTCGTCGAGTTCGCCCGGGTGGTGTCGCCGTTCTCCGGCGGCGCGGACGCCGAGACGGACGAGTCCCTGTACCAGCGCGGATCGGCGCGTCTGCAACGGCAGGTCGCGACCCTCGTGCTCCCGCAGCAGTTCGAGCTGGCCGTGATCGAGGACGACCGTGTGGGGCGCGCGAAGGCCCTGAACCTGACCCGCCCCGACCAGTCCGGGCAGGCCCTCGGACACATCACTGTCGTCGCCACCGACCGGTCCGGCAACGCCCTCACCGAGCAGGTGATGGACGAGCTGCGGTTCCGGCTTACCGACATGGCTCTCGCCGGTCTCACCGTGCACGTAGTGCCGCCCGTGTACACGAGCATCAGCCTCGTCGTCGACGTGGTCCAGAACCGCCCCTACAACACGGACGTGGTGCGCAAGAACGTCGAGGACCAGTTGCGCGCCTACTTCTCCCCGCTGGGGTGGCCGTGGCGGACGGAGGTGTTCGCGACGGAGGTCACGTCGACGGCGGCGAAGGCTGCGGGGGTGGCCCTGGTGACGAAGTCGACCATCGCCGTGCAGGGCGGCAGCCCGTCGTCGACGAGCGTGAAGCTGACCTCCACGGGACTCGCCGCTCTCCCCCGCATCGCATCGGTGACGGTGAACATCACCGGGGAGGCGTGACGTGACGGAGGACATGACGCTGGCCCTGTGGGAGATGCTGCCGGAGCAGTACAAGATCGCCGACTCCGTGCAGGAGCCGAACCCGTACCCGCTGCGCAGGTGGCTCGACGGTCCGGGTTCCATCATGACGCAGGTGCGGCACTACGCCGACATGGCCGAGAGCGGCAGCCTCACCACGATCAACACGACCAACCTGATCGCGGACCCGGCGGACGACGGCACCCTGTCACTGGCGAATTTCAGGTTCACCTCCGACTCGAAGTACCTCGTCGACGACGGTGGGTATCCGGCGGTCGAGATGATCCAGACCAACGAAGCGGACCCGCTCTACTTCGACACCCGGGACAACTGGGACGCTCGCAACGGCCTGGCCGTGGGCAAGTGGATCGCGTTCTCAGCCGAGGTGAAGCTGATCGGCGAGTGGAAGCCACTCACGCGGGTCAACACCATCGGCGTGTACGGCGGGGCCACGATCACCGGCTCGCAGCACCTCACCGTGGACGCGAATGGTGAGGAGTACCGGCGCGCGATCACCGTGGCGAAGGTCGCCGCGCTCCCCGCTGGCGGGTACCTCCGCACGCTCGTGTACCCGTCACCGTCCCCGGCGGCGGGTGTGGGGTTCCGCGCGCGTCGTCTCATGGCCGCCGTCGGTGACACCCGTGAGGAGGCGATCAGCCGGGTCGCGGAGTGGACGGGTACGCCGAAGAAGATGCTCCCGTGGCTGGCCCGGATGCTCGGCATCGACCCGCGCCCGAACACGCTCGCCGAGACGCGGCAGGCGATCCTCTCCCGCGCGTCCGGGTCCGCACCCTACATCGGAACCCGCAAGCACATCGGCGACGCGGCGGCGCGCGTCCTCGGATCGGACGCACCGCTCGGCGTGTTCCCGCACCCCACGGACCCGTGGGTCATCATCGTCGCCTCCGACGTGCAGTCCATCGCCGACGCTGGCGGACTCGACGTGGTGTGGACGAAGCTGTCCAGGCTGTCGGTGGCACCGGCGGGGTTCTACATCATGCCGATGGAGGCACGGGTGACGTGGGACCAGTTCGACACGGCGAAACCGCCCACGTGGGAGGTGTTCGACCAGAAGCTGCAGACGTGGAATCAGGTCGACTCCGTCGGCGTGGTGTTCTAGTCCTTCTTCCGGTAGTCGACGCGCTCACCCTTGAGGGACTGGATAGCGGAGGCGACGGCGTGCTGCGTCGGGTAGCCGAGGTGCTTCGCGAGCCGGTACGTGGACACCCCGTCCTCGGTGGCGGCGAGGAGAAGTTCTGCGCGCTCGATGCGCGCGGTCTCCACGCTCTGCCACGCTTCCTTCGCCTCGGGGAGGTTCCGCAGCGTCTTACCGGTGACGCCGTTCTTCCGCTCCAACCGGGCGAGCAGTTCCTCGCGTTCGCGTTCGCGCCGCCGCCACTTGGTGTCGGCGTTCTCGACGCGGCGAAGCCAATCCTGCCAATTCTGCGGGAGGTCGTTGAACGACTTCGACGGTCGAGCCACAGCACCACTTCCGATAGTTATACGTTAACAACACAATCCTACCAGGGCGTCAACTCACGCGCCGAACATGGTCGCTATCTCCTCCGACATGCGCTCGGCGAGAGAGTGGTCCCGCTGCTTCTCGGCGTGCTGGTACTTCATCGCCGACGACAGCGACTTGTGGCGGCCCCGGCGCATGAGTTCCTTCGTCGTGGCCCCGTACCGGGCGTACATTGTCAGCCCGGTGTGCCGGAGGTCGTGGAACACGAAGTTCTCCATCCCGTCGACCTGGGCGCGCGCCTCGTTGAACTTCTTGCGGAACGAGTTCGGGTGGAGGTGCTTGGTCCGATCCCTCGGGTGCGGCACGATCAGGCCGTCGTCGCCGGGTCCAGCGAACTGCAGGATGTGTCGTTTGAGCGCGGGGATCATCGCGGCGGGGATCGCGACCTCCACGTCGTCCTCGTCGTTCTTCGTGGTCGTCACGACCGCGCCAGTGCCGGTGATGAACTGGACCTGCCGGGACGGGAGCGCGAACCCCTCGTCGAGGTTGAGGTCTGACTTCCGCAGTTCCAGAATCTCACCCTCGCGGAGTTCGAGCCACGCGGCAATCGGGACGGCAATCGCGAGGTGCGGCACCATCGCCGCGGTGAGAGCTTCGACCTGCTCGACCGTGGCGACGCGCTCCTCGGCGGACTTCCGGCGCACCGGCCTGTGCTTCGTCGCGCCTGGCAGGTTCATGGGGTTGCGGTCGAGATAGCCGAGCTTGACGGCCTGGTTGAGCAGCGCGGAGAACGTGAGCACCACCGACGCCGGGACGCCGGGCGACGCATCGACGATGAGACGGTCGTACCAGCGGGTGATCGACTTCTCCGTGAGCGACTTGAGCGGGGTGCTGCCGAACGTCGGCTTCACGTGCCGTGCGTACCGGTACCAGTGGACCTGCTTCGTCTTCGGCTTGAGGCCGCGACGCCGCATCGTCGCGAACCACTCGGGGACGAAGGCATCGACGGTGAACTGGTCCTCGGCGGCCTGCCGGTCGGCCTCCTCGCGTTCGGCGCGCTCCTGCGCCCTCGACTTCCACGTCCCCGCGGTGATCCGTGCGTGCTCGGAGTTCAGCCACGCCCTTGCTACGGTCTTCGCGTTCTTCGGGAACACCTTCGACGGTCGTGTCCCGTCTGGTGCGTTGTAGCGTGCCCGGAGCTTCCCGTTCTTCGTCTCGATGGTGCCGAACTGTCGTGATGCCATGATCGTCTCCTGTGTCCTTCCCCGCCCTGGGAGGAGTGTCGGCCCGTCCCCGCGCCCTAGTGGGGGCTGAGTGGGGGCGGAACAATCGTCACTTGTTTCATACTGTTTCATATTAATCGAACACAGCCCCGGCGGTGAAGATCAGGAGAAACGCCTGGTCAGACGCAAAACACCCGGCAACTCAGGGAAGTGAGTTACCGGGTGTCAATCGAAAGTGGAGCTAAGGGGAATCGAACCCCTGACCTCTTCATTGCGAACGAAGCGCTCTACCAACTGAGCTATAGCCCCTGACAGGGATCAACTTTAGCCCCGACCACCCGTGTTGCACAAAATCACGTGACGACCGCCTCGGCGAAGCCTGGGGAGGACAGGCGGCCTGCGAGACAACCCACCATGTCGATCCGCTGTTTGACTCTCACCCCACGGCAGTACAGGCTGTGACTGACACCACTGTTGAGAAGGAGCGGACATGGCACAGGAATTCGGAATCGTCGTCGTCGGAGCCGGCATCGGCGGAGGTCAGGTCGTCGAGTCGCTGCGGAACGACGGCTTCGCCGGCACGATCGCACTCGTCGGCGCCGACCCCCTGCCCCCGTACTACCGTCCCGACCTGTCGAAGAAGCTCATGCTCGAGGACACCGACCCCGGCGATTCCGAGCTGCGCGGCGAGGACTGGTACGCCGCCCACGACGTCGAGACGTTCTTCGCCGACGCGGCCACGAAACTCGACACCGCGTCGCGGACCGTCACCCTCGCCTCCGGCGATGAGCTCTCCTACGGGCAGGCGATCCTCGCGACCGGATCGACCCCGCGCACCCTCGACGTCCCCGGCGCCGACCTCGCCAACGTCCACACGCTCCGCAGCGCCGGTGACGCCGTCGCCATCCGCTCCCAGTTCGGCGAGGGACGGAAGGTCGTCATCGTCGGCGGCGGCTGGATCGGACTCGAGGTCGCCGCTGCCGCCCGCTCCCACGGCTCCGAGGTCACCGTCGTCGTCCGCGACGCCCCTCCGCTCAAGGCCGTCCTCGGTGAGGAGATGGGGAGGTACTTCGAAGAGCTCCACGTCTCCCACGGGGTGACGTTCTTCGGCGACGCCGAGGTCACCGGCTTCACCGGCGACGGCGCCGTCGAGACCGCGCAGACCACGCAGGGAGACATCCCCGCCGATCTCGTCGTCATCGGCATCGGTGCCGACCCCACCGTCGACCTCGCCGAGGCGGCCGGGATCGACGTCGACAACGGCGTTCCCACCGATGAGCGGATGCGCACGAGCGAGGGCAACGTGCTCGCCATCGGTGACATCGCCAACGCCTTCAACACCCGACTCGACTCCCGCATCCGCGTCGAGCACTGGGACAACGCGGTGCGCCAGGCCGATGTCGCCGCCTCGACGCTCACCGGCGGCAGCGCCGTCTACGACTGGGAGCCGTACTTCTTCACCGACCAGTACGACCTCGGCATGGAGTACGTCGGCCACGGCTCCGGAGACGACGAGGTGACGATCCGCGGCGATAAGGACTCCGGCGAGTTCATCGTCTTCTGGACGAAGGACGGCACGCTCACCGCGGCGATGAACGTCAACATCTGGGACGTCAGCGACGAGCTGCGCGCCCTCATCGGCAAGCAGGTCGACACCGCGAAGCTCGCCGACGAGGCGGTGCCCCTCTCCGAGCTCTGAGCCCGGCGATGGACTCCCTCTTCGCCGACGACGCCTTCGATCGCGCGGCCCGGGTCGTCGCCCCGGGCGCGGTCTGGCTCCCCGGTTTCCTCGACGACGCGGCGCAGGCGTGGATCCTTCGGCAGTACGCGGCCTGGCGCGCGGGACCCGTCCCGGCACACGCGACGACGATCCGCGGGCACCCGATGAGCGTGACGACGATCGGGCTTGGCTGGCATTGGCGTCCCGGCCGCTACGACCGGGAAGCCAAGGACGTCAACAATGAGCGCGTCCTCCCGTTCCCCGACTGGATGACCCGGCTGGGACGTCAGGTCATCGCTGCCGCCGCCGAGGCGGTCGCCGCCGACCCCGACTCCCCCGGCCCTGCACCCGCCTCCTGGGGTCTCGACCCGGATGCGTACTCCCCCGACGTCGCGCTCGTCAACTACTACGACGGGTCGGCGAAGATGGGGATGCACCAGGACAAGGACGAGCGCGACCCAGCCCCGGTCGTCTCGCTCTCCCTGGGCGACTCGTGCACGTTTCGCTTCGGGAACACGGAGACGAAGAACCGACCCTATGAGGACATCCGCTTCGCCTCGGGCGATGCCTTCGTCTTCGGCGGACCCGCCCGGTTCGCCTACCACGGGGTGACGCGGATCCACCCGGGAACGGCACCGGAGAGCGCACAGCTGAACGACCTCGGCGGGGGCCGGATCAACATCACGATGCGCGCGACCGGACGGGACTGAGCACGCTGGCGCACCCACGCTGGCCCGGCGCGACTGAGTTCAGCCCAGCGGCACCCACCTCACGCGAACAGCGTCTGTCCGATCCACCCACCCTCGTTCACCCCGGGCGGGATCGCGAAGAGTCCCGACCCGGTGTGGAGGAGGTATTCGCTGAGCGCATCCTCCTTCGCCAGGCGGTTCTGCATCGGCACATAGTCGCCGGCAGGATCGGCAACGAAGGCGATGAAGAACAGGCCCGCGTCGAGGTTGCCCTGGGCGTCCGCGCCGTCGGCGTAGTTGTAGCCGCGCCGCAGGATCCGGGTGCCCCCGTTCTGCTTCGGATGAGCGAGGTGGACATGAGAACTCGTCGGGATGATCGGCAGATTCCCTGCCCCTGCCATCCCGAAGTCCGGCTCCGTGAACTCCTCACCCCCGGACAGCGGTGCCCCGGTCATCTTCGTGCGCCCGAAGATCTGCTCCTGACCGTCGAGGCTCTCCCGGTCCCACGTCTCGATGTGCATCCGGATCCGCCGGGCGACGAGGTAGCAGCCGTCGTCCATCCACGACCCGTCGCGCACCCACACATGCTCGCCCAGCGCCTTCTCCTCATCGGAGCGGATGTTCGCCGTCCCGTCCTTGAACCCGAAGAGGTTGCGCGGGGTCCCCTGCTTCGGCGACGTCGAGGCGGTGCGCCCGAAGCCGAGCTGCATCCACCTGGTCGAGACGATCCCGAAGCCCATCCGGATGAGGTTGCGCACCGCGTGGACGGCGACCTGCGGATCGTCCGCACATGCCTGGAGGCACAGGTCCCCACCGGTTCGCGCCTCGTCGAGGCGGTCGCCCGGGAAGTGCGGGAGCTCGATGAGACCCGACGGCAGCCGGTCGGCGATGCCGAACCGGTCCTGCCCGTCGGCGTCGGTGAAGAGGCTGCGCCCGAAACCGATGGTCACCGTGAGGTGCCCGGCGCTCAGTCCCTGCGCCTCCCCCGTGTCCATCGGCGGTGCGAACCGAGAGCCCCCGGCCACGCCGTCCTCGACGACGGGCAGTCCCCGGCTGAGGTTGGCCGCCGCGGCCGTCCACTGCTTGAGGAGGTCGATGAGCTCGTCCCGGTCATCGGTGAGGACGTTGACGGCGGCGAAGCACATCCGGTCCTGCGCTTCGGTGACGATGCCGGCCTGATGCCGCCCGAAGAAGTCGACGATGTCGTTCTCCGCCCCGACCGCCTCGGCGATCGGATCGTGGGCGAAGAAGCCCGCGGCGGCACCGGCGGCAAGTGTGCCCGCCCCGACGCCGAACATCGCGCGTCGGGAGACACCTGGCCGGTCGGTCATCAGCCGACCACTTTGTCGGTGAGCTGCGACAGCGGCTCGGAGAGCGCGTTGACGGCGTCGGAGAGCTCCTTGACCTCGTCCTTGCTCAGCTCGGTGTAGAGGACGAAGCCCTCGCCCTTCCGGTGTCCGTCCAGCAGGGTCTGCAGATCGGCGAACCGGGTGCTCAGCGTCTCGTCGAGCTCCTTGTCCCGGGTGGCCAGCAACGGCTGGAGATCCTCATACGCGACCCTGGCGCCGTCGACGTTGGCCTGGAAGTCCCAGAGGTCCGTGTGCGACCACGTCTCCTCCTCACCCGTGACCTTGCCCGTGGCGACCTCGTCGAGGAGCTCCTTCGCCCCGTTCGAGAGCTGATCGGGGGTGAACGTCATCTCACGGGTGCGATCGTAGAGGACCTTCGTGTCCTCGATGAGGAGATCGGCGTACTTCTCCCTGTCCGCGTTGCTCAGCGCCGTGTAGCCGTCCTGCGGCGGCCAGAGGTCCTTCTCGAGCAGGTGCCAGCCCGTCCACTCCTGGCCGTCCTCGAGGTCGGCCTCACGCAGGTCGAGCTTGGGGTCGAGGTCGCCGAAGGACTCGGCGACGGGTTCGATGCGCTCCCAGTTCGTGCGCACCTTCGGGTAGAGTTCGCGCGCCTTGTCGTCGTCCCCCGCCTTGTACGCCTTAGCGAAGTCCTCGGTGCCGGTGAGCAGCTGCTCGGTCTGATCCTTGACGTAGGCCGAGTACTGGGTCGTCGCCTGTTCGGCGAGCTGGGAGTCCTCGGCGCTGACCTGCTCACCGCCCTCACCCTTCGTCACCGTGAAGTCCCCGCGCAGTCCGTCGCCGACCATGCCCGGCTTGCATGCGGTGAAGTACTTGCCTTCGGGTGCGGTGACCGTCAGCGACCGTTCGAGTCCCGGGGCGATGTTCTCGACCTCGCCGATGATCCGCAGCCCGTCCTCGCCGAGGAGGTAGAACTCGGTGACCTTCGATCCTTCGTTCGTGACGTCGAACTTCAGGGTGCCCGCCGGTGCCTCGGTGGCGGCGACCTCGCACGAGTCGTCGGTGCTCGTCACGGCGATCGCGCCGCCCTGGTCGGCGTTGGGCTCGCAGCCGGTGAGCAGCAGTGCCCCGCCGACGGCCATGACGACGGCGACGCTGGGGTTGAGGGTTCTCATATCCATCCTTGGGGTGAGTCTCCGCTGGCTGAGCGGAGGAGGTGACGGTCCGCAGGTCGCGGTCCGGAGCGGTGCGCCCGCGGTGGAGCGGGAGCGCGAAGCGTCGTCGGGAGCGGGCCCGAGGACGCGAGGTCAGGCGGTGGCGGCGGCCGGAGCGGCCGCGGGCTTCGGCGCGGACCGCAGTCCGCGGACGAAGAGCGTGCCGACGACGATGACGTAGAGCCACCACACGGCGAACTCCACCCAGGTCGTGGCCGGGGAGAAGTTGAAGATTCCCTTGAGGAGCACGCCGTACCAGCTCGTCGGCGGGATCGCCTCAGAGACGTCGAAGGCGAGCGAGTGGAGTCCGGGGATGATCCCCGCCTCCTGCAGGTCGTGGAACCCGTAGGCGAGGACGCCGGCGGCGACGATGATGAGGAACGCCCCCGAGTACGTGAAGAACCGAGAGAGGTTGAGCCGGAGCAGTCCTTTGGCGATGAGCCACGCGAGGGCGACGGCGATGAGGATGCCCGCGACCGCGGCGAGCGTGAGACCGAGGGCGGACGCCCCCGCCGAGGCGTTCGCGCGGGTGGCCGCCCAGAGGAAAAGGGCGGTTTCGAGACCTTCGCGACCCACCGAGAAGGCGCCGAGGACGACGAGTCCGATGAGCGGACCGTCGAGGGCTCTGTCAGCGGCCGTTCGCAGTTCGCCGGCGAGCCCTTTGGCGGTGCGCGCCATCCAGAAGATCATCCACGTGACGAAGCCGACGGCGATGATCGAGAGTGTGCCGCCGATGAATTCCTGGGCCTCGAACGTCAGGGTCGAGGGTCCGAAGGTGAGCAGGGCACCGAAGCCGAGGGAGACGACGATGGCCGCGGCGATCCCCCACCACATCGCCCGGATCTCCCGGGTGCGGCCGATGCGCCCGAGATAGCCGATGAGGATGCTGACGATGAGAGCGGCCTCGAGGCCCTCACGCAGGCCGATGAGAAACGTCTGGAACATGGCTGGCTTTCTGCTGAGATGGCGCGCCGGCGTCTGCGGCTCGCTCATCCTAGCATAAGGAAAGGCTCACCTAATCCTCAGCTGTCGGTGCGATGTTTCCGCTTCTCAGCTGCCGGTTCTCAGCCGTTCGGCCCGGGCCGGTCGTCCTTCGTCACCGGCTCCGCATCCGCGGGGTCCGGGTCCTCGATCCCCTCCGGGGGCTGCGCCAGCCGGTTCGGCGAGGTCTTGCGGTAGATCGGCTGTCCCGAGAGCACGCTCGCGCGCGACAGCGTGTTGCTCGCGACCGAGGAGACGATGATGAGGCAGAGGATCGTGGCGAGGAGGACGAGCAGAGACGTGACGCTGAAGCCCTCGACGTAGAGATCGCTGACGTAGGCGGCCAGCGCGATGAGCGGCAGGCCGAGACCGGTGGCAGGAGAGAACACGTTGATCCGCGAGAGTGCGTCGCGGACCCGGAACATCGCCAGCGCAGAGGCGAGGACGATGAGGGACCCGGTGATCCCGAAGACGCCGACGAGGATGGTTGCGGTGAGCTCATTCATCAGCGATGCCCCCTCGTGAGGATGCGGGAGAGCGCGATGGTGGCGAGGATGCCGACCATCGAGGCGAGGAAGATGACATCGAGGACGATCGAGGACGAGACATGGATCCCGATGATCGTGAGCATGCCGACCGCGCAGAAGTACACGAGGTCGCTGACGACGGCACGGGAGCCGAGGTCCTTCGCGGTGATGACGCGGATGAGGCCGATGACGATGGCCACGGCGAGGATGATCGCACAGACGGCGACGATGACGGTCATGGTCTGCCCCTCTCTCCGGCCGAACCCGGGTCGATCCAGTTCGCCTCCACCTCGGCGACGCCCGAGGGAGGACTCTGCGGGGCCCGTCCCCGAGTCATCGCCAGCAGCCGCGACTCCATGTCGTAGAGGCCCTCGAGGGCAGCGTCCTCGGAGTCCTCGAACAGGGCGTGGACGAAGAGGACCGGCGGGGTCGTCGCCGTGCCCGCGGCGATCGCGGTGACGAGCGTGCCCGGGGTGATGGTGATCGAGGAGGCGAACAGGGTCACCTCGAGGTCCGTGCGGCACCGCAGCGGCACCTCGACGATCATCGGGTGGGCGTAGGGGCGGTTGACCCTGAACAGGTGGCCGACGACCTTCGCGGTGCCGACGATGATGGCCCAGAGGATAAAGAACACGTAGGAGAGGCCGTTGATCACGCGTCTCATGGTGTCGTCACCGCCTCGATGTAGTCGGTGTGGTCAAGGAGGCCTTCGGCGACGCGCGCCGTGACCTCGAGCAGCGGTTCGGGCCAGACGAAGATCGCCACGGACACGGCGATCATGATCGTCCCGGGCACGAGCAGGCGCGCGGGGATGCGCAGTCCGTCGGGGACCGGTTCGGTCGGTGCACGCCCGGTCTCCGCGGAGTCGGGCCGGTAGGACTGCATGGGCGGACCCCAGAACGTGTTCCGCCACGTCCGCTGGAGGGCGAGCATCGAGATGAGCGCCCCGACGACGATCGCCGTGACGATCCACCAGCCGGCGGCGTCACCGACTCCGGTCGCCGCCCGGATGAGTCCGATCTTCGCCCACATGCCCGAGGTGGGCGGCAGCCCGATGAGGGAGAAGAGGCCGAGGACCATGAGCACGCTCGCCCACTTCTCCCGGCTCGCCAACCCGGAGAGCTTCTTGAACGATCCCGTGCCGTAGGTCTGCTCGACCGCGCCCATGACGAGGAGGAGCCCGGCCATCGTGATCATGCTGTGGACCATGTAGAACGCGCCCGCGGCGAGCGAGGCGACGGTGAGGAGGGCGACGCCGACGAGAGTGTGGCCGACGCTCGCGGTCATCTGGAAGGCGAGGACGTTGCGCACGCGGTTCTGCCCGAAGCCCGAGAGCGCGCCGAGGATGATGCTGAGCACGGCGATGACGACGATGAGGTTCGCCCACGCCGGCGGTTCCCCGTAGACGGTCGTGCACACCCGGTAGATCGCGTAGAGCGCGACCTTCGAGTGGAGACCGGAGAAGAGCGCCATCATCCCCGCCGAGGTGTTCGGGTAGGACCGTGCCAGCCAGCCGTGGAAGGGAGCACCGCCGGCTTTGACGAGCATCGCGAAGAGGACGATGCCGAGTGCCAGCGCTCCCTGCCCTGTGGGTGTGCCGAGCTGGGCGAGGACGGCGAGGTTGACCGTGCCGGTCGCACCGTAGACGAAACCGACCCCGATGAGCAGGATCGTCGAGGTCAGGAGGTTGACCATGACGAACATCCGTCCCACGCCGAGGCGGCGCCACGTTCCCGTGACCGCGATGAGCGCGTACGCGGGCAGGACCATCACCTCGATGAAGACGAAGAAGTTGAAGAGGTCGCCGGTGAGCAGCGCCCCGTAGACGCCGGTGAGCATCATCATCACCAGGGCCGGGACGAACCGGTACTGGTCCTCGCCGGTGTTGATGAGGAAGATGCAGCTCACGAGCGCAGTCAGGGAGGTGAGCACGAGCATGAGCGCCGTGAACGAGTCCGAGACGAACGGGATCGCCAGTCCCGGGATGTAGCCGCCGACGTCGTGGGCGATGACCGGGATCCGCTGGTGGAGGACGAGCAGACCGAGGCCGCTGAGACCGACGAACGAGGGCACGGCGAGCAGGAGGACCCGGTCGAGGGTCCGGGAGGTGATGAGGACGCTGAGCGCCGAGGCGAGCAGCGGAAGGCCGACGAGGAGGAGCAGGAGCGATGAGTTCACGATTCGCGGACCTCCCCGGTCTCGGGGGCGCGCTTCTGGTCGTCGTCATGGCCGAGCACGGCGAGGGCGAGCATGAAGATCGTCACCGCCAGGGTGATGACGATGGCGGTGAGGACGAACGCCTGCGGCAGCGGGTCCGCTGCGAGACTCTGGTCGCCGCGGCCGCTGAGCGGTTCGACCCGCCACGCACCGACGCCGGCCGAGAGGAGGACGAAGTTCGCTGCATGCGAGAGCAGGGTGAGGCCGAAGACACCGCGGACCATCGACCGCTGCATCATCAGGTAGACGCCGCCCGCGGTGAGGACGCCGATCGTTATGGCCAGGATCATCGGGTCTCCCCCTCAGCCGTGGTCGGGGCTTCACCGCGGTCGAGCGGTGCGTTTCCGTCGAGGATGTGCGTCGTCGAGGCTCTCACCTTCCGGTCGGATCCGCGCGCGGCGATCCGGTCGCCGAGGCCGGGACGCTCACCCCTGATCGACTCCATCGGGCCCTTGAGCTCACCGTAGAGGAGTTCGTCGGCGCGTTCGCGGGTCCGCTCGACATCGCGGCGGATGATCCCGTCGGTGAGCACATCGTCGCCGGCCGGCGTCGCCGCGGAGTCGGAGACGCCGAGGAGGTTGAAGGAGAGGAGGATGAGCCCGAGGACGGCGAGGTAGACGCCGACGTCGAAGAGCAGGGACGAGGTGTACTTCTCACCGAGGATGTAGACCTGCATCGGCTCGAGGAAGGACCCGGCGACGACGAGGCCGAGGAGACCGGTGAGGATGGCGATGCCGATGCCGACGCCGATGAGGTAGAGCGGGGCGCGCGGCGGACCGATCGCCCGGTCCTTGGCTGTGGACATGTAGAGCAGCCCGATGACCGCGGAGCCGATGAGGGCGGCGATGAAGCCGCCTCCGGGCTCGTTGTGCCCGCGCCAGAAGATGAGCAGTGAGGTGACGACGAGCAGCGGACCGAGGACCTTGATCGTCAGCTGCAGCGGGATGACGTTGGGCCACGCTTCGTGGACGCCGCGGTAGGCGCTCGTGCCCTTCGGCCGCACGGTCACCCACGCCCGCCTCGGCGGCTCCGGGATGTTCTCCGCCGGAGGGTCGATGTAGCGGTCCTTGACCGTCGACATCACGGCGACGATCGCGATCCCGGCCATGCCGAGGACGGTGAGCTCGCCGAGCGTGTCGAGGGCTCGGAACTCGACGAGGATCGTGTTGACGATGTTGTGCCCGCCGCTGATCTCCGGGGCGTTCTCGATGTAGTACATGCCCACCAGCGAACGCTCCCGGCGCCCGTTGAGGGTGAGCGTGAGCAGGGTGACGGCGGCGCCGACGAGGATCGCGAAGACCGCACGGGTGGACTGGAGGCGCTTCGAGTACCGCCAGAACGAGCGCGGCAGCTTCTGGAGGACGAGCATGATGACGATGATCGTCATCGCTTCGACGAGCAGCTGCGTGAGCGTGACGTCGGGCGCCCCGAGCGCAAGGATCTGCACGGTCGCGAGGATGCCGACGGCGGAGAGGGAGACGACGGTGGTCAGGCGCGAGTGCGAGGTGCACACGACGAGGACGGCGATGGTGATGAGGACGAGGAGAACGACGTCGGGGGCCCGCCACAGGTTGTCCTGCAGCGGCGGCAGGTTCGGGAAGATCACGGGCACCGAGACGAAGGCGATGAGGGCGAGTCCGCCGAGGCTCGTCGCGAGGTAGGGTCCCGAGTTCATCGGGCGCACGACGATGCTCAGCCCGCGGCCGATGCGGATGAGGCCCACAACGATGCCGTTGATGACGTCGGCGCCGTCGAAGCTCAGCCGCGCCCGGTGGAAGAACGCGAAGACCTTCGACCGGTTGATGATGAGGATGATGCCGATGGCGATGATGAGGGCAGAGGCGAAGAGCTCAGGGGTGAATCCATGCCAGAACTTCACATGGACCTCTTCGGGCTCACCGGGGATCGCGGCGGCGACGACCTCGGTGAGCGGGGTGTCGAAGACGAAGAGGACGAAGCTCAGCGGCAGGGAGGCGACGATGGGCAGTCCGGCGGCGATGAGCATGACCGGTGAGGAGTGCCCGAGCTCGCTCTTCGTCACGGGTTTGCCGTCGATGAACGCGCCCCACACGGTCTTCGCGCAGTAGGCGAAGGTGAGCACCGAGGCGGCGACGGCGAAGATGAAGAGCATCCACCCGGAGCCGGGGACCTCGAAGAGCGCGGTGAACAGCGACTCCTTGGACACGAATCCGAGCAGCGGCGGGATGCCCGCCATCGAGGCGCACCCGAGCGCCATGACGGCGAAGGCGACCGGAGCCGGACCGATGAGGCGCGGGATGCGGGTGAGCTCACGGGTGCCGGCGAGGTGATCGACGACGCCGACCATCATGAACAGCCCCGACTTGAACAGCGCGTGCGCGATGACGTGGAGGGCGGCCGCGGCGATCGCAGCCTCGGTGCCCACGCCGATGACGGCGGTGATGAGCCCGAGCTGGGAGACCGTCGAGTACGCCATGAGCTTCTTCACGTCATGCTGGTTGAGGGCGAACCAGCCGCCGATGAAGGCCGTGATGAGGCCTGCTGACACGAGGATGACGTTCCATGCGGGGGTGGCGTGGAAGGCGGGCGAGAAGCGCATCATGAGGAAGATGCCGGCCTTGACCACGGCTGCCGCGTGGAGGTAGGCGGAGACCGGGGTGGCGGCGGCCATCGCATCGGGCAGCCACGAGTGGAACGGGAACTGCGCGGACTTCGTCATCGCCGCGACGGCGACGAGGACGGCGACGAGCGTCGTCACGGCCGGCTGGGTCGCCCACACATCGGAGACGAGGGCCTCGTGGAGGTTCGTCGTCCCCGTCGCCGCGATCGTCACGCCGACGGCGACGAGGAGGGTGAGCCCCCCGATGAAGGTGATGAGCAGGGTGCGCAGGGACGGTGCCTGTCCGGGCGAGCCGGAGCGGGCGATGAGGAAGAACGAGGCGAGCGAAGTCAGCTCCCAGCACACGAAGAGGACGATGAGGTCGTTGCTGAGCACAAGCGCGACCATCGAGAAGGTGAAGACGACCATGAGCCAGTAGAAGCTCGTCTCCCCTCCTCCCCTGGGCAGGTAGGCCGTCGAGTAGACGAAGACGATCGCGCCGATGATAAGGGCGATGTAGGTGAAGACCACGCCGATGCCGTCGGCGCGCAGAGCGAGGTCGACGCCGAGACTCGGCACCCACGGAAGCGTCGCTTCGGGATCGGCCCCGGCCATCACCTCGGCGGCGGTGGGCGTGAAGAGGGCAGCCACGCCGAGGTAGGCCGCAGCCAGCGGCCATCCCGCGGCCCGACCGAAGAGGCGGGTGAGGAGAGGGGTGAGGACGACGAGGGCGGCGAGGGCGATTATCGTTAGGATCATGACCGGAGCCTCAGGGCTTCGGACGCAGGTGCTGGTTCCTTCACTCACTGGCCCTTCGTCGCGGCGAACGCTCACTTTCGAATGTTCAGACTATCGACTCGGAGTTCCATGAGCAAAAACTCAGACGGCCTTCAGACCTCCTCTCCCATCCGCGTCTTCTTCGATGCCCGGTTCACCCGGACCACCCACCACGACGGCATCTCCCGGTACGGATCCAGCCTGCTCGCCGCTCTGCTCGAGGCCACCGCGGGCACGGACATCGAGGTCACGGCGATCATCAGCGACGAGGCGCAGCTCGGACTCCTGCCGCCGTGCCGGTGGGTGCGGCTCAACTCCCCCACATCGCCGTCCGAGGTCGCCGTCGCGCGCCGACTCAACGCCCTCGGTGCCGATGTCGTGTTCTCGACGATGCAGGTCATGGGGTCGACGGGGCGCCGATACGGGCTCATCCTCACCGTCCACGACCTCATCTACTACTCGCATCCGCTGCCCCCGGCCGATCTTCCCGCCCCTGTGCGCCTGCTCTGGCGCCTCTACCACCTCAGCTTCACTCCCCAGCGACTGCTGCTCAACCGGGCCGATGCCATCGCCGCGGTGAGTGAGACGACGAAGTCCCTCATCGCCGACCAACGTCTGACGACCCGCCCGGTGACGGTGGTCTCCAATGCCGCGGAGGTGAGAGTCACCGAGCCGCGGACGACGAACCGGGCGGGCGCAAGATCGCTGGTCTACATGGGCTCGTTCATGCCCTATAAGAACGTCGAATCGCTCATCCGCGCGCTCGAGCACCTGCCGGGCTGGACCCTGCACATCGCAAGCCGGATCGAGGGGCGCAGGGAGGCGCAGCTGCGAGCCCTCATCCCCGACCGGGCCAGGGTCGTCTTCCACCGCGGAGTCAGCGATGAGGAGTACGCCGATCTCCTCGCCGAGGCGACGGCCCTCGTCACGGCCTCCCGGGCGGAAGGATTCGGTCTGCCCGTCATCGAAGCGATGGCCAAAGGGGTGCCGGTGGCGGTCTCGGACATCCCGATCTTCCACGAGATCACCGGCGATGCCGCGGTGTTCTTCGATGAGGACGATCCGGCGTCGATCGCCGCTGCGGTCGGGGAGCTCACCGATGCGCGCACATGGGAGGAGACGGCTGCGGCGGGACAGGTGGCGTCACAGCGGTTCTCCTGGGACGCCTCTGCCGCGGCCCTCGTCGACCTCATCAGGACGGTCCACGCGGCGCGCAGATGAGCGGTGGTCGGCGCGGGAGCGTCTCAGACCGCTGCGGTCCCCCAGTGGCGCAGCACCCACGTGTCGCCGGTGAAGCCGAACTCGCCGTGGCCGCAGTTGCCGAGCACGGCGAGGCGCCCGGTGCCGCTCATCCCGAGCAGCTCCTCGGAGGCGGCGCGCAGCACGGCACCGTGGGCGACGATGACGATCGACTCGGCATCGGTGCCGGTGACGATGTCGGTGATGGCCCGGGCCACGCGGTGCCCGGATTCGGTTCGGGTCTCTCCCCCGGGCGGACGCGTGTCGGCTCCGGAGATCCAGGCGTGGAGCTCATCGGGCCACGTCTGGGCGATCTCGTCGCGGGTCAGTCCCTCCCAGTCGCCGAACGAGGTCTCCCGCAACCGTGCGTCACGGCTGACGGTCAGTCCGACGCGTTCGGCGAGCTGGTCAGCGGTCGCCGTGGCGCGCAGGAGGTCGGAGGAGACGATGAGATCGGGGTGGAGTTCGGCGAGGGCGACGGCGGCGCGTTCAGCCTGTTCGAGTCCCACCGCGTTGAGAGCGATGTCCGACTGCCCTTGGAACCGCCGGGCGACGTTGTAGTCGGTCTGACCGTGTCGCCAGACGACGACGGTCGTCGTCATCGGACGTCGGTCTCGCCGGGCGTCTCCTCGGTCCCGGTCGCCTGCCCGGACTCGTCACCGAGTCCGACGTCGATGACCGGGACGTCCTTCCACAGACGCTCGAGGGCGTAGTACTCCCGCTGCTCGGACGAGAAGACGTGGACGACGATGTCGCCGTAGTCGAGCAGCACCCAATCGCCCGAACCTCGGCCCTCGCGGCGCAGCGGCTTGCGGCCGAGCTCCTTGAGCAGGGCCTCCTCGACACCGTCGACGATCGCGCCGACCTGCCGTTCGCTGTCGGCGGACACGATGAGGAAGGCATCGGTGATGTAGAGGGTCGAGCTGACGTCGAGGGCGACGATGTCGGTGCCGAGTTTGTCATCGGCGGCCTTCGCGGCCGTCCTCAGCAGTTCGGTGGTGTCCACGCGGTCCTTTCGGGATGGTCAGAGCAGTCGGGAGGTCAGAGCAGCATGACGAGGGCGATGACGATGAGGGCGACAGCGAAGAGCGCCGCCACGCCCAGCACGATAAAGGGTACTTTGGACGGCTCCTCGCCGACAAGGATCTGTCCGTCGTGACCGGTCACGGCACTCGCCTTGATCCGGTGTCCCGGCGGGTTCTCCGTCTCTTCGTCCTCGTAGTCGGCGTTCGGCAGAGCCCATGCCTCGGGGACGGCATCCATCGGCCGGGTCTCCGGGTTCGCGGCCAGCGCCCGGGCGGCGTCGTCGGCCGACTGTGCGGACTCCGCTTCGTCACCTGCCCGCTCGTCCTTCTTCGCTGTCTCGGCCCCGTCGGTCGGCGACGTCGTCCCGGTCCGCGGGGTCGACGTCGGTGACGCGGTCGCGGTCTCGACGACCTCGGTCTCGGTGATCTCGGTCTCCCGTGCCCCCGTCTCCGTCGTCGTCTCGCTCACCTGCGCCGAGGCGGCGGTGACGACGCGCACGCCCTTCGTTGCCGGCGGCTGGACGATAGGCATCCGCCGCGAACGCGTTGTCGCCTCCCGGTCGGCAGTCTTCGCCGGTGTCGCCGGCGCGGCAGACTCTGCGTCGGTGCCCGCCCGTGCGGCCGGCTTCTCCGCCGCCGCGGACGTCCCGGCCTGCTTGATCGCCGGCGTGTTCGGGGTCGCGTCGGTCTGCGCAGCGGGCTTCTCACCCGGTGCGGGGGTCTTCTCCGCCTTCACGTCGGGAGCCTTCGACTCCTCCCGGTTCGGCATAGTGCCCTTGCCCGGTGCGTCGGCGGGTTTCGCTACGGTGTACTCCGCAGGTGCGGAGCCGGTCGGCCGGGCGGGGGCGTCCTCGGGTGCGGCGGGGCGCGGTGCCGAGTCCGGGGTCACCGGGGACTCGAAGTCGCGCGCGGCCACCTCGTCGGAGGTGCCCCCGAAGCCGGCGGTGTCGAAGGATTCGTGTTCGACGGGTCGGGCGTCCGCGTCGGGTTGCGACTCCTCGGGTTCGGCGATGACGGGGATCGCGCCCGTCGAGAGATCACCGTCGAGGGAGAGTCCGTATTCGCGGAGGTAGCGTTTGCGCTCGGCACGGGATTCGAAATGCGGCAGCGGCGCACGCCGGGGATCGAGGCGATCCGCGGCGTTGACCGGGGGACGTTCCTGCGGGAGGTGGTCCGAGGCCAGCGCACCGCGTTCGTGGGCGACCTTCTCCGCCGGCGCCGGATCGATGCGCGAGGCGGAGTCCTGGACCGCCTCGGCAGGGGCCTTGGGCTTCTCCACCGGACGCTCAGGCGGCGTGAGGAGATCGGCCCGGTTCGTCTCCGTCGGCTGTGCAGGGGTCGACCTGGCCTCGAACTCCTGTTCGGCGGCCAGACGCTCGGCTTCGCGCCTGGCACGCCGTGACGTGAACTGCTCTTCAGCCATTATCACTCCTGTACAGGTCATGTTTCGCGATGTACTGCACCACGCCGTCGGGCACGAGGTACCAGACCGGGGCTCCGTCCATCACCCGTTGTCTGCAGTCCGTTGACGAGATCGCCAGGGCCGGGATCTGCGCCAGGCTCAGCCGGTCGACGGGCAGTCCCTCGCTGCGCAGTTCGTGGCCGGGTCGGCTGACCCCGACGAAGTGCGCCAAGGAGAACAGCTCATCGACATTCTTCCACGTCAGGATCTGAGCCAAAGCGTCCGCGCCGGTGATGAAGAACATCTCCGTGTCCTCGCCGAGGCTGGCGGTGAGGTCGCGCAGGGTGTCGATCGTGTACGTCGGGCCGGGCCGGTCGATGTCGACGCGGGAGACGCGGAACCGCGGGTTCGACGCCGTGGCGATGACGGTCATGAGGTATCGGTGCTCGGCATCGGTGACCTCTTGGGCGTCCTTCTGATAGGGCCGACCGGTGGGGACGAAGATCACCTCGTCGAGGTCGAAGGTCGATTGGACCTCGCTCGCGGCGACGAGGTGCCCGTGGTGGATGGGGTCGAAGGTGCCGCCCATGACACCGACCCGACGGGTGCGATCTGCCATATCAGTGGCGGTAGGAGATGCCCTTCCACGACCGGACCACGACGGCCATCGTGAGGAAGATCGCCAGGGTGATGAGTCCGTAGCCGATCGGCTCCATCGGCAGCTCGTTGTGGGCCGCTGCTTCTTCGGCGGCTGCCAGCAGAGTTGCGTTCACGGTAGTGCTCCTTGTGTCTCGGACCGGCGGTGACCGGTGTGGTGTCCCATCAGTTTCTCACGTCATGTCGGCTGCGCGTGCAGCGACATGGGCGAAGTCAGTCGCGGATCTGCCCGTTTCCCTGCATGATCCACTTCGTCGTCGTCAGCTGCTCGACGCCCATCGGACCACGGGCGTGGAGCTTCTGCGTCGAGATCCCGACCTCCGCGCCGAAGCCGAACTCTCCCCCGTCGGTGAACCGGGTGGAGACGTTGACGCCGACGGCGGCGGCGTCGATGGCTGTGACGAAGGTCTCCGCGTTGTCGATGTCCTTCGTCACGATCACCTCGGTGTGTCCGGAGGTGTAGGCACGGATGTGGTCGATGGCCTCGTCGATGCCGGAGACGAGCTTGACCGCGAGTTCGAGGTCGAGGTACTCCTTGGCCCAGTCCCGCCGCGAGACGCGGCGGATGCGCATCGACTGCGGGGCCAGGGCGGCGACATCGGCGTCGGCGTGGACGACGACGCCGGCCGCCTCGAGGCGCTCGAGGAGCTTCGGCAGGATCCTCTTCGCGGCCTTCTCGTGGACGAGGAGCGTCTCAAGCGAGTTGCACACGCTCGGGCGCTGCGTCTTCGAGTTGATGACGAGGTCGACGGCGGTCTTCACGGTCGCCGAGGAGTCGATGAACATGTGGACGTTGCCGATCCCGGTCTCGATGACGGGGACGATCGAATCCTGGACGACGGCGTTGATGAGCTCGGCGCCGCCGCGTGGGATGAGGAGGTCGACGTAGTCGCGGGAGTTCATGAGCACGCTCGCCCCGTCGCGTCCGTACTGGTCGATCGTGCTGATCGTGTCCGCGGGCAAACGGACGGATTCGACGGCACGGCGGAGGACGGAGACGAGTTCGGCGTTCGTGTTCTCCGCTGCCGAGCCTCCGCGCAGGATCGAAGCGTTGCCGGCTTTGAGGGCGAGGATGGCGATGTCGACGGTGACGTTGGGGCGGGCTTCGTAGATCGCACCGATGACGCCCATGGGCACGCGGGACTGCGTGAGCCGGATCCCGTTGGGCAGGGTGCGCCCGAGGACCGTGGTGCCCACCGGGTCGGGGATGTCGATGACCTGCTCGACGGAATCGGCGATCGCTGCGATCCGCGCCTCGTCGAGGCGGAGGCGGTCGAGGAGCGATTCGCTCATCCCGTTCTCAGCACCCCTGGCAAGGTCGCTCTCGTTGGCCTTGACGATGCGGGCAGAGGACTCGCGCAGCCCCTCGGCGATCGCCTGCAGTGCCGCATCCTTCTCCGCCGTCAAGGTCGTGGCCAGACGAGCGGCGGCCGCCTTCGCGTTCCGCGCGATCCTCGTCACCCCGCGCACGGTCTTGGGGTGGATGTCGGCTGCTGCGGTCATGGACTAGCTCCTCCCGCTCACGTGGGTGAGGACGAGATCGTTGCGATGGATGACTTCTTTACGGTAGTCACTTCCCAGGCGGGTGCCAAGTTCCTCTGTGGTCAGCCCGAACATCATCGGCAGCTCGGCGGAGGAGAAGTTCGTCATCCCCCTCGCCACGGTCTCTCCGCTCAGACTGCGGATCTCGACAGGGTCACCTGCCTCGAACTCGCCGTCGACGCCGACGACCCCGGCGGCGAGCAGACTCGTCCCGCGTGAACGCACGGCCGTCGCGGCGCCGTCGTCGATCGTCACCGAGCCGAAGGTCCGCGCCAGATGCCGCAGCCAGAGCAGACGCGTGCCGCGGCGACGGTGGGTGACGGAGAACGCCGTGCCGACGTTTCCGCCGGCAAGCACCTCGCCGACCCTGTCCGCCGAGGTGAGGACGGCGGGAATGCCCGAATCGGTGACCATGAGCGCGGCATCGACCTTCGTCGCCATGCCCCCGGTGCCCGTGCCGGCCGAGCCCACTCCCCCGATCGCGACCCCGCCGAGGTCGTCAGGACCGGCGACATGGCCGATCCGGGAGGAGGTGTCCAGGTGGGGCGGGCCCGTGTAGAGGGCGTCGACGTCGGAGAGGAGGACGAGGGCGTCGGCGTGGGAGAGGTGGGCGACGAGGGCGGCGAGCCGGTCGTTGTCGCCGAACCGGATCTCCTCCGTCGCCACCGCGTCGTTCTCGTTGACGATCGGCAGCGTGCCGAGGGTGAGCAGCCTGTCGATGGCCCGTTGGGCGTTGCGGTACCGGGTGCGACGGATGAGGTCGTCGGCGGAGAGGAGGACCTGGGAGGGCACAAGGTCCCAGCGGCCCAGTGCCCGGGTGTAGGCGGCCATGAGCAGGCCCTGTCCGACGCCCGCAGCCGCCTGCTGGGTGGCGAGGTCGCGGGGGCGGCGGCGCAGCCCGACGGGTTCGAGGCCGGCGGCGATCGCACCGGAGGAGACGAGGACGACCTCGCGGCCTTCGGCCCGGTGGGCGGCGATCGCGTCGGTGAGGGCAACGAGGCGGGATTCGTCGAGTCCGCCGTCGATCGTCGTCAGCGACGACGACCCGACCTTGATGACGATGCGCTTGGCCGCCGCGATGTCCGCGCGCACAGCTGCGCCGGCCTCCTGCGAGCGGGTCGTCGCGGTCATCGGTCGTCGCTGGGTTCGGCGTCGCCGCGTGCTCGCGCGGCCCTTTCGGCGAGGCGCTCGGCCTCGAACTCGGCACGCACCGCGGCCTTCGCGTCCTGCCGTTCGTGGTAGGCGGCCTTGCGCTCCTTGCGGCTCGCGCGGGCCTCCTCCTCGAGGCGGAGATCGGTGCCGCGGGACCCGAGCAGTTCGGCCCCGCCGACGCTCGTGGGATCCCAGTCGAAGACGACGCCGTCGCCCTCGCCGATGACGACGGTGTCGCCGGGCTTCGCACCGGCCTTGAACAGCGCCTCTTCGACGCCGAGGCGCTCGAGCCGGTCGGCGAGGTAGCCGACGGCCTCGTCGTTGGCGAAGTCGGTCTGGACGACCCAGCGTTCGGGCTTGTCACCGAGGACGCGGAAGACCGGACCGTCGGAGTCGCGTTCGGAACGGATCTCGAAGCCCTTGTCGTCGACGGCCTTGGGTCGGATGACGACCCGCTGGGGCACCGCCTCGAGCTCCGCGCGGCGTTCGCGTTCGGCGGCGACGAGGCCGGCCATGGCGAAGGAGAGCTCGCGCAGGCCCGCATGGCTGACAGCGGAGATCTCGAAAACGCGGTAGCCCGCCGCCTCGAGGTCCGGGCGGACGATGTCGGCGAGATCGCGGCCGTCGGGGATGTCGACCTTGTTCAGTGCCACGAGCTTCGGGCGTTCGGAGAGAGGAAGGTCGCTCGTGCCGTCGCCGAGGTCGACGGAGTAGGCGGCGAGTTCGGACTCGATGGTCTCGAGGTCGGAGACGGGATCCCGACCGGGCTCCCACGTCGCCATGTCGATGACGTGGACGAGGGCCGCGCAGCGTTCGACGTGGCGGAGGAACTCGAGTCCGAGGCCCTTGCCCTCGGAGGCCCCGGGAATGAGCCCGGGGACGTCGGCGATCGTGTAGCGCACGTCTCCGGCCTCGACGACGCCGAGGTTGGGCACGAGCGTCGTGAACGGGTAGTCGGCGATCTTCGGCTTCGCGGCCGAGAGCGCGGCGATGAGGCTCGACTTTCCCGCCGAGGGATAGCCGACGAGGGCGACGTCGGCGATGGTCTTGAGTTCGAGGACGAGCGTCGAGGACTCTCCGGGTTCACCGAGGAGGGCGAAGCCGGGGGCCTTGCGCTTCGTCGAGGCCAGCGCGGCATTGCCGAGTCCGCCGCGGCCGCCGGCGGCGGCGACGAATTCGGTGCCGGGTCCGACGAGGTCGGCGAGGACCTCACCCGACTGCGTCTTGACCACGGTGCCGTCGGGGACGGGGACGATGAGGTCCTTGCCGTCGGCGCCGTGGCGGAGGTCGCCCTTGCCGATGCCTCCGCCGTCGGCCCTGAGGTGGGGGCGGTGGTGCAGAGGAAGCAGCGTCGTCGTCTGCGGGTCGACGACGAAGGTGATGTCGCCGCCGCGGCCGCCGTTGGCGCCGTCGGGGCCGCCGAGGGGCTTGAACTTCTCCCGCCGGATCGAGGTGCAGCCGTTTCCGCCGTCGCCGGCGGCCAGGTGGACCGTGACACGGTCAATGAACTCGGTGGCCATGATGTCCTTATATCAGATGAAGGGTGAGTCAGGAGACTCACCCTTCATGCTCCCCCGCCGAGCGGGAGACGTTCAGTGTCCGTCGGTCAGACGCCGACGATGTTGACGACCTTGCGGCCGTTGCGCTTGCCGAATTCGACGGCGCCCGCCGTCAGTGCGAAGAGCGTGTCGTCGTTGCCGCGGCCGACGCCGACGCCGGGGTGGAACTTGGTTCCGCGCTGGCGGACGATGATCTCACCGGCCTTGACGACCTGGCCGCCGAAGCGCTTGACGCCGAGGTACTGCGGGTTCGAGTCGCGACCGTTGCGGGTCGAGCTGACTCCCTTTTTGCTTGACATGTCAGATGTCTCCTCTTACTTGATGTTCGTGATCTTGAGACGGGTGAGGTCCTGGCGGTGGCCCTGACGCTTCTTGTAACCGGTCTTGTTCTTGTACTTCTGGATCACGATCTTGGGACCGCGCAGTTCATCGACGACCTCGGCGCTGACCGAGATCTTCGAGAGGGCATCGGCATCGGTCGTGACCGCATCGCCGTCGACGAAGAGGACGGCATCGAGCTCGACGCTGTCTCCGGCCTTCGCCTTCATTCGGTTGACTGTGATGATGTCGCCGACGCTGACCTTTTCCTGGTGGCCACCGGCACGGACAATGGCGTAGACCATGGTCGAACCCTTTCTGCTCTTTCGCATACGAACGGCGGCTGATCCCTTGGCTCTGACGGAAGCGGCGCTTCCGCAGGAGACCCATTGAGAGGAATCACCGGCCGTGGTGCAACACGCGCACCGACGATCCAGTCTAGTCGATCCGGGTTCGTCTCGGCAAACCGCTGACGGGTCGGCCGACTCAGCCTTCGCGGGACTCGGCGATCCGCTCGTGGTGATGGATGACCTCGGCGACGATGAACGCGAGGAACTTCTCGGCGAACTCGGGATCGAGGTGCGACTCCTCGGCCAGACGGCGCAGACGGGCGACCTGTCGGGCCTCACGGGACTCGTCGGCGGGCGGGAGCCCATGGTCGGCCTTGAGCTCCCCGACGGTCTCGGTGAGTTTGAATCGCTCCGCGAGGAGGTGGATGAGGGCGGCATCGATGTTGTCGATGCTGCCGCGCAGCTCGAGGAGTCGGTCCTGGGCTCGGGTGTCGTTCGTCACCGGATCAGTCTAACCGCGACGCACGCACTGCGCCCCGGGACCCGACCGGGTTCCCGGGGCGCGGTGAGGGCCGCAACCGCTCAGGCAGGCTGTTCGACCGGGACGGCGTCCTTGGTGTCCGGGTCGGTGAGCGTGCCGGCCTTGCGGTCGGCGAGGTACTTCTTGAGCTCCTTCTTGACCACCGGCATGAGGATGTAGAGGCCGAGGATGTTGATGAAGGCGCACATGAACAGTGCCGCGTCGGCGAACTCGACGACCTTGCTGAAGCTGGCGACACAGCCGATGACGACGAAGACGCAGACGAGGACGCGGAAGACCATGATCGTCGCCCTGCCCCGTCCGAAGAGGAAGCTCCATGCGCGCTCACCGTAGTAGGCCCAGGTGATGAGCGTGGAGAACGCGAAGAGGGCGACGGCGATGGCGAGCAGCACCGGGTACCACGAGGCGACGGTCGAGAACGCGTCCGAGGCCAAGGTGACGCCGCCGATCTCGCCGGTGCCGATGGATTCGGTGTAGGAGGGCTGGTTGGCGACGATGATCGTCAGTGCGGTCATGGTGCAGATGACGACGGTGTCGATGAAGGGTTCGAGGAGGGCGACGAAGCCCTCGGAGATCGGGCGCCGGGTCTTGACCGCGGAGTGGGCGATCGCAGCCGAGCCGATCCCGGCCTCGTTCGAGAAGGCGGAGCGCTGGAAGCCGATGATCATGACGCCGACGATGCCGCCGGCGATGCCCTGCGGGTTGAACGCGCCTTCGAAGATCTCGCCGATCGCCAGCGGGATGGTGTCGAAGTTGATGGCGAGGACGAGGAGGCAGGAGATGACGTAGAAGATGCCCATCGCGGGGACGAGTTTGTCGGTGACCTTCGCGATCGAGCGGATGCCGCCGAGGATGACGAGTCCGACGAGGAGGGCGAAGAGGATGCCGAAGATCAGTCCGGCGAAGGGGCCGCCGAGGAACCCGTCCTCGCCGCCGGTCGCGGTGCGCACCTGGGCGAAGGTCTGGTTGGCCTGGAACATGCCGCCGCCGACGACGCCGAAGATGAGGATGGCGATGGCGAAGATGCCGGTCAGCGTCATCGCCACGGGGCGGGAGAAGCGGCGGAATGCGACGGGCAGGTACTTGAAGGGCCCGCCGTGGACGACGCCGTTCTCGTCGATCTCGCGGTACTTCACACCGAGAGTGCATTCGACGAACTTCGTGCACATGCCGAGCAGCCCGGCGATGATCATCCAGAACGTCGCACCGGGACCGCCGAGGGCCACCGCCACACCGACGCCGGCGATGTTGCCGAGGCCGACGGTTCCCGACAGTGCCGAGGCCAGCGCCTGGAAGTGGGTGACCTCACCGGGGTCGGTCGGCGAGGAGTACTTGCCGCGGACGACCTCGAGGGAGACCTTGAAGCCGCGGAACTGGATGAAGCCGAAGTAGAGGGTGAAGATGAGGGCGCCGATGATGAGCCACGCGACGACGAACGGGAAGGAGATCTCCCCGATGGTCACGGGAACGAAGATGACGCTCGAGAACCAGGTGGCGATCGGATCGAACCACGCGTTGATGGCGTCGTCGACGGGAGAAGTGGGGGCGTCTGAGGCTAAGAGGAGTCTGTCCATGAAGCCTCAATGTTCCGCAAAGGGGCCGCCGGATCAAGCGAATTCGCGTCCGTCATCCGGACAGTTACGGAACTGTTACGTGAGTCACATATTCGGTCGCACCAAATGATTCGCGACTCCCTCGGTGCCCTAAGCTGGCGTCATGTCAGAGAACCATCCGCCGTCATTCCCGAACGATTCCGACCCCCGACCGCATCCGCCGGGGCAGGCTGGTCCCGGGCAGGTCGGCCCGACCGACCCCGGACGCGGACTCGGCGCTCCCCCACACGGTGGGGGCCCAGCGGGAGAGGCTCCGAACGATCATCGCGGACCCCTGCGTGACGGCCCGGGACGGCCCACCCGCATCGTCTCTCCCGAGGGTGAGCGGGTGCGCGAGCGGCCCGCAGGAGGGGTCTCCGGCTACTTCGCGATCGTCGCCGCCGTCGGACTGCTCATTCTCGCCGCGCTTCTCGCCCTCATCGGCTTCGGGCTGATGATCGCGCAGCAGCCGCTGGGGGTCATCCTCATCGTCCTCGGCGTCCTCGCCTTCATCGCCTCGATGTTCCTCTTCAAGGGATGCACCTCGGTGGCGCCCGGCCATGCCGTCGTCCTCCAGCTCTACGGCCGCTACGTCGGAACCGTGCGGCAGTCGGGGCTGCGCTTCGTCAATCCGCTCTACTCGAAGCAGCAGGTCTCGACGCGCATCCGCAATCATGAGACGTCGACGCTCAAGGTCAACGACCTCGACGGCAATCCCATCGAGATCGGCGCCGTCGTCGTCTGGCAGGTCAGGGACACCGCGCAGGCCCTGTTCGAGGTCGACGACTTCGAGGAGTTCGTCGCGATCCAGGCCGAGACCGCCGTCCGCCATATTGCGAACTCGTACGCCTACGACTCCTCCGATCCGCGCCGCATGTCCCTGCGCGACAACGCGGACGAGATCACCTCGAAGCTCTCCGAGGAGGTCGCCGCGCGCGTCGCCTCCGCCGGTGTGACGGTCATCGAGTCGCGGATCACCCAGCTCGCCTATGCCCCGGAGATCGCCCGCGCGATGCTGCAGAGGCAGCAGGCGACCGCCGTCGTCGCCGCCCGCCAGCTCATCGTCGAAGGAGCTGTCGGGATGGTCGAGACCGCGATCGAGCAGATCGAGCGCCGCGACATCGTCACGCTCGGCCATGCCGAACGCAGTGACCTCGTCACGAACCTCATGATCGTCCTCTGCGGGGACCAGGCGGCTCAGCCGACGATCAGCACGACGAGGAACCGACAGCCCGGCAGTTGAGATCCCCGCCAGAGGCCACAGGGCTCGATCCCCGCGCACAGAGAAGCGCCCCACCAGCCGGTGGGGCGCTTCTCTGTGCGCGGTGCCGATTGCCGACGGTGCGGAGTCGGCGGTTCGGCCTCAGTCCTCGCCGATGATGACGAACGAGGTCGGCAGGGACTCCTGCGGGGCCTCGGCGGGCTTGTCCTTCTTCACCGGAGCCTTGCGCCGAGGTGCCGGCTCCTCAGCGGCCACCGCGACCTTCGTCGTGGTGTCGGCACCGATCATCAGCGGCAGCTCTCCTGCCGGCTGCTCGGGCTCAGCTGCCGACGGTGCAGACTGTGCGAGCGACTCCGACTCGGTTTCCGTCGGCGGCTCGGGCTGGGCCTCCTCGGCCGTGGACCCGGCCTTCGCGTCGTTCGTCGACTCGGCGTCGCGCGCGGACTTCGTCGACCGCTTCCGTCCCCGCGACTTCGATCGGCCCTCGGACTTCCGCTCGGACCGGTTCGGCTGAGACTCCGAGACCTCGGACGGCTGCTGCGCGTCCGCCTCGGTCTCGTCGTCCTTCTTCAGGGTCGCCTTGGCGATCGCGGCGACCGCGGAGCGGGAGGCCTCATTGGCCGCCGCATCCGACTGCGTCTCGGTCTCGGTCGACTTCGCCGACGATCGGCGCTTGCGGTCGCGCTTGCCGCCGGTCTCCGAGTTCGACGATCGTCCGCCGCGGTGGGCCTTCGAACCGTCCTCCTCCGAACCGGGCAGGAGCAGCCCGCGTCCGCTGAGGTCGGCACCGGCGGAGACCATCGACTCGGCCAGACCGGTGCCGATGCGCTTGCGCGTCATCTGGACGAGACCGAGCGAGGTCACCTCGGCGACCTGATGCTTCGTCCGGTCGCGACCGAGGCATTCGACGAGACGGCGCACGACGAGGTCGCGATTGGATTCGAGGACCATGTCGATGAAGTCGACGACGATGATGCCGCCGATGTCGCGCAGGCGCAGCTGGCGGATGACCTCCTCGGCGGCTTCGAGGTTGTTCCTCGTCACGGTCTCCTCAAGGTTGCCGCCGGCACCGGTGAACTTTCCGGTGTTGACGTCGATGACCGTCATCGCCTCGGTGCGGTCGATGACGAGCGAACCGCCCGAGGGCAGGTTGACGGTGCGGTTGAGCGCCTTCTGGATCTGCTCCTCGACCCGGTAGTGGTCGAAGATCCCATCGTCCTCGGAGTACCGGTGGACCCGGTCGAGGAGGTCGGGGGCGACGGCTTCGACGTACTCGTGGATGGTGTTCCACGCGCCGTCGCCGTCGATGACGAGCGAGTTGAAGTCCTCGTTGAAGACGTCGCGGATGATGCGCACGATCATGTCCGGCTCGCTGTAGAGCAGCTGCGGGGCGAGCACCTTCGTCGACTTCGACTTCTTCTCGATGGTCTCCCACCGCTTCGTCAGGCGTTCGACGTCCCGGCTGAGTTCCTTGTCGGTCGCGCCTTCGGCTGCGGTGCGGACGATGACGCCGTTGGAGTCGCCGACGAGCTCTTTGAGCAGCTTCTTCAAGCGGGCGCGTTCGACGTCGGGCAGCTTGCGGGAGATGCCGGTCATCGAGTTCCCGGGCACGTAGACGAGGAAGCGTCCCGGCAGGGAGATCTGACTCGTCAGACGGGCACCCTTGTGCCCGACCGGATCCTTCGTCACCTGGACGAGCACGGAGTCGCCGGGGCTGAGCGCCGTCTCGATCCGACGGGCCTTGCCGTCCATACCGAGGGCGTCCCAGTTGACCTCACCGGCGTAGAGCACGGCGTTGCGGCCCTTGCCGATGTCGATGAACGCCGCCTCCATGCTCGGGAGCACGTTCTGGACCTTGCCGAGGTAGACGTTGCCGATGAGCGAGGACTGCTGGCGGTTCTCCTTGAGATAGTGCTCGACGGCGATGCCGTCCTCGACGACGACGAGCTGGGTCTGGTCGCCGCTCTCGCGCACGAGCATCGTGCGATCGACGGACTCGCGGCGGGCGAGGAACTCGGCTTCGGTGATGACCGGGCGACGGCGTCCGGCCTCACGGCCCTCCTTGCGGCGCTGACGCTTGGCCTCGAGGCGGGTCGAGCCCTTGAGCGAGGTGACCTCGTCGCCGTCGGACCCGCGCGAGCGGGAACGGCGACGGCGGCGACGGCGCGAACCGCCGTCCTCGTCATCGTCGTCGGAGTCGCCGGTCCTGTCCTTCGGCGAGTCCTCATTCGCCTCGGCCTTCTCGGACCTCTCCGACTTCTCGGACTCCTCACGCTCGGAGCTCTTCTCCGCCCTGCCGCCACGGCGCTTCGACCGGGAGGGACGCTCGTCCTCATCCTCGGTCTGCTCGGACTCAGCGTCGTCACGGGCGTCGCCGTCATCGTCGCGGCTGCGCGAGCGGCGGCCGCGGCCGCCGCGGCGACGGCGCCGTCCGCCGGACTCGGAGTCCTCGTCCCGGTCGCTGCGGTCGTCGTCGCTGCGGTCGTCGTCGTTGCGCGAGTCCCGGTCCTCGGCGAGGTCGTCGTCCTCATCGTCGTAGTCGTCATCGACCGTGACGACCTCGGCGAGTTCGGCCTGGGGCACCTGGAAGATCAGGCCGCCGTGCTGCGGAACGGCGGGGGCAGGGCGGCTCGCGGGTTCGGCCGGCTGCGGGGCGGCGGGAGCGGCGAAGGGGTTGCGGGGATCGAATGCGGGCGCCTGCGGGCGGGCCGGTGCATGGGCGGCGTCCTCCTCGGCGTCGGCGTCGGACTCGGATCCGTCCGACCCGGTGCGATCCGTCTCGCGGACGAACTCCTCGAAGACGAGCCCGCGGTTGGCCACCGCCTCACGGGCCCGCTTCGGGCCGCGACGGCTGCGGGGGCGGGAGTCCTCGCCGTCCTCGTCGGGGTTCTCCCGCAGGGAGCCTGCCGCATCGGCGAGGCTGTCGAGCTCTTCGCGCACCTTGTCGTCGACCTGGTGGTCGGCGCTGCGCGCGGCATTCGCGGACTCCTGCAGATCGGCGAGATCGGCGAGGATGCCCTCAGTGGCATCCGATGTGCCGTTGTCGTTCGTCGAATCGTTCATGATCACTCCTGGACCGGTGTCTCCGTCCACACCACACGGATGACCGGTGTCCTGCATGGCCCGTGTCGGGCCGAAACCTGTGGATGTCATCCCGGGCTCGCGCTCAGCGCGTTGGCTCAGGATGCTGCCTCATCTTCGTGTCGACCTGCGAGGCCGTTCCCTCGACTCGGTGGAGGCACGTCTCCCGCCCGGTGTGAGGGCGAGTATCCGTCGCACCATTATGTCACAGTTTCTCCTGTCATCTGCGGTGCGAGGGGCTGTGCGCGGTTTGCCGCGGACCCCGCGGGCAGGCATGCTTGAGGGGTGAACACCGCACACGCGCCCGCAGACGACGACCTGGCCGACGACATCGCTCCAGCAGCACCGACGAGGTCGTGGGTGCTGCGGCCGACGGCCTTGGGGATCTTCCTCATCGTCGGCTCCGTCATCGGCTTCCTCGCCTCCTTCGCCCTCGCCGTCGAGAAGTACGAGAAGCTCGAGAACCCCGAAGCGGCGCTCTCGTGCGACCTCAACCCGTTCTTCTCGTGCGGTTCGGTCATGGAGTGGCCGCAGAGCCAGCTCTTCGGCTTCCCCAATCAGCTCATCGGCGTCGCCGCGTTCATCTTCCCGCTCCTCCTCGGCGTCCTCCTCGTCGCGAAGGCGCGGATCCCCGCCTGGGTGATGATCGGGCTCAACATCGGCCTCGCCCTCGGCGTCGCCCTCGTCATGTTCCTCTTCTACACCTCGATCTACGTCATCGGCGTCGGCTGCCCGTGGTGCATGGTCGTGTGGACCGTGACGATCCCGATGTTCTGCGCCGTCACCGCTCACAACGCCCTGGCCGGCAGCTTCGGTCGCGGCGTGCGCGACAGTGCGATCGTCCGGGTGCTCGCGAAGGAGAACATCGCGATCGCCGTCGTCTGGCTGCTCATCATCGCCTTCTGCGTCGTCGTCCAGTTCTGGAACTTCTTCTCGACGCTTCTCTGAGTTCCGGTCCCTCCTCTGGGTCCCAGGCCCCTTCTGGGTCCCAGTCCCCCGCCGAGGCGGTCGTCCCTCCTCCAGGTCCCGTTTCCCCGTCGATGGTCGGGTGCGGACCCCAGACAGCAACGTGCCCCGCAGGTCGGCTGACCTGCGGGGCGCTCTCGTCTCGGCGGACCCGGCTCAGTTGGGGAACCAGATGCCGATCTCGCGCTCGGCCGACTCCGGGGAGTCGGAGCCGTGGACGAGGTTCTTCTGCACCTTCTCGCCCCAGTCGCGGCCGAGGTCGCCGCGGATCGTGCCGGGGGCGGCCGCCGTCGGGTCGGTCGCCCCGGCCAGAGAGCGGAAGCCGGGGATGACGCCCTGCCCGGAGGCGATGATCGAGACGATCGGGCCCTCGGACATGAAGTCGACGAGCGGCTGGTAGAACGGCTTGCCCTCATGCTCGGCGTAGTGGGCGGCGAGTTCCTCGGCGGTGGCGGTGCGCAGGCTCAGCGCATCGATCGTGTAGCCCTTGGCCTCGATGCGGGAGAGGATCTGTCCGACGAGTCCCCGGGCGACTCCGTCGGGCTTGATGAGGATGAGCGTGCGTTCCATTCCGGTCCTTCCGGTCGATGAGATCAACGTTGGACAGTGTACCCGGGCGGTTCCCGGCGATGACCGCTCACGCGCGTTCGGCGACCTCGCGGTCGATGCGCGCCGACCAGTAGACGGCCACGGCGTACATCGCGACGAAGATGGCCGCGACGAAGAACATCGCCGGAATGACGAAGCCGGTGGCCACGAGGAGCACCTGGACGAGCCACCCGATCGCCGCCCCGGGGCGGCGCTGCCCGATCTGCCGCGGCAGGAGGACGACGGCGACGATCGCGACGACGGCGATGATCGAGGCGCCGACGAGCAGCTGGGTGAGTGTGAGCGTGCCGTTGGTCTTCACCGTCAGTCCGTACGCGGTCAGTGCCGCGAAGTAGACGACGACGAGTTCGCAGATGAGGATCGACCCGGCGAGCACGGGGTACTTCGACTTCATTCGGCCTCCTCCCGTCCCAGCAGCAGGCGGGCCTCGGCGACGGTGTAGAGCGAGCCGGTGACGACGACGCCGGGGCGCTCCGCATCGGCGGCGGCGACGAGGTCGAGGGCCTTCATCAGGGCCGCGTTGAGGTCGGGGGCGGTGAGGACGGCGTCCTCGTCGACCCATTCCCGGGCCGCCTCGGCGAGGGTGTCGATGTCGAGGGCCCGGTCGCTCACCGGGGCGGTGACGACGAAGGCGTCCGCGGACCGGTGGAGGGCCTCGAGCACCCCGTGGACGTCCTTGTCGGCGAGCATGCCGAGGACGATGACGGTGTAGTCGAAGTCGAACGCCTCGGCGATCGTCTCGGCGAGCACCGCTGCGGCGTCGGGGTTGTGGGCCCCGTCGACGAGGACCGCGGGTCCGGTGCGCACGAGTTCGGCGCGTCCGGGCGAGGTGACATGGGAGAGTCCTTCGGCGACGGTGTCGCGGTCGAGGGGTTTGTCCTCATCGCCGAGGAACGTCTCCGCGGCGACGAGGGCGACGGCGGCGTTGTGCGCCTGATGCTCCCCGTGCAAGGGCAGGAAGAGGTCCGAGTAGACGTCGCGCAGACCCTGGACCGTGATGAGCTGGCCGTCGACGGCGCGCTGGCGCTCGAGGAGGCGGAAGTTCCGGTCCTCGACGAGGGTGGGCACGCTGCGTTCGGCGGCTTCGGCATCGAGGACGGTCAGCGCCTCGTCCTCCTGGAGGGCGATGACGGCGGTCGGCTCGGGGGCAGGGCTGGGATCGACGGTGCGGTCGAGGATGCCCGCCTTCGTCCGGGCGATCTCTGCCAGCGTGTCGCCGAGGAACGCCTGATGGTCCATGCCGATGCGCGTGAACACGCAGACCTCGGCATCGGCGACGTTGGTCGAGTCCCACTCCCCTCCCATGCCGACCTCGGCGACGACGACATCGACGGGAGCGTCGGCGAAGATCGCGAACGCGAGGATCGTGAGCACCTCGAAGTAGGTGAGGGTCGCCCGGCCCGCCTCGGCGAGTTCGGCGTCGACGATGTCGAGGTACGGGGCGATCTCGTCGAAGATCCGCACGAAGTCCTCATCGGCGACCGGGTGGCCGTCGACGGAGACCCGCTCGGTCACCGAATGCAGGTGGGGGCTGGTGAAGCGTCCCACCCGCAGGTCGTGGGCGGTGAGGATCGCATCGATCATCCGCGCCGTCGACGTCTTGCCGTTCGTCCCGGTCACCGTGATGACCGGCGCTGCCCGGTGGATGTCGCCGAGGAGTTCGACGGCGCGCTTGGTCGCGTCGAGGCGGACCTCGACCTGGGTCTCCCCTGCCCGGGTGAGCAGGGTCGCGTACACCCGGGTGAGCTCGTCGGCGCTCATGCCCGCACCACCGAGATCCGGGTGCCCGAGGGAAGCTCCTCGGGGGCGAAGACCTCGGCGGCCCCATCGAGGGACGCGAAGTCGAGCCCGGTGGCCAGGGTCTCTGCGCTGATGAGGTCCCGGTGGGCGCCGAGCGCCTCGGCGACGGAGTCCTCGGCCTCGATGACGACGGTGATCCTGTCGGCGACGTTGAGGTCGAGCTGCTTGCGGATGCCCTGGATCGCGCGCACGGTGTCACGGGCCACGCCCTCGGCCTCGAGCTCCGGGGTGACCCGGGTGTCGAGGGCGAGGAAGCCCGAGTCGAGGGCGGCGAGCTCCATGCCGTCGGAGCCGGATTCGGCCACCGACTCGAGCGTGTACTCGCCTTCGACGAGGTCGACTCCCCCGCTCGTCACGGTGCCGTCGGCGCCGACCGACCAGTCCCCGGTCTTCGAGCCCTTGATCGCGGCCTGGACCTGCTTGCCCAGACGCGGTCCCGCGGCACGGGCGTTGACGACGAGGTTCTGGGTGAGCGAGAAGCCTGCTGCCTCCGCCTCGGCGAGGTCGAGCGATTCGACCTCCCGCACGTTGAGCTCATCGGCGATGATCGCGGTGAACTCGGACCCCAGATGCTCGCCGCTGGCGACGACGAGGCGGCTGAGCGGCAGGCGCACCCGCAGGCGGTTGGCCTTGCGCACCGACGAGGCGGTCGAACTGATGTCGCGGGTGAGATCCATCGCGGCGACGAGGTCGGCGTCGGCCGGGAACTCGGAGGCATCCGGGTAGTCCTCGAGGTGGACGGAGCGGTTGCCGGTGAGTCCGCGGTAGATCTCCTCGACCGTGAACGGCAGCAGCGGGGCTGCGACTCGGCAGAAGGCCTCGAGGCACGTGTAGAGGACGTCGAAGGTCTCATGCGTCTCGGCGCCGCCGTCCCAGAAGCGGCGCCGGGACCGGCGCACGTACCAGTTGGTGAGCATGTCGAGGTAGCTGCGGACGATCTCGCAGGCCGCCCACACGTCGAAGTCGTCCATCGCCGCAGCGAAGTCGACGATGAGGTCATGGGTCTTCGCGAGCAGGTAGCGGTCGAGGACCTGGGTGGAGTCGAAGCGCTTCTGCGCGCGGTAGCCGCTGCGATCCTCGCCGGCATCCCCTCCCGCGGCGTCGGCCGTGTTGGAGTACGTCGCGAAGAACTGCCATGTGTTCCACAGCGGGAGGACGACCTGGCGCACGGCATCGCGGATGCCCTGCTCGGTGACGACGAGGTTGCCGCCGCGCAGGATGGACGAGGCCATGAGGAACCAGCGCATCGCATCCGAGCCGTCGCGGTCGAAGACCTCGTTGACGTCGGGGTAGTTGCGCAGGGACTTCGACATCTTCTGCCCGTCGGAGCCGAGCACGATGCCGTGGGAGATGACGTTGCGGAAGGCCGGACGGTCGAAGATCGCGGTAGCGAGGACGTGGAGGAGGTAGAACCATCCGCGGGTCTGGCCGATGTACTCGACGATGAAGTCCGCCGGGAAGTGGTTGTCGAACCATTCGGCGTTCTCGAACGGGTAGTGGACCTGGGCGTAGCTCATCGACCCCGAGTCGAACCACACGTCGAAGATCTCCGGGATCCGGCGCATCGTCGACTTCCCCGTCGGGTCGTCGGGGTTCGGGCGGGTGAGGTCGTCGACCCACGGCCGGTGGAGGTCGACCTCGCCCCTGTCGTTGACCGGGAGGCGGCCGAAGTCGGCTTCGATCTCCGCGAGCGAGCCGTAGACGTCGGTGCGGGGGTAGGAGGGATCGTCGGAGATCCACACCGGGATCGGCGACCCCCAGAAGCGGTTGCGCGAGATCGACCAGTCGCGGGCGTTCTCGAGCCACTTGCCGAACTGGCCGTACTTGACGTTCTCGGGCACCCAGTTGATCTGCTCGTTGAGTTCGACCATGCGGTCCTTGAACTCGGTGACGCGGACGAACCAGGACGACACGGCCCGGTAGATGAGCGGGTTGCGGCAACGCCAGCAGTGCGGGTACGAGTGCTCGTAGCTCTCGTGGCGCACGAGCAGGGCGTTGCGGCCGGCGAGCGGGCCGGTGTGGTCGCGCAGGTCGCGGATGATCTGACGGTTGGCGTCGAAGACCTGCTGTCCCTCGTAGTCGGGGACGGTCGAGTCGAAGAGGCCCGCGTCGTCGACGGGGCGCACGGCGAGGATGCCGTAGGAATCGGTGAGCTCCTTGTCCTCCTCACCGAAGGCCGGCGACTGGTGGACGATGCCGGTGCCGTCCCCTGTGGTGACGAAGTCGGCGGAGAGGATCGTGTGCATCCGCTGCCCGTAGTCGTCCTGGCGCGCCTCGAAGTAGGGGAACGGCGGTTCGTACTCGCGTCCGACGAGCTCGCCGGCGGGGAACGTGCGCAGTATCTCCGGGTTCTCCCCGAGTTCACGGGCGTAGGCGCTCAGGCGCGCCTCGGCGAGGATGAGGGTCTTGCCCTGGAGTTCGGGCGCACCGTCGTCACCGGCGACGACGGCGACGAGCGGGATCTCCGGGTTGACGGCCACGGCCTGGTTCGACGGCACCGTCCACGGGGTCGTCGTCCAGATGAGGACCCATTCGTCGGCGTCTGAGAGCTTGTACCCGATCGTCACCGCCGGGTCCTGACGCATCTTGTAGACGTCGTCGTCCATCCGCAGCTCGTGGCTCGAGAGCGGGGTCTGGTCCTTCCAGCAGTAGGGCAGGACGCGGTAGCCCTCGTAGACGAGGCCCTTGTCCCAGAGCTGCTTGAACGCCCAGATGACGCTCTCCATGTAGTTGACGTCGAGCGTCTTGTAGTCGTTGTCGAAGTCGACCCAGCGTCCCTGGCGGGTGACGTACTCCTCCCACTCCTTCGTATAGCGCAGCACGGAGGCGCGGCACGCGTCGTTGAAGGCGGCGAGTCCCATCCGGCCGATCTCGGACTTGTCGGTGATGCCGAGCTGGCGTTCGGCCTCGAGCTCGGCGGGCAGGCCGTGGGTGTCCCAGCCGAACCGGCGGTCGACCTTCTTGCCCCGCATCGTCTGGAACCGCGGCACGACGTCCTTGACGTATCCGGTGAGGAGGTGACCGTAGTGGGGCAGGCCGTTGGCGAAGGGAGGGCCGTCGTAGAAGACGAACTCGTTCGAGCCGTTCTCGCCCGGGTCGCGCTCGTCGATCGAGGCCTGGAAGGTGTCGTCCTGCTTCCAGTACTCGAGCACGGCGCGCTCGATCTCCGGGAAGTTCGGGGAGGCGCTGAGGCCGAAGGCGGAGGTCGAGACCTTGGGGTAGAGCGGTTGCGTCATGAGCGTCCTTGTGCGTAGCAGCGGTCACGTGCCGCGAGGACGACATCACTGCCGCGGTACCACCCCGCTTATCCGTTCGCACCGCGGGGCGGCGGCGAGCGGATCGCTCATCGGCGGACGATGACGGGTCCAACCGTCCGGGTCTAATGGGCGAGGTCGACCGTCGAGGCGGTCGGAGTCGCTGTTCTTCCGGATGCTCCCCGGTGATGGCCGGATCATCGCAGTCCCGATTCTATACCCTGTCCGCAGCCCCGGACCACCCGCCGGGTGCCGGGCGGCGCCGGGCGCCCGGCGGGCGGTGCGGACTGCGCTGCGGGCAGCGCGGAGACGGCGCTGTGGGCGGTGTGCTCTCCCTTCTCAGAGCCCCTTGTTCCGGGCGACCTTGTGCTGGGCTGCCTGGGCGATGGGGCGGATGACCATGAGGTCGACGTTGAAGTGGTGCGGTCGGGTGAGGGTCCACACCACGGCGTCGGCGACGTCTTCGGCCGTGAGCGGGTTCTCGACCCCTTCGTAGACCTTGCCTGCGCGTTCGGCGTCTCCCCCGACGCGTTTGAGCGTGAACTCGTCGGTGGCGACCATGCCCGGGGCGATCTCGATGACGCGCACCGGCTCACCGGCGAGTTCGAGGCGCAGGGTCGCGGCGATCGAGTGCGTGCCGTGCTTGGCGGCGACGTACCCTCCGCCGCCCTCGTAGGCCTGATGGCCCGCGGTCGAGGACATGACGACGATGTCGCCGCGGCCCGATGAGATGAGAGCGGGCAGGAACGCCTGGACGACGCGGAGGACGCCGAGGACGTTGATGTCGAACATGTCCCGCCACCCCTCGACCGAGGCCTCAGCGACGGTGTCGGTGCCGTACGCGGCTCCTGCGTTGGCGACGAGGGCATGGACGGGTCCGCCGGCGAGCACCTCGGCAGCCATCGCGGCCACGGCTGCGTCGTCGGTGAGGTCGGCGACGATCATGCTCGCCCCGGTCTCCTCGGCCAGGGCGGAGAGCCTGTCCTCGCGTCTGGCCACGGCGACGACGTCCCAACCCTGTTCCCGCAGGTCACGCACGGTGGCCGCGCCGATGCCCGAGCTCGCTCCTGTCACCACTGCCCGCAGTGCGCTCATCTCTTCCCACTCCTCTGTGCTCGCTGACTGACTGTGGGGCCAGTCTACGAGTCGTGACGGGGGCGGGGCTGGGACGATCCGGTGTGCGGGACTAGGCCGAGCGCCTCGGCGGTGGTGAGGGGTTGCGGGGAGCGCCTTCGCCGAAGACGGCACGGACTCCGGGGATCTTCACCGCCACCCATGTGATCGCGACGCAGATGACGGTGTAGACGACGGGCATGACGAAGGCGTGGACGAGGACGCCGGGCACGGTCGTCGGCAGGCCGATCTCGTTGCGCAGGGGATAGAGGACGAGGGGGTGGAGGAGGAAGACGCCGAAGGAGTACGGGTAGAACCAGTGGAGGAACCGGAAGCCCGTGCGCATGTAGTGGTGGAGGAGGAAGTAGGCGGCCAGTGAGGCGATGACGACGCCCGGGGACAGGTATTCGTACGGGTAGAGCCACGGCTTCTCGCCTGGTCCGAAACCCGCCCACAGTGCCGTCGTCGCCGTCGCCGCGACGAAGGCGACCCAGGCCCAGACGACGCCGCGGGTGGAGAGCACGACGTCGCGGAGCACCCAACCGAGGATGTAGAAGCCGGCCATCGGCAGGAAGCGGGTGGCGATGTTCGCCTCCCCGACGGAGAAGATCATCGACACGAACTGGTCGACCATGCCGATGCCGAGGAAGATCAGCCCCGTCCCCCATTGGAGGCGCCGCGAGCCGTGGACGCTGAGCAGTCGGAAGAAAGGGGTGAGAAGGGTGAGCCCGGCGAGGACGTAGAGGAAGTAGAGCTGGACGAAGGGTGAGCCGGAGAGGATGGCGAGGAACGCGTTCCAGTCCGAATCGGGCGGCAGCAGGTAGAAGCGTCGGAAGGCGACGTAGACGACCGTCCAGAACACGAGCGGGATGCCGATGCGCCACACGCGTTTGGAGAGGAACTTCCGCGGCTCGGTGCCGCGACGGGGGTCGAGGGCCAGGGCGCCGGAGATCATGATGAACACGGGCACCGACCAGCGGCACGCGGAGTCGATGACGTTCGCGACCCACCAGTCGGGGCCCTGAGCGGCGAAGTTCTCTTCGACGACGGTGCCGAGGGAGTGGATGGCGACGACCGCGACGATGGCGAAGGCGCGGGCCGGATTCATCCAGCCCGTCGAGGTGGGCGGCGGATTCTCTGTTCCGATCTTGTCCAAGGTCGCCATGTCCCCATCGTCTCATCTCCGGACCTGCTCCTGCCGCGGGGCTGGACCGCTCCGCATGCCGGTGAGGCGCACGTGCGGGGGCCGGGACCGGTTTGGCGAGTCGGGGTGCGAGTGAGAAAATCGACAACTATGAACTCACCTGCCTACGGAGACTCGACGCACGAGTCAGTCAGCCTGCCGGACAAGCCGGCCCTCGAAGGACTTCGCGACAAATGGGATGCCGCCTGGAGCGAGTCCGACGTCTATGCGTTCGACGTCGACACCGACCGTGAGCAGGTCTACTCGATCGACACTCCCCCGCCGACGGCGTCGGGATCCCTCCACGTCGGCCACGTCTTCTCCTACACCCAGACCGACATCATCGCCCGCTTCCAGCGGATGCAGGGCAAGAACGTCTTCTATCCTCTCGGCTGGGACGACAACGGCCTGCCGACCGAACGGCGTGTGCAGAACTACTACGGGGTCACCTGCGATCCCTCCCAGCCCTACGATGCCGACTTCGAACCGCCGGCGAAGCCGGCGAAGAACTCCCGGGACTTCGTGCGCGTGTCCCGGCGGAACTTCATCGAACTCTGCGAGCAGCTCTCGGCTGAGGACGAGAAGGTCTTCGAGGACCTCTTCCGCTCCACCGGCCTGTCCGTGGACTGGAAGTACACGTACCGGACGATCGACGACACCTCCCGTGCTGTGAGCCAGCGGGCGTTCCTCGCCGACCTCGCCGGTGGGCATGCGTATTCGCAGGATGCCCCGACGATGTGGGACGTCACCTTCGGCACCGCCGTGGCCCAGGCCGAACTCGAGGACCGGGAGAAGGAGGGCGCCTACCACAAGGTGAGGTTCTTCCCGCAGGGCACTGACGGTCTCGCTGACACCTCGGCCGACCCGATCATCATCCTCACCTCGCGGCCCGAGCTCATCCCCGCTGTCGTCGCCCTCGTGGCCCACCCCGACGACGAGCGCTACCAGCCGCACTTCGGCACGACCTTCGTCTCTCCCCTCTTCGGCGTCGAGGTCGAGGTCAGGGCGCACGAGCTCGCGAAGTCCGACAAGGGCACCGGCATCGCCATGGTCTGCACCTTCGGCGACCTCACCGACGTCACGTGGTGGCGGGAGCTCGACCTGCCCACCCGCGCCGTCGTCAACCGCGCCGGACGGCTCAGCCTCGAGGTGCCCGAGTGGATCGCCGCCTCCCCGAAGCCCGACGCCGTGGCCAACTACGAGCAGCTCGCGGGCAAGACGACGTTCACCGCCCGCAAGGACATCGCGGAGATGCTCAGGGACAGCGGCGACCTCGTCGGGGAGATCGAAGCGATCACCCATCCGGTGCCGTTCTACGAGAAGGGCGACAAGCCGCTCGAGGTCGTCACCTCCCGCCAGTGGTACATCCGCAACGGCGGGCGTTCGGCCGAGCTGCGCAACGAGCTCATCGCCCGCGGGCGGGAGATCGACTGGCACCCCGCGTTCATGCGCTCGCGCTACGAGAACTGGGTGGAGAACCTCAACGGCGACTGGCTCGTGTCCCGGCAGCGCTACTTCGGCGTGCCCATCCCCCTGTGGTACCGCCTCGACGAGGCCGGTGAACCCGACTACGAGAACCCGATCGTTCCCGAGTCGCTGCCCGTCGATCCCATCGCCGAGGTGCCCGCGGGCTTCACCGAGGAGCAGCGCGACCAGCCGGGCGGGTTCTCCGCCGACCCCGATGTCCTCGACACGTGGGCGACGTCGTCGCTGACCCCGCAGCTGCTGGGCAAGTGGAGCCGGGACGAGAAGTTCTTCGAGACCGTCTTCCCGTTCGACCTGCGCCCGCAGGCCCACGACATCATCCGCACGTGGCTCTTCTCGACGATCGTGCGCGCGAACTCTCTCAACGACGCCGCCCCATGGAGGCACGCCGGCCTCTCGGGCTGGATCCTCGACCCCGACCGGAAGAAGATGTCGAAGTCGAAGGGCAACGTCGTCGTCCCCTCCGACATCCTCGCCGAGGCGAAGCCGGGGTTCGGCCCCGACGCGGTGCGCTACTGGGCGGCGAGTGCGAAGCTCGGCGCCGACACGGCCTATGACGTCTCGCAGATGCAGATCGGCAGGCGGCTGGCGATGAAGCTGCTCAACGCCTCGAAGTTCGCTCTCGCCCAGGGTGTCCACGCCGGACTCGTCG
The DNA here is from genome assembly GCF_056173565.1 of Brevibacterium sp. Z349TD_9. Classification (NCBI taxonomy): domain Bacteria; kingdom Bacillati; phylum Actinomycetota; class Actinomycetes; order Micrococcales; family Brevibacteriaceae; genus Brevibacterium; species Brevibacterium sp. Z349TD_9. Next base: position 1,748,197 of record NZ_CM149680.1, on the reverse strand, counting down.
GACAGGTCGGTTCGGTCACCCATGACCTCGATCGGGCGCTGCTCGTGCGCCTCGGCGAGGTCACGGCGAGTGCCACCGAGCACATGGCCGCGTACGACTACGCCCACGCCCTGCGCGAGGTCGAGAGCTTCTTCTGGGAGTTCACCGACGACTACGTCGAACTCGTCAAGGACCGCTCGTACGGTGCGGGCACCGAGGAGGATCAGCTCTCCGCCCACGTGACGCTGGCCACGGCCCTCGACGTGCTGCTGCGGCTGTTCGCGCCGATCATGCCCTTCGTCACCGAAGAGGTGTGGTCGTGGTGGCGGACCGGGTCGGTCCACCGTGCACCGTGGCCGGGCAGGGAGCAGCTCATCGATCCGATGGGCTCGGTCGATCCGGGCCTGCTCACCTCGGTGGCGGCTGTGCTCAGCGAGATCCGGCGGGCGAAGACCGAGGCGAAGGTCTCGCAGAAGACTCCGGTGCTCAGTCTCTCGATCGAGGCTCCGGCCCAGATCACCGGGGCCGTCGCCTCGGCGGAGGGCGATCTCAAGGCCGCCGGACGGGTGCAGACGCTCACGACCGACGTCGGCGGGGACGCGATCACCATCTCGGCGATCGAGTTCGAACCGCAGGCCTGAGGGCCGACGCCAGGACGCAGGGCGGAATCGGGGAGCATCCCGGTTCCGCCCTGCGTCGTGTTCGCACCGAATTCACCCGTGTTCCAGAATCACCACATCATTCGCCCGCTCACCGGCGCGGAATCCCTCTACGATTGAGACGACGAAGGAAGGGACACTGGGTCCCTCCTGGTGAGAAAGGCATGACAGACGATGAGAAGTGAGCTCTTTGCCCAGCGCAACGCCGAGGTGCAGAACCGCGACCGTTGGACCCTGCAGTCGAGCAAGATGCTGCGGACCGTGATCACGCCGGACGCGCCGATGATCGCCACGAAGGGCGCCATGGTCGCCTACCAGGGCGACGTCCGCTTCTCCCACCAGGGATCGAAGTCGGTCGGCCAGTTCATGAAGAAGGCCGCGACCGGTGAGGGCGGCAACGTCATGCGCGTCGAAGGCAACGGCGAGGTCTTCTTCGCCCGCGAGGCCTCGAACATCTTCATGATGACCCTTGAGGGCCAGCAGGATGCGCTCACCGTCAACACTGCCAACCTCCTCGCCTTCGACGATGCTCTCGCGTGGGAGATCAAGCGGATCAAGGGCGGCGTCGGCGCGCTCGCCAGCGGATCGGGCCTGTTCAACCTCGAACTCAGCGGCACCGGCACGGCCGCGATCTGCTGCAAGGGCGACCCGATGGTCCTCGACGCATCCCAGCAGCCGACCTTCGTCGACCCGCAGTCGGCCGTGTGCTGGTCCTCCTCGCTCGCCCCGCAGATCAAGACCGACGTCAGCCTTGGATCGTTCTTCGGCCGCGGCTCCGGCGAGTCGATCCAGCTCGCCTTCCACGGCCCGGGCTTCGTCGTCGTCCAGCCGGCAGAGAACGCGGTCTACACGCCCCAGGCCTGACCGCACGGTCGCTTCACCCCACCGCGGGGCCGCGGGCACCGTCGCCCGCGGCCGCGCGGTCATCATCAGCACTCCCCTCGACCCCGGCGCGCTCCCCACCGCGCCTGTCTCCCCACGCCGCGCCGCGCCGCGCCGAAACCTCCGGCCGTCGAATCCACCGTGTGCCGACAATTCATCCCTGCAACCGCACATCATCCCCGCCGGGGCATAACGCCTCGGCAGCTCAGCACGTCAGAGTCTTAGCGGCAGATCCTACGTGTGCCAGGGTTGTTTTTGCGGCCGCACGTATGGGGTACGATCTCGGACTGACGTTGCCAGCGGCCACGACCGGCGTTGCGCGCCGCCACCGACCGATGCTTCGCATGTCGCCCACGCCGAGTGGCGCGTCGCATGTCGCCCACGCCGCGCGGCGCGTCGCCCGGATTCACGACTTCTTGGAGGCCAGCGATGACCGACGATCGCACGATCGACGTCGATCAGTTCCTCACCCATCCGCCCCGCACAGTGTGGCGGGCACTCACCGAACCCGAGATCCTCGCGATGTGGTGGGCGCTCGGCGACGTCGCGCCCGTCGTCGGGCACGCCTTCACCCTCGATATGGGCGGCTTCGGCCAGCAGCCGTGCACCGTCACCCGAGTCGAACCTGAGACCCTCTTCGCTCATACGTACGCCGAGGGCAGTCTTGACTCGACGCTCACCTGGACACTCCACCCCGAAGGCACGGGCACCCGTCTGCACCTCGCTCATTCAGGCCTCGACGTCGATACCCCGATGGGCAGGCAGGCGTTCACCGGGATGGGGGCCGGCTGGCCGCGGGTGCTCGCGAACATGGAGTCCGCCCTCACCGAGGTGTGAGGGAGGCAGCCTCTTATGCGGGGCAGTCGCTCACCGGGCTCGAACTCGAAGTACCCCGGTTGGTCGCACTCCGCCTCTGTCGTGCCAAGTGGCATGTATCGGGTAGTCAGCCGTGCACGGAGTGCCTTTCCGCCCTGTATCTCAGAACGCCATCGATGGCGAGAACAACGGCTCCTCCGACGACGATGAGAACAGGCACCACAGCGCCCATAGAGCTGTTCATTGTGAGCAGCCATCCGAGCAGAGCGAGCGGTATCAGCACCAGCGCTTTGATCCCGAACTTCTTAAGGTGCTCGTTCCTGAGCTCGCCGCTCGACAGAGATTCCTTCCGATCGTGAGTCATACGCACTTCATCGCCTTGATCGCTTTGTGGCGGTCATGGACACGTCGGCTGACCGGCTGACGCGATGTGCGCGGGGCCGATAGCGAGGGAGAGTGCGGCAGCTGCGAAAAGCGTCCCATTCCTGTCCTTTCTTGTGAGGTGTTATGCACCAACGACGCTACATCGATCATTGCCTGCTGGCGGCCCTGTTAAGGAATTGATGAAATATCGACGTCTCATGACAATCGCGCACATCCGCGGGCTTGTCAGGAAAGCGGAGATCTCACCAGCATTGGTTCCACAGGAACGTAATATATCCGCGACCTTCTCATCGATTCGTGTTCGGATATCGCTGTACATCAGCGTTGCTTCTCGCGTCGTCACCCCGAGGCGCACGTCCCCGCGGGGACGTCGGCTACGCCACGGTGCGAAGGTCGTCCGGTCCCCCGCGGTCGACGCTGTAGCGGCGGAACGCCGGGAAGACCGCAGCGCAGATGAGGACGAGGACGATGACGGCGATGCCGCCTCCCGCCGAGGCGATCGTCGTGTTCGTCGCCTCTGCCGCGTAGCCGTGGAGGATGTCCGCGATCCGCGGGCCACCGGCGACGACGACGATGAAGACGCCCTGCATCCGCCCGCGCATGTCATCGCTCGCCGCCTCCTGGAGCATCGTCGAGCGAAACGCCGCGGAGATGATGTCGGCTCCCCCTCCGAGGGCGAGGCCGAAGAGGGCGACGATGAGAGCCGCCGTCCAGAAGCCGGAAGCGAACTCGAGTGAGAAGCCGAAAATCGCCATCGCCGCACCCCAGACGAGGATCGCGACGATGACCGCGAGGCCTTGGCGTTCGACTTTCGACACCCACCCGGAGAAGATGCCCGCCAGAGCACTGCCCGCGGCAAGTGCGGCGAAGAGGAGGGAGAAGACGATGCCGCCCTCCGGGGGCCCGCCGAAGGTCTCGGTCGCGATCTGCGGGAACAGTGCTCGCGGCATCCCGAAGACCATGGCGATGACATCGACGAGAAGGGAGACCATGACGACGGTGTTCGTCCCCAGGTAGCGGAAGCCGTCAACGACGCCCTTGAACCCGGAGCGCGTGTCCGGCTGCTTTCCCGGGATGAGCGCGGGCAGTTTCACCACGGCATAGAGGGTGGTGGCAAGGAAGAGCGCGTCGAGGATGTAGAGCATCTGATACCCGAAGACCGGGATGAGCGCTCCGCCGATGACGGGACCGGCGACCGCTCCCAGGGTCGCGACCGTCATGTTGAGCGAATTCGCCGCCGGCAGGAGCGCGAGCGGCACGATCGTCGGCAGCAGCGCCCCTCGCGCCGGCTGGTTGAGACCGAAGAAGGCCTGTTGGAGTGCGAAGACGCTCAGCAGCAGCCACACATTGTCGATCCGGATGATCGCGAGCACCGCGAGCAGGGCGCTTGTGACGATGAGGCCGGCAGTGGAGACGATGAGGAGCTTGCGCCGATCGACGACGTCGGCGAGCGATCCGCCCCAGAGACCGAAGACGATAAGGGGAACGAGACCGAAGACCCCGCTCAGACCCACGTACCCGGACGAGCCGGTGATGTGGAAGATCTGCGCGGGGATCGCGACAACGGTCATCTGCGCCCCGAGGACGGTGACGATGTTCGCCAGCCACAGCCGGCGGTAGTTGTCGTATCTGAGCGGTCTGGTGTCAGCGAACAGCTTCATCTGCGCGTGACACGCTCAGGCAGATTTCTTGCGCGTCCGCGTCTCTTCCCGAGGAACGAGGGTGGGGGCGACATTGCTCTCGACGACATCCTTGGTCACGACCACCTCGGCGACGTCCTCACGGGAGGGCACGTCGAACATGATCGGCTGGAGGACCTCTTCCATGATCGAGCGCAGTCCGCGCGCACCCGTGCCGCGCAGGAGCGCGAGGTCGGCGATCGCCTCGAGGGCCTCGGTCTCGAAGCTGAGCTCGACGTTGTCGAACTCGAACATCCGCTGGTACTGCTTGACCAGGGCGTTCTTCGGCTCGGTGAGGATCGACATGAGAGCTTCACGGTCGAGGTTGGAGACCGTGGCGAGGACCGGAAGGCGGCCGATGAACTCGGGGATGAGGCCGAACTTGAGGAGATCCTCGGGCAGGATGTCCGCGTAGAGGTCCTCGTCATCGTTCTTCGACTGGAGCAGCGCTCCGAAGCCGATGCCGTGCTTGCCCTTGCGTCCGGCGACGATCTCCTCCATCCCGGCGAAGGCACCGGCGACGATGAAGAGGACGTTCGTCGTGTCGATCTGGAGGAAGTCCTGGTGCGGGTGCTTGCGCCCGCCCTGCGGCGGCACGGAGGCCTGCGTGCCCTCGAGGATCTTCAGCAGCGCCTGCTGCACACCCTCACCGGAGACGTCACGGGTGATCGACGGGTTCTCGGACTTGCGGGCGATCTTGTCGATCTCGTCGATGTAGATGATGCCGTGCTCGGCGCGCTGGATGTCGAAGTCCGCGGCCTGGATGAGCTTGAGGAGGATGTTCTCGACGTCCTCGCCGACGTAGCCGGCTTCGGTCAGGGCGGTCGCGTCGGCGACGGCGAAGGGGACGTTAAGGCGCTTGGCCAGGGTCTGGGCGAGATAGGTCTTGCCGGAGCCGGTGGGCCCGACGAGGAGGATGTTCGACTTCGAGATCTCGACGTCGGACTCGGACGACCCGAGCGTCTTCGCATCGTCACTGCCCTGGAGGGCGCGGATGCGCTTGTAGTGGTTGTACACGGCGACCGAGAGGGCCTTCTTCGCCGGATCCTGTCCGACGACGTACTCGTGGAGGAAGTCGAAGATCTCCCGCGGCTTGGGCAGTTCGAGCTCGGCATGGTCGGCCGTCGACTCGCTCAGCTCCTCTTCGATGATCTCGTTGCACAGGCCGATGCATTCATCGCAGATGTACACCCCAGGTCCGGCGATGAGCTTCCGAACCTGCTTCTGTGATTTGCCACAGAAGTTGCATTTGAGCAGATCTGCTCCGTCCGCACTGCGAGCCACTGTCACAACCTTTCGCCAGGGCACTTGGCCCCAACTCTACCGCTCGTGTTTCCTGTACCTCAATAGCTTCCCACATGACACTGACACAGTCCCTGCGCGGTGTCACACGGTGTGTCGTCACATCTCGGGCGCCCGGGGCCGACACGCCTGGTCGGACCGTATGGTCCGACCGTGCGCGGACGACGAACGGGCCCGGGCGATCAGTGATCGCCCGGGCCCGCTGCGAGAGCGCTCGGACTCCCCGGCGGGAGGTCAGACTCCCCTGCGGGGAATCAGACTCCCTTGCGGGAGGTGAGCACCTGGTCGACGAGACCGTAGTCCTTCGCCTGCTCGGCGGTGAGGAAGAGGTCGCGTTCGATGTCGTTCGAGACCTGCTCGGCCGTCTTGTTCGAGTGGTTCGCGAGCGTCTGCTCGAGCCACTGGCGCATCCGCAGCACCTCGGCGGCCTGGATCTCGATGTCCGAGGCCTGCCCCTGTCCCTGGCCCTGCATCGAGGGCTGGTGGATGAGGACGCGGGCGTTGGGCAGAGCGAGGCGCTTGCCCGGGGTGCCCGCGGCGAGCAGCACTGCCGCGGCCGAGGCTGCCTGGCCGAGGCACACCGTCTGGATCTCCGGCTTGATGTACTGCATCGTGTCGTAGATCGCGGTGAGCGCGGTGAACGAGCCGCCCGGCGAGTTGATGTAGAGGGTGATGTCGCGGTCGGGGTCCTGCGATTCGAGGACGAGCAGCTGCGCCATGATGTCATCGGCGCTCGTGTCGTCGACCTGCACGCCGAGGAAGATCACGCGATCCTCGAACAGCTTGGTGTACGGGTCCTGGCGCTTGAAGCCGTAGGGCGTGCGCTCCTCGAACTGGGGCATGACGTACCGTGAAACCGGCATCTGGCCCGCGGCCCCGCCTGGCATGAGATTCATCGAGTTCATTCTTCCCTGTCTTCCCGTCAGTTGTCGGTGACTTCGGACGACTGGGTCACGACATCGTCGATGAAGCCGTATTCGAGGGCCTCCTCGGCGGTGAACCAGTGGTCGCGGTCGTTGTCTTTGAGGATCTGCTCGAGCGACTTGCCCGTCTGCTCGGCGGTGAGCTCAGCCATCTGCTTCTTCATGTGGAGGATGAGCTCGGCCTGGATCTTGATGTCCGTGGCCGTTCCTCCGATGCCGCCGAGCGGCTGGTGCATGAGGATGCGCGCGTGCGGGGTCGCGTACCGCTTGCCCTTGGCGCCGGAGGAGAGCAGGAACTGACCCATCGAGGCAGCCATGCCCATCGCGACGGTCGCGACGTCGGGCTTGATGTACTGCATGGTGTCGTAGATCGCCATGCCCGCAGTCACCGAGCCGCCGGGCGAGTTGATGTAGAGCCAGATGTCGGAGTCGGGATCCTCGGCTGCCAGCAGCATCATCTGCGCGCAGATCGCGTTGGCGTTGGAGTCACGCACTTCCGAGCCCAGCCAGATGATCCGCTCCTTGAGCAGACGGTTGAAGATGTGGTCGTCGAGGCCCATGCCCCCACCGGCGTCGAGGCCGACGGGCGCTGTCATGTCGTGTGCGCTCACGTTTCTCTCCTGATTGGTCGTGATCGGTTGCTATGGACTCTAACTGGTCGGCAGTCCCTTTTAGTCCCCCCGCTCACCCGTGTTCGCCCTCAGCGTGATACGGGGGTGATCCGGGGTGCGCGGGGACTCCGCCGCCTCGGCGAGGGGTGTGAATGACGAAACGGCGGGCCCGGGTCTCCCCGTGCCCGCCGTCGCACTCACTCGCCGAGGCGGTCAGTGGTCACTTCTGCTCAGCGTCGTCCGCCTCGTCTGCGGCAGGTGCCTCGTCGTCGGCTGCGTCGTCAGCGGACTCCTCGGCGGGAGTGGTGAACTCCTCCATGTCGACGACGTTGCCGTCGGTGTCCTTGACGACCGCGCCGGCCAGTGCCGCCGCGAGGGCCTTGCGCCGGGAGACCTCGCCGACGAGGGCGTTGACCTGGCCGGAGTTGTCGAGCATCTGCGCGAACTCGTTCGGGTTCATCCCGTACTGCTGCGAGGCGGAGATGAGGTATTCGATGAGCTCGGGCTGGGTGACCTCGACGTTCTCGGCTTCGGCGATGGCGTCGAGGACGAACTGCGTGCGCAGGTTGCGCTCGGTCTCCTCGGTGACCTCGGCGCGGTGCTCGTCGTCGTCGACCCGGTTCTCGGACTCGAGGTGGCGCTCGACCTCGTCGGCGACGATCTTGGCCGGGACCGGCACGTCGACGGCGGCGATGATCGCTTCGAGGACCTTGTCACGGGCCTCGGCACCCTGGGCGAACTCCTTCTGCTTGCCGGCCTGGACCTTGAGGTCCTCACGGAGTTCGTCGATCGTGTCGAACTCGCTGGCGAGCTGGGCGAAATCATCGTCGGCCTCAGGCAGCTCGCGCTCCTTGACGGCCTTGAGGGTGACGGTCACAGCACCGGACTCGCCTTCGTGCTCGCCACCGGCGAACGTCGTCTCGAACGTCGTCGACTCCTCGGCGGAGAGGCCTTCGAGGGCCTCGTCCATGCCCTCGAGCATGGTGCCGGCGCCGACCTGGTAGGAGATGTCGGAGGCCGAGTCGATCTCCTCGTCGTCGATCTTCGCGACGAGGTCGAGGGTGACGAAGTCGTCCTTGGCGGCCGGGCGGTCGACAGCGGTGAGGGTGCCGAAGCGCGAGCGCAGCTGCTCGAGCTCGTTCTCGACGTCGGCGTCGGTGACCTCGATGGGGTCGACCTCGACGGTGATCGAGTCGTAGGCGGGCAGGGTGATCTCGGGGCGGACGTCGACGTCGACGGTGAAGACGAGGTCGCCGTCCTCGGTGCCGTCGAGGCCGGGGACCTCGGAGATCTCGACCTCGGGCTGGCCGAGCGGCTTGAGGTCGTTCTCCTCCACCGCGTCACGGTAGAAGCCGTCGAGTCCGTTGTTGATCGCTTCCTGGATCACCGTCGGGCGTCCGATGCGCTGGTCGATGATGCGAGCGGGGATCTTGCCCTGCCGGAAACCGGGAACGGTGACCTGGGCACCGATGGTCTTGTAGGCCTCGTCGACGCTCGGCTTGAGTTCGGCGTAAGGGACTTCCACGCTGATCTTGACCCGGGTCGGGTCGAGTTGCTCGACGGAGCTCTTCACAGTGTGACCTTTCAGAATCGACAGTCATGCTCGGGGTCGGCACGACCCTGCAGGGCCATGGGACCGGTGAGTGGACGGACATGGACCATGTCCGCGCAATGCAGTCACCCATCCTACTTGACCCGAGCGCCAAAACACGAAACCCGCCGAGGCGGCCGGACCCGGGTTCGCGCCCGGCGCAATCGCCGGTGCGGACAGCCCACTCAGCCGCGGAGTGCGTCGAGGGCGAGGACGACGTTCGCGGCCGTCCATGCCAGCGGTGCCACGGAGACCGGTGTCCCCTCACCGTCGACCTTCTCCGGCAGCGAACCGGACGCGGTCCGATGGCCGGCGAGCCAGTCGAGGACCGCCTCAGCGCGGGCACTCTCCCCCAGGCGGGCGTACCCGAGGGCGAGCAGAGAAGTTGACGGGGTCCAGCTCGCGTCGTCGAGGATCCAGCCGGTCCCCGGACGGATGCCACCGGCGGGCTGCCGCAGCCGTTCGCCCATCCGGTCGAGAGCCGCGGCATCGACGAGGTCGGGTCCCATCCCCGACGCAGGCAGGTAGGCCGCCGCGGAGTCGAAACCGCCGGAGCTCGGATAGCGCTGCAGTCCTCCGGCGCCGAAGGTGCGGGCGAACGTCTCCGTGAACGCTTCCGCGACCGCTGTCCTCTCGCCGAGGCGCTCGGCCGTGCCCGCGTCACCGAGGGAGGTGAGAGCGCGGAGTCCGATGAGGGTGGGCGCGGCGATGCCGAGGGTGATCCGGCCCTCCCCGACCTCCCAGTAGTCGGGTGAGACGGGTGGCAGGGTGCGACCGCTGCCGGTGAGCTCGTCGAGCAGCGCGGCCGAGCGGTCGATCATCGGCTCGAGCTCGGAGAGTGAGCGCGCCGGCGCCGGTGCGGGCGTTTCGGGTTCTGAGGCGGCGCCCACCTCGGCGATGGACCAGAGGACGAGACCGACGGCATCGAGCTGGGGCGCACGGTCGTCGGGGACGGACCCGGTCTCCGGGTCGTAGCGGGCGGCGAACCATCCGTCCTCACCCTGGAGGGCCTGGAGGTGGCGCAGCTGGCCCCACGCGAGCTCCGCGTGTCCGACTGCGGCAAGGGCGGCGGCGACGAACGCCGTGTCGCGCGGCCAGATGTAGCGCCACGCCCCTGACCAGCTCGCCACCGGTCCGGGCAGGTCGTCGCTGAGGATCCAGAGGTCGAGGAGCGCGGAGACGGCGAGGTCGACGAGGCGCTCGGGAACCTTCGCGAGCCACGGCACGGCGACGGCGAGAAAGTCACGTTCGCGTTCGGCGGCCGCACGGGTGCCGGTTCCCGGCAGGACCCGGGAGCGCGGCGGCAGGTCGCGGGCGGCCGCAGAGGAGAGGGCGGCGCGTTCGGAGTCGGAGACGTAGGCGGCGGCCACCGAGCGGACGGGATCGGACTTCTTCAGGGACTCGATCCGGGCAGGCAGCCCCGGGGCGGCGAGTCCGATGCCGAAGAGCCCGGCTCCGGTGAGGGCCCCGGTGAGCAGGCGGCGGCGCGCAAGGGGACGCTGGGCGGATCCGGGGGCCATGGATGCCTCTCTGCAGGAGACGACGGGCTCGGCACGGGCCGCCGCGACGAGTGACCGGGGTGGGGGTCAGACTATCGCGCGGAAGCATCGGCGGACCAGAGCAGAGCGTCCGGGAATGCAGAAACCGGCCGGACCAGGTGGTCCGACCGGCGGTGGAGGGGATGACGGGACCTGCTCCCACATGCCCTCTGATCAGGCTAAATGCTGCTCTCACAGGGTCCGTGACCCATATGTGACCACAACCAGGTTACAGCCTGTCCGCGTGTCATGGAACCGGATGACCGAAAACCCCCGAAGAACATCTACATCAGCACACTTCACCTGCCAGACACAGGCTGCTGCGTCAAGAGTCAATGCTCGCGTGAGGGTCGCGGGCGTGCGAGCATGAGAAAAGCGGCCCCCGTGGACCCAGGTTTCTCAGGCCTGGCGGGAGCCATTCGGAATATCACTCATGTCTGAGTCTACGGGCGCTCCCGGCTCTGTGTCACCCGCGACACGACCCGATGGCCCAGCACCCCAGCGGGTCCCCGCTGGCGTGCGCATGTCGCGCGGAGCTGAGGACTTTTTGTCGTTCTACATGCGCGCTCACTGCAACCTCCACAGGCCTGCGGCCCTTGGGGGGGCGGGTGTCCGTGGTCGCTTTTTCCGAGCCGGACCCCGCGCGACCCACTCGACGGCTGGCACGGCTCACACATTAGACGACGTGACATGGTGGCAAGTCTCGCTTTGCTCGTGATGCAGCAGGCAGCCGACGGCGTGACGACAACCTTCCTCGCCCTGTCCCCGACGCTCCCGGCGGGATCTGGAGCCTCACGGACGGGTGCGGCTCTGCTCGCGCTCCAGGACCTCGTGACAAGTATCCGCGCACTCCCTGGTCCGTGGGGGCGGATGGTCGGCACGATCACTGTACCGATAAGCCAGCTTGGCACCGCCGCCTGGACGGCCCGACCCCACCTTCAGATCGCGGTCGCGGCGGCGCTCGTGCCGACGATCCGCGACACGTGGGACGATCTGGCGAGCCTGTACGACGTCTCACGCGGCCCGGACCCCGATGCCGTCCATTCCAGCCTCATAGACCCTGACTACCCTGTCGGTATCGCCGCCCTCGGCGTCTATTTCGGCCAGAACGACGAGGTCTTACCGCCGACAAGTAAGGGGAAGGACTGGCCGCTGACGGCGGTGGCCCGCCACGGAGCGGAGATCGGTGCGGCGGGCGACTCGACCGAGGCGCGCGTGAGGCTGGACCCGTGGGCGGAGACTCAGGCCGCGATCGCGGCGGCGTCCGCCGTGCCGGGTCCGGTAACGACGCGAACGACACGGGCTGCGGCGGCCCACATCGCGGCAAGGATCGGACTGGAAGGGGCGACGGCACGCGCCAATGCGGGCCGAATCGCTGCCAGGATGCTCGCGTTGCGTCCGCACGTCACGTCGATGTCTCAAGCCGCACCGGAGGACCTACTGGACCAGTGGCGAGCTGCGGAACACCATACCCCCATCAGCGAGAACGGGGAGACGCGGATGATGGAGAAGCCACGGGATGATGTGAGCCTTATCCCCGCCGCTGACTCTGAGCGCAGTGAGGACATCGAAGTTCCCCTGGAAACCTCTAGTACGAGCGATGTGCAGGCGGAGACGACAAGTGCCGCTATTCTGCACGGGCACTGGGGAAACTTGTCCGGACTGGTCGAGGTGCGTCCTCGCGCTACGCAACTCGCTCGCACGGTTATGATAGCGATCATGACCGGCGTGGTCTCGGCTAGCCGGAAGCTGGTCACCATGCTCCAGCACCGCCTGGTGCTCGTTCGCCGCTGTGCACGATTTGTGTCGCCCGGGTCTGGCGGAGGCTCCGGTCCCAGGGGAGGGTAAGGAGAACGTCTCCTGCGAGAAAATAAATCCAACCGTTCCTACCCTCGATCACGAGCAAGTGAGCCCGACGGTTTGAGAACAGTCGTCGGACTACTGGTGAAATCGTCTACCGATACCGCGCCGGTAGAGGTTCCTAGGGAATCATTTAAGTAACGGGAGAGACTACGCGGCCTGCACGCCAGGCACGCAGTCGTAGGTCTGCTCGCGGCGCTTTGGCCACCTCCGGGAACAGCGAACCCGCACGACAACGTAGCTCCAAGCCCGTAGCGGCGGTTATCGGCTCAGATACGATTCTCTGGCTCATCAGAGAACACGTTTGAACATGACGGAGAATCATGCCATGACCACCTTTGCCCACGAACACAAGCTCACCTCATCGAAGCTGGACTTCACCACACACGCTGATGCGTGGATCGCCCAGTTGGAGGCCGCACTGTCGAAGGCCTACCCTGACGTTTCTCTCTGTTCGAGTACTCGCTCCAGCGACTTCGGAGGGACGTTCATCGATCTCGGCACCATTCGCTCCGATCGTGAGCACCGCAGTCGGCTCGGACTACTCGTGGAGCAGGAAAGCACCCGCAGTCAGTTCTATGTAGTCGGCGACGAACCCATCGACGACAACCTCATCAACACGTTGTTGAAGTCAGTGCAGCAGGCGTGCCAGCGCGCTGCTGCGGAAGCGTCTGACTTCGAATGGTCGGCCCTGTTGACACAAACGCCGAGAATGCTCAGTCATCCGTCCCGACTTGAAAGCCCGATGCAAATCGGGACGATGACGCTGCGCGCCACGGACACCGACTTCACGGATCTTGTCTACCATTACGATTCTGGCAACTCGATGTCGTCGGGCTACAAGATGCAAGTCTCTCGACCCATTTGGGTAACGGGACGTACAAACGCGTCGTCGATCGAGAGTGCGATCAGCCGAGCAGGCCGAGAGCTGCGCCGCTTGTGCGGGTTGCTTGCTGTTGCCTGGGACGTTCCGTATGAGATAGCGGTTGCCCCGATGCCGCAATACGATCAGGGACCGTCCCAGTACAGAAACCGGCCAGGAATGCGGCTCGTTCAAGAAGCACCGCCTGTGGAGAAGTGGCAGGCACATCCGGTGCCTAACTGGTTAGACGATGCGTGGTCCCCAGCTGCAAAGAAGGAACTCACTTCGGCTCTCGATATGTTTCTCGAAGGCGAGTACGTCGGTGCACGTCATCCTTCTCTGTCTGCCGTATGCTACGTTGCCGCCATCGAAGCGATTGGCAACACACTCTTTACCACCGAGGTTTGCCAGTGCTGCAACTCCGTGCAAGGAGCGACGAGGAAATACAAAGCGTCCATTCGGCTCGTAGTCTCCGAACACGTCGCTCGCGAGCTCGACCGCGTGTATAAGTGGCGCTCGACCACAGTCCACCAGGGTTCACTTCATTCGACGGAGGTGAACTGGAGCCGTGGATGGGCACATATGCTCGACCCGCACTACTCGAAGAATCTGACCCACGTCATACCGGAACTAAGACGTGCTGCTCGATTGCTCATCGTCCGCGGCCTCAATGATGAACTGCCCGAGTCTCGACCCCTGCAAGTCGCTGAGCGGACGGAAGGCTAGAATCTCGACACATGCGTCGCCACGCTGTTGCGGTATCGCCTCCCTCATCTATCGCGACTGTTGCAATCAGCACTCGATTTGCACGGGTGCACTGAAGGAAACTTCGTATCCGGAAACGGTCTGCCCCTGAACAAGTTAGTACCTTGCCTTCGACATTTATTTCGAGACCACTGCGGCGAATCTCGTCAACAGTTGCCTATGCGGAGGCCCGAGGACGCGGTCGCAGCTCTCTTGGCCAAACGATTGAGTGACGGCAGGAAGATAATTGAGTTCATGAGTAGCGAGACGCCGATCCCAAGCAGGCCTCCAGCTTTCGACTGGCGACAGCATCTCGGGCTGTGCATTGGTGCCGGAGCAACAGCCCTGGTCTGCCTGAAGTTGCTTGCTGTCGCGGGCTGGGACAGTACCACGGCGTTCGGAATCCTTGCAGCTAGCGGAACCGCTAATGTGCTGACAGGAACCCTTCTCGCGGTCCTGCCACCTCTTTACGGGGCAATCGTATTTGCAGTTTTGCCGAGAGTCGAACGGCATCTGAAGCGACGTTCATCGGTTGAGCGGTCGACAGCGCGTTTGCTGGAGACCTGGCCAGTGGTTCTACTCAGTTTCATCGCACCTGTGGGGCTGCTACTGGCAATCGCTGTAATCGTCATTGTCTTGGTCGCATTAAGTCTAATTCGACATCTGCGAGAACGTCGATCCTCCAAGAAAGATCAACCTCAAATTACGACCAATACTGAAAATGACGCCCCCAGCCGATTCGAACCAGTAGGTGTCGGACTTGGAGGGCTGACGATACTAGCGTTCTGGTCTCTGGCGACGCCTTGGGTACCACCAGAGTCGATCAGCACGTCGAACGGTGCGCAGACTGCATATGTACTGGAGACACAGAACGACATCGCAACAGTACTGATGGCCGACAATCGGCGTCTGCTCCGAGTGCCGAGCGACGCCGTGACGGGTGAGTATTGCTCCCTTGACCTTGGATGGTGGACTGAGCCGATCCTGCAAGTTTTCGCGAAAGACAAGTATCCCAGTTGCCCAGAATGATTAGTCGAAAGGTACTGTGACCACGGTCGCCCCGGCAAATGCGCCGAAGTCGGGACAACCCTGAATCTACGATCAGTCCATCTGATCGACGCTGGAGAGGCGGCCTCGTCCACGTTCGACCGCGGCGTGCAGGTACGTCATTGCCACTCGGACGTCGGCGTGCCCAGCGTCTGCCAAGAGATCTGCCGTTATAGCCCCGGCACGAACGACGCGAGTCAATGGTGTGTGCCTCAACTGATGCCAACCTACGCCGAGAATCTGAACCTTCTCCCCGGCTCGCCGCAACTGCCGTCAGCGCGGAACTCTGATGATTCTGAACTCACCCGTTGGAACCAGGGCGGGGGAACGCAAGCCCCCTCTGAGCACCCTGAGCTGCATGGCGGTTGAAGTGAGCGACGGCGACAGCGTGCACGGAAGGCGGCACGGCGATTCGCCGCCGTCCCGGCTTCGACTTCAGACCGTGCTCAACCAGCCCTTCGCCGATGATGGATGGCACGGCGCAGCGAACATAGATTTTGTCAGCATCGGGGTCGGGATCGTTTCGATTGAGCTCCCAAATTTCACCTAGGCGCAGGCCGCAGACTGCCGCCACGAGCACGGCGAACTTGAGCCTGTCCGGCACTGCCTTTGCTACGGCCTGAATCTCGGCTCCGGTGAGGATATGCGGCCGCTTACCGTCGGGATCTGTGACGCTCTTGTGCCATGCGGCTCTAGGAACCAAGAGCGAAACACTGTCGACGATCCCCACGGCAACTGCGGCACGAAGTATGGTACCGACGGTCACGTTGACGGTGCGCGGAAACCCGGGTAAAGCACGTCGCCGCAATCAGCGGAACCACGTTACCCACTTGGGGGTGGAATTGTGACAAGCGGTTTCGGTCCGAGATGCGGAACCACATGCCGTCGCAGTCGCTTTGTGTGCGTCTGCAAGGTCGCGGGCTTCCACGTATCGGCATTCGTAACGAGCCACCGCTCCACCCATGTTGCAACTGTGATTGCTAACCGTTCAGCCTCCCGTGCTTCCCTTTCCGTATCCTCCCACTCCTTGCTCGGCGGCACCCACCTGTCATAGGCGATGTCAGCCTCGGCGACAGTGAGCCAGACACTGGCGATCTTCATATCAGGAAAGTCCCGGGCATAGCGCTGCTCGTCCGGTGCAAGGTAGCGGGCGCGGATTCGCCCGGATTTGAGTGTGTCGAGCGAGCCAAACTGGCGGCGAGCCGCCTTCTTCGTCTTCGACGTCACCGTTCTCCTTCGCGTGAGCTCTATGCGACCTCAACGGTGGGCGCCGATAGTGTCAACGATTATTCTGCGTTCGCACACATGACCTCGTACCACGTGAAGCTGCGCTGGAGGAACGAAAAGCTCCAGCTCTCGGTTGAGAGCTGGAGCTGATCTTACTTTGGAGGGGATGACGGGAATCGAACCCGCACCATCAGTTTGGAAGACTGAGGCTCTACCATTGAGCTACATCCCCGTGCTGCGAGTATGACTATATCCGAGGTCCTCACCAGCCGCCAAATCGCACTTTCGTGACGTGTCTCACCCACCGCTGCGGACATTGGGCAGAGGCTGTGCGGGTGTGATTAGATTGATTCCGTCGCGGGATGTGGCGCAGCTTGGTAGCGCATCTGTTTTGGGAACAGAGGGTCGCAGGTTCAAATCCTGTCATCCCGACGATGTGAGCCGTTCGGACCAGAGGGTCCGGACGGCTCTTTTCGTCGCGATGCGGGGTCTCGCCCTGCGGTGGGATCATCGGCGACAATGGTGTTCCGACCACCCGGGAAAGGACCCGCGATGGCGCCTTCGTCCGCATCTCCCCGCCCCCTCATCTCCACGACACGGTTGCGCACCTCCACGACACCGCCCCGCACCGGCGCGCTGAGCAGAACCCGCTCTCGCTCCGGCAGCACCGCGCCGACACGATGCGCCGCGCTCGCCACCGCTCTCACCCTGGTTCTGTCGGCCTGCACGACTCCGAACTCCGACCGAGGGTATGGCCCCGAATCGGCGCCTGCCGAGGGTTCGACTTCGGCGGAGCCGACCGCCTCGGCGGGGGCCCCGGACATCGCCGAACCGGAGACCGTCGTCGAGGGACTCGCCGCCCCTTGGTCGATCGCATTCGCCGGCGACGTCGCGCTCGTCAGCGAACGCGACTCGGGGCGGATCCTCGAACTCACCGAGACGGTTCCCGCTCAGGCGCGCGAGGTCGGGACCGTTCCCGGGGTGGCCGCCTCCGGCGAGGGCGGTCTGCTAGGCCTCGCGACAGCCGAGGACTTCCTCTACGCCTACTTCACCGCGGCCGAGGACAACCGGATCGTGCGCTTCCCCCTCGACGGCGAACCCGGCTCATTCGCCCTCGGCTCCCCCGAGGTGCTCCTCGACGGCATCCCGAAGGCCGGCAACCACAACGGCGGGCGCATCGCCTTCGGCCCCGACGGCAAGCTCTACGCGACGGCCGGCGATGCCGGCGACCGCGAATCCGCGCAGAACCGCGAGGCGCTGTCTGGGAAGATCCTCTGCCTCGACCCCGACGGATCGGTGCCCGAGGACAATCCTTTTCCCGGCTCCCCGGTCTACTCCTTCGGCCACCGCAACCCGCAGGGCATCGCGTGGGACGAGACCGGACGGATGTTCTCGAGCGAGTTCGGGCAGAACACGTGGGACGAGCTCAACATCATCGAGGCCGGCGGCAACTACGGCTGGCCGGACGTCGAGGGCATGGCCGACCCGGGCGAAGGGTCGGACTACATCGATCCGGTGCAGCAGTGGTCGACCGGCGAGGCGAGCCCGAGCGGAATGACGATCACCGAGGGGACCATCCTCATCGCCAACCTCCGCGGAGAGGTTCTGCGCGAAGTGCCTGTCTCCGACCTCTCCCAATCGCGCACCCGCTACGAGGGCGAGTACGGACGCCTCCGCGACGTCGTCACCACCCCCGACGGACAGCTGTGGATGCTCACGAACAACACGGACGGTCGGGGCAGTCCCGCCCCCGGCGACGATCGGATCCTCCGGATCCCGCTGCCGGACTGACGGCGCCGTCCCGATGATCCCGTCCGGATCACCGCGTGACGTCGATGACCTGCCGCCTCACGCCGTGGCGTCGATGCCCGGTCGACTCACCGGGTGAAGTCGATGACCTGCCGGATGACGCGCCCCTCGGCGAGGGCGTCGAAGGCCGTATTGATCTCGGAGAGCGCAACGGTGTCGGAGATGAGCTCCTCGACCGGCAGCTTCCCCTCCCGCCACAGCTGCGCGTAGATCGGGATGTCCCGGCTGGGCACGGCCGAACCGAGGTAGGACCCGACGACCGTGCGGGCCTCGGCGGTGAGCGTCACCGGGGTGATGCGGGCTTCCGCGTCCGGGGAGGGCAGGCCGACGGTGACCGTCGTCCCGCCGACGGCGGTGGCCGCGAATGCGGTCTCGAACGCGCGCGGATGACCGACGCATTCGATGACGATCGGGGCCTTCCGCTCCCCCAGGGTCTCGGGAGTGTACGCCTCGACGGCTCCGAGTTCCTTCGCAGCCTCGAGTTTGTCGGGGTTGGCATCGACGCCGATGACGCCGGCGGTCTCGATTGAGAGCGCCGTGATGAGGGCGGCCATCCCGACCCCGCCGAGGCCGACGATCATCACCTCGTCCTCAGGTCCGGGGGCTCCCGCGTTGAGCACGGCCCCTCCGCCGGTGAGCACCGCACAGCCGAGGACCGCGGCGATCGGGGCGGGCACATCGTCGCCGACGGGCACGAGGGAGGCCCGGTTGACGACGGCGTGCGTGGCGAACACGGAGGCGCCGAGGTGGTGGAGCACCTCGGCGCCCTTCTCGTCGTGGAGGCGGACCCTGTGTCCGTCGAAGGGCAGGGTGCCGGCCGCGTTCGTCGCGCTGCCGGGGATGCACGGCAGCTTGCCGTCGGTGAGGCAGTTGGCGCACACCCCGCAGCGGGGCAGGAAGACCGTGACGACCTGCTCGCCGATCTCGAGGTCGTCGACCCCCTCGCCGAGGGCCTCGACGACGCCTGCGCCTTCGTGACCGAGGAGCATCGGCAGGGGCCGCGGGCGGTTGCCGTCGACAACGGAGAGGTCGGAGTGGCAGACCCCGGCGGCGGTGAGCCGGATGCGGACCTCGCCGGGGCCCGGGTCGTCGAGGTCGAGCGGTTCGATCGTCAGCGGCCGCGAGTCGGCATAGGGCTGCGGGCGCCGCATCTCCCGCAGCACCGCCCCCTCGATCCTCATGACCGGCCCCTCACACCGGCCCTCGCGCCCGCGATGTTCACAGCCCGGCCTGACCGTCGTCCTCGTAGGCGGCCATGATGCCGATGCGTCGCGAGTGCCGCTCGTCGCCGGAGAACGGCGTGGTGAGGAAGGCGTCGACGATCGCCAGCGCCTCGGCCTCCGAATGCTGGCGGGCTCCGACGGCGACGATCTGCGCATCGTTGTGCTCGCGGGCGAGCTTGGCGATCTCCGGATTCCAGGCCAGTGCCGCCCGCGCCCCGGTGACGAGGTTGGCCGCCATCTGCTCCCCGTTGCCGGAGCCGCCGATGACGACGCCGAGCGAGTCGAGGCCCGCCGCCCGATCGTCGACGACAGCCTGGGCGGCGGCGATGCAGAACGCCGGGTAGTCATCGAGGGCGTCGTACTCGAGCGCACCGTGGTCGATGACCTCATAGCCGGCCTCGCCGAGGTGGCCCTTGAGGATCTCCTTGAACTCGAACCCAGCGTGGTCGGTTCCGAGGTGGACCTTCATCATGTTCCTTTCGTTCCCGGCCTGGCCGGGGTGCGGGTCCCGGGCTGTCCGGGCTGCGGTGGTTCCCGGGAGTCCCCGGGAGACGGGCGCCGCCCCTGGGCGGCGGTCTCGTCAGTCGAAGACGGGACCCTGGTCCCGGGTGCGCTTGAGCTCGAAGAAGCCCGGCGTCGAGGCGACGGCGAGGACGCCGTCGAAGAGGCGACCGGCATCCTCGCCCTTCGGAGCGGGCGTGACGACGGGACCGAAGAACGCGGTGCCGGCGACCCGGCAGACCGGGGTGCCGACGTCGTCGCCGACGAGCGCGAGCGCCTCGTCGTGGGAGGCCTGCAGGGTGGCGTCGTAGTCGTCGCGGTCGGCGTAGTCCATCAGGGAGGCCGGAAGATCGAGCTCAGCGAGCGCCTCGGCGACGGCCTTGTCGAAGTCCTTCTCCCCACCGGGGTGGATGCGGGTGCCGATCGCGGTGTAGAGCGGTTCGGCGATCTCCTCCCCGTGTTCGGCGATCGCCGCTGTGACCACGCGCATCGGTCCCAGGGTGCGGTCGATGAGCTCCCGGTAGTCCTCGGGCAGCTCACGATCCCGGTTGAGGATGTTGAGGCTCATCGGGTGGAAGCGGACGTCGACATCGCGGACCTTCGCGACCTCGAGGGCCCACCGGGAGGTCATCCACGCCCAGGGGCACGCCGTGTCGAACCACAGGTCAAGGGTCTCTCTGCTCATTCTCACTCCTCGTTCTCAGCGGCGGCGGGGGCCGCAGCGGCCTCCGCGATCTCCGAGGCCAATCTACCAAGTCGGCGCCCACCCGTCCCATGGGTCCGCGTCACCGGGCGTCCATGACAGAATGACGACAAACACACCCGGACCCGATGCGGAGGTCGCCAGCCAGTGCCCCAGTACAACCTCACCCGTGAAGAAGCCAGGTCGCGTTCGTCCCACATCACCGTGCAGAGCTACGAGCACACCCTCATCCTCACCGGGGTCGGCGAGTCCTTCCGCGTCCGGTCCCGGATCCGGTTCACCGCCGATCCCGAATCCGAGACCTTCATCGACGCGATCACCGCAAGCGTCGAACGCGTCCAGCTCAACGGGCTCGACCTCGAGATCGGCGAGGTCGTCTCCCCCTCCCGCATCACCCTCGCCGGGCTCGCCGCGGAGAACGAACTCGTCATCGACGCGCACTTCTTCTACATGAACACCGGTGAGGGCCTGCACCGCTTCGTCGACCCCATCGACGACGCGGTCTACCTCTACTCCCAGTTCGAGGTCCCCGATGCTCGCCGCGTCTTCCCGGTCTTCGAGCAGCCCGACCTCAAAGCGCCGTTCTCCTTCACCGTCATCGCCCCGGAGCAGTGGACGGTCGTCTCGAACTCTCCGACCCCGACCCCTGGGGACCCTGCGGAGATCCTCTCCGACCTCGACGCCGAGGAGGCCGCGGCCGAGGACATGGCCGTGTGGCAGTTCGCCCCGACCACCCCGATCTCGTCCTACATCACCGCGATCGTCGCCGGCCCCTACCGCAGCGTCCACTCCGAGCTCGTCTCCTCCGACGGACAGCCCGTGCCGCTCGGGCTCTACTGCCGTGAGTCCCTCTTCGAGCACCTCGACGCGGAGAACCTCTTCGCCGTCACCCGCGCGGGCTTCGAGTTCTTCGAACGCGAGTTCGGGGTGCCCTACCCGTTCGAGAAGTACGATCAGCTCTTCGTCCCCGAGTTCAATGCCGGGGCGATGGAGAACGCCGGAGCGGTGACGATCCTCGAGAACTACATCTTCCGCTCCCGGCCCACCGAGGCACTCGTCGAGCGCCGCACGGTCACCGTCCTCCACGAGCTCGCCCACATGTGGTTCGGCGACCTCGTGACGATGCGCTGGTGGAACGACCTGTGGCTCAACGAGTCCTTCGCCGAGTTCATGTCGACGCTGGCCACGGCCGAGGCGACGAAGTACTCCGATGCCTGGACGACGTTCGCGACGATCGAGAAGTCCTGGGCGTACCGGCAGGACCAGCTGCCGAGCACCCACCCCATCGTCGCCCCCATCGAGGACCTCGCTGACGTCGAGGTCAACTTCGACGGCATCACCTACGCCAAGGGCGCCTCGGTGCTCAAGCAGCTCGTCGCCTGGGTCGGCCGCGCCGAGTTCTTCGCGGGCCTGAAGACCTACTTCGACACGCACGCGTGGTCGAACACGGAGCTGGGCGACCTGCTGCGCGAACTCGAGGCGACGAGCGGGCGCGACCTCACGACATGGTCGAAGCTCTGGCTCGAGGAGTCCGGGGTCAACCTCATCGAAGCCGACGTGGCCTACGGTCCCTCCGCCGACTCCGGCGCCGAGGTGGTCGAGCGGCTCACGGTGACCCAGAAGCCGTGGGCGATCGAAGGACAGCCGGAGCCGTCCCTGCGCCCGCACCGCCTGGCGATCGGCTTCTACTCCGACAACGGCGAGGGGCGCCTCGTGCGCACCCACACCTTCCCCCTCGACCTCGACTCCGCCGAGGCGGACGTGCCCGAGGCCGTCGGTGTGCCCCGGCCGGCAGTCATCGTCGTCAACGACGCCGACCTCACGTATGCGAAGGTCCGGTTCGATGCCGAGAGCTTGGCGACCGCGACGGCACGGCTGTCGGACTTCGACGACTCGCTCACCCAGCTCCTCGTGCTCAGCACGCTGTGGGACGGGGTGCGCGATGCAGAGATCCCTGCCCGGGACTACATCGACACGCTGCTGAGCCACCTCGCCGCGATCACCCACTCCTCGGGCCTGCTCACGCAGATGCGTCAGCTCGAGACCGCGGTCGGGGCCTACCTGCCCCCGGCCGAGCGCGCGGAAGCCCACACGCGCATCGCCGACCGCCTCGGCGAGCTCTTCGAGGCAGCCCCTGCGGGCACGGACCAGGCGTTCCAGTTCTTCCGCGGGATCATCCGCCACGCGGAGTCCGAGGAGCAGATCGAGACGCTGCGCACGTGGCTCGACGCGCAGGAGGTCGGAGGCATCACGATCGACACCGATCTGAGGTGGGAGCTGCTCATCGCCCTGTCCAACCACGATGCGGTCGACGAATCGGCGATTGCGGACATGGCCGCCGTCGATCCCAGCGCCACCGGCCAGCGGCAGGCGGCGACGGCCCGGGCCGCTCGGGCCACCTCGGCGGCGAAGTCGAGCGCCTTCACCCGGATGATCGACGAGATCGAGATGCCGAACTCGGAGCTCGGAGCGCTCGCGGCCGGGTTCGCGATGGGACTGCAGACCGGTGACGGGGAGCTCATCCCCGCCGAGGCGCCGCTGCAGGACTTCGCGACCGAATACTTCCAGCGGATCTCCGGCTGGTGGGAGACCCGCACGCTCGAGATGGCGCAGACGATGACCCTGCGGCTGTTCCCGCCGGCGAGTGCGCAGACCGTGGCCGCGGCCCGGACCTGGCTCGAGGAGCACCCGGCGG
Organism: Brevibacterium sp. Z349TD_9; assembly: GCF_056173565.1. NCBI lineage: Bacteria > Bacillati > Actinomycetota > Actinomycetes > Micrococcales > Brevibacteriaceae > Brevibacterium > Brevibacterium sp. Z349TD_9. The sequence goes on along the minus strand of NZ_CM149680.1, from coordinate 1,725,162 downwards.
CACCGAAGGGTCTGCTGCGGCTGATGCGGGAGAACCTCGCCGATGCCGAGCGGGCGCTGGCGGCTCAGCGGACGTCCAGCGACATTGAGGACCTGTCCAAGAACAGCCGATAGGGTCGATGGCATCATGACACCTGACTCACTGCAGACCACCCTGCTCTCCGCCGCGCAGATCGACTGGAGCTTCCTCCTCGACGTCCCGCTGCGGGTGACGATCGTCATCGTCGGCGCCCTGCTGCTCAACTTCCTCATGCGCATCGTCATCCGACGGTTCGCCGCGAGCGTGGCCAAAGGCACCGTCGACAGTTCGAAGCCGAACTCGCGCTTCTCCACCTCGGCGATGGAGTCGCAGTTCACCGGCATCGATCAGGCGACGATCCGGGAGAGACGGGCGCAGCGAGCGGAGACCGTGGGGCGGATGCTCTCCTCGGTGACGTCGATCGTCATCGCGATCGTCGCCGGCCTCATCGTGCTCAGCGAACTCAACTTCAACGTCGGCCCGATCCTCGCCTCGGCCGGCATCGCCGGTGTCGCGATCGGCTTCGGCGCGCAGGCACTGGTCAAGGACTACCTGTCCGGGTTCTTCATGGTCATCGAGGACCAGTACGGGATCGGCGACTCGGTCGACCTCGGCGAGGCGATCGGCGTCGTCGAGGACGTCGGACTGCGCACCACCCAGGTCCGCGGCCTCGACGGCACCCTGTGGCATGTGCGCAACGGCGAGATCCTCCGCGTCGGCAACCAGTCCCAGGGCTGGGCGCGGGCCGTCCTCGACATCCCCATCGCCTACAACACCACGGTCGCGACGTACGCCTCGGTCATCGAGGACACGACGAAGGAGATCGAGAAGGACCCGGAGATCGCCGACGCCATCCTCGAACCGCCGGAGATCTGGGGCGTCGAGTCCCTGTCGGCCGAATCGCAGGTCATCCGCACCGTGCTCAAGACGAAGCCGAACCAGCAGTGGAAGGTCGCGCGCGCCTTCCGCGCCGAGCTCAAGCGGCAGATGGACCGTCGCGGCATCCACATCCCGATCACCCAGGAGACGGTCTTCCGCACCCTGCCCGACCCGAGCGAGGCCGTGCGGATCAAGTCGATGGACGATTCGGTCACCGACGCCGACGCGCACGAGAAGAAGTCCCACCGGGAGTCCGCCGACGACGATGGTGCATCGACCGGCGACGCCGCCGGCGCGGGGGCTGCCGGGGCGGGCGCGAAGGGGACCTCCACCGGGGACGGTCCGCGGACGGGAAGCAGGAGATGAGCCAGGACACGAGCGCGGACACGATCTTCGCAGCGGTCGGCGGTCACGAGACGTTCACCCGCCTCGTCGACGCCTTCTACGCCAATGTCGCCGCCGATGAGCCGCTCATCGCGATGTACCCGGAGGGCCACGAGCTCACCGGCGCCAAGCGCCGGCTGCAGATGTTCCTCGAACAGTACTTCGGCGGGCCGACGACCTACCAGGAGGAGCGCGGCCACCCGCGGCTGCGGATGCGCCACTTCCCGTTCCCCATCGACTTCGACGCCCGCGACCGCTGGCTGCGGGCCATGCGCGCGGCCCTCGACGAGGTCGCGCTGCCCCCGCTCTACGACGAGCTCTTCTGGGACTACTTCCAGCGGGCGGCCACCGCGATGGTGAATACGAACAGCACCGGGGCCTGAGCAGGTCCGGCATCATCGCGATCGCCGGGTGAGCAGGTGACCGCCGCTCGCGTGGGCGAATCCCTCAACCCGCCTTCCGGGTGAGCAGGTGACCGCCGGGGGTGACGAGGCGCAGCCATCCTGAGCTCTCCATCACCGGGACATCCGCCTCGGCGCCCGGCGGAACGAACCGCAGGCCGTCGGCCGCGAACGCGAGCCCGCTCGGCAGCGGCGTGCCGCCGGCAGCCTCGATGGGCCGGGACCACACCGAGGCCCGCAGGGCCTTGACCGCATGGGAGCCCGCGCCCTCGGGGGTGCCCTCCCCCACCTCGGCGATCCCCGCCTCGGCGGCCGACCTCAGCTGCTCCGCGGTGACGGCGTCCGTGTTCTCCCACGGCCCTCGGGGCGGGGAGATGCCCGCCCAGGAGACGAGCATCGTCGTCGGCGGCAGCGGCACAGCGGTGCCGCCGTCCTGCCGGGCGAAGCGATCGGTGAGGCCGGCGAGGGGGACGACCTCGTCGAGGCCGTCGAGTTCCGGGCTGGCCAGCTGCTGCATGCGCATCGCGAGCACGAGCGGGGTCGAGTCGCCGATGCCGTGGGGGTAGAGCGGGGCGACGGAGACGACGAGGACGGACGAGACGACCTGGAGGCGCATCGCCCCGTCGCGGTCGAGGCGGTGGGCAAGGGACGTGAACGCGACGAGGTCGCGCATCGCCATCTCATCGGCGATCTCCAGAGTCGTCATCGCCGCAGGCTCCGCAGTCGGACCGGTTCGCGCACGACGCCCGAGAGTTCCGCGGCCTCCTCCTCGGTGAGGCGGCGGGGTCGTCCCGTGGTCCGGTCGACGAAGGCGATGACGGTCTCGGCGACGGTGTAGACCCGCGAACCGTCGGGTTCGACGACGACATAGCCGATGGTCACCGAGGCGGGACTGACATCGCTGATGACGAGGTCGACGGCGATCGGGCCGGGACGGTAGCCGATCGGGCTGCGGTACTCGACGGCGTGCGAGGCGACGAGGAGTTCGGTCGTCGCCGAGGCCGCCCCGAAGACCTCGGGCATCGGAGTGCCGGAGACCACCTCGGCGGCACCGGGGGCGGCGACAGCGTCGCGGCTCTGCGTGGGCGAGCCGAGGGCACGCACGCGGGCTTCCTCGAGCAGCTGCATCTGGGTGACGTTGTTGACGTGCCCATAGGCGTCCATGTCACCCCATCTCAGTTCGAGGAGGACCCTGGTGCAATCGTCGAGAAGGGGATTCGTGGTGCCGTTGTGCATGTGTCCATGATGCCATCTTCGATCGCCTGGCGATGTCCGCGATAGGATCGGGAGTTGTCACCCGTCCCTGCCCATGGAGGCCCATGTGAGCGATTCCCAACCGACACCTGCCGAGGCGAACGTCGCACGCCTGCACGAACTCCTGCAGCTGCGTCGGCTCGACTCCGATGCCGGGCCGAGGGAATCCGACCTCTTCGTCGGCCCCAGCCAGTACAAGCCCGATGGGCGGGTCTTCGGCGGACAGGTTCTCGCTCAGTGCATCGTCGCCGCCGCCGCGACCCTGCCGCCCGACCGGCTCATCCACTCCCTGCACGGGTACTTCCTCCGCGCCGGCGATGTCGCCGAGCCGATCGAGTTCGGTGTCGAGCGCCTCCGCGACGGCCGGTCGTTCTCCGCCCGGCGCGTCCACGCGTACCAGAAGGATGCGCCCATCCTCTCGCTCATCGCCTCGTTCCAGGAGGAGCAGGCGGGTTTCGAGCACACTGAGACGATGCCCACCGGGATCCCGGGGCCCGAGGACTCCCCCGACCTGCGCGAACTCCTCGCCGCCGTCGATTCCGTCCAGGTCACCGAATGGCTCAACCGGCGTCCTTTCGACATCCGCCCGGTCGAGCCCTTCGGCGTTCCGGGTGCGACGACGATCGACACCGAGCTGCCCGAGCAGCACATCTGGTTCCGTGCCAGCGCCCACTTCGGCGATGACCCTGTGCTCAACGCCGCAGCCTTGGCATACGCGAGCGACTTCAACCTCCTCGAACCCGTGCTGCGCCGGCACGGACTCTCGTGGGGCAGCCCGGGCCTGCGGGTGGCGAGCCTCGACCATGCGATGTGGTGGCATCGACGCGTCCACGTCGACGACTGGATGCTCTACGTCCAGGAGTCCCCGGCCGCCCGGGGCGGTCGCGGACTCGGCTACGGGCGCATCTTCTCCCACGACGGAGAGCTGCTTGCGACCGTCGCCCAAGAGGGCATGGTCCGAGTCAAGGACGCCCCGTGAGCGACGAGAAGGCAGCGATGATCGAGATCCTCTCCTCGATTCTCAGCCGGCTCGTCAACGTCGCCCTCTGTCTCGTTCTCACTTCGATCGCACTGCTCATGCTCCGCGATCGCACGGACCTCCACCTCGGCGTCGTCGCCCTGCTCGCCCTCGTCATCGGCATCCTCGGCACGATCGCCGTCCGCCGGGTGCTGCGCCTCCTCCACCGCCTGTGGCGGCGGATCTTCGACTCGTTCGCCCGCTGAGGGCGACGGACCACCCGGAACCGGTGCGGCCGACGGACGCGCAGGCGCAACGGCTGACCGCCTCGGCGCCGGTGCGGTGCACCTGACCAGCGCCGGCGCGGCAGACGGACGCGGAGCCGGGTATGCGATCGGGCCCCAGCGGATTCCGCTGGGGCCCGATGCCGTACCGGTCGGGGTGCGCTCCCGCCGGCTGAGTGCTCAGTCGCGCGTGAGGCGACGGTGGGTGACCCGGTGAGGACGCGCGGCCTCCTCGCCGAGGCGGTCGATCTTGTTCTTCTCATACGCTTCGAAGTTGCCCTCGAACCAGTACCACTTGGCCGGGTCCTCGTCGGTGCCCTCCCACGCGAGGATGTGGGTGGCCACGCGGTCGAGGAACCAGCGGTCGTGGGAGACGACCACGGCGCAGCCGGGGAACTCGAGGAGCGCGTTCTCGAGCGAGCTCAGGGTCTCGACGTCGAGGTCGTTCGTCGGCTCGTCGAGGAGGAGGAGGTTGCCGCCCTGCTTGAGGGTGAGCGCGAGGTTGAGGCGATTGCGCTCACCGCCGGAGAGGACGCCGGCCTTCTTCTGCTGATCGGGTCCCTTGAAGCCGAACGCGGAGACGTAGGCACGCGAGGGCATCTCCACGGCTCCGACCTGGATGAAGTCGAGTCCGTCGGAGACGACCTCCCACAGCGATTTGTCCGGGTCGATGCCGCCGCGGGACTGGTCGACGTAGGAGATCTTCACGGTCTCGCCGACCTTGAGGTCTCCCCCGTCGAGCTCTTCGAGGCCGACGATCGTCTTGAACAGCGTCGACTTGCCGACGCCGTTGGGTCCGATGACGCCGACGATGCCGTTGCGCGGCAGCGAGAAGCTCAGACCGTCGATGAGCAGGCGACCGTCGAATCCCTTCTCGAGGTCCTTCGCTTCGATGACGATGTCGCCGAGGCGGGGGCCGGCCGGGATCTGGATCTCTTCGAAGTCGAGCTTGCGGGTCTTCTCGGCTTCGGCTGCCATCTCCTCGTAGCGGGCGAGGCGTGCCTTCGACTTCGTCTGCTTCGCCTTCGGGTTCGACCGCACCCATTCGAGTTCGTCCTTGAGGCGCTTGGCCAGCTTCGCGTCCTTCTTGCCCTGGACCTGCAGGCGCTCCTGCTTCTTCTCGAGGTAGGTCGAGTAGTTGCCCTCGTACGGGTAGAGGTGGCCGCGGTCGACCTCGGCGATCCATTCGGCGACGTGATCGAGGAAGTACCGGTCGTGGGTGATGGCGATGACGGCGCCGGGGTACGTCTTGAGGTGCTGCTCGAGCCAGAGCACCGACTCCGCGTCGAGGTGGTTCGTCGGCTCGTCGAGGAGGAGCAGGTCCGGCTTCTCGAGGAGGAGCTTGCACAGGGCCACGCGACGGCGCTCACCACCGGAGAGGACGCTGACGTCGGCGTCCGGCGGCGGGCACCGGAGGGCGTCCATGGCCTGTTCGAGCTGCGAGTCGAGGTCCCACGCATCGGCGGCGTCGATGGCCTCCTGGAGCTTGCCCATCTCCTCCATGAGGGAGTCGAAGTCCGCATCGGGATTCGCCATCTCCTCGGAGATCTCGTTGTAGCGGTCGAGCTTGGCCTTGATCTCGCCCACGCCCTCTTCGACGTTGCCGAGCACGGTCTTGTTCTCGTTGAGCGGCGGCTCCTGCATGAGGATGCCCACCGTGTATCCGGGGCTCAGCCGGGCTTCGCCGTTCGAGGGCTGTTCGAGGCCGGCCATGATCTTGAGGATCGTCGACTTGCCGGCGCCGTTGGGACCGACCATGCCGATCTTCGCCCCGGGGTAGAAGGACATCGACACGTCGTCGAGAATGACTTTGTCACCGTGCGCCTTGCGCGCCCTGTGCATGGTGTAAATGAATTCGGCCATAGTGGCCCCAGATTATCGGTTGGGCACCCCATGTGCCAATTGGTCTAGCCTCCGCCGAGCGAGGGCGAATCACCCTCCGAGGAGCCTTCGGACGACCCCTCCGAACCGCTCGAGGACGAGCCCCCACCGGACGAGGAACCGCCCGATTCCGAGGATCCCTGAGAGGGCTCGGGGCTGTTCGTCTCCGCGTCGTCACCGGTGATGTTCTCCCCCGGCATGTGGCCGGCGCCGTTGTCGTCGCCGTCCTGGTCGCGCTGTTCGCCCTTGGGAGCATCGACGCCTTCGGGGCGATCGACCGCGCCGAGGAGGCACGCCCCGGTCGACTCGGTCGGCGGCATGAGCTCAGCAGTGGCTTTGCCCTTGCGGATCTCGCCGATCACGCAGCCCTTCTTCGTCTTCACACCGAAGACCTTCGAGGGCACCTCGTTGCCCAGCGGCGAGGCGTCGAGAGTGGCCTCGAGCTGATCGGGCTTGTATCCGGCGTCGATCATCGTGTCGAAGAACTCCTTCGTCGAGGGGATCTTCTCTTCGTCGCCGGTCAGCGGCTCGACGGCTTTGAGGACCTTGTCGACTTCGGCGGCAGGCTTCTCCTGCGACTTCTTGGGTGTCGGCGCGGCGTCGTCGTCCAATCCGAGCAGGGAGCACCCTGAGAGGGCGAGGGAGAGGGCTGCGACACCCAGGAGGGGAACGAGACGCATGGATCACCTCGGTGAGGACGAACACGAACTCCTCCACTCTAGCCGATCGCGCCCCCCCTCCCGTCACCGACGCCCGGACCCGCTGCCTCCCGGCGACTGTCTTGTCGACCGTCCCGGCGTCGGCGTCCCGGCGGCTGTCCTGTCGACCGTCCCGGCGACAGTCCCGGCGGTAGGCCGGCTGCTCCCGCCGCGTCCCGGCGACTGTCCTGTCGTGCGCGTCCCGGCGGAGCGCCGGTCGAGTCCGGCCCAAAGGGGCTCAGAACGGTGCCGCAGCGGCGGCGGTCGCACCGGCGATGTCGTCGCGCTCGCTCGGGGTCGAGTCGTCGTCATCGAGCGCGGCTGAGTCGTCGCTGTCGTCTGCCACCGCTTCATCGCCGTCAGCGGATTCGTCATCACCGCCCGCGGGTGCGCCGCTCTGCCACGTCGGGTACCTGCCTGCCCGCGTGGCATCGACACTGTCCCCTGCCTCGGCGTCGTCGGCGGACCCACCGGCGGCATAGCCGGGCGCCTCGGTGCCGTGACCGGAAATGTCGTTGCTGTAGCCCGACGACGCGGTGCCGTAACGGGAGGTCTCGGTGCGCGCTCCGTCGGTACTCCCGGCAGCGCTGCGTTCGAAGGAATCTGTGCGGCCGGCAGCGCCTGTGTTCTCGCGCGGGAGTGCGTCCCACCCTGATCCGGAGCCCTCCGCCTCCTGCGCCGGGGCCGACTGCCTCCCCGACGCCGTTCCCTGGGCCTTGACGTAGTTCGCGGTACCGAAGCGGAGGTCCGGACCGAGATGATCGGCGATGATCGTCGGAGCGATTCCCGAACGCTCCTGGGACTCCCATTCGCGGATGCGCAGGTGACCTTGGATGACGACGCTCATACCCAGGGTGACCGAGGAGCCCACGTTGCTCGCCAGCGACCCGTAGCAGTCGACGCCGAACCACGAGGTCGTGTCGCTGACGAACTCACCGGTCTGCTTGTCCACCCGCCAGTGGTTGACGGCGAGCCGGAAGGACGCACATGGGCGTCCGGTCGGCAGGGTCCGGGCCTGTGGGGCCGTCGCGACGGTGCCGCAGACGGTGATCGGGATGTTCGACATTGCTCATTCCTCGCTCTGCTCTGGGTCGGCGGGAACTGTCTGGTCGCTCCCGCCAGGGATCCCTCCAGCACAGCGCGGCCGACGCTGAGCTGTCGAGCATGCGAAAAGGCCCTGTGGACGACGGTTATGCGTCCACAGGGCCTGAGCACACGAGTGAGCGTGCCTGTGAGGATGAGTCAGGCGAGTCGCTGATACGCATCGCGATGGGTGGCGATGACCGCATTGACCGGCTGCAGGTACGAACTCTGCGCCGCGTGCGCGACCGCCGAGCGCAGGTCGGCGTCGACGGCGGCCGCAGCCTCGTCTGCCCCTCTGTTCCGGGCTGACTTGGCGACGACCGAGGTGATGATCGAGCCGAGGATGCCGAGGACGAGGACCCCGATCGAGGCCGCCCACGCCCACCACGGCATCGCCCCTGGAGTCGCGACGGCGATCGCGGCGACGACGATGAGGCCGAGGGCGCCGATGATCGTGGCGAGGAAGAAGATGATCTGCAGGGCGTTGGCAACCGCCCACCACCCCGGCGTCCGCCGCTCGATATCCACAGCCGTGACGGCCGAGTCGAGGGTGTCGGCGAGCTGGTTCGTGCTTGCCCGTTCCGCTTCCGCAGCCGCGGTCTGCCATGGCCGAGGCAGCGTCGAGACGGATTCGGTGATGAGGTCGTGGGCCATGAGGCGGACCTGCGAGCTCTGCGTCTTGCTCGTCGCCGGGACGGAGGCGCGGATGAGTTCGTCGCGGGTCAGACCGTGCTTCGCGCCGAGCGGGTCGGGGGCGTTGCGCTGCATCCACGCGAGCAGCGGGTATCCGGTGCGCCGGTAGGCGCGTCGGATGTAGTCGTCGTGGACTGTCTGTGCGACGGCCTCGACACCGGCAGCCTCCGACATCGTCTCGACGAGGTGCGATGCTCCCGGAAGTTCGTCGGGGGTGGCCACGGGCTCGCCGAGTTCGGCGCGGATGCGCCGCGCCATCGCCTGCATGTCGGAGAGGAGGCGTTCGGCGGCTGCCTGCTTGGAGTCGAGGGTGTCGGCGAGGATCGACCGGATCTCCGGGATGCCCTCCCGGGTCACGGCAGAGGACAGGCGCACCTCGGTGTCGGTGAGTCCGTCCTCGTTGAGCAGCTGGCGCAGATGGGCGGCTGCGGCCTTCTGCTCCTCGACGCTGAGCTTGTCGACCTGGTTGAGGACGACGACCATGTTCGAACTGTTCTCGGCGAGCTTGGTCAGGTACTCGGAGTGGAGGGAGAAGTCAGCGTACTTCTGCGGGTCGACGACCCAGAAGACGACGTCGACGAGGCCGACGAGGCGGTCGGACTCGACCCGGTGCTCGACGGCCGTGGAGTCGTGGTCGGGCAGGTCGAGGAGGATGAGTCCGTGGAGACGGCGCTGGTCGTCGCCGTCGAGCGCCGATTCGCGCCATGTCCGACTCCGCTCGGGGACCCGCAGCCAGTTGAGGATGTCCTGTCCGCCCTCGCCCCAGACGCATGCCGTCGGGCGCGAGGTCGTGGGCCTGCGCACGCCGACGCGGGCGATGTCGAGGCCTGCCACGGCGTTGAACAACGACGACTTGCCCGAGCCGGTCGACCCGGCGAAGGCGACGACGGTGAAGTCCTCGCCGAGGTCGAGTCGGTCGTCGGCCCTCTCGAGCAGGCTGGAGGCATCGGCCCGCACGTCGGGGCTGATCCTGTCGTCCTCGAGCGCCAGCGCGTGGCGGATACCGTCGGCGAGCCGGCGGATCTCGGACTGGGCCGAATCGTTCACAGTGCCTCCTCGAGGCGGGCACCGGCAGTGCGGAGGGCTCCGGACTGCCTGGTGGGAACCGCTGTCAGTCGTAGTGCTTGGTCGAATGGGGTGCGGCAGTCGCCGATGATGCCGGCGGCCGCGGTGAGGAAGCGGTCGCGGATCGAGCCGATGATGTCGACGGCCTCCTGTTCGCCGAAGATCGTTCCGGCCAGGCTCAGTGCCACTCCGGCGCCCGACCGTGAGGCACTGTCGTTCGACGAGGTGTGCGCCGGGTCCCAGAAGGTCGCGTACTCGAGGACGGCGCAGACCCCGCTGACGCCGAACGAGAGGATACGAGCCTTCGACTTCTTCCCTTGGCCGATGTCCCGGACGAGGGCGTTGACATCGTTCGACCACCCGCTCACCGCGGCTTTCACTCGATCCTCGAGTTCGCTGGTGGGTTCGCGCAGCGCCGGCTCGGAGGTGACGAGGGCCTCGCCTGCCGGTGTGCGCCGCCAGTCGTCGGCGACGACGTCGACGACGTCGACGGCGGCCTCGCGCAGCGTGATCGCCGCACTCCGGAGGATTGCGATGTGGAGCGGGGCGGCGGCGTCGTGCTTGCCGGTCACCGCCGCGGAGATGCGGTCGCGCATCCGCGCCATCGTGGGCTCGAGTCCGCGGAAGAGCTGACCCGTGCCGACGAAGTCCTGCCAGCGGGCGTTGACGGCGCCGTGGAGGATCCGGCCGTCGGTGACGACGGTCGCCAGCGATTCGTGGGCGGAGCGGAAGCGCTCATCGACGATCCGCTCGAGGTGGGCGTGGGCGTCCTCCTGGGATTGGGCCGCCTCGGCGAGGGCATCGACCCGGCCGGGCAGGGAGGCGATCGCACCGGACAGCGTGCGGCGACGGATTCGCCCGCGGGACTCGGACTCGGCACTGACCTCGCGGATCCACGACTGGATCGGATAGACAGCGGCGTGCGGAAGCCGGCCGTCCTCGAGCGGGAGTTCGGCGACAGAGAAGATCGGTGACTGCGCGAGCCCCGCCTCGGAGAGGAGGTGGGAGAGGTGGTGCCGGACTTCGCGGTTCGCCTCGGGGGGAACGCGGTCGAGGACGAGCGCGACCGAGGTGCTGCGGGCGGCGGCTTCGCGCAGGAGCGCCCAGGGAGCCGCGTCGGCGTAGCGGTTGGCGGTGGTGACGAAGAGCCAGAGGTCGGCGCACATGAGGATGCGGCGGGCGAGGTCGCGGTTGGACTCGGCGATCGAGTCGATGTCGGGGCAGTCGAGGACGGCGGTGCCCGGCGCGATGTCGGCGTCGGGGATGAGCACGAGCGCCGGGGACGTCGTCTCCGGGTCGGAGCTGCGGGGCAGATCGCCGAGGAACGTCGCGGTCTCGAAGTGCTTCGCATCGGCCGGGTTGTGGATGACGATCGGGTTGGCGGTCGTGGGACGACGCACGCCTGCGGGGCTGACGGTGCGGCCGATGAGCGAGTTGACCAGTGTCGACTTCCCCGCCCCCGTCGAACCGCCGACGGCGATGAGGAAAGGAGCCGGCGCGCGGTTGATCCGCGGGAGGATGAAATCGCCCATCTCCGAGCTCAGGGATCCAAGCAGTCGGCGGCCGTCTGCCGCGTCGTCGGTCTGCAGGGTGAACCGGGTCTCGGAGATCTTCTTCGCGATATCGCTCAGTGCTCCGCCCACCGGTGGCGTCACGGCATTTCCGCTGTCTGTCATCACGCATCCACTTTCCACGTTTTCACAGCTGAGCACCACCAGGCACGCCGTGACGGGGTTCAATTGCCTGCGCACTGCGCCCCCGGCGGGGCTCGAACCCGCGACCTACCGCTTAGAAGGCGGTTGCTCTATCCGACTGAGCTACGGAGGCCCACACATCGTAACCGATGGGCAGCGGGCAGACGAAAGCAGCCCCGCACCGACCAGTCCGGCCATGTGGCCGGGGTCGGAGCGGGGCCGTCGGAGACGACCGGGGTCAGTGGGTGCTGCCGGCCTTCTCAAGCGCCTTGCGGACCGTGATGATCGCGAGGATGACGACGCCCGTGAGCGCGAGGATGACCGCGGCGGCTTCGACGCCGAACGCGACCTCGGCCGCGACGGGGAAGAATCCTGCGATCATGAACCCGAGCAGGGCGATCATGGTCAGAGCAGTGGCAGTGGTGAAATACGCGGATCCATTCTTCATGGGTCATCCTCCTTCGTCCTTGAGACGAGGATAGACCCATCTGAGATCTGCGTCACTGCTTTTTCTGCGTCAGGCGTCGTTTCTCCGCCGCGCGTCGATCGCCTGCTCGAGGCGGTCGACCTTTCCCTCGATCTCTCCCTCGTGCCCGGGACGGATATCGGCCTTGATGACGAGCGAGATCCGGGACCCGAACGGCGCGACCGCCTCGGTGGCACGACGGACGACATCGAAGACCTCGTCCCAGTTCCCTTCGATCTCGGTGAACATGCTCGTCGTGCGGTTCGGCAGCCCGGATTCGCGAACGACTTCGACAGCCGCGGCCACGGCCTCATGGACCGAGCCGTCGGGGCCTTCGCCGCCGCTGGGGGCGACAGAGAATGCGAGCAGCATGGCGGTTCCTCCTCCCCTGGACTCAGCCCTGTTCGGGAACGGTGATGATGAGCGAATCACCCTGGCCGCCGCCACCGCAGAGGGCAGCGACACCCGTGCCGCCGCCTCGGCGCTGGAGTTCGAGGGCAAGGGTGAGGACGATGCGGGCGCCGGAGGCCCCGATCGGATGCCCGAGGGCGATCGCTCCCCCGTTGACGTTGACCTTCTCCGGATCGATGCCGAGGTCCTTCGTGCTCGCGAGGCCGACGGCGGCGAACGCTTCGTTGATCTCGTAGAGGTCGAAGGAGTCAGCGGCCACGCCTTCGGACTCGGCGGCCTTGCGGATCGCCTGCGAGGGCTGGTGCTGGAGGGTCGAGTCGGGTCCTGCCGTCCAGCCGTGGGCGCGGATCTCAGCGAGGATCGGCGCACCGAGCTCCTCAGCCTTCTCCCGAGACATGACGACGACAGCGGCCGCGCCGTCGGAGATCTGCGAGGCGTTGCCCGCGGTAATCGCCCCGTCCTTGCGGAAGGCCGGGCGCAGCTTCGCCATCGATTCGACCGTCGTGTCCGGGCGCACGCCCTCGTCGGTGTCGACGGTGACGTCGCCCTTGCGGGTGCGGATAGTCACGGGCACGACCTCGTCCTCGAACGCGCCCTTCTCCCAGCCGGCGGCAGCCCGCTGATGCGACTGCGCGGCGAAGGCGTCCTGCTCCTCACGGGAGAACTCGGACTCGCCCTTGTTGGCCTCTTCGGTCAGTCCGCCCATGGCCTGGTCGGTGAAGGCGTCCCAGAGACCGTCGTAGTCCATGTGGTCCTTGGCGACGACGTCACCGTACTTGTATCCGGCGCGGGACTTCTCGAGCAGGTGCGGGGCAAGCGTCATCGACTCCTGCCCGCCGGCGACGACGACGTCGTACTCGCCGGCGCGCACGAGCTGTGCGGCCTGGGTGATCGCGTTGATGCCGGAGAGGCAGAGCTTGTTGATCGTGATCGCGGGAACGCTCATGGGGATCCCCGCCTCGGCGGCGGCCTGTCGGGCCGGACCCTGACCGAGGCCGGCCTGGAGCACCTGGCCCATGATGACGTAGTCGACCTGGTCTCCGGAGATGCCCGCCTTCTCGAGGGCTCCCTTGATCGCTGCGGCACCGAGGTTCACCGCCGTCTGCGTTCCGAGCGCTCCCTGGAGCCGCCCGAACGGGGTGCGGGCACCGGAGACGATCACTGCTTCAGTCATGTTTCCTCCTCGAAGGACTGTGGCTCCGCGAACAGCGGGACGCGTGCAGCGGAGAGCTGTTGAGTACAGGGTAGTCGAGGCCGATGTGGCCTCCGTCACCGGGGTCGCCGAGGCGGTCGCCCGCAGGGGGATTCGGACCCAACACTCATCTTGAGTCCGATAGAGTAGGGACCGCGCAGGCATGACCAGATCCCCTTGACATGACAGGAGTCAGCTTCAGTGACGCCCACCGAAGAATTCCGCACAGCGATGCGCGGGTACGAGAAGAGCGAAGTCGATTCCCGACTGCAGCAGCTGCGCACGGAGATCGAATCCGTGCGGAAGGCGCTGTCGGATGCGCGCAGTCAGGTCATCAACGCCGATCGCGCGAAGCTCCAGATCGCCGGCGAGCTGTCCGAGGCGAAGGCTCAGCTGAAGAAGGCCGCCAATGAGAACGCCGAGGCGGCCGGTCCCCCCGGAAGCCGCATCGACCACCTCCTCAAGATCGCCGAGTCCCAGGCCCGGGAGACCCTCGCCCAGGCGAACTCGGATGCGGAGACGATCCGGAACAAGGCCCGCGCCGAGGCGGCGTCTGCTCGTGCGCGCATGCACACCGAGAGCAATGACACCCTCAACAACGCCCGGTCCGAGGCCGACGCGATCATCAGCTCCGCCGAGCTGCGCGCCGAGGAGGCCGTGAAGTCCGCAGAGAAGCGCGCGGCCGAGCTCAAGGCCACCGCCGAACGCGAGGCGGCGCAGTCGAAGGAGGCCAACGACGCCGCGTCGAAGGAGGCCCGCGAAAGCCTCGAGCACGAACTCGCGGAGCTGCGCGCCGCCGCCGAGAAGGAGGCGACCGACCTCCGCGCCGAGGCGAAGACCCAGGCCGATGAGACGATCGCCGCAGCCCAGGCTCAGGCCGACGAACTGCTCGCGGCCGCGAAGTCCCGCGACGAGGCCTCGAAGAAGTCCGCGAACGACCTCGACGTCGAACTCGCCACGAAGCGTCAGGAGGCAGAAGCCGAGCGCAAGAAGCGCTACGACGCCGCCCAGGCGGAGAACCGGAAGCTCATCGACGAGGCGCAGGCGCGCGCGGCGAAGGCCGACGCGGATGCCAAGGCCGCCGCGGAGCGCGCCGAGACGACCCGCGCCGAGGCCGTGACGAAGGCCGATGAGATCATCGCCGACGGCAAGGCCCGCGCACAGACGCTCATCTCCGAGGCTCGGGCCACCGCCGAGGCGACGATCGAGGAATCGGCCGCCGAAGCCAAGCGCAACGTCCAGTCCGCGCAGTCCCAGGTCGACCTGCTCACCAAGCAGCGCAAGACGATCACAGCTCAGCTCGACCAGCTCCGTTCGCTCTTCGCGATGCCCGGTGTGATGGGCGGCGACGCCGTCGATCCCGCGAAGGCGGAAGCGGCCACGCACGCGACCGAGCAGATCGCCGATGGGGAGGCTCTCGCCGACCTCATCGCCGCCGATTCCGCCGAGGAGGCGGCCGAGAAGTCGGCTGCCGACGGCGGGAAGTCCGGTGCCTCGAAGACGGGAGCCGCCGAGGCGGACGCCCAGACGGCGCAGGGCACAGGTTCCCAGAACTCCGGTGCGAAGTCGGCGGATGCCGCTGCAGAGCAGTCGGAGAACGCGGAGGATTCGGTGGAGACCGAGGCGTCCGAGACTGTCTCCGAGGATCTGCCCAACGGCGCGACCGACGCCGAGACGATCGCGATCGATGCGCAGGTCTCGGGTTCGCCGAAGTCCGGCGGCTCCGGTCAGGGTGGAAACCGTCCGGCCAACTCCAAGGCCGCACGGTCGCGTAACTCACTGCGCTGACGATGCTCAGGCGCTGAGCGCATTCGGCCGCGCACGACTTGCTGTACCGCCGGACGCGCTCCGCTGATGAGGCCCTCACCGACTGAAGAGAACGGGGTCCGCTCACCAGAGCGGGCCCCGTTCCGTGTCAGCCGAGTTCTGTGTCAGCGGAGTTCCGTGTCAGCGGAGTTGCGTGTCAGCGGAACCGCTCGAAGCACCTCGAGTGCCAGTGCCGACGAGAGTCGACGCCGATGTCGACGCCGTGGGAGGCCTCCTGACGCCAGGCGACGATGTGCGCGGTGGCCGCAGAGACCTGCTGTCCGCAGCCCGGGCACACGTAGACCTTGCCGCTGGAGTTGGCGGCCACACGCTGGATCGACCAGGTTCCGTCGGGCAGGTCGCGGCTCACCCGCAGACCGCCCACGGACTCGGTGAGGTCGCGCGCGGGTGCGCTCCATTTGTTCCTGCGACGCGAGGAGTTCGAACGTGGCATGGGGCGATTCTCTCACGTAGTCTGGGACGCGTGCGTCTCGTGATAGCTGAATGCTCTGTCGATTATGCCGGTCGTCTGACCGCGCATCTGCCCCTGGCCACCCGTCTCATCATGCTCAAGTCCGACGGGTCGATCCTCATCCACTCCGACGGCGGGTCGTACAAGCCGCTCAACTGGATGACCCCCCCGCGCGCCGTCCAGGTGGCCGAGCCGACCGACGAGCAGGCCGAAGCAGGTCTGAGCGAGATCTGGACGGTCTCGCAGACGAAGACCGGCGACCGACTCGTCATCTCGATCACTGAGGTGCTCTCGGACACGAGCCACGACCTCGGCGTCGATCCCGGTCTCGTCAAGGACGGAGTCGAAGCGCATCTCCAGGAACTCCTCGCCGAACACATCCATACTCTCGGCACGGGATACAGCCTCGTCCGCCGCGAATTCATGACGGCGATCGGTCCGGTCGACATCCTCGCCCGCGATGCGACCCAGAAGTCGGTGGCCGTTGAGATCAAACGGCGGGGCGACATCGACGGCGTCGAACAGCTCACCCGCTACCTCGAACTGATGAACCGAGATCCGCTCCTCTCCCCCGTCACCGGCGTCTTCGCCGCGCAGGAGATCAAACCGCAGGCACGCACTCTAGCTGAGGACCGCGGCATCCGCTGCGTCGTCCTCGACTACGATGCGCTGCGCGGGATGGACGATCCGGAGACCCGCCTCTTCTGAACACGCGTCTCCTCTCCCGGCCCGCGCCATCGCTCGGTCAAGGCGCAGCGCGGATAGCCGGCCGAGCATCGCCTGCTATCCGCGCTGCCCCTTGACTGACGACTGGATCGCCCTCACTGCGCGCCTTGCATCGGGCCTGCGAGTCGGTCTCGAGCGGCGATCTCCGTCTCGCGGATCCGCACCGCCTCTTTGATCCTGAGGAAGAGGTCTGCGCTGAAGAGATCGGCCCATCGAATGCGGAAGACCATCCACCCCTTGTTCCGCAGAGCGTATTCCCGCTTCCGTTCGCGTTCGAAGGCTCGGTGCGGATCACCGTCATCGATGTAGTACTTGCCGGCGCCATCGAACTCGGCAATGACCTTGACCGCCTCGTTGCCGAAGTCGGACCGAGCGAGGAAGCGACCATCGGCGTCGCAGACGACGAGTTGCGGCTCGAACCCCGGTATCGAATACTCGACGAATCGAACGGCGCAGATCGACTCCGCCACCGTTTCACGCCGTCCGTCGATGTTCTCCAGCACCGCTGTGATCCGCGACTGGCGGGTCCGCACAGGATGCGCCGCCTGGTGCGCTCGGAACTCCTCGAGAGTCACCCGCCCCAAGTGCACCGCGGCATCCGCAACAGCCACGGCGAACGCCAACGGACAATCCCTGGCGACATCGAGGAGCGTCTGCACCACCGTCGTCACCGGAATCCCTTCGACGATTTCCATGGTGTCGGGCTGCAGGGCCCGTCGACGGACCACGAGATCCCTCTGGCGGACCGAGCTGCGCGGGCTCGCGACCTCGACGTACACCTCACCCTTATCGACATACGGCACGGGCAGGCCGTGGACGAGCAGTGCACTGCGATGGGAGAACACTGCGTCGTGCGGCAGATCGGGGACGAATGACCGGACGAGAATCCTCAGATCCTCTCCGCGCTTGAGCATCCCCGCGGTCTCATGGGGCAACGCGGTCTCCTCCGCCTCCGCGATCGCTGCGACGAAGGCGTGCGACGGATTGTCGCACGCACGCGTGACAACGTATCGTCCCCGCCGGAGTCGCCGCAGGCAGCAATCGACGGCAGATCTGATCTGATGGCTGTTCCAGCCTGCCGCCACCAGATCCGAAGTCTCCAAGCACGCAAACATGCAATCGAGGATGGACGAGAAGGCATCCGGACCGCAAGAGGCTCAAAACGCCCTGTGGATAACCACTGAGCATCGAACGCACCTGTGGACAGTCAACCGGCACGAGTACGCCGGTGGTGTCGGTCCAGGCGCAGCGCGGATAGCCAGTCGTGCAACACCGGCGATCCGCGCTCAGCCTGGAGTGAGCGCCCGGGTGGTGTCGGTCCAGGCGCAGCGCGGATAGCCAGTCGTGCAACACCGGCGATCCGCGCTGAGCCTGGAGTGAGCGTGCGGAAGTGCTGGGAGTGTCGAAAAGTGCTGAAGGGCTTGAACGACGGGCGACCGAGCGAGTGGGCGCTCAGTCGAAGCTGTGACAGGCGGCCCGTTCGCGGGCGCTCAGTCGCCGCCACGTCAGTCGCCGCCACGTGAGTCGCTGCCCCGGGTGACCCCGCTCAGTCGAAGCTGAGACCGTCGGCGCGGGTGACGCGCTCGACGTCGGCGCCGAGCGCCCGGAGCTTGTCGACGAAGCCCTCGTAGCCGCGGTCGATGTGGTCGACGCCGGAGACCTCGGTGACGCCGGAGGCCCTGAGCCCGGCGAGGACGAGCCCGGCACCGGCGCGGATGTCCGAGGCCTCCACCTCGGCGCCGGAGAGCTCCTCGACCCCCGTGACCAGGGCGTGGTTGCCGTCGATCCGGACCTTCGCACCGAGGCGGGCGACCTCCTGGACGAAACGCCACCGGGCCTCGAAGAGGTTCTCCGAGAGCAGGCCGACGCCGTCGGAGACGGAGTTGAGCGCGATGACGAAGGGTTGGAGGTCGGTCGGGAAGCCGGGGAACGGCATCGTCGCGACCCTGATCGCGTGCGGACGCTGCGGCCCGACGACGCGGAACGCGCGCCCGAGCGTCCCGTCGCCGAGTTCGACCTCGCCGAGGTCGTCGACCGTCGCGCCGGCATCGCGGAGTTTGATGGCGACATTGGGCATGATCTCGAGTCCGACACCCCGCACGACGACGTCGCCGGCGCTCAGCGCGGCGGCGAAGGCGTAGGTTCCGGCGACGATCCGGTCCCCGACCGTGCGGTGGTCGACGGGACGCAGTTCGTCGACACCGGTGATGGTGAGCTCCGCCGTCCCGATGCCCTCGATCCGGGCACCCATCTGGACGAGCATGAGGCAGATGTCGACGATCTCCGGTTCCTTCGCGGCGTTGGCGATCGTCGTCGTCCCCTGCGCCAGGGTTGCCGCCATGACGAGGTTCTCGGTGGCACCCACCGACGGGAAGTCGAGCGCGATGTCCGTGCCGGTCAGCCCCGTCGGGGCCTCGGCGACGAAGTAGCCGTGGTCGAGGCGGACCTGGGCGCCGAGCGCCTCGAGCCCGGCCTGGTGCATGTCGAGACCGCGCGAGCCGATCGCATCGCCGCCGGGCAGGGCGACGTGGGCGGCGCGCATCCGCGCGGTCAGCGGGCCGAGGACGGAGATCGAGGCCCGCATCGCGCGGACGAGTTCGTAGTCGGCCTGGATCCCCACCGCGGCGGGGACGTCGATGCTCACGGTGCCGGCGTCGGCATCGTAGTCGACGGTGCAGCCGAGGCGGCTGAGGAGTTCGACCATGATCCTCACGTCGAGGATCGCGGGAACGTTGGTGATCGTCGTGCGTCCCACAGCGAGCAGGCTCGCCGCCATGAGCTTGAGGACGCTGTTCTTCGCGCCCCTGACGTCGACGGTGCCGCGCAGCTGCGTCGGACCGGTCAGGCGGAGGACTTCCATCAGGTGAACCGTCCCATCGTCGGATTGAAGCCGGGCGGCGAGGACTCGAGCCACGAGGCCATCGTCGACAGGGACTCGGTGTCCATCGCCAGGGAGACCGAGCGCGGTCTCCCGTTCGCCTTCCCGTAGGAGCAGTCGACGACGACGGCATCGGGAAGGACGGAGTACTGCTCCCCCGACGTCGGTTTGCGTCGGACGAGGATGTCGAGATCGGCGCGCGGCAGTCTCACGGCCGCGCGCCGGTTGAGGGCGAACACGGGATACCAGTCCAGGGAGGACACGGCGAACACCGCGACGCCCAAACGCCAACGTGGGCGGGAACTGGATTCCTCGCCCACGTTGATGGAGCAGTCGAACGCACCTGACAGCTTGGAGATCGACCTGCGCCTGATCGTCACGACGACGATGAGGGCAAGCGCCAGTCCCACCAACGAGAGCAGAACGATCAGCAGGACAGAAGGGTTCACGTTTGCCAAGTGTAATTGACTGTTCAGAGAAGTTCGGCCTGATCAGCCGCGATGATGACGCGATTGTTCTCGACCGAGAGAAAGCCCCCATCGGCCTGGACCCGGATCGTCTGATCCGAGGTCGTGAGAATCCTCGCCTCACCATCGGCTACGACACCGAGAACGGGTTCGTGACCAGGCAGGATGCCGATCTCGCCTTCCAGGGTGCGGGCGACGACGCGCTTGGCCTCGCCGACCCACACCTCCTGGTCGGCTGCGACGACGTTGACATCGAGGACAGCCATGGCTTACTTCTTCTGCATTTCTTCGTAGTTGCGCATGACATCGTCCATGCCGCCGACGTTGAAGAAGCACTGCTCCGGGATGTAGTCGACCTCGCCGGAGACGATCTTCGCGAAGCCCGCGACGGTGTCGGCGACGGGAACGGTCGAACCCGGAACACCGGTGAACTTCTCAGCGGTGTACGTGTTCTGCGACAGGAACTGCTCGATGCGACGCGCACGGTGGACGACGAGCTTGTCCTCTTCCGAGAGCTCGTCGACGCCGAGGATGGCGATGATGTCCTGCAGCTCCTTGTTCTTCTGCAGGATCGCCTTGACC
Organism: Brevibacterium sp. Z349TD_9; assembly: GCF_056173565.1. Classification (NCBI taxonomy): domain Bacteria; kingdom Bacillati; phylum Actinomycetota; class Actinomycetes; order Micrococcales; family Brevibacteriaceae; genus Brevibacterium; species Brevibacterium sp. Z349TD_9. The sequence continues at coordinate 1,704,870 of NZ_CM149680.1, read as the reverse complement.
TCGTTGGCCACGCGGTAGTGCTCCTCACCCACGACGAGCGGGTCGAGGATGCGCGAGGACGAGGTCAGCGGGTCGATCGCGGGGTAGAGACCGCGCGAGGCGATGTCGCGGTTGAGCTCGGTCGTCGCATCGAGGTGGGCGAAGGTCGTCGCCGGAGCCGGGTCGGTGTAGTCGTCGGCCGGGACGTAGATCGCCTGCATCGAGGTGATCGAGTGACCGCGCGTCGAGGTGATGCGCTCCTGGAGCACACCCATCTCGTCGGCGAGGTTGGGCTGGTAGCCCACGGCCGAGGGCATGCGACCCAGCAGGGTCGAGACCTCGGAGCCGGCCTGGGTGAAGCGGAAGATGTTGTCGATGAACAGGAGGACATCCTGGTTCTCGACATCGCGGAAGTACTCCGCCATCGTCAGCCCGGCCAGCGCGACGCGCAGACGCGTGCCCGGCGGCTCGTCCATCTGACCGAAGACGAGAGCGGTGTCACCGAAGACGCCGGCTTCGTCCATCTCGAAGATGAGGTCGTTGCCCTCACGGGTGCGCTCACCGACACCGGCGAACACCGAGGTGCCCGAGTGATTGTGCGCGATGCGGTAGATCATCTCCTGGATGAGGACGGTCTTGCCCACACCCGCGCCGCCGAAGAGGCCGATCTTCCCACCCTGGACGTACGGGGTGAGCAGGTCGATGCTCTTGATGCCGGTCTCGAGGACCTCCTGCTTCGACTCGAGTTCGTCGAAGGCCGGAGCCGGACGGTGGATCGGCCAGCGCTCCTTGATGTCGAGCGTCTCACCCTCGGCGAGGTTGAGGCAGTCGCCGGTCGTGTTCCACACGTGCCCCTTGGTGACGTCGCCGACGGGCACCGTGATCGGCGAACCGGTGTCGGTGACCTCCTGGCCGCGGACGAGTCCATCGGTCGGCTGCAGGGAGACGGCGCGGACGATGCCGTTGCCGAGGTGGAGGCTGGTCTCGAAGGTGAGCTTGCGCGTTCCCTCGGCGAGTTCCACGGTCGTGGTCAGGGCGTTGTAGATCTCCGGCACGGAATCGAGCGGGAACTCGACGTCGACGACCGGGCCGATGACCCGGGAAATGCGACCGAGGGCTGTGCCCTGTGCCGGGGAGTTATCCGTAACTGTGGCAGTCATGGTCTCTTTCTTCTCTGCTCGTACCGGTCAGTCGCCGGCTGCCGATGCCGCAAGGGCGTCGGCCCCACCGACGATCTCGGTGAGTTCCTGGGTGATTTCCGCCTGACGGGCCGTGTTGGCCAGCCGGGTGTAGGTCTTGATGAGGTCGTCGGCGTTGTCCGTCGCCGTCTTCATCGCCGCCTGACGCGATGCCTGCTCCGAGGCCGAGGCCGAGAGCAGCGCCGAGAGGATCCGCGAGTCGATGTACCGCGGCAGGAGGGCGTCGAGGACGGCCTCCGCGCTCGGCTCGAACTCGTAGAGCGGCATGCTGCCCGCACCTGAGGATCCCGACGCAGTCGCCGAGGTGGTCGCCTCGTCGGCGTCGACGACCTCGAGGGGCAGCAGACGCCGGTACTCCGGGTCGTGCTTGACCGAGGAGACGAACCGCGTGAAGACCATGTAGATCTCCTGCACTCCGCCGTTGTCGGCATCCGCCTCGAACGCCTTGAGCAGCGCTTCGCCGATCCTCCGGGCGTCTTCGGCGGTCGGGTTCTCGGAGAACCCGGTCCAGGCCTCGACGATCGGACGATCACGGAACGTGTAGTAGCTCTCAGCCTTGCCGCCGACCGTGAAGAGTGCGACCTCTTTGCCCTCCTGGCCCAACAGCCGCACGAGCTCTTCGGCCTCACGGATGAGGTTGGCGGAATAGGCTCCGGCGAAGCCCCGGTCCGGACCGATGACGAGCACCGCCGCGCGGGTGACATGGTCCGGTTCCGTCGTGAGCACATGATCGACGTCGGACTCGCTGGCGACAGCCGAGACGGCGCGGGTCAGCGCGTTGGCATACGGGCTGGCCGCCTGCGAACGCGCGATCGCCTTCTGGATCCGGGACGCGGCGATGAGCTCCATGGCCTTGAAGATCTTCCTCAAGGACTGAGTCGAGCGGATCTTCTGTTTGAAGACCCTCTGCTGGGCTCCCATCAGTTCTTCCTTTCGCCGTTACAGACGCGCCTCAACGCTTCTGCCGAACGATCTGCTCCTGCTCGACCTCATCGGACGAGGCCACGGACGAGTCCTCGGTGCCCGCGCGCGAACCCTGGTTCTCGTCGGCGACCCAGTTCTCGTTGAACTCCTTGAGCGCCTTCTCGAGCTGCTCACGGACATCGTCCTCGAGCTTCTTGGTCTCGCGGATGACGGTGAGGATCTCGGTCTTGCGTTCGAGGGTGTCGAGCAGTTCGGCCTCCCAGCGCAGGACGTCGTCGACGGCGATATCGTCGAGGTAGCCGTTGGTGCCGGCGAAGATCGACACGGTCTGCTTCTCGAACGGCATCGGCGAGTACTGGGGCTGCTTGAGCAGCTCCATGAGCCGAGCGCCACGGGCGAGGTCGCGCTTGGTCGCATCGTCGAGGTCGGAGGCGAACATCGCGAACGCCTCGAGCGAACGGTACTGCGCGAGCGAGAGCTTGAGCGTACCGGAGACGCTCTTGAGCGCCTTGGTCTGCGCGGCACCGCCGACTCGGGAGACCGAGACGCCGACGTCGACAGCGGGACGCTGACCGGAGTTGAACAGATCCGACTGGAGGAAGATCTGTCCGTCGGTGATCGAGATGACGTTGGTCGGGATGAACGCGCCGACGTCGTTGGCCTTGGTCTCGATGATCGGCAGACCGGTCATCGATCCGGCACCAAGGGCGTCGGAGAGCTTCGCACAGCGCTCGAGGAGGCGCGAGTGAAGGTAGAAGACGTCACCCGGGTAGGCTTCGCGGCCCGGCGGGCGGCGGAGCAGGAGGGAGACGGCGCGGTAGGCCTCGGCCTGCTTCGAGAGGTCGTCGAAGACGATGAGGACGTGCTTGCCGTTGTACATCCAGTGCTGGCCGATGGCCGAACCGGAGTAGGGGGCGAGGTACTTGAAGCCGGCCGGGTCGGACGCCGGAGCGGAGACGATCGTCGTGTACTCGAGCGCGCCGTTCTCTTCGAGAGCGCGGCGGACGTTGGCGACGGTCGAGCCCTTCTGGCCGACGGCGACGTAGATGCAGCGGACCTGCTGCGAGGGGTCGCCGGTGGCCCAGGCGTCACGCTGGTTGATGATCGTGTCAATCGCCAGAGCGGTCTTACCGGTCTTGCGGTCGCCGATGATGAGCTGACGCTGACCGCGGCCGATCGGGATCATGGCGTCGACGGCCTTGTATCCGGTCTGGAGCGGCTGGCGGACTTCCTGGCGGTCCATGACGCCCGGCGCCTGGAGCTCGAGCTCACGACGTCCTTCGGTCTCGACCTCACCGAGGCCGTCGAGCGGACGACCGAGCGGGTCGACGACGCGGCCGAGGTAGCCGTCGCCGACGGGGATCGAGAGGACCTCACCGGTGCGGTAGACGTCCTGCTCCTCGGCGATGCCTGCGAAGTCGCCGAGGACGACGACGCCGATCTCGCGCTCGTCGAGGTTCTGGGCCAGACCCAGAGTGCCGTCTTCGAACCGGAGGAGCTCGTTGGCCATGGTGCCCGGCAGACCCGAGACGTGGGCGATGCCGTCACCAGCGGTGACGACCTTGCCGACCTCGGTCTTCTCCGAGCTCTCGGGGTTGTACGACTCAACGAACTTCCCCAGAGCGTCCCGGATCTCCTCCGGGCGAATTGTCAGTTCCGCCATTGTGGTTTCCCTGCTTCCTTTACTCAGAACGTGTGTCCGGCGACCGGGGGGCCGCCTGTGCCGCCGGATCTGCCGGCTGGCGAATCAGCTTGCGAGTTTGCGCTGGACCTCTGCGAGGCGATCCGCAATGGTCGAATTCATCACCTCGTCGCCCACCTGCACCCGAACGCCCCCGATGACCTCGGGATCGACCTGGACGTTGAGGACGAGTTCGCGACCGTAGTTCTTCGCCAGAGCAGCGGCGAGACGCTCGGTCTGCTGCTGGCTCAGCGGCGCGGCCACGGTGACCTCGGCGACGGAACGCTGCTGGCGAGCGGCGAGGATGTCGCTGAAGTGGTCGAGCGCGATCGCCACGCGAAGTCCGCGAGGGTGCACCGCAGCGTGGTCGACGAGGGTGACCGTGTCGGGCTCGGCCCGACCTGCGAGCAGATCGGCCACGAGGGCGCGCTTCGCGTCGGCACCGGCATCGGAGTCGAGTGCGCGGGCGAGCTCATGGTCGGACTCGAGGAGTCGGGCGAAGCGGAAGAGCTCCTCTTCGACCTGACCGAGCTGGCCGACCTCCTGCGCAGCCGCGGCGATCGCCCTGACGCCGGCGACCTCGAGGCTGGTGACGAAGTCCTGCGTGCGCGCCCAGCGCTGAGACACGGCCACCGAGGCGATGCGCAGCGCCGCCTCGGGGATCTGAGCGCCGAACACGGCCTGCAGCAGACCCTGCTTCTTCTCCGCGGGCTCCGAGGAGTCCGCGAGTGCCTTGCGCAGGCCGAGGTTGTCGGCGAGGACGCCGACGACGCCGAGCAGCGACTGCCCGATCTCGCGTGCGTTGCCGCCCGAGATCTCAGCGTTCGCCGCTTCGAGAACGGCCTGCAGGGAGACTCTGCTCGACTGGAGCATCACGCCCCCTTGACCGGCTGGCCGGACGACTGCGTTTCGAGATCGGCGATGAAGCGATCGACGACGCCAGCGGAGCGCTGGTCATCGGTGAGCGATTCGCCGACGATGCGCGATGCGAGATCCGTGGCGAGCGTACCCACCTCGGAGCGCAGCTGCACCATGGCCGACTGGCGTTCGGCATCGATCTGCGTCTGTGCCTGCGCGATGATGCGGTCAGCCTCGCTGTGAGCCTGGGCCTTCATCTCGGCGATGATCTGGGCGCCCTCTTCCTGAGCCTCGGCGCGCAGCCGTGCGGCTTCCGCACGACCGTCGGCGAGCTGCTTCTGATATTCGGCCAGAGCCTGATCGGCTTCGGCCTGCACCTTCTCAGCCTTCTCAATGCCACCCTGGATGCGCGCAGCGCGCTCGTCGAGGGTCTTGTTGAAGGCGGGGAGGACGTACTTCCAGACAACCAGGAAGACGATCAGCAGACAGACGGCACTCCAGACGATGTCATACAGCGCGGGGAGAAGCGGATTCTCAGACGCTGCAACGATTTGTACCGGAGTCATCGTTTAGTCCTCTTCGGATCTGTCGGATCAGGGCAGGAAGAACGGGGTGGCGATGCCGATGAGGGCCAGCGCCTCGATCAGGGCGATACCGAGGAACATGTTTCCGCGGAGCGTGCCAGCCATCTCGGGCTGGCGAGCGGTTCCCTCGATGGTCTTGCCGATGACGATGCCGACGCCGATACCGGGGCCGATGGCGGCGAGGCCGTATCCGACGGTGGCGATACTGCCGTTGACTTCAGCGAGCATATCCATAGGATGCTTTTCCTTTCATATGGCGGTCGGGGGGTTGGCCCGACCTTGTAACACCTGGGTTACAGACTCAGAGGGACGACTCAGTGGTCGTCCGAGATGGCGGCGTTGATGTACACGCACGAGAGCAGGGCGAAGATGTAGGCCTGGAGGACGACGACCAGCATCTCGAGGAGGAAGACGAAGAATCCGCCGGCGAAGGTGAGGATCGCGAAGAACTGGAAGCCGTTGCTCGCGTCGAAGAGGAAGAAGCTCGTCGCGGAGAAGCAGAGGACGAGGAGGAGGTGGCCGACCATCATGTTCGCGAAGAGTCGGATCGCGAGCGTGAACGGCTGCGTGACGAACTTCGTGATGAACTCGATCGGGATGAGGAGGATGTGCATCGGCCACGGAACGCCCGGAAGGATGAGCGCGTCCTTGAGGTAGCCGCCGAGGCCCTTCTGCGCGATGCCCGCCCAGTGGTAGGTGATGTAGACGACCGCGGTGAGCACGATCGGCAGACCGATGACGCCGGAGGCGGGCATGTTGAGGAACGGAATGAGCTTCGTGACGTTCCAGAAGAGGACGCCGAAGAAGATCGCCACGATGAGCGGCATGAACTTCTTCGCCTTCTCCTTGCCCATCGTGTCCTCGGCGATGCCGACGGTGACGAACTCCATCGCGAGCTCCATGGCCGACTGGAAGCGGCCCGGGATGAGCTTCATCCGCTTCGCCCAGATCGCGAGGACGACGACGACGGCGATCGTCGCAAGGATGCGGATGAGCATCACGCGGTTCATCTCGAACGGCGTACCGACGAAGGCGAACGGTGCGGGAAAGAACTCCGCCATGGAAGGGGCCTTGAAACCGCCTTCAGCGGCTTGGATCATTGTCTGCGCGGCGTTGAGTGTACCCACGTTTATGTTTCTCTCCCATGGTCATTGGCCCAAGATGGCCTGGCCTTCGGCTGCGCGATGAGTGCGCGGCGAGCGGTTCAGGAGCGACATGGAGCGACACGGCTCCAGCACCGGAACTACTCTACCAATGGTAGAGAGCGCCGACAAATCCATGGATCTGCGCTGTGCGAACCCTGGCAGCCCCCTGTCGCCGGTGTTCAGCGGCCCGTGCCCGCCTCGGGATCGACGTAGGGCACACGGCCTCTGACGACAGTGAGCGCTTCGACGAGCGAGGATCCGATGACGGCGACGACGATCGTCGCGAACGCCACCGTGCCGTCGAGCCACGCCGCGTCCTTGAGCCGCCAGATGACGATCATGAAGACGAACGCCTTGAAGAGGAAGCCCATGCCGAGGAAGCCGGCAATCGCGGTCAGGCCCATATTGCGCCCGACGTACATGATGACGAGGGTGACGATGATGAAGATCGCTGCCAGTCCCCCGCCGACCGCTCCCCCGGCGAAGCCGCGGGGTCCGGCGACGAGCCATCCGATGCCCATGCCGCCTGCCGCGACGACGGCGACGAGGATCGCCCCGCGGATGAGCATCGTCCTCCACACGCGGGTCCAGGCGGCCTGGACCGCGGTCTCCTCTGCAGGCTGTCGATCGGTCACGAGATCTCCTCTCGGGCATGGCGGCGGATCCGCAGCGGGTAGAACGTGAAGACGAGGGTAATGGCGAAGAGCGTGCCGATGATCGCGATGACGAGCAGCGCCGGCATGAGGAGGAGCATGACCGAGCCGAAGGCGATGAGCGCCGTCCACGTGTAGAGGATGAGGACGGCCCGGGCGTGTGAGTGGCCGAGCCGGAGCATCCGGTGGTGGAGGTGCTTGGCATCGGCGGAGAACGGCGACTGTCCTGCCATGAGCCTGCGCACGACGGCGAGGCCGAGGTCGAGCAGCGGCAGGAACATCACGGCGACGGGAAGGATGATCGGCAGGTACGTCGCGAACACGCGCTCCTGGCCGATGAGCGCGGGATCGACCTGACCGGTGACCCGGATCGTCGAGGCGGCCAGCAGGAGTCCGATGAGCATCGAGCCCGAATCGCCCATGAAGATGCGGGCGGGATTGAAGTTGTGCGGGAGGAAACCGAGGCACGCACCGACGAGGATGGCGATGATGAGCGAGGCGAGGTTCGCGTACGAGTCCGGCGAGGCGTCGGTGGCCAGCCAGTACGAGTAGATGAAGAACGCGCTGCCGCCGATCGCGACGACGCCCGCGGCGAGACCGTCGAGGCCGTCGACGAAGTTCACGGCGTTGATCGTCACGAGGACGACGAGGATGGTGATGATGATCGACATCCGTGGAGAGCCGATGATCACTCCACCGAAGGGGATCGAGAGCAGGGCGACGCCGTTGATCGCCATGAAGCCGGCGGCCAGCGCCTGCCCGGCGAGCTTCGTGATCCAGTGCAGATCCCAGATGTCGTCGATGACGCCAAGGATGCACAGCAGCGCCGCGGCGCCTGCCACGCCGATGATCGGCCCCATGTCCACGAAGATCCGGGCGAGGAACGGAGTCTGGGAGGCGAACACGAGGCCGACGACGACAGCACCGAACATCGCGACCCCGCCCAGCCTCGGCGTGGGAACGGAGTGGACGTCGCGTTCGCGCAGGGGCGAGAAGATCAGTCCTCGTTCGGCGACTCTCCGGACCATGGGCGTGAGCAGGTACGCCACCAGTGCGGAGACGACGAGGATGAAGAGGTAGGCGCGCACTCAGCCGTCCAGGTCAGCAAGGTCGGGGACGATCTCGCGCAGCTCCTCGGCGCTGATCGGTCCCCGGCGGACGATGCGGGGGACGTCCCCGGAGAGGTCGACGATCGTCGACGACTGGCCGGAGGTGCGCTCTCCCCCGTCGAGGTAGATCTCGACGTCGGTGCCGAGCATGTCCTGGGCCTCGTCGGCGGTCGTCGCCGCGGGTCTGCCGGAGAGGTTCGCGCTCGAGACCGCGAGCGGACCGGTGCGCGAGAGCAGGGCGAGGGCGTGCTCGTCGTCGGGCATGCGCACGGCGACGGTGCCGTGGGTCTCCCCGAGATCCCAGTCGAGGGACGGCTGAGCCGCGGCGATGATCGTCAGCGGTCCCGGCCAGAACCGCGCGGTGAGCGCGAGCACGGTCTCATCGACGCCGTCGACGAGTCCGAACACCGTCTCCGACCTCGGCACGAGCACCGGAGGCGGCATGTCCCGTCCGCGTCCCTTCGCGGCGAGCAGGGCCGCGACGGCGGAGGCGTTGAAGGCATCGGCTGCGATCCCGTAGACCGTGTCGGTGGGGATGACGAGGAGGTTCCCCGCCTCGACCACGCGGGCGCACTCGTCGAGGACGAGGTCGCGGATGTCGGCCTGGGTGACGTCGAATCGACGGGACACTCATTCTCCGTTTCTCATCGGGGACGCCGCGGAGTCGCGACGGGCCACCGTATAGCGGTCGCGTCCAGTGTAGTCCGGGAACGTGGCCGCCCCGCTCAGCCCCGGCGTGCCGGCGACGATCTCACGCACCCCGGCCCCCTGGTCCTCGGCGTGCTCCATGACGAAGAGACCGCCCGGCCGCAGCAGCACCACCGCCTGCGCGATGAGGAGGGCGGGCAGCTCGAGTCCCGAGGCGCCCCCGTAGAGAGCGGCCGCGGGATCGTGATCGCGGACCTCGGGATCGCGGGGAACGGCGGCGTCGGGGACATACGGCGGGTTCGTCACGACGACGTCGACGGTGCCGGCGAGTTCCGGGTGATCGACTGCCACCGTCGTCGCGTCCCCGGCGAGGAGGTCGACGGTCGAGGTGCCGAGGTCGAGGTCGACGCGATTCGACTGCGACCACGACAGCGCGGAAGCCTCACGTTCGATGCCGATGACGCGGACCCCGGGGTGTTCGAGCGCGACGGAGAGGGCGATCGCTCCCGAGCCCGAGCAGAGGTCGACGACGAGCGGGGGTGCCCCACCGTCGCCGTGCGCGAGGTGATCGAGGACCTCGGTGACGAGGAGTTCGGTCTCCGGTCGGGGGACGAAGACGCCGGGACCGACCCGCAGGCTCAGGCGGCGGAAGTGGGCGACTCCGGTGAGGTGCTGGAGCGGGATGCGGCGCGCGCGTTCGGCGACGAGGCGGGCGAAACCGGCGGCGACCTCGGCCGGCACGGCGTCTGAGAAGAGGCGCCTGCGGGAGAGGTCTGTCTCGTCGATCTCCCACGCATGGGCGAGCAGCGCGGCGGCATCGGCGTCCGGCGAGGGGACGCCGGCCTCGGTGAGGACGCGCACTCCTGCCCTGAGCAGGGTGGGAACGTCCTGTTCGACCGCGCGGGTGCTCGGGTCCAGCTCAGTCTCCCAGGGCATCGAGTCGTGCGGCTCGGTCGGCGTCGCGGTTCGAGCCGACGACGGGGTCGAGGTCGCCGGCGAGGACCTGATCGAGGTTGTACGCCTTGAAGCCGGTGCGGTGGTCGGTGATGCGGTTCTCCGGGAAGTTGTACGTCCGGATCCGCTCGGAGCGGTCGACGGTGCGCACCTGCGAACGGCGGATGTCAGCGGCCTCCGCCGCCGCCTCCTCGGCCTGCTTGGCCAGGATCCGGGCGCGCAGCATCCGCAGGGCCGCCTCCTTGTTCTGCAGCTGCGACTTCTCGTTCTGGCAGCTCGCGGTGATGCCCGTGGGCAGGTGGGTGATGCGCACGGCCGAATCGGTCGTGTTCACCGACTGCCCGCCCGGTCCCGAGGACCGGTAGACGTCGATGCGCAGCTCGTTCTCCTCGAGGCGGACCTCTTCGGGCTCGTCGACCTCGGGGAAGACGAGGACTCCCGCCGCCGAGGTGTGGATGCGTCCCTGGGACTCCGTGACGGGCACGCGCTGGACGCGGTGGACGCCGCCTTCGAACTTCAGCCACCCGTAGGCGCCGTCGTCGCCGGCCTTGACGGCGAGGGTGACGTCCTTGTAGCCGCCGAGGTCGGAGTGCGTGGCGGTGAGGATCTGCGAGGACCAGCCGTGGGAGTCGATCCAGCGCTGGTACATCCGCAGCAGGTCCCCGGCGAAGAGCGCGGACTCGTCGCCGCCCTCCCCCGCCTTGATCTCGACGATCGCGTCACGGGCGTCGTCGGGGTCGCGGGGAACGAGGAGATCGCGGAGTTCGGCCTCGGCCTCGGCCTGCTCGGTGCGCAGGCGCTCGGCCTCGGCGGCAAGGTCGGGATCCTCGGCGCTGAGCTCCTCGGCGGCGGCGAGGTCGTCGCCGAGGGCATCGACGCGCTTGGCGGCGGCGACGATGCGGTCGAGTTCTGAGTACCTGCGGGTGAGCTTCCGGGCCCGGCCGGCATCAGCGTGCACGGCCGGGTCGGAGAGCTCCTCGGACAGCCTCGCATGCTCGTCGACGACCATGCTCACACTGGCCCTGAGGCTGTCAGTCATCTCAGTGTTCGTCGGTCGAGGACTTCGGCAGCGGCGTCGTCTTCTGCACCTGCATGAGGAACTCGGCGTTCGAGCCGGTCTCCTTGAGCTTGGACATGAGGAGTTCGACGGCCTGCTGCTGCTCGAGACCCGAGAGGAGGCGGCGCAGGCGCCACATCACCTTGGTCTCCTCCGGCGTCATGAGCATCTCCTCGCGACGCGTCGACGAGGCGTTGACGTCGACGGCCGGGAAGATGCGCTTGTCCGCGAGCTGGCGGGACAGACGCAGCTCCATGTTGCCGGTGCCCTTGAACTCCTCGAAGATCACCTCGTCCATCTTCGAGCCCGTCTCGACGAGCGCGGTGGCGAGGATCGTCAGGGAGCCGCCGCCCTCGATGTTGCGGGCGGCGCCGAAGAACTTCTTCGGCGGGTAGAGCGCGTTCGCGTCGACACCACCGGAGAGGATGCGGCCCGAGGCCGGCTGCGCGATGTTGTACGCCCGGCCCAGGCGCGTGATGTTGTCGAGGAGGACGACGACGTCGGAGCCCATCTCGACGAGGCGCTTGGCGCGCTCGATGGCGAGTTCGGCGATCGTCGTGTGGTCGTCGGCGGGACGGTCGAAGGTCGAGGCGATGACCTCGCCCTTGACGGCGCGCTGCATGTCCGTGACCTCTTCGGGGCGTTCGTCGACGAGGACGACCATGAGGTGGACTTCCGGATTGTTCTCCGTGATCGCGTTGGCGACCTGCTGCATGATCGTCGTCTTGCCGGCCTTGGGCGGGGCGACGATGAGGCCGCGCTGGCCCTTGCCGATCGGCGTGACGAGATCGATGAGGCGCGTCGACTGGAGCTTCGAGGTGGTCTCGAGGCGCAGACGCTCCTGCGGGTAGAGGGGCGTGAGCTTCGAGAACTCGACGCGGCCCTTCGCATCGTCGACGCTCAGTCCGTTGACCGAGTCGAGGCGGACGAGGGCGTCGAACTTCTCACGCTTGCCCCCGCGCTCGTTCTCCCGCGGCTGACGGATCGCGCCGGCGACGGCGTCGCCCTTGCGCAGACCGTTCTTGCGCACCATCGAGGCCGAGACGTAGACGTCGTTGGGCCCGGGCAGGTAGCCCGAGGTGCGGAGGAAGGCGTAGTTGTCGTGGACGTCGAGGATGCCGCCGACGGGGATGAGGACGTCGTCGCTGCGGATCTCCGGCTCGTCGCCGCCGCGTCCGCGGCGCTTGCGGTCCCGTCCCCGACCGCGGCGGCCACCGCGCTCGTCATCGTCGCGGTTGCGACGGTCGTTGTCGCGACGGTCGTTGTCACGACGGTCGTTGCGATTGCCGCGGTCGTCGCCACGGTCATCGCCCTCGCCCTGACGGCCGCGACGGTCATTGCCGCCCCGCTCGCCCTTGCGGTCGTTGTCACGGTCTCCCTTGCGGTCCTCGCCCCGCCGGTCGTTGTCCCGGCGGTCGTTGTCGCGGTCGCCCTTGCGGTCGTCGCCGCGGCGGTCGTCGTCACCGCGGCGGCCTCGACGGTTTCCGCGCTCAGCGGAATCGTCACGCGCCTCGGCGGACTGCGTCTCGGCCTCGGCGTCACCGCCGCGGGAGCGCGAACGGCTCCGGCGGCTGCGCTGGCGGTCCTGACCCTGCTCGTCGCCCTCGGGCGCCTGGGTCTCGGTCTCGGTGCGGGCCTCGGGGGCGGTCGCCTCGGCGGACTGCGCGTCCTCGGTCTGCTGATCCGCGCGAGAGGCGGAGGCGGCGCTGCGGCGCGCGGGACGGCGGGAGCGCTTGGCGTCCTCGGTGGTCACGGCCGGAGCCGAGTCGGCGGCGGGCGCGTTCGAGCCGCCCTGGTTGTTGATGGCGTCGATGAGTTCGCCCTTGCGAAGTCGACGGTATCCTTTGATTCCCATTCCGGCTGCCATCTCCTGCAGCTGGGGAAGGCGCAGAGCGGTCAGACTGCCGGTGCGCGGTGTGGAATCCGGGGTTGTGGTTTCAGACACGAAGGTCCTTCTCCCTCATTCGGCCGTGCGGCAAGAGCCGTAGTCCCACGGCGACGGAAACACCCTTGACGGTGCATTGTGAAAGTCGTCCTGCTAAAGACTGAGCAGGAGATGTTCCAGAAGAATCGATGTGGAGTCCGCGGCGACTGCCACGGAAGTCCGCTCATCGGAGGAACACCGTTCAGTGTACCCGCAGCGAGCCGATGTTGCGAATCCCGTCTCACGCGAGTTCTGTGTCGTGTCTCACACGACGTCGGCGATGCGGCAGCCCTCCTCATCGATGTCGACGGTGAGGATGCGCACGCCGGGCGGGACCGCCTCGGCGGGAACGGATTCGGTGAGCGCGAGCACTGTCGGCCCGGCTCCGGAGATCACCGCGGGGATCCCGCGGGAGCGCAGGGCGTCGACGAGGTCCATCGAGCCCGGGTAGGCCGATCGGCGGGCCTCCTGGTGGAGGCGATCGGCGGTCGCGTCGAACAGGGCGTCCCGGTCCTCGGTGAGCGCATGGACGAGCAGGCCCGTGCGCGCAGCGTTCTCCGCGGCGACGGCATGGTCGACGACCGCGGGGATGGCGCCGCGGGCGGTGAGCGTGTCCAGCCGCTCCTCGGGCACGAGAACTGTGACCGCAGACAGCGTGCGCACGGGGACGTTCCATGCCCGCGCGGGATCCGAGAGGGAGATCGTCAGTCCCCCGAAGATCGCCGGTGCCGCGTTGTCGGGATGCCCCTCGATCACGGCGGCGCGCTCGAGGATCTCCTCCGGGGTCAGCCCCCGCCCTCCGGCCGCCTCGCCGAGCCTGCCGGCCAGGGCGATGCCCGCGACCACGGCCGCTGCCGAGGACCCCAGTCCCCTAGAATGCGGGATCCGGTTGGTGCATTCGAGCGTGATCCTCGGCAGCAGCTCCGCGTGGGCATCCGGGGCGATCTCGGCGAGCACCTCGCGGAGGACTGAGACGATGAGATGGGAACCGTCCCGGGGCAGCTCGGCGGCGCTCTCCCCGGTGATCGTGACGACGGCGGTCGGATCGACCGGGGCGTCGTGGACGGTGAGTTCGAGGGTGTCGACGAGGCCGAGGGCGAGGCCGAACGAGTCGTAGCCGGGGCCGAGGTTCGCCGAGGTCGCCGGCACCTCGATCCGCAGACGCCGGATCACTCGTCCTCGAGCCCGAGTGCGCGGGCGGCGCTGACGGCGTCGACCGGCACGCGCACCGGTTCGATCTCCGACCCGTCAGCGGTGTGCAGCGCCCAGCTCGGGTCCTTGAGACCGTGGCCGGTGACGGTGACGGCGATCCGTGCGCCGGCCGGGACCCCGCCCGCCTCCGACATCTTGAGCAGACCCGCCACCGAGGCGGCCGACCCGGGTTCGACGAAGATCCCCTCCTCACGCGAGAGGACCTTGTGCGCGGCGAGGATCTCCTCATCGGTGACCGAGTCGATGAGTCCGCCCGAGGCGTCGCGGGCCTCGATCGCCCGGTCCCAGCTGGCGGGGTTGCCGATGCGGATCGCCGTGGCGATCGTGTCCGGATCGGTCACGGGGTGGCCGAGGACGAGCGGGGCCGCTCCGGCGGCCTGGAAGCCCCACATCTGCGGCAGGCGCGTCGAGACGCCGATCCCGTGGTACTGGTGGTAGCCCTTCCAGTACGCGGTGATGTTGCCGGCGTTGCCGACGGGCAGGACGTGGATGTCGGGGGCGTCGCCGAGGACGTCGACGACCTCGAAGGACGCCGTCTTCTGGCCCTCGATGCGGTCGGGGTTGACGGAGTTGACGAGGTGGACGGGGTAGGACTCGGAGAGCTTCCGGCACAGGGTGAGGCAGTCGTCGAAGTTCCCGTCGACCTCGAGCAGCGTCGCCCCGTGGGCGACGGCCTGGCTCATCTTCCCCGGCGCGATCCTGCCCGCGGGCACGAGCACGGCGCACGTGAGGCCCGCCTTCGTCGCGTACGCGGCAGCCGAGGCGGAGGTGTTGCCCGTCGACGCGCAGATCACGGCCTTCGCCCCGTGCGCCTTCGCCTTCGTGATCGCCATCGTCATCCCGCGGTCCTTGAACGATCCGGTCGGGTTGAGGCCTTCGTACTTGACCCACACCTCGGCGCCGGTCATCGCACTGAGCTTCTCCGCGCGGATGAGCGGAGTTCCGCCCTCTCCGAGGGTGACAGACGGGATGTCGGCGGCGATGTCGAGCAGGCTGCGGTATTCGTCGATGACGCCCTGCCACTGGTGGCGGGGGTACTGGCTGTTCGTCACGGGGGTCTGGTCCTTCGTCTCGCTCACTGGCCCTCCGCCCGGATGACGGAGGCGACTGCGCGCACCACGTCGAGGTCGCCGAGGCGGTCGACCGTGCGTGAGAGCGCAGCGTCGGTGTTCTCATGGGTGGCCAGCACGAGCTTCGCGTGCTGGATCCCCTCGTCGTCGACCTCGCCGATGGTCTGGCGCATGAGCTCGATCGACGCACCCTCGTCGGCGAAGACCTCGGAGACCGCGGCGAGCACGCCGGGACGGTCGACGACGTCGAGGGTGATGTGGTAGCGGGTGGTGATGGCCGAGATCGGCAGCACCCTGCGTTCGGGGTGAAAGGGGCGTTCGTACTGTCCGCGCCCGCCGAGCACCTTGCGCCGGGCGACGGAGACGACGTCGCCGAGCACCGCCGAGGCGGTCGGGGCTCCCCCGGCCCCCTGGCCGTAGAACATCAGCGACCCTGCGGCCTCGGCCTCGACGAACACGGCGTTGAACGCTCCGTGGACGGAGGCGAGCGGGTGGGTGCGCGGCAGCAGCGCCGGGTAGACCCGCGCGGAGAGTCCCGCACCGGCCGGTGAGTCCGTCACGCGTTCGCACACGGCGAGCAGCTTGATGACGAAGCCCTGGTCCTTCGCCGTCTCGACCATCTCCGCGGTGATGCCGGTGATGCCCTCGACGTGGACGTCGTCGATCGTCACCGGTGCGTGGAAGGCGAGGGAGGAGAGGATCGCGGCCTTGGCAGCGGCATCGTGACCGCCGATGTCCGCTGTCGGGTCGGCTTCGGCGTATCCGAGCTCCTGCGCCGAGGCCAGGGCTGCGTCGAAGTCCCAGCCCTGCGAGTCCATCTGGTCGAGGATGTAGTTCGTCGTGCCGTTGACGATGCCCATGATCCGATCGATCCGGTCTCCCGCGAGCGAGTCGCCGACGGGGCGGATGATCGGGATCGCTCCGGCCACGGCCGCTTCGTGCTCGAGGCGGACCTCGGAGTCGTCGGCGGCGGCCATGAGTTCGCCGTAGGCGGCGGCGAGCAGCGCCTTGTTCGCGGTGACGACGGACGAGCCCTGGGCGAGTGCACGGGTGATGAGCGTCTTCGCGGGCTCGATGCCGCCCATGAGCTCGATGACGATGTCCGCACCGTCGATCGCCGCCTCGGCGTCGGTGGTGAGCACGCTCGCATCGACACCGGGCCGCTCCTTGTCCGGGTCGCGGACGACGACCGCGGTGAGCACGAGCGGAGCGCCGATGCGCTCCTCGAGCGCCTCAGCCCGCGACTGGAGTCGGGCGGCGACTTCCGAGCCGACGACTCCGCATCCGAGCATGGCGACTTTCAAAGGCTGCATGGCTTACTCTCTGTTCTCAGTGGTTCTCGGTGGTTCGCAGGTGATCTCAGCGCTCTGCCGGATCAGGATTCTTCCCGTCGGTGGTCGGGTCCGCCATCCCCGGGTCGCTCGCGAAGAGCTGCGAGTACGTCTCCGGGGTGACGATCCACTCCACCCTATCCCGTGTCACGGCGAGCACCCCCGGCCGAGTGACATGATTGTAATTGCTCGACAGCGACCGACAGTAGGCGCCGGTGCCGGGAACGGCGACGAGGTCGCCGGGTGCCACGTCACCGCCCATGTACTCGTCACGGACGATGACGTCGCCGGACTCGCAGTGCATGCCGACGACGCGGACGACGACGGGAGCGGCGGGCGAGTTCCGATTGGCCAAGGTACACGAATAGTCGGCGTCGTAGAGAGCTGTCCGAATGTTGTCGCTCATCCCGCCGTCGACGGCGACGTAGGTGCGCACACCTTCGTCGGTGACGACCTCCTTGACGGTGCCGACGCGGTAGAGCGTGAACACCGCGGGCGAGACGATCGCCCGGCCCGGCTCGATCGAGATCCGCGGGACGTTCGTGCCCAGTCCGCGGCACTCCTTGGCGACGACGGCGGCGAGTTCGGAGGCCATCTCGGCGACGGGGATCGGCGTGTCCTGCGAGGTGTAGCGGATCCCGAAGCCGCCGCCGAGGTCGACCTCGGGGAGGTCGACGCCGTGGGTGGCCATGATCTCGGCGCGCAGGGCGAGCACGCGGGCGGCGGCGACCTGGAAGCCGGAGATGTCGAAGATCTGGGAGCCGATGTGCGAGTGGAGCCCGTCGAGGCGCAGGTGGGCGGAGTCGACGACGCGCGCGGCGGCGGCGCTCGCCTTGCCCGCGGACACGGAGAGACCGAACTTCTGGTCCTCGTGGGCGGTGGCGATGAAGTCGTGGGTATGGGCTTCGACGCCGACGGTGACGCGCAGCATCACAGGCGCGACGACGCCCTTGGCCGCGGCGATGGTCTCGAGACGGTCGATCTCGTCGAGGCTGTCGACGATGATCCGTCCCACCCCGTAGTCGAGGGCGTACTCGAGTTCGGCGACGGACTTGTTGTTCCCGTGCAGGCCCACGCTCGCCCCGGGGACTCCGGCGGCGCGGGCGATCATCATCTCTCCGAGCGAGCACGTGTCGAGTCCCAGTCCGGCCTCGTGCACCCACCGGGCCACCGCCGTGCAGAGGAACGCCTTGCCCGCGTAGAAGACGTCGGCGCCGGCAAGCCCGTGCTCCGGAGCGAATGCGGCCGAGTACGCCTGGCGGAAGAGCTCTGCGCGGGAGACGAAGTCGTCGACGTCGAAGACGAACGTCGGCGTGCCGAAGCGTTCGGCGAGGTCGGTCACGGGGTGACCGGCGACAGTGAGGACGCCGTCTGAGTCCTTGGCGACGTTGTCCGACCACAGGCTCGGCATGACGGCGTTGACGTCGTCGGGATAGGGCAGCCACACGGGGGCGGGCGTCGCGTGCAGGGGGCCTGCGATGTGAGCGGGCATCTACATCCTCTCCGGGGCGCGCACGCCCAGCAGTCTCAGTCCTCGGGCGAGGACGGTGGTCACAGCATCGACGAGTACGGCCCGGGCGGCGTGGACGGCGGTGATGTCGGCGTCGAGAGTGGGGACGAGCGTGTGGCTCGCCGCCCAGTCGAGGTAGGCGTGGGCGAGGTCGGCGAGCGTTGCGGTCAGCGCCGCCGGGTCCCGCGTGCGCGCGAGGGTGTCTGCCGCCTCGGTGACGTGGACGAGCAGGCTCCGCTCGGCGGTGTCGAGGGTCTCGGCGCCGACGATCTCGGCTGAGTCCGGTCGGGCCTCCCCCACTCGGACGTCGCCCTTGGCGGCTGTGCGCGGGCATCCGCCGGGGACTCCGGCGGCGGCTGCATTGCGGAGCAGTCGGCGGCCGTGGGCGTGGCTGCGGCGGATGAGGTGGACGGGATCGTCGTCGAGGGCGCGGGCCGGACCGTCGGGGACCTCGGGTGCCGGATCCCCGTCGTCGGCGGATGTGTGTGCGTCAGCGGCGGGGACTGCGTCAGCGCCCGGTTCCGCATCAGCGATCTGCTCGGCGATGATCGCGCAGACGGCGGCGAGGAGGCTCGCCGCGGTCACCTCGATGCCGAGGAAGCCCGGACCCGACACGGTCACCGCCGCGATGTCGGGATGGCGGCGAAGCGCCTCGGCGAACTGCTCGGCGACGTCATGGGCGTCGGCTCCGTCGAGGCGAGCCGCGGTGCGCAGGGCAAGGTTCGAATGCCAGTGACCGGGGGTTCTGCCGTCGGCACGACGCAGCACCGCACCATCGGCCGGATGCGCAGTCCGGGCGGTGTCGGCCGCCGCCTCGGCGAGGACGGTGCGCAGCTGTTCCGGGGTCACCCGTCAAGCGTACTCGGCACGCGATCTGCGCACCGAATCGCCTGGCTCAGATATGGCCGGCCCGGGTGGCGGGGACGGTGACGGCGAGTTTGATCCCGACGGAGGCGAGGACGAGGACGAAGGCGGGCCACAGACTCCCTCCGGCTCCCACCAGGAGGCCGAAGAGCAGGGGACCCGTCGCGGCGAGCAGGTAGCCGCCGCCCTGGACGAATCCGGACAGCGCCGCCGAGGCCTCGGGGCCGCGCGAGCGCAGGGTGATGAGGGTGAGCGCGAGCGGGAACGTGGAGATGCCGATGCCGAGCAGCACGGTCCACAGCACCGGGGCCGCCTGCGGGGCGAGCCAGAGGCCGAGGTAGCCTGCGGCGAGGCTGAGGCAGAAGGCGACGACGATCGCCGCCGAGGAGCGCAGCCTGGCGGCCATTGCCGGGAGGACGAAGCCGAGGACGAGCGGGATCGCGGTGACGAGGGCGAGCATGGCTCCGGCGAACGCGGAGTCGAAGCCTGCGCGGGTGAGCAGCGGAGGCAGCCACGTGAAGAGGATGAAGTTGTTGAACGAGGTCATGCCCGTCATTGTCATCAGCGCCCAGGCCCGCGGGGTCGAGAGCAGCCGGCGCAGCTCCCGGCCGCCCACGGATGCGGCTCTCACCTCGGTCTGCGGGGCGGGACGGCACGCGGCGATGACGCCCCACACGGCGACTGCGAGGCCGGCGCAGGCGACCCAGACGAGCAGCGAGCCGCGCCAGCCGAGTTCGCGGGCGAGCGGGACGGCGACGAGCGGGGGCACGAAGGTCCCGAGCTGGAGGAGACCGACGTGGACGGTGGAGACGAACGCGACCCGATCCGGGAAGTACGCCTTGACGATCGGGGGCACGACGACGTTGCCCAGCCCCATGCCCGCCAGCGCGAGGACGCTGAGGGCGAGGAAGAGGCCGGGGTCGGAGACGAGGGCGCGGACCCCGAGTCCGAGGGTGATCATGGCCATCGCCGCCACAGTCATCGTCATCGCGGAGAAGCGGGTGATGAGGCGCGGGGCGAGGAACCCGCAGAGCCCGTAGAGCAGCGGCGGGAGCATGCCGATGACGGCGAGGAACGTCCCGCCGAGGCGGATCTCGCCGCCCATCGTCTCGAGCAGCGGGGACAGTCCGGTGACACCGGGCCGAAGGTTGAATGCGGCGACGACGATACCGGTGAGGATGATCCCCGACGTCCACGCTGGTCTCATGTGTGCCTTTCTACCACTGAGGCCGTGCCCGGCGACCGGCAGGGTCAGGTCTCCTGCTTGAGCCCTTCGACCGGGGACAGCCGTGCGGCGCGACGGGCCGGGGCCAGCGCCGAGAGGATCCCGGCGATGACGGCGACGGCGAGGATGCCGAGCGAGGCGGGGATCGACCAGTCGACGACGAATGCCGATGAGAAGTCGACGGTGATGAGTCGGGTCGCGACGATGCCCAGGGCCCCGCCGAGGCCGAGCCCGATGAGCGCGGCGACGACGGAGATGAGGACCGCTTCGAAGGCGAGCAGAGCGCGCAGCTGCGCGAGGCTGAGGCCGAGGGCGCGCAGCAGCGAGTTCTCCCGTCGGCGTTCGATGACCGAGAGGCTGATCGTGTTCGAGACCCCGATGAGGGCGATGAGGACGGCGATGAGGAGGACGCCGACGGCCGTGAGGAGGAGCACGTCGATGACCTGGGCGAAGAGCCCGCGTTCGACCGCCGAACCGATGACCTCGTCGGTGGCGACGTCGAGTGCCTCGGCGACCTGCTGCCGGATGCGCAGGACGTCGGAGCCGCTCTGGTCGGGGGCCAGGGTGATGAGCACAGCCGTCGACGCCGCGGAGATGCCGATCCTGTTGCCGACGTCAGCGGTCGTGAAGTAGGCCCGGCTCGACTCCCCCGACTTCTCGACCGGCAGCGTCGCCGTCGTCAGCCCCTGCACCTGCACCGACTGCCCCGGGTAGTTCTCAGGCACCGTCACCCGCCCGGCGACCACCGGGGGCGCCGACTCGCCGAGGAGGGCCGAGAGCGAGCTCGGATCGACGATGTAGAGCTCGGCATCGTCGTCGACGACGGACCCGTGGTACGCGAGCACCGCCGTGGCGACGCCGTCGATGTCGCGGATCTCCTCGATGACGTCCTGATCGGCGGCGGTGCCGAGGTTGACGGCGACGTCGACGGGGAAGTGCTGTTCGAGGCCCGCCCCGAACGTCGCCTTCGTCGACATGCCGCCGACGACGAGAGTGGAGACGAGCGTGACGCCGATGACCAGCGCCGCGGCTGTCGACCCGGTGCGGCGGCGGTTGCGCAGCGTGTTGAGCGTGGCCAGTTGGCCCGGCAGACCCCACGGGGTGACGACGAGGTCGCCGATCCACGAGACCACGGGCGGGATGATCTGGCCTGAGCCGAGGACGAGTCCGACGACGACGAGGATGCCGCCGAGGGCGCCGACGAGGATCCAGACGGGCGAGTCGACGGCGAAGACGAGAGCGAGGACGACGGCGAGGGTGCCGATGACGATGCTCCCCCACCCGGAGAGGACACGCGCCCGCGACTGCGAGGTCGGAGCGCTGGGGACGTCGAAGGGCTGCAGCGCCTCGAGCGGGGTCACCGCGATCGCGCTGCGTGCCGGCCGGATCGTCGCCGCCACGGTGAGGAGGACGCCGACGACGACGCCGGCCAGCAGCGTCCAGGCCGGCACCGTGAGCGAGACGTAGGCGAACTCGTCCTTCCAGACCCGGGTGGCGACGGCAACGAGCAGGGCGCTCACCCCGATCCCGGCGATGACCCCGAGGAGCGAGCCGAGGAGTCCGACGAACACGCCTTCGACGAGGACCGAGCCGTAGAGCTGTCGGCGGGAGGCGCCGATGCAGCGGAGCAGGGCGAGTTCGCGGCGACGACCGGCGACGATGACCGAGAACGTGTTCGAGACGACGAGGACGGCGACGAGGACGGAGATGCCCGCACAGCCGAGCAGCATCCATGCGATGAAGTCGCTGCCCTCGGAGAACTCCGCGACCCGGCGGTCGACCGCCTCGTCGACGGTCATCGTCTCCATCCTGTCGCGGAGGACGGAATCGGCGATGCGGGTCTCGATCGCAGAGCGCACCGTTTCCGGGTCGGCATCGGAGGACAGACCGAGCTGGATGGCGGCGACGTCACCGGAGCGGGCGAAGTGCTCGCGGTAGCTCGCCCCCGTCGTCAGGGCCCGGGGCATGCCGACGAAGGTGGGGTCGTCGCCCATCTCCGCGATGCCGACGACGGTGAAGTCCGTGGCCGAGTGCCGCGGTCCGCGGTAGACGGGCATCGAATCGGTGTCGGTGTCGATCCGGGCGGTCGCCGTGGTGAACCGCAGGGTGTCTCCGACACCGACGCCGAGGTCGGCAGCCGTCGCCGTGTCGACGACGACGTCCGTGGGCTCCTGCGGACGGGATCCCTCGACGACGGAGAACGTGTCGAGTCGGGGATCTCCCGGCGCGGGGGTGACGGCGAAGTCGGTGTCGGCGATTCCGCCGCCGCGCGCCGAGGCGACGGCGCTGGCGGTGACCTCGACCGCACTCACCCCGGGCACCCCCGCCAGCGACTCCGTCACCGCGGCGACCTCAGGCGGGTCGATCGCGGCTCCGGTGACGGGCATGACGACGACTCCGGCCCGGGAGAACGACTGTCCGATCCCCTCCCGCAGGCTCTCCTGCAGCGAGGTGTTGATGATGAGGGTGGCCGAGACGAATCCCGCAGCGAGCGCGATGCCGAGACCGATCGCTGCGAACCGCGCCCAATGGGCGCGGATCTGGGCGAAGGCCACGGAGATCATCGCGCGCTCAGCTCGCTCAGGGCGGTGACGACTGTCTCCGTCGTCGGGTCGGCGATCTCACCGCCCACACGACCGTCCTTGAGCAGCACCACCCGATCGGCGTGGGCTGCGGCGACGGGGTCGTGGGTGACCATGATGATCGTCTGGCCGTACTGGGCAGCGGCGGCATGGAGGAGGTCGAGCACCTCGGCGCCGGAGAGGGAGTCGAGGTTGCCCGTCGGCTCGTCGGCGAAGACGACATCGGGCTTCGTCAGCAGGGCACGGGCGACGGCGACGCGCTGCTGCTGGCCGCCGGAGAGCTCGTGGGGACGGTGCCGGAGTCGGTCGCCGATGCCGAGGCGCTCGACGATCTCCGCCTTCCACGCCTCGTCGACGGAGCCGCGGGCGAGCGAGACCGGCAGATCGATGTTCTGGTCGGCATCGAGGGTGGGGACGAGGTTGAAGGCCTGGAAGATGAAGCCGACGCGGTCGCGGCGCAGCTGGGTCAGCTGCCGGTCGTCGAGTCCGGTGATGTCCTCGCCGCGCATGAGGATCTCCCCCGAGTCGACGCGGTCGAGGCCGGCGAGCACATGCATGAACGTCGACTTGCCCGACCCGGAGGGGCCCATGATGGCGGTGAAGCGCCCGGAGTCGAAGTCGACGCTGATGTCGTCGAGCGCAGTCACCGCGGTCTCGTCGCGGCCGAAGCTCTTGCGCAGGTGACGAGCGCACAGCACCGCCTCGTCAGAGCTGCTCGGCGCGGGGGAAGGAGTCGACATCACTGTCCTCGTGATCGCGGTCGGCGCGGGATAGACGAACCGCCCATCTCGACGTGGGAGATGGGCGGATCACTGTGCCCGCGACAGGATTCGAACCTACGACCTTCTGCTCCGGAGGCAGACGCTCTATCCGCTGAGCTACGCGGGCAACGCATGTCATGCTATCACCGACTGGGATCCGAACCCAAAACGCCGCCCGATCGTGTCGGACGGCGCAGCGGGTCGGGACTCAGGAGCCCTTCATGCCTTTGCGGCCGGGCACGTACTCCCAGTGCCACAGCTCGTACGAGTTGGCCTTGGCCCAGTCCGGGTTCTCCCAGCCGTACTTGCCGGCGTTGGCGGCGAGCCAGTCGTAGTTCGAGGTGTCGAGGTCGAGCGCGAGACCCCAGCCGTGGTTGGAGGTGCCCGGGCGGGCGGCGAAACCCGGCTTGCGGGCCGCGACCGAGATCTGCCCGGCCATGTCACGGTACGAGTCCGTGATGCCGAGGTCCTTGCCGGTGTCCTTCTTGAACGCGGCGTTCATCTCGGCGAAGGCGACAGCGGCGTCCGAGCGCAGCTTGTGGTCGCCGACGCCGATGCCGCACAGCCATTCGTCGGGCAGCTCGCCGTTCGAGGGCGAGCCCTTCGGAGCCTCACCGGAGCAGCCGGGCAGGACCGACTTCTCGATCGCACGGGACGCGGCCTCGGCCTTGTTCTGCTTGGCGCTGGGAGCGCCGATCTCGATGCTCGTCTTCTCGTCGGTCGCGGGAATGTCCGCGGAGACCGATTCCGCGTTGATCGCACGCGCCGGGGCCGCGGCCGCGGTCTCATCGACCTTGACCTCCTGGCCGCCCATGTTGCCGGCGATCATCACGGCCGCGATCGCGGTGCCGGTGACCGAGACGGTCGCCAGCGCCGAGGCGGTGGTCACCCGCTTGCGGCGGACGGAGCGGAGCAGGGAGCCGTCGGAGCCGCGGTTGCCCGCGAAGGCGGCGACGCTTCCCGAGGCGCGTTCGGCGGCCAGGGCCGCACGCCTGGGCGAACCCGCCTGCGCCGCAGCCTCAGCGGCCATCGCCGCTCGCCGGGGCGAGAGGGGCTGGGACTGAGGCTGAGATGCGGATTCCCGCGTCTGCGGGGTCGTGTCGGCGGTGCGCCGGGAGAGGAGAGAGGGAACGCTCGAGGAGGCGTGCTGCTTGCGTAGATCGCGTCGGCGCACAGGCGCCTCCACGGTCGAGGTGTCACTCGACATATCACTCCGAACTGTCGTCTGCTGTGCTGCACGCCCGCGGTCGGGCAGGCGGCCGAAAAGCTTATGTCACAACACTATAACGGCATTGTTACAGAAAGTCATGTCTCTGCAACGTTTCGGCTCTGACCTCGCAGAACGCCCAGGGCAGGCGTGTTGGAGCACCGCTGATCCGTGACCTGGCGCACATCGATCGTTACATTCCGTTACACAGGCCACGCCGTTCGGGAGACCGGGATCACCGTTGGGGCGTGCGAATGTGGGCGAACTCACCTCAGCCGTTCGCGCGACCGCGCTGCATCGCGTCCTGGACCTCGCCGACGAGCTCCTCGAGGACGTCCTCGAGGAAGAGGACGCCGAGCACCTCGTCGTCGGCCGAGAGGACCCGGGCGACGTGGATGCCGACCTTCTGCATCTGCGCGAGCGCCTCCTCGACCTCGTCGTCGGCGCGCACGGTGAAGAGCGGGCGGAACCGCTTCGCCGGCACCGGCTCGGTGTCCCGATCGGCGTAGAGGACGTCCTTGATGTGGAGGTAGTTCTCCGGATACCCGTCATCGTCGACGACGAAGTACCGCGAGTATCCCGTGCGGCCGACGAGGGTGACGAGCTCGTCGGGAGTCACGCTCTCGCTGATCGTCACGAGTTCGGACATCGGCACCATGATGTCGGCGGCGGTCTTGTCGCTGAACTCGAGCGCTCCCTTGAGCAGTCCGATGTCGTCGCTGAGCAGGCCCTCGCGCTTCGACTCGGCGACGATCGATTCGACCTGCTCGATCGTGTAGGCCTCGTTGACCTCGTCACGGGGTTCGATGCCGATGAGGCGGAGCACGGCGTTGGCGAGTCCGTTGAGCGGTCGGATGACGAAGCCGAAGACGCGGGAGAGGAACACCAGCGGCGGAGCGAGCAGCATCACGGCACGCCCCGAGGTGGCCAGGGCGATGTTCTTCGGCACCATCTCGCCGATGACGACATGGAGGTAGGTGACGATGCCGAGGGAGAGGATGAACGAGATCGTCGACGAGAGGCTCGCCGGGATGCCGAGGCCCTCGAGTGGCCCGGAGAGCAGATGGTGGATCGCCGGCTCAGAGACGTTGCCGAGCAGCAGCGAGCACACAGTGATGCCGAGCTGGCAGATCGCGAGCATGAGCGAGACGTGCTCCATCGCATAGAGGGCCGTGCGCGCGGCGGCGGAGCCCTCGGCGGCCTTGGGCTCGACCTGTGAGCGCTTGGCGGCGACGATGGCGAACTCGGCGGCGACGAAGAACGAGTTGCCGAGCAGCAGGACGACGAGCCAGACGAGTCCGAACCAGTCAGCGCTCATGCCGCACCGCCTTCCTGCTCGTAGAGTGCGTGGTCGGTGGCGCGCAGCACCACCCGGAGGCGTTCGATGCGCCGGCCGTGCATGCGCTCGACCCTGATGAGCGCGTCGGGCGTGCGCACCTCGTCTCCGGGCACCGGGATCCGACCGAGCTCCTTGAGGACGAAGCCGGCGACGGTCTCGTAGTCGGGGTCCTCCGGGATCGTCAGCCCGATCGTCGTCTCGATCTCGTCGGGGCGCAGCTGACCGGGCACGATCCACGAGCCGTCGCGGGCGGGCCGGGCGGCCACCCTCATCCTGTCGTGCTCGTCGGCGACCTCTCCGACGAGTTCCTCGACGACGTCCTCGAGGGTGACGACACCGGCGGTGCCGCCGAACTCGTCGACGACGACGGCCAGCTGCATGCCCTTGCCGCGCAGCTCCATGAGCAGCGGGTCGAGGCGCAGCGTCTCGGGGATCTCCGTGACCTCTGTCATCAGCCCTCCCGCGTACGCGTCATCGCGGTTGGCCACGGGAACGGCGAAGGCCTGTTTGACGTGGACGACGCCGACGATGTGGTCCTTGTCCTCGCCGGCGACCGGGAACCGGGAGTAGCCGGTCTCACGCGCCTGCTCGATGATCTGCCGCGCGGTGGTGTCCTTGACCACCGAGGACATCCGTGTGCGCGGCGTCATGACGTCCTCGGCGGTGCGCTCGGAGAAGCTCAGGGTGCGCTCGAGCAGACCGGCGGTCTGCTCGTCGAGGACGCCCTCCTCGGCGGAGTGGCGCAC
Organism: Brevibacterium sp. Z349TD_9; assembly: GCF_056173565.1. Taxonomy (NCBI): domain Bacteria; kingdom Bacillati; phylum Actinomycetota; class Actinomycetes; order Micrococcales; family Brevibacteriaceae; genus Brevibacterium; species Brevibacterium sp. Z349TD_9. The sequence continues at coordinate 1,678,308 of NZ_CM149680.1, read as the reverse complement.
GAGCGAGGTGAGCTCGTCCGGGGAGCGCCCGACAGAGCCCTCCTCCTGCGGTTCGATCCCCATGGCGAGCAGGATCTTGTTCGCCGTGCCGTTGAGTGCGGCGATGAGCGGGCGGAGCACGACGGAGAACGCGTACTGGATCGGCGCGGCGATGCGCCCGGTGGCCAAGGGCACTGCGATCGCGAGGTTCTTCGGAACGAGTTCGCCGAAGATCATCGACAGCACCGTCGAGACGATGAGAGCGATGGTGAGCGCGAGCGGCTCCGACAGGCCCGGGCTCAGTCCCCAGGTCTCGAAGACCGGGGAGAGCAGTCTGCCCAGCGACGGCTCCATGAGGTAACCCGTGAGCAGAGTGGTGATCGTGATGCCGACCTGCGCGGCGGAGAGCTGCGTGGACAGGTGCGTCATCGACTGCCGCAGCGTCTTCGCCCCGACGACGCCGTCGGCGACGGCTCGGTCGGCCGTGTGGCGGTCGAGGGTGAGGAGGGAGAACTCCGCTGCGACGAAGATGCCCGTGCCGGCGATGAGCAGAAGGGCGAGGGCGAGGAACAGCCACTCCATCAGCGGTGCGCCCCCTCATGCAGGGGCGGGGTGAGAGTCTCGATGTCTCCGCTGACCCTCACGGGTCGGGGGTCATCGTCTGGGTCGCCGGCTTCCCGCCGGCGGGGACTGTCACTCTGCATGCGACGATCCTACCAACTTCCGCTCACAGGTCGACCTTCTTCGTAGCCCGCCGTGCTCTGCACGCCCACGCTCGCCCGATCGGCGAATTCCTCGAGATCCGCGGCTCCGGCGTAGGTGAATGAGCTGCGCACCCCGGAGGTGATCGAGTCGAGGAGGTCCTCGACGCCCGGGGACGCCGGATCGATGTACATCGTCGACGAGGAGATGCCCTCCTCGAACAGTCCCTTGCGGGCGCGCGAGAACGCCGACTCAGTGCGCGTCCGGTTGGCCACCGCGCGCGCCGAGGCCATGCCGAAGCTCTCCTTGTACTTCCGCCCCTCGCCGTCGACGAGGAGGTCGCCCGGGGATTCATGCGTGCCGGCGAACCACGAGCCGATCATCACCTGGGAGGCCCCGGCGGCGAGTGCGAGCGCGACGTCACGGGGGTAGCGCACTCCCCCGTCGGCCCAGACGTGGGCACCGAGCTCGGCGGCCGCTTCGGCGCATTCGCGCACGGCCGAGAACTGCGGGCGTCCCACCGCCGTCATCATCCGCGTCGTGCACATCGCTCCCGGACCGACGCCGACCTTGACGATCTGCGCCCCGGCCGAGACGAGGTCGCGGACCCCGTCGGCGGTGACGACGTTGCCGGCGACGATGGGCACACCGAGGTCGGCGTCCGCGACGGCCGTGAGGACGTCGAGCATCTTCGCCTGGTGGCCGTGGGCGGTGTCGATGACGAGAGTGTCGGCTCCGGCCTCCACGAGCGCGCTCGCCCGTTCGACGGCGTTGCCGTTGACGCCGATCGCCGTGGCGATCTTGAGACGTCCCCCGTCGTCGAGGTTCGGCGTGTAGATCGACGACCGCAGCAGCGACTTCGGGGTGAGCGCCCCGAGAAGGACGCCCGCGTCATCGACGACCGCGGCGTAGGCGGTGCGCGCCTCGTTCATCGTCTCGAACAGCTGTGCGAGGGCTTCCTGGTCCTCCCAGTCGATCTCGTCGGCCCGGATGACCTGCGGGGAGGTCTGGACGAGTTCGCCCACCGCGGTGAAGCGATCGACATCGCGCAGGTCGGCGGCGTCGATGACCCCGACGAGCCGACCGGCATCGTCGACGACGGCACCGAGACCGTGGGCGCGCTTGCCGAGCACGTGGAGGGCGGAGAGGACGGTGTCCTCGGCGGAGAACCGAAGCGCCGACTCGAAGACCCGGTCCCGGCTCTTCACCCAGCGGATCGTGTCCTCGGCGGCGGTGAGCGGGATGTCCTGCGGCAGGACTGCCAGGCCGCCTCGGCGGGCCATCGTCTCCGCCATCCGTCGCCCGGACACGGCCGTCATGTTCGCGGCCACGATGGGGGTCGGGGACCCTGTCGGATCGGTGGTCGTGAGGTCGACGTCGAAGCGCGAGGTCAGCGACGAGGAGTTGGGGACAAGGAACACGTCGGAATACGTGAGATCGTGATCCGGTTGGTGTGAAATGAAACGCATGACACTATTGTCCCCCATGTGCACACAGCGGAGCACATCGCGTTAGGCTGGTATGTGTCGTATTGCAGCAATTCGTGAACAGGAAGTAGGCGATCAGCGCCGTGTCCGTCAATACTCCGAACCGCACCGTCGACGACTTCGGATCGAACGAGTGGTTGGTCGAGGAACTGTACGAACAGTACAAGTCAGACAAGAACTCTGTAGACAAGTCCTGGTGGCCGTTCTTCGACCAGTACGAGAAGACGGACGGAGCGCAGACGACGAAGGCTGCGGATTCCGCATCCGGTGGGGATGCCCCGCAGAAGAAGGCGGCCGACGAGCCGCAGGGCAAGACCGAGGCGAAGTCGGCTCCCCAGGCGAAGGGGTCACCGCAGGCCGAGGACGCGGGAACCGCGGCTCGCCCGGATTCGGTCCCGGCCGCGAAGGAGACCTCGCGCGGCGTCTCCCCGTCCTCGGCCGAGACGGAGACGCTCAAGGCGGAGTCGAAGTCGGTGCCGAAGGTGACGACGAAGGACGTCGAGCCGAAGCCAGCCCCGGAGGAGACCGTCACCCCTCTGCGCGGACCCGCCAAGCTCATCGCCAAGAACATGGACGAGTCGCTCGAGATGCCGACGGCGACCTCGGTGCGCGCCCTGCCGGCGAAGGCGCTCATCGACAACCGCATCGTCATCAACTCGCACCTCAAGCGCACCCGCGGCGGCAAGGTCTCGTTCACCCACCTCATCGGCTTCGCCGTCATCCGCGCCCTGAAGAACTTCCCGTCGATGAACGTCTCCTACGACGTCCGCGACGGCAAGCCCGCGATGGTCTCGCCGGCGCACGTCAACTTCGGCCTCGCCATCGACGTCCCGAAGAAGGACGGCACCCGCTCACTGCTCGTGCCCAACGTCAAGAAGGCCGAGACGCTGACCTTCCGGCAGTTCGTCGACGCCTACGACGGCCTCGTCGACAAGGCCCGCAAGGGCAAGCTCACCGCTGACGACTTCGCCGGCACGACGGTGTCGCTGACGAACCCCGGCGGCATCGGCACCGTCCACTCGATCCCCCGCCTGACCAAGGGGCAGGGCGCGATCATCGGAGTCGGTGCGCTCGACTACCCGGCCGAGTTCCAGGGCGCGAGCCAGCGCACGATCAACGACCTCGCCGTCTCTAAGGTGCTCACGCTCACCTCGACCTACGACCACCGCGTCATCCAGGGCGCGGGCTCGGGCGAGTTCCTCAAGCTCGTCCACGGCTACCTGCTCGGTGAGGACGGCTTCTACGACGACGTCTTCGAATCGCTGCGCCTGCCCTACGAACCCGTGCGCTGGGTTCCCGACGTCTCCGCCGAGGACCAGGACGACGTCAACAAGACCGCCCGTGTCATCGAACTCATCGACGCCTACCGGACGCGCGGCCACCTCATGGCCAACATCGATCCGCTCGTCTACCGCCAGCGTTCGCATCCCGACCTCGACATCAACCAGCACGGACTGACCCTCTGGGACCTCGAACGCGAGTTCCCCACCGGCGGTTTCGGCGCGAAGCCGATGATGCCCTTCCGCAACATCCTCGGTCTGCTCCGGGAGAGCTACTGCCGGACCATCGGCTTCGAGTACATGCACATCGCCGATCCGCTCCAGCGCCGCTGGTTCCAGGCGAAGATCGAGGTCCCCCACCAGGAGCTCACCCGCGCCGAGCAGGGGCACATCCTCGGCCGTCTCAATGCCGCCGAGGCGTTCGAGACGTTCCTGCAGACGAAGTACATCGGACAGAAGCGCTTCAGCCTCGAGGGCAGCGAGTCGGCCATCGTCCTCCTCGACGAGGTCCTCAACCAGTCCGCAGACGCCGGACTCGAAGAGGTTGCGATCGGCATGGCCCACCGCGGTCGCCTCAACGTGCTCACGAACATCGCGGGCAAGTCCTATGCGCAGATGTTCCGGGAGTTCGATGGCACCATGTCTCCCGACAGCGTCCAGGGCTCCGGCGACGTCAAGTACCACCTCGGCACGCAGGGCTCGTTCACCTCGCCCTCGGGCAACTCGACGAACGTCTACGTCGCAGCGAACCCCAGCCACCTCGAGACGGTCGATCCCGTCCTCGAGGGCATCGTGCGCGCGAAGCAGGACGTCATCGACCAGGGTGAGGCAGGCTTCTCCGTGCTTCCCGTCCTCGTCCACGGTGACGCCGCGTTCGCGGGTCAGGGTGTCGTCGCCGAGACGCTCAACCTCTCCGAGCTGCGCGGCTACCGCACCGGCGGGACGATCCACATCATCATCAACAACCAGGTCGGGTTCACGACTCCGCCCGCCTCGGCGCGTTCGTCGTTCTACTGCACCGACATCGCGAAGTCGATCAACGCCCCGATCCTCCACGTCAACGGCGATGACCCCGAAGCCGTCGTCCGGGCGGCCCGTCTCGCGTTCGAGTACCGCCAGGAATTCAATCGCGACGTCGTCATCGACCTCGTCTCCTACCGCCGTCGCGGACACAACGAGGGCGACGACCCGTCGATGACCCAGCCGCTCATGTACTCCCTCATCGAGAAGAAGGGGTCGGTGCGCAAGCTCTACACTGAGTCCCTCGTCGGCAGGAAGTGCATCACGGATGAGGAGGCCGCCGAGGCGCTCAAGGACTACCAGTCGAAACTGGAGTCCGCGTTCGCCGAGACGAAGGCCGCCGAATCCGGGTCGGGCAAGGGCAGCGCGTTCAACGCCCCGCACCGACCGAGCGACATCGAGGCCCTCAACGACGTCTCGACGGCGATCAGCCCCGAGACCCTGAAGCGCATCGGCGACGCATTCGTCGACGTGCCCGAGGGCTTCACGGTGCACAAGAAGCTGCGCGCGCTGCTCGAGAAGCGCCGGGAGATGGCCATGCACGGCGGCATCGACTGGGGCTTCGCGGAGCTGCTCGCCTTCGGCTCGCTGCTCATCGAGGGCATCCCGGTGCGGCTGGCCGGGCAGGATTCGCGCCGCGGCACCTTCGTCCAGCGCCACTCGGTGCTCATCGACTCCGTCAACGACAACGAGTGGACGCCTCTGCAGAACATCAGCGACGACCAGGCGCGGTTCTACGTCTACGACTCGCTGCTGAGCGAGTACGCGGCCGTCGGCTTCGAGTACGGCTACTCCGTCGAGCGCAAGGACGCCCTCGTGGCGTGGGAGGCGCAGTTCGGCGACTTCGCGCAGGGCGCCCAGTCGGTCATCGACGAGTTCGTCTCCTCGTCCGAGCAGAAGTGGCAGCAGAACTCCGGTGTCGTCATGCTCCTGCCCCACGGGTACGAGGGACAGGGACCCGACCACTCCTCGGCGCGCATCGAGCGCTACCTGCAGCTGTGCGCGGAGTCGAACATGACCGTCGCGTTCCCCTCCAGCGGCGCCTCGTACTTCCACCTGCTGCGCCGGCACGCGCTGACCCCGAACAAGCGCCCGCTCATCGTCTTCACCCCGAAGTCGATGCTGCGCCTCAAGGCGGCGGCGAACTCGCCGGAGGACTTCACCTCCGGGAAGTTCGAAGCCGTCATCGACGACCCGAGCATCGATCCCTCGAAGGTCGAGAAGGTCGTCCTCGTCTCCGGCAAGCTCTACTGGGAGCTGCTCGCCCAGCGCGAGAAGAACGGTGACGACACGACCGCTCTCGTGCGCGTCGAGCAGCTCTACCCACTCGACGAGGACGCGATCACCGCGATCCTCGACCGGTACCCGGCCGATGCCAAGCTCGTCTGGGCGCAGGAGGAGCCGGAGAACCAGGGCGCGTGGCCGTTCATGGCCCTCAACCTCACCCCGCTCCTCGGCGGTCGTGACCTCACCCTCGTCGCCCGACCCGCTTCGGCGTCGACGGCGACGGGACTCAAGCACGTCCACGAGCTCCAGCAGGAAGAGGTCGTCGGCAGGGTGCTGCAGCGGTGAGCTCCGAGACCTCGACGACGATCGCCGTGGTCGGCGGCCCCTTGGTCGCCGGCCACGGCGATGGCCGCGGTCTCGGATGGGTCGGCAGGGTGACCGCACGGACCCTGCCGAGTCTGCCGGGCATGCGGGTCTACCCTCTGGCCGTCGGCCATGAGGATTCCGCAGGCCTCCATTCCCGTGCGATGTCGGAGGCGGCGCTGCGCTTCTCCGACGGTGCCGACAATCGGCTCGTGCTCGCACTCGGCTCCGGCGACCTCGATACCGGTCGCTCGGTGGCCCGCGCCAGACTCGACGTCGCCAACGTCCTCGACGAGGCGCTGGCGCGGAAGGTCTCGGCCTTCGTCATCGGTCCTCCGCCCGATCACGGAACGGATCGCAACCGGGCCATCGCCGAGCTGAATACGAGCTTCTCCGATGTCGCCAAACGCCGCGGCATCCCCTACGTCGACACCTACACCCCCCTGCTCGGCCATCCGGTCTGGCAGCGGGAGCTCGCGTCCTCGCACGACCGACTGCCGGCTCAGGAGGGCTACGGGCTGCTCGCGTGGCTCGTCCTCCACCGCGGATGGTTCCCGTGGCTGGGCGTGCGCGACGTGCTCGGAGACGACGGGTGAACTTGGCCCTCGGTCCACAGGCGTGAAACAATGAACCGTCCAATCGAAGGAGAACTGCCATGAGCAAGCGAGGCCGCAAGCGTCGCGATCGCCGTCGTTCGAATGCCAACCACGGCAAGCGTCCGAACAGCTGATCCACCGTGCACCGCGGGTGCACAGAGAAGGCGGGGAGAGTCATCCGACTCTCCCCGCCTTCTGTCTGCTCCATGCCTCAGCGCTGCCAGCGCACCTGCTCGACTGCGATCCTCCGCCGGATCTTCTCCTTGAGTCCCAGCGGGGCCTCCTCGCGGCCGCACGACCGCCGCACGACCTCTTTGAGCATCGCTTCGATCTCGTATTCGTCGTGGCAGGCCGGGCAGTGCTCGAGGTGGATCGAGATCTCACGGATCTCGGTCGTCGTCAGCTCCCCGTCGAGGTAGTGGTAGATGCGCATGAGCGATTCGGCCCGCATGCTCTCACAGCAGTCTCCGTCGGTCATTTCTCCCCTCCTTCGCGCTTGCCGAAGCCGCGCTCGGCGGCATACTCGGAGAGCATCTCGCGCAGCTGCCTGCGTCCGCGATGGAGTCGCGACATCACTGTGCCGATCGGGGTGTCCATGATCTCAGCGATCTCCTTGTACGGCAGGCCTTCGACGTCGGCATAGTAGACGACCATCCGGAAGTCCTCAGGCAGGGCGGAGAGCGCATCCTTGACGTCGGAGTCGGGCAGGTGATCGAGGGCTTCGAGTTCGGCCGACCGCCCCTCGGAGGAGGTGTGGCTCGCGGCCTGGGCGATCTGCCAGTCCTCGATGTCCTCGCTGCCGTGCTCCTGCGGCTGCCGCTGCTTCTTGCGGTAGTTGTTGATGAAGGTGTTCGTGAGGATCCGGTAGAGCCACGCCTTGAGGTTGGTCCCCGGGGTGTACTGGTGGAAAGCTGCGTAGGCCTTCGCGTACGCCTCCTGCACGAGATCCTCGGCGTCGGCGGGGTTGCGGGTCATCCGCAGAGCCGCCGCGTAGAGCTGGTTGAGGTACTCGAGGGCGTCGCGCTCGAAACGAGCCGAGCGCTGTGCGTCGGTCTCGGTCTCGGTGGCTTCTCTGACTGATTCGGTCATCACCGTCAATGGTACGCCCGTTCTCTCCAGCACGGCAGTGGCACTCACTGACTCCTCCTCGTCCTCGGCGCTCTCCCACCGCGCACCCAGGTCGCGTGGATCCCGGCGAGCGGTCGGTCGTTGCCGTCGTCGGACCTGACATGCCGACGACATCGTGTACCGTCAACGCCGTCGCGCGGTTCCGATATTCCCTTTCGGCTATGCTTGCGGGTGAGATGCCCGACAGCCTCAGGAAGGAACCCTGTGTCCCCGATTCGACTTCTCGCAAGGCCCATGCTCGCCGCCGGCTACATCAGCAACGGCGTCGACCGTCTCCGCCGCCCTGAGGCAGCCGCAGCCTCGATCGCGCCGCTGCTCGCCCAGGCCCGCAAGCGCGTGGAGATCCCGCTCGATGCGACGACGATCGCCCGCGCCACCGGTGCCGCGCAGGTCGCTGCCGGTTCCCTGCTCGCCATCGGTCGCTTCCCCCGGTTGAGCGCCTCGATCCTCGTCGGCACCTACCTCCTCGACACCGTCGGGGAGCGCATCGCCGCGGAGAAGGCGACGTCGAAGGAGGAGAAGCGCACCCGCCTCGAGCGCACCCTCACCCGGACCTCGATGCTCGGCGGCGCCCTGCTTGCCAGCGTCGACACCGCCGGCAAGCCCGGACTGTGGTGGCGCACCCAGCACGCAGCCGAAGACCTCTGGTCCTCGGTCGAGAACACGTCGAAGCAGGCAATGAGTGCCCTTGGCGTCGACTGAGCCTCCCCCGTCAGCCGTGGGCGACTGGCGGCCTCCCCGCGCTCCCGAGGCCCTCGACGCCGTCGTCACGGTTCCCGGGTCGAAGTCGCTGACCAACCGCTATCTCGTCCTTGCCGCGCTCGCTGATTCCGAGTCGATCATCCGCGGGTGGCTGCGCAGCCGCGACACCGAGCTCATGGTCGGCGCCCTGCGCAGCCTCGGCGCGGAGATCACGGAGTCCGGCGACGACCTCCACGTCACCCCGATCGACTTCACTGCCGGTGGAGAACCGGTGGCGATCGACTGCGGTCTCGCGGGGACCGTCATGCGCTTCGTCCCCCCGATCGCCGCGGCCACCGGCCGTGAGGTGGTCATCGACGGGGATGAGCAGGCCCGGGCACGGCCGATGGACGTCACAATCGACTCCCTCACCCGCCTCGGCGCGTCCATCACCGCGGTCGACGACTCCCTGCCCCTGACGATCCATGCGGGGTCCGAGCTGCGCGGGGGGCATCTCGAGATCGCCGCGGGGACCTCGAGCCAGTTCGTCTCGGGTCTCCTCCTCGCCGCGGCGGCGATGCCGCTCGGCCTCGACCTGAGCAACCGGGGTGACAGTGTGCCCAGCCGGGCCCACATCGATATGACCCTCGAGGTTCTCGCCGATGCCGGAGTCGACGTCACCGAACCGGAGCCCGAGCACTGGATCGTCGAACCGGGCCTGCCGCGCGGGCTCGACGTCGTCGTCGAACCCGACCTCTCCAACGCCGCAGCCTTTCTCGCCGCGGCACTCGCCACCGGGGGCACCGTCACGGTGCCCGGCTGGCCGGCCCACACGACGCAGGCCGGTGACGACTTCCGCCGCATCGCCGAGGCGTTCGGCGCGGAGGTCGATCTCGATCGCCGTGGTCTGCGAATCCTGGGACCTAAGCGGCTCTCCCCCGTCGACCTCGACCTCTCGGCCGTCGGCGAGCTCACCCCGGTCGTTGCGGCGCTGGCCGCACTCGCCCCCGGGACGTCGCACCTGCGGGGAATCGGCCACCTGCGCGGGCACGAGACCGACAGACTCGCAGCGCTGTCCGCGGAGCTCGGCGCGCTCGGCGTCGAGGTCGATGAGAGGCCCGACGCCCTGACGATCACCGGGGCGCGGCTGCGCGCGGGCACGTGGCACACCTACCACGACCATCGCATGGTCATGGCCGGGGCGGTCCTCGCCCTGGCCGCCGAGGACATCGTCATCGAGGACGTCGGCACGGTCGCGAAGACCCTGCCGGAGTTCGCGGGCCTCTGGGAAGCCATGCTCGCCGCCGAGCCCTGAGATGGCGCGCATCTTCCGCGATGAGGACTACCGGCCCAGACCGAACCGGCGCGGCTCGCGTCCGCGGACGAAGCACCGTCCCAGTCACGAGTCAGCCGTCGACGGCCTCGTCACCGCCGTCGACCGCGGCCGCTACCGGGTCGTCCTCGCCGACGCCGACGGCGGCTTCGACGGCGACGGCCGCACCGTCACCGCGGTGCGGGCCTCCAACCTGCGCAGGGTCGCCGTCGTCCCCGGCGACATCGTGCGCATCGTCGGCGACACCACGGGGCGCGATGGCACACTGGCCAGGCTCGTCGAGATCACCGAGCGGCGGACCCTGCTGCGTCGCAGCGCCGACGACACGGACCCCACCGAACGGGTCATCGTCGCCAACGTCGACCTCATGGGCATCGTCACCGCCACCGTCGACCCCGAACCGTCTTACGGCCTCATCGACCGGGCTCTGACCGCGGCCATCGACGCCGGCATCACCCCACTCATCATCGTCACGAAGACGGATCTCGCTCCCGCCGACGACATCGCCCGCCGCTTCTCCGCGGCCGAGGTCGACATCGTCTCCTCGGGGCTGCGCTCCGACGGCAGCCTCGCCGACGACGCGGTCGCCGACCGGCTGGCCGGTCACATCAGCGTCCTCGTCGGGCACTCCGGCGTCGGGAAGTCGACGCTGACGAACGCCCTCGTTCCCGCCGCCGACCGGGCCACCGGCGACGTCAACGACGTCACCGGACGCGGTCGCCATACTTCCTCCTCGGCGGTGTGCCTGCCCCTGACGACCGGCGGCTGGCTCATCGACACCCCGGGCGTGCGCAGCTTCGGCCTCGCCCACGTCGACCGCGACGGCCTGCTGGCCGCGTTCCCCGAACTCGTCGAGGCGACGACCGAGTGCCCGCGCGGGTGCACCCACCTCGCCGATGCGCCCGGCTGCCGGCTCGATGCGTGGGTGGAGTCCGGGAAGGCCGGCCCCGGAGGGGTCTCACGGCTGGAGTCGCTGCGGAGGCTGCTCGCCAACGCTGGTTAGAGTGGGAGGATGAACGACCTCGACCTCGCGCTCGACCTCGCCGATCTCGCCGATTCGCTGAGCCTCTCCCGCTTCATCGCCCAGGACTTCACGATCGAGACGAAGCCGGACCTCACCCCCGTCACGGAGTGCGACCGGGCCGTCGAGTCCGCGCTCGTCGACCGCCTCGCCGTCACCCGTCCCGACGACAGCGTCCTCGGCGAGGAGTTCGGATCGCACGGGAGCTCGGAGCGGCGCTGGATCATCGATCCCATCGACGGGACGAAGAACTACGTCCGCGGAGTGCCCGTGTGGGCCACCCTCATCTCCCTCTACGAGGGTCAGCGGCCCCTCCTCGGCGTCGTCTCCGCCCCCGCGCTCTCCCGTCGCTGGTGGGCGGCAGCGGGACAGGGTGCCTTCGCACGGGGTCCCGGCGGTCCGGACCGGCGCATCGAGGTCTCGCGGGTCGACGACCTCGGCGACGCCTCCCTCTCCTTCGCCTCGCTGAGCGCCTGGCGCGATCTCGGGGTCCGCGACGAGTTCATCGCCCTCACCGATGCCGTGTGGCGCACGCGCGGCTACGGGGACTTCTACTCGTACATGCTCGTCGCCGAGGGCGCCGTCGACATCGCCTGCGAACCGGAGCTCGCCCTCTACGACATGGGGGCACTCGCTCCGATCGTCCTCGAGGCCGGGGGCACCTTCACGAACACCGCCGGGGTGCCCGGGGTCTTCGGCGGCAACGCCGTCGCGACGAACGGGCGCCTCCACGAGCGGGTGCTCGACGCCCTCGGCCGCGTCGCCCCCGAGGTCGCAGAATGAGGCCGGATCTCTCCCGCGCGATGCTCTGGCACGAGATGGCGGACGCGGCAGGACTCGTCGGTGCCGACGGGGAGCTCTCGGAGACGATCTACGGCCAGATGACGCAGCTGGCGGCGGCGACGGGGGCGGTCAACCTCGGCCAGGGTGCTCCGGGCACGGATGCGCCGGCGTCGCTCATCGAGGCGACGGCCGAGACCATGCGCGAGGGCTTCAACCAGTACGCCCCCGGGCAGGGACACCCGATCCTCCGCGAGGCGATCGCGCGCCGACGGGCGAAGGACTTCGGCCATCCGGTCGCCGCCGAGGAGGTGCTCGTCACGTGTGGGGCCACGGAGGGGCTGACCGCGGCGATCCTCGCCCTCGTCCCCCCGGGAGGCCGGGTCGTGACGTTCGAACCGTACTACGACGCCTACCCGGCTGCGGTCGCGGCGGCCGGCGGTGAGTTCGTCACCGTGCCTGTGCTCCAGACCGAGAGCGGATTCCGACCCGACTGGGAGGCGTTCGAGGCCGCGATGGCCGACGGTGCGGCGCTCGTCATCGTCAACACTCCGCACAATCCCACGGGATTCGTCTTCTCCGCTGAGGACTCCGCGCGAATCGTCCGCGCCGCCGAGACCGCGGATGCGTGGGTGCTCACCGACGAGGTCTACGAGCAGCTGGTCCTCGACGAGAGTGCGCACATCCCTCCGGCCGTGGCCGCAGCCGACCCTGCCCGAGTCGTCACGGTCTCCTCAGCGGGCAAGAGCTGGAACATCACCGGGTGGAAGATCGGCTGGGTCATCGCCGCACCGGAGGTGCGGGAGGCGATCCAGGCCGTCAAGCAGTTCCTCACGTTCACCGGCGGTGGGCCGATGCAGGTCGGCCTCGCCCGTCTGCTGGACTCGGACGACGATTTCGTCGCGGGCAATCGCCGGTCCCTGCGCGAGCGAGCCGAGGTGCTCGTCGCCGCATGTGCGAGCGTGCCCGGTGCCCGGGCCTCGGATCCGGCCGCCGGATACTTCACCGTCGTCGACTTCTCTGCGCTCACCGATCTCGACGCGTTCGCCCTCAATGATCTCCTCGCCCGCAGGCACGGGCTCGTCGGCATTCCCGTCCCGGCCCTGTGCCGGCCGGACTCGACCGCGTCCGAGGCCTACCGGAGCGCCATCCGGTACTCGTTCTGCAAGTCACCGGCCGACGTCGCCGAAGGGGCCCGACGGTTCCGCTCCCTCGCCGAGGCGGTCGCCGCCGATCCGCGGCTGCTCGCCGGCTGATGCGGCTGGCGCCTGGGCGGCGCCGCCTCTTCTACTGACACGGCTGGTGCCCGGGCAACGCCGGCTCCCCGGCCGATTCGGCTGATACCGCTGGGCCCTCGGGACACGCGACAGCGGGCCGCTCGGAGAGAGCGGCCCGCTGTGGGGTCGTCCGGACACAGGCGCACACCTGTGTCCGGACAGAATGGTGTGAGTACCGGGCGATCAGGCCTTGGTGAGCTCAAGGTCGAGGGCGATCTTGATCTTGTCGGACACGAGCAGCTCGCCGCCGCCGAGCACGGCGCTGAACTCCATGCCGAACTCCTTGCGATCGACCGTCGCCTCAGCCGAGAGCCCGGCGACCTGGTTGCCGTTCGGATCGGTGGCGACGCCGTTGAACTCGCTGTCGAAGGTCACGCGCTTCGTCACTCCGCGCATCGTGAGGTCGCCTTCGAGCGCGAACTCGTCGCCCGACTCGGCCTTGATGCCGGTCGAGGTGAAGGTGAGCTTCGGATGCTGATCGGCAGCGAAGAAGTCGCTCGTCTTCAGGTGCTGGTCACGCTGGGCGTTGCGGGTGTTGATCGAGTCGACGACCGCTTCAGCGGTGACCGAGCTGTCCTCGAGGGTCTCACCGACCTGGACGGTCCCGGCGATCGTCTCGAAGTTGCCGCGGACCTTCGAGACACCCGCGTGCCGGGCGGTGAAGGTGAACTCCGAGTGGTTCGGGTCGATGTTCCACGTTCCGGGGGTGAGTCCGTTGGGAAGTGCGGTCATGTGCCTGTCCTCCTTTTGATTGAAATTTGAAGTACGTCAGTGACTATAATTGAGACTTCAACCAGATGCAAGCCCTGCGCGCGGAGGCCCTCTGCTCGACGGGCCTTCTGTGCACAGTCGCACCGGACCCGCCTTGGCATCATCGCCCCCGCGCCCGCCCGGCATCCTCTCAGGATCTGCGGTTCGGGTGAACCCCAGGTTACCGTGTGGCAAAGGTCACTTGTCCAGGATTTTGCTCCGGGAATTACGCTCGTGTAATGTGGAGACCACGCCGCGGGGTGGAGCAGTTCGGTAGCTCGCCGGGCTCATAACCCGGAGGTCGGAGGTTCAAATCCTCCCCCCGCCACCAAAGTGGCAGAACCCTCAGTCAGTTCAACTGGCTGGGGGTTCTTCTCATTCACAATGCCCTCCCCCAGCAGCTGCGAAAGCGAAATGCCCATGTACCGGGCGATGGCAAGCAGCTCATCGATCCGGAAGGGCATCTCGCCGCGAATCCGCTTCGACACATTCCTCTGGGCAAATCCGAGAATCTCGGCGATGTCCGCCTGTCGCAGGTTGTACCGCGTCATCCACGCGGCAACTTCGCGTCCGACTCTCTCGTTCTCAGTCAACTGAAGCTCTCCAATAGTCATGAGTCCAGCGTAGATCGAAAGCGGCACAATGTAAACGATATGGCGACACGCTGAGAACCTATAGATCTACATTTCCTTGACCGGTAGAACCTATGTGTATACGGTGGCACCATGAGATATACACGACAGGTGCGAGCTAACGTGCTCGCCGAGATGGGCCGAAGAGAACTCAAACAAGGTGACGTTGCTCAGATTCTGAACACAAGTCAGCGTTCAGTGTCGAAACGCATGACCGGCGATACAGACTGGCGGATCGGGGATCTGCTGCGGCTGGCGCAAGCGTGGGATATTCCGACTGCAACTTTGCTCGAAGGTACAGAGGACGACCCGTTCGCTCCTAATGGCGACCCGAAGCCGGTAGGTGCATGATGGCCCTCGCACTGGAATCAAAATTCTCTGAAGCCGAGGCACGCGAGCTTACAGACGAACTGCGAAGTGACTACGGATCGCTACAGGTCAAGATCTCCACCGCGTGGCAGGGACGAATTTGGCTGGCGCTCGGGTACGACTCCTGGCAGGACTACCTCGACAATGAGTTTAGAGATGTCAGCTTGCGTCCGCCGAAGGACCTTGAAGAACAAGTGATCTCCGAGCTTCGGGCAGCAGGGATGAGCACTCGAGGGATCGCATCAGCGGTCGATATTAGTCACCCTACGGTGTACCGCCGTCTGCGGGATGCAGGTGTTTCAAATGAAACACCTGAGGACGCGGCCCGCACAGGTGAGCCAAGTGATTCATCTGCCGTTCCTGCCCCGGTCATCGGTCTGGACGGCAAGTCTTACCAGCCTCAACGTCCGACTCCCCCGGCTGACCGGACAGAGGACATCGTGGATGCCGAGGTCATTGTCGAAGAGTCATGGCGCTTGACCGGTCAGGAGCCGGACACTGACCGGCTGGCATCAGACCTGGGAATCGAGCCGATCACGGTCACCATGACCGGCACGGACGCTCGCCTGTCCGGGGCACACATTGTCCGGGTGGTCCACGAACTGCACGCAGGCACACGGGCACCTCTGCCCCTGGTCAAGAAGAAGTCCAAACTCCTTGAGCAGGCATTCGCGACCGGTCTGGCCAACAGTGACCAGTTCGAGTTGGAGCAGATCACGGACCTCGGTCAGGACGTCGCGGACACGGTCGCCGTGCTGACCGACCTACTGACCGCAATGGACAGCAGCGGACCAAGTGTCCGGTCAGTGCTGACTGACCGGGATACTGCCGGTTCCATGCGGAAGGCAGTCAAGAACCTGAGCATGATCACGGGTGACCGGTCATGACCATGGACCGCCTACCCAAGCTGACCGGACGAGCTGTCCGCCGAGCATCAAAGGAACGCCCCCGCTTCTTCATCTCCCTCGGAGCAGATGATGCCGTGGTCGTGATGCCACGCGGTTGGATAGACAAGATCGCACTGCTGAACACTCAGCCGGTGAACTTGGTCAACTTCACTGACTCACTTGAGAACAAGGTCGTCGTGATCGGTGACCGGATCGTTCTTCACCGGTACACGTTCTGCGGCCTCCTATTCGGGAGCATGACAGGCGTATTCGCAACGGCACTCCTTGGGTCGATCATTCCGCTCGTGATCGGAGTAATCGGCGCACCAATGCTGCTGAGCCTGTGGAACATGGTCAGGGAATCACGCGGCATCGGCGTCGATAAGCAATTCCGGGCGCTGCGGCGGGTCTACTCTCCGAGTCTCATGCATTCGAACTGCGCGGTGGATGCGCGCATGTGCAACTGGGATGGACCGAATGCAGTGGTTCCCATCGAGTGGCTGCGGCTCATCGAGCGTGAGCCAGCCAAGCTCGTCGCACTCGAACGTTGGGTCAAGCATCAGGCCGCACTGGACCGCCTCGGACAACGGTGGGTTGAGGGCCAGAAGCACTTGGCACAGGTGTCCGTGGGCTGACCCCGGGATGTAGGTCCAGTCGTTGTGTGAGTCGTCTTGATGCTCGCTGCTGCGGGCAGGAAGACTGGTCTCATCATGACGAACACGAGGAAGCGGCACACGCCTGAGCAGGTCGTGCGCAAGCTCGGACAGGCCGACCGGATGCTGGCCGATGGCGCGGACGTCGCGGCGGTGTGCCGCGAGCTGGGCGTGTCGGAACAGACGTACTACCGGTGGCGCAACCAGTACGGCGGGCTCAAGGCCGACGACGCCAAGCGCCTCAAGGAGCTCGAGAAGCAGAACGCCACCCTCAAGCGTCTGCTCGCTGAAGCAGAGCTGGAGAAGGCGGCGCTGAAGGAGCTGGCAGAGGGAAACTTCTAGGCCCGGGCAGGAGGCGCGCCGCTGTCGCTCACCTCATCGCGAAGATGCGGGTGAGCGAGCGGATGGCGTGCCGGCTGACCGGGCTATCCAGGTCCGCCTACCGGCGCACCCTCAAGGCCGATACCGTCGCCGACCCCGACGCCGCCTTGCGTGAATGGCTGCGCGGTTACGCGAAGAAGCACCCCCGCTGGGGCTACCGGCGCGCGTGCCACGACGCCCGCGGCGAGGGCTGGCAGGTCAACCACAAGAAGATCCAGCGGCTATGGCGCGAGGAAGGCCTACGCGTGCCCCAGCGACGTCGCCGTAAGCGCATCGGCTCCTCGACCACGGACGCCCCCAAGGCGTGCGCCCCGAACGTGGTGTGGGCCATCGACTTCCAGTTCGACGTCGACGAGGCCGGGCGTCCGATCAAAATCGCGTCGATCGTGGACGAGCACACCCGGGTCTGCCTCGGCGGCCTCGTGGAACGCTCCATCACCGCCGACCGTCTCACCGACCATCTCGACGACCTCGTTAAGCTGCACGGACCGCCCGCGGTCCTCAGAAGCGACAACGGGCCCGAGTTCATCAGCCAGGCGATCGCCGACTGGGCCGGCACCCGCACCGGCTTGTCGTACATCCCGCCCGGCTCGCCGTGGCTCAACGGCTACGTCGAGTCGTTCAACTCCCGCCTGCGCGACGAGTGCTTGAACATCAACAGCTTCTACTCACTGCTGCACGCCCAGGTCGTCATCGGCGACTGGAAGGTCGAGTACAACACCGTGCGACGCCACTCGGCGCTGGGCTACCTCACCCCGGCCGACTATGCTCGCCACTGCACCCACGAAATGGAACCCGACGACTCACACAGAGACCGGACCTAACAACGGGGGCGGCCCATCCGGCACACCGGTCGAGGCCAGCGTGAAGCTCGAACTCGACCACATCAACGACCAAATCAATGAGCTCGAATCAATCTCGGCAGACATCGCTGACGACTTCGATGTGACTGGGCGAGCAACAGCAATTGGCGAAGAAGAAGCCCGACGAGTCGAAGCGCAGGAGATCGCCCAGAAATGGCTGGATGACGACCGAAACGCCGAGGACGACAGATGAAGGAGGCAAACGTGAGTAGCAGCGCAATCGCCGAGAACACACCACACGAGAACGAGGGAGCGGTCGCCCCTAACGAGACGACCGCCCTGCCTGAGAGTCATGCAAGAGCTATTACAGAAACTGCAGGCGAACACCAGAGTACACGTCGGGAGGCGACTATTTCTGTAACCCGCGCACGGTCGTCACGAATCAATCCCGACGACCCCAAATTCATCCGAATTATCACCATCGGGGTCGCGTTCGCTGGGCTGGTCGCATTCGCAATCTCGTTCGTGACGTTGATGGAAGTCGCGTCCTGGCTGGGACTGCCACAGTGGATGAACTGGGCCGTGCCTGCGTTCATCGATATGTCAAGCCCCGGGTTTCGTAGAGGCTCCTATTCTTGGTTTCCTAAGCAGCCGCGGGTTCTGTCCCGGACTGGTTGATCCATTCGGAATGGACCTCGACGGGCGGTCGGTAGTTAATCGCTGAATGCAACCTGGACTGGTTGTACCAAGCCACCCACTTCGACGTCTCCGCCATCACCTCGATCAACCCCGACCACCCCTTCCGGTCGATGAGTTCGGCCTTGTAGACCGAGTTCAGCGCCTCGGCCATGGCGTTGTCGTACGAATCCCCACGCGACCCCACCGACGCCACGACCTCGGATTCCGCCAGGGTCTCGCCATAGCGAATCGATCGGAATTGCACCCCGCGATCCGAGTGGTGCACCAGCCCGGAAACGTCTTCACCGGCCCGATATTTCGCAGCGAGAGCCATCGTCAGAGCGTCCCTGGCCAGGGACTCCCGCATGTGGTTCGTCACCTGCCAGCCGACGATCTCCCTGTGGAAGACATCGAGGATGAACGTCGTGTATACCCACCCAGCAGTCGTCGGAACATAGGTGATGTCCGCGACCCATAGACAATTGGGTGCCGGTGCTGCGAACTCACGCTCGACAAGATCATCCGGACACTCCTCAGCCCTAGCCGAAGCCGTCTTCGGGCGCTTCCTCCTGCGTCGAATACCGTCGATGCCTAACTGGCGCATCAACCGCTCCACCGTGCAGCGGGCCACCGGGCCGAACTGATCCGCGTACTCGCGGTTGATCGCCTTCCACATCTTCCGCACCCCGTAACACGAGTAGTTCGCCTCATAGACATCCTGGATGACGACCATCAGCGCCTGGTCTCGGCGGGCCCTGGCCGATGGTTCGCGTTTCTTGAACGCGTAATACGAGCTCACAGCAATCCGTGCCGCAGTCCCGGACAGGGCGCGTACGATTGGCTCGACTCCGAACTCGTGACGATTGTCGTCGATGAAGACGACAATCACTTCGATGGGCGGTCGAGCTCCGCCGCGAAGAAAGCCGACGCTCTCTTCAAGATCTCGTTGGCCCGCTTCGCTTCAGCCAACTCCGCCCGCAGCCGACGGTTCTCCGCTTCCAAATCGACTGACTCAGTCGGTGTGGCCTTGCCGGAGTCTTTGTGCTTACGGACCCAGACTCGCAGGGTCTCTTTGCTCAGACCGAGCTCGCCGGCGACACGGGTGATTGCCCCGTTCGCCGTCTCCGGATCGGCCTGAGCATGAATGACGAGTTCGACGGCGCGAGCCTTGAGTTCGTCGGTGTATTTCACTGGCAAGAGAGAATCTCCTTCTTCCAATCTCCCTGCCTCTATTATCCCCGGGGCGATTCATCGCCTCCGCATTCGACCACTGGGACTCGCGTGCCGGTGACCCGCAGCTGCACACTCACCTGGTCATCGCCAACCGGGTGCAGCGTGCCTCCGACGGGCACTGGGTCACCATCGACTCCTACACGCTCCACCGGCACGTCGTGGCCATCTCGGAAATGTACAACTCCCTGATCTTCGACCGGCTCGCCGCCGACGTCGGCACTGTCGCCGAATCGCGCACCGACGTCGACCTCGACGTCCAACAGCTCATCGAATCCGGCACAAACACCGACTCGGAATACGAACCCGCCCATCGAGTCGAACTGGCCGGAATCCCCGACGAGCTCATCGAGGAATTCTCCAGCCGGTCAATCAGCATCGAGACCCGCACCGATGAACTCATCGCCGAATACACCGACACCTATGGCACGCGACCCACCCCACGAGAGGTGCTGCTCATACGCCAGCAGGCCACCCTCGAGAACCGGCCCAAGAAGAACACCATCGAGCGCACCACCCTGCCGGAGAAGATGCACTGGTGGAGGCAACGCACCCATATGGCCGGTCTTGACCCGGACACTCTCGTGAAGAACGCGGTCGGTCACCATGTCCGGACAGTGACCGCCGACATGCTCACCGGCGACATCATCGAACAGATCAGCCAGTGGACACTGACCGACGCCTCCCATCGCCGCACGACGTTCTCCCGTGCCAACGTGCGCGCCTCGGCTGAACGAGTCCTCCGCCTCGTCCGGTGTCCGACCGTCGAAGACCGGCACGCGCTCGTGGACAACATCGTCGAACTCACCCTCGACAAGGCCGTCTCTCTGGCCCCCGACCGGTCACGAGCACCCGAGGGACCGGACACCACGGTCAACCTCCGTGACCGGTCAGTCTTTGACCACCAGCATCACTCCGGGGTCTACACGACCGAGCAAGTCATGGCCGACGAAGACCACCTCATCTCGCGCGTGACCGCGACCGGCGCGCCGACCCTGGCCGGACACCCAGAGCACGTGGACGTCCTCGAACACTGGCGCACCGATGACGGCCACCCGCTCAGCGCGGATCAGATGCGTGCCTCGAAACACGTGCTGTCCTCCGACGCTGGAATCTCCGCCATCATCGGTCCCGCAGGCACAGGCAAGTCCACCACTATGGGCGCGATCACAGACACCTGGCACTCGGTTCACGGCGAGCATTCCGTCATCGGACTCGCTCCCTCCGCTGTGGCCGCAGGTGTCCTCGGTGATGAAATCGGAGTCGACACCGACAACGTCGCCAAATGGCTCTTCGAATCCGTCGGGGAAGGCGCAGCACGGCGTGCCGAACGCGTGGCCAACCTCGAATCACGACTGGCCACACTCAACACGACTATCGACGGTACGCCCCATCGTGACCGGGCCAGACTCGTCCAACAATGTGAGGCCATGCAGGCCAAGCTTGCCGCCGACTACGCCACCCAAGCCCAGTACCAATTCCACCCCAACCAGCTCATCATCGTCGACGAAGCCTCCATGGTCTCGACTTCCAACCTCGCTGAGCTCTCTCGACAAGCCGAAGCTGCAGGAGCGAAACTTCTCATCGTCGGCGACCCCGCCCAGCTGGAGGCCGTCGACGCCGGAGGCTTCCTTGGCCATGTCGAACGCAACCTCGATCACACCACCCTCGATACGGTCTGGCGGTTCAAAAACGAATGGGAACGTGCCGTTTCACTCAAACTCAGGTCGGTCACCGACAAGGACGGCATCGACGCTGTCGTCGATACCTACGACGAGCATGATCGCATTCACGGAGACCCTGACCACGAGACCGCCGACACGGCTTATTCTGCGTGGAAAGCTGACCGAGACGAGGGTCTGTCGTCGATTCTCATTGCTTCGGACAATGAGACCGTCGCCGAACTCAATCAGCGTGCCCACACCGACCTGGTGGAATCGGGCGACGTGGACATCACGCAACAGGTCACTCTGCGCTCCGAGGCTCAGGCTGGAATCGGCGACGTCCTCCTGGCCAGGCGCAACGACCGCAGCATCCGCGACTCCAACGGTGCCTTCGTCGCCAACGGCACCCGCCTGACCATCACAGCGATCCGCCCCGACGGTAGCGTCGAGGCCAACGTCCAGACCGGAGAAGACGGCACGCCTCCAACGATCGTGCTCGACGCCGACTATCTCGCATCGTCTGTCGAACTTGGCTATGCCACCACCGCTCACCGGTCACAGGGAGTCACCGTCGATACCGGCCACGCCGTTGTTACACCGAAACTCTCTCGTGAACTGTTCTACGTCGCAATGACACGGGGCAAACGAGGCAATCATGCCTACGTCGACATCGATGACCCTGAGAACCCCACACCTGAGGACTGGAACGTGCAGATGACTGCCGCCGCCGTCGACAAGGACGGGCAAGTCATCGACGACCCTGCCTACTACATCAAGTCCGTCGTCTCCCGCTCTACGGCTGAGAAGTCCGCACACGAAGTCCAAGACGCTGAACTCGGCTGGGCCAACGATGTCGGCCGCATCTGCCACGAACTCACGTACCTCAGCTGGGCGGCAAAAGTTACCCGCACCCAAGAATGGCTCGCCGCACACGCTGACCCGACGCTTGCCGAACAGATCCTTACCAATAGCGACTGGCAACGCCTCATCAGCGTCGATCCGGCGCAGAACATGTGCGGCGAGCTTCAACCTACCGACACAGCCGAAGCGATCATTTACCGCTGTCACAAGCCCGTCGATCCTCCGTTCACTGGGTCCGGTGACATGATCGCCGACACCACGGCGGCCACCGACGAGCAGGCTCAGGTTTGGGCGCAGTCCATCTACGACCTCCGAGACCAAGTTGCTGCACGTCGAGCAGTGCTGACGAAAAATCCTCCCGAATGGTTTTCGACCCTTCGCGAACAGTACGCGCATCATCCCCGCCTCGACGACGTTATCGACGCAGTGATCGTATGGCGCGGCATATCCGACCAGACCGACGCGGAGACCCCAATAGGCGAAGAACCACCTCGAGGCGACTATCTCCGCCCGTACTGGGACCGTCTCCATACAGTCATGAACGGCCATCCCGAACCCGCCGAAGCCGCGTCCGCCACCACTTTTCAAATCGAAGAAGGTGCGCCAGTTAACTGGGAGGCGTTCACCCGCTCCGACGACGACTTCGCAGCTCTAGACGACTGCGCTACTCCACAACGCGCGCCACGTCCACACGCCCATGCGCCACAGCAGACTTCCCCCACTCACTCAGTTCCAGACCGAGACCTTTAACTCAGCGGTCGACGTTCTTCGGCCCATCCGGCACAATCGCCATCCCATGCTTCACCGCAGCGAGTCCGAGAATTAGTACCCCCACAACCCACCAGGTATAACCGCATCCACCACACTTCCCCAGTCTCTGCTGGCCCACCCCCGATAAGCTCTGTGGCAAGTGTGCATCCGACCGCGCCGTAATAGGTGCTGTTAAGGACCAGGACAGCGCGCATCAGCCAGTCCATGCTGGTTTTTCCTGCCGTCCACAACCCGAGCAAACTCACCACCCCGACCATGGCAAACACAACCGCGTGGATTGTGCTCAGCGACTTTACGCTCGTGATCACTCCTAGGCCGATACTCAGGACCGCAACACCGGTATCCACTGCCGCCCAGCCAACGGCTCTCCAGGCTTTCCTGCGGCGTACTCTTTGCTCTGGTCTCACACTCTTCCTGTGCGTTTCCACTAGTCGCGGATTCCATGGATTCCCGTTCACCCATGCGCTCACGCTCTCTAAATGCAAACACGCGAAAGCGAATCCACCGAACCCGACCACGAGTGTCACAATGTTCAGTTGAGCCGATGTGACGAACCCGAACATTTCCAGTCCGACTCCCACGTTCCACCACAGGTGCGCCGCAATCAGCGGCATCAGTGTCCGCCCATATAGGTAGAGCACGACTGCGACACATGCCCAGAACAGGTAGGCAACTGAGCCAGGGCCGTAGTCCCCGTCAGTCGACGTGTCCAGTTGCATCGTGAAGAGGCTGCGCTGCTTCCACCGTCCTTGCCGTCGTTCGAACGCGAACCGTTCAGCTCGTAGCTGCCTGACCCGTTCTACAACGTCATCACTCTAGGTTGCGTCCGCGTTCGTAACCATGATGGCTGGTCGTGCCGACGCTAAGCCCGAGCCGCACGTCGTATTTGGTGTTCATGACAGTCTCGCTTCGACCTCCAAGACATTGTCGCAGATGCGTCGTGGCACCCGATGCTGCCACACCACAGAAACCTCAACAGTGTTAGACCCTTTCGGCATCAACGCGTCATGGATTCCTAGCGACAACACCCACGCTCAGAATCGTTAAATGACGGGGAGAACCAGCCATGCCAGCCTCAGTGGCCAGACCCCGTGTCGGGGGCCGTGAACACAGTTACAGCCACTGGACTGATGCTGCGTTTGCTGTCAGCGTCGTGGTCAGTCACCGGGCCAGTCACCAATGAACTTCGCAAACACGTTCGCCATTCCGCGATCGATCAGTGCCTTCACCAAGGCGAAGAGCGCACCCTGGAGGAGTAATTGTCAAGACCTGTGGATCGGCGTGTCACGCTACGTGTTGCTGGTTTGCTGATTCCTCGGGTCGTTCGACGAGCTTTCCCTTCTCGAAGGTGGCGCCGGCGCGGACGAGGGCCACGAGGTGGGGTGCGTTGACCGCGCGCCAGCGTCGTTGCG
Organism: Brevibacterium sp. Z349TD_9; assembly: GCF_056173565.1. Classification (NCBI taxonomy): domain Bacteria; kingdom Bacillati; phylum Actinomycetota; class Actinomycetes; order Micrococcales; family Brevibacteriaceae; genus Brevibacterium; species Brevibacterium sp. Z349TD_9. The sequence goes on along the minus strand of NZ_CM149680.1, from coordinate 1,654,343 downwards.
CGGACTCGATGAGCTTGAACGCCATGGCGATGCCCGCGGCGCGCGAGCCCGGTCCCTTGGTGACGCGCTGCCGCAGCCGGACGGTGGCGAACGTGGACTCGATCGGGTTGGTCGTGCGCAGGTGCACCCAGTGCTCGGCCGGGAAGTCGTAGAACGCCAGCAGCACGTCCAGGTCCTCGGTGATCTTCGCGGCCGCCTTGGGCCACTTCGCACCGTAGGCGGCCGCGAACGCCTGCGCCGCGGCCTCGGCGTGCTCGCGGTCCTGCGCGTTGTAGATCTCGGCGAGGGCGGCCTTGGCGTCCTTGTGCACCGACTTGGGCAGCGCGGCGAGCACGTTGCCGATCTTGTGCCACCAGCACCGCTGCTCGGCGGTCTCGGGAAAGACGTCCCGCAGCGCACGCCAGAACCCCAGGGCGCCGTCGCCGACGGCAAGGACGGGGGCGGCCATGCCGCGACGCTTGCACGAGCGCAGCAGGTCTGCCCAGGACTCGGTGGACTCGCGGTGCCCGTCCTCGAGCGCGACGAGCTCCTTGGTGCCGTCGGCGCGGACGCCGACCATGACGAGCAGGCAGACCTTGTCCTGGGTCAGGCGGACCTTGAGGTGGATCCCGTCGACCCACACGTACACGTAGTCGGTCTCGGCCAGCGACCGCTGGTTGAACGCGGCGGCCTCGGCCTGCCACTGCTCGGTCAGCCGGGTGATCGTCTTGGCCGATAGTCCGGAGGCGGTGCCCAGGAACTGCTCCAGCGCCGGAGCGAAGTCCGAGCTCGACAGGCCGTGCAGGTACAGCAGCGGCAGCACCTCGGCCAGCTGCGGGGACTTGCGGGCCCACGCGGGCAGGATCGCCGAGGCGAACCGCTTGCGCTGACCGGTGGCCTCATCCACCCGCCGGTCGTTGACCCGAGGCTGCCGGACCGGGACCGCACCAGCGGCGGTGGTCACCACCCGGGGCGCGTGGTACCCGTTGCGCACCACGAGCCGGTGGCCGTGCTCGTCGACCTCCTCGATGAACCGCTCAATGTAGGCGGCGACCTCGGCCTGCAGCGCGGCCGCGAGCATCTGCCTGGCGCCATCGCGCACGATCTCATCCAGCAGCGACCCACCCCCAACGGTGGTCGCGTCGACGTTGGACTTGGTGCTCTCCTGGACTACCTTGAGCATGGGCGTACCTTCCCGAGCCGGCGCGCCAACGCCGACCCTGATCAGAACTTGTATGGGCTTCAGATCTTGCTCGGGAGGTACGCCACTTTCACGTCACCCCGCCGAGGGCCATCCACAGGTTCTGATCATTGCTCACCCTGGAGAGCGGCTGCGACGAGGATCTCGCGTAGACCATGTTCAGACTCCAACGCACCGGGTGCATCGGCATTCTCACCAGGCGTTGCCCGCTTCCATATCTGTTTGAACACGAGGCCGGCCAGGGCGCCGCCAACGACGCTGCCTGCTAGCCCGAACGGACGATACAGCAATTTGGCCGCTCTACTACCGTTTCTTTCTTGGGTCTTGACCATTACTCCTTCTCCTTCGGTAATCATTTGCTACTAGGCATTGCGAGTCGGCTGGGCGTTCTTGCCTCGAGATTTTCGCAGGGCCCGTGCTCTGCGGGTATCTTTCGCGTTCTTCTTCTCGGCCTTATCCAGTGTCGTGGTATCTCGTGGAGGTAGCTGAATGTCTTCTTCAGCTCGTATTCCCCCCTGGAGTTGGCGCCCACGTTCGATCTCGGCATTGAGCTCCGCCCCCAGTAGCAGAGCGATATTCGTGATCCACAACCAGAGCAAGAAGATAATCACCCCGGCCAATGACCCATAAGTCTTCGCGTAGTTCGAAAAATTCGCAATGTAGAAAGCAAAAGCCGCCGACGCCAGGACCCACACAACGATCGCGAACACAGACCCGAGACTGATCCACTTCATCCTTGGCTGACGGACATTTGGTGTCGCGTGATAAAGCAAGGCTACTAAGACGATCGCGATGACGAGCAAAATGGGCCATTTCGCGATCTGCCACACCAATATCGCCGTCGACCCAATCCCTATTGCATCACCAATCGCCTGCGCCACCGGTCCCGAGACTACGAGGATCAACGCCGCGATCACGACGAGGATCACCGCACCGAGGGTGACTAGGAGCATGACGGGACGAAGTTTCCAGACCGGGCGGCCTTCATCCTTCTCGTAGATGCGATTCATTGCCTTGCCGAATGCAACAACATAACCCGATGCCGACCACAGCGCGACGAGAAGGCCAATGATAAATGCCAACCCCGCTGTCGAGTTCTGTGCCAGTTCGGTCAGGGTGGGTGTCAACGTTTGCGCGATCGTTCCTCCGCCGAGATCGGTGATGATTCCGGTGACTGTTTCGACTGTCTGCTGACTCTGGCCGACTAGACCCAGGATCGACAGGATCGCTAGAAGAGAAGGGAACAACGCGAGAACTAAATAGTAGGTCAGACCAGCGGCCAGTTGCAGGCAGTCATCACCGAGGAACTCCCGCAGTGTCTTGCTCGCCACGTACTTCCACGTTGGGCCGGTCAGCTTCTGCGGAGCATCGGGCTTGACCGGGTCCTCGGCTGCGACCCCCTGTCTCGAGTCCTTTGCCTCGGCATAGGAGGCTGGACCCGTATCGTCCCTTTCCGCGGACTCTTCGAGACTCGAACGCTCCCCGGGGTATGTCTGGTCGCTCTGGGCAATCTTTCTACGGCCAATCATCGGCGCCACCCAACCGCAACGATGACGGCAGCCAGCGCGAGCCCCGAAGCAATCACCAACGGCGCAAGGTCAGTCCAGCCAGCTCGGGACCTCAACGCCAAGTCACTGTCGATAGCCTCGTCTGGATCAGTCACGCCGGCCGAATCGCCGGCGGCATCGTCAGAGGAGAGCACAGATTTAACTGCCCCTTTGGCTCCGGCGACTACGTTTTCCGTCTTGTCGCGTACGTCGCCTATGGCACCGGCGGCACGGTCTTTGACATCGTCTAAAGTGTGTTCCGCTTGGGCTTTGACGTCGAATCTCTCGACGAGTTGAGCCAAAGTCTGTCCAAGTTCTTCACGAGTACGGGCAATGTCAGCTTGAATCTCGGATGGTGAGGCGTTGGGACCTGTGTCATTTGTGTCGGCCATCACGAGCCCCTTTCTTCAGCGTGTCCACAGTCTCCTTCGCAGCCTCAACCGTGCGCTCAGGCACCGGCGTGGTCTCGGAGACCTTCCGTTTACCGATCACGGCCCCGACACCGGCGATAGCCAGGAGGAACACAGTCACGACCAGACCCGCTAACCACGCCGGCATGATGAGGGCTAGGGCGATGATGGCAGTCGCAATCCCTGCACCGAGACCATAGAGGGCGATGACGCCGCTTGCACCAAGCAGACCCGCGCCGAGGCCGGCCTTCTTGGCTTTCGTGCTCATCTCGATCTGAGCGAGTTGAATTTCGTCACGGATCAACCGGCTAGCCTGCTCCGATAACTGCGATACGAGCTCACCGGTCGATAATGACGGTAGAGAGGAAGGGTCATTCATCAGGGGCCTGCTTTCGACGATGAGACCAGACTGGCCTCGCTGTTTTGGCATAGGGATGGGGCTATGTGAGGCGGAACGGTAGCGCGAGTTCAGTTGAAGGGGACTGATGCAAGGAGAGGTGACAATTCGGGTGTCACGCTGCGACTGCAGGTGACTCAATAATTGCTTCGTACTCGACAGGTGTCAAACGACCCAACCGGGCTTGCCGCCGACGACGGTGATACGTCTGCTCGATCCACGTCACGATCGCGATTCTCAACTGCTCCCGACTCACCCACCGGCGACGGTCGAGAACGTTCTTCTGCAGCAGGGCGAAGAATGACTCCATGGCCGCGTTGTCGCCAGCAGCACCGACCCGGCCCATCGACCCAACAAGGCCGTGGCAAGCCAGACTCTGAGTGAATTTCCTTGATCGAAACTGACTGCCACGGTCGCTGTGTACCGTGCATCCGCCCACATCACCACCCCTGCGGGCCACCGCCATCTCGAGAGCGTCAACAGCCAACCGGGCCTTCATCCGCGCACTCATCGAGTAGCCGACGATCCGGCCCGAGTAGACGTCCTTGATCGCACAGAGGTACAGCTTGCCCTCATCGGTGTGGTGTTCCGAAATGTCGGTCAACCAGAGCCGGTTCACGCCATCGGCTGTGAACTTGTGCCGGGTCCGACCGTCCTCGTCGACCACGGCACACAGGTCGTCGTGGACGGGTGGACCGGGCTTCTTTCCATTCTTACCCCGGCCCTTGCCGAAGGCTGAGAACCAGGAGTTGGTCGAACACAACCGCCACGCGGTGCGCACTGCCATGGGATGGCCGGCCGACTCTGCTTCATCGGCGAGGTATCGGTATCCGAACTCGGGATCGTCGCAGTGGGCGTCGAACAGGGCGTTGGCCCGGTACGCTTCGACGATATCGGCTTCAGGGACCGGCGTGGCCAACCACCGGTAGTAGGGCTGGCGCGAGAGCTTCAAGACCCGGCACGACACCGCCACGGGAATACCGTCGACGGCGAGCTCTCTCACGAGCGGGTAGAGCCTTTTGACGGCAGATTCGCCTGCGACAGATACGCAGCCGCGCGGCGCAGGACTTCGTTCTCTTGCTCCAACAGGCGAGTCCGCCGCCGCAGCTCCCGCAGTTCAGCGGATTCGTCGGTGGTATTGCCGAGCTTGTTACCAGCATCGATCTCGGCCTGGCGGAGCCATTTCGCGATGGTGCCTTCGTGGACGCCGAAGTCCTTGGCGATCTGTCCGATCGTGGTCTTCTCGTCGCGGTTCAAGGCCACGCGGACGACGTCATCGCGGAACTCTTTCGGATAGGGCTGGGGCATGGTGTCTATCCTTCCAGGCTTGCCTGTGTACAAGCCAGATCAGATGTCACCAAACCCTGCATCAGTCCCAAGGAGGCTTGCAGGGCGCTCGATAGCTCACCCCAAGGAGTTGCTTAAGCATCCTTTGCTTGGGGCGCTGGTTGTGGCGTGACCTCATCGTGGGCGTTGCCATTGGAGTCACGATCACCTTGGGCAGCCGCATTCGCTGCTGCCTGACCACCGTGCTCGGCTGCATCCTGCGCGAAATCACCAGCCTTGTCGAGATTCTCGGCCAGTCCGGTTCGTCCTTGGGCTCGAGCTTGATTCGCAGCTTTGACACCGAATTGCTTCACTTTCGCCCCCGCCTGGCCAGCGAAATCGGGTGCGTGGTCTTTCACTGCACCAGTGGTTGCATCGACCACTCGCCGGGCCTGGGGACTGTTCCACAGTTCGCGGACCTTGGCGACGAGGGCGTTGTACTGTTTTCGGCCCGCACGCGAACCGAGCACAAACCCAGCCCCGACACCGACTGCCAATATCAGCTTCTTCTTCATAAAAATCGATCTCCCCTGTTGCATAACCGGTGCTTCCCGCAACGACTTACTGATAGAGCTGAGCTCCACGCTCTTTGACGATCGTACGAGTCTCAGCCGCGAAGCCTACTGGTTATTTCATGTTCAAGTGTCATCGTTTACTGTATAAACTTCTTCATGATCGGGCAAGTGGGCTGACCCCGGGATGTAGGTCCAGTCGTTGTGTGAGTCGTCTTGATGCTCGCTGCTGCGGGCAGGAAGACTGGTCTCATCATGACGAACACGAGGAAGCGGCACACGCCTGAGCAGGTCGTGCGCAAGCTCGGACAGGCCGACCGGATGCTGGCCGATGGCGCGGACGTCGCGGCGGTGTGCCGCGAGCTGGGCGTGTCGGAACAGACGTACTACCGGTGGCGCAACCAGTACGGCGGGCTCAAGGCCGACGACGCCAAGCGCCTCAAGGAGCTCGAGAAGCAGAACGCCACCCTCAAGCGTCTGCTCGCTGAAGCAGAGCTGGAGAAGGCGGCGCTGAAGGAGCTGGCAGAGGGAAACTTCTAGGCCCGGGCAGGAGGCGCGCCGCTGTCGCTCACCTCATCGCGAAGATGCGGGTGAGCGAGCGGATGGCGTGCCGGCTGACCGGGCTATCCAGGTCCGCCTACCGGCGCACCCTCAAGGCCGATACCGTCGCCGACCCCGACGCCGCCTTGCGTGAATGGCTGCGCGGTTACGCGAAGAAGCACCCCCGCTGGGGCTACCGGCGCGCGTGCCACGACGCCCGCGGCGAGGGCTGGCAGGTCAACCACAAGAAGATCCAGCGGCTATGGCGCGAGGAAGGCCTACGCGTGCCCCAGCGACGTCGCCGTAAGCGCATCGGCTCCTCGACCACGGACGCCCCCAAGGCGTGCGCCCCGAACGTGGTGTGGGCCATCGACTTCCAGTTCGACGTCGACGAGGCCGGGCGTCCGATCAAAATCGCGTCGATCGTGGACGAGCACACCCGGGTCTGCCTCGGCGGCCTCGTGGAACGCTCCATCACCGCCGACCGTCTCACCGACCATCTCGACGACCTCGTTAAGCTGCACGGACCGCCCGCGGTCCTCAGAAGCGACAACGGGCCCGAGTTCATCAGCCAGGCGATCGCCGACTGGGCCGGCACCCGCACCGGCTTGTCGTACATCCCGCCCGGCTCGCCGTGGCTCAACGGCTACGTCGAGTCGTTCAACTCCCGCCTGCGCGACGAGTGCTTGAACATCAACAGCTTCTACTCACTGCTGCACGCCCAGGTCGTCATCGGCGACTGGAAGGTCGAGTACAACACCGTGCGACGCCACTCGGCGCTGGGCTACCTCACCCCGGCCGACTATGCTCGCCACTGCACCCACGAAATGGAACCCGACGACTCACACAGAGACCGGACCTAACAACGGGGGCGGCCCATGGGGACCGGCCTCTCTCAACCACGGCACCAACCAGGGTGCCGGAGCCGATGAACGCAGCGTTAGTTCACGCCTGGTCCGTCGGATCCAGGAGGTTCGACCGAAGGGGCAATCATGGTCGGATCAGTGGGCGAAACAGTTTTGCTGGCCTCAGGGGCTGTATCCCATCCGCGTTGTGACGTCCACTGGTGACACCGAGGGTGTGCGGGGTTGAGGGCTGGTGCCAGTAGTGTGCCGACGAGCTTTTCGGCTGCGTGAACGTCTTCGAGTCCCTGGCAAGCTGGCACACCCTTTGTCATCTGTGAGTATCGTGCACTCCACCCGTCGGGGACTTTGAATTGAGCGGGGATCGGTTCACGTCGAGCCGTGAAGCGTGCTTCTATCGCTGCTCGCATTTTGTCGACATCAACTGATTGTGTGCGCGCGATGACGACGAGATCCACGAGGTCCTTGGTCCTCGTGCTCGGTCGACCGTTGAAGCGAAGCATGGTGGCACTGGCCTTATCGGCGATCTGATCTGCCAGTGGATAAAGACGGTAGGGGGCTGTCGGCAATCCCCTTGATGGCATGACTCTGGAGGCTGGATCAATCACTTCCGTCCTGCCGATCAGACCGTCCTCGACGACCAAGTCAACAGGAATCGTGTGGATGAGCTTCAACGTCTGAGCATCACGCATCTCGAATGTGATTCGTCGCCCTGTGACATCGGGTTGCACGTCACGTTCGACGATGGGGCGACTGTCGCGGTGGTGGATCACTGCATGGTCGCCGATGTCGTTGAACGCGGCTTCGATCAGTGCTCGTTCGGCATCGTCGATCGACATGGCCGAGGTAGTGAGATCCACGTCTTTGGTGGCTCTAGTGTCGGGGACTCGGGCGAGCATGCCAGAACCACCTTTGAGCACCCAGCGGTTTCCCTGCGATTCATCGAACACGCGAGAGAGGAACCGGTCGAAGTAGGCGCCGCGAATGAGGGCGTGAAAGTCTCGTCCTTGCTCTTTCGAAATTGTCCTCGCCGCTGCTTTGATCGCCTTGTCGGTGGCCGTCCAGGTCGAGTAGCCGGAATCTGTCATGCGGCGACTCTATCGGCGTTCGGCCCGATGTAGTCGAGGAGTGCCGCTCCGTCGCCTCGGGAGAATCCATGAATGTGGGCATGTCGCCCAAGAAGAGCCACCAGACGCTCAGGCCTCACAATCCTCCCCAGTCGACGGGCATCCCTGTAGGCATCCCCAATCAGTGACAGATCTGCACCTTGATCTGGTCCCGCCAGATCCGCCAGGGTGGCCTCGATAGTCAGGACCGGAATCGAGTCAACATAGTCGACATCAATCGGCTCGACTGTCCGCCTCCGAAGCCGCACGTCATCGATTCGAGTGAACCGACGGGCAGTGACGATGAAGTCAAAGCCGCGAGGCCAGAAGTCACCGATGTCGTGGAGCTCAGCGGCATTCTCTCCCGCCACAATGACCGGTGGTACACCGTCGCTTCCGTGACGGTCGCCCTGGCTGACGGCGAGCCACCGCCAGAACGTCGGATCGGAGAGCTGCCCAGGGGCAGCTTCGAACCGGTAGATTCCATGTTCAACTCGCTCCAGGACTCCAGCGTCAGCCATCGACTTCAGCTGCGTATTCGACACCCCTACGTCGTGGGCCTGCCGAGAGGTCACGAACCCGTTGTAGTCGTAGGCCACGGGACTAAGCGCGGCAACCACTTGATAGCTCATGACATCAATAATACCAGCCAGAAGCATTAATGATGCTCCAGGCTGGTGGAAGTGTGCCGATAGAGAGTGCTGTAGTGCGATCAGGTCAGGCTGGGACCTGTGCTGCGCGCCGGTGGGTGAGGCGGCTGAGCGGATAGTGCGCTGAGGTGCGCGTCGGAGGCGACGGGGTTGCCTGGCCCTTCGGGGTCGGTCGGAGCGTCTTCGAGTGGAGTGACGGGCCCGAAGAATCCATGCGGAGTCTCTGGGGTGAATTGTTCGACTGAAATAGTTGAGCCGAGGACACTTTCTTCTTCGAGACGGAGGCCGGGGGTCGCACAAGGGGCAGCCTCGCCAGGGTCGAGGATCTCGATCTTGTGCTCCAGGGGCGTATCAGTACCAGCGTCGTTGAAGTACTCTTGCGTCACTTCAGCGGCGTAGCCACTCTTGACTGCGATCTGAGCAAGCTTTCGATGGGCATCCCAGTCTCCAGTTTCGAGGTGGTGGCCGGCGGCGGCCAGCGTCGCACGGTTGTACGTGCGTTCGGATAGCGGATCCGCTGTGGGGGCAGGGGCCGGGTTTGAGTCGGTGGTGCGGCGTTCTTGATCCATAGCTTTGGCCTTTTCGATGATCTGTTCGTCTCGGATTCGAGCGGCTTGGCCTGCGTCGGTGTTCTGGTAGGACGTGGTACCTGCTCCGTCTTCGGCGAGAGCGACGACGAACTGGGTTTCGTCGCCGTCGAAGAGACGGTGGTCGAATTCCTCGTTATTGAGCAGTTTAGTTGCGATTCGGTCGTGGATTGCTCTGTAGTCGTCGAGCGACATATCGCTGTCAGCGATGTGGTCCATCATCCGAGGATCGTTGCGTACTTGGACTTCGAAGTCGCGGATCCCATCGAGGACGAGGATGCGCAAGGCGTGGTTCTCGGCTCCGGCGAATGTGGTGAACCCACTCATTGTTCTTCTCCTGGTCTCGGAAGTCTGTGCACGGGTTTCGTATCGCAGGCAGTCGTGTGTTGATCACTGCACATTCGGACGATTAGTCGTTGGACAGGCACTGGTCCGTGTCGGAGGCGACGAAGTTGCTGGGGTCCTCGAACTCGTAGCCGGTGACTACAGGGCGTCCATCGTCGTCTCCCATGGTGATGGAGTATTTGCGTGGTCCTTCGATGACGGGTTCGTGCGTTTCAGACACCCAGGCCCAGCAGACTTCGACTTCGAAGGAGTTGGATCCTGTGCCTTCGTAGATGTCGATGGGCCACGAGTACGATTCGGCATCGTTGTCAGCGGCTTCAAACCACTTGGGGGTATAGGTCGGGCGTTCTGGCTCGGTGATGGAGTCAGCGAGTGACTTCGACATTAGTTGGTGCGTGCGGTTGAACCCAGAATGCGGGGTGTCTTTGCTTGCGTGCCAGGTGGTCGTCGCGGTGGCGAATTGCAGTGCCGCGGCGTCTGATTCGAGGTTGTCACTCTTGATTGTTTTCGGGTCGGTGATGTCGTCACGAGACAGCGCTTCGACTTCATCTCGAGTCGGCAGCGGTGGAACGACAGCCTTCTTCGGTCCGGTGTCCATCTCTTCGACGATTTCGTAGTCGTGTGGATCTTCGTTGATGGACTTGAGCCATCGGTAGAAGTCGTCGCGGCCCTGATCGGCGTTGTCGGGGTAGAGGAAGAGGTGGATGCCGAAGTCGTGGTCACCGTCCTCGGATTCTCCCTGGTAGGCGCGGTACGTCATAGTCTCGCGTGGCAGTTCGTCGAGGATCGGCCAGTCTGCGCGAAGTTTTTCCGATTCGCGGAGGTACTTCTCGGTGGCGTCCTCCTGCTGGTCGAGGTCTCCTTCTTCTCGGAGTGTCTTCTCGGCTTCATCGGTTTGAGGCACTAGGCCGATGAACGAACTGACCTGCTTTCCATTGATCGATTCGACGATGGTGTCATCAGCGAACCCGTCAGCGGATGCGGTGATGCTCAGAGAGTCTTCCTTGGTTTCGACGGGGAAGGTCTTGCCTGATTTGCGTGTGCCGAACGACTCACCGTTGATGGTGATCTCCACGGTGTGCGGCTGTGAGGTGATGGTGACGAGTACCTTGGTGGGTTTGGACATGAAGTACCAGACCGCTCCGGCGACGACGAGGGCGACGACGGCGAAGATGGTAATGATGATGGTGAGTGAGTGCTTGTAGTTCATGATTATCCTTTGACCAGTCGGGCGGCGGTGTAGGAGCCGAAGCCGTAGGTGTCCTGCCCACTGGGAGGGCGAGTGTAGAGGCTGGCGGCTAGTGAGGTGTTTGCTGGTCCACTGCGTCGCTTGCCGCTGTAGATGTAGATGTGGCCAGGGGTGATCATGATGTCACCGGCCTTGAGGTCGCCCTCGGACTTCGGCTTGAACGTCTTGTACTTGTCCGACTGTTTCAGGTAGGGAAGCTGGACGTCGGTGGTGCCGCGCAGTGGGAATTTCTTATCCGCCCCAGACGCTCGCATGACGGTGGCGACGTAGACTCCGCAGTCGGTGAAGAAGGCTGTGGTGACTGATTTGTTGTACTTTTGTGAGGCTTTGACGTATTCCGGTTTTGCTGCGTCCGGGACTGCTGAGGGTTTAGTTGACTTCACGACTGGATAAGTTCCAGGAAGGATGGAAGTCATGCCAAAGATCTACACCGATGAGTTCAAGCAATCAGCTCTCGAGCTCCTGGGCGAGGGGATGACCCAGAAGCAGGTCTGCGCCGACCTCGGCATCTCGAAGTCAGCTCTCCAGGCCTGGGTCCGTGACTCCCGCCTGCGCGAGCACGGCCTCGAGCCCTCCCGTGATCCCGAGGAGTCACGCGCCCAGGCAGCAGCACTGAAGCGGATCAGGGAACTCGAGCGGGAGAACAAGATCCTCCGCGAGGCTGCAGCGTATCTCTCGCAAGCGAACTTGAAGCTCGGTGGTCATCACCCAAAATGATGTACCCGCTGGTCCTCGACCTTGCTGCCGCCGGGGTGCCGGTGGCAGTGGCCTGCCGGGTACTCGGCTTTACCAAGCAGGGTTTCTACAAGTGGTGCGCGAAACCTGTCTCTGACCGGGAACTCGAGGAGGCGCACTTGATCAATGCCGCCTACGACGTTCATACGGACGATCCTGAGTTCGGGCACCGGTTCATCGCTGATGAGCTCCAGGCGTGCGGATACAGCGCCTCTGAACGTCGTGTGTGGCGGCTGTGCTCGCAGCAGGAGCTGTTCTCCCACACGATCAAACGAGCCCGGAAGCACGGTAAGAAGCCCGGCCCGCCAGTGTGTGATGACCTCGTCGAACGCGACTTCACAGCAAAGGCAGTCAACGAGTTGTGGCTGACCGATATCACCGAGCATCACACCAGTGAGGGCAAGCTGTATATGTGCGCGGTCAAGGATGTGTTCAGCAACAGAATCGTCGGTTATGCCATCGATTCGAGGATGAAATCTCGTCTGGCTGTGGCGGCGATTGATGACGCTGTGGCTCGTCGTGGCGGACCGCGAGCCGTGGCAGGGTGTGTCGTTCACTCGGATCGCGGGTCGCAATTTCGCTCTCGTAAGTTCCAGCAGGTTCTACGGCGTTACGGGCTAGTCGGATCGATGGGTCGGGTCGGCGCTGCTGGTGATAATGCGGCGATGGAATCGTTCTTCGCTGTGTTGCAGAAGAACGTCCTCGACCGGGGCCGTTGGGACACGCGAGCGAGGTTGCGGACATCGATCGTCCACTGGGTCGAGCGGACCTACCACCGGAAGCGTCGGCAACGGCGTTTGGGTAAACTGACTCCGGTTGAATACGAGCTTGTTCACCACAAGGCCGTCGCTCTGGCGGCATAAACCCCGGAGTCAACTAAACCGTCAGCAGTCCCGCAGGACTGACAAACCGGCCGATCATAAGATTCGCCCCCGCCTCAGATGGCGGGGGCGAATTCGTGTGACCAGGACAGGTGAAGGGCACCTGGACGCTATGAGACAGCCTCCAGGTCAGCATCTTGACCGCCCGGTTCGCTGACGGCCTCGGACGTGGGCTGCTCGCTCACGAGCACGCCTGCCTCGTCCAGAGCCGCCCGAACCGGGCTCCGGCCCACCCCGAGCCTTCGAGCGATCGCCCGCATCGATACCCCAGCCCGGAACAGACGAACAGCTTCGGCCCGGTCGTCCACACCGAGTCCCGGACGATGTAGCGCAACGTTGCGGCGGCGCAGGTGCGCGGAGACAGTGCCTCGATGAATGCCGTACTTCTTCGCCAATCCACGAACGCTCAGACCTGCGTCGTAGTCCGCGACGAGTCGATCGACCTCGGCAGGAGTCAGAAAAGTTTGAGCCGACCCGATCCTCCGCACCAGCGGCCCTCGATCCGTCTGCACTGGCAGCGTCGATGCCCGCCTCGCACCTCCGTAGACTCCCCGATTCCAACGCTCAACCAGCGTTGTCGTCCGACGGGGAAAGTTGCTGAACGTGCTACGCAGTGACCCCAAACGGGTCAGGTTTGAACTCGCGGCCAAGGGTCCGCCCTTGGTCGAGGGTTCAGCCTGGCCCATCTTCTTTGCCTCGGCGGCCCAGCTCAGCGCGTCGGCATGGAGGCCGGGGATGCTCAGCCTGAATCGCCCCGGGGATGATAGAGGCAGGGAGATTGGACGAAGGAGTTTCTCTCATGCCAGTGAAGTACACCGACGAGCTCAGGGCTCGTGCAGTAGAGCTCGTCATTCACGCTCAGGCCGATCCCGCGACTGCCAACGGCTCGATTACTCGGGTCGCGAAAGAGCTCGGGTTGAGTAAGGAGACCTTGCGCGTGTGGGTGCGGAAGCACAAGGAATCCGGCAGGATCACACCGTCGGAGTCTGTGGATCTGGAATCGGAGAACCGACGCTTGCGGGCGGAGCTGGCCGAAGCCAGGCGAGCAAACGAGATCCTGCGCAGAGCATCGGCTTTCTTCGCGGCGGAGCTCGACCGCCCATCAAGGTGATCGTCGACTTCATCGACGAGAATCGTGACGAGTTCGGAGTCGAGCCGATCGTGCGGGTCCTGCGCGGGACTGCTGCACGGATCGCTGTGAGCTCGTACTACGCGTACAAACTGCGCCGGCCCTCGGCCCGGGCTATTCGGGACTGCGATCTCATGGTCGTCATCCAGGACATCGACGAAGCGAACTACTCCTGCTATGGAGTGCGCAAGATGTGGAAAGCGATCAACCGTGATCACGCCGACCGGTTCGGGCCGGTGGCCCGCTGCACGGTCGAGCGCTTGATGCGCCGACTGGGCATCGATGGGGTGCGGCGCAAACGCAAACGTCCCAAGACGGCATCGGCCAGAGCCGAGGAGTGCCCGGAGGACCTCGTCGAGCGGGAGTTCACCGCGTCTGCACCGAACTGCTTATGGGTGGCCGATATCACCTATGTGCCGACGCGCTCGGGGTGGGTGTACACGACGTTCATCCTCGATGTGTTCCATCGCGAGATCGTCGGCTGGCAGGTGACGAACCATATGCGTGAATCCCTGGCCCGGGACGCGCTCACGATGGCTCTGGCGGCGAAGTACCGGGCCGGGCACGATGTATCCGGGCTCGTGCACCACTCGGATCGCGGAGTCCAGTTCCGCTCGATTCGCTATGGCGAAACGCTGGCGGAGTCTGCGATTGTGGCATCGGTGGGTTCGCGGGGCGATTCCTTCGATAACGCGATGGCCGAGGCGCTGAACTCGGTGTACAAGGCCGAACTGATCGACCGGCGGGAGTGGTCGGGAGTGATCGAAGTAATGGCCGAGACGTCGAAGTGGGTGGCTTGGTACAACCACGTCCGACTGCATTCGGCGCTGCACTACCGACCGCCGATCGAGGCGCATTCTGATTGGATCAAACAGCAGACCACTACAGGCGTGGCCGCATAGGAAACCAAGAAAAGAAGCCTCTACCAAACCCAAGGCTTGACACCTCCAGCGTGTGGCGATAACCATCTGGAAGAGCGACATCTGCAGAAGCCATACGCCTCATTGTCCCGGCATCCGGGCCTGCTGCGGGAATCGCTTCGCCCACCGGGTGTTAGACGAGTTGCAGGTCGGTGATGCAGGAGGCGCCTTCGTCGGTGGTGGTGAAGTCCGAGGTGCCTGTCCGGCCGTCGTAGCTGATCTCAATGGTGCCGTCGATGTCGCTGGGCACCCAGAAGCCGACGAACCCGTTGTCGAAGGTGGTCGCCTGCTCGTCGACCACGACGTCCCCAGTAGTGCTGTCGGTGATTTCGACGTCGACGGCTGCGTTGCTGAGCTCACCCTGGCAAGTGGTCAGGCTGTGATAGAAGCAGTCATGTGTCTGCTCGACGTACGGGGCGATCGACAGATACGACAGGTTCTGCGGCAGGTCCAGGACCACTTCCTGCCTGTTGTCGGTCAGCACCAGCTCATCGGGATAGACCGATGCGATCAGGTCTGCTGGTCTTTCGGCTGTCTCGAGCCGGTCCAGATGATCGATGATCTCGACGGCATCCATGTCGTCGAGGTCGTAAGTGTTAAGGAACTCAGCCTGCGAGTCGGTGCTTGGTGATGGTTCGGAGTCTGCTGCCGGCGCGCATCCTGCCAGCACCAGCGAGAGTGTCGCTGCAGCGATCGCTACTCGTTTCACGTTCATCTCCTTGTCGTTCGGGCCGGTGCCCGAGGGTCAGCATGCGCAGGCGTGACGACTGCCCACGCGTGGTCTCACTGAATGGTCTGGGGTGTGTCAGATGATGGTTTCGAAGCCGCCGATCATGCCTTGCAGGCTGTTGACCCACTGGGTCCAGACGCCGCTGACGAGCAGCACGCCGATGATGATGAGCATCGCCCCGCCGATCCGGCTTATCAGCAGGTGGTGGTCTCTGGCCCACTGTAGCCTGCCGGTGCCCTTGACGATGAGCACGGCCACGACGATGAACGGCACTCCCAGCCCGAGGCAGTACATCAGCGTCAGCATGGCACCGCGCCAGATGCCGTCGGTGCCGGTTACCCCGAAGCTGGTCGACAGCGCCAGCACCGCCGCGAGTGTGGGACCCATGCACGGGGCCCAACTGAACGCGAAGGTGGCACCCAGGGCGGGGGCACCCCACAGCCCGGCCGGTGGACGCTTGGAGATGCGGGCGGTGCTCTGGAACATGCCGATCCCGCCCATGAACACGATGCCGGCGATGATGACGACCACGCCCATCACGCGGTTGAGGACATCGGCCCACTGGCTGAGCAAGACACCGGCGAGACTGAACGCCAGGCCCATCGACACGAAGACCGCGGCGAAGCCGACAATGAACAGAGAGACCCCGATGACGACCCGGCTGATCTTCCGGTCGGTCAAGGCGGCGGCGCCCAACCCGGTGACGTAGCCGACGTAGCCGGGGACCAGCGGCAGGACGCACGGGGAGAAGAACGACACCGCCCCGGCCAGGATGGCCACCGGGATCGCCAGCAGCATCGGACCGGACAGGGCGGTCTGCGAAAAGGTCTCACCGATGAAGGCTGTGAGTGTCATGCCGACTCCTCCAGCACGTCACCAATCAACGCTTTAAGGGTCGACGCGTCCACAGCTCCCATCACCCGCGCCGCCGCCCTGCCCTGAGCGTCCAGGACGACGGTGGACGGGACCGCCTGCGCGGGCAGCACCGAACCGAGCGCCGCGACCCCGAGGCCGTCCTGATCGAGCATGGACGGAAACGTCAGATCGAACGTCCTGGCGAACGCGTCGGCGGCCGGTGCCTCATCGCGAACATTGATGCCCAAGAACTTCACGCCGTCGGCTTGGTACCGCTCGTAGTTGGCCTGCAACGCCGGTGCTTCCTTGCGGCACGGGGGGCAGGCCGCGTACCAGAGGTTGAGCACCACCGGGGCCCCACGCCAGTCGGCAAGGGCGAAGGCGGTGCCGTCGGTGTACTCGCCGGCCAACTCGATCGGCTCACCCCGCTCACCGATGGGGAGTTGGGTGATGACGCCGGCCCCGGAGATGTAGCCCTGCTCAGTGACCTTCGGCACCTGGTCGGCCAACTCGTCGGGATCGCTGCCGCACCCGGCCAGACCGAGCGCGAGGAGGACGGTCAACGAGCCTGACCGGCGGATCATCGAACGACGCGACAGAGGTGAGAGCATCCTTCTTCTTCGACTCGCAGGAAAACGATTCCCTCCATTCTGGTCGAGCTGCCGATGGTGAAAGGACCAGGCTTCTTGAAGATTTGACGAAGATTGCCCTGGTGACAGCCCCGTCGAGTTGAGGTGGGTTACATTCGGATTAGCGTGCGGCCCGACGATGCCGTGCGCTGTCTCCCCGGAAGTTCAATTCCCCTGACAGGTCAACGCGGAGGCCAGGATGAGCGAACACAGCGGACATCTGCCAGTCGACGGAGACCGCAAAGCCCTCCGGATCTCCGGGTGGCTGACGGGAGTGTATTTCGTCATCGAGCTAGTCATCGGGCTGTGGTCCGGGTCGGTCGCGGTGATCTCCGATGCCTTCCACACGTTCTCGGCTGTCGGCGGGGTGCTGATCGCGCTGGTCGCCCAGCGTCTGAGCCAACGCCCCGCCACTGCGCAGGAGACTTTTGGGTGGGCCCGCGCGGAGATCATCGGGGCGCTGTTCAACGGACTCTTCCTCGCCCTCATGGCCGCCTACGTGTTCTACATGGGTGCCATGCGGCTGGCCGATCCGATCGAGCTGCCCACCACGGTGATGCTCTGGGTGGCCACCGGTGGCATTGTCACCGAGCTCATCGCGTTCTGGTTGCTCTACCAACGTCAGAAGACGAACCTGAACATCAAGGGCGCGTTCTGGCACATCCTGCAGACCTTCGTCGGCAGCCTCATCATCATCATCTCCGCGGTGGTCATCCGACTGACAGGCTTCCTCGCGATCGACCCGCTGCTGGGCATGGTCTTCGGCGTGGTGCTGCTGTTGGCATCGTGGACCATCATCCGGTCAGCCCTGAGAATCCTGCTCCAGGGCACCCCTGAACACCTCGACCTGCCGGCAGCGATCACCGCGCTGGAGGAGATCGACGGGGTTGAGGACGTCCACCACGTGCACGCCTGGACCATCACCTCAGGGCGCACCGTCTTCTCCGCGCACCTGCACGTGGTCAACCCGGCCCAGCATGAGGCCGTGCTGGAACAGGCGACCGATTTGCTCACCGACCGGTTCGACATCTACTTCTCCACGCTGCAGATCGAGCGCACCTGCCCGGCCGAGGCCGCCACGAGCATCGACATCACCAGACCCCCCGAGCGCGGGACAGACCCGGGCATTTGAAGGTTTGACGAAGATTCCGGCCGCAGCGGGCGCTGAGGGCTGTGTGCCGCCAGCGCTGGGGACAGACTGGGTACATGCGGGCTGAACGAACCGACCACCACTCTGGCGGACGCATCGTCGTTGCCGAGGATGAAAAGCCTTTGGCGCAGATGGTGGCGACCTATCTGAGCCGAGACGGCTTCCACGTTGAGCAGGCACACACCGGAGTCCAGGCGCTCGACAGCGTCAGGGCCGAGGAGCCGGACGTGCTGATCCTCGACCTCGGACTGCCCGGGCTCGACGGAATCGAGGTCTGCCGTCGCGTGCGGGCGATGTCGGAGTGCTACGTGCTGATCCTGACCGCCCGGGGGAGCGAGAAGGACAAGCTCCTGGGGCTTGCCGCCGGCGCAGATGACTACATCACCAAACCCTTCAGCGTCCGGGAACTGGTCG
The DNA here is from genome assembly GCF_056173565.1 of Brevibacterium sp. Z349TD_9. NCBI lineage: Bacteria > Bacillati > Actinomycetota > Actinomycetes > Micrococcales > Brevibacteriaceae > Brevibacterium > Brevibacterium sp. Z349TD_9. Next base: position 1,636,188 of record NZ_CM149680.1, on the reverse strand, counting down.
CCCGAGTCCACGCCGTGCTCAGGCGTCCCCGCACCGGAAACCCACCCCAGGATTCCGTCCGCGTCGTCGGTGATCTCACCATCGACCTCGCCGGCCACGAGATCCGGCGGGCTGACGCGGTGCTTCCCCTGACGCGCACCGAGTTCAACCTGCTGGTCGCCTTGTCTGCAGCACCCAACCGCGCGCTCTCCCGCCGGCAGCTCATCGACGCCGTCTGGGACACGTCGTGGGTCGGCGACGAACGGATCGTCGATGTCCACATCGGCCATCTGCGGCGCAAGCTCGGCGAGGAGCCCGACGGTGGCGGCCTCATCGAGACCGTCCGCGGCGTCGGATACCGAATGGTGCCCCGATGAGACTGCGCAACTCCGGCTTGGCCGCCCGCCTGTTCGCCACCCAGCTGATCGTGGTGGCGGCAAGCCTGCTCGGAGCGGTGGCAGTCGCCACCCTGGCCGGGCCCCCGCTGTTCCACGAACACCTGGAGCTGGCCGGCATCCCGGGAGGATCCCCGGAACTGTTCCATGTCGAACAGGCCTACCGCGACGCGAACCTGATCACTCTGGCAGTAGCCCTGGGCACCGGTCTGGCCTGCGCGCTCCTGGCCAGCTTCCTGCTCTCCCGCACGATCCGCACCCCGCTGGAACAGCTCACCGCTGCGGCAGCCGAAGTTGCCCATGGCAACTACGACGTGCGCGTTCCGGTGCTCGGCGCCGGCGTCGAGCTCGATTCCCTGGCCCGGGCGTTCAACATGATGGCCGACCAGCTGACACGCACCGAGGAAACGCGGCAGCGCATCCTGTCCGACCTCGCCCACGAGATGAGCACCCCGGTCTCGGTCCTCTCCGTCTACCTCGAGGGGCTGCAGGACGAGGTCGTCGAGTGGAACCCCACCACCGACGCCGTGATGGCCGAACAGCTGGCACGCCTGACACGCCTCGTCGAAGACATCGACGATGTCTCCCGCGCCGAGGAGGGCCGGATCGACCTCGACCCGGCCCCCCTGCCCCTAGCCGACCTGCTCGAAACTTGCGCCGCCGCAGTCCGGGAGAACTATGCGGCCAAGGGAGTGACGCTCACCACCGCGGCCGACGCCGACGTCCTGATCGCCGACCGGCAACGGCTGGCACAAGTCCTCGACAACCTCCTGTCGAACGCCCTGCGCCACACCCCACCGAAGGGAACCGTCTCCCTCACCGCCACCGGCACCAGCGACACCGTGCTCATCCGCGTCACCGACACCGGCGACGGCATGACCGCCGACCAGCTCACCCACATCTTCGAACGCTTCTACCGCGGCGACACCGCCCGCGACCGCGACCACGGCGGCTCCGGCATCGGCCTGACGATCTCCCTCGCCCTCATCGCAGCTCACGGCGGCACCCTCACCGCCTCCTCCGCCGGCCCCGGACACGGCTCCGAGTTCACCATCGAACTGCCCCGCACCCCTGGAAAGGCCTACCCGTGAGAACAAGCACCTTTACTTACATACCCCCCGGGGGTATAGTCGGGGTTGTTGGAGGCTCTCTCCACCTCTCCGAGCCCACTAGTCAGGAGCACATCATGACCGCATCCTCCCGCCAGCTGCCCCTCGCATCGGCAGGATGTGCCTGCTGCGCACCAGCCGACACCGCCACTGCAAACGCAACCGGCAGCAGTGCTGAGCCGGTCTCCACGGTCACGCTCGCAGTGGAGGGGCTGACCTGCCAGGGCTGCGCCTCGCGGGTAACCAACGTCGTGCAAACACTGGATGCGAACGCCCAGGTGGACGTCACGCTGGTGCCCCACGGCCAGTCCACTGTCACGGTGAACAGCAGCGCACCGGTGGACTCTGCGGCGCTGCAATCGGCGCTTTCCGCGGCCGGTTACCCCGCAGCAGAAGCCTGATCGGCTACCCATCCCCGACTGTGAAGGACAACGATGAGCAATCCGGAGCACCACCACCAGCACCACGACGATCACCTCGACGCGGGCAGCCACGGACAGGCGATGCCGCAGGGACACCGGCACTCCGCCCTCGATGAACGCCCGGCACCGGCCCACGGTGGTCATGCCGGGCACGACCATGACGAGCATTCAGGCCATGGGGAGCACGCCGGGCACAGTGTTGCGATGTTCCGGAACCGGTTCTGGGTCAGTCTGATCCTGTCGGTGCCGGTCGTCATCTTCAGCCACATGGTCGCCGACCTGCTCGGCTATCAGGTGCCCGAGTTCTTCGGCTCGGCTTGGATCGCCCCGGTGCTGGGCACGGTCATCTACGTCTACGGCGGCATGCCCTTCCTCAAGGGCGGGCTCAATGAGCTGAAATCGCGGCAGCCGGGGATGATGCTGCTGATCGCGATGGCCATCACCGTGGCCTTCGTCGCCTCCTGGATCACCAGCTTGGGCATCGGCGACTTCATGCTCGACTTCTGGTGGGAGCTGGCACTGCTGGTCACCATCATGCTGCTGGGCCACTGGATGGAGATGCGTGCACTCGGTGCGGCATCCGGCGCGCTCGACGCGCTGGCCGAACTGCTGCCCGACGAAGCCGAAAAGGTCACCGATCTGGGCATCATCACCGTCCCGATCGCCCAGCTGCGCATCGGCGACACCGTCCTGGTCCGGTCCGGGTCCCGGGTTCCGGCCGACGGACGCATCATCGACGGGCGCGCCGAGTTCGACGAGTCCATGATCACCGGCGAATCGAAGCCCGTCGCCCGCGAGCTCGGCGACACGGTGGTCGCCGGCACCGTCGCCACCGACAACGCGGTACGTGTGAGGGTGGAGGCCACCGGCGGGGACACCGCCCTGGCAGGCATCCAGCGGATGGTCGCCGAAGCCCAGGCGTCCTCGTCGCGGGCGCAGGCGCTGGCTGATCGCGCCGCGGCGCTGCTGTTCTGGTTCGCGCTGGTCGCGGGCATCATCACCTTCGCCGTCTGGCTGCTGCTCGGCTTCCCCGACCAAGCGGTGATCCGCACGGTGACGGTGCTCGTCATCGCCTGCCCGCACGCGCTCGGCCTGGCGATTCCGCTGGTGATCGCCATCTCAACGGAGAAGGCCGCCCGGTCGGGCGTGCTCATCAAGAACCGGCTCGCGCTGGAGCGGATGCGCTCGATCGACGTCGTGCTGTTCGACAAGACCGGCACTCTCACGCAGGGCGCGCATGCGGTCACCGGGATCACCCATGTCACCGGCACCACCGCCGGGCGGGTGCTGGCGCTGGCAGCTGCCGCCGAGGCCAACAGCGAACACCCGGTGGCACGGGCGATCACCGCAGCGGCAGCCGAGGACCCGGAAGCGGCCTCGACTCGTCTGCAGGCACGCGAGTTCACCGCCGCCGCCGGTCGCGGGGTCCGCGCCATGGTCGATGGTTCCGAGATCACCGTCGGCGGGCCCAACATGCTGCGCGACTACGGATTGGAATCACCAGCCGAGATCGCAGCCGATGTCGAGGAATGGACGCAGCGCGGTGCCAGCGTCCTGCACATCGTCCAGGACCGGACCATTATCGGCGCGGTCGCGCTGGAGGACCGTGTGCGGCCGGAATCCCGGGCCGCGGTCCACGCCCTGCAGGAACGCGGCGTCAAGGTCGCGCTCATCACCGGTGACGCGCAGCAGGTCGCCGACGCCGTCGGCCGCGACCTCGGCATCGACGAGGTCTTCGCCGAAGTGCTCCCGCAGGACAAGGACTCCGCCGTCATCGACCTGCAGAACAGGGGACTGTCGGTGGCGATGGTCGGCGACGGCGTCAACGACGCCCCCGCCCTTGCCCGTGCAGATGTCGGCATCGCCATCGGGGCGGGCACCGACGTGGCTATGGAATCGGCCGGGGTCGTACTGGCCGGCAACGATCCACGGGCAGTGCTGTCGATGATCGACCTGTCCCGGGCCAGCTACCGCAAGATGATCCAGAACCTGGCCTGGGCGACCGGCTACAACGTCCTCGCCGTCCCGCTGGCCGCCGGAGTCCTGGCCCCCATCGGGCTCGTGCTCTCCCCGGCCGTCGGCGCGATCCTGATGTCGCTGTCGACGATCGTCGTCGCCCTCAATGCACAGCTGCTGCGCCGCACCGAACTCAACCCGGCATGGCTGGCACCAACCCCGACTGAGACGTCCCGACCAGAAACCGTCCACCCCCAAGGAAAGGTCACATCATGAAGCGCACACCACTGGCAGTTGCGGCAGCCGTCGCCGGCACGCTGATCCTCTCGGCTTGCACCGGAAACGCCGACCCCGGTAGCACAGGGGAAGATCCGGCCCCTGCGACCTCGGTCGCCACCGACACCGCAGGCTCCGGTGAGGAGATCTCCGAGGAGCACAACGATGCCGACGTCATGTTCGCGCAGATGATGATCCCGCACCATCAGCAGGCCGTCGAGATGAGCGAGACCCTGCTGGCCAAGGACGACATCCCGCAGAACGTCGCTGACTTCGCCCAGGGAGTCATCGACGCGCAGGGGCCCGAGATTGACCGGATGAACGCCATGCTCGAAGCCTGGGGCCAGGAACCCATGGGCGACATGGGTGACTCGGGCGGTCACGGCGGTCACGGCGGCATGAGCGGGATGATGAGCGAGGACGACATGCAGCAGCTCGAAGACGCCACCGGCACCGAGGCCGCGAAGCTGTACCTGGAGCAGATGACCAGACATCACGAGGGCGCCGTAGAGATGGCCGAACAGCAGGTGTCCGACGGGCAGAACCCGCAGGCGATAGCGCTGGCCGAGCAGGTCATCGAAGACCAGGAGGCGGAGATTCAGGAGATGAAGACGATGCTCGACGAACTCTGACCCGCGGGCGACGAGCCCACCGTGGGACACGCGCACCACCTCGAAAGGAATGAGCATGGACACCAAGATCAAAGTCGCGGTGAATGGATACGGGGTCATCGGCAAACGCGTCGCCGACGCCGTCCTGGCCCAGGACGACATGGAACTCATCGGCGTCAGCGACGTCACCGCCGACTATCGGGTCGCGGCCGCCGCCGCGCGCGACATCCCTGGGGTGTATCAAGGTTCTTGGACAGTTCCTCTTGATGGGAGAGGATCAAGAGCATGGCAAGTGCATCACGGCGGAAGTTCAGCCCGCAGTTCAAGGCTGAGGCGGTCCAGCTGGTCGTGCAGAACGATCGGCCGATCGTCGAGGTGGCCGGCGAGCTGCAGGTCAATCCGGGGACTTTGGGCAATTGGGTCAAGCGTTACCGGCAGGACATCCCGGAACCGGTTCAAGAGTTGAAGCCGGCCGATCACGCTCGGCTGGCTGAGTTGGAAGACGAGGTCCGGCGGCTGCGGATGGAGAACGAGTTCTTGAAAAAAGCCGCGGCCTTCTTCGCCAGGGAGCAGGACTGAATGAGAAGTCAGCCCTGATCGAGGCGGAGAAGGGAAACTATCCGATCAGCTGGATGTGTCAGAAGCTGGGCGTGGCCCGGTCGTCGTTCTACGCGTGGCGGGCTCGAGTCGGGACCCTCACGGCGACGCAGGCGCGTCGCGAGGCGCTGAAGAGCGAGATCGTACGGGTCTTCGCACAGCAGCGCGGGACTGCGGGATGCCGGCGGATCGCGGCCGAGCTCAACGACAACGAGTTCCCCTGCTCTGTGGGACTGGTGGCCGATCTGATGCGCGAACTGGGGCTGGCTGCGATCCAGAAGCGCGCCGACAAGCGCACTACCGTCGTCGATGAGCAGGCCCAGGTTTTCACCGATCGGCTGGAACGCGACTTCGACCCGGACTCTTATGCGCCGGGGCAGGCGCTGGTCGGCGACATCACCTACCTGCGCACCGGCCAAGGCTGGTTGTATCTGGCCACGGTGATCGATTTGGCTACGCGCATGGTCATCGGCTGGCAGATCGCCGAGCGCATGCGCGCCAGCCTGGTCGTCGATGCTCTTGAGATGGCGCGCACGCAAGGCGGAGCCACGGCAGGAGGGGACTGCTGACGGTTTAGTTGACTCCGGGGTTTATGCCGCCAGAGCGACGGCCTTGTGGTGAACAAGCTCGTATTCAACCGGAGTCAGTTTACCCAAACGCCGTTGCCGACGCTTCCGGTGGTAGGTCCGCTCGACCCAGTGGACGATCGATGTCCGCAACCTCGCTCGCGTGTCCCAACGGCCCCGGTCGAGGACGTTCTTCTGCAACACAGCGAAGAACGATTCCATCGCCGCATTATCACCAGCAGCGCCGACCCGACCCATCGATCCGACTAGCCCGTAACGCCGTAGAACCTGCTGGAACTTACGAGAGCGAAATTGCGACCCGCGATCCGAGTGAACGACACACCCTGCCACGGCTCGCGGTCCGCCACGACGAGCCACAGCGTCATCAATCGCCGCCACAGCCAGACGAGATTTCATCCTCGAATCGATGGCATAACCGACGATTCTGTTGCTGAACACATCCTTGACCGCGCACATATACAGCTTGCCCTCACTGGTGTGATGCTCGGTGATATCGGTCAGCCACAACTCGTTGACTGCCTTTGCTGTGAAGTCGCGTTCGACGAGGTCATCACACACTGGCGGGCCGGGCTTCTTACCGTGCTTCCGGGCTCGTTTGATCGTGTGGGAGAACAGCTCCTGCTGCGAGCACAGCCGCCACACACGACGTTCAGAGGCGCTGTATCCGCACGCCTGGAGCTCATCAGCGATGAACCGGTGCCCGAACTCAGGATCGTCCGTATGAACGTCGTAGGCGGCATTGATCAAGTGCGCCTCCTCGAGTTCCCGGTCAGAGACAGGTTTCGCGCACCACTTGTAGAAACCCTGCTTGGTAAAGCCGAGTACCCGGCAGGCCACTGCCACCGGCACCCCGGCGGCAGCAAGGTCGAGGACCAGCGGGTACATCATTTTGGGTGATGACCACCGAGCTTCAAGTTCGCTTGCGAGAGATACGCTGCAGCCTCGCGGAGGATCTTGTTCTCCCGCTCGAGTTCCCTGATCCGCTTCAGTGCTGCTGCCTGGGCGCGTGACTCCTCGGGATCACGGGAGGGCTCGAGGCCGTGCTCGCGCAGGCGGGAGTCACGGACCCAGGCCTGGAGAGCTGACTTCGAGATGCCGAGGTCGGCGCAGACCTGCTTCTGGGTCATCCCCTCGCCCAGGAGCTCGAGAGCTGATTGCTTGAACTCATCGGTGTAGATCTTTGGCATGACTTCCATCCTTCCTGGAACTTATCCAGTCGTGAAGTCAACTAAACCCTCAGCAGTCCCAACTCATCGGTGTAGATCTTTGGCATGACTTCCATCCTTCCTGGAACTTATCCAGTCGTGAAGTCAACTAAACCCTCAGCAGTCCCTCCTCACCGTGGCGAGCGGCCGTACTACGGGGCAGTTGGACTCGTTTATCCCAGGCGAGGTGTTTCGCGGTCTTGAGGATGTCTCCGCCGCCTCCGGCTCCACTATCGCCGGGATCTTCACAGTCGGTGGTGTAGTCGCCTTTGGCGGCCTTGGTGATGTTCTCGACGTAATTGCGGGTTTCCTCGATCTTGTTGATCTTGTTCATGTCGTAGTCGAGTTCCTTCACCTTGCCGGGGCCAGCGTTGTACGCAGCCAGGGTGAGCTCTACCAGGTTTTTGTCGCCCTTGGCGTGGTCTTTGACGAGGTTCTTCAGGTGCTTCATGTATCGCCCCTGGGCGGCGATGGCGTCCTTGGGGTTGAACGGATCGCCACCATTACCGAATTCTTTCCACGTTTCGGGCATGAACTGGGCAAGTCCCTTTGCTCCGACGGGGCTGACGGCTTTCGGGTCCCAGTTCGATTCGGCTTTGAGTTGGGCGGCGATGATGCCAACGGAGAGGCCTGATTCCTTGGCGGCGGCATCTACGTAGTCTTGGTACTCGTCGGGGACGACGACAGCCGAGGAATTGCCGCCGCCCGGTGTGCAGGTCGGTTCCTCGGCTGCTGAAGCGTCCTCGCTCGGGGCGGTGAGCAGTCCGAGCACGAGGACGATGAGCAGGATGATCGCCGTAGCGAAGACCACAGCGGCCCCAAGGAGTGTGGGGATCAGCTTACGAACGATCATGCTGGTGAAACCTCCATTTCAGTGGCAGGTGAGGCTACGGACTACTTCTTGGTCCGACGGTTAAAGGCGATCACGCCGAGGCCGGCTGCGGTGAGAATGACCAATCCGCCGATAACGAGACCGATGACCAGTCCATTGGGTGAGCTGGTCGCTGACGAGTCAGGCTGGGAGCCGGAGTCGGTGGTGACGGTTCGGTCATCGTCTGATGACGGAGTCGGGGCAGGTTCGCTGCTGTCTGATTCGGACGGTTCGTCGTTGGGTTCGTCTTCGTTGGTCAGTCCGAGGTCATCACCTGGTTGCTGTGGCGTTTCGGTGTCATCGCCGGGACCGGTTGGTAGCTCGGGTACGTCGACTGGGTCATTCGGTGCAGGCTTGTCGAGGTTGGAATCGTCGGCATTGCCCTCGGCTTTGTCTTTGGAGTCAGCAGGTTCTTTGCCTCCGTCTGCCTTGGTCTTGCCATCGTCACCGTCGTTAGCCCCGTCATCGGCGTGGCCCTCGTCGGCGTTGTCGTTCGGGCCGTCTGCGCCGGAGCCAGCATTGGCGCCGGTTCCGCCAGCGTCGGTTGTGGCGTCGTTGCTGTCGCCGGGGTCGTCCGTTGCTGAGTCGGAGTCGGAAGCGTCGTTCCCCGGGCCGTTTGCGGAAGCGGATGCGTCTTGATCGGTGCCGTCGGCACCATCATTGCTAGAGGCATTGGCCTGCGTGCTGTCGTCGTCATCGGACCCATGCGAGTCAGCCTGTGAAGAGCCACCACTCGCGGTTCCTTCTGACGTTCCGTTATCGCCCGATTTGTCATCGTCGCCGTCTGACTGCGAGGTCCCGTCTCGACCGGTGTCCGAGTTCGCGGTGTCGGCGGCGTTGGATTCTGATGACCCGGTGTCGTCGGTGGTCGCGTTGGAATCGGCAGGGTTGTCGATGGTTCCTCCCCCGGTGATGGTGACCCGGCCGGCGACCCAGTTGCCGTCATTGTCGAGGACTGTGTACTTGATCGTCACGGACCCGTCGAAGGGCGCATAGGGGGTGAAGTTGATCTGGCCATCACCGCGAATGGTGAACGTGCCGACATCGAGGACGATGAGTCGAGTGGGAGTGCCAGTGGTGGGATCGATGAGAGCCAACGATGACTGATCGTAGTGATCTTCGGGAATTGCGGGCTTGAGGTCAACCGCATCCGAGTTGTCCTTGGGGTATTTGTGGCCGGTCTCTTTCGGGTGTTCCGGATCGCCGGGTTCGGTCGGTGGTTCCTCGCCAGGATCTGCCGGGTCGTAGCCGTCCTGGTCAGGAGGATCTGTGGGGTCTGGTTCTTCCCCGTCGGCATCCGCATCGGCCTCGGCGTCATCATCGGTGTTCGCCGTCGCATCATTGTCATCGTTGCCGTCGGTCGCAGCACCAGCGTCGGCGTTGTCGTCTGGGCCGTCGGCCTCGGCTTCGGACGACGCGTCGGCTTGTGTGTCGTCTGCCGGTGCGGTTGGGACAGTGGCATCGACGGGGGAATCAGGAGTCTTCGACGGAGCAGGTGCCGTTGGAACTGTCGGGTCGGCGGTCGGTGCTTCGGCGGGCTGAGTCGTTGCGGTCGGGCGACTGTCAGGGGACGTATCCACCGTGGGCGATACAGGTCTCGTCGTCGCTGGTGGCTGAGTCGTGGCTTCGTGAGCGAGGGCCGGTGCGACTGCTGTGGCGGGGATCGCGAGGCCGAGGATCACGGCTGCTGCCGTGGCGCGATGCTTGGGGGTGTGCATTTACTTTCCTTCCGTGTTGGTAAGAGCTGTGATGGACCCGTCGGGGTTGCGAACTATTGCAGGCCCCTTGTCGGTGTAGCCGAGCAGGCGTGCCTGATCGGGTTCGGGGTAAGTGGATGTTGCGTCGAAGTAGGTGCGTTGTCCGTTCGCCTCGGTGACGGCGAGGGGACCGAGCGCGGTCGTGAACGGTGTTCCGTTGCCATCGGCGATTAGGCTTCCGTCCGCGAGGTTGACCGCTTTGTCACCGATGATGCCGGTGCCCATGGTGCGACCTACTTGCCAGGAATCAGCGGCAGCGGTATCTGACAGCGGGAAGGCCGCGGTGATCGCGGCGTCGTCGTCGAGATTGTGCACGGTCACGGTGGGCTGACCATCAACGGTCCATTCGGCGACCGTGACCCCGTGTCCCGATGAGATGTGCCGTGAGAATGTCGCGGAGTCCGTGGGGGCAGGGAGGTCAAGGGTCTTCGCTTCAGCCTTGTCGTCAAGGGGGTCGATGACCACTTGGGGGCGGGCTGAATCTGCTTGAATCAGCGTCTTGCCGTCGATGGCAGACGGAATGAATGTGGGCTGACCCCGGGATGTAGGTCCAGTCGTTGTGTGAGTCGTCTTGATGCTCGCTGCTGCGGGCAGGAAGACTGGTCTCATCATGACGAACACGAGGAAGCGGCACACGCCTGAGCAGGTCGTGCGCAAGCTCGGACAGGCCGACCGGATGCTGGCCGATGGCGCGGACGTCGCGGCGGTGTGCCGCGAGCTGGGCGTGTCGGAACAGACGTACTACCGGTGGCGCAACCAGTACGGCGGGCTCAAGGCCGACGACGCCAAGCGCCTCAAGGAGCTCGAGAAGCAGAACGCCACCCTCAAGCGTCTGCTCGCTGAAGCAGAGCTGGAGAAGGCGGCGCTGAAGGAGCTGGCAGAGGGAAACTTCTAGGCCCGGGCAGGAGGCGCGCCGCTGTCGCTCACCTCATCGCGAAGATGCGGGTGAGCGAGCGGATGGCGTGCCGGCTGACCGGGCTATCCAGGTCCGCCTACCGGCGCACCCTCAAGGCCGATACCGTCGCCGACCCCGACGCCGCCTTGCGTGAATGGCTGCGCGGTTACGCGAAGAAGCACCCCCGCTGGGGCTACCGGCGCGCGTGCCACGACGCCCGCGGCGAGGGCTGGCAGGTCAACCACAAGAAGATCCAGCGGCTATGGCGCGAGGAAGGCCTACGCGTGCCCCAGCGACGTCGCCGTAAGCGCATCGGCTCCTCGACCACGGACGCCCCCAAGGCGTGCGCCCCGAACGTGGTGTGGGCCATCGACTTCCAGTTCGACGTCGACGAGGCCGGGCGTCCGATCAAAATCGCGTCGATCGTGGACGAGCACACCCGGGTCTGCCTCGGCGGCCTCGTGGAACGCTCCATCACCGCCGACCGTCTCACCGACCATCTCGACGACCTCGTTAAGCTGCACGGACCGCCCGCGGTCCTCAGAAGCGACAACGGGCCCGAGTTCATCAGCCAGGCGATCGCCGACTGGGCCGGCACCCGCACCGGCTTGTCGTACATCCCGCCCGGCTCGCCGTGGCTCAACGGCTACGTCGAGTCGTTCAACTCCCGCCTGCGCGACGAGTGCTTGAACATCAACAGCTTCTACTCACTGCTGCACGCCCAGGTCGTCATCGGCGACTGGAAGGTCGAGTACAACACCGTGCGACGCCACTCGGCGCTGGGCTACCTCACCCCGGCCGACTATGCTCGCCACTGCACCCACGAAATGGAACCCGACGACTCACACAGAGACCGGACCTAACAACGGGGGCGGCCCAGAACCCCTGCCCAGAGTCCGCAGTAACTGCGGCGCTCAGGCGGTGCACCCGAATCCAAGACGTCATGATGCTCTTGCTCGGCGAGTATCAGGGACTCAGAGCATCTGAGACTGCCCAGCTCCACACGAGCGACTTCGACCCAGTTCACGATCAGCTCCGCGTGACTGGCAAAGGCAACAAAACGAGAATCCTCCCTCTGCATCCCATCGTGAAAGAGGCCCTCGCCCACTTCAGCCCAGGCTTCCTCTTCCCGTCCGACCGAAACCCCACCGGTCATGTCCTTGGACGCTCACTAGGTCGGCGTGTCCGGCATCTCCTTGGCCATGTCCCCAAACTCAACGCTCACAGCCTTCGGCATAAGTTCGGATGCGAAACTCTCGAGCTCAACCCGGACCTGTTGGCCCTCCGCGACTTACTCGGCCACGAATCCGTCGAGACCACCCAGATCTACGCTCGCGCCTCGGCACAACGTCTGCAGAAGATGGTATTCGCGTTGCCCACGAAACCTGACCGAATGTCCACACTCACCGAAATCGACGCGGGAACCAGCGCTAGGCACCAATAGATCTCGACAAGCACAATCAGTCGCCGGCACCGAACCTTCACCAGGAACGCAACCAACCCTGAGGAAGACGCCATGGCAATCCCAACCCACTACCCGATGAAGTACAAATGTGGACACACTGTCAAAACCGACCTCTCCAAGATTCCGGCCTCAAAGCGTGCCGCCGCTGCACAGTCTGACTTCTACGTCAGCCGCGCCCGAGACGGCAAGGGCATGGACTGCCCCAACTGCTTCAAGAAGAACAGCGCAGCCGACAAAGAACAGTTCCTCAAGCAGCTCATGCTCGACACCATCGCGTTCGAAGACGAGCACGGCCTGCCGGAGCTAACCGGCACCGACAAGATGATGTCTTCCGGACTCATCGACTCGGCCAGACGCGATCGCTTCACCGCTCTGGCTATGGTGGCCGACGACGAGAACTACGCCAATGACTGGGCCGGAATCATCACGGACACTCAGTCGCTGACCTGGGCCGGATGGTGGGTCAACAACTTCTCCTACAAGGTCCGCAAGGCCAACGACACCACTAGCGAAGACGTCGTGGAACTCATTCGCGACGGAGCAGAGCAGGAGGCCACCCGTCCCCAAACTGATGCCTATGCCACGGAGAACCCCCATGACTGGAACCCCGATGAAGAACACCCCGACGACTAATTCTCATAAGGAGGACGACACCATGACTGGAATCACCGTCTGGACCAAGCCTGACTGCACTCAGTGCACGGGCACATTCCGATTCTTCGAAAAGGAGGGCATCTCCAAGGCTGCTCTCACGGTGAAGGACCTCACCCACCCGGACAACGCAGCTCAGCTCCAGAACTTCAAAGACCGAGGGCTGATGCAAGCACCGATCGTGCAGACACCGCAGGACACCTGGAGCGGATTCAACCCCGACAAAATCAAAACTGCCGCAACCCAGATGCGAACCAGCACGCCGTCACCGGCCATGTCAATGACCGGCCCTGGTCTCCATTGATTGCTATCCGCGATCACCAGATTCGTGGCCGTCTTCCACCCGCGAAGACGGCCACAGTCACGTTCGTAACCGATTCTTGACAAACATTTGCCCACCGAGGCCGAGAAACCCCAGAGACGACCATTGAACCCCCTCACGGCGGAGGCCGAGATTCATGCGCAACGATAAGGCGGAGAGCACGCTGACACAGCGAGACGACATCCTCCCGACCGACCACGGACGCTCCTTCATGATCACAGCGGCCGTAACCATCATCGACAGGTCCAACACCGAAGTTGAAGCCAAGAGCTTCGACGACGCGATCCGTCTCATCCGCCGCCGCTACCATCCCACCCCACCCGTCGTTGAACTCGCACGCGTGCACACCAACGACACCGACTGCTTCGATCCTCGCAAATGGGTCATCACCCCAACCGAGTTCCGTGAACTCGACGACGACGAAGCCGAGACGGCCCGAGCGACCTACCGATTCAAGTACGTCGACTACAGCGTCATCGTTCCCGGCGAAGGGTCATTCCGAACCCACCGCACCACACTCGAAGGAGTCGTCGCCGCCGCTCAGGCACTGTCGAACCGCGAACTGAGCGAAATCGAGCTGACGAGTCACCTCCCTGGTCTGAAAGCCCGAACACTCGAACCTCAACAGTTTGAAGACGCCACTACTGTCGTGTCCGTACCTGAACGTCCCACCTACGCACCTCGGCGTCAACGGCTCCGGCCTAGGAAGTTTGCGCCGGTGACCAATCGCCTCAATTCGATCACTACGGCAATGGCAGCTCGACGCGCTGCCAAGTCCAAGGCGAACCCACCGGTCCCCAAAGGAACGACAAAGTCCACCTCCACTCGGCCCGGACTCAAACTCGACCGCAAATGGATCCCCGTCGTCATTGCCCTCGCCCTCGTCGCAGTGCTCATCGTCTTGATCCCACTGCTAGTCCGCAACGGCGATGAAGCTGAGCCGGTCTCAGCTCCCGTCTGGGCTACGACCATCGCTCCTGCGACTCCGAACTCAACACCCCTGCTCGACGGATACGACAACGAAGCATGGAGCCTTCCAGCAGGCAAAGCCGAAGCCGCATCAGCATTCGCCGCAGGTGTCGCCTACGTGGCATCTGAACCCCGCGAACTCGTGCTCCTCGACACCAATTCAGGTAAGGAACTGGGCAAGACGGGCCTGGATTCGTCCATCAGCTACAGCTCGGAATTCATAGCCGGTGATGTCCCAGCGGTGGCAGCTCGCACGGAGAAGTCTCTCACTGCCATCACCGCCAAAGGCGATACGCAGGCATGGAAGATCGCCAAAGACGATACCGTCCGTATCACAGGAACAACCCCCATGGTCGTGTCCAAGGACGGCAAGGTCTCGGCTCTCATTGTTGGTGAGGACAAGCCCGTCGCTGTCACTCGTGATACATCATTTGGGCCGCCCCCGTTGTTAGGTCCGGTCTCTGTGTGAGTCGTCGGGTTCCATTTCGTGGGTGCAGTGGCGAGCATAGTCGGCCGGGGTGAGGTAGCCCAGCGCCGAGTGGCGTCGCACGGTGTTGTACTCGACCTTCCAGTCGCCGATGACGACCTGGGCGTGCAGCAGTGAGTAGAAGCTGTTGATGTTCAAGCACTCGTCGCGCAGGCGGGAGTTGAACGACTCGACGTAGCCGTTGAGCCACGGCGAGCCGGGCGGGATGTACGACAAGCCGGTGCGGGTGCCGGCCCAGTCGGCGATCGCCTGGCTGATGAACTCGTGGGCCGCCCCCGTTGTTAGGTCCGGTCTCTGTGTGAGTCGTCGGGTTCCATTTCGTGGGTGCAGTGGCGAGCATAGTCGGCCGGGGTGAGGTAGCCCAGCGCCGAGTGGCGTCGCACGGTGTTGTACTCGACCTTCCAGTCGCCGATGACGACCTGGGCGTGCAGCAGTGAGTAGAAGCTGTTGATGTTCAAGCACTCGTCGCGCAGGCGGGAGTTGAACGACTCGACGTAGCCGTTGAGCCACGGCGAGCCGGGCGGGATGTACGACAAGCCGGTGCGGGTGCCGGCCCAGTCGGCGATCGCCTGGCTGATGAACTCGGGCCCGTTGTCGCTTCTGAGGACCGCGGGCGGTCCGTGCAGCTTAACGAGGTCGTCGAGATGGTCGGTGAGACGGTCGGCGGTGATGGAGCGTTCCACGAGGCCGCCGAGGCAGACCCGGGTGTGCTCGTCCACGATCGACGCGATTTTGATCGGACGCCCGGCCTCGTCGACGTCGAACTGGAAGTCGATGGCCCACACCACGTTCGGGGCGCACGCCTTGGGGGCGTCCGTGGTCGAGGAGCCGATGCGCTTACGGCGACGTCGCTGGGGCACGCGTAGGCCTTCCTCGCGCCATAGCCGCTGGATCTTCTTGTGGTTGACCTGCCAGCCCTCGCCGCGGGCGTCGTGGCACGCGCGCCGGTAGCCCCAGCGGGGGTGCTTCTTCGCGTAACCGCGCAGCCATTCACGCAAGGCGGCGTCGGGGTCGGCGACGGTATCGGCCTTGAGGGTGCGCCGGTAGGCGGACCTGGATAGCCCGGTCAGCCGGCACGCCATCCGCTCGCTCACCCGCATCTTCGCGATGAGGTGAGCGACAGCGGCGCGCCTCCTGCCCGGGCCTAGAAGTTTCCCTCTGCCAGCTCCTTCAGCGCCGCCTTCTCCAGCTCTGCTTCAGCGAGCAGACGCTTGAGGGTGGCGTTCTGCTTCTCGAGCTCCTTGAGGCGCTTGGCGTCGTCGGCCTTGAGCCCGCCGTACTGGTTGCGCCACCGGTAGTACGTCTGTTCCGACACGCCCAGCTCGCGGCACACCGCCGCGACGTCCGCGCCATCGGCCAGCATCCGGTCGGCCTGTCCGAGCTTGCGCACGACCTGCTCAGGCGTGTGCCGCTTCCTCGTGTTCGTCATGATGAGACCAGTCTTCCTGCCCGCAGCAGCGAGCATCAAGACGACTCACACAACGACTGGACCTACATCCCGGGGTCAGCCCACTCGGGCCCGTTGTCGCTTCTGAGGACCGCGGGCGGTCCGTGCAGCTTAACGAGGTCCTCGAGATGGTCGGTGAGACGGTCGGCGGTGATGGAGCGTTCCACGAGGCCGCCGAGGCAGACCCGGGTGTGCTCGTCCACGATCGACGCGATTTTGATCGGACGCCCGGCCTCGTCGACGTCGAACTGGAAGTCGATGGCCCACACCACGTTCGGGGCGCACGCCTTGGGGGCGTCCGTGGTCGAGGAGCCGATGCGCTTACGGCGACGTCGCTGGGGCACGCGTAGGCCTTCCTCGCGCCATAGCCGCTGGATCTTCTTGTGGTTGACCTGCCAGCCCTCGCCGCGGGCGTCGTGGCACGCGCGCCGGTAGCCCCAGCGGGGGTGCTTCTTCGCGTAACCGCGCAGCCATTCACGCAAGGCGGCGTCGGGGTCGGCGACGGTATCGGCCTTGAGGGTGCGCCGGTAGGCGGACCTGGATAGCCCGGTCAGCCGGCACGCCATCCGCTCGCTCACCCGCATCTTCGCGATGAGGTGAGCGACAGCGGCGCGCCTCCTGCCCGGGCCTAGAAGTTTCCCTCTGCCAGCTCCTTCAGCGCCGCCTTCTCCAGCTCTGCTTCAGCGAGCAGACGCTTGAGGGTGGCGTTCTGCTTCTCGAGCTCCTTGAGGCGCTTGGCGTCGTCGGCCTTGAGCCCGCCGTACTGGTTGCGCCACCGGTAGTACGTCTGTTCCGACACGCCCAGCTCGCGGCACACCGCCGCGACGTCCGCGCCATCGGCCAGCATCCGGTCGGCCTGTCCGAGCATGCGCACGACCTGCTCAGGCGTGTGCCGCTTCCTCGTGTTCGTCATGATGAGACCAGTCTTCCTGCCCGCAGCAGCGAGCATCAAGACGACTCACACAACGACTGGACCTACATCCCGGGGTCAGCCCAGTTCGGTATTCCTTTTGGGGCGCTGATGGTTGGGAAGTCGTCGGCGAGGTTGTGCTCGGTGTATCTGTGGCGGCGTGCCCACTTATAGAAGACCGAGGCTGAGGACTTCGCGCTCCGTTTGGTCCACGGGGATGGGCCTATAGATTTCGACAACCAGGTAAGGATGTCTTTGAGCTCCAGAGAGAGGATGTGGCTGTTGCGGGCGGATGCCCACTGTGCGAGTCGCCGAACGTAGTAGGTTCGGGTCTCAACCGTGCCTGGGGAGAGGTAGGCTGCGATAGTGATTTCAAACTGTTCGATCAGATCGGCGTGATCGGGAAGCATGTGACCTCACTTTCATTGGAAGTGAAGATGGTTCTACATGCTTTAGGCATCGGCAACACGAATTGTCTCAATAGGTCAGACCCCTACGGCAGTGGAAGCTGGCCGCTACCAGTCAACGGGCACGACTGTTATCCCCCGACGTAGCAATCATCCCTATCGTCACAAGGGGACCAAAGATCGCCATTCCCCAGACGATGGCAGTCGCGTCGCCGCCGGAAAGGATGACGTACCAGCCCCAGACTGCGGCACCAGCGCTGACCAGGATCAGAAGCTCAGCAGCGATGCCGAATGCGACGAGGGCAAGAAACCCGACGATGATGAGGGCCACGATATCTGAGAAGTTCATGGCTTCCCCCTCCTTCGTTGTTCGTTCTAGTGTTCCAAGTCACTGTAGCTTGAGGCTCTGACACGAGTGGCGGATTACTGCGGGAAGTCGCCCCGTGAGAAGAAGTCTCGGTCCGGATATGGAGCGCATTCGAGGCCACGGTCGAATAGTGCTGTCCTGACAGGTCCACGTGCAGATTTCGGACCAGAGACTTCGATGTCTACTTTCTCGACGTACCTGCCCGCGTAGATCCCTGCGTCATGCTGGCCGGATCGGTCGTGTCGTGTGAAGGAGAGTCCGTCCGTGTCGACACCTGCGCGAGTGAGCATCGTTTTGAAGCTTCGAACGCTGAGATGCGTGGTCATCAGTCGACACCCCCGGAAGTCGTTTCCACGAGGCTGAGGACTGTTGCCAGCGCGAGAAGCTGCCCTCCGCCGATGCTCAGTTGATCAAGAACCAGTGAATCGCTTAACCCGGAGGTCGGAGGTTCAAATCCTCCCCCCGCCACCACAGTGGCAGAGGCCCCGTCCAGTTGATTTGGACGGGGCCTCTTCTCATCCCCGGACGCGCCCCGGCAATCGGGACGCGCGCTGTACGGTCGGGCCGGACCCGCGAGGCGCAGCCGGCCCGAACCACCAGGTGAGGTTAGACTCACCTTATGACCAGATTCTCTCAACTCCCCCGCCCTTCCCGTCTCCGCACGATGACCGCGACCGTGCTCGCCGTCGCTCTGCTCGCCTCCGGCTGTGCCGTCGAGTCCGAAGCGACATCCGGAGACAGCGCCGGGAACACCGATGTCGCCACCGGCGGCCGACTTTTCGACACCGCCGACGAAGAGACCGCGAAGCTCGGCAGCGATGCGGCACCCGGTGAGTTCCCCCGCACCGTCGAACACGCCAATGGGACGACGGAGATCGAGGCGAAGCCCGAACGCGTCGTCGTCCTCGACACCGGAGAACTCGACGATGTCATCGCCCTCGGCATCACACCGGTGGGCATGGTGACCACCAAGGGGGCGAACCCCGTTCCCTCCTACCTCGCCGAGAAGACTCAAGGTGTCGAGACCGTCGGGACGATCAGCGAACTCGACCTCGAGAAGATCGCCTCCCTCGAACCCGACCTCATCCTCGGCAGTCAGCTGCGTGCCGACAAGCTCTACGACCAGCTGTCGGCGATCGCTCCCACGGTCTTCTCGATCCGCCCCGGCTTCCCGTGGAAGGAGAACTTCCTCCTCGCCGGTGAGGCGCTCGGCACCGAGGAGGCGGCCACCGAGAAGCTCAACGAGTACGGACGGGCGGTGACCGAGCTCAAGGAAAGCGTCGAGGGCGACCCGACGATCTCACTCGTGCGGTTCATGCCCGAGCGTCTGCGCCTCTACGGCAACCTGTCCCTCATCGGAGTCGTCCTCGCCGATGCCGGTCTGGCACGCCCGGAGATGCAGGACGTCGACGATCTCGCCGTGGAGATCTCTCCCGAGAAGCTCGACCAGGCCGACGGCGACTACCTCTTCTACACGAGCTACGGCGATCCCGGTGCCACCGGGGAGACCCGGGCGCTGTCGACGAGCCAGTGGACGGGACTCGAAGCGGTCAAGGACGGCCGGGCGCACCGCGTCGACGACGACGTGTGGTTCCTCGGCCTCGGCCCCGTCGGAGCGATGGAGATCGTCGAGGACCTCGACGGGTATCTGACGCAGTAATCACCGCTCCCCCGCCGAGGCGGCCCCATCCGGTCCGCCCTGCACGACGACGGCCCCCGGAGAAGTCCTCCGGGGGCCGTCGTCTTCGGCTCAGGCTGCGTTCGGCTCAGGCCGTCTTCGGCTCAGTTCCCGCCCTCATTGGGAGCAGGCGACTGGGTGCCGTCCTCGGCGATCGAGGGGTCGGCGGCCACGGCGTCCTCGAGGGCCTTCCGCAGGCGGTCCTGCGCCTTGCCGTACTCCTCGAAGTTGCCCTCCCTGAGCGCGGCGTCGGAGTCCTCCATCGCCTTGCGCGCCTCCTCGAGGGCATCGTTGAGGCTCTTGTTGGCGGGCTGATCGCCCTCACCCTCGCCTCCGGAGGTGCCTGCGGTTCCGCCACCGCCGGACTCCGTGCCCGCGTCGCCGGCCTCGGCGCCCGAATCACCGCCGAACACCTGGTCAAGCGCCTCGTCGAGGGTCGGGGCGAACCCGATGTTCTCACCGAAGGCGACGAGCACGTGCTGGAGCAGCGGGTACGAGGTCTCACCGGCCGAGCGGACGTAGACGGGCTGGACGTAGAGCAGTCCGCCGCCGAGCGGCAGGGTGAGCAGATTGCCGTTCTGGACCTGCGACTCACCCTGACGCAGCAGGTTGAGGCTGCGCTGGACCTCGGGCGCGGTGTTGAAGTTGTTCTGCGCCTGACCGGGGCCTGGAACGGTCGTGTTGCGCGGCAGCTGGAGGAGCCGGAGCTTGCCGTAGTTCTCCGAGATCTCGCCCTTCGTCGCCCCGGCGTCCGCATCGGCGGAGAGGAAGCCGGTGAGGTTGTTCCGCGACTGACCCTCCGAGGATCGGGCCGGGATGTAGGAGCTCGTGAGCGAGAACGAGGGCGCTTCCTGACCCGGCATCTGCAGGGTCATGTAGAACGGCGGCTGCGTGAGACCGCTGTTCGCCTGCTTCGTCGGATCGGTCGGCAGGGCCCAGAAGTCCTGCCCGGTGTAGAACTCGCTCGCCGTGGTCACGTGGTAGCGGGTGAGCAGCTCACGCTGGACCTTGAACATGTCCTCGGGGTAGCGGACGTGGCTCATGAGGTCACCGGACATCTCCGACGCGGGCTGGATGAGACCAGGGAAGATCTTCATCCACGTCTTGAGCACCGGGTCGTTCTCATCCCACTGGTACATGTCGACGGAGCCGTCGTAGGCGTCGACGGTGATCTTCACGGAGTTCCTGATGTAGTTGACCTCCTCATCCGGCAGGGTCGCGACCGTGCCGGGTGCGGTCGCCGTCGTCGAATCCTCCGTGGCCTCCTGGAGGGGCTGCGGTGTCGAGTACGGGTAGTCCTTGGCCGTCGTGTAGCCGTCGAGGATCCACTTGATCTTGCCGTCGACGACCGCCGGGTAGGGGTCGCCGTCGATCTTGAGGAACGGAGCGAGCTTCTCGACGCGCTGACGCGGATGGCGTTCGTAGAGGATCTGCGACTCCGAGTTCACCGCATCGGAGAGGAGGATCTGCTCGTCCTGGTACTTCAGCGCGTATGCGAGGCGGTTGAAGAGACTGCCCACGGATGGGCCGCCGTCGCCCTGGAAGGTGTTGTTGACCTGACCCGAACCGCCCTCTTCGTCCGAGGGGTAGTCGAGCTCGCGCGGTGTGGCCCCTTCGGGTCCGCCGACGATCGAGTACTCGGGAGAGCTCTCGCCGAAGTAGACGCGCGGCTCGTATTCGGGGAACTCGCCCTGCGGCGGGATGTCCGACTCCATGAACGTCGGTTCGCCGTCGGGATTGCGCTGGTTGCCGTTGGCGGCGACGACGCCGAATCCGTGCGTGTAGACGATCGCCCGGTTGTACCAGCTCTGGTTGTTCACCGAGGCGGGGCTGAGCTCGCGCACGGCGATGACCGTGTCGCGCATCTGCCCGTCGATGTTGTAGCGGTCGACGTCGAGCTGGGCGGGGAACGAGTAGTACGGCCGCACCTGCTGGAGTTGGCGGAAGGTGTCGGAGACGAGGTTGGGATCGAGGAGGCGGATCGATGCCGCGGTCTCGGCGTCCTCGCGCAGCGCTCCCTTCTCACCGCTCGTGCTCGGCTCGTACGGGGTGACCTCGATGTCGTCGAAGTCGAAGGCCTCCCTGGTCGCGTCGATGTTGCGCTGGATGTACTCGGATTCGAGGCTCTGCTGGGAGGGATTGACCTGGAACTGCTGGACGAGCGCAGGGTAGGCGATGATCGAGACCCCGCCGAGGACGAGGAGGGTGAGGGTGGCGATGATCGAGATCCGCCAGTTG
Source organism: Brevibacterium sp. Z349TD_9 (assembly GCF_056173565.1). Classification (NCBI taxonomy): domain Bacteria; kingdom Bacillati; phylum Actinomycetota; class Actinomycetes; order Micrococcales; family Brevibacteriaceae; genus Brevibacterium; species Brevibacterium sp. Z349TD_9. The sequence continues at coordinate 1,614,587 of NZ_CM149680.1, read as the reverse complement.
CCCTTCCACGCGGTGTAGACGAAGAGGAGGGCGACGAGGACGGCGGCGATCGCGACGATCGCCATCGCCGGCAGCGCGGCCCGGTCGTCGACGTAGGTGACACCGGGGACGATGCCGCCGGTCGCGGTGAGCCGGTCATAGCGGCTCAGCCACAGGCGACCGGCCTGGACGAGGACGAGCACGGCGACGGTGATGCCGATCTGCCACTGCGCGGTCTTCGTCAGCACGATCCCCCGCTGCTCTCCTGGGCGGATGCCGCCGAAGAGGTAGTGCGCGACGAGGGCGGCGATGAGCGAGAGCACGAGCGCCATCCCCAGCGTGTCGCCGATGAGCCGCAGACCGGGAAGGACGAAGACGAAGAAGGACTTGTCGATGCCGAACTGCGGATCGGTCTCGCCGAACGGCGTCGCGTTGATCCACTGCAGGACCGTGCTCCACTGCGCGGAGGCGGTGATGCCGGAGAGGATGCCGACGACGGCGGGGATGGCCAGGGTCGCGACCCGGCGCAGGGGCTCGATGGCCTCGCGGTAGCGGTCGAGGTTCTCCTGGCGCGGGGTCGTCGGTGCGTACACCGGTCGGTTCCTATACGCCAGGTGCAGGCTCAGCCACACCGGGACGGCCATGACGACGAAGCCGGCGAGGAAGGTGATGCCGCGGGTGAACCACATCGTGCGGAACACGTCGCCGGCACCGATCTGACCGAACCACAGCACCTCGGTGTAGACCTGGGTGAACGCGATGAAGGCGACGAGGAGGATCGCCACCGTCACGAGGGTGAGCAGCAGGGGGGAACGCTTGGATCCAGATCCGGGCATTCTCGCGGAGGTGGGTGAGGACGAAGTGCTCACTGCTTCCCTTTCTCATTGGTGGAGTCGCCGGCCGGGCACGTCTTCAGTGCGGACGTGTCCCCGGCGGCGAAGCCCTCGACGGCGTTCTGCGCGTCGTCGAGGGTGTCGATGCGTGCAACGGTGATCTTCGACTGGTCGGCTGCGGCGATGACCTCGGCGCAGTTGCCGGCGGGCGAGAGGAAGAGCTTCGCTCCCGCCGCGGTCGCCGCCGCCACCTTCTGCCGGGCTCCGCCGATGGGGCCGACCTGTCCGGCGGGGGTGATCTCACCGGTGCCGGCGACGTGCTTGCCGCCGGTCATCGCCCCCGGAGTGAGCTCGTCGACGATCGCGAGGGCGAACATCGTGCCGGCGGACGGTCCGCCGATGCCGTCGACGTTGAAGGTGACGTCGACGGGGAACTCGAAATCCTGTTTCATCGTGATGCCGATGGCGTTGCGTCCCTGGATCGTCGCAGGCTCGAGGGTGAGCTCGACCTGTTCGCCGTCCCGGTCGACGACGAGATCGACGGAGTCCGAGTTCTGCACGGTCGTGCTCATCTTCACAGCCGCCTCGGGGTCGGATTCGAGGCCGGTGCCGTTGACGGAGAGGATCCGGTCTCCCGACTCCAGCCGACCGTCGGCCGGAGCACCCTGGGTCACCTCGTCGACGAGGAGGGAGACCGTGTACGGCTTGTCGAGCTGCTCCATCGCAGCGGCGACGGCGACGTCCTGGCTCGACGTCATCTCATACGAGTTCGATTCCGCGACCTGCTCGCGGGTCGTCTCGAGCGGATAGTAGGCCTCGGTCGGAACCACCGTCTCCTTGCCGCGGATGAGCGCCCCGAGCGCCTGCGAGGCATAGGTGTCGCGTCCGGGTCCACCGCTCACGGCGACGGTGAGCATGTCGATCTTCCCGTCGGTGGGGTAGGTCTGGGCGCCGGAGACGCTGATCATCGGCTTCCCCTGATAGTCACCGAGGGTGTTGAACACCGGCCCCGGCAGCTGGAGCATGTAGGGCACGGGCAGGAGCACGGCAAGGGCGATGAGGAGATAGGTCATGACGCCGGAGGACGTGGCGAAACGGGGTGAACGTCGGCGGGCTCGGCTCCGCTGGGACGGCGCCGTCACCGGCACGGCCCGGGGGGCATTCTCAGACATGTATTCCTTTCGCTGCACCGCGTGACCAGTCTAGTTGAAAGCAGGTCACGGAATTCTCAGACTCCTTTCGCCCGGTGCGAACATCGGGCGGGATTGGGAAGCTTCTGACAGGTACGGCGGTTACCGTGGTGATGACTACGATTCGTGAAGGCGCGTGAGATCATGAGCAACGACAACACCAACGACAACAGCAACGAGCAGAACCCCTTCGAGCAGATCTTCGGAATGCTCTTCGGCCAGGGTGGTCAGGGCGGCTCGGACGGCGCGCAGGGTGCCGGCGGTGCACAGGGCTTCTCGATCGACCCCGCAATGATGGCGACGATCATGAACCAGATGCAGGGGCTCTTCGGGCAGGGAGCCGACCCGACTGCGCAGGCGACCTCGATCGCCCTGCGCAGCGTCCCCTCCCCCGATCCCGCTGTCGGCGATGACGCGGTCCACGCGACCACGGATGCATTCCGCCTCTCCGAGCTGTGGCTCGCCGAGGCGACGGACCTCTCCGTGGCCAATCGGTCGACGTCGACGCTCACCCGCGCAGACTGGGTCAAACGGACGATGCCGGGCTGGCAGCGCTTCGTCGAGCCGATCAAGGACAACATGTCGACCGCGCTCACCGACACCCTGCAGACCCAGATGCCCGAAGAGATGAAGGGCATCCTCGCCGGTGCCTCGTCGATGTTCTCCTCGATGAGCGATTCGATGTTCTCGATGCAGATCGGTCAGGCCGTCGGGGCGCTGTCGGAGAGCGTGCTCACCGGCACCGAGGTGGGACTGCCTCTGCTCCCCCACGACCAGGCCGTCCTCGTCGAGTCGAACATCGCCGCGTTCGCCGAGGAGATCGGCGTCGACGTCTCCCAGGTCCGCATCTACCTCGCCGCCCAGGAGCTCGCGCACCTCGCACTCTTCGAGCGCGCTCCGTGGCTGAGCGCTCAGGTCGAGACCGCACTCACCCGATACGCTCAGGGCCTCAAGGTCGACACCTCGCAGATCGAGGAGATGGCTTCGTCGATCGATCCCTCGAACATCTCCGACCTCAGCGACAACATCCGCCAGGGCCTGTTCAACCCGCCGACGACGGACGAGCAGAAGCGGGCGCTGACGACCCTGGAGAACCTCCTTGCGGTCATCGCCGGCTGGGTCGACGTCGTCGTCTACGCCGCGTGCGAGAAGCTTCCGGCTCGCGAGCAGATCCGCGAGGCCCTGCGCCGTCGACGGGCGACCGCCGGCCCTGCGGAGAAGACCTTCTCCACCCTCGTCGGACTCCAGCTCAATCCTCGCCGGCTGCGCGACGCCGCCGCGCTCTTCGGGTACCTCGAGACGCAGGGCGGGGCGGAGGCCCGGGACAAGGTCTTCTCCCATCCCGACCTCCTGCCCACGACCGAGGACCTCGACGACCCGCTCGGCTACAGCGAACGCCGTCGCGCGGAATGGGAGGGCGGATCGACCCTCGACGAGGCGCTCAGCCGCATCCTCGCCGAAGGCACGGACGGCAGCGACGCCACGGCCACCGCGACCGACTCGTCTGCCGGTGCCGAGGATCCGGCGCAGGCGCGCGGCGACGCCGAGGACGGTTCGGCATCCGCGTCGCACGATGGCGACTCCTCCGCCGACGACTCCTCCACCGACGGTTCCCAGGCCGACAGCGCGCGGGGTGACAGCGCGCGGGGCGACAGGTCGACGGATGACGAGTCCGCGGCGACCGAGGACGAGTCGACCGCTGAGGGCCCTGACTCCACGGACCGCGACGAGAAGTGAGGTGATCGACCTCGACACCGCTCGCGCGGAGATCACGGGCATCGTCAACGCCGAGGCGTTCGCTGAGCTCTTCGAGCACAGCGGGGCCTCGGCGCTCGTGCGTGAGGGCACGTCCGAGCATGTCACGGCGAGCTGCCTCGTCATCGACCCCGCCGCCGAAGCGGTCCTCCTCAACCACCACCGGAAGGCCGGGGCCTGGATGCAGTTCGGGGGTCACCTCGAACCCGGTGATGCGAGCCTGCGGGAGGCGGCGAGACGCGAGGCGCTCGAGGAGAGCGGGATCGGCTCGCTCTCATGGGTCTCCCCTGCCCCCATCGACCTCGACATCCACGAGCTGGCCGGTGACTTCGGCACGTGCCGACGCCATTTCGACGTCGTCTACGGTGCCGTCGCCGAGACGGCGGATCTGCCGAGGGTCTCCGAGGAATCGATCGACGTGGCCTGGTTCCCCATCCGCAGACTTCCCGAGGACCTCATGCCCGACCTCGTCGAGCGCCTTCCGCAGCTCTATCGGGCCACAGCCGAGGTGTTCGCACTAGGCGCCTGAACGGATCGATGAGCGGTCGGTCACGCGGCAGCCGAACGGACCCCGCGCACGGCCGCCTCAGGTGCCGCGGCCGAAGCGCTCCCCCGCGCTGAAGCCGTCGAGATAGAGCTTCGCCTCCGCCTGCCTCGGGTGACGGTCGGCAAGAGCGTGGAACTCCTTGGTGTGCGGGCCGATCTGCAGGTGCGCGAGTTCGTGGACGATGACGGTCTCGAGCACCCAGCGCGGCACGGACTGCAGCCGGTGGGAGATCCTGATGTCGCCGGTCGACGTCGTCGTCGACGCCCACCGGCTGAGGTTCTGGTTCGTCACCCACCGGATCGACGCCGGCCGCAGGCGTCCGGCGAAGTAGCGGTCGTTGAGTTCGTCGGCGAGGGCGACGAGGTCGGCAGCCGAGGAGTGGTCCTTCGCGGCGAGGCGGTTGAACAGATCGGTCAGCGACCGGATGTTCGACTCGACGCTGTAGCGGTCGGGAGCACTGAGCACATAGGTGTCGATCTCCTTCGACACCGCGATCGTCTTCTTCCGCCGTGCCGAACGCCGCACGACGATCTCTCCGCGGGCGATCGCCCGGAGCACACGCTCCTCCGTCCACCGAACCTGCTCTGCCATGCCCCAATGATAGGGAACGACAGTGACACGAGAGCGCGTGAGGGGCCGTGGTGGCTACTTGTGAGTTTCCTGAGTATCGTGATCCAGCGCCCTCACACCTCCGTCCACAGACCGATGGGAGCCGCCGACCGACCGCGCATCGGAAGTGACCTACGCATTCATCTGCCCCCGGCGCGTTTCGACTCGACGGGCGGCGAGTCGCTCCTCCACAGCCCGTCGGCAGGTGTCCACACGTTATCCACAGATCGGCGGACCGCGGCGGCCGGATGCGCCATTGACGGGGCCGCGAATGGGGCATAGGTTCTATGTTTGACCCCGGAAAACCCGGAGATGCGTGCGGAAGGGGAAGCCGCACGAGTCGCCGCGAGCGCCTGGGGCATCATGCGGTTGAGGGCATGTCGGATTGACTTTCCGACCTGTCCTCTTCCGTTTTTCCACAAGGTTTTCCACAGTCTGGCATTCGCTCTGGTGCGCGGGCTGCGCATTCACTACCGTAGAGGCTCCCGAACCGAGAGCGAGGACTGTGATGCTGAGGATCTGTCCGAGTGTGCCGATCACGTGGCGCGGCCGCGGCTGCCTCCAGTTCGGGGTCGAGGATCCCGTCCTCATCGACGGTCTCCTCCCCGCGGAGGCCTCGCTCATCGAGGACCTGCGGATGGGGCTGGCCTCCGCGCAGTTCCACCACCGCGCTCAGGAGCTCGGTATCGACCTCGCTCGGGCGACCTCGCTCATCTCCCTCCTCGCCGAGGCCGATGTCCTCATCCCCTCGGACTCCGACACCTCGGCGATGGCGAAGGGGTCGAAGGCACTGTCCACGGCTCGGCTCTTCCGGCGGACCCCCGACGAGACCTCCGAGGTCCTCGCGGCACGCACCGTCGCAGTCCTCGGACCGCTTCGCTCTCCGGTGGCCCACCAGCTCTCACTGGCCGGGTTCGCGGTCTCGACGGCATCACGCGTCGACGAGAGCGAGGCCCTCGCCCATCCCATCGTCGTCACGACCTCGCACCTTGTACCCGATCTCCACTCGGCCACCTGGCTCGTCGATCGCGAGATCGACCACTGCCAGGTCGTCGCCGGGGAGTTCACGGTCACCCTCACCGGGCTGGTGCGACCGGGACGCACGCCGTGCACGCTCTGCGGGTGCCTGAGCCTCCGGGACGCCGATGCGGACTGGTTCGACCAGTACCCGCGGATCAGAGCACTGCAGGACCGGGACGAGCTCAGCGATCCTCTTGCGGCCGGAGTCGCCGCCACCCACATCGCCCTCGTCCTCCGGCGCGCGCTCCTCGAGGACGCAGCCGAACCGATGGTCCGCTCCGTCGACCTCCGCACGGGATTCGCCGACGAGGAGGAGCTGGCCTTCCATCCGCGCTGTCACTGCCGGGCGCCCGTCCCCCGCTTCGGTCGTCCCGAGGAGGCGGCGCAGTGACCGCTACCCGGCGATGAGGCGCAGCAGACTCGACCCGTAGAGTTCGAGCTTCGTCGCTCCCACCCCTGGGATGCGGGCCAGGGCTGTGAGGTCGCCCGGGCGCATCTCGGCGATCGCCGAGAGCGACGTGTCGGTGAGGACGAGGTAGGGAGGGAGGCCCTGTTCGAGTCCGACTCGGGCCCGCCACCGGCGCAGCCGATCGAGGAGTTCGAGATCGACCTCGGCGGGGCAGCCCGCGCACCTGCCCAGAGCTCGATCGGCCTGGGAGACGAGGACCCGCCCGCAGGCACGGCACCGGTTGGTCGTCACCGTCGTCCCCGGCCGCCGACCCCCGCCGGTGCTCTCCTCGACCCGTCCGAGTTCGGAGAGGAAGCGCGAGGGGCTGCGCGGCTTCTGCTTCGAGGCGTGACGGGCGAGCGACCAGCTCAGCGACAGGTCCGCACCGGCACGCGTCACGGCGACGTAGAAGAGCCGACGCTCCTCGGCGATCGCCCGGGGCGTCTGCGCGTAGCTGATCGGCAGCAGCCCCTCGCTCAGCCCGACGAGGTGGACGCTGTCCCATTCGAGGCCCTTCGCGGCGTGGAACGAGGCGAGCGTGACGCCCTCGATGTCGGGGGCGAACTGGTGCTCGGCGCGATCGGCGAGGTCGGCGAGGAAGGCGTCGAGGGGAACCGGCAGCTCCGAGGCCGCCTGGTGAGTCTCGGCGAGATCGACGAGGGCTTTGAGCGACTCCCACTTCTGCCTGCTCGCTCCGGCCGGGGGCGGGGTGCGGGTGTAGCCCGCCGAGGCGAGCACCTCGGCGACGATCTCCGGCAGCGGACGCGCCCCCGCCGCCGCTCGGGCGGCCCTGAGCATGAGGATGCCCTCCTTGACCTCCTTGCGGGCGAAGAACCGCTCCCCGCCGCGGAGGAGGTAGGGGATTCCCGCCGCCGTCAGCGCCTGTTCGAAGGCCGGACTCTGCCCGTTCGTGCGGAAGAGGACCGCGATGTCCCGGGGGCGACGCCCTGCCCTCACCTCGGCGGCGATCGCCTGGACGACTCCGACCGCCTCCGCCTCGTCGGTGGGATATTCGACCATCCGCGGGGACCGTCCCTCGGGATTGTCCGTGCGCAGGGTCAGCGCCGTGCGCGAGGTGTGGCGGAGCAGGCTGTTGGCGGTGGAGACGATCGCCTGCGACGAACGGTAGTTGCGGACGAGGCGGATCGTCGTCGAGGACGACAGGGACGAGGGCAGGGACTCGAGCAGGGACGCATCGGCACCGGCGAAGGAGTAGATGGTCTGTGCGGGGTCACCGACGACGCAGAGGTTCTCCCGCGGCCCCAGCCACCGGGTGAGCAGATCGAACTGGAGCGGTGAGACGTCCTGGAACTCGTCGACGACGAAGTGCCGGTACTGTTCACGGACTTCCGCGGCGATCGCCGGGTACTCGGCGAGGGCCCCGTCGAGGACGAGGAGGACGTCCTCGAAGTCGAGGAGTCTCCCCCGGGTCTTCGCCTCCGAATAGGCTTCGGCGATGCGCACCATGTCCTCGACGCCGAGGTCGCCGGGCAGCTCGCGCGCCTGGGCCTTCATCGCGTAGTCCTCGATGCCGAGCAGGGAGGCCGCGGCGTATTCGATCTCCGCGGCGACGTCACGCGCGAGCTCACGGCTGACGTCGATGCCGAGGTCCTGCATGACGGAGCCGAGCACCCCGGCCTTGTTCTCGATGATGCGGGGGAAGTCACCGCCGGCGAAGCGGTCCCAGAAGAACCGCAGCTGGCGCAGGGCAGCGGAATGGAAGGTCCGCGCCTGGACTGCGGGGACGCCGAGGGAGCGCAGCCGCGCGCGCATCTCGCCGGCCGCCTTCGCGGTGAAGGTGAGGGCGAGGACGTGGTGGGGTGGGAAGACCTCGGTGGCGATGCCGTAGGCGATGCGGTGGGTCATCGCCCGGGTCTTGCCGGTTCCGGCACCGGCGAGGACGATGACCGGGGATGAGAAGTGGGTGGCGACCTCCCGCTGCTCGTCGTCGAGAGCCGCGAGGAGGTCGGCGGCGCGAGTGTTCACTCGTTCTCCAGCCACGCCCGCAGCAGCTGGCCGGCGATCGACACCGTTCCTGGGGCGCTCACCCGGCCGGCGGCGATCTCGGCGTTGAGCTCGGCCCTGGTGAACCACCGCAGCGAGGCGATCTCCGCTTCGTCGGCGGCGACGTCGAGGCTCTCCGCCTCGGCGGAGAATCCGAGCATGAGGGAGCAGGGGAAGGGCCACGGCTGGGAGCCGAGGTAGCGGGGATTGACGACTCTCAGATGCGCTTCCTCCCAGATCTCGCGGATGACCGCGTTCTCCAGCGTCTCGCCGGGTTCGACGAATCCGGCGAGGAGGGAGTAGCGTCCGGCGGGCCAGGCGGCGTTGTTGCCGAGCAGCACCCGTTCGACGCCCTCAGCATCCGTGTGGACGATGACGACGATGACCGCAGGGTCAGTGCGCGGGAAGTGCTCGCTGCCGGTCACCGGGTCCCGACGCACCCAGCCGCCGAGCACGGGTTCGGTGGGGGTCCCGGTGAGCGGGGAGAACGGGTGGGCCCGGTGCCAGTTGCCGAGGGCGACGATCTCACACGCGAGGGAGACGTCGACGTCGTCGAGCGCCTCGGCGAGCTCCCGCAGAGGCAGCCACACGGGTTCGGCGCTCTCGACACCGCCTCCGGGGGCGGTGAGGAGGTCGGTGGCGTCGCGGGCGCGGGCGGCGGCGAACTCGGTGTCGAGGGCGCTGCGGCCGGCATCGTCGAGGCTGACGCCGATGTAGCGCTGACCCGCCTCGTCGCGGCCGAGGTAGATCTCCGTCTGCCCGGGCGGAACCTGAGCCCGATCGGCGCGGAGGAGCCCGCCGCGGGCGACGAGGAGGGAGCCGCGATGTTCGAAGACGGCGAGGGCTCCGGACTCCCACAGCTGCCCGAGATCGCCGTCGCCGCCGCGGGCCAGATGATCGCGGTCGATCCCTTGGCGAGCCAGGCTGACTGGGGCGATGGCGGGCAACGGTTCCATGGCCTCCACGATAGCTCAGGCCCCTGACGCGCCTGACACGCTCGAGGCCCGAATCCCAGGGCTGGCGGGGAGGCAGACGGTACATTGGGGAAGGTGGATACGAAGGCGCTCAAGTTGGCAGCAGTCGCAGCGACGATGCTCGACGATTTCTCCCCGACGACATGGACATCCCTCCCGCCGCTCGATGCGGGAGTGAGGATTCTCATCTCCGACGGGGAGACCGACTACGTCGCCGCCGCGCACCTGCGCATCGACCGTTCCGCCGATGCGGGATCGACCGCCGAGGCGGCGCGCATCTACGAGACCGCCTACCCGCACGCCGACTTCACCTGGCCGCACCTGCGGGCGATCACCGAGGTCGAGGAGAAGGTGTTCGGCACCGACTCGCCGGTCACGGTGACCCTCTCCGATCCCCTGCCGGGAGCCCCGGTGGGTGATGAGCCGATCGCCGACGTGGCCCGAGCGAGCTCGCTGGCGCAGACGCTCGCGACCATCCACTCCGCCGCCCCCGAGCCGATCTCCGATGCGGGCTTCCCCGTCGAGGAGCCCTCGCGCTTCCAGTTCCAGATCCTCGAGCGCCTCGACCAGGCTGCGGCGACCGGGCGCGTGCCGGCGACGCTCCTCCAGCATTGGGAGGAGGAGTTCGAGAAGGTCGCCCTCTGGCATTTCCTCGCCACCCCGATCCACGGCGCCCTCGACGAGGCCAACGTCTACACCGACGAGGAACGCGTGCTCGCCCTCGCCGACATCGGTCGCATGAGGGTGGCCGATCCCGCGATCGACCTCGCAGCCGCCTCGGCGCTCATCGATCCCGCAGCGGTTCCGACGTTCTTCACCGAGTACCGCAGCTCACGGCCCCGCGCCGATGACCACATCGTCACCCGCGCCGAGCTGCTCGCCGAGTTCGCCGTGCTCGACTGGCTGCTCGAAGCCGTCGAGTCCGGTGACGACGAAGCGATCGCCGATGCCGCGGACCTGCTCACCTCCTTCGACCAGGTGCTGCTGCGTCCCGACGGCTCCCACGTGCCCACCGCGCCGGTGTCCTTCGACGACGTCGCCCAGGGGTCGAACGGCACCTCCGCCACCGAGGAGTCGGCTGACGATCACGGCACCTCCGACGGCGGCGTCCGACGTTCGTCGCCGTCCGGTGCCGACCGTGGCTCGGCCGGTGCAGGCGTGTCGGAGCACGCGTCGCCCGGCGGCTCCGGGCACGCGTCGCCCGGCGGCGGCACCTCCGGGCGCACATCGGCCGGGGACGGTGCGTCCGGAAGCCGATCGGCAGGCGCCGCCGAGAACGGCCCCGAGTCCTCGGGATCCCCGGAGCGCTGAACACCACGGCCGGCCCCGGCCCGACGTGGGTCCGTGCCGCCTTCGGTTCCCCTTGAGCCCGGCTCCTTCCGAAGCCGGCGACTTCTCTCGGCCGGGTGCCGCGGCTTCGACGACTGCAGATCAGTCGTGGGCCTCAAGCCATGCGATGACCTCCTCCTCTTCGGGCAGGTCGGTGAAGCTGACGACCTCGTCGCTGCCGACGAAGTAGAACGTCCCCGTCACCTCCGTGACCTCCGGATGCACCCGCTGGACGGCGAACCGGTAGAGCGCGAGCTGCCATTTCATCACCTCGAGCGCCTGCGCGTTCGGCTTCTTCGCCGTCTTCCAGTCGACGACCTCGGCGTGGTCGCCGGTGATGAACACGGCGTCGATCTTGCCGGGAACCCGGAACCGCCCGAGGACGAGTTCGAAGGACATCTCGATCTCCGTCGCCCGGCGGGACGCGAACGAGGACGCGAGGAACGTCTCCTGCAGCCGCTCGAGCACAGCGGTGTCCCGGGCGCGGCCGGAGTCGGTGTCATCGACCTCGATGCTCGCCTGCCCGAAGCGGCGTTCGACCCAGGCATGGAAGCTCGTCCCGATCTCGGCGGCCCGGCTCGGCGGCTCCGGAACCGGTCGCAGAGTGCTGGTGCGGAACGATTCGGGGTCCCTCCGCCACGAGACGAGGTCGGTCGCCGAGAGCCGATCGGGCAACCTGCCGTCGGTCGCAGGGGCGCGATGGGCGAGGATCCGCTGGGCTCTGCGAGCGAGGACGGCGACCTGCGAATCACCGCGTGCGAGTGCAGCGAGGTCCGCTCCCGCCGCGCTCTCGACCCACTCCCCTGCCCGCTGTGCGACGGCGACGCGCTCATCACGAGGCACCGGCCAGATGCTCGTCTCGATCCGATCGGCCGCCGACTCCTCAGCCGGCTCGGGGATCTCCGGGTCAAGGCCCGCCGCCTCGATGGCCTCGGTGAGGAACGGGGAGGGCTCGTCGGGGGTCGATCGGGAGCCCATGAGCTCGGCACCGAGCCACAGGTGGTGCTTCGCGCGGGTGAACGCGACGTAGGCCAGTCGCCGCTCCTCCTGCTCGTGGGCGTCGGCCACGACCGGCCTGATGAACTCGTTCACCCATTCGTCGAGGGCCTTCTTCGTCTCGAACTCCGCGCCCCGCAGGTCGTAGTCGACGAGGTGGGCACGATCCCCGCGCAGCGGATAGGGCAGAGAGGTGCGGCCCATCCACCCCTCTCTGTCCCGGGGTTCGGTCGGGAAGTCCTTGACGACCAGTGAGGGAACGGCCACGGCATCGAACTCGAGACCCTTCGACGCATGGACGGTCATGACGTTGATCGCCCCGGGGGCGACCGTCGGTTCGGCTGCGCTCAGCGCGTCCTTGACCTCCATGAGGGAGAGCCACTGCAGGAACCCGGGCACCGATGGCCGCTCGACCGACGCCGAATACTGTGCTGCCGCGGAGAGGAACGCGTCGATCGCCTGCCGATGGACGCGTCGCAGCGCGTCGCTCAGCCCCCAGATGTCGGAGTCGATGCCGGTCTCGCGCAGCGCGGTCCGCAGCACCGAGGTCACGGTCCCGGATCCCGAGCGCACCGTTCGCAGGGCGCGGGCGAAGCGGACGAGACGCTCGCGCGCCGGCTGGCTCAGGCCGGTCTCCCGGCCCGCGGGAACGTCGATGAGCTCGTCGAGTCCTTCGACGATCGTCGGCACGTCGATGGACTCGGGCACAGCCTCCGCGGTGCCCTCGCCGACACGTCCCGAGTCACTGGCCGCGGCCAGGGCGCCGTCGGCGTCGGCCGCACCCTCAGCGCCGGCCCGGGCTTCGCGCGCGTCGGCATCGTGGCGCCGCTGCGCCTGGCGGCGGGTGAAGGAGGACAGCGCGGCGATGTCGGAGGCCCCGAGACCGAGGAGGCGGCCGCTGAGGAGGCGCATGAGCTCGTCGCCGGCCATCGGGTCGACCGCAGCGGCGAGCACCGCCCGCAGGTCAGCGACGTACGGGTCGGTGAGCAGCCCCGAGGAGCCGTGGACGTGGACGGCGAACCCAGCCGCCTCGAGGGCGGCACTCACCGGCGCGAAATGCGCGCGTTTGCGGCAGAGCACCGCCGTCGACGAGCCCGCCGGCAGTCCCGCGACCCAATCGGTGAGCGAGCGCATGCCGACGGTGAGGAACTCCTCGTCGTGGGCCCCGGAGGACACATCGACGACGACCTCGCCGGGACCGGCGCCGGGCCTGGTGGTCAGCGGAGTCTCCCGTGAGCCCGTGAGCCCGTCGGCGACCCGATTGGCCACGGTGAGGATGGTGCCGTCGTTGCGCCAACTCGTGCTCAGGGTCAGCGGCCGGACGTCGGTGAAGTCGGTCTCGAAGCGGATCATGTTGTCCGCGCTGGCCCCGCGCCACCCGTAGATCGCCTGCCGCGGGTCGCCGACCGCGGTCACCGCGCTGCGCTTGAACAGCGTCGAGAGCAGGGTGAGCTGGGCGACCGAGGTGTCCTGGAATTCATCGAGGAGGATGATCTTCCAGCGTGCGCGTTCGGCGGCCAGCGCCTGCGGAACCTCGTCGACGATCCGCTGGGCGAAGCGGACCTGATCGGAGAAGTCCATCGCCAGGTGCCGTCGCTTCGCGGCCATGTACTCTCCGGCGAGGCCGGCGATCCGCTTCTTCTCCTCGAGCTTCCGTCGACGGCCGTTCGGGTCGACGGGTTTTCCCTTCGACGACATGAGGGCGGCCAGGCAGGCGTCGAGGTAGTCGGTGACCTCCTCGACGTCGCGGCCGTGGTCGTTCATCGCTCCGGCGAAGGCGATGATGTCGGCGATCATCGTGTCCCTCGCGTAGCTGCCGGGGATCTCATCGGGAAGGGCCGCGTCGAGCACTTCTCCGGCGATCGTGTGCGCGGCCGCCTCGTCGAGGAGCACGGTCTCGGGTTCGATGCCGATGCTCGCCCCGTGTTCGGACACGATCGCAGCGGCGTACGAGTTGTACGTCGACACGGTCGGATAGTCGAGTCCCGGCAGGCTCGGTGTCGTCCCTTCGCCGAGGCTGTGCCGCAGGCGGGAGAGCAGCACCCGGATCCGGCTGCCGAGCTCCCCCACCGCCTTCCGGGTGAAGGTGAGTCCGAGGATCTCCTCGGGGGCGACGAAGCCGTTGGCCACGAGCCACACGACGCGTTGGGAGATCACGGTCGTCTTGCCCGATCCGGCACCCGCGGTGACCTTCATCGACAGCGCCGGATCGGCTTCGATGATCTCCCGCTGCTCAGGGCTCGGCCCGAAGGCCCGGGCGGGATCGGCGGCGGTGAGACGGGCGAGGTCGTCGGCGCTGAATCTCATCAGTCGTCCTCCAGCATGTGCGGCCCGATCGCCGGGCATGAGGAGCGGACAGGGCAGGACTGGCACTTCGGCGGGTCGACTCGAGCCGGGAAGTGGGCGGCACGCATCCCCTCCGAGACCTCCCCGATGAGCGCCCGGGCCCACTGCGGATCCTCGTCGGCGCTCACCGCATCCTGGCGCCGTGCCGTCCCGGCGGTGCGGCGGAGGAAGACGAGTTCGGCACCCGCCGAGCGGGCATCGACACTCGATCCGTCGGGGAGTTCGAGGACTCCGGAGTCGACGGCCTCCTGATAGACGCCGAGCTGCGGGTGTCTGGGCATATCGGCGCCGGCGGGCACGGCCTTGCCGGTCTTGAAGTCGACGATCCGGACGCCGCCGGCGACCTCTTCGACACGGTCGAGTCGGCCTGTGACCTTCCATTCCTGTCCGCGGTCGTCGACACCGGTCGCATAGACGCGGGCTTCGACGCCGAGGACGTCGCCGGGTGAGTTCTCGATGTACTCGCCGAGGCGGTCGACCATGGCCATGGCCGTCGCGTGCTCACGTTCGCGCTCCCAGTCGGTGTCGAACTCGAGGGCCGCGAACTCACGGTCGACGAACTCTCGGATCTGCGACGTCGGCCCCTCGGGGTGGTGTTCGGCCGCGGCATGGAGGATGGTGCCGATGCTCTGTGCGGTCGTCGCCCCGCGGTCGCCTCCGTGGCGGGTGAGGAACCACCGCAGGGAGCAGTCGGAGAACGTCTCGACCTGCGAGGGCGAGATCGCCACGGTGTCCTCGGCGTCGAAGAGCGGGGTGAAGGAGGTGAGGTCCTCGGCCTCCCGCCATGCCTCGGGACCCAGCATCTGCGCATCGGCGCCCGCCAGTGCCGCCGCGAGCCGGGCCCACTCGATGGTCTCTGCATCAGGGTCGCCGTCGCTCTCCCGTGCGGCGGTGAGCAGGTGTGCCCGGGACAGGGCGGCGATCTCCTCGAGCCCGAGCGGGGGCAGTTCGTCCTCATCGGTGATCGCGTACCCGTCGCCGGCGGCCGTGCCCTGCCGGGTGGCTGCGGCGATGACGTCGAAGAACGCCGAGGGCGAGGACTCCGAATCCGACAGTGCGGTGACGATGACGCGGTGGGAGGCTCGGGTGAGCGCGGTGTAGAAGAGCTCGGCCTCCTCCCGGAGGTTCGTGCGCTTCGCGTAGGCGTGGTAGCCGGGGTCGACGGTGACCGGATCCTTGCCCGCGAGGACCGCGACGAGGTCGCTGAGACCGAGCATGCCGCCGCGCAGCTTCGGGTTCGGCCACACTCCTTCGTCGACCTCGGCGATGATGACGAGCGGAACGCGCACGTGCGCGAGGGAGGCAGGCGTCCCGACTCGGACGTGGTCGGCGAACCCCGCGGTCCTGGCCAGAGAGTCCTGGGCGATGTCCTGTTCGGCGACGATGCCGGCGAACGAGCGGGCGGTGAACCCGCCACGGTCGGAGATCTTCTCGGCGAGGGTGAAGAGGCGGAGCACGGAGTCGAGGTGTGCGCCCGCCTGGCCGTCGGGATCGCGCAGCGCCTCGGACTGCCAGCGTTCGGACACGCCCGCGGCCTCCCAGATCGCCCACAGCGCGGTGTGCGGATCCGCATCGGCATTCTCCCCAGCCGCCCTGAGCATCCGCGAGAGCGTGTCGAGGCCGGGGATCTCCGGGGCGAGTTCGTCGCTGCGCAGGGCCAAGGCGAGCGAGGCAGTGCTGTCGGCGGCGGGGAACCGGGTGCGGACGAGGCGCCGGAAGCGGCGGATCGCCACGGAGTCGAGGCGGACGTAGACGCTGCCGGCCAGTGTCAGCGCCACCGTCGTCAGCGTCTCGTCGTCGCTGAGCCCCGGGGCGACGGTGAGCAGTTCGAGCAGGGGCGCGGTCGCCGGGTCGACGTTGAGCGGTTGGACGATCGTCGCCGTGGGAGTGCCCGCCGCCTGCAGCTCTCCGGCCATCACCCGCGCCGTCGAGGCGTTGCGGCAGATGACGGCGACGTCGGAGTGCGCGCTGCCGTCCGCGACGAACTCGGCGATGCGCCGGGCCAGGTAGCGGTGCTCGGACGCCGCGCTCGCGAACACGTGCGCTTCGACCGGCGGATCGGCCGGCACGCTCAAGCCCACACCGGCGGCGTCCCGAGCATCCGCACCCGCACCGACGCCGGACCCGTCCGCACCCGCCGGCCGCGGAGTCTCCCCCGGCCCGGGTTCCGGACCCGGCTCGGCAGTGGTGCCCGCAGCGTCACCGCTCGAGGCCGTGTCCGTGCCGGCACCCGGCCGGGGCATGTGCCCGAGCCCCCACCGGGTGGTGATGCGGGCGCCGAAATCGTCGCAGATCGCGGTCAGCGCCGCCTCGGCGCCGTACGGGTCCTCGAGCACGACCGTCGTGAAGTCGGCCGCGGCCGCCGCGCGGTCGAGGACCGATGCGTCGGCACCGTGGAAGCGGCCGGTGACGGTCTCGGGCGCGCCGAAGAGCGCGAGCGCGGACCCGCGCAGCCGCAGCTGCTCGAGCAGACCCCAGCTCGCGGCGGGGAAGTCCTGCACCCCGTCGGCGAGGACGACGGAGGGCACCCGGTCGGGAGCGAACGACCACGGCCTGCCCGCGGTCACCTCGGCGGGTTCGCGGAGGACTTCGAACGCCGAGCGGGCGAGCACGGTCGCCGAATCGATCCCCCCGTACCCGGGCATGCTCATGATCCCGAGGTACTCCTCGAGGATGCGGGAGAGCGCCGCCCAGCGGGGGTCGGGACGGACCGCGAGGACCCGGTCCAGGGCGCTCAGCCCGGCATCGAAGACGTACTCCCCGTCCCGGGTCGGTGCGGGGGTGCGCACACCGAAGTCGAACTCCATGACCCGGTTGAGGGCGTCGCGGATCTCGGTGCGGAAGGCGGAGGTGGCCCGCACCTCGGCGGTGATGTCGGTCGGCCATGCGGGCATCCGACCGCGGCCGGCCTCATGACCGGCGAGGAGGTCGGCGAGGAAGACGTCCTGGTCGGCACCGGAGACGAACTCGAGGTCCTCCCCCGTCCGCGTCGCATGGGCGGCGCGGACGATCCCATAGGCGAAGGAGGAGATGCTCCGGGCAGGCGCGGCGCGCAGGACGGCCTCCCGCGGGACGGGTAGGGTGTTGCGCAGGACGTCGGCGTGGTCGCGGTCAGGGCTGAGGACGAGGACCGAAGAGGGATCGATCGACGTGACGAGGCGTCCGTAGACGTCGGCGAGCAGCGACGTCTTGCCCGTCCCCGGCCTGCCGATGACGGCAAGGGACCCCTGTCTGAGCAGGGAGCCGGTGAGCGTCGAGGTGAGATCGTCCATATCCGTATTCCATCATGCGGGGCTGACACGACGATCCGACCCGGTCGGCGACGCGACTTCGCGTAGCATTGGAGAATGCCGAGTCCGCAGCAGAGAATGCCCCGTGAACAGCGACGCGACCAGTTGGTCGGAGTCGCGCGTGCGGTCTTCGCCGGCCGCGGCTACCGCACGACGTCGATGGACACGATCGCCGAGGAGGCCGGCGTGTCCAAACCCGTCCTCTACCAGCACTTCGCCTCGAAGCAGGACCTCTACCTTGCGCTCATCGACGATTCAGCCGGCCACCTCGCCGGTCGGGTGGAGCAGGCGCTCAACTCGACGACCGACCCGCACGAGCGGATCCGCGCGACCTACCGCGCCTACTTCGACTTCGCGATCTCCCACCGCGAGGAGTTCGTCATCCTCTTCAACTCCGACGTCTACGAGCCGGCAGCCCAGGAGCGGGTGCGGGCGATGCGCGAGGGCACCGTGGCCCGCATCGTCTCCGCCCTGCAGAGCTTCACCGACCTCGACGACGCCGAGGCGGACCTCCTCTGCCGCACCCTCATCGGCACCGCAGAGGTCGTCATCAAGCAGATCGAGTCGACCCAGGAGATCGACATCGCCGCCGCTGTCGACCTGCTCACCCAGATGAGCTGGGGCGGGCTGAGCTCATTCGCCACGACCGTCCGGTGAGACGGGCCCGACTCTCCCGCCCGCCGAGGCGGGTGGATCCGGGGGTGCCGTTCGCCGAGGCGGCACGGCCCCCGTTCGCTGAGAGCCGAGCGTGGGCGGGAAGAGCGGGCGCAGCCCGGACGTTAAGCTGAGCACGACCACCATCGCCACAAGGAGAACCATGGAAATCAAGATCGGCGTCCGCCAGTCCCAGCGCGAGATCGTCCTCGACACGGACGAATCCGCCACCGACCTCGCCAAGCGCATCCAGGAGGCCGTCGAGTCAGAGGCGCTCCTCACCTTCACCGACACGAAGGGCCGTCAGGTCTTCGTCCCCTCGACCGCGCTCGGCTACGTCGAGCTCGGCACCGAGGCGACCCGCCGCGTCGGCTTCGGCGCCGCCTGAGCGGACACACGCGCACAGACGCAACGAGGCGGGGCCCGGTCAGGATGACCGGGCCCCGCCTCTGTCTTCAGGGCATCGGATCGAGGGCACCAGACTGAGGGCACCAGCTCTGCGTCCGGGCCCGCTGCGCTGTGTCGCGAGACGCCTTCCCGCAGCCTCGGCGAGGGGACGGAATCGAGGAAGCGGTCACGACCGCTAAGTGGGGTCGACCACCTCGGCGAGGGGTTCCCCGCACCGGCAGACCAACCGCCGCGCCGGAGCCTGTCGAACCCCTACGCAACGAGGCCGAGGGCCGACATCCGGCGCGAATGGTTCGCGGTGACGGCGGGTATCGCCTCGACGATGACGGCCTCGTCGATGCCGAGGACCGGGTCGGTGAGCATCTGGCGGGCACGGCCGAGGGTCTCGGCGACGAGTTTGCGACCCCAGAGGGCGAGCCGCGAGGCGAGCTGGGTGTCCTCGGCGACGTCGGCGGTCAGCCGATTGCGGACGTAGTCAGCGGCACGTGTATCATCGAGAACAGCAATTGCCAGGCTGTGCCCGGGCTCATCGAGCTTGTCGGCCGCCATGCGATAGAAGTCGTTCATGATCCCGTCGAAGACGAAGCCCTTCATGAGGCTCTCGTACCAGTCACGGGGACGAGTCCTCTCAGCGAGCACCGAGAACGTCGGCTCGAAGAGCCGACAGAGCTCGATCACATCCTGGCCCGAGTCACTGATGCGCGCCGAGAGCTCTTCGAAGTGCGAGAATGAATGCGATGCCAACCGGGACAGAGTCACCGTGTCATCGAGTTCGGAGGCCGTGGACGCGTTCGTCGCCATTCTCTCGAAGGCGGTGAGCTCACCGTACGCGACCAGCGCGAGCGTTGCAGCATCAGTACTGGCCAGTGGGGCAGAATCGGGCATAGGTCAAGAGTACCGGTTCGCCACCATGACGAGCGCGAAGGCGCCAAAAGGAGTTTGAGACATGGCGGAGACAGACGCCGATTTCGCTGAGTTGGGGGTCTCCGGACCGATCGTGGCATCACTCGCCGCTGCCGGCATCACCCATCCCTTCCCCATCCAGGCGATGACCCTGCCCGTCGCGCTCTCCGGCGCCGACATCATCGGGCAGGCGAAGACCGGCACGGGCAAGACCCTCGGCTTCGGCATCCCCCTGCTCCAGCGGGTCACGGGCAAGGACGAGCCCGGCGGTGAGACCGCCGAGGGAGACACGCGGCTGCCGCAGGCGCTCGTCGTCGTCCCCACCCGCGAGCTCGCCAAGCAGGTCGCCCAGGACCTCGTCACCGCGTCGAGCCAGCGCAGCATCGACGTCGTCACGATCTACGGCGGCAAGGAGTTCGAGCCCCAGATCAACGCGCTCAAGGCCGGCGTCGACGTCGTCGTCGGCACCCCGGGGCGCCTCCTCGACCTCTACGGCCGCAAGGTGCTCAGGCTCAACAAGGTCCGCACCGTCGTCCTCGATGAGGCCGACGAGATGCTCGACCTCGGCTTCCTCCCCGACGTCGAACGCATCATCGCCGCCGTGCCCGCGAACCGGCAGACGATGCTCTTCTCCGCGACGATGCCCGGGGCCGTCATCACGCTCGCTCGCCGGTATATGAACCGGCCCACCCACATCCGGGCGCATGACAACGAAGACCTCTCGCTCACCGGCAAGAACACGACGCAGTACGTCTACCGCGCGCACGCGATGGACAAGAGCGAACTCGTCGCCCGCCTCCTCCAGGCCGAGGGCCGGGGCCGGACCATCATCTTCACCCGCACGAAGCGCACCGCCGACAAGCTCGCCGCGGAGCTGTCCGACCGCGGGTTCGCCGTCCGCGCGCTGCACGGCGACCTCGGTCAGGCGCAGAGGGAGAAGGCGCTCAAGTCCTTCCGCGACGGCACCGTCGACGTCCTCGTCGCCACCGACGTCGCCGCCCGCGGCATCGACATCGACGACGTCACCCATGTCGTCAACTTCCAGTCGCCGGAGGACGAGAAGACCTACGTCCACCGGATCGGCCGCACCGGTCGGGCCGGCAACTCCGGCGTCGCCGTCACCCTCGTCGACTGGGACGACATGCCCCGCTGGCGCCTGATCAACAAGGCCCTCGGCCTCGACCACGACGAACCCGCGGAGACGTACTCGACCTCGCCGCACTTCTTCACCGACCTCGGCATCCCCAAGGGGACGAAGGGCCGTCTCCCCCACAAGCACGGGGAGAGCACGGACAACACCGGCGAGGAGAAGCGCTCACGGGGTCGTGGATCGTCCGGTGGTCGCCGAGGCGGCGGTTCCGGCTCGTCCGATTCGCGTCGCGGCGGCTCGTCCGAAGGCCGTCGGGGCGGCTCGTCCGACTCACGCCGAGGCGGCGACGGGGATTCGGAGGCTCCGCGCAAGCCGCGCCGCAACCGGGAGCGTCGCCGCACCCGCGGCGGCAAGCCGGTCGGCCGAGCCAGCAGGTCCGAGGCCTCGGACACGAACGCCGAGTAACGGCACCCGCGCTGTAGGACCCCAGCGCCGTGTGGACCGCCGCGCCGTAGGGCACCTGCGCCGTAGGCCACTGCGCCGTAAGGGGCTAGCGCCCCGCCTCGACGAAGGGCGACCGATCACTCGTGCCCGCGGACAACGCCCCGCTGCGATCCGCTCGCGGCGGGGCGTTGCGCCTGTGCATACGACGCTCGCTCGAGCCGCGTCTGCCGCGCTCGCTCAAGCCGGACAGCACATATCGACGCGAGGAACGTCTGCAAAGCGCGCTCCGGCTTGAGTGAGCGGCCGCGGAGGCTGGCCGTGCCGCAAAGCGCGCTCCGGCGTGAACGAGGCCGCGCGCGACCCGCCCCTCTCACCCTTGGATGAACTCGACTCCTCCGGGGCGGGCGGCGGCCCGGTCGAGGAGTTTCGCGAGCATGTGATCGGACGTCGAATGCTCGCCGAGGCGGTTGGGCTTTCCGGTGCCGTGATAGTCCGAGGAGCCGGTGACGATGAGGTCGTTGTCGTGGGCGAGACGCCGCATGACCTCGCGTTCGTTCGGCGGGTTGTCCCGGTGGTCGACTTCGAGGCCGTCGAGACCGGCGGCGATGAACTCGCGCATCGCGGCATCGGAGACGACGAGTCCGCGCATCGCCGCCCTGGGGTGGGCGAAGACGGAGACCCCTCCCGCCTCGGCGATGAGGCGGATCGCGGTGATCGGGTCGATCGTCGGCAGGGTGACGTGGTACTTCCCGTGGCTGGAGAGGATCGAGGCGAACGCCTCCGACCGGGTCTCGACGATGCCGGCGGCGACGAGTGCGTCGGCGATGTGGGGGCGCCCGATCGTCGCATCCTCACCGGCGACGGAGAGCACGGCGTCCATGTCGATCGGATAGTCCTCGGCGAGGCGGTCGATGATGAGGTGGGTGCGGTCGAGGCGCGAACGGCGCGTCTCCTCGACGACGCTGGCCAGGCCCGTGTCGTAGGGGTCGTGGAGGTAGGAGAGCAGGTGGACGCTCACTCCTTCGTGGCGGCAGGAGATCTCCATCCCGCGGACGAGGCCGAGTCCGTACACGCGGGCGGCCTCCTCGGCGGGGGCCCATCCGGCGGTGGTGTCATGATCGGTGATGCCGACGACGTCGATGCCTTCCATCGAGGCTTCGGAAACGAGTTCGGACGGGCTCTGTGTCCCGTCCGAGAACGCCGTGTGCGCATGGAGATCGATGACCATGAGCCCCAGTCTATCGACTTCCCGAGCCGGTGCTGCTCCGCGCCTGAAGGCCGGAGCCGCCCCCGTGCCTAGAATGGAGACATGACTGAGCACAGCGCCACCAGCACTGATACCGACCAGCCTCTGACCGACCGCGTCAACAACCGCTCGCACCGTCCGAACTCCCGCGCCTTCCGGGATTTCGTCGCCTCCGGCTGGGACCGCACCCCGCTCGACGCCGACGCCCTCGCCGCCGCCGGATTCACGCCTGAGCGCCGCGCAAAGGTCTCCGCCGCGTTCCCCGGTGAGCGCCTCGTCATCCCCGCCGGTTCGCTCAAGGTCCGCTCGAACGACACCGACTACCGGTTCCGTGCCCACTCCGCGTTCATCCACCTCACCGGGCTCGAGACCGACTCCGAGCCCGATGCCGTCCTCGTCTTCGAACCCGAGGGCGACGAGCACAGCGTCACCCTCTACTTCCGCCCCCGCGCCGGTGCCGACACCGAGGAGTTCTTCTCCGACGCCCGCTACGGCGAGTACTGGGTGGGACCGCGCGCCGACCTCGAGGCGATGCGGACGATGACCGGGATCGCCACCGAATCCTCGGCGACCGTCAACGATGCGATCACGAAGGACCTCGGTGCCATCTCCGTGCGCCTCCTGCGCTCGGCCGACACTCGCATCGACTCCGTCATCGACACCGCCCGCACCCAGGTCCAGGCCGACCTCGAGACCTCCGAGGCCGGGGATGCGGAGCTCGCGCAGATGCTCTCGGAGCTGCGCCTGATCAAGGATGACCACGAGATCGACCAGATGCGCGAGGCCGTCGCGATCACCCGCGCCGGCTTCGACAACGTCGTCGCCTCCCTGCCGGCCGCCGTCGCCCACCGCCGCGGTGAGCGGGTCATCGAGACCGCGTTCGAGACCGCCGCCCGCAGCGACGGCAACGGCATCGGCTACGACACGATCGCCGCCTCGGGCAACCATGCGTGCACCCTGCACTGGATCCGCAACGACGGAGTCGTCTCCGAGGGCGACCTCGTCCTCGTCGACGCCGGTGCCGAAGCCGACTCCCTCTACACCGCCGACATCACCCGCACCCTGCCGGTGTCCGGCACCTTCACCGAGGTGCAGGCGAAGATCTACGACGCCGTGCTCGAGGCCTCCGACGCCGCCTTCGCCGTCGCCGCCGAGCACGTCGACCGCCCCGTACGCTTCCGCGAGGTCCACGAGGCCGCGATGAAGGTCATCGCCCACCGCCTCGAGGAGTTCGGCCTCCTGCCCGTGTCCGCCGAAGAGTCGCTCTCGCCCGAGGGCCAGCAGCACCGCCGGTGGATGGTCCACGGCACCAGCCACCACCTCGGCCTCGACGTCCACGACTGTGCGCAGGCCCGTGCGGAGATGTACCTCGACGCCGTCATCGAACCGGGCATGGTCTTTACGATCGAACCCGGTCTCTACTTCAAGGCCGACGACCTCCTCGTGCCCGAGGAGTTCCGCGGCATCGGCGTGCGCATCGAGGACGACGTCCTCGTCACCGCCGACGGAGTCGAAAACCTCTCCGCCGACTTCCCGCGCACCCGCGCCGAGGTGGAAGCCTGGGTCCAAGGACGATGACCCCGACCCGCGGGCGCGGCATCCTCGACGTGCCGGGGCTCGCCCTCGGACACGCCGGGACGCTCACCCGCGACCGGCTCACCGGGGTCAGCGTCGTCCTCCCGCCCGCGGGCTCGACCGTCGGCGTCGACGTCCGGGGCGGGGGCCCGGCCACCCATGAGACCGACGTCCTCTCCCCCACCGCGCACGGGTCCGCGGCCGATGCCCTCGTGCTCACGGGAGGGTCGGCGATCGGTCTGCGCTCCGTCGCGGGGGTCTCCGATGCCCTCGCCGAGGCGGGGCGCGGCTTCCCCGCACCACGCCTGCCGGGCACCGTCATTCCGCTCGTCCCCGCCGCAGCGATCTTCGACCTCGGCCGCGGGGCCGGCCCGGTCGCCCCGCCGACGGCTGCCGAGGGCGCTGCCGCGGCCCAGGCTGCGCTCGCTGCCCTCACCGAGGAGGCGCCGACGACCCCGGTCAGGGGCAGCGTCGGTGTCGGCATCGGTGCCCGCGCCGGCGTTCAGACCCTGCGCAGCTCGCTCGGTTCGGTGAGCATCCGGCTGTCTGCCGGGTACACGGTCTCCGCCCTCGTCGTCGCGAATCCCTTCGGGACGATCGGCACCGAAGCGGGGACCCTGTGGGCCGGTCCCCTGCTCGAGGCCGTCGGCTGGGATCTGCCGCCGCTGCCGAGCCTGCCCGTCCCCGATCTCGAGGCGCCCCTCTCGGCGCAGAACACGACGTTGGCGATCATCGCCACGGACGCCCGACTCGACCGCGCCCAGGTCACAGCGCTTGCGGCCGGCGGCCACCCCGGCATCGCTCGTGCGGTGCGTCCCTCCCACACCCTCATCGACGGGGACACCGTCTTCGCCGTCGCCACCGGTGCCCGGGCGCTGCCTGAGGACCCCGCCGAGGCGCTGCCCGCGGTCGTCGAGATCACCGCGGCCGCCGCCGACGCCGTCACCCTCGCCGTCCTCGACGCTCTCACGAGTGCCTCCCCGCTCGCCCCGGCGTGGGAGCAGCCGCCGACTCTCGTCGACATCGCCCCGGACTTCACGGCGGCGTTCGCGGACCTCCCATAGCAGCCCCGCCGGGGCCGCTCGGCCGGCGGGCATCGGCCCAGGGGCGCACTGCCTGTCCGACCGACCGTCGGCCGACCTCCTCGGCGACCGCCCGCTGCCGCTTCCAAACCGCCGGTGCAGTCGTCGGACCTTCACCCGGGCCGCCTCGCCGAGGAGGATCGAGTTCGACATCGGGCCCAGAATCGACCCGGATCCTCCTCAGGGACACGAGCCGCGCCTCCGGAACGGTTGACACCCGACCGCAACGCTGCCGCCTCCAAACCGCCGGTGCAGTCGTCGGTCCTTCACCCGGGCCGCCTCGGCGAGGAGGATCGAGTTCGACATCGGGCCCAGAATCGACTCGGATCCTCCTCAGGGACACGCGCTGTGCGCCCGCAGGGTTGCTGCGCGCCCGCAGAGTTGTGTGACCGTCGGATTGCCGCGAGGCCCCGGGGTGCTGGAGCGCGGACGTGGGACGTGCTTCGTGCAGACCTCGTCCAGGGTCGAGCGAGCGACAAGAGGACTTGGCGCAGAGAACGTGATGCGGACGACGCTGAGCGGTGCCGGGTCACGAAGTAGGCTTGGGTCCATGAGTGGCTCCTCGAAACGCGTCTTCGTCGCCCGCCTCATCTCCGCTCCGGTCTTCGACCCGCTCGGGGATCAGGTGGGTCGTGTCCGCGACGTCGTCGTCGTCTACCGCACGACGATGCGCCAGTTCCCGCGCGTCATCGGCCTCGTCGTCGAGGTCCCCGGACGCCGCCGCGTCTTCGTCCCCATGGGCCGGGTCACCTCGATCGACGCCGGGCAGGTCATCACCACGGGACTGGTGAACATGCGCCGGTTCGAACAGCGCCGCTCGGAGACGCTCGTCGTCAACGACCTCCTCGACCGTCGTCTGCGCCTGCGCGAGGACGACTCCCCCGTCCAGATCGAGGACGTCGGCATCGAGCAGCAGGTCAACCGCGACTGGGAGGTCACCCGTCTCTTCGTCCGTCGCGTCCAGGAGCGCACGGCCTTCTCCGCCTTCCGCCGCCGCGGCGAGACGATGCAGATCTCGTGGTCCGATGCCGACCACCCCGCCGACTCCGCCCAGGACCAGGAGGCCACCCAGCTCATCGCGGCCTACCAGGACACGAAGCCCGCCGACCTCGCCGACGTCCTCTTCGAGATGACCCCCGAACGCCGCCTCCAGGTCGCCCGGGCCCTCGACGACGAACGCCTCGCCGACGTCATCGAGGAGCTGCCGGATGAGACGCAGGTCGAGCTCCTCTCCGCTCTCGACACCGAGCGCGCGGTCACCGTGCTCGAGGAGATGGAGCCCGACGACGCGGCCGACCTCCTCGGCGAGCTCACCGATGAGCAGGCCGAACGGTTCCTCACCCTCATGGAGCCCGACGACGCCGAGGACGTCCGCACGCTGCTCTCCTACGACGAGCACACCGCAGGTGGTCTGATGACGACCGAACCGGTCATCCTCACCCCGGAGACGACCGTCGCCGAGGCGCTCGCCCACGTCCGTCGGGAGGATCTGCCGGCCGCGCTCGCCGCCGCTGTCTTCGTCTGCCGCCAGCCCATCGAGACGCCGACGGGGAAGTTCCTGGGCATCGTCCACATCCAGGAGATGCTGCGCCATCCCCCGCACGAGGCGGTCGGTATCATGCTCGACACCGAAGTCGACGCGATGCCCCCGGACACATCGCTGGCCGAGGTGACGAAGCTGCTCGCGGCGTACAATCTGGTGTCGGTGCCGATCACCGACGACAACGACCGACTCATCGGCGTCGTCACCGTCGACGACGTCCTCGACGAGCTGCTGCCCGAGGACTGGCGCACGACCGGCCGCGATGACCACAGGAGGGGGTAACCATGCCGACCGACGACTTCGACGTCCCCCGCTCGTCCAAACGCAAGCTGCCCCGGTTCGCGATCTCCCCGGAGACGTTCGGACGCGGCGCCGAGGCGTTCGCACGGTTCATGGGCACCCCGGCGTTCCTCGTCGGCATGACGGTCTTCTGCGCCGTCTGGCTGATGTGGAACACGCTGCTGCCCGAGTCCGTCCAGTTCGACCCGCGGTCGCTCAACTTCACCCTGCTCACGCTCATCCTCTCCCTGCAGGCCTCGTACGCGGCCCCGCTCATCCTCCTCGCCGAGAACCGCAGCGCCGACCGCGACCGCGTCGAGTTCGAACACGACCGGCAGCGGGCCGAACGCAACCTCGCCGACACCGAGTACCTCGCCCGTGAGGTCGCCGCCCTGCGCATCGCGATGCGCGAGGTCGCGACCCGCGACTTCATCCGCTCCGAGCTCAAGGATCTGCTCAAGGAGCTCGAGGACGAACGCTCAGAGAGCGGGAAGGACGAGCAGGTAGGGTCGAAGTCTCGAGACAGGAAGGGACAGGGATGAGACGAACGAGCCCGACCGACGAAGCCGTGCGGCAGGCGCTGGCGACGGTCATCGATCCCGAGATCCGGCGCAGCATCGTCGAGCTCGACATGGTCGAGGATGTCACCATCGACGGCGGCAGGGTCACCGTCACCGTGCTGCTCACGATCGCCGGCTGCCCGCTCAAGGACACCATCACCCGAGACACCGAGGCGGCGCTTGCCAAGGTCGACGGCGTCACCGAGGTGGTCGTCAGGCTCGGCACGATGTCGCCCGAGCAGCGCACGGCGATGCGTGAGAAGCTCCAGGGTCCCGGCGGAAGCCGCGAGGTCCCCTTCGCCAAACCCGATTCGCTGACGAAGGTCTATGCGATCGCCTCAGGCAAGGGCGGGGTCGGGAAGTCCTCGGTGACAGCGAACCTCGCCGCGGCACTTGCGAAGCAGGGCCTGCGCGTCGGTCTCGTCGACGCCGACATCTACGGGTTCTCCATCCCCACGATGTTCGGCCTCTCCGGTCAGCCGACCCGCGTCGACGAGATGATCATCCCGCAGGTCGCCCACGGGGTGAAAGTGATGAGCATCGGCATGTTCGTCCCCGGCAACCAGGCCGTCGTGTGGCGGGGCCCGATGCTCCACCGCGCCCTGCAGCAGTTCCTCACCGACGTCTTCTGGGGTGACCTCGACGTCCTCCTCCTCGACCTGCCGCCCGGCACCGGCGACATCGCAATCTCCGTCGCGCAGCTGCTGCCGAACTCCGAGCTCCTCGTCGTCACCACCCCCCAGCAGGCCTCGGCTCAGGTCGCCGAGCGGGCCGGTGCCATCGCCACGCAGACCAAGCAGCCGATCGCCGGTGTCGTGGAGAACATGTCGTGGATGGAGATGCCCGACGGCACCCGGATGGAGGTCTTCGGCAGCGGCGGCGGTGCCACGGTCGCGGGGAACCTTGCGACCACCACCGGCACCGAGGTGGAACTGCTCACCCAGATCCCCCTCGACACCGCGGTGCGGGAGGGCTCGGACGCCGGGACCCCCGTTGTGCTCACCGACCCCGAGTCCCCGGCGGCGCAGGCGTTCACGACGCTCGCCACCCGGCTCGCGCAGCGCACCCGCGGTCTCTCCGGTCGCTCCCTGGGACTCAGCCCCGTCTGAACGAAGGCCTCCCACCGAAGAGCGGCAGCCGAAGCCCCGACCATCACGGTCGTCTCCCATCTCTGCAACGATCGGGCAACACTCGTGTGATCTGCGACCCGCGACGACGGGCGGACTCTCACTACAAGGCAGACGTCGTTCCAGGTCAGAGCCGTGGCAACGGTCCGAGAACGCAGGACTGTTCGGCGCAGCGCCCGGCCGTGCGCCCCCTAGACTGGATGTGCGGATTCCCGCCGACCATCTGCACTCTCTCCCCGCAAGGACCTCCATTTGACGCGCACTCCCCGACTGCTGTCCAGACTGACGGCGCTCACCGCAGCGTCGACCGCACTCGCCCTCCTCTCCGGATGCGTCGTCACCGGCACGACCCGCGGCGACGATGAGGCCTCGGATTCGGCGACCGTGGAGTCGCACCGGAAGAACGCCCGAGACAATCTCGCCGCCGTCGACGCGAGCCTGCGCAGCTACGCCGTCGTCGACGAGACCTCGACTCCGAAGCTCCACGCGCATCTCTTCGGCATCCCCGGCGCGGACTCACTCAACGAGGCGACCGAGCGAGCCGTCCTCGACAGCTTCGACGCCGCGGGTGCCTTCGCCGGTCGCAAGGCCTTCAGCCCCGTGCTCACCGACCCCTCCCTGCGCTGGGATCCCTCGGCATTCACGACAGCGACGACCGCCTCGGCGGGATCGACACCGAAGGACACCGACACCGGCGCGGACGTGGACATCAGCAATCGCGTCCTCGCCGCGGGCGGGATCTTCCTCCTCAGCGCCGTCGCCCGGACCGACGCTGCGGGACCCACGGCGAGCCCGAACGCGGGATCGACCCGGGTCTATCTCACCGACCTCTCCGCCGACACGACCGTCGACGCCGCCGAGCTCTTCACCGGCGACATCGAGGACTCCGCGATCTCCGTCGATGACTCGGGAGCGCTCCTGCTCGACGGAGAATCGGTGCGCGGCGACGAACTCACCGATCTCGGACTCCAGGTCGCCGACGCCCTCCACACTCCCCTCTCCCTGCCGCAGGGCACCGATGACCGCGATCCCGACTTCTCCTGTGCGCTGCTCCCGTGCGTGGCGCTGACCTATGACGACGGACCGGGCGAACCCGACGTCGAGGATCGCCTGCTCGCGGCCGCGAAGTCTGCGAAGGTCCGCCTCACGTATTTCCTCCTCGGCAAGAACGTCCGGCACAGTCCCGACGTCGTCCGGAGGATGGCCGAGGCCGGACACGAGGTCGGCAACCACTCCTTCGACCACCCGCAGATGTCGAAGAAGTCCCCCGAGACCGTGCGCAGGCAGGTCGAGGACACCGACGCGGACATCGAAGCCGCCGGCGGCGGAAAGCCGAACCTCGTCCGTCCGCCCTACGGGGCGCTGACGAAGGCGACGGCGAAGGCGCTCGGTCATCCGGCGATCATGTGGGACGTCGACACCGAGGACTGGCGCAGCAAGAACGCGGGGAAGGTCGTCGACGCAGTGAGGGCGCAGACGAAGCCGGGGTCGGTCGTCCTCATGCACTCGATCCACCCCTCGACCGTCGATGCCGCCCCGGACGTCTTCAGCACCGTCCTCGACCGCGGCTTCTACCCGGTGACGGTGAGCGAGCTCTTCGGCGACCAGCGGCTCGAGAAGGGTGCGGAGTACTTCTGCCGCGGATATGCGACGAAGCTGTGCTCGAACCCCGAACATCCCGAGGTGCGCAGGGACTGACCGGCACAGGTTGCACGCGCGGCGTGAATCAGGTGGCGTTGGCTGGTCCGGTGAGGTCGCGTCGGCGTCGGCGGGTCCGGTGAGGTCGCGGCGCGAGGCTCAGGTGGCGTCGGCTCTGGCGGAGCCGTGCAGAAAGTGACGCGAATTTCAGGTGGCGTCGGCGTCGAAGGGGGTCGGGGCCGAGCGGTCGCGCTTGGCGTACTGGGCCTGGAACCGTTCGATCGGCGACGGGGGCGCTGCCGCAGACGCCGACGTGCCCTCAGCCGTCGATGCGGCTGCTGCCGTACCTGCAACCGCCGCCGGTGCGGCGCCGCTGCCTCCCTGCTCGCGGCGCTTGGCCTCGCGAATCGCCGAGTCCTCCTCGACGAGGGCCTCGCGGACGATGCGGCGGGGATCGTACTGGCGGGGGTCGAGCTTCTGCCAGTCGACGTCCTTGAAGTCGTCGCCGAAGTCCCGCTTGACGTTGTCCTTCGCGCCTTCGGCCATGCGGCGGAGCTGGCGGACGGTGTCCCGCAGCTTCTGCGCGTATTCGGGGAGGCGCTTGGGCCCGATCACCACGAGTGCGACGATCACAAGGATGACCATCTCGGTCCCATTGATGCCCATGAACATGATCTCCATTCTAACCTCCCCGCAGTAGGCTCCTCCCAGGTGGACTCACATGAAGGGAGGGTGAATGGACGACGTCGTCGTCGAGCGGGTGCTGCGCATCGTCGAGTTCGTCCCCTCTGGTCGCGTCGTCAGCTACGGCACCGTCGGCCTCGTCGCGCGCTGCTCGCCGCGCTATGTCGGACGGGTGATGAAGGAGTACGGGTCGAACGTCACATGGTGGCGGGTGATCAACGCTGCTGGGCGGCTGCCCGACCCGCTGCTCGGGCGCGCCCGGGAGAAGTGGGAGGACGAGGGCACCGCTCATCGTCATGACAAGGCGCTCACCTCGGCGTTCATCACTTTCGAGGAGCTCGACGCGCTGTGGTCGGCACACGGCCGCGACCCGGGCGAGCGGTTAGACTGAGATACGGAACAGCAGCGGTTGAGGAGGGTCGATTGTCACGCGAGCATGCCGGTGATGTCACGTTCTCCGAGCAGTACAACGGACCGGATGCGCTCCTCGACGCAGCTCGCACCCTCTCCCACGAGTACGGGCTCACGCCTGTCTCACAGACGACCTCGTCGGCGCTCACGCTCATGGCGCGTCTGCTGCGCCCCGTCGCCGCAGTCGAGGTCGGCACCGGCACGGGAACGGCGACGCTCTCCCTGCTGCGGGGCATGCCCAACGCCGGCATCCTCACCTCGATCGACACGAACTCCACTGCTCAGGGCGCGGCCCGTGACCTCATCGACCTCGCGGGCATCCGCCCCGGCCGCCTGCGCCTGATGAGCGGTCGCGCCGAGGACGTCCTCGGCCGCCTCGCCCCGAGCGCCTACGACCTCGTCTTCCTCGACATCGACCCGGTCGGGCTCGAGCGGATGATCGAACCCGCGCTGCGCCTCCTCGACGCCCACGGACTCCTCGTCCTCCACCAGACGCTGCTCTCCGGCGCCGTCGCCGATCCCGTCGATCGCTCCCCACGGACGACCGCGGCGCGCACCCTGCTCAGCCGCCTCGGCGACCAGGAACGGCTCGACCGCGTCCTCCTGCCCATCGGAGAGGGCCTGCTCACGCTGCAGAAGACCTGGCAGTGACGCCGGGGCCGACCCCGCGGATGGCGAACACCGGGATCGACCCCGCGGATGGCGAAGCGAGCCTTGTGAATGACGAAGCGGCAGAGACGAGAGTCTCTGCCGCTTCCGGGTCGACCTGTGCTCAGATGCCCAGCGTCTCCGCCAGCGTGTCGTGGAGAGCCGTCGCCTCATCGGCGCTGAGTTCGATCACCAGTCGCCCGCCGCCCTCGACAGGAAGCCGCATCACCATGCCTCGGCCTTCTTTGGTCACTTCCAGAGGTCCGTCGCCGGTGCGGGGTTTCTGAGCTGCCATGTGGGCGCTTCCTTCCATCGATTGAACAGAGCCGATCCGTGCGGAACGGACCAACCGTATTGATCCGATTATTCCACGATCCTGTCCTCAGCGGGGACATCGCCGCGAAACGACCCGATCACGGCGGCAGATCCGAGGGCGGGGTGAAGTGCCAGAGGTATCCGACCCAGACGATCTGGAGGAGGATGAACGCGACGATCACCGCGACCCGGTAGCCGCGCGAACGGACGGCTGAGAGGGTGAGTGCGAGCGGGAAGAGCGGAAGGAGCAGGCGCAGCGTCGAGGTCTGCGGGGTGAAGAAGATGAGCAGGTAGATCCCGTACGCGAGGCAGAAGAGCTGCAGCGTCCTGCCCATCCGCGCCCCTGCCGGGGAGAGGATGAGGGCGACCATGCCGGCGACGACTCCGATGAGGAGGAGCGGCCCGAAGGGACCGACGAGGCTGTTGGCCTGGGCCAGCCACTGGACGAGGTAGGTCGACGTCCCGGTGTGCCAGGCCGCCTCGGTGTCGGTGTAGGCCGTCATCGACCCGGTGACGATCCACGCGTGGACGGGGTGGATGAGCGCGGCGGCGCACGAGAGCACACCGAGGGTCCACGATCGGATGACCTCGGAGGGCGGATACGGTTCGGTCCGACGGCGGCGGAAGCGGTCGATGAGGTGGAAGAGGAGGAAGAAGGAGAAGGCGACGCCGATCGGGCGCGAGAGGTCCATGAGGACGACGACGGGAAGGGCCATGAGGTAGCGGCGCTCGACGACGAGGAGGAGCGCGAGGGCCTGGAGGAGAAGGGTGAGCGACTCCGCGTACCCGGTGGAGAACACCGCGGCCGGCGGGAAGACCATGACGAAGGTGAGCGCCGTGAGCGCCTGCCCGGGTGGGACGAACTTCCGGAAGAGCGCGAGGACGACGATCGCGGCGAGGCCCGCGGCGACCGTGGACACGAGCGGAGAGATCACCTCGTAGCTCAGGCCGGTGAGGTCGGCGATCGCACTGACGATCGCCGGGTGGAGCGGATAGAACGCCCACGTGTTCTCTGCGACCCGCCCGGCCTCATCGACCGGCAGCACCGCCGGGTAGCCTTCGGTCGCGACGCGCGCGTACCACGCGGAATCCCAGAAGTTGAGGAAGTCGCCGAGGGTCGTCTCGACCGGGCTCGAGGACCAGTATGCGGGATCCTGGCGACGGAGGACCGCGGCGAAGATCGCGATGCTCACGATCCGCGAGGCGAGGTAGACGCTCAGCGCCTGCACCCAGAGCGGAAGCGTGAGGAAGACGACGCCTGCCCGGTGGAGGCGGGAGGAGTTGAAGAGCTCGGGGAGGATGGTGATGCCGGGGAGGTCTGGGGAGGTGCTCATCGCCTAGTTCTGCGCGGCTTCCAATTCGCTGATCCGCGTCCGCAGCCGACCGATCGCCTCATCGACCTCGTCCATCCGGTAGCCGCGCAGCGCCGGACGGAACCGCAGCTCGTCGACGTCTGCGAGGGTGAAACCCTCGGGCAGTGGGGCGGCGACGGCATCGGACTCCTCGGCGGCCTCGGCGGAGAAGAGATCGAAGGACGCGGCGAGGACGATGACGAGGACGAAGATCGCAGCGGCGACCCCGATGACAATCCACAATGGCATGAGGCCATCTTCGCATATCGGCCTGAGGTCTCAGCGGAGGCCGCGGACCGTATGCCTGGCCGGACCCTCCCCGGTGACGGCGAGCGTGACGGCCAGGGCGTCGGCGGTCGCGGTGACGTCGTGGGCGCGGATGATCGCCGCTCCCCTCTCCACGGCCAGCGCGGTCGCGGCGATCGTTCCGTGGAGCCGGTCGGCGGGTCCGACCTCGCCGACCGCCTCCCCGACGAAGTCCTTCCGGGAGATCGCGAGCAGCACGGGGTAACCGGTCTCGGCGAAACGGCCGAGGTCGCGCAGCAGCCGCAGCGAATGGTAGGAGTTCTTGCCGAAGTCCGGCGTCGGGTCGATGACGATCCGGGTCGGGTCGACTCCGGCGGCCTCGGCAGCCGTGGCCAGGGCCACCACACCGCTCAGGGTCTCGTCGACGACGTCGGCGGCGGTGAGGCCGTAGCGGCTGCGGTGGGCGTCGGTGCGCGGGGACAGACCCCCGGTGTGCGAGCAGACGAGGCCGACGTCGAAGCGGGCCGCGACCTCGGCGACGAGCGGATCCGCACCGGCCCACGTGTCGTTGAGCAGGCCGGCACCGGCGGCGCAGACCGCCTCGGCGACCTCATGGCGCCACGTGTCGACGCTGATGAGGAGGTCAGGACGGCGCCGGATCACAGCCTCGACGACGGGGACGACGCGTTCGATCTCCTCGGCAACGGAGATCTCCCGACCCCGCCCCGCACGGACCCCGCCGATGTCGACGATCCGGGCACCCGCCTCGGCGGCGGCGTCGACGGCCCTCAGCGCCGCCTCGAGGGTCGCGGCGGACTCGTAGAACGAATCGGTCGACCGGTTGACCACAGCCATGATCACCGGGGCCCCGGCGCGGGCGTCGGTGAGCGCGAACCGCGTCGGGCGGGACTCGGCGCCGTCCTTCACTGCTCGGGGCCGGTGCCGTCGACGGGGGCGTCGGGGATCGTCCCGGGCGGACCGATCGTGGCCACGACCTCGTCGATGTCATCGGTGAGCGTGAAGAGGTCGAGGTCCTTCGGGGAGATCGTGCCCTCTCCGATCAGGGTGCTCGCCATCCAGTCGACGAGCCCCCGCCAGTAGCTCGTGCCGAAGAGGACGATGGGAAAGGACGTGACCTTGCCGGTCTGGACCATCGTGAACGCCTCGAAGAGCTCGTCGAGGGTGCCGAAGCCACCTGGCATGACGACGAATCCGCGGGAGTACTTGAGGAACATCGTCTTGCGGACGAAGAAGTACCGGAAGTTCACCCCGAGTTCGACGTGGTCGTTGAGCCCCGATTCGAAGGGCAGCTCGATGCCGAGTCCGATCGACACGCCCCCGGCCTCCGTGGCGCCGAGGTTGCCTGCCTCCATGATCCCCGGTCCCCCGCCGGTGATGATCGCATTCCCGTTCTCCGCGAGCCGCCGGGCGATCTCCCGCGCATCCTCGTACGCCTGGGTTCCGGCGCCGAGGCGGGCCGAGCCGAAGATCGAGACCGCCGGGCCCACCTCGGCGAGCGACCCGAAGCCCTCAACGAACTCCGCCTGGATGCGCATCACCCGCCACGGGTCCTCATGGACCCAGTTCGAGGGTCCCCGGGACTCGAGGAGGCGCTGATCGGTCGTCGTCGTCGGCACCTGGGAGCCGCGCAGGCGCAGCGGACCTTTGCTGTAGAAGGTCGCGTCGTCGGTGGTGTCGGCTGCGGGCTGGTCGGTGCTGGGCTGGTCGGGGCCGCTCTCGTCCGGGCTGGTCTCCACGGGCTCGCGCTCCTCGGTGCGGGTCGTCGGTGCGGGATCGGTGTCGTTCGCCATCGCGCTCATCCCTTCTCGAGGTAGTCGATGAGAGTCCGGGTCGCGTCCTCCACTTCCCGGACCCTGACATGTTCGTCTGACTTGTGGGCGTACAGCGGGTTGCCCGGACCGAAATTCACCGCCGGGACGCCGAGCGCACTGAACCGGGAGACGTCGGTCCATCCGAGCTTCGCCGACGGTTCCGCGCCGAGCGCGGCGAGGAAGTCCTGGGCGATGGGGCGGTCGAGTCCGGGGCGGGCGCCTTCGGCGGCGTCGGTGACGACGACGTCGAAGCCGGTGAAGAGCTCGCGGAGGAAGCCCTCGGCCTCGGCGGCGGACTTCGAGGGCGCGAAGCGGTAGTTGACGGAGATGCGGCACTCGTCGGGCACGACGTTGCCTGCCACTCCCCCGCTGATCGCCACCGCGGAGAGCGACTCCCGGTAGTCGAGGCCGTCGACGGTGACGGTCTCGGAGACGTGGTCGTCGAGGCGGGTGAGCACCTCGGCGGCGGCGTGGATCGCATTCACTCCCATGAACGCGCGGGCCGAGTGGGCGCGCACACCGGTGGTCGTGACGTCGACGCGGATCGTGCCGTTGCAGCCGCCCTCGACGCTCGCATTCGACGGTTCGCCGAGGATCGCGAAGTCCCCGGCCAGCCACTCGGGGTGGGTGCGGGCGACCCGGCCGAGGCCGTTGAGGGCGGCATCGACCTCCTCGTGGTCGTAGAAGACCCAGCTGACGTCGCGCGACGGGTTCCGCAGCGCCGAGGCGGCGGCGAGCTGCATCGCCACCCCCGCCTTCATATCGCAGGCGCCCCGGCCCCAGATGATCTCCTCACCGGCGGCCTGGTCACGTTCCGAGGCGCCGGACTCACGTGCGTCCTCCGTCGGTGCACCGCCCGCCGGGGCCTCGTCTTCCGGGGCACTGCTGTCGGTTCCGTTCTCAACTCCGGACTCACGGGACTCACCCACCTCACCGGTGAGCCGCCTCGGCGGGAGGTTGCCTTCGACGGGGACGGTGTCGAGGTGACCGGCGATGACGATGCGCTCCGGCCGGCCCAAGCCGGTGCGGGCGACGATCGTGTCGCCGTCGCGGAGGATCTCGAGATCGGGGCCGTCACCGGCGCTGATCGCCTCGAGGACGGTGACGACCGCCTCGGCGATCGCACCTTCGTTGCCGGAGACGGATTCGATCGCGCACAGCCGGCCAGTCAGCTCCGCGGGATCGTCGAGCGCGGAGAGCAGATACTGCCCGAGGTCGCCGTCGGGGACGAATGCGGCGGCGGTCTCAGCAGGTGGATGAGCAGTCATACGACTTAGCCTAGTACCGCGGTCACCGACTAGGCTGGCAGGCATGACACAACGCATCGTTTCCGCGCGTGGACTCGCCACGCTGCATGAGAAGACCGTCCTCTCCGTCTGGTACCCGGCCCTGAGCACGGGAGACGACCCTGCCGACGCCGAGGCGGCAGCGACCGCCCGCGCCGCCGACGACGGACTCGATGCGCTCACCGGAGAGGATCCCGCCCGCGGGACGACGACGTCCGTGGTGACGACGACGATCGACCTCGACGAGGCGCCCGCCTCGGCGGCCGATGTCTACCTCCGTCTCCACGCGCTCTCCCACCGCCTCGTCGTGCCCAACGATGTCAACCTCGACGGCATCTTCGGCCACATCGCCAACGTCGTGTGGACCTCGGCGGGCGCATGCTCGCCGGAGGACTTCGAGGCCACCCGAACGAGGCTGCTCGCCCGCGGCCCCGTCGCGGTCTTCGGCCTCGACAAGTTCCCGCGGATGACCGACTTCGTCATCCCCTCGGGTGTGCGCATCGGCGATGCCGACCGGGTCCGCCTCGGCGCGCACCTGGCCTCCGGGACGACGGTCATGCACGAGGGCTTCGTCAACTTCAACGCCGGCACCCTCGGCTCGGCGATGGTCGAGGGGCGCATCTCGCAGGGCGTCGTCGTCGGCGACGGCTCCGATGTCGGCGGCGGTGCCTCAATCATGGGCACGCTCTCCGGCGGCGGCACCCACCGCATCTCGATCGGCTCGGGCAGTCTGCTCGGTGCGAACTCGGGCGTGGGCATCTCGATCGGCGATGACTGCATCGTCGAGGCCGGCCTCTACCTCACCGCGGGTACCCGGGTCACGGTGCTGGGCGACGACGAGCGGGTCGTCAAGGCCTCCGAGCTCAGCGGCGCGAACAACATCCTCTTCCGCCGCAACTCGGTGACCGGTGCCGTCGAGGCACTGGCCCGCTCGGCC
This sequence comes from Brevibacterium sp. Z349TD_9, assembly GCF_056173565.1. Classification (NCBI taxonomy): domain Bacteria; kingdom Bacillati; phylum Actinomycetota; class Actinomycetes; order Micrococcales; family Brevibacteriaceae; genus Brevibacterium; species Brevibacterium sp. Z349TD_9. The sequence continues at coordinate 1,577,007 of NZ_CM149680.1, read as the reverse complement.
AAGGGCATCGAGCTCAACCCCGACCTCCACTGAGAGCTCGGCGAGGCGCGGGGTTCCGCATCCCACCCCCGCAGCAATAGAACTTCCCGCTGCACCGGGATGATTCGCGGCCAACGGTGCGATAAGGCGATTTCCGCCGAGGATACGCGGGTTCGCAGACCCCGCACCACAGCTGCCTTGAGGGCGCTCAGCAACCTGTCGCCAGGTTGCTGAGCGCCCTTCGGCTATCCAGCCCGGAGTCGTCGCACCGGAGAGGTTGCCGAGCGTTTTTCGGGTTGTTCGTTCGACCATCGCCTCAGCGAGCATTTGAGGACAGTTCTTCTACCGACGCAAGTGCGAAGCGTCGCAGCTACGGGCGGGATATATGCCGGGCGATCAAAGCTGCCATACGCACTCGGTCCAGGTCGTACGGCACAGGTAGATTGCTCGTCCTCTTGGTGAGTTTTCCTGCCACTTCGTGGAGGATTCTCGCAGTGTCCTTTCGGAACCCGATGAGGCCAGGAGACGAGAGCCCCCACGCTGTGTGCGGATGCTCCTCGCGGATCTCCATGAGCGAGTGGAGGTCTGCGAGGTCACGGTCAGACCGCAGTCCCCGTGCTCTCCAGCTATGGGCCTTCAACACGACTGCAGTCTCAAGCCCTGGTATCCGCGTTCGGTACTCGATCGTCGAACCGTCGAACAGGGTCGCGAATACTTCCAGGTCGAGGGGCGGCTGGTCAAGGGCGAATCCGAGTTCCGGAAGGGTATCGACCTGCCCGACCCCGGGGCGCACACTCCGACCGGATGCCTTTCGAGCTTCCGCGGCGGGAGACCAGCAGGTTGACTTCGACATTCTGCTCGGAGTTCACAGCCTTCTTCAGGACGTTTGCCGCCTGTTTGACTGAAATCCTGGGCGCAGAGACCATCCACTATGTCGCCGACGATTTCGATGTCATCGACGGCTGCGTCGGCATCAATCGTGGATCGCAGGGTCGCGTTCGAGGTGGGATACACATGGAGAAGAAGTCTGTCCATATGGCCGCCGATGATCCGGTACGGCGTGTCACCGTCGACAGCTTGGGCGACCGCCTGTTGTCCCATGTAGCCGAGCGAGTCCGCGTTGCTCGCGGCATGCGCTTCTATTCTGATGATTTCATTCATCGCTGTCGCTCTACGACCACTTCTGCGATCTTGTCCGCAGCCGGTCCGCTGTCGACACTGCCGCTATGGAGAAGATCCCACATCACGATCAGCGGATCCGCCACCGGCAGTCCGCCGGTTTCACTGCTTGATGGTCGGACCGACCCCAATCTGAGTATCGTCGGGTCGCGAGGCACAGTGATGATGAGGGTCGCTTCGTCCAATGGTGCCGGAACAAATCCTCCCTCGGAGAGGTCGATGGGAGCGTCGGTGTAGATTCGACCAGTGGTCGGCAGTTTCCACGGAGCAATGACGTCTGCCGCGACATCGCCGCCGACCAAGATCGTCTGGTCCAAGAAATGGAAGATCTCTCTGGCCTGCGCGACCTGCTGAACAATCGGATCCAGACTGAACCACCCGAATTCCTGACCGCCGGGTCCGAGGTACTCATCAATCCACAGTCGCAGCAGTCCCTGGCGATCCATGGCATAGACGCCATCACCCGCATCGTCGACGAATGGTCCGAGCATCTTGAGCGCACTCGACACGGCCTGCTGGCTGACGCCGAGAACGTCCGCGATCGACGATTGTCGCGCAGGAGCATCGTTGAGCAGCAGGTAGCGTATGAGAGCCCAGCGGGTCCACGCTGGACGCGCGCGCTTCGGTGTTTCGCTCCGGTGGTCCGTCGTAGCGGCTGTGTGCACCGAATAGGTGATCCCCGAATGGATGAGTCGTATCGGGGCAGTCGTGAGAATGTCGAGTTCTCCGGACTCCGCGCGTTCGATGATTCCCTCCGTCGCGGATTCGGCAACAAAGAGCACACCGCCGCTCCATCCGTGATGAGCCGTATAGCTGCGAACAGTATGAGCGTCCAGATGCGGCACCGCCGGTGCCGGCGATACCTCGAACCAGATTCCCTCAGGGCCGCGCACACGCCACGAGCCACGGTTGCCCCCGGCGACGATTTCGAAGTCCAGTTCACGCAGAGCGCTGACTGCATCGACGACCATTGCACCCCTCACAACTTTCTACCCATGATGTCGGTGAATACTTGTTGGACACACTCGCTATTCATATGTTATTTGGCGACCCGAGCTTCGGCCCGATCATCGGCCCTGCGCCCCGGATCGGATGTTCACACGACACCTACGTCACCCTGGACCCACTGGAGACGATGATCGGCATACAGACGCACCACCGCCTCGGCGAGGGCATTCTGCATCCCACCCCCGCAGCGACAAAACCTCCAGTTGCACGGGGATGATTTGCGGCCAACGGTCCGATTCAGCGAGTTACGCCGCGGGTATAACGCTGCGGGCGCGAATTGCTGCCCGAGGTGCGGCGTGCAACTGCTGAATACGCGAGCAGCCCTCCGGGTGCTCAGCCACCGTTCGCAGGGTGGCCGAGCGCCCGGAGGGCCGCTCGGGACGGAGACGCTCAGTGGTCGACGGTGCTCGCCAAGCTCAGCGGTCGCCGCCGCCGTTCCAGCTCAGCGATCGCCGGAGCTTCGCTCAGCGATCGGTGATATCCGTGTAGTCGCGGGACACATCGCCGGTGTAGACCTGGCGCGGACGGCCGATGCGCGTCTCCGGGTCCTTGATCATCTCGCGCCACTGGGCGATCCAGCCCGGGAGGCGCCCGACGGCGAAGAGCACGGTGAACATGTTCGTCGGGAAGCCGAGCGCCTTGTAGATGAGGCCGGTGTAGAAGTCGACGTTGGGGTAGAGCTTGCGCTCGACGAAGTAGTCGTCGGCTAGCGCGATCTCCTCGAGCTGGACGGCGAGCTCGAGCAGCGGGTCGCCGCCGGAGCGGGCGAGGACCTCGTCGGCGGTCTTCTTGATGATCTTCGCGCGCGGGTCGTAGTTCTTGTACACCCGGTGGCCGAAGCCCATGAGGCGCACGCCCTCTTCCTTGTTCTTCACGCGCTCCATGAACTTCTTCGGACCGTCGTCGGAGGCCGCGATCGTCTGGAGCATCTCGAGCACCGCCGAGTTCGCGCCGCCGTGCAGCGGTCCGGCCAGGGCATTCACGCCGGCCGAGATCGACTGGAAGAGGTTCGCCTGCGAGGACCCGACGAGACGCACGGTCGCCGTCGAGCAGTTCTGCTCGTGATCGGCGTGGAGGATGAAGAGCTGGTCCATCGCCTTGACCGCGAGCGGGTCCGGCTCGTACGGCTCGGCGGGGACGCCGAAGTTCACGCGGAGGAAGTTCTCCACGAGGCTGCGCGAGTTGTCCGGGTGGATGACGGGCAGGCCCATGTTCTTCCGGTGCGCGAGAGCGGCGATCGTCGGCATCTTCGCGAGCAGCCGGAACGACGAGGTGTCGATCTGATCCTCGTCAAAGACATCGAGGTCATCTTGGTAGAAAGTCGACAAAGCGGCGACCGCAGCTGCAACCATGGGCATCGGATGCGCATCGTAGGGGAATGCCCGGAAGAACCGGCGCAGATCCTCGTGGACGATGGTGTGCTTGCGCAGACGCGCATCGAAGGCGTCGTACTGCTCCTGAGTGGGCAGCTCACCGTGGATGAGGAGGTAGCAGACTTCGACGAAGTTCGACTTGTCTGCCAGCTGTTCGATCGGGTAGCCCCGATACTGCAGCACCCCGGCATCACCGTCGATGTAGGTGATGGACGACGAGGTGGACGCGGTGTTGGCGAATCCCGGATCGTAGGTCACGGCTCCGGTGTCTTTGAGCAGGGAGCCGATGCGATATCCGTCGTTGCCTGCTGTCGCGGGCACTTCTGGCAGTGCCAGATCCGTCTCGGCAATCCTGAGATTCGCTTCGGTCGGCATATGTTCTCCTCACCGTCGACCCACCTCAAGAACTTCCTGAGGCGTCTTGCACAGTTCCCTCAAAGACTACCCACTTGCGGGGGAATCGAAAAATCACTGTGCCCTGTCTGTACTGCTCAGTAACAAGCGTCGGGCTCAGGGATCCGATGCGGGTGTGACGAATTCCGCACTGCTCCTATGCACCTCGGCGCATCCCTCTCAGACCAGTCCCGATCCTGATCGGGATCATTCCCCGCCGAGGTGGGGCGACAGGTGTCCTTGCCTGTGACGATGGCAGCTTCTCCACCCGGGGCACGTGCCTCAGCCGAGCCGCAGGCACCAGACACTGCTGAGCAATCGCCTGCCCGAGACGGCGCGCCTCAGGCGAGGAGCCGGTCCGCAGCCGCGGCGATCCGCTCGTCGGTGGCGGTGAGGGCGATGCGCACATGCTGCGCTGCCGCGTCGCCGTAGAAGGCCCCGGGTCCGGCGATGATGCCGAGATCGGCGAGTGCCCCGATCGACTCCCAGCAGTCGACACCGGCGGTCGCCCAGAGGTAGAGTCCGGCCTCCGAGTGGTCGATGCGGAATCCGTAGGACTCGAGTGCCGGGCGCAGCCGATCCCGGCGGGCGCGGTAGCGCTCCTTCTGCTCGAGGACGTGTGCGGTGTCGGTGAGCCCGGCGATCATCGCCGCCTGGATCGGTGCCGGGACGATCATCCCCGCGTGCTTGCGCGTCCGAGTGAGATCGTCGATGAGCGCTGCGTCGCCGGCGACGAAGGCGGCACGGTAGCCTGCGAGGTTCGACTGCTTCGACATCGAGTAGACGCTGAGCACCCCGGAGTGGTCGCCGTCGGTGACCGAGAGGATGCTCGGAGCAGGCTCGTCGGAGGTCCAGTTGAGCAGGCCATAGCACTCGTCGGAGGCGACGACGACTCCGGCCTCACGGGCACGGCGGACCACCTCGGCCAGCGTCTCGGCATCCTGGACCGCGCCGGTCGGGTTGCCGGGAGTGTTGAGCCAGAGCAGGCCGATGCCCGTCAGCGGAGCGCCGGCGACGATCTCGGAGGCGTCGAGGCGCACACAGTCGACCCCGGCGATCCTCGCCCCCATCTCGTACGTGGGGTACGCGGCGTGCGGGCAGGCCACGGACAGTCCGGCCTGCCGCAGGCCGAGGAGGGTGGGCAGCCACGCGACGAACTCCTTCGACCCGATGGTCGGCAGCACCTCGGCGGCCGGGTCGACGCTCACCCCGTGCCACGTCGCATACCACCCGGCGATCGCGGCACGCAGCTCATCGGTCCCGGCGGTCGTCGGATATCCGTGGGCGTCGCTCGCCGCGGCCAGCGCGTCCTCGATGACTGCGGGCGTCGGATCGACGGGGGTGCCGATCGAGAGGTCGCAGACCCCGCCGGGATGCTCGGCGGCGCGGGCCCGATACTCGGTGAGCTTGTCCCAGGGGTAGTCGGGCAGGTCGAGCCCGAGGCGAGGCGCCACCGCCTCAGCCGTTCTGCGGCGGGAGGACGGAGATGATCGCGTGGTCCTTGCCGGTGTTGCCGAGCTTCGCAGCGCCGCCCGGGGAGCCGATGTCGTCGAAGAACTCGACGTTGGCCTTGTAGTACTCCGACCACTCCTCGGGGACGTCGTCCTCGTAGTAGATGGCCTCGACGGGGCACACCGGCTCACAGGCACCGCAGTCGACGCACTCGTCGGGGTGGATGTAGAGGCTCCGCTCCCCCTCGTAGATGCAGTCGACCGGACACTCGTCGATGCAGGCCTTGTCCTTCACGTCGACGCAGGGCTGGGCGATGATGTACGTCACGGGTTGTGCTCCTCGGGAGACTCAGCTGATCTATGATCTCCACCATACGCCTTGAACGCGTCCCCAGTCTCCCACCGTGACACGTGATCCTCGTTGCATTGGTCACGCCTCCCCCGCGGCCGAGCCCACCTGCTCTAATGTGGTCTGGGACAGCGGAATCGGAAGGAGCGGTGTGGACGAGCTCTCGCCAGGCAGACGAGTGGTGGTGCGCTATGCGCTCACCCCGGGTGACACGCATGCGACCTCCGATGCCCTCGGTGTCGTCAGCTCCGTCGACGAGTCCGGCGTCGTCATCGACACGAAGCGCGGTCCCGTGCGGATCGAGCGCGGCCTCATCCTCCTCGTCCACGAGGTCCCGCCGGCCCCGACCCGGTCGGGTCGCACCCATGAGATCGTCTCCGCAGTCGACCTCCGTCGCATCTCCGCGGCGGCGTGGCTGCCGTCCGACGTCTCGTGGCTCCACGCGGACAATCTCCGCAACGAGTCGAGCGATTCCCCCGCCGAGGTGGGGCTGCTCCAGAAGGGCTGGCTCCTGCGCAGCTCCGAATCGACCACCCGCCGCGCCAACAGCGCCCTGCCCGTGACCGAGTCCGGGCTGGGCTGGTCCGAGACGCTCGACGCGGTCGAGGCGTGGTACGCCGCCCGCGAGCGGCCCGCGGTCGTCCAGATCTACTCGGCCGACGATTCGACGACCCTGGCCCCGGAGTGCGAGGGTCTCGGGCCGCTCCTGTCCGAGCGGGGATACTCCCCGTCAGAGACCGTGTACCTCCTCACCGGTGCCACCGCCGAGGCGGCCGCCGGTGCCGGTGCCCCCGCCGAGGCGGCCGCCCCCGGTTTGTCCATCGACGTCACCGAGACGCCGAGTGACCTCCACTTCGCTGCCTGGACGAGTGAGCGCGACCCCGGTTCGATCGACGCCTTCCGGGCGCTCATCGAGACCGATGACCCATGCCAGTTCGTCACCGCGTGGGCTCAGCATCCCGACGGCTCGCGGACGATGGTCGCGACGTGCCGAGTCGTCGAACGGAGCAAGTGGGGCGTCATCACCAACCTCGTCACCCGCCCCGACCTGCGTCGGCGCGGAGCCGGACGCTCGGTCGCACGGGCTGCCGCAGCCCTGCTCGCCCAGCGCGGAGTCCGCTCCTACCTCGTCGACGTCGAAGCGGCCAACGAGGCGTCGCTCGGGCTCTTCACGTCGCTGGGCGCGAGCGTGCGCCACCGGTGCTGGTACGCGAAGCAGGCCTGAGCCTGTCCGTGCAGCAGAGCTACTTGCACTCGACCTTGTTGACCGGTCGGTAGGTCGTGACGAAGGAGTCCTTCGTCTCCCGTCCGGTCGCGATCTCCTTCATCGTCCGCGTGATCTTGATCGACCAGCCCTCGCGCGGTGACTGCGGGGTGCACGACGGACCGGACTCGGTCACCGTCGCCGGCGAGGTGAAGGCGTACCGGCCCGAAGAGTCGGCTTCGACGTCGTAGTACTTGACTCCGTAGACCTTCGCGTAGACCTTTCCGCCCGAGAGGTACATGTCGAGGACGACGGGGGTCTTCTGGTTGTTCGTGAACTTGAGGTCGATCGAGGTGTAGTCGAGCGTCGTCTCCCGGCCCTCCGGGTAGCGGGAGATGTAGCGCGAATGCGCCTGATGCTCGTTGAGTTCGAAGCCGGCGAAGAACGCGGCGTTGAACAGGGTCGTCGACACCTGCGAGACTCCTCCGCCGAAGTCCTCCTTCATCTGCCCTTCGGAGATGACGCCTGCGGGCTTGTAGCCGTTGGCCGCGGTCCGCGGGCCGAGCGTCTCATTGAGGGAGAACTGCTCGCCGGGCTGAAGGACCGTGCCCGAGACCTCTTTCGAGGCGACGCGGAGGTTGTTGTCGCGGTTGGGATCGGACTTGTACGGGGTGGAGAACTCCGAGACGGTCTGCGAGACGTCGACCTTCTTCGCGTCCTCGGTCGTGAACTCCGGTTCGACGGAGGCCAGGGTCACCTCGGCGGCTGCGGTGTCGCCGTTGATCGCATCGGTCACGGCCTTCGAGAGGTCGTCGGGCTTGATGCCGATGCCGGGTTCGGAGTCGACGACCTGCGGCTTGCCGTCGACGACCTTGAAGGTCGCGTCCTTGGCGGGACGTCCGATCTCCTCGTTCTCGTCGAGTGCCCGCTTCTGCAGCTTCTCGGCGTCGAACTTCGGCACGAGCTTCGAGTCCTTCGCCTCGAAGCTCAGGGTCTTCGCGATCGTCGTCGGCGAGATCGTCAGGTCCCCGCCCTTGACGTCGGAGTCGGCGTCCTTGCCGGGTACGGCCTTGACGGTGACGTCGGCCTTGACCGCATCGGCGGCGAAGCCGTCGGCGACGTCCTTGGCTTCAGCGGTCGTGATGTCGGGTTCGACCTCGTCGACGACGACGGGCAGCGGATTGTCCTTGACCAGCCACTGTGCGGCGACGGCGGAGCGGATGTTCTCCACGCTCACGCTCTGCCCGGTCACGGCGTCCTTGACCGCAGGCGTCGTCTTGTCGTAGCTCAGCTCCGCATCGACGGGTTCGACCTCGAGTCCCTTCGCGGCCGCCTCGGCGCTCTTGTCGAAGGTCGCGTCGTCGACAGCGAGGACGGGTGAGACCTCATTGTCGCCGAAGAGCCGGTCGGCGAGGATGGCAGGGTTGAGTGTGAACCCGGTGACCTGGGCGACGGTGCCGTCGACGTCGAGTGCCAGTCCCGACTTCACCGGATCGATCGTCGCCGTGGCCTCCTTGGCGCTGAGCTCGATCTCCTGCTTCGCCTTCTCCCCGAGGGCGTCCTCAAGGGTCGACTTCGCATCGGCTGCGCTCTGCGAGCCGATGTCGACGCCGGCCACGGTCGTGCCGGGGGCGACGACCCGGCCGCTGAAGAAGCCGATCGCGAGGTAGACGACGGCGAGCCCGACGAGGATGAGGAGCGCGATGATCCAGGGTCGCTTGCGCCTGCCCGCCGAGGTGCCGGCCGAGGGATCAGGCGCGCTGCCTGCGAGGGTCTGGGTGGACATCATTCTTCCAAGTCTATCGAGGGGATCTGAGTCTGGTCGGGGAAGGCTCTGTCCGGGAGCGGAGTCCTAGAGGGATCTCTGCGCCCGGCTGCGGACGGGGACGAAGGCGAGGACGGCCGCGATGACCATGGGGCCGAGCAGCCACACCACCGACCGCAGGGTGCCGGTGACGACGATGTCGGATCCCGGCAGCCACTCCGGCTGGCCGAGGATGTAGGAGACGACGGCGATGACGATCGCGGCGACGAGCATCGGTGCGGTGGACCGGTACATCGATTTGAGGTGCCAGAGGCCGCACAGGGCGAGCAGCAGTCCGAGTCCGAGTCCCCAGGGCACGATCGCGGGGGTCTCGCCGAGGCGGACGACCGAGACGTTGAGATGCTGGAATCCCCCGAGGAGGCCGATGAGGAGGCCGAGGAGTCCCGCATGGATGAAGGCGAAGACACCGGGCTTCTTCGGCTCGCGGCGACGCCGGGGGGCTCCGGCCGCGTTCGCGTCCTCGAGAGCATCGAGGTCGAGGCCGGCGAGGACGTGCGAGGCGAGTCCCGAGCTCTGGGTCTCCGCGGGGAACGGGGCGCCGGCGCCGAGGGAGTAGTACTCGTGGTCGGCGGGCTTCGTGCCGATGCCGTTGGACAGGGCCATGAAGTCACCGCTGAGGCTCACCTGCGTGCGGTGCGCGGCCAACGCCCTCCGGCGGGCATCGCGGACGCCTGCGACGTTCTGGGCGACGACGATCTCGCCGACCGGCGCCATCGTCGGAATCGTCTGCGCCTGGGCGAACCCGGTCTCGGAGAATCCGGACTGGCGCGGATCGAAGGACGCCCTGGCCACCTCGGCGGGGATCTCGACGAAGAGCAGCCGACCGGGCCGCCAGGTCGCCTTCTCGACGGCCGCGACGGTCGCGTCGTGGACGCGGACGTGGTCGGGGTGGCCGTAGCCGCCGTTGGCCGAGTACGTGATGACCACGTGCGGGCGGACCTCGTCGATGACGGCGGCGATGTAGTCGGCGACCTCGTCGGTCGACGCCGCGCACAGGGCGCCTGCGGGCATCGACGCTGCCGGCACGGCGTGGCCCTCGGGCCCCCATTCCATCCCCGAGTCCTCGAAACGACGCTCGGGCAGGGTCACCGCACCGCCTCGGCGAGTGCCGAGGAACCGGTGGTCGGTGACGCCGAGGGACCGCATCGCCTCGGCGATCTCGGACTCCCGCACGGACGCGAGCCCGGCCCGGTCGCCCTCGAGGGCCTTCATCTCCGGCGGGATGACCTCTCCGCCCTCACCGCGGGTGGCGGTGAGCACGGTGACCTGGTCGCCTTCGGCGGTCAGGGCTGCGATCGTGCCTCCCGTGGCGATGGTCTCGTCATCGGGGTGGGCGTGGACGAAGAGGATCCGCGGCGTGATCATGCGTTCTGACGACGCAGCTTCGCGTAGATCTTCGCGCGCTCCTTCTGGTCGAGTTCGACCTTGCGGATGCGCACGGCGGACGGGGTGACCTCGACGCATTCGTCCTCACGGGCGAATTCGAGGCTCTCCTCGAGCGTGAGCTTGCGCGGGGGCACGAGGTTCTCGAAGGAGTCCGCGGAGGCTGAGCGCATGTTCGTCAGCTTCTTCTCCTTCGTGATGTTGACGTCCATGTCATCGGCCCGGGAGTTCTCGCCGACGATCTGGCCCTCGTAGACCTCGGAGGTCGGTTCGACGAAGAAGGAACCGCGCTCCTGGAGGTTGATCATCGCGTACGGGGTGACGGCTCCGGCGCGGTCGGCCACGAGCGAGCCGTTGGTCCGGAACTCGATGTGGCCGGCCCACGGTCCGTAGCCGGCGGAGATCGAGTTGGCGATGCCGGTGCCGCGGGTCTCGGTGAGGAACCGGGTGCGGAAGCCGATGAGGCCGCGGGCGGGGACGGTGAATTCCATCCGCACCCAGCCGGTGCCGTGGTTCGTCATCGTCGACATGACGCCCTTGCGGCTGGCCATGAGCTGGGTGACGGCGCCGAGGTAGTCCTCCGGCACGTCGATCGTCAGGTCCTCGAAGGGCTCCTGGGTCTGGCCGTCGACCTGCTTGGTCACGACCTGGGGCTTGCCGACGGTGAGCTCGAAGCCCTCACGGCGCATCTGCTCGACGAGGATCGCGAGCGCGAGCTCACCGCGCCCCTGGACCTCCCAGGCGTCGGGACGCTCGGTGGGCAGGACCTTGAGGGAGACGTTGCCGACGAGTTCGGCGTCGAGGCGGTCCTTGACCATGCGGGCGGTGACCTTCGTGCCCTTCTCACGACCGGCCAGCGGCGAGGTGTTGATGCCGATGGTCATCGAGATCGCCGGATCGTCGATGACGATCGCCGGCATCGGCTTCGGGTTGTCGATGTCGGTGAGGGTGTCGCCGATCATGATGTCGGGGATGCCCGCAACGGCGACGATGTCACCGGCCGACGCCTCGGTGGCGGGAACCCGGTCGAGTCCCTGCGTCTCGAGGAGCTCGGTGATCTTCACGGAGCTGATCTCGTCACCGCGGGCCCACGCGACCTGCTGGCCCTTCTTCAGGGTGCCGCCGAAGATCCGCAGGAGGGCGAGACGGCCGAGGAACGGCGAAGCGTCGAGGTTCGTCACGTGCGCCTGGAGGACGCCGTCGGCGTTGATCTCCGGGGCCGGGATGGTCTCGATGATCGTCTTGAACAGCGGCTCGAGGTCCGGGTTGTCCGGGACCTCGCCGTCGGCGGGCTGGTCGAGCGAGGCCGCTCCGACCTTCGCGGCGGCGAAGACGACGGGGACGTCGAGGACGGCGTCGACGTCGAGGTCGGGGACCTCGTCGGCGAGGTCGGAGGCGAGGCCGAGGAGCAGGTCCTGCGAGTCCTCGACGACACCGTCGATGCGGGCGTCAGCCCGGTCGGTCTTGTTGATGACGAGGATGACCGGCAGCTTCGCCGCGAGAGCCTTGCGGAGGACGAAGCGGGTCTGGGGCAGCGGGCCCTCGGAGGCGTCGACGAGGAGGACGACGCCGTCGACCATGGACAGTCCGCGTTCGACCTCACCGCCGAAGTCGGCGTGGCCCGGGGTGTCGATGACGTTGATGACGATGGGCTCGTCACCGGCGGAGGGTCCGTTGTAGAGCACCGAGGTGTTCTTCGCGAGGATCGTGATCCCCTTCTCCCGCTCGAGGTCGCCGGAGTCCATCACGCGCTCGGCGAAGTCACCGTGCTCGTTGAAGACACCGGTCTGCCGGAGCATGGCGTCGACGAGGGTGGTCTTGCCGTGGTCGACGTGGGCGACGATCGCCACGTTGCGGCGGTTGTCCCGGCGCGTGGGAGCTTCAGTCATCAATAGCCTTAGGTAGGGAGGGTGGTCCGGACCGGACCCAACACACAATTATACGCACCGCGCAGGTCGCCCGATTCACAGGTGGTTTCGGGCTCCTCCGGTGCCGCCTCGCCGGTGTCGGCCCGCCGGTGTCGGCCCTCGGACGCCAGCGAGGCGGATCCGGTTCGACATCAGAGCTGAGATCGAACCGGATCCGCCTCGCGGAGACTGCCATCCCCGGCACCGGCGCCGAGGCGGTCCTGCTCAGGCGTTCATCGTCGCCTCGAGCACGGCGTCGCGGGCCTCCCGGCGCTTGCGCTGCTCCTTGGGATCCGGTACCGGAACCGCGGAGAGCAGACGCTGCGTGTAGGGATGGACCGGGTTGGCCACGACCTGCGAGGCCTGTCCGATCTCGACGAGGTACCCGTGGCGCATGACGGCGATGCGGGAGGCGATGCGCTCGACGACCGCGAGGTCGTGGCTGATGAAGAGGCACGCGAACCCGTAGAGCGCCTGAAGGCTCTCGAAGAGGTCGAGGACCTTCGCCTGGACGGAGACGTCGAGCGCCGAGGTCGGCTCATCGGCGATGAGCAGCTTCGGCCGCAGGCTGAGTGCGCGGGCGATGCCGATGCGCTGACGCTGACCGCCCGAGAGCTCGTGCGGGTAGCGGTTGCGCATCGACGTCGGCAGCTCGACTGCGTGAAGGAGCTCCTCGACGCGCTTGTTGAGCGCCGGACCCTTCATCCCCTCGTGGAGGTAGAGGGGCTCGCCGATCGACTCGCCGATGGGCAGACGCGGGTTGAGCGAGGAGCCGGGATCCTGGAAGACGATCCCCACCTCCTTGCGCAGCGGCCGCATCTGCTTGTTGCTCAGCCCCTTGATGCTCTTGCCGTTGACGACCATGTCGCCTTCGACGGTGGGCAGGAGGCCGAGGGCCGCACGGCCGATCGTCGTCTTGCCGGACCCCGACTCGCCGACGAGGCCGACGACCTCACCAGGAGCGATCATGAGGTTGATGTGGTGAGCGGCGCGGAACGCCTTCTTCCGCCCGACCGCGGGGTACTCGATCGCCGCATCCCGCAGCTGGAGCGCCGAGGGCTTCGAGAAGTCCGCCTGCGACCCGGGATGGTAGTAGGTCTCGGTCGAATCCATCTCGATGTGCGGATGCTCGGCCTCCCCCGTCGACACGGCAGTGGCCTCGGCATCGTCGTCGGCCACCGATCCGGCGCCGAGGTCGTCGCCCCCGGACTCGTCCGCGAAGGTCTCCTCGAGTTCGTGGATGGCCTCCTCGACGTCGTGGAGATCCGTACCGAACGCCTCCCCTTCGATCTCGGTGCCGAGGTGGGGCACGGCTTCGAGGAGCTGCTTCGTGTACGGGTGCTGCGGGTTGTAGAAGATCTCATCCGCCGTCCCCGACTCGACGACCTTGCCCGAGCGCATGACGATGATGCGGTCGGCCATGTCCGCGACCACGCCCATGTCGTGCGTGATGAGGATGATGCCGGCATCGAGCTTCGACTTCAGCTCGCGCATGAGCTTGAGGATCTCCGCCTGCACCGTGACGTCGAGCGCCGTGGTCGGCTCGTCGGCGATGAGCAGCTTCGGCTGGCACGCGAGCGCCTGCGCGATCATGATGCGCTGACGCTGACCGCCCGAGAGCTGGTGGGGGAACGAGTTGTACCGCTCCTCCGGTTCCGGGATCTCGACGAGGCGCATGAGCTCGAGAGCCCGTTCCTTCGCCTCCTTCGGACCCATGTCGAGGTGGACGCGGAGGGTCTCCATGATCTGGAAGCCCGCCGTGTAGACCGGGTTGAGCGCGGTCATCGGCTCCTGGAAGATCACCGAGATGTCGTTGCCGCGGATGTGCTGCATCCGCTCCTGCGGCATCCCGATGAGCTCCTTGTCGCCGAGCTTCGCCGAGCCGGTAGCGCGGCCGTTGCTCGGCAGCAGACCGAGCAGGGACATGCTCGACTGCGACTTTCCGGAACCGGACTCACCGACGATCGCGAGCACTTCGCCGGCATTCACCGTGTACGTGAGTCCCTCGGCTGCCATCCACCATTCGTCGCTCACCCAGAAGTGGACTCCGAGGTCCTTGACGTCGAGGATCGGTGACTTCGCACCGGTGGTCGACTCAGTCGTGTTCTGCTCGGTCATCACTTGTCCCCCTTCTTCGCCATACGCTCGGCCTTCTTCATCTTCCGCCAGCTCGGGATCGTCTTCATGCGGGGGTCGAACGCGTCGCGCAGACCGTCGCCGATGAAATTCACGCACAGAGCGATGACGATGATGAAGAGACCGGGCCACCAGAACAGCCACGGACGGGTGGCGAACGAGGTCTGGTACTCGCTGATGAGCTGCCCGAGGGAGATGTCCGGCGGCGCGATGCCGAAGCCGAGGAAGCTCAGCGAGGCCTCGAGGACGATCGCCTGGCTCATCAGCAGAGTCGTGTTGACGATGATGACGCCCATCGCGTTCGGAAGCATGTGCTTGAACATGATCCGGAAGTCGCTCGCGCCCGCGACCCGTGCGGAGTCGACGAATTCGCGCTCGCGCAGGGAGAGGAAGTCACCGCGGACGAGTCGGGCCAGGCCGGTCCAGAGGATCGCTCCGAGGACGAGTCCGAGCATCGCGCCGCCGGTGCCCGAGACGAGCTTGCCGAGGATGGCGCCGACGACGATGACGGGGAGGATGATGAAGCCGTCGGTGACGCGCATGAGGATCGAGTCGACCCAGCCGCGGTAGTAGCCGGCCAGCGCGCCGACGATCGTGCCGATGATGAGCGCGACGATGCCGATGATGAGCATGACCATGATCGAGATCTGGGTGCCCTTCATCACCCGGGCGAAGTTGTCCCGGCCGATCTCATCCTGACCGAAGGGGTGCTCTCCCGGAGAGAAGATGTTCTGCAGCGTCCATGTCGGCGCGCCGCCCGGATTGACGATCGGACCGGAGGCTGTGTGGTTGAAGATCCACCAGCCGGGGATCGGGCCGATGCCCTGGGCCGAGTAGGCGAAGACGGTGACGAGGAAGAGGACGATGAGTCCGACCATCGCACCTTTGTGCCGGAGGAACTTCCGGAAGACGATCTTGCCTTGGGACAGTCCCTCGGTCTCTTTGGATTCGATCGCGTTCTCACCGACGCTGTCGGTCGCGATCGGGCTCTGTTCTTTGTCGTCGATGCTCATGCGTTCACTCGGATTCTCGGGTCGAGGACGGCGTAGAGGAAGTCCGCGACCAGGTTGGCGATGATGGCGAGGATGCCCGTGATGAGGATGTAGGCCATGATCGGGTCGAGCTCGGACTGCCTCATCGAGTCGATGAAGAGCTTGCCCATGCCGTTCCAGCCGAAGATCGTCTCCGTGATCACCGCACCGCCGATCATCGTGATGACGTCGACGGGGATGATCGAGGCGAGCGGCAGCAGCGCATTGCGCAGTGCATGGCGCATGATCACGGTGCGCTCGTTGAGCCCCTTGGCCCGCGCCGTGCGGATGTAGTCCTGGCCCATGACCTCGAGCATCGACCCGCGGGTGTAGCGGGTGTACGACGCGAACGAGATGAGGACGAGGGCGATCGACGGCAGGAGCAGGTGGGTGAACGAGTCGAGGTTCGTGATCCAGAAGTCCCCGTCGACGTTGGGGGCCGAGGCTCCGATCGTCGCGATCGGACGGTTGTTGATCGCGGGACTGTTCGAGTACTCCGACCACCCCTGGAGCACACGGTCGGCGAAGATCGTCACGGCGATGATGAGCGTCGTGAAGACCGTCGTGCGCGCGGTGTCCCACGGATCCGGTCCGCGGAAGGCGAGGCCGACGCCGATGGCCACGCCGATGGCGACGACGAGGAGGCCGAACATCCACAGCCAGTTCATCTCCTGGTAGTAGAAGAGGTACTGGAGCGGCATGTAGAGGAGCGCCCCGATGACGGCGCACGTGAGCGTCGCGTAGAGGACGCGCTTGTTCTTCAGACCCGTCGAGAGGAACGTCATGACGATCGCCGCACCGACACCGATGATGATGACGCCGACGACTCCGATGGTCGGCTGCTGCAGCCATCCGCTCGCGAGGATGTAGTAGATCGTGCCGAAGGTGACGAGTGCTGCTGCGACGAAGGTGATGATCCGCCGCTTCTTGCCGCCGCCGAGCGCGCCCATCCAGAACAGGCCCATCGCCAGGCAGAAGACGATGATCGGCCACCAGCTGTTCAGCGTCGGATCGTTGATGAAGTTGTTGATCTCGATCGCCCCGTACTGCTTGAGCAGGACCGCGACCCAGAAGACGGGCAGCGAGTAGAGGAGGAACGAGACGAAGGTGATGAAGTAGTCGAAGCCCGAGTACTGGCGAATGGCCGAGATCATGCCGACGGCGATGCCGAGGATGATGGCGACGATCGTCGAGGCGGTGATGAGCTTGATCGTGTTGATGATCGCGCCCTGGAGCAGGTAGGTGACTTCCTGACCGCTCTTCCACGCGATGCCGAGGTCGCACTGGCCGATGAGGCATCCGGAGGCGCCGGCGAGCCACTTGAAGTAGCGGACGACCGCGGGCGTTTCGAGATCGAGGAGCCTGATACGGGACTCATAGAGTGCTTCGATGTTCGGAGAGGTGCTTGAGCGCAGGTCCCAGAAGAAGTCGAGGGCGACGTTGAGCAGGAGATAGAGGACGAACGTGACGACGAGCAGAACGATGACCGTCGACAGGAGACGTCTG
Organism: Brevibacterium sp. Z349TD_9; assembly: GCF_056173565.1. Taxonomy (NCBI): domain Bacteria; kingdom Bacillati; phylum Actinomycetota; class Actinomycetes; order Micrococcales; family Brevibacteriaceae; genus Brevibacterium; species Brevibacterium sp. Z349TD_9. The sequence continues at coordinate 1,560,283 of NZ_CM149680.1, read as the reverse complement.
AGAATGAACTTGATCATGGTGTGTCCGATTCCGTCTGTGCGAGCACGCCACTGTGGGGATCACTGATGTGATCCCCACAGCAGCTGAGAAGGTGAGAAGCCGATCGCATCAGATGCGGATCAGTTCTTCTCCCACTCCCAGTAGTTCCAGAACATCGTCGGCGACACTGACGTCGACTTCACGTTCTTCACGCTGTCGTTGTAGATCGTCAGCTCGGGGAACTGGAAGATCGGAGCACCGAAGGCGTCGTCGGTGAGCTGCTTCTCCAGGTCGATCGAGAGCTTCTCGGCGTTCGCCTCGTCAGCGGTGAGCATCTCGTCGAGGATCTTGTCGACCTTCTCGCTCGAGTACCCGCCGTAGTTGTTCTGTGCACCGGTCCGGAAGTTCGGATCGCTCGAGGTGATTCCGGTGTCCTCGGACTGCCAGCCGAAGAGCGAGAGATCATACGTCTTGTCGCCGAGGCGGGTGCCCCAGTTGACATCGCCGACGTCCTCGATCTTGAAGCCGGCCTTCTCAGCCGATTCCTTGATGAGCTGGAACTCCTGCTGACGACGCGAGTTCGTGTTGTCGTACATGATGCGCACGGGCTTGATCTCGCCGCCGACCTCGTCGAGGAGCTTCTTCGCCTCGTCGGTGTTGACGTCCGAGTAGTCGGCCTTCATCCCGTTGCCGTTGACGATGCCGTCGTACATCGGCGAACCGGGCACCTGGGTGAAGGAATCGCGCACCACGGCGTTCTCGTTGAGCGGCTTGATAATCTTGTCGACGATCTCCGCGCGGGGAACCGTCTTGAGGAAGGCCTGCCGGACCTTCTTCGCCTTCTCCTCGTCGCCGCCGTAGGACTTCGGATCGAACGGACCGTTGTTGTCGAAGGTGAAGTCGACGTGCTCGTAGGTCGCACCGTCAGCGGCGTCGACCGTGACGCCGTCGATGCCCTCGGCGGCGGAGAGGACGTCAGCGGTCGCCTGCGGCTGGGTCATGTCGACCTCGCCGTTCTCGACCGCCTGCACCATCGCCATCGGGTCGCCGTTGTAGCGCACCGTGATGGTGTCGACCTTGGGCTTGACGGGACCCGAGTAGTTCTCGTCCTTCTGGACCGTGATGTACTGGCCCTCCTGGAAGTCCGTGATCTTGTACGGGCCGTTGTGGACGAGGAGGTCCTCGTCGTCGGGCATCGAGGTGAAGTCGAAGCCGGTGTTCCAGACATTCGAGATCTTCGACAGGGCTGCTGTGTCCTTGTTCTTGATCGCGTCGAGGATGGCCTGCTTGCCCGCGGCAGGGTCTTCCTCTCCCAGCGCCTTCTTCGCGACGATGTGCGCCGGCACGCCGACGCCGTCGGCGCCGACGCCGAAGGTGAGCTCCCAGTCGGCGAAGGGCTTGGAGTACTCGAAGGTGATCTCCTTGCCGTCTTCGGAGACCTCGGGGAAGTCCTTGATGAGAGCGGGGCCGATCGACGAGGAGTCGAAGTAGACGGTGCTCTCGTCGTTCTCCTTGACGGTGCCGTCGTCGTTGTTGTTCGAGTCGACCGTGTTGAAGTTCGCCGAGGTGCCCGCCCAGGTGAGAGCGAGGTCCGCGGCGTCGACCGGCGTGCCGTCCGACCACTTCGCGTTGTCGTTGAACGTGTACTTGACCTTGAGCGGATCCTCGGAGACCCGCTCGACCGAGCCGAGTGAGCCGTCCTGCAACTCCAGATTCTCGTCGTAGTACTTGAAGTTGTCATTCATCATGTAGGTGAGAATGGCGTTCGAGACCGCGTTGCCGTTGGCCGTCATCGTGTTCATCGAACGGAAGGACTCGTTCCACCCGATGTTGAGGATCGAGTTCTCCGAGGCCTGATCGTCATTGCCACCACCGGGAGGGGTGCAGGCAGAAAGCACCATTGCTGCTGCGGCAACTGAGGCACCGGCTGCGAGGAAGCGCTTGTTCACGTTCTCTCCTTGTTGTTCTCTGGGCTCGCGCCCACGTGCTCGCCTCCCGGATTCGGGATGCGCTGCGGTCACACGGCCCGCCATCGGGAATGTGACCTCGTTCATGCTTCTGCATGGATTGCCTCAAAGTTAATTCACACGTCACTGTGACTGAGTCCACAATGTGAGCCATATCTCGAATCGTTACCGTTTCGAGACCCAGGCCACAGTGATCGACCCTCGGGTCTCAGTGGATAGGATGTTCGGATGGCAAACAGTGAGATCGGACCCGACGAGACCCGAATCGTGAGAACGACGGGATCGACCGTCCTCTTCGTCCTCGTAGCGGCCGTCGCGGCGATCGGCATCGGCTCGATCGTTGTCGGCGACTTCACCCTTCGCGGCCTCGCCGTCGCAGGGATCCCGGTGCTGCTCTTCGTCGGCGTCTGGGCGCTCTACCGGCACCCCCGGGTCGAACTGCGACCGCAGGAGATCGTCCTCGTCAACCCGCTCACCACGATCACTGTGCCGTGGAACCTCGTCGACGGCTTCGACACCCATTTCGGACTGAGCGTGCGCACACACGAGAAGAGCTATTCATCGTGGCCGCTCGCGGGTCGGGGCAAGAAGATGGAGAAGGACGCCCACGGGATCCGCCGACTCGTCGACGAGCCGAGTCCCGCGGTCGACACCGTCCTCGACCACCATGCGCGCCTGAACGAGGCGCAGCTGGCCAACCCTCGCGGAGAGCGCACGATCACCCAGGTGTGGAATGTGCCGGTGATCGCAGCGCTGGCCGTCGCGATCGTCTGGGCGATCCTCGGCTTCATGGCCGTGCCGCGCTGGTGACCCTGCCCTGAGATCGGGTGCCGGGGAGTACTGACGATCAGGTTCCGGTCACCAGCCGCGTTCGCGCCACTCCCCCAACTGACCGCGCTCGGCACCGAGAGTCGTCGGCGCGCCGTGTCCCGGCAGCACCTGCGTGTCATCGGGCAGCTGGTCGAAGACCCGCTCCTCGAGGTCGTCCATGAGCGAGGTGAAGTCCTCCGGCGACCACGTCTTGCCGGGTCCGCCGGGGAAGAGCGAATCCCCGGAGAAGAGGATCGTCTCTCCCCCGTCGCGCAGCAGCAGGGCGATCGATCCCGGCGTGTGTCCGCACAGGGCGATTGCCTGGAGGACGAACCCGCCGAAGTCACCGACGTCGAGGTGCTCGACGGTGTGCGCGATCTCCACCCCTTTGGCCTCGGCGATCGCCGCGGCATCGGCGGCCCCGGCGATCGTCATCGCATCCGGGTGCCTCTTCGCTGCCGCCGGCAAGGCGCGGATGTGGTCCCAGTGGCGATGCGTCGTGATGATCGCCTGCAGGACCGGTGTCGCGCTCGTGTCCTCGGCTCCGGCACCAAGCAGCTCCTCGATCGCGTCGATGTCGTCGGCGGCGTCGATGAGGACCTGAGCCCCCGTCTCCTTCGCCGTGATGAGATAGACGTTGTTCTCCATCTCCGACACGGAGATCCAACGGACGACGACGTGCTCTGTCTCGATCGTGTTCACCATCTGCCCCTCACATACTGCGGTGGATACGGCCCCGGCTCTTCGCCGAGTTCATGGGCCGCCCGCTGCGGCCACGCAGGTTCGCGCAGGGCCACACGGGCGAGCAGGATCGCATCGGCCTGGCCTGATGCGAGGATCGTCTCCGCCTGACCGGGTTCGGTGATGAGGCCGACGGTCGCCGTCGTCGCGCCCGCGTCCCTGATCGCCGCCGACAGCGGCACCTGATAGCCGGGTCCCACGGGGACCTTCACGGGAACGTTTCCGCCCGAGGACACGTCGATGACGTCGACCCCGCGGGCGTCGAGGGCACGGGAGACCTCGACCGCCTCGGCGATGTCGAATCCCCCTTCGGTCCATTCGCTCGCCGAGAGCCGGACGAAGACGGGAACATCCTCACCGACGGCCGCGCGCACGGCATCGTAGGTCTCGAGGAGCAGACGGGACCGTCCCTCGAGATCACCGCCGTAGCGGTCGGTGCGCTGGTTCGACAGCGGGGAGAGGAACGAATGGAGGAGGTAGCCGTGGGCGGCATGGAGTTCGACGAGGTCGAAGCCGGCCCCGATGGCGCGCTTCGCGGCCGCAGCGAAGGCGGCGACCACCTCGGCGATGTCGTCCTCCGTCATCTCCGTCGGCTCGGTGTACCCGGGGTAGGCGATCGGGCTCGCGCCCACCGGCTGCCATCCGCCCTCCGACTCGGGAACGGTGCCGCGCGGGTTGCCGTCGAAGGGCCGGTAGGTGCTCGCCTTGCGTCCGGCGTGGGCGAGCTGCATGCCGATCGGGGTCCCCTGCGAGTGGACGAAGTCGACGACGGGCGTCCACGCCGCGGCGTGGTCGTCGCTCCAGATCCCGGCGTCCTGCGGGGAGATCCTGCCCTCGGGAACGACCGCCGAGGCTTCGGTGAGGATGAGCCCGAATCCGCCGGTCGCGCGCGCTCCGAGATGGACGAGGTGCCAGCTGCCGGGCATGCCGTCCTCGGCCTCGCACGAGTACTGGCACATGGGAGCGAGCCAGATCCGGTTCTCGATCGTCAGTCCGCGCAGCGTCATCGGGGTGAAGAGTTCAGCCATGGTCACAAGTCTGCCTGAAAGATGCTCGTCTCACCTCATGAAGCGTCACATCATGATGCCGAAGACGGGAACGGCGAGGAGGAAGACCGTCGCGGTGATGAGGACGATGCCCACGAGGTTGAGCCAGATGCCGCCCTTGACCATCTGCCCGATCGTCACGTACCCCGACCCGTAGGCGACGGCGTTGGGCGGGGTGGCCACCGGCAGCATGAACGCACAGGTCGCCGCGAGCGCGACGGGGATCGTGAGGAGCAGCGGGTCGAGCTGGAGGCCGAGCGCGACTCCGCCGACGACGGGGATGAACGTCGCGGCCGTCGCCGTGTTCGACGTCAGCTCCGTGAGGAAGAGGATAATCGCAGCGAAGACGGCGACGATGAGGATGGGCGGCAGGACCCCGAGGCCGGCGGAGGCCTCGCCGATCCATTCGGTCAGGCCCGAGGAGGAGAACTGTGCGGAGAGGGCGAGACCACCGCCGAAGAGGAGGAGGACGCCCCACGGCAGCTTCTCCGCGGTCTCCCAGTCGAGGAGGCGGACGCCGCGGTTCGCCCCTCCGGGGATGAGGAAGAGGAGGAGGCCGATGACCATGGCGATGCCCTCATCGCTGATGGGCGGGTCCTCGAAGATGAGCGGGATCGTGATCCAGCTGACCGCGGCGAGGACGAACATGCCGAGGACGAGCTTCTCGCCCGTCGACATCGGGCCGAGCTTGGCCAGCTCCTCGCGGATGAGTTCGCGGCCGCCGGGGATCTCGTCGATCTCGGGCTTGAAGAGGACCTTGACGAGGAGGAACCATGCGATCGCCATCATCACCACGGCCAGGGGGACGCCGACGAGCATCCACTGTCCGAAGCCGATCGAGATGTCGTGGTTGTCCTTGAGGTAGGCGACGAGGAACGTGTTCGGCGGGGTGCCGATGATCGTGCCGAGCGATCCGATCGAGGCGGCGTAGGCGATGCCGAGCATGAGCGCGGTGCCGAAGTTCGACTTCACGACGTGGCCGAGGCCCACCTCGGAGTCGGGGCCCGAATCGGCGCCGGAGGCAGTGTCAGCGCCAGTGCCAGTGTCAGCACCAGTGCCGGCGTCGGGAGCCGAACCCTCGGTTGTCGCTGACGACTGTGTCGAGTCGGACCGGTCGGTCGCCTCGGCGGGGGTGATCGCAGATCCGACGACCTTGGCGACGATCATGAGCACGGAGATGCCGATCGGCAGCATCATCACGGCCGTCGCCGTGTTCGAGACCCACATCGACATGAACCCGGTGGCGATCATGAACCCCGCGATCATCGGGCCGGGCCTGTTGCCCATGAGGCTGAGGGTGAAGAGCGCGATGCGCCGGTGGAGGTTCCACCGCTGCATCGACAGGGCGATGAGGAATCCGCCGAGGAAGAGGAAGATGATCGGGTTGCCGTAGGAGGCGCCGACGTCGGCCATCTCGATCTCGGAGCCGAAGACGGGGAAGGCGACGAGGGGGACGAGTGAGGTCGCCGGGATCGGCAGGGCCTCGGTCATCCACCACACGGCCATGAGGACGGCGACCCCGGCGGTGAGCCTCGCGTCGTGGGCGACCGAGTCGGGCATGATCGCGTAGACGAGCGTGGAGAGGATGAGGCCGAGGAAGAAGCCGGTCCACCGGATCCGCACGGTCTTGAGCGGGAACCCCGGGGCCCGCTCTCCCGGTGACTTCTCCGCGATCTCGGTCGACATCGGCGTGGTCTGGTTCTCGTTCACGGTGAGCTCCTCGGCGAGCCGGCTGGACTACAGCTGTCCCTGTCATCGTAGCAACCGGGGGTGACGCGCGGGATCATGCTCGGGCGGGGATGAGGCTGTCGGTGTGAGGCCCGGCCGACGCCACGAGCGGGGCCGTCGCGGTCGGGCCGTCGCCCTACCGGCGGGGCCGTCGCCCTATCGGCGGGGCCGTCGCGGTCTCGGCGGGCCCGTCGCCCTCTCAGCGACGTCGACGCGCTATCGGGCGGCGTCGACGCGCTATCGGGCGGCGTCGACGCGCTATCGGGCGGGTTCGACGCGCTATCGAGCGGCGTACTCGCCCTGCTCAGGATGCTGAGCAGTCGCCCTTAGCGGGAGGCGAGGAACGAGTGGATACGGTCGGCGACGATCTCGGGGTGCTCGGCCATGAGCAGATGCGCGGAGTCGGGGACGACCGCGAGCTCTGAGCCGTCGACGGCGTCGCGCATCTCCCCCATCGCCTCGGGCGTGCAACCGGGGTCCTGCGAGCCGGCGAGGAAGAGCGTCGGCGTGGTGATCGCGCCGAGCTTGCCGGTGAGGTCGTAGAGCGCGAGCGCACGGCAGCAGGCGATGTAGGCGGCGTCGTCGATGGTCGCGAGGTCGGTGAGCGTTGCCGGCCCCGTCGCGATGTCCTCCTCGAGGAAGCCCGCGGCGAACCAGCGGTCGGCGGTGTCGGGCAGCAGGGACTGCGTGCCGTCGTTCTCGACCTCGGTGATCCGTTCGGCCCACGAAACATCGGTGCCGAACTTCGTCGCCGTCGAACACGCGATGAGACCGGTGAGCTTCTGCGGGTGTTCGAGGGCGAGGGTGAGACCGATCCCGCCGGAGATCGAGGCACCGCAGTACGTGAAGGACTCGACGCCGTGGTCCTCGAGCGATTGAACGAGGCCGGCGGCGAGGTCGGAGATCGTGAAGTCGGTGCTCAGCTCCTCCTTCGACACCGGGAACGTGTGTCCGGGCAGGTCGGAGAGGTAGATCTGGTGGTCATCGACGAGGCGCGAGGCCACGGCCGCCCACAGCGAGACGCGCGTGCCGAGGGCATCGCCGAAGACGAGGACAGGAGATCCGGGGTTGTCGTTGAAGGCGTGCAGGGCGATGCGCATGAGGGCTCCTCATCGTCGGGTCGGGATCAGCTCGTCGGGTCGGGATCAGCGGTCGTCGACAGTCCTCGCTGGAGCGTCGACGGTCGTCGCAGGTGAACTCGCAGGTCAACGGGATCGCGCCGGAGCGCCGGTCACGTCAACAGCCTACCGTCGGAATAGCGCAGATAACAGCGCGGACACAGCGATTCGTAGGTCACGGCGTTGCCGTCGATGGCGACCTGATCGCCGTCGAAGATGAACCGCCCGTCGACGAGGCGGCCGTTGAACATCGCCTTCCTCCCGCAGCGGCAGATGGTCTTGAGCTCTTCGAGGGTGTGGGCGATCTCGAGCAGGCGCGCCGAGCCGGGGAAGGCGCGGGTGCGGAAGTCGGTGCGGATGCCGTAGCACATCACCGGCACCGAGGCGTCGGTGGCGATGCGCATGAGCGAGTCGACCTGCTCGGGTTCGAGGAACTGCGCCTCGTCGATGAGGAGGCACGCGACCGGGGCCTTGGGGGCGTCGATCGATTCGATGAGGGCGTCGTGGTCGACGTAGTCGGCGTGCTCGCGGTAGATGAGCTCGACATCGGCGCCTGCGGGGATGAGGAAGTCGACGGCGCGGGTGACGCCGAGGCGGGAGACGATCTCGTCGGCGCCCTTCGTGTCGATGTCAGGTTTGGCCAGGAGCACCCGCTGGCCGCGCTCCTCGTAGTTGAAGGCGGCCTGGAGGAGCGCCGTCGACTTGCCCGAGTTCATCGCCCCGTAGCGGAAGTAGAGTTTGGCCACCTGGTCCCCCATCTGTCGAGTCTGCTGCCGCGCAAGTCCCGGCGTGCTGTATTCCTGCGTGCTGCCGTATTCCTGCGTGCTGCCGCGCGGTCCCGCGCGTGCGTGCCGACGACACTCTACCGTCGCTGCCGCGCACGCACCCCGCTGGGAGGCCGCGATCGCGCTGCGGGCCCGACGGCCTCGGCGAGGGGGCCCAGCCGGGCTGGGACCACACGATCGCACGTACGCCTCCGACCACCTCGGCGAGAGGGCGAGTCACCGCGCTCACAGGCGCGAGCGCCTCGGCGGAACGACCGAACGGGGCGAAGGGACCAAACGGTAGGATGGTGAGGTCAAACCCCACGACGATTCGGAGCAGTCCATCACCATGGCCAAAATCATTTACACGCGCACCGATGAAGCGCCGCTGCTGGCGACGTACTCACTCAAGCCGATCATCGAAGCCTTCGCCACCTCGGCGGGCGTCGACGTCGAGACCCGGGACATCTCCCTGGCCGGCCGTGTGCTTGCCCAGTTCGCCGATCGTCTCCCCGCCGACCAGCAGGTCGCCGACGCGCTGACCGAGCTCGGCGAACTCGCCAAGACCCCGGCAGCGAACATCATCAAGCTCCCCAACATCTCCGCATCCGTCCCCCAGCTCAAGGCCACGATCGCCGAGCTGCAGTCCCAGGGCTACGACCTCCCCGATTACCCGGAGGAGCCCGAGACGGACGAGGACAAGGACGTCAGGGCCCGCTACGACAAGGTCAAGGGTTCGGCCGTCAACCCGGTGCTGCGCGAGGGCAACTCCGACCGCCGCGCACCCGAGGCCGTGAAGAACTACGCGAAGAAGCACCCGCACTCGATGGGCGAATGGTCGCCGAACTCGAAGACGAACGTCGCGACGATGGGTGCCGACGACTTCCGCGCGAACGAGCAGTCCGTCGTCATGGACGCCGATGACACGCTGAGCATCGTGCTCGTCCCCGAATCCGGCGACGAGGTCGTCCTCAAGGACTCCCTGCCCGTGCTCGCCGGCGAGGTCGTCGATGCGACGAAGATGAACGTCGCCGCCCTCGACGAGTTCCTCCGCGCGCAGATCCAGCGCGCCAAGGACGAGGGGATCCTCTTCTCCGTCCACCTCAAGGCGACGATGATGAAGGTCTCCGACCCCATCCTCTTCGGCCACGTCATCGAGGCGTTCTTCCCCGAGGTCTTCGCCGAGTACGGCGACGCCCTCGCCGAGGCGGGGCTCACCCCCGACAACGGCCTCGCCGCGATCCTCGCCGGCCTCGATGAGCTGCTCGCCGAGGTGGCCGAGGGTGTCCGCGCCGGCATCGAGAAGGGTCTCGCCGATGGTCCGGCACTCGCCATGGTCAACTCCGCGAAGGGCATCACCAACCTCCACGTGCCCTCCGACGTCATCGTCGACGCCTCGATGCCGGCGATGATCCGCGTGGGCGGGAAGATGTGGGACAAGGACGACCAGACCCAGGACACGCTGGCCGTCATCCCCGACTCCTCCTACGCCGGCATCTACCAGACCGTCATCGACGACTGCCGTGCCAACGGCGCGTACGACCCGACGACGATGGGCACCGTCCCCAACGTCGGCCTCATGGCCCAGAAGGCCGAGGAGTACGGCAGCCACGACAAGACCTTCGAGATCGAGCAGGCCGGCGTCGTCGAGGTCCGCAACTCCGCCGGTGACGTCCTCATGAGCACCGAGGTGGCCCCCGGTGACATCTGGCGCGCGTGCCAGACGAAGGACATCCCCGTCCGCGACTGGGTCAAGCTCGCCGTCACCCGGGCCCGCCTGTCGAACACCCCCGCCGTGTTCTGGCTCGATGAGACCCGCGCGCATGACCGCAACCTCAAGGCGAAGGTCGAGGAGTACCTCGGCGATCACGACACCGAGGGCCTCGACATCCGGATCCTCAACCCCGTCGATGCGACCCAGTTCTCGATCGACCGGATCCGTGAGGGCAAGGACACGATCTCCGTGACCGGCAACGTCCTGCGCGACTACAACACGGACCTCTTCCCGATCCTCGAGCTCGGCACCTCGGCGAAGATGCTCTCCGTCGTCCCGCTCATCGCCGGCGGCGGACTCTTCGAGACGGGTGCCGGCGGTTCCGCACCCAAGCACGTCCAGCAGCTCGTCGAGGAGAACCACCTGCGGTGGGACTCGCTCGGTGAATTCCTCGCCCTCGCCGAGTCGTTCCGGCACGAGTTCAACGTCCACGGCAACGCTCGGGCCGGTGTCCTCGCCGACACCCTCGACGCCGCGACGGGACGCTTCCTCGAGGAGAACAAATCGCCCTCGCGCAAGGTCGGCGAGATCGACAACCGCGGCAGTCACTTCTACCTCGCCCTCTACTGGGCGCAGGAGCTGGCGAAGCAGACCGAGGACGCCGAGCTCGCCGCCGCGATCGCCCCGGTCGCAGCCGAACTCGAGGAGAACGCCGAGACGATCGCCTCCGAGCTGCTCGCCGTCCAGGGCTCGCCTGTCGACCTCGGCGGGTACTACAACCCCGACGATGCGAAGACCGAAGCGGCGATGCGTCCGTCCGAGACCCTCAACCGGATCGTCGCGACGCTGAGCGAGAAGGTCTGAGGCAGGCCACAGCACACCCGCGACTCGCATCGCACCACTGACTCACGTCGCACCACTGACTCATGGGCCCATCAGCATCTATGATGGGCCCATGAGTTCTCAAGACCCGCGTGGACGCTCCCAGACGCCCGAAGAGCTGCTCGCCGAGACCGATGCCCTGCTCGGCCAGTCCCAGTCGCCGACCGAGCAGTCGCCGGCCGGCCAGGTGCCGAACGGACAGGCGCCGACGCAGGAGACGCCTGCCGGTCAGAGCCCTGTCCGGCAGTCGCCGACGGGCACCTCGGGCACCAAGGAGCAGCGCGGAGGTATGTCCGCGGGCATGTGGATCTCGCTCATCCTCGGCGCGGCCATCGTCGTCCTCCTGCTCATCTTCATCCTCCAGAACAACGTGCCCGCCGACTTCCAGTACTTCGGCTGGCAGTTCCAGCTTCCGCTCGGCGTCGCGATGCTCTTCGCCGCGATCGGCGGCATCTTCGTGGCAGGCATCATCGGCTCGGTGCGGATCTTCGTGCTCAGCCGCCGCCTGAAGAAGATCGAGAGGTCAGGCCGCTGAACCGCCCGATGCACCCCGACTTCACCGTCCTTCCCACCGACCTTCCCGCTACGTTCGTCCTCGCCGACACTGCCGGAGCCGCCGCATGGGCGCGCACCGAGGAGGCGATCGCCTCAGTGCTCACCGAGCAGGAGCAGAACTATGCCAAGGAGTTCGACGCCGAGGCGGCTCTGACCTGGGCGGCCGGCCGCGTCGTCCTCCGCCACGTCCTCGGGTCGGTCCTCGACCAGGACCCCGCGGAGATCGAGATCCGCCTCGACTCGGCGGGCAAACCGCGGATCGACGACGGCGAGTTCTCCGTCACGCGCGCGCACCGGCTCGTCCTCATCGCGGTCTCCGAGGACCCTGTCGGCGTCGACCTCGAAGCCGTGCCCGAACTCGCCGTCGCCGCCGAGGCGCTCGCTCTCCTCCATCCGCGGGAACGCGAAGAGCTCGAATCGCTCGCCGAGGCTGAGCTGCCCGAGGCGTTCGTGCGCGTGTGGGCGCGCAAGGAGGCATTCCTCAAGGCGCTGAGCACCGGTCTCGCCCGGGATCCCGGCATGGACTACATCGGCTCGGGTGAGACGCCGCAGTCACCGCACCCCGACGTCGACATCCACGACCTCGTCGAGGGCGTTCCCGCCGGCTACCGGGCCGCGATCGCCTTCAACCGCTGATTCTCAGGGCGCCGACCGCGCCTCGGTCAAGCCGGAGCGCGGATAGCCGCGCGGGCAGCCGCCACCGCCGCTCGGTCAAGCCGCAGCGCGGATAGCCGCGCGGGCAGCCGCCACCGCCGCTCGGTCAAGGCGCAGCGCGGATCGCCGGCCGAGGAACCCCCGCGATCTGCACTGCGCCTTGAGTGAGGGATGTGCGCGAGCGATCTCCGAGGGCTGCCACTCATCGCAGGCCACCACCGTGCCGCGCAATCTCGGTCAAGCCGGAGCGCGGATAGCCGCGCAATCTCGGTCAAGCCGGAGCGCGGATAGCCGCGCAATCTCGGTCAAGCCGGAGCGCGGATAGCCACGCGCCCAGCCGCCACCTCCGCTCGGTCAAGGCGGAGCGCGGATCGCCGGCTGAGGAACCCCTGCGATCTGCGCTGCGCCTTGAGTGAGCGGGGTGGGCGACGGCCTCGGGTGCGCGACGGGCTTGAGTGACCGAGCGTCTGGGGTAAGACAGGCGCGCGGGCTCAGGCCTCGTCGGCGAAGTCGGGGCCGTTGGCGCCGGTGGTGAAGACGATCGCGATCGCGAGCGACACGAGGGCGAGGACGCCGAAGAGGATGTAGCCGCCGGCTGGATTCTCCGCGGCGGCGAGGATGATTCCGACGACGACAGCGACGATGACTGCCGAGTCGGCGAGCATGACGTGCAAGAAGTAGGTTCTCGCACCCTTGCTCACGCCATACGAGATCTCCGTGGCCGAACTGAGGAAGAGCAGGACCGCCGCGGTGATGACGATCCACGTCGGGGCTAGGAAGAAGTCCCGGAGCCCGGGCATGAAGACGAGCAGGGCTACCGCGGCGAGGAGCTTGACGATTCCGTCGACGACGTACACGGGCTTGATCATGCTTCGATCCTATCGGCTCTGCGGCGGACTCCTCAGAGCGCCGCAGGTCCACGCGATCACTCGCCCCGGCCTCCACCCGACCGGTCTCGCCGCCCACCCGCGCAGCGTCGCCGGTCTCATGTCACGCACCGCCGTCGCCGAGCTCCCTGATCTCCCCGAGCACCCGCCGCAGGACGCTCGCCTCGACGTTCGAGTGCGCGAGGACGATGCCGTGACGGACCGCGCTGTCACCGCTCCAGCCGTCGGCGAGCGATGCCACCCGGATACCGCGTTCGAGCAGCTCACTCTGCAGCCTCCTCGCCTCCCGCGCGCTCGTCTCGATGACGAGCGTCCTGCCTTCGTGGACGAGTCCGGGCAGAGTTCCGACCTCGGCGACGACCGCCTCGGCGGCCCGCAGACGACGACGCCCCCGGGCGATGCGCCGCCGCAGGCCACCCGACTCGAGGTAGCCGGCCACCGCGGACTGGAGCACGGGTGCGATCGCCGGTCCCCACGACGTACGCACCTCGGCCATCGCCGTCCCGAACCGCCCGCCGCGGGCGACGACGTACCCGGTCGAGACAGCGGTGGTCAGCAGGGTCGAGAAGGTGCCGATGTGGACGAGGTCGACGTCGAGCTCCATCGACCCGGCCAGATCGAAGAGCGTGGGCACCGCGGTGCGCTGGAACCGTGCCTCACTGTCGTAGTCGTCCTCGATGACGACGATCCCCGCCTCTGCCGCCCACGTCAGCAGCGCGATGCGCGTGCTCACCGGCATCGTCGTGCCATGTGGGAACTGGTGGTTCGGGGTGACGACGATCGCCGCGGCCCGGCCCTCGAGGTCCGAGAGCCGCCCGATGTCGAGTCCGGTGGAGACGTCGAAGGGGATGAGCTCGCGATCGGACATCGCCAGTCGCAGCCCGGGGAAGCCGGGGTTCTCCACCCCGATCGGGCCGGTCAGACCCGAGGCGAAGAGCAGCCGCAGTCCGTCGCGCGAGCCGCTGGTGACGATGAGGTCGTGCGGGTCGACGCTCATCCCCCGGAGCAGACGGAGATGATCGGCGATCGCCCAGCGGGCACCCGGCTGTCCGAGCGGATCGGTCGTGCCCGGGTCGACGTCGAGAGCATCCCGCCAGGCCCTGCGGAACGCGGGATCGCGCAAGGGGTCGTCGCCGCCGTGACCGGGCCGCAGATCGATGAGTCGCCGAGGCGGTCGCCGGGGCACCGTGGGCGGTGCGGGGGCCTGCGCCCGCCGCAGCAGCGCCGCCGGGAGGTCGGGGTCGACGATCGTCGCCGACCGTTCCCGCGTGAGGAGGTAGCCCTCGACCGCGAGCTGGGCATACGCGGTCTCGACCGTCCCGCGGGAGACGCCGAGGTGGCCGGCGAGCTTCCGACTCGCAGGCACGGGCTCTCCCGGCCGCAGCTCCCCGCGCGCGACGAGGTCCCGGATCCCGGTGACGATCTGGTCGGGCAGCGGCGAGTCGTGGTCGAGTGCGATGCCGAGGGACTCACGGGTCGAGCGCGGAAGTGCGGGCATGGCTCTATGCTACCCACTACTGGCCCAAAGTTCTCAATGGATTCTGGCTCTCTCGATGGGCCACATTGAGCTCTAGCCTGGAGGGGACACGTCGGCGACCGACGTGCAGACAAACCCTTGTCCCACCCATCCACGGGTGCCCGTCCCCCTGGGCATCCGGGTGACAGAAGTGAAGCGAAGGCACAGCAATGACCGAGACACAGACCCTGCTCAACACCGGACTCGCCCAGATGCTCAAGGGCGGCGTCATCATGGACGTCGTCAACGAGGAGCAGGCCCGCATCGCCGAGGCCGCCGGTGCCTCCGCCGTCATGGCCCTCGAGCGGGTCCCCGCCGACATCCGCGCCCAGGGCGGTGTCGCTCGGATGTCCGACCCCGACCTCATCGACTCGATCGTCAACGCCGTCTCCATCCCCGTCATGGCCAAGGCCCGCATCGGCCACTTCGTCGAGGCGCAGATCCTCGAGAGCCTCGGGGTCGACTACATCGACGAGTCCGAGGTCCTCTCCCCCGCCGACTACGTCAACCACATCGACAAGTCCGTCTTCACCGTCCCCTTCGTCTGCGGGGCGACCAACCTCGGCGAGGCGCTGCGCCGCATCCAGGAGGGCGCATCGATGATCCGCTCGAAGGGTGAGGCCGGCACCGGCGACGTCTCCGAGGCGATGCGCCACCTGCGCACGATCAACTCCGAGATCCGGGCACTCGGCGCCAAGAGCGAGGACGAGCTCTACGTCGCAGCGAAGGAGATCGCCGCCCCGTACCAGCTCGTCAAGCAGGTCGCCAGCCTCGGCCGCCTCCCCGTCGTCACCTTCGTCGCCGGCGGCATCGCCACCCCGGCCGATGCCGCGATGATGATGCAGCTCGGCGCCGACGGCGTCTTCGTCGGCTCCGGCATCTTCAAGTCCGGCAACCCCGAGGCCCGCGCCAAGGCCATCGTCGAGGCGACGACCCACTTTGACGATCCCGCCGCCGTCGCCGCCGCCTCCCGCGGTCTCGGCGACGCCATGGTCGGCATCAACGTCGCCGACGTCCCCGCCCCGCACCGCCTCGCCGAGCGCGGATGGTGACGGTCGGCGTCCTCGCCCTCCAGGGAGCGTTCCGCGAGCACCTGAGCGTGCTCGGCGCCCTGGGGGTCGGGACCCGCAAGGTCACCCGCCCCGAGCACCTCGACGGGCTCGACGGGATCGTCCTGCCCGGCGGGGAGTCGAGCGCCATGGTCAGGCTCGCCGCTCCCACGGGACTCTTCGGCCGCCTCGGCGAGAGGATCCGGGACGGCCTGCCGGTCTTCGGCACCTGTGCCGGACTCATCCTCCTCGCCGACCGCCTCACCGATGATTCGCTGGCAGGCTTCGACCGCCTCGGCGGGCTCGACATCACGGTCGCCCGCAACGCCTACGGTCGCCAGCGGGAGTCGTTCGTCGCTCCCCTGACAATCACCGGGATGACCCCGGATTTCGACGGCACGTTCATCCGTGCCCCGCAGATCGTCGACACCGGAAGCGCCGAGGTGCTCGCCCGTCACGACGGGACCGCGGTCCTCGTTAGGCAGGGAGATGTCTGGGGTGCGAGCTTCCATCCGGAGTTGGGTCCGGACACGAGACTCCACGCGGAGTTCGTGCGAAGATTGGGCCATGACGACTGAGGCGATCGACACGCTCAAGACCGGATACACCTTCGACGGCGCCACCCTCGACCTGGGGGTGGCGCTCGACGGGGAGACCCCGGCACCGGACGTACCCATCTCGATTCCACTCTCGATGCTCAACCGACACGGACTCGTCGCCGGGGCCACCGGCACCGGCAAGACCGTCACCCTCCAGGTCCTCGCCGAGCAGCTCTCCCGCGCGGGCGTTCCCGTCTTCGCCTCCGACATCAAGGGCGACCTCTCGGGCATCGGGGCGCCCGGGGTGCCCTCGGACAAGCTCACCAAGCGCCTCGAGGCCGCCGGTCAGGAGTGGGACCCGAAGGCGAACCCGACGGAGTTCTACACCCTCGGCGACTCCGGACTCGGGACTCCGATCCGGGCGACCGTGACCTCGTTCGGGCCCATCCTGCTCTCGAAGGTCCTCGAACTCAACGACACCCAGGAATCGGTCCTCTCCCTCGTCTTCCACTACGCGGACAAGGCCGGTCTCGCGCTCCTCGACCTCTCCGACCTCCGGGCGGTGCTCACCTACCTCACCTCGGACGAGGGCAAGGCGGAGCTCGAGGGCATCGGCGGGGCATCGAAGGCGACCGTCGGCGTCATCCTCCGCAAGATCGCCGAACTCTCCGCGCAGGGCGGCGACGTCTTCTTCGGCGAACCCGAGTTCGACACCGCCGACCTGCTCCGCGTCGACGAGAACGGCGCGGGCATCGTCTCCGTGCTCGAGCTGCAGAAGCTCAGCCAGTCCCCCGCGCTCTTCTCGACGTTCCTCATGTGGCTGCTCGCGGACCTCTTCCAGGATCTGCCCGAGGTCGGCGATGCGGACAAGCCCTCCCTCGTCTTCTTCTTCGACGAGGCCCACCTCCTCTTCGCCGACGCGTCGAAGGCGTTCCTCGAGTCGGTGACCCAGACCGTGCGGCTCATCCGCTCGAAGGGCGTCGGCGTCTTCTTCGTCACGCAGACACCGAAGGACGTCCCCGAGGACGTGCTCGCCCAGCTCGGCTCGCGCATCCAGCACCAGCTGCGAGCGCACACACCCAATGACCAGAAGGCGCTCAAGGCCACGGTGCAGACCTTCCCGAAGTCCGGCTACGACCTCGAGGAGCTGCTCACCTCGCTCGGCATCGGCGAGGCCGTCGTCACCGTCATGGATCCCGACGGCGCCCCGACTCCCGTTGCCCCGACCCGGATGCGCGCCCCGGAGTCGAAGATCGGCCCGATGAGCGAGGACGAGGTCCGTGCCGCCGTGGCCGCCTCCCCGCAGCAGAAGAAGTACGGCACTGCGATCGACAACGAGTCCGCCCGTGAGATCCTCACCGCCCGTCTCGAAGGCGGAGCCGCAGCGAAGGAGGCCGAGGACAAGGCCGCCGGGCAGGGCACAGCAGGCGCCGAGTCGGGGTCAGCAGGCGCCGAGTCGGGGGCCGCAGGCTCGGCAGACAAGGTCCCGTTCCCCGAGGATCCGGCACCGCGGTCGCAGTCGAAGGCTCCCGAGAAGAAGGAGGAGGAGAACCTCTTCTCGCAGGTCGTCAACTCCTCCGCGTTCAAGCAGTTCACCCGGACTGCGGCCAGGGAGATCGCCCGCGGCATCTTCGGCACCTCGCGCCGCCGCCGCTGAGGCGGCGCGGCTGAGCTGTCGCAGGGCCGGCACCTCGCGCCGTCGCCGCTGAACCCGCCGCGGAGCCCCCCACTGAGCCCGCCGCTGGGCCGTCGCCGAGCCGGGGCCGTCGCCGAGCCGCCGTCGCCGCTGAGCTGACGCGGCCGAGCCTGTCCTGGGTCGCCGCTGGTCTATCGCCGCTGAGCCGTCGCGGCGCCCGGGAGACCGGTTAGCGTCGATGCGTCCGTGACCCGGCGGGGACGATGACGTCGAGGATGAGCTCCCCGGTGTCGATCTCGACGGCGACCGCCTCGCCGAGGTGGTCGCCGTCGAGCTGGATCGGCGCAGGCTCGGAGACGGTGATCGTCGACCGCCGTGCCGTCCAGTAGCGCATCGCCGGGTCCCGTTCGGGGTGCCCGCGCAGGCAGGCGGCACCGATGCCGACCCACTCGCCGAGGCGACGGGCCGCCGCACCGGGCCCGAGGACGACGGCGAGGAATTCGAGGTCTTCGCTCACCGCCTCGGCGCCGGGGAAGACCGGGACGGGACCTGCGGGACGCCGCGTCTTGGCGGCCATGACCGACCAGACCTCGAGTTCCTCGCCGTCGATGCGCGCTGGCAGCTGCGGGGCGAAGAGCGCGAGCAGCGCGCCTCTCGCATAGCCGAGCAGCCCCCACGCGCGGTCGTGGGCGGCGACGGCGCGGGCATCGCCGCCGATGCCCGCCAGCGAGAGGAAGTGCTCGTGCCGGACGGTGCCCGAGGCGTCGAGGAACTCGGCGACCGAGACGGGGACGCCGGCCCGGGCGGCGGCTCCGTGGAGGAAGTCCTCGCACAGCGCCAGACCTGACCGTGCCGTGTGGAGGCCGAACCCGCGGGAGAAGACATTGGCTGTGCCCGTGGGGACGACGAGGACGGGGACCCCTGCGGTCGCGAGGATAGGGGCGGCGGATCGGAGGGTGCCGTCCCCGCCGAGGAGGACGACCGCCTCGGCGCCCCAGTCGACGAGGTCCTGCGCCTGCCGTGACCCGGGGGCCTCCGGGGTCGTCGAGGTGGTGCGGTATCGGATGTCGAGTGCGGTGAGCAGACCGACGAGGCGATGGTGGGCGCGGTGCGTCCGGGCGTGGACCGGGTTGACGATGATCCCGATGCGCATGTGCCTGCTCCTCCTTGAACGAACTCTCGGACGAACTCTCAGACGAACGCCGGATGGGTGCTCGCGACGGCGTCGACTCGCTCCGCGTCGATCGTCTCCCCCGGGAAGGGGTCGACGAGGACGCGCGGGCCGCTCTTCTTCGGTGAGCGCTTCCACGTGCCGCGCACGCGCGTGCCCTCGACGACGGTGTTCTTGAACATGCCGTTGCCGCCGGGGACGACGGCGCGCTCGTGGCCGGGGTCGAGGGTGCAGCTGCGGTCCTTGTAGCCGAGGATGAGCTCGTCGAAGCCCGGCAGCAGGGTGAGCGCGTGGGCGGTATCCTCCCAGACGGACAACCGGTCCTCGAGGTCGGGGGCCTGGACGTGCTCGACGTCGTCGATCGTCACGGCCGCGATGTCGCCCGAGTCGACGAGTGAGGCCAGGGCGGCGCGGATCGGGGTCTTCGGCAGACCCGTCCACCGGGCTGCGTCGTCGACGGTGACCGGTCCGTGACCGAGAACGTAGCGGCGCATCCATTCGCGCAGGGCGGCTTCGGTGTCGATTCCGGCGTCGGCGGAGGGATCGCGCAGGGCGAAGGCGAGTTCGTCGCGCCCGGGCACGAACCCGGACTGGATCAGCAGACCCTGCATCGAGAGGTTGGTGATGAGGTGCCGCTGCCGTCCGTACTCCTCGTCCTCGGAGATTCCTGTCATGAGCGGGGCGAGGCTGGCGACGAGGTCCTCCCGGCTGAGCGGGCCGCGGTCGGCGATGGCCGCCTCCACGAGGGCGGCGGCGGTCTCGAGCAGCGGTTCGTCGACGCCGAAGTGGGCCCGCCGGGTGGCTTCGGCCTTCCACCGCCGCGGCGCGGTGAGGCGGAGGATCCACCCGACGTCCTCGGCAGTCGTGAGGTGGACCGTGCCGCGCTGGGTCCACGTGCGCACGATCGATCCGGACTCGATCTCCGCGCGCACCTCGGCGAGGTCCCGGGTCTGCGTGCGCAGCGCCACGGAGACGAGCGCC
Source organism: Brevibacterium sp. Z349TD_9 (assembly GCF_056173565.1). NCBI lineage: Bacteria > Bacillati > Actinomycetota > Actinomycetes > Micrococcales > Brevibacteriaceae > Brevibacterium > Brevibacterium sp. Z349TD_9. The sequence continues at coordinate 1,540,546 of NZ_CM149680.1, read as the reverse complement.
CCGCCGAGCGCCTGGGCCTGCACGCACGCGAGCCGACGGACCGCCTCGGCGGGGGTGAGGGCATCGGACCCGACGAGACCTGAGGAGATCATGCGAGCCGCCGAGATCTGGGCTGAGTCCATGGACTCAGCGTAGCGCGCGGACCTCACCATCTATTACGGTCGAATAACGAGTTGCGCCTCACATCATGACTGACAGCATCTGTTGTGAACGATGTCCGATCATGGAGGGGCAGCACTCCCCACCCACAAAGGAATCCCGAAGTGACTTTGAGCCCCATCAGAGCACGCGACCGCCTGGTCGACGACACCTGCACACGGGCCGTGACCGAGCACGGCCTGCTCTTCATGGTCTCCGGCTACGCGGGGACCGGCAAGACCTGGCTGCTGCGCGCGATCGGCGAGCGGATGATCACAGCGTCGACGGTCTGCTTCGCCACCGCCGACGAATTCGAGAAGGAGATCCCGTACAGCTTCATCGAACGGCTCCTGAGCACGTGCGCCGCTCCCTTCCCGATCATCGATCCGACGCGTCCGCCGATGGAGATCGCCCGGGAGATCCTGCTCGGGCTCATGGACAAGGGCGACGGTCGGCTGCGGACGATCATCGTCGACGACGCCCAGTGGATCGACATCGAATCCCGGCTGGTGCTCCGCTACATCGTGCCGCGCGTGATGCGACAGGGACTCTTCATCGTCGTTGCCGGACGACTGCCCGACATGGATTCGACCGCGATGACGTTCTTCGCCGATCTCGCCGAATCGACCCCTGGAGGGATCACGAAGGTCCTCGAGCCGCTCAGCGTCGAGGAGATCCGGGCCCTGGCCGTCGACGTGCTCGGGGCGTCGATCTCCCCGTTCACCGCCGAGACGCTGCGCAATTCGACGGGTGGGTCGTTCCTCGGCATCGACAGCATCTTCCGCCGTATCACCCCGCAGGAGCGCAACAAGCTCCACCTCCTCTGGGACATCCCCATCCGCGGCGTCGAACCGGCGCGCAACCCCCTTCTCGGACCGTTCCACACGCTGCCGCCCGCCGCGAAGGCGGCCGTGGAGATCGTCTGCTGTGCGGGTCCGGAGACCAGACCGACGACCGTCGCCGAGGTGGCCGACCGCCTCGGCGAGGACGTCGAGATCGGTCCCGCTGTCGCCGCCTCCGTGCTCACGGAGTCCGGGTTCGGTTCGACGGTGTCCCCACGGCATTCGCTCATCGCCCACGCGGTGCGGCAGATGCTCCCGCGCGCTCGGGCCCAGGCGATCTACCGGGCCCTGGCACCGAGTGCGCAGGGGTTCCGGAGGATGTGGTATTCGCTCAGCGGGGCCGCCGAATGGAGTCCGGAACTCGCCGAGGCGGTGCGGGAGTTCATCGACGACGCCGTGGTCAGACGCAGCTATGCGACGATCAACGATGTGCTCCGGCGGAGCCTCGACTTGGCGACCGGCAGCGACCGGGATGCGCTCCTCATCCGGCTCGGCCTCATCAATATGGAGAAAAAGACCGTGTACTCGCTCTTCGACCTCGCCCCCGAGTTCGAAGCGCTGCCGGAGACTCCGGTGAGGGAGTGCATCATGCTCACGATCATGGCCTACCGCAAGGACCAGGAGTTCCCCCGGGCGCGGTTGGCGAAGTTCCTCGCGCTCGAGCACACGGATGCCGATGTGCGCACTCTGCAGGCCTATGCCGGCTTCCTCTCCGTCGTCGAGGTCATCCGCAGTCAGGACTACGACCAGCTGCCGGCCGTCGTCGCCGAGGCCAAGGCGATCATCGCCCGCGGACCGGAGACACCGGAGGAGGTGAGCGATCCCGCTCTCGCGTGGATGGTCGCCCCCGGACCGGTCCTCGTGCTCCTGGACACCCTGACGATGCTCCAGTCCGTCGTCGTCTCCGATGCCGTCACCGTCTCCGGCATGCTCGATGACCTTGTGCCGCAGGTCCTCGCCCTCCCGCCGTCGCCGCACAAGGTCGATGCGCTCACGCCGCTCGCGATCGTGGCGATGATGATCGGTGAGATCAACCGGTCCCGTTCGCTGGCGGAGACCGCCGTCGACCTCCTCGAGCAGGTGGGACGCACATGGGGAGAGGGCACGGTCCGGCTCATCCACGCGCACACGACCTCGCTGCTCGGATCGCTCGATGAGGCGGCCGAGCTCGTCGAACTCGCCACGGAGTCGAGCGGAAGCACGATCGACGTCGAGACGAGGCTGCCGCTGAGCGGACTGCAGGCGTGGGTGAATGCGGTCCGCGGGGTGCCCGACTTCATCGACCTCGACGCGCAGACGGACCGGCAGACGAGTCTGGCCTGGCAGCCGTACGCCGCTGACATGATCGTCAACGCCGAGTGCGAGCGGGCGCGGGCCGCCGGCGATCCGCAGGGCGTCATCGACGCCTCGGCCCCGCACAGGGTGCGCTCGCTCGTCGGCACCCAGCGGGGGTTCCTCAACTATCGGACTCATGCGCTCATCGACCTCGAACGCCTCGGCGAGGCTGCCGAGCTCATCGGCACCCTCATCGACAAGCGGGGCCGGGGGTGGCAGCCGTACTGGGGATCACTCGAATGGGCGCAGGCCAGGCTGCTCTCCGGGTTCCTCGGCACCGCCTGGGCCGGGAGCGAGGAGGCGCGGGCAGGTGTCGAGCGGGCGGGCCTCTCCCCCGATCGGATCGGCGCGGAGGAAGTGGCCCGACTCTTCGACGAGGCGGTCGGGGACGACCGTTTCCCACTCCCCCACGCGCTCACCCTCCGCGACTACGGAATGTTCCTCATCGCCGAGGGCCAGCGGGCGCGGGCGCGGACGATGCTCGAGCGATCCCTGGCGACGGTGCGGCGGATCGGCGCGGCGGCCTATCTGCCGAGCATCCGCGACGTCCTCGGCTCGGTGTCGCAGGCGGAGCGGGATCTCCTCTCCTCGCTCACCGCGCGTGAGCGGGAGATCAGTCGTCTGCTCGCACAGGGGCGGAGCAATCAGGAGATCGCCGCCGAGCTCTTCGTCGCCCCTGCCACGGTCCGCTATCACGTCTCGAACGTGCTCCGGAAACTCGAGCTGAGCAGACGCAGCCAGGTCGCCGCCGTGTTCCACGAATCGGGCATCGCCGTCGGGGACTGACCAGGCGCCGCGCGGGGCAGGCGGTATGCGGGAGGCTGGACCGGGTGACGTGGTCGCGGCCGGGTGCCTTAGTCGCGGCGGGTGTTTCAGTCGCTGCGGGTGCTTCAGTCGCGGCGGCGGACGGTGCGTACGAGTGCCGCACCGACGCCGGCGAGGATCGCACCGACGACGGCGAGCCACCACATCGCACCACCGGTGCGCGGCAGGTCGCCCCCGCCGTCGCCGACCACGGCAGAGCCGTTCGCCGACGACTCTGCGTTCGCTGCGGCATCGGCGTCAGCGCTCGCTCCTGCGGAGGCAGAGCTCGAACCGGAGGCGCCGTCGGGATCCGCTGACGCGTCGGAGGAGGCAGCAGCGGCTGTCGAGTCAGAGCCCGCCGTCGCATCCGACTCCGCAGTCGCGTCCGAATCAGCCGTCGCACTCGAGTCCGTGCTCGAATCATCCTCCGCGTTCGACCCGGCGTTCGAGTCGGGGCTGTCGTCCGCCTCGGCGTCATCACCGCCGAGTTCGAGGAGCACATCGAAGCTTCCCTGCCGGAGACCCACATTCGACCTGTTGCCCGATGTCGCCTCGACCGGGAAGTCGTAGCCGATGGTCACCGGAGTCGTCGCACCCTTGGCCAGCGGGATCTCCATGACCTGCGTCGTACCGGCGGAATCGAGCTCCCTGATCGAGGAGGAGCCCCGGTTCCAGGTGATGCGGAGGTCGTCGTAGAACTCATCGGCGATCGGAGTCTCGAGGAGGTCGACGTTGACGATGCTCACCCGCAGAGTGCCGCCGGTAGGGCCGTCGTTGCGGACCGTGAGAGTGCGCGACGTGGAGTCACCGGGGACGGTGACGGGGAACCCGACGAAGCTCTCGGTCGTCGTGTCGCTGTAGGCACTGCCGTCCCAGGACATCTGGATGGCTCTGCTGCTGTCTGCCGCGAGGGCCGGAGCCCCGGGGATCAGGACGGCGAGGAGGGCGACGAGAAGGGTGCGGACGAGTCTCACCGGCCGACACCTCCCGGACGGAAGGTCTCGTACTTGAAGACGATGTCCCGGTTCGGCTCCTGCTTCGGGTCGAGCCCGAGGCGAATCTTCGCGTTCCACGAGTCCTTTGCCTCGACCTTCGTCCCGGCGGGATCCTCTGCGGTGACGGTCGCAGTGTTCTCGTACTGGCCGACCTCGCCGTTGTTCTTCAGCTTCGCGCTCACGCACCAGTACTCGATCGTCGGATCGGTGGTCTCGGAGTACTCAGCGCTCACCGGGGTCGACCGGAGGTCCTGCGCTGTGGTCGGGGTGTTCGCGACCGTGCACTCGCTCGGTGCTCTCACCCGGAAGACGCTGACATCGGAGGCACCGAAGATGCCTCCGGACCAATCCGGTGGGGTGAGTTCGTACCGCAGGCCCTTGTTGCCCTGGCTGAGCGAGTCCGTCTGCAGCGCAACAGCGACCTCGCCGTCCTTGAGCAGCGTCTCGGCTTCGGCGGCGCCGAGGCTGACGGAGGCCTTCTTGTCCTTTGCCGCCTGCGTGTCATCGACTCGACCCGCGGCGAAGTACTCGTAGCCGCTGGAGATCTCACCGGTCCCGGAGGCGTTGTCGCTCCACAGGGCGAGTGTGCCGCCGCCGATGCCGAGGAGGATGCCGAGCACTGCCGCGAGACTGAGGATGAGGGTGTTCTTGAGTGAGATGTTCGACTTCACGGGCGCACTCCCGGCTCCCGCACCTGGTCGAGGGTGAAGGTGAAGCGGCCGAGGTCGGCCACCTGGACGGGACTCTCGGCCCCGACGCGGTCGCTCATATCGGCGAAGTCGAGGGTGACGGCCACGGAGAAGTCATCGGTGCGTCCGTCGTTGCCGGTCACCAGACGGTTCTCGTCGAGGACGAGATCCGAGCCGACGGGGGTGGGCTCGCCGAGGCGGGTGCCCGTCGAGTCGAGAACTGTGTAGTCCGCGGTGACACCCTCGGGCAGCTCAGCGGGTTCGGCCCAGTCGACGGCGATCCGGGCGGACATGTTGTCGCCTTCGATGCGCGTGGTGAAGTCCTGGGTCATCTCCACGGTGTCGCCTTGGCGGACGAGAAAGGTCTCCGGGTCGATCGTCCGGCCGGAGTTCGCGACATCGCTCGACGTCTCCGTCCACGTGGTCTCCCCCGCAGTGACGTCGAGGTCGCCGGCGATGATCGCTGCCGGCGCCGTGTTGCCTGCGGTCTTCCACAGGGCCATGGTGCCGCCGCCGGCGGCCGTGCCCGCGATGAGGACTGCGGTGGCCAGGAGCGGCAGGCGCCAGCTGGTCCTCGTCGTCATGATCTCGCCTCCGTCTCGGATGCCTCGGTACTGTGTGTCTCAGCGCTGCTGCCCGCGGATCCCACGGCAGCGCTGCTCATCGCGGGCGCCGCATCATCGCCTGCCGCGGATGCCTGGGAAGCCGTCGTCTTCCGGCGCCGGTCCACGGCCGCGGAGACGAACGCAAAAGCGGCGTAGGCGATGAGAAGAACGCCGATGCCGGCCACCAGCAGTCCCGTGTTGCCCCCGACGGCCTGCTGGACGTAGCCGAGTTTGGGGATCGAGTAGAGGACCTTGCCCATCACCTGGGCTTCGACGATGGGGGCGTCGTCGCTGCCGTTGGCGTCCCCGCGGGTGACGAAGGTCCGGCCCTCGTCGGTGTCGGTGACGGCGACGATTCGGTGGGTGATGAGCATCGGGTCGCCTGACCGGGGTTGGAAGGTCACCGGATCGCCGATGCGGTACTGCTCCTGCGGCACCGAGACGACGATGTCGCCGGGTTCGTACGTCGGCTCCATCGACCCGGTGAGCACGGTCAGGGCCGCACCGTTCATCACCTTGGGCACGACGCCCACGGCGACGACGAGGCCGAGGAGACCGAGGAGGAGGATGGCGAACACCCCGGACCGCAGTCCGCGTGCGAATCCTGAAGTCCGGGAGTGCCGCGCCATTCTCATCAACCTCGTGTCTCAGCCGCCTCGGCGGTGTTCAGTCTGCTCAGCGGTCCTGCTGGAGCTGGATGTTCGAGCCGGCCAGAGCAGCCTGCTGCTGGACGAGCTCGCGGTTCGGGGTGTCCTTGGCGAATTCGGCGGTGACGACGACGTTGAAGTCGGCGGTGCCGTCGACGACCGTGCCCGCTGCCACCTGGGTGCCCCCGGGAGCGGTGTTGTCGGACGAGACGAGGGAGACCTCGACACCGGCGTTGTCACCGGTCGCGATCTCCTTGCCCGCGGCGTCCTGAACGCTGTACTTGAGGCTCAGACCCTCGGCGAGAGCGCCTTCGAGCTGGCCGCCGCCGGCGAGCTTGAGCTTCGCGACCATGTTGTCGCCTTCGAGTCCGACGTCGACGCCGTACGTGCCCTGGACGGTGTCGCCCGGGATGATCTTGAAGGTCTTGAGGTCGATGTCGTGCGGGTTGTCGGGGCGGTCGGCCGAGATGTCCTGCCAAGCGGAGCCGGTGACGGCGACGTCGAGGTTACCTGCGGTGATCTGGCCGCCGTCGGCCTCGGCGCTGTCGGTCCAGAGGGCGAAGGTTCCGCCGCCGAGGAGCAGGGCTGCTCCAGCTGCTCCGGCGACGATTCCGAGGGTCTGCTTCTTCACGATTCTCTCCTGTTGTCGTGTATCGGTTCTACTTCACTGCGCCAGAGGCGGAGCAGGTCATGGATTCGCCTGGATTCAGGCGGGTCTTCGGGCACTTCACCGAGGAAGTGGGAAGTCTGTCGTCGACGACGGTGATGCCGTCGAGGGGGGTCTTGCCTGTGTTCGTCACGAGGTAGGTCCAGGTCACGGTCGTGCCGTCTGGGACCGAGTCACCGGCGGGGATCTCCTTCGCCCCGTCGAGTCCCGCTGCGGTCGGGGTGTCCCACGCCTTCTTCTCGATCGAGATGCCGGGTACGAGCGTCTGCTTGTTCGTCACTGTGCATTTGACCGTGTCGCCGGCGGTGACGTCGAAGCCGATGCTGTCCGCGGTCACGGAGATCTTCTTCCCGTTGATGCGGCATTCGGCGCCGTCGAGCTTCCACCCCTCAGCGGTCTGCTTGTCGCTGAGGAGCTCCTCGATGGTCACCTTCGAGGCGCTTGCGGGCTTCGGGGTGGAGAACTTCACCTGGTAGTCGACCGTCGACGTGTCCCCGGTCGTCTGCTGCCGGGCCGGGGCGAGGGTTCCCGGCGCCGAGGCGGTGGCTGAGAAGGTCCATCCCGCACCGCCGGGGCTCGGGCTTGCGGCTCCGTAGGCGAGGGTCTTCTTATCGATCTCGATGTCGGCACGGCACGTCGCTCCCTTGGCCATGCTCGCCATGAGGTCGGCGAGCTCCTCCCACCCGGCTTGGAAGTAGTCGGCGTCGTTGATCGACTCGCCGGTGGTGTACTTCGTGCCGCCGGAGATCGCTGCGAGGTTGGCTCCGCCGCTCGAGACTCCCTCACCGACGCCGACGGCCATGACACGGCTGCCCTTGGCCTTGACGGCGTTGGCGGAGAAGACTGCTGATTCGATCTCGTCGAAACTGGTGGTCGAGCCGTTGGAGTCGGCGTTGCTCGTGTTGTTGATCGAGTAGGTCGGCATGCCGTCGGTGACGACCACGACGAGGTCGTAGGGGTCTGCGGTGTTGGCGACCTCCCACATCGCGCTGTCCCAGTTCGTGCCGCCGCCTGTGGCGTAGGCGTCGATGCGGGACTTGATCGTCTCGGCGTTGCTGCCTGGGTCGATCGACATCGACGGCCAGTTGCGGCCGTCGTCGGTGTTGCTGCGCGGCGAGTCATTGGAGAAGGTGTAGAGGGCCATCGACGAGCTCGTGCCCTTGAGCGCGTCGACCATACCCTTCGACGCGTCCTTGAGGGTGCCCAGGGCGCCGGAGTTCGACACGGAACCTGAGAGGTCGAGGACGAGGGCGACACGGAGGCCGGCCGAGCATGAGACCTGCAGGGCGGGGTTGCGGCGGGTGTTCTGCCAGGTGCCCGTCGAATTCGTCGTGATGTTGCGGCGGCCGGTGTTCATGAACTGGTCACCCGAGCGGTATGTCTGTCCATTGCGCAGCTCTGTTCCGGTGCGGAAGGCGTAGCGTTCGCTCGAGTGGTTCGATGAGGTGCCGACGATGAGGCGGTCGTTGGCGCTCCACCCTTCGGGAGCGGATTCCTGGACGACCCAGAATCGCTTGTCGCGGTTGGCCTGGTTCTCCCACCCACAGAAGACGAGGAGCGAGCAGACCCATTTCCGGTTGGTCTGGGGAACGGTGAACGAGCAGTCGCCGTCGCGGTCGGAGGTGCATGACGCCCAGGTCTCGCTGAGCGGGCTGCCGATGCTTCCTGAGCGGTCAGAGTAGAGGCGCAGCTTCACGCCCTGGAGTCCGTTGACGGTGGTCTCGCTGGTCCGGTCACCGCCGACCTTGACGGTGATGACGGCGTTGTCGCCGGAGGCGCTGGGAACCGATTGAGGCGCGACGGACTTCGGGGATGTGGCGCGTCTGCCGCTCTCCGGAGAGTCCTTCCCCTCTGACGCGTCGCTCTTCGCGGGAGTCTCGCTCTTCGCCGGAGCATCGTCCTTCGCCGGGGTCTCGCCGTCGGTCGGCGCGCTGTCCTTGTTCGACGGGACATCGCCGGTCGCAGGCGGCTCTTCCTGGGCGAGGTTCTGTGCCGAGGTGGGGGCCTCGGCGGGGATGGGGGCCTCGGAGGGGGATGTCGCCTGTGCTGCGGGGACGATGGAGAATACGGTGATCAGGACGGCGGCGATGGTGATCCCGGCCCGGGTGAGCCGGTTCTTCTGCGGGTTTCTCAACGATCTCCTCGAACAGCATGAAGCAACGGTTCGAGTCTAGGAATCTGCGGGCGTTTCGACCCTGGCCGAATGGATGGGTTCGGCGTTGGGAAAGTGTTGGGTTCGGCGTTGGGTGTGAGCCCACAGCCCTGATGCCGGCATTCACGTCGCCACGGGCCGCCTCAGCCACCGCGGGCCTTCTGCACCGCTGCCGCCTGGGCCGGCAAGGGCACCCCGGGCCGCCAGAGCCGCCACAAGCCTTCTGCACCGCTGCCACCTGAGCCGGCAAGGGCATCCTGGACCGCCTCAGCCGCCATAGGTCGATTGCGCAACCACGGGCCGATTGAGCAACCACGGGCTGCACAAGCTAACACGGCTCGCGCGAGCCATCACGGCCCTCCCGAGCCACCGCGGGCTACCCGAGCCACCGCGGGTCCAATGCCCGCTTCACTGTGCGCGGGGTTCGAATCCGGCCCTGCGACTCAGCAGTCCGACGGGCTCAGCAGCCCGACCGGCTCAGCAGCCCGACGGGCTCAGCAGTCCGACCGATACGACAGCGCAGACTCCGAACTCCGCACTCGGTGGTCGGCAGGCTGCCTTTCCAACTGTGACACCTCAGGGTACATGGTTCTCGAGGTGCAGGCGCGTCACGGAGGCGCTCTCATCGACGCTACGGAGGCACTCCTATCGGCAGGACCCGGTCGTCCGGGTCGCATAGTCGCTATGCTGCCGCGCCTCTGAGCTTGTCGACCCGCGCCATTCATCGAGCACGTCGACCTGACCCGGATCGACCGAGGGGGTCGAGACCGGTCATTCACCCGAGGATGTCGATGAGTCCTGGAACCGCGATCCTCGGAAGGGATCCCGAGGTCGCGAAACGGCCCCAGATCCTCCGCAGCTCAGGGCCGGCCACCTCGGCGGCGACACCGTAGTTGAGGAAGCTCGAGTCCCAGACCGGACCGGGGAAGAGCAGCGGCAGGTCTCCGGAGTGGGCGGCGTCGAAGAAGCTGCCGTCGCCGCGGGAGACGATGAGAAGGCGGGCGCCCTGACCGCCGGCCATCCGGTGGCGGTCGTAGAATTCCTTGGCCGCTCGGGTGTAGACCGCCGAGGTGATGCCCGAGATGAGGGATTCGAGCATCGGCGAGGTGAGCCTGCGGTCGTGGAGGCGGTGGAAGGCGGGAACGAAGCCGGCGAAGAATGCGATCTCGCGTTCGGTGCGGGTCATGAGCACGTCGTACTTCGGCGCCTCCCGCGCCCATGCCGCTGCCGCCTCGGAGCGGGACGGCAGGGGGTAGTCGCCGTAGTGGACGCCGTAGCACATGCCGGCGTGGAGTCCTCCGACGAGAGCGGCCTTGTGCACCTCGTCCTGAGCGGCGAGGATCTCGGAGACGGTCGCGCCGTCGGGGATGCGGGCTGCGACCTTCGCCATGGCCCAGTTCATCGAGTCGGTGCCGCCGGAGAGCCCCAAGGGGGCGGAGGCCATGATCACGCGCGAGAACAGGCCGTCGGTCGCCTCGGCGATCATGAGATGGGCGCACGCGTCGGCACCGGCACTCTGACCGGCGAGGGTGACGTTGTCTGGGTCGCCTCCGAAGGCGGCGATGTTGCGCTGCACCCACCGAAGCGCGGAGATCTGGTCGAGCAGTCCGAGATTGGAGTGCTCGGGTCTGCCCTGGCCCAGGTAGCCGAGCACGCCGAGGCGGTAGGTGACGGAGACGACGATGATGTGCTGTTCGTCGACGAGGGTGTGCGGGTCGTAGATCTCGGCGTCGCCTGCCCCGGTGACGTACGCACCGCCGTGGATCCATACGAGCACGGGCAGTCTTGGACCGTCTCCGGTCAGCGGCGTGTCGATCGGCATCGTCACACTCAGCCGCAGGCAGTCTTCGCTGGTGCTCAGTCCGCCGATCTGGTCGAAGCTGATGTCGGCGTTGGGATCGACCCGGTGCTGGGGGCTCGCGGGACCTGGCCTCGTGGCGTCGATGACGTCGACGGCGGGTTCGTCGACGGGGTGGGCGAACCGTTCGGCCCTCGCATAGCGGATGCCGCGGGCGCGCACGACGGTGCCGTCGACCGTCGCACGTACCCGTCCGCAGGGAGCGGGGATGTCGAAGGGTGCGCTCATCCTCGGCGGGTCAGCGCGAGGGCTGGACCGGGGGTTCGGCAGACCAGGGGAAGACGATCCACTGGTCGGTGCGCTTCCAGACGAAGTCGGGGTCGACGATGGAGGCGGACTTCGCGTAGATGACCGCGGACTGGGCCTCGGCGCCGTTCTTCTTGAGAAGTTCGAGGACGAGGGCGAGCGTGCGACCCGAGTCGGCGACGTCGTCGACGACGAGGAGCTTCTTGCCTTTGATCGCGTCGATGTCGAGCATCGGGGCAAGCAGGATCGGGTCGGGCAGAGTCTCTTCGACGTCGGTGTAGAACTCGACGTTGATGGCGTCGGAGAGCTTCAGCCCCAGGGCATAGGCCAGTGCACCGGCGGGAAGGAGTCCGCCGCGGGCGATCGCGATGACGATCTCGGGATCGTAGTCGGAGTCGGCGATGGTCTGGGCGAGCTCCCTGGCCGACTGTCCGAAGGTGTCCCAGGTGAGGATCTCCTTGTCGGTGAGGTCGGACGAATCGGCGTGGTAGGCCTGGCTCATGGGATCTCCTTCTAAGGTCAGCGGCTCGCGGTCCGGCGGGGGATCGATCCGTCGAAGTTCGGTCCCGCGGGGTTCGTCCCGTCGGGATTCTGTCCGACGGGCTCCGTCCCTCGGGGATCGATCCATCGGGATTCGGGCCGTCGGGATTCCAAGGATACGCGTCCGAGCGGCCGGACTGCCATCCGAATCGGCGGCACCGTTTCACCGGATCGACTCAGACAGTGCAGGAGGGAACCCTTCCCTCACCAGGGACGCAGGACGGCGGTTCAGCCGCGCCATCCGAGCCCACTGGTGCCCCAGCTGTGCCCGCGCGTCAGCGAACGGAGTCCTCCAGTACTCCTGCCTCCTCGATCATGAACCCGCGCCTCTCCGGCAGCTCCGCGGCAATCCAGTACTCCCCGGTGTGGGCGTTGCGTTCGAGGTACCGGTAGTCGATGAGTTCGCGTCGGAGGCGGGCGAAGTCCGGGTGGAACCGACCCAGGTACGCATTGAGTTCCTTCTCCGTATAGACCCGATCCGCGTCGAGGCTCGTGCGGATGTCGAGGAGGAGGACGACGAGGGCACGGCGCTTGGTGGGAATTGCGGTGAACGCACCGTCCTTGACGAAGGTCGCGCGGACCTTGTTCTTGTAGCGCTCGAGGGCGGCTTGGGCTTCGAGGTCCGGCGCTTCCGTCTGCCTCACGAGGTTCTCGGTGAGCAGTGCCGCGCGAGCGGACGTGTAGTTCTCCCCCGTCTCGGCCATGCGGGCGCGGATGAGGCTCTTGAAGTCGCTGTTCTTGGTCATCGTGGTCGATCCTTGCTCGACCGAGCTTCGCCCCAGCTCGATGCCCGGTCAGGAATTCACCACTAACAGGACGATCCGAGGATTCGCTCCCCTTCGCCGAATGGTCTGCAGGCTGGGGTGTCAGACCGCGGCTGGGCGTCGGATGCGCCACTGGGTCCGAGTATAGCGGCTGCGCCAGCGCTTGGAGCGCGACGCTTGGAGCGCCGTTCACCCGTCGGCGGGTCCGAGGTAGAGCCAACGGCCCGCGCGGCGGGCGAACGACGAGTTCTCCTCGAGCACGTGTTCGCCGAGGCTGTCTCGATAGTGGGCGCGGAAGTGAACCGTTCCCGTGTCGTCGCCTTCGCCGCCGGCGGTCGTGCCGAGAACCTCGAGTCGGGTCCATGTCACCAGGTCGTCGACTCCGAGATCGGTCGGTCGCGTGCGAGGGTGCCACGTGCGGAACAGGTGGTCGGCGTTCTTCAGGCTGAAGGCGGTGAAGCGCGAACGCATGAGCGCCTCGGCGGTGGTGGGCCACACTTGACCATCAAGGGCGGGCCGGCAGCAGTCTTCGAAGCTGGCTCCTGGGGGCATTCCCGAGCACGGGCAGATCATCAACGCGTCTCACCTCAACTGTCCGAACCGGGGTCGACATAGAAGTCTTCGGGCTCGAGCTGGATCCACTCAGTGAACTGCCCGGTGCCGTTGCGCTTCTCCAAGTGGATGGTCTCGTCGTCGCCGAGCACCTCGGCGATCCGGCTGTAGGCATCGTCGGCATCTTCGCGAGTCTCATAGTGGACGACGAATTCTCGCGGCATGAGCTCTGTGCCGTCCTCGGTCATCTCGACCATGCCCTTCTGGGCGAAGTCCTCGTCCTCTCGCACCTCGAGCCTGAGCCTGTAGACCCCTGTGCTGACACGGTTGTCGTTCTGTTCGCTTTCGAAGTACTCGACCGCTTCACTCATGTCACGCCGCCCTCTCTCGCGTCGGTTGCGAGTCCACCTTATGCCTCTTCGGCCGGAAGCGGCAGAGTTCTCTTCGCAGGGAAAGTCGAGGTTGTCCTCCCAAAAAAGTCGAGCTCGATCGAATCGCGATCTGCCAGACCCGCGGTCACGGCCGCCGGCTGCCCATGTTGCGAATCGGACAATGGCAGGTCGCCACGGGACATGCGAATATGGGGAGATGACTACCGTCTTTCTCTCAGGTGATCCGAAGTCCGACGAACTCCTCGCCGATGACCCCTTCGCCTTGCTCACCGGAATGCTCCTTGACCAGCAGGTGCCGATGGAGGTCGCCTTCGCAGGTCCGGCCAAGCTCGCCGACCGACTCGGCAAGCTCGATGTGCATGAGATCGCTGAGATGAACCCGGATGAGTTCCTCGAGAAGTTCGCCGAGAAGCCGGCTGTGCATCGGTTCCCAAAGTCGATGGCGGCGCGAGTGCAGAAGCTCGCCGAGGCGATCGTCGACGATTACGACGGCGATACCTCAGCGATCTGGACGAGCGGGGATCCGACGGGTGCCGAGGTGCTCAAGCGGCTGAAGAAGCTCCCGGGATTCGGGGAGCAGAAGGCGAAGATCTTCCTCGCTCTCCTCGGCAAGCAGTTCGGTCTGCAGGCGTCGGGGTGGCGTGAGGCCGCTGGTGACTACGGCACTGAGGGCAGTCGCCGCTCGATCGCTGATGTTGTCGACGAGGACACCCTCCAGGAGGTCCGGGCGTTCAAGAAGCAGGCGAAGGCCGCAGCGAAAGCAGCGAAGAAATAGTTCGACACTGACCGGCACTCCCCTGGGGACCGGGCTGTGCCCAGAATCGACTGCAGGCAGGGCTGTGCCCTCTCACGCAGCCGCGTCCGGCCAGTCACCACCGCGGGCCTCGTCCCCGTCAGACCTGTTGCGCTCATCCACGGACTCCGCCGTGAGACCGTCGGAGTTCTCCATGCTGGGCCCGGATTCGTCGGGGTGGTCGTCGAAGAGGGACGCGATGATCTCCTCGGCCAGGAACCTCGGATGCAACAGTGGTCGTCGGGCAGGATCCACCGACGCCGGTGGTCTCCACGCCGGACGCCCATCCAGAAGCATGAGCATCTCCCAGTCGGAGCGATCCAACAGGTGATGGTGGGCACTGCAGGCCAGGGCCAGATTGTTGATCGTCGTCTTCCCACCCCTGGCCCAGGGCACCACATGATTGGCCTCGCACCACCCCGGGGGCGCATCACACCCGGGGAACGTACACCCCTTGTCACGGGCGGTGATGACCGCGACCTGTTTCTTGTTCGCGAACCGTTTCTCCGTCATCACCTGCATCGTGTGCGCGGTCTCACTCATGAGGTGGAAGAACACGTCCCCGTTGAGCCCGTTGGTGGCCAGTTCGTGGATCGGGATCGGGGTCTCGACCCCGGTCGTGCCCTCCCCAGTCCGGAGAGCGAGGTCCTCAGCGGTCGCGGTCACCACGAGCGCGTAAGGCGACCCGGTGCCGGCCTGGTCCATGCTGATCCGAGAGATCAGGGTGGCGAAGCGTTCATAGATCCACGCCCGCGCCGAAGGCCGCTGCCCGGTGAGGTCGACCGGGGTGCCGTCCTCACGCACCCCGACCCCGACCGGGAAACCGGAAGCCACGCCGCCTGTGGTGTTGGTCGGATCGGTGATTCCGGCCGAAGTGGCAGAACCCGTGCCGTCGCCGTCACCGTTGCCGAGCATGTGGGCGTCGTCGGTGGCAGGCGGGGCTGCCCAGTCTGGGGGTGCCTGCGGGATCGGCAGGGGCGCATCGTGGAGGTCCCCGTGGAGGACCTGATCGACGATATCGAAGAGCGCATCTTGGCCCCCGGCAGCACTACTGCCGTCTGTCGATGCGCCGGAGCACCCGGGGGGTGCGGTCTTCGAAGCATCCTCTCCTGCCAGAGGCGCGTCGCCCTGGTCTGCGTCAGCGTTGCTGTGACCGACACCGGCACCGGCGGCGGTACCGTCGGGGGTGACTGAGTGGATGCGGGAGGTGAGCAACCCGTTCAATGCCGCCCCGGACACCGGGTCGAGCAGTCCCCCGAGCACCCAGTCCCCGTTGCGCTTGGGCCGGACCGTCACCGAATAGTCCGTACGCGGGGTCTCCTCACGAGGTTTGGCCCCGTCGGGGTCGATATAGGCCAGCATCCGATCGAAGATCCCCCGCAGATCCTTCACCCGCACCTGGGGTGCGTAGTCGACGAGGCGTTTCTCCACATCCGCCCGCTGCTCGGCTGACACCCAGGCGGGCAGGTCATCAAGGCAGTCATCGATGACTTTCGCCTGCCCTGCCGAGAGCATGCCCGTATGGAGGCCTTCGGCGACTTCCGGGCACAACGGTTGCAGGGCTTGTCCGGTGGTATCGACCCTGCCCCCGAGATTCTTCGCCAACTCGGTACGCCGGTTCGCTTCGGTCGGGGTGAGGTTGAGCCGGTCCCGGATGAGGGATTTCGTGTCCTTGGCACCCGTGTCAGCTGGTGTGCCGACACGTTCGTAGACCGACAGTGCCAGGGTGGAGAGGGCCTCGGTGATCCGGGACAGAGCCTCAGTACCATCGATGAGCAGGAGAGCCTCATCCGGGCCCATGGGCCGGTCGAAGGAGCGCAACCCGGTGCTGAAGTCCATGAGCGTGGTGATACTGGTCGTGACTTCCGGAGCGAACCCCGACAGGTCCGCCCACGCAGTATCAGTGAGCAGAGGGTGGCGACTCACCCACCCAGGAGCATCAGCCGTCTCGACGGTGCCTGTGCCGGAAGTCTCGGCGGTCTCAACGCCGGGAGTCTCGGCAGGCACGGACTCGGGGTGCGTGGGTGACTGTGGCATGGATGCAGCAGTGTCTGGGGTGCCGGCAACGGCGTTGTCGCAGTGCTGTGCGGATTCGTCGCAGGGCCGAGCATCGGTCGCGTTGTCCGGTTCGCAGGTGGTGGGTCCGAAGAGGTCGATGTCGGAGTCATCGATCGTGGAGAAGTAGTCGAAGGCGGGGTCCTCGGGGACCGGGGTGTTGGTGGTGACGGGGTCGAGGGCGTCGAAGTCGTCGGCGAGGGGGTGGCCGGTGAGGTCGAATCCGGCCTGGGCGAGTTGGTCGCGCAGTGACTGGAGTTGCTCGCTGATCGCCTCGTCACGTGGACCATCAGCCGCGGGTGTCCTGCGGGGGTTCGTCGACGTCTCATCGGGCCCGGGCGCATCCTGCGAGGGAGTCGGAGCGTGGCGCTTCGGCTTCTTCGGGGTGCGGTCCGGGGTGAGAGTCATGGCCTCCTGGTCCATTCATCAACGTCGGTGTTGATGCTCCTATTATACACCTATTTCGGCGTTGTCAATGGTTTTCTTTGTTTTTTGTTCGACTATTTGACTACTGTTCTATGCGCTTCGAATCCCTCGTCAACTCTTCTTGTTCTCAAGTGTGCTGGGTGTGTGATGGTCTGCGCTTCTGATCAGGGGCGAATGTGCGCGGTGACTCTCCGAACGCCTTAGCAGTGGTCCCCGGTCGGCTGGGGCGTGAGGCCGATCGACGCGGTCGGTTCGGCTTGGTTGCAGCTGATCGACGCGGCGGGTTCGGCCTGGTTGGGGGTGATCTTACGCGCCGGTGATGACACCGGGGCAAAACACGACCAGCGGAGCCTCAGCCCCGCTCTTCTCCACGCGCGAGTCCTTTGAGGTACTCGTTGTAGGCGTCGAGCTCCTTGTCACCGTGCTCCGCAACTGAGCGGTCGCGGATCTCGTTGTTCTTCGACTCCTGCCGGAACCAGGTGATGAGGATGATGAGGAGGATGAGAACGGCAGGGCCTTCGCCGTAGGCCCACGCGATCCCACCGGCGAGCTTCTGGTCTTCCATCGGGTCGATCCCCCACCTCGGCGGGAGTTGGGCGAAACGATCGACCAACGGAAGGGTCGCCATCATGACGATGACGCCGAAGAACGCATGGAGGCCTGCCTCCATGAAGGAGTGGAAGATGCGGACGACGTGGGATTCGGGAACTGGCAGCGGATCGGCGGGGATGAGGGTCGCGTTGAAGACGATTCCCGTGAAGAGGAAGACGAGCTCGAGCGCGATGTGCACGCCGATCCCCTGGTTGAAGACCCAGCTCGCCGCGTTCGAGAGGTAGAGGCCGTAGAAGAGGACAAGGAAGAGCGGAATCGAGAACAGCGGATGGACGATCACCTTGCCCGGCCATGACCGCAGTCCGAAGATCGCCGTCTTGAGCACCATCCGGCCGGGAAGATTGCGCGGCGTCGACCGCAGGAGCAGCGTACCTGGAGCGCCGAGGAGGAGCAGCGGCGGCACCGCCATCATCAGCGTCATCTGTTGGAACATGAAGACTGAGAACATGACCTGGCCGTAGCCCTCGATCGCAAGGCCCATCGTCGCGGCGAGCAGCGCACACCCGAGGAGGAAGAGGATTCCCCTCCATGCCGGCCACGGCCGACCCTGCACAGCCAGGCGGATCCAGCCAAAGGTATAGGCGAGGGCGACAAGCCCGGCGATGACGGGGATGACGGGAATGGGCTGTAGGTCGAAGCCGAGGAATGCGCTCAGCGAAGGGGCTTCAGTCGGGATCCACGTCAGGTCGGTCATTGTTCAGGTGATACCAATCTTGCAGGGATTGTGCGCACGCTCGTGACGCTCGCACAGCGGCCATGTCCTCGGTCAAGATTACTCCCCGGAGCTGTGCGCGTCGCCGCGTGCTCTTGTCGCGAGGCGTCGTGCGCCTGCCATATCGGTGGGAGGTGCAACGGGCGGTTGGGCCCCTTCGACTCGTGCGCGGGTTATCCACAGATTCAACTTCATCTGTTCTCAATCGGCGGGAACTCGCATAATGTGGTGCTCCCGGGCACCCGGACAGTGACGGTGCCGGAATCACGGACCACAGAGGCGTGGAATGAGAACCGGATTCGCTACACCCGTTCGTCGACCCTGGTTACCTCGCGCGCGTGGAATACGCCGCAGTCGGGCGTCGATTGCAATCGCTGGGATCGTCGCCCTGAGCGCGTTCACAACGGCATGTGCTGACAATTCTCCGGTGAGCGCGCCCACGTCGACGCTCCCAGCGCCACAACCGTCCGAATCGGCCAGTTCGCCATCCGTTCCCGAGTACACCACCGACCTCGACCTCACCGACGAGGAGAAAGAAGCGGTGGAAGGGGCGCTGGTGGCGTTCGATGGGTACATAGAGACCATCAACGAGGTGTTTGCATCGGGTGGAGAGAATCTCGGTCAAGCCGAGAAGTTCGCAAGAGGCGGGTCGTTGGAGTCATTGAAAACGGATGCGGAGGAGATGCGATCAAATAACCAATACATGGCAGGAAAGTATGGATTTTACGACGTACAGATAGAAAGCGTGACGATTCCTGAAGACGTTGACACGCCAACTAAAGTCAGCATCCTCTTTTGCAATCGCGATTCGGAGTGGAGTGTCGTCAACAAAGGCGACCCGCTTCCCTCGTTGGAACCTAAGGCATTGACGATGCAACATATTGCAGACAATCAAGACGGCACGTGGAAGATCGCCAACCAGTACTTGCGGAGCAAGGAATGCAAAAAGGGCTGAGTCTCAAACTCTTTCTCGGTTGGTGCTTGATCGTGGTAGTAGTCACGACGTCGCAAGCCGCAGCACTAGCATCTGGTCCCGATTGTGGATCGATGGTAGGTCGAGATTGCAGTGTTGTTGAGCCTCCTGCTCCCCCTGCCCCTCCCGGCCCGGGAGACGGCGGCGGCTCCGGGGGTGGTGGCGGGGGCGGCTCAGGTGGCGGCGGCTCAGGCGGAGGCGGCGGCTCTGGCGGCGGAGGGGGCTCCGGTGGGGGCGGCAGCGGACCGCCGGACTGCGTGTACGAAGAGCTCGGCTACATCTGCGCGGACCTTCCCGATCCGCCAGGTGGCGGCGGTGGAGGCGGGGGTCCTGCTCGGCCGGAACCGCCGACCGAGATCCCCGAATCACAGTTCCAAACGTTCGACATCCCTGCACCCAAGATCAGTGCATGGCCCAAGGACTGGGCGGTCATCGGCAAACCCGCGGCGTTCTGGACCGACGCCGATGTCAGTTACATCGACATGACTCTCCTCGGCTACGCCGTCACGGTCAAAGTCACACCCGAGAAGTACAACTGGGACTTCGGCGACGGCACCGGCGCGACGACGACCAAGAAGGGATCGAAGCCGAAACCCGGCGACGACCCGGTCATCGGCCACGACTTCCAGAAGGTCGGCCCGACGACTGTCAGCATGACGACGACCTTCAGCGGTGAGTTCTCGGTCGACGGCGGCCCGTGGATTCCCATCAACGGCTATGCCTACGTGGCGAGCAACGAGCTGGCGATCGATGTCTACCGATTCCACCGTTACCTCGTCGACGAGGACTGCGCGACGAATCCCGACGGCCCCGACTGTCAGTGACATCAGTCGGCACAAGCCGAGTCACTTCTCCACACGGTGCTTCCTCCGCTCGAAGAACATCACAGCGATGAAACCGATGACGACGACCGCAGCCGGGACCCACAGCGCCTGCCCCATCGCATCCGCGAAACTGGAGGCTATCGCTTCGGGCATCCCGGATCCGTCAGGTCCAACCCCACCGCCGGCACCACCCGCGCCAGCCCCAGCCCCACCGGAAGCCCCAGCCCCACCGGAACCTCCAACACCGGCTTCACCGCCGCCGGCCAGGCCGCTGGCATCACCGATGTTGGCCTCAAGCCGGGCCTCCATCGCCACAGCGATCGCCGCACTGCCGAGCACCGCCCCGACCTGACGCACCGTGTTGTACACACCTGACCCAGCGCCCGCGTAGTGCAGCGGCAGATTCCGCGTCGCTGTCGAACTGATCGGTGCCCACATGAAACCGTTGGCCACGCCCAGCAACACGATCGCCGGCACCACCCTCCACGGCGACGAGTTCGCATCGAGGAGTGCGCCCAACCAGAACAGTCCCACAGAGAACGCCGCCAGCCCGATCCCCGCCAGCAGCCGCGGATTGCCCGTGTCCACCATCCGGCCCACGAACGGGGCGAGCAGCGTCGAAACGACGGCCATGGGCGCAAGCAGCAGCGCCGCCTGGGTCGGGGTGTACCCGAGGACGTTCTGCGCCCACAGCATGAACGGGAACGCCATCGACGTGACACCGAATCCGACGGTCGTCATGGCGACGCAGGCGAGCGAGAAGTTCCGGTCACGGAACAGCGAGAGGGGGACGAGCACCTCGGCGGTGGTGTGCTTCTGCCACAGCACGAACGCCACGAGGAAGGCCAACCCGCCCCCGATGACGAACGGCACGGTGATCGGCCCGATGAGCGGACCCCATTCGACCGCGTGCGCCTGCTGAATTCCGTAGACGAGGAGGAACATCCCGCACGCGGAGAGGACGACACCGAGCCAGTCGAAGCTGTGCGGATGCGTCTGCAGGCGCGGGACCAGACGCCACGCGAGCACGAGGCCGATGAGCCCCACGGGCACGTTGACGAAGAAGATCCACTCCCAGCCGAAACCATCGACGAGCAGTCCCCCGATGATCGGCCCGAGCAGCGTGGCGATGCCCGCCACGGCACCCCACAGTCCCATCGCGGGACCGCGCCGGTCCGGCGGGAAGACGCGCGTGATCACGGCCATCGTCTGCGGCGTCATCGCCGCAGCTCCGAGTCCCTGGACGATGCGGGCGGCGATGAGCGCTCCGACACTGGCCGTCAGCCCGCACCACAGCGACGCCAGGGTGAACACGACGAGACCGACGAGGTAGACCCTCTTCGGGCCGTACTTGTCACCGAGTCGACCCGTGATGAGCAGCGGTACGACATAGGCGAGTAGATACGCCGACGTCACCCACACGACCGCGTTGATGTCGGCGCCGAGCGACGCCATGATGTCGGGCATCGCAACGGAGACGATCGTCGAATCGACGAGGATCATGAAGAAGCCGACGCACAGTGCCCAGAGTGCTCGCCACGGATTCGCCGGTTGAGACGAGCTCGACGGCTCGGATGACGCTGCTGAGTTGTTCACTGCCTCATCCTCAACCCGTCCATATTCTCAGTCAACTCACACAGGAAAACCCAACAGAACCTGTCAGACTGTCGCCATGGTCTGTCGACTCACCGAGCTGCTCCCCGATTCCCACTGGCCAGTCGTCATCATCGGCGCAGGTCAAGCGGGTCTTTCCGCCGCCCATTACCTATGGCGCGACGGTCTGAAGCCGGGCCGGGACTTCATCGTCCTCGATGCCGCCGACGGTCCTGGCGGCGCTTGGCGACAGCGTTGGGAATCACTCACCCTGGGGTCGACGAACCACATCGCCGACCTCCCCGGCTTCCCGTTGGGCACCCCCGATCCCTCGGTCCCCGCCTCGGCGATCGTCACCGACTACTACTCCCGCTTCGAGGACGAACTCGAACTCTGCGTCGTCCGCCCCGCCGAGGTGGCGAACGTGACCTCGGCCGACCCCGGCACCGGACCACTGCAGATCACCGTCCGCCTCGACGGCGAACGCGCCCACCTCACCAGCGATTTCATCATCAACGCCACCGGCACGTGGACGCATCCCTACGTCCCCTTCGTCCCCAGCATCGCCGAGTTCGAGGGCCTGCAGCTCCACACCGCCCAGTTCCGCGGCGTCGAGGACTTCCGCGGACTGCGCACCCTCGTCGTCGGCGGCGGTATCTCCGCCACCCAGTTCCTCCTCCAGCTCGCCGAGGTGACCGATACCCTCTGGGCCACCCGACGTCCCCCGAACTTCACCGCCAGAGAGTTCGACGGCAACTGGGGTCTCGAAGTCGAACGGGCGGTGCGCTCCCGCACCCTCGCGGGTCTGCCGCCGGCCAGCGTCGTCCGCACCACCGGTCTTCCGCTGCGACGCGAGTTCCTCGACGGTGTCGAGGCCGGGATCCTCGTCTCCCATGGGATGTTCGACGAGATCCTCCCCCACGGCGTCCACTTCCCCGCCCGCCCCGCCGAGGCGACCGCCTCATCCGAAGGACTCGGACCCTCCCGGAGCGACCGCCTCGCCCTCCCCCAATCCTGGCAGCCCTTCCCCGAAGAACGGGTCGAAGACGTCGACGTCATCTTCTGGAACACGGGCTTCCGAGCCGCGCTCAACCACCTCGCTCCCCTGCACCTGCGCTCCCGAGAAGGCGGAATCGCCATGGACACCGAGGTGGCGGTGAAGAACGATCACCGCATCTTCCTCGTCGGCTATGGTTCGGCCAGTTCCACGGTGGGGGCGACGCGCGCCGGGCGCATCGCCGCCCGTGAACTCCTCAAACGGCTCGACACCCTCGACTCCGCCCCCGCGATGGACAGCAATGAGGCAGCGGCGCGTCGGACGTCCGGCGGCGCAGCGGACGCAGCTGTCGCGAGCGGCACGGAACACACCCGGGCTCGGCGAGCGGAGGAGGCGACGGTCAGTTCAGCCCCGGCGGCGGAGTGAGCGCATTTCCGGCGAAGCGCACCGTCGGAAGCATCTGCGCGTAGACGGCAGCCGCCTCGGCGTCATCGGACTTCGCCACCATCTCGACACTGACCTTGTACAGCCGGCCGTCGTCGCGAATCCCGGCCACTGCCCCGTAGAGCACCGACTCCGTGCTCGCGATCGAACGCACCTCCGACGGCCCCAGCACACCCTGGACCGTCCAGAAGACTCCGCCCGGGGTCTCGCCCACCTTCTCGGAGACAACGCGAGAACCCGATTCCGAGAACGTCACGTCCATGGCCTCGTCGGTGACATCCTGAGGCTGCGTCCCGCCCCACGCGTAGCAGTTGACGCTGATGAGGCGCGCATCGCCGTTCGAGTACAGCCAGTAGCCGGAATAGCCCACCCCATCGCCCCATCGGCGATCCATTGCGAACTCGACGGAGATCGGGCACTCCTCACCGAGCGTGACTGCGACCTCCTCCATCCCGTCCGGGATCGCCTTCTCGGTCGGTTCCGGTGTGGCCTCCGCACTGTCTCTCAGCCCGACTTCGACCGGCTTCGAATTCTGTTCCGACGTGCTCACCCTGAGCGCCGAGCACCCTGTCACGAACAGGCTCAGGCTCAGCATTCCGCCGAGCAGCAGCCGAGGGATCATCAGCAGGCCTTCCGTCGTCGTCACAGACATCGTACGGCACAGAGTCCGCTGCGATCCTGGCGCGAGTCTCCGGGGAGGCATAGGCTCAGGTCATGACCGATCTCCCGCTCCTCGATGATTCCGAACTCTCGCGCATCCTCTGCATCGTCGCCCACCCTGATGACATGGAGTACGGCGCATCCGCGGCCGTCGCGAAGTGGACGGGTGAGGGCAAGACCGTTGCCTATCTTCTCCTCACACACGGCGAGGCGGGCATCAGGAACCTCCCGCCTGTCGAAGTCGGCCCGTTGCGCGCCGAGGAACAGGCGAATGCCTGTCGCATCGTCGGCGTCGACGACCTCGAGATCCTCGACTTCCCCGACGGACTGCTCGAACCCGATCAGGCGCTCCGGCACGCGATCGCGAAGAGGATCCGCGAATTCCGTCCCGACGCCGTGATGATGACCAACTGGCGCCTCGAAGTCCCGTGGGGCCTCAATCATGTCGACCACCGCGCAACGGGGATTGCGACGATCGATGCGATCCGAGACGCGGACAATCCGTGGCTGTTCACCGACCTTGCGGCTGCCGGTCTCGCCGCGTGGAAGGCGACCCGTCTCCTCGTCACCGGCTCCGAGCCGACGAACGCGATCGAGCTCAGCTCCGAGGACGTCGCCAAGGGCGTCGCCTCCCTCGAAGCCCACACCGTCTACCTCGAAGCCCTGTCGGATCATCCGGAGCCCGAGAAGATGATCACTGACATCTGCACGAGCGCAGGTGAAGAGGCCGGAGTCGAGTATGCGCTGCCGGTGCAGGTCATCGACATGTGAGGACCCGGCGCCGTGCGCTGCCCCCTCGACCGCGGATCCCCTGGGCGGCCGATCCTCGACCGCGGATCCTCGGCCGTGGTTCCTCGACCGTGGAGATGAACGTCCACCGCAGACGCCGCTGGGGCTCAGCGAACGGATTCGCTGAGCCCCAGTGGACGGCCGGCAGTGTCCCCGGCGGACGGTGCAGGTGGTGCCTCACTCGCCGAGTGCGGCCACCGCTGCGTCGTAGTCGGGTTCGGTGGTGATCTCGTCGACGAGCTGTTCGTAGACCACGGTGCCGTTGGCGTCGAGGACGACGACGGAGCGGGCGAGCAGTCCGGCCAAGGGTCCGTCGACCATGGTCACACCGTATTCCTTGCCGAAGGCGCTGCGGAATCCGGAGGCGGTGATGACGTTCTCGATGTTCTCAGCACCGCAGAAGCGGGCCTGCGCGAACGGCAGGTCGTTCGAGACGCACACGACTGTAGTGTTCTCGAGGCCGGCGGCGAGTTCATTGAACTTGCGGACCGAGGCGGCGCACACTCCGGTGTCGACGCTCGGGAAGATGTTGAGCACGACCCTGCTGTCGGCGAATTCCGAGGAGTTGACCTCGCCGAGGTCGTTGCCGACGAGCGTGTACGCGGGAGCCTGGGTGCCGACGGCGGGCAGATCGCCGACGGTGTGGACGGGGTTGCCTTCGAGTGCTGTGGTCGCCATGCTTCGATCATTCCTTCACGTGAGGCAGATGCGGTCGAAGCTCACTCTACGTCAAACTCCCTGGCTTGACTCCTCGTTCCGCTTCCCGGCGAAACGCGACTCGATGACGATGAGGATGAGGACGACGACGGCACCGACGGCTGCGAGGAGGATCGGTCCGAGCACCGGATCGTAGGGGGCCAGCAGGCCGCCCGCACCGTGCGGCTCCCCGTCGGAGCCCACCTCGGCGGCGGACTGCCACGGCCACAGGGCGCGGAGGGAGCCGAGCATGAGTCCGGCCATGATGAGCAGCGTCCACCAGCGGTGGTTGTGGAGGAAGTAGCGGAGGATGTTGACGAACACCGCGAGTCCGACCACGGCACCGAGCCCGAAGACCGCGATGTAGACGAGGTTGCGGCTGTCGACGGCCTGCAGCGTCGTCGTGTACATGCCGACGGCGAGGAGGAAGAACGATCCCGAGACGCCGGGGACGACGAGAGCGCAGATGGCGATCGAGGCGACGAGGAAGACGAGGATGAGCGGCGGGTTCTCGACCTCCGCTCCCCCGGCCAGCCCCGTCATCCAGAAGGCCAGCGCCGCCGCGGCGAGGAAGGCGAGGATGCCGAGCAGGATCGGTTGGCGGGGCGTCCTGGCCGGCAGCATCCGCAGCGGGACGACGATGCTCGCCGCGACGAGACCGAAGAAGAGTCCGCGGGCGAGCTCGGGGTTGTTCGTGACGAACCCGGCCATGACGCCGGCGATGCTGAAGACGGCGGTCGCCATTCCGAGGAGGACGGGGATGATGAGGAACCAGTCGGTGCGGCGCAGCTCGTCGAGCATGCCTCTGACCCGGTTCGGCCCCGTCACCAGCGTCTTCGCGGCCTTGACGACGTGCGCAGCGGAATCGATGAGCTCATCGTAGACTCCGGTGACCAGGGCGACCGTACCGCCGGAGACTCCCGGGACGAGCTCGGCGGAGCCGATGAGGAAACCGCGGACGAGGTCGAGCGGGATCCACGCCTTCGAACGCGGCACGGGGTTGTCGGAAGCACTCGTGGTGTCAGGGGCAGGTGAGGTCAAGGATCGCCTTCGTCAGGGGGCAGGGAAAGAACGTCTCCTTCCAGGGTCTCATATGCACCGTCCCGACCGCCTGTTCACAGCGGTCTCTGGAGCGTGATGTCAGTCGCCGACGCTGCCGTCGATGCTCTCCCGGATGAGATCGGCGTGACCGGCATGCCGTGCGTACTCCTCGATCATGTGGATGAGCACCCAGCGCACATTGTGCACGTGGCCGTGACGTCGTCGAACCAGCTCCTGATCGAGATCGTCGACTCCGTCGAGGACCCTTCGGGCAGCCGCGCACGCCGTCTCGTGGAGATCGAGGAGATCCTGAAGGGAGTCGTCGGCGGCGCTGTGGAAGTCCCAGTCGGGGTCAGCTCGCCAGTCGATGGTCGCGAACGGTTCGGGCAGATCCTCACCGAGGATGTCCTCGAGGAACCACGAGTACTCGACGAGGCTGAGGTGCTTGATGATCCCGCCGAGCGTCAGCGTCGACGCACCGACCGTGCGGTTGAGGTCCGCAGAGCTCAGGCCGTCGACCTTGCGTCTGAGCACCTGTCGGTAGTACTCGAGGTAGTCGACGAGACCATCGCGCTCACTCGGTGCGGGTCTCGGATCGTCGAGTGGAAGACTCATCGGGGTTCCTTCCTCAGTTCTGCTTCCGACGGCCGATGTCGAAGACGTAGCCCTCGGGGTCCCTGAGGGTCGTCCATTCGATGCCGAACTCGTCGAACGAGCCGACCTTCGTCGCCCCGAGGGCGATCGCCCGGTCGACGTCAGCCGGATAGTGCGGATCGTCGAGGTCGATGTGCAGCGGGTTCTTCGTTTCGACGTGGTCGTCGACCTTGAGGAAGAGCATGCCCGGGGTCGGCGATTCTCCGGAGTGGATGCCGCCGATGCTCGCAACGAACTCATTGGCCCCGTCGTCGATCTCTGCGCCGAGGAGCTCGGCCCAGAACAGCGACTGGGTTTCGACGTCGAGGCAGTCGAAGGTGATGCTCAGGGAGTGAAGTGAAGCCATGCCTTCGGGTTCCTTCCGGGTCGGTTCTCTCTGCTGTGGTGCGATGATCGGCGACGCATGATCGGCGGTGGTGAACTCACCCTAGCCTTCGCCACTGACACGACCGCCCCGCTCGGTCACGAACCGCAGTCGGCCGTCACATGACGCGCGCACGACAGTCCCGAGAGACGTCCGAGGGTCGCACTTCCCCTCCCCGCGTCGGAGCGGTCAGCTGCGAGGCTGTCGGGCGAGCTGCCGGGACTGGGCGACGAGGCGCCCGGTCGAGTCCCACAGCTCGCAGTCCTCTTCGAACATGCCGCCGGCGATGTTGCGCGTCTCGACCTTCACCGCGATCCAGCCCGGCGCCGGGAGGGCGCGGACGTGCGCGGTGAGCTCCATCGTCGGTGACCAGCCGAACCGTCCGAGGTCGAACATCACCGGCGGGAAGGCGTCGAGGAAGGCGAGGAGGGCGAGGGGGTCGGCATCGGCACCGTCTCCGAGCCGGATCCAGCCCTGGAGCAGACCGCGCCCGCTCGGCTTCCCGGCCGCGAAGCCCGCCGTGGCGGGGTCGAGGCGCATGTCGTATTGGGAGACGATCGGTGCGGCGTCGAGGAATTCCCGGGGTCCGTCGGCCATGGGCATGCAGTCCTCGGGCGCGGGGAGGTCCGGTGGACTCGCCGAGGTGGCGACATCGCCCGGCAGTCCACCGAGGCTGCCGTACGTGGCCAGGGCCGTCATCGTCGGTCGTCCGTCCTGGGTGAGCTCGGCTCCCAGCGTCGCACTCGAGCGTCCCGTCCGGATGGTCCGTACGGCCACCTCGGCGGGACCGGCATCACCGGGACCGAGATAGTACGCGGAGATGACGAGAGGGTCCGGAAGGTCGGGAACGGTCTCGGAGAGCGCTCGGCCCATCACGCCGAGGAGGTAGCCGCCGTTGATCGCGCCGGCAACCTTCCAGCTTCCATCGAGATCGGCGGCGAAGGTGGACTCGGACGTCGGCGTCACGGAGGTCGCACGGGCGAAGTCGCTGAGGGTTTGGCTCGTCATGTGATCCACGTTACCACTGACTGAACGTTCGACAAGTCATGTCCGGCGGGCGGACTGGCGTTCGCTGCCACGGCGATAGTTGCCCGTGACGCGGGCAAGGAGCTGCTGGTCGGCGGCATCGCCTGCCCCGAGCTTGGGAATGAGCGCCGCAGCCTGCTTGCCGCCGAGTTCCATCACGGTGCGACCGCCGCGGCCGATGATGATCATGCCGGACTTCGTGATGCGGTAGACGAACGGATCGTCGTCGAGGCTCATTCCCACTTCCCTGTCTGCGTCGTCGCAGTACGGTTGTCTCCATGAGCATAGTCCTCGAGCCGATCGACCCGCGTGCGAGCGATCGCGACCGACTCATCGAGTTCTTCTCAGAGAATGCGTTCCCGTTCCATGCGAACTCCGGAACCCGCACGCCCGAGCAGGCCGCTGCGTTCGTCGACTCCGCCGGGTTCGTCGGCGACGGCGGCGCCGCGTTCTGGGTCGTCGACACGGAGTGCGGGCGGGTCGGTCTCGTCCGGTTCGACGACCTCGGCGATGACACTCCGATGTTCGATCTGCGGCTGGATGAACGGCACCGCGGGCGGGGTCTGGGGGTGCCGACGCTCAGGGCGGTGACCGATCATCTCTTCACGACCACCTCGGCGAATCGGTTCGAAGGGCAGACCCGCGAGGACAACATCGCGATGAGGACGGTGTTCGTCCGGGCCGGCTGGTCGAAGGAGGCGCACCATCGCCGAGCGTGGCCGGTCGGAGACGGCGAAGCCCGGGATGCGGTGGGGTACGCGATCCTCCGGGAGGAATGGGAGACGGGGAACTCGGTTCCGGTGCGGTGGGACGACTTTCGGGCGTGAAGGAGGGGCGCTCCCAGTGGGAACGCCCCTCGCGAGATCTCACACAGTCACATGGTGACTGTCAGAGAACTCAGTTCTTCTTCACCCGACGCATCGTCAGCACCACAGCAGCACCACCGACAAGCAGCAGACCCGCACCAGCAGCAAGACCGGTCAGCTCAGCACCGGTACGCGGCAGATCCGAACCACCGCCGCCGTTGCCACCGTCCTTGCCGTCATCGGAGCCACCGCCGCCGTTGCCCTGGTCATCAGCGACGACCTTGAACGAACCGGTCAGAGGCGACTCGTCATCGGTGTCATTGGCACCCGTGACGGAGACGTCGTACTTGCCGACGTAGACCGAGGGGTTCGAAGCGCTCGTTCCGTAGATCGAGAACATGGCCACACCGTCGGCGTTCGCCGTTTCGGTCAGCTCGATGCCCTTGACGTTCTCCGGGCCGGCCATGACCTCGAGGGTGACCTTCTCGCCCTCGTCGAAGCCCTTGACCGTGATCTTCACGCCCTTGTCCTCCTTGACGAACTCGGAGGCAGCGATCTCCTTCGGCTCGATCGCGATGGCACGCTCGGCAGGAGCCTCGCCGTCCTTCGAGTCGTCGGCGTCAGCGTTGGAGTCCTTCGAGTCAGCAGCCGCATCAGCGTTGGCGTCCTTGGCGTCGGCACCCGCGTCAGCGCTGGAATCCTTCGCATCGGCACCTGCGTCAGCGGTCGCGTCCTTGGCATCAGCACCCGCGTCAGCGTTGGCATCCTTCGCATCGGCGCCCGCGTCAGCGGTCGCGTCCTTGGCGTCGGCGCCGGCATCCGCGTTGGCATCCTTCGCGTCGGCACCGGCATCAGCGTTCGCACCCGCGCCATCGGCACCGGCATCGCTGTCGGCGCCATCGGCACCCGCGTCTGCGTTGGCCGCAGAATCGTCTTCGACAGTCACCTTGAAGTTGACAGTCTCCGAGCGTCCGCCAGCGTTCTTCGCGGTCGCGGTGTAGTCGTAGACTCCAGGGTTGGCCGGACCTTCGACGCTGAAGTTGCCATCAGCGTCAGTCTTGACGGTGTCGTCTCCATTGTCGCCAGCCTGGGGAGCAGGTCCCCACGTGACCTGGACATCGGTATTGGGCGCAGCCTTACCGGTCACCGCACCATTGGGCTTGATCGTCTGATCCGACACGATCGGAGCCGCCGGCGGTTCAGGCGTCTGGTTGGGATCCTTGAAGGTGATCGTCTGTCCGGACTTCTCGAGCGAGTAGTCGAGATCAGCGATCCATGACCACTTGCCGAAGTCCGGAGAGTTCTTGGCGGGGCCGCCGGAGATCACACCGATGGCGGAGTCACCCTGGAACACCGCTCCGCCGGAGTCACCTGAAGCGGAGAACGGCTGGGAGCCCGAGTCGACCTGGAAGCCGTGAACAGCACGGCCACCGATATTCGCGTACTGGAACTCAGTATCGGTCGACACTGTTCCGGTGGTCAGGCCAGTCGTCCGGCCGGACTTGCTGATCGATGCCCCCGGAGTCTCTGTGCCGAGCTGAGTGATCTTCGTACCGGAGAGTGACAGATCGTCATCCTTGGCAGTGGACCAGTCAGTGACTTCGGGCTTCACATTGAAGCCCTCTGCGACCTTGATGACGCCGAAATCGTACGCCTTATCAGGATCGTCGACACTGGAACCGGTGATCGTCGAGCCGTACTGGTACTTGCCCCACGTGCCAGGCGCGCCGGTGCCATTGAGCTGGAAGCCTTCTCCGCCAGCGGCCTGAGCCGTGGACGGACGCTCCGTGTCGACAATCTTCGACTCGTCACCCTCAACGTCGGCGCAGTGGCCAGCGGTGAGCACGATCGGCGCACCGCTTGCATCCCAACCGGAGAAACCGGTCGAGCACACGGCGTTTCCACCGAGCGCAGGTACGTAGAAGAGGTACCCCGCACCACCAACGAGGTCCTTCTTGGCCTGAGGCTCACCGGCGGTGTACTCGCTGGACACCTTGACTTCGACGTTCTTGAACTTCGAATCGAACTTCTTGACACTGTCGGTCTTCTTCGAAACACCGAGGTAGAGTGTGTCGTCGACGCTGCCGAACCGGCCGATCTCGGCGGGCAGTTCGCCCTTGTCATTCGCGAGGTATTCGGCCACTGCATCCTGCACGGCCGATTCGGACTGCACATCGATAACAGGCTTGTCCGCAGCAATGGCGGGGCCTGCAAAGAATGCACTGCCCAGACCGAGCGCCGCAGCGGCGGACAGAGCAAGCGAACTCTGCACGAGCTTCTTCTGCATACTTTCCGTCTCTCTTCTATGGGGAGTTGCTAATGTCACAAAGTGATGACCTTAGTCACAAACAGGTTACGGTCCGCGTCCAGCAACCACCAAGAATCGGGCCCCTGAGCTGTGAACTAAATGAACGAAACAACTCACCCTCTGAGATCGCCGCCAACACAGGGAACAAGCGCCCTTGACTGCGTCCTCGGACATGAAGGAGGGGCGCTCCCGGTGTCACCACCGGAAACGCCCCTTGCGATGTCTCACACAGTCACACGGTGACCGTCAGAGACCTCAGTTCTTCTTCACCCGACGCATCGTCAGCACCACAGCAGCTCCGCCGACGAGCAGCAGACCTGCACCTGCAGCGAGGCCGGTCAGCTCAGCACCGGTGCGCGGCAGATCCGAACCACCGTCGCCACCGTCCTTGCCGTCGTCGCTGCCGCCGCCGTTGCCCTGGTCATCAGCGACGACCTTGAACGAACCGGTCAGGGCCGATTCCTCCTCGGTGTCATTCGCACCGGTGACGGAGACGTCGTACTTGCCGACGTAGACCGAGGGATCGGACGCGCTCGTTCCGTAGATCGAGAATCGCGCCTCGCCATCGGCGTTCGCCGTTTCGTCGAGCTCGATGCCCTTGACGTTCTCAGGACCGGAGACGAGCTTGAGCGAGACCTTCTCGCCCTCATCGAAGCCCTTGACGGAGATCGTGACCGCCTTGTCCTTCTTGACGAAGTCAGAGGCAGCGATCTCCTTGGGGTCAACGGTGATGTCACGTTCGACCGGAGCCGGAGTCTCGGTCTTCTCCTCCTCCACCGTCACGGTGAAGGTCGTCGCTTCGGACTCCTGTCCGCCGACGACGGCCACTGCCGAGTAGTCGTACTTGCCCGGAGCCTCGGGTCCTTCGAGTGCGAAGTTGCCATCGGCATCTGCCTTGACGGTCTTCGACCCTTTCGACGCGGCCTGGGTGCCGTTGGCACCCGCCTCCGAAGCGGGCTTCCACTTCAGCTTGACCTCGGCGTCGGCAGCGGCCTTGCCCTTGACCTCGCCCTTGGGCTTGATCGTCTGGTCCTCCGCCTTCGGGGCGGCCGGCGCCTCGGGCGTCTCGGTGCCCGGCTTCTCGATGTTGAACGACTGTCCGGACTGCTCCAGCGAGTAGTCGAGGTCAGCGACCCAGCCGAACTGGGTTCCGTCCGAGAGAGGACCTCCACCGGAGATGACACCGACAGCAGTGTCTCCCTGGAACACTGCGCCACCGGAATCGCCCGGCTGCGAGAACGGCTTGTCACCCGGCGAGGTGACGCCGAAGCCGTGCACCCAGTAGCCGCCGACATTCGTGTAGTCGAAGTCGTACTCGGAACGCGGGATGACCTGACCTTCGGTGAGACCGGTCGTCCGGCCCGACTTCTGGACCTTGCCCTCGGTGTGCGAGCCGACCTTGGCGATGTTGGTGGCGAGCTTCGCCGACAGATCGTCGGAATCCGCGGTCGACCAGTCCGTCACGCCGTTCTTCACGGTGTACTTCGACTCGTCGACGTTGATGACGGCGAAGTCGATGTCGCCTTCCTTGGGAAGCGGCGGGTTCGGATCGTTCGGATCGAGCAGATCTCCGCTGCCGTAGCTCGTGTAGCCCCACGTGCCGAGGACTCCCAGACCGGAATTGACGAAGCCCTCGCCGCCGTTGGCCTCAGCGGAGCTCGGCTGCTCGGTCTCACCGACGACCGAGTCGCCCTTGATCTCGCCGGTGTCCGCGTTGTAGTCCTTCGAGCAGTGTCCGGCAGTGAGGATGACGGGCTTGCCCGCATCATCCCACCCTGAGAATCCGGTCGAGCACACGCCAGCACCCGCGGGGGTGTTGGCCAGGTAGCCCGCACCGCCGACGACGTCGTTCTTCGCGTAGGGCTTGAGTTCCTTGATGCCTTCGGTGACCTTGATGTTCGTGAACTTCTTCTCAAGCTCTTTGATCTCAGAAGTCTTCTTCTCCACGCCGAGGCTGAGCTTGCCGTTGCGCTCACCGTAGGCGTTGACGCCTTCGATGTCGGACAGAGCCTTCTGGATCTGCTTGTCGCTCTGCACGTCGAGCGTCTGCGCTTCCGCGGCCATCGCGGGCGACGCGAAGAACGCGCTGCCGAGGCTGAGCGCCGTGGCGGCGGTCAGGGCGAGTGAACTCTGCACGAGTCTCTTCTGCATACTCTTCGATTCCCTTGGTCGGATTCATTGATGATTGCCCGATGTCCTCGTGCGCGCGTCATCCGAAGATCACGCTCGGGTCACGAGAACAGCTGTTCAACCACCCGCAAGGTTACGGATCGGCAACGACGACGAGCAAGAACAATGCGTGTTGCTCGTGAACAAAACGAACAAAACCTGGATTCTCCGGTCTCATCCGCGACACCCAGGTGGCCAGGCGGCCTGCCCGTTATGATCGGGACATGGACATTGCCACACAGCATCGCCCGTCCCTCCGACTTCTGCTCGGCGCGGTCGCCCTCGCGGCGACATTGCCGCTGGCCGCGTGTGCGAACGGAGCCGAGCCCTCGGAACCGGCCTCCTCCTCGGCGAGCGATCCGAGCACTCCGAGTGAGACGGAGTCTGCGACTGTCGACCCGGTCGGCAAGTGGACCTCTCCCGAAGCCGGCGAACCGTTCCTCGAGTTCAAAGACGATGGCAGTCTCGAAGGCTCCGACGGCTGCAATGCGATCAAGACGAGCTGGGCCCTCGACGGAGACACGATCACCATCGAACCCTTCACCAGCACGCAGAAGGCGTGCGCGGGAGTCGACGCGTGGCTGTCCAAGGCCGCCGCAGCGACGATCGAAGGAGACGTCATGACGGTCAAGGACGGACAGGGATCGGTCATCGGCGGATTGGAGAAGCAGTGATGACTCAGAACATCAACGGCAGGTGGACCCCGGAGGTGGGATCGAAGGCGTTCCTCGACTTCGGCGAGGACGGCGCACTCACCGGCAGCGACGGCGCCAACCGCATCGTCACGTCGTGGGAGGCCGGCGGAGACGGCAGCGCGACGATCTCCCCGTTCCTCACCACCCAGATGGCGGGACCCGGTATGAAGGCCTGGGTGGCAGGAGCACGCAGCGCCGAAGTCGACGGCGACACCCTCATCGTGTTCGACCATGCCGGCAACCGCCTCGGCGAGATGACCCGCAGCTCACAGGAGGAACAGTAGATGGCCGGCGGTCTCTTCGCACTCCTCGACGACGTCGCCGCCCTCGTCAAACTCTCTGCGGCGAGCCTCGACGATGTCGCCGCCGGTGCCTCGCGCGCCGGCGCGAAGACCATCGGCGTCGTCGTCGACGATGCCGCGGTGACGCCGAAGTTCGTCGAAGGCGTCGACCCGAAGCGAGAACTGCCGATCATCAAGCGCATCGCCATCGGCTCGCTCTTCAACAAGATCGTCATCATCCTGCCGATCATCCTCCTCCTCAGCCAGTTCCTTCCCTGGCTCCTCACCCCGCTGCTGATGATCGGCG
The DNA here is from genome assembly GCF_056173565.1 of Brevibacterium sp. Z349TD_9. Taxonomy (NCBI): domain Bacteria; kingdom Bacillati; phylum Actinomycetota; class Actinomycetes; order Micrococcales; family Brevibacteriaceae; genus Brevibacterium; species Brevibacterium sp. Z349TD_9. The sequence continues at coordinate 1,506,095 of NZ_CM149680.1, read as the reverse complement.
GCACCTATCTCTGCTTCGAGGGTGCCGAGAAGGTCCTGGAGAAGCTCGGATGGATCGAACACCACGGCCCGGCGCAGGAGGATCCGCAGGCCAGCGAGGTCAGTGAAGCCGATCGGGAGAAGAAGATCGTCCGCTCGGCGATCACGACCGACTTCGTGCTCAGCTGCGAGATCATGGTCATCGCCCTCAACGAGGTGGCCGACGAAAGCCTGCTCTCGCGCGCAGTCATCCTCGTCGTCGTCGCCCTCGCCATCACGGTCGGCGTCTACGGACTCGTCGCCCTCATCGTCAAGATGGACGACATCGGCCTCCACATGGCTCAGAAGGAGAACCTGGGCTCGCAGAAGTTCGGACGCTCGCTCGTCCAGGCCATGCCGAAGCTCTTGGCCGGGCTCTCGGTCGTCGGCACTCTCGCGATGCTCTGGGTCGGCGGGCACATCATCCTCGTCGGCACCGACGAGCTCGGCTTCACCGCCATCTACGACTTCGTCCACAGCCTGGAGGCTCCTGCCGCCGAGGTGGCGGGCATCCTCGGTTGGCTCGTCAACACCTTCTTCTCCCTCATCCTCGGGGCGATCTGGGGTGGGATCGTCGCCGCGATCGCCATCGGCATCCAGAAGCTGCTCAAGAAGCCGGGTGCCGACTCGGGCCACGCTGCGACGACGGCACCGGCCGCGCAGGGCACTGCGGCGACGTCGGCCACCGGCTCCGAGGCCGACCGGAAGCCCTCGGATCAGGTCGCGGACGGTGAACGGAAGGCACCCAAGGACGACGGCACTCCGGTCGACAACGGTCCGTCGGCCGCCGACGGTGAGGGTCCTGCCGAACGACGGGGACACCAACCGCCCGCGCGCTGAATCGGGCGGTCGGCACCGAACCGACAGACTGCAGAGCGCACAGTGACGGCCGGTCCCGAACGGGACCGGCCGTCACTGTGTCGTTGTCGCTGTGCCGCCGTCAGCCGCCCGGCCTCTGATCAGACCGCCTCGGCGCTCTGACGCTGTGCGAAGGTCTTCTTCGGCGGCCCCGGGACGATCATCGGGGCGCCGGTGACAGGGTCGTCGATGACGCTGCAGTCGATGCCGAAGACGTCGTGGACGAGTTCGGCGGTGACGATGTCCGCGGGCGCTCCCTGCGCGACGATCTCACCGGATTTCATCGCGATGATCTCATCGGCGTAGCGGCATGCCTGATTGAGGTCGTGGAGGACGGCGACGAGCGTGTGCCCGTGCTCGTGGTTGAGCTGGGCGAAGAGGTCGAGCAGCTCGATCTGGAAGGCGACGTCGAGGAACGTCGTCGGCTCGTCGAGGAGGAGCAGCGGCGTCTCCTGGGCGAGCACCATCGCCACCCACACACGTTGGCGCTGACCTCCGGAGAGCTCGTCGACGAGGCGGGAGGAGAGCTCCTCGGTGTTCGTCGCGCGAAGCGCCGAGAGCACGGCGACCTCGTCCGCCTCCGTCCACTGCTTGAGGAACGACTGGTGCGGGTGGCGCCCACGGGCGACGAGCTCACCGACCGTGATCCCCTCGGGAGCGATCGAGCTCTGCGGCAGCAGGCCGAGGCGCTTGGCGATCTGCTTGGTCTTCATCGTCGAGATGTCGTTGCCGTCGAGGAGCACCGTGCCCTTCGCCGGAGGCAGCAACCGTGCCAGAGCCCGCAGCAGCGTCGACTTCCCGCACGCATTGGGCCCGACGATGACCGTGAACTGACCGGCTGGGATCTGCACATCGAGATCGGTGACGATCTGCCGCTGGTCGTAGGCGAGGTCGAGGTTCTCCGCCGCGAGCGGGCTGGGACCGCTGCCGGTGGGACCTTCCGCCGCCGCACCGATGGCCGGTGTGTCCCCTGCGATGGTGTGAGCGCTCATTGTGCCCTCCGAGCTTCTTGGATGAGGAGCCAGATCAGGTAGACGCCGCCGATGCACACGGTGACGACGCCGACGGGGAGTTGGGTCTCGCCCAGGGCATGCTGGGCGATGAGATCGGCCGCGACGAGGAGCAGAGCGCCGACGGCGGCGGCCATGAGCAGGCTTGCGCCCTTCGACTTCGCGAGGCGCCGCCCGATCTGCGGGGCCGCCAGCGCCACGAAGGCGATCGGCCCGGCCGCCGCGGTGACGACGGCGACGAGGGCGACGGCGATGAGGATGAGCGCAGCGCGCACGGGTTCGTTGCGGACGCCGAGCGCTTTGGCCGTGTCGTCGCCGAGTTCGAGTGTTCCGAGGTCACGGGAGAAGAGGCCGCACCCGAGGCTGAGGACGACCACGGCGATGGCCGCCGGGAGGATCGTCGACCAGCCCATGCCGTTGAGGGAGCCGGCTCCCCACGTCGCCGCGGCCATCGCAAGGTCGAGGTCCGCACGCATGATCAGCCACGTGTTGAAGGCACCCAGCATAGCCGTGAGCGCGATGCCGACGATGATGAGGCGGAAGCCCTGCACTCCGCCCTTCCACGTGAGGAGGTAGACGAGGAGGGCGGTGAGCATGCCGCCGATGATGGCACCGGCGGCCGTGGAGACGAAGCTCGTGCCGAAGACGATGATCGTGACGATGCCGCCGGTGTAGGCGCCGGTCGAGAAGCCGATGATGTCGGGACTGCCGAGCGGATTGCGGGTGAGCGACTGGAAGACGGCCCCGGAGACGCCGAGTCCCGCACCGAGGACGATGCCCGCGAGGATCCGCGGGGCCCGCCACTCCCCCACGACGGTGTTGACGATGCGCTTGTCGGCGACCCCGAAGAGCCCTTCGACCACCTCGGCGGGGGTGAGGGTGAACTTGCCGAGGAGGAGCCCGGCGAACCCGCAGATGAGAGCCAGGAGGGTGACGATGGCGGCGGTGACGACGACGCGGACGTCGACGCGCAGCCCGAAGACGCGCGCCATCGGGCGCCCGAAGTCGATCGTCTCCCCGGGGGCGACCGCGCCGCCGGGGACGAGTGCAGTGGAGCTGTCTGAGGACTTCACAGGCCGCTCGCCTTCTTCCGGCGGACCAGGGCGATGAGCACGGGAGCGCCGACGAAGGCAGTGACGACACCGACCTGCAGCTCCCCCGGCTTCATGACGACACGGCCGATGATGTCGGAGCCGAGCAGGAGGATCGGCGAGAGGATGAGCGAATAGCTGAGGATCCACCGCTGATCGGGTCCGACGATCCATCGGGCGATGTGCGGGATCATCAGACCGATGAAGCCGATCGGACCCGCCGCCGCGGTCGCCGCACCGGCCAGCAGGGTGACGGCGATGATCGCGAGGACGCGCGTGCGATGGACCGAGGTGCCGAGGCTCGCCGCGAGATCATCGCCGAGGGCCACAGCGTTGAGCGAGTGGGACAGGGCGAGGGCGAGGGCGACGCCGACGGCGATGAACGGGAGGACGGCGAAGACCGTGTCGAAGCCGCGTCCCGCGATCGCGCCGACGTCCCACGCGCGGAAGGCGTCGAAGGCGCGTTCGTTGGTGAGCAGGATGCCCTTCGTCAGACCGGTGAGCACTGCGGCCACCGCGACCCCCGCCAGGGTCAGGCGGATCGGATCGACGGTGCGGGTGCGACCCGCTGAGCCGATGATGTACACGCCGGTCGTCGCGAGCAGGGCGCCGACGAAGGCGAACCAGATGTACCCGCTGACCGAGGTGATGCCGAAGAATCCGATGCCGATGGTCACCGCGAACGACGCACCGGCGTTGACTCCGAGGATGCCGGGATCGGCGAGCGGATTGCGCGTGAGCGCTTGGATGAGTCCGCCGGCCAGTCCGAGGCCCATTCCGACGAGGAGGCCGAGCACGGTCCGCGGGTAGCGCAGCTCGAGGACGACGAGCTGGTCGTCGCTGCCTGTCGGGGCGAAGAATGCACCGACGACCTCCGACAGGGGCATGTCCCTGGTGCCGATCGCCAGCGAGGCGAGGACGATGAGGACGAGCACGACGAGTGAGACGATGAGGCCGACTGCGCGCCTGACCTTGAGCGCCGTCGACGTCGCCTGTCCTGTCACCGGAGCCTGGACTGTCGATGATGGGGGTGTCGCCGAGGCGGGGGTGGCGAAACCGGTCATCGGGAGGGTCCTTCGACATGGCTGATAAGGGCAGGCTAACCACAATCTAGCCCACTTCACTCACTCAGCCAACCGCGCGTGGGACTATGCGGATGTGATCTTGCCGATCCTCTCGGACACCTGACGCTGGATTCGCGAGAGCATTCCGCTCATTCCGCGCAGTCGCAGCGGACTCACCGCCTCGGTGAGCGAGAGGCGCAGCGGCAGGTCCGCGGGGACGGAGAGGACCGCCTCGGCGGACTGACCGTCGAGCCCTTCCGAGAGGATGCCGGCGAACCCCCGCGTCGTCGGTGCCTCGGGCGGGGCGGAGAAGTGCAGACGTACGGTTGCCTGCTCCCCCTGCTCCGGGTCGTCGACCTCGGTGACGAGGAAGATCGGCGACTGGCATTCGGGGACGGGCTCGAGGAGCTCGGGATGGTCGGCGAAGCGAGCCGGCAGCTCCGGAAGCTCGGAGGAGAACTCGAGGAGGAGCTGCAGCCGCTCGGAGGGCTCGGTCTCGGCGAAGTCGGTGACGATCTCGGCCAGCGACTCGGGGAGATCTGAGGTGACGATGTCCTCACTCATCGGGACGGACGCACCTCACCGGGTTCGGTTCCGGTGGCGATGGGGACGCGCACGGCGTTGCCCCACTCCGTCCAGGACCCGTCGTAGTTGCGGACATTGTCGTAGCCGAGGAGATGGTGGAGGACGAACCAGGTGTGACTCGAGCGCTCTCCGATGCGGCAGTACGCGATGATGTCATCCGCGGTGCCGAGGCCCGCGCCGTCGGTGTAGATCGCCCGCAGCTCGTCGGTGGTCTTGAATGTTCCGTCCTCGTTCGCCGCCTTCGCCCACGGCACCGACTGGGCGCCGGGGATGTGTCCCCCGCGCAGTGCCCCCTCTTCGGGGTAGGCGGGCATGTGGGTGCGTTCGCCGCTGTACTCCTCGGGGCTGCGGACGTCGATGAGCGGTCGAGTGCCGAGGCTGTCCCGGACTTCGGGGAGGAAGGCACGCAGCGTCGAGTCGTCGCGGTCGATGACCGGGTAGTCGGTGGGCGTGCGCTCGGGCCTGTCCGTCGTCATCTCGCGGCCTTCGGCCTCCCACTTCGCGCGGCCGCCGTCCATGAGGCGGACATCGGGGTGGCCGAAGAGGGAGAACACCCAGAGGGCGTACGCGGCCCACCAGTTGGACTTGTCGCCGTAGAAGACGATCGTGTCCTCACGTGAGATGCCCTTGGCGGAGAGGAGCTTCGCGAAGCCCTCGCCGTCGACGTAGTCACGGGTGACGGGGTCGTTGAGTTCGGTGTGCCAGTCGACCTTGACCGCGCCGGGGATGTGACCGGTCTCGTAGAGGAGCACATCCTCGTCGCTTTCGACGACGACGACACCCGGGTCGGCCCCGTGCTCGGCCACCCAGTCGGTGCTCACCAGCCGGGTTCCGTCGGCGTAGTCGGCGAACTTGGGCGTCGGGTCAGTCGGTGTGCTCACTCGGTCCTCCTGGGATGTCGGTACTCGTATTGCTCAACAGTGTGCTCAACCAGCATATTCCGGTCGAGTGAGGAACGTCCGCACGGCCGTCACGAAGGCCTCAGGCTTCTCCGAGTGGACCCAGTGTCCTGAGCCCTTGACGGTGAGCAGGGTCGTGCGGGGGAAGAACGAGCGCATGAGCGGCAGCTGCTCCCGGTCGATGTAGTCCGATTCGGAGCCGGCCACCCAGAGCACGGGACGGTCGAATGTCGTCGCTCCGGTCTCGAGCGCGACGAGTTCTCCCGGATCCGGGAAGCTCCCGATCGTCGGCAGGCTCTCCCGGAGCAGGGTGAGGTTCGGCTGCCAGGAGTATCCGCCCGCACTCGGGCGCAGGTTCTGGAGGAGGAACCCCCGGACCACCGGGTCGGGGATCTGCCCCTGCAGGGCCTGGTCAGCCTCGGATCGCGACGAGACGGTGTCGAGGTCGAGTTCGGCGAGACTGGTGAGGAGATGGTTGAACGTTCCCACGTCCCCTCCTCCGCTGGGAGCGATGTCGACGACGACGAGGCGGTCGACGAGCTCGGGGTGGCGCAGGGCGAGGACCATGGCGACCTTGCCCCCGAGGGAGTGGCCGACGAGGTGGACGGGGAGCTGGGAGGGATCGACCGCCTCGGCGATGGCGGAGGCGACGGCGTCGGCCGTGGCGACGTAGCTGAACTCGTCCGTCCATGCCGAATCCCCGTGGTCGGGGAGGTCGACGAGGAGGCTCGAGAACTCCGGGGTCAGGGCCTTCGCAACGGTCGCGAAGTTCTTGCCCCGGCCGAAGAGGCCGTGGAGGAAGACGATGAGTCTCCCGCTGTCACCGATGCGTCTGCTGGCGATCTCATTCACGCCACCAGACTACCCTTCACCGGCGGCCGGTGACCGTCCTGTCGAGGGAGGCGAGGGAGGCGGCGAGGAACGCAGGCGGGACGACCGGGAACCCGCCGAACTGGTCGCGGACGTCCTGGGTCGTGTCCGACCAGTCGTAGGTCAGGGTCACCTCGGTGCCGGCCTCGACCGGATGGAGATCGTAGCGCCAGCGCCACCCTCCGGTCCTCACCTCGCCGACGGCGTCGGCCTGACCCGGGTCCCAGGCGATCGCCGTGTCCGGCTCGAAGGTCGTGACGACGTTGTCCATCCGGTAGGCGCCTCCCGCCTGCTCGAGGAACATGTTCATCGAGAAGACCTGCCCCGTGCGGGTGATGGGCTCTGTCGTGATCGACGAGCGCACCCAGTCGCCGGGCTCGGTGTCCTGGTGACGGTTGGGGTCGGAGAGAACGGCGAAGATCTCCTCCGCTGGGGCGGCGATGACGCGCGTGTGGGACATCTTGTCGTCGGGATAGTCGGCGTTGCGCCCAGAGGATTCGGCCATGGTCCCAGCCTAGGCACGGGGTGAGCGAATGTGAAGTCGGCCACATAGGTAGGGTGTGGGCATGGACTTGCACTTCTCCGAGTACGACACGCGCCTGGCCGGCTACGCGGTGATCGTCAATGACGACAATGAGATCCTGCTCAGCTGGTTCAACGGAGGCGGCGAGCCGGGGCGGGCGCTGTGGACTCTGCCCGGCGGAGGCATCGACTACGACGAGAGCATCGAGGAGGGCACGGTCCGCGAGATCCGCGAGGAGACCGGGTTCGACGCCGAACTCATCCGCCCGCTGACCACCCACAGCTTCACCGAGAAGCGCCGCGGCAGCGGGCGGCCGTTCAAGGGGGTGCGGGTCGTCTACCTCGCCGGGGTGGTCGGCGGGACCCTGGGAACCCTGGAGATCGACGGGACGACGGACCGGGCGGAGTGGATCTCCATCGCCGCGCTGCCGCGCATCCGGCACGCCCGGATCATCGACGTCGGACTCGACGCGTGGCGGGCCGAACGCGCAGCGCAACGGTGAGCGCTGTGCGCCGCTCAGCGCAGCGCAGCGGTGAGCGGAAACCCAGCGGTGATCGCCGAACCCGGCTGAGTCCGGCGCTGCGGCCGCCGGCTACCTGACGGCCGGTGCGATGAGCTCGGGCATCTTCTCGACTGCATATCGGGCCGAGAGCACGGAGTTGAGCGAGAACGCCTTGCGCAGGTCGTCGTCCTTCTCGGTGAGGACCACGGAGCGTCCGTCCGCGACCGCGGGGATCCGCTGGAAGCCGGGATCGTCGGTGATCTCCGTGTCGGCGACGTAGATGGGGAAGGCGATGAGGAGATCGGCATCGAGTTCGTCGAGCTTCTCCTCCGAGACGGGAGCGCTGAACCCCTCGGCCTTGAGCGCGTCGATCTTCGGTGACTGCTCGAAGCCGAGGTTCTCCATGAACTGGACGCGCTCGGTGCCCTTGACATAGGCGCCCCAGCCCTCCGAGGTCTTCGCCGCCACGGTTACGGTCTTGCCTTCGTACTCGGGGTTGGCCTCACGGGCGGCGGCGAACTGCGCCTCGAGGTCCTCGAGCTGCTTCTTCCCCTCGTCCTCCTTGCCGAGTGCCTCGGAGATCATCGTCACCTGCTCGTCCATCGAAGTGAGGTAGTTGTCCCCGCCCTCGGGCGGGCCGACGGTCGGAGCGATCTCGGAGAGGCGGTCGTAGCGCTCCTGCTCCCCTGAGCTCTTGACGTCAAGGATGACGTCGGGGTCGAGCGCCGCGATCGCCTCGTAGTCGGGTTCCATGGTGGCGATGATCTCTGGGGACGTGGTGTAGAGGTCGGCCGCCCACGGGCCGACTCCCGACCCGCCGAACTCGACCCAGTCGGAGGCACCGACCGGCTGGACGCCGAGGGCAAGAGCGGTCTCCGCGTCGCCCCACCCGAGAGCGACGACGCGCTGCGGGTCGGCCGGGACCTCGACCGCGCCGAACTTCGTGTCCACCGTGGCACCGCCGGCGGTCTCATCCGGGGTGCTGCCGCCGCCCGAGCAGGCGGTCAGCAGCAGTGCCGAGGCAAGGATGGGGGCGAGGAATCTGCGCATGGGTCTCTTTCTCACAGCCGAGCTTGGTCTTAGGTGAGCCTAGCTTAATCGAGGAGGGCGGGTTCCCAGAATCGTGCGCGCGGCAGGTGCGCGATCAGGCCTTCGGAGTGATCTCGAGTCCGTCGACGTCGACGTCCTGGAGGCTGATGAATCGGGATCTGGGGCCGGTGATGAGGCGGTGGAGTCCCCAGACGAGGAGGAAGATCGGCAGCCCGATGTACGCCGAGGCGACTTCGAGGACACGGCCGTCGGCGACGGCTTCGATGTTCTGTCCGGCGACGACGACGATGAGCATGACGAGGGCGATGATCGGCCCGATCGGGAACAAGGGCGCCCGGTACGGAAGGTTCTCGACATCGTGCCCCTGGTGGACGTAGGCACGGCGGAAGCGGAAGTGGCACCACGCGATGCCGATCCAGACGATGAATCCGGAGAGCCCGGAGACGTTGATGAGCCACGTGTACGCCGCCCCGTCGCCCATCACCTCGGTGAGGAATCCGAAGAGTCCGATGAAGGCGGTCGCGACGAGCGCCATGACGGGCACCCCGCGCTCGTTGAGACGGGCGAACAGCCTCGGTGCGGTGCCCTCCTTCGCCATCGCGTAGAGCATGCGGGTCGACGCGTAGAGACCGGAGTTGCCGGCCGAGAGGATCGCGGTGAGGATGACGGCGTTCATCACGCTTGCGGCCACGGCGATGCCTGCACGTTCGAAGACGAGGGTGAAGGGTGAGGCGGTGATGTCCTCTTTGTCGGCCGAGGCGAGCAGGGAAGGGTCGGTGTAGGGCAGGAGGAACCCGATGACGACGATCGCGCCGATGTAGAAGAGCATGATCCGCCAGAACACCGTGCGGATCGCTCGCGGCATGTCCCGGCGCGGATCCTTGGACTCTCCGGCGGCGACGCCGACGAGTTCGGTGCCCTGGAAGGAGAAGCCGGCGATCATGAACACGGCGATGATCGACATCCATCCCCCCGCGAACGGAGCCTCGCCGGTCGTCCAGTTCGAGAAGCCCGGGGAGGGTCCGCCGAGGATGCCTGCGATCATGAGCACGCCGAGAACGAGGAAGACGAGGACGGCGGTGACCTTGATCGCGGAGAACCAGAACTCGCCCTCGCCGAAGGCACGGGCGGAGAGGAAGTTGAGCCCGGTGAGCAGGGCGAGGAAGACCGCGGCCCAGATCCACGAGGGCACGTCGGGCAGCCAGAACGACATGATCACCCCGGCGGCGACGAGCTCGGCGGCCAGCGTGATCGCCCAGTTGAACCAGTAGTTCCATCCCATGGCGAAGCCGAAGGAGGGGCTGATGTACTTCGACCCGTACGTGTGGAAGGACCCGGCCACGGGCAGGTGGGTGGAGAGCTCCCCGAGGGACTGCATGACGAAGAGGACCATGACGCCGATCGCGGCGTAGGCGAGCAGCGCGCCTCCGGGACCGGCCTGGGAGATCGTTCCGCCCGAACCGAGGAAGAGGCCGGTGCCGATGGCACCACCGATCGCGATCATCTGCAGGTGCCTCGTGTGCAGTCCCCGCTTGAGTTCGCGGGTCTCCGTCGCCGAGGTGTCCGCCTGAGTCATCCTGTCCCCTGCTCGTTGCTGTCGGACCCGGTTGCAGGCCCCGGCCATTCTACTCACATGCCGTCGGCGACGCGGGTGCCGCAGCCGGAGCGGCTGGGGGCGGACGGCGGCGTTGACACGTGCTGGGGAGACGACCAGGATCGATCTCACACCGGTGACGAGGAAGCGACGGAGAGGAAGCGCTATGGCTGACGACGACCAGGTCCGCGAAGCAGTGCGGGCGCGTTATGCGGAGGCGGCGACGGCCTCCGCATCCGGAGTGGGCAACGATGAGCTGCTCCGCGAGGACGGCAGCGCGGACTGCTGTCCCGAATCCCCGCGCGGATTCGGTGCCGGACTCTATGACGCGACGACGGTCGGGGGCATGCCCGTCGGCGCCGTCGAGGCGAGTCTCGGCTGCGGGAACCCCACCGACGTCGCCGAGCTCCGGGATGGCGAACGGGTGCTCGATCTCGGTTCGGGCGGTGGTCTCGACGTCCTCCTCTCCGCCCGCCGGGTCGGTGCGACCGGATTCGCCTACGGGGTGGACATGACCGATGAGATGCTCGCTCTCGCCGAGGAGAACCGGGCGAAGTCGGGCCTGACGAACGTCGAGTTCCTCAAAGGCACGATCGAAGCCGTCCCGCTCCCGGACGCCGCCGTCGACGTCGTCATCTCCAACTGCGTGATCAACCTCTCCACGGACAAGCACTCCGTGCTCAGCGAGATGTTCCGCGTGCTCGCTCCGGGCGGGCGCATAGGAGTCTCCGATGTCGTCTCCGAAGACCGTCTCAGCCCGCAGGAGCGCAGTGAGCGCGGGTCGCATGTCGGCTGCATCGCCGGGGCTCTGTCACGAACGGAGTATGTCGACGGTCTTCGCGCTGTCGGATTCGTCGACGTCGCGGTCGACTTCACGCGTGAGGTCGCCGACGGCCTGCACTCGGCGATCGTGCGGGCGGTCAAGCCGGCCGGCTGAGCCTGGAAACATCGCTCGCCCTCGTGCTCTCCGGTCTCGCCGAGGCGGCCCATCGTCTCCGCGCAGGCGGCGGCCGGTGCGCGCGGGCTTCCGAAACCGCGGCCAGGCTGCAGACCCCTCTCCGGTCATCCCGCCCGGTCGATCTCGCCTGCTCGCAGCTGCACGAGAGTGAGGTCGAGCAGCGGGGTCGCGACCCCGAGTCCCGCCGCGGTCGCCGCGAGGCTGCCGAGGATGTGCTCGGTCTCGTTGGGCAGTCCGGCGGTGACGTCGCGATAGAGCGATGAGGTGAATGAGGAGCCCTCGGCGGTGAGCATCGAGAGCGTCACCGCGCGGGAGCGCGCCGAGATCGGGTGTCCGGCGCCCATCGCCACGGCTTCGAGCTCGTCGACGATCGCGACGACGTGGGGTTCGCCGCCGGCGGCCATGATCGCCCCGACGGGCGCCCGGAAGAGGCACGTGACCACGCCGGCTGCGGCGATGAAGACCCACTTCTCCCAGAGTGCGTCATCGATGGCATCGATGACCTGGAGGCGGAAGCCGGGGACGTCGAGGGCCTCGACGATCCCGGAAGGCACCTCTCCCCCGCCGAGGCGGCCGATCGTCATCGTCGCCATGTCCGTCATCTGCACAACGTCGTATCCGCGCATCGTGCCGATGATCTTCACGAGGCCCCCGAGCACCTGCCCGGGGAACTCCCTGTCCAGGCGGTCGATATGGGCCATGCCGTTGAGGAACGGAATGATGAGCGTGTCCGGCCCGATCGCCGGGCGAATGTCGTCGATGACCTGGTCGAGGCCGCTGGCCTTGACGGCGATGAGGACGAGGTCCGCAGGGATCGGGTTCGCTGCGAGCTCCTCGGCGGTCGTCACGGCCACCGGGTTCGTCCTGTCCTCGTCGGGGCCGATGAAGCGCAGCCCCGATGCGCGCAGCGCCTCGGCGCGCTCGGGTCGGACGAGGAAGGTGACGTCACGTCCGGCTTCGACGAGGCGGGTGCCGAACGCTCCCCCGGTGGCCCCGGCTCCGGCGATGAGGATCCTCACAGCTCTCCCTTCAGGGTCGCTGCCGCTGCGGCGGGATCATCGGCCTCGGTGACGGCGCGGACGACGACGATGCGCTCGGCTCCGGCTTCGCGCACCGCGTCGAGCCGCTCACCGGCGGCGATGCCGCCGATCGCGAACCAGGGCGTACTCACCCGTCCGGTGATCTCCCGCAGGGGCTCGAGGCCGACGGCCGGTCGCCCGGGTTTCGTCGGGGTCTCCCACACGGGCCCGAGGCAGAGGTAGTCGATGTCGGGGTCGGCGTCGGCGGCGAGCGCCTGGTCGATCGAGTGGGTCGAACGGCCGAGGAGGACGTCGGGTCCGAGCACGGCACGGGCCTGGCCGCTCGTGAGGTCACCCTGTCCGACGTGGAAGACGTCGGCGCCGACGAGGAGGGCGACGTCGGCACGGTCGTTGACGGAGAAGAGCCTGCCATGGCGGCGGGCGGCGTCCCGGAGGACCTCGAGGGCGGCGATCTCCTCTCGTGCCTCCAGGCTCTTGTCGCGCAGCTGGATGATGTCGACGCCCCCGGCGTATGCGGCGTCGAGGAACGCGGCGAGATCGCCCTGCTTGGTCCTGGCATCGGTGCAGAGGTAGAGGCGGGCCGCCTCGAGCGCGCGCCGACGCGCGGTTCGAGTCGTGGTCTGCGTGTCTCGCTGGGCGGAGGACGTTGTCATCACGGGAACCATGCTCCTAGAGTAGAGGAGTTCGCGGGAGCCTCGCTGGGAGGCTGAGAGGGCTTCGTGCCGACCGCCGCACCTGATGCGGGTCATGCCGCCGGAGGGAGAATACAGTGCACGTCATCGTCATCGGGGCCGGGATCATCGGGCTCGCCACAGCATGGGAGCTGCGTGGCCGGGGAGCGTCGGTCACGCTCATCGACCCCGCACCCGGCGAAGGGGCCTCGTATGCCGCCGCCGGCATGATCGCCCCGGCCGCGGAGATCGCGTGGGGGCAGTCTCCGCTCTTCCCCCTCATGCGCACCTCTGCCGATCTCTACCCCGAGTTCGCCTCGCGACTCACCGCCGAGACCGGGCACGACCTCGGCGAGACGCAGACGGAGACCCTCGTGTGCGCCGGGGACAGGGCGGATCTCGCGACCCTGCGGGACCTGCGCGCCCTGCAGGCCGAGGCGGGGTCCGAGGTCGAACTCATCACCGGATCCCGGGCCCGCGATCTCGAGCCCGCCCTCTCGCCAGGGGTGAGCGGGGCGGTGCGCATCCCCGGCGATCATGCCGTCGACCCACGACGGATCACCGGCGCCCTGCTCTCGCTCCTCGACGACGACATCGTCCGTGAGGAGGCGACCGGACTCGTCCGCGTCAGCGGCCGCACCGTCGGCGTCGCTCTTGCCGATGGGCGCAGCCTCACCGCCGACCAGGTCGTCGTCGCCGCCGGTGAAGCGGTGGGGACGATCGCCGGCGTCCCCGACCTGCCGCTGCGAGCCGTGCACGGCGACATCATCCGGCTGCGCACCGACGCGAGCGCACCGCCGCTGCTCACCCGCACCATCCGCGGACTCGTCGCCGGTCGGCCCGTCTACATCGTCCCGCGCCCCGACGGGGAACTCGTCCTCGGCGCCACGTCCCGTGAGGACGGACGGCCCGGGGTGCTCGCCGAGGGAGTCCACCGTCTCCTCCACGATGCCGAACGGCTCGTGCCCGGGATCCTCGATGCCGAGATCACCGAGATCACTGCGCGTGCCCGACCCGGATCACCCGATGACGTGCCGTTCATCGGGCGCACGGACCCCGGCTGCGTCGTCTCCACCGGGTACTTCCGCCACGGGATCCTCCTCACTCCGCTCGGGGCCCGCCTCGGTGCCGATCTCACCCGCGGTGAGGACTCGCCGTGGCTGCCCGCAGGGGCGCCCGCGGCCCTTGCTCCCCGCCGCTTCTCCGAAGCCGCACAGTCGAACGAGAGCCCGTCTCCGCGCCTTGTGGCGGCGATGACCACAGCAAGGAAGGAACCATGACCATCACACTCAACGGGGAGAGCAGCGAGCTCGCCTCAGGCACCACGGCCCGCTCGCTCGTCGAGCACGTCACCGGCAGGCAGCTCGCGACGGACGGGACTCCCGTCGACGGAGGCCGTCTCGGGGTGGCCCTCGCTGTCGACGGTGAGGTCATCCGCCGTGGACTCTGGGCCGAGTTCGCCATCGTCGACGGCCAGACCGTCGACATCGTCACTGCTGTGCAGGGAGGCTGAGATGAGCTGGACGATCGACGGAGCGACCTTCGACTCCCGCCTCGTCATGGGCACCGGAGGGGCGAGCACCCTGAGCATCCTCGAGAACGCACTGACCGCCTCGGCGACGGAGCTGACGACCGTGGCGATCCGCCGTTTCGACGCTGACGCCAGGGACTCGGTCTTCGCCCTCCTCGAACGACTCGGCATCCGCTCCCTGCCGAACACCGCGGGCTGCTATACCGCCCGGGACGCTGTGCTCACGGCCAAGCTCGCCCGGGAGGCGCTCGAGACCTCGTGGGTCAAACTCGAGGTCATCGCTGACGAGGACACCCTCCTGCCCGACCCGGTCGAGCTCTTCCGGGCGGCCGAGGAGCTCGTCCTCGACGGGTTCACGGTCTTCGCCTACACCAACGACGATCCGGCGCTCGCGAAGCGCCTCGAGGACGCCGGGGTCGCCGCGGTCATGCCGGCAGGGGCCCCGATCGGCTCGGGTCTGGGCATCCTCAACCCCCACAACATCGAGACGATCGTCGCCCGTGCGCAGGTGCCCGTCATCCTCGATGCCGGCGTGGGCACGGCCTCGGATGCGGCGCTGGCGATGGAGCTCGGGTGCACGGCCGTGCTGCTCGCCTCGGCGGTCACCCGCGCCCATGACGCACCGGCGATGGCTCGGGCGATGGCGCTCGCCGTCGAGGCGGGCCGCCTGGCTCGGGGCGCGGGACGGATCCCCAAGCGTCCGCTGGCACTCGCCTCCTCACCTCACGAGGGCAGGGTCACCACGGAGAACCTGGTGATGGGGCCATGAGCGGGACACCTCTGCGCCCGCTCGTCGAGCCCGTCGACGCGCTCACGCCCGATGAGCTCGCCCGGTACGCGCGGCATCTCAGCCTCCCAGAGGTCGGAGATCTCGGCCAGCGGCGGCTGCGGGCCGCGCGGGTCCTCGTCGTCGGCGCCGGCGGCCTCGGAGCCCCGGTGCTCCAGTACCTCGGGGCGGCGGGGATCGGACTCCTCACCGTCATCGACGACGACCGCGTCGAGGTCTCGAACCTTCAGCGCCAGATCCTCCATCGCGATGCCGACGTCGGCCGCCCCAAGGCAGACTCGGCCAGGGATGCGCTGCTGCGCCTCGACCCGCATCTGTCCGTGACCGCCCTCGCGGAACGCCTGAGCCCGGACAATGCACTCGAGCTCTTCGCCGCCCACGATCTCGTCATCGACGGTGCGGACAACTTCGCGACCCGGTATCTGTCCAACGATGCCGCCGAGCTCACCGGCACCCCGCTCGTGTGGGGGACGATCTTCCGCTTCGAGGGCCAGGTGAGCACCTTCGTGCCCGGTCACGGACCGATGCTGCGCGACCTCTTCCCCGACATCCCCGACGCCGATTCGGTGCCCACCTGTGCCGAGGGAGGAGTCCTCGGCGTCCTCTGCGGTCTCGTCGGATCGACGATGGCCGCCGAGGCCGTCAAGCTCATCTGCGGCATCGGGGACCCCCTCATCGGCAGGCTCCTGCGCACGGATGTGCTGGGGACGACCTTCACGACGCTGCGTTTCTCCGCCGACCCGGATCGGCCTGCCGTGACCGACCTCACCGAGGTCGCCGTCGCGTGTGCGGCTCCCCCGGCAGCTTCGGCGCCCGCCGTCGACGAGGTCACCGTCGCCGAGGCTCGTGCGTTGGGGGCCGACGCGGTCATCGTCGATGTCCGCGAGGAGTGGGAGCGGCAGGTCCAGTCCATCCCCGGCACCGTCCATGTGCCCCTCGACGTCGTCGTCGACCGGGGGTGGCCGGCCCTCGCCGAGGTGGTCGGCCCCGCCACCGACATCGTCGTCCACTGCCGGTCGGGAGTCCGGTCGGCGAAGGCCGTGGCGGCCGCGGCTCCCGGCACTCCGGAGGGAGTGCGCCTGCGCTCGCTGGCCGGCGGGATCGAGGCCTGGTCCGCCGCGGACTCCCCTACGCCCGCGCGCTGAGGCGACGGCGCAGGCCGGTCTCGCCTGCGGCCATGACCGCGGCATGCATCCTGGCCGACAGGGGGCGCAGCAGGCGTGGGGCCAGACGCGTCGTCGTCACGCACCACACGGCATCGATGACGGTGAGCGGTCCCGACCGGCGCAGCGTCCACACCCCGGTACCGCGCAGGTCCCCCTCGGCGCTGAGCACGACCTGCCGGGGCGGGTCGATCGCTTCGATGCGCAGCATCATCGACAGGGAGAGGCCGAGGGGGCTGCGCACACCGATCTGCGCCCTGGAGCCTTCGGCGAGCGTTCCGTCGACAGCGTGCACCCACGCCAGTCCCGGCCACCAACCAGGCCAGTCGTCGATGGCGGAGAGCACGTCCCACACCGGCTCGACCGCTTCGGCGACGCGCCAGGTCGTCTCGAAGTGGAACGGAGCGGACTCGCCTGATTCCGCTCGGGTGTGTGCGTGGCTCATGCCGGACCTCCGTTCGGCTCGTCGTCCTTCGACGGTAGTCTGGGGGACGTGTCCGAGGAAAGCCGCAGCTCCCGCAGACCGTCCCCGCTGGCGGGACGGAAACCGACCAAGGACGATCTCGCCCGCTTCGCCACCGACGATCCCGATGCGATCGACGATGTGCTGCCCGCGGGTTCCGGGCAGCTCTCCCTCCTGATCGTCGGCATCAATCCGGGTCTGTGGACGGCGGCGGTCAACGCCCCGTTCGCCCGCCCCGGCAACCGCTTCTGGCCCTCGCTCCACCAGGCGGGGCTCACCGACCACCTCGTGGATGCGTCTCTCGGCCTCTCGATCGAGGATGAGGAGCATCTGCTCTCCCGCGGCATCGGCATCACCAACCTCGTCGGTCGGGCCACCGCGAGAGCCGATGAGCTGAGGAACGAGGAGTTGCGCGACGGAGGGGCGAGGCTCGTCGAGCGCCTCTCGGAGATCCGCCCGAAGGCGGTGGCGATCGCCGGCATCACCTCGTTCCGCATCGCCTTCTCCCAGCCGAAGGCCACACTCGGGGTCCAGGACACGTCCCTCATTCCCGGCTGGCCTGCGGACATCGAGCTGCGGGTCGTCCCGCAGCCGAGCGGTCTCAACGCGCACTACAACATCGCCGCTCTCGCCGAGATCTGGCGACAGGTGTGGGCCGACATCGCCGACTGACCGCAGAGCGTATGGGTCAGGGCTCCGTTGCGGTGCCGTGTCCGAAGTGCTCTCGGCAGCGGGCGACGTACGAGTCGAGGCCGCCGATGTGGCTGGCGTCGATGTCGGTGGCCGACCCGGCGGGTGCAGCGGCGATGCGCTCGTGGAAGACGGCGTCGCGCCCGCACACCGTGCACACTGCCGTGAGCTTCGTGACGTCCTCGGCAAGTGCCATGAACGTCGGCAGTGGTTCGAACGGATCACCGTCGAAGGTCACGCACAGTCCCTCGACGATGACATCGATGCCGCGGGAGAGGAGCTTCTCGACCGCGGGCACGAGGTCGGGGCCGAAGAACTGGGCCTCATCGATGGCGACGAGGTCGACGTCCTCGGCTCGGGCCGCCTCGGCGAGGGAGGCGACGTCTCCGACGGGAACGGCGGGCACGGTCACCCCGATGTGGGAGGTGACGGCGGAGAGCTCCGCCCTGGTGTCGAGGGAATGGCTGATGACCAGCGCTTCGACACCGGCGATGCGGGCGCGACGGACCCGGCGCATGAGCTCTTCGGACTTGCCGGAGAACATCGGGCCGGTGATGACCTCGAGGCGACCACAGGAGCCGGCTGGTGCGTGCATGACACCAGACTACGTCGGCTCACCCGTCGACGGTGACCTTCTTCGTCTCGACGTCGACGGTGACCTCGGACTCCGTGCCCGCGTCGTCGTAGTCGAACTGGTACTCGATGCGGTCGTCGTCGGATTCGAGCTTCCAGCTCGTCAGTCGGCCCTTGCCCTGTTCGGAGGCGCGGTTGAGGGCCTCGTCGAAGGGCAACGGGTCGGTGAGGTCGATGGCCTGCTCGGAGTCGTCGGTCGTGTCCTGTTCGGTCTTGGCGATCTTTCCCGACTGAGCGTCGACGTCGATGTCGAAGTCCGTCCTGTCCTTGAGGATCTTCACCTCGTACTGCCACGCGCCGTCGCGGCGGTCGTAGTCGAGTTCGATCGCATGGACGGTGCCGTTGCCGGCCTCCTTCTGCGCGACGGCGATCGCCTCGTCGGGGGTCACCTGCGGGGAGGCGGAGCTGAGGTCGGCGTCCTCCGGCAGGTCGGAGGCGCCGGTCGGAGCCGACTGCGCAGTGGTGTCGTCGGGGCTCGAGCCCGCGGACCCGGAGTCCTCGGACTGCGTGGGCACCGGGTCACCGCTCGTCGGCGCCTGCTCGGTCTCGTCTCCGCTGTTCGAACAGCCGGCGAGGGTGAGGCTGAGGGTGAGGGCGACAGCGGCTGTGAACGGGACGGGTGAGACGGTGTTCATACCTGCCACGGTAGCAACGCGGGCTCGTCGAGGACATGACTCTAAGAGAATTATCATCGCCGTTGGCCAGGGACGACCCGGCTGACCAGCAGGTCTCCCAGGCGCCGGGTGAAGATCGGGCCCGGGCACCGTCCTGCGGGATCAGTCAGCGCCAGTCAGTCAAGGCAGAACTCATTGCCTTCGGGGTCGGCCATGACGATGAAGCCGGTCTCCATCGGCGGGGCCGGGTCGAACCGCTCGAGCCGAGTCGCACCGAGTCGCTCGAGGCGAGCGCATTCGGCTTCGAGCGCTTCCATCCGCTCGCTGCCCTGGAGTCCCGGAGCGGCACGGACATCGAGGTGGACGCGGTTCTTCACCGTCTTGTCCTCGGGCACCGTCTGGAAGAAGACGCGCGGTCCGCGCCCGGCGGGATCCTCGATCGCCGCGCGCATGTCTTCGGGTCGCATCTCCACGCCGAGTGAGTCGAGGAAGGTCTTCCACGCGGCGAAGGGATCATCGCCGTCGGCAAGGGTGACTCCGGGCGGGCCGGGAATGACGTACCCGAGCACCTCGGCCCAGAACCGGGCGAGCAGGATCGGATCATGGCTGTCGACGGTGATCTGCACGGAACGGCTCATCGTCTCTCCTCATCGAGATCGGGCGGCACGCCTCTCGCGTGCCATCACCTCCGAGGCTAGACGACGACCCTGACACGGGTGCGGGGGGGCATCCGCTCGTCAGGACCACCACCTCGGCGGATGGCCAACTCCACTTGCTTCTGCGTACCATCGCAGAGGCCGTCGCCATCGACTGACTGGAGGAATGCGTGCACACGCAGGACCGTGAACTGACCATGCACATCGGACACGACGAGATCGTCATCCGTCAGCGCTACCAGATGCTCAGCATCACCAACGACGTGCTCATCGGCCTCTGGTTCCTCATCGGCAGCTTCATGTTCTTCTCCGACGAGCTCATGTTCGCCGGCACATGCCTCTTCGTCCTCGGCAGCATCGAGATGCTCATCCGCCCGGTCATCCGCTTCGCCCGTCACATCCACCTGCAGAAGTACCGCGGCCCCGGCTCGCTCGCCACCGACTCGTCGTTCGACTACTGAACCCAGGCTCTCGCCACACCATGGCAGGCGAGCGCCGCGACCACCATCATCGGTGCCCCCACCGCCCTTTCGGCGTGGGAGAGGGCGTGACCGGTCGCTGCCAGCTCGCGCTCGGCGAACCGTGCCCCGGGAAGCATGAAGGGGACCGCGGTGAGGACCCCCGCCGTGTACCGCCTCAGCACCACCGAGGCCGCCACATGCGACCACACGTGGAGGTCGAGCCCGGCGAGCGTTCGGCGATAGAAGCGCGAACGCCCGTTCGTCACCGCGCCCCGCACACACGCGGTCGCGACGACGGCGCCCATGAGCCCGATCGCCACCGCCGACTGCCGTGCGGAGATGCGCAGCCAATCCGCTCCCGGCTCCTCGGCCAAGCGGGAGGTCGTCACGGGTAACGCGATGAGCTCTTCGAGGTCGTGGATCGCCCACGCCGCGAAGAGTGTCACGGGACCTCGTGCTCTCACAGCGGAACCACCATGCTCATGGCCGGTTTCGCCGCTCGGTGAGTCTGCCCGCTTCGAGGCGTACGACCCGGTGCGCCGTTCCCGCCCACCGTTCGTCGTGGGTCGCAGCCAGCACAGCGCCTCCCCCACGAAGGAAGCCCGCGATGAGACCGGTGAGCCTGCTCATGTCCCCATCATCCCTGCCCTGGGTGGGCTCGTCGAGGAGAAGGATCGGCGGGGCCGTGACGAGCAATGACGCAATGACGACGTCCTTGCGTCGGGCAGTCCCCAGGTCGAAGGGGTGGGTCCCGGCAACGCCGGCGAGTCCGGTGGACTCCAGCGCCGAGGCGACCGCCTCCTCCCGTTGCCTGCGCACCGCCTCCCGGTCGCGGCGTCGGTGCGGTGGCAGCGGAGCCGCTCGCAGAAGTTCATCGCGCACGGTGGCACCCGACAGCTGGGCTCCCGGGTCCTGGCCGACCCACCCGAGATGGGCGGCCCTCATATGCGTCGGCAGTTCCGTGAGCGCGATGTCCTCGCCGAAGTGGTGCTCCGTCATCGCGCCCGTGACCGCTGCCCCGGGTTCGAGCAGACCGAGCAGCGCCCTGAGCATCGTCGACTTGCCTGCGCCGTTGGCGCCCATGAGGGCGACGAACTCTCCGGGATGGAGGTCGAAGTCGAGACCGTCGAGCACCGAACCGCCTCTGCGCTCGACCCGGAGTCCGCTGACCGAGAGCACAGGCCGGATGGTCGCTCCCGGTTCCACCGGTACTGCCTCTGCCGTATCTGTCTCATTCGGCCATGGCTTCGCCTGCGCGGACCCAGCCGGCTCCGGCTCGACCCGCTCTGGATTCGTCGACCCACCAGCTGGTGTGATCGTGGGGAGAGCGCTCCAGACGCCGTGAGAAGCCAGCGCATGCGGGGTCACTTCTGTCGGCTCGAGCGTCGCTGCGATGCGTCCGTTGCTGAGGAGGCTGATCGCCTTGCAGGCGGCGACCACCTCGTCGAACTGGTGGCCGGTGACAAGCACGGTGCCGCCGCTGGCGCGATGGTCCTCCAGCGCCGAGACGAGACCGGCCCGCATCATGGGGTCGAGGGAGAGCCCCGGCTGGTCGAGGACGAGGAGCGCCGGTTCCAGGGCGAGAAGACCGGCCAGGGCGACGAGCTGTCGCTGCCCTCCAGAGAGCGTCTCGAGTCGACGGTCCCACAGCGCGCCGACACCGAGCGACACCAGTGCCCGTTGCGCGGCAGCCCGTGCTGTCGCCGGGTCACGTCCGCGCAGGCGGCTCGGCAGTTGGACCTCGTCCCCGACCCGGCTGGCCATCCCGCTCAGCTGCGCCTCGGGGTCGTCGCCGAGCATGACGGCGTCTTCGACGGCGCGTGCCTCACCGTGGACCGTGCCCCGGTCGGCGAGCAGCCCGACGGCCAACCGACACAGTGTCGACGTTCCGGAGTTCTGTGGGCCGAGCACCGCATGCATCTCACCGGGGCCGAGGCGCAGGTCGAGACCTGCCAGGACCGGACGGTCGACGCCGCGGCAGGTGACGTCGACTCCGCTGAGGTCGAGCACGTTCATCGCAGTCCTCCGAGCATCTCTTCGGCACCTGGAAGGGGAAGCAGACCGATCACGGAGAGGACGATGAGGATGAGCGTGAGGACGGGACCGCCTCGGCGAAGGAGGCGTTGCCAATGACTGTCCGAATGGTCCTGGAGGGACACGGAATGGTCGGAGGCCGCGAATCCGCGCTGGTCGAGGACCTCGTGTCGTTGGTCGACGGTGACGAGGAGGGACGTGAACAGTCCGGTGACGATGCCGGGCAGCAGGCGGACGCGCACGGACCAGCGGTCGACAGCCCAGCCGCGGGCAGCGCGGGCGTCGAGGACCGTTCGGACCCGGCCACGAACGAGAGGGATGAGGTTGAGCGAGGACGCGCACACGTAGGCGATCGACGCCGGCAGGCCCAGGGCGATGAGACCGTCGAAGAGTCTCGCCGCATCGCTGCCGAGGCCGATGACCGCGCACAGGGCGACAAGCGCCGTCACCCGCAGCCAGAGTTGGACGGCGATCGCGAGCCCTTCGACACTCAACCGCACGGGTCCGGCCTGCCAGAGCACATGGACCTCGGCGCCGGGGTAGAACAGGCCCTGGACGAGGCCGACGACGATGAGCATCGGCACGCACAGGGCGGCGACAGTCGCCGCCCACGTCGTGACTTTCACGGTCGGCGAGGCCACTGCCGCGACAGCGGACCCGACGAGGACGATGAGCGGGATGACCGGGGACGGAATCCCGAACACGAGCACGAGCGCGCATCCGAGGACGATGATCTCGGTGGCCGGGTGCAGGCGCCGGGATCCCGTCTCAGTCAGAGCCGACGAGCTCATTCAGCGCTGGTCAGCGGCGCGGGCACGGCGTGAGAGGCTGTGGCCGGTGAAGGGATAGCGGTCGAGGATCCGCCTGGGCAGGGAACGGACGATGACGTAGGCGAGAGCGAAGATGATCGCCTTGTCGAGCACATCGGAGAAGAGGCTCTGGGCGATGGTCGCGGCGAGCATCTCCTGGCCCGTGGCCTGGAGGATGGCGACGACGCTCCCCGTGCCCGTCCCGAGTCCGCCGCCGAAGACGTAGGCGGCGACCGGGGCGGCGAGGGCCGCGGTGGGCACACCGGCGATCGCTCCGGCCAGGACGGCGAACCATGGAGTGCGGAAGGCGCCGAGCCGGGCGGCCCATCCGGCGGCGGCACCGATGAAGGCGGCTCCGGTGGTGAAGGCGATGACGCTGGGGTTGAGGGTGACTCCCCAGATGAGGTTCGAGAGGATTCCGGTGAAGGCCCCTGCGGCAGGACCGGCGAGGACGCCGATCATCACGGTGCCGATGGAGTCGAGGTAGAGCGGGATCGTGGTCATCGTGCCGACGATCTGGCCGATGACGATGTTGAGGGCGATCGCGACGGGGATGAGTGCGAGGGTGCTGCGGGGAATGAGCGGCAGGGTGCCTGCCGCGAGGAGGCCGCCGCCGACGAGGTAGCCGACCATGACCCACAGAGTGGTGTGGCCGAGATCGATGCCGAGGTTCGCAGGCTGGGTGAGGAGAACGGCGAGGTAGGTCGTGACGATGACGAGCGTGCCGAGGAGCGTGAGGGTGAGCGCGAGTGCGGGGATGCGGGTTTGTCCGGGACCAGTCGGTGCGGCTGGCCCCTGCCCAGAGAGGCTACGTGTTGGGCTGTGGTCGATCATGGTGCGGTCCTTCCTTGAGGGTGGCGCCGAGGTGGTCGAGGAAGGCGTCGGCATCGATCGTGCGGATGATCTCGACGTTCGGGTCCCTCCCCCACCGCCCCAGCCAATCGGCGACGGTTTCGCCTCGTGTGAGTGTACCGGTGAGTTCGACGTCGACCGGCGCCGTCGCTGTCGTGGCCCAGGGCAGGTTGTCTGCCGGCTGGTCGGGGGTGCGTGCCCACGCGAGGGCGCACGCGAGGACGAAGGGGTCGTGGATATGGGCGAGGTAGCCGAGTCCGTCCCAGTCGTGGAATTCGAAGTAGAACCGCAGAGCCTCGCTCATCTGCTCCAGCCACGCCTGCCAGATCGGGTCGGCATCGGTGTCGAGGATGCCGGCGAGGCGCTCGGGGGTCATCGCCACGGCTTCGGTCGCTTCGATCGGGGCGATGACGGGCAGCGCCAGGTCGGGGTCCTCGCTGCGGGCACGGTCGAACGAGGCGAGGACTGTCGCCAGCGCTTCGGGGTCGAAGGTGACGTTCCATTCGGTCGTCGGGTGCGTGTTGCCGCGGTAGTTGAAGGCCCCGCCCATGATGAACAGGCGCCGAAGAAGGTGAGGCAGGCGGGGTTCGATCGCGAGGGCGAGCGCGAGGTTCGTCGAGGGGCCGATGACGACGCCGATGAGCCGCCCGGGGTGGGCCCGCGCGGCATCGACCCAGGCCTGCGCCGCGGAGGTGGCGCTTAATGGCACCGTCGGTTCCGGCAGAGTGGCGTACCCGGCACCGGTCTGGCCGTGGGTGAGGTCCGCGTACTCGATGTCGGCGGTGTCGGGCTCCCCCACCGCCGATCCGGATGGAATCTGTGTGGCCGCTGATCTCTGGCGAGCCAGCGGCAGGGCATCGCCCGCGTGGACGGGGATGTCGTCGCGTCCGGCGAGCGTGAGCCATCTCCGCGTGTTCTCGACGACCTGCGCGGTGGGAACGTTCCCGCCCGAGGCGGCGATGCCGACGACATCGATGTCGTCCTGACAGAGCAGGTAGCCGAGGGCGATTGCATCGTCGATGCCGGGGTCACAGTCGAGGAAGAGCGGCAGTATCATGCGTCCATTCTGCCGGACCGCTCAAAGGCACTGGCTTCTCAGAACGGAGCGCGGACGCCGGGTTCCTCCGGTGGCTCCGTGTACCATCCCGGAGGCTCGGGGTTCCACGACTCCGCTCCCCAGCCCGGTCCAGTCGGTGTGGTCCAGCGTGGAGGTCGCTTGCCCCGCTGCCAGTTTCCGCACGGCTGGGTGGAGCCTCGCCGAACATATTGGCAGCAGAGATAGATCGCTGCCGGTGTCGGGGCGTCGACTCGTCCACGCCCGAACGGGTATTCGTCCTCCGCGAAACCGCCGATGTCGGCGTATCCGGCGTCACCGTCCATGCCGGGGAATCCGACTCCGTCGTCGTACCCAGCGGTGTCGA
Source organism: Brevibacterium sp. Z349TD_9 (assembly GCF_056173565.1). NCBI lineage: Bacteria > Bacillati > Actinomycetota > Actinomycetes > Micrococcales > Brevibacteriaceae > Brevibacterium > Brevibacterium sp. Z349TD_9. The sequence continues at coordinate 1,481,249 of NZ_CM149680.1, read as the reverse complement.
TGTACGCACGCCGGTCCGACCAGACGAACTGATCGACGGTTCGGCCCGTCTTCACGTGGCTGTATCCGATGCCGCGTCCATCCCCTCTCGGGTCAGCGAACACTCCGATGTCGGTCAGCTCATCGGCATCCAACCGGCCGCCGATGTTCGCGGCGAAGATGCCCCGAGCCAGCAGCGGCCGTGGCGCGAAAGTGAAGACTTCGCGGAACAATTGACAGTCGCAGTGCTCTGCTCCCATTCCCCGCAGTCGCGGGATCAGTGCGGTGGCCCTCGGTGCCGTCTGCTCCCGGAAGCGCTCGGCGAAGCGATGGGTATCGTCGCACCCGAACTCTCCGAGCTGTCGATGGACGAAGCAGACGACGCATTCCCCCGGCAGGGGGTTGAACCGAGACTCTGAATCGTCGTCGTAGTGTTGCCTGATCTCTGGGTTCTCCGTGATGTTGTCCATGACCTCACGTTGCCATCCGGCACTGACATGAGAGAGATTCAGGTCACAGGGAGTTTCGAGTCGCGTCCGATTCTCCTTCCCCCGTATGCGATTGCTCGAGCCGCCCGCACCGGCCGCTGCCCCGGACAGCGCACCGGCCGCTGCCCCGGACAGCGCATCGGGCGCGGTCCCCGCGCGATCTGAGGAACCGGCGTCGACGACCACCGCCGCTCCATACACTGAGGAGATGACCATCCTCGTCATCGGCGAAGCCCTCATCGACATCGTCACCACCCCGGATGCCGCCGACCGGTACGCCCCGGGAGGGGCGCCGGCGAACGTCGCCCTCGGCCTCGGCCGCCTCGGCGACGAGGTCGCCCTGCTCACCGACGTCGGGGACGACTTCCACGGCGGCTTCGTCCTCGCGCACCTGCGCGCCTCGAACGTCACGGTCCACGCCACTCCACGCGGGGCGACGTCGACGGCACGGGCCGTGCTCTCGGCCGACGGCTCAGCCGAGTACGATTTCCATCTGCGCTGGGCACCCGACCCCTCGCCGATCACCGGCGGGGCCTGGGACGCCGTCCACATCGGGTCGATCGCAGCCTTCCTCCAGCCGGGCGCCGCAACGATCGACAGCCTCCTCGACGACCGCGGGGACGAGACGGCGCTGATCACCTTCGACCCGAACATCCGCCCCTCCATCATCGGCGACCGGGCAGCGGCCCTGCCCCGATTCGAGGAACTCGCCGCCAGAGTCGATGTCGTCAAGCTCAGCGACGTCGACGCCGAATGGCTCTACCCGGACCGCACCCACGAGGAGAGGATCGCACACATCCTCGACCTCGGGGCGGGACTCGTCGCCCTCACCCGCGGCGGGGACGAGGCGATCCTCGCGACCGCCTCGGCGACGGTGCACGTCCCCGCGCGGCGGGCCGACGTCGTCGACACGATCGGGGCCGGGGACACATTCATGGTCTCCCTCCTCCACGATCTCTGCAGGGCGACGGGCGCGCCGGCCGAACTCGACCGCGAGGAGCTCACCCGCCTCGGCGAGAACGCGGTGGGGCTTGCCGCGATCACGGTCAGCCGTGCGGGCGCGGACCTGCCGTGGAAGCGAGAGGTCGAGGACCGGCGGGGCAGCGAGTCGGTCTGAGCCTCCGCCTCACTCCCCCACAGCGGACACGAAGGCACGCCGGAGGACCTCGGAGGCACGCGGCCGCGCCGGATCAGGGCGCGGCGTGCCGAGATGGACCTCGCGCAGCTCGTCGATGAGGTCGGCGACGAGGTCGGGCGAGTCTGCGAGGATGCGCGCGCGGATCGTCAGCTCGGGGCTCGTCTCCCTGTGGCTCATCCCCCACGCGCCGAGGGCCACCATGACGGGCACGGTCTGGATCCCCGCCTCGGTGAGGGTGTAGGTGACGCGCTGCCCGCGAGGAGCATCGCCGCGGGTGAGCAGCCCTTCGGCGACGAGGCGCCGGAGCCGGTCGGCGAGGATATTCGAGGCGATGCCCTCATTGTTCTGCGTGAGCAGCTCGCGGAAGTGCCGCCGATCGCCGAAGACGATGTCGCGGAGGACGATGAGGCTCCACGCGTCGCCGAGCACCTCGACGGCGGCATTGATCGCACACCCCGACCGCGGTTGTCTGGCCACTTTCCCTCCCTCAGGTGATTGCACTTTGCAAGTGCATCATCCTACGCTGGACCCACAACCCCCGCCAACCGCTTGAGGAGCAATGATGGTCCGTACACGCGTGCACAATCTCTTCGTCTCACTCGACGGCTTTGCCGCCGGTGATTATGTCACCTTCGACGAGCCGATCGGCGGGGCCCGGGCGCTCTTCTCCCGCTTCGACGGGCGAGTCATCGACGGCGTCCAGGGCGCACCCGACGCGCCGGTCACCGTCGACCGGGCGCTGTTCAGCATGTGGGGTCAGGGCATCGGGGCCGAGATCATGGGCCGGAGGAAGTTCGGACCGCAGACGGGACCGTGGCCCGACGACGGATGGCGCGGCTGGTGGGGCGAGCAACCGCCCTTCCGCACGCCCTGCTTCATCCTCACCCATCACCCCCGGGAGCCGATGGAGTTCGCCAACGGCACCGTATTCCACTTCGTCGACGCCTCCCCCGCCGAGGCGCTCGAGATGGCGAAGACCGCCGCCGAGGGACTCGATGTCCGGCTCGGCGGCGGTCCGACCTCGGTCAAAGAATTCCTCGACGCCGACCTCATCGACTTCATCCACACCGTGACCGTGCCGGTCGTCCTCGGCACGGGCGTGCGGTTATGGGAGAACCCCGAGGTGCTGGACGACCGGTTCAGTCTCGAATCGGTGAGCACGGAGAGCGGGCTCACCCACCGGCTGTGCAATCGGATCAGCTGAGCGCCTCGGCGACGGGAACCGATCCGTCGTAGAAGTTCACCGTCTCGCGCACGGCGGCGTCCTCGGCGATGACGAAGGTGATGACGTCGGCGACGAGTTCGCGGGAGGTCACGCCCTGCCCTTCGGCCGGGGCCCGGCCGTCGATGTCGCCGCGCTCATCGGCGCGCACGATCTCGCCCGCCGACGGGTCGAGCGTGAGCCGGCCGGGACCGAGGATCGTGTAGTCGAGGGAGCTGTCCCGCAGGTACGCGTCGGCGCCGTGCTTGGCCTCGACGTAGGGGTAGAAGGAGTTCGACGGGTCGATGCGGTCGAGGTCGATGCCGACGGTGGCGTAGGAGACCATGACGAAGCGCTTGACTCCGGCTTTCTCGGCGGCGTCGACGGCCCGCTTCGCCGCCTCATAGTCGACGGCCTTCGTCCGTTCGGGGCTTCCTCCCCCGGCGCCCGCGGAGAAGACGATGGCCTTGGCCCCGGCGAACACCTCGGCGAGGGCATCGACGTCAGCGGTCTCGATGTCGAGGACGACCGGATGGGCGTCGGCGGCTTCGACGTCGGCGGCCTGATCGGGGTTGCGGATGACGGAGTCGACGGCGAAGCCCGCGGCGGTGAGCTTCGGGGCTGCGAGCAGGGCGACCTTGCCGTGTCCGCCGAGGATGACGACGCGATCTGGATCCGACATGTGCTTCTCCTTCGTTGACGATCGGTGATGCCCACAACAGCCGCAAGCGGCGTTGATTTATTCCCTCGCCGAGGCGGCAGGACCGGTCCGTGGCTCGCGCGGTCCGATGGTCCGTCGGCTGCGTACGCCCGGTTCGGGGCGATTCGACCCTGACAACCGCGTGTCGGCAGAGCACAATGGGACCATGACCATCAACGAGCTGTTCGCCGACTTCGCCCAGCGTCCCATCGATGCGGCCAAGGGCCTCCCGACCCTCACGCCCGAAGAGCTCAACGCCCATCCGGGCTCCCACCCCAACTCGGTCGCCTGGCTGCTCTGGCACATCGGCCGCGAGGTCGACGCTCAGCTCTCCGACCTCACGGGGAACCCGCAGGTCTGGGAGCACTACCGCGACCGATTCGACCTCGGAAAGATCGGTGACACGGTCGGCTACGGGCACACTCCGGGGCAGGCGGCGGAGATCGTCGTCAACGATCAGGGTCTGCTCGTCGACTACCTCAGTGCCGCCCTGCGTGCACTCATCGACTATGCCAACGGACTCTCGGCGGACGACTTCGACGCCGTCATCGACGACAGCTGGAATCCGCCGGTGACGCGCGGGGTGCGGCTCGTCTCGATCGTCGACGACGCGGCTCAGCACATCGGTCAGGCGGCGTACGCCGCCGGCCAGCTCCACTGACGACGGTCGGTTGCCGGCTCAGCCCATGGCGGCTCAGCCCATGCCGAAGAGGGTGGGAATCGCGATCGGTCCGGCTCCGAAGACGGCGATGACCGAAGCCATGGTGAGCAGGAAGAGGTCGTACTCCCACCCGTTGTCGGCGGCCCAGTACCTGCTGTGCCACCGGAAGTTCTGCATCGTGATGGTGATGAGCATGAGGACGACGACGCCGATGCCCGCCCACTGCGCGAGCACACCGGTGGCGAAGGAGAGCGCTGCGGCGAATTCGGCCATCGGCACGAACCACGCCAGCGGGAGCGGGAGTCCGTCGTTCTTCGCAAACGCTCTGACGTCCTTGAGCTTGAGCAGGGACTCGTGGAAGAAGGTGAAGGCGAGCACTGCGCGGACGAGGAGGAGAACGACACCGACGACCAGTGCCGGGACTTCGATCATGGGAAGGTGCCTTTCTGCTCTGGACTCTTCCTGCGCTGACCCGACCGAGTGTACTCGTGCCCTCGGGCGCCGAACGGGCGTCCTCAGAGCTCGGCGGTCTCGCCCATCACCGTCGTCCGATCCGGGGGCAGGTGGAGGACCTGGGTGCGGTTGGCCGAGGCCTTCTCAAGCGTGCGGAAGAGACTCTTCTGCCAGCGCGGCATACCGGTGCCGCTGCCGGGTTCGATGCGGAAGACGGAGATGACGTACATCGCCGACTTGGGATCGAAGTCGAGTTCCGGTGTCCTGCCGACCGCCTGCCGCAGGGCACTCGGGACGTCTTGGGAGTCGTTGAACCCGATGCTGTAGAGGATATGGACGATCCCGTCGTCGGAACGACCGAGGTCCGAGACGAGGACCCGCTGATCGTGTGGGACGTGGGGAACGCCGAGGTTCTTGATCGTGACGATGACGACGTGTTCGTGGAGGACGTGGTTGCATTCCACGTTGGAGCGCAGCGCCAGCGGGGCGGTGCCGGGGTTGCCGTGTGGGTAGACGGCCACCCCGGGCACGCGAAGGACGGGCGCGCGGCCGATCTCGTCGACGAAGTCCTCGATCGGGCCTTCCATCTCGGCTCGTCGGCCGAACATCAGCGCCGAGCCCTTCTTCCACGTAAGCATGATCGTGACCAGGACTGCGGCGATCGCCAGCGGCAGCCAGCCGCCGGCGGCGATCTTGACGACGTTGGCGGAGAAGAGGGCGAACTCGACGCCGCCGATCGTCAGGCCCGTGAGGACGACCCACGGCAGTCTCCACTTCCACACCTCGAGGGCGAGGAGGAGGAAGAGCGAGAGCTCGAGGAGGAGGGTCGCCGTGACGGCCAGACCGTACGCGGAGGCGAGCGCCTGCGAGGACCGGAAGGCGAGGACGAGCGCGAGCACACCGAGGAAGAGGATGGCGTTGACTGCGGGCACGTAGATCTGGCCGCTCTCCTGCCGGGAGGTCTGGATGACTTTGAGACGAGGCAGCAGGGAGAGACGTGTCGCCTGACGGGAGACGGAGAACGCTCCGGAGATCACGGCCTGGGAGGCGATGATCGTCGCGGCGGTGGCGAGGATGACGAGCGGCATCTGCGCCCAGCCGGGGGCGAGCCGGAAGAACGGGTTCTCGATCGTCGTGGGGTCGGCGAGGATCATCGCCCCCTGCCCGAAGTAGTTGAGGATGAGCGCGGGGAAGATGATGCTCAGCCAGGCGATGACGATCGGGCGTCGCCCGAAGTGCCCCATGTCCGCGTAGAGCGCTTCGACACCGGTGACGGCGAGGACGACGGCGCCGGCGGCGATGAAGGCGATGATCGGGCGGTCGACGGCGAAGTCAACGGCATAGGTCGGCGAGAGGGCCCGGAGGATCGTCGGGTTGGCGAAGATCTGCGGTGTGCCGAGCAGGGCGAGGACGAGGAACCAGATGAGCATGATCGGTCCGAAGGCTCGCCCGATGGAGCCGGTCCCCCAGCGCTGCACGGCGAAGAGGCTGGTGAGGATGACGACGGCGATCGGCACCACCCAGGGGCCGAGGTCGCTGCTGACGACATGGAGGCCTTCGACGGCGCTGAGCACGGACACGGCCGGAGTGATGAGGGAGTCGCCGTAGAAGAGTGCGGCACCGATGATCGCGAGCACCATGACGACCTTGACCCGCGACGACGTCGATCCGAGCTTCCGCTTGATGAGCGCGGCCAGTGAGAGGATCCCGCCCTCGCCGTTGTTGTCAGCGCGGAGGATGAAGCCGAGGTAGGCGACGGTGACGATGAGTGTGAGACACCAGAACACCATGGAGACGACGCCGAGGACGTCCTGCTCGGTCGGGGCCACCTCGTTGTGGTGGATGCTGAAGACCGTCTGCAGGGCATAGAGCGGAGACGTGCCGATGTCGCCGAAGACGATGCCGAGCGCGCCGAGCATGAGCGCGGGCAGAGGCGTCGTGTGGCGCGGGTGATCACGCGGCTCCTCCAAATCGGGCAGAGCCTGCGCTCGAGGACTCGCGGGGTCCCCTCCGGAATCGCCTCCCACGAGGAGTGATCCTTGCACTCTCCCCCGCGGTTTTCAATGGTTGGTCACATTCGGGCCCGCACTGCAACCCGACTGTGCTGTCTTCGTCATAGTGCGCGGGCTTCGATGACGAAGAGCCCCTGTGTTCCGTCGAAGGGTGTGCGCTGCCAGTCGCCGTGATGGAAATCTCCGCTCATCCCAGCACCGCCGTCCTCGCTCATCCCTTCCACTCCCGCCTGAGCAGACCGAACACCCACGAGTCGGAGACGACGCCGTCGACGATGCAGTCCTCGCGCAAAGTTCCCTCCCTCCGGAAGCCGAGCTTCTCGAGCACTCGCGCCGAGGCGGCATTGCGGGTGTCGGCTTCCGCCTGCACTCGATTGAGGTCGAAGGCTTCGAAGGCCCAGCGCAGTACCGCTCTGGCGACTTCGGTCGCGTATCCGTGCCCCCAGGACTCCTCGGTGAAGCAGGAGCCGAGCGATCCGCTGCGGAAGGCGGGGTTGAAGTTGTTGAAGGTGCACCAGCCGATGAACGATGAGTCCTCGGCACGCTCGACGGCCACACGTCCACCGGTGCCCTCATCGGCCATCGTCCGGCATCCGCCCAGGAACCGCTCGATCATCGTCCGGTCCCTCCACGGCGGCGAATCCCAGAATTCGAGGACCCGCGCATCGGACTGAAGCGCGAACAGGTCGTCGGAATCGTCACGAGTGAAGGGGCGCAGGCGCAGGCGTTCGGTCACCAACGTCGGTGTCGGCACAGGCATGACCTCATCGTGCCACATGCGGCCAGGCGACCGCCCTTGTGCATTGCCGCCGCCTGGCATAGGTTGGGCGGCACCACCACGGCAAGCGCGCTTGCATGATCAGGCCGAGGGCCACCTCGGCGAGAAGTCCGGTGCATCGGCACCGGCGACGGAAGGAACGAGATGTCCGAGACGACGCAGACCACTACCTCCGACGACGACCGCCAGCCGAAACCGGACCCGGCGGAGAACAACGCCTACTTCCCCTCCCCGTACTCGCTGTCCCAGTACACGGCGGACCGCACCGACTTCGACGGGCTGAGCACGGATGAGAAGTACACCGGCGGACGGTGGAAGGTCCTCGTCATCGCGACCGACGAACGCTACATGCTCATGCAGAACGAGACGTTCTTCTCCACCGGCAACCATCCCGTCGAGACCCTGCTGCCCCTCCACCACATCGCCGAGGCGGGCTACGGCATCGACATCGCCACCGTCAGCGGTGAGCCCGGGAAGTTCGAATGGTGGGCCTATCCCAAGGACGACGAAGCGGTGGGCTCAGCGTGGGAGGCGACGAAGGAGCAGTTCAAGGACCCGAAGAGGCTCGCCGAGGTCATCGAGCAGGGACTCGACGACTACGCCGCGATCTTCATCCCCGGCGGCCACGGGGCGATGAACGGGATCCCCGACAGCGCCGTCCTCGGTGAGGCGCTCGACTACTTCCTCGACAACGACCGGCTCATCATCACCCTCTGCCACGGACCGGCAGGACTCCTCGCCTCCGGAGTCGGGCGGGATGAGAACCCGTTCTCCGGGTACCGCATCGTCGCGTTCCCCGATTCGCTCGATCAGGGCGCGAACATCGACATCGGATACCTGCCGGGGAAGATGCCGTGGGCGCTCGGCGAAGCCCTGGAGAAGGCGGGCATCGTCGTCGAGAACACGGAGATGACGGGCGCGACGACCCGCGACCGGAACCTCCTCACCGGCGACAGCCCGCTCGCGGCCAACCAGTTGGGCAAGGATTCCGTGCAGGCGCTGCTCGAGAAGTTCGGGAGCTGAGGGCGCGGCGGTTCACTCTGTGATCGGCACCGGCCCGGATCGGCACAAGATGCTGGTCCGGGCCGTCAGAGGGTTCGGGCCGGGTTGCCGCGGTCAGGACGGGGTCGGCCCGGCATTCTCCGCGAGCTGCTCATTACCGTCGCTCTTCTTGTCCCCGAGCGGCGGGCGCCACACGAGGACGACAACGATGCCGACGAGGATGACCGCGCTGAGTACGAACGGCACGGGCAGGAGCGGGTCGATGAGCACGAGGATGCCGCCCAGCGGCACCGCAATGTTGACGATCCGGTCCGCGTTGGGCCGGATCGCGAGCACCCAGATGCCGAGGATGAAGACGGCGATGGGGATCGTGTAGGCGAACGACGCATACGGCTGCTGGAGTTCGCTCTCACTGGTGATCACGGCGATCTCGACTTCGATGCCAGCGGAGAAGGCTCCCGCGGCTGCGAAGATGAAATAGTGCCCGTAGCCGTAGGCGAGTGAGCTCGCCAACCCACCGATGACATCGTGGTGCGGTGGCCAGAAGTAGATCCACCAGAGGGCCGCTGTGGCGACCAGGGTGAGCACGGCGATGGAGATGAGGGGTGCGAGGGTGTCGGCGTCGTGGATGGCTTCGATGATGGCGTTCGACGAGGCAAGGAGGCTCTCGCCGAGGAGGATGAGCGTGAAGAGGCCGTACCGTTCCGTGATGTGGTGAGGGTTCCACGGCGTGTTCCCGGTGCGTTCGGCGATGATGGGGACGGCCACCTCGGCGAGGATGAGCACGGGCAGAGCAAAGGAGAAACCTCCTTCCGGCAGCAGCAGGGTCGAGAGCCACAGGAGCTGAACGATGCTCACTCCCACGGCGTAGATCCAGCAGGCCGAACGCGACGAATGCGCCGTGCCCGCCGCACGGACCCACTGCGCGACGAGGGCCAGGCGCATGACGACGTAGCCGATGATGACCAGCGTGAAGTCGCGCTCTTCGAACACCGGCCGGATACCTGAGGCGATGACGAGCACGCCGCCCATCTGCACGACCGTGAGCAGACGGTAGAGCCAGTCGTCGGTATCGAAGGACGTCGCGAACCACGTGAAGTTCATCCATGCCCACCAGATGCCGAAGAAGATGATGAGGTAGCTGGTGATGCCGTCGCCGATGTGCCCCTCGGTGAGCTGTTCGGCCAACTGGACGGAGGCGATGGAGACGGCGACGACGAAGACGAGGTCGAAGAACAGCTCGAGCGTCGAGGCGGAGCGGTGGGGTTCGTTGGGGTCGCGCGGACGCATCGGAATAAGGCGGGAGCGCGTCGGCGGAGGCGGGGTGGCGGTCGTGGCGACGATCATAACCCCACGGGGTTAGTTTTGTTACAGTATCGCCGAATATCGATATATTGGGCGATCCCACCAGCGGTCGGGGTCGAGGCTGTAGGGTGAGGTCTCCGCAGTCTTCCCGCCCACGGTACGCTCGCTGTGGCAGGGAAGGTCGACTGCCGCCTCGGCGAGGGGCGCGCGGGAAGCATCCCTGCCAATTGGAGTTGCCCTTTGAACTCGTAATAGACTGGCGGTGCGCTCCGGGAACGGAGCGACCGATGCCGGTGTCGGTGAGCAGACACCTTGCTCTGGTCGCCGTTCCCGCCGGTCGGTCAGACGACGGAAGGATCCGAGCCATGTCGACCCAGTACGCATTCTCCAGCCCATCACGTTACGTCCAGGGCAAGAACGCCCTCGCCGAACTTCCCACCTACCTCGAACCGCTGGGCACGAAGCCGCTGCTCATCGCCGATGACACGGTGTGGGGACTCGTCGATGGGACGATCGAATCGAGCTTCGCCGAGGCGGGACTCGATGTCGTCCGCGAATCGTTCAGCGGATTCGCGACCCCGGAGACCATCGACGGCCTCGTCTCGACGATCGAGTCGGGCGGCCATGACGTCATCGTCGGACTCGGCGGAGGGTCGGCGATCGACTCGGCCAAAGCGGCCGGGCACAAGGCCGGCATCAAATGGGCATCGATTCCCACGGCCGCTTCCTCGGACGCACCGACGTCCGGCCTGTCGGTCGTCTACACCGCGGACGGCGAGTTCCTCGAGTACCGGTTCTTCCACAAGAATCCCGACCTCGTCCTCATCGACACCCAGCTCGTCGCCAACGCCCCGGTGAACTTCCTCGTCGCCGGCATCGGCGATGCGCTGGCCACGTGGGTCGAGGCGAGGGCGACGGCACGCGGAACCGGCGAGACGATGTCCGGCGGACGGCCGACCCAGGCCGGGACAGCGCTGGCCCACCTGAGCTGGGAGATCCTCCACGAGAACGCCTTTGCCGCCCTCGACGCGGTCGATGCGAAGACCGTGACGCCGGCGCTCGAAGCCGTCGTCGAAGCCAACACCCTGCTCTCGGGTCTCGGCTTCGAGGCCGGTGGGCTCGCTGCGGCGCATGCGATCCACGACGGGCTCACCGCGGTTCCGCAGACGCATGGCCTCGCGCACGGGCAGAAGGTCAACGTCGGCACCCTCGCGCAGCTGATCATGGAAGGCGCCGACAGCGACGAGATCGAGGACTTCATCGAGTTCACGACCCGTGTCGGTCTGCCCAACACCCTCACCGAGGTGGGGCTCTCCCCCGATGACGAGAAGGAGCTGCAGGCGGTGGCGAAGGCCGCGACGGTGCCCGAGGAGACGATCCACAACATGCCGTTCCCGGTGACCCCGGAGATGGTCGTCGATGCGTTGCGCGCGGTGGAAGCCGTGTCGCGCAGGGTCCGTGCCGAGCGCGGACTGCCCGAGCCGAAGAAGTACGAGGCGAAGGGGCACTGAGGGGCTGAGGCGGTTGGCCGGCTGGGTGGTTCGGCCGGTCGGCGGGGTCCGGTCGGTCAGGGCTGGTTGGTCGGGCCCGGGGTCGTAGCTGATGCGGCGTCGGGCCCTTGGCCTGCAGGGTTGGCGGCCCAGCCACCGGTCCTGCGAGACTGGGGCGCGTGGTACCCGGCACTGTCAACGAACTCTCCGCGCACGATCGGATGATCCTCGACTTCGAGCGCTCGCAGCCGTCGACGGCGGCACGCCTGAGACTGTGCCAGCACATCGACCTTCCTGTCGAGCGTTACCCTGCGGTGCTCGAGGGACTCGCCGACACGGACGCCGCGTACTGCTACGCCCCTGCCGTCGTCGATCGGATCCGGCGCCTCCGGGCGGAGCGGTTCGCGTTCGAGCGGCAGAAGCGCCGGTGGAGGTCGTTCCTGCCGTAGCCGGGGCCCCGCCTGCAGCCGGATCGCCCGAGGGCCCGACCCGTCGGCCCCATCAGCGGATCAGTCGAACGTCGGCCGGAGATCGTCGGCGATCGAGTCGAAGTTGGCCGGTATGACCTTCCATCGGTCACGGTCGGTGTCTTCGAACGTCACCTCAAACCTGCCCGATTCACGGTCGAACTGCAGGAGCAGACCGACGGGCAGCGCCTCCCCCGCCCGATACCTGTCGTCGGTGAACTCCTTGACTGCCGACCTGAGCTCATACGGTGATGCGGTCACCCCGGTGTCGATGCCCTCCGCATCGAAGACGAATCCGAGGGCGCTGTTGACCTTCTCGTCGTCGAAGCCGAGGACCATTGACAGCGACGTCCACTCCTCGGGCGCCTGCTGCAAGTTGTCAGTGAGGGCACGGATGAGTGCGGTCGCGCTGTCGGACATGAGAGGCTCCTTGCGGGTGGTGGATGCGGATCGAGTTCAGTCTTCCGCAGAAGCAATCTGGAAGGACGCGCACCATTGCTAGCCGTAGTGCTTACTTCTTTGCACGCTTCAGACGGTGGAAATTCGCATGGCTGACTCTGACTCCCACCCAATCGTCATAGGTCGAGCGCCAGATATGCGGTCCGCATTTCGTCAGTGACATCGTCACCGAGAGTGCGAATCTGCGACAACGACGGCTGCTTCCCGTTGGTGTGCGCGCTGTACCGGGCAATGGCGTCAACGTTGGCGGCGGCGACCTCGCGACCGAGCATGAGGTCAAACGACCCCGCCGCGAATATCAGGAAGATGGCTGTATCGAAGTTGAAACTCCGGAATGGACTGAACTTTGCCGAGACACCGGCCGATCGCGAGCCCATTGCCTTGACCTGGATACGCACGCCGGTAGGTGTCGTGACGTCGTGTGACTTGGTCGAGTTCGGCTCAAGCACGCCGCCGCGAGCCCGAAGAACGATCTGCTCCGCGATGTCACCCAAAGGTTTGTTACTCGTGCGGACAAGGCCTCGCCGTTTGAATTCGGCAACGATACCAGCCTCGAGCCTGAGAAGTGATCGCACCCCCATCCGGGTGAGGTCGATCTCCGGATCTTCTGACTGGCTGCTCATTCTCACACCTTATTGGACCTGAAATCGACCACGTCCCGATACATACCAACCTCTCGTGATTGCTCACCATGCGCGACCGCGCAGGTCGACCGAACCCCCAGGCCAAGCGGCGACCTCAACCTCGACCGGGAGGATCAGCAAGGGCTGCCCGGGCGGGTCTTGGCTCGGCCGGCCTGACCTATCGATCGAACGCTCGGCAGCAGAAATCCGAGTCCAGCCGCACGAGGTGTAGAACGAGACCACTTCTTCGCGACAGCCGAGATAACCGAAAGCGATGCCGCGGGCCGTCTTCATCAACTGCGCAGCACTGGCCATGAGCCGACTCCCGACGCGCTCACGCCTCACAGCATCCGAGATCAGCACACCCCCGACACCAGCTATCTCGACCTCGCCGTCGCCGACGCTTACCCTCCGTCTCGACCAGCCGACATGACCGACAATTTCGCTGTTGATCTGCGCGATGACATGAACAGCATGCGGCGCATATCCGTAAGGCATGTCGGGATCCCACTCGCCGAAGTCGTCCAGGTACACGGCGTCGAAGAGCCGGCGTAGCCCTACGAAGTCGCTCGCGGTCAGCTCGGCGTGCGCGATGACATTGATCGCAATGTCCCGCACGCGCTACGCAACCCGCAGCGGGGTGATCGCCGCGATCTGCTCGCCCGCGGCGTCCTCCGCACGATCCAATTCGTAGTGGCTCTGCAGATTGATCCAGAACTCCGGAGACGTCCCGAAATACTTCGCGAGCCGCAATGCGGTATCCGCCGTGATCCCACGCTTGCCGTGCACGATCTCGTTGATCCGGCGCGGAGGCACTCCGATCGACACGGCGAGCTTATTCTGGGTGATCCCGAACCCTTCGATGAAGTCCTCCATGAGGACCTCACCTGGGTGGATCGGTTCGATCTTGTCAGTGGTAGTCAACGATCTCCACCTCCTCTGGTCCGGCGTCCGTCCATACGAAACAGATCCGCCACTGGTCGTTGATCCTGATGCTGTGCTGCCCGGCGCGATCACCCTTGAGCGCTTCGAGCCGGTTGCCCGGCGGAACACTGAGGTCCTCGAGCACCTCAGCTGAGCCCACCTGACGAAGCTTGCGCAATGCGACCCGATGAATCCTCGGATCGATCGACCGCACGCGCTCACGACGCCAGAGCCGTTCGGTCTCCTTGCTCCCGAACGATCTGATCACACGAGCAGTATATAACGCGACCCGTCAATAACGCTAGACGTTAAACCGGAACTCCACCACGTTATGGACAGAACTATCGTCACGAGCGCTCAAACTTGCGCGCGCTTGACAGGCCGGGTAGGATCGCGTCAAGTCCTTGATCACCGCGACCGCAAGGTGTTCGAGGAGGGATCACCCCACGTGGGCTGTGGTGAGCAGCGCATAGTCAGCACCGGGTAGCGCCGGGAACCACGTCGAGATTGAGATACAGACGACCCGGCAGGGAGTGACTTCTCCCGTAAGGCACGGAGGTCCCTCAGGGCCCAGTGGAGCATCGCGCACGGCGACCGGGAAAGTAGCCGGACAACTATTCCCCCGTCTCCGGACAGTTCAAGCTGTCTGGAGTTGTCATGGGGTACTCCCCGCCTCCCTCGTCCGACCTCACCCACTACCTCAACCTCACCGATGCCGTCGAACTTGGCTTCGGCGCGTATCAGACCCTTCGGCGATACATCGCCCAGGGCAAGCTTCCTGCGGTCAAGGTTGGAGGCCGCATCAAGGTTCTGCGGTCTGACCTTAATGCCCTCGCGGTCCCGAAGCGCCAGCCCACCTTCGAGGAGGTCGAGGCCGCCGCAGAACGTCTCGCCAGCTCCGCTCCCCCGCTGAGCGACGCCCAGGTCCGCCGCCTCAGCGCGATCTTCGGCGGTGCGGCATGAGCGCCGGGCTCGCGTGCACGAAAGACCTCTTCTTCACGCGCGACACCACTGAAACCCCTGGTAGAACGGCAATGGCGGCACCGCCGTATGGGGAGCAGCCCCATGACGCCGCCGCCGCCGATGCTCGCGACCCGGTCGATGCGGCGGGCTGGTCTCGGACAGTGGTGGCGGACTCGGCGACGTCGCGGAAGCACCCGGCCGAGTTCGAGGTCCTGACTCGTTCAATAGCACGCGGAGCGCGCGGCGCTGCCGGCTTCGGGCAGTACCCCTCGGTGGCCGCGATGTCCACGGATCAGGATTCCATCGTCATCGGCTTCGACACCGAGTTCGTGACTGTCGATCTGATGGATGCCGACCGCGTATGGGTCGGCGAGGACGAGCACATGGTGCGGAAGATTGTGTCCTATCAGTTCGCCGCGATTGACCCTCTCGATGATTCCCAGCTCCGGCTCTGCGTGGTCATCCCCCGGAGCTACAGGGGGCCGCGCGGCTCTCGTACGGCGCGACTGTCCTTCGAGAAGGGCCTTGAGATCGCAATCATGAGCCTGGGTCTTCATGAGCACAGGCTCGCAGTTGGGTGGACTGACAAGGGCGTCTCGGCGCAGTCTGCCATCGGTGACGACGGCAAGTCCCACCCCTCGGTGTGGTTCAAGCACAGTCCCGAGGGGACGCCCAGGGCGTTGCCGATCACTTTGGTCGCGCACTACCAGCACGCCGACCTGACTACTTTCGTCGACCGCCGGAAGGCGATCAACGTCTGGAACCAGGCGTATCCCGGTCGGTCGAAGACGCTGTCTGATCGTGCGGGTTGGGACGGTCGACGTGCCCGGTGGCTGGACGGTCGCGCCCCGGACATTCTCCGCACGGTGATCTCGGCCAGCGCGGGCATGGTGTCGACCAAGCCCGCCCGCATGGTGCTTTCCGGCGAGAACTGGCGGTGGAAGCTGCCGGTGGAAGTCTCGATCCGCGACACGATGGCGCAGAGCGGTGCTGAGCCGCTCAAGGCACTCGGTGCGGCGATCGGAGCGCCGAAGCTGGATGTTCCTAGTGACTGGATCACCCGGATGGACGAATACTTCGACGTGCATCCTGCGGAGTTCCTCGACTACGCGGCGAATGATGCCGTGATCGCTCTGGAATACGTGAGCCAGCTATACGGCGATCACCGTGCTGTCCCGTTGACCTTGCCCACTGCTGCGGCGAAGGCGGTGAAGGGCCTTATCCAGGACGAGCTGGGCGAGGGGCGCGACTTCAATACCGTCTTCGGCGGACTCCACAAGGGGGACTGCTGAGGGTTTAGTTGACTTCACGACTGGATAAGTTCCAGGAAGGATGGAAGTCATGCCAAAGATCTACACCGATGAGTTCAAGCAATCAGCTCTCGAGCTCCTGGGCGAGGGGATGACCCAGAAGCAGGTCTGCGCCGACCTCGGCATCTCGAAGTCAGCTCTCCAGGCCTGGGTCCGTGACTCCCGCCTGCGCGAGCACGGCCTCGAGCCCTCCCGTGATCCCGAGGAGTCACGCGCCCAGGCAGCAGCACTGAAGCGGATCAGGGAACTCGAGCGGGAGAACAAGATCCTCCGCGAGGCTGCAGCGTATCTCTCGCAAGCGAACTTGAAGCTCGGTGGTCATCACCCAAAATGATGTACCCGCTGGTCCTCGACCTTGCTGCCGCCGGGGTGCCGGTGGCAGTGGCCTGCCGGGTACTCGGCTTTACCAAGCAGGGTTTCTACAAGTGGTGCGCGAAACCTGTCTCTGACCGGGAACTCGAGGAGGCGCACTTGATCAATGCCGCCTACGACGTTCATACGGACGATCCTGAGTTCGGGCACCGGTTCATCGCTGATGAGCTCCAGGCGTGCGGATACAGCGCCTCTGAACGTCGTGTGTGGCGGCTGTGCTCGCAGCAGGAGCTGTTCTCCCACACGATCAAACGAGCCCGGAAGCACGGTAAGAAGCCCGGCCCGCCAGTGTGTGATGACCTCGTCGAACGCGACTTCACAGCAAAGGCAGTCAACGAGTTGTGGCTGACCGATATCACCGAGCATCACACCAGTGAGGGCAAGCTGTATATGTGCGCGGTCAAGGATGTGTTCAGCAACAGAATCGTCGGTTATGCCATCGATTCGAGGATGAAATCTCGTCTGGCTGTGGCGGCGATTGATGACGCTGTGGCTCGTCGTGGCGGACCGCGAGCCGTGGCAGGGTGTGTCGTTCACTCGGATCGCGGGTCGCAATTTCGCTCTCGTAAGTTCCAGCAGGTTCTACGGCGTTACGGGCTAGTCGGATCGATGGGTCGGGTCGGCGCTGCTGGTGATAATGCGGCGATGGAATCGTTCTTCGCTGTGTTGCAGAAGAACGTCCTCGACCGGGGCCGTTGGGACACGCGAGCGAGGTTGCGGACATCGATCGTCCACTGGGTCGAGCGGACCTACCACCGGAAGCGTCGGCAACGGCGTTTGGGTAAACTGACTCCGGTTGAATACGAGCTTGTTCACCACAAGGCCGTCGCTCTGGCGGCATAAACCCCGGAGTCAACTAAACCGTCAGCAGTCCCAGGTGACGAAGACCCGCGAGGGTGCTGCCGGTGTAGACGAGCAGCAGCTCGACTTCTACCGCGTCCGGGCGCTGGAGCCGATCGACGGTGCTGCGGCGACGTGGATCCATGCTGCGGCGATGAGCTTTAGAGGCGGGTACAACATGTCTGCCGAGCTTGGGCTGTTCGCGCGCGTGATCAGTGACTTCGATCTTCAGTCCTGCTACCCCACGTCCAGTTCGACGATTTGGGATGTCGACTACCAGCATCCCGATGGCGTGATTCTGAAGACGGTGAACAACGCCGACCTCACGCTGTCCGACTTCAAGAGCCCACTCACGCCGTTCCTCGGGTTCGTGAGCTTCGAGTTCCCGAGCACGGTCGCGTTCCCTTCGTTGCCGGTTCCGGTCGAGGGATCGATGGTCTATCCGCTCACAAGCGGTGGTGCTCGTGGGGTCTGGGCAACCGGTCCCGAGGTCTGGCTCGCCCTCACGCTTGGCGCGACTGTGACCTGTCAGATCGGCCACTTCGGACGGGTCCTCACCGATGAGCATGGTGAGCCCTCTCGGCTTCTCCGGGGTGCGTACAAGCAGCTCCTCGATGACCGTGCGCGGGCCAAGGCGGAGTTCGGTGCGAAGTCGTTCGAGCAGAACGTCCTGAAGCTGATGGCGAACTCTCCCTACGGCAAGCTGGCGCAGGGAGTTATGGGCCAGCGGGGCTGGGATGCCTGGGCGCAGGAACGTGATGCGGTCGGCGGGTCCGCGATCACCTCACCCTGGCACGCGTCCATGACTACCGGCCTCGTGCGCGCGGTTCTGCTTGCGACGCTGAACCAGCTTCACAACCTGGGCTACAGCACGCCGTCCTGCACTACGGACGGATTCATCACGGATGCCGATCTGGACGTGGTCGACAGCCTCGACCTTTTCGGGCTCGGTCCGATCTGGCGTGAGTCCCGGCTCGCGCTGACCGGTTCGCAGGGGATGTGGGAGCGCAAGCACCAGCAGACCGACCTGCTCAACATCACTACCCGGGCGAACTTCAGCCGACAGCCTGCCGGCGTCCTGGCACACGGTGGCTACAAGCTTCCAGACGGCATCGAGCAGGACAGCCAGGCCGACCGCGAGCTCATGTACGAGCTCATGGCGAGTCGTGAGGGCGCACTCCCGGTGACGATGAAGGTCTTTCCCTCGGTGCAGGAACTGACCCGCATCGACAACCGGCTGGACTTCGCGCCGCGCGTGGTCCACAAGGAGCAGACCATCGAGTTCGACCGAAAGCGCCGCCCCGTCCCCGATGGGATGTCGGTCGACGTCATCGACATCGACGGCGTCCAGCATGAGGTCGCCCATGTGCACACCGTGCCCTGGGATTCTCCCGAGCAGGCCACGTTGGGGCGTTCGGTCGACCAGGGCCTCAAGGAGTGGGACGACGGCCTCGGCGAACCCGTGTGGATTCGCTCCCCCGTTCGGCGGACTGTCGAGCAGTGGAAGGACTACTTTGCGCGGCTCGACGCTCTGCTCGATGAGGACGGTTCGATCGCCCATGCAGAGCAGCTGGAGCACATCGCCAAAGGCATCGTGATCGCCTTCCGCCAGGAGATCATCGACATCCCTTGGCTCCATCCGGGACAGCCTCTGGCAGACAGGCTCGATGCGTTCGAGGCATTCGGGCTGCCTCGCGTGAAGGAGCGGTTCTGGTCGCACGCCCGGTCGAAGGCCGAGCGCCAGATCGACATCGACCTGGAGGCGATCCGCCCCTACGTCAAGTGGATGCAGGCGATCGACCCCTTTGACGAGTCGGCTTCTGCTGGCGCTTCGTGAGGTGGTGACGATGAGCTACAGCCTCGGAGGACTTGCCTTCGCCACCAAGCAGAAAGTCGCCAACCACGCCAGTGCCGTGCTGAACCGAGCGGGGCTCGGGGAGGTCCTGCGCGGTTCCGATGAGTCGTTCGCCCGTGACCTCCTCGCCCACCATCCAGAGGCCGACCGCAAGCACGGCGCTGGCGTCTTCTGGATCACCGTCGCCCTCATCCCTGAGTGGGGCACGAGGAACTTTCTCGTCTTTCGGGAGGACGGGTCGATCGACAACTGGTCGATCAAGAAGTGCATCAACAACTTGCGACCGGAAGGTCACTGAACCGAAAGGCACTGACCATGAGCAACAAGACCACGACCAATCTCGACGCGCTGATCGAGCAGGAGCGCCGCCGTGCGTCCGAGCGCATCACCAAGCTCAAGCGTGCCGTCGCTGCCGAGCAGCGCCGCATCGACGAGAAGGTCATCGATCTGCTGCGCGACCAGAGCCCCGACCTCTACGACCGGCTCTCCGAGGAGGCGGCCGATGCCTTGGAGGCAGAGAAGGCGAAGAGGTCGAGGCGTGCGAAGAAGGCGGCATCGTCTTCGGGATCGGTGAACGACGGAACTGCCTCGCAGACGGTCGATCCCGAGCATGAGGAGGCGGCACAGTGGAACGGCTGACGACTCCGATCCGGGACTTGCGTCAGTGTCCCGGGACCCCCTCGCCCGCAGGGAGCGCAGCGACCGAGGACGAGGGCCAGCGGTTCTTGGAGGACATGAGCGTCAGCGAAATGTCCGACAAAAACCCTGCTGGCCGTCTTCCGTACGCCCCGGAGAGCGAGCCCGACTCCCCAAGCAGCGCTGGTCGGGCTCGTGCGGAGGGGTGTGCGGAAGACCCGGCCCTGGCAGCGGAGCAGCACCACGACCCCCAGGTGAACACCGGTCGTGGTGCTGCGCAGAGGGCAGGGTCGGCCGAGGCTCCGGTGGAGCCTCGGAACAGCCGTCGTCGGGAGGTCTCTCTCGACGTCCGGCTGACGGTGGCTGATCGCGATGCGATCCGCCGCCGTGCCCACGTGCTCAGCGTCAAGCCGAGCGCATGGGCTCGTGCCGTCATGCTCGACGCGCTGGACTCTAGGTCCTCGAAGGTCGATCAGCTGGAGAACAACGCGGGAGTGAAGGTGACTGCGCCTACGTCTCTTGCTCCGGCAGTAGAGCAGCTGCGTCGAGTTGGTGTGAACCTGAACCAGGCGCTCCGCAAGGGTGCTGTCGTCGATGACAGTCTCCTTCACGCGGTGATGGTTGCGGTGGACGAGGTGCGCGCCTCGCTCGGCGATCGGACACGGACATGAGCACCGTGAACGTCCGTCCCTCGACCAACGCTGCAGGAGCCGTTGGGTACATCCTCTACGGGCGTGACCCTGAGGTGCGAAAGGAGCTCATCAAGGTCGGATCGACGCGTGCAGCCGCGTATGCGATGTCCATGGTCGACGGCGGGACGACCCCGTCGGAGTTCATAGCGTGTGCCGAGGCGCACGCTGCTGCTCATGGTCGGACGAACCAGCTTCAGAGCTATGTGCTGGCGTTCCACCCCGACGAGTTCGACGTAACCTCCCAAGCCGACCTTGAGCGCATCCGGGACGTGGCCGTTGAACTCGCCGAACGCATGCACAGCGCTGACTACATTGTCGCGGTGCACGCTGACTCTGCCGGAGGCCATGGGCACGCGCACATCCTCGTCATCAACCACGACAACCTCACCGGTAAGAGCCTCCAGCGGTACACATCGTGGAAGCACGGACTGCGCCAGCTGAACGACGAGCTGATGGCAGACGAGGGCCTGCGGGTGCTCCCCGATCCCGCGGAACCGAAGCCCGACTGGGAGCTGCGGCGCGAGGACTTCGCGCCGGGCGGATTCGAGCAGGCCCTCGGGGACAAGATCTATGACGCACTGACCGACTCGCGCTCAACGAATCGCGAGGCGTTCGAGCACGTCCTCGCCGAGCGCGGGGTCAAGCTCGCGGTGACGAACCGCGACGGTTGGAGTTACAAGATGCGCCGGGATGACAACGGGAAGCTCGGACGGAAGAAGGCCTCGGCGCTGACACCCGAATTCACAGCCGGAGGTGCTCAAGAGATCTTCGACTATCACGCACAGAAGGGACAGGCTCATGGGAGCGCTGGACAGGATCAAGCAGGCCGACGAGCAGCAGAAGACTACGGAGCTCCTGGAGAACTTGATCTCACAGCACGACGCCAACATGCAGCAGATCGCGAAGCTGACGAACACCGTCGCCGACCTGACCGAGTACGTGAAGGTGATGGACGAGGAGCAGATGACGCGGCTGGATCGCCTGTCGACCTCGCGGCAGCTCGAGCTGCCCTCCACTCTGCCGCTCGACGCCGAGACGAAGAAGCGGCTGAACGAGATCGAGAAGACGCTGAGCGCCGTCGCGCAGCAGCTGAGCAGCAGCGAGGTCGTGAAGCTGCCCGACGGGTCCTCGGTCACCAGGGCGGACCTGGCCGCATACACGATGACACAGAAGATCAGCGAGGAGCTGAAGACGACGACTTCAGCCTCGGCTGACCTCGCCGAGGCCGTCCGTAAGCGCGGCCACGTCCGTATCGACACGGGCAAGCTCACCGAGCACGCTGTGAAGGTACTCGATGACCGACTTGCAGAGGCCGTCGAGGTTCCCGTCCAGAGGGTCGAGAAGACCGTCGAGGGGCTCGAAGAGCGGGTGGTCAGGCTCAGCTCCGAGAAGCTCGCCGAGCTTACCGGCCGCGCCCACGAAGTGGTCAGCGCCGTCGGGCGGGCCGAGCGGCGAGTCGAGCGACTCTCGGCGAGGGTCACCTGGGCGACGGTCGGTCGTATGTGCCTTGCCCTGGTCCCGTTCACCGTCGCGTTCATCATGCTCTCGGGGATGGTTGGCGGGATCACGCAGATGCTCGGCCTCGGACCGCTGCTCGGATGGGCCTGGGACTCGTTCGCCACCGCGAGTGCCTGGTGGGCGAAGGCACTCATTGCCCTCGCCGCCCTCGGCGGATGCGCTCTGTTCGCCTGGCTGCTCTGGTGGCTCGGAAAGAAGCTGTACGAGAGCTACCGCTGCTGGTAACCAACGGAAAGGGAGTGCCCCGTAGCCGAAGCTACGGGGCACTCTGAACTCAGTCGACGTCTGGGTCATCGCCGAACAATTCGGCATCGGTGTCGTGGTACCCGAGAAGGTCCCGCTGCTGGCGGATCAGCTCCACGGTTGTCTTGTGCAGGGCGAGGAGGTCATGGAGGTGAGCCTCCTCACCGCTCATCTCGGGGTTGCCGACCCACCAGCGAAACGACTCGGCGTGGCTGTAGGCGTTGGACTCAGCACTCATGATCGTTCCCTTCACAGGTCCCCGAAGACGTACACGGAGATCGCGTCGGCTCGGACAACCGTGTAGTCGTGTTCGAGGTCGCGTGTCCAGGCATCCCAGTTGAAGTAACGCAGAAGCTGTTCCGGGGCGTCCTGCGGGATGAGGCCGATCTCCTCGGCGAGGGTCTCGGCGTAGTCCCGGAAGCTGCCCCAGGTTCCGCAGAAGCGCTCTTCGAAGTCGGGAACAGACGGCAGGTCTCCGGTGCCTTCTGCGACATAACTGCCGGAGGCCGTCCAGGCGCGCAGAGCATCGCGCTGATGCTCGGGGACCGCGAGGAGGACGCGCGCCCACTCGGCGGCCTCCGACGGACTCATCTCGCCCGGGGCGGGGATGTTCTCGTGGTCCATGACCCACAGCTCCTCGCATCCAGGGCGCACGCGGTGAGCGCCGCTGTGGACGTCAGCAAGGGTGACTTCGTCGGCGGTCTCGGCAGCGAACCATTCGCCGACGAGACGAGCGTTGTTGTAGCAGGCGAGACAGCCGATCCAGGCGCGGGGCGTGGTGTCGGTGGTCGTTCGGGCGGTCATTGCGGGTCTCCTCCGTGGTTGAGGAGAGCGGCGGGCGCGACAGGCAGTCGTGCTCGGTGAATCGACGCGCTTACGCCACGTCGCCGCTCTCAAGAGGTCTCCCGGCCACGCTCCGCGTGGCTACCCAACCAGGTGGTCTACCTCCAGTTGACGACGACGGACTCGGTCCTGAACCCCTTGCGCCCGCGCGGCTGCGGGAGAAGCGTGATCGTGGCGAGTGCGTCGATGGTCTGACGCCGGAGGTCAAGTGACGCTTCCCGGAATGCGGAGGCAGGGTCATCGACGCCCAGGATCGGCGACAGCGCGCCTGCGCGGCCTTGCATGAGCTTTTCGGCTTCCAGCTCCTGGATCCGCGCTTCTGCGGCGTCCCGTACGCGCTTGAGGTCGCGGGCCTCGATGATCTCGGCGTCGTAGTCGGCCTCAGCGCGCAGAATGCGCGCCCGCTGGTCACTGATCGCCGAGTCGATGCCTGCCGCGTGCGGCCCGCCGTCCGGAGTCTCGACCATGACCCTCGCGTCCTTGCGCGCCAGACGCTTGGCGATGACCGTCATGACGAAATCGTCGATGGCCGCGCCCGAGCGGACGATGTGCCCTGCGCACTTGTAGCCGCGCGGTGCTCCGGTCACTTTCCTCCCGCACACCTCGCCGGTCTCCTCGTCGGCGTATCCGCACCGGTAGAGCCCGCTGCCAAGGTGCTTGCGCTTAGTCGAGCCGGATGTGTTCGTCACTCGCTCCGTATCGTCGAGGACTTGCTGAGCCTTCCACCACGTCTCGTCGTCGACGATCTGCTCCCACTGCCCCCGGATCGGCTCACCGGCGTCGTCGCGGAGGATCTGTGCCTTCCACATCCGGCGGCGCTTCCCGTCCGCCTGGGCGAACTTCGGCGTGTACGTGCTGAGGGCCGCGTAGCGCGGGTTCCGCAGGATGCCCAGCACGGTCGAGGGAGACCACGGACCATCCTCAACGATCGGTCGAGGTTCGAGGCCCTGCTGCTCGCGGGCGGCGGCGCGCTCGACACTCACGGTGTGCGTGTGCTTGGGAAGAGGCGAAAGGCCATCAATCTTCTCGGAGCCGCCGAGCGCCCGCGCGAGCGAACGCAGCGACTCGGGGTGCTCGATCCTGGTGAACAGGTCGTAGATCGCCCTCACGGCCTCTGCCTCGTGGGGAATCACCTCGCCGTCTACGGCGTAGCCGAGTGGGCGCATGCCCTTCGGAGCACGCCCCTGCATGGCGCGCTGACGCTGGGCGGCGGACTGGCGGGCGCTCTTGCGCTCCATCTCCGCGCGCGCCACGGCGGCCTTGATGCGTGCATACATACGTCCACCGTCGGTGGAGAGGTCGGCATCACCGTTGGCCGTGACGAGGGCGAGTCCGCGCAGCTCGGCAGCGTCGATCCAGTCCTCCAACTGCCGGGGCTGCCTGGTGAGCCTATCGAGGTCGTAGCAGATGATCGCGTCGAAACGTCCGAGCAGGTAGTCCGCAACCATGCGGTCGTAATCCGGACGGATCGCGGTTCGGTCGGTGGCACTCTTCGACTGGTCCACGTAGGTCTCGATGACGTCCCAGCGCCGGAACTGGGCGAGGTTCTCGCAGTCCTCGCGCTGGCGGTCGATGGCGAGTCCGTCCATCTCGCGGTCCTGGCTGATGCGAAGGTAGATGGCTGCGTGGCGGGGTGCGATGGATGGCTCGGTCATGAGTCGAGGATACAACTAGACGTAAGCCCCATTCAGACGCGAAGATGTCTCGCTCTTACATCTGCTCGAAGCATCGCGCCACTCCGCTGCGTAGTAGAGATCACGAATTATCGGCAGCTGGCTCTGCGCTGTCGTCGCGTCGCAGCCTCTTTTCCGTCTGATGCAGGAGTTCCCAGTAGACAAGGTCTGAGATCTCCTTAACAACCTGTCCTCTGCGGTGAGGGCTCTCAAAGAACTTCTCCAAGATGGTGTTCTGGGTGTCCTGGTGATCGAGCACCGCGTTGGTGACAGCCGTTTCCATCGTCTGGGACTCGCGGAACTGCTCCTTAGAGTTGGCGTTGACCTGATCCTTAATCGCTTCGTTCTGTACGAGGATCGTGACTACGCCCTGCACCCACGACTCCACTGAGCCGGGGTCGAAGTCCTCATCCTCGAACAGTGAGTTGATGTTGCCGAGGATCTCTTGCCACGCCACCATGTGCGGGTCGCGTGAACGTCCGCCGCCAACGCCCATCGGATTGAGCTTCTCTCCATCGCCGACGAGCGGAATAGCTCCTTCACTCTTTCGGGTCTGTTTGATGTGGGTTAGCTCGATGTTGTTGAAGTCCAGCTCCTCTGGGGTCTTGCGACCCGTGAGGCGGGGCCGCAGGAGGCGGAGGAACAGCGCGAGCTTCTCCAGGTCGGTGTCCTGGTAATCAACGATCTGCGACAGGAAGTCGTAGAGCCGCACGAACGAGCCGACGTCTTTGCGAAACAAGTCGAGCTCGTCGACTTCAGCCTTGGCTTTGTCGATCACTGCTGCGACGTAGCGGTCGTTGAACCTGTCGGCTGCCCGCTTCAGCGGTGCGGTGTGCTTCCCGTGATCCTTGTCGATGATGAACGCTCGCGCGAATTCGTCCACGTCGTCGCTGGTGTAAATCCCGACGGTCTCGATCTTTCGTGCGAGGTCATGTACGAGATCAGGGTCGGTAGTCTCTACGATCTCAGCAGTCCGGTAGTACGGCAGGAACGCTTCGAGGATCGTGTCGGCGTCGTTGACGAAGTCGAGAATGAACGTGGTGTCCTTACCTCGGGCGGGCAGGGTGCGGTTCAGGCGTGAGAGGGTTTGGACTGCTTCGATTCCATCGAGGCGCTTGTCCACGTACATCGCGCATAGCAGCGGCTGGTCGAACCCGGTCTGGTACTTGTTCGCCACGATCAACACCCGGAACTGGTCCCCGGCGAATGCCTGCGGGATGCCACGCCCGCGCAGGTCGGGGTTCGTGTTCGCTTCGGTGTAGGGCTCCTGCACGCCCGGCATGGTGTCCTCGATCTGCTCCGAGGTCAGGCTGCCGGAGAACGCCACCAGAGTGCCGAGCTCGTAGTCGTGCTTGTCGATGTAGGCGTCGATCGCCATTTTGTACTTTAGCGCGGCAGCACGGCTCGAGGTCACCACCATGGCCTTCGCGTGACCGTAGAGCAGGTGCGCGACATTCTCGCGGAAGTGCTCGACGATGATCTGCACCTTCTGGGCGATATTCGTCGGGTGCAGGCTCACCCACCGCATCAGACCCTTCTTCGCGGCGCCCTCATCCACCAGGTCATCCCCGTCCGCAGCGTCGCCGGTCTTGCGAGCGAGCTGGAAGGCGGTCTTGTAGGTGGTGTAATTACGCAGCACGTCTAGGATGAAGCCCTCCTCGATCGCCTGCTGCATCGTGTACACGTGGAACGGTGCCGGTTTCCCGTCCGCACCGGGGCGTCCGAACATCTCCAGCGTCTTGCCCTTCGGAGTCGCGGTAAACGCATAGAACGAGATGTTCTGTGCCGTAGCGCGGGCAGCCATCTCGGCAGCGAGCACGTCCTCGACGCTCACCTCGCCGCCATCCTCGAGCGCCTCGACCTCGGCCTGCGAGAGGACTTGGCGCAGTTTCTGGGCGCTCGTACCCGTCTGTGAGGAGTGGGCCTCGTCCGCGATCACCGCGAACTTCCGATCCGCGAGCCCACCCTGCTCTGCGAGGGCCTCCAAAACGAACGGGAACGTCTGCAACGTAACGATGATGATGAGCTTGCCGCTACTGAGCTCCTGAGCAAGAAGCGCCGATTTCGAGGAAGCCGATGCCTTACGGACCTCGTCAGCGTTGACCGTTCCCACAACGCCCTTGATGTCCTCAATCGACTTGATGGCTTTCTGCAACTGATCGTCAAGCACGGTCCGGTCGGTGACAACGATGACCGAATCGAACGTCTTCGAGTTATCGCTGTTGTGCAGATTCGCGAGACCGTGCGCGAGCCACGCAATCGAGTTCGTCTTCCCTGAGCCTGCCGAGTGTTGGATCAGATACTTCTTACCGGGACCCTCAGCCTGCGTGATGTCCAGCAGGCTGGTGACCGCCTCCCACTGGTGGAAGCGCGGGAAGATCATCTGCTGGCTACGCGAGCGAGCGCCGGTAATCGGATCGACCTTCTCGGTGATCTGCAGGTTGACGAAACGTTCCAGGATTTGCAGCCAGTTGTCACGCTGCAGCACCCGCTCCCACAGATACGACGTCGCAGCACCCTCAGGATTGACCGGATTTCCCGCACCCCCGTTGTTACCGAGGTTGAACGGCAGGAACACGGTGTTCGCACCATCGAGTTTCGTGGTCATATGAATCTCGTCCGTGGAGACCGCAAAATGAACCAGCGCACGGGCGCCGAACTTCAACAGCGGCTCACCCTTAGGCGGGCGATCCCTGCGGTACTGACGCACCGCATCATCAATCGACTGCGTGTTGTCCGTCTTCAACTCAGCCGTTGCAATCGGCAGACCGTTGACGAAAAACACCAAGTCGATGGAGTCCTGTGGGCGCTTCGCAGAGTGGTGCACCTGCCGGACCACGCGGAGTCGGTTCGCCTCGTAGTGTTCTTGAGCCCTGGGGTTCATTGAGGTCGCGGGCTTGAACGCGCACATCGAGAACTTCGCTGGAGTCCTCCTAAATCCTCCACGCAGCACCGCAAGCAGACCGCCTCCATGTTCGAGGGGCTGATCCAGTTCCTTCACCAGTCGCTCGAGCAGTAGCCGCTTAGCGAGCTCAGTCTCCACTTGGGATTCGGTGTCCGGCACGACGCGCGCCCACTGCTCAGGCTGCGTCGCCTGCAGCCAAGCAAACACATCCTCCGGGATCAGAGCCCGCTCTTGGTCGTATCCAGCGAACCCCTCCTCGTACAGCCAACCGTGTGCCGCGAGGTGCTCGCAGATCTCCGTCTCGAAACTCTTCTCGTGCTGAACACCCATGATCTTCTCCCTAAGCCTCGATCTGCCCCGTCACCGCAGCTGTAATCAACGCCGAACGCCGCTCCTGTAAAAGTCCAATTGCCCGCTCGATGGTGACCTTGGCATCAGCGAGCGCTGCTGCGCTTGCATCAAGTTCCGCAACAATCCCTTGCTGTTCTCTCCCGGCTGGTAGCGAAAGTGGGACCTGCCCGAAGGTCTGCCAATTTCGGAAGTCCACTGCTCGTTGACGGACGCTGGGTGCCTGAGTAGACAAAAATCCGCTATGCCCAAGGTAACGAAGTGAGTAGGCGATGAAGCGGAGATCATCATCCTCGTCACGGAGTCGACATACGTGATAGACGGGCGTGGACTGCCCATCGCTATCGGAGACGCCGACAGCACCGGCGAAGCCATCGAGGCCGTGGAACACGAGGTCGCCCGCTGCAATCCCTTGATACCCGGCCTCAGTCTCGGAGAACGTGAACCCTTCTTCACGACGGTTCGAGCGCAGCGTCACCTCACCATCACGAAACGCAGTAACGACGCCAGCCCCCGCAACCACTGGTCGGTCCATTTTCACAAGCAACCGCTTCAACGGGCGCGTCTTCACGGAAGTAAAGCCGGTGAAGGCAGCATGCCAGCGAGCCTCATTCCGAAGGTGGAGCAGGCCCAGGAGTTCGCGTTGTTTGGTTATGAGGTGGTCGATCTTCACCGTCTCCACATCAAGGAACCGAACAATCTGGTGTTGCTTCTCGAACGGCAAAAGCGGGAATGGAAGCTCTTTCAGCCCCTCCCATCCGAGGGATGCTCTGACTCCGTCCTCACCGAGGTTATTGAAGACTCGCCGAAAGTAGAGGTCCATGAAATACCAGTATGCGTAACGTGGAAGAACCTTCTCGGAAGGTTGAACTACGATGTATGCGGGACTTACGAGTCCTTCGTCGTCGGACAGGCCGACACGGCTCGTAGAGACGTTCTGGAGGTCAATGAGTTTGAACACAAGTTGACCCGGCTTCAGCAGCTGGTAGGAAGGGACTGCTGACGGTTTAGTTGACTCCGGGGTTTATGCCGCCAGAGCGACGGCCTTGTGGTGAACAAGCTCGTATTCAACCGGAGTCAGTTTACCCAAACGCCGTTGCCGACGCTTCCGGTGGTAGGTCCGCTCGACCCAGTGGACGATCGATGTCCGCAACCTCGCTCGCGTGTCCCAACGGCCCCGGTCGAGGACGTTCTTCTGCAACACAGCGAAGAACGATTCCATCGCCGCATTATCACCAGCAGCGCCGACCCGACCCATCGATCCGACTAGCCCGTAACGCCGTAGAACCTGCTGGAACTTACGAGAGCGAAATTGCGACCCGCGATCCGAGTGAACGACACACCCTGCCACGGCTCGCGGTCCGCCACGACGAGCCACAGCGTCATCAATCGCCGCCACAGCCAGACGAGATTTCATCCTCGAATCGATGGCATAACCGACGATTCTGTTGCTGAACACATCCTTGACCGCGCACATATACAGCTTGCCCTCACTGGTGTGATGCTCGGTGATATCGGTCAGCCACAACTCGTTGACTGCCTTTGCTGTGAAGTCGCGTTCGACGAGGTCATCACACACTGGCGGGCCGGGCTTCTTACCGTGCTTCCGGGCTCGTTTGATCGTGTGGGAGAACAGCTCCTGCTGCGAGCACAGCCGCCACACACGACGTTCAGAGGCGCTGTATCCGCACGCCTGGAGCTCATCAGCGATGAACCGGTGCCCGAACTCAGGATCGTCCGTATGAACGTCGTAGGCGGCATTGATCAAGTGCGCCTCCTCGAGTTCCCGGTCAGAGACAGGTTTCGCGCACCACTTGTAGAAACCCTGCTTGGTAAAGCCGAGTACCCGGCAGGCCACTGCCACCGGCACCCCGGCGGCAGCAAGGTCGAGGACCAGCGGGTACATCATTTTGGGTGATGACCACCGAGCTTCAAGTTCGCTTGCGAGAGATACGCTGCAGCCTCGCGGAGGATCTTGTTCTCCCGCTCGAGTTCCCTGATCCGCTTCAGTGCTGCTGCCTGGGCGCGTGACTCCTCGGGATCACGGGAGGGCTCGAGGCCGTGCTCGCGCAGGCGGGAGTCACGGACCCAGGCCTGGAGAGCTGACTTCGAGATGCCGAGGTCGGCGCAGACCTGCTTCTGGGTCATCCCCTCGCCCAGGAGCTCGAGAGCTGATTGCTTGAACTCATCGGTGTAGATCTTTGGCATGACTTCCATCCTTCCTGGAACTTATCCAGTCGTGAAGTCAACTAAACCCTCAGCAGTCCCGAATCAAATGATTCCGGCTGCAGGCCGTCATTCGCCCCTCGCGATCTGGGAAGCACACCGTTCATGGTTAACGACAGGCGTTGGTATGCGTCAGCATCTCCTGCACCTGGGATTTCCCGGAACTTTTCAAACAGGTACCCCACCGGAAGGATCTCTAGCTCGGCGTCGGCTGATGGAGTTCCAAACCAAGCTGGGAGGGGTTCCCCTCGGAACTTCAACATCACTCCGTCACCTCGTTCAGTAGCTCAAGAATCTCGCGGGTGACCTGGTGGAGCTCTTTATCAATCTCCTCAAGCGGGCGTGGTGGCTGGTAGCGGTAGAAGTAGCGGGTGAAGGGGATCTCGTAACCTATCTTGGTTTTCTTCTCATCCACCCAGACGTCGGGTACATAGGGTTTGACCTCGGTATCGAAGTAGGCCTTGATGGTGTCCTTGCGACCCTCATCCGCGTGGGTATGGGACTGATGCAGGGTTTGGTGACATCTGATCTGGCTTGTACACAGGCAAGCCTGGAAGGATAGACACCATGCCCCAGCCCTATCCGAAAGAGTTCCGCGATGACGTCGTCCGCGTGGCCTTGAACCGCGACGAGAAGACCACGATCGGACAGATCGCCAAGGACTTCGGCGTCCACGAAGGCACCATCGCGAAATGGCTCCGCCAGGCCGAGATCGATGCTGGTAACAAGCTCGGCAATACCACCGACGAATCCGCTGAACTGCGGGAGCTGCGGCGGCGGACTCGCCTGTTGGAGCAAGAGAACGAAGTCCTGCGCCGCGCGGCTGCGTATCTGTCGCAGGCGAATCTGCCGTCAAAAGGCTCTACCCGCTCGTGAGAGAGCTCGCCGTCGACGGTATTCCCGTGGCGGTGTCGTGCCGGGTCTTGAAGCTCTCGCGCCAGCCCTACTACCGGTGGTTGGCCACGCCGGTCCCTGAAGCCGATATCGTCGAAGCGTACCGGGCCAACGCCCTGTTCGACGCCCACTGCGACGATCCCGAGTTCGGATACCGATACCTCGCCGATGAAGCAGAGTCGGCCGGCCATCCCATGGCAGTGCGCACCGCGTGGCGGTTGTGTTCGACCAACTCCTGGTTCTCAGCCTTCGGCAAGGGCCGGGGTAAGAATGGAAAGAAGCCCGGTCCACCCGTCCACGACGACCTGTGTGCCGTGGTCGACGAGGACGGTCGGACCCGGCACAAGTTCACAGCCGATGGCGTGAACCGGCTCTGGTTGACCGACATTTCGGAACACCACACCGATGAGGGCAAGCTGTACCTCTGTGCGATCAAGGACGTCTACTCGGGCCGGATCGTCGGCTACTCGATGAGTGCGCGGATGAAGGCCCGGTTGGCTGTTGACGCTCTCGAGATGGCGGTGGCCCGCAGGGGTGGTGATGTGGGCGGATGCACGGTACACAGCGACCGTGGCAGTCAGTTTCGATCAAGGAAATTCACTCAGAGTCTGGCTTGCCACGGCCTTGTTGGGTCGATGGGCCGGGTCGGTGCTGCTGGCGACAACGCGGCCATGGAGTCATTCTTCGCCCTGCTGCAGAAGAACGTTCTCGACCGTCGCCGGTGGGTGAGTCGGGAGCAGTTGAGAATCGCGATCGTGACGTGGATCGAGCAGACGTATCACCGTCGTCGGCGGCAAGCCCGGTTGGGTCGTTTGACACCTGTCGAGTACGAAGCAATTATTGAGTCACCTGCAGTCGCAGCGTGACACCCGAATTGTCACCTCTCCTTGCATCAGTCCCTATTGCCGTTATAGGTGAACGGGACCCGTTCGGTGTCGCGCAGGCTCGCGTCGGGCTGCTTCTTGCCTCGGGCGTTCGTGATGACCCCGCCGTCGTCGCCGCGTTGAGGGCGTTCCACGGTGATGCTCCAGTAGGCGAACTCTTCGATCGGGACGATCTTGCAGTGCTCGGTCTCGGCATAGTCGGCGTAGAGTCGCACGATCGTGGCGCGGTTGCCTTCGGTGAGTTCACGGCCCTTGTCGCCGAGCTTCTTGCGCATTTTGGCATAGAACTCGGTGCCGTCGATCAGCTGCACTTTGCCTTGGCGCTCTTCGGGCTTGTTGTTATCCACAATCCAGATGTAGGTGGCGATACCGGTGTTGTAGAACATGTCAGTCGGCAGCGCCACGATCGCGTCGATGAGGTCGTGCTCGAGGAGCCACTTGCGGATATTTGACGGGCCGGACTCTGCGCCTCCGTTGAACAGAGGGGAGCCGTTCATGACGATGCCGCCACGGCCACCACCCTTGATCTTGGGGCGCAGCTTGCTCACTACGTGTTGGAGAAACAGCATCTGTCCGTCGCTGACGGCGGGCACGTTCTGCTTAGGCTTGTCACCGCCAGCGTAGAAGCGGGATGCGTTGCCGAGCTCTTTAAGGTCGTCCATGACGGCGGATTGGCTGGCTTTCCAGTCGTCGCCGTACGGTGGGTTCGACATGCAGTAGTCAAACGTCTGGCCAGCCAACTTGTCGTCGGCGAGGGTGTCGCCGAGCTGGATATTGCTGGAGTCGTACCCCTTGATGAGCAGGTCGGACTTGCACACGGCGTAGGAGTGGTCGTTCCACTCCTGTCCATAGAGTCGCAGTTGCGCTTGCGGGTTCAGTCCGGGCTTGTCGGAGCCGCCGATCAGGTGCTCTTCTGCGATGGAGAGCATCCCACCTGTGCCGACCGTAGGGTCATAGATCGACCGGATAGTGCCCGGAGTGCTCAGCGCCTCGTCGTCACCTTCGAAGACAAGGTCCACAAGGAGGCGGATGGCATCACGTGGGGTGAAGTGCTCGCCGGGCGCCTCGTTGGAGGATTCGTTGAAGGTGCGGATGAGGTATTCGTAGAGGTCACCCATCTCGGCGTTGGTGACCGTCTTGGGGTGCAAGTCGATGTTGGCGAAGCGTTCCACAACGATGTACAGAATGTTCTTTTCGGCCATCGTGCTGATCTCGTCGGCAAGCTTGAAACGCTCGAAGACGTCCATGTTGTCGGAGAACCCATTGACGTACTGTTTCAGGTTTGCTTCGAGCCCTTTCGAATCCCCGAGCAGGGACTTCAGTGTCCAGGGACTGGTGTTGTAGAAGGGCAGGCCGGTAGCGCGCCGGACCTGCGCGGACAGCAGTTCGGGACTGCTGACGGTTTAGTTGACTCCGGGGTTTATGCCGCCAGAGCGACGGCCTTGTGGTGAACAAGCTCGTATTCAACCGGAGTCAGTTTACCCAAACGCCGTTGCCGACGCTTCCGGTGGTAGGTCCGCTCGACCCAGTGGACGATCGATGTCCGCAACCTCGCTCGCGTGTCCCAACGGCCCCGGTCGAGGACGTTCTTCTGCAACACAGCGAAGAACGATTCCATCGCCGCATTATCACCAGCAGCGCCGACCCGACCCATCGATCCGACTAGCCCGTAACGCCGTAGAACCTGCTGGAACTTACGAGAGCGAAATTGCGACCCGCGATCCGAGTGAACGACACACCCTGCCACGGCTCGCGGTCCGCCACGACGAGCCACAGCGTCATCAATCGCCGCCACAGCCAGACGAGATTTCATCCTCGAATCGATGGCATAACCGACGATTCTGTTGCTGAACACATCCTTGACCGCGCACATATACAGCTTGCCCTCACTGGTGTGATGCTCGGTGATATCGGTCAGCCACAACTCGTTGACTGCCTTTGCTGTGAAGTCGCGTTCGACGAGGTCATCACACACTGGCGGGCCGGGCTTCTTACCGTGCTTCCGGGCTCGTTTGATCGTGTGGGAGAACAGCTCCTGCTGCGAGCACAGCCGCCACACACGACGTTCAGAGGCGCTGTATCCGCACGCCTGGAGCTCATCAGCGATGAACCGGTGCCCGAACTCAGGATCGTCCGTATGAACGTCGTAGGCGGCATTGATCAAGTGCGCCTCCTCGAGTTCCCGGTCAGAGACAGGTTTCGCGCACCACTTGTAGAAACCCTGCTTGGTAAAGCCGAGTACCCGGCAGGCCACTGCCACCGGCACCCCGGCGGCAGCAAGGTCGAGGACCAGCGGGTACATCATTTTGGGTGATGACCACCGAGCTTCAAGTTCGCTTGCGAGAGATACGCTGCAGCCTCGCGGAGGATCTTGTTCTCCCGCTCGAGTTCCCTGATCCGCTTCAGTGCTGCTGCCTGGGCGCGTGACTCCTCGGGATCACGGGAGGGCTCGAGGCCGTGCTCGCGCAGGCGGGAGTCACGGACCCAGGCCTGGAGAGCTGACTTCGAGATGCCGAGGTCGGCGCAGACCTGCTTCTGGGTCATCCCCTCGCCCAGGAGCTCGAGAGCTGATTGCTTGAACTCATCGGTGTAGATCTTTGGCATGACTTCCATCCTTCCTGGAACTTATCCAGTCGTGAAGTCAACTAAACCCTCAGCAGTCCCTTCAGGATTGTTCCCGAAGCGCTCCACCAACGGTCCGATGATTGCTTGGTGTTCTGCGAGAACGCAGTCGAGACGGCGCAGGATCGTCATGGGCAGGACGACGTTGCCGTACTGGCTGGCCTTGTACGGACCTCGCAACACATCGGCGGTGCCCCAGATAAATGCCCCAAGTTGACTCATCCGTTTTTCTTCTTTCAGTCCACTAGCGTGTATGACGTCGACGATGTCACGACCTGGCAATCAAGCGGATCGCGTTCAGCGCACAAGGCTGGCGAGCTCAACCAACCTGCAGTTGGCCTCCTGTTCGCCCTCGATGCCTTCGATATCGCCGCGGCAACGGGCTCATCAACGACGTCGTAGTCGTCGAACGAGTAGCACCGTGCCTAACCGAGCCTCTGGCAACTCGCTCATTCACCATGACGGTCTACTTCTTGCTCGGAGACGGAAGTCCTGTCCTGAACTCCACGACATCCCCGTCGACCATGACGTAATCCTTGCCCTCCATCCGGACCTTGCCGGCCGACTTCGCGGCAGCCATCGATCCGTTGGCGTCGAGATCATCGAAGGACACGACCTCGGCCTTGATGAAGCCCTTCTGGAAGTCGGTGTGGATGACTCCGGCCGCCTCGGGGGCGGTGGCACCCTTGGGGATCGTCCACGCCCGCGATTCCTTCGGCCCCGCGGTCAGGTAGGTCTGCAGGCCGAGCGTATCGAAGCCGACCCGGGCGAGCTGATCAAGCCCGCTCTCCTCCTGGCCCGTGGACTCGAGCATCTCGCGTGCCTCGTCCTCATCGAGCTCAGCGAGCTCGGATTCGAACTTCGCATCGAGGAAGATCGCCTCGACCGGAGCGACGAGCGCGCGCATCTCCTCCTTCTTCGCCTCATCGCCGAGCACCTCGTCATCGACGTTGAAGACATAGAGGAACGGCTTCGTCGTCATCAGCTGCAGCTCCCGCAGCGGTGTGACGTCGAATTTGTCCGCCTGCATCGCCTGGTAGAGCGTCCGCCCGCCCTCGAGGATCTCGGTCGCGGCATCCATCGCGGTGAGCAGCTCGGCAGGGGCGCGCTTGCCCTTGACGTCCTTCTCGATGCGCGGACGCGCCTTCTCCAGAGTCTGCAGATCGGCGAGGATGAGCTCGGTGTTGATCGTGTCGATGTCATCGGCAGGGCTGATCTTGCCGTCGACGTGGACGACGTCGTCATCGACGAAACCACGGATGACCTGGCAGATCGCATCCGCCTCACGGATGTTTGCGAGGAACTGGTTGCCCAGACCCTCCCCCTCCGAGGCACCGCGGACGATGCCGGCGATGTCGACGAAGTCGACGGTGGCGTTGAGGATCCGCTCCGAGCCGAAGATCTCCGCCAGACGGGTCAGCCGCACATCCGGCAGAGGGACGACGCCCACATTCGGCTCGATCGTCGCGAACGGGTAGTTCGCCGCGAGGACCTGGTTCTTGGTCAGTGCATTAAACATGGTCGACTTGCCGACATTGGGCAGTCCCACGATTCCGATTGTCAGTGCCACGGTAGTCAAGTCTATCCCGGCGCCGAGGCGGTCCCCGAATTCCTGCGTCAGTGCCGTCTGTCACGCTGAACCCATGAACGCAATCCCTGCCGCCGGCGTCACCGCCGCCTTCTTCCTGGCAATCGTCCTCGCAGCCGCGCTCGGCTTCCTCCTCGGCCGTGCCCTCACCCGCGCGCGCTACGTCGAGCGGCTCACTCGGGCCGAGACGACCTCGCAGATCCTGACGAATCGGACCGAGGACCTCGAAGCCGATGCCCAGATGGCCGGTGAGCTCACCGCGGCCATCGGCCCGCTCGCAGCCAGCGTGAGGCACCTCCATGAGAGTGTGCAGACTCAGGATCGGGCGCAGCTCGAGCAGATCACCCGCCTCAACGCGCAGATCTCCCACCTCAGCCAGCAGAACCTCCGCCTGCAGGAGTCGACCGGCTCGCTGGCCACCGCGCTCAACTCGACGACGCAGCGAGGCGACTGGGGCGAGGTGCAGCTGCGTCGCATCGTCGAATACTCAGGCCTCCTCCCCCACGTCGACTTCGACACCCAGGTGAGCACCCAGCGCGACGGTCAGCGCCACCGACCGGACATGATCGTCCATCTGCCCGGCGGGGGCACGATCGTCATCGACGCGAAGACGCCGCTCTCGGCGCGCATCGGAGAGGACGCCGAGGCCGACGCCGACGGCAGCCATGCCCGCGCCCTGCTCCGCCATATTGACTCGCTCGCGTCCAAGGAGTATTGGAGGGCCTTCGATTCCGCGCCGGACTTCGTCGTCTGTTTCGTCCCCACCGACGGGCTGCTCTCCGCCGCGGCGGCGACGTACCCGAAGATGATCGACCATGCGCTCGGCAAGAACGTCGTCCTCGCCTCCCCGGCTACCCTCCTCGTCCTCCTCAAGACCGTCGCCCTCAACTGGCGACAGGCGGACATGAGCACCTCGGCCGCGGAGGTGCTCAAACTCGGCACCGAACTCTACGAACGGGTCGGCACCCTTGTCTCGCACCTGTCGAAGATGGGATCGAGTCTCGATCGCTCGGTCGAGGACTACAACCGGTTCGTCTCGTCGTTCGAATCGCGATTCCTCGTCACCGCGCGCAAATTCCCAGCGACCGGAATCGTCAGCGACGAGCTGAGCGCCGTTGCCGAACTGGATTCCCGCAGCCGCGGGATCAGTGCCGAAGAGCTCTCACGGCCGCGCTTCGGCGACCAGGATCCGACTGCTCTGAGGAGGCGGCATACCGGCACGGAATGACGACGATGTCCGGGTCGTCACAGATCAGCCCGGACCCTGGAGTCCGAACGAGCCCGGAGGAGTTCCAGACAAGCGACCGGGTGCACTGCCCCGGTCGGGGTCTCAGATGATGTCGTGCTGACGATCGGCGCCGTCGCGCTTGTTCGACGTCTTCTGACCGGCCGCTTTGAGGTCCTTGCGCAGCTCACGCGGCAGGGAGAACATGAGGTCTTCCTCCGCGGTGACGACTTCCTCGACCGAGGCGAAGCCGTAGTCGGCGAGAAGCCCGAGCAGATCCTGCACGAGCCCGTCGGGCACGCTCGCACCCGAGGTGACGCCGACGGTGGCGACGTCGTGGAACCAGGTCTCGTCGACCTCGCGGGCGAAGTCGATGCGGTGAGCGGCCTTCGCCCCGTGTTCGAGGGCGACCTCGACGAGACGCACGGAGTTCGAGGAGTTCGCGGAACCGACGACGAGGACGAGGTCGGCCTGCGGAGCGATCTTCTTC
The DNA here is from genome assembly GCF_056173565.1 of Brevibacterium sp. Z349TD_9. Lineage (NCBI taxonomy): Bacteria > Bacillati > Actinomycetota > Actinomycetes > Micrococcales > Brevibacteriaceae > Brevibacterium > Brevibacterium sp. Z349TD_9. The sequence continues at coordinate 1,443,443 of NZ_CM149680.1, read as the reverse complement.
ACCGCGACCTGACGGTTCTGGGTCGCGTAGCAGATGTCATCGCTCGGCGGATCCTGGAGCTGGGGGAAGCGCTGCCGGAGGATGTCGACGGTCGCCATCGTCTCGTCGACGCTCAGCGTCGTCTGCGAGATCCATACGAGCTTGTCCGTGTTCTCGACCTCGACGGTCTTCGCTTCCTCAGGGTTCTGGATGAGCGTGATGTGCTCGGGAGCCTCGCCCATCGTGCCCTCGACCTCTTCGTGGCCGGCATGGCCGACGAGGAGGATCTGGTACCCGTCACGGGCGAAGCGCACGGCCTCCCGGTGGACCTTCGTCACCAGCGGACAGGTCGCGTCGATCGTCGCAAGATCACGGGCGGCCGCCTCGGCGTGGACAGCTGGGGAGACGCCATGGGCGGAGAACACGACACGGGCACCCTTGGGCACCTCGTCGGTCTCGTTGACGAACACGGCACCGCGCTCGGACAGCGTCTCGACGACATGGCGGTTGTGGACGATCTCCTTGCGCACGTAGACGGGTGCGCCGTAGTGCTCGAGGGCTCGCTCAACCGCGATGACAGCGCGGTCGACTCCGGCGCAGTACCCGCGCGGAGCGGCGAGCAGCACCTTCTGGTCGCTGCCGGCAGGCGTCCGGATGTCCTCCGGGGCGATGCGCTTGCGCGGGATCGTGGGCATGGGAACAGATACGGCAGTCACGGTCCCAGTCTAGGTCTCCTGTCTGAACGTCGGCCACAAAGGTGAACCATTCCACACGCAGGCCACACGCACAGGCGGGCAGTCCCCTCATGTCCGCACCGTTCGCTAGGCTGGGCCGGGACAAGGAGAAGTGATGGCGCAACGCATATCGGGAACACCCGGGACGCTCGGCGAGTCGGTCGACCCGCAGGAGCTGCCGGCCACCGCCGCCGAGACCACGGCGGAGAATCCGTGGCCGCTCAGCCTGCTCTCGAACAAGATGAAGACCTACATCGACCGGATGTCGAGCGTGTGGGTCGAGGGCCAGGTCGTCGAACTCAACCATCGCGGCAAGGCGAGCTACCTCACCCTGCGCGACACCGACGTCGAGATGTCCCTGCCCGTCCAGATCTGGAAGAACGTCCTCGACCGCACGGGTGCCGAACTGTCCGAGGGCAGCCACGTCGTCGCGAATCTCAAGGCGGACTTCTGGACGAAGACCGGGCGTCTGACGATGCGGGCCAACGACATCCGCGCCGTCGGCCTCGGTGAACTCCTCGCCCGGCTCGAGAGGCTGAAGAAGCAGCTCGCCGCCGAGGGCCTCTTCGACCCGGCCAGGAAGAAGCGCCTGCCGTTCCTGCCCAACCGGATCGGGCTCATCACCGGCCGGGACTCCGATGCGCAGAAGGACGTCGTCCGCAACGTCCACATCCGCTGGCCCGCCGCTGAGTTCGAGATCCGCAACACCGCCGTCCAGGGCCCCGATGCGGTGCCCGGGGTGATGAAGAACCTCGCCGAACTCGACGCCGACCCGGAGGTCGACGTCATCGTCATCGCCCGCGGCGGCGGCAGCATGGAGGATCTCCTGCCGTTCTCGAACGAAGCACTCGTCCGCGCCGTCTCGAACGCCACGACCCCGGTCGTCTCCGCGATCGGGCACGAGGCCGACCGACCGATCCTCGACGAAGTCGCCGACCTGAGGGCCTCGACACCGACCGATGCCGCGAAGCGCATCGTCCCCGATGTCGCCGAGGAGGCACTCGGCATCCTCAACGCCCGAGCCCTCCTCGACGCCGCCGTCAACCGCATCGTCGACCGCGAGCAGGAGATGCTCACCGCGGTGCGCTCACGGCCGGTGCTCGCCGAACCGCAGACGATGGTCGACGCCCGCGAGGACGAACTCCGCGTCATCCGCCGCCGCAGCCTCCAGGCGACGATCGGCCTCGTGGGCAATGCGCAGAACGAGATCACCCACCTTCGCTCGCAGGCGCGGTCGCTCTCGCCGCTGCGCACTCTCGAACGCGGGTATGCCGTCGTCCAGACGGCGAACGGCACCGCCGTGCGCGACGCCGCCGAGGTCGAGGTCGGCTCCCCCATCCACGTCCGTGTCGCCCGCGGACGCTTCGATGCCGACGTGACGAAGATCGACGACCAGACCGAAGAAACGAGGAACTGACCATGACCGAACCGGTGACCGGACAGGACGAAGCCGACATCAGCACGCTCAGCTACGAACAAGCCCGTGAAGAGCTCGTGGCCACCGTGCGCAGGCTGGAAGCGGGCAACCTCCCTCTCGAGGAGTCCCTGCGACTGTGGGAGCGCGGCGAATCACTCGCCGATCGGTGCCAGGCCTGGCTCGACGGGGCTCGCGAACGACTCGAGAAGGCGCGCGAGGACGCAGGCGACGAGGACTGAAGCCCGCTGAGCTCTCAGCCCGCGCGGACAGAGCAGCGACAGCCCCCGCGGACTGAGCCGCGAGAGCTCACCCGAGCTGAGCGGCGACCTGATCGGCGAAGGAGTTGATCGTGTCCGGTGCGGCGATGGCCTTGAGGACGACGAACATGTCGCCCTGCGACGTCACCCAGTACTCCTTGGCATCCTCCGTGCGATAGACCTGGAAGGTGCTGCCGCTGACCTCGACGGTCTCTGCGGCCGTGGCGCCCTCGACCTTGCCTTCAGCCCACTTCTCCGAGGCACGAGCCTGCTCGAGGCTCACCCACTGGTCGTCGGGGCCAAGGAACGAGAGGTACCAGGACGACGAGTCCGAGCCCTTGATCGCATCGAGGTTCGCCTCGTTCGACGTCCACCCCGTGGGGACGTCGGGGACGATGAGATCGAAGTCGCTGTTCTCCTGTGACTGCTCGGCGATCGCCTTGTAGTCGACGACCCGCTCGGAATCGACCTCCGGCTGCGGCGCCATGAGGAGGACGACGACGACGAGGGCCATGCACGCCGCGATCGCCACGGTCATGTTCACCCAGTTCGACTTCTTCCGCAGCAGGCGCATCTCCTCCCGGGACCCGGGAAGGACGACTCCGGACTGGTCGGACATGGAAACTCCCTTGACAGCGGCTGGCGCCGCTTCGTCGATGCTGCGGACATTCACTCCCCCATTGTCCCCGCGCGAGCGCCCGTGAGCCAATCCGCTCACCTCTCCCGTGCCCACGATCACAGCAGGAGCGCCTGCTCCTGCAGTTCCGCTCACCCGCTCCGCTGTCCCTCCGGCGTCAGCGAGGGTGGCACAATTGGAGGCATGAGTGACTCCCAGGACGCAGTTGACGTGAAATCGCATCATGACCGGGGCCGAGTGGACGCCGATGCGCCACCGGTCGCAGTGACCGACGAATGGTCCCAGCAGGCCCAGGTGGGAGCCGGCGCACCGGACCGCAACCTCGCCCTCGAACTCGTGCGCGTCACCGAAGCCGCAGCCATCGCCGCCGCCCCCTGGGTCGGTCGCGGTGACAAGAACGCCGCCGACGGCGCAGCCGTGGCCGCGATGCGCAATGTCATCTCCTCTGTCCGCATGGCCGGCACCGTCGTCATCGGGGAGGGCGAGAAGGACGAAGCGCCGATGCTCTTCAACGGCGAACAGGTCGGCGACGGCGGCGGCGCCCGCTGCGACGTCGCCGTCGACCCCATCGACGGCACCCGCCTCACCGCCCTCGGCATGCCCAACGCAATCTCCGTCATGGCCGTCACCGAAGACGGCGCAATGTACGATCCGTCCGCCGTGTTCTACATGGAGAAGCTCGTCACCGGCCCCGATGCCGCCGACGCCGTCGACCTGCGCCTGCCGATCGCCGAGAACATCCGCCGCGTCGCCAAGGCCAAGGGAACGAAGGATCCCGCCTCGGTGACCGTGATGATCCTCGACCGCCCCCGCCACGAGGAGACGATCGCCGCGATCCGCGCCGCCGGAGCCCGCATCCGCCTCATCACCGACGGCGACGTCGCCGGCGCGATCGCCGCCTGCCGCCCCGACACCGGGGTCGACATGCTCATGGGCATCGGCGGTACCCCCGAGGGCATCATCACCGCCTGTGCGATCAAGGCGCTCGGCGGAGTCATCCAGGGCCGGCTGTGGCCCCAGGACGACAGCGAACGCGACGCCGCGGCCAAGGCCGGACTCGACGTCGACCAGGTGCTCGGCACCGACGACCTCGTCACCGGCGACAACTGCTACTTCGTCGCCACCGGCATCACGCAGGGCGACCTGCTCAACGGCGTGAAGTTCCAGGGCGGGCACGTGACCACGCATTCGCTGGTCATGCGCTCGAAGTCCGGCACGGTCCGTTCGGTCTTCGCCGAGCACCAGGCCGCGAAGACCCACTCCTACGTCGAGGCCGCCGAAGAGGCGGCCCGCCGCGGACTCGTCTGAGCACGACGCCCCATCCACCACCGGAAGCAGGTCAGGACGCAATGCCCAACCAGGCTTGGAAGCGCTTGCAGGAGGGCAATCGCCGCTTCGTCAGCGATGAGCCCCAACACCCCAACCAGGACACTGCCCGCCGTGAGGCGGTCAGTGCCGACCAGACTCCGTTCGTCTCCCTCTTCGGCTGCGCCGACTCCCGCGTCGCCGCCGAGATGATCTTCGACGTCGGCCTCGGCGACATGTTCGTCGTCCGCAACGCCGGACAGGTCGTCGACCCCGTCACCCTGGGTTCGCTCGAGTACGGTGTCGAGGTCCTCGGCACCCCTCTGCTCGTCGTCCTCGGCCACGACAGCTGCGGTGCGGTCACGGCGGCCTACAACGCCTATGACACCGGCGACACCCCGCCCGGGTTCATCTCCGACGTCGTCGCCCGCATCCTGCCCACGGTCGCCCGTGCCAGGAAGAACAACCGCACCACCGTCAACGAGACCGTCGTCCAGAACACCATCGACACGGTGGAGAAGATCATGCAGCTCTCGACGCTGATCTCCCGCGCCGTCGAGGAGGGCCGACTCATCATCGTCGGCATGACCTACCAGCTCCACGACGGTCACACGACCGTCGTCGCCCAGTACGGAGGCGACGAGGCCGCGGTCTCGACCTTCGCCTCCTGACCCGTTCCGCGCATCCGGCGGGAGGACTCGCCGGAAGACGCGGGCACACTCATCACCGAAAGGACTGTTCAACGCATGAGCGAAGAGTTTCGCATCGAACACGACACGATGGGAGAGGTGAAGGTCCCCAAGGACGCCCTCTACAGCGCGCAGACGCAGCGTGCCGTCGAGAACTTCCCGATCTCCGGCAAGACCCTCGAACCGGCCCACATCCACGCCCTCGCGCAGGTGAAGAAGGCCGCGGCGAAGGCCAACCTCGAACTCGGAGTCCTCGACGCCGACCGTGCCGAAGCGATCCAGAACGCCGCCGACGAGGTCATCGCCGGCAAGTACGATGCCGACTTCCCGATCGACGTCTTCCAGACCGGGTCGGGCACCTCGTCGAACATGAACACCAACGAGGTCCTCGCCTCGCTCGCGACGAAGGCCCTCGCCGACAAGGGCATCAGCGTCCACCCCAACGACCACGTCAACGCCTCGCAGTCGTCGAACGACGTCTTCCCCACCTCGGTCCATGTCGCGGTGACGAAGGCACTCGTGGACACGCTCATCCCAGCCATGGACACCCTAGCGACCTCGCTGGAGAAGAAGGCCGAGGAGTTCGCCTCGGTCGTCAAGTCCGGTCGCACGCACCTCATGGACGCCACTCCGGTCACCCTCGGCCAGGAGTTCGGCGGATACGCCGCGCAGGTCCGCTACGGCATCGAGCGCATCGAGTCGGCACTCCCCCGCGTCGCCGAGGTCCCGCAGGGCGGCACCGCCGTCGGCACGGGCATCAACACCCCTGACGGCTTCTCCGCCCGCGTCGTCGAACTCCTCGCCGAGGAGACCGGCCTGCCGATCACCGAGGCCCGCAACCACTTCGAGGCGCAGGCCAACCGCGACGGCCTCATCGAGGCCTCGGGCCAGCTGCGGACGATCGCCTACGGCTACATGAAGATCTGCAACGACCTGCGGTGGATGGGGTCGGGTCCGAACACCGGCCTCGGCGAGATCGCCATCCCCGACCTCCAGCCCGGCTCCTCGATCATGCCCGGCAAGGTCAACCCGGTCATCTGCGAGGCGACGATCCAGGTCGCAGCCCAGGTCATCGGCAACGACACCACGGTGGCGCTGTCGTCGACGAACGGCGCGTTCGAACTCAACGTCGGCATCCCCGTCATGGCCTCGAACCTCCTCGAGTCGATCCGCCTGCTCGCCAACGCCTCGACGGTGATGGCAGAGAAGATGATCGACGGGCTCACCGCGAACGTCGAGCGCGCCCGCTTCCTCGCCGAGGCGAGCCCCTCGATCGTCACGCCCCTGAACAAGGTCATCGGCTACGAAGCGGCGGCGAAGATCGCCAAGCACGCCGTCGCCAACAAGATGACGGTCAAGGAGGCGACGATCGACCTCGGCTTCGTCGAGAACGGATCGATCACCGAGGCCGACCTCGACAAGGCCCTCGACGTCACGACGATGATCGGCTCCTACAAGTAGGACCCGCGCCCGGGTGCTCCCTCCGCCTCGGCGGGGCTCCTCCGCCTCGGCTGGGCTCCTCCGCCTCTGCGGCGTCGGCGCAAACAGAAGTGGTCACAGAACCGCGGGATTTCGCCCGAATCGGCGAGAACTCCTCGGTTCTGTGACCACTTTCTGCTTCTGGAGTGGGCTGGGCCGGCGGCCCCAGGACCGCCCAATCCTGGGGCCGCCGGGCCTTACGACCGGAACGGATCGAACTCCTCGAGCACGTCGGTGACCAGCGCCGCGATCTCCGAACGCTCCGAGCGGGTGAGCGTGACATGCGAGAAGAGGTCGTGGCCCTTGAGCTTCTCGATCACCGCGGCGATCCCGTCGTGGCGTCCCACTCGGAGATTGTCGCGCTGGGCGACGTCGTGGGTGAGGACGACCTTCGAGTTCATGCCGATGCGCGAGAGCACCGTGAGCAGGACGTTGCGCTCAAGCGACTGCGCCTCGTCGACGATGACGAAGGCATCGTGGAGGGAGCGGCCGCGGATGTGCGTGAGCGGCAGCACCTCGAGGAGGCCGCGGTTGGTCACTTCGTCGATGACGTTCTTGCTCACGAGCGCGCTGAGCGTGTCGAACACCGCCTCCGCCCACGGGTTCATCTTCTCGCCCTCGCTGCCGGGCAGGTAGCCGAGGTTCTGGCCGCCCACGGCGTAGAGCGGGCGGAAGACCATGATCTTCGAGTGCTTGTTCTCCTCGAGGACCTTCTGCAGTCCCGCCATGAGAGCGAGCGCGGACTTCCCCGTTCCGGCTCGACCTCCCAGCGAGACGATGCCGAGATCGTCGTCGAGGAGCATGTCGATGGCCACCCGCTGTTCGGCCGAGCGACCGTGGACTCCGAAGATGTCACGATCCCCCCGCACGAGTGTGACCTGGTTGTTCGCCCGCACCCGCCCGAGGGCCGACCCGCGCGGCGAGGTGATGACGACCCCGGTGTTGACGACCTCGTCGGCGACGGCATCGGTGGTGATCCGCCCGGAATCGTAGAACTCCGACATCTCCTCGTCCCCGAGCGCGAGTTCGCTCATCCCCGTGAACCCCGAATCAGTCGCGAGCTCGGCGAGGTACTCCTCGGCCTGGAGGCCGAGCGCCGAGGCCTTGACGCGCATCGGCACGTCCTTCGTCACGACGACGACGTCGTGGCCCTCGGCCGCGAGGTTGCGGGCGACGGCGAGGATGCGGGTGTCGTTCTCCGACCGGTCGAACCCGACGGGCATCGTCGACGCGTCGACGTGGTTGAGTTCGACCCGCAGCGTGCCCCCTGCCTCGCCGACGGGGATCGGTTCGTCGAGGCGGTCGAAGTCGGATCGGAAATCGTCGAGGATGTGCAGTGCCTTGCGGGCGGTGAAGCCGAGCTCAGGATGGTGCCGTTTGGCCTCCAGCTCGGAGACCACGACGAGAGGGATGACGATGTTGTGCTCGGCGAATCTCAGCAGTGCTCCCGGATCCGAGAGAAGCACCGAGGTGTCGAGGACGTATGTGTGGACCTTTTCGGCCATGGGGACCCCTGTGGCGTACGTAGCGCCGAGGTCCGAGTCCTGACATCACCCGGACCCCGGGTTGGTGTCGACCAACTACTGCCAACCTATCCCCGATCACACCGTGGGCACGCAGCGGCACGCGCATTCGGGCAAGTCGCGTCGTGAACTTCGCATGAATGGCCGCGGTCCGAACGTGACCGCGTGTGTTAGCTTCGCGGTATGCCGGATGCGATCTTCGACAACCCCCAGCTCGTCGCGGTCTACGATGCCTTCGACGGCCCCCGTGACGACCTCGACCTTTATGAGGCGATCGCCGCGGAACTCGGTGCCGGCACGGTCATCGACCTCGGGTGCGGAACCGGGGTCTTCGCCCGCAGGCTGGCCCGGACCGGGATCCGAGTAATCGGGATCGATCCCGCCCAGGCCTCGATCGACTTCGCCGAGGCGGTCGCCGCGAAGGAGTCCCTGTCAGTCGACTTCCGGTCGGGCACCTCGGCCGACATCCCCGCGATCGACGCCGACCTCGTGACGATGACGGGCAACGTCGCCCAGGTCTTCCTCGGCCTCGATGAGCTGCGCGGCGTCTTCGCCGACTGCGCCCGCGGGCTGCGACGGGGCGGCCACCTCGCCTTCGAGTCCCGGATCCCCGAGACGAAGCCGTGGACGGACTGGGCGGACCGGCAGCCGAAGACCCTGGAGGTCGAAGGCATCGGCGAGGTCACCGAGACGTTCGTCCTCGGACAGGTCGACCTGCCCTTCGTCTCCTTCACCCACCTCTACCGCTTCGCCGCCACCAGCGACACCATCGGATCCCGCTCCCGACTGCGGTTCCACGGGAAGGCGGAGATCGCCTCGGCGCTGGAGAAGGCGGGCTTCGCCGTACGCGAGATCAGGGACGCACCGGACCGGATCGGACGGGAATGGGTCTTCCTCGCCGAGAGACTGTGACGATCCCACCGCCGCGCATGAGCATCGGACTCACAGACGCAGCGCGGATCCACCGCCTCGCGAGAATGCGCGGCTACCGTCCGAAACGGCGCTGGCGCAGGCCGTAGTCGCGCACTGCCCGGAGGAAGTCCGTGCGTCGGAAGTCGGGCCAGTACGTTTCGCAGAAGTAGAACTCCGAGTACGCCGACTGCCACATGAGGAACCCGGAGAGTCGCTGCTCGCCTGAGGAGCGGATGATGAGGTCGGGATCCGGCTGGCCCTTCGTGTAGAGGTGGGCGCCGATCTGCTCTGGTGAGAGTTCGGCGATGATCGTCTCGAGGTCCGTGCCCTCGTCCTGCCGGGTGCGCAGCAGCGATTTGACCGCGTTGACGATCTCCTGTCGCCCCCCGTAGCCGACGGCGACGTTGACGCGCATTCCGCCCTCCCCCGAACAGCTCGCCGCTTCCAGGCGCTGCCGCAGGTCGGGTGGGAGGATCTCGAGGTCCCCGACGAGCTGGACCCACACGCCGTCGAGCTTCGCGATCCGCTCGACCATGTCGGAGATGATCTCGATGAGCACGGCGACCTCGTCGGCGGAGCGGGCGAGGTTCTCCTTCGAGAGGACATAGAGGGTGACGATCTCGACGTCGACCTCCTGGCACCAGCCGAGGAACTCGACGATCTTGTCCGCTCCCGCACGGTGCCCGTCGGCGGTGGTCGCTCCGAACTCCTTCGCCCACCGCCGGTTGCCGTCGGTGATGACACCGACATGCCTGGGGACGGGCACCGAGGTCTCGAGCTCGCGCAGCAGTCTCCGCTCGTAGAGACGGTAGAGCAGGCTCACCGGTCGTGCCACGACGTCCTCATTCCCATTCCTCGCCGGTCGGTCGAACACCATACAGAGTACTATCCCCGAGCGCGCTGACCTGCGGCTGCCGCGAAGGCGCGGACACGGAACGCACATGACCACCACATGAGCCGTTGGCCCGGCTGCCAGGAGACCCGGATAGATTGGGGTCATGAATGCTCCCGTCACGGACCCGCCCGCGCTCGATCAGCCTGCGAATCCGCCGCGGGAGCCCCGCTATCCCCTCCGCGTCGCCCGCCGCCGCTCGGCGCTGCGCAGCGAGCTCGGCAAGCTCGCCGGCCAGGTCAAACCCAAGCTGCGGGGATGGTTCCATGCCGGTGCGTTCCCGCTGGCGATGATCGGCGGCTTCGCCCTCGTCATCATCTCCCCGACGATCGAATCGCGGCTGGCAGCCTCGATCTTCGCGGTCACCGGCATGCTCCTCTTCGGCACCTCGGCGGTCTACCACCGTGGCCGCTGGCGGACCAAGGCTCGCCTCATCCTCCGCCGTCTCGACCACGCGAACATCTTCCTCATCACCGCGGGCACGTACACTCCGCTGGCCGTGCTCATGCTCGACACGCAGCAGGCGATCGTGCTCCTGTCCGTCCTCTGGGGTGCCGCAGCCCTCGGGGTGGCGTTCCGGACGATCTTCACCACCGCGCCGAGGTGGCTCTTCGTTCCCATCTACGTCGGCTTCGGCATCGCCGGAGTCGGCTACATCCCGCAGATCTGGGCGACTCTGCCCGCGGTCGGCATCCTCGTCGTCGCCGGCGGAGTCTGCTACATCGCCGGAGCCGTCATCTACGGCATCAAACGGCCGAACCCCTCACCGAAATGGCTCGGGTTCCACGAGATCTTCCACATCCTCACGATCGCCGGCTACGGCTGCCATCTCGCGGCCCTGCTCGTCGCGGCGGTCGCCGCGTACTGAGACGGCGCACCCTGGACAGGGCGCGACCTGAGACGAGACGAAGCGGACTGTCCCGGCTGCGGCTCTGAGAGCGCCGCCGAGCTCACTCGCTCGGGGCTTCGGCGGACTCAGCTGCGGTCGGTGCCCTCAGGACGTGGGGTCTCCCCCGCCGGCCTCTCACCGTCGTCGGCGCTGTCACGGTCGGCTGCCTCGGCGGGCGACTCTCCACGGTCGGCCCCCGTGTCCGGCTCGTCATCGCGTACGGCCTCCGGCGCGTTAGCCCCGGAAAGCGTCGACTGGTTGGGCACGGCATACTTGCGCAGCGGAATCGGGTAGGCGTCGCTGGCGCGCGAGCGCGCACGCACCCGCCGCACCCGCTTGAGCGCGTCGCGGATGAGGAAGATCGCCACGACGACGATCGCGAACGTCGTGAGGAAGCCGATCGTTCCCGGGGTGACGAGGTCGGGATCAGGTCCCCCGCTCGGCGTCTCCGTCGCGGCGAGGACCGAGAGGGGGGCCGGCAGGGTCGTCACGGATACGGCAGAGAGGCTCATGCGCTCTCCTCCTCACGGTCGTCGGCGTCCGAGGCGGACGGCAGCATCCCCTCGGCGGGAACCTGGCGACCGTCGTCGAAGCGGACGCCGGCGAAGAGATCGGACTCTTGGAAGTCCTCCCCCGGTCTCAGCGGCTCACGGTCGGTGTCGTCGACCGCGAGTTCGAACTCCTCGGTCGGCCAGTACGTGCGCGCCGCCTGCCGGGACGCGGAGAAGAACCCGCCTTCGGGATCGATCTGCGTCGCATGCGAGAGGAGCGCGCGATCGCGGGCGTCGAAGTACCCGCGGCAGTCGATGCGGGTCGAGAGCCAGTTGGGGCGTTCGGCGGCGCGCTTGCGGAAGTCGTCGATGTGCTCGGCGAACGGAGACTCGAGGCCGGCCTCGAGCATCTTCTCGTGGATCGTGATCCACTTCTTCGTCGACAGATCCTGGTTGTAGTAGACCTTCTGCACCGACCACGGGGCGCCGAGTTCGGGATGCGCGTCGGGATCGGCGGCTGCGGCGACGGCTGCCATGGTCACGGCGTGGTTCTTGATGTGATCGGGGTGCGGGTAACCGCCGAGCTCGTCGTAGGTGGTCACGACCTGCGGACGGAACTGGCGGATGATGTGGACGAGTGGGAGCATCGCGATCTCAGTCGGCACCCGGTAGAAGCATCCGGCGGGGATCTCCTCGTCGAAGTCCCCCTCCGGCAGACCCGAGTCGACGTGACCGACCCAGACGTGCTCGGCCCCGAGCGCCGAGGCCGCCGCCGCCATCTCCTCACGGCGGAGGCCGGCGATGTCCCGGGAGGCCTTCGGAGACTGGAGGAGAGCCGGGTTGAGGATGTCTCCGGCCTCGCCGCCGGTCATCGTGGCGATGAGGACACGCGCGCCGAGGTCAGCGTACTTCGCACTCGTGGCCGCGCCCTTCGACGACTCGTCGTCAGGGTGCGCGTGGACGGCCAGCAGTCGCAGCCCATCGTATGGAAGCGCAGACATGTCTCGATGGTCCCCTCTCGGTTCGGCTGTGAGCCGTTCCTCACTCTGTCCGTGCCTGAGCAGGATCGCCGCACACGGATCGACTACTCTAGGTTAGTGCGCGAAGGCGACAGATGAGGAATTCAATGACTGAGGTTACAGCCGCAGAACCGCAGGGCGACCGATACGGGCGCGCCCGCACCCCGCGACGCCGCCTCAGCCGCAGGGCGACTTACCTCGCCGCAGCCGCCATCGCCGTCACCGTCGTCGTCATCGGCATCTTCGCGTTCCAGCCGTCGACGACTCCGACCGACCCCAAGACGCTCGGCTACACGGTCAACGACTCGGCGAGCACGACGGTGAGCGTGGGGATCTACCCCGACCGTGAGCGCAGCGTCCACTGCATCGTCCAGGCCACCAACAGCAACGAGGCGATCGTCGGCTTCACGGAGGTCAGCCTCCCCGCCGACCCACAGGCCGACCCCACTTCGGCCCAGGGACTCACCGTCGAGGTCGCGACCACACAGCTCGCCGCCTCGGGGCACGCCGACGCCTGCTGGTTCGAGTGAGGCGGGTGCCCTCACCTGCGTGAGGCACACCCCGCCCGAGGCACACCCCGGCAGAATGCAAATCCGCTTGCCTCCTCGGCACCCGACCGACTGCCGCGTCCGCGCAAGGTGCCTTTTCGAGCCCCTGGCGCGGACGGCGCGCGTCCTCCCAGACGGCGACCGGTGTGTGCAGAACAGCGAACCGCTGTCCGAATCGTGACCCAGATCATCGAAATCCTGCCCAGATGGGTTAGAATGTAGTTTCATTCACCACCCGGGCGTACCCCACGCCCGGTTTTTCGTTGCCTGACATGCCGTCAGTGCACCGAACCGAAGAAGGAGAAGTCATGACCGAGGATGTCACCCAGGAAGAGACATGGTTGACCCAGGAAGCCTTCGACCGCCTGTCGAAGGAACTTGAACACCTCTCCGGACCGGGACGTGCAGAGATTGCTGAGAAAATCGAAGCCGCCCGCGACGAGGGTGACTTGAAGGAGAACGGCGGCTACCACGCGGCACGCGAGGAGCAGGGCAAGCAGGAGGTTCGCATCCGCCAGCTCGAACAGCTCCTGCGCTCGGCGAAGGTCGGATCGAGCGAGAGCGACGGCAAGACCGTCTCCCCCGGATCCGTCGTCACGGCGAAGGTCGCGGGCAACGAGATGCGCTTCCTGCTCGGCAGCCGTGAGATTGCCGGCGACTCCGACATCGACGTGTTCTCGGAGAAGTCGCCGCTCGGCGCGGCCGTGCTCGGCACCTCCGTCGGGGACAAGACGAGCTACGAAGCTCCCAACGGCAAGGAGATCGCCGTCGAGGTGACGAAGATCGAGGCGTTCTCGGGCTGAGTCGACCTCAGCAGTCGGGTGCCGACCCCGACGCACACAGACCGGAGGGCGGGTGCACACTGCACCCGCCCTCCGGTCTTCTCTCTGCGCGCAGTGGTCGCAGTGCGCGGTCTCTGTTCCTGTCCGCAGAACTGAACGACAACCGCTCGGTCTGAGACCGTACGCGCTGGTCCGATCCAGCGCGCACGGATCAGAACCGAGCGGTTGCCTCGTCGAGGTCGGTCAGGACCGCCGCGGGCGCGGCTGGTCGCCCGAATCGCGGCCGCCATCGACCGCGCCACTCGAGGGGTCACTGTCAGCGGCGCCCTCTCCGGGGCCCGACGCGGAACCGCGCTCCTGCGCGGAGTCGTGGATCGCCTCGGCGAGCCTGTCCTCCGCTTCGTCGAGGACCGCTCCCGCCTCCGTGTCCGCCTCCGTGGCCTCCGGCGGCGCGGATCCGCCGCGAGGGCCGTTCGCGTGGACGATGTAGGTGACGACCGTGTTGAGCACCGCGATCGCCGGAACCGCGAAGAGCGCACCGACGATGCCGAAGAGGAAGCCGCCGGCAGCGACGGCGAGGACGACGGCGAGCGGGTGGACGGAGACGGCCTTGCCCATGAGGAACGGCTGGAGGACGTGACCTTCGAGCTGCTGGACGCCGATGACGACGGCGAGCATGATGATCGCGGCGACCGGCCCGTTGGAGACGAGCGCGACGACGACGGCGACGACACCCGAGGCGATGGCGCCGACGATCGGGATGAACGAGGAGAGGAAGACGAGCAGGGTGAGCGGGAGGACGAGCGGGATCCCGAGGATCGCCGCACCGATGCCGATGCCGATCGCGTCGACGCCGGCGACGAGGATCTGCACCCGCACGTACTGCGTGAGCGTCGTCCATCCGCGCTGAGCGGCACCGATCGCCACGGGCTGGGCGGGCAGCGGGAGGAGGTTCATCACCCAGCGGAAGATCCGCTTGCCGTCGTAGAGGAAGAAGAACGTCGTGAACAGGCACAGGAGCAGGCCGGCGAGGAAGGATCCGACCGAGGAGGTCGCCTGCAGCGCACCGCCGAGCAGCTCCGAGCTGTTGGACTGGAGGAACTGCGTCGCCGATTCGATGCCGTCGTTGATGTAGCCCGAGATCGTCCGCGAGTCGATGCCGAACGGGTTCTGCGAGAGCCAGTCGCTGATGCTCGAGAAGCCGGCCATGACCTGCGTGACGAGGTCGGGCATCCCCGAGTAGATCTGCTGGCCGACGAGGGTGAAGAGCCCGGCGACGAGGATGATGAACCCGAAGAAGGCGATGATCGTCGCGAGCACCCGCGGCATCCCCTTCTTCACGAACCATCCGGTCAGCGGGCCGAGGAGGGCGGCGAGGAGAAGGGCGATGAGGACGGGCAGGAGGACATGCCAGACCTTCGAGAGCAGCCAGAATCCGACGCCGATCCCGATGAGGACGACGATCGAACGCCACGACCAGGCTGCGGCGACGCGCAGTCCCGGGGAGACGTAGGGCTCGGATCCGGCCTCGACGCGGGAATGGGCGATCGCCTCGGGGCTGATCTCTCCCGCGTGGCCTTCATCGCGGTCGGGTCGGCCTGCGCTCTCGCCCCGTCGCTTCGACGTCCAGGCGCCGCGCAGCCGGTACTGTGATGGCGTGTTCTCGTTCTCTGACATGCTCCAACAATAGTTGGTCTCCACGCACCGCAGGTGGAATGATGACCGGAGAGGGAGGGTGATTCTTGTGGGAAAGCGCATGCTCTACGCCGTCGCCACCATGACAGGCACAGCTGTCGGAATCGGAGCGTCGGCGGCAGGCCTGCTCCGGCACCAGGCCTCGTCCCTGCGACGGGGGTTCGACGACGACACCGACCGTCCCTTCCCCTCCATCGCCGAGGTGGTGCCCCCACCCGCCGGCACCGCAGCCGACGCCGGTCCGGCCACCGGTGACGATGATCCGGCGACCCTGGCCGTCATCGGCGATTCGTGGGTGTGCGGGATCGGCATCGACGATCCCCACGACGCCCCGGCCATGCTCATCGCCCGCGGGCTCGCGCGACTGCTCGGCACCTCGGTGCGCGTCGAGTCGACGGCGCGGCCGTCGGCGCTCTCCGACGATCTCGCGGCACAGGTCGTTGAGACCCTGCGCTCGACTCGTCTCTCCCGCCAGGGGTCCGACTCGCCACGGTCCGTTCAGCGTCGGTTCGCGATCATCTCGATCGGCACCGGCGACGTCATCCACCCCATCCACGGACCCATCGGCATCCCGGCCCTCAACCAGGCGATCAACCGCCTCCAGCGCGAAGGTCGGTACACGGTCTTCGTCCTCGTCTGCCCCAACCTCGGCGGGCTGCCGGGTCTGCGCGACCCGCTGAAAACGGTGCTCCGCCGCTCCTCACGTGTCCTCGCAGGATCGCAGTGGCTCGCCGCGCTCGCGGCGCGAGCGGTGCCGCTGCAGGCGACCGGATCACTGACCGGAACGACCCGGAAATCGCTGCTCAACGAATCCGGGCGCTTCCCCAGCGCTCTCGGCTACGCACAGCTCGCCTCGACCGTGCTCGCGGCCATCGCCGAACGCATCGACGCCCGCATCGCCGTCGACCGCGCCCATGACATCCCCGACGACACGCGCGAGGCGTCCGCGGACGCCGAGGCTGCGGACACCCCGACCGATGCCGCAAACGCTCCGGCCGACGCCGCGACACCCGCCCAAGCGAGCCCCGCCGAAGCAGGAGGGTCCGACCGGTGATCCCCGTCGTCCTCGCCTCGCAGTCACCGTCGAGGCGCGAGATCCTCACGGCCTCGGGCATCGATCCCACCGTCATCGTCTCCGAGGTCGATGAGCACGCGATCGAGGAGACGTTCACCGGGTCCGTCGGCGACCTCACCACCGCGCTCTCTGCGGCCAAGGCGCAGGCCGTTCTCGACCGCATCGAAGGCATGGAGCCCGACGATCTCCCCGAGTCCCTGCGCGAGGCGGCCACGGCCGTCGTCATCGCCGGCGATTCGCTCCTCGAGCACAACGGCCAGGCGATCGGGAAGCCGGGCACTGCCGAACGCACCCGCGAGATCTGGGCGGACATGGCGGGGGCGTGGACGACGCTGCACTCCGGGCACACGCTCGCCCTGCTCGAGCGGGCAACGACCGCTGAGCGCTTCGCGGCCCGCGACCTGCGCTCGCGCCGCTCGTCGACCGCCGTGCTCATCGGCACCCCCACCCCTGCCGAGCTCGAGGCCTACATCGCCACCGAAGAGCCGTTCCACGTCGCCGGGGCACTGACGATCGACGGGTACGGCGGAGCGTTCGTCGAGCGGCTCGACGGCGACCATCTCACCGTGCTCGGGCTCAGCCTGCCCGTTGTGAGGGAACTCGCGCAGGACATGGGCCTCTTCTGGCCCGATCTCTGGTCCTCCCGGGGTTAGACTCGGACAGGTCGAGCGGACACGCCCGAACACCTTGAAGTTTTGCGCTCAGGTTTTTATCGGTGGCCTACAAAGAGTTGGCGGCAATCCCTAAATTGATCTGTGATCATACAAAAGGAGCGCCATGACCACAGTCCTCCCCGACGAGACGACCGCATCGCTGTCCACGCACGTCCCCACGGCCCCAGTGCGCCGCATCCTCATCGCCAATCGCGGTGAGATCGCCCTGCGCATCATCCGGGCGGCCCACGATCTGGGACTCAAGGCGATCGCCGTCTACACCCGAGCCGATGCGGACGCCGAGTTCGTCTCGCTCGCCGATGACGCCTGGCTGCTCGAGGGCACCGGCGCTGGGGAGACCTACCTCGACATCGACAAGATCCTCGCCCTTGCCAAGCGCTCCGGGGCCGACGCCATCCACCCCGGCTACGGCTACCTCGCCGAGAACGCCCTCTTCGCCCAGGCCGTCATCGACGCCGGGCTCACCTGGGTCGGGCCTCCCCCGGCTGCCATCGAACTCCTCGGCGACAAGTCCGGTGCCCGTGAGGTCGCCGAGGCGGTCTCCGCCCCGGTCGCACCCGGCTCCGACGGCGCCGTCGCCGATCTCGCCGAAGCCGCCGAGGTCGCCGAGCGCATCGGCTACCCCGTCGTCATCAAGGCCGTCCACGGCGGCGGCGGCCGCGGCTTCCGCGCCTGCGCAAGCGCTGACGACCTCGAGACCGCCTACGCGGCCGCGACCCGGGAGGCACTCGCCGCCTTCGGTCGCGGCGAATGCCTCATCGAGAAGCAGATCGTCCACCCGCGCCACATCGAGACCCAGTGCCTGGCCGACTCGTTCGGCAATGTCCGCGTCCTCTCGACCCGTGACTGCACGCTCCAGCGCCGCAACCAGAAGATCGTCGAAGAGGCGCCGGCCCCGTTCCTCACCGAGGAGCAGGAGCGCATCGTCACCGAGGCCTCGATCCGCGTCCTCGCCCACGTCGGCTACGTGGGTGCCGCCACCTGCGAGTTCCTCCTCGGCACCGACGGCACGATCATCTTCATGGAGGCCAACGCCCGCATCCAGGTCGAGCACACCGTCACCGAGGAGGTCACGGGAGTCGATCTCGTCGGCTGGCAGCTGCGCATCGCCTCGGGCGAACGCCTGCCCGATGCCTTCCCCGCCGTCCGCGGACACTCCATCCAGTTCCGCATCAACGCCGAGGATCCCACGACCTTCTTCCCCGCCACCGGCACCGTGAAGAACTACCGGGCACCGGCCGGACCCGGTGTGCGGCTCGATTCGGGCATCGGCGAGGGCAGCGTCGTCGGCACCGACTTCGACCCGATGCTCGCGAAGCTCATCATCACCGGCGCCGATCGCGATCAGGCACTGGCCCGGTCCCGGCGGGCGCTTGCCGAATACCGCATCGACGGCGTCTCGACGCTGCTGCCGCTGCACCGCGTCCTCGTCTCCGAACCGGCCTTCGCCGGGGACTTCGACGTGTGGACCAACTGGCTTGAAACCGCGTTCGTCAACCCGCTCGCCACACCGAACACAGGAGATCACATGAGCACCTCTGCTGACAGCTTCAGTGTCGTCGTCGAGGTCGACGGTCGACGGATGACGGTCTCGGTTCCCAAGGACGTCATCTCCGACCTCGGACATGTGCCGAGCCCGAGCGTGCCGCGCCGCAAGCGCAACCTCCGCCGCAAGGGCGCTCAGCTCGCCGACGAGTCGAATGCGCTCAACGCCCCGATGCAGGGCACGATCGTCTCGGTCGCCGTGTCCGCCGGCGACGTCGTCGAAGCCGGTGACACGCTCGCCGTCATCGAGGCGATGAAGATGGAACAGCCCCTCAAGGCCGGCCACTCGGGCACGGTCTCCGAGGTCCTCGTCGACGCGGGCACCGCTGTGAAGTCGGGTGAGCCGATCATCCGCTTCGCCGCCTGAGACCCGGTCTCTGCCCCGCTGCCCGGATCACCGACGCAGGTCGGTGATCCGGGCACCGATGTATTCGGACTCGGCGTCGTTGCCCGGGCACTCGAGGGCCTCGTTGAATGCCTCTTCGGCGTCGGCGTCGCGACCGAGCTCGCGCAGGGTGATCGCCCGTGCGATGTGGAACGGCCGGTGACGGCGCAGCCGGGGTTCTGAGGCGAGGGCGTCGAGGGCGGTCAGCGCCGCGCCGGGACCGTCGACCCGCCCGCGGACCACGGCGAGGTTGAGGGCGACGACCGGGGAGGGGTCGAGCCTGACAAGCATCCGGTAGAGGACGAGGATCTGGGCCCAGTCGGTGTCTTCGTAGGTGGCAGCCTCTGCGTGGAGGGCGGCGATCGCCGCCTGCACCGTGTACGGCCCGGCGCCCGGGCGACCGGCCGCGGTCCGCGCGAGACCGAGCCCCTCGGCGATGAGGGTGGAGTTCCAGTCGGCCCGATCCTGCTCGGACAGCGGGATCGGCGAACCGTCGGCGGCGATCCGCGCCGCCGCCCGCGCTCGGGTGAGCAGTAGCAGAGCGAGGAGACCGAGCGCCTCCGTCGATTCGGGCAGGAGCCGCACGAGGAGGCGGCTGAGCCCGATCGCCTCCTCCTGGACGTCGACGCGGGCATGGGACGGACCGGTCGAGGCGGTGAATCCCTGGGTGAAGACGAGGTAGACGGCGCGGAGCACCCCCGGCAGGCGCTCCTCGAGCTCGGTGGGTCCGGGTCGGCCGAAGGGGATGCCGGTGGCTGTGATCCGCTTCTTCGCGCGCACGATCCGCTGCTGCATCGCCGTCGTGTCGACGAGGAAGGCCGCCGCCACCTCGGCGGTGGTCCAGCCGGCGAGGAAGCGAAGGATGAGCACGATCCTCTCGCCCTCGCGCAGAGTGGGATGGGCGCACGTGAAGAAGAGCCCCAGCCGTTCGTCGGGGATGTCGACTGAGCTCAGGGCCTCGCCGAGGCGGTCGGCGTGGTCCTCGTGGTCCCCCGGCTGGGTCTCGTCCTCGATCCGGAGGCGGGCAAGGCTGCGTGCGCGGGTCGCATCGGTGCGGATGAGGTCGATCGCGCGGTTCTTCGCCGTCGTCATCAGCCACGCCTGTGGACGCTGTGGGACGCCGCGGGCCGGCCAGGACTCGACGGCACGGACCATGGCATCGGCCAGAGCCTCCTCTGCGAGGTCGAGGTCGTGGAACTTCGTCGCGAGAGCGGCGAGCAGCCGCCCGTGGTCCTCGCGCCCGATGGCGGTGAGCACCAGGGCGGCGTCCGTCCCGGCGGTGTCCATCAGTAGTCGGCGACCGGCCCGATCTCGATGTGCCCGGCGCGCGATCCGGGGCTCCGCTTCGCCCAGGCGATCGCGTCGTCGATCGTCGGGACCTCGATGACGTAGCTGCCGCCGACGAATTCGCCGGATTCGGCGAACGGCCCGGAGGTGACGACGGAGTCGCTGACCCGCACCCCGTGTTCGGGTCCGTCGAGGGCGAAGCCGCCGACGACGATGCCCGCGTCGGTGATCTCCTTGTCGAAGGCCATGAACTCGGCCGGGTCGGGACCGCCGTCCTCGCCGCAGTCGGCGTCGGTGACGTTGCCCATGAGCAGCAGTGCGTACTTCATGTCTCTCTCCCTTGGTCCGAGGCTCCTGGCGGGAGCCTATCGATGTCGGGCGGAGGTGCCTGACACCACTCTGACGTATCGGGGAGGGCGAAATCGACAGCTGCGGGAGGGAAATTCCCTAGAGGTGCCGGTGGAGTCGGCGCGATGCCTCGGTCAGCGAGCCGCTGAGCGAGGGATAGACGACGAAGGAGGCCGAGAGCTGGTCGACAGTGAGGCGGTTCTCCACGGCTATGGTGATGGGGAGGATGAGTTCACTGGCGCGCGGGCCGACGACGACGCCGCCGAGGATCGATCCGGAGCCGCGCCGGGCGAAGATCTTGACGAAGCCGTCCTCGATGCCGAGCATCTTCGCCCTCGGGTTCGTGTCGAGCGGGAGCATGACGGTGTCGATGTCCGTGGGGTTCTCGCGGTAGTTCTGCTGTGTGAAGCCGACGGTCGCGATCTCTGGAGCGGTGAAGACGTTCGAGGCGACATTGCGCAGCTTGAGCGGCTGCACGGCATCGCCGAGAGCGTGCGACATCGCGATCCGGCCCTGCATCGCCGCGACCGAGGCGAGCGGGAGGACGCCGGTGCAGTCGCCCGCGGCATAGATGCCCGGACGCGAGGTGCGGGAGACGCCGTCGACGACGATGTGTCCCGACTCGCTGACCTTGACCCCGGCGGCTTCGAGTCCGAGGTCGGCGGTATTGGGGATCGAGCCGACGGCCATGAGGCAGTGCGAACCTTCGACCCGGCGGCCGTCGGCGAGAGTGACTTCGACCCCGTTCTCGGTGCGCTTGACCGATTCGGCACGGGAGCGGGAGAGAACGTTCATGCCCTTGGCGCGGAAGACGGACTCGAGGACGTCTGCGGCGTCCTCGTCCTGCCCTGGCAGGACCTTCTCGCGCGAGGAGACGAGGGTGACGTTCGCTCCGAGCGCGCGATACGCCGAGGCGAACTCGGCACCCGTGACACCGGAGCCGACGACGATGAGGTGTTCGGGCAGCTCTTCGAGTTCGTAGAGCTGCGTCCACGAGAGGATCCGCTCGCCGTCGGGCTTCGCGGTGTCGAGTTCGCGGGGGTGGGCGCCGACGGCGAGCAGGATCGTCGAGGCGCGCAGCGTGTACTCGGTCCCGTTCTTCTCGACGACTTCCACCCGGTCGCGGTCGACGAGCTTCGCGCTGCCCTTGATGACCTTGACGCCGGCGCGGATGAGCCCGTCGTGGATGTCGTCGGCCTGAGCGTCGGCGAGGGAGAGGATGCGCTCATTGACGGCTTTGAGGTCCGCGACCACCCGGTCGTGGTCGGGGGTCTCCTCGTGGTCGTCGTCGGCGGCGGTGATCCGGATGCCGAGGCTCGCCGAGCGCGTGATCTCATCCATCATCTCCGCCGTGGCGATGAGGGACTTCGAGGGCACGACGTCGGTGACGACGGCGGCACCGCCGCAGCGATTGCGTTCGATGAGCATGACGTCGGCGCCGAGCTGGGCGGCGGCGAGAGCGGCTTCGTAGCCGCCGGGGCCTCCGCCGATGACGACGACGCGATCTGCTGCGGATTCAAATTCTTCGTTCACGGCTCAATCCTCTCAAATCGCCGGGGCCTGGGCGAATGAGCACTCCGGGTGCTCCTGGGCGGTGCCGACGAGCACCCTCGCGGTGAGGCTCAGGCCTCGGTCCCCTCGGCGGCGTCGGACCCGGCGGCCGATCCCGCACCGGCGGCGGTCGCCTCGGCGAAATCGACAACCTCGGCGGTGTCGCGGTGGAGGGCGGAGAGGGTGACGTAGGACTGTGCGTTCGCCCGGACCTTCTCGACCGCGTCGTCGCTCATCGCCCGGCGCACCTTGCCGGGGACGCCGGCGACGAGCGAGCGAGGTGGGATGTCGGTGCCCTCGAGCACGACGGTGCCGGCGGCGATGAGGGATTCGGTTCCGATGTGGGCGTCGTTGAGGACGGTCGCGTGCATGCCGATGAGGACGTCGTCGTCGACTCTCGCGCCGTGGACGAGGGCCTGGTGGCCGATCGACACCCGCTTGCCGATGACGACGGGTTTGCCCTCGTCGGTGTGCATGACGGTGTTGTCCTGGACGTTCGAGTCCTCGCCGATCGTGATCGGCGCCTTCTCGGCCCGGAGCACGCAGCCGTAGAAGATGCCGGCGCCCCGCTTCACGTGGACGTCGCCGACAAGGGTGGCTCCGGCTGCGACGAATGCTCCGGGATCGATCTGCGGGGTGTGCCCTCCGACCGAGATGATGCGTGCCTGCGAATCCGTCATGAGTCCTCCATCGGTTCTCTCGTCCTCGTGTGAGTGTTCTGTGCTCGCGCTCTCGGGTGCCGGGCCTCGTCGGCGAGAGCGCACGACGTCGTGCGCACCGGCTCACTCGGCGCGGTGCCGGACCACGGGATGGGACCGTCACCGCTGTCAGTCTACCCACCCCGTCGGCGGCGTCCCGGCGGTCGGATTCCCGGCCGCACCGCGCGCGTCACGCGGGTCCTCGACTTCATGTCTGCGGCGGGTGCCATTCACTTCGAGGACACCCGGCTTCTGCAGAGTGAGACGCGCGATGGACGGATTTGCGTCGAGGACCCCATAGCAGGAGAATGGGCAGAATATTTGTCAGAAACTTCACACTGCCAGACTCTTGTGTGCCCAAAACGGTTATGTGAACCTTGACTGTGAGAGTGAGCGCGCCTCTGTTGACGTGCGCGCACACCAGGTTTCACCCATCTCCGTCGAAAGGTCACCATGGATTGGCGACACCGTGCAGCGTGCCTCAATGAGGATCCGGAACTGTTCTTCCCCATCGGGAACACGGGACCAGCCCTGCTTCAGATCGAAGAGGCCAAGACTGTGTGCCGTCGCTGCGAAGTGGCCGAGACCTGCCTCCAGTGGGCACTCGAATCCGGACAGGATGCGGGCGTCTGGGGCGGACTGAGTGAAGACGAGCGCCGCGCGCTCAAGCGCCGGGCCGCCCGGGCACGTCGCGCAGGCTGACCGCGCGGAACCCGCACCCCCATTCTTCGTCAGAGTCCCCTGCTTCGACCGCGATCACCGTGATCGGAGCTGGGGACTCTGTCATGTCCGCACGCCTGCCGCGACGGCACAACCGCCCGAGCACACCGCACTCTTCGCGCCACACCGCACGCGCGTCTGCACATCGCACGCGTGGCGCCACGACATACCCGCAGCGCCACACCGCACGCGCAGCCCAGCACCTCAGCGGCGCAGCGACACAACCTCCCCGTGCACGTGGATGATTCTGCGCTACGGGTGCGGGATGGCGCAGCGGGCGCTCGGTGCAGGACGGCCCATGAGTGGATGATTCGGGCCTGCGCGTGCTCAGTCGTACGAGTCGGGACGCAGCGGCACGTCGAGGATCGCCTCGGTGCCGCCGCCGTCGCGCTCCCGCCACTGGATCGAACCGGCGAGGTCCGCGGAGACGAGAGTCCGCACGATCTGCGTGCCCAGACCGTTGCCCGGGCTCTGCGCGTCACCGAGTCCGACCCCGTCGTCGGCGATCGTGACATGGAGGTGGTCCCCGTCGCGTTCGGGGATGACCCACACGTGCCCTTCGAGGGTCTCCCCCGGTCCGAGGCTCTCCTGCTTCTCGAGCGGGAAGCCATGCTCGATGGCGTTGGTGATGAGCTCGGTGATGGCCAGCGCCAGGGAGGTCGCATCGGCTGAGGAGATCGTCCCGAAGCTGCCGCGTCGCTGGAGGCTGACCTGGACGAGCGGACTCGTCAGCTCCGGGGTGAGCCGAAGCCCCTTGTCGACGACCTCGTCGAAGTCGACCTCCGATTCCACTCCCTGACTGAGCACATCGTGGACGACGGCGATGATCGAGACCCTCCGCATCGCCTCCGACAGCGCAGCCTTCGCGGCAGGGTTGTCGATGCGCCTCGTCTGCAGGCGCAGCAGCGCGGAGACCGTCTGCAGGTTGTTCTTCACCCGATGGTGCATCTCCTTGATCATCGCGTCGCGGGAGAGCAGCTCGCGCTTGCGCCGCCTGATCTCCGAGACGTCGCGGGCGAGCACGATCGCCCCGGTCCGCTGCCCGTCGTCGGTGAGCGGGATCGCCCGCAGCGACACGCTTGTGCGCCCGACCTCGAGCTCGGTGCGCCAGGGCGCGCGGCCGGTGAGCACGAGCGGCAGCGTCTCGTCGACCTGTCGGAGCTCCGTGCTCAGAGTCGAGACCACCTCGGCGAGGTAAGCGCCCTCGATCTCGCCCCCGTGCCCGAGACGGTGCATGAGCGAGACCGCGTTCGGGGAGGCGTACTGGACGCGTGAGTCACGGTCGAGGACGAAGATGCCGTCACCGACCCGCGGTTCGCCGTGGCGGACTCCGCTCGGCGCCTCACGGTCGGGGAACGCCCCCTGCGCGATCATCGTGAGCAGAGCCATCGCTGCCTCACGGTAGTGCTTCTCCAGACGTGACGAACCCCGCCGGCGCAGATCTTCCGAGTAGCGGACGAGGATCGCGATCGTCTCCCCGTGGCGGACCAGCGGCACCGCCTCCGCACACACCTCGGTCTCCTCGGTGCCCACGCCCACGCCGAGGCACTTCGCCGGTGCGACCTCGGTCACGAGCTCCCCCGACCGCACCGCGGCGCCGAGGAGGTCCTTCTCCAGACCCGTCGCCCGAGCACCGAGGAGGTCCCGGTTGAACAGCGTCGGGCCCGTGGTCGGCCGCGCATGCGCGACGACCGTGTACGCCCCGGATGCCGAGGGTACCCAGAGCACGAGGTCGGCGAAGGAGAGATCGGCGATGAGTTGCCAGTCCCCCACGAGGAGGTGGAGGTACTCGACATCGGCCTCGTCGGTGATGCCTTCGGCGGCGAGCTGTTCGTTGAGCACGGTGTCCCTCTCGGTGGTCCTCGTCAGCGGTCCGGCGAATCGTCAGCGGGCTCGGGGTCCGACCCCGAGCCCGCTGAGACGAACGCTATCATCAGGCGCTGTGCTCGGACTCCCAGGCCGAGGACCGCACCACACCGCGCATCATGCGCAGGAGCACCGACAGGGGCGCCTGCGTGACGGTCTCCAGCGCGAGGACGGTCTCGATGGTCTCGAGCACGCGGGCGGCGACCGTCTCGTTGCGTTCGAGCCATTCGCTCAGCCGCTGCTTCGCACGTTCGTCGGGGCTGCCCGAGATCGGCGAGTCCGTGGCCGCGATGACGGAGCCGGCGACCGAGAGGATCGCGGAGTAGAAGTCGTCGCGCAGGGAACCGCGGGCCAGCGCCGACCAGCGGTCGGAGCGGTCGAGGTCTCCGATGAGCGCGAGCACCTGCGAACCCGAGAACATGTCGTTGACGGCGTAGTACACCTCGGCGACATCCTCGGCGGACTCGTTGGTCCGCGCTGCGAGCTGGGTGATGTCGAGGAGGGCGAACTCGTCGAGCAGAGCAGCCGCGCGCCATGCGAGCTCCTCGGGCACACCGTCGTCGATGTAGCCCTGTGCCTTGGCCTGCATCGCCTCGGCGTCGAAGCCGTCGACGAGGTCGGGCACACGCGAGCGCAGGGCGGCGACGACCTTGCCGTAGTTCTCGATGCCCGAATCGACGTCGAGGGTGTCCGGGGCCTGCTGGACGAGCCAGCGCGAGGACCGGTCGAGCAGCCGCACGTAGTCGTGCTGGAGCCGGACCTGGACCTCGGTCGGCACCTGGTTGTCGAGCGCGGTGATCGCGTCGAAGAAGTCGTCGAGGCCGAAGATCTCGGAGACGACGACGAAGACGCGTGCGATCTGCGGCACCGAGGCAGGAGTCTCCTCGAGCATCCGGTAGACGTAGGTGAGTCCGCCGCGGTCGACCATGCGGTTGACGAGCTTCGCCGTGGCGATCTCCCGATGCAGCGGGTGCTCGGGGATGAGCTCCCCGTACTGCTCGACGAGAGCGTCGGGGAAGTAGCCTGCGAGCTCCCGCTGCATCCAGGCCTCATCGGGCACGACGCTGTCGAGGATCTCATCGGCGGCGTGCATCTTCGCGTACGCGAGCAGCACCGCGAGCTCCGGGGAGACGTACGAGCTGAACTCGCGCTTCGCAAGCTCCTCGGCATTGGGCAGGAACTCGACCTGGCGGTCGAGGTCGGCGTGCTTCTCGAGGTAGGCGAGCATGCGGCCGTAGGTGCCCGACATCGCCTCCGTCTGCGACCTGGCCTCGCCGAGGAGGACGTTCTGCGAGTAGTTGTTCGCGAGCACCCGTTCGGCGACGTCGTCGGTGAAGGAGAGCAGCACCTTCTCGCGGTCCTCGGCGGCGAACGCCCCCTTCTGCAGGAGGGTGCGCAGCAGCAGCTTGATGTTGACCTCGTGGTCGGAGCTGTCGACGCCGGCGGAGTTGTCGACGGCGTCGGTGTTGATCGCGACCCCGTTCAGTGCCGCTTCGACGCGTCCGAGCTGGGTCACGCCGAGGTTGCCGCCCTCGCCGATGACCCGTGCCCTGACCTCGTCGCCGTTGATCCGGATGGCGTCGTTCGACTTGTCGCCGACGTCGGCGTGGCTCTCGTCCGAGGACTTGATGTACGTGCCGATGCCGCCGTTGTAGAGCAGGTCGACCGGCGCGGCGAGGATCTCGGACATGAGCTCGGCAGGGCTCCGCTTGCCGGGCTCGACGCCGATGGCGGCGGCGGCCTCGGGGCTGAGGTCGATCGACTTCGCCGACCGCGAGTAGACCCCGCCGCCTGCGGAGATGAGATCGCGGTCGTAATCCTGCCAGCTCGAGCGCGGCAGGTCGAAGAGGCGACGGCGCTCGACGAAGCTCGCTGCGGCGTCCGGGTTCGGGTCGATGAAGATGTCGCGGTGGTCGAAGGCGGCGACGAGGCGGATGTGCTCGCTGCGGAGCATGCCGTTGCCGAAGACGTCCCCGCTCATATCGCCGATGCCGACGACGGTGAAGTCGTCGACGTCGGTGTTGACGCCGAGCTCG
Organism: Brevibacterium sp. Z349TD_9; assembly: GCF_056173565.1. Taxonomy (NCBI): domain Bacteria; kingdom Bacillati; phylum Actinomycetota; class Actinomycetes; order Micrococcales; family Brevibacteriaceae; genus Brevibacterium; species Brevibacterium sp. Z349TD_9. Next base: position 1,416,010 of record NZ_CM149680.1, on the reverse strand, counting down.
CGGAAGTGGCGTTCGACGGACTTCCACGCACCGCGGGAGGTGATCGCCATCTTCTTGTGGTCGTAGCCGACCGAACCGCCGGAGGCGAAGGCATCGCCGAGCCAGAAGCCGCGGCGCTCGGCGATCGCGTTGGCGACGTCGGAGAAGCGGGCGGTGCCCTTGTCGGCGGCGACGACGAGGTAGTAGTCGTCACCGTCATGGCGCACGACGCGGTCGGGATGGACGACCTGCTGGGTGCCGTCGGAGGCGTAGACGAGGTTGTCGGCGACTTCGAGGAGGCTTTCGATGAAGACCTCGTAGGCGGCCTGGCCTGCGGCCATCCACGCATCCCTGTCGCTCATCGGAGGCAGCTGCTTGGGGAAGAATCCGCCCTTGGCGCCCGTGGGCACGATGAGGGCGTTCTTGACCATCTGTGCCTTGACGAGGCCGAGGACCTCGGTGCGGAAGTCGTCTCGCCGGTCCGACCAGCGCAGGCCGCCGCGGGCGACGGTGCCGAAGCGCAGGTGCACGCCCTCGACCTGCGGGGAGTACACCCACATCTCCAGCGCCGGCTTCGGCTTCGGGACGAAGCTGAGCTCGGTCGGACGGATCTTGAGCACGAGCGCCGTCGGCAGCTCGCCCGAGGCGTTCTGGAAGTAGTTCGTCCGCAGGGTGGCCCGCAGGAGCTCGAGGGAGGACCGCAGCACACGGTCGGCGTCGAGGCTCGCGACGTCGCCGAGAGCGGTCTCGATCGCTTCGTCGAGCCTCGCCATCTCCGCGTCGCGCCCGGCGTCGTCGGCGTCCGGATCGAACTTCGCGAAGAAGTAGTCGACGAGGAGGCGGGAGATCTCCGGGTTGTCGCTGTAGACCTCGCCGACATAGGCGTCGGAGTAGGTGAACCCGGCCTGGCGCAGGTACTTCCCCAGCGCCCGGATGATCGTCACGTGCTGCCAGTCGAGTCCCGCGACGACGAGGCGGTCGAAGACTCCGGCCTCCTTGCGGCCCTCCCACCCGGCGATGAAGGCCTCGGCGACCCGGTCGAAGTCAGCGTCGTCGAGGTCGCGGTCGAACCGCAGACCGAAGTCGTAGATGTAGCGATGGGTGCCGTCGGCGAGGTCGAGCTCGTAGGGCCGCTCGTCGAGCACGGTCGCGCCGAAGGCCGTGAGGTAGGGCAGCACCTCGGACAGGCCCACGCGTCCGTCGCGGTAGAGGGCGAGGCGGATCGGCGCGTCGTCGACGTCGTTGGGGCGGTAGAGGCGCACCGCCGGACCCTCACCGGATTCGATCGCCTCGAAGCGGGCGACGTCGGCGACGGCGTCGGCGGGTGTGTGGTACTCCCCGTATCCAGGCGGGAAGGAGCGCGACCACAGGTCGGCACGGGCCAGGGCCGTCCCGCTGTCCCCGCGTTCGGCGGGAGCGAGGAACGCGTGGACGTCCTCGGACCACGAGCGCACCGCGGCGACGATGCGCTTCTCGACGGTCTCCGGATCGATCTGGGGCAGTTCGGCGTCGCGGGCGACGCGGGCGACGAAGTGGATGCGGGCCAGCGCCGACTCGGTGAGGAGGACGTCGAAGTCGACGCTCTCGGCGTTGTAGAACTGGCGCAGGACCTCCTGGACGCGCACGCGTGCCGCGGTGTCGTAGAGGTCGCGGGGCATGTAGAGGATGACGGAGACGAAGCGCTGGTAGGGGTCGGTGCGGACGAAGACGCGCGACTGGCGGCGCTCCTGCATGTCGACGATCTGCATGACGACGTCGAAGATGTCCTGCGTGTCCTCGTGCATGAGGTCATCGCGCGGGTAGGTCTCGAGGATGCCGAGGAGTTCGTTGGCCGAGTGCGAGCCGGTGGGGAACCCGCTCGCGGAGAGGATCTTGCGCACCTTGCGGTTGATGACCGGGATGTTGAGGACGCTGTCGTTGTAGAACTCGGGCTTGAACACGCCGACGAAGCGGCGTTCGCCGACGATCTCGCCGGTCTCGTCGAAGGTCTTCACCCCGATGTAGTCCATGAACGATCCGCGGATGACGCGGGAGCGCGAGTTCGCCTTCGTGAGCACGAGGACGTGCGGTTCGAGCGCCTTCTCGGCCACGGCGTTCGACAGCGGGGACTTCGCGAGCGGACGCAGGGCCGAGATCCCCAGAGACGTGTGCTCGATCGGTTCGAGGCTGCTTGCCTCCGCGTCGTGGCGGTAGTCGTACTCGCGGTAGCCGAGGAACGTGAAGTGGCCGTCGAGCCAGGTGAGCAGCTCGGCGGCGGCTTCGGCCTCGGAGGCGAGCTCCGGACGCGGCGGCTTGGCATGGAGTTCGGCGGCGATCGACTTCGCCTTCTCGGCCATCGCGGTGGCGTCCTGCGCAGCGGCGGCGACGTAGTCGAGGACGCTGCGCAGCTGATCCTCGAGGGCCGCGAAGTCCTCCTCGGGGAGACGGTCGATCTCGAGCCGGATCCACGACTGCTGTTCGGGGTGGTCGGCGTCCGCCTCGGCGGCGTCCTCGCTGATGACCGGCAGGCCTGCGGTGTCCGCGGAGACGGCGGGCGCCTCGGCGGGTGAGAGCACGGTGAGGTCGCCTCCGCGGCCGTCGACGGCGATGATCGGGTGGTGGACGAGGCGGATGGCACGCCCGCTCGCGGCGAGGTCGGAGACGATCGACGAGACGAGGTGCGGCATGTCGGGCAGCACCATGGCGATCACGGTGTGGTTGTCGAGGAACTCCGGTGAGTCGACCGACGGGTTGTAGATCCGAATGGCGGGAGTGGTGCCGTCATAGTCGATGCCGAGTGCGTAGTGGGTCGCTGCCGCCGCCGCGAGAGCCTCCGCCCCAGCCTCGGCGGTGCCCGGCTCGAACCGGGGGTAGTACGCTTCGATGAAATTCTCGGGGGCGCCCTGCCCCTTCTGCTTCCTCCACTCTCCAGCAATGTCCGAATATGAGACCTGAGACACCTTTACACCTCTACGATCAGCGCACAATTATTGTCGCCGGCTCGTCTGCGGGCCGGCATCCCCAACACTATGCCCAATCGGCGACAAAGGCACGCCGGTCAGCGTGCCGTGATGGGAGCCTGACCTGCTGGCAGACTGGGACCATGCGAACTCTCACACTCAGCCACGACTACACGATCGGACTCACCGATTTCCTCGCCCTCCTCGCCGATGCCGCGACGTGGGAGGCGCTCGGCTCGGAGGCGAGCACCAAGCGGGTCGATCCCGACACCGAGGTGACGGTGCGGACTGCGGTTCCGGCAGGGGAGCTGCCGCCGACGCTGGCCGCACAGCTGCCCTCGGGAGCGGAGCTCGTCGAGATCTACATGGTCCCCGGCGACGTCATCGGGGACGCGGCTGAGGTGAGGATGACCGCCCGGGCGGCCGGCGTGCCCGTCGAGATCGACGCCCTCATCTCCCTGACCGCGCAGGGCACGGGGACGGCGCTGACGATCCGGGCGGAGATCAGCTCCTCGGTTCCGCTCTTCGGTCCGATGATCGAGCAGGCCCTCGTCCCCATCCTCGAGGCCCGGCTCAGGGAGCGGCTCGAGCGGCTCGCCGAGCGCTGAGGCGCCCCGCCCGCAGCTGTGTGGGCTCAGCCGCGGGCGCCCAGGAGGTCGTCGAGTTCGCTGCGGTCGTACCAGAGGAGATCGGACTCGCCGAGGCGGTCCTCGGCTGACCCGATGTCACCGGCACTCAGTGCCTCGTCCCAGACCTCGGCCTCGTCGAGGTGGAAGCTCGCCACCGCATCCATGTCGACTCCCTCGAGGGTGAGGAGGTCGAAGCCCTCGGCGAGCGGCTGACGAGCCGCCGCGGCGGGCGCGTCGTAGGCGACGACGACGCGCGGCGATGGCGGCTGGGCGCCGAGTGCGTCGACGGCAGCCAGGGCGGCGGCGATGCCCATCGCGGCGAACTCGCGTTCCTCGATGTCGTCGGCGCGCAGCCCGGAGACCGTCGCATCCGGGGCGACGGCGATCGTCGCCGTGAGACCTGCGCCGAGTGCGGCCAGGGTCGTGGGAATGTAGCAGCGAACGGCCATGCCCCCATCCTAGGGTGTGCGCAGACGCTCGCGCCTGCGCACCCGCCTGCGGGCCGGCAGCAGGAGTGCGGCGGCCTCCCCGATCTCCCGGGAGAGCACCGACCGCGGATTCGCCTCGAGCAGCGTCCGCCCCGCCAGCAGGGCGGCGTCGACCGTCGCCCGGTCGTCGCTGAGGACGAAGTCGGGAGCCCGCCCGGCGAACCGTTCGAGTGCTTCGCTGATCCGCCGCTGGGCGGGCGCCCCGACCGCCGAGGCACGCACCTTCGTGATTCCGATCCGCATCCGCTCCCGCACCTCCTCGGCCCGGTCGGTGCCGAGGAGGCGCACGAGCTTCTGCAGACCGATGGGGTCTCCTGCGGCGAGGACGACGACGGTGTCGGCGGCCTCGAGGGCGGCCCGGGTCGCGCAGTGGCGGTCGTAGAAGGGATCGGCGAACTCGTCGTCGGGGTCGATCCGATCGGAGACGTCGACGATGACGAGGTCGTAGAGTCCCGCGAGGTCGGTGAGGACGGACCGGAGCACGGCACCGCGCACCTCCGGCCAGCGCTCGGGTCGCGTGAGTCCCGTGACGACGTGGAGGTCATCGCGGACGACGGCGTGCGGCACCGCTGCGACCTCGGTGGGCGGCGACTTCTCCGCGGTGAGTCGGCACAGGCTCGCCAGGTGGGAGGACTCCTCGGTCAGGCCCAGCGTCGTCGCCACCATCGCGCCCACCGTGTCGGCATCGACGATGACGCAGCGGTGCCCGCGTCGGGCCGCATGATCGCCGAGGTTGACGGCCGTGAGGGTGCGTCCGGGAGACGACCCGGTCCCCCACACGGTGACGATCCGACCGGCAGCCCGGGCCCGACCCGGCGGAGTCGTCGGCCGGGGAGGGACGATGGCGCTGCGGGTGACGTCGTCGAGCGCGCGGGCGACGGTGGCCTCATCGGCGGTCGCCGGCACGGAGGCGGTGATGCCGAGACGCCCGAGCGCTGCCGTGTCCGCGCCGACGCCGAGCACCTTCGTGCCCGTCGCAGCGATCTGGGCGACGACCTCCGCGTCGAGACCCGGGAAGTACTCCCCGACGATCGCGATGTCGGCGGCACCGGTGCGGCACAGGGCGAGGAGTTCGATCTCGTCGGCGGGTCGGGCGACGACGTCGACGTCGTCGAGGTCGCTGAGGAGTTCGAAGAGGATGAGGTCGAATTCGAAGTCGACGGCGAGGAGCACCTGGGTCATGGCGCTCCCACCGCTCCGGGCGCCCCGACCACGGAGAGGACGCTGCCGCCGTCGAGTGCGGCCAGCACCTGCGCCAGCGCCTCGGTGGGGACGAACACCTCGATCCGCGCCCCGTCGCCGACTCCGAAGCTGCCGACGTCTCGGGTGATGTGGGCGACCGGGGCCGCGCTGACGAGCTGTTCCGGTTCGGCCTCGGCCTCATCGAGCCCTGAGGAGTCGGGCTGTGCCCACACATCGACGAGGCTGCCGGTGTCGACGACGGAGGGCACCGAGCCGGGCACGTCGATCGCGACGATCCGACCCTCGAGTTCGGCCATCGGCGCCACCGCCGAGGCCGGGACGAGTTCGCCGGGGGCGATGACCGTGCGCACGCTCGTATCCGCAGGCAGCGCGGTCTCTGCTGAAAGGTACTTCTCCCCGACGTCGGCGAGGTTGACCTCGGCGACGACGAGGTCGTCGGCGCTCACCGCCTGACCGGGGACGAGTGCCGCCGCACTCGCCCAGACCCTGGTCGTCGCCGTCGCAGCCCCGACGAGGAGATAGGTCGCGACGATCGCCGCGATGACGAGGACGGCACCGACGAGCAGGCGCGCATCGGTCCAGCGGGGAGGGCGAAAGCGTCTCGAGAGCTCCATTGCATCTCCGATTCGGCAGAATTTTCCATGACAGGAACTGCTTGTGAGTGATAGTATCGAACACCAAACGAGGTCAAAGCAATGATTTCGGTAAAATCAGTCGTCGCGTGGAACTTGGGAGAACCCTCATGGTCGTCGAAAACCGCTTCCTGCCGCTCACCGATGTGGCCGAGCTGCTCAATGTCTCGATCGCTCAGGCCCGTGCCCTCGTGCGCACCGGCGATCTCCGCGCCATCAAGGTCGGCGGCCGCGGGCAGTGGCGCGTCGAGAAGGCCGAGATCGAGGCCTACATCCAGCGGATGTACGAGAGGACCGAGCACGAGATCAAGGCCGGCCTCATCGACGACTGACCGTCGGTCGGCTCCGAGTGACCGTGCGGTCAGACGGCCCACCGGGCTCCGCCGCGCCTCTGCCGCACGCGCGTCGCGCAGACCGCTCGGCCGCCTGCTCATCGATCCCGTCCGCCGCGCGCTAGGCAAAGGGGTTCACCTTCGTCTGCACCGCCGCGATGCGTGCGAGCGGGACGATCCGCCCGGCGATCTCGGCGTAGTCGGCGGCGACCATCTCGAGGTGCCCGCGGACCGTTCCGCGGGAGGCCCTGAGTTCGATGGCGATCTCCTCGTGCATCGCCGCGAGCCGACGCAGAGCCGAGGCCATGCCGAGGCGCTCGAGGACGTCCTCATCCCGACGATGCCTGCGGGTGCCGACTCGGAGTTCGAACACGCCGGCCAGTGAGACGATCGTCGTCTCAGCGGCGGTGAGGACGATGATCCCCGCCCCGAGGGACGTCAGCCTCCCCGTGATCTCGCGGCTGTCGGTCGAGACCCGGATCTCGTGTCCGAGCGCTCCGCGCAGACGCTCGAGGAGCGTGCGCTCGGCGGCATGGGAGGCGAGCTCATCGGCGAGTTCGCCCCGACGGGCGTGACGCTGCTGCCATGCGTGCATGGCTTCGAGGTCGTCGAGGAAGGCATCGATGCGCTCATCCATACGGTGAAGCTTGCCCGAGGCGGTCGCACCGCGCAAGAGCCGACGACGAAACTACAGCGGAGTAGTTATCCCGGGACTGTTGACATCAAACTTCATCAAACGTCAATATAGTCGAACATCACCTATCAAGGATGTTCGACATGTTTCTTCTTGCGCTCTGTGCCATCACCTGGCTCGCTCTGCTCGGGTCGTCGGTGTCCCTGTGGGTCCTGCTCGAGCGGCCGCTCGGAGCGAGCGACCTCGTCATCCTCGTGCTCGTCACCACGGCCGCCGCTGCGTTCGCCCGGCTCGGCCTCATCTCCCTGCTCGGTCTCGCGCTGCGGATCCTCCCGCACGGCCGAGTGCGCTCGTGGGTCTCGGCGCTCGCACTGCGCTGGGCGCCGCGCCTGCTCGGATCGACCATCCTCGCCGCCGTCGCAGTCACCGGCACCGCGGTGACCGGCTCCGCTGCCGACCGGGTCCGTGATCCGAGCGCCGAGGCGGTGTCTGCGACCGCAGCCCTCGACCCCGACCGAGCACCCGATCCGGGGTGGCCGACGATCCCCGCGGACCCGCGGGATCCGGGATGGCCGACGACCGGCCCGGACGATGACGATCGCCTCGGCGATCCCCCACCCCCGACGGACCCACCCGACGGGCCCGAGGCCTCCGACGGCGACGGGACCGCTGACGATGCGGACGAGGCCGATGACCGCGATGGATCCGATTCCCCGCGCACGCACGTCGTCACTGCCGGTGAGAGCCTGTGGTCGATCGCGGGCGGGCTCATCGGGGCGGGCGACTCGCAGGCCGAACTCGTCGCTGACATCTACGCGGACAACCGGGAGGCGATCGGGCCCGACCCCGATCTCATCATGCCCGGACAGCGATTGGTCATCCGCTCATGACCGCCCCTCTCGTCCTCAGCCGTCCTCGCCGCGCCGCGCACAGGGCATCCGTCCCGCGACCGCCGACGACACCCGTCGAACCGATCGCCGACGACGCCGACCGCATCGCCGCAACGGCGACGTCGCTGGCCGTCGCCTGTCTCGAGATCTTCGCCGGAGTGCGGAGGAGCGAGTCGATCGGCCGCTGGGTCGATGCGGAACTGCTCGCGAAGATCGACCGGCGCGCGCGGCTGCGTGCGGAGATCGCCCCGGTCTCCACGGTCCGCGACCACGGCGCCGCACGCACACTGCAGGCGGAACGGGTGCGGGTCTGCCGCGTCCACGCGACCGTCGCCGAAGCGACGGTCATGGTCCGCACCCAGTCTCGGTTCCGGGCTGTCGCGGTCCGCCTCGAGCTCATCGCGAACCGGTGGACGATGACGGCTCTGGAGACGATGTGACGATCGCCCCGAGACGGCTCTCGGGGCGATCATCGGACTCAGCGCAGTCTCAGCGCTTGGCCTTCTTCTTCGCCCGGCGCTGCGCGCGGTTGGCCGGCTGCGGTGTTTCGTCGGAATCGGAGGAGTCCTCGGAGACCGCGGTGCCGCCGTCCTCGGAAGGCGCCGAGAGCTGCATCTTCGGGGTCGTGTGGCGCAGCTCCGCCGCATCGACCTCGACCTCGTCGTCCTCCCCGCCGCTGCCTTCCTGGCGGTTGACGGTCACCTGCAGGGTGTCGGTGAGGCGGACGACGTCCTCCTTGATCCCGTCCTGCATGGTCGTGAACATCTCGAAGCCCTCGCGCTGGTATTCGACGAGGGGATCGCGCTGGGCCATCGCCCGCAGCCCGATGCCGTTCTTGAGGTAGTCCATCTCGTAGAGGTGCTCGCGCCAGCGACGGTCGATGACCGAGAGGACGACGCGGCGCTCGAGTTCACGGGTCGCCTCCTCGCCGAGCTCCTCCTCCCGCTGGGCGTAGAAGACCTCGATGTCGGACTGGATCTCCGCATTCAGGCGGTTCTTCGTGAGGTTGCCCAGTCCTCCGACCTCCTCGGCGAGGTCCTCCTCGGTGATCGAGGGGGTGTAGATCTTGCCGAGGGCCTCGAAGAGCTCGTCGACCTTCCACTCCTCGACGGGTCCGGTCGTCGCCGCCTGGACGTAGGCGTCGATGACCTGCTCGCGGAAGCTCGCGACCTGGTCGGCGAGATCCTCACCGTCGAGCACCTTCCGCCGCTCGTCGTAGATGACGGTGCGCTGCCGGTTGAGGACGTCGTCGTACTTGAGCACGTTCTTGCGCTGTTCGGCGTTGCGCTGCTCGATCTGCGTCTGGGCCGAGAGGATGGCGCGGGTGACCATCTTCGATTCGAGCGGAACGTCATCGGGGACATTGGCCGTGGCCATGATCCGCTCCGCCGCTCCCGAACCGAACAGGCGCATGAGGTCGTCGGTGAGCGAGAGGTAGAACCGGCTCTCGCCCGGATCCCCCTGGCGTCCCGAACGGCCGCGCAGCTGGTTGTCGATGCGCCGCGACTCGTGGCGTTCGGTGCCGAGGACGTAGAGTCCGCCGAGTTCGACGACCTCTGCGGCCTCCGCCTCGACCTTCTCCTCCGCCTCGGCGAGGACCTCCTGCCACTGCGCCTCGTACTCCTCGGCGTCGTCGACGGGGTCGAGCCCGCGCTTCTCCATCTCGGACACGGCGATGAACTCGGCGTTGCCGCCGAGCATGATGTCGGTGCCGCGGCCAGCCATGTTCGTCGCCACAGTGACCGCGCCCTTCCGGCCGGCCAGCGCGACGATCGCCGCCTCACGCGCGTGGTTCTTGGCGTTGAGGACCTCGTGGCGCACCCCGCGCTTGGCGAGGTGCTTCGAGAGGTACTCGCTCTTCTCGACGCTCGTCGTGCCCACGAGCACCGGCTGACCGGTCTCATGGCGTTGGACGATGTCGTCGACGACGGCGTCGAACTTCGCGACTTCGTTCTTGTAGACGAAGTCCGGCTGGTCGACGCGCTGCATCGGCTTGTTCGTCGGGATGGGGACGACGCCGAGCTTGTAGGTCGACATGAACTCCGCGGCCTCGGTCTCGGCGGTGCCGGTCATGCCCGAGAGCTTGTCGTAGAGCCGGAAGTAGTTCTGCAGCGTGATCGTCGCCAGGGTCTGGTTCTCGGCCTGGACCTTGACCTTCTCCTTGGCCTCGATCGCCTGGTGCAGGCCCTCGTTGTAGCGCCGCCCCTTGAGCACACGTCCGGTGTGCTCGTCGACGATGAGGACCTCGCCGTCGAGGAGGACGTAGTCCTTGTCCTTCTTGAACAGCTCCTTGGCGCGGATGGCGTTGTTGAGGAAGCTGATGAGCGGAGTGTTCTCCGCGTCGTAGAGGTTGCCGATGCCGAGGTAGTCCTCGACGCGCTCGATGCCGGGTTCGAGGACGCCGACGGTGCGCTTCTTCTCGTCGACCTCGTAGTCCCGGTCGGCCTTGAGGCGGCCGACGACCTTGGCGAACTCCTCATACCATCGGTTCGCGTCGCCCTCGGCGGGGCCGGAGATGATGAGCGGGGTGCGGGCCTCGTCGATGAGGATCGAGTCGACCTCATCGACGATGGCGAAGGAATGGCCGCGCTGGACGAGCTCCTCGGCCGACCACGCCATGTTGTCGCGGAGGTAATCGAAGCCGAACTCGTTGTTCGTGCCGTAGGTGATGTCCGCGGCGTACTGCTTCCGTCGCTCGTCGGCGGGCATGTTCGCCTGGATGCAGCCCGTCTCCATCCCGAGGAAGCGGAAGACGCGGCCCATGAGCTCCGACTGGTAGGTCGCGAGGTAGTCGTTGACGGTGATGATGTGGACGCCGCCGCCGGTGAGCGCGTTGAGGTAGGCGGGGGCCGTGGCCACGAGCGTTTTGCCCTCACCGGTCTTCATCTCGGCGATGTTGCCGAGGTGGAGTGCGGCTCCGCCCATGAGCTGGACGTCGAAGTGCCGCATGCCCAGTGTCCGGCCCGAGGCCTCGCGCACCGCGGCGAAGGCCTCCGGCAGCAGCGAGTCGAGTGATTCGCCGTCCTCAACGCGCTTGCGGAAGCGGTCGGTCTCCTCGCGCAGCTCGGCGTCGGACATCTCGCCGAACTCGTCGGACAGCGCATTGATCGCGTCCGTGTACCGGCGGAGCTTCTTGAGCGTGCGGCCCTCACCGGTGCGCAGAAGCTTCTCGAGGATATTAGCCACTTCTCTCCTAAACGGCGCTGGACGCCTGACGACAACTCGAACGACTGTATAGTCCCTAGCTTAATGGCACGTGAGTGCCCGCCACATCCAGTGCGTCCGCCCCGAGCCACCTCCCCATCGCCGAAAGCTCCGCCACGAGCTCGTCGCAGTGCTCCTCGCCGGGCTCCCAGGTCACCCGGTGGGCGCGGAGGACCCCGGCCGCCCGATCGCGGTGGAGGTCGACGCGTCCGACGAGTCGATCGCCGAGGAGGAAGGGCAGGACGTAGTATCCGTGGACCCGCTTCGCGGCCGGGGTGTAGATCTCGATCCGGTAGTGGAAGCCGAAGAGCCATTCGATGCGCCGTCGGTAGAAGACGAGGGGGTCGAAGGGGGCGAGCAGCGCCCGCGCCGCGACGGTGCGCGGAGTCCTCGCCGCGTGCCACTTGAGCGCCGGAGTGCCCTCGACGTCGACCTCGACGAGCTCCCCCGTGGCGAGGAGGACCTCGATGGCCGCATCGGTCGGGGCCTGCAGCTGGCGGAAGTAGTCGGCCAGACAGTCGGGTCGGGCGACCCCGAGGGCGCGGGCGGCGATCCGGGTGAGCGCGAGGACGTCGTTGTCCTTGCCCGAGATCCCCCGTCGGCGCGCCGCGTCCGATGTGCGCAGACCGAGCTCGGGGTCGGCGTCCGTGCCGTAGGACAGCGGAGTCTCCCCGAGCAGGGGGCTGACGTCGCGGGGCAGGGCGTAGAGGCGTTCGAAGTGGTCGTTGCGTCCGGCCGCGCTCACTGCTCCCGCCGCGAACAGGGCCTCGAGCGCCATCTTCACCTGACTCGGATTCCAGCCCCAGTGGCCGCGGTGGCGTTCGGGGATCTCGTGGTCGACGAGCTCGGCGGCGGTGCGCGCGGTCTGCGGACCCGCTGCCAGTGCGTCGAGGAGTGCTGACTGCAGGCGGCGGAACTCCTCTCCGGTCTGCGGGTCGCGCTGCCCGTAGTCGTTGCGCCACCATTCGGCGCGGCTGCGGTCGAAGTGCCGCCAGGTCTCCGGGGGGGGGGGGGGGGGGGGGACGAACGCCGCGGCGTGCGCCCAATACTCCACGCCCATCCGCGGCGCACGGTAGAGCAGACGGTCGAGACGGGCGCGCTCGTAGGGTCCGAGCCGGGAGCAGAAGGGAAGGTAGTGGGAGCGCACGACCCGGGCGACGGAGTCGATCTGCGCCAGCCCCATCCGGGCGAACGTCGCCTTGAGATGACGAGCGGTGACCTGCTCCGGTCGCGGGCGGTCGAGGCCGGTGGCGGCGATCGCGGTCCTCCGCGCCGCTGCGAGAGACATTCGCTGCATGGGCCCACCCTAGGCCACGGCACCGACACGGCGGTCTCGGCACTCTTGTGAGCGCGCCGGTCCGGCGGGCATCGAGAGCCGGGGACGAGCGATGACCGAACGGCTGAGGCGGATCGGCCGAACGGCCGAGGTGGGAGGGCTTCCTGCCGGGAAGGATGGGAGACCCAAGCGGACAACTGCACAGAACAGGACATCACCATGAAGAAGGTCGTCATCGCCCTCACGCCACCCTCTCCGTCTTCGCCGTCGGCATCGGCGCGCTCTTCCTCTGGGAGTACCGGTCGAAGGCCCAGCTCGAGGCACAGGTCGAGGACTACCTCGGCGCCTGCGATCTCTCCCCGACGGCGATGGACGTCCGCGGCCGCCCCTACATCCTCTCCGCGATGTCGGACCGGGCGGAGCTCACCTACGTCGACATCGCCCCGCAGCCGGGCATGACGAAGGACCAGCTGCTCATCCAGGAGCTCAAGGACGGCAGCGCCGAGCGCGTCCGCCGCTTCGTCACCTTCGCCTACCCCTCGCAGGATGCCGCCCCGATCACCGAATCGGACGGGTCCTTCTCGGATCGCGCGCGCATCGACGGCACCCCGGTGACGTTCTCGGGAACCGCCGCCGACGGCACGCTCACGGTCTTCGCCGACGGCCGACCCATGGGTGAGCTCAGGCTCCCGCGCGACGTCGCACTCCGGGGCGTGTTCGCCAACGAGGCCGGGGTCGCCGCCGAGCTCGAATACGCCGCGAACCTCTGCGGATGAGTCAGCCGCGGCGACTAGACTGGGACGCGATGAAGACCGTCCTGCCCTGGCTGTGGATCGCGCCGCTGCCGCTCACCCTCCTCCTCGATGTCACATCGGACGGAGGCTGGCCGATCCTCGTCGGCAACCTCGTCGCCGTCACGGTCGCGCTGCCCGCGCTCTGGCTCGGGCAGCGCGCCGCCGCACCGCGTCCCGCCTTCCTCCGCCTCGCTGCCGCAGCACTCATCGTCGCAGCCGGCGTCGTCGCCGTCTCCCAGCTGCTCAGCCTCACAGTGCTCTGGCTCTCGCTCGTCGCCCTCGCACACCTCTCCCGCCGCTTCACCGACCCGCTGTCGGTGGGCCTCCTCACCGTCCTCGCCCTCACCGCGGTCGTCGTTCCCGGTCTCATCCCCGGCGACGGCCTCACCTTCGCCTTCGGTGCCTCGACGCTCGTCGTCGCGGCACTGGCTCTGGGTCTGCTCATGCGGATGTTCGACCGTTCCCTCCATCAGCGCCAGGCCACCGCCGCCGAGGCGGAGCGCCGTCGCATGGCCACCGACCTCCACGACCTCGTCGCCCACGAGGTCACCGGGATCGTCGTCCTCGCCCAGGCCGCCTCGCGCGCAGAGGATCCGTCCGTGCTGCGGGCAGCGCTCGGGCGCATCGAGGAATCGGGGTCGCGTGCCCTCGAGGAGATCCGCTCCCTCGTCGCCTCCCCGGCCGGCACCGCCGCCGCGGCACCGACGGCACCGACCGCGCCGACCGCTGCGGGACCCGAGGCGCTCGAGCGGCGCCTCGAGGAGTTCGGCGCCAGCGACGACGCCTCGACGCAGAGCGGCATCGACCTCCCAGAGCCCGTGCCGACCGCCGTGTGGGCGACGCTCGACCGCGTCCTCGTCGAGGCTCTGACGAACGTCCGTCGGCACGCGGGCCCGGGGGCGCACGTGTCCATGACGATCGCGAGCTCTCCCGACGCCGTCGCCCTCACCGTTGAGAGCACCGGAGGCCTCGGCGGCATCGGCCGCGGCGGCGGGACCGGTCTGCACGGTCTGCGGACCCGGGTCGAGGACCTCGGCGGGGACTTCGCTGCCGGCCTGATCGACGGTTCCTGGCGGCTGCGCGCCCGACTCCCGCTCGCCGCAGCCCCTCCGTCCGGCGGCACCCTCTCGCCCGGCGACGCCCCGTCGCCCGGCGGCGCCCCGTCCGCACATGCCCGCCCCCACACCCCCGAGAGCGGAGACCGCCCATGATCAGAGTCCTCGTCGTCGACGACCAGGAGATGGTGCGGATGGGCTTCACGCTCATCCTCGACGCCGATCCTGAGATGACCGTCGTCGGCCAGGCCGCCGACGGGGTCGAGGCGATCGGTCTGGCGAAGTCCGAGGATCCCGATGTCATCCTCCTCGACATCCGCATGCCCCGCCTCGACGGACTCGCAGCCCTCCCCCGGCTCACCCCGCTGGCGAAGGTCATCATGGTGACGACCTTCGACGACGAGGACTACGTCGACTCCGCACTCGCCGGCGGAGCCAGCGGCTTCCTCCTCAAGGACGCCGGCCCCGACCTGCTGCTCGCCGGGGTCCGTGCCGCGGCCGCCGGCGACGCCCTCATCTCCCCCTCGCTCACCCTCGACCTGCTCAGCCGTCGCACGGGGTCGGCCCCTGCCCACGACGACCGGGTCGCGCGGCTGAGCGACCGCGAGGCCGAGGTCGCCCGCCTCGTCGCGACCGGACGGACGAATCAGGAGATCGGGGCCGAGCTCTTCATCTCCCTCGGCACCGTCAAGACGCATCTGGCGAACATCCAGGCGCAGCTGGGGGCGCGCAACCGGGTCGAGGTCGCCGCTGCGATGTGGGAGTCGGGAGCGATGAATCAGCCGAACGGCTGAGTGCCTCCGGCCACGCGGCCGATCGAATCCGCCTCGGCGCCGACGAGGATGGATCCCATGAACTCAGAACCGATGACACTCTCATCCCACGACGTCACTGCCGCCCCGACGCGGCGCCCCCGCCGCATCGCCGCCCTCGATGTCCTGCGCGGCTTCGCCCTGTGCGGGATCATCCTCGTCAACCTGCCGCCGCTCTTCGGGCTCAGCTCCGTCACCGCCGACGGCGAGGTCCTCCCCCTCTACGCACTCAGTCAGGACCTCGTCCAGAACCGCTTCTTCCCGATCTTCTCGTTCCTCTTCGGCATCGGCTTCGGCATCATGTGGCTCTCGGCCAGCCGTCGCAGCCCCCGCCCTCGCCTCGCGCTGCTGCGCCGATTCCTCTTCCTCGGCGTCCTCGGCGCCCTCCACATGCTCCTGCAGCCCGGCGAAGCGCTCCTGCCCTATGCGATCGCCGCGCTCGTCGTCCTCCTGCCCTCGACGTGGATCCCCTCCCGCCTGC
Source organism: Brevibacterium sp. Z349TD_9 (assembly GCF_056173565.1). Taxonomy (NCBI): domain Bacteria; kingdom Bacillati; phylum Actinomycetota; class Actinomycetes; order Micrococcales; family Brevibacteriaceae; genus Brevibacterium; species Brevibacterium sp. Z349TD_9. The sequence goes on along the minus strand of NZ_CM149680.1, from coordinate 1,400,662 downwards.
TCGCGCCGGTGACGGCCTCCGTCGGTGCGCTCCTCCTTCTCGCCGGCGTCGCGACCGGCGGCGGTATGGCCATCATCCCGGGACTCTTCCTCGTCGGCTTCGCCAGCGGCTACACCGACCTCGTCCGCCGCAGCCTGGCGCGCCCCGGTCTCCTCGCCCTCACCGGGGGCCTGGCCGCCGCCGTCACGGTCGCAGGCTTCCTCCTCACGGACTTCCAGACCCGGCAGATCGACCAGTGGATCAACGCCTCACTCGGCATGACGATGGCTCTGAGCTTCGTCACCGGCATCATGCTCCTCATGCGCACCCCCGCCGAGGCGGTGCTCACCCCCGTGCTCGCCCCGCTGGGTCGGATGGCGCTGAGCAACTACATCGGCGCAACCCTCCTCCTCGTCGGCGTCCGCTTCCTCGTCCCCGACCTCGCCGCGTTCGACGACCAGGGCGGCTACCTCGCCGGACTCGTCGTCTGCGCCGGGATCCTCGCCCTCCAGATCGTCGTCTCCGCGCTGTGGCTGCGCGTCTTCTCGCAGGGCCCGCTCGAGCGCCTCTGGCGCCTCGTCACGTGGGGTCGCGGCAGGACCGAGAGCGCTCCCGCGTCCGCGCACTGACAACCGAAGGGCGGCCATCCCCGTGGGGACGGCCGCCCTGTCCGTGCGCCGACTCGCAGTCGGTGCCGGCGCGCCCGAGCGCGCAGGCTCGACGTCTCAGTCCGTCAGCGCCTCTTCCGGGGCGAGCTCCTCATCGAGGGCGATGACGCCGTAGCTCCAGCCCTTGCGGCGGTAGACGACCGAGGGCTTCTGCGAGGCCTCGTCGATGAAGAGGTAGAAGTCGTGTCCGACGAGCTCCATCCGGTTGAGCGCCTCCTCGATGCCGATCGGGGCGGCAGCGAACGACTTCTCACGAAGGACGACCGGGGAGTCGCCCTCGGCCTTGATCCGTCCGTTCGTCCGATCGGGGCCTGCGGCCGCGTCGGTCTCGGCGGACTCCGTCCCACCGTCTGTGGGGACGATCGGGTCGGCCACGGGCATCTTCGCGAGCGCCTCAGCGGTCGACTCCTTGCGGTGATGGCCGGCACGGGACACCTTGTTCCGGTCTCTGGCCCGTCGGAGTCGTTCGACGAGCTTCGCCCAGGCGAGGTCGAGGGCGGCGTACTTGTCACTGGCCATCGCCTCGGCGCGGATCACCGGACCCTTCGCCACGACGGTGAGCTCGACCCGCTCACTCGTCTCCGGCTGCCGCGTGTTCTTGTCGTGAGCGACGTGGACCTCGACACGCTGCGCCCTCGGTGCGAGCTGCTCGACCTTGGCGATCTTGTCTTCGATGTGCGCGCGAAAGCTGTCGGAGATGGTCAGTTGGCGTCCGGTGACAACAATGTCCATGATGGGTCCTTAGCGACTCGTTCTTCGGAGGAATCCGATCCCATTCCCTTGGATGGGTAAACACCGTTATACAGTAAAGGGAGAGACAAATCGAGTGCCCCCACGGCCGAGCCCGATGACCGCGGCTGCAGTGGGCCTGACCTGCACCGATGTCAAGACGCGTGTGCTTTCGGCCAAGGTTGCGCCGGTGGTCGAGAAATCGTCGACGAGCAGCGTCGTCGGCATTTCCCGGCCGATCTCGGCGGCGTAGTCGGGAATGAGGAATTGCGACTGCCGGGCATTCTCCGCCCGGGCGTGGGCGCCGAGTCCGACCTGATCGTGTCGTCGCCTCGCGACGAGGACGTCGGCGACGACGAGCGAGAGCTCCGGTGAGAGCGCTGCCGCGCGGCGCGCGAGGACTGCGGTGTGCGACCCGCCGCGACGCCGCTTCGCCTGCTCCGAGCTCGGGGCGGGCACGACGCGCACCGGGCCGCCGGAGTGGCCGACGAGGTCGAGGGCCGCGACGATCGAACGGGCGAGGCCGAGCGCGAGGGGGTCGAGGATGTCGCGCCGCCCATTGTCCTTGAAATTGACCACCATGTGGGACAGGCGCGAATTGTATTCCGAGACCCCGACGACGGGCAACGTGGCGTACCGCGTCTCCATCGCCCGCGGGATCCCGCCGAGGAGCTGGAGGCACGTCGTGCACAGCGAGACGGTCTCCCGCCCGCATCCCGCGCAGCGCCGCGGCAGGAAGAGTTCGGAGAGCTCGCTGAGCAGACCCATGTCCGTCCTCAGCCGGGGTAGGCGGGATCCTTGGCGGTGACGTCGATGAGCTTCTGCCACGCGTTGGAGTTGTACGAGTAGATCTCCCCCGCGCTGCTCGTGACGAGGATCGATCGACCGTCCTCTCCGGCGGCGATGCGGTCCCCGCCGCCGGGCAGCTGTCCGAGCTGCTCGGGTGGTCCGGAGACGCCGACGCGGTAGGGCTGGACGGTCTCCCCCGGCAGCTGGGCGAGTGCGGCGAGCGAGGTCGAGCCCGCCCAGGAGATGTCCCTGATCTCCGTGAAGTACGAGCCGACCTGGAGCGGGGCGTCGGCGAGCGCGGACGACGGGTTGCCCGCCCGGTCGCGGGGAATGCCGACGACGTCGATGCGCGCGGGCTCGCTGCCCTGCCGGCTGAGCACCGCGAGCCGTGTGCCGTCGCGGGAGACCTCGAGGTCGAGCAGGTCCCGACCGGAGAGGAAGTCCGCGGACACCCGGTAGACCTCGTCGTCGCGGCCGACGGCGATGATCTCGCCCTTGTTCTTCCGCTCCCCCGTCCAGATCGTGTTGAAGCGGTCGATGCTCGGGCCCTCGAGCGACTCACCGCTGAGCACGGTGCGCGCTTCGGACGAATCGGCTTTGAGACGGCGGAGGTTCTTCCCGCCCTCGGAGAGGTAGGAGTAGATCGAGTCGTCGAAGGACACGGCCGGGTCGCTCGCCTCGGCGCCCTTGAGGTCCGGACTGTTCTCCACCCTCGCCACGGTCGTGCCCGAGATCCGGGAGATCCGGTTCTCGGCGATGACGACCGGCGGTCCGTCGACCTGGACCGAGGAGTCGGTCTTCGGCTGCAGGCTCTCCGAGACGACCTGACCGCCGATGCTCAGCTCGACGCTCGAGATCGAGGGGATCGCTTTGAGGGTGGAGGAGATCTGCTGGCGGATGAGCCCCTTCTCCCTGTCCGTCGGTGCCGGGGTGAGGTTGCCGAGCGAGACTCGGGCGACTCCGCTCTCGATGGTCACGACGTTCGAGTCGGCGAGCTTCGCCCCGTCGGGAGCCGCTGTGACGACGGCGCCGGCGAGGTAGGGGGCGGGACCGGCGAGGAGTTCGTTGATGATCGCCGTCGGCGTCGACGAGGAGCGGAGGAACCACCGCGAGTCGGGCACGAGATAGGAGAAGTCGGAGGTGAAGAACTCGAGCGAGTAGTTGAGGAAGATCGTGCGGAACGTCGTGCGGGAGACGAGGAGTCCGTTGGGCGCCGAGGAGATCCGCCACTCCCCGTTCTCCTGCCGGAGGGAGAACTCGAGGTTCGACCGCGTGTTCGGCGTCGCCGAGGAGAAGACCCCTGAGGAATCGACGATGCCGACGACGGGGGCGGACATCGTCAGCGTCTTCTGATCCGAGGTCACCTCGTAGTTGAGGGAGTCGATGTCCGTGTCGCCGGGGAGCACGGAGACGGAGGCGAGCGGATTCCACTCCTGGGCCTCGGCCTCGGTGAGGAACGACTTCGCGACGGCGAAGTTGTTGCCGGTTCCGGCACCCGCGGCGAGGAAGCCGCGGACGATCTCACCGACGCTGTCGCCGGGTTTCGGCCCGTCGGGGATGCGCGCGCTGTCGGCGCCGGGGTCGTTCGATCGGGCCTCGAGGTGCCCGACGGGTGAGCTCGTCGGGATCGACGAGCACGCCGAGAGCACGAGCCCGAGCAGCACAGCGAGGACGATGGCGGCGAGTCGCCGCAGGTGTCCGGTCGTCGTCATGGGCGTCCCTCCTGTGTCTCCGCGGGCGGTTCCTCGACCGTGCCGGTCGCTGCCGTCGCCGGCTGCTGTGCCGCCGCGTGCCGTGCCCCCGACTGCTCCGGGGCGGTTGCGGCGGCAGCGGGCGCTGCCTGCGCGGTGCGACCGCCCGACCTCTCCGGCGCAGCGTCCGCGTCGGGTTCGGTCTCGACGACGATCGGGATCGATCCGGTCTGGATCCGCACCGAACCGTCGGATGACAGCGGCCCGGCGACGAGCGCGGCACCGCGGATCTGGGCGTCGCGCGGCGGCAGAGGCAGCGGCGAGGAGGTGATCTCCTGGTCCGGTCGCCGGGGGATCGTCAGCCGGAAGCACGACCCCTCCCCCGGGTTGCCCCACACCTGGAGCCAGCCGTTGTGGAGGTGCGCGTCCTCGAGCGAGATCGCCAGGCCGAGGCCCGAACCGCCCAGGGTCCGCTTGCGCGCGGGGTCGGCCCGCCAGAACCGGTCGAAGACGTGCTCGACCTGCTCCTCGTTCATGCCCACGCCGTGGTCGCGCACGCTCACCGCCACCGCCTCGGCGTTCGAGGCGACGTAGACGTCGATCGGCTTGCCCTCGCCGTGCTCGATGGCGTTGACGACGAGGTTGCGGATGATCCGGGTGATGCGCACGCGGTCGATCTCGGCCATCACCGGCGACGAGGGGGCGTGGACGACGATGTGCGTCGACATCTGGTCGGCGACCATCGAGACGTTCTCGATGACCGAGGTGACGATCGCGCAGACGTCGACGGGTTTGGCGACGAGGGCGGCGGCGCCGGCATCGTAGCGGGAGATCTCGAGCAGGTCCGAGAGCAGGCTGTCGAAGCGCTCGGCCTGCGAGTTGAGCAGCTCGGCGCTGCGGGCGGTGACCGGGTCGAGGTCGTCGCGGGCATCGTAGATGAGGTCCGCGGCCGCGCGGATCGTCGCGAGCGGCGTGCGCAGCTCGTGGGAGACGTCGGAGACGAACTGCCGCTGAAGCACGGACAGCCGTTCCATCTGCTGGATCTGGTGCTGGAGGGTGTCGGCCATGTCGTTGAAGCTCTCCCCGAGCACGGCGATCTCGTCGTTGCCGTGGACGGGCATCCGCTCGTCGAGGTCGCCGTCGGCGATGAGCCTGGCCACCTCGGCGCCGGTGCGCACGGGGGTGACGACGAGCCGGGTGACGATCCACGCGACCGCGCCGACGAGGACGACGAGGACGAGGGCGGCGACGAGCATCGAGCGCTGGACGAAGTCGAGCGTGTTCTGCTGCTCGCGGAGGTCGCCCAGGTAGTAGAGCTGGAACTGCCCCGCACCGGGGATCGTCAGCTCCTGGGTGATGAGCAGGCCCGGTCCCGCATCGCCGGGCAGACTCACCGACTGGTAGAGCATGTCATCGGTAGGGGCCTGTCCGATGGCCGCCTGGAGATCGTCGCTGACGGGCATCGCCGACACGGAGCCTGCGGAGGAGTCCATGCCCGCGCTGATCGTCGAGAACGCGGAGTTCGGGTCCTTCGGCTCGAGCGAGAGCGCGTAGACGGACCCGGTCGACCGGTTGTAGATCGACGACAGCTGCGCTGAGAGGTTCTCCTGGGTGATCGCCTGCCCGTCGGCGGGGGCGACGCTGCGCAGCTCGGAGACGATGTTCGACGCCTGCCCGGAGAGCGAGTCGAGTCGGGTGTCGAAGAGTCCGCGGGAGATCTGCTGGGACATGTACGTCCCGACGCCGAAGATCGCCACCGAGGTGAGGATGATGGTGAGGACGACGATGCGGACCTGGAGGGAATAGCTGAAGGACCTGCGGACGAACTCCCAGAACGTCTTCAGACTCTCAGCGGTGGTGCGGAGGGCTCCGCGCACGGCGGAGGAGGGTTTCACGCGGCTCGGCCTGCCTTGTATCCGACGCCGCGCACCGTGACGATGATGTCCGGCTTCTCCGGGTCACGTTCGATCTTCGAGCGCAGACGCTGCACGTGGACGTTGACGAGGCGGGTGTCCGCCGCGTGCCGGTATCCCCAGACCTCCTCGAGCAGGGTCTCCCGGGAGAACACCTGCCACGGCTTGCGAGCGAGCGCGACGAGGAGGTCGAACTCGAGCGGGGTGAGCGAGATCGGCGCCCCGCCCTTGGTCACGGTGTGGCCGGCGACGTCGACGACGACATCGCCGACGGTGAGCAGTTCGGGGGCCTGGGGTTCGGAGATCCGCAGGCGCGCGCGCACGCGTGCGATGAGCTCCTTGGGCTTGAACGGCTTGGGCACGTAGTCGTCGGCACCGGATTCGAGTCCGAGGACGACGTCGACGGTGTCGGACTTCGCGGTGAGCATGATGATGGGGACGGACGAGACCTCGCGGATCTCACGGCACACTTCGAGTCCGTCCTTGCCCGGGAGCATGAGGTCGAGGAGGACGAGATCGGGTCCCACCTTCTGGAACTCGTCGAAGGCCTGGTCGCCGGTCGCGCAGAAGAAGGGCTCGAAGCCCTCGCTCTTGAGCACGATTCCGATCATCTCGGCCAGGGCCGTGTCATCATCAACTACGAGGATACGCGCGTTCATACCCCTATTGTCGCCCAAAGTCCGGTGAAGTTTCGACCATGACACTCTCCCCCTGACTTCCATGGCAGGATTGAGGGTGATGGGACGCACGAACGCATGGACTTCGCAGGTCAACTGGCATACGGGCCGGTGGCAGACCCGCGGTCCCGCTCCCGGTCCGCAGCCGTGGTCACCGCCGCTGAGGCGAGGGATCCTCGCGAAGCGGCCCCTGACGTTCTTCGAGGTCCTCGACTCCGGCTTCCGCCTGCTCCGCTTCGCCCCCGGACCGGCGATCGGCGCCCCGCTCATCGTGCTCAGCCTCTGGACCCTCCTGCTCACCGCAGTCGGCACCGGTCTCGCCCTCACCTTCCTCCCCTTCCTCCGCGACCTCATGGGCAACGACGAGGCGCTCTCCGGGTTCTCCCTCCTCGCCCAGCTCGGGTCGTTCGTCTTCAGCCTCCTCAGCCTCGGCCTCGTCCACTTCCTCGCCGGGCTCACCGTCCCCGCCGCTGAGGCCTCCTTCGGGGCGAGGCGGATGGGGTTGGCCGAATCATGGCGGGCGCTGCGCGGCCGGCGGTGTCGTCTCGTCCTCGCCGCCGGACTCATCACCGGCATCGACCTCGGACTCCTCCTCGTCCTCCTCGTCCCCGCGACCCTGCTCAGCCTCGCCGAGGCGACCGTGCCCGCCGTCGTCGTCGGCGTCCTCTCCCTCCTCCTCTGGGTCTGCGCGGTCGTCTGGGTCAACCTCCGCCTCGCACTCGTCGGCACGGCCATCGGCGCCGAGGGGCTGCGCGTGCCCGCGGCCGTGGCCCGGTCATGGCGGCTCACCGGTCGCGGCCTCTGGCGCCTGCTCGGTCAGCTCGGTCTCGGCTACGTCCTCTCCAACCAGCTCATCCAGCTCATCCTCAGCCCGTTCCTCCTCGTCGTCACCACCCTCGCCGTCATCGGCCTCGCCGCCGCCGAGGGCGACGTCGCGGTGATGACCGCGATCGGCATCGTCGTCGGGGCAGTCGTGCTCGCCCTGACGACGATCTCCTCGGCTGTCCTCTTCGGCTACTTCTCGTGCCTCGTGTGCGCGTGCTACTTCGATGCCAGGATGCGCGGCGAGGGCTACGACCTCGTCCTCATCCGCGGTGAGGAGGAGCGCAGCGCATGAACACTGCCGCCGTCCTCGCCGCCGCCCCCGTCGACCGCGACACCGGGCGGAGGTGGCTCGAGGAGGAGCTGCGCCGCGACGAGTACTCCGCGACCGACCTCACCCCGCTCGAACGACTCGGCCGCTGGGTCGACGACATGCTCTCCGGGCTCGTCTCCGCCGCTCTTAGCGGGAACTCCCCGTGGCTCCTCCTCCTCGTCGTCCTCGCCCTCGCAGCGATCGTCGTCCTCATCGTCTGGCGGGTCCGGCGCCTCGGCCTGCGCCGGGTGCAGGTGCCCGTGAGCGCCTTCGACGCCGTCGTCGCCGCCCCGCAGCCGCAGCCGTGGCGACAGAGCGCGCAGGCCGCAGCGGACCGCGGGGACCTCCGCACCGCCGTCGCCGACCAGGCACGCGCGATCTTCGCCGTCCTTGCGCTGCGCGGCGTCGTCGACCTCGACGACGCGGCCACCGCGAGCGAACTCGCCCGCACCGCAGGCCGGGCCGTCCCCTCCCGTGCGGAGGACCTCGACCGGGTCGCCGAGGTCTTCAACGACCTCGTCTTCGGCGAGGAGTCGGCACCGCAGCGTTCGGACGACGAACTGCGCGCGCTCTTCGCACAGTTCGTCAGCCTCGACGCCGCTCTCTCCCGCCTCCCCGCGGGCCCACAGACGGGAGCGCTGCGATGAGCGCCTCCCTCGACGTCGCCGCCCGCGGCACCCACAACGCCCCCACCGTGGGTCTGCGGACCCGGATGCGCTCGGCCGGGGTGTGGATCGTCGGCGTCGCCGTCGTCCTCCTCACCGTCATCGTCACGATGCTCCTCGGCGACGACGGACAGCCAGCCGACCCCCTCCACTTCGATTCGACGCAGCGCGACGGCACGAAGGCGCTCATCGAGACGCTGCGCGACCACGGCACGCAGGTGAGCACGACAGAGGACGCCCAGGAGGCCCGGGAGGCCAGCGCCGTGCCGGGTACGACGCTGCTCATCCTCACCGGCGCCGAGGGACTCTCCCGGGGCGACGTCGACGGCCTCACCTCGGCGCTGGCCTCCCAGGGCAACCGGCTCGTTCTCGTCGACCCAGGCGTCGCGGTCGCACGCTTCACCGCGCGCCTCGCCGCCGACGCCGACTCCGACCCGCTCGCCCAGCCCGATGCGACCTCCCCGCCCGACTGCCCGCTGCCCGCGGCCCGTGCCGCCGGCGAGGTGAGCACCGGGCAGACCCGCTACGAGCCGGTCGACGGCGCCACCGTGTGCTATCCCTTCACCGGTCCGGGCGTCGACGAGCAGACGAGTCCTGCGGGTCAGCTCGTCGTCGACGACGGCGGCCGGTTCCCCGTCACCGTCCTCGGCAACCCCGCATGGGTGAGCAACGGGACGATCACCGAGGACGGCAACGCGGCGCTTGCCCTCTCGACGCTCTCGCAGACCGACCGCCTCGTCGTCTACTACCCGCGCCCGGACGCCTCCGGGGACGCTCCGCCGTCGACGCTCGACTACGTGCCGGACTGGTTCATCGCCGGCACCGTATGGATGCTGCCCTGCCTCATCGTCGTCCTCCTCGTCGCCGGCCGCCGCTTCGGCCCGCTCGCCGTCGAACGCCTCCCCGTCGTCGTCCCCGCCGTCGAGACCGTCCACGGTCGTGCCGCACTGGCCGAACGCAGCGGCGACCGCCTCGGCGCCCTCCACGCCCTGCGCACCGCCGCCCTGCTGCGCATCGCGCGCCGACTGGCACTGAGCTCGGAGGCCGGGCGGGAGGAGATCCTCGCCCGGATGAGCGCGACCACCGGACGCGACCCCACGCAGCTGAGAACGGTGTTCGTCACCGCGGTCCCTGCCGACGACCGCGAGCTCACCGCCCTCGTCGACCTCATCAGCACCATCGAAAGCGAGATCCCATGACCACAGGCCCTCACCCGCACGACCAGGCTCCCCCGGCACCCGCCCGGCCTCCGATGCCTCCCGCCGAGGCGACCCCGCGTTCCCCCGCCGGAGACGCAGCTCCCGGGCAGGGCGGCGACCCCGACCCGCTGCGGGCGGCCTTCGCCGCTGTGCGCGCGGAGATCGGGAAGGCCGTCGTCGGGCAGGACGATGCGGTCACCGGACTGCTCCTCGCGCTCCTGTGCCAGGGCCACGTCCTCCTCGAAGGTGTGCCCGGCGTCGCGAAGACCCTCCTCGTGCGCAGCTTCGCCACTGCTGTCGACCTCGACCACACCCGCATCCAGTTCACCCCCGACCTCATGCCCTCCGACGTCACCGGCTCCCTCGTCTGGGATGCCTCGGCGTCCGACTTCGAGTTCCGTCCCGGCCCAGTGTTCACCAACGTCCTCATCGCCGACGAGATCAACCGCACCCCGCCGAAGACGCAGTCGGCACTGCTCGAGGCGATGGAGGAGCACCAGGTCTCCGTCGGCGGGCGCTCCCGCAGCCTTCCCGAGCCGTTCCTCGTCGCCGCCACACAGAACCCGCTCGAGTACGAGGGCACGTACCCGCTGCCCGAAGCCCAGCTCGACCGGTTCCTCTTCAAGCTCGTCCTCACCCTGCCCGATCGCGACTTCGAGTACGAGATCCTCGACCGCCATGCCCGCGGCTTCGACGCCTCCCAGCTCACGGCCGCAGGGCTGAGGCCCGTCCTCGACGCCGCGATGATCGCCCGGGCCCGCTCGGCGATCGCCGGCGTCCACATCGCCCCGGAGATCATCTCCTACATCGTCGACCTCGCCCGGGCCACCCGGGAGGCGCCGTCGCTGGCCCTCGGCGTCTCCCCGCGCGGGGCGACGCGGATGCTCGCCGCCGCCCGGGCGTTCGCGTGGCTGGGCGGGCGCGACTACGTCACCCCCGACGATGTGAAGTTCCTCGTCCCGATGACGCTCGGCCACCGGGTCATCCTCCGTCCCGAGGCGCAGATGGACGGCCTGAGCGTCTCCCACGTCCTCGACTCGATCGTCGCGACGACCGATGTGCCCCGCTGAATGACCCCGCGCCTGCTCCTCCTCACGGTCTCAGGGATCGTCCCGGTCATGCTCGCCCCCGGCTGGCAGAGCCTGGCGATCACCGCCGGTGTCATCGTCGTCCTCGCCGTCATCGACCGGTTCGCAGCGCCCTCGCCGGCGCTCGTGCGCCTGCAGCGGACCCCGGGTCCGATGGTCCGCCTCGGCGACGACACCCGGTCGACGCTCACCCTCGTCAACGACTCCGATCGGCCGATCCGGCTGCGCGTGCGCGATGCGTGGCCCCCGAGTGCGGGTGCGCACGAGACGAGGACCCGCCTCACCCTGCCCCCGCACGGGACCCGTGAGATCACCACGGTGCTCTCGCCGAGGCGGCGCGGGGCTCTGGCAGCCGACCGGGTCACCCTGCGCACGACGAGCGTCCTCGGGCTCATCGCCCGGCAGAGGAGCGTCGACGTCCCGGCGACGGTCCGCGTCCTCCCGCCCTTCGTCTCCCGCCGGGAGCTGCCCTCGAAGCAGCAGAAGCTGCGCGAGCTCGACGGCCGCTCGGCGGTGATGATCCGCGGCATGGGCACCGAGTTCGATTCGCTGCGCGACTACGTCGACGGCGACGACGTCCGCTCGATCGACTGGCGGGCCAGCGCCCGCGCCCAGGACCTCGTCGTCAAGACGTGGCGACCCGAGCGCGATCGCCGCGTCGTCATCGTCGTCGACTCCTCGCGGCTCGCGGCCAGGCGCAGTGGAGAGGGCACGGTCTTCGACGCCGCCCTCGAATCGGCCCTGCTGCTCACGGCGCTTGCCGCCGGGGCCGGTGATCGCGTCGACGTCATCGTCGCCGACGCTCGGGTGCGGGCCACAGCGTCGAGCCACCGCGCCCACGATCCCGTCCACGACCTCTCCGTGGCGCTCACCCCCGTCGACCCTGAGCTCTATGACGCCAACTGGGAGCAGATCGCCTCGGCCGTGCTCTCATCGACCCGGCAGCGTGCGCTCGTCGTCCTCGTCACCGCCCTCGACGAGGCGACCGTGGCCGAGGAGATCCTGCCCGTGCTGCCCGCCCTCATGGCCCGGCACCGGGTCGTCGTCGCCGCCGTGAGCGATCCCGAGCTCGACGATCTCAGCGCCCGTCGCGGCGATGCGAGCGAGGTCTACACCGCCGCGGCCGCCGCCACCGAGATCCTCACCGTCCGGGCTGTGCGCTCGCGACTGCGCGGCCTCGGCGTCGACTCCGTGGCCGCGGTCCCCGACGATCTCCCCGGGGCCCTGGCCGACCTCTACATCCGGCTGAAGACGAGCGGGAGGCTCTGAGCTCAGCGGTCGGTCGCGACGATCTGGTAACCGGCTTCGTGGGCGTCGAGGTCGGCCGACAGCTGTGCGCGGGAGGACCGCCTGCCGAGGACGGCAGCGTAGACGACGACGGCGGCCGTGTAGGCGATGCCGATGGCGATCTTGACCAGCGGTGGGAGCGGGTTCGGGGTGACGAAGCCCTCGATGAGGCCGGAGAGGAAGAGCATGATGACGAGTCCGCCGGCGACGACGAGCAGGGAGCGGGCCTCGGTTGCGAGCTTCGTCCGCCGCAGCTGCGGGCCCGGGATCACCCACGCGAAGAAGAGCCGGAGACCGGCGGCCGCGGCGAGCAGGATGCAGCTGATCTCCGGGATGCCGTGCGGGAGGATGTAGAGGAAGAAGTCCGCTCCCCGATCGAACTCGAACATCATCGCTGCCGAGAAGCCGACGTTGACGGCGTTGAGGACGAGCCCCTGGACGACGAAGACGCCGGTGACGCCGAGGAGGACGAACTGGACGGCGATCCACGCGTTGTTCGTCCACACGCCCACGGCGAAGAAGCCGTTCGGGTTCTCCTTGTAGTACTCGACGAAGTCGTGTTCGGCGAACTGCTGCCGGGAGGCGCGGTCGCCGAAGGTCTCGAGCACTTCGGGGTGAGTGCCCGCCCATACCCCGGAGAGCACGGAGACCGAGAGGAAGAAGACCGCGACGGCGACGAAGTCCCAGCGCAGCCGGTAGAGCGACAGCGGCAGGGCGACGACGAAGAAGCGGCTGAGTCCCGAGAGCCCGCCGGCGGGGACGGAGGAGAGGTGGGTGCGCGCCCGGTGGACGATCGTCGAGAGCCGCGCGGCCTCGAGGGAGTCCGGGGCCACCGTCATGATCTGCGAGAGGTCCTTCGACGCCGCCCGGTAGAGGACGAGGAACCGCTCAGCCTGCGCCGGATCGAGCCGGTTGCGCTTGGCCAGGGCCGACAGCTCCCTCCACTGGTCCCCGTGCATCTCGGCGAGCAGGTTGGGATCCATGCCTCCACCCTAGACGATGCCGCCCCGGCATCGGGCCGCCGTGGAGCAGGTGTGCCAGGATGGTGGTGTGAGCACTCTGGTGACAGGCGAGGCCGTCGAACTCAGCGTCCAGCCCGCGGCGCTGGCCGCCCGCGCGCTCAGCTGCCTCATCGACGCCGTCGCCTACACGCTGGTCAACATCGGACTGCTCGTCGCGACGTTCTGGCTGCTCCTCCAGCTCCGGTCGCTCAACGGGCTGCTCCTCACCGCGGTGATGACGATGATGACGGTCGCCGTCTTCGTCCTCCTCCCCCTCCTCGTCGAGGTCCTCACCCGCGGGAGGTCGCTCGGCAAGCTCATCCTCGGCCTGCGGATCGTCCGTGACGACGGTGGGGCGGTCCGCCTCCGGCACTCCTTCGTCCGCGCCCTGCTCTGGCAGTTCGAGGTCATCGGGACCGGCGGTGGGATCGCCGCACTCTCGGGACTCGTGTCCCCGCAGACGAAGCGCCTCGGCGACTACATGGCCGGCACCATCGCGGTGAGCGAACGCGCGACTCCCCCTCCTCCGGTGCACACGCACGTCGCCCCGCAGCTCGTCCCCTGGCTTGCGGAGACCGACGTCTCCGCGGTGCCGGCCGGCCTGCGCCGCCGGATCGTCCAGTTCCTCGCCGTCGCCCCCGGGCTCGGCCACGAGTCACGCTGGCAGCGGGCGATCGAGCTCGCGACCGAGCTTAACCCCTACGTCGCCCCGGCTCCACCCGAAGGGACGCTGCCCGAGCAGTTCCTCGCCGCCGTCGTCGCCCGCCAGCGCGTGACCGACCGGGACAGGGCCCACCGCCGAGGTGCGCAGGCCGAGTCCTTCCGCGCCGGGGTCGACCGGCTGCCGCACGGCCTGCGGCTGAGCGCCGACCGGCAGCGGTAGCGGCGCTCAGTACCGGTAGTGGTCGGGCTTGTACGGCCCGGCGACGTCGACGCCGATGTACTCGGCCTGCTCCTTCGTCAGCTCGCTCAGCTGCGCCCCGAGCGCGGGCAGATGGAGCCGGGCGACCTTTTCGTCGAGCTCCTTCGACAGCCGGTGCACCGCATCGTCGTAGTCCGACCCTCGGGTCCACAGCTCGATCTGAGCGAGGACCTGGTTGGAGAACGAGGCGCTCATGACGAACGAGGGATGCCCGGTGGCGTTGCCGAGGTTGAGCAGCCGACCCTCGGAAAGGACGAGGATCTGCGTCGTTTCCCGTCCGAGTCCGGCCTCCGTCGGCACGGGGATGGTCCATTCGTGGACCTGCGGTTTGATCTCGACGACGCTCACCCCGTCGACGCGACGCAGGCCGGCAAGGTCGATCTCGTCGTCGAAGTGGCCGACGTTGCCGACGATCGCTCCCGGTTTGAGGCTGCGGAGGACGTCGACGTCGACGACGCGGGTGTTGCCGGTCGTCGTGATGACGATGTCGGCGACCTCGGCGACGTCGGGCAGGAGAGCCACCTGGTAGCCGTCCATCGTCGCCTGGAGTGCGCAGATCGGGTCGATCTCGGTGACGACGACGCGCGCCCCCTGACCGCGCAGCGCTTCGGCCGCGCCCTTGCCGACGTCCCCGTAGCCGACGACGACGGCGATCTTGCCGCCGATGAGGACGTCGGTGGCCCGGTTGAGGCCGTCGGGCAGGGAATGGCGGATGCCGTAGCGGTTGTCGAACTTCGACTTCGTCACCGAGTCGTTGACGTTGATCGCGGGGAACGGCAGGCGTCCCGCCTCGGCGAGGCGGTAGAGGCGGTTGACACCTGTCGTCGTCTCCTCGCTCACGCCCTGGATGCCCTCGGCCAGGCGGGTGAAGCGGCCGGGAGCCGCGGTCATCGCCGTCTCGAGCTGGGCGAGGAAGGCCCGATACTCCTCGGGGGCGTCCTCCCCGGCGGTGGGGACGCGGCCGGCGGCTTCGTCGGCCGCACCTTCGAGGACGTACATCGTCGCATCCCCGCCGTCGTCGAGGATGAGGGTGGGTCCTTCGGCGAAGTCGAAGATCCGGTCGGCCGCCCACCAGTACTCCTCGAGGCTCTCGCCCTTCCATGCGAAGACCGGGACCCCGGACGGCGCCTCCGGGGTGCCGTCGCCGACGACGACGGCGGCCGCGGCCTCATCCTGGGTGGAGAAGATGTTGCAGCTGGCCCAGCGGACCTCGGCGCCGAGGGCCACGAGGGTCTCGATGAGCACGGCCGTCTGCACGGTCATGTGGAGGCTGCCTGAGATCCTCGCCCCGGCCAGCGGGGCGGAGGCGGAGTACTCCTCGCGCAGCGCCATGAGGCCGGGCATCTCGCGTTCGGCGAGCCGGATCTGATGGCGTCCCGCCTCGGCGAGGGAGAGATCGGCGACCTTGAAGTCGGTGGGTGCGAGCACGGGTCCTCCTTGGGATTTCGGGACGTTGGGGGCAGCGGTCAGGCGACGCGGCCTTCGACGATGTCGGTGGCGCGGGCGGTGAGCTCGCGCATCCGGGCGTCGTCGGGGGCCTCGACGTTGAGCCGGACCAGGGGTTCGGTGTTCGACTTGCGCAGGTTGACCCACCAGTCGCGGCCCTGCAGGCTGATCCCGTCGAGGTCCTCGACGAGCTCAGGGGCGAACCGGGGCGCGGCGGCGGCAAAGGCTTCGAGCACGGCGTCGGGGTCGGCGACGGTGAAGTTGATCTCCCCGGACTGCCGGTAGGTGTCGTAGGCGGCGACGAGACGGGAGGCGAGCCCGTCGGCCTCGGCGAGGGCGGCGATGAGGTGGCATGCGGCGAGCATGCCGGAGTCCGCGCCGTAGAACTCCTCGAAGTAGAAGTGCGCGGAGTGCTCGCACGCGAAGACCGCACCCTCCTCGCGCATGAGGGTCTTGATCCCCGAGTGGCCCACCTTCGAGCGCACCGCGCGGCCCCCGGCGGCGGTGATCGCCTCGGGCACGCTGCGGGAGGTGATGAGGTTGTGGATGACCGTGGGTTCGTCGCGACCCGCCGCTCGGGCGCGGGCGATCTCCCGTTCGGAGACGAGGGCGCCGACCGCCGAGGCCGACATCGTCGCCCCGGTCTCATCGATGAAGAAGCAGCGGTCGGCGTCGCCGTCGAAGGCGAGCCCCAGGTCGGCGCCGTGCTCGCGCACGGCGGCCTGGACGTCGACGAGGTTCTCCGGCTTGAGCGGGTTGGCCTCGTGGTTGGGGAACGTCCCGTCGAGTTCCGTGTAGAGCCCGATGATCTCGAGTCGGGTCGCCGGCAGCCCGGCGTCGGTGCCGAAGACCTCGCCGATGAGGCGCCCGGCCATGCCGTTTCCGGCGTCGACGACGACGGTGAGGTCCGCGACCTCGTCGAGGCGGGTGAGCTCGCGGATGCGCTGCGCGTACCGGGTGCGCACCGAGGCGGCCGCGGATTCGTCGACGGAGACCGCCGGGGTCCCCACCGCAGGGTCGGGGGCGTTCGGGGCGAGGTCGCAGATGCGGCCGAGTCCGGTCTCGAGGCTCACCCCGCCGGCGCCGGGGGCGCAGATCTTGATCCCGTTGTAGTCGGCGGGGTTGTGGCTCGCGGTGATCATCGCCCCGGGCAGGTCGAAGATCCCGGAGGCGAAGTAGAGCTGGTCGGTCGAGCACAGGCCCAACAGCACGGCCCGCGATCCCGCGGCCTCGACTCCGGCGGCGAAGGAGCGGGCGAAGCCCGGGGAGCTCGGGCGCATGTCGTGTCCGATGACGACCTCGCCGCTGCCGTGGATCTCGCCCATCGCCGAGGCGGTCGCCCAGCCGAGGGCGAAGAGGACGTCGTCGTCGAGCTGGTCGGGGATCCGTCCCCGGATGTCGTAGGCGCCGACGGCGGTGTCGAGGGCGCGGGAACGGGAGGCGGAGAGGGTCTCACCTGACATGGGGGTCCTTCGGTTCGTGCGCGGAGAGGCTCAGGGGCCGATGATGCGCAGGTGGCCGTGCTTGCGAACGGCGGGGGCGGGCTCGTCGACAGGGGTCGGACCGTCGGGGCGCGGTGTCGTCGTTCCCGCCGCTTCGCGGACGGCGTCGGCGATCGCGAGGAGGTCGTCGTGGGTGCGCTCGGGCGGTTCCTCACCCGTCCCGATGCGGATGAGCTGCCAGTCCACCGGCGGGGTGAGCCTCGCGGCGTGGTCGGCGCACAGGTCGTGGGCGCCGGGTTCGGCGCGCCGGGCGAGGGGACCGATGACGACGCAGGCGTCCGCGTGGACATAGGTCATGGTCGCGGTGGCGCTGCGCGAGCAGCTGACTTTCGAGCACGTACGCAAGGCTGACACAGTACTGAACTCTACACGCTGGCCCCGTCCGTTCCGGGCAGGCGCCGCCGGGTGCGAGCCGATGGGATCGCCTCGGTAGAATGACGGGCTATGAGCACGCGCCGCAGACGGGATCGCCACGGCCGGGGACTGCGCTCCCCGCTCCACCGCGCCGACGTGCCCGCACGCGAGACGCGGGCGCAGAGCTTCGCCCGCCTCGCCGCCGAGGAGTTCGCCCGGCACCGGGCCAGGGACCCTGAGCTGCTCGCCGACGTCGTCCTCGCCGTCGACGCGGTGCCTCCGGCGGGGTCGGATGAGCCGAGCTTCGGGCGGGTGTTCCCTGCGACCCCGCACCGGCGGACCCACATCGTCCTCTACCGTCGCCCGATCGAGTACCACAGCCTCGGCGGCAGCAGGGAGAGCCTCATCGCCGAGGTGCTCGCCGATCAGGTCGACCTGCTCCGCGGAGCGTGAGCGGACCGCGTCAGCGGAGCCGGATGTCGCGGTAGGCGACGCCGGCGGGGGCGGGCGCGGGCATGACCGCCGAGACCCCGGTGTCCGAGGTGACAAGGAGGCTCGCATGCACACCGCCGGTCACCGTGCCGGAGGCGTTCGCTGCCCCGATGACGAGGGCGCGGACGGCATCCGGGGAGATCTCGGCCGGGTTGAGTCTCGTCGTCGTCGACTCCTCGAGGTCGACGGTGCGGGGGTCGGTGAGGGAGCCGTCGTCGCGCATCCCCGCCACCTGCACCTGACCCTGTCCGGGTGAGAGGAAGAGCTCTGCCGAACCGGTGCGCGGCAGCGCCATGAGCTGGGTCTCGGCGAGGTCGTCGGTCGCGCTCAGCGTCGCGAAGTCCCCCTTGCCGCTGTCGTCGTTCGTCGCGACGATCCCCGAGGCCTGGACGGTCCGGTCCGAGGAGACGACGATGCTCGCGGCGTCGAGCTCCCCGAGATCGGCTTCGGCCACACCCTGGGCGACGACGGTGAGCGAGGAGCGCGGGAGGTCGATCTCCCCGTCGGGACCGTAGGCCTTGAGGTCGACCTCGGCGAGGTCGTCGCTCGGGTTCGCCACGCGCACCCGCACGCTCTTGCCGCTCATGCCGGTGAGGACCTGTTCGGAGTCCGCCCCGGCCCCTGCGGCGGCGAGGTCGATGCCCTGCGGGGTGAGGCCGTCGAGTTTCGTCTCCTGGACGGAGCCGGCGAGCACTCCCCCGTCGACGGAGACGTCGACGGCGAGCTCCTCGGCCCCGGCGGCGAGCCCGGCCAGGCGCACGGCCCGCTGGGATCCGGCGCGGATGCTCAGCTCCGTCGGCTCTCCCCGGGCGCCGGCGGCCGTCATCATCTGCACGCGGGCTTGGACGGGCGCGGAGCCGGGGTTGCTCAGCAGCAGCTGCGAGTTCGAGCCCGGCTGGCCGGAGCCGGCGAGGATCCGGAAGTTCGAGGCCGGTTCCGCACACGTGAGCGTCGCCAGGCCCGTGAGGTCGCCCGAGGTGCCTTCGACGGTCTCGAGAGCCGTCGTCAATGCGGGCGCTCCCGGGCGTGCGAAGCCGGTGACGATCTTCGTGCCCGCCACCGGGTCGTCGCCGGAGACGAATCCCGCCGAGGCGGGCTGGTCGAAGTCCGGGCCGCCCCCGAGGTCGGCGACCCGCAGTCGGGCGGCCGAGACCGAGCCGTCGGCGGCGCTGATCGGCGCCGAGGCGGCGAGGACGCGGGTGCTCACGTTCGAGTCGTCGACGAACTCCGCATCGGTGCCTTCGGCGGCTTTGTCGGTGAGCAGGGGTCCCGGGCAGATCACCCTGGTGTCGGCCGTGGGCATCCGCACCTGCTCCGGGCTGCGGTCGAGGGTGCCCGAGGTGATCGGGGCGAGGAACGAGGTGGTGGCGACGATGACGCCGGGAACGGCGATCGCCGCGAAGGTGACGATGCTGCGGCTGAGCTTCATGGCCTCTCCCTCGTCAGTGTCCGCGAGTGGGTGGCAGCGCTGCGGTTCGGGCGCTCCTCCGAGTCGGCGGGCCGCCCGGCGTCCGAGGAGTCCGCGGTCTCGGCTGCGTCGGGGTCGCCTGCTCGGCCGGTGTCGGTGCCGCCGGTCTCCGCCTGTGACAGAGTCCCTCCGTCGTGCGCCTCTTCGTCGCGCGTCTCTTCGTCGCGCGTCTGCCCGTCCCGATCGCTGGAGCGGGCCTCGCCTCCTCGACCGCCCGCCCGCGGGCGGTGGCCTCCCGTGCGGCGGGTGCCGATCGGCAAGGCGACGATGAGGCAGACGAGACCGAGCACCCATCCGGCGATGACACCGGCGCTGACCAGTGGGGATCCCTCGTCGAGGTCGACGGTGCCCCCGGCGGCGGGCAGCGAGAACTCCGCATCCCATGCCGCGCTCGGCTCGGCCGGCCGCGGCAGGGTCTGATCGCCGATGGCGGCCTCGAGGTCGGGGGCGTTCTCAGCGACGATGAGCGTGCGTCCCTCGGCGCCCGCCGGGACTTCGATCCGTCCGTCGACGATCGGTGCCGTGGACAGCGTCCCATCGGGCTCGGCGATGAGGAAGCGTCCGCTGTAGGGCTTGTCGACCTGCCAGAGGGTGCCCGTCTCGGTCGGACCGACCTCGACGAGTCCGGTGGCTGCGGCCACGGAGCTGCGCAGTCCGTCCTCTCCCGAACCGACGAGGACGAAGTCGACGCCGAGGCGGCCGAGGAGGTCGCGGACGTCACCGGCGTCGTCGGCGGACAGGGCGGCCGCGGCCTGGGCGATGAGGACCTTGTCCTCGCCGATCGGCAGCGGGCGACGCTGCCCCGGAGGGCCGCCGACCGCCTCGGCGGAGAGCACCGTCGAGGTGCCGAGAGCGGTGCCGTCCGCGGTTGAGATGAGGGTGGCGATGACCTCGCCGTCGACGGCGTCGAGGCGCAGGGTGCGCGCCTCGGTGTCTCCGGCCCCGCGGTCGGCGGCCAGGGCCGGGACGGTCCCGTGCTCGGCGGTGGCGACGGTGTCGTTCGAGGTGAAGGCGGGTCCGACGCCGAGCATCGCGAAGCCGAGGGCGGCGAGGACGACGAGTCCGGTGAGCACGCGCATCGGCGCCCGTGACCGCCCCCGGGAGCCGGCGGCGAGACGGTCGGCGCCGAGGGCGAGCAGAGCGATGGCCCCGAGGCTCGTCAGCGTCAGACCGGCCGCAGGGTAGGACCCGATGAGGGCGAAGGGCCCGACCTGCGCGGGGAGGTGGACCTGAAGGGTGGCCAGGGCGAGCCCGGCGAGGTAGAGCCCGACCGTCCACGTGAGGACCGGCAGGGGGATGCGGGCCTCGATGAGCGTGAGGAAGGCGAGGACGAGCATGGGCACGACGACAGCCGGAGCCCACAGACCCACGGTCGCCGCAGCAGCCGAGCTGAGGCCGAGGGCGTCGGCCGCGGCACCGAGCCAGCCCAGGTCGAGCGGGGCGGGGAAGCCGACGGCGAGCAGGTAGGTCGGTGGCGCGCCCGGGGCGAGCGTCTGGCCCGGCGTGACGAGCAGGGTGCCCGGCTCGGTGATGACGCCGAGGAGCCACGGCCATGCGAGCACGAGCGTGGGGGCGAGCAGCCAGAGGTGGCGCAGCCCCTGCCGGGTGGCGAGGAGGACGACGGTGAGCACGAGGCCGATGACGAGCAGGAGCGGGCTGCCGGCGATGAGGACGAAGAGGAGGAGCCCGGCTCCTGCGGCGGCGGAGACCGACCCGGTGCGCAGGCTGCGGGTGAGAGCGATGACGAAGAGCGGGGCGGCGATCCAGACGACGATGACGCCGAGGCGACCGGCGGACAGTCCGGTGAGGAAGAGCGGGGCTGTGACCCAGAGGAGACCTGCGAGTCCCCGCACCCAGCGACCGTGGACGAGCATTCCGGCTGCGGCGTAGGCGGCGATCGCGGCGCCGACGGGGGCGAGCAGGATGAGCACGCGGACCGTGAGGTCGAGGTCGCCGAGGAAGGGCAGACCGAGGACGGCGAGGACGAGCTGGAGCGGATCGGCGGGGACGTCTGTCCCGGTGCCGACGTCGAGCCTGCCTCCGAGGAGGCGGGCGATGAGCTCGCCGTAGCCGACGTCGGTCGAGCCGAGCGCGCCGCCGACGAGGTGGCCGGGACCGAAGAGGCGGTGCGAGACGATGCCGGAGAGCACGCCGGAGACGAGGATGAGGTACGTGAGCGGGTGGGTGAAGATGCCGGCTCCCCCGCTCACCTCGAGGCGGGAGAACGAGTCGATGGCCTCTTCGGTGTCGCCGACCTGGTGGAGATCGGCCTCGTCGCGCACGTCGTCGACGCCGACGCCGGAGGCGGTGCCCTCGACCATGCTGCGGCGTTGGACGGCGAGCTCGTCGGAGTCGGCGTAGAGCGCCGAGAGGTGCGCGCTGTTCGCCCGCCTGCCGAGGCGACCGCGCTTGCCGTTCGCCCTCCGCAGACGTCCGGTCGCGCGGACATCGGAGGGCAGGCCGAGGAGCGCGGAGAAGTGCCAGCGGGCGGTGCGCGGGTCGTTGCCGAGGAGGGCGAGGAGGGCACGGCCGATCCGGGTGAGCGCGAGGCCGAGGACGAGCGCCGGCAGACCGGGACGAGCGAGGCTGAGACGGTACCGCTGTTCGGAGCGGATCTGGCCCGACGAGCGCGGCGGGCGGGCAGAGGACCCGAGTTGGGCCGCCTCGGCGGCGGAGACCTCGAGCCGGGCACGGGGGGCGACGACGACGCGTTTGCCGAGGTCGCGGAAGCGGCGCGAGAATTCGATCCCGCGGTAGGCGGGGCCGAGCACCCGACTCGGCGCCCCGACCCGGGAGAGTTCGGCGGTGGCGATGAGCATGCCGGGCAGGTCGAGGGCGAGGGTCTCGCCGACGCCGTCGCGCTGGCCCTGGTCGACCTCGCCGGTGCCCACGGGGTTGACCCGCTCCCCCGCCGAGGTGGTCGTCACGCCCGCGGAGACGATCCGGTCCGACGCCATGAGCTTGGGGCCGACGGCGGCGATCGATTCGGTGGCGCTGATCGCCTCGACGAGTTCGTCGAGGCAGCCCGGCTCGGGCCGGGAGTCAGGAGTGAGGAACCACAGGTACTCGCTGCCCGAGACGGCCGGCAGGGCGAGCGCCTCGGTGACGGTGAGCCCCCCGAGATCGACGACGGGGATCTCGGGGTGGATCCGGTGCAGAGCCGTCTCGAGCTCGGCACGGCGGGAGTCGTCGCCGGAGACGACGACAGTGACAGCAGGCCTCACACGACTCGCTTCTTGAGTCGGCGGCGTTCGCGCTCGGACATGCCGCCCCAGATCCCAAACCGTTCGTCGTTGGCCAGGGCGTACTCGAGGCATTCGGAGCGGACCTCGCAGGACTCGCAGACCCGCTTGGCCTCACGTGTCGAGCCGCCCTTCTCCGGGAAGAAGGCCTCGGGATCGGTCTGGGCGCACAGCGCCTGGTCCTGCCACGAGAGCTCTCCGTCTCCGGCGGCGCCGAGGAGCAGCGACAGCGGTGACACTGCGGTATCGTCGACGGGAAGCGGTGTGAGATCGTTCGGGTCGATGGCCAGCGGGTCCGGCAGCGTGTCCGGTGTCCTGGCGCCGGGTTCGACGAACCAGTCGCCGGCGCTGCGGGAGGTCACTCCCGGTATCGCGGAGTGCTCCTCCTGTTCGAGCCTCTTTCTCTGTGCGCTCTGCACGATGTTCCCCTTTCTCACGCTCAGCGTGTTGTGCCTTCCGAATCCGAGAATTCGTGCTAAGCGCGTTCCCCTTAGGTATAAATTACACGCGTGTCATTACTGTCGAGTCAAGCCCTCTTGGAGTATCGGGGCGGCCCCGGTGACCGTATTCGAACACACCTTCACATGCACACGCGCCCCCGACACAACATATGGTGCGGTGAGGCCCCCGCCCCACTATCCGTGGTGTCGCGACGGGGATTCTGTGAGAATTTCGGATTCGTTCGGCAGGGATGGGAATATGGAGGGATGAGCCACGGAACCGGAGCGAGGGCGGGCATGAACGACAGACTGCTCACGGTCTACGCCCCGCCGGTCGACGAGGACATCCGCCCGGGATCGGACCTCGCGGCGATCCTCGTCACCAGCCTGCGCCGCAACCGCATCGACCTCAAGGACGGTGACATCCTCGTCATCGCCTCGAAGGTCGTCTCGAAGGCGGCCGGACGGCTGGCGAGCGTGGCCGACCGCACCGAGTTCGAGGAGCTCGTCGCCCGCTCCTCGACCCACCTCGTCGCCGAGCGCAGCTACGCCTCGGGCACGACCGTCCAGGTGGTGCGGACCCGAACGGGCACCGTCCAGGCCGCTGCCGGCCTCGACCAGTCGAACTCCGGAGGCGACGTCGTCCTCCACCCGCTCGATGCCGACCGCTCGGCCGACGAGCTGCGCTCGCGTGTCGAGGAGGCCTTCGCCGTGCGCATCGGGGTCGTCGTCTCCGACACGACCTCGCGGCCGTGGCGGGTGGGCGTCGGCGACATCGCGCTCGGCCTCTCCGGCTTCTCGGGCCTCGACGACCAGCGCGGTCTGCCCGATGACGACGGACGGCTGCAGTCGGTGACCGTGCGCGCCGTCGCCGACGAGATCGCCGCGGCCGCCGACCTCGTCAAGGGGGCGGCCAGGGGTCTGCCGATGGCGCTCGTGCGCGGAGCCGGCGGCTATCTCGACAACGGCGGCGACGGTGCGAGCGCACTGTGCCGCGACCGCGCCGAGGACTGGTTCCGCTACGGCCACGTCGAGGCGATCCAACGGGGTCTCGGGGTCGAGACCGTGCCCGGGCGCCCAGCGGCCGGCGACGGCGGCGACGACATCCTCGAGCGGGTCTCACGGGCCGTGCGCGTCGTCCGCGGCGGGATCTCCCGGACGCCTGGACACGCGGCGTGGCGGATGCGCATCGAGGGCTCGGGGTCGCGGATCGTCATGAGCCCCTCGGACTCCCCGGCGGTGACGCAGGCCGACGGGCCGCCGATCCTCGAGGCGATGGTCGGACTCGGCTCCCTCGTCGAACGGATGCACACCGCGCTCTTCGCCGAGGACCTCTCGGCGACGACGAAGTGGCAGTGGGCCGACGGGGAGCTCGGAGCCTTCCCCCGCGGCGTGATCATCGACATCGGACTCCTCACTCCCTGAGCCCCCGACACAGTCCCTCCCAGCGACACAGTCCCTCCCAGCGACGAAAGCAGGTTCCCTGGTCCTCTCCCGCCTCAGCCGCACCGGCGGTCCCGTCCTCCTCTGGCGCGGCCCCGAATACGACCGCCTCGACCTCACCGGCCCGGTCATCGCCAACTGGGTCCACAAGGGAGTCGGCCTCTTCGGCGACTACGACCTCGGTCCCGACTTCACGCTTTTCGTCCCCTCGCCGGCCGGTCTCCACTGGCGTGAGCTCGTCGCGATCCTCAGCGTGCTCCTCGGCGGCGGCCGTGTCGTCCTCGGCGGGCCCGGCCAGGCAGCCGGCAACCAGGAGGCCGCCGAGGGACCGCCGGCGATCGACCCGGCGATCGTGCCCGATGGGGACTTCCACGCCTTCGTCGCCGCGGGCGTCGAATCGGACCCGGCGATCGCCTCGGCGGAGGAGATCTTCGTCTTCAACCCTCCCGCGCTGGCCCTGAGCACCCCCGTCGACGCCGATCTCATCGACGTCAACTCCGCGATCCGCGCCTACCCCGACGTGACCTCGGGGCGGCTCGACCGCTCCGGCGTCCTCGTCGTCGCCGGCCCCGGTGCCGAGCCGACGGAGGTCGCCTGGGCCGAGGCCGAGGAGGCGGGGACCGGTCGGCCCGCGGGGATCCTCGTCTCCCACTCGACCCCGCTGGCCGGGCAGTGGCCGGAGTTCCTCGGCCACCTCCTCGGCGGGGGTGAGACGCTCCTGGCCACAGGCGTGGATGAGGCCCACATCACGGACCTCGCGGGAACCCTCGGGGAGGTCCGTGGCAGACTGGGCTCATGGACAAAGTAGTTGACACGCCCGCAGAAGCGGTGGCCGATATTGCCGATGGATCGTCGATCGCCGTGGGCGGTTTCGGGGTCGTCGGAGTCCCCGAATTCCTCATCCGCGCGATCCGGGACCAGGGAACGACCGACCTCGAGGTGATCTCCAACAACGCGGGCGTCGACGGCCGCGGACTCGGCGTCCTCCTCGCCGATCACCGGCTGCGCCGGATCATCGCCTCCTACGTCGGGGAGAACAAGGAGTTCGCCCGGCAGTACCTCTCCGGTGAGCTCGAGGTCGAGCTCACCCCGCAGGGCACGCTCGCGGAGAAGCTGCGGGCCGGGGGCGCGGGGATCCCCGCCTTCTACACGGTCACCGGCGCCGGCACCCAGGTCGCCGAGGGCGGCATGCCGTGGAAGTACGACTCCGAGGGCAACGTCATCAAGGAGTCCCCGGCCAAGGACACGCGCGTCTTCGACACGTTCGGGGAGGAGCAGCAGTACGTCCTCGAGGAGTCGCTCGCCCCCGACTACGCACTCGTGCGGGCGGCGATCGGCGATCGGCACGGCAATCTCGTCTTCCACTCCTCGGCCCGCAACTTCAATCCCCCGGCCGCGCAGGCGGGACGGATCACGATCGCCGAGGTCGAGAAGCTCGTCGAACCCGGTGAGATCGACCCGGACCAGGTCCACGTCCCCGGCGTCTTCGTCCACCGGGTCGTCCCGCTCACCCCCGAGCAGGTCGCCGACAAGCCGATCGAGAAGCGCACCCTGCGCCCCACCCCTGAAAGCGCCTGAGGAGAGCCCCTATGTCACTGACCCGCAACCAGATGGCCGCGCGTGCGGCGCAGGAGCTCGCCGACGGCAGCTACGTCAACCTCGGCATCGGCATGCCCACACTTGTGCCGAACTACGTTCCCGACGACGTCCACCTCGTCCTCCAGTCGGAGAACGGCCTCCTCGGCGTCGGACCCTACCCGACCGAGGACGAAGTCGACCCCGATCTCATCAACGCGGGCAAGGAGACCGTGACGATGCTGCCCGGCGCCTCGTACTTCGATTCGGCGGCGAGCTTCGGGATGATCCGCGGCGGCAAGATCGACGCGGCGATCCTCGGCGCGATGCAGGTCGCCGTCAACGGCGACATCGCCAACTGGATGATCCCGGGCAAGATGGTCAAGGGCATGGGCGGGGCGATGGACTTGGTCCACGGTGCCAAGCGCGTCATCGTCGTCATGGACCACGTCGCCAAGGACGGCTCCCACAAGCTCCTCGAGGTCTGCGACCTGCCGCTGACCGGCAAAGGCGTCGTCGAGCGCATCATCACCGACCTCGCCGTGCTCGACGTCAGCGGGAACGCCTTCACCCTCGTCGAGCTCGCCCCCGGAGTCACCGTCGAGGAGGTCAAGGAGAAGACCGGCGCCGAGGTGATCGTCGACGGCGAGATCCCCACCGTCGACGTCCCCAACGTCTGAGCCCGCGCGGCTGAGCGGCGCTGCGGCTGAGCGGCGCTGGGCCCCAACGCCGTTTCGAGGACGTTCAGTGTCGATTTCTGATTCCAGAATCGACACTGAGCGTCCTCGACTCGTTTCTGTGCAGAGGCTCAGCTCGGGTGGTGCCGCGAGACATCCCTGTAGGCGCGAAACATCCACCTGTGCGCAATCCCTACCCGTGGGCGATCATCATCCCCATGTGCTGTCCACGATCATCATCCCCACGCGCACAATTCATCCCCGCACGCGCAATCCTCACTCGAGGGCGCGAAGCATCCCGGGAGCGTCACAGACAACCGGCAGTCGCACACACCGCTCTCGCAGCCGCAAATCCTCCCCACGCGCGCGTAGGACGAGACGCTTGGGGTGAGGGGATGCGCGCTGGACCGGCCTCGCACCGCTGGGACGCTGAGGGGACGATGCCCAGACGAGAGGGACGCTGCTCAGGCGAAGGGCAGCGCCGGGTCGAGGCCTGTGGTCGCGACGAAGAGGTCGCCGTGCCCGTCGGCGGTGACCGCAGGCTCGTTCGCGCCGATGAACACGCTCTGGCCACGGGTCAGCGTCGTCGACGCGCCGACCGAGGTCAGGGTGATGGTGCCGGAGGTGCACAGGGCGATCGCCGCGCCTCGGCGCTCGATGCGCTTGAGTCGGGGGCAGCGCAGCGCCTGGAGGGCGAAGTCCTCGGTCGCGCCGGTGAGCACGCCGTCGCGGTCGGGTTCGAGCAGCGTCGGTGCGCTCGCAGCGAACGAGGCGATGCGCGTGAGTTCGGGGATGTCGACGTGCTTGGTCGTCAGTCCCCCACGGAGCACGTTGTCGCTCGAGGCCATGATCTCGATGCCGGTGCCGCCGAGGTAGGCGTGGAGGATGCCCGAGTCCATGGCCAGCGCCTCGCCGGGCTGGAGGTGGACGCGGCAGAGCATGAGGGCCACGAGCACCCCGGGGTCGCCGGGGTAGTCGGCGACGAGTTCGCGGAACGTCTGCATCGGGTCGAAGGCGGTGCCGATCTGCGAAGCGTGGCCGCGCGGCGGCGTCGCGAAGTCCTGGTCGGCGATCTCGGTGACGAGCTGCGGCGCCCGCACGTCGCCGAGGAGACGCTCGACCGTCCGGGCAAACGCTTTGGTCTCGCTCAGTCCCTTGAGGGAGGAGAGGATCTCCCCGAGGAAGTCGAGCGCGGAGACGCTCAGCGACAGCGAGAGGAAGCGTTCGAACGTCGCCCGCACAGCTTTGCGGGGACGGAACCCGGAGAGGGCGTGGAATTCGGTGAGCGCGTAGATGAGCTCGGGCTTGGCAGAGGCGTCCTTGTAGTTGCGGTCGGGCGCGTCGAGGTCGGGACCCGTCTCCTCTTCGCGCGCGAAGCCCTCTGCGGCCTGGGCAGGGGTGGGGTGGACCTGGATCGAGAGCGCACGCTCGGCCGAGAGGACCTTGAGGAGGAACGGCAGGCGCGGGCCGAAGGTCTCGAGCGAGTCCCGTCCCAGCAGGCCTTCGGGATCGCCGGCGATGTATTCGATGAGGTTGGGTCCGAGGTCGGTCCGCCCTTCCGCCCGAACGTCGACCGACGAACTCGAGCCGACCCGCCCGTAGCCCGACGATGCGTGCCGACCGCTGCCGGCGGCGAGTTCGAGGCGGGACGGGCTGAGCGGATGCGCACCGAGCCACAGCTCCGCGCACGGCGTTCCGTCCGGGACGGTGCCGAGGATCGCGGGGATCGCGTCCGGGGTTCCCCAGTCGAAGTTCTTCACCGTGTTGGTCAGCCGTCGCACAGGCTCCGCCCCTTTCTCTCGCCCGCTGGTGCCTATCACTCAACCGTAGCGTGCGCCCGCCCCGCTTTCCGGCGAAGACGCTGTGACTTCATCTCCTGTTCAGTCCTGTACATCAAGAGTTCACCACAGGACAGGTTGCCGGCAAGGGGGTTCGCCTCAGGTGCTGTGGCGGTTCCCCGCCGAGGTGGTCGGCCCGTCACCCTCGCCCCGCCGACGCGACCCCGTGGCCCCGCCGAGGTGGTCGGCCGCCCCAACCGTCGGACTGCCTCATCCTGGCCCGAGCAGTCGTGAGGTGCCGGTGCGCAGTGGACGAGAGTCACCGTGGGCGGATGCGAGCGGGCCCCGCAGCACGATCGTGCTGCGGGGCCCGCTTCACTGACTTCCGGGCGGCTGAGCCTCAGCCGACGACGCGGATGACCTTGGCGCCGCGGCCGAGCATCCACTCGTAGCTGCGCTTGGCGGTGTTCGTCCGGGTCGAGCCGGCATCGTACATCTGGCCCTTGGTCTCGGAGATGATTCCGATGTGACCGGGGATCCAGATGAGGTCGCCGGGCTTGGCGTCCTTGATCGAGATGACCTTGCCGGCGTTGCGCTGCTGACTCGTCGTGCGCGGCAGCTTGATGCCGTTCTTGCCGTAGACGTACTGGGTGAAGCCCGAGCAGTCCCATCCCTTCGGCGTGGTGCCGCCCCAGACGTACTTGACCCCGAGGTAGGACTTCGCGTCCTTGATGATGGCGTTGCGCTGCGCCTGGATCTTCTCCTCCTTTGACGGCTTGTCCTTCTTGCCGTCCTTGGAGTCCTTCGATCCCTTGTCGTCTTTGGAATCCTTGGAATCCTTGGAATCCTTCGATCCCTTGTCGTCCTTGGAGTCCTTGTTGTCCTTGGAGTCCTTGTTGTCCTTCGAGTCCTTGTCGTCGTTGCCGGCTGCAGCACCTTCCCCGGAGTCTGCACCCGAACCGCCATCGGCGGCGCTGTCCCCCGGAGGGGAGCTGTCGCCCGAGGCATTCTCATCGACGACTCCACCCGAGATGGTCCCGTTGGGAGAGAACTCCGTCGTGCCGTAGCCCTCGGCCCAGACGAGCTTCGCCCCTTCGAACAGCTGCTCCCCACGGCCGTCCTTGTAGGTGGGGTTCGACTTCGGGTAGCCGAGGTGCCCGCGCTCGTACCCCTTGGCCTTCCAGTAGCCCTGGAGCACGCCGGTCGTGTACCTCGCCCCGGTCTTGGGCGACCAGTGGATCGAGCCCTTGGAGAAGGTCTGGTACGCTCCCCCGTTCTTCAGCCCGCCTCGCTCGTTGCCCGTCGGCAGTCCGATCGTCTGGACGACATCGCCGCTGAACGCTCCCCGGATGGCGCCCTTGACGTGGTAGGCGCCGGTCTTCTTGGACCAGTAGACGACGCCCTTCTCGTAGTTGCGTCCCTTGGCGCCTGCGATGCCCTTGACATCGAACTCACCGCTCGTGGCCTTGCCGAGGTTGTTCTTCTCCGCGTAGTCCTCGATCGCGGTCTTCGGCTTCGGCTTGGGCTTGGGCGACTCGGTCTTCTCGTCCGAGGGCAGGTCGCCGGACTTGAGGATCGAGTTGACGGTGCTGCGGATCTCTCCGAGCTTCGCGTAGAACGCATCGCCCGGGCAGTCGGTGCTGCCGAGGTCGCGGTGGCCGACGAGGGTCGACTTGCTCGCGGTCAGACCGTTGAGCGAGAACTTCCACGCGATGGCGGCGGCCACAGCGTCACGGGTCTTCTTCGGCGGGGCCGAGCCGTTGTACGTGCCGAGGACCGAGATGCCGAACGTGCCGGAGTTGTGTCCGGCGACGTGGGCGCCGATGACGGCCTTCTCGAGCTTGCCGTCGCGGGCCTGCCACAGGCGGCCGTACTTGTCGGCGACGACGTTGTATCCGATGTCGGACCAGCCGCGTCCCTTCTGGTGGAAGGACTGGATGCCGCGGATGATCGCCGGCACGTCCTCGGCGGAGTAGCTGTTCGATCCCGAGGTGTGGTGGACGACGGCCTGCTTGATGCCGCTCGCGTAGTCAGGGCTGCCCTTGTAGGGCTTGGCGCCCCACGACTTGCGGGAGGCGATGTCGGGCCGCGGGACCTTCGCCGACTTCGCGACGGTGGACACCGAGGACGAGCCGGGGACGTAGTTCTGCGTCGTCACGGTCGCCGCTCCGCCGGCGGAGACGGTCGTCGCCTCGGCGGCGTCGCCGGCGCTGCCCGCACCGGTCTCGGTCGCAGCGGAGTCACCGTCGGTGGCCGGCTGCGCGCTCTGCGGGTCGATCTGGACGGGTGCGTTCTCGGCGACCGCCTCGGCGTCCGCGGACGAGCGCTTCGGGTCGACGAGGACGAGTTCGGCATCGCTGGGAGCCTTCTCGCCGAGGATGCGCATCTGGACGCCTGCCGCACGGTTGACCGTGAAGGGTTCGGAGCCCTCGTTCTTCGCCTCCTCCTGCTTCTCCTCGTCGAGCGTCTGCCAGTTCCCCCAACCGGAGTCGCTCTTGACGCGGACCTGGATGCGGATGCTCGACGGTGCGTTCGAGAAGGTGACCCCGACGAGGCTGGGGTTCTTCGACGGAACGTCGAGGACATCGGAGATGAGGGCGATGTTGACGCCGTCCTCGGTCTGCTGACGGACCGACCCGGAGATGTCGCCGTCGTCGTCGGCCTTCTCCGTCGGGGTCGACCCGTCGGTGGGGGCCGTGCCCTCGGCAGGTGCCGTCTCCTCGGTCTTCTCGCCCTGCGCGGCCTCGGCCGGGGCCGGGGTTTCGCTCGAGCCCTCAGGTGAGGTCAGCCCCGCCGAGGTGGGGGTGACGGCTGCCGTCGCCGCCGACGCACCGGTGCCGACCGTGGCGGGCACCTGGGTGGCGGCGAGTGCCGTCTGCGACTTGAAGACGTTGGGAAGGTTGCTCGACGCGCTCTGGTTGGCGACGGAGGCAGCGGAATCGCTGGAGTCGCGTGCGCCGGGGACGTTGAGTCCGTCCTCGCTCACCTTGAGCGCCTGTTGGGTCACTTCCGGCTCGACGGTTGCAGCAAAGGCAGTCGGAGCCGTGACCGCTAAGGTGCCGACGAGAGCGACTGAAGCGCAGCCCGCGACAGTGGGCAGTATGTATTTCATCGTTACAGCCTTTTCGAGGAAGTCAGGGAAGTTCAGGCCTCGGGGTCGGCTTCACCGTCGGCAGTACGGTGGGCAACCCCAACATCTCAAAATTGTTACACATTTCCGGCGTGTCAGACTAGCCAAATAACGAATGAACATAATTACACCGGTGTGGTTCCCAGTGTTCTCAGGCGACACACCGAGCGAAAGTTTTTTCGCGGGGTCCTTCTCCGGTCATCCTCGACCGGGGATCAGCCCCTCGTCCGCACCCTTTACGGGACGTAGCAGATAGCGCGCGCGTCCTCGTCTCCGCCCTTGTCAGGGCTGGCTGAGGCGGCGAGTTCGCGACCGGCGGAGGCGTCGACGTCAATGCCGGCGGAGACGCCCGCAGCGACGCCTGTCGACGCCGAGAGGGCGCTGTCCTGCTTCTCAGCGTCCGTGGAGGCTTTCTCGATCGCGTTCGCAACGAGGCGTCGCGCCTCGGCGAAGTCCGGTTGTGATGGTGTCACGCGCGGCGGAGTGAGGTCAAGCGACTCGATCTTCTGACTCTTCACCTTGAGGGCAAGGTCGACGAACATGTCGACCTGCGAGGACGGGATGTCCGTCGACACCGCTCCGGGGGTGGCCGCGGCGATGTCCTGGTACCGCGTGAGCACGGTCGCCGGGTCGAGCTGCTTGACCATGGCCTCCTGGACGCAGCGCTGGCGGATCATCCGCTCGTAGTCGCTGGAGAACTCGCGGGAGCGGGCGAACCAGAGCGCGTGGTAGCCGTCGAGCTTCTGCTTGCCCGGTTCGATCCAGCCCTTGACCGGGCCGTGCTTGCCCGTGGCCTTATTCACCTTCGAGGAGATCGGCACCCGCTTGCCCGAGACCAGGGTGATCCCACCGAGGGAGTCGATGAGGTTCTCGAAGCCCTTGAGGTTGACCATGGCGTAGTACTGGACCTCGAGGCCGGTGACCGCTGAGACGGCGTCCATCGTCGCCTGCTCCCCGGCGCGCTTCGGGTCGGGGAACTTCTCCTTGTACTTCTCGCCCTGCTGGAACACGGCATTGAGGAGGCATTCGCTGCCGCAGTTGAAGCCCTGCGGGTAGACCGCGTTGAGCGGCGAATCCTCGGGGAAGGGGACGTTCTGCATATTGCGCGGCAGTCCGATGATGACGGTCTTGCCGGTCTCTGCGTCGATCGAGACGAGGGAGAGCGAATCGGGTCGGATGCCCGTGCGGCCCTTGCCGGCGTCCGAGCCGAGGAGAAGGATGTTGTAGCGCCCGTCGACGGGTTTCGCGGCCTTGCCCGAGGCGAAGAGGTCGCTGACGAGCCCGCGCTGGCTGTTGAGGATGTTCGTGCCCCACGCCAGCGGTCCGACGACGACGAGGAGGAGGGCGCAGAACGCGCCGAGGAATCGAGTGCGCGCCTTCTTCGACAGGGTGACCAGGCGGATGCGGCGGACGGTGTCGAAGAGGCAGACGACCCAGTTGAGCCCGACGACCGGCACCCAGATGGTGAGGAAGGTGAGGATGTAGGGGTTCGTGCCGATCGTGAACGCGAACGTGCGATTGATGAGGATGGCGACGACGGCGATGATGACGAGCAGCCAGCTGATCGCCGTGATCGACAGCGAGATCTTCGCCCACCGGCGGGCACGGAAGAGCAGCTGGACGCCACCGGGAAGGAGGACGGAGACGAGGAGCAGCAGCCACGCCCGCAGGTCCCTGGTCGGCTGTGAGGCGTACGACGGGAAGCGGATCGGGTCGATGTACTTCGTCTCGGCCACTGCCTCACCTCTGCCTCTTGCTCGCTGACTGACTTCGGGCGCACCGACGCCCAGGCATCAATCGTGCCAAACCAACGTCCGAGTCCTCTGTGTCCCTCCATTGTGGCGCGTGGCAGAGGCCGAAGCCCGCACCTGCGCGCCTCGCATGTCGCCGATCACACCGTGTTCTCCCCCACACCTCTGCCCCCGGACACGCAGACGGCCGTTCCCGCCGCGAATGCGGTGGGAACGGCCGTGGAGTCGCCGGAGGCCTCAGCCGAGCAGCTGGCGGCCCATGACGAGGCGCTGGATCTGGTTCGTGCCCTCGTAGATCTGCGTGATCTTCGCATCGCGCATCATCCGCTCGACGGGGTGGTCGACGACGTAGCCGGCACCGCCGAGGAGCTGGACGGCGTCGGTGGTGATCTCCATCGCGGCATCGGAGGCGAAGGCCTTCGCCGCGGCTCCGAAGTACGTGAGGTCGGCGTCACCGCGTTCGCTCTTCGCCGCCGCGGTGTAGGTGAGCTGGCGGGCGGCCTCGAGCTTCATGCCCATGTCGGCGAGCATAAACTGGATGGCCTGGAAGTCGGCGATGCGCTTGCCGAACTGCTGGCGCTCCTTGACGTAGTTCAGCGCGTAGTCAAGCGCCCCCTGCGCGATGCCGACGGCCTGCGCGGCGATCGTCACACGCGTGTGGTCGAGGGTGCGCAGCGCGATCTTGAGACCCTCGCCGGGTTCGCCGACGATCCGGTCCCCGGGCAGGCGGACGTTGTCGAAGAGGAGTTCGCGCGTGGGCGATCCCTTGATGCCGAGCTTGCGCTCCTTCTCCCCGAAGGTGAACCCCTCGTCGGACTTCTCGACGACGAAGGCGGAGATGTTGCGGCCCCTAGCCCCATCGGGGTCGGTGACGGCCATGACCGTGTAGTACTCGGAGACCCCGGCGTTCGTGATCCAGGTCTTCACCCCGTTGAGGATCCAGTCGTCCCCGTCACGGGTCGCGCGGGTCTTCATCGAAGCGGTGTCGGAGCCGGCTTCGCGTTCGGAGAGTCCGTAGGAGAAGCCGGCCTCTCCGCGGGCGACGGGGGCGAGGTACTTCTCCTTGATCGCCGCGTCTCCCCCGAGCTGGACGGGCATGCTCCCGAGCTTGTTGACGGCAGGGATGAGGGAGGAGGACGCACAGCCGCGGGCGACCTCCTCGATGATGATCGCCACGGCCAGGGCGTCGGCCCCGACTCCCCCGTACTCCTCGGGGATGTGCGCGGCGAAGAAGTCGGTCTCGACGAGCGCGTCGTGGGCTTCCTGGGGGTACCGGGATTCGGCGTCGACCTCGGCGGCGAAGGGGGTGATCCGCTTCTCGACGACGTCACGCACCGCCTGGCGGATCTCTTCGTGCTCTTCACTGGGCTGGTAGAGGTCGAACATCGTGCTCCTTTGACTGATCGATCGTTCAGTCAACAATTATTGCCCGAGTGCCGCCCCTTTGTCGAGGGCGACCTGACGCAGGCGGGCCCGATGCTCGTCGAGGCGGGAGCGGATCCGCGCCGACTCCTCGTCGGTCCCGGCGCCGAGGATGCGGGCGGCGAGAAGGCCCGCGTTCTTCGCTCCGCCGATCGAGACCGTGGCCACGGGCACGCCGCCGGGCATCTGGACGATCGAGAGCAGAGAGTCCATCCCGTCGAGGTACTTCAGCGGCACGGGCACGCCGATGACCGGCAGGGACGTCATCGAGGCGATCATGCCCGGCAGGTGGGCCGCTCCCCCGGCCCCGGCGATGATCACCCGCAGTCCCCGGTCGGCGGCGGTCTTCGCCCACTCGACCATGTCCTCGGGCATCCGGTGGGCGGAGACCACCTCGGCGGTGGAATCGATGCCGAGTTCGCTCAGCGCCTCGGCGGCCTCCCGCATCGTCGGCCAGTCCGAATCGGATCCCATGACGATCCCGACCGGGGGCCTCGCCGAGGCGGCTGCCCCGGTGCTCGTCTCTTGTGCAGCTGCCATGTCAGGCCCTTTCGTCGGGGTCCGCAGCGCCGGAGCGTGCGGGTGCGGTCGCGGGGACTCCCGCGGGTGCGGGCATCTCGGGATGGGGGTTCGGGTCGACGCCGGCGATGAAGTCCGCGGCATGCCTGGCCCGGGCGAGGACGAGCTCGCGATCGGAGCCGTAGGCGTTGACGTGGCCGACCTTGCGGCCCGGACGCACGCCCTTGCCGTAGAGGTGGACCTTGACCGCGGGATCGTGGGCCATGACGTGGAGGTAGGGCTGGTAGAGGTCCTCGTGCTCGGCGCCGAGGATGTTGACCATGACAGAGACGTCCTCGCGGGCCTCGGGGCTGCCGAGGGGCAGGTCGAGGACGGCGCGCAGGTGCTGCTCGAACTGGCTCGTCACCGACCCGTCCTGGGTCCAGTGGCCGGTGTTGTGCGGGCGCATGGCGAATTCGTTGATGAGGAAGCCCTCAGGGGTCTCGAACATCTCCATCGCCATCACCCCGGTGACGTCGAGGGCGCCGGCGACGGTGAGGACCGCCTCGGTGATGGCGCGCGCCTTCTCCTCCGGCAGTCCCGGGGCCGGGGCGATGGCCTCCTTGCACACCCCGTCCTGCTGCCAGGTCTCGACGACCGGCCACACGGCGGTCTGGCCCATCGGGGACCGGCCGACCATGACGGCGAGCTCCCGGGTGAAGTCGACCTTCTCCTCGGCGAGGAGGACGGGGACATCGCTCAGCCAATCGGCCACCTCGGCGGAATCGGTGATGACACGCACGCCCTTGCCGTCGTAGCCCCCGCGCGGGGTCTTGGCGATGAACGGATACCCGACCTCGGCGGCGAAGGCCTCGGCATCGGCGGTCGAGGTGATCTCCGCCCACCGCGGGTTGGGCAGTCCGAGCTCGTCCATGCGCCGGCGCATGAGGATCTTGTCCTGGGCGAAGATGAGGGCCTGCGGGCCCGGCCGGACCGCGTGTCCGGCGGCGACGAGGGCCTCGAGGTGCTCGGGCGGGACGTGCTCGTGGTCGAAGGTGAGGACGTCGACGGTCTCGGCGAAGGCCTTGAGCGCCGCAAAGTCCGTGTAGTCGCCGACGACGACGTCGTGGATGACCTGGGCCGCCGGGGAGTCGGCGGTCTCTGCGAGGACGGCGAAGCGGACTCCGAGGGCCTCTGCTGCGGGGGCGAGCATGCGGGCCAGCTGGCCTCCGCCGATGACGCCGATGGTTGGAAAAGTCACGCACCCATCCTAGCGGCGGCTCCCAGCCGGGCCACATCGGCGCTGTCGTACGATGGACCTCGTCGAAGCCGCGCGTCAGGGGACAGGAGGGCACCGTGGGCCGCACCCGCGCCGAGCTCTCCCGCCTCGCGAAGTTCACCGCGGTCGGGGCCCTCGCGTTCCTCGTCGACCTCGCCGTCTTCAACCTCGTCCTCTTCACCACCGACATCGGCCCGCTCATCCCCAAGGTCGTCTCGGTCGCCGCGGCGACGACGGTGAGCTGGCTGGGATCGAGGCACTGGACGTTCCGCGACGGCCGCACGAGCCGACCGTGGCGCGAGGCCATCGGCTTCTTCGCCGTCAACGCCGCAGGCCTCGGCATCGCCGGACTGTGCCTGATCATCAGCCACTACGTCATGGGCCTGACCTCGCCGTTGGCCGACAACATCTCCGGCAACGTCGTCGGCGTGCTGCTGGGCAACGTCTTCCGCTACGTCATGTACTCCCGCGTGCTCTTCCGCGTCCCCGGCACCTCCTCGCCGAGGCGGGAGGTCGTCGTCGGCGCGTCCTCGGACGACGAGCCGTGCGTCGACGTCCCTGCCCGACGGTGACAGCGGTGACCGTCGCGGTCGCACTCCCCCGGAAGGCAGCGCTCACACCACGAGGAGCGGGATCCGCAGTTCGGCGTCCGTCGTCGCTCCGTGGTGTCCGATGAGGGCGAGCGCCGAGGCGGACTCGGTCTGCGAGTCGACGACGGCGAAGCCGTCGGTGCACACGGCGATGACGTCGCCGATGCGGCCGAGCACACGCGGATCGACGGGGCCGAAGTAGCCTCTCGCGATCGCCTCGGCGCGCGGGAGGACGAGGGCCCGGTCGCCCAGGGTCTCGGTCCAGGCGGCCGCGACGTCGGCCTCGGCTCCGGGCTGCGCGTAGAGATGGAGGGCCCTGGGCTCCCCGCCGAGGTGGCGCAGCCCCGCCTTGAGGTCGGGGGCGTCGACGAGGTCGAGGCGACGATCATGGTCGATGTCGACCATGCCGTGGTCGGCGGTGACGACGAGCGCCGAATCGTGGGGCAGGTCCTGGGCGAGACGGGAGAGCGCGCCGTCGATGCGTTCGAGCTCCTCGCTCCAGTTCGCCGAGTTCGATCCGCTCACGTGCCCGGTCTTGTCGAGGTTGCCCCAGTAGAGGTAGACGAGCCGGGTGCCCGGCGCCCTGACCTCGGCCAGCGCCTGCGCGGTGCGCTCCTCGAGCGTCTTCGACGCGCGGAAGCGTCCCCCGCGCAGGGAGGCGCGGTTGAGGCCGCGCCCGGCGAACTTCGCCTCGCCGAGGCTGACGACGTCGACGCCGGCGCCCTCGAGTCGTTCGAAGAGCGTCGCATCGGGCACCCACGTGAGCGGGTCGACGTCGAGATCCCACGTGAGCTGGTTGAACACGGCGTCGCGGGAGGGGTCCAGCAGACGGTAGCCGACGACTCCGTGGGCTCCGGGCAGACGACCGGTGGCGAGCGAGGACAGGGAGTTCGCCGTCGTCGATGGGAATCCCGTCGAGATCGGCCGCCTGGTCGAGGCGAGCGACCGGAAGAAGGGGGTGTAGCCGCTGTTGCGGCTGAGCAGCTCCTCGCCGAGCCCGTCGACGAGGACGACGACGACGGTGCGCGCCTCCCGGTCGAGGCCGAGCCCCTCGGCCCGCCTGCCGGCGGTCTCATCGAGGATGTGACCGGCACCGAGGGCGAGCGACGCGGCGGGGACGACGTCGGAGAGCAGCGGCCCCGCATAGTCGGGAGGACCGAGCAGGGTCGAGAGGTCGACGCCGTCGGTGTCGGGGGCGGTCATCAGCGACGCGCTCGGAGGCGGGCGTGGAAGACGGCCTGACGCAGCCGGTCGGCAAAGGCCGCGATCCGGTCGACGGCCGCCTGCCCTTCGGCTTCGGCGGAGACGCGGAGGACGACGTCCTCGGCGAACGTCGACCCGCCGTAGCCGTGATCGCCCATGCAGTCGGGGTCCCCGCACGTCTCGGGGAAGGCCTCGATGCGGCGGGCGGCACCCCACGAGAGGGTGAGCGAGACCTCGACGGGAGCATCGCCGGGAGCGTAGGAGGCGGGGTCGGTGAAGGTGCGCCCGACCATGACGGTGCCGAGTCGTTCGAGTTCGATGTCCTCGCTGCTCGTCACCGCCCTGGCTCTCCCGCCGGGAGCCGCTGCCGGGTCGTCGTCGACGTGGGCGAGCAGCAGCCTCGTCTCCGTGAGGACGAAGGCGGTGACATGACGGTGGATCGACTCGATGTCGACGTGCGTGTCGATGTGGACGAAGTGGCTGAGCACCGGCTCGCCGAAGAGGGAGTCGGCGAGGATGCCCTGGGTGAGCTGCGGATAGTATCCGGCCGACTGGAGGTCGCGGACGAGGACTTCGGGTAATGCCATGGACTCCATTGTGCCGTACTCGCCGCCTGTGCCGAGTCCGCGGCCCGCCTATGCTTGAGGCATGGAAGACTATCCTGCCGGGTGGGAAGCCGATGTCGTCCTCCGTGACGGCGGCACCGCCCATCTGCGCCCGATCGTGCCCTCCGACGCCGATGCGCTCGCGCGCATGCACGAGGCGCAGTCGCCGGAGTCGATCTATCTGCGCTTCTTCGCGCCCCTGCCCAAGCTGCCCCAGCGCGACCTCGACCGCTTCGTCAACGTCGACCATCACGACCGGGTGGCGCTGGTGATGACGATCGGCGACGACATCATCGGGGTCGGTCGCTACGACAGGATCTCCCCCACCTCGGCGGAGGTCGCGTTCAACATCGCCGACGCCCACCAGGGGCGCGGGATCGGCTCGATCCTCCTCGAGCACCTCGCCGCGGCCGCTCGGGAGTCGGGCCTGCGGAAGTTCACCGCCGAGGTGCTCCCCCAGAACCGCTCGATGCTCCAGGTCTTCCAGGCCGCCGGCTACGAGGTCAGTCGCGGCTTCGACGACGGGGTCGTCGCCGTGACCTTCGACATCGACCCGACGGCGCGGTCGATCGAGGTCCAGGCCACCCGCGAGCACCGCGCCGAGGCGAAGAGCGTGCGCACCGTCCTCCATCCCTCCTCGGTCGTCGTCATCGGGGCGAGCCGAAAGCGGAACTCGACGGGCAACCTCCTCATCCGCAACATCGTCTCCGCCCATTTCACCGGCGAGCTCTGGGTCGTCCACCCCGAAGCGGACCAGGTCGCGGGCGTGCCCGCGTACCCCAGCCTCGGCGATCTGCCGGGCACCGCCGACCTCGCCGTCATCGCGGTGCCTGCCGACTCCGTCACCGAGGTGGTCCAGGAGTGCGCAGCCCACGGCGCCAAGGCCGTCCTCGTCATCTCCTCGGGCTTCGCCGAGACCGGACGCGCCGGCGCCGAGCTGCAGCGGCAGGTCGTCGCGACCTCCCGGGCGTACGGGATGCGGCTCATCGGACCGAACTCGTTCGGGATCGTCAACGAGGCCCCCGATGTCCGGCTCAACGCCTCGCTCGCCCCGTTCCTCCCCGAACCGGGCACGCTCGGGCTCTTCAGCCAGTCGGGGGCGCTCGGCACCGCGCTGCTCGCGACGGCGAAGAACCGGGGCCTGGGCATCTCGACGTTCGTCTCCGCGGGCAACCGCGCCGACCTCTCCGGCAACGACCTCCTCCAGTACTGGGAGGAGGACCCGGCCACGCACACCGTCGGCCTCTACCTCGAATCGATCGGCAATCCGCGGAAGTTCTCCCGCATCGCCCGCCGCGTCTCCCGGGTCAAACCCGTCATCGTCGTCAAGTCCGATGTCACGGGGCGCGAGCTGCCGCCCGGGCACGTCGTGCGCACCTCCTCGCTCGCCCCGCACGCCCTCGACCAGGTGCTCGGTCAGGCGGGCGTGGTCCGTGCCGACACCGTCCACCAGCTCTTCGACTTAGCCCAGGTCTTCTCGACCCAGCCGCTGCCGGCCGGACGCCGGGTGGGTGTCATCGGCAACTCGGCGGCGCTGTCGACGCTCATCGTCCAGCGCGCCCGGGCCGAGGGGCTCACCGTCGAATCCGCCGTCGTCTCCCTCCATCCCGAGGTCGATGCCGAGACCTTCGGGGAGGCGCTCGAGGCGATGTACGACCGCGACGACATCGACTCCGTCATCGTCACCTTCACCCCCTCGGCCGGGGCCGAGGAGAACGAGATCGCCGCCCGTCTCGCCGAGGCCGCCGCACGGTCCGCGAAGACGACCGTCGCGTGCTTCCTCGGCATCCACGGCGTCCAGGACGAGCTCACGAGCTTCCTCACCGACTCCGAGGGCAGACGCGTCACCCACACGGTGCCGAGCTACTTGGGACCCGAGGACGCAGTGTGGGCGCTCGCGCGCGCCACCGACTACGCCCGCTGGCGCTCTGCCGACCACGGCCGCTTCCTCGAGATCGAGGACCTCGACGACAAGGGCGTGCGCGAGATCGTCGATGAGGCGCTCACCGGCGCCGCCCCCGGCTGTCCCGTCGTCCTCTCCCGAGAGCGCGCGCGGGAGCTGCTGGCCTG
Organism: Brevibacterium sp. Z349TD_9; assembly: GCF_056173565.1. NCBI lineage: Bacteria > Bacillati > Actinomycetota > Actinomycetes > Micrococcales > Brevibacteriaceae > Brevibacterium > Brevibacterium sp. Z349TD_9. The sequence goes on along the minus strand of NZ_CM149680.1, from coordinate 1,359,954 downwards.
CTACGGGATCGAGACCGTCCCGTACATCACGGCCGCCTCGGTCGCCGAAGGACTGCAGGCCGCGGAGACGATCGGCTACCCGGTCGCGCTCAAGGCCGTGACGAAGTCGCTGCGCCATCGGATGGAACTCGGCGGTGTGCGGCTGAACATCGACACCCCCGAGGAGCTCACCGAGGACTTCACCGCGATCCAGGACCTCATCGCCTCCCTGCCCTCGGACGAGGAGCCGCTCATCGACGTCCAGGCCATGGCCCCGCCCGGCGTGCCCTGCGTCATCCGCGCCGGAGAGGACCGCCTGCTCGGCCCGATGCTCTCGTTCTCCCTGGCCGGGGACACGACCGAGCTCCTCGGCGACGTCGAGCACCGGGTCGCACCGCTGACCGACAAGGACGCCGGGGAGATGATCCGGGCGATCAAGTCCTCGCCGAGGCTGTTCGGCTATCGCGGGCTGCCTCCGGTCGACATCGACCCCCTCATCGACGTCCTCGAACGCCTCTCCGTTCTCGTCGAGCGCCACCCGCAGCTCCTCGACATCGAGATGCATCCGATCGTCGCGACCGAGACGACGAGCTACATCCTCGACGTCCGCATCTCCCTGCTCGCCGACGCCACCCGGATCGACACGACGCGGCGCCTGCTCAGCTGAGGGCTCCGCCGAGACATCCGACGTCTGCGGCGCACCTCGGGTATCGTCGGAGGTGCAGGGGTCCGCGTCGGACCGCCGGGCCGGCACCTGGCCGACAGGGATCGTCCGGTGCGACGACAGTGCCGCTGTTCGGGTCGAAACGCCTGCCCATGGGCGCGGGCGACCCGATTGGTGGGAACCGACTGGCAGTTTGGCGAGTCATATACCAATCCCCCGAGCGAACATGTAGTGTCTGTATCCGTTCGAGCATGAATAGTTATGCATTTGTGCCCAAAACCCCGCGGCCGGACCCGGCCGCTGTCCGTGACCCCCAGTGGTCATTCACCGTCAGCAGGCACTCCTGCGCTGCAGGAGCGCCCACGAGAGCGAGGCAGAGAGCATTGATCTCACGCAAAGATGTCGTCACGGATTCCGCGATCGCCGTCGTCGCCGAGCAGGGAGTCCGCGGGCTCACACACCGCGCCGTCGACGCCATGGCAGAGCTGCCGGTGGGCTCGACATCCAACGTCTACCGCACCCGCGACGCCCTCGTCACCGGGATCCTCGAACGGATCGGCGAACTCAACGCCCGTCAGTTCGACCGGCTCGTCGAGAACACGGCGGCCGGCGGCACCCCGCTCGCCGATGCCGCCGTCGGACTGTGCTTCGATCTGCTCACCACCGACCGCGACCGCTTCTACACCTCCGTCATGCTCAGCCTCGACCCCGCGCTGCCGGCGGAGGCGCTCGCGGCGAAGCGGTCGAACATGGCGACCGTCGACTCGTTCGTCATGAACCTCTGCGGCATCGACGCCGACCTCGCCCGCCGCATCACCAGCTCGGTGCTCGGCATGATGATCGCCGAGCTCATGTCCGGTTCGCCCTCCCGTGAGCACGTCGAGGCCTACATCGGCGAACTCTCGAAGTGGATGAACGACCTCCCGCGCTCGTAGCAGGACTCTCCCGTCCACGGTGCCCCTGACCACCGCCTCGGCGGGGCGGAAGCGACACGAGACCCCGAGGTGGGCCTGGGAACACGATTCGAACGCTAGAATCGACGGGTGCCGCCGCTGAGGGACAGCGGACGCGAGTGTGTGACAGGAGTTCCATGACCGAAGGCAGAGTCATCGATGTCGACGTCTCGGCGGAGATGGAGAGTTCCTACCTCGAGTACGCCTACTCGGTCATCTATTCGAGAGCTCTGCCCGACGCCCGTGACGGCCTCAAGCCGGTGCAGAGGCGCATCGTCTACCAGATGGGCGACATGGGACTGCGACCCGACCGCGGCCACGTCAAGTCCTCGCGCATCGTCGGTGACGTCATGGGCAAGCTCCACCCGCACGGCGACTCCGCGATCTATGACGCGCTCGTGCGGCTCAGCCAGGACTTCATCATGCGGGTCCCGCTCGTCGACGGCCACGGCAACTTCGGTTCCCTCGACGACGGACCCGCCGCCCCCCGCTACACCGAGGCGAGGCTGACGACGGCGTCGATGCAGATGATCGCCGGCCTCGACGAAGAGGTCGTCGACTTCGTCCCCAACTACGACAACACGCTCACCCAGCCCGACGTCCTGCCCGCCGCGTTCCCCAACCTCCTCATCAACGGGGCCTCGGGCATCGCCGTGGGCATGGCGACGAACATGGCCCCGCACAACCCGGGTGAGGTCATCGCCGCGTGCAGCCACCTCATCCGCAATCCCGACGCCGACCTCGCCGAGCTCATGCGCTTCATCCCGGGACCCGACCTGCCCACAGGCGGGCGGATCATCGGCCTCGACGGCGTCCGGGAGGCCTACGAGACCGGCCGCGGAACCTTCCGGACCCGGGCGACGGTCTCGATCGAGAACATCAACGCCAGGCGCAAGGGCATCGTCGTCACCGAGCTGCCCTACCTCGTGGGACCGGAGAAGGTCGTCGCGAAGGTCAAGGACGCCGTCGGGGCGAAGAAGCTCACCGGCATCGCCTCGATCGACGACTACTCGGACCGGAAGAACGGCCTGCGGCTCGTCATCGGGATCAAGAACGGCTTCAACCCGGAGGCGGTCCTCGCCGAGCTCTACCGGCAGACCCCGCTCGAGGAGTCCTTCGGGATCAACAACGTCTGCCTCGTCGAGGGCCAGCCGCGCACCCTCGGGCTGCGCGAGCTCCTCACCGTCTACCTCACCCACCGCATCGACGTCGTGCGCCGGCGCACGGTCTTCCAGCTGCGCAAGGCCAAGGACCGCCTCCACCTCGTCGAGGGTCTGCTCATCGCGATCCTCGACATCGATGAGGTCATCCAGCTCATCCGCTCCTCCGATGACGCCGCGACCGCGCGGACGAGGCTCATGGACGTCTTCGACCTCTCGGAGCTCCAGGCCACCTACATCCTCGACCTGCAGCTGCGGCGGCTGACGAAGTTCTCGCGTCTCGAACTCGAGGCCGAGCGCGACGAGCTCAAGGAGCGCATCGACTACCTCGAGAGCCTCCTCGCCGACGAGGCGAAGCTGCGCGAGCTCGTCGCCTCCGAACTCGAGGCGACCGCGGAGATCATCGGCACGCCCCGCCGGACCGTCCTCATCGAAGGGGCGATGAAGGAGCTCACGGCGAAGGGGAAGAAGGCCCCGGAGAACCTGCGGATCGCCGATGCACCGACCCGCGTGCTCCTCTCGACCTCCGGTCGGATCGCCCGCACCTCGGATGCCGCGGTGCTCGCCCGCTCGGGCAAACGCGCGAGCCACGACGCCCTCGTCTCCGAGGTGGTCGCGACGACTCAGGGCAAGGTCGGGGCGCTGACCTCGACCGGCACCCTCCACCTCGTCGACGTCGTCGACCTTCCCGCGCTGCCGCCCGGTGCCTCGCGGCCAAACGTCGCCGGCGGGGTGAAGGTCGCCGAGTACGCGGCGCTCGAGAAGAACGAGAAGGTCATCGGGCTCATCGACCTCGAGCGCGAGTTCCTCCTCGGCACAGCCGAGGGCGTCGTCAAGCGCGTGTCCGTGGCGGGCCGTCCGAACAAGTCGGAGTGGGACGCGATCGCCCTCAAGGGCAAGGACACCGTCATCGGCATCGCTCAGCCCCGCGACATCGACGCCTCGCTCGCCGTCTTCGTCACCTCGGCCGCGCAGCTGCTCGCCTTCGACGCCGCAGGCCTGCGGGCCCAGGGATGGAACGCCTCGGGAGTTGCCGGCATCAAGCTCGGCGCCGAGGCGAAGGCGATCTTCTTCGGGGCCGTCCCCCGCGAACCCGATGAGGAGATGTCGCTGTCGGTCGTGACGATCGCCAGCGGCGAGAACTTCTACGGTGCGCCGTCCTCGTCGATCAAGGTGAGCGAGTTCGTCGAGTTCCCCACGAAGGGACGGGCCACCTCGGGTGTGCGCGCCCACAAGTTCCTCAAGGGCGAGACCGAGCTCTCGCTCGCCTGGGTCGGCGACTCCCCGCAGGCGGCCGCGCAGGCCGGAGGTGCACGCACGCTGCCCGGTGAGATGTCGCGCCGTGACGGGACGGGGTCCCCGCTCGAGTCCAAGATCGACGTCATCGGCACGCTCCCCCGCCTCGGCGAACCGGGCGAGGACGTCACCGGCGGCGGAGGCGCCGACGGTGCGGAGGCCGATGGCTCCGGGGGCGCGTCGGCGGGCAGCGGACGCTCCGGCGAAAGCTCTCAGGGCGACAGCGGTGCTTCGGGCAGCGGTTCGCCTCAGGCGGCCCGTTCCGGCGGGCTCGCCACGAGCCTCGACGGTCTCGACCTCGATGCCGACGACGCCCGCGAGGCGATCTCGCGCGCCCGCATCGACACGGACAACGGCGTCATCGTCTCCCACGACGAAGACGATGCGGACGACGGCGACGACTCAGCGCTGTTCTGACGGCGGACACGTGCGGGAACGCGCGTACGTTCCCGCAGCAGCACGTCCTACCCGTAGCGTCGTGTCGCACCCCGGACGCCACGTCATCCCGATCGCTCCGCAACCCGCACCCGCGGCGCCTAATCCACCCCGTGCAACGGGAGGTTTTGGGGCTAAGAGGGCGGGATGCGCTGAGTGGGCGGGATGCGAATTGCTCTCCGCCAAGGGGAGGCTCCGGCGCCAAGGGTGCGGGGTAAGAAAGCCGCAGCATCGCCCCGCCGCAGCGTCCGCCCCTCGCCGCGCCGCCGCGCCTACGACTCGTCGTCGAGGTCGAGCTTCATCCGTGCCGCGGTGCCGCGCTCCATCCGGCAGATCCCGGTCTCGCCGAGTCCCTGGAGAGTGAGCGAGCCGCGCGGTTCGAAGACGTAGGCGTCGGAGGTCGAGAGCACCCGCGCGGTCTCCTCGTCGGTGAAGATCGTTCCCGGCTCGGCGACGGCGGTCAGCCGCGCTGCCAGGTTGACGCTCGAGCCGAAGATGTCGCCGAGGCGCGAGAGCACCCGCCCCCACACGAACCCGACCCGTGCCTGCGGCAGATCGGCGGCCGCGGTGACGCGCTCCATGAGCGACATCGCGATCTCCGCGCCGGCCAGCGGGGTCTCGGCCGCGAAGAACACCTCGTCGCCGACGGTCTTGATGATGCGCCCGCCGCCGGTGGCGACGATGTTGTAGCAGATGCCCTGGAACTCCTGGACCATGTTCGCCAGCTGCCTCGGCTCCATCTTCTGCGACAGCCGCGTGTACGAGACGAGGTCGATGAAGCCGACGGCCCGGGCCAGCGGCATCGACGAGTCGTACCAGCCCTGCCGGTTGTCCATCGCCAACCCGTCGGAGACGTTGACGTTGAGCCGCCCCATCACCTCGGCGAGGTTGCGCCGCCACGAGTACGTGAGCATCTTCTGCAACGGGTCGATGAGGTCCTCGATGACCTCGAGTGCCTCCCGACGGGCCTCGGGTTCGCTCAGGCCCTTCTCCTCGGTGAGGTATTCGACGATCGTCTCCATCTGCCACACGACGAGGCGGTCCGTCGTCTGCCCGATCGCACGCGCCAGCGACAGCGCGGTCTCCTGGTCGATGAGTCCGTCCGCGACGGGCTTCGCCCACATCCGCAGCGCGTGCGCATCGCTGACCGTGTACGCCTTGTCGTGCGCATCCGTCTGCGCCATCCCCAGCGCCCGCCACATCTTCCGCGCCGACACCGTCGAGATCCCGCCGAGCTTCGCCGCCTCCCGGCGATCGAGCACGCGCTTACCGTCGAGGAGGATCTCCTCGAGCCGCTCGGCCGCCGTCCGCGTCTCGTAGACCGGATCGTCGTCGTCATCGTCGACGATGTCGATCGCCGAGGTGCGCGGGTCCTCGTGCAGTCCCTCGGAGAAGTCGTCGGCCCGGTCGGGCCTGCCTGAGGCACCGTCGTCGACGGATGCCGGGTGTCCGTTGAGCATGTTCGCGGTGATGACCGGCATCGCCGAGGTGGCCGTCAGTTCGCTGTCATCGATCTTCGCTCGCCGGCGGGTCGTGTCAGTGCCGCGTGAGACGGTGTCATCAGAACGGGAGGCGGTGTCATCAGATCGGGAAGCGGCACCGTCGCCGGAACCGGCGTCGGCGATATCGGCGCCGGTGGCGTCGTCTGCGCTGGCGTCACCCGGGCCCCCGTGCGCCGATCCGCTGTGTGCAGAGTCGACGTCCTGCGGTCCGCCGTGGGTCACGCCCTCAACCCTCGACGCGCCGTGTCCTGGGGTTGAGAGCACTGGACCGGGATGCCCCGAGGCGTCCTGTTCACTCGTGCCCGCAGAGGCACTGTCTGCCGAACCGGCCTGTGCAACCGCATCCTGCGCAGGAGCACCCGTCGACGTGTCCTGTGTCGGCGCGCCCTCCGCGTCGTTGCCCGCCGTGGCACTGCCCCCGGCAGCGCTGTCCGCCGGACCACGGTTGACCGGCGCGTCCTGTCCCGCAGCGTCTCGCGAGGCGTGCTCCCGCGCACTCTCGTCGTTCCGACGGTGCTCGACATCGTCCGCGGGCACGGCGGCCTGCCGGGTGTCCTCACTCATCATCTCGCGGTCGTCCCGGCAGCAGAGGTGTCGGTCCCAAGGGCCGGTCGCAGATGGTGGACGTCGCCGGCGCTCACAGTGGTCCGGTCGTCGATGATGAGGTCCCCGGACGGGTCGAGCCCGGTGGCCGTCCCGATGAGGTGGCTGCCGTCGGGCCGTTCGACCTTGACCCGTGTCCCCAGCGTCACCATTCCCTCGCGCACCTTCTCCGCGATCCGGCTCCGGCTGAAGTCCTCGTCACCATACTCGTCGATCTCCCTCAGGGCAGGAATGAGCGTGCTGAGTATCGACACTAGCAACGCTTCATGATCGATCTCTGAATCCGGCTGACCGAGCTCGATCGCCAGCGAACTCGCGTCTTCCCGCACGAGGTCTTCAGCCGCGAGCCGGGTGTTGATCCCCATTCCCAGGACGATGCGCGGACCCGAGTCGATCATCTCGATGCGCGCGAGGATCCCGCACAGCTTCTTCCCCTCCGCCGTGAGGACGTCGTTGGGCCACTTGAGGACCGCGGGAACCCCCGCCTCGGCGACGGCCTTCCGGACGGCTTCGCCGGTGAGCAGCGGAATCCAGCCCCAGGACTCAACCCCGGTGCGGGGCGCGAGGAGGATCGAGAACGTCAGTGACTTCCGCGGCGGCACCGTCCACGTCCGCCCGAGCCGACCATGGCCGGCGCTCTGAAAGTCGGTGCCGAGGACGGTGAACGCCGGCAGCTCGGCCCGGTCCGCGCCGCTGCCGACGACAGCGCCGGCGACGTCGCGGACGGGATGGCCGACCGCCTCGGCGGGGTGGGGATCGAGGTGCTCGGGCTTGCGGACCAGGGCGGCGAGCTCGTCGTTCGTCGACGAACAGGACTCGTCCCAGACGACGAGGGGAAGGTCGAGCCCGACGGCCTCGGCGCGGGCGCGCAACGAGCGGACGTCGACGAGGAAAGGCGCGTGTTGGCTGGTCACCAGTCCACTCTAGATTCTTTTGGTGGGAGTGCACAATGAACTCGTGCGCCCTCGATAAGGTGGGGGCATGACGGAAACCCCACGCACCACCGCCGAGCGCATCGACGCCTTCCTCGAGCGTCGCGACGCCGCCCACACCGGCAACGAGAAGTCGGTGGAGAACCAGCACAAGCGCGGCAAGCAGACCGCCCGGGAGCGCATCGACCAGCTCCTCGACGAGGGATCGTTCCAGGAGGTCGACGAGTTCGCCCGCCACCACAACACCCAGTTCGGGATGAGTGCGAACCGCCCCGACGGTGACGGCGTGGTCTGCGGTCTGGGCACGATCGACGGGAAGACCGTCGCCGTCTTCGCCCACGACTTCACGGTGCTCGGCGGGTCGCTGGCCGAGGCGAACGGCCGCAAGATCGTCAAGGTCCAGAAGCTCGCGCTCAAGCTCGGCTGCCCGATCATCGGCATCAACGACTCCGGCGGCGCCCGCATCCAGGAGGGCGTCGGTTCGATCGCGCTCTTCGCAGAGATCTTCCGCCTCAACGTCGCCTCGTCGGGAGTCATCCCGCAGATCTCGCTCATCATGGGTCCTTCGGCCGGCGGTGCCGTCTACTCCCCGGCGCTCACCGACGTGACGATCATGGTCGACAAGATCAGCCACATGTACATCACCGGCCCGGACGTCATCAGGACCGTCACCGGTGAGGAGGTCGGCCACGAAGAGCTCGGCGGCGGCCGGACGAACAACACGGTCTCGGGCAACGCCCACTACCTCGCCAGCGACGAGGAGGACGCCCTCAACTACGTCCACGACCTGCTGTCGTTCCTCCCGCAGAACAACCTCGACCCGGCCGACGCCGACGTCTTCGAATCCGACCTCGAGCTCACCCCCGAGGACGAAGCTCTCGATGCGCTCATGCCGGATTCGCCTTCCCAGCCCTACGACATCCTCGACGTCGTCACCACGGTCCTCGACGACGGCGAGTTCCTCCAGGTCTCCGAGCTCTTCGCCCCCAACGTCGTCACCGGATTCGGTCGTGTCGAGGGCGTGAGCGTCGGCGTCATCGCCAACCAGCCGATGCAGCTCGCCGGCACCCTCGACATCGACGCGTCCGAGAAGGCCGCCCGCTTCGTCCGCCTCTGCGACGCCTTCAACATCCCGATCCTCACCTTCGTCGACGTCCCCGGCTTCCTGCCGGGCACCGACCAGGAGCTCGGCGGCATCATCCGCCGCGGCGCGAAGCTCATCTACGCCTACGGCGAGGCGACCGTCCCCCTCATCACGCTCATCACCCGCAAGGCCTACGGCGGAGCGTACTGCGTCATGGGGTCGAAGCAGCTCGGCGCGGACATCAACCTCGCATGGCCTTCGGCGCAGATCGCCGTCATGGGTGCCCAGGGGGCGGCGAACATCGTCTACCGGCGCAAGCTCAAGGCCGCCGAGGAGGCCGGTGAGGACGTCGATGCGCTGCGCGACGAGCTCATCCAGGACTACGAGGACGCTCTGCTCAACCCGTACCTCGCCGCCGAGGAGGGCTACATCGACGCGGTCATCAAGCCGAGCGAGACGCGGGCCCGCATCGTCCGCTCGCTGCGGGCGCTGAAGAACAAGCACGTCGACGCTCCCGCGCGCAAGCACGGTAACATCCCCCTATGAGCGAGGATTCGACGCAGACCGCCGAGCAGAGCACGGCACCGAGCGACGGTGCCGTGTCCGAGGCGAGCACTGGGACGCCAGTGACCTCAGTCGAGGACCGCGCCGTGGTCCACGCTGACGACGGTCAGCCGGTCAGCGACGAGATGGCCAGTGCGGCCGCGGTCGCCGCGGTCGTCGCGATCCGCCAGGTCGCTCTCGCCTACGCCGCCCACCAGGCCGAGGCGCTCGCCCAGGTCGAGACGACGAAGCACGACCGCGCCGGGTTCAATGCGCCCCGGCGCAACGTCCGCCGTCGTCTGCCCCAGACCTGGACGCAGCCGCTCGGTCGCTGAGGCCGGTCGGCGGGCGCTCAGTCGGTACCGGCGGTGAAGATCGCCCGCAATTCCGCGAAGAGCTCGTCAATGATGGGGTCCGGTTCGCCCTCGTCGCGGCGCAGCCGCATGAACGTCGCCTTGATTGCCATCATCGCCACCGCCGCGAGCACCTCGGCCCGGTAGGAGACCGCGGGCCAGTCCTCGGGGCAGCCGTTCGGGGTCCCCTCCCCCGCCGAGGCGGTCGTTGGGTCCCCGGCTGAGTCGACCGCGGCACTCGCCCCTTCCGTCGCCGAGGCGGTCGCTGAGTCGCGCGTGCCCGTGACGTCAGACTCTGCCGACCCGTCGGCTGCCGTCGCGTCGAGGCGGCGCTGGATCATCTCGCGGAACAGGCGCTCGTTGTTGCCCATCCGCGACATCTGCAGCTGCATGAGCTGAGGCTCCTGCTGGAGGACCCGGTGGTACTGGTGCATCTCCTCGCGGCGGCGCAGCCGGCTGCGGACGACTGCGGCGAGGAGTCCCTCGAGGTCGCTGAGCATGTCTCCCGTCGGTCCGCCCGCCTCGAACTCGGCGATGACCGGCTGGTCCTCGTCGTCGAAGACGGTGTCGGAGCGCCCGAGCAGCGCCTCCTCTTTGTTCGCGAAGTAGTTGAAGAACGTCCGCCGGGAGACTCCTGCGCGTTCGCAGATCGCCTCGATCGTCACATCGGCGTAACCGCTCTCGAGGGTGAGCTCGAGCGTGGCTCGGCGCAGCGCCCGCCCGCGTTCGCGCTTCTTCCGCTCGCGCAGGCCCTCCGGCCGGTCGGCTGCGGTCACGTCGGCTGCTGAAGACATGCCGACATTATTGCACTCCGTGCATTTTCATCTCAATCCCGTCTCGGCCCCGCGGCAACTGACGTCAGTAGCCGAGCTTCGCGTTCGCGAGGACGGGAACCGCCTCGGCGGCCTCATCGGCGAGACCGAGGTCGATCTCGACGATCTCGAGCGTCTCCTCCCCGCCGAGGGAGACGACGACGTGCCCGTACGGGTCGGCGACGAGGCTGTGGCCGACTCCCGTGGGGCCCTTCGGGGGCACGTCGACCCCGCTGACCTCGGGATCGGCCTGGCCGAGAGCGACGACGAACATGTTCGAGTCGATCGCCCGGGCTCGAGCGAGCAGCTCCCACTGCTCGACCTTCCCCGGCCCCGAACCCCACGATGCGGAGACGATGGCGAGGCGAGCGCCTCGGCGGCTGAGTTCGGCGAAGAGCTTGGGGAAGCGGATGTCGTAGCAGATCGCGATCCCCACGGCCTCTCCGCCCAGGTCGACGACGGCCGGTTCCTCACCGGCTGCGACGGTGTCGGACTCCTTGAACCCGAAGGCATCGTAGAGGTGGATCTTCGCATACTCGGTGCGGGTGCCGTCGGGCGCGTAGACGGCGAGCAGGTTGACGACCTTGCCGCCGGAGACGGCGAACTCCCCGGCGATGACGGTGGTATCGGCATCGGCGGCCAGCACGGTGAGCGCCTCGCGCCAGCCCTGCGCCTCGGTCTCGGCGCTCTCGCGCAGGCCACGCCCGAACGCGGACATCGTCGCCTCGGGGAAGACGACGACGTCGGCGTCGGCCTCGGCGGCCCGGCGGGTGTAGTCGCGGACCTTCTCGAGGTTGGCCGCGACGTCGGTCGTCGTGTTGATCTGGGCGAGTGCGAGTCTCATCGCGATCCTCCTGCGGCGGACGGTCGGTGGGCTCCTCTCAGGCTACTCGTGTCCCGACCTCGGGTCACCCGCCGTCCGCACCACGGTCTGGCGGCCGAGGTCCGCCGCCCACGCGGGCGCAGGCGCGCCCGTCAGCCGATGAATTCTCGTCCCGGGCGTCCGCCCCGGCCGCGGCCGTGGACGATGGAGTAGACGCCCATCGCGACGACGACGAGTCCGGCGCAGAGGAGGAACATCCCCCGACCGCCGGTGAGCGGCATGAGGGCGCCGAGGATGATCGGCCCGATGCCGGATCCGACGTCGAGGAGGAGGAAGAACGACGAGGTCGCCACCGGCACCCGGGCCATCTCGACGGACTTGACCGTGATCGTCTGGGCGCTGGGCATGAGCGAGCCGAAGCCGAGTCCGACGAGGACGCCGGCGATGACGATGCCGGTCATCGTCGGCCACAGGGCGATGAAGAGGTTGCCGGCGGCGTTGAGGGCGAGGACCGGATAGATGACGACGTTGTCGCCGTAGACGTCCTGGATCCGGCCGACGAAGAGGCGTGCGACGAGGGAGGCTGCGGCGAAGGCGACGAAGAACATCGAGGCGGCGGCGGGCACTCCGTTCTCGGCCGCGTACCCGGCGAGGAAGACGAGGGCGGCGGCGTAGGCGGTGCCGGCGATGAGCATGATCAGCCCGATGCGCAGACCGTCGCGGTCGACGAGGGTCCGAGGGTGGAGGTGCCATTTGGCGGCCCGCTGCTCGGGCGTGAGCTCCTGCTTCGGCAGCCGCAGGAGGAAGCAGAGGATGAGGGCGATGAGCGACATGAGCGCCGAGGCGAGGAAGAGCACCCCGAAGTCCCAGCGCTGGGGCAGGACGACGCCGAGGTAGGGCCCGAGGGCCGTCGACACCGTCGTCGCCGTGCCGAAGTAGCCGGTGCCCTCACCTCGGCGGGAGGCGGGGATGATCGACTGGATGGCCGTCATGATCGCCGTGTTCCCGGCTCCGAAGGCGACGCCGTGGATGAGGCGGATGACGATGAGGAGGACAAGGCTGTCGGCGGCGATGTACGCGAGCGAGGCGAGGACGAAGACGGCCATGGAGATGACGAGCAGGGTCCGGCGGCCGATGAAGTCGAGGTACTTGCCGGTGAGGATGCGGGCGATGACAGCACCGACGATGAAACCGGACGAGGCGAATCCGGCGGCGGCCTGGCCGGCGGAGAAGCGGGCGACCGCGTACCCGGCCATCGACGTCATGAGCAGGTAGAAGACCATGGACATCGCGAGGTTGAGGCCGACGCCGACGACGAAGTCCTTGGTCCACAGCTGTGCTCGTGCCACGTCCGATCCGTCTCTCTTCCCTCAGCCGTCCGCGTCCCGCCGGGCGGCGGGACCATCCAAGGCTATAGCTTCAGCGAACTCCCAGGATGCGATGTCCGCACTGTGCCCATGTGCCTCTCCTCATGGCCTGTGACCGGAGCCATGAGGTGTGCGTCAGCTCATATAGGGTGAGGTCATGACCGAAAAGAGAACCCCTTCCGCCGTCGACGCCGTCGCTGAGGACTTCGTCGACCGCTCCCTCGCCCTCTCCCCCTCCCTCGCCCTCTACCTCGGGCTCGAAGGAGGCAAGGGCTTCGACGACCTCTCCCCCGCCGGCCTCGCCGCGCTCAACGACCTCAATGTCGAGACTCTGCGCCGCCTCGACGAGGTGGAGGCGAGCGCCGACCTCGACGACGTCGACCGGGTCACCCTCGATGCGATGCGCGAGCGCCTCGGCGTCGCCCGTGACTACTACGAGGCGGGCTTCCAGCACGCCGACCTCAACGTCATCGCCTCCCCCGTCCAGCACGTCCGCGACACCTTCGACCTCCTGCCGACCGCGACGGTGGCCGACTGGGAGACGATCGACACCACGCTGGCCGCCGTGCCCGCATCGCTGGCCGGATACCAGGAGTCACTCGCGCTCGCCAAGAGCCGCGGGCAGGTGGCGGCCCGGATCCAGATTGAGAAGGTCATCGACCAGGCCCGCGATCTCGCCGGGGACGACTCGACGTTCCTCACCCTCATCGCCGGTGCCGATGACAACGCCGAGGTGTCCCCGCAGCTGCGCAACGACCTCGCCGCCCATGCCGATGGAGTCCGACAGGCGTACGCCGACCTCGCCGATTTCCTCGGATCCGAGCTGCTGCCGGCGGCACCGGAGAACGAGGCGTGCGGCAGGGAGGCCTACGCCCTGCACTCGCGGAACTTCCTCGGCGCCGAGGTCGACTTCGACGAGACCTACCGGTGGGGACTTGCGGAGCTCGAGCGCATCGATGCCGAACAGCGCCGGATCGCCGAGGAGATCATGCCCGGCACCGACCTCTTCGACGTGATGAAGGCGCTCGACGCCGATCCGGAGCGCACCCTGCACGGCAAGGACGCGCTGCGCGAATGGATGCAGGGGGTCGCCGACGAGGCGATCGCCGAGCTCGGGAAGACCCACTTCGACATCCCCGAACCCGTGCGCACGATCGAGGCGATGATCGCCCCGTCGTCGACCGGCGGCATCTACTACACGGGCCCCACCGACGACTTCTCCCGTCCGGGACGGATGTGGTGGTCGGTGCCCGAGGGCGTCACCGAGTTCGCGACCTGGCAGGAGAAGACGACCGTCTACCACGAGGGCGTCCCCGGCCATCACCTCCAGGTCGGGCAGGCCACCTACGTCTCCGATACCCTCAACCGCTGGCGCCGGCTCATGTGCTGGGTGTCCGGGCACGGCGAGGGCTGGGCGCTCTACGCGGAACGGCTCATGGCCGACCTCGGCTACCTCGACGACCCGGCCGACTACCTCGGCATGCTCGACTCACAGCGTCTCCGTGCCGCCCGCGTCGTCCTCGACATCGGCTTCCACCTCGGTCTCGAGGCGCCCGAGAGCCTCGGCGGGGGCACGTGGGACCGGGAGAAGGCGTGGCAGTTCCTCACCGACAACGTCGCGATGGACCGCAGCTTCCTCGCCTTCGAACTCGACCGCTACCTCGGCTGGCCGGGACAGGCACCGAGCTACAAGATCGGCCAGCGTCTGTGGGAGCAGTTCCGCGACGAGGCGAAGGCCGAGGCCGGCGACGACTTCGACCTCAAGGCCTTCCACACGAAGGCACTCAACCTCGGCTCGGTCGGCCTCGACACCCTCGGCCGGGCGATCCGCCGCTGAGCGGGGTCAGACCTGCGCCGGCCGGGTCTGCGCAGGTCGGGCCCGGCCAGCCGAGTCTGCGCCCTGCAGCCTCGGCGCCCGGAGTGGGAGAATGACGACGTGAAGAACAATGACAGCCCCCGGTCGGAGACCGTGCGGGTGACGGAGATCCTCCGCGACGAGATCATCGACGGGGTGCGCGCGCCCGGCAGCCGCCTCGTCGAGCGCAATCTCGCCTCCGAACTCGGAGTCAGCCGCGTCCCGGTCCGCGAAGCCCTCAAGCAGCTCGCCTCGGAGGGGCTCGTCGCCCACCGTCCGAACACGTGGGCGACGGTGCGCGAGTTCTCTCCCAGCGATGTCGCCGACCTCGCCGAGGTGCGTCAGGCCTTCGATCTCCTCGCCTTCGAACTCGCGGCCCAACGGCACACGCGGGAGGGACTCGCCTCACTCGAGGCGACGATGGAGGCGGGTCGACGGCAGGCCGAGGCCGGGGACGCGGTCGGTGCGCACCGCAGCGCCGCGGCCTTCCACTCGATCGTCACGGAGCTCTCCGGCAACCGGCTCCTCGTCGAGGTCGGGCAGCTCCTCGACTCACGGATGCGCTGGCAGCTGAGCCAGCACGACGAGCTCGACGTCGTCGCCACCGAACATGCCGAGCTCTTCGACGCGATCGCCCACCGCGACGTCGACCGGGTCCGCGAGCTCGCGACCCACCATCTGAGCACGAGCCGCCAGCAGCATGACAAGCACCGGGAGCGCCTCGCCCACGAAGGCAAGACGGCGGAAACCGAGGACGCGAAGGCCGAGGGCTGAGGGCGACGGGCGGAGGGAGACGACGCGCTCAGCCGGCGGCCGGATGCGTCCTGACGGCCGGGTCGGCCGTCGCGGGTCGGTTCGTCGCCGCTGAACCTGCGTCATCGGACAGCGGCCCGGCGTCTGTCGCCGCACTCGCTTCCTGCGCCGCACTCGCCTCCTGCGCACCCCGAGCGAACGGCCACCCGGTCATCCGCTTCGGTCGCGCCGGCGCGAACGTGCGCACCTTCGAGGTCGAGAGTCCGAGGCCGACGAGGGACTCGGCGAGCCTGACGGCGGCGGCTACACCGTCGACGACGGGGACCGAGCAGCGGTCGACGATCACCTCGGCGAGGTCGGCCATACCCCCGCACCCGAGGACGATGACCTCGGCACGGTCACGATCGACCGCCTCGGCGGCCTCACCCGCGATCGCGTCGACGGCCTGGTCGGGATCGGCCTCGAGGTCGAGGACGGCCATCCCCGAGGAGCGCACGGAGGCGCAGTGCCGGTCGAGCCCGGCGAGCAGAAGCCGATCCTCGATGAGCGGGACCGTGCGGTCGAGGGTGGTGACGACGGAGTATCGGCGGCCCAGCAGCATCGCCAGCGTCGCACCCGCCTCGGTGATGTCGACGACGGGGACGTCGAGGAGCTCCTGCAGGGCTTCCCTGCCGTGCTCGCCGTAGCCGGCCTGGATGACGGCGTCGTACTCACCGTCGTATCCGAGCACGGCGTCCATGACGCCGAGTGCCGCGAGGTGGCTCTCGACGTTGCCTTCGCAGGATTCGGGACCGAAGCTCGGGGTCAGGCCGATGATCTCCGTGTCCGCCGACGCGGCCTCCCGTGCCGCTCGGGCGATCCCGTCGGTCATCGACGCGGTCGTGTTGACGTTGACGACGAGGATTCTCATGGGTCTCTCCGGGTCAGGTGGGTGTGTGCGGGTCAGTGTGCGGTCGGGACGGCGATCTCCTCGCCGTCGACCTCGCGGAAGGTGAAGTCGCGGCGGGCGATGACGAAGTAGATGACGGCGGCAAGCCCGGCGCCCAAGAACCACGAGAACTCCGAGACCGAGGAGAAGGCCGGCACGAGGGCGAGGATGAGCGCGATGAGGGACGCGGGGATGAATGCGCCGATCGCCCGCCAGTTGACTCCGTGGTGGTAGAAGTACTCGCCGTCGTTCGCCTCGGTGTAGAGCTGGGGGACGTTGACCTTCGTCTTCCGCACGAGCCAGTAGTCGACCATGATGATGCCGAAGAGCGGTCCGAGCAGGGCACCGAGGCCGCCGAGGAAGTAGACGATGACGACAGGTGAGTCGTAGAGGTTCCACGGGAGGATGGCGAAGCCGATGATCGCCGAGATGATCGCGGCGCTGCGGAAGTTGAGATGACGCGGGAAGAGGTTCGTCAGGGCGTAGGTCGGGGCGACGAAGTTCGCCATGAGGTTGACTGCGACGGTGAGGATGAGCAGGGACAGCGAGGCCAGCGCGAGGAGGATCGGACTGCCGATCGCCTGGACGATGTCGGCGGGTGAGGTGATGACGGTGCCGTCGATCGTGTACTGCGCGCCGGCGAGCGAGATGACGACGAGGCCGAAGACGAGCATGTTGATGGGGATGCCCCAGAAGTTGCCGACGACGATCGAGCCGCGGGTCTTCGCCGAGCGGGTGAAGTCGGAGAAGTTGAGGACGAAGGTGCCGTAGATCGCCACCCACAGCGCACCGCCGCCGAGGATCTGCACCCACATCTCCCACCCGGTGAGCGGATCGTCGATCGACCACGAGATCCGGAAGTCGACCCTGACGAGCATCCACACGGCCAGGGAGACGAAGGTGAGGAGGATGATCGGTCCCGCGATCGCCTCGTACCTGCGGATCATCTCCATGCCGTAGCTGACGATGATGACCTGGACGATCCAGAGCAGGGTGAAGGAGAACCAGCCGAGGCCGCTGAGTCCGAGGAATTCGACCTCGGCCCATGACTGCAGACCCGGCAGGAACGTGAGCAGCAGGACATTGAGGACGTTCGCGGCGAGGTAGGTCTGGATGCCGAACCATGCGATCGCGACGATTCCGCGCACCGAGGCGGCGAGCTGGGCGCCGTGGATGCCGAAGGCGATGCGGCTCATCACCGGGTAGGGCACCCCGGTCTTGTGCCCCATGATTCCCGAAAGGGTGAGGAGGATGAAGAGGAGGGCGGCGCCGACGAGAAGGGCGACGAGGATCTGCCACGCACCGAGGCCGAGGGCGAAGAGTCCGAGCGCGAAGCCGTAGTTGCCGAGCGAGTGGACGTCGTTGGCCCAGAGGGAGAAGACGCTGTAGGCCGTCCAGCTGCGGCCCTCCTTCTTACAGGGAGCGAGGTCGGCATTGTAGAACCGCGGGCTGATCCGGTGGGCCGCCAGTTGCTCGGGGCTCGGCCCGAGGCGCTCGGGATTCGGCTGGTCGGAGGTCACTGTCGTCGCCATGGGGCACTCGCATCCGAGACGGCATAACACTGGAATACCAAACGAGGATCCACAGGGTCATGGTGATGATTGCTGACCGGTTCAGCGTAACGTGGGTCACAGTTCTTCCGCAATGAAGAAAGAGGCTTTCGTCTGCGAACAATCCGACTGCAAGCGTCGCTCCCGACGGTCCGCACCTGGGCGGATGGCCGCCACGGCGCACGCTGCGGATCTGTATTTTTGGCATACCATTTGTCCGAATGGTGAGCGAAGGGCGCGAGGTGGGCGCGCCCGCACCCCCACGGGCGAGCACCCCGGCGGACAGCCCCTTGACACGGACTCGAACACGTGTTCGAATATTGGCATGCGGTGGAACGAGCAGGAGAAGGTGGCCGGGCTCTTCGGAGTCAAGGGGCTCGTCCGCAGCGTGCGCACTCCGGAGTTCGCGGGGATGACCTTCCACGAGGTCCTCGCGAAGTCGGCGCTCAACCGGGTGCCGAAGTCGAGCGGGATGCCCTTTTCGTGGACGATCAACCCCTACCGCGGGTGCTCCCACGCGTGCGTCTACTGCTTCGCGCGGAGCACCCACCGCTACCTCGACCTCGACGCGGGTGAGGACTTCGACCGCGAGGTCATCGTCAAGGTCAACGCACCGGAGGTCCTCGCCGCCGAGGTGGCCAAGCCGAAGTGGTCGCGCGAGCTCGTGGCCCTGGGCACGAACACCGACCCCTACCAGCGCGCCGAGGGTCGCTACGGTCTCATGCCCGGCATCATCACGGCCCTGGCCGACCATGCGACGCCCCTCTCCATCCTCACGAAGGGCACTCTGCTCCGGCGAGACCTCCCTCTGCTCGCCCGCGCCGCCGAGGATGTCCCCGTCGAGATCGGCATGTCGATCGCCGTCCACGACGACACCCTGCAGCAGGCCATCGAACCGGGTACGCCGACGACCACCGCGCGGCTGGCGACCGTGCGTGCGGCAGCCGACCTCGGGTTCCGGGTGACGGTCTTCATCATGCCTGTCCTGCCGAAGCTCACCGACTCCCGCGAGCACCTCGACGCGGCCCTGCGGGCGATCAGTGAGGCCGGGGCACACCGGGTCGTCTACGGTGCCCTGCACATGCGGCCCGGCGCCCGGGAGTGGTTCTTCGAGTGGCTCGGGCGCGAACATCCCGAGCTCCTCCCCCGCTACCGACGGATGTATGCGAACTCGCCGTATGCCTCGAAGGAGTACCGGACGTGGCTGCGCGCACGGATCGATCCGCTCATCGACCGCTACGGCCTGCGCGGGTCGAGGGACGAGGACTACGGCGAGCGCGGGGCGCTCGGCACCAGGGGTGACCGGTCCGCATCCGGGACGTCCTCGATCGCCATCGGCGCGGAAGGCCTCCCGCAGCTTCAGGCCGCCCTCTTCTGAGCCCCGGATTTCCATCCCACCGGCCCCTGACCCCAACCGGCCGCTGACCACACCCGATATCTGAGCGCCGCCGACCGATCGGCGGCGACCGCGCTCACACCTGTTCGCCCGGGGAATAACGCGCGCTGACCGGTAGTTGAAAGTGTCATGAAAATTGAGATCTGGTCGGACATCGCGTGTCCGTGGTGCTACATCGGCAAGCGACGCTTCGAGACCGCGCTGGAGGGGTTCGCCCACAAGGACGAGGTCGAGGTCCGGTGGCGCAGCTTCCAGCTCGACCCCTCGCTCCCCGATCACGTCGAGGAGTCAGAGGCCGCCTACCTCAGCCGGACGAAGGGCATGCCCCCGGAGGCGGTCAAGCAGATGTTCGCGCAGGTGAGCGAGCAGGCCTCTGGCGAAGGACTCTCGTACGACTTCGACTCCGTCGTCGTCGCCAACAGCTTCACGGCACACCGCTTCCTCCACTTCGCGCAGACCCACGGCGTCATGGCCGAGGCAGAGGAGGCACTCATGTCCGGACACTTCGAGACCGGTCGTGACATCGGCAGCATCGACTACCTCGCCGAGGTGGGTGAGAGTCTGGGAATCGATCCCGCCGAGACCCGCAGGGTCCTCGAATCCCATGAGTACACGCGCGCCGTCGAAGCCGACATCGCCGAGGCGCGCTCACTCGGCGCCAACGGGGTGCCGTTCTTCGTCATCGACCGCAAGTACGGGATCTCCGGGGCCCAGCAGTCGGAGACGTTCTCCCGCGCCCTCGACACCGCATGGGAGGAGAGCTCCACGCTCACCGTCCTGTCCGGTGCCGGCTCCACAGCCGCCGATGCGTCCGACGGTGCCGATGCGCCCAGCGGTGCTGTGTGCGGCCCTGAGGGCTGCGACTGAGGTTCCGACGGTCCAACTCCTCGTCCCTCCCCCTGAGCACCACTTCCATCCCTCCGAAAGGACACCCCCACAGTGAACGATTCCGCCCCACTCATCCGCATCGTCGTCGGCAGCATGCGACCGGTCCGCGTCGGTGACCAGATCGCGGCCGCCGTGTCCGAGGTCATCGCCGACGCGACCGGCGCCCGCGTCGAGATCGTCGATCTCGCCGACCTCAGGCTGCCGATGCTCGATGAGCCGGCGATGCCGGCTCTCGGCAACTACCAGAACGCCCATACGAAGGCCTGGGCCGAAATTGTCTCCGAAGCGGACGGAATCGTCTTCGTCACCCCGCAGTACAACGGCGGCTATCCGGCGTCGCTGAAGAACGCGATCGACTACCTCTTCGCCGAATGGCGGGACAAGCCCGCACTCATCGTCAGCTATGGCGGGCACGGGGGCGGGATGTCCGGGGCGCAGCTGCGCTCGGTTCTCGAATTCATCGGGGTCGACCTCGTCGCCGACAACGTCGAGATCACCGTTCCCCGCGAGTCGTACGGCGCGGACGGTCGCCTCGTCGATGCCCTGGAGATCGTCCAGGGCTACGCTGACAAGCTTGAGACCGCGGCGAAGGCTCTCGACCGGACGTTGGCCCCACAGGCCTGAGCCAAGCGCTGGCCGGGGCTCAGGAGCCACCGGAACTCTGAGGCACGGAGACGGCAGCCCGATCCTGCGCAGTGCGGGGTCGGGCTGCCGTCTCTGCTCGTCCGGCGTTCCGAACCGAGCGGTGCAGGACTAAGGTGAGTTCCATCATGGGCTCCTACACCGATTTCCTGGGACCGACCGCGCTCACCGAGGCAGTGCTGCTGCTGGCGAGCTTCGTGCTCTGTTCGCTCATCGGCTTCGAACGCCAGTTCCGGCAGAAGAGCGCGGGCTACCGGACGCATGTGCTCGTCGGCATCGGCACGTGCGCGTTCACGCTCGTCTCCGCCTACGGTTTCTCCGGTGTCCTCGACAGCGACGTCCAGCTCGACCCCTCGCGGATCGCCGCGCAGATCGTCTCGGGGATCGGCTTCCTCGGCGCAGGTGTGATCTTCAAAGGCCGGAACATGGTCCGCGGGCTGACGACGGCGGCGACGATCTGGGTGGCTGCTGCCGTCGGCATGGCGTGCGGGGCGGGAATGCTCGGGCTCGCGACGATGCTCACGGCACTCCACCTCCTCACGCTCTTCGTCGTCGCCCCGCTCATCCGCAGGATCCCCGACAGTGATCACGGGAAGCTCCTTCGCATCGTCTACCGTGACGGCGGTGGGATCCTCCGAGAGATCCTCGCCGTCGCGAGCTCGATGGGATTCAAGAACACGATCCTCGACTCCCAGCGGTTCGAGGACGAGGACGGGGTGACGATGGTGCGCATCGATGTGAGGTTCGACGGCAAGCGCCCCCTGCACATGCTCATCCCGATGATCATGGAGCTCGACGGGGTGGACAAGGTGAGCATGCGCGAGGACCGTGTCCACTCCGTCGATTCCGACGGCGACCCGTTCTGAGCCGGCTCCGGCTCAAGGGACTGCTCAGCCGCGCAGCGACCTCTCCCATGCGAGCGTCGCCAGAGCCGCTGCCTGGTCGGGAAGGTGGGCATCGTCGAAGAGGACCTCGGGCGAGTGGTTGACCGCCGCCGTCTCGGGGTCGACGCCGTCGGGGGTGACGAAGAGGAAGACGAAGGCACCCGGCACCTCCTCGAGGACATACGAGAAGTCCTCCGAGCCCATGACCGGATCGGGAGCTTCGACGACGCGGTCGGGCCCGAAGGCCTTCTGCAGGGTCTCAACGGTGAAAGCGGCCTCGGCAGCATCGTTGACGGTCACCGGGTACTGCTCGTTCCACACCACCTCGGCGGTGCAGCGATGGGCGGCGGCGATCGATTCGGCCAGTCGCGTGGCGAGCTCCGGAAAACGCTTCGTCGTCTCGGCGGAGAGCGTGCGCACGGACATCGCCAGGGAGGCGGTCCCGGGGATGATGTTGACGGCGGATCCGGCGTTGAGCTGGGTCACCTCGGCGACGATGGGGTCGAAGACGCTGAACGATCCGGTGACCATCGAGTAGATGGCCTGCCCGAATTCGAGGAGGGGGCGGATGGGGTCGACGGCGTCCTGCGGACGCGAACTGTGCCCGCCTTTGCCGTGCATGGTCAGGTGGAAGGTGTTCGCTCCGGCCATGATCGTGCCCGGTCGGGTGACGAAGGTGCCGGGCTCACCGGGGGCGACGTGGATCGCGTAGGCGGCGTCGGGGGTCGATCCGATGGTGTCGAACATGCCCTCGTCGATCATGTCCTTTGCGCCGCCGAGGCCCTCCTCGCCGGGCTGGAACATGAATGCGACGGTTCCGGCGAGCTCGTCCTGGTGGGCGGACAGGAGCTTCGCGGCTCCGACGAGTCCGGAGACGTGGAGGTCATGACCGCACGCGTGCATGTTCCCGTTGGTCGAGGCGTAGTCGAGGCCGGTCGTCTCGACGACGGGAAGGGCGTCCATGTCGCCGCGGAGCAGGATCGTCGGGCCCGGCCGTCCGCCGCGGAGGACGGCGATGACGGAGCTCAGCCCTTTTCCGGTCGTGATCTCGAGCGGCAGGCCGTCGAGTGCGTCGAGGATGGCGCGCTGGGTGCGGGGCAGGTCGAGTCCGAGTTCGGGGTTGCGGTGGAGGTCGCGGCGGAGCTCGATGAGCTCGGTGCTCAGGGCGGCGGCTTCGGTGGTGAAGTCGATCGTCATGGTTTCGTGGTCCCTTCTGCGGTGATGTGGGTGGTCATCGGGTTGTTCGGTGCCGGTCATCGGGTTGTTCGGTGCCGGTCGGCGGGGTGCGTCGGTCATCCGGCGAGGAGCGGGCGGGAAGGTTCGTCGCCGAACCACCCGGCGCTGTCCTTGACGACGGCACCACCCTGGACGATGGCGGTGACGTTGTCAGGGTCGGCGAGCGGGGTGATGTCCGTGACCGGATCGAAGTCGACGACGAGGAGGTCGGCGAGCTTGCCCGACTCCACTGTGCCGAGGTCGTCGTCGAGGCGGAGCAGCGCGGCCGCGTTCTTCGTGCCAGCGACGATCGCCTCCATCGGAGTGAGACCGAGTTCGACGGCGTGGACGGGTTCGCGGAGGTTCTCACCGTGGGGGCAGACACCGGAGTCGGTGCCGAGTGCCACGCGGACGCCGGCGGCGAAGGCGGCGGCGAGGCGTTCCCGGGCGATCGCCGACCAGGTCACCTTCTTCTCGTACAGGTAGCCGGGCACCAGGGCGGGGTCGGGCACGCGCAGTGCGCTGCTCAGGGTCGGGACGAGGAAGGTCCCGTGTTCGAGCATGAGGTCGATGCCCTCGTCGTCGATGCCGTAGCCGTGTTCGACCGAACGCACTCCCCCGCGGATCGCCGCCTTGATCCCCTCCGGGCCTTGAGCGTGAGCGGCCACCGGCTGACCGGCGCGTTTGGCGGTCTCGGCGACGATGAGGCGGACGTGCTCCTCGGGGACGCCGAGGTCGTCGGGGGTGTCCGAGGGGCTCGAGACGCCGCCCGTCGTGCACACCTTGATGACATCGGCTCCCCCGCGGATGAGGAGGCGTACGGTGCGGCGGACGTCGTCGTCGGTGTCGATGATCGGGTGGACGGGCATCGGCATCGGGACTTCGCGTCCGTTGGGCAGGGTGAAGTCGGTGTGCCCGCCGGTGGGTGAGAGCGCTGAGACGGCGATGTGCAGACGGGGCCCGTGGATGAGCCCGGCGCTGATCGCATCGCGGATTCCGCGGTCGATGCCGCCGAGGTCGCGCGCCGTCGTCACTCCCGCCATGAGCGTCCGGCGGGCGTTGAGCGCGGTGCGCAGGGTGCGTTCGGAATCGAAGCGGGCGGCATCGGCCGCCTGGTCCTCGATCGAGAGCCCGAGGTGGACGTGGGCGTCGATGAAGCCGGGCAGAATCGTCCTGCCCGTGAGGTCGATGGTGCGTGCGGCTGGAGGCCGCTGCTCGTCGTCGGCCCGGCGCGGACCGGCGTAGACGATGCGCCCGTCGGCGATCTCGAGCTCGGCGTCGGGAAGCGGCGGACCCCCGGTCCCGTCGATGAGGGTGGCTCCGCGCAGGAGGAGTCGGTCGTCACCGGGAACAATGGGTGGGACGAGTGCCGCGGCCATGGTGTCCTTTCGTCGGTCGTGCAGTCGTGATCGCAGGTCGAGTCGTGATGGTCAGGGGTCGGTGGTCCGGGCCCGCGCGCCGGTGGCTCCGACGAGCGATCTCACCAACGTGCGGTAGGTGTCCTTGACCTCATCGTCGGTGCCCTGTGGCCTGCCGGGTCGGAGCGTCAGCCGGAAGAGGGTGATACCGGCGAGAGCGTCGAGGATGAGATCGTGATCGAGGTCGGGGCCGATCTCCCCGCGGTCGACTGCGCGGTCGAGGATCGCCGTGCCCATCGCGTGTCGTCGCTCCATGAAGCCCTCTGAGATGAGCGGGATGACGTCCATGTCGAACATTGCGAGCAGGAGTCCGTTGCCGCGGGCGCGGGCATCGTGTGAGCGGCGGACGTTCTCGACGTTCTGCCACGCGTGGGCGACGAGGTCCTCGACGACGTCTCCCGTATCCGGTTGCTCGCCGAGGTCGAACGTCTCAAGGATCGCTGCGGCGACGAGCTCGGGCTTGGTCGGCCAACGCCGGTAGATCGCGGTCTTGCCGCACCCGAGTGTCGAGGCAAGCTGCTCGATGCGCAGGTTCGTCAGCCCGTTCGCCTCGACTTCCGCGCGCACGGCGGCGAGCACTCTGGCGGTGAGCTCGGCGTCGAGCGGCCGCCCCTTCGTTGTGGGCTGCGTCATGGTCGGAGCCTCTCACGTCCACGTCGCTTTACGCAACACAACGTTTCGTTTTGAGACGGCAAGGCGCCGACGCCACGGAAGTTCCCCTCGTCAGCACTCGAGGCCGGCGAGGACGGTCGCCATCGACTCGGTCACCGCAGTGCGCGCGTCGGCGCCGAAGACGGCAGTCTGGACGATCCCGCCCTGGATCATCGCGATGACGGCGGGCGTCGCACTGCGGGCGCGGTCGGCGGCGTCCGCCTCGGCGAGGCTGAGCGCACTGCGGAAGTACGCCCCGAGGTAGCCCTCGAACCGCCCTGTGACCTCGGCGAAGATCTTCGCGGCCAGGGCGGCGAACTCGGGGACGTGGGCGGCTTCGCCCCAGACCTGGAGGACGAGCGTGGCGAAGGGATTGTCGTCGAGCATCGCGTTGAGCAGTCGGGGGAAGACGATGCTCGGGGGTGGGACATCGCCTGTGAGGTCGAGGTCGTCGAAGACGCTGAGCCGCTGCTCCATAATCCGCCTGCCGACGTCGATCATGAGTTCGGACTTCGAGGCGTAGTAGAGGTAGACGGCTCCCGCGGAGAGATCCGCCTCCTTGACGATGTCAGCCATCGAGGCTGCGGCGAATCCCTTCCGGGCGAAGCAGGCCAGCGCAGCCTCCTGGATGCGCGTGCGCATCGCGGCCTTGTGCTCTTCGGTGACCTTCGGCACGTCTCCTCCAAAACGAATATTCATTCTTGATTTATCCTAGCGCACGGAGTAAAAATGAACGAGTATTCGTTTTCGATGATTGGACGACGATGGCTACGCGACTTCTCGGCACCACGGCCGATCCCCGGCAATCACCCGCGAAGGGGACGAACGGCGACCCGACGACCGCCTCGGCGGCGGGATCCACACCGCCCGACGGCGGTCTCCCCGCTGCGGACCCGACGGATGACTCGCTCCCGAGGCACAGCATCGGACGGGCCCTGCTTGCGGCGGTGTTCGCTGCGGCGATCGTCAGCGTCATCCTCCTCGCCTTCAGCTGGCCGACGGTCACGGCGGATCCCCGCGATCTGCCGATGGCCGCTGTCGGCGATGACGAGCAGGTCAGCGAGATCACGGACAATGCCCCCGAAGGGATGCTCGATCTGCGGGAGGTCGGCTCGCGCGCCGAAGCGGAGCAGCTCATCCGTGAGCGTGAGGTCTACGGCGCGTTCGTCCTCACGGGCTCCGATCCCGAGATCCTCGTGTCCTCGGCGGCCTCGCCGGCCGTCGCACAGCAGCTGCGCGGAATCGGCGCACAGATGCAGGAGGCGATCGACGCACAGGCGATCGCGGGGATGCAGGACGGCATGGAGCAGATGCAGGACGCGCTCGAGGCGGCCGCACGGGCGGCCGAGAACCCCGGGGCCGCGGCAGCCGCCAACAGTCCGGGCAACCCCGGCGGCCCGGGAAGTCCCGGCGGATCGGGAGAGCTTCCGGACGCCTCGGCGATGGAGGTCCCCCAGGTGACGGTCACGGACGTCGTGCCGCTGTCGGAGAACGACTCGACCGGCGCCGGCCTGGCCATCGCCGGGCTGCCGTTGACGATCGGCGGGATCGTCGGCGGTGTGCTCACGAGCATGCTCGTGCGGTCTCGGCGGATGCGCGCGGTCGCCGTCGTTGCCTACGGCATCATCGGCGGGCTCGCACTCGCACTCATCCTGCAGACGTGGTTCGGCATCCTCCAGGGCGACTTCTGGCTCAATGCGCTGGCCTCGGGGCTCGCTGTCGCTTCGACGTCGGCGATCATCAACGGGTTCGTCTCACTCATCGGCACTGGCGGCATCGCCGTCGGTGCGGTGCTGACGATGTTCATCGGCAACCCGATCTCCTCACTCAACCAGCCCAAGGAGTTCCTCGCCGGGTCGTGGGGCGAGATCGGACAGTTCTTCGTGCCCGGGGCGGCCGGCACGCTGCTGCGCGATCTCTCCTACTTCCCCGATGCACCGATGGCGACGGCATGGTGGGTGCTCGTCGGGTGGTTCGTCCTCGGCATCGCGCTCATCCTCATCGGCCACCTCATCGCCCATGCGAAGAAGCGGAAGGCCGCCTCGGGCAGGCACTGAGCTGTTAGCCGGTTCACCACGGTCACCGCTTCCCCGCAGGTTCGGTTACCCCGCAGGCCCCGGGTCGCTCCACGAGCGATCCGGGGCCTGCGGGGTGATGAGGTCCGGGCGGCCGCGTGGCCCGCCGCACCTCCTCGCGAACCGACGGGGGACACATCAGAAGATCATCACAACTGAGCATTGACCTCGCGCACCGCCATCGGTACATTGAATGCAACCCCGTTGCATTCTTTGCAACTCCCGATTGATTGGTCGGAACGATGGATGAGACAACGAAGTCCACTCTCAGCTCAGACTGCTGGACGGTGACGCTGTGACGCAGACACCAGCTCAGACCTCGACTACCGCGGAGCGCAACGTTCTCCGCAGGGTCGTCACTGCCAGCTTCATCGGCAACTTCGTCGAATGGTTCGACTATGCGGTGTACGGATACCTCGCCGCCACGATCGCTCTCGTGTTCTTCCCCAAATCCGAAGGGAATCTCGCCCTCCTGTCGACGTTCGCGGTGTTCGCCGTCTCCTTCGTCGTCAGGCCGATCGGCGGGTTCATCTGGGGGCACATCGGCGACAGGCTCGGTCGACGGACATCTCTGTCGCTTTCGATCCTCATCATGTCTCTGTCGACATTCGCCATCGGGCTTCTGCCGAGCTATCAGGCGATCGGGTTCGCCGCCCCGCTGCTTCTCCTGGCGGTGAGACTGGTACAGGGATTCTCCGCAGCCGGCGAATACGCCGGCGCCTCGGCCTTCCTGGTCGAATACGCGCCGGCTGGCAAGCGGGGGCTCTACGCCGCAGTCGTCCCTGCGAGCACAGCGTGCGGTCTCCTGCTCGGGTCGGTCATGGCGGCGATCCTGTCGACAGCCCTGACCGATGTCCAGATGGAATCATGGGGATGGCGACTGCCGTTCTTCCTTGCCGCACCGATGGGCCTCATCGGTCGATACATCCGCACGAAACTCGAAGACACACCGGCATTCCGCGAACTCGCGGACGAGGACGATGTCATCAGGGCGCCGGTGTTCTCGATGTTCCGAGACCATTGGAAGCCGCTCATCATCGCCATGTGCGCAGTGCTGCTCAACGCCGTCGGCTTCTACGTTGTCCTCAGCTACATGCCCACCTATCTGACGACCGAGCTCGGTTACGGAGCGACAGAGGCCTTCCTCGCAACGACCATCGCCCTCATCACCTATATCGGGTTCATCCTCCTCACCGGCATCGCGTCCGACAGATGGGGAAGGAAGCGGCTGCTCTTCACGGCTGCAATCGCATTCGTCGTCTTCACCGTCCCCGCGTTTATGCTGCTCGACTCCGGAAGCTTCGCCGTCGTCATCCTCGTCGAGATCGGTCTCGGTGCGATGCTCACTCTCAACGACGGAACCCTGCCCAGCTTCCTGGCCGAGATGTTCCCTACGAGGATTCGCTACAGCGGATTCGCGGTGAGCTTCAACATGTCCAACGCGCTCTTCGGCGGCACGGCTCCATTCATGGCGACTCTGCTCATCGGAGTGACTCAGTCGAAGCTGGCCCCCGGCTGGTATCTCATGGCCGCAGCCGCAGTCTGCTTCATCGCTGTGCTCTTCGCGAAGGAGACCTTCCGCAAGCCGCTGAAGGAGATCTGACCGCCAGTTCAGGCTGACCTGCAGCATCTGACCCCCATCGGCCGACAGCCGACCAACCAGAAGGAGAGAACATGACGACGGCCCAACCCACCGCACCATCGGTCGACCTGCAGCGGCTCAAGTCGCTCGAGAACGGAGTCAAGACCGGCCTCACGTTCACACACGACGAGTTCGCACGCCGGCTCACCGGACTCCGGTCGATCATGGAGAACATGGAGCTCGATGCAGTGGTGCTGACGTCGTATCACGGCATCAAGTACTACTCCGACTTCCTCTTCACCAGCTTCGGCCGCAGCTACGCTCTCGTGGTGACCGCGAACGACACCGTCACCGTCACTGCGAACATCGACGCCGGCATGCCCTGGCGGACGAGCTTCGGCGACAACATCGTCTACACCGATTGGCAGCGGGACAACTTCGTCCATGCCATCCACGAGGTCCTGCGCGAACGACGCATCCGGCCGACGCGCGTCGGAGTCGAGGACGATGCGCTCACAGTACACGGTCGGACGGCCATCGCGGCTGAGCTCGACGGTGCCGAACTCGTCGACATCTCCCAGGAGGCCATGCGGCAGCGCATGATCAAATCTCCCGAGGAGATCGAAGTCATCCGCCAGGGAGCGCGCATCGCGGACCTGGGCGGCGAAGCCATCAGAGCGGCTGTCACAGAGGGGATGTCGGAGTACGAGCTCGCCCTCATCGGCACCGAAGCGATGGTCCGCGAGATCGCGCGCACCTTCCCCGATCGGGAGGTCCGCGATTCGTGGGTGTGGTTCCAGTCGGGGATCAACACCGACGGCGCACACAATTGGCCGACCACCCGCAGGATCCGCAAGGGCGACATCCTCAGCCTGAACTGCTTTGCGGTCCCGTCCGGGTACTACACAGCACTCGAACGCACCCTCTTCTACGGCGAGCCCGACGAACGCTCCCTCGAACTGTGGAAGATCAACGTCGATGTCCATCGGCGGGGCCTCGAACTCATTCGACCTGGAGCTCGCTGCATGGACATCGCCGCCGAACTCAATGAGATCTATCGGGAGCACGGTCTGCTCGCCAATCGGACGTTCGGATACGGGCACTCGTTCGGGGTGCTCAGTCATTACTACGGACGAGAGGCCGGGCTCGAGCTTCGCGAGGACGTGCCGACAGTCCTCGAGCTCGGCATGGTGGTCTCGATGGAACCGATGATCACCGTCGCCGATGGGCTACCCGGTGCCGGAGGCTATCGGGAACACGACATCTGCGTGGTCGGGCAGTCCGGAGCCGAGGACATCACGGGATTCCCGTTCGGTCCGGAACACAACATCATTCCCGCGTGATCGTCGAGGTCATATGGCCATCCTGATCGTCGAACTAGGATGGCCATATGCCTCGACAAGCAACTGAGCCTAGCAACGGACCAGGGCAACGCGGGAACACCGTCATCGAGAACACCATGGCGATTCTGCGCTGCTTCGCACCGGACCGTCAGGAGCTCGGGGTGACCGAGATCGCCGCCCAGGTCGGGTTGCACAAGAGCACAGTCTCGCGAGTGCTCACGGCGTTGGAACACGAGGGGATCGTCGAGCAGCGAGCTTCACGGCGCTACAGGCTCGGGCTCGGCATCATCAGTGTGGCAGGTCCGTTGCTGGCGGATCTCGACGTCAGGCGCGCGGCATATCCGGTCCTCGTCGAGCTGACCGAGAGCACGAAGGAAACCACAGCGCTCATGGTGTGGAACGGGGTCGAGGCTGTCACCGTCGAGCAGATCCCCAGCCCCCAGCAGGTCAAGCACACCTCCAGCCTCGGCTCCAGATACCAGACCGCGTACAGTGCTTCAGTGCAGGTCTTTCTCGCCGAAGCGACTTCAGAGGCGATGGGAGTGCTCGTCGACGCGAAGAGACTCGGCGGAATCGACCAGGACTCCGATCTGGACACATACGCGATGAGACTCCGCGCCAACCGGGAGCGCGGATACACCGTGAACAACGCGGAGACCAGCCCTGACGAAGTCGGCATTGCCGCTCCGGTTCGAGATCATCGGGGGGCGGTCGTGGCCGCTGTGCTCATCGCCGCACCGAAGTACCGCACGGACGAGACGGCCATCGCGCGAATGGGCGAAGCGTGCACACGCGCGGCGCGAGAGATCACTGCGCGGCTCGGCGGCGCGCAGTCGTCGACTTCTTCCTCGATATGAGCGATGCCCTCGATGTGAGAGATGAGGAGTCGAAGCGATGCAGGACCACTCAGACGACGTCGTGATCTGCCGCAACTGCGGCGTGGAGACCGGCCCCACTCCCCCGCCGGTGTGCCCGATCTGCGACGATGAGCGGCAGTGGGTCCCCTCATCGGGGCAGGAGTGGGTGAGCAGAGCGCAACTGGCAGACGAGGGCCACAGGGTTGTCATGGAGGAGCGCGAACCGGGGCTTCATGCTCTGCGGGTCGAGCCCCGTTTGGGCATCGGCCAGACGTGCTATCTGGCTGCGACCGACCAGGGCAATTTGCTCTTCGACGTTCCGCCCTACATCGACGTCGACGCCGTCGCCGCGATTCGCGAACTCGGCGGGATCGCCGCGATCGCACCGAGTCATCCGCACATGTTCGGCATGCAGCTCGCGTGGAGCGCGGCGTTCGACGATGCTCCGGTCTATGTCTGCGAGGCAGATTCCTTGTGGGTACAACGGCACGGACCGGCGATGACCTACTTCGAGGCCGATGCCGCTCCCCTCCCGGAAGTCCTGCTGCGCAGAGTCGGCGGACATTTTCCCGGCAGCGCGGTCGCGCTGTGGACTGGTCGCGACGGTCATGGAGTGATGCTCAGCGGCGATTCGATCGGCCCGGTTGCGCGGTCAGGGTGGGTGACATTCATGCGCAGCTTCCCCAACTACCTTCCGCTCTCCGGCGCGGTCGTCAGGAGGATTGCCGCCTCGGTGGCCGATCTCGACTTCGACAGGATGTACGGCAACTTCGGGCAGACCATCCCGAACGGCGCGTACGATGCGGTGCAGTCCTCGGCGGACCGGTACGCCAGGTGGGCCTCCGGGGAGTTCGATCATCTGACGTGAGTCTCGGAGTCCTGCCATGAGCGGCACTGTCCTGCCATGAGCGGCACTGTCCTGCCATGAGCGGCACTGTCCTGCCATGAGCGGCACTGTTTTGCCGTGAGTGGCGCTGCCCTGCCGTGGGTGACGTGAGTCTCGGTGATCTGAGGCGAACATCGACAGCGATAGTCGAGACCCGACAGCCAAAGGCGAGGTCTGATGGCCAGAGCCGAGGTTTGATGGCCTGAATTGAGTATCGATGGGCTGTGATGCGGCCGAGGCCGGTCGCCCAGCCCGGTCCCCCGAGTTGTATCAGAACGGGGGTGGGTCGTCTTCGTCGTGGTCCCATTGCACGCAGGTCGCCGTCCATGCTCGCGAGCTTTCCCAGAACGGGTCGAGCGGCTCCGTCCACTCGTCTCCGGCCTCGTCCCTCCGCCGCCAGATGGAGTATGCCGATTCCCGTTTCCCAGGCATCAGTCTCTTCATCGTCACCGGATCCGATCCGGGCGGCAGGCACGCCTGGTGAGTGACGTTGGGCCAGTCGAGGCAGTCCGACAGTCTCTTCCGCCGTCGAGCTTCGTTCGATCGCGCGATGTTCTCCGCAAGGAGTCGGTCACGCTCCGCTGCCTCTTCAGCACGCCGGATCGCGTCATCGCGCTCACGCACGGCGTCTTCATCAGGCGGTACTTCGACTGTGTCCTTGAATGGTGGAATCAGATGTTCGGGGATCGGAATTTCGCCGGGGCTGAGGCCGCACAGTTCACTGAACTCCAATGCGTGGGCGACATCGATCGGCTGGTCTGGTGCCCGGGATCGGGTTGTGACTCCGTGTCGGAACTCGTACTCGACGGTTCCCGTGTCGAGCATGCGCACGCGGAACCGGTCGGCCGTCTTGATGGCGTGGTGGCGTTTGCACAGTGGGTGGAGGTTGCCGAACCTCGTCAGCCCGCCTTTGAGCGGATCGAGGTGGAAGAACGGAATGATGTGATCGATCTCCGAGGTGACCGCTTTGCGAGTGCACCCGGGAACGGAGCAGACTGCCCATTTGGAGATGAGTGTCCTGCGGACGTTGTTCGGAATCCGGTACGTCGTCGCTTTCGCATCAAGTGGAGTGCCGGTGGCTGGATCGGTGAGGATCCTCGTCATCGTCGAGCTGTAGCCGGCGATGCGACGAGCGGTCTCAGCCGGAATCGGCGATCCTTCGGGGAGAACGCCCGGAAGATCCGACTCACCGCAGACGGTGAGGAACGGAACGGTGACGACCACGCCGGCCTGCCAGTAGAGCCACCAGTGATGCGTGGGCATCGCGATGACGACCCTGCTGTCGATGATCCGCGAACCGTTGAGCGGGGAGGCTGAGAATGCGCTCCCCCGCCGTGAGTCGTCAGTTCCGACCGCATCCCCAGCGACGCCAGATGCGGCGGCGCGGAGGCTCCCATCGCCTCCGGCGCCGGTGGCGGCCACCTGCCCGTCGTGCATGACGATGGCTCCGTCGGAGTCGATGTCGAAGAGCAGATTTCCCTCGTCGTCGAGGAGCGGCTCTTCGCGTTCGGTTTGCACCCCGGTGACCGGATCGATCGATCGCACTCGGATGCAGAGTCTGGGCTGAGGCCGGGACAGGATGTCGTACTCGAGAGCCTGGATCGAACGCTCATCGGCGATCTCCACACCAGGTGGCAGGTCGAATGCAGCCCCACGACGTGCTCGCACTGCCCGCGCCATTGCTTCGACTCGTCGGTAGCAGGCGTAGAGCTCATCCGTGGGACCGATGAGTGACAGGCACGCCGATCCGTTCTTGTAAGTCTGGAAGTCGACGCGGCGGCGTTCGGCGGCCGTCTTCGACCGGTCCTCGGCCGGCTGGAGCACTGTGATGAATTTGCGCAGCGCCGTGCGCAGCCGGTCGCAGGTCACGTCTGCGCGTCGTTCGGCGAGATGTTCGTCGATCCGGGGAAGATACCTGAAGGCTACGGTTCGGCAGAGGTCGGCAGCCGCCTGGACATGAGCCATGGTGAACTCGCCTGCCCGGACGCGGTCAGCGAAACGCGGCAGTCCGTGGATGATCGTCATCGCGATGCCCAAGTGACGGTAGGCCTTGGAGATCGAGAGGCCGAGGATCGAGGCGGTCTCAGCGACATCCTCGGCGGGCACGTTGTCGCTGATCCAGACCGACATGTCCGTGTCGAGGCCGAAGTCCGGGAAGTCGAGGCGATCACTGTCGGTCTCGGCTTCACCGTCACTCTCGCATTCGGCGTCCGCGTCAGTGCCCGCCGATGCTCCAGGACTATCCGATTCTCGACCATCCTGCATCTCACAGGCTGCGCTCGCGATCGTCTCCGTCTGCATCGATGCGAGCAGCGACCACTGTGCGCTGAAGTCGGCATCGAATGAGAGCAACTCGGTCGGCGACTGACGGATGATGACAAGCTCGGTGGATGCCGCAGGCGGGGAGGCCTTACCTGCACACACCAGACATTCGGGGTCCGCGCAGGGGCCGAAAGGGTCACGGCGAGAATCAGGCGGGGCAGGCACAGGGGGACGGCCCGACGACATAGTGGAGCGGTCCGAGGACGCTCTAGCACTGTCCGACGAGGAGGTGGCGCCGTCCGACGATGAGGCAAAGCGGTTCGACGACAAGGTGGACGTCGACACAGTGTCGACAGTCGAATTGAGAAGGTCACCTGTCGCAGGCTCGCACTGGGAATCGCGTGGGGAGGTACAGTTGCCCACGCCGTCGATACAGTCGCCGTCAGCACCCTGATCGATAACTGCAGGTCCGACAATGCCCTCGTCGACGCTGCCGTCTTCCTGACCGCTATCCTCATTGTCACTCTCGCCGCGGCCGTCACGCTCGAGACTGCACGCGACAGAGGCGGCGATGGTCGCGATCCGGAACGGCGAGTCACCGTCGGGAACGGCGTTGCCCCACGCACGGACAGCTCGTTCAAGGGTCAGACCGGCGGTCGCTTCGAGGACCTTGAGCTGCACCTGGTCCGATTCCGCTGAGATCACAGCGAGCGCACTCGAGCTCGAATCGAGGCGGACGGTCGTCTGAGAACGGGTGTGCGAGCCGTGCTCCGCGCCCTCGTCACCAGCGGCAGGTCCGCTGCCGAC
Source organism: Brevibacterium sp. Z349TD_9 (assembly GCF_056173565.1). Taxonomy (NCBI): domain Bacteria; kingdom Bacillati; phylum Actinomycetota; class Actinomycetes; order Micrococcales; family Brevibacteriaceae; genus Brevibacterium; species Brevibacterium sp. Z349TD_9. The sequence continues at coordinate 1,325,456 of NZ_CM149680.1, read as the reverse complement.
ACGGGCATCACGAGGTGAGGCCGCTGCGCTGTTCGCAGACTGCCCGTTTCCTGTCGGGATGCCTTTCACGGTGGTTCACCTGCCTCGGACGCCATTGTCGAGAAGTGCTGGTCGCTTCGAACTATCTAGTACGTCAATGATACCTGATTCGAACAGAGAATGTGAATACCTGATTACGAAATACTCTCAAGTATTTTCACTCCATCGGATCCCTACTGTTGTTCCATGTCACCCATTGTTGCAGTCGGCACTGACATAAGATCGAGCATCGCAGTTTCAGCACGCACCGCCGTGATCCGGCACTGCCGGGTCACTGAAGTTCACGGCTGCCTGGACGCACCGCCCCAGCACTGCGTCACTGCACCGCCCCAGCACTGTCCCACTGCTGGGGTTCTGGGCCACATCACCGAACAGCGCCCCACTGCCGGGAACCACGGTCACCGAAGCTCAGGGCTGCCGGGGCACCGCTCCAGCGCCGCCTCCCTACCCCGCTGCAGCACCGCCTCACTCCCGGGGTCGAAAGCTCCCGGGGTCGAGGGCGGCCGAGTACAGGGCTACCGGGATCCGCCTCCACCCGACTGATGCTCCAGCGGCAGCAACGGCCATCGCCGACCCACGGAACCCCACCTCGGCCATCGCCGGCCGACGAACCCCCACCTCGGCCATCGCCGGCCGACGAACCCCCACCTCCACACATTGTCCGCCCACGAACCCCTACCTCGGCGCATCACCCACCAGCGGAACTCCACCGCCGCACGTCCACCCGCCCAAGGAACCCCACCCCGCGGACGGGCACACGCCGAATGTCAGCGGTCGGCCGCCTCGGCGAAACGGGAACGCGTCGACCACGACAGCCCGAGATAGAGGAGGAACGAGATGACGAAGGACGGGATCGTCGCTCCCAGCGGACTCGGCCACACATAGGTGAGAAGGTAGGAGGCGAGCGCTCCGATGATCCACACGATGACGGCTGCCCAGTTGATTCCGCGGACGTAGGAGTAGATCCCGCCATCGTCGCGGAGGATGTCGCTCGTGTAGACGCCGCGCTTGATGATGTAGTGGTCGGCGATGAGGATCGCGAACACGGGGACGAAGAACGCGCCGATCATCGTGAGGAAGTCGGTGTACTGGTCGAGCAGCGCGAGCCACGTCGATCCGACGATCGAGATCAGTCCGAGGACGAGGGCGACGGGCAGGAAGCGCAACCGCGACCCGCTCTTCGCGCCGAGCACGGAGTTGACCATGCCGTAGACGACCATCGTGTTCGTCGCCATCACAGAGAGGAAGATGACGATCGCGAGCGGCCAGCCGAAGCGGTCGGCGAGTGCGGTGGGGTCGAAGGGCTCGGCGGTGCCTCCATCGAGGATGATGAAGCTGAACGCCGTGAGCCCGAGCAGCATCGCGAGCACGGTCGAGGTGATGTAGCCGAGGCCGGAACCGACGATCCCGGCCCTCTGACTGCCGGCGAGCCGGTTGAGGTCGCCGGAGAGCACCGTCCACGAGATCGCCGTGGCGATGACGATGTCGAGTGCGAGCACGGGGGTGAATCCGAGGCTCTCATCTGCGGGGATGGAGACGTATTCACTGGGCGCGTGGCCGATGAAGGCCGTGGCGAAGACGTAGGCCATGACGAGGAGGATGAGGAGGGCGAACCACGGCTCGGCCTTCTCGATCCCCTCGTGACCGAGGATCGCGAGCCCGACGACGAGCGCCTGACAGAGGACGGAGAAGAGGATGGGGTTCGAGAATCCCGTCGTCTGCTCGACGACGTAGTTGACGCTGATGCCGGCAAGCATCGCCTGCACCCAGCTCCATCCCATGAGGATGACGACGTTCGCCGCGACCGGCAGGTAGCTGCCAGTAGGGCCGAACGCTCCCCTGGTGATCGCCATCGTCGCCAGTCCCGTACGCGTGCCGATGTTGCCGACGAGGACGAGCACGACAGTCCCCGTCACCGTCCCCGCGACGATGACGACGATCGCGGTCCCGTAGTCGATGCCGGGGACGAAGAGCGTGCCCGTGAGCATCGTCGTGACCACGAGGTTCGCCGCCAGCCAGATCATGAACATCCGACCCGTGCTCAGCCGCCCCCGCACCACCTGCGAACTGTCGGTGTCGGATCCGACCTTCTCCTCGAGTCTGCGGTACCAGTTCATCGACCGACCGCCTCGGTGCCGGGTGCGTCGCCCGACCTCGCCGAGGCTGCCCTGCCCTGGCCGTCGGAGGTGACCGAGTCAGCGGAGGCCGATCCGTCGTCGCCCGGGACCGTGGACAGGTGCTCGTGGATCGCGATGAGATGACCCTCGCCGAGGTGGCGGAAGACGATGCTCTCCCGTTCCCGATACGACTCCCGGCCGCTCCCGGTCTCGACTGTCGTATCGACGGTGTGGGAGAAGACCGCACCGCCGGGGAACGTCTGGACGAGCGGGTCGGACGAGGCGCACGAGACGACCGACCAACCGTCGGCGAGCCAGCCTTGCCACGTCTCTTCGTACTCGGCTCGGGAGTTCAGGCGGTGGTCCTCGGGGTGGAAGATGAAGGAGGCGTCCTCGGCGAAACCGGCGAAGTACGCATCGGTGTCGGTCGCTGCGAAAGCCTCGACGATTGCGACGGCCGCCTGCGTGACGGCGTCGACCGTCGGGGTGAGGGCCTCATCTGTGAGGTCGGCGGTGGTGCCCGCCGAGATTGTGGCACTCACCGAGGGGGTGGTGCTCGCCGGGGTCGCGGGATCGGAAGCAGCTCCGCGGGAAGCGGAGTCCGGCTGGTTCGACTTCTCTGTCATGGTCTTCAGGCACCCTTCTTCGGTCCGGCCTGCTCAGACACTCTAGTGACGCTCGTCCCATCCGCACTATCCATGGTGGACAGGTTTGCGGCGCAGTATTACAGAGTGGAGGGTTCCCGGTCCCCCTTCGAAGCGACTCCCGCCGAGGCGATGCCAAACACGGCGACCCCGCTCGCCCGGCATCCCCGTCCAGGCGCACTCACATGTGCCCGGTCGCCTGGAACCTCTCGTGCCACGACAGGGCCTCGCCGAGGAGGTGCGGCGTGTGCCTCCCGTGCGGGTTCGCTGCGATCGCCCGCTCGAGGTAGTCCTCGAGCCGGTCGCGGTAGTCCGGGTGGGCGCAGTTCGCGATGATTCGCCTCGCCCTGGCCACCGGGGAGATGCCGCGCAGGTCCGCGAGTCCCTGCTCGGTGACGAGGATCTGCGTGTCGTGCTCGGTGTGGTCGATGTGGCTGGCGAACGGCACGATCGAGGAGATCGCCCCGCCCTTGGCCAGCGAGTTCGAGACGAAGAAGTTGAGGTAGGAGTTCCGGGCGAAGTCCCCGGACCCGCCGATGCCGTTGATGATCGACGACCCCATGACGTGGGTCGAGTTGACGTTGCCGTAGATGTCGGCCTCGACCATCCCGTTGATCGCCACCACGCCGAGGCGGCGGACGGCTTCGGGATGGTTCGACATCTCCTGGGTGCGCAGGAGGATCCGTCCCTTGTACGCCTCGATGTTCGCGTTGAAGTCCGCCGCCCGCTCGGCCGAGAGCGAGAACGCCGTCGCCGAGACCGAGGTGAGCTTGCCGGAGTCGATGAGATCGAGCATCCCGTCCTGGATCACTTCGGTGTAGGCGCGCATCCCCTCGAACTCGCTGTCGGCGAGATCGGCCATGACGGCGTTGGCGACATTGCCGACCCCCGACTGCAGCGGCAGCAGGGAGGGCGGCAGACGGTCGGCGCGGATCTCATGGCGGAGGAAGTCGACGAGGTGGGCGGCGATCGCCTTCGAGTCCTCGTCGACGGGCTTGAACGGGAGGTTCCGGTCCGGGCTGTGCGTCTCGACGACGGCGACGACCTTGGCCGGGTCGACCCGCAGATACGGATCGCCGATGCGCTGCATGGGCTCGAGCAGCTGGATCGGCAGGCGCTCGGGCGGTCGCCTCGTGCCGTAGTAGACGTCGTGGAACCCCTCATACGCGCGGGGGTGCCACGAGTTGACCTCGAGGATGACCTTGTCGGCGAGGTCGAGCCACGTCTTCGAGTTGCCCACAGAGCTGCCGGGCACGAGCAGTCCACCGGGCAGGATCGCCGCGACCTCGACGACGGCGACGTCGAGGTTGCCGTAGAAGCCGAACCACGCCTGCTGCGCGGAATGGCTGAGGTGGGTGTCGATGTACTCGGTGTTCCCGTCGTTGATCGACCGCCGCATCGCCGGGTCGGATTGGAAGGGCAGACGTTTGCTCACGGCCCCCGCCTCGGCGAGGACCCCGTCGAGCTCCGGAGCCGTCGACGCCCCGGTCCACAGTTCGATGCGGAAGTCCCTACCGGCGTCGTGTTCGGCCCGCGCATGGTCGGCGAGCGCGCCCGGGACCGCCTTGGGGTAGCCGGAGCCGGTGAAGCCGCTCATGGCGACGCGGTCGCCGTCGGTGATGTGCGTGGCCGCCTCGGCGGCGGTGACGACCCGTGGGGAGAGGGTCGGACAGGAGATCCTCGACATGCCAGCCAGTCTATCGAGGGGTGTGTTCCGGTCCGCCGTCAGCCCCGGTCAGGACCGCTGGTCGGCCCCGGTCGCGACCGGTGCGCCCGGTGCGGTGGCGCTCAGCCTCCCGCGTGCACCCGCATGAGCTCGGCGGTTCGGTCATGGTCGCGGGCCTCGATGGCCTCGACGATGTCGATGTGCAGCTGCAGGCGCTCGGCGATGAATGACTCGAGCGGAGTGTCGGCGACGGGCAGGACGTCGAGCGTGTGGTCGTCGATGATCGCCATGAGGTTGAGGTAGATCGAGCGCAGCAACTGGTTCGGAGTGATCTCGGCGATGCGCCGGTGCAGTCCCCAGTTCGCCTCGAGGAACCGGTTGGCGTCCTCGGCCTCGACGGCAGCGCGCATCTGCCCGATGTGCTCCCAGAGATCCCGGACGTCCTTGAGCGAGCCGTGGTCGACGGCATCTGAGGCGAGCAGGGGTTCGAGCGAGTCGCGCACCCGCATCGCGTCCTCGACGGTCGTCGAGTCGGCGTCGAGGGCGAGCAGCGAGTTGCCCAGTCTGGCCATCGGCGTCGGCTCGGCGGCGAAGAGTCCGCCTCCGGGCCCGGGGCGCAGGGTGATGATCCCCCGATGCTGGAGCAGGCGCAGGGCCTCGTTGAATGTCCCCTTCGAGACGCCGCACTCGACCTGGAGGGCGCCCTTCGTCCCCAGTCGCTGTCCCGGCTCGAGGCGACTCGCGCGGTCCGAGACCAGCGCGACGGCCCTGTCCACCGGCGAGGTCGTCAGGGCTCTGGTCTCGCTCGTCATCGTCCTTCTCCCCTCTGCTCGACAGTGCCTGGCACGAGGTTACCCGACGTGCTTGACATCACGGTCCCTGACCGGGCACTCTTGAAGCCACAAATTCATCATGATTAATTATACCGAATCGGCGCGACGGTGTCCCGCCCTCGCCGAGGCGGTCGCCCCGTCCGCATTCTCGTCCGAAGGAGAACGAGCAATGACCCCTCCTCCCGCTCCCTCCCGCACCGATGTCCTCGTCGTCGGGGCCGGCCCGACCGGACTCACGCTCGCGGCGATCCTCGCCCGCGACGGCATCGACGCGATCACCATCACCCGCTATCCGACGACCGCGCACTCGCCCCGGGCGCACATCACCAACCAGCGCACGATGGAGGTCTTCCGCGATCTCGGCATCGAGGACGACGTCATCGCCGTGGCCACCCCGAACGCGTTCATGCGCAACAACGTCTGGGCGACGAGCTTCGCCGGGCAGGAGATCGCCCGTCTCGAGACGTGGGGCACCGGCAGCGCCCGCTCGGGTGACTACGAGATCGCCAGTCCCAGCGCGATGTGCAACATCCCTCAGCACATCCTCGAACCCGTCATCGCCGAGGCGGCCCGCAGTTTCGGGGCCGACCTGCGGTTCTCCACGGAGCTCGTCTCCGCGGTCGAGACGCCCGAGGGCGTCGAGGCGACCGTGCGCAACCGCGACACCGGGGAGGAGTCGCTCATCCTCGCGCAGTACATCGTCGGCGCCGACGGCGGTCGCTCGACGGTCGCCGAGGAGTTCGACTTCTCCTTCACCGGGGAGTCGGGGCTCGGCGCGGCGCTGAATATCTGGCTCGACGCCGACCTCACGCAGTACTGCGACTACCGGCCCGGCACCCTCTACTGGATGGCGCAGCCGGGCAACGACTACTGGGTGGGCTCGGGGACGTGGATCAACGTCAGGCCCTTCACCGAGTGGGTCCTCCTGTGCATGTACGACCCCGCCGAGGGCGAACCTGACACGAGCGACGAGGCGCTCGTCGCGCTCGCCCAGTCGACGATCGGCGACCCCGACGTCGAGGTGAGCATCAAGCAGGTCTCGAAGTGGCAGATCAACCACGTCGTCGCCGACGAGTACCGGAAGGGCCGGGCCTTCCTCGCCGGCGACGCCGCCCACCGGCACCCGCCGGCCAACGGCCTGGGAACGAACACCTCGATCCAGGACGCGTACAACCTCGGGTGGAAGCTCTCGGCGGAGCTGCGCGGGGAGGCCGAGATGGGACTGCTCGAGACCTACAGTCAGGAGCGTCAGCCCGTCGGGCGGCGCGTCGTCGACCGGGCGATGAAGAGCGTCGTCGACATGGGACCGATCGCGCAGGCGCTCGGCTTCGCGCCGGGTCAGACCGCCGAGGAGGGGTGGGCGAGCCTCAACGGACTTTTCGACGACCCGGCTCGGCGCCGCGAGCTCATCGAAGCCGTCGAACTGCAGAACTACCAGTTCAACGCCCTCGGCATCGAACTCGGCCAGTATTACGTCTCCGATGGCATCGTGCCCGCCGAAGCCGACGACGATGAACGGGGCCGGTCCGACTCCGAGCCAACGACCGCCTCGGCGGGGGCTCGTTCCTCAGCCGCAGCTCCCGACCCTGACCTCGACCACGTACCCTCGACCCGACCCGGGTCGCCGCTGCCCCACGCCTGGGTCGATCGCGACCGGCAGCGGCTCTCGACGCTCGATCTCGTCGGCTCCGGCGGGTGGACGCTCATCACCGGCCACGACGACTCCGGCTGGGCAGAGGCTGCCGAGACGGTCGCCGGCGAGCTCGAAGTCTCCCTGCGCACCGCGCAGGTGAGCATGGGCGGTGAGTGCAACGACGTCCTCCACCGGTGGGCGGCGATCAGCGACCTCACGGACTCCGGCGCCCTCCTCGTCCGACCCGACCGGATCATCGCGTGGAACTGCGCAGTCCGCCCGGTGGATCCGGCGGCAGCCCTGCGGACGGCGATGATGACGGCGACAGGGCGCAGTCGTCCGACCGCCTCGGCGGATCCGGAGACCCTGGCCGCAGCCACACGATAGGGGCGCGCCGGCAGGTCTACCATGGTCGGCATGAGGGAAAGTCTCCTTGTGCCGGAACGCCAACTGCGGATCGCCGGAATCTGCTGGGCGGGGGCGGGTCTGGTCTATCTCCTCGCCGAGGCGGCCGCAGCGTCGGCCTTCCCGAACTATTCGTACGCGGTCAACTACGTCAGCGACCTCGGCGTCCCCGATGTCGAGGTCCTCGCCGGTCGCCGCATCGACTCCCCGCTCTGGCCGGTGATGACGCTCGGCTTCGGCGTCCAGGGCGTGCTCTTCGCGCTCGGGGCGGTGCTCGCCGTCCGCAGTTCCCGACAGCCGCTGGGTCGTGTGTTCGTCGTCTTCGCGCTCGTCCATGGGCTCGGGATGGTCGTCATCGCCGCCGTCCATGGCGGTCAGGCGACCATCGCGGCCGGGCTCGGGTGGGTCCACCTCCTCGGCGCCGGGCTCGCGCTTCTCGGCGGTCAGGCAGCGGTGATCGTCGCCGGCGCAGCACTTCTCCGCCGTCGCGGGCGGACCTCCACCGACGTCCGCCTCGGCGCGGTGAGCATCGCGCTCGGAGTCGTCGGATTCCTCGGGATCGTCATGCTCGAGATCGACGTGCGGGTGGTGGCGGGCACGATCCTCGCCGACGGGGTGTGGGAGCGGATCGGGTTCTACGCGATCATCGCGTGGGAGCTGCTCATCGGTGTCGCGCTCACAGCACGGCGCCCCGATCCGAGGGGAATCGGGGCGCCGTGAGCGGAGGGCCCGGCTAGGCGAAGATGCTCACCCCACCCGGTCCGACAAGGAGTCCGACGACGATGAGGATGACACCCCAGAGGATCTGCTTCCGGAAGATGGCGAAGATTCCTGAGATGACGAGGATCGCGGCGATGATCCAGAGGATTGTGGCGAGCATGATGACTTCCTTTCGTTGTGGTGCGCGGGGGTCTCAGTGCCTGGGGGCGTTCGGGTTGCGGCCGTCGACGTCGGGCTGATTCGGGTCGAGACGGCGCGGACGGGTCGGGTCGACTGCGTTCAGGTCGCCCTGGTCCGGGTCGGCCGCGTACGGGTCGGCCTGGTTCGGGTCGCCCTGGTGCCCGGCGTACCGTCCGTCTCCGTTGACATCGCCCTGATTCGGGGCGAACCGGCGGTCGGGGTCCTGATCACCGGTGTATCGGTTCGACTCGTACGGGTCGGCACCGCGCGGGTCGCGGCCATCGTAACGATCGGATCCGACGCCCTGTGCTGCGCGGGGATCACGACCATCGACGCCGTCGGCGGCGAGGCCGTCGGTGCTGCCGTAACCGGCGTTGCGGTCGTACCTGCCGGCACCGCCCGCGTCGCGGTCGTACTGGTCGTCGCGATCGCTCACACCGGCAGCTCCGACGCCGCGGCCGTCGCGATCGCGGTCGCCCCAGCCGCGTCCGTCGCGGCCGTCCTGATCACGATCGTCCCAGCCGCGGCCGTCGCGGTCACGGGTGCTCTGGTCGTCCCAGCCGCGGCCGTCCCGGTCACGGGTGCTCTGGTCATCCCAGCCGCGGCCGTCCCGGTCACGGGTGCTCTGGTCATCCCAGCCGCGGCCGTCCCGGTCACGGGTGCTCTGGTCGTCCCAGCCGCGGCCGTCGCGGTCATTGAGATTGCGACCGTCCTGATCGCGGTCATCGACGTCCCAGTCGCGAGCGTCGGCGTCGCGGTCGGTCCTGCGCTCTCCTGTGCGCTCATCGACATCGGGGTCGAGCTCGTCGGCGCGGCGGAGGTCGCGCTCCTGCTCGAGCCGCGACTTCTCTGCGGACTGTTCGAGGTGGCTGGCCGAGACGTCGTACTGCTCGGCCTTGGCCGCGGCCTCCTGTGCCTCGGCTTCGCGCTGACGGGCCTCCGCCGCCTTCGCCTCGGCCTCCGCGTATGCCTGGTCGGCGCGGGAGCGGGCGGTTCCGGCTTCAGCTTCGTAGGCCTCGGTGCGCGGGCTGGACTCGGCGACATTCTGGCGGATCTGCGCTGCCTCCTGACGCTGAGCTTCGCGCTTCTTCGCCGCCGCCCTCCGGCTCACCGCGACGATGACGATGATGGCGACGATGACGACGACAGCTGCGACGACGATCCAGAGGATGGTGGATCCATTCATGCGCCCAATTCCTTTCAGTGCGGTCGACCCTCTTCGGCCGGCTCGACTACTACATCGGTGCTCCTCTCATCGTTGCACGGCACCTCCATACCGGCAAGTGTATTTGCGAATATCTCTTGCCGTATGACACAACTTCGTCACAGCCAGGCATCTTTCCGCCAGTCTGCTGTACTTCGTGTCGCGGGTCAGCGACAGTGGTGGGATGCACCCCAGCCCCGCCCCCACCATCCCCATCAGCGACCTGGCCGCCGCCCACGGCCTCGAGATCGACCCGTCGACGATCGTCGTCAGCGAACTCGGCCTCGACTTCCGTGTCGCCATCGCCGAGGCGGCCGACGGCCGTTCGTGGGTGATGCGGATCCCCCGCCGTTCGGATGCCGCCGACCGCGCCCGCGTCGAAGGACGCCTGCTCGCTGCCATCGGCCCTGAGCTGAGCTTCTCGGTCCCGGATTGGAAGATCCACACCGATGACCTCATCGCCTATCCCCTGCTCCCGGGTTCTCCGGGGCTGTCGATCGATGACGCGGGACAGCCTCGGTGGCATTTCGACCTCGAATCCGCGGACTATGCACGCTCCCTCGGCGACGTCCTCGCCGAACTCCACGCCGTCGATGAGGAGATCGTGGCCGATTCCGGCATCCCCATCGAATCCCCCGCCGAGGTGAGGGCCCGCAAACGCGAGGAGATCGCCGCCGTCGCCGCGGAGTTCGAGGTCTCGCCAGAACTCCTCGACAGGTGGAGGGCATGGCTCGCCGACGACCGGTACTGGCCGACGTGGACGACCGTGACTCACGGTGAGATCTATCCCGCACACCAGGTCATGGAGGGCCCGACGATCCTCGGACTCCTCGATTGGACGACGGCGGCCGTCGGCGACCCCGCCCGCGATTTCGCCTTCCACCAGGCCAGCGTGTCGCCGGAGGCCTTCGACCTCACGGTCGACCGCTACGTCGAGAACGGCGGGAAGGTGTGGCCGAAGCTCGCCGAACACTGCGCGCACCTGTTCTCGACGGCGGCCGTCGACCTCGGACTCTTCGCGCTCGAGACGGACGATGAGGAGCATCTGGCGGCGGCGCGGGAGCAGTTGGGCACCGGGCCGAGAGGATGAGGGATAGCGTCGATGGCCGAGGAACTGCTCACCGCTCGTCTGCGCCTGCGGCGACTGGTACCCGGCGACGCAGCCGTCGTTCGGCGCCTGTGGTCGGAACGTGATCCGCGAGTCCCCGCACGGCGTCGCCTCGACGACCGGGGACATCCGACGGTGGCCGAGCTCGCCGAGTCACTCGCCGACCGAGGCAGCGAGACCGAAGACTCGACACTCGGGCTCATGGCGCTCGAGACGCGTGCGACGGCCGAGTTCGTCGGTTACTGCGGCACCGTGATCGGAGGAGCATCCAGGGCAGAGCCTGAGATCGCCTTCGAGATCGCCGCCGAGTTCCAGGGACTCGGCTATGCGACCGAGGCGGCCCACGCGATCGTACAGGTGGCGCGAGCCGCGGGGACGGCCCGACTGTGGGCATCGGTTCGCGAGTGGAACGCCCCATCGTTCCGCGTGCTGGAGAACGTCGGGTTCGTCGACAGCAGCGTTCGCACCCCCGACACGGTCCACGGCGATTCGATCTGGTGGAGCATGGATCTCTGTCCGGACCAGCAGGACCGTGGCCGTTAGCCTGGGGCCATGAGTGATTTCCTCAAACAGCGTTCAGGTGCCCCGCACGGGTTCTTCGCCGCCGAGGCGGCCGGCCTGAAGTGGCTCTCCGCACCCGGGGTCATCCCCGTCGTCGACGTCATCGACGTCGGTGAGGACGTCCTCCGGCTCGAACGTCTCACCTCCGTCCCGCCCAGCCCCGAGGCTGCTGCGGAGTTCGGACGCAGACTCGCCCACCTCCATGACTCCGGCGCACCGGCGTTCGGGTGGGCGCCGGCGGAACCCGCATGGTTCGGACCCCTGGACTCCCCCTTCGAGGTGTCGGTGGAGCCGACGTCGTCGTTCTCCGACTTCTGGGTCGCCCAGCGCCTGAGGCCGGTGGCCGACGACGTCGCCGCTGAGCTCACGCCCGAGGAGAATGCCACGGTCGCCTCGGCGATCACAGCAGTCGGGACAGGAGCCTTCGACGGCATCGCCGGCTCCGGCACGGAATCCCCCTCTCGAGTCCATGGCGACCTCTGGTCGGGCAACCTCATGTGGACTCCGGCCGGCGGGACGCTCATCGACCCGGCGGCCCACGGTGGGCACCGCCTCGAGGATCTCGGAATGCTCGCGCTCTTCGGCACTCCGTTCCTCGACGAGATCTTCGCCGGATACGAAACGGCCCATCCTATGCCCGAATCGTGGCGCGCGGACCTGCCGGCCCACAGCTTCTTCGCACTCCTCGCCCATGTCCGACTCTTCGGGCGAGGCTTCCTCGACCAGACGTTGAGCGCTGCCCGCGCGATCACCGACCGTGGCGTGGAACTGGGGGCGTGAGAACAGCTGCCCTCACCACGGGTCAGATTGTCACGGTTGAGAACCGACGGAGAACAGCAGTGCCCGGCCCGATCGGACCGGGCACCACTGCGAGCTCCTACGGCAGCCGATCCGCCTGACTACTTGAGCGAGATCTCCACGGGATCGGAGAAGATGCCGCCTTCGAAGGTGAGTCGGTCCGGGGTGACGTCCTCAGGGACGTCGAAGACGAGCACGCCCTCAGCGGTGTTGCCCGGGTTGATCTCCTCGAGGAAGAGGATCGAGTCCTCGTCGGCGTAGATGCCCGCCTCCGAGTCAGAGGAGTACGTGTTGCCCTTGTCGTCACCGAGTTTGATGTTGTCCTCGAAGAAGTACTCGGGTGAGCTCTTCGTGTTCTTCACCGACAGGGAGACCGTGACGAACTGCCCCTGTGCCTCGGTGTTCAGATACTCCGAACCGACGCTCGAGACTCCGTCCTCGACCTTGTTCACGGTGATCTCCCACCCGTCGGCGGTGACGGCATCGCCGATGCCGTACTCGGGGGCGGCCTCGGCCTTCTCCTCGGCGGGCTTGTCCTCCGCAGGCTTCTCACCGGTGTCCTGCTCCTCTGCCGCACCACCGTCGGAGCCACCCTGCGACGAGGTCGAGCCTGTGTCCTCGGTCTCGTCTCCGCCGCCTCCGGAGATCGCACTGAAGAAGATGATGACGACAAGGACGACGAGGAGCCAGAACCACCAGCGCTTGAGCAGGGGCTTCTTCTGCTTCGGAGGCTTCTGCCCCGGGTGCATTCCCGGATAGCCGCCGGGGCCGGCCGGCGGCTGCAGGCCCCACTGGGGAGGCTGACCGGGCTGAGGCTGACCGGGCTGCGGCTGACCGGCGTACTGCGGTGCCGCGTACTGCGGCGACCACTGAGTCTGACCTGATGGCTGGGGACCTGCCGGATGCTGGGGACCGGGCGGCTGGGGAGAGTTCTGCTGAGGACCGGACTGCTGGGGATATGGGTCGGGCGGATTCGACATGATGCTCCTTGCAGGGGCGAATAATTCTGACCCGTTCAGCCTCGGGGAATTCTCAGGATTGCGCGTCCGCCCATCGGATCGAACAGGCGAGCCGATCGGTTGATGCTCTTCACCCGATCGGTGGACTACGCGTGTCAGACCCTGCCGATACGATTCATCTGTGTCAGGTCAACCACCCCCGCCGGAGCAGCACCGGCCGCAGCCGGCTCAGTCGCCGCAGCCGGCCCGGGCTCCGCGCGCTCCTCAGCACCCCGGCAGCATGCTGCCGCATGATCGCGACGGCGCACCCCCGGGCCGCCACGGTTCGGACGTGCGCCGACCTGCGCTCAACATCCCTCCGCGACCTCCCCGCCATCCCGTCCAGTCGACACCCATGGGGCACGGTCCCGCGGCGACGAGCGGACAGCAGCTCCAGTGGTCGCCTCCTGCAGGCAACGTGACCAGTCGGTCGGCGGCTGAGCACGGCCGATCGGCGACCCACTCGGCGTCGGGTCGGCGCGGCTCGACCCCGCGCTGGCTGCGGATCACCGGGAGCATCCTCATCGGGATCGTCATCTTCGTCTCCGGCTATCTCACCTCGATGATGGCTCTGACGGCGAACACACTGGCATTCGGCGACGGCATTCTCAGCGTCATCGGCGTCCTCCTCGTCATCCTGCTCCTGCCGATGTGGGGCACCGTGTTCATGCGCCGCAGATGGCCGTGGGTGCCCTTCCTCGTCGGGCTCGTCCCGGCACTGGCGTGGGGAGACTGCCTCCTCATGCTCATCGGACTGTTCCACCTCATCATCCGGGGGTCCCGCCGCAGTGCGGTCATCGCCGCAGTGACCGGCTCCGTCGTCGTCATCGGTTCGATAGTGCGACACTGCCTTTCCCCGACGGCACTCAATCCGTTCAGCTTCTTCGTCATCTCCTCAGCGGTGCAGCCGGGCAATCCCGCGCTCCCCACACCTCCGGAAGACACCGTCCTCGCCGTCAACGTCGTGACCATCGGCATCGGCACCATAGCTCTCGGTCTCAGCCTCGGACTGGGGTATCTCATCCGGCGCACCCAGCGGATGAGAGCGGTCGAAGCCCGCGCGGATCGAGAGGCACAGCGCAACGAATCGCTCTCGGCCGAACTCGCGCGCCAGTCCGAACGCGAACTGCTCGCGCGCGAACTCCACGACACGCTCTCCCACCGCCTCTCCGTCATCTCCCTCCACAGCGGTGCCCTCGAACTCGGCAGCAAGGACGGCGCCGATGTCGCGTCGACCGCCTCGGCGCTTCGGCAGGAGGCGCACGCCTCCCTCGAGGATCTGCGCGAGCTCGTCGGCGGAGTCCGTGAGGGCACGCTGGCCGGCGCCGGCCCGCACAAGGAGCAGTCGACTCCCCCGAGCCTGGCCTCGATGCGCTCGATCCCCCAGCTCATCACGTCGGTGCAGGCCACCGGCACGATCGTGCGCCCCTCGATCATCATCCAGGACGTCGAGAGCGCATCGACGAGCTTCGACCGAGCTGTGTACCGGATCGTCCAGGAGTCCCTGACGAACGCGATGAAGCACGCCCCCGGAGCGCCTGTGACGGTCGAGGTCTCGGTCTCCGCCGACCGCGGGGGCCATCTCATCATCGTCAATCCCGCGCCTGTGCCGAGTCCGCGTCACGGCCATCGCGACACCGGCGCCGAGGTGCTTCCTGCCCGGCCGTCGGCCCCGCCGTTCTCCCGCGGCGGTGCCCCGGCGAGCCGTCCACTGTCCACGTCCGGTTCGGGATCCGGCCTCGAGGGCATCCGCGAGCGGGCCGTCATGCTCGACGGCGAGGCGCACATCGGTATTCGTGACGGCGACTTCGTCGTCGAGGTGATCCTCCCGCCCTTCCCCCGCCGAGGCTGAAACCGACCGACCCGGCCTGATACCGCAGTCGTCACCGGTGTCTTCACCCTCCGGTAGTCTGTCGTCCATGACCCAGACCGCCGATCCCATCCGCGTCATCGTCGTCGACGACGACCCGATGGTCGTCACCGGGATCAAGGGGATCCTCAGCACGACGGACGACATCGAGACGGTCGGGTCGGCGCTCAGCGGTGAGGACGCCCTCGACCAGGTCGCCCTCCACTTCCCCGACATCGTCCTCATGGACATCCGGATGCCCGGCATCGGCGGGATCGAGGCGATCGAACGGCTCACCAACAGCGTCCGCCCGCCCAAGGTCGTCGCGCTCACGAGCTTCGACAGCGACGATTACCTCTATCGCGCTCTGGAGGCCGGAGCCGCCGGATACCTCGTCAAGGACATCGGCCCCTCCGCCCTCGCCGAGGCGATCCGCAGAGTCCACGCCGATGAGCCGTTCGTCTCCCCTGTCGCCCTCAGACGACTGATCGGAAACGCCACGTCCCGCTCAGCGCGCACGATGCAGCGCGAAGCCGAGGAGCTGCTCGCCGACCTCACCGAACGTGAGCTCGAGATCGCCGTCTACGTCGCGCAGGGCCTGTCGAACCAGGAGATCGCCGACACGATGTTCATGAGTCAGGCGACCGTGAAGACGCATCTCAATCGGATCAACATCAAGCTCGACACGAGCAACCGCGTCCACATCGCCGTCATCGTCGAACGCGCTCAGCTGCCGGCGATGCGACCGCCGTCGACCGGCTGAGCCCCTCCGCCGGCAGCAGGCCCCTGATTCCTCGTCATGGCGCGGACCCCCGACTGGCGACACGCAAGTCGTTGATTCTGCGCACGCATCGATGCCCCGAGCAACCGGCCCAGGGCACCGACGAGGCCTCCGAACTGACCGGCGAGGCGACCGTCGATGTCCGACGGCCGCCTCGGCGAGGTCAGCCCCGGCGCCACACCCCCACAGTCTGGGCGTCTTCGTTGTTCACTGACAGATCGATGCCGCGCCGGTCCTTGACCAGGGAGACGGCGAACAGCGAGATGCCGGCCATGATGACGAGGTAGAGCGACACCGAAGCGGTCGTCCCGGTCGCCTCGAGCAGAGCCTGAGCGATCGTCGGGGCGAACGCTCCGCCGATGACCGCACCGAGGGCATAGGAGATCGCGACGCCGCTGAAGCGGATCGAGGCGGGGAACAGCTCGACGTAGAGGGCCGCCTGCGGCCCGTACGAGAGGCCGAGCCCGATGGAGAAGACACCGAGCGCAAGGTACATGAGCCCGAGGTTGCCGGTGTTGATGAGCCAGAACAGCGGGAACGCGGCGACGATGAGGATGATGAAGCCCAAGACGTAGGTCTTCACCCGCCCGATGGCGTCGGCGAGGTAACCCGAGACGGCCGTCGAGAGCAGCCACACGAACGACCCGAAGGTGATCGCCAGGAGCACATCGATGGGGGCGAAGCCGACGGGGTCGGTCGCGTACTTCGTGACGAAGCCGCCGGTCGTCATGTAGCCGCTCGCGTTGTTGCCGGCGAAGATGAGGGCCGCAACGATGACGAGGGGAAGGTGCTTCTTGAAGAGGACGAGGATCGGCGCCTTGCGCTTGGCCGACTCCTCCTGGATCTCCTGGAACACCGGCGTGTCCTCGACCGTGCGGCGCACCCAGTAGCCGACGCCGATGAGGACGACGGAGAGGAGGAACGGAATCCTCCATCCCCATTCGAGGAACGCATCCCCGGGCGAGATGACGCCGGTCATGAGCGCGATGACGCCCGAGGAGAGCAGCATGCCCAAGGGCACGCCGAGCTGCGGGTAGCACCCGGCTCGGCCGCGCCGGGTCACCTCGGCGTGTTCTACGGCGAGCAGCGCGGCACCGCCCCATTCGCCGCCCGCGGACAGCCCCTGGATGATGCGGAGCAGGATGAGGATGATCGGAGCGGCGACGCCGATGGCCGCATAGGTGGGGATGAGGCCGATGAGCGCGGTCGCCACACCCATCGTCACAAGCGTGACGACGAGGATGAAACGGCGCCCGAGCCGGTCACCGAAGTGCCCGGCGAGGAACGCGCCGAGGGGCCGGAAGAGGAACGAGATGCCGATCGTCGCGAAGGAGAGCATCTGGGCGCCCGCCTCGCCGGCGGGCGCGAAGTAGAGCTGGGCGAAGACGAGGGCAGCGGCGGTCGAGTACGTGAAGTAGTCGTACCACTCGATCGTCGTGCCGATGACGGTGGCGAAGGCGACCTTCCGCTGAGTCCGCTTCGCCTGCGGCGTGGTTCCGTGAGTGACAGTCATGAGAACGTCCTTGTTCGATCGTGATTGCAGTGCTGTGGCCGTGGAGTGGAGCACAGCGCCGGCGGGCAGGGCTCGTGGAACGCGGTCGTGGAGTGAGCCCTGCCCGTGGCGCGGGTCAGGCAGGAGAGTGTTCTGTCGTCAGATTCGAGAGCACTCCTTCCGCCCATTCGCATGCGGCCTCCCCCGCGGGGACGGTGCCGCTGGCATCGTGGCGACCGTACTCGCCCACCCGAGTCGCGCCTCGGGCCTCGAGGGCCTCGGTGAGGAGCTCGCTGCCGCGCGAGTACGTCTTCGTATAGCTCGCATCGCCCATCCCGAACACCGCGAACCGCACCCCGGTGAGGTCGACGTCGCCCTCCTGCAGCTGGGCGTAGAACTCCCTCGCCGAGCTCGGGACCTCCCCGTCGCCGTAGGTCGAGCACACGACGAGGTGGAAGCGGTTCGGGTCGAGGTCGGCGGGGCTGAGCGTCGCGAGGTCGGCGATGACGAGGTCGTCGCGCTCTCCGATGAACGCCCCCAGCTCCTCGGAGACGAGCTCCGCATTGCCCGACTCGGTGCCGAAGAGGATCGTCAGCGGAACGTCGGGGGCAAGGTCGTGGCCGACGCTGCCCGAGGAGGTCTCGAGCTGCGCGTCGAGGCTCTCATCCCGCGCGGCGGAGAGCAGTTCCTGTCGGTCGGTGATCTTCGACCGGCAGCGCCCGACACCCGCGCCGAGGCGCTCGCGGAGGTCGATGCGACGCCAGCCGTCGAAGTCCGTGGACTGCGCACCGGGGTCGAGCCCCGCAGCGCCGTTCGAGATCGTCCCGGCGTTGACCTCGGCGGCCATCGACGCCGCGAGCGTCTTCGCCTCGGTGCGCTGGTCGGGGATCGTGCCGCGGCCGTTGCCCTTGAGCCAGCCGATCGCGAAGAGACCATCGCTGATCCGTCCGTCGCCGGGGATCGGCGAGACCGGGCAGATGCCCTGGCGGGCGACTGTGGCCGTGTCGCGGACGAAGCCGATCGCTGTGATCACCGAATCGACCTCGAGGTGGACGGCTTCCCCGGCGACGTCGATGTCGATGCCGGACACCGCGCCGTCGGTTCCGGTGATCGCTTCCGGAACGGCGGTGAACCACCAGTGGACCTCGATCGATGCACCGGAGGCATGGCCGTCGATCGCGGGATCGAGGAGGTCGCGCAGCGCGTCGAACTTCGCGTCCTTGCCCGGGGCGGTGGTCTCGAGGTCGACACCGTGGAGGACGTGTCGGAGTCCGCGGACGCGGGCGAGTTCGCGGATCATCACCGGATCGAACTTCGCCGCGCTCGGCCCCGACCTGCCGATGACGTCGAGGCGGGAGATGTCGGCGCGCAGCGGCCGGTAGACGCGGTCGTCGAGGTCGCTGCCCTCGAGTGTCTCGTCCTGACTGGTGAGGAGGCGGACGATGTCGACGGCGACGTTGCCCTGGCCGACGATGGCGACACGCGAGCCGAGGGTCACGGCAGGAGCGGCCGCCTCGTCGGGGTGACCGTTGAGGATCCGGGTGAGGGTGCCTGCCCGATAGACCCGGTCGAGGTCGGCTCCGGGCACCGCGAGGTCGCGGTCGTGGGAGAGTCCGCTGGCGAGGACGACGGCATCGTAGTTCGACCTGAGGTCGTCCATCGAGATGTCGCGGCCGAGTTCGGTGTTGCCGATGAAGCGGGCCCGGGGGTCGGCGAAGAGTCGGTCGAACTGCGTGGACACGGACTTCGTGCCCTGGTGGTCGGCGGCGACACCGTAGCGCAGCAGTCCGTACGGTACGGGAAGTCGGTCGAAGACGTCGACGGAGCTGCCGGGAACCTGACGGAGGATCTCCTTCGCGGAGAAGCAGCCCGACGGTCCGGAGCCGACGAC
Organism: Brevibacterium sp. Z349TD_9; assembly: GCF_056173565.1. NCBI lineage: Bacteria > Bacillati > Actinomycetota > Actinomycetes > Micrococcales > Brevibacteriaceae > Brevibacterium > Brevibacterium sp. Z349TD_9. The sequence goes on along the minus strand of NZ_CM149680.1, from coordinate 1,306,537 downwards.
GGCGACCTTGGGTCCGGGTCCGCGGTCAGTGCCCGACTCCCCCGCCGAGGTGGTCCCCCCGGTGACGGCGGCACCGTAGTCGGGTCCGGCTGTGGCCCCGGTCCACGTCACCGGCAGCGTGAGCATGCCGCGGAAGACCCATCCGCCGATTGTCGTCTCCTGCGTGGTGTCGATCTCGAGGCCCTTCAGGCTGTTGAAGAGCAGCGGCAGGGCGACGTCGGCGATCTCGGCTCGGGCCGCCCAGTTGCCGAGGCAGACGTGGACGCCCTTGCTGAAGGCGAGGTGGGGCTTGACCTCGCGATGGATGTTGAACTTCTCGGCCTCGGCCCAGACGGTCTCATCGCGGTTGGCTGAGAGCACGCAGATGCCGAGCTTTGCACCCGCCGGCAGAGGGGTGCCGGCGAGGACCGTGTCGCGGGTGACCTGGCGGGAGTACATGCCGATGGGGGCGATCCACCGGATGGTCTCCTCGAAGACCGTCGCCCACAGAGCAGGGTTGGCCATGGCCGCGGCCCGCTGTTCGGGGTGTTCGAACATCGCCAGGGCTGCGACTCCGAGGGCGTCGCGGGGTTCGTTGAGTCCCCCGCCGATCGTCATCTTGATGTTCGCTCGGATCTGCTCGATCGGCATCCTGTCCCCGGGCATCGAGAGCAGCCCGGAGAGGAGGGAGTCGTCGCGGTGGGTGAGGTGGTGGTCGAGCATCTCGTCGAGGGCGAGGTCGACCTCGTTGAAGGACCGCTCGGCCTTCGCCCAGACGACGGGGTCGTCGGAGTAGTTGCCGACGCCGTCGATGAGCGTCTGGGACCAGCGCTGCATGTCCTCCTGGCCGACGTTGTAGAGCCCGATCATCCGCCGCAGCGTCTCGGCGGCGTACGGGGCGGCGAAGTCCCAGATGAGGTCCGATCCCGGACCCTTCTCGATGAGCTTCGCGAGGAGGTCCTCGGCGACCTCGCGATACATCTTCGTCCAGATCCGCTTGACGTAGCCCGGCTTGAGGACGGGCTGCCAGGCGCGGCGCTGCGCATAGTGCTCGGGATCGTCACGGCGGAGCATCGAGTGGCCCATCGCACGGATCTGCAGTGAGTCCTTCTCGTTGGCCGAGTAGACCTCCTGGTCGTGCTCGGTCTCGCTGACCGCTTCATAGCTGGTGATGAGGTAGCGGTTGACCGACGGCACCCAGTGGACTCCGCCTTCGGCGCGCAGTCGTTCGTAGATGGGGAACGGGTCCGCGTAGAGGTCGGGGATCGTCACCCAATCGGCGACCGGAACCTGGTCCGCGGTCTGCGGCGCGTCGGCGTGGAGCTGAGAAGTCATCGTTGTCTCCCCCTCATCTTCGAGATCTGTGATGGCGTTCACAGACCAGTATGTGGAGAATGGAAGAAAAGGAAAAGCGGAATTAATCGCATTACTAGTTCGGAAAAGTCGAATATGCATGCAGACCTCGTCCCCAACTTCAGCCTGCGCCAGCTCTCCTACCTCGTCACGGCAGCCCGCCTGGGCACGATCTCAGCCGCAGCGGCGGAACTCCATGTCTCCTCCTCGGCGATCTCGGACGCCATCACCGCGCTCGAGCATCAGCTCCAATCCCATCTGTGCGTGCGGAGGAAGGCGCAGGGACTCGTCCTCACGGCCGCAGGAAAGCAGGTCGTCGCCCGCGCGCAGACCCTCATCGCCGAGGCGAACGAACTGCAGCGCGAACTCACGACCACCGACGGCGAACTCGCGGGGCCGGTGACGATCGGCTGCTATCCGACCCTGGCGCCGGTGATCCTCCCCGTCCTCCTCGCCGAGTTCGGCGACCAGCACCCGCGGGTGGGCCTCGAGATCGTCGAGACCACGCAGGACCGCCTCGCGGGACGTCTCGAATCGGGTGAGATCGACGTCGCCTTCGTCTACGAGACGCTCATCCCCGGCACCCCCAACCACGTACGCCTCTTCGACCTCCCCGCCCATGTCGTCCTCGCCGCCGACGATCCGTTCGCCGACCGGGAGACGGTGCGCCTCGAGGACCTCGTCGAGCGCGACATGATCCTCCTCGACTCGCCCCCGTCGAGCCAGCACACGCTCTCGATGTTCCATGACCGCGGCCTCCAGCCGAAGGTGCGGCACCGGACGACGAGCTACGAGGTCGTGCGCACGCTCGTCGGTCGCGGGCTCGGTTATGGAGTGCTCGTCCAGCGCCTGCGCAATCCCGCCAGCTATGAGGGCTACCCCCTGGTGATCAAGGAGATCGAGCCGGCGGTCGAGCCGGTCGGCGTCGAGGTCATCTGGCCCTCAGGCATCACCCTGCCCGCACGGGTGGAGGCCCTCATCGAGTTCGCCCTCGCCCGGGAGTGGGGGCACGGGTGACGAATGCCCTCGACGCCGCCGGCCGGTGGTCGGTGACGGTGCGCCGCCGCCCGCCCAGCCGCCTCGACGACGAGACCGGCCCGGTTTCCGGCTCGGCCCGAAAGACAGAGCCGCCCCCGTCCGACGACGAGAGCGGCTCATCGGATCAGTAGTTCTCCGGCGGGTCACTGGCAGGGAACGACTCGTCTCCCCATTCCTCGACGAGCTCGTCCTGGTGAGCGCGGTCGGCGGCTTGGGCGTCGAGCTCCTCGGCCGTGGGGCCGGTGGTCTCGGTGGGCTCGTCTGCGGGTTCGGAAGTCTCGGACATGATCGCGTGCCTCCATCGGTGATGAGTGTGTCATCTCCATTTTGCCCGGTGAGAACGGATTCGGATACAGGAAGCCTGGCCGATTCGGGAATCGGCGCCCGACACGCCGTCGGCGGAGGCGACCGGTGACCGGTCACCTCCGCGAGGGCACCGTCGCCCTCAGGCGGACGAGCGCGTCATGCCGCCGTCGCGGACGAGATCGTGGGTGCGACCGGCCAGACGGTAGTGCCGGTTGCGCACGGCGAGCCAGACGGCCCCGATGAGCGCGGCGAGAAGGGAGCCGCAGAGCACACCGACCTTGACGATCTGCGCGCGGTCGTCGCCTTCGCCGAAGCTGAGATCGCCGATGAGCAGGGACACGGTGAAGCCGACTCCGGCCAGGCACGAAACGCCGATGAGGTCGACCCACCGGAACGTGGGGTCGAGGGAGAATCCTCGGATCCGCGTGACGACGAAGGCCGAGACCGCGATGCCGACCGGCTTGCCAAGGACGAGCCCGAGGATGATCCCGACGGCGACCGGGCTCACCAGTGATTCGGCGAGGCCCGAGAGTCCGCCGACGTCGACCCCGGCGGCGAAGAACGCGAAGATCGGCACCGCGATCACCGCGGAGGGGATGCTCCAGGCATCGGCGAAGCGGGCGGCTGGCCCGTGCCCCTCGGCGCCGTGGATGCCGTCATGGGCGTGGAATCCGCGCTCAGCCGCCTTCCCGCGGCGCACCTTCCCGCGACGCGCCTTCGCTGCCACCGGCACGGTGAATCCGAGGAGGACGCCGGCGATCGTCGCATGGATGCCGGAGGCATGGACGAGGGTCCAGGTCGCGAACGCGAGCGGCATGAGGATCCACCACGCGTGGATCCCCCGCTGCACGGCGAAGCCGAACGCGAGCAGCGGAAGCAGCGCGAGGCCGAGCGGGGCCCATGCCAGATCGTCGGTGTAGAAGACCGCGATGATGGCGATGGCGAGGAGATCGTCGACGACGGCGAGGGTGAGGAGGAAGGTCCGCAGCGCGGGCGGCAGGAATCTGCCGACCATCGCGATGATCGCCACGGCGAACGCGATGTCCGTGGCCGCGGGGATCGCCCAGCCGTTGAGTGCACCGCCGCCCGAATCGAGGTTGACGAGCACGTAGAGCAGCGAGGGCACGGCGACACCGCCGATGGCAGCGGCCACCGGGATCGCCGCGGTCCTCGGGTCGCGCAGCCTGCCGGCGACGAACTCCTCTTTGAGTTCGAGGCCGACGACGAAGAAGAAGATCGCGAGCAGCCCGTCCGAAGCCCAGCTGTTCACCGAGAGGTTGAGCTTGAGGGACTCGGGGCCGAATTTCGTCGAGCGGAGGCTCTCGTACCAGTCGGCCGCCGGGGAGTTCGCAAGGACGATCGCGGCTGCGGTCGCAGCGAGCAGGAGGATGCCGCCGACGGCGTCGTGCTTGAGCACACGGGCGATCGTCTGGCGGAGGGAACGAGCAGGAGCAGAGGAATCAGGGGTGGCCGAAGACATCGGTGAGGTCGCTTTCGCAGAGATGGGATGAGGGCGCGCGGGCGCGTCGATCCACCCCGAGAGGGCGGATCCGCGTGTCAGCGGCGCGGCGGCGGGCAGCCGGCGATCTCACCGTGGGCGTTCGTCCCCCAGGAACTCATCCACCCGTTCGTGCCGTTCGACAGAGTCGTCATGAGCTTCGACTTCGGGAAAACGGCGTCGCGGACGGACTGCCGGAGGGTCGAAACGGAAGAAGGCACCCCTCTACTCTATCGACAACGCCGGGACCTGGGCCAATCACGCCGGGCCCCTGTGAGGGGGTTCGGTCCCGTGCTACGGTGCTGGCATGAGACCCGCTGCCGTCGTCGTCTGCCTGCCCGCCGCCGACCTCGATCGCTCTCTGCGCTTCTACCGGGAGTGCTTCGACCTCGAGCCTTCCGACGCCGACGACATCATCGTCGCTTTCGAACTCCCCCACCTCTCCCTCTTCCTCATCGCCGAGGCGGAGTACCGCACCTACCTCGACCGTGCGGGTGTCGGCACCGCGGCCGTCCCCGCTCCCGGTGCGGTCATCGTCTCGTGCGCGATCACCTCCCCCGGCGAGGTCGATGACGTCGCCCAGCGGGCGGCAGCCGCCGGAGGTCGCGCCGACCCGCCGGTCGACCTCGACGGCTCGCACACCGCCTACATCCACGATCCCGACGATCACGTCTGGGAGCTCGTGAGCAATGAGCAGACCGCCCGCGCCGCCGAATGACTGTGGAGGACATGTGACCGTCTCGACCGCCGACCTTTGGGACGAACGAGGTCCCGAACTCCATTCCATCGCGCTCAACTTCATCGACTTCGGAGACAAGGTCGCGTTCTCGGGGCCGGCCCGCACCGTCCGCTGCTTCGAGGACAACGCGCTGGTGAAGTCGGTCCTCTCGGGCCCGGGCGACGGCTCCGTCCTCATCGTCGACGGCGGCGGATCGATCGCAACCGCGCTCATGGGCGACATGATCGCCGAACTCGCCCTGGGCAACGGGTGGGTCGGCGTCGTCATCAACGGCGCCGTCCGCGACCGCGAGGTCCTCGCCACCCTCGACCTCGGCGTCAAGGCCCTGGCGAGCAATCCGCGCAAGAGCGGGAAGACCGGCGACGGAGAGCAGGACATCGTCGTCGAGTTCGGCGGGGCGACGATCCGTCCCGGAGCGATGGTCTTCGCCGATGCCGACGGAGTCGTCGTCGAACGCTGACGAGATCGGACGCTCGGCGTCGCAACTCACATTGTCAAAGTGAAAAGTAGTAGTCGCGAATATACTCGGCCATCGTGGCTCTGCGATTGGCCAGGAACTCCTGGTAGTTCGCAGCAGTCGTCTCCTCGAGTGTCAGCGGGACCGCATTCTCAGCGAAACTCTTTTGCAATTCCTCCAGCGAATTGATCTCGCCGAGCGACAGTTTTCCATCCTCGATCTGTGTTCGAACGCGTCCAAGATAGGCGGCGGGCACACTGTCTTTGATTCCAATGTTGATCGGCGTCTCGGTCAATGCGAAGTTCGCGATCTGGTTGTACTGCGTACGGTCCGTAACGCCAGACTTCATCAGGTAGTTCTTCGGAACGAGATGGTGAATGTCCCCGGACTCCTCCATCATCTGCCCCACGGTGATGTGCTTCGACAGGAACCCCTTAGCCTGTTTGTGCACCTGCGCGGCGAGGAAGACCGAGAAATACGGACTCCTTATGCTCGTAGTGTTCATACTGGACGGGAGGGCGATGTCAAGGCGTCGAAGCAACATGGGGCTCGCCGGCGAGCAGTCGAGCGAATGCCTCGGTGGGCGTGAGATAGCCCAGTCGGCGGCGGGGTCGATTGTTGATCTCCTCGGCGATGGTGGTGAGGTAGGGCTGGTGATCGGGGATCACCGTGCCCTTGGGCAGATACTCCCGGTAGAGCCGGTTCGTGTTCTCGTTGCTGGGCCTCTGCCAGGGCGAGTGGGGATCGGCGAAGTAGACCGGCATCGCCGTGGCCAGGGAGACCTTCGCGTGCTGGGCCATCTCGCTGCCCTGGTCCCACGCCAACGATGCCTTCATCATCTCGGGCAGGTCGTTGAAAAACTCGATGACCGCGTCAGCGGTTGGCTCGGCGTGTTTCGAGGGCAGGGCCAGCAGCCCGGTGAACCCGCTCATCCGCTCCACCAGCGTCGCCGCGCACGAGGTGCCGTTCTTCCCGATGATCAGGTCACCCTCCCAGTGCCCCGGCACCCGACGCTGGGCGGCGTCCTCACCTCGCTCCGCGATCGGGACCATACCTACGATTGGGCCACCGCGCGTCCGCCCGGTCGTACGTGGTCGGCGCTTGGTCCGCTTGGACTGCAGGAAGATGCCCTTGCGGGCGAGCTCACCCTTCGGGATTGCGTAGATGTACTGGTAGATAGCCTCACCGGAGACGGTTCGGCCGCGTGCGTCAGGAGAGTTCGCCATGCGTTCAACGGTCGGGTCTGTCGCCTCCAGACGCAACCGGCCCGCTATCTCGTTCGGCGTCCAGGACGCGGCCAGGTCGGCGTCCACCCTCGCCTGCAGCACCGGATCCCCCGCGACCTTCCGCTGCTGCGGGCGAGCTCGCCGACGCTGCGCTCTGACGTCTGCGGTCACGGCCTGGTAGCCGCGGGTCTTCGTCGAGTTCCGGTGAAGCTCCCGCGAGATCACCGACGGGCAACGCCCCAGGTGACGGGCGATCCTCCGCACCGACCAGCCCGCTTTCGAGGCCGCCGAGATCTCCGACCTGTCGCTGAACGACAACCCCACCCGCGCCATCTGCACACTCCACCGATCAGACCCCCGCCGACCGGGAGTGTTGCTTCGACGCTATGACACCACCGAGTTCGATCTCCCAGAAGCCGTCGGTGAGCTGTCCGCGCTCGATCTGATCGAGATAGTTGGCGACGCCCAGTTCGCCGATTCGACGCATGTCGACCTCGAATTGCGTCTCGAAAGATCCTGACGCGCGCCCTGTCAACATTGACATGACAAACCATCGACGAACCACGCTCTTGATCTCACCGTCTGTCATCTGCTTCTCGGCGCGCAACCGGATGAACAGCGCATACGCGAAGTTGAGCGCGTTCTTAGAGGTGATCATCTTCGCCTGAGTGAAACCTGCCGATTTTACGGTGAGGACAAACTGCTGGAAATTGTACTGATTGACGATCTCCAGCAGAGCGTTTTCCAAAGTCTCGAATGACTGCACGGCGAGCTCTTCGCTGAAGGACCGAGTTTCGAAATCCCGGCCGGACAGCAGACTGACGAGCGAAGCCATCCTTCCTCTGCCGAAGCCTCGCAAACCGGCGATTCGAATGACGTCCGTGTACTCAGGGTCGTACAGATCGGAGGTGTCATTCCTCAGCCAAGCGATTCGTTCCATCAATCCGGAATCAGCGAACGCTTTGTCATTCGCCGAAATGTCATCGTACGCCTGCGGGTGACGCGCCATATGGCAGAAATAGTCGATGAGCTTGCGGAGGTTCGAGCCGTACATTCCGTGGCTTGAGATCTTGCTCATCGCGAAATCGGCACTGGAAAGGGTAACGCCTTTCGAGTTGATGCGTATGAAAATCTCGGTGACCGTGTTGATGTCGAGATCGTCAGCGAGTGTGATGATGCCGACCTGAGCATTCTGAATTCCAGCAAGCCGCTCAAAAGCGTCCTCGACTGCGTTGGCATCTGCCTCCGGGTTGGCTTCGAGATACGAACTGATCGACCGGAATGTCGATCGGCTGTTCATAAACTCGGAGATATCCGATATCCAGGCTGGGTCACGGTCAAGGAACGGAGTCAGTGTCTCAAACTTCTCCTCTTGCGGATTGAAGGCGATCTGTATCCGCTTCTTGGCGTAGTTTTTGTCGACGACCTCGGCACCGACCAGAGCAGCAGTCATAGCAGTGATTCGCTGTTGACCGTCGATGAGGATCTGCTTGAAGCCGGAAGTGGAACCGTCTTTGAGCCCGACGTCCTGACTCTGCCACGTGATGAGGTAACCGACAGGATAGCCCTTGTACAGGGAATCGAGAAGATCGCGCACCTTCGTCGAAGACCAGACGAACGGCCGTTGCATCTCGGGGATCGCGATCTGGCCACTGCGGACCCACGAGAGCAATGTCTGGACCTGGTCCTGCCTCACTGAATACTTGGACACCTCAGACTCCTTGCAATTGCACTCAACGTCCTGTTCAGAACCTCAATGTACACTCAGATCGACTCGTCGACTGGCCAACGCGATAGACAAGTTCGCAGTCATTCTGAACGGATTGATGGGCCAGCCGCGAGGCGGCGAACGCACGTGAAATCAGGACCCTTCGCGACTACGTATCGAATCCCATCCACATCGGCAGGCGAAGGCAGCGAGACATGCGCCGAACCCCATAACTGCGAAATGGCCCAAGAGTTCTCGTCTGCCCTCCATGCACCTCAAAGATTGTGCAATTTTCTACTCGCTGAACGGGCAATGAGAACACCGGTTCAGGTCCATCTGTCTGCGAGATGCAACACCAGGGGCAGGGAGGTTGACCCATGGCGAACTGGATCGTCGGACTTCGCCATCGTCCGCACACAACGGAGGCGGCGTCCCAGAAACACCAGCCCTCCGAGGTCGACTGGAGCATGGCTTCGATCGCCCGCTCGGCCACGGGGCTGGCCTCAGACCCGCAGATTGCCACGAGTCTCCATCGCCGCTTCGAGGTCCCGCTCGACGCCATCAATGGTGATCGGCCCCTCAGACACCAAACGGTCGCGCGCAGACATCCGATCACTCGTCACTGCAGTCACTGCCCACTCCCCTGCTCATTGGCCGCAACCACACCATCCTCACCCTTGACCACTTAAACATCCTATGTTTAAACTCGGGTTGATGAGCGTGACCGAGTATCTGGACGATCGCCCCGTTCAGACATCCGATCACAACACCGCAGTTGTGTGAAAGGACGCAATGTCTACCATCTCCTCGATCGACGTCGTCGACCTCCGATTCCCCACTTCGGCGAGCCTCGACGGCTCCGATGCGATGAATCCGGACCCCGACTACTCCGCGGCCTACCTCATCGTCTCCACCGACTCAGCCGACGGCCATGAGGGACACGGGTTCGTCTTCACGATCGGGCGCGGCAACGACATCGAGACCGAAGCCGTGCGCGTCATCGCCGAGACCCTCATCGGACGCGAGGTCGAACCGATCCTCGAGGACATGGGCGGCTTCTGGCGCGAACTCGTCCACGACTCGCAGCTGCGCTGGCTCGGACCTGAGAAGGGCGTGAGCCATATGGCCATCGGCGCCGTCGTCAACGCCCTCTGGGACCTCAAGGCGAAGCGGGCGGGCCTGCCGCTGTGGGAGCTGCTCGCCGCCATGAGCCCGGCAGAGATCCTCGACCTCATCGACTTCCGCTACCTCTCGGACTTCATGACCAGGGACGACGCGCTCGCGATCCTCGAACGCGCAGAACCCGGTCGGGCCGAGCGGATCGCCGAGCTCCGCGAGACCGGATACATGGCGTACACGACGACACCCGGGTGGCTCGGCTACTCCGACGAGAAGCTCGCGCGGCTGTGCCGGGAGGCCATCGCTGAGGGCTTCGACCAGATCAAGCTCAAGGTCGGAGCCAACCGGGACGACGACATCCGCCGCCTCGGCATCGCCCGGGAGATCTGCGGGCCTGACTTCCCCATCGCCGTCGATGCCAACCAGCACTGGGACGCCGCCGAGGCGGTCGACTGGATCGACGACCTCGCTCCTTTCGGTCTCCGCTGGGTCGAGGAGCCGACCTCGCCGGACGACATCCTCGCCCATGCCCACATCCAGAAGCACATCGCCCCGACCCCCGTCGCCACGGGTGAGCACTGCCAGAACCGGATCGTCTTCAAGCAGATGCTCCAGGCCGACGCACTGCGGGTCATGCAGATCGACGCCACCCGGGTCGCCGGGGTGAACGAGAACATCACCAACCTCCTCCTCGCCGCTCACGCCGAGGTCCCCGTCTGCCCGCACGCCGGGGGCGTGGGGCTGTGCGAACTCGTCCAGCACCTCTCGATGTTCGACTTCGTCGCCGTCTCCGCGACCATGGACGACCGCTGCATCGAGTTCGTCGACCACCTCCACGAGCACTTCCTCACCCCCGTCGACGTCCACGACGGGCGCTACTGGCCGCCCACGGCACCCGGCGCCGGTGCCGAGATCCACCGGCGGACGCTCTCCGACTACGCGTTCCCCGGCGGTCCTGTGTGGCACGCACGCGAGATCGCCTGAGCGCAGCCCGCGTCCCGGCGCACAGACTCCGAGCACCGAAACCGAACAATGAGGATCGACGACGTGACCGACCGCACCACCACCGACACCCCGCTCACCCGCAGCCACGACAGTGAGCCGATCCCCCGCCGGATCATCCTCATCGCCGTCCTCGCCGGCTTCTCCGGTCTCCTCTACGGCTACGACTCGGGCGCGATCTCGGGCGCCCTGCCGCTGCTCATCGACCAGATGGGCCTCGACGCCGGCGAGCAGGGGCTCATCACCTCCCTTCTCCTCTGGGGCGCCCTGCCCTCGATCATCGGGGCCACGCTCGCCGCCCGCCGCTTCGACCGCCGCCACCTCCTCATCGTCGCCGCCGTCATCTTCTTCGTCGGCTCGCTCGCCTGCGCCTTCGCACCGACACCCGCGGTCCTCGGGGCCGCCCGCTTCTTCCTCGGCCTCGGCGTCGGGATCGCCAACATGTTCGGCCTCATCTACCTCTCCGAACTCTCCCCCACTCGCATCCGCGGACTGCTCACCGGGCTCTACCAGCTCGCCGTGAACTTCGGCATCCTCGCCGCCTACATCGTCGGCGATGCCTTCCAGACATCGGGTCTGTGGCAGTGGATCCTCGGCGTCGGAGCGATCCCCGCCGTCGTCTTCTTCGGCGGCATGGTCCTCTCCCCCGCCAGTCCGCGCTGGCTCATCACCCGCGGACGCGACGCCGACGCGCTCAGGGTGCTCGGCGCCCTGCGCGGAACCGAGGAGATCGCCCGCCTCGAGTTCACCGACATCAAAGACAGCCTCGCCCAGCAGGAGGCCGGACTGCGCGGACTGACGACCTCGGCCCGCCGCCCCATGATCGTCCTGCTCGTCCTCACGTTCTTCCAGGTCTTCACCGGCATCAACGCCGTCGTCTACTATGCCCCGATCATCTTCGCCCAGTCGGGCATGGGCGATCGCGCCGGAAGCTACGCGAACTACGGCGTCGGCATCGCCCTCGTCGTCTCCACGGCCATCGCCCTGCCGATCATCGACCGGCTCGGCCGCGTCCGCCTGCTCGCGATCTCCATGCTCGGGCAGACCGTGGCGATGATCGCCCTCTGGCTCCTGCCCGACGCCGGCTGGGTGTCCATCGCCGCCGTCTTCGCCTACACATTCGCCTTCGGCATCGGCATGGGGCCGGTTTTCTGGCTCCTCGTCCCCGAGGTCCTCCCCCTGTCCGTGCGCGCCATCGGCACCGGCGTCATCACCTTCACCCAGTACCTCTTCAACGCAACGTTCGCCTGGGCCTTCCCCGTCGCCCTCGACGCGATCGGTCCGCTCGTCTTCCTCGTCTTCGCGCTGCTCTCGGCCGCCGCCCTGTGGTTCGTCCTCACCCGCGTCCCCGAGACGTCGGGGCGCTCCCTCGAGGAGATCGAAGCATACTGGAGGACGAGAGGGGCATCCGCCTCGGCGACCGACCAGGACTGACCCCGCACCGACGCAGAGGAGAGCCCATGCTCACCACCCCGATCACCCACCCCGAACTCCTCGCCGCCCTCGCCCGGTGCGGTCACGGGACGACGATCCTCCTCGCCGACGGCAACTATCCCCACCTCACCGGCGCAGCTGAGGGCGCCACCCGGATCGCCCTCAACGTCGCCCCCGGTCTCCTCACCGTCGACCAGATCCTCGCCCCGCTGGCACAGATGATCCCGATCGAAGCGTGCGCGTTCATGCTCACCGCCGAGGCCGGCACCGCTCCCGCCGTGGTCGGCTATACGGTGATCCTGCCGGACGTGCCCTTCACCGGGCACGAGCGCTTCGCGTTCTACGACCTCGCCCGCAGCCGGGACCTCGGCCTCGTCATCGCGACCGGGGACCAGCGCCAATACGCGAACCTCCTCCTCACGGTCGGAGTCGTCGTGCCATGACAGAGCTCATCGACTCCCATCTCCACCTCTGGGACCGCGACCGCTTCACCTACCCGTGGATGGCCGGCCTGCCGGACCTGCCGCGCACCTCCCGGCCCGGCGAGCTCGAAACGGCGGCGACCGGGGCGATCGTCATCGAAGCCGGCGCCGCCCGTGATGAGGCCTTCGCCGAGGTGGAATGGCTGACCCGGATCGCCGCCGGGCCCCCGCTCATCCGCGGCATCGTCGCCGCCGTCGACTGCACTGATCCGGGCCTCGCCGAGGCGGTCGACCGGCTCCGCTCCCACCCCCTCGTCGTCGGGGTGAGGGACAATTTCGAGGGTCGGGCCACAGGCGACCTCGCCGTCGGAGCCTCGGAGACCGCCGACACGCTGCTCGCCGGAACCCTGACCGCCCTCGACGCGGGGCTGAGCATCGACCTCTGCGTGCGCGCAGAACAGCTGAGCGAACTCGAGACATTCGTCTCCGCGATCGTCAGCGCCCGCGGCTCGGCCGACCGGGTCGTCATCGACCACCTCGGCAAGCCCCTGCCCGCCGATCCGGACTTCGCGCATGACGGATGGGCAGCGGCGATGGCTTCGCTCGCCCTGCACCCCGGCCTCCACGTGAAGTTCTCCGGACTCCCCGGTCAGGTGCCCGGGCGGGTGAGCGGCGAGGCCGCGAACGCCCTCGCCGCACGTTATGCGGCCGACACTCTCGCGGCCTTCGGCCCGGCCCGGACGATGTACGGCTCGGACCACCCCGTCTCGACGACCGGCCACGGTCTCGGACTGCCCGTGTGGGAGGAGGCTGCGACCTCCGCGCTGCGCACCGTCCTCGACGAGGCGGACCTCGCCGCCGTCCTGGGCGGGACCGCCGCCGACTTCTATCTCTCAAGGAGGAGCGAATGACTCTGAGGAACTCCGTCGTGCAGCGCCTGCACGACATGCGCACGCTCGGATTCGGAGGCGCCCCGATCGGAAACCTCTACCGGCAGATCGACGACGAGACCGCCCATTCAGCGATCGAGGAAGCCTGGTCACTGGGAATCCGGTACTACGACACCGCACCCCACTACGGTCTCGGGCTGAGCGAGCGTCGCCTCGGCGAGGTGCTGCGGACCAAGCCCCGTGAGGAGTACCTCGTCTCGACGAAGGTCGGTCGGCTCGTCCGCCCCGCGGAGGACCCGCAGGAGTGGGACGACGAGGGCTTCGCCGTGCCCGGCGACCAGGCCCGTGTGCGCGACTACTCCCCGGACGGCATCCGCCGCTCCCTCGAGGAGTCCCTCGAGAGGCTGGGCCTCGACCGCATCGACATCGTCTACATCCACGACCCCGACGACCACTGGACCGAGGCGATCGACGGGGCCGTGCCCGAACTCGCACGCCTGCGCGACGAGGGGATCATCGGCGCGTGGGGTGCCGGGATGAACCAGGCGGAGATGCTCACCCGCTTCGTCACCGAGACCGACATCGACGTCGTCATGCAGGCGGGCCGGTACACGCTCCTCGAACAGGGAGGTCGCGAGGACCTCATCCCGGCGTGCGCCTCCCGCGGGGTCGGTATCGTCAACGTCGGCGTCTTCAACTCCGGGATCCTCGCCAACGCCGACCCGGGCAGGAAGGCGAAGTACAACTACGAGGACGCACCCCGAGAGGTCCTCGACAAGGCCGAGGCGCTCGCAGCATTGGCCGCGGAGTGCGGGACGACGCTGCCGGCGGCAGCCGTCCAATTCAGCCTCCGGGACCCCGCGATCACCAACGTCACCCTCGGCATGCGCACACCTGACCAGGTCAGACGCAATGTCGAACTCGCCGCCCACCCCGTACCCGAGGACTTCTGGGCCCGCGCGGTCGCCGCGGGACTCCTCACCGCCGACCCTGCGACGCTGGGCCCGTGAGGCCCCGCGACCACCGACCGCCCATCCACTCGACCCGACCCTGACAGCACAGAGGAGTTGCGAATGAGACTCATGAGAATCGGCGACCGCGATGCCGAGACCCCCGTCGTCGACGTCGACGGCCGACACTTCGACCTCAGCGCCGTCGTCACCGACATCGACCCGACGTTCTGGGCGGACGGCCCTGCCCGGATCGCCGCGGCGCTCGAGGCCGGCACCCTGCCGGAGATCGACATCAGCGGGCAGCGCATCGGCGCACCGATCGCCCGGCCTTCGGCCGTCATCTGCATCGGCCAGAACTACGCCGCGCACGCCGCCGAATCCGGTGCCGCGGCACCGACCCAGCCGATCATCTTCCTCAAGACCCCGAACACGATCACCGGACCCTACGATCCGATCGGCATCCCGCCGCGTGCGACGACGTTCGACTGGGAGGTCGAGCTCGGCGTCGTCATCGGTGCCCGGGCCGCCTACCTCGAGAGCCCGGAGGCCGCCGCCGAGGTCATCGGCGGCTACCTCGTCGCCAACGACCTCTCCGAACGCGACTACCAGACGGTGCATTCGGGAGGGCAGTGGTCGAAGGGCAAGGTCGTCAAGGACTCGATGCCGCTGGGACCCTGCCTCGTCACCGCCGACGCGATCGACCCGCACCGGCTCCGGCTCGCCAGCTGGGTCAACGGGGAACCCCGGCAGGACTCGAACACCTCTGACATGATCTTCCCCGTCGAGGACATCGTCTGGCGGCTGAGCCAGTACATGCAGCTCGAGCCCGGCGACGTCATCTCCACCGGGACCCCGCAGGGCGTCGCCCTCTCCGGCCGCTTCCCCTACCTCGAACCCGGGGATGTCTCCGAGGTCGAGATCGAGGGACTCGGTCGACAGCGGCAGGCCTACTTCCGGGTCGACGCTCCCGCCGGGACCGGCGCCGACCTCCTCCTCGACTGACCGGCCGACGTCCATCGGCCTGTGACGTCGACCTCCACCATCCGACTCCAGAGAGAAAGCTGCACAGCATGAGCACCATATCGGAATTCGCCGGTCTCACCGCCCTCGTCACCGGTGGCGCATCGGGCATCGGCAGGGCCGTGACCGAGCTCCTTCTCGACGGCGGGGCGAACGTCGCCGTCCTCGACCTCAACCCCGCAGGCGCTCCGGACGGCGCACTCGGGCTCGCCTGCGACGTCTCCGACCGTGCCTCCGTCGCGGCCGCCGTCGAGGCGGCGGCCGCGGAGTTCGGCGGCATCGACATCGTCGTCAACAACGCGGGGATCGGGGCACAGGGGCAGGTCGATGCCAACGACGATGCCGAATGGGAGCGTGTGCTCAGCGTCAACGTCGTCTCCGTCGCCCGGGTCACCGCCGCCGCCCTGCCCTACCTGCGCCGCTCGGAGCACGCAGCGATCGTCAACACCTCGTCGGTCGCCGCCACTGCGGGACTGCCCGACCGTGTCCTCTACTCGGCGAGCAAGGGAGCGATCTACTCGATGACGCTGGCCATGGCCGCCGACCACGTCCGTGAGGGCATCCGCGTCAACGCCGTGTGCCCGGGCACCGCGAACACCCCGTGGGTGATGACCGGGCTGATGGCCAGGGCCGAGGACCCCGAGGCGGAGCTGCGGGCGCTCAACGCCCGCCAGCCGCACGGTCGCCTCGTCGAACCCGAGGAGGTGGCGCGCACGATCGTCTTCCTCGCCAGTCCCCTCCAGGGATCGACGACGGGCACGGCCGTCGCCGTCGACGGTGGCATGCAGGGACTGCGTCTGCGTCCCGAATGAGACGGCTTCCTCAGGCTTCGGCGATGTCGTCGAGATCCTCCTCGGTGACGACATCGACGTGGTCGACCCAGCGCTGGACGCCGGAGACGTGAAGGATCATGATCGACTGGGCCAGCCTGGCGTCCCCGGCGGCGAGCGCATCGATGATGAGCCGATGCTCCTCGAGCGTGCGCTCGACGGCTCCGGCCTCGGTCATCCCCCGCCACGTCCTGGCCCGGGTCGTCTTCATCGACACGGCCTCGAGCATCGCCGCCAGGTAGGCGTTGCCCGAATGCTTCGCGATCGTCGAATGGAACTCGAAGTCGTGGGCGACGAGGGACTCGACCGAGGCGGGATCCGTGTCGCTGATCGTCTGCCGCAGCTGAGCGAGACCCTCCTCGTCGATCCGCTCGGCCGCCCGATACGCGGTCTCGGCCTCGAAGATCCGACGGACCTCGAGGATCTCCTTGAGCGACCCGGAGGCGTGGACGTCGACGAGGAAGGACACCGCCTCGGTGAGGTCTTCGGCCGAGAGCGAGGTGACGTAGGTGCCCGATCCCCGGCGGACGTCGAGGACGTTGATGAAGTCGAGGGCCTTGACCGCCTCGCGCAGCGAGTTCCGTGACAGGCCGAGGCGTTCAGCGAGCTCGGCCTCCGGCGGCAGTCGGTCGCCGGGCCGAAGCTCGCCGGAGACGATGAGGTCCTTGATCTTGTCGAGCGCGTCGTCCGTCAGTGCCATGGCCCCAACCTAGTACACGACCGCCTCGGCGGAGACGACCGCACCCCGGCGAGGTGGGAGTCCGTCCTCGCCGAGGCGGTCGCGCCGTCCTCCGAGCGGATCATTCGTAGAGCAGCTCGGCGATCTTCGGGTCCCCGATGTTCGACTTGTCGTACCAGTAGAAGCTCGTCGGGATCTCCTTCTCGAGCTCTTTGCCGTCGATGGCGTCGACGGCGGCCTGGACGGTCTTTCCGCCGATGTCGAGCGGGCTCTGCGTCACCGCTCCGAGCATCGAGCCGTCCTTGATCGCATCGATCTGCGCCTTGCCGGAGTCGAATCCGACGACGGTGACATCGGTGTTCCCGAGCTCCTTGACGCCCTGGACGACGCCGATCGCCGCGCCTTCGTTCGTGCCGTAGAGGCCGGCGAGGTCCTTGTTCGACTGGAGCATCGCCTTCGTCGCATCCGCGGACTTCGCCTGGTCGCCGTCGGCGTTCTGCTCCGCGACGATCTCGATGCCCGGTTCGTTGGCCTCGAGGTACTCGACGAAGCCGTCGCGCCGGTCGACACCGGTCTGCGCGGTCTCCGAATGGGTGACGATGCCGACCTTGCCCTTCCCGTCGAGGGCTTCGGCGAGCTTCTTCGCATCCTCGGCCGCGGCCGCCTTGTTGTCGGTGGCGACCGTGGTGAGCGGGATGTCGCTGTCGACGCCGGAGTCGAAGGCGATGACGGGGATGTCACTCGACTGCGCCTGCTGGAGCAGAGGGATGACGGCCTTGCTGTCGAGCGCGGCGATGGCGACGGCGTCGGGCTGCTTGTCGAGGGCTCCCTGCAGCTGGGTGACCTGCTGTTCGACGTCGGTCTCGCTGTCGGGGCCCTCGAAGGTCACGGTCACCCCGAGCTCCTTCGCCTTCTCCTCGGCGCCCTTCTTCACGGTCTGCCAGAACTGGTGCTGGTAGCCCTTGGAGATGATCGCGATGGTCCGTTCGCCCTCACCTCCCCCACCTGATCCGCCCGACCCGCAGCCGGTGGCGATGAGCGCTGCGGCAGAGAGAGCCGCGAGCGAGGTGAGCAGCTTGCTGGTCCTCATGGTGTTCTCCTTCGAATGATGAGGCGGTGTGTGGGTGCCGTGGTGGAACGTGATGGGACGGTGGGCCTTCCTAGGTCGAGGACCCGCTCGCCGAGTTCTTCTTCCGGACGATGTCGAGGTAGACGGCGAGGAGGACGACGACGCCGATGGCGACCTGCTGCCATTCCTGGGCGACCCCTGCCATCCGCAGGCCGTTGTCGAGGACGGCCATGATGAGCGCGCCGATGACCGTGCCGATCATCGACCCCCGGCCGCCGGCGAGCGAGGTGCCGCCGATGATCACCGCGGCGATCGCCTGCAGCTCGATGCCGGCGCCGCCGGTGGGCTGAGCCGAGCTGAGACGGGAGGCCGAGAGCACCCCGGCGAGGCCGACGAAGAGGCCGCAGAGGACGTAGACGGAGATGAGCCACGCCCGGACGTTGACGCCCGAGAGCCGGGTGGCCCGCTCATTCGATCCGATCGCGAAGGCCGTGCGTCCGATGAGGGTGCGCTGCAGGATGATCACGGAGACGACGATGAGGACGAGGAAGAGCACGGTGCCCAGGGGCAGGCGCATCCCCGGCACGAGCGAGGCATTCATGATCGCCCCGAACCCCGGCTCTTCGGTGAAGTAGATCGGCTTCGTGCCGCTGATGACGAGGGAGAGCCCCTGCGTGACCATCATCATCCCGAGTGTGGCGATGAAGGACGGGAGCCCGAGGACGGCGACGTTGAATCCGTTGATGAGCCCGATGAGCCCGCCGAAGCCGATCGTCAGGGCGATGCCGACGGGCAGCGGCAGGCCCATGTTCGTGATGAAGACCCCGGCCATGACTCCGCAGAGGATCATGCCCGTTCCCACCGAGAGGTCGATGCCGCCGGTGATGATGATGAACGTGACGCCGAGGGCGAGCAGCCCGACCGTCGTCACCGTGGTGAGGATCGTCGAGAGGTTGGTCAGGGTGAGGAACGAGTCGGGATTGATGATCGCGAAGACGATGACGATGATGACGAGACTGGCGACGGCGAGCAGCTGCTGCAGCGAGTTGCGCCACCGGCTGCGGGTGCCCGCCGGCCGACTCGGCGACGACGCTGCGGTCGTCTGCGACGCGGGGGCGGAGGCGAGTTCGGTGTTCATTCAGGCCACGATTCCCATCGATTCGGTGTACCGGGTGGCGAGTTCCATGATCGAGTCCTGCGTCGCCTCGGCGGCGTCGAGGATGCCGGTGAGGTGGCCTTCGCTGAGCACCGCGATGCGGTGGGAGAGCAGGAGGACCTCGGGCAGTTCGGAGGAGATGACGATGATCGACTTGCCCTGCCGGCTGAGTTCGCGCAGGAGCGCGTAGATCTCCGCCTTCGCCCCGACGTCGATGCCGCGGGTGGGTTCGTCGAAGATGAAGACGTCGCAGTCGCGCACGAGCCATTTGGCGATCGCGACCTTCTGCTGGTTGCCGCCGGAGAGCCGCTCGAGGATCTGCTGGATCGACGGGGTCCGGATCTTCAGGGTGGAGACAAAGTCACGGGCAGCGGCGTCGATCCGCCGTTCGTCGGTGAAGCCGGCGCGGCTGAAGCGGCGCAGACTCGGCAGGGCGATGTTGTCGCGCACGCTCTGTCCGGTGAGGACGCCGAGCTGCTTGCGGTCCTCGGAGAGATAGCAGATGCCCATCCGTGCCGCGGCGGCGGGATTGGGGATGCGCACGCGCCTGCCTCCGAAGCGGATCTCGCCCGCCGAAAGCGGGTCGGCACCGATGATCGCCCGCGCCGTCTCCGTCCGCCCGGCGCCCATGAGCCCGGCCAGACCGAGGATCTCTCCGCGCCGCAGGCCGAAGCTGATGCCCTTGAGTTTCGCCTTCGTCGCCAGGTCGCGGACCTCGAGGACCACCTCGGCGGTGCCCTGATAGCTCGGGACCTCGGTGACGGCGTCGAGTTCGCGTCCGACCATCATCCGGATGACTTCGGGCATGTCCGTCGTCGCTGTGGGCACGGTTCCGATCTTCTCTCCGTCGCGGATGACGGTGATGCGCTGAGTGATCGCCTTGAGCTCGGGCATTCGGTGGGAGATGTAGATGACCCCGGTCTCGGGCGTGACGAAGCGGCGGATGAGGCCGTGGAGGATCTCGACCTCCTCATCGTTGAGGGCGGCGGTCGGCTCGTCCATGATGAGGATCCGCGCGTCCTGGTTGAGCGCTTTGGCGATCTCGACCATCTGCTGCGCAGCCACGGTGAGGCGACCGACGACCGCCTTCGGGTCGAGGGTGAGACCGAGCCTTGCCAGGAGCGCCGCGGCATCCCGGTTGAGCCGACGTTCGCTGATGAAGGGACCGATCCGCGGTTCCCGGCCGAGGTAGATGTTCTGGGCGACGGTGAGGTCGTCGACGAGGTTGAACTCCTGGTGGATGATCGCGATGCCGAGGCGTTCGGCCTCGGTCGTCGATCCGATGCACACCGGCTTCCCGTCGATGCGGAACTCTCCGGTGTCGGGCGTGTAGACCCCGGAGAGCAGCTTCATCAGCGTCGACTTCCCGGCTCCGTTCTCCCCGACGAGTCCGAGGACTTCGCCGGGGCGGAGATCGAGATCGACATCGGCAAGGGCGCGGACGCCGGGGAACGACTTCCCGGCGCCGCGGATGTCGAGCAGCGGGGTGCTCGCGGTATCTGACATCTGGCGGGACTCCTCATTGAATACCTAAGACATCCTATGTCTGTAGTTCAGACTAGATGCCTCGATCGTCAATGACAAGAATCTTCGCCAAACGTTTCCCATCCGATATGAGAATTACCTTCAATACATTGGATGACTTGCCGGACAAGGGAGTCAGCCCGTCGCGACTCCGAAGAGTAGGCCGATGAGGTAGGTCGCGACCATCGTCGCCGATCCCATGAGGACGTTGCGAATGACGGCGGGCCGCCTCGGTGCCCGTCCGAGGCCCGCACTGATCCACCCGGTGAGGAAGAGACCGACGACGACGGCCGCGGCCGCCACCCACACACGGTGGGCGCCGACGGGCAGGAGGATGAGGACGAGCGGGATGAGGGCGCCGGCGGTGAACGAGACGAACGAGGACGCCGCCGCCGCCCACGGATTCGTGAACTGCTCTGGATCGATGCCGAGCTCGACCTCGGCGTGGGCGGCCAGCGCATCCCGCTTCGTCAGCTCCACGGCGACTTCGCGGGCGAGCTCCGGCGAGAGCCCCTTCTCCTGGTAGAAGCCGGCGAGCTCGGCGAGCTCGTCGTCGGGCATCTCCGTGAGCTCCTGCTTCTCCTTGGCGATGAGCGCCTTCTCGGTGTCGCGCTGCGTGCTCACCGACACGTACTCTCCCCCGGCCATCGAGAACGCGCCGGCGACGAGGGCCGCGACGCCGGCGGTGGCGATCGCGGCGATGTTGTCCGGTGTCGCTGCGGCGACACCGATGACGACACCGGCGGTCGAGACGATGCCGTCGTTGGCACCGAGCATGCCCGCGCGCAGCCAGTTGAGCTTCTGACCGGTGCCGCGCTCGTGGGGTTCGTGGGGATGGGGCTGCCGTTGCGCTGTCATGTCCCCATCATCGTCTCCCCTCGCAGGCCCGGCAAGGATGCGCACGCTCCCCTACCCCGGGCGTGACCCGTCTGCGATGGGACCCCTCTCGCCCTGCGGGACTACGATGAGACTTCAGCGCCTCGGGCGACGTCAGCACCTCGGGCACAGCGGAGTCCGCCGGAGACAGCAAGGAGCAGGCCATGTCCACCGATCCCACCTCCGAGACGGCGCTCAGCGCCGATCTCGGCATGGACGCCGTCACCCTGCGCGTCGGCGACCTCGAGACGATGACCGACTACTACGCCGACGCACTCGCCCTCGAACCGCTCGAGGAGTCGAGCCGGGGGCGTGAGGTCCACCGGGCGCTCGGGCGCGGCAGGACGCCCATGGTCAAGTTCGTCGCGACGCCCGGTCTGCCCGGTGTCGACCCTCGGCAGGCGGGGCTCTTCCACACCGCGTTCCTCTTCGAGACACCGGAGTCGTTGGCCGCGACCGTCGCCCACGCCGCGGAGAACACGCGCAGCCGCTTCGTCGCCTCCCAGGACCACCTCGTCAGCCAGGCCTTCTACTTCACCGATCCGGAGGGCAACGGCATCGAACTCTACGTCGACCGCGATCGCGCCACGTGGGGCCACTCCCCCGACGGTGAGGTCGAGATGGATTCGATCCGGTTCGACCCCGACGCGTTCCTCCGTGAGCACCTGACGACCGACGCCCTCGCGCACACCTCGGAACTCGCAGGCACCGTCGGGCACGTCCATCTCCAGGTCGGCGACATCGAGAGGGCGCGGGCCTTCTACGTCGATGCCCTCGGGTTCGGCGTCACGCACTCGACGATGCCCGGGGCGCTCTTCGCCGGCGCGGGCGGCTACCACCACCATGTCGCGATGAACACGTGGAACAGCCTCGGCGCCGGACCGCGGGCGGCGAGCCTCGGCCTCGGGGACCTCGCGATCACCGTGCCGGGCCGCGATGACCTCGACGCCCTCGGGCAGCGTCTGCGTCGCCACTCCCTCGACTTCGCCGACGACGGACGCTCCCTGCGCCTCACCGACCCGTGGGGCACCCAGGTCACGGTCGCCGCCGGAGCGAGTGCGCTCGACGAGGTGCTCGAGCGCTGAGGCCCGAGCGCTGGGGCCGGGCGGTTCACCGCTCCGCGGCGGCGACCGCGGCCTCGGGGCTGAGGTCGAGGCGACGCAGCAGCTGCGCGTTGAGGGCGACGACGATCGTCGAGGCGGACATGAGGATCGCGCCGACGCTCATCGGCAGGACGAAGCCGATCGGGGCGAGGATGCCCGCGGCCAGCGGCACCGCGATGAGGTTGTATCCCGCCGCCCACCAGAGGTTCTGCTTCATCTTCCGGTAGCTGGCCCGGGAGAGCTCGAGGACGGAGAGGACGGACCGCGGATCGTCGGAGGCGAGGATGACGCCGGCCGAGCCGATCGCGACATCCGTGCCGGCGCCGATCGCGATGCCGACATCGGCCTGCGCGAGCGCCGGGGCGTCGTTGACGCCGTCGCCGACCATCGCCACCGTCTTGCCCTCCGCCTGGAGTTCGGAGACCTTCGCGGCCTTGTCCGCGGGACGGACTCCCGCGAAGACCCGGTCGATGCCGAGGTCACGGGCCACGGACCGGGCGACCGCCTCGGCGTCACCGGTGATCATGACGACCTCGATCCCCTGGTGGTGGAGTGCGTCGATTGCCTCCCGTGACTCCTGCCGGATCTCGTCGGCCAGGCGCAGGGCACCGACGACGGAGCCGTCGACGAGGACGTGGAGGATGATCGCCCCCTCACTGCGCCACTTCTCGGCGACCTGCGCCTCGGCGGCTCCGCGTTCGGTGAGCAGATGCGGTCCGCCGACCTCGACGACGGACCCGTCGACCTCGGCGCGCACGCCCACGGCCGGAGACGAGGAGAAGTTCTGCGCGCTCGGCACGCGCAGCCCCCGGTCCTCGGCTGCCCGAACGATGGCGCGGGCGAGCGGGTGCTCACTGTCGGTCTCGGCCGCTGCTGCCAGGGCGAGCACCTCGTCCTGGCCGCGCTCTCCCGTGGTCTCGACGGCGGTGACGGTCGGCTCGCCCTTGGTCAGGGTGCCGGTCTTGTCGAAGAGGACGGCGTCGACGGTGCGCATCGTCTCGAGCGCGAGACGGTCCTTGATGAGGACGCCGGCGCGGGCGGCGCGCTCCGTGGCGATCGAGACGACGAGCGGGATCGCCAGACCGAGCGCATGGGGGCAGGCGATGACGAGGACGGTGATCGTGCGGACCACGGCGGTGTCGGGCATGCCCACGAGCGTCCAGACGATCGCGGTGATGACAGCGGCGCCGAGGGCGAACCAGAACAGCCAGGCGGCGGCCCGGTCGGCCAGGCGCTGCGCGCGGGACGAGGAGTTCTGCGCGTCGGCGACGAGCTTGCGGATGCCGGCGAGGGCGGTGTCGTCACCGGTCGCGGTGATCTCGATGCGCACCCCGGAGTCCGTGGCGACGGTGCCGGCGACGACGGTGTCGCCGACGCCGCGGCGCACCGGGCGGGACTCGCCGGTGATCATCGACTCGTCCATCTCCGCGGTGCCGTCGACGATGCGGCCGTCGGCGGGAACCGCGGAGCCGGGACGGACGACGACGATGTCGCCGACGACGAGGTCCGCGGGTGAGACCGTGACCGTCTGCCCGTCGACGACTTTGACCGCCTCGTCGGGAAGGAGGGCTGCGAGGCTGTCGAGCGCCGAGGTGGTCTGCGCGAGCGAGCGCATCTCGAGCCAGTGCCCGGCGAGCATGATGACGATGAGGAGGGCGAGCTCCCACCAGAAGTCGAGCTCGGGGTCGAGGAGTCCGAGCGACGAACCCCATGAGGCGAGGAAGGCGACGGTGATCGCGAGCGCGATGAGGAGCATCATGCCCGGCTTGCGGGACCTCAGTTCGCTCAGCCCGCCGGTGAGGAAGGGCCGACCGCCCCAGACGTACATGACGGTGCCGAGGATCGGGGCGATCCAGCGCACCCATCCCCACGGTCCCGATTCGGGCACCATATAGCCGACGAGGTGGCCGAACATCGGACTGAATGCGACGACGGGGACGGCGATGATGAGGTTGACGACGAAGAGGCGCCCGAACACGGCGGCATGGCCGCCATGGCCACCGTGGCCGGAGTGGTCGCCGTGGCCGGCATGGTCGCCATGGCCCGCGTGCTCGGAATGATCGCCATGGCTGGCGTGGTCGCCATGATCGCCGTGTTCCATACCGGAGTGGTCCATGTGCGAATGGTCCTCGCCGTGGTCCGTCGGAGCGTGGTCCATGTGCTCGTGACCGGCGTGCACATCGGTGCCCGTGTTGTCCTCGCGCTGTGTGTCCATACCTCGAACATATACCCCCCACGGGTATTATTCAAGGGCCAATCCGAGGTGATCTCGAGAAATTTTCTTTGCTTTCATGCGCATCTATGGCCCATACTTGCTCATACTGTGCAACTTCTGAGCCGGTTCAGTCGGCTCCCTGACCGGATCCCCCGGCCAGCCTCAACGTGGAGGAACCCATGGACCTGCAGCTCATCGCGGCACTCGTCGCCGGGATCGCGACGATCGTCATCATCGTTCTCGCGACCCGCCTCGACGCCTTCATCGCCCTGCTCATCGCCGCTCTCGTCACCGGCGTCGTCGCCGGTCAGGATCTGCTCTCGCTCATCGACGCGGTGACCACGGGCTTCGGCAACACGCTTGCGAGCATCGGCATCGTCATCGGCCTCGGGGTGGGCATCGGCAAGATCCTCGAGGTCTCCGGTGCCGCCGACTCCCTCGCCCGCGCCTTCCTCCGCGCCTTCGGCAAGGGACGCGAACCGTGGGCGATGGGATCGGTCGGCTCGCTCGTGTCGATCCCCGTCTTCTGCGACTCCGGGTACGTCATCATGAATCCGCTCGCCCGGTCGATCGCCCGCGTCAAACGCGGCGGCTACATCACGCTCGCCCTTGCCCTCGGTGCCGGCATGACGCTCACCCACCACATGGTTCCGCCCACCCCGGGCCCGCTCGCTGCGACCGGCATCCTCGGTGCCGACATCGGCGGAGTCATCCTCACCGGCCTCGTCTTCACCGTCCTCCTCCTGCCCGTCGTCGTCATCTACGCGCGCTGGATCGGCCCGAAGCTCGAGCCGTACCTCAACGCCAAGGTCAGCCGCGACGTCTACGCAACGGCCGGCGTCGGAGCGGCGACCGCCTCGGCGACCACCGTCGACACGGTCACCGGGGACGAGGTGACGGTCACCGAGGAGACGACGACGGAGACTCCCGCAACCGCGGTCGGCGGGAAGAAACCCGGGGCGTTCCTCGGCTTCCTTCCGCTCATCATCCCGCTCCTCCTCATCGTCGCGAACACCGTGTCGACGGCGATCGACCGCAACGCCCAGGGCGTGCTCTCCGGGGATGACTACGAACCCTCGAGCTGGGTCGCTCCGCTCGCATTCATCGGCAACCCCGTCGTCGCCCTCATCATCGGCCTCGTCCTCGCCGTCTACACCCTGCTGCCGCGGTTCACCCCGGGCTCGCAGGTCCAGAGCTGGCTCGCCGACGCCGCCGCCTCGGCCGGCCTCATCCTCCTCATCACCGGTGCCGGCGGCAGCTTCGGCATGGTGCTGCGCGAGTCGGGCGTCGGCGACGCCTTGGCCGAGGCGATCGCCTCGATCAGCCTGCCCGCGCTCCTCGTCCCGTTCATCATCGCCTCCCTCGTCCGCCTGGCCCAGGGGTCGGGCACGGTCGCGATGATCACCGCCGCCTCCGTCACCGCCCCGCTCATCGAGCCTCTCGGGCTCAGCCCGCTCGTCGCGGTCATGGCGTGCACGGCCGGGTCGATGGTCTTCTCCTACTTCAACGACTCGTACTTCTGGGTCGTCACCCGCTTCGCCGGGCTCGACGGCATCCAGGCGATCAAGGGCTGGTCGGGGATCACGACCGCCGTGTGGCTCGGTTCCATTCCGCTGCTCTTCGTGCTCGACTTGGTCGTATGAACAGCGACCCGACCGAACCGGAGCACTCCCGGATCCTCATCGTCGCCGACGACCTCACCGGTGGGAACGCGTGCGGCGCCCTGTTCGCCGAGGCGGGACTGCGCACGATCACCGTGACGGGGACGAGTCCGCACGAGAGGGTCGACCTCGACGTCCTCCTCGACGACTACGACGCCGTCGTCCTCAACGCCGACTCGAGGCACCTTCCCGCCCGGAAGGCCGCCGAACTCACCGATGCCCTCATCCGCGTCGCCGGCGACGTCGACCTCCTCGCGTGCCGGACCGACACGACCCTGCGCGGCAACGTCGGCGTCACCGCCGAGGCGGCGCTCGAGGCCCGCCGACAGCTGGCTCAGGCGGCCGGCGGGGTGCCCCGCCGGGTCATCGGCCTGTGCGTGCCCGCCTTCCCCGCCGCCGGACGCACCACGGTCCAGGGCCTCCAGCTCCTCGACGGCACGCTGCTTGAGCACACCGAGCTCGCCCGAGACGTGCGCTCGCCGATGCGGACCTCGGAGGTCGACCGGATCCTCGAGGACGGCACCGACCTCGAATGCCACCTCATCGAGCTCTCCCGGGTCCTGCAGGGCCGACGGGCAGTTCGTGCCGCGGTGATCTCCGGCATCTCCTCCGGTGCCGACGTCATCGTCGTCGATGCCCTGACCACCGAGCACATCGAGCTCGTCGGGTCCGTCGTCGCCTCGGTGACACGCGAGATCGCGGACATCCCCGCAGACGCCCCCGGCGAGCACGCTCGGCTCCACGCGAATCTGCGCCACGGCGAGGTCCTCGACTGGGTGACGATCGATCCCGGTCCCGGCAGCCTCGCCCTCGCCAGGTCCCTGCTGCCCACCCGTTCCCGCGGGGTCGTCTTCGGGATCTCCGGCTCGGCGACCGAGGTCACCCGGGCACAGCTGGCGACCCTGAGCGAGGATCCGTCCGTCTGCGTGGTCCGCACGGTCCTTGACGGCGAGGGCCTGCCCGACGTCGAGGCCACACTGGCACGGATCGGGTCGGTCACCTCGGCGAAGGCGGTCATCGTCGCCACCGTCACCGAGGCCTCCGACGTCGTCGACCTCACCGATGCCGCGGCGGAGGAGACGACGCGCAGGCTGGCTGAGATCGCGGGGATCGTCATGGAGGCCCCCGAGGTCACCGGCCTCTACACCACCGGCGGGGACGTCACCGCCGCGGTGATGTCCGCAGTCGGGGCGGTGGGGATGGAGATCGAGAAGGAGATCATCCCCCTCGCCGTCGGCGGTCGCCTCGTCGGAGGCCGTGCCGACGGAATGCCCATCGTCACCAAGGGCGGGCTCATCGGCGACTCCGGCACGGCCGCGCTCTGCCTCGACTACCTCATGGCGACCTCGCGGGTCGGTGCGGGATGAGACCCCGTCCACCCGACCTCCCACCCCTTTCGCCCCCAGAGAAGGAGCATGACATGTCCGCACCCGTCCTCGCCGTCACCGTCGGAGACCCCGTCGGGATCGGTCCCGAGATCACCGCACAGGTGCTCGCCGAATTCGCCGGGCAGGGCGACCAGCACGGCATCGCCGTCGCCGACCTCGCGGTCATGCGGCGCGCCGTCGACGTCCTCGGACTCGACGTCGAACTGCGGGCCGTGAGCGACTGGTCGACCGCCTCGGCGGGGGAAGGCGTCATCGACGTCTTCGACTTAGGCGTCCTCGGTGACGATCTGCCCGACTGGGGCGTCGTCGACGCCCGCGCGGGACGAGCGGCGGTGACGGCGATCGAGGTCGCGACGAAGGCGGCGATGGACGAGGAGATCGCCGGCATCGTCACCGGCCCGATCAACAAGGAGGCCGTGTGGGAGTCGGGGTCGGTCCACCTCGGGCACACGGAGATGCTCGGTGAGCTCACCGGGGTGACGAAGCAGGACACGATGTTCGTCGTCGAGGACACGAAGATCCCCGATCACAGGCTCCAGATCTTCTTCGCCACGCGGCACATGTCCCTGCGGCGGGCCATCGACGCGCTCACGGTCGAGACGCAGGTCGACTCGATCGAACGCGCCCACCGCGCCCTTCAGCTCTACGGGGTGACCGAGCCCCGGCTCGCCGTCGCCGCCCTCAACCCGCACGGCGGAGAGAACGGGGCGTTCGGGGATGAGGAGATCGAGATCCTCCGCCCCGCCGTCGAGGCGGTCAACGCCTCCCGCGGCTTCGACGTCGCCGGCCCCATCCCCGCCGACTCCGTCTTCCATCAGGGCCTGACCGGTCGCTTCGACGGGATCCTCTCGCAGTACCACGATCAGGGCCACATCGCCGCGAAGACCTACGATTTCGACGGGACGATCTCGGTCACGGTGGGCCTGCCGATCCTGCGCACCTCGGTCGATCACGGCACCGCATTCGACATCGCCGGGCAGGGACTCGCCGACGCGGGCACGATGCGCTCGGCCTACCGGGCAGCGATCGGCTACGCTCCCTTCGTCGACGGGATCCGCGCGGAGTACCTGCCGCGGTGACAGAGTCCGCGGCAGGTTTCACCGACCTGCCGAGGTGAGGGCGAACGAGAAGGGAGAGGTGTGCGATGGCGATCCGCACGGGCACGCAGCGGCGACGTGACGACATCATGTCCCTGCTCAAGACCGGGTCCTGGTCGATTCCGCGCCTGGCCGCCGAACTCGGAACCTCGGAGTCGACGATCCGGCGGGACCTGCGGGAGATGGCCGAGGCCGGAGAGGTCATCCGCACGATCGGCGGAGCAGCTGCCGCCGGCTACGTCGAACCTCCGCTGGGTGAGCGGATGGAGCTCAACGCCGAGGCGAAGGACGTGATCGCGGCGGCCGCGGCGGACCATCTCTCCGACCCGAGCGTGCGCACGGTCTTCCTCGACGCTGGGTCGACGACGGTGCGCCTGGCCGAGCGCATCCGCGATCGCAGCGACCTCACCGTCATCACCCGCGGGCTTGAGATCGCCCTCACCCTCGCCCACCCCGAGGGCCCGACGGTCGTCATGGTCGGCGGCGAGGTCTCGACGATGTCGCACGGCACGACGGGAGCGCTCTCCGACCATGCCCTGTCCCGGATCCACGTCGACTTAGCCTTCCTCGGCGCCGACGCCATCGACCCGGCCGTCGGCCTCGGTGAGCCGACTCTGGCCGAAGCGCGGACGAAGGAGCTCATCGCCGAACGCGCCCGGCAGGTCGTCGTCCTCGCCGACTCGTCGAAGGACGGCCGTGAGGTCGCAGCATGGGCACCGATGCCCGCAGGATGGATCTGGATCGACGAGACGGGTGGAGGCACGACCGGCTGAGCGGGCTCAGGTGCCGCTCAGCCGCTCGAGCCTTTCCATCGCCCTGCTCAGGCCCTGCCGGTGCCGGGCGATGCCCGCCCACGGATCGCCGTGGGTCTTCAGGCGCCGGGCGGCGGAGGCGATCGTGAACTCCTGCGGTGCGACGGTGTCCACCTCGTCCCAGGTGATCGGCATCGACACCGGCGCTCCCGGACGCGCGCGCACCGCGAAGGGCGGCACGGCCGTCTGCGCGTAGGCGTTGCGGGCGACGTCGAGGTAGACCCGGTCACCCCGCTTCGCCTTGCGCGCCGCTGTGGTGAGCAGGTCGCGGTCGCGGGCGACGAGGACCTCGGCGAAGCGGTGGGCGAAGTCGCGGACGACGTCGAAGTCATGGTCGGGGCGCAGGGGAATCATGACGTGGTAGCCGCGGGATCCAGTCGTCTTGACGAAGGCCGTGAGTCCGAGCTCCGCGCAGAGCTGCCCGACCATCGTCGTCGCCCGGCGCACCGCCTCGAGTCCCGGCACAGTCGGGTCGAGGTCGACGATGAGCTGGTCGGGCCGCTCGAGGTCGGCCGCGGTCGAGAGCCACGTGTGCGGAGTCAGGCACGCCTGGTCGGCGAGATAGACGAGCGTCTGCGTGTTGTCGATGGCCACCTGGTCCTGGCTGCGATGCTCGGTCTCGACATCGACCCGCACCCGGTGGACGAAGTCCGGGAAGTACGCGGGTGCCCGCTTCTCAAAGAACGATTCCCCGTCGATGCCGTGGGGGAAGCGCTCCATCGAGATCGGCCGGCCCCGGGTGTGAGGCAGCATCGCCACGGCGATGTCGGCACAGTAGCGGGCGAGATCGGCCTTCGTCACCGGTGGGCCGTCAGGGCCGAAGAGCACCTTGTCCGCGTGGTCGATCCTCACCTGCGCGATCCGCACCGTCTCGCCCATCACCGCTCCTCTGTCGCCGAGTCACCGTGCCTCGCAGTATTCGCGCTCGCGCCCCCCCTGGCAACCCCTCACGCTCCTTCGGGGGCGAGGACAATGTCGAAGCGGGCCCGCGACCATGAGGCGTCGCCGAGATCGCGCCCGTCGGGCGTCGGCGTCCCCGGCTCCTGCTGTTCGAAGTCCTTGATGAGCGACTCCTTGACGCCGAACACCGAGTCGGTGGCGAGCAGTTCGTCGCCGGTGACGAAGATGTGGGTGACGAGTGTGCGCAGTCCGGGGGCGGTGACCATGAAGTGGAGGTGACTCGCGCGCATCGGCGACCGGCCGGTGGCCGCCAGCAGTGCGCCGACCGGGCCGTCGTCGGGGATGGGATACGGGGTGGGGGTGAGTCCCCAGAACCGGAACGATCCGTCGTCCTCGGAGAAGAGATGGGCGCGTCCGTAGACGCGCTCGTCATCGTGCTGGACGTCGTAGAGGCCGTCCTCGTCGGCCTCCCACACCTCGATCCGCGCTCCTGGCACCGGGTTGCCGTCCGTGTCCCGGACGACGCCCTCGACCCAGGCCGGCTGCCCCACTCCCCCGCCGGCGATGTCGCCGCCGTTGTCGATGCGCGGGGCGTCGTCGACGAAGAACGGGCCGAACACCGTGGCCTCGGTCGCGTCCTTGTACGGAGTGTTGCTCACGTTGATCGTCTGCATCGACGCCCCGAGGACGTCGGAGAGGAGGATGAATTCCTGCCTGCGGTCATCGGTGATATGGCCGACGGCGGTGAGGAAGGCGATCGCCTGGTTCCATTCCTCCTCGGTCAGCCGCACGTCGCGGATGAAGCCGTGGAGGTGGGTGACGAGGGAGGTCATGAGCTCCTTGAGCCGCTCGTCGGAGGTGCCTGAGAACGAGGCGATGACCGTCTCGGTCAGGCGCTGCTCGACCTCTTCGGGAGTGAGGTTCGAAGGGGTGGTGCTGGTCATGGTGTCGCTCCTTCGTTTCGGCGGCGCTCGTGCTGTGCGCCGCAGTGGGTTCGCATCAGGCTCTCTTCGCAGCGGACGTCGGTTCGTCACCGCGGAGGGCCGCGGTGAGCAGGTTGGTGAGGTTCTCCTTCGTCACTGCCCGCGGGTTGTCCTCGGGGATCGCGTCCAGGGACAGATCGACCGCCTCGGCGATGTCGGCCTCGGTGAAGCCGAGCTCGGACAGGGCCCGCGGGGCACCGACGGCCTCACGGAGGCGTTCGAGTCCGGCGACGGCGGTCGGCGCCCCGAAGGCCTCGGCCATGCGGGTCTCGGCCTCGGGGACGGCCGGGGCGTTGAAGGCGAGGACGTAGGGAAGCAGGGTGGCATGGGTCTGGGCATGAGGGAGGTCGAAGGTGCCGCCGAGGACGTGGGCGATCTTGTGGTGCATGCCCGACCCCGCCGAGGCGAAGGCCACGGCGGCGAGGTAGGCACCGTAGAGGGTGTCCTCGAGGCCGGTGAGGTCCTCGCCGTCGGGGTCGAGCCGGGGAAGCCCGAGGGTCAGTGCCCGGATTCCCTCGAGGGCGAGCGCACGGTTGATCGGGTCGGCTCGCGGCGCCCACATCGAATCGATGCAGTGGGCGAGCGCGTTGAGGCCGGAGGCCACGGCGAGGTCGTGGGGCAGATCGGCGAGCAGGGTGGCATCGTAGACGACGGTTCTCGGCAGCACGGCGTCGTCGGTGCCCGTGCGTTTGCGGGCGTTCTCCGTCCTCCCCCACACGTTCGTCGCCTCGGAACCGGCGAAGGTCGTGGGCACGGCGATGATGGGGATCCGGGTCTCGAGGGCGACCGCCTTGGCCAGCCCGGTCGCCGATCCCCCGCCGACGCTGACGACGAGGTCGATTTCGGCCTCTTGGGCGGCGGCCACGGCCCGGTCGGCCACCTCGGCGGGGACGTGCATGACGACCTCGCGGTGCCACAGCGCGACGGGGAAGTGGGAGGAGAAGTCGCTCACCTTGTCGGCGGCGGATCCGGAGACGATGACCATGATGCGTTCGGCACCGAGGCGCTCGATCTCCTCGGCGATCCGGGCCGCGGCCTGTCCGGGGGCGAAGACGACGCGCTGGCCGAGCGTCGTGTGGGTGAAGTCAAGGCTCATGCCGGTTCCTCCTGCTTCTCGAGTTGTTCGGCGGCGGCAGACTCTGCCGCCTCCGGAGCACCGGCGTCCGCGGCACTCGCGCGCACTGAGCTTCCGCTGCGGGAGAGGACGGCGGTGAGTGCCGCCTCGAGGTCGGCTGCGGGGTCGGCGGGAAGGCTCTCAACCCGCCACGCGATGTGCTTGTCGGGGCGGACGAGGATCGCGCCGTCCTCGGCGGTGCCGCGTATCCGGTCCCAGTCGAAGTAGAGGTCGGTGATGTCGCGGTCGGGTCCGATGACGACGGTCTCGACGTCGACGCCGAGGCGGTCGCTCACCTCACGTGCCGCATCCTCCCAGGCCGCGCCAGTGGTGCCGGTGATGAGGGTGAAGCGGGAGTAGGGCGCGAGGTCGTGGGTCGAGTGCTTGTCGATCCAGTTGCCCACCCACGCGTGCGGCAGACGGACCCCGGGGTCCGTGCACGCTTCGTAGTAGAGCTCGGGGTCGCGCGGGTTGGGGGTCTGCGCGCGCCCGTCGGCGACGACGGCGGTCGAGGCGTAGCGCTGCCCGAGTTCGACCCCGTGGGCGTTGAACTCGTAGTTCTTCAGCTCCATCGCCGCTTTGACCTGTCGGCGGCGCTCGGCACCGGCAGGGGTCGCGTCCTTGCGGGAGGCGATCGCCGCGGTCATCTCCTCCTCGGACTGTCCCGGTTCGAGGCCGAGGGCTGCGAAGAGCTCACCGAACTCACGCCCGGACTGGTTGGCGCGAGTGACGATCTGCTGGGCCACCGGGGCCCGTTCGCTCGAGTAGGTCTCGAGCAGCTCCTCCCCCGCCGTGCCGCGCAGCACCGCCGCGAGCTTCCACGCGAGGTTGTAGGAGTCCTGGATCGACGTGTTCGATCCCAAGCCGTTCGACGGCGGGTGCTTGTGCACGGCGTCGCCGGCGCAGAAGACGCGCCCCGACTGCAGGCGGGAGGCGTACTGCTCGTTGTTGCCCCACAGGGAGATGCCGGTGATCTCGGCGTCGAGTTCGGGGTCGCCGATGAGATTGCGCACGATCTCGAGGGCGTCGGCCTCGGTGACCTCCGGCACCCCCTGGGTGATGTCGAAGCCCCAGACGATGAGCCATTCGTTCCACGGCCTGACCATGCGCACGAGCCACGCACCGATCCCGCCGATGTTCGAGCCGGGTTGGATCACCCAGTAGAGGACAGAGGGACGGTGACCGACGAGCTTCTCGAGGTCGGCTGTGAACGTGATGTTCATCGACCCGGCGATGTCCATCTCCCCGACCATCGGCAGGTCGATGTCGGCGGCGACCTTCGACCGGGCTCCGTCGGCGCCGATGAGGTAACTCGCGCGGATGAGCTGGGTGCGACCGGTCAGTCGGTCGAGGACGGTGACGTCGACGTGGTCGGGATGCTGGACGTGGGAGAGGTACTCGGTGGAGAAGCGGGTCTGCGTCCCTCGCATCGTCGCGTTCTTCACGAGGATCGGCTCGAGGTAGGTCTGCGGGATGTCGCAGTTGAGGGAGGGCGAGGCGAGTTCGTAGTCGGCGTGCCGGGCCGGATGGTTGCCCCACGTGAGGATGCGTCCGATCTCCTCCCCGGCGATCGAGGTGCAGAAGACGGTGTCGCCGATCATCTCGTGCGGGGTCGCCTCGGCGAGCACCTGATCCTCGATGCCGACGTCGCGGAAGATCTCCATCGTCCGCTGATTGGTGATGTGGGCGCGTGGGGTGTTCGCCGTCCAGCGGTACTTCGTGATCATGACGTTGTCGACGCCGAGGGTCGAGAGGAAGAGTGCGGCGGAGGCTCCGGCCGGTCCCGAGCCGACGATGAGGACGTCGGTGTCGACGGCATCGCCGTCGGGGGTCGCGGTCTCTGCGACGCCGTCGTTGAAGATGACCATGGTGGTGCTCCTTGTCTTGCTGCTGCGGTGGAACAGGACAACTGAGACCGAGCGTGGCAGGTCGGGTGCTCCCCGTCACCCCGCCGAGGCGATCGTGGCCGAAATCGTCAAAAACGTGAGAGCGGCGTCACACTCCGGCGTCTACCATGGTGTCCATGTCTGCAGGAGCTGAGACAGGGAGCGTGCTCGCACGGTTCTCGACCGGGTCGGTGCCTGCGCACCAGCGGGTCGAGGGCTGGGAGGCGTACCACGCCTCGACGCTCGTGGGCCTGCGCACCGAACACGCCGTGGGCGCGCGGTTCCGCGCGCAGACCTCGACGCTCGAGCTGCCGCGGATGCGCATCGCCAGGGTCACGGGAAGCCCGCATACGGTCCAGCGGGAGTCGGCCGACATCGCCGCCCACCCGGTCTCCGGGGCACTCGTCTACCTTCCGCTGACCGGGTCGAGCAGATTCTCCCACCGCTTCGGACGGCTCGAGATCAGCCCCGGGCGCGGTGTCGTCTTGAGCGGAGACACTTCGTTCACCCGCGAACTGAGCACCGGAGTCGACGAGATCGTCGTCAGGCTTCCCCGCGAATCGCTCCTCGAGCTCACCGGCGCGGCCTCGTGGCGTCGACCGACGCCGCTCGTCACCGGGCACGGGTCGCCCCGCGATGCCGCAGGCCGCGAGTTCGCCCACATCGCCGATGCCCTGGCGGCCCGCGGACTGCGCGGAGGCTCCCGCCTCGACGAGCGCATGCTCGACCTGCTCGCCACCCTGCTCACCGACGCCACAGGAGACGCCGGAGCTCTCGACGAGGCGCGAGCGCTCATCAGCGAGCACCACCGCGATCCCGGACTCACGGCTTCCCGGATCGCCCGGCGCGTTGGACTCTCCGAACGCCACCTCTCACGACTCTTCGCCGAGGCGGGCCACAGCGTGCCGGAGACAGTGCTCGCCTACCGACTCGAGACGGCTCGGGACCTGCTCGCCGACCCACGTGCCCAGGAGATGAGCATGGCCGAGGTCGCCGCGGCCAGCGGATTCCGCTCGCAGGCGCAGTTCTCCCGCAGCTACCGACAGCGCTTCGGCTCGAGCCCTCTGCGGGACCGGAAAGCCCTGGTCAGCCTGCCTTCGTGACGTCGAGTTCGAGCACATCCGTGACCGCACCCTTGATTGTCCGGGATTCACTGCTATCGTATTGAGCATAATCATTATGATTTATTGACTCGAAGAGGAGTGGACCATGTCGGCAGAAGGATCAGTCTCAGAGATCGGGTACGTCTCCCTGCACACCCGCGACCTCGGCGCGACACTGACGAACGCGATCGACGTCTTCGGGCTCGTCGAGTCGGATTCATCCGGCAAGAAGGCGTTCCTCACGGCACAGAACAAGCACCACGAGATCGTCTACACCCAGTCGGACAAGGACGCCCTCGACCACACCGGGCTCATCGTCGACAGCACCGCCGAACTCGAGGCGATCCGCGAGAAGGTCGCCCGCGGCGGCTACCAGGTCATCTCCGAGCAGCCGATCGAAGACCACATCGAAGAGGGCTTCGCCTTCGTCGGCCCTGAGGGCTTCACATGGCAGATCTACACCGAGAAGCTCGACTACAGCATGCTCAAGCGCGGATCGAGCGCTCCGGACCGCCTCGGGCACACGAACATCCAGGTTCGGGATGCCCTCACGCAGCGCGACTTCCTCCACGACGTCTTCGGCTTCGTCGTTTCCGACCAGATCGGCAATGAGAACTTCTTCATGCGCTGCAACAACGATCACCACGGCATCGCGGTCTTCACCTCGAACAAGACCGGCATCCACCACCATGCCTGGCAGGCGGGCAACGTCTTCGACCTCATGCGCCTCGGCGATCGCCTGGCACGTCGCGGTGCCCGGCTGGCATGGGGGCCGGTGCGCCACGGTGCCGGCGACAACGTCGCCGTCTACTACGTCGAACCCAACGGCACGGTCATCGAGTACTACTGCGACATGGAGACGATCCGCGACAAGGGCCGGCCGGCCAGACACTGGGATCCCGACGACCTCTACTGGATCAACCAGTGGGACGGCCAGGTGCCTCCCGGCATCCTCGATCACGGGGTCGCCAACGTCGACCGCTGAGGCGCTGCCCACCGAACCTCGACACCCAGGGACCGCCACCCTGCGAACCGACTACTCACAGACAAGGACAACCATGAGACTCGCCAATCACAGCTCCCGCGCCGTCATCCTCACCTCCGACGGTGAGGGCATCGACGTCGCGACCGCCAGCGAGGGCCGCTTCGGCCCCGACATCCAGGACGTCTACGACCAGTGGGACGACTTCCTCGCCTGGGCACCCGATGCCGCCGGGGAGACCGTGAGCATCGACCCCACGCAGCTCGGGGCGGTCTCGCCAAGACCCCTGCAGTCGATGGGGGTCGGCCTCAACTACGACGAGCACGTGACCGAGAGCGGATTCGACCGACCCGACTCGCTGCCGCCGGTGTTCCCGAAGTTCCAGTCCTCGATCACCGGGCCGTACACGACGGTGGCCCTCGTGCCAGAGGGCCGAAACGACTGGGAGGCCGAACTCGTCATCGTCATCGGGCGCGAAGCCCATGACATCCCGACGGGCACCGGCTGGGACTACGTCGCCGGCGTCACCGTCGGCCAGGACATCTCCGAACGGACCACCCAGCTCGAAGGGCCGGCCCCGCAGTTCGGTCTCGGCAAGTCGTTCCCCGGCTACTCGCCGCAGGGGCCGTGGCTCGTCACGCCCGACGAGCTGCCCGATCGCGACGACCTCGCGATCACCTGCACGCTCGACGACGAGGTCGTCCAGTCCGGCCGCACGAGCCAGATGATCTTCGACGTCCCCGCCCTCGTCGAGAGCCTCTCCCGCATCCTCACCCTCTCCCCCGGCGATGTCATCTACTCCGGCACCCCCTCGGGCGTCGGGTTCACCCGCGAACCGCCGAAGCTCCTCCAGCCCGGTCAGGTCCTCGTCTCCACGATCGAGGGCATCGGTGAGATCCGGCAGGAATTCAACGGCTGAGCCGCCGCTTGACCGTCCCCGACCCCGGTGCGAGACTGAACGAACGATCAGTGATCGCGGTCACCGCCTCGGCGAGGATGCCGAAGGCCTGCGATCCGGCACCCACGGAGGACGGACTCAGTGAAGCGGAACCTGTACGACGACGACCACGAAGCCTTCCGCGCGACCGTCGCGGCTTTCCTCGACCGTGAGGTCGTCCCCCACGTCGAGGAGTGGGAGGAGAACCACCTCGTCGATCGTGGGATGTGGGTCAAGGCCGCCGAGGCGGGCGTCATCGGCCTGGCCATCCCCGAGGAGTTCGGGGGTGCCGGGGTCGCGGACTTCCGGTTCGAGATGGTCCGGTCCGAGGAGATCGCCCGCCGAGGCGTCGGCGGGGTGACCGGCGGATGGGGCGTCTCCGACGGCATCGTCCCCGGCTACCTCATGGCCTTCGGGACGCAGGCCCAGAAGGAGAAGTACCTCACCGGTCTGGCCTCGGGGGCGATGATCGGGGCGATCGCGATGACCGAGCCCGGCGCCGGTTCCGACCTCCAGGGGATCACGACGAAGGCGGTCCGCGACGGTGACGAATGGGTGATCAACGGCGCGAAGACGTTCATCACCAACGGCCACCACGCCGACTTCGTCATCGTCGTCGCCCGCACGAACCCCGACGTCAAGGCCGCGCGCGGGACTTCGCTGTTCATCGTCGACGCCGACACCCCGGGATTCGAGCGCGGACGCAAGCTGGCGAAGCTCGGACTCGAGGCCCAGGACACCGCGGAGCTCTCCTTCACCGATGTCCGTGTCCCCGCCGATGCACTGCTCGGGGAGCTCGACGGGGGCTTCGTCCATCTCATGGTCAACCTGCCCACCGAGCGCCTCCTCATCGGGTCGGGAACGCTCGCCGCGGCACGCGCGGCCCTCGAATGGACCGGCGAGTACGTCTTCTCACGGCCGGCCTTCGGGCAGACGATCGGCGACTTCCAGAACACCCGGTTCGAACTCGCCGAGCTCGAGACCCGCGTCGACGCCCTCGAGGCCTTCATCGACCGCTGCGCGCTTGCGCTCAATGCCGGCGAGCTCACCGCCGTCGATGCGGCGAAGGCGAAGTACCTCGGCTCCGACCTCTCGATCGAGGTCATCGACCGGTGCCTGCAGCTCTTCGGAGGCTACGGCTACATGCTCGAATACCCCATCGCCCGCGCCTTCAAGGACAACCGGATCCAGGCGATCTTCGGCGGCGCGAATGAGGTGATGAAGGAGCTCATCGGGCGCGACATCGCCCAGCGGAACCGTCCTGCATGATCGACCGTTGACTCCCCCGCCGCGGGTGAATAGGGTGAGAACCACTGAACGAATGTTCACTCGGAGGGTCAGCGCAGACTTCCCGACGACGCACCCCCACCGACGACGCTGGAGGAAGTGACGCAATGAGCTCATGGTTCGACGCCCGCCCGTGGCTGCAGACATGGGGCGACATCGCCCCGATACCCCACACCCTGGAGACCTCGACACCATTGCGAGACCTCGCGGCGACCGTCGCCGCCCGCGGCGAGAAGACCGCGGTGAGCTACTACGGCTACGAGCCGACATGGACCGACTTCGATCGGGACTCGACGGCGTTCGCCGCGTATCTGTCCGAGCAGGGCATCGGGCGCGGGGACCGGGTCGGGATCTACGACCAGAACACGCCGGCGTTCATGATCGCGACCTACGGGATCTGGAAGGCCGGCGGTGTCGTCGTTCCCCTCAACCCGATGTACCGCGGGGAGCTCGAGCACGTCTTCGCCGATGCCGACATCCAGGCCCTCGTCGTCTCGAAGGCGGCCTACCTCGATCGGGTGAAGCCGTATGCGGAGTCGATCCCCACCGTGGTCCTCGCGGACGACCGCGGCTACCAGGTCACCGGCCCGGAGTCGATCTTCGGAATGTTCGACGGACTTCCTGGGAGGCCTGGGGTGAGCGGGGATCCGGAGACCGGCGACGACCTCGGCGGTCCCGACTTCCAGGCGGTCGTCGAGGAGCATCGCGACACCGGCTTCACCCCCGCCGATCCGTCGCCGGAGGATGAGGCGATCGTCGTCTACACCTCGGGCACGTCGGGGCGGTCGAAGGGAGCGTCGGGCTCTCACGCCTCGGTGTCGAGCAATTCCCGCTACAACGTCCGCAATCCGCTCTTCGAACCCGGTGACGGCTATCTCACGCTCGCGCCGATCTTCCACATCACCGGGTTCATCTGCCTCTTCATCGCCGGTGTCTCCGGGGGTGCGAGGCTCATCGCCAACTACCGGTTCGAGCCCGCGTCGTTCCTCGCACTCCTCGTCAACGAGCGACCGACGTACATGGCGGGACCGGCGACGGTGTTCACGGCGATGCTCGCCCATCCTGCGGTCACACCGGACCACTTCGCCTCGTGCAAGCGTGTGATGTCCGGTGGCGCACCCCTTCCCGAGGGGTTGGTGCGGAAGTTCGAGGAGAGGTTCGGGGTGGCGATCGGTCAGGGATACGGGCTCACGGAGACGGTCGGGCAGGCGGCTGCGGTGCCCGCAGGTCTGCAGGCTCCCGTCGATCCTGACAGCGGCAACCTCTCGTGCGGTCTGCCGCAGCCGGACACGATGATCCGCATCCTCGATGACTTCGGCGAACCTCTCGGCCCTGGTGAGGTCGGTGAGGTCGCGATCTCGGGGCCGGAGGTCGTCTCGGAGTACATCAACAATCCTGCGGCCACGGATGAGAACCTGCCCGGCGGCGAGCTGCGCACCGGGGACGTCGGGTACATGAATGAGGACGGCTGGCTCTTCATCGTCGACCGGAAGAAGGACATGATCAACGCTTCGGGCTACAAGGTGTGGCCGCGAGAGGTCGAGGA
This sequence comes from Brevibacterium sp. Z349TD_9, assembly GCF_056173565.1. NCBI lineage: Bacteria > Bacillati > Actinomycetota > Actinomycetes > Micrococcales > Brevibacteriaceae > Brevibacterium > Brevibacterium sp. Z349TD_9. The sequence goes on along the minus strand of NZ_CM149680.1, from coordinate 1,266,245 downwards.
TGTCCTCTACACGCATCCGGCCGTCCAGGAGGCAGCGGTCGTCGGGATCCCCGACGAGTACCGCGGGGAGGATGTCGCCGCGTTCGTCACCCTGCAGCCGGGCACCGAGGCGACCGCCGAGGAGATCATCGCCTACTGCCGGGAGCGGCTCGCCTCGTTCAAGGCACCCCACCAGGTGACGTTCATCGACGAGCTGCCGAAGACGAGTTCGGGCAAGATCCTGCGCCGCACGATCCGCGCCGATGCCGCCGAGTATACGAAGAGCTAAACAATGGCCATTCCCCAGAATCGTAATCTACGTCCAGCTTCTTTTACGCATACCCATGAGTAACGATTTACACGAAAAGCAACATACTTTCGCACAAAATGCGTGCACTCAGATTCTAAGGGCTCGCCGGTTTCAGCCAACGTTCGTTTACATCTAACCAATTGTCAATCGAAATCAGTCTCCTATTGACAATCTTCTCTTGTCGAACTTTGATCGCTTCCCCTAGTCGCGAAGATGAGTATACAAATTTTTCAATAGCCACAAATACAATTACCACCAAAACGCCGACAGTTATCAAATCTGGCAAACTGATAGACGAACCAGAACTGGCCGACAGCGCCCCAGTCACAGCAACAGCCATCCCAACCGACAATGCCTCAAGAATTCTCAGCAGAATATACAATCCTCTATTTGCATTGCGACCTCGCAGCCAGTTGCTCCACGAAGAAACCCGAAGATAAACAAGAAATAGGGTGCATATTATTCCGTAGGTACACGACACCACCAAGAACCCTGCAATGATCTCGTATGGGAGGCGAGATATAGATGTAACTACCGAAAGAACTGCAACCAACAAAATTGCACAGCCGCAAACTATCGTATAAGGATTGCGCCCGCGATCGGTCGCGCCATCTCGTAAACTGTCGAGAAGCTCCTTCACCTTCTCGCGCTCCAGCATGTTCTCTTCCCTAGCCTTCGAACGAGAAAATCGACTTGGCCCCATCGACGCCGAGGTCAGAATGCAGATAAATGTTCCAAGCAGGCTAATAAATACGACACCTAAACTCGTCTCACGTGGGCCCACGGACACAAAACGAGTCAGTGACGACAACGCAACAGTTGAAAAATAAGCAGCAAAAATAAGATTCAAGAAATCAACATAATTACGTACATCTCCCGCCTCGTCTTCCTCGCCCCACGTCAGCGACTCTGACCTTCTTGATCCAAATGCCGCAAGGGCCACTCCAATGGCGGTTATACCGACAACCTGACCTGGATATCCATATCCATTATCAACGAACTCTCGCAGAATTGATTGAGCCCACCCTGCCTGGACAGCCCGATAGTCATCTCCGATAAAAATTGAAAATATAAATGGGAAGACGATGACGATCGGAACCACAAGAGAAGCCACCATAAATGTTGACAACGCCACTCGCCCATGAATAGCGGAAACTCGGCGCTGGTTAGAATTTCGTGACTTCAAGTTCATATTAGCCCACTCTTGTACTGTGTGATTGGTGGATACTGACAGCTGAGTTCGGCAGTATTCGAGCGACTACCCCAGACTCACGGTCGTCGCGCCGCCGACGGAGGCGAAGCGCTCGGGCTGGCAGGTGAGCAGGATGACCTGCGCGGACTCGCCGATGGTGCCGAGAACGACGTTGAGGGCGGCCAAGCGCTCGGGGTCGGCGAAACCGAAGGCATCGTCGAGGATGACCGGGGCACCCGCCGACGGGTCGACGAGGGCGGCGACGGCGAGCCGGCCGATGAGGGCCAACTGCTCCCGGGTTCCGCCCGAGAGCGATTCGAACGGCACCGTTGTCCCGTCGAGTGTCCGTGAGGCTATCGCGAGATCCTCGGACACCTCGACCGAGAGATCGGGACCGAAGATCGGTCGCCCGAGACGCTCGATCTGCGCCTTGAACGGCGCGACGTACTTCCGTTGGGCCTCATCGCGATGCGCGAGCACCGTCGAGCGGAGCAGATCGATCGCCCGCGCACTGCGCTCGAGACGAGCACATCTCCTCTGCGCTGTCTCGAGTGCTTCCTCGGCGCTCTTGAGCTTCTCGTAGATGCCCTCACCGGCCCGGTCGTCAATGAGCGCGGTGAGTCGATCGACCTCCTGCCGATCCTTCTCCCGCTGCGCCTCCTTGCTCACGACGAGCTGCCGGACGTTGTTGACCTTCATCTCCAGCGTCTGCGGATCCGCGGCGTCATAGGCGGACCGGGCCTCGGCCACTCGCGCCTCGGCAGCACGTGCCTGTTCGGTCGCGGCACTCACCGCCGACCCGAGCGCTTCGTCCGACTCTGCCGCCCTGGCCTCGGCGAGCGCCTTCTCCAGACGTTCGGCCTGCGTCCGCGCCTCCTGCAGGGTGGTCTGCGCGCGGACGGTCTCGACGCGAGCGTCGTCGCGGTTCGCTCGCGCTGTCTCGAGTCGCGCAGTCGCCTCGTCCATGTCCGCCTGGGCATCATCGACGGCCGTGTCAGCGTCGGCAAGAGCCGTTTCGAGATCGGCGACCGTCTCAGCAGAATCGTCGTCGTCGCCCGCGCCGTCCGTCCGCGCGCCGTCCGCCGACCCTTCGCTGTCCGATGCTTCGTCACCGGACTCCCCGTCGTCTCCGCTGCCGGCGATGAGCGCCTCGGCCCGCGCGAACGCCGCTTCGAGGTCCTCGCGCCCGTCCGCTCCGAGCAGGGCTGTCAGCGTCGATACGGCCTCCGCTGCCTCAGCCTCGGCGTCCGCGCGGCGGTGTGCCCGCTCCCGTGCCTGAGCGACCGAATCGACCTGCAGGCGCTCGAGCTCTGCCGAAAGCGCCGACTGCGCGGCCTCGAGCGTCCGGTCGAGCTCGACCGGGGACGCCCCGGGACGCACGGTGATGTCGGCGACCCCGTCGACGACGATGCGCACATCACTGACCACGGCGAGCTCGGTCTCCCTCGTCTCTTCGAGCTCCGCGCCATCGATGCGGACCGGAGTCTCACCGAGGCGGCGGGCGACGATCTGCGCCGCAGCGGAGGTCTTCGCGCTCTCGGCGATGCGCACGTCGGTCTCAAGCGAGATGAGACGGTCGACATCGGCCGCGGTGACGGCGATCGACCGCACCGTCGCCGCAGCAGTGGCCCGCCGCTCCTCCTGCACCCGGATCTCACCGAGGCGACGCCGGAGGTCGGCATAGTCACCGCGCGCCCGTGTCCGGGAGAGACGCTGCGCCGTACGCTTGGCCTCCGCCCGAGCCGCCTCGAGCACCTCACGGGCAGCGGTGACCTCACGCTGTGCCTGCGCGAAGGACTCGTCCTTCTCCGCCTGCGAAGTCTCGAGGTCGTGGGCACGCTCGCTCGCGGCGATCACCGTCTGTGCCGCAGCATCGGCATCGTCGACGAGGGCAGTCCGTCGCTTCCGCGCTTCCTCGGCCAGCGAGACGTCGCGGGCGATCGCCTCGGCGCGCTGCTCGGCGTCGGTGAGCGCGGACTTGAGTGCGTTCAGCGCCGCGAACTCCTCCTCAGCGGCCTCCTTGTCCGCGACCGCGGCAGTCAGCTGCTCGCGCACGGACTCGAGTCGGGCAGAGGCCCGAGCATGCCTCTCGACGAGGTCGTCCATCTCCGCGCTGCGCACGGTGAGCTCACGGTGGGCCTCCTGGGCCGCCGTGACCTCGGCGTCGATGTCCCGGTACTCCCCCGTCGGCCTGCCCGACTTCGTGAAGTACTTCGCATACTCGTCCTCGACCCGGTCGAGGAACGCATCGTGATCGGCGACCTCCGCCCCGGTCTCGCTGAGCGCGGACTGGAGCGCGCTGATCTGCGCCATCGGAGCCTGGGCGAGGCTCTCGCCCTGCGAGACATCGAGGGCGACGAGGAGGTCGACGTCGACGGTGTCGGCGAGGACGGAGAGGAAACGCTCGTGGGCCTCGTCTCCACTCAGCTGCTCGGGGCGCGGTCGCAGGATCTCCAGGGTGGTGTACTGGCCACGCAGCCAGCGCTTCGCGTATCTGAGCTCGATGTCGCCGGTCGTGAGGTGAAGGGAGACCTCGGGTCCTTCGTCGACGCCGATCGGCTGAGTGTCCTTGACGCTCGCCTTCTTCGAACTCGATTTGTCCTCTCGCAGGTGGGCGATCGCCTCGTGGATCGAGGACTTCCCCACTTCGTTGGGACCTTCGACGATGGTCACCCCGTCGGCGAAGTCGACGGTGGCGTCGACGATGCCGCGGTAGTTCTGCAGGCGGATCGAATGCAGTCTCATGTCCCGCTCCTCGCGAATCGGTAGAGGAGTCCCAGGGCATCCTGGGCGGCGGCGTCGTCGCCGGCGGCCCGCTCGGCGAGGTCGTCGAGGGACTCCTGGAGGTACCCGCTCAACCCGAGACCGGCGAAGTCCTCGTCGGCGGCGATGACGGCTAGATCCGTGTGCCGCTCCCACAGGGAGACGAGCGCGAAGAGGTCCCCCGCGTGGTCGAGGACCTCGTCGAGCCTCGCCTTCGCTGCCGTCGAGAGGGTGCCGCGGAGGATGAGCCAGAGCGCGGTGCGGTCCTTGTCGGCGATCGCCGCGAGCCGGGACTCGAGCGCGGTGACGTCCTCAGCAGAGTCCACGTCCTCCTCGATGACGACGAACGACCACTGGCCCACCGGCACCTTCTCGACGTCGACGGCATGGGTCTGCGGGTCGACGTCGACGACGAGGACGTTGCCCGGATCGTCCTCGCGCCGCGAGGTCACTTCCGGCGCGCCCGGATACCAGATGCGCTCGGCAACCTCGTAGGTCGCGTGCCGATCGCCGAGAGCGACGAACTGCGCCCGGTCCGCGTCGAGGACGCGGCGCAGGTTCGCCTCGTCGATCGTCGCCACTGACTCCCGGTCGGGATCGAGGCTGCTCACCGCCCCGTGTCCGGCGATGATGCGGATCCGGCCGGGAGCCACCTCGGCGAGGTCATCCGTCGCGGCCGCGACGAGGTCGTGGAGGGGGCGCTTCGAGAACCACGGAGCTCCGACGACCTCGGTGCCCGGCACCACCTCGACGGGAGCGGAGTCGCGGAGAACCCGGACGTGCTCTGGCTGCCGGGACGTGAAGGCCGGGGAGTCGTAGATCGACGCGGCATCGAGCGGATCGTGATTGCCCGGCAGGAGGACGACAGGCACGGTGAAGGCCGAGAGGACCTCGAAGGTCCGGGAGACGATCGCGCGATCGAGCTGGTTCGACTCGAAGACGTCCCCGCAGACGAGGACGAACTCCGCGCCCCGCTCCTCGGCGAGCTCGCCGATCCGGCGGATCGCGTCGAGCCTGGCCCGATGGAAGCGGGGCCTGGCCTCGGCGCTGAGGAAGTGCGCGGTCATGCCCAGCTGCCAGTCTCCGGTGGCGATGAATCTCATCGGTGCCCTCCTCACGTCGTCACCATCCTATGTATGGGCCCCAGAGTACGAGTCGGCACGGACACGGCCTGTGATGCTCGCCATATCTGCGCGGATCGCGGTCGATTCGCGCCGCCGCCCAGGAACTTAGGATAGGCTATGCAATTGTGAAGATGACAGCTCAGGCGCAGCCGTCCGTCCTCGATGCGCACGGCGGGGCGACGCTCAACGCGGCCCGCCTCCGTCTCGGCTACGAACGCCGTACGGTCGTCGACGACGTCTCGCTCTCGATCGCCTCCGGACGGGTCACTGCGCTCGTCGGGCCCAACGGCAGCGGCAAGTCGACCGTCCTGCGGTCCCTGGCCCGCCTCCACCCCATCGACTCGGGTGCCGTCTCGATCACGGCGGGCGGGTCGACGACACCGTCCTCGGCGCTGTCCTCGCGGGAGTTCGCCACGGTCGTCACCCTGCTCTCGCAGTCGCGCCCGCACCCCTCAGGGGTGAGCGTCCACGACGTCGTCGCCTACGGCAGGCACCCGCACCGCAAGCGCTTCGCCGCGCTCACCGAGACCGATCACGCGGCGATCGACAAGGCGCTTGCCCTCACCGGCACCGCGCACATGGCCGAGCGTCCCGTCGACCAGCTCTCCGGCGGGGAACTCCAGCGCGTGTGGCTGGCCACCTGCCTGGCCCAGGACACCGGGGTCCTCCTCCTCGACGAACCGACCAACCACCTCGACCTGCGCTACCAGGCGGAGATCCTCGACCTCATGCGCGAACTCGCCGACGACCACGACACGGCGATCGGGGTTGTCCTCCACGACCTCGGCCACGCCGCCGCCGTCGCCGACCACGTCATCCTCCTCGATGCGGGACGAGCGCGCGCGGTCGGGACCTGCGAAGAGGTGTTCACCGCCGAGATGCTCACCGAGGTCTACGGCCTGCCGATCACCGTCACCACCGACGAGGACACAGGCCTCGTGCGCGTCGAGGCTCTGCCGCGCCGACGGCGCCGACCCACCGCGCCCCGATCGCAGCGATCATCGGCGCAGCCGACCGCGGTCACCACCGCCCCCTGAACCGCTCTCCCCCTCCCTGTCACAGCCGGCACTCGTCCCCGGAGTGCGCCCACGAGAAGGAAGACCCACCCATGGCCACACTGCCACGCACCTTCGCCCTCGCCTCGGCGAGCGCGATCTGCGCCCTCGCACTCTCCGCGTGCGGGACCACCGACACCGACGCCTCGGCGGATGACGCCGCACAGAAGTCGACTTCGGCGTCGTGCGCCGACGACCAGACCGCGACCTCGACGGACCCGGTCTCGGTCACCGACGACACGGGCACGACCATCGAACTCGACAAGCCCGCGGCGAAGGTCGTCTCCCTCGAATGGCAGTACACCGAGGACCTGCTCTCCCTCTGCGTCGACCCGGTCGCCGCCGCCGACGTCAAGGGCTACACCGCGTGGGACACCGCTGAGAAGCTGCCGGAGACGACGACCGACGTCGGCACCCGTCAGGAGACCAACGTCGAGTCGATCCTCTCGGCGAACCCCGACCTCGTCATCATCGAGAAGGAATCGCGCGACGACAAGGTCATCCAGCAGATCGAAGACCAGGGCGTGCCCGTCATGGTCATGACCGGCGCCGATGCGAAGGATCCGATCGCCTATATGAAGGACACGTTCTCCCTCGTCGCCCAGGCCACCGGTCGCAGCGAACGCGCACAGGCGGTGCTCGAGGACTTCGACGCGAAGGTCGAGGAGTCGAAGCAGGCCATCGCCGATGCGAAGCCCGAAACGACGGACTTCGTCTACTTCGACGGCTGGGTCAACGGCTCGAACGTCGCCATCCGACCCTTCGGTCAGGGCTCGCTCATCGGTGAGCTCGGGGAGACGATCGGGCTGACCAACGTCTGGACCGGTGAGGTCGACCCCGCCTACGGGCTCGGCCAGACCGACATCGAGGGCCTCTCCAAGGTCGGCGACGCGAACTTCTACTACACCGGCACCGAGGATCCCGAGTCCGAGGACTACGTCGAACTGCTGAAGAAGAACGACATCTGGGCGAACATCCCCGCCGTCAAGGAGGATCGGGCCACACCGTTCCCTGCCGGCATCTGGACCTTCGGCGGCCCGAAGTCCTCCGCACAGGCCCTCGACGCCTACGTCGGCGCCCTGACGAAGTGACCCAGACGTCCACCGACGCCGCTGAGACCGACGTCCGGGACGGTGCCGCGGCGCCGTCCCGGGGCGTCGGGCTCCTCGGTGCGCTCACGGCCACCGGGGTCCTCGTCGGTCTCGCCGTCGTCCTCCTCGTGCTCTCGGCGTGGCACATCACGCAGGGCACCTCGGGGATCGGTCTGCGCGACCTCCTCGGGGCGCTCACCGGTGCCGCCTCCCCCGCCGAGGCGGGCCCCAGTGTCCGCGACATCCTCATCGGGTCGCGGCTGCCGCGCGTGGGTGCCGCCGTCCTCGTCGGCATCGCCCTCGGCGTCGCCGGCGCGCTCTTCCAATCGCTGGCCCGCAACCCGCTCGCCTCCCCGGACACGCTCGCGGTCACCGGCGGGGCCTACTTCGCCGTCACCCTCGTCACCGCCTTCGGGCTCGCCGTCCCGGTGTGGGCCTCCGGTGGCGTCGCGTTCGCCGGCGGGCTCCTCGCCGCCGCGCTCGTCCTCGGACTCGCCGGCGGGGCCGCGGCGTCGACGACGAAACTCGTCCTCGCCGGCACCGCCACGGCGCTGGCACTGCAGGCGGGCACGTCGACGCTGCTCATCCTCTTCGCCGAGGAGACGACGAGCCTCTTCTCCTGGGGCTCCGGCACCCTCAATCAGCTCGACGGCTCGGCCGCCCTGCGCAGCGCCCCGGTCATCGCCGTCATCGTCGCCGCGGCCCTCCTGCTCGCCCGCCGCCTCGATCTGCTCAGCCTCGGCGACGACACGGCTGCGGTGCTCGGCGTTCCGATCCGCTCGACGCGGGCCATAGGCGTCATCCTCGCCGTCCTCCTCACCGCCACCGCAGTGACGCTGGCCGGGCCGATCGGCTTCGTCGGCCTCGCCGCGCCGGTGATCACCCGCCTGCTCGCGCGGTTCGTCCCGGTGCTCGCCAAGCATGTCGTGATGATCCCCGCGACCGCACTCATCGGGGCGATCATCGTCGTCCTCGCCGACGCCGTGTTCCGCGCGATCGTCGGAGCCACGGCCGCGATCACCCTGCCGTCCGGGGTGACGACGACCATCCTCGGCGCGATCATCCTCGTCCTCCTCGCCCGCCGGATGCGCACCACGGGTCCGGCACAGCCGACCTCGGCGGCGCGGAGCACGGTGCACGGTGGCCGTCGCGCCGCGCTCGTCATCACTGCCCTCACCGTCGGCCTCCTCGTCGCCACCGTCCTCGCCCTGCTCACCGGGGAGCGGTTCTACCTCCTCGGCGACGTCGCTCTGTGGCTGCGCGATCAGACGGCCCCGGTGATCGGCTTCGCCTTCGACTCCCGGGCACCGCGGGTCGCCGCTGCCCTCCTCGCTGGTGCCGCGCTCGCCCTCTCGGGCACGTTCGTCCAGGCCAGTGCGCGCAATCCGCTCGCCGAGCCCGGGCTTCTCGGCATCACCGGCGGGGCCGGGCTCGGCGCCGTCATCGTCGTCACCCTCGTTCCCGGCGCCACGGTCGTCCTCATCTCCACCTTCGGCATCATCGGGGCACTCGTCGCCTTCGCGATCGTCTACGGCCTGTCGTGGCGGGGCGGGATGAACACCGACCGCCTCGTCCTCATCGGCATCGGCCTGTGGTACGGCTTCACGGCTCTGACCACGCTCTTCCTCATCCGCGCGAACCCGTGGGACACTCCGGCGATCTTCACGTGGCTGTCCGGGTCGACGTACGGGCGCGTATGGGCCGATGTCGCCCCTGTCGCCCTCGTCCTCGTCATCGCGATCCCGCTCGCCGCGGTGTGGAGTCGGGAGCTCGACCTCCTCGCCCTCGACGACGACACGCCGAGGCTCGTCGGAGTCGCCCGCGAACCCGTCCGCCTCGGCGTGCTCATCACCGCGGCCGTCCTGGCAGCGGTGAGCGTCTCCGCGGTCGGCGTCGTCGGCTTCGTCGGGCTCGTCGCCCCGCACGCGGCGCGCGCCCTCGTCGGCAGCCGCCATTCCCGGGTCATCCCCGTCGCGATGCTCCTCGGCGGCCTCGGGCTCGTCGTCGCCGACGCCCTCGGGCGCACCGTCATTGCCCCCGCACAGATCCCGGCAGGCCTCATCGTCGCCCTCATCGGCGCTCCCTACTTCGTGAGGCTGCTCGCGCGGTCACGGGCCTAGGGAACGACCGCCTCGGCGAGGACGGCCGGCACATGACAACGGGTGGGCCCCTCCGTTCGGAGGAGCCCACCCGCGTCTGTCACGTCGTCACATGATGCCCGAGACGACGAGGAGCAGCCACGTGAGCAGCGGGGCGAGGAGGACGACGATCGCACCGTAGATGATGAGGTCGCGCCAGATCGTCTTCGCCGCACTGCCCTTCGCGTTGGCGATGATGAGGGCGCCGTTCGTCGAGAACGGGGAGACGTCGACGATCGTCGCCGAGATCGCGAGTGCGGCCATGACCGCGGTCGCGCTGAGCTCGCTCTGCTCGAGCAGCGGGATCGAGAGCGGGATGAACGCGGTGAGCAGCGCCGTCGACGAGGCGAAGGCGGAGCTGATGCCGATGACGTAGCAGAGGACGACGGCGACGAGGAGCGGGATGCCGATCGAGACGGCCATCGTCGAGAGCGAGTCGATGACGCCGGCCTTCGTGAGCAGGGAGATGTAGACGATCATGCCCGAGACGAGGAGCACCGTCGACCACGAGATCCCCGAGACGAACGTGTCCGAGTGCTTCATCGAGGTGAATGCGAGGACGAGACCGCAGGTGAGTCCGAGGAATCCGATCGGCAGCTCGAAGCCGACCGCACCGATGACCATGACCGCGATGAGGGAGAGCGTCAGCCACACCTGCGGGGTGAGGACGGAGCGCCCCACCGGCGCCGAGGTGGGTGCCGGGTCCACGAGTGTCGTTCCGCCCTTGCCCCACGACGTCCCGGTGCCCGCGGGGGCCGCCGTCCCGCCGAGGCGGCCCGCGGGTGCGCCCGCACCGCTCGAGGGTGTCGCCTCGGTGGGGCCGTCGGCCTCATCCACGGCCTCGGGTTCCGGTGTGGTGCGCAGACGACCGAAGACCCGCATCACGGCGACGGTGAGGATCGTGACGATGACGTTGATCGCATACGAGGCGGCGAAGAGGGCGCCCTGGTCGATGTCGAAGCCGTTCTCCGCGGCGATGTCGCGGACGATGATGCCCGAGACGGAGATCGGTGAGAACGCTCCGGCGTGGGCGCCGTTGATGATCATCGCGCCCATGACCACGCCGCTGTAGCCCGAGGCGGCACTGAAGCCCATCGCTGCGGGAGCCAGCAGGGCGACGGCCGCCGGGGAGAACGTGCCGAGGGAGGTGAGGATCGAGGCGATGACGAAGAAGATCCACGGGACGATGCCGAGGCGTCCGCGCACGGCGCGCACGGCGAGGTCGACGAGCATCTTGATGGTCCCGTTGCGCTGGGCCATGCTGAAGAAGAACGTCACTCCGACGATGGTGAGGACGATGCTCGCGGGGAACTCCTCGAGGATCTCCTTGTCGTCCATGCCGAAGACGAAGGTGCCGAAGAGGAACGCTCCGACGAACCCCATGATGCCGATGTTGATCGGCCACTTTGTGGCGGCGATGAACATCACCACCAGTACCACCAGGATGAGAATCTGGACGAGGGTCATGGGAGGTCCTCCAACTTCATTGTCAGTGTGATTGTCTCTGATTGCGGTTGCGTGGTGCCGTCCGATCCGATGACCGAGCGGGTGGGGTCAGCCGACGAGCTGCAGTGCGGTGTCGGCGTGCGGAAGATCGATGTCGGCGGCGGCGATGCGCCTGGCCACGCGCCTGACCCCGAGTCGGGCGACGTCGCCGGCGGAGTCGAGCTGCACTTCGCAGGTGATGACCCCGGCGGGAGTGCCGATGCGGATGCTCACCTCGCCGCCGCGCGAGAGGAGTCGGTCCGGGCCGATGAGTGAGCGGACGAGGCTGCCGTCGACGAATGCCGCTCGGGCGAGGGCGATCGCCGCGGTGAGGCCGATCGCCGGGTGCGGGTCGAACATCGAGACCATCCGCACCGAGAGGTCGTAGGAGGCGGCGGCGACCCGCTCTCCCGTCGTCGTCGTGAAGTCCTCGGCAGGACCGATGATGCCGACCTTCGGAACGGCAGGGCTGGGGTCCTCACCGGGCAGGGTCAGCCCCATCGCCTGGGACGCCGACTCGCGGATGGCGAGGAGTTCGGGCAGGCGCAGGCGCACCTCGGGAAGGGTGTCGCTGCCGGTCATCCCGAGGTCGGTTGCGGAGACGAAGCATGCGGGAGCTCCGGCGTCGATGGCGCTCACGGTGACCGTGCGCCCGGCGGCACTGAGCACCGTCGTCGCCGCACCCGCGGGCAGAAGCTCCCCGGTCGAGGTGCCGTCGACGTTCTCGAAGAAGACGTTGACGGGCACCCCGGGCATGGCGCTGCCGGGGATCGTCTCGTCGCCGTCGGTGGGGATCGCCCGACCAGGGGTGGCCACCTCGGCGACGAGGACGGATCGGGTGTTCTCGTTGATCATCCTCACCTCGGTCACGTCTCCGCCAGCACGGACGAGCCCGTTCTGGATCGCGAAGAGCGCGACGGCCGAGGCGCAGTTGCCGCAGTTCGACGTGAACTCGACCGCGGTCTGCCCGATCCCGACCTGGGCGAAGAGATAGCTGATGTCGATGCCCGGGATCGCCGAGGGCGAGATGATCGCCGCCTTCGACGTCGTCGAGGAGGCACCCCCGACCCCATTGAGCTGCCGGTCGTCGCCCGACCCGAAAACCGCCGCGAGGGCGGTCGCGATCTGGGCTCGATCCGCGGGCATCTCATCGCCCATGAAGAGCCAGCACTTCGATGTGCCGCCCCGATACCACTGTCCGTGGAGTTGACCGTTCACGTGTGTCTCCTGAATCCGACGCCGCGGTGATGCGGCTTTCGATTCACGGTGTCACGCAGCATGATTAAGTTCAATCAACACTTTGTTACCTCGATCTAAGCTATGCTTAAACCATGAGTTCAGCGCCGTACAGCGTCGATCGACTCCTCCTCCTGCTTCTCGTGTTTCGGACAGGCAGCCTCTCCGCGGCCGCCGATGAGCTCGCGCTCTCCACCTCGGCGGTGTCGCAGCAGATGAGCAAGCTCGAACGCGAAGTCGGCCTTCCGCTCGTCGTCCGGCACCCGAAAGGGATGCGCCTGACCGATGCGGGTCTCAAGCTCGCCGCGCACGCGATGACGATCGACAACGCACTCGCAGCCGCCTGCAACGACATGGAGGCCTTCGCACAGCTCGACCGCGGCGAAGTGCGGATCGCGACGTTCCCGACCTTCGCCGCCTCGGTGATGCCGAAGGTCCTCCTCCACTTCCATGACCTCCACCCCGATGTCGAGGTCACCGTGCGCAGCTACCGCCTCGACCGCATCGGGGAGGCACTCGAGCGCCGGGAGGTCGACCTCGCGACACTCTGGGACTATCCGTGGGCGCCGATCGGGCAGGACATCCCCGTGCAGACCACACTGCTCAAGGAGCCGACGATGCTCCTGCTGCCGGCCGGGCACCGTCTGGCGCGCCGACGCATCGTCGATCTCGAGGAGGTCGCCGACGACCGATGGATCACCCGATCCTCGCACCCGGTCGCCTCAGTGCTCGAGCGGATCTGCCGGGATGCCGGGTTCGACCCGGACATCGTCTTCGAGGCCAACGACTACCCGGAGCTGCTCGGCATGGTCTCGGCAGGTCTCGGCGTCGCAGTCGCCCCGCGGCTGGCGGTGCGCGCGCACGGACCCGACGTCAGGGTCGTCGCGATCCGCGGCAATCCGGCACCGCGGCGGATCCTCCTCGCCAAACTCGCTGAACGCGTTCAATCCCCTGCCACTCTCGCCCTCGTCCGGTCCTTCCGCACCGTGAGCGCGGCGAAGGAGTGGCGGGGCTAGGACGCAGACCCCTCTCCCCACTCCTCTGCCGCCTCGGTGATGTAGTCGCGCAGCCGCGCGACGACCCGGCTGGGCCGGCGGACGGCGGAGACGAGCGCGATCTCCCGGACGTGCGTTCCCCTCAGCTCCACCTCGGTGAGGCCCTCGATGGGGCGGACGCTGCGCGGGATGAGGGCGATGCCCATGCCCCGACTGACGAATTCGCGGATCGTCGAGAACTCCGTCACCTCGGTCTTCACCTCGGGGACGAATCCGGCAGCCAGGCACCACGCGTCGGTGAGGGTGCGCAGGTTGTACGGCTCGGGGTTGGCGATGAACCGTTCGTCGGCGAGTTCGGCCAAGGAGATCATTCGGCGCCGGGCCAACCGGTGGTCGGCCGGGACCGTCGCGACGACGGTCTGACGTGCAAGGACCTCGTGCGCGAGCTCCCTCGGCGGCGGGATGATGATCGCGAGATCGAGCAGACCCGCCTGCAGGTCGTCGACGAGGACGGCTCCGTGGGCCTGTTTGAGGTCGAGGCGGATCCCGGGATGGGCGTCGCTGAAAGCGGCGAGAAGATCGGGGATGACCCCGGCGCCCATCGTCAGGGGGAAGCCGAAGCGGACGACGCCGTGGTCGGGATCGGCCGCCTCGGCGAGGTCGGAGATCGCGATCCCGATCTCCCGCAGCGGAGCCCGGATCTCCGCGACGAGGTCCCTGGCCTGCTGAGTGAGACCGACCGTGCGCCCCCGCGGGACGACCATCGGGACGCCGAGGTGGTCCTCGAGGCCGTGGATGCGCCGACTCATCGTCGACTGGGGGATGCCGAGGACCGCGGCTGCGTCGGTCATGTGACCGTCCTGATCGGCGAGTTCGACGAGTGCCCTGAGATGCGGGACGAGGGCATCGAGTTTTTCATCCATATTCGGATCATACTCATCGATCCACTCATTGGACGGATGATTCGTTTGGGAGGATCGTGGTGGTACGGCCCGGGAACACCCGCCCGTGACCTGCATCCGACATGGAGGACACCATGCCCCGCACACCGCGAACCGAGACTCTCCCCTATGCCGATGTCGTGCTCATCGGCGGCGGCATCATGTCAGCGACCCTCGGGTCGATGCTCGCCGTCCTCGAACCGTCGTGGCGGATCGTCGTGCTCGAGAAGTCCGTCGACCTCGCCTCCGAGAGCAGCGACCCCTGGAACAACGCCGGCACCGGTCACTCGGGGTTCTGCGAACTCAACTACATGCCCGATCCGAACGACGGGACGAAGCCTGCCGCGATCGCCCGGCAGTTCCAGCTCAGCCGACAGTGGTGGTCGCATCTCGCCGAGGCGGGCCTCGTCGATCCTGCGACGTTCATCCACCGCACGGCGCACATGAATCTCGTCTTCAGCGACCGCGACGTCGCCTACTTGCGCCGGCGGGTGGATACGCTGCGGACCGATCCGCTCTTCGCCGATATGGAGTACTCGGAGGATGCCGAGGAGATCGCCGCGTGGGCACCGCTGACGATGGAGGGCAGAGGGCCCGACGGCTCGGTCGCGGCCTCTCGGGTCCGCCGTGGCACGGACGTCGACTTCGGTGCCCTCACCCGGGCATTGACGTCGGTCATCACCGCTGAAGGCGGGGGCGAGGTGCTCACGGGGCACACCGTCACCGGTCTGAGTCGAGACGGTGACGGCTGGATGGTCACGGGGACGATCGGCGAGACGCCTGCGACCGGTGGCAGCCGGTTCGCGATCCGGGCGGGAACGGTGTTCGTCGGCGCGGGCGGCTTCGCGCTGCGGCTGCTGCAGAAGGCCCGTGTTCCTGAGGTCAAGGGCTATGCGGTGCTGCCGGTCGGTGCCGCGTTCTACCGGTGTTCTGTCCCCGCCGTGGTGAGACGCCACAATGCCAAGGTCTACGGGCAGGCCGATGTCGGCGCTCCCCCGATGTCGGTGCCGCATCTCGACAAGCGGGTCGTCGACGATGAGGAGCATCTCCTCTTCGGACCGTTCGCGACCTTCAGCACGAAGCTGCTCAAGCACGGTCGCCTCAGCGACTTCTTCACCACCCTGCGACCGGACAACCTCCACGTCGTCGCCGCTGCGGGCCTGCAGAATCTCAGCCTCGTCCGCTACCTCATCGGCGAGCTCGCCGCGAGCCCAGCGAAGAAGTTCGCACAGCTGCGCAAGTACTACCCGAATGCGCGACCGAATGAATGGGAGCTCATTCCCGCCGGCCAGAGAGCCCAGCTCGTCACCCCCGATCCCCACCGGATCGGGGTCCTGCAACAGGGCACCGAGCTCGTCGTCTCCGCCGACGGATCGATCGCCGGCCTCCTCGGCGCCTCCCCCGGCGCCTCGACCGCAGTGCCGATCATGGTCGACCTGCTGCGGCGGTCGTTCCCAGCCCAGTGGCGTCGGTCCTGGGAGGAGCGCATGATCGACGCCGTGCCCGACCTCGCCCGGCAGGACTGGAGCGTCGAGGCGGTGGCGGCGAGTGAGGTCCGCACTGACCGAGCACTCGGTCTCGGCCGAGACGAAGCATCTGCCGCCGGAGAGTCCGAAGCGTTCAGTCGAGTTCCGGCTCGGCCATCGTCGGTGCCGAGACTCTGAAGGCGCGGGTGCGCACAAGCAGGAAGACGAAGCCACCCAGCGCCCAGACGACACCGACGATCTTCGCGTTCGCGTCAAGACTCAGCCACAAGGCGACATTGATGACGAGGCCGATACCGGGAAGAACATATCCTGCCCACACGCCGATTCTTCCTGCGGGTCGCAGATACTTGAACGTGGCCAGGATCAGCGAGAGGTTGACCGCTCCGAAGGCAACGTAGGCACCGAAGTTGATCAGCGAGGCCGCCGATTCCAGGTCGAGGAACATTGCCGTGGAGGCGAGCACGGCGATGATGACGATATTGACCACAGGAACTCCTGACCTGCGATTGATCCGTCCGAACACCCGCTCCGGCAAGGTCCCGTCTCGTCCCATGGCGTAGAGAAGGCGGGCCGCACTCATCTGTTGGGTCAGCCCGCAGCCGAGGACTGCGAACATGTACCCGCCGACGAACAGCGCCTGGAACGCCGCACCACCGATGTACTTCGCGATCTCCGGCGATGCACCGACGATGTCACCGACCGTCGACACATCAGGGAAGAGCACCTGCATGGTGTAGGTGACCACGACGAAGAACACGCCGGCAGAGATGACGATGACAATGATCGCGCGAGGAATGTCGACCGTGGGTCTGACCGCTTCCTCTGACATCGTGGTCACCGCATCGAACCCGAGGAACGACAGAGCGAGCAGAGATGCGCCTCCCAGAAGGGCTCCGGTCGGCACTCCGCTGGGATCGAAGGGCATCAGACTCAGCTCGCTTCCTCCAGCACCCACGATGATGTTCCGGACGGCGAAGAAGACGAATGCGGCAGCGACAACGAGCTGAACGACGACGAGGATGACATTGACCTGGGCCGCGAGTTTGACTCCGACGACGTTGAGGATCGTGCAGATCACGATTGTCGAGATCACCCAGATCCACGACGGCACCTCTGGCAGGACAGCGCCCATGTAGATCGCAGCGAGGAGAGCGTTGAGCATCGGCAGCAGAAGGTAGTCGAGCGTAGCGGCCCACCCCACCATGAATCCCACGTGAGGATTGATCGTCTCCCGGGCGTAGGTGTATGCGGATCCGGCTCGCGGATAGTACTTCGACATCTTCGCGTAGCTCAGCGCAGTGACGACGACTGCGGCGAAGATGATGATGTATGCCAAGGGCACACGTCCGTCGGTCGTTTCGGCAACGATGCCGAAAGTGTCGAACACTGCCAAAGGGGCCATGTACGCGAGTCCGAGGAAGACGATGTGTCGCAGTCGCAGGCGTCTGCGCAGAGTGCGCGAACCATCGACTTCAGTTTCAGCACTCCTCTGGAGGTTGCTCTCGGTTGCGGCACTCGTCGAACGGTTCTTCTTTGAATCGGTTCGCATTGTCCTGCCTTCCAGATGATTCGATGGATGGATTTCCGTCAGTGGTGTTGGTGACCGGAGCAGCTCGCCGCCTGGCTCCGGGTCTTGGCGGCGACTTCGACGCGGAAGTCGGACGAGAGTGGGGCCATTGCGTCATGGACGATGGCGCCGCCGACGATCGTCAGGTCAGCCCGTTGTTCAAGGATTCCCGCCGCATCGAGAGAGTAGAGATCGGCAGACCAGGCGACGAGGTCCGCCTTCGCCCCGACCGTGATCACTCCGAGATTCTGCTCCTCATGCCAAGCCCAGGCGCCCTGCCGCGTGTAGCCTTCCAGCGCTCGATCGAGCGTGATGGCCTCGGCAGTCGTCCACGACGTCCTGCCGTCGAGACCTGCACGGGTGAGCGCAGAATAGATGCCGACCAACGGATCCATCTCCCCGACCTGCCAATCGCTCGAGAGCGCGACATGAGCACCGGATTCCATCAGCGACCGGACTCTCCAGGCGCGGTCCCATCTCGCCTCGCCGACATTCTCCATCCAGGTTCCCTCGATGAGATCGGGAGAGGCGTGGCGCGGCTGCATCGCTGCTGTCACCCCAAGAGACGCGAATCGAGACAGATCGTCGGGGTGGAGGCACTCGACGTGGACGATTCCGTGACGACGATCCTGTGTCGAATTGGCCACCGTGGCGGCTTCGATGGCGTCGAGCGCGAGCCGGACTCCTCCGTCACCAGTGGCATGAGTGTGCGTCTGGAAGCCGAGCCGGTCGAGCTCCGTGACGATCTTGCTCAGTTCGCCGATCGGTGCCGAGGGGTGTCCACGGTGGCCCGGCCGGTTGGCGTAGTCGTCCAGCATCCACGCGGTGTGCGGCTCGATGACATCATCGGCATAGAGCTTGACCGGCCCGAAGCGGAGACGGTCAGTTCGTGGGGCATCGTGGACTGCGGTTCTCAGGTCCTGGCGAAATTCCGGTGCGGCATCGACCGGGTGGAAGAGAGCGGCGATGACCCGCGACGAGAGCCTGTCCTCACTCAGTGCTCGTTCGAACAACCCGATCTCCGCAACAGGAACCTGCGGTTCGACGACGGTGGTGATGCCTGACCGTGTCGCCATCTCGAGGCTTCCGAGCAGCTTTCGGTACCGCCGATCGGGCGAGTACATGGGAATGTCGCGTTGCAGCGCTTCGAGTCCTGCGCTGGTCATCGCCGAGGTATAGAAGTCGGTGACCCAACCAGTTGGGCGCCCGTCGGATCCGAACTCGGGGTTTCCCCACGCGATGTCGCGCCCATCGCTGATTCCGAGCGCTGCCAATGCGGCGTCATTGAGCCATACTGAGTGCTGATCGTAGGTGGTGACGAAGATCGGTCGGTCCGTGAGGCCGGCAAGGTCGGCCGCGTTGGGTCGACGGTTCTCCACCACTGAGTAGACAGCGTTCTCGGCACACACCCACGACAGCTCCGGACGCTGCGATGCGAGTTCGCCAATTCGACGGCGAACCTCCGACAGCGTCTCCGCACCCTCAAGGCTGACGGCGTCCGGGTCGAACCCGAGCAGCAGGTGATTATGGCTGTCGATGATGCCCGGCGTGAGCAACCGCCCTTCGAGATGCCTGACCTCTCGCGCCTTCGGAGCCTCATCCGCTGCCCCGACGAATGCGATTCGACCACCGAGAATCCCGACGGCTTCCGCCCAGGGGAGATTCGGATCGAAGGTGCGGACTTTGGCGTCAGTGAGCAGAAGGTCAAGCATGTGCGGCCCCGTTTCGATGCATCGTTGCACGGTCAGTTCTATTCTTTGACGCTAGTGTCAAAGAATTGGTTCCAGGCTCACACCGCGGTCCGACGATGTCAAGAGCGGAACGCGATAGTCTCATTCCATGGCACGGACTAAGAACCAATCCCAACGGCGGGACGCGCTCATCTCAGCGACGCTGGAGACCGTCGGCGAGACTGGCCTGAGATCGGTCTCGCTGGCCGATGTGGCGCGGCGAGCCGGCCTGACACGGGGCGCGATCCTCTACTACTACGACGACCTCGATGCGCTGCTGCTCGAGACGCACCGCGCAGGCGTCGAACGGTTCTGCGATGCCAGAGAAGCTGTCATCGCTGAGCTCGATGATCCGCGTCGGCAGCTTTCCGCCGCGATCAGCGAAGGACTGCCGACCGGGCCTGACGACGCGCTCATGCGGCTTCTCTATGAGTTCGATGTCCTCGCGGGCACGTCAAGTGCCCACGACGAAATGGTCGAGCACATGTTCACCAGGCAACTCGACATCTATCGCAGGGTCCTCACTGCAGGCACCGATTCAGGAGACTTCTCCCCTGTCATCGGCATCGAGCAGCTCGCACTCAATCTCGTCGCACTGGAAGATGCCTACGGTTTGCACATCGTTGCGGGCAACTCCCTGCTCACTGTCGCGGACGCCGAAACAGCGATGCGGGCTGCAGCCACCGGACTCGGAGCGGCTCCCGCTTGACCTTCTCGCGTATGGAGAATCCGGACTGACGCAGGAACATCGCGGCTGAACTGGGCGCTGGAACGCGGTCGCAGTCACCGTTCCACTGTTGGAGCATCCGAACCGCTCCTGCCGGCTCGGGCTCGGTCCCGCAGCGCGACATACTCGGTGGGCCGATACCCGGTGACGCGGAGGAAGTCGGCGGTGAAGTGCGACTGATCGAACCAGCCCAGTCCCGTCGCGAGATCACCGAGCGAACCGTCCCAGCCGCGGTCGAGAGCGGCGACGGCGTCGATGACCCGTGAGCGCACGAGGATCCGCTTCACCCCGACCCCGCAGTGGTCGAGGAAGAGCCTCTGCAGGCTGCGTTCGCTCATCGCGACCGCCTCGGCGAGTGCTCGCAGGTTCGTCACCGCCCGATCGGACATGGCCGCCAGTGCCAGACGCACACGTTCGTACCCCGTCGTCATCTCCGGTGCCTGGGAGAGCAGCCAACGATCGAGCACCTCGGCGGCGGAATTGAGGTCATGCGGGACGGCGAGCTCCGCGTCGATCCCGGGGAACCACCGCTCCGCTGCGACGGTCGAGTCGCGGATATCGGCGGGCCGCCCGGTCGTGAACGCACGCATCCCGCCGAGGCGGAACTTCACCCCGACGACGCCTCCGACACCGGAGAGCTCTACGTCGAAGCGCGTGCGCGTCACCGGCCCCGTCACCCACAGTCCCGGGCCGGTGATGCCGGCTCGGCGCAGGTCGCCCCATTCGGCGGTGAGATTGACTGCGGGTTCGGACACCGTCGCCGCACGGTAGCGCTCCCCCGGCTCGAGGTCCCACCTCACCGACCAGTAGCGTTCGATCCACGGCTGCAACGCCTCGGCGGGATCGGCGACGCGGTAGCGCGCGTGATCGAGCAACTCACTGGGCCGGAGCACTCGACCGAGCATGTGCTCCGGCGGCCCGGGATCGGCGACACCGACGCCGGCCTCCGCACCTGGCGGGTTTTTCCTAGCGGCGACGTCGTCCATGACACAAGAATGGCAGACATGACCGACACACAGACAGACACAGCCTCCTCCGATTCTTCGACCTCACCGGTGGCCAGCCTCGCGATGGTCACCCTCGACGCTCCCGACGCCGCCGAGCTCGGGAAGTTCTGGACCGCTGTCCTCGGCTGGCCCATCGTCTACTCGGACGAGAACTACGCGATGCTCAAGGGACCGAGCCACGCCCTGGGCATCGGAACGATCCCCGACTACAAGCGACCGGACTGGCCCGACGACGGGCACAAGCAGTTCCACCTCGACCTCGCCGCCGACGACATCGAGACCGCCGTCGCCAGGTGCGTCGAACTCGGTGCCACCCGCGCCGAACCGCAGCCGGGCGAGACCTGGACGGTCCTCATCGACCCGGCCGGTCATCCCTTCTGCGTCACGGACGCGAAGAACTGGCAGTAGGTCGGAACTTCTCTGATCCGGGGCGGCCCGGGCGCTCTGCCCGACCCCCTCGGTCGGCGCGGGCTCAGTGCCCACGCGTCTGCTCGAGGAGATAGTCGCGCAGGTGCGGGATGACGATGCGAACGAGGCCGTGGGCGGGAGACTCGATGACGCCATGCGCAAGCAGCATCCGCCGGTAGTCGTTGGCCGTCTGCTTCTTCGCTCCGAGACGTTCGGCGATCTCCCCGGTGTGGGAGATCCGGTCGTCGGCGGCCATCGCGTTGAGATAGCGCCGGGCACCCGGGGTGAGGGCGGCCAGGGTGGGTTCGTAGATCTGTTGGATGAGGATCTCCTTGGCCTCGCCGATGATGGCCTCGACGTGGTCGGCGGTGATCACCTCGGCGTCGGCTGACTCCCGCCAAGCCAGGTCTCCGATGATCTGGACCATGTACGGATACCCGAGCGAGGCCTCGGTGCCGAGGGCGAGCGCCTGCGCGTCGAACCTCTTGCCCGACTCCTCGGCCGGCAGGCGGAGGGCGAGCGCCGTCTCGTCCGGGGTGAAGCTGCCGAGGTTGATCCGACTCGCGCGTCGGAGGAAGGTCGAGACCTCGTCGTTGACGATAGTGTCGATGCTCGCCGGCAGGCCCGCGGCGACGAACGCGAGCGGCGCCTCCTGCGACATAGCATAGGCGACGGCATCGGTGACGGCGCGGAACTCGTCGAGGTTCGAGCGGTGGACCTCGTCGAGGGAGATGACGAGCCCCGTGCCGTGCGCGTCGA
Organism: Brevibacterium sp. Z349TD_9; assembly: GCF_056173565.1. Taxonomy (NCBI): domain Bacteria; kingdom Bacillati; phylum Actinomycetota; class Actinomycetes; order Micrococcales; family Brevibacteriaceae; genus Brevibacterium; species Brevibacterium sp. Z349TD_9. The sequence continues at coordinate 1,244,251 of NZ_CM149680.1, read as the reverse complement.
GGAGTTCGAGCACCTTCATCAGGTGGTGCCGGAAGTCCGGCTGCAGGGCGCTCGTCGTCTCGGTCCGAGTAGTCAGTCCCCCGGCCCCTGCCGGCAGGGTGATGCCGACGACCTTGGACTTCGTCGTCTCATGGGCATCGTGCGCCTCGAGCGCCTCAGGCAGCCTCGCCCCGGTGAGCCTGCCGACGAATCCGGGCGAGGCCTGTTCGCGCACCGTGAGCCACTGCCGCGACTCGGCGACGTCCTCGAAGATGTTGAGCAGCACCGTCTTGCCGACTCCGCGCTGACCGGTGACGAACACGGTCCGTCCCGCTCCCCCACGCTGGTCGAGCGCCCTGGCGAATGCGTTGACCTCAGCTTGGCGTCCGACGGCGACGGGCGGCGTCGTCCCGAACCCCGGCCGGTAGGGTGATTCGCCGCTGCTCGCCGAGGCGGGAGGGATGGTGATCGTCATGACTGACCTGCTCATCGTCGGGAGTTCGTGACCGCACTCCGTATTTTACCGTATTTACCGTATTTGGCGTATGAACCCGTGCGAACACTTGTCGCTCCCCTTGAGCCCCGCCTCGGCGACGATTTCGGCGGCAGGACAGCCATCGACGCGGTGAACCGACAAAAACGCGGTGTGCTAACCGCGTTTTTGTCGGTTCACCGCGTCGGTGCCGAGAGGCCCGCCCGCCGCCCGCCGTTCTCACTCGACGATGAAGTCTCGGTCGTGGAGGCCCGTCGCGCTGCCGGGGATCGCGGGCCTGCGGTCGGAGATCTGCACGGTGCCGTCCTTGTCGATGGCCCGCACAGTCACCGTGTGGCTGCCGGGTGCGACGTCGGTGAAGACGTGCCGCCACTGCCGCCACGTATCGACGCTCAGATCTTCGCTCAGATCGGCCGTCTGCCAGTCGCCGTTGTCGAGGCGCACCTGGACCTGCCCGATCCCGGTGTGCTGGGCCCAGGCCATGCCGGCGGTGACGACCTGCCCATTGCCCGCCGGCACCCGGGCACCTGCCCGCGGCACGTCGACCCGGGAGGCGACGAGCACCGGTCCGTGGGTCGACCAGCCCCGGGTCGTCCAGTACGCCTGTTTGTCGGCGAACCGGGTGACCTCGAGACTCGTCACCCATTTCGTCGCCGAGACGAACCCGTAGAGGCCGGGGACGACGAGGCGCGCGGGATATCCGTGGTCGCGGGGCAGCGGCTTTCCGTTCATCCCCACGGCGAGCAGCGCCGCGCGATCGTCGGTGAGCACCTCGAGCGGGGTCGAGGCGGTGAAGCCGTCGTCGGAGCCCGAGAGCACCATGTCCGCCCCCTGCTTCGGCCGGGCCCGGGCGAGGAGTTCGCTCACCGGATAGCCGAGCCATTTCGCGTTGCCGACGAGGTCCCCGCCGACCTCGTTCGACACACAGGTGAGCGTGACGTAGTGCTCCTCGAGGGGCAGCGCGAGCAGTTCCTCCATCGTCAGCGTCACCTCCCGCTCGACCATTCCGTGGATCCGCAGCGACCACGTCGCCGCGTCGACGGCGGGTGGGACGAGCGCAGTGTCGATCCGGTAGAAGTCCGCGTTGGGTGTGACGATCGGGGCGAGATCGTCGATCTCGAGGTCCGCTCCCGCGGGGATGGGTGGCGCCGAGGCGGCCGGTCGTGGCAGCACCAGGTTCGCCACCGTACCTGCCGCGTTCCGCGCGAGGACCGCTGCGGACTGTCCGGCCGCGATCGCCGCGACCCCGATCGCGCTCAGCCCCGCGGCAATGCCGAGGAACAGCCGCCGGTCGGGACCGTCGGCCGTGTCCGCCTGTTCGACGGCCCCCGAAACCTCGGCTGTGTCCGTACGCTCGACGGTCTCCGCGGACCCACCGGTCTTCGCGGATGCCGGGACCATGGCGGGAGGCACAGAAACCCGTTCGGTGCGGTGGTCCGCCCTGCCGAGGCGGAGCAACCCGAGATACGTCGCACAGCCGAGGCCGATCCCGACGAGCGCAGGCAGCGCGCCGACCAGCGTCCCTCCGGTGGTGAGCTGGAGGACGACCGGCAGGGCTCCGAACCCGATGAGGAGGACGAGGGAGAGGCTGCGATGGTGCGCGCCGAGCCACCCGATGAGACCGCCGATGAGGACGCCGACGACGGCGATGGTGATGACGAGGGCGAGCTTGTCACCCGTCCCGAAGAGCGCGATGGCCGCTTTGATGAGGGCTGTGGGCACGAGCGGGATGATCGTCTGCCCGAGGACGAGCAGCGGCGCCGAGGTGAGCGAGAGGATCCCGGCGAGGAATTCCGAGGAGCCGAAGTAGGTCAGCGCGGCGACCGCTCCGGCCAGCGCGAAGACGAAGGGTCGGCGATCGGTCATGGCCTACGCCAGTCTCCGGCGCAGGTCCACTGCGGCGTCGAGGAGGCGGCCGAGCACCTGTTCGCGCGATGCGGAATCGAGCATCTCTGCTCGCCGTCTGCCGGTCTCGATGAGGACGACGACCTGGTCGGCGAGACTCTGGTCTCCGAGATCGGGAACCGCGCGACCATTCGAGCCGATCGCTGAGAACTCGGCGAGCGCCTCGGCGATGGAGTCCCGACGCGACGTCGTCGACCCCTCCCCTGCCTCGGCGAGCTGGGCGGAGGTGAGCCCGATGATGCGCACACGCAGACGGCGGACCTCGGTGTCGAGGTCCGCCGTCTGCGAGTTCATGGCTCAATCATAGGCGCCGCAGGCACTGCGACGCCCCTGCGTCAGTTCCTGAAGTAGGAGATGAGACGCAGGATCTCGATGTAGAGCCAGATGAGGGTGGTCATGAGGGAGAACGCGCACAGCCACGAGTACTTCTCGGGGATGCGCTGCTTGACGCCCTCTTCGACCATCTGGAAGTCGGCGATGAGGGTCATCGCGGCGAGGATCGTCGCGAAGATGCCGATGATGACGCCGAGCGGCATCGTCATGCCCATGATGTTGATCTCGATGGCGCGGGCGCCGCCGGTGCCGGTGAACATCGCGACACCGAAGTTGATGAGCGAAAAGATCGCGTAGCCGCCGACGGCGATCATCATGAACTTCATCATCTTCGAGCCGTAGCGCACGCCCTTGAACTTGAAGAGGGCGAGCATGACGCCGAAGACGCAGAGGGTCGCGAGCACCGCCTGGAGGACGATGCCGGAGAACTGGGTCTCGAAGATCATCGAGATGCCGCCGAGGAAGACTCCCTGGAACGCGGCGTAGCCGATGATGAGGCCCTTGTTGGGTTCCCGCTTGAATGCGTTGACGAGGCCGAGGACGAGGCCGATGAGCATCGCCGGGAAGGCGAGCACGGGCACGAACCAACCGAGGACGGCGCCGGCGAGGAGGATGGCGAAGAGGACGCCCGTCTTCATCATGACGTCGTCGTAGGTCATCGCCCGGTCGTCGACGGGGCGGCCGGTGTTGCGGTTCTCCGCTGCCGGCTGGTTGAAGAGGTCGTTGAGCTGCTGGTCGGTCATGACGGGCTGCTGGTTGCGTCCCGCCTGGACGCCTTCTCTGATGGTGCGGTCCATCATGGGGTTACTCACGGTCGAGATCCTTTCGATCTGAGTATGCGGGTCGCGCAGACCGGTCGTCGCGCGAATCGAACATCACGCTCAAGTCTAGCCGTCACACCTGGATGGCAACTGTGACCGCAGGGTCGGGCGACAGAGCGTTGTGTGATTGTAACGCTGGGCGATTCGGCCGTATTCCTCACTTTCTCCCTCTGCGGGGGACGTCAGTTCATCTGGTAGTGCATGGCCGCACCGGGTCCCCATGGGAGGCCGGTGAACCACCAGAGGAAGAAGAGCAGGCCCCAGAAGAGGAACATCGTGAACGAGAGCGGGATCGTGAACGACAGGAGCGTGCCGATGCCGGCGTCGCGCTTGTAGCGCTGGATGAAGCCGAGGACGACGACGAAGTACGGCGACATCGGGGAGATGATGTTCGTCGTCGAATCGCCGATCCGGTAGAGGGCCTGCGTCGTCTCCGGGGAGATCGACAGGAGCATGAACATCGGCACGAGGACGGGAGCCATGAGCGTCCACAGACCGGAGCCGGAGGTGAGGAAGAGGGCGCCGAGGGCGACGAGAAGCCAGCCGCCGAGGAGGATGACGAACGTCGAGGTGTCGAGCGAGCCGAAGAAGTCCGCCCCGCGGATCGCGAGGATCTCGCCGAGGCTCGACATCTTGAACAGGGCGAGGAACTGGCTGGCGGCGAAGAAGAGGACGATGACGGGGACGAAGGGCAGCAGGCCCTTGCCCATCATCTCCGGGATCTCGGTGATCTTCGTGATCGAACCGGTCGCGTAGCCGTAGACGATGCCGACGATGAAGAAGCCGAAGCCGATGATCGCGGCGATGCCTGCCATGAGCCCGGATTCGGGTCCGAAGCCGCCTGCCTCGTCGCGGAGGAACGAATCGGCGGGCAGGGCGAGGAAGAAGAGGATCGCGGCGCAGACGACGATGGTGATGACGGCGAAGAGCACACCGCGCTTCTCCTTCGCGTCGAGGGCCATCTTGACATCGAAGGCCTCCGGATCGTCCTCATCGAGGGGGTCGAGCTCCATCGCGTCGGCGCGCTTGGACAGGAGGAGCTCGGTGACCAGGGTGATCGCCCCGGCGACGACGAACATCGAGATGAAGTTGAAGTAGAAGTTCGCGACCGGGCTGACGACGTACTCGGGGTCGATGATCTGCGCCGCCGAGGTGGAGAGACCGCCGAGGACGGTGTCCATGGCATTGACCATCGGGGCCGCGGAGTACCCGCCGGAGGTCGCGGCATACGCGACGATGCAGCCGAGCATCGGGTTGCGGCCCACGGCGCGGAAGGCGAGCCCGCCGAGCGGGATCATGATCATGTACGAGGCGTCGGAGGCGATCGACGAGGCGGTGCCGGCCAGGGCGACGATGAAGGTGATCCACCTCGGCGAGGCGCCGGCGATGGTGCCGCGAAGCATCGCCGGGATGAGCCCGGACTGCTCGGCGACGGCGACGCCGAGGAGGACGATGATGACGAGACCCAGCGGTGGGAAGGTGACGAAGTTCATCACCGCTCCCCCGACGATCTCGCGCAGGGATTCCGTGGTGAAGAGGTTCGTCACGGTCACCGTCTCCCCAGTTGCCGGGTTGACCGCGTTCAGCCCGGTCGCGGAGAAGATCGCGGAGAGGATCATGACGATGACGGCGAGCGAGAGGAAGAGCCAGAACGGGTGCGGCAGCTTGTTGCCGGCCTTCTCGATGACGACGAGGACCTTCATCAGCCAGCTGAGGCGGTCAGGGCTGCCGGCTGCCTTTCCGGTGTCGGCGGTGGTGGTCGACATGGGGTGCTCCTCGGTCGGTCGGCGGTGCTCGGCGCGGGTGCGCACGGTCGGTTACCGTGATCGGCGGCCGGTCGGCCACGTGATCGCGGTCACTGAGAAAGATACCAGCCCACCGACAGCTTCCGTTGTTCCCACCGGGTCTCGCATGGCGGGTGGACGGGGCTGAGACGACGAAGCCGGCCACACCCGTGGTGTGACCGGCTTCGGCCTCGCGCCCCGTCCTTCGGGGGCTGCGGTCAGCGTTCGATGTCGCCGCGGATGAACGCTTCGACCGCCTCGTGGGCGGCATCGTCGTTCTTCTGCTCGGGCGGGGACTTCATGAAGTAGGAGGAGGCGGAGATGAGCGCTCCGCCGATGCCGCGATCGAGGCCGATCTTCGCCGCACGCACTGCGTCGATGATGACGCCTGCCGAGTTCGGCGAATCCCACACCTCGAGCTTGTACTCGAGCGAGACGGGGGCATCGCCGAAGTTGCGGCCCTCGAGGCGGACGAACGCCCACTTGCGGTCGTCGAGCCATTCGACGTAGTCGCTCGGTCCGATGTGGACGTCGCGGGCTGAGAGCTCGGCGCCGGTGTTCGAGGTCACGGCCTGGGTCTTCGAGATCTTCTTCGACTCGAGGCGCTGGCGCTCGAGCATGTTCTTGAAGTCCATGTTGCCGCCGACGTTGAGCTGGTAGGTGCGGTCGAGGACGACGCCCCGGTCCTCGAAGAGCTTCGCCATCACCCGGTGGGTGATCGTCGCACCGATCTGGGACTTGATGTCATCGCCGACGATGGGCACGCCCGCGGCCTGGAACTTCTCGTCCCACTCCTTCGTCCCGGCGATGAAGACGGGGAGAGCGTTGACGAAGGCGACCTTCGCGTCGATCGCGGCCTGCGCGTAGTACTCGGTGGCCTCCTGCGAACCGACGGGCAGGTAGCAGACGAGGACGTCGGCCTCTGCGTCACGCAGCGCCTGCGCCACGTCGACGGGCTCGGAGTCGGATTCGACGATAGTCTCACGGTAGTACTGGCCGAGACCGTCGAGGGTGGGACCACGCTGGACGGACACACCGGTCGGGGGAACCTCGGCGAGGGTGATGGTGTTGTTCTCACTGGCCGTGATCGCCTCAGCGATGTCGGCGCCGACCTTCTTGCCGTCGACGTCGAAGGCCGCGACGAATTCGATGTCACCGACGTGATAGTCCCCGAATTCCACGTGCATGAGTCCGGGCACCTTCGTCCCCGGGGCCGCATCGCGGTAGTACTCCACACCCTGGATCAGGGACGAGGCACAGTTGCCGAGACCGGCAATGGCGACTCGAATCTTCTTCGTTCCCACGAATTCTCCTTCAGTCCTCTCGGGTCTCCCCGGGTGCCGGGTGAGCCCGGCGGTGTCCGCGTGCGCGCGGACTCGATTGTCAATCTTAGTGACTTCGTCAAAACCGCGGAGTCGGCGTCCGCGGTCCTCGATCAGCTGACGACGAGCGGTTCGAGGACGAGGTCGGGATGGTTCTTCTCCACGCCCTGGAGGCGCCAGCGATCGGAGAACAGGGCGAGGAGTTCGCCGTCGGAGCGGCTGAGCACCTCGACGTTGCGTTCGCGGGCGAGCGTCGGCACGCATTCGGGTGTCGTGCGCCGGGCGAGGGAGAAGTTGAGTCGTTCGAGCGAGCAGGGGGCGTTGAACTCGTTCGTCATCCGGTCCTCGGCGACTTCGAACTGCATCGGTCCGACCGCGCCGAGCACGGGTGCCTGGTCACCGCGCAGGTCCGAGCGCAGAACCTGGATGACGCCTTCGTGGTCGAGCTGTTCGATGCCGCGGCGGAACTGCTTGTACTTCGAGGAGTCCTTCGCGCGGATGACCATGAAGTGCTCGGGCGAGAACGTCGGGATCCCGGGGAACTCGACCTTCTTGTCCAGGTAGAGGGAGTCGCCGACGCGCAGGGCGCTCGCGTTGACGAGGCCGACGACATCACCGGGGAAGGCTTCGTCGACGACGTCGCGGTCGCGGCCGAAGACCTGCTGGGCGTACTTCGTCGCGAACGGCTTGCCCGTGGCCGAATGGGTGAGCACACTGCCGCGTTCGAAGACACCGGAGCACACGCGGATGTAGGCGAGGCGGTCACGGTGGTTCGAATCCATGCCGGCTTGGACCTTGAAGACGAATCCGGAGAACGGGGCGGCGACGTCGCGCGGGGCGCTGTCCTTGTCCTCGCGCGCCTCGGCGGCGGGGGCGAGGTCGACAAGGGTGTCGAGCAGCTTGTGGATGCCGAAGTTGAGCACCGCCGAGGCGAACATCACCGGGGTCGACTTCCCCGCGAGGAATGTCTCCTGGTCGTGGTTCTGATCCTCCATGTCGAGGAGCTCGGATTCGTCGACGGCCGTCGTCCACGCCTCCCCCTCGAGCTCGGCTGCGGCCTCGGGGGCGAAGGTCTCCTCGCCGGCGATCGTCGCGCCGCCGTCGGTGCGGGTGTACTTCGTGTACTCGCCGGTGATCCGGTCGAGGACGCCGCGGAAGTCACCGGACTGGCCGACGGGCCACGTGATCGGGGTGGGAAGGAGGCCGGTGCGCTGCTGGACCTCGTCCATGAGGGCGAGCGCATCGAGTCCGGGACGGTCCCACTTGTTGACGACGGTGATGATCGGGATGTTCCGGTGGGCGCAGACTTCGAAGAGCTTCATCGTCTGCGACTCGAGGCCTTTGGCGGCGTCGATGAGCATGACGGCGCAGTCGACGGCGGAGAGCACACGGTAGGTGTCCTCGGAGAAGTCGGCGTGGCCGGGGGTGTCGACGAGGTTGAAGACGGCATCGCGGTACTCGAACTGGAGGGCCGCCGAGGAGATCGAGATCCCGCGGTCCTGCTCCATCTGCATCCAGTCGGAGACGGTGGCGCGGCGGCCGGCCTTTCCGTGGGTGGCGCCGGCCTGACCGATCGCCCGCGCGTGGAGGGCGAGCGCCTCGGTGGTCGTCGATTTGCCCGCGTCGGGGTGGGAGATGACGGCGAACGTGCGGCGGCGTGCCGCCTGCGTCCGGATCTCTTTGTCGGAATATCGGCCAGAAGTCACCAAAATATCCTACCGCCGATCGCCCGCCGAGTCCCTGTCCGATCAGTCACAGTGGCGCCGAGGCAGCGGCGGCGTCGTTGAAGCTCACCGCGGAAGCTCGGATGCTCGGTCTGCTTCCAGCGAGTTGCCGAACTGGGTGTCTATGCTGAGTGTCGATGACTGAGGAATACGTTGACTACGCCGGCCGGTCGGAACCGAAGGAGCGGTGGCTCAAAGCCCTGCCGCTCATCATCGCAGGGGTCCTCGGAGTGCCGCTGCTCGGCATGGCGATCCTCTTCTCCCTGTCGATCGCCCAGATCACGAAGTACGTCTTCGACCTCGGGACATCGGGATGGGAGGCTGCCGGACTCGTCCTGCTCAGCCTCTCCGGCGCATTCTGCGTCATCGTTTACCTCGTCTGTCTCTTCGTCGGTTCACGGCGCCGGACGTGGCGGTGGCGCATCTGGTGGGCGGCGGGCGCCTTGGTCTCCGCCGGTGCCCTCCCCCTCTGGTGGCTCCTCGGCGGGTTCTTCACCGGTGCCTCACTCTAGAACGTCCTTCCCGGAGCTTCGCCCCCGCCCCGCAGCGACCTACAGCTGCGCGAGGGCCTTCGCGATCCGCTTCTCGGAGACCGGGTGGGTGGTGCCGAGCGAGTTCGCATAGAGGCTGACTCTCAGCTCTTCGAGTTGGACGAGGACGTCGCGCCAGGGGCTCGGCACAGAGACGAGCCACCATTCCCACGCCGCCTGCCCCAGTCCGGGGAAGCGGTTGGCGATCTTCTTCGCCACCGCCTCGGCGCTCCCGGTGACCCGATCCATGAGCTGACGATCACGCATCGGCGAATCGACCATCGCCCCGATCCGCACCTTCTCCGCCTCCACCCACTTCGGCAGTGCTGCCACCATCTGCGGGGTCATCGCCGCGATCGCCGCCGCACTCACCCGCGAAGCCGCCCACGCTTGGACGTCGGCGAGGTTGGACAGGATCGCCAGCGACGAGGAGTTCGAGACGAGTCTGTCCAACTCCGTCGCTCGCCTCAGCGCCGTGATGAGGGAGGGCAGGAGCTTCGTCGTCGCTTCGATGAGCTGCGCATTCACCGCCGTCTCGACCCGAGCGAACTCCGCCTCGTCGCCGACCCACGCGGACTCCGCCGGCCCGATCTCGGATTCGACGATTCCGCGCACCCCTGATCGGACGAGGGCGGTGAGCAGTTCGTCCGAGCGCTTCTGATGCCCGGCGAGGACGAGCTTCTCCTCCGTCGTCAGGCCGTCCTGCAGGTACTTCAGCGTCTCTCCTGTGCGTCGGGCGAGCAGCGTGATGACCGCTTCCCTGCTCGCGATCCGCGCCTGCAGGACCGTGTCGAAGGCGACAAGGTCGACGCTGTCTCCGCGGTCGGTCAGTCCGGGCACGACCCCCGCCTCGGCGGCATCAGGATCGGGCAGGTCGCCGACGCTCCACCCTGTCAGTCCCCGCTTCTCCGCGAACGGCGACGCCTTGGCTCGGGCCTTCCTCACAGCCGGTTTCGCCTGCGTCGTCAGGGCGCTGAGGTCGTCGCCGAGCCCGACGGTCGTCGTCCCGTCGACGAGGCGGAAGCGGATGCGCAGATGGGCGGGGATCCGGTCGCGGTCGAAGTCATCGGCACTCACGGTGATCGGGACGAGGTCCTGCAGCCCTCCCCCGCCGGCGCGTTCGCTCAGATGCGCGGCGAGGACCTCGGGCAGGCTGCCCTGATACGGCGTGAGCGAGGGCAGGATGTCGCGGGCGACGTCGGGCGCGGGCACGAAGTAGCGCCGCTTGGCCTTCGGCAGCGACCGGATGTAGGCGGCGACGAGCTCTTCGCGCAGCCCCGGAACCTGCCAGCTGAACTCGTCGGGGTCGACGACGGGCACAGCGCTCGCCGGGATCTCGACGGTCACCCCGTCCTCGCTCGAGCCGGGATCGAACGAGTACCGCAGCTTCGCCGTCGTCCCGTCCGCGAGCTCCCATTCCATCGGGTAGTCCTCGGCCACCGAAGCGGTCAGCGATTCGCTGTCGTCGCTGAGCAGCACCGAGGTCGTGAGGTCGAGCAGGTGCGCATCGCGGCGCTTCTGACCCTTCCACCACGACCGGAAGTCCGCCGCCGAGGTAATCGTGGCGGGAATGCGCTCATCGAAGAACTCGAAGAGGGCATCGTCCTGGTCGAGCACACGACGGTTGCGGGTACGCGACGCGAGCTCCTCGGCCTCCTCGATGACGGCAGCGTTGTGGTCTTCGAACCCGAACCTCTCGCGCCAGTCGCCGTCGATGAGTCCCTTGCGGATGACCATGTCCCTGGCCGCTGCGGCGTCGATCGTCCCGTACCCGACCCGACGGTCGCTGATGAGCGTGACCCCGTAGAGCGCGATCTTCTCGTAGACCATCGCCGATCCGGCCCTCGTCGACCAGTGTGGGTCCGAGTGCTGCCGGCTCACGAGGTCCCCGGCGGCCTCGACGACCCAATCGGGTTCGATCGCGGCGACCGTGCGCGCCCATAGGCGGGAGGTCTCGACGAGTTCGGCGGCCATGACGAAGTCCGGGTTGACCTTGAACAGGCCCGATCCGGGGAAGATCGCGAACCGCGTGCCGCGTGCCCCCTGGTAGTCCCCCAGCCGTTCCGACCGGGACCCGATCATCGAGAGCAGACCGGTGAGGAGAGCGCGGTGAATGGCCACGGCCGTCGGGTCGAGCTTCATCGCCGCGGCATCGGCACCGCGTCCGGCCTCGACCCCGCCGCGGGCCTTCTTCGCCTGCTTCTTCGCCGCCGTGAGCTCGGCGAACCCGATCTTTCCCTGCGCTGTCCGGGCGGTCGATCCCTGCCTCGCCGAGGCGGTCCCTCCCCGGTGTCCGCGCGTATCCTCGGTCTCCCGGCCCCCGCCTCGGCGGGAGTCTGCTGAGACCTCCTCGTCGGAGTCGGCTCCGTCGGCACGTCGGCCCCCACCGGCACGACTGTCATCGGCTGCGTGCTGGCGCCAGCTCGGACGCTCGACGCGGATGCCCGCCGAACCGAGCAGCGACCGGAGCTGACCGACGAGGTCCTGCCATTCGCGGATGCGGACGAAGTTGAGGAACTCGGCCTTGCACTGACGGCGGAACTTCGACGACGACATCGCCGCCTGCGAGTCCTCGAGGTAGTTCCACAGGTTGAGGTAGGAGAGGAAGTCGCTGCCGCGGTGGACGAAACGGGCGTGCTTCTCATCGGCGGCAGCCCGCACCTCGGCGGGACGTTCACGCGGATCCTGGATGGAGAGAGCCGCGACGATGACGAGGACCTCTCCCCCGACACCCGCCTCGGCGCCGGCGATGACCATGCGTGCGAGCCTCGGGTCGATGGGCAGGACCGAGAGCTTCCGGCCGGTAGGAGTGACCCTGATCGAGCCGGTCTTGTCCGCCTCGAGGGCACCTAGTTCGGTGAGCAGTGTGCGCCCGTCGCGGACGGCCTTGGCATCGGGCGGAGTGAGGAACGGGAAGCCGAGGATCTCCTCGTCGCTCGAGGCGAATCCGAGGTCGGCCATCTGGAGGATGACGCTGGCGAGGTTGGTGCGCAGGATCTCCGGGTCGGTGAACTCGGGCCGGGATGCGAAGTCGACCTCCGAGTAGAGGCGGATGCAGATGCCCTCGCTCGTTCTGCCCGACCGTCCCTTGCGCTGGTTCGCGCTCGCCTGCGAGATCCGCTCGATCGGCAGCCGCTGCACGCGGGTGCGGTTCGAATACCGGGAGATCCGGGCGGTGCCGACGTCGATGACGTACTTGATGCCGGGCACAGTCAGGGAGGTCTCGGCGACGTTCGTGGCGAGCACGATGCGCGGCCTGGTGTGCGGCTTGAACACCTTCTGCTGCTCGCCGGCAGAGAGCCGGGCGAAGAGCGGGATGACCTCCCAGTCGCGCAGTCGCTGCGATTTCCGCAGGTGCGCCTCGAGCGCGTCGGCAGTGTCGCGGATCTCCCGTTCCCCGGAGAGGAAGACGAGGATGTCACCGGGATCCTCGGCGCTGAGCTCGTCGACGGCTGAGATGATGCCCTCGATCTGGTCCTCGGCCCCGGCCTCATAGTCCCCGGATTCGCCGGGACCGTCGACGTCGTCGTCGGCGGTCTCGTCGGTCAGGGGCCGGTAGCGGACCTCGACGGGGTAGGTCCGGCCTTCGACTTCGATGATCGGGGCATCGTCGAAGTGGGCGGCGAAGGACTCGGGGTCGATCGTCGCCGAGGTGATGATGATCTTGAGGTCGGGCCGCTTCCTCCGCACCTCCTTGAGGTAGCCGAGGAGGAAGTCGATGTTGAGGCTGCGTTCGTGCGCCTCGTCGATGATGATGACCTCATAGTCGCGCAGGAGCTTGTCCCGCGAGAGCTCGGAGAGGAGGATGCCGTCGGTCATCACCTTGACGCGGGTCTCGTCGGCGACCTGCGCCGTGAAGCGGACCTGATAGCCGACCGTGCCGCCGAGGTCTTCGCCGAGTTCGTCGGCGATGCGCTCGGCGACGGTGCGTGCGGCGATGCGCCGCGGCTGCGTGTGGCCGATCATCCCCTCGTCGCCGAGACCGAGCTCGAGGCAGATCTTCGGCAGCTGCGTCGTCTTGCCCGAACCGGTCTCACCGGCGATGATGACGACCTGGTTGTCGCGGATCGCCTCGGCGATCTCATCCTTGGCCGCACTGACGGGCAGTTCCGGCGGGTAGGTGACGGTGACGGGGTGGGCCGCGCGGGCCTCGCGCAGGCGGGCGCGGCGCTCACGGTGCTCAGCGCCGGTGCGACCCCGTCCGCGGCCGCGCTTCTTCGGCCCGCCGCGGCGTGATCGACCTCTGCCCTGTCCCTGCTGCGCGTTCCGCGCTTCGGTGTCTCGTGTGTGCTGCTCGGCCCCTGCCAGGTTCTCTTCTGCCATGTCATCTCCCAGCTTAGCGGCAGACCTCCACACTCGAACCGGGGCACCGAAGCACCGTCAGAGCCTCTGGTTGCCTGCGGCGTCGGTGGTGAGCGCCGAGGTGGCTGGGCGTTCTCGGATGAGATCGGCTACCGGTGCCGTCAGTCTCAGCTCCACAGGGGTGAGAGCGCGTCGATGAGCTGCTGGATGCCGAGGATGAGGAAGAGCAGGGCCGTGATGCCGAGGGCGAGGTTCGTGTGCCACTTGTTCGCCCACTGCTTGGGCACGCGCCTGCCGTTGAGCAGCCCGAGGAGGGTGAGAGCGAGGAAGGGCATGAACAGCGCGCCGAGCACCCCGTAGGCGAGGATGAGCCCGATCGGCTTGCCGAGGAGGAAGAGGAGCATCGGCGGGAACGTCAGCCACAGGAGGTAGAACTTGAAGTACCTGCCCCCGGTGAGGGTGTCGGGGTGACCGGCCGGCTTCTTGCGCATGTGCCCCCAGAAGTCGGCGAACATGAGCGAGACGCCGTTCCACACACCGATGATCGAGGAGAACGAGGCAGCCCAGAACCCGATGAGGAATCCGACGCCGACGACGTCGCCGTAGCGGGCCTTGAGGACATCGGTGAGGTCGAGGAGCCCTTCGTCCCCGGCCGAGAGCGAGACGCCCGCCGCCCGGACCACCTCGGCACCGACGATGAGCATCGCGATGACGAAGATGCCGGTCATGACATAGGCCATCGTGTTGTCGATGCGCATCACCCGCATCCACTTCGGCGTGATCCATCCCTTCTCCCGCAGCCAGTATCCGTAGGCGGCCAGAGTGATCGTGCCGCCGACGCCGCCGGCGAGCGCGAGCGTGTAGACGACTCCCCCGTCGGGGATGAGCGGGATGAGTCCTCTGAGGAGTTCGGGGATGTTCGGGGCGGCGATGATCGCCAGTCCGACGACGGTGACGAACATGATGCCCACGAGCACCGCGGTGATCCGCTCGAAGACCGTGTACCTGCCCAGCCACACCATGGTGAAGCCGGCGAGTCCCATGACGATCGCCCACACCGTCAGCGGCACCATGGGGAAGAGCGCGGCCAAGGGCAGGGCGGCCGAGCTCATCGCGGTCGCCCCGTAGACGAAGCCCCAGATGATGATGTAGGGCCCGAAGTACCACGTCGTCCACCGACCGAGGCTCCGCCAGCCCTCGAAGATCGTCTTGCCCGTCGCCAGGGTGTAGCGGCCCGCGCCCTCGACGAGGACGATCTTGAGGATGACGCCGACGATGACGGCCCAGAGCAGCGCGTACCCGAAACGGCTGCCGGCGACGAGTGTGGCGACCATGTCCGCGGCACCGACACCGGTGGCGGCGACGACGAGTCCGGGACCGATGATCTTCCATTTCGGCTTGCCCTCGGCCTCGCCGAGGCGATCGGCACCGGAATCCCCACCGGTGGTGGGAGGCTGGCTCGCTCCGTCAGTCATGCGTCTCCTTCGTCGACATCGACCCACACGGGTCTGGAGACATGCTACGACAGAGTGTGTCGGCCACCACACGGCACCCCGGATCGCGGACAGCGCAGGGCGGCGGGGTCCTTGGGACCGGCACGGGCCGAAGGGCACGGGCCGGGCGGGAAACATCAGAACAGGGTGGGCTGAGGCGTCCTCCTCTCCCGCTCCGGTTGCGGGGACGGTCGCCTCGGCGGGGCGGCTGCGGCCTCGAGTTCGATCCACCGGCAGATGATGGCGACGACGTCGGCCTGCTCCGCCTCGGTGAGGGCATGTCCGGCGGCGATGCCGTGGCTGTTCTGCAGGCACGTGCGACAGCACGTCGCCGTCGCATGCTGGGCGAGGAAGACCGGGTGTCCCTTCCACGGTGTCTGCTTGCCGTCCTTCGGCGGGTGGGCCGGCGCCAGACGGGTGGCGATGAAGTCCTCGGCGTGCGCTCGCACGGTCTCCGGTGCCCGGTCGAGGACATAGTCGAGCTCGGCCCCGCGGAGGTGGAAGCGCGATCGGAACGGCGCCCGGGTGATGCGCCTGATCCGCTGGTCCAGCTGGTGATCGTCCATGATGGTGCCACCGTATCCGGCGGCCCTGACACAGCCTTCGCCCCGAGCCTGCGCCGCCGATGTCCCGGCGCCGCACCGCGCTCATCCCGGACGTCGCCCCCGGTCGGCGAGCCTGCGCGTGTATCCTCAGAACGTGGAATCCGATGATGCACGCGGCCGACTCGCCCGTCGGATGTTTCCCGACGGGGAGGATCCCGACCCCCGCTTCACCCTGGCGAACGAACGCACGTTCCTGTCCTGGATCCGCACGGCGCTGGCCTTCATCGGCGGCGGCATCGCCGTCGAGGCCTTCACCGGGGAGATCTTCTCCCCGGGCCTGCGGGCGACGCTGTCGATCGTGCTCATGGCCATCGGCTTCGTCCTCGCCGCCGGAGCGGCCTTCCGGTGGTACCGGATCGAAGCGGCGATGCGCC
This sequence comes from Brevibacterium sp. Z349TD_9, assembly GCF_056173565.1. Classification (NCBI taxonomy): domain Bacteria; kingdom Bacillati; phylum Actinomycetota; class Actinomycetes; order Micrococcales; family Brevibacteriaceae; genus Brevibacterium; species Brevibacterium sp. Z349TD_9. Next base: position 1,228,586 of record NZ_CM149680.1, on the reverse strand, counting down.
GCAAGCAGTCGCTGCCGCTGCCGCTCATCATCCCCATCGTCAGCCTCGCCTCGGCACTGGGAGCGGGACTGCTCGTCCTCGTCTTCGCCGGAGTGCTGTGAGCGCGCCCAGGCTGGCCCCGCACGAGGACCCCGGCCTGCAGCCGGAGCGCACGACCCAGTCGTGGCTGCGCACGAGTCTGACGATGACGGTCGTCAGCCTCCTCTTCATCCGCTGGATCACCCTCTTCCCCGTCCTCTCCGTCGCCGTCTTCGTCGTCTGCATCGGACTCGCGGCCGCGGTGATCTCCCTCCAGGTCCATCGGTACCGGGCCGGGTCAGGATCCATCCGCGACGAGCGCGGCAGGCCGAGTCCGTGGCCGATCCTCGGCCTGACCACCTCGGTGTGCCTCATCGCCGGGCTCGGCATCGCCTCGGTGATCCGACTCACCGTCGGCTGAGTCGTTCCGGAGGCTGAGCGGCGGATCGATGTTCCTCGTCGTGAGACCGCGTGACCGCGGGGCCGACGGCGTCTCTAGACTGGAGGGCATGAAGGACGCACACGAAGTCTCCACCGCCCCGCTCGTCGCCCTCGGCCTCGTCGGCGGGTTCCTCACCGCTCGCGAAACCGGCATCCGGCCCCTCGGCGGCGTCGTGCTCGCCGCTGCCGGCGCCTACGCCGCCCGCACGTGGTACGCCAAGCGCGGGTGGCCGACCGCGACCGCGCTCGGCCTGGGCTACCTCGGCGGCTTCGGGCTCTCCCACCCGCTGGCGAAGAAGATCGGCGCCTGGCCTGCGGTGCTCACGGTCACTGCCGCCTCCGCAGGAGCGGCCCACCTCGCCGTCGACGCCCGCGGCGAGACCGCCTGACCCGCCCCTGCCCGTCCGCCGAGGCCCCAGGAAGCGAGGACCACCGGTAAGCCATGCTGGCCGTATTCGAAGGATTCGCCGTCATCGCCGGGGTCATCCTCGTCGGGTTCCTGCTGGGACGCTCCGGGGTGCTCGGCCCCACCGGTCAGCAGGTCATCGCGAAGCTCGTCTTCTATGCGGGCACCCCGACGCTCCTCTACGTCACGGTCTCCCAGACCGACCTCGGGCTCATCTTCAACTCGGCCCTCCTCGCCACGGGCGGGTCCTCGCTCATCGCCGGCTTCGTCCTCTTCGCCCTCACCCGCTGGATCAGGAAGCGCAGCACAGGCGAGGTGATGTTCTCCGCATGGGCGGTCAGCTACGTCAACATCGGCAATCTCGGCATCCCCATCGCCGCCTACGTCCTCCACGACGTCGGCTATGTCGCTCCGGTCCTGCTCTTCCAGCTCATCATCCTCGCCCCCATCGGCATGGCCGTGCTCGACGCGGCGGGGAAGAAGAAGCACGACACACACTGGTACTCGACGATCCTCCAGGTGCTCAAGAATCCGATCCTCCTCGGTGCCGCGGCCGGGGTGGCAGCCTCGGCGACCGGCTTCGAACTCCCCCGCTTCGTCTTCGAACCCATCGACATGATCGGGGCGACCGCGGTGCCCGGTGCCCTGCTCGCCTTCGGGATCTCCCTCAAGGACGGCTGGGCGCTGCCGGTGAGGGGGACGCGCTCACAGCTGAGCTACATCACCGTCGGCAAGCTCGTTCTCCAACCGCTCGTCGCATGGGTCATCGGCGGTCCCCTGCTCGGCTACTCGGGCATCGACCTCTTCGCCATCATCGTCACCTCGAGTCTGCCGACGGCGCAGAACGTCTACATCTACTCGATGCAGTACCGGCAGTCCGAGGCGCTCATGCGCGACGCCGTCTTCATCACGACCGTCCTCGCGGTGCCCACCCTCGTCATCGTCGCCGCGCTGTTCGGATGACGCGTCCCTGACGGTGAGCAGGCTGGGACCGGGCTCCCCCACCGGTGGACCTGCCGCCTCGGCGATCTCCGGCTTCAGGGCGTGTCCTCCCGGGCTCTCCGGCACCCGTCGCTGACAATGGGAACGTGGCTGGAGACGAGAAGAACGAGACCGATGACCTTCTGAGCAGGCGAATGAGCTCGGGGTCGCACAGTGCTGCCGAGACACCGTCGAAGGCACCGCTGACGGCAGCGAACGACCCGTCGACCGACACCGAGGCGTTCGATCCGATCACGGACCCTATCCGCAAGGACGAACCCCGGCCCTCGACGGGACCGGTTCGGGTCACCCCCGCCCATTCCACCGCCCCCCAGGACACCGCACGGACCCGTGAGGTCCCAGCGCACCAGGCGGACACCTCGGCGGCGCCCGCCGCGACGTCGAACACGGCCGCGAGTACCGGCTCCCGGTCCTCGGTGATGAGCGACGCCGACTGGGCGGCGGTGACGAAGGCGGCGACCTCGCGCGACACCCATGAACCCGAGTTCCCGGAGCGGCGGAGGAACCCCCTCGAGATCATCGGCACGATCTGGATCGCCCTCTCGGTGCCCTTCATCCTCCTCGCCCTGGCCGTGCGGACGATCGCGTCGGGGATGTTCCTCAAGTTCGAGTACTTCCGCCCGGGATTCCCCGCCGACCAGTTCGGGTTCGGCCAGGCCGATCGCGAGCACTATGCGACGTACGTCATCGACTACCTCCACAACCTCGACTCCCGGCGCTACCTCGCCGATGTCATCCTGCCCACCGGAGAACCGGTCTTCATCTCCGACGAGCTCAACCACATGGCCGACGTCAAAGGGCTCATCTCTCTGCTCTACCTCATCGCGATCATCGCCTTCATCGGCACCGTGCTCTTCTCGCTCTACCTCTCGCGCAAGGGCGGCATGGGGATGCGCTTCGGCTTCCGGCTCGGCGCGATCTTCAGCATCATCGCCATGGCCGGCATCGCAGTCGTCGCACTGCTGGGCTGGGAGAGCTTCTTCCGCGGCTTCCACCGCATCTTCTTCGCCGACGGCACGTGGGAGTTCTACGCCGACGATTCACTCATCCGGCTCTTCCCGCCGCAGTTCTGGGTCGATGCGGGCATCGGCGCCGGAGCGATCTTCCTGCTGCTCGCCATCATCGTCTTCCTCTTCAGCTTCGCCGGTCACAAGAAGCGCCGCGCCGCCCGCAAGGCTCAGCGCGAAGCGGCCGACGCGATCTGATTCCACACCGTGCGCTCGCACGGTCTCCCTCGGCGCGTGAGCGCCCCCACGGTTCCGGCCGGGTGGTCTTTCCCCTTCCACCCGGCCGCATCGCTGTCATCACCGCCTCCACGGCCGCATCGCTGTCATCACCGGCTCCACGTTCGACCTCGGCGGAGGGGAGCCGGCGGCGCAGCCACCGTCCGGTCGGCCTTGCGCCCATGCCTCATCGTGACTACCGTTGAAGGTAAGGCACCATGCCGTATCGGAAGCACCCGACGAAGGAGCCGACAATGGCGGACCAGCTGACCTTCCAGAATCCCGTGACCCGCTACCCGGTCATCAGCCCACCCGAGCAGGACCAGCCGGAACCCGGCCTCGACCGCGACCTCGAACCCCAGACCGACCGCGGAGAGGACTCATACCGCGGCACCGGCAGGCTGACGGGGCGCAAGGCGCTCATCACCGGCGGCGACTCGGGAATCGGCGCCGCCGTGGCCATCGCCTTCGCCCGGGAGGGCGCCGATGTCGCCCTCAACTACCTCCCCGAGGAGCAGCCCGACGCCGAGGCGGTGAAGACGGTCATCGAGGCGACCGGGCAGAGCGTCCACCTCCTCCCCGGCGACCTCAGCGACGCCCAGTTCTGCCGCGAACTCGTCGAGTCCGCAGCCAGCGCCCTCGGCGGGCTCGACGCCGTGGTCAACAATGCCGGACGCCAGATCTCCGTCGAGGACATCGCCGACCTCAGCGATGAGCAGTGGGACGCGACCTATCAGACGAACATCGCGGCGATCTTCCGCATCTCCAAGGCAGCGATCCCGCTGCTTCCTGCCGGTTCGACGATCGTCAACACGACTTCGGTCCAGGCCTACAGCCCCTCGGCCCATCTCATCGACTACGCCTCGACGAAGGCGGCGATCAACAACTTCACCAAGGGCCTCGCCCAGCAGCTGGCCCCGCAGGGCATCCGCGTCAACGCGGTCGCCCCGGGCCCGTTCTGGACTCCGCTCCAGGTCTCCGACGGCCAGCCCAAGGAGGCGCTGCCGGAGTTCGGGAAGTCGACGCCGATCGGACGGGCCGGACAGCCCACCGAGGTGGCCCCCGCCTACGTCTTCCTCACCTCGCCCGAATCGAGCTACGTCATCGGTGAGACGCTCAACGTCAACGGCGGCGAGCCCTCGCCGTGACCGCAACCGGCACCGGCGCACCCGCATCCCACAGACGCCGGGCACCCACGCCCGACGAACCACCACGACGAAGGAGGAGGCAGACATGAGCACCGACGATGAGCACACCACCGAGGAGACCGTGCCGGACAAGAGCTCGAAACCGGCCGTGGCAGAGACCACCGCACCGAAGGTGACTGTCGACCGCGACGAGCACTCCGTGGGAGGCAGTGCATCGAACAGCGACGGGAAGACCGAGGAGCACGAGGTCGACTCGGAGAAGTTCGGCTCCGAGGACGCAGGTCCGGTCGATGTCGACGCCGTCCTCACGGACGACTCGTCATCTCAGGACGACGGACCCCCGGAGCCTCCGGCCTGAGCGCCCGAGACCCAGCCCTGCCGACCAGCCGCCGATGACGCACCCGTCATCGGCGGCTGGTCTGTGTCGTCGGCGGCTCGTGTCGTCGGTGCTCAGTCGTCGACGGCGTCGCGTCCGCGGCGCACGAGAAGGGGATCCGGGGCGTAGACGACCGAGGTGTCCTTGCCCGCGTAGTCGAACTGGTTGAGGAAGTAGCGCATCGCATTGAGCCTCGCGCGCTTCTTGTCATTGCTCTTGATCGTGATCCACGGAGCGTGGTCGGTGTCGGTGCGCCGGAAGGTCTCCTCCTTCGCGAGCGTGTAGTCGTCCCACCGTCCCAGGGACTCGAGGTCCATCGGCGAGAGCTTCCATCGGCGGACGGGGTCGATCTGTCGGATGGCGAACCGGGTGCGCTGCTCGCGCTGGGTGACGGAGAACCAGAACTTCGTGACGTGGACGTCGGAGTCGATGAGCATCTTCTCGAACACGGGAGCCTGCTCCATGAACGTCTGGTACTCGGATTCCGTGCAGAAGCCCATGACCCGTTCGACATTGGCCCGGTTGTACCACGAACGGTCGAACATGACGATCTCGCCGCTGGTCGGCAGGTGCGAGATGTAGCGCTGGAAGTACCACTGACCGGCCTCCCGGTCCGAGGGCTTGTTGAGTGCCACCACTCTCGCCGCACGCGGGTTGAGGTGCTCGGTGAAACGTTTGATCGTCCCGCCCTTGCCTGCGGCGTCGCGTCCTTCGAAGACGACGACGTGCTTGGCGTCCGTGTCCTGCCCCCAGTACTGGAACTTCAGCAGCTCGACCTGGAGGCGGTACTTCTCGATCTCGTACTCCTCCCGGTCCATGAGGTCCGGATACGGGTAGCCTTCACGCCAGGTCTCGACGGCGCGTCCGAGCGGATCGATGAGCTGCGGGTCCGGGGTGTGACTGTCGGTGACCGTGTATCCCTCGATGCGCAGCTTGTCGATGTACTCGCGCAGGTTCTCGTTCGGCAGGATGGACACGGTCTCTCCTTCGCTTCGGCGGTGCCTGCACCGGGTGGGGATTGTGGGGAGCGGTGCCGGCAACTGGGACGGTATTGGGTCGAGGTGAACATCAGGTTATGCGATCGATGTCGCCTTTCGGAACCAGCCCTGCCCCGATGAGGGGGAACACGGCGACGATCGCGAACGACAGCGGGTATCCGAGCACGGTGATGAGCGCGCCGAGGCCGGGCCCGACGAGGGCGGAGACCGCGAACTGTCCCGTGTTCTGGGCTCCCAGCGCCTTCCCCGACCAGCGGGGGCCGGCCGCTTCGGCCACCGAGGCGAACGCGAGTCCGTTGTCGGCGACGGACACCGTCGAGGCGAGGACGAAGACGATCGCGGCGATGACGGGAAGAGAGGTGAGGGAGACAAGGGCGACACCGCCGGTAAGCGCGCAGGCCGCGACGGCGATGAGGCGGATGAGGCCCACTCGGGTTCCGAGCGCGTCCGAGGCACCGCCGACGACGAGACGCCCGAGAGCACCGGTGAGCTGAGCGGCGGCGACGATGCCTCCGGCCATCGCCGCCGAGACGCCCTGGTCGGCGATGAGCCAGATGAGTCCGTACGTCGAGAATGCGAACTGGGGGACGACGAGGAGTGCGGAGACGACGTGGATGCGCCAGAGGAAGGCATCCGACCGGTAGGGATTCCCCGCCGAGGCTGCTCCCCCGCTCTGCCTGTCACGATCCGTCTCCTCGGCTCCCGCACTCCCCCGAACCCCGTCGTCCTCGGCGGTGGGCACGAGACTCGGGGCCGCCTCGGCGGGGGGAGGATTGCGGACGAGGAGGACGCACACGATCGTCATGAGCGCGGTGACGGCGGCGGCGAACCAGAGGTAGGCGGCGATGCCGCCGGCGGCGGCGATGGGTGGGACGGTGAGGGCGGCGAGCGCAGTGCCCAGGGGCTGGGACATCTGCCGGATGCCCATCGCAAGCCCCCGGCGGTGTCGGGGGAACCAGCCGATGACGACGCGACCGCTCGCCGAGTTCACCGAGGCGGCTGCGGCACCCGAGGCGGCGATGGCGACGGTGAGCAGAATCGGTGAGCCGGCGACGGCGACGGCCGCAGCCGAGGCGAGCGCGGTGAGGCCGAGACCGAGTGACATCGCGAGCCTCTCCCCGAACCGGTCGGCGAAGGCGCCCCAGGCGATGAGCGTGAGGAGAAGTCCGAAGCTCGGGGCCACCGCGACGGTGCCTGCCTGGGTGAGCGAGTAGCCGAGCTCGCGGGTGAGGTGCGGGATGAGGAACGCGGGACCGGTGATCGCTACGGTCGCCGCCATCTGCGAGGCCACTCCGACGACGAGGATGACCCAGGCCTGTCGGCTGGGCGGGGTCGGGGTCATGGGTGAGACGTTAGCCCTCGTTCACAATCTGAAGCAATGCGTCTCAAAGGATGACCTCGAGGGCGCTGCCGTCGGTGGCAGCCGATCCGGAGGACGCGCGGCCGCGCACCCGGGAACATGGGACGGTAGAGTGAGTGCTGGCGATGCGACGGCGCTCCTCCCCCTATAGCCCAATCGGCAGAGGCAGTCGACTTAAAATCGATTCAGTCTGGGTTCGAGTCCCAGTGGGGGGACCACAGCCGCAATCTCTCACCTGCGGCGGAGCAGATCCGTAGACTGACGCCTGCTTGGTTCGGAGTCGAGAACCCCACACCTACCCCATCTTCTGTCATTTCAGTTCTGCGCGGGTCGGTCGAGGATCTCCGTGATTCCCTGAGCCGCGCCGACACCTTCTGCACGCCCCGCTTCTCGGTGACCATACTCTCGGAGTGCCCAAGCACAGTTGACTCCGCCTGTAGAGTCGCCTCGGCTTCAATGAGCATGGCAGCAGATTCTCGGAAGACTGGCGACGAGACGCCATCAGAGTCGTTCTTTGCCTTGAGCGCCTCGTGAAAGGACCGCCGATAATAGTTCGCTCACGTCAACGTTCGCGCTCCAGGCGGAAACACCGCGTTGGATTCAGTTGGAGTCGAGAGGACGCTGCTGGGGAAGATGCAGCGATGGAGTCGTTCTTCACTGTGTTGCAGACGAACGTCCTCGTGCGGTGCCGTCGGGTTTCGCCAGCGCGATTGAGCAATAGGATCGTGCACCGGATTAATAAGACGTATCGCCGAAAGCGTCGGCAGCGGCGTTTGGGTACACAGGCCGCGGTTGAAATCGAGCTGGTTCACCACGAGGAGGTCGTACTGGCGGCATAAGCCCCGGAATCAACTAAGCCTTCAGCAGACCCATACGACTGCGCCCGGACGAAGCAATGCCCACATCGGGGATGCCATCGCGTCTATGAGTCGCTCTGGAAGCGCCAAAGTGCGTTCTCAAAAGCACTAAGGGACCCGTTCCTTCCCGACTTATCGAATGTATCGACAACGATTTCTCGCGCCGAGTGGGATCCGACTGGTTCGATATTAGCCGCTATCAGGGCGTTGTTCACGAAGCGGGTGATCATGGTGTCAGCTTTGACCCCGGGAACCCCGAGCAGCATAGTGAAGTACTCGAAGGTCACCCATCCCAATCCGCGCACGCTGGTATATGTCCTCTTCATCTCATGAGCGTCAGCTTCGAGAAAGTCGCGAGCATGAATGATTCCCGCGGCGATAAACCGATCGGAGGCAGCGATGACCGCCTCGCTCTTAGGACGGCCACCAGTTGTGCCGAACCCAATGATCTCTCCAATGCGCACACTCCCCAGACTGCTCAGTACAACCAGGTTGTCCCTCGCCCCTGCCTCGACGTCGCGGAAGGTTCTCACTCGACCGCTGACTCCTCTGCTCGGGTCCGCGGCGCGATAACGTGCGCGGATCGAGAAGACAGCATCAAGCAGTGCCGTTGATATTTCATCGATCCATCCTCCGCCGTACATGGAGAAATACTCGACAGGTATCTGGTCAACTGCTGAGAGAACGGCACCTGTGCGACTGTGGGGAGTCATATCCATATGGTGGCACGAAACTGTGCTCAAAGTGTCCAATCAACGTTCACGCGAACTCTGCGGGCAACTGGTGCGCGGCACCCGCTCCGAAGAAGGGCCGCCGCGCACCAGTTCTCACCACTATTTGAGTTTCACTTTGATATCGGTGCCCTCACTGATGAGATTCGCATACTCAGTGAGATCTCGATCAGAGGGTGAGCCCCCGAGCTTCTTCCATTCGCGCCTGAGTACAGGCTTGATGGTGGAATCTGGTTTCCCCGCATAGCGCTTGGACAGGTCATTGAACATCTTCTGCCAGCTTTGAGCGAGGCCCTTGATCTCGTCTTTCATCAGCTTCTTCAGATCGCGATCGAAACTGTCGGAATAGTCGATTGTCACATCGGAACTCATCGTCACACGCTTTGCTTGATCGTCTTGCCGGGGTGACGCTGAGCCGTCGACTCTTTGACGAAACGACCTGTTGCCGCCGAACGATTGACGGTCGTCCTGTTCGACGTGCCGGGCCCCACACGCTCAGTCACTGTTGTTGACGGACTTCGACGGGCTGTCGAGGCCTTGACGAATCGTCCCGTACGAGCGCTTCTATTCACGGTGCGTGCCATCTGGCACCACCTCCATTCTGGGCCGTGACCCATTGCGAGCACTGCGCATGGAGCTGATAGTCTCGATACCCTAGTTCCCCAACTAGACATCGAGCCCTGGACAGCTCCACCCTGGAGATCTCCAGGGCTTCGGTGCTCTGAGAACTATTGTAGTAACCGTGGCTGACACGAAGGCGGCCCTTGCGGCCGGCTTCGATTACTGGTGAAGCGGACTGAGCTAGAATCTTGCATCTATGCCGCAGGATCTTCTAGTATCGCGGATCTTACGCTCGAAAGGTCGCAGGCGATGAAGACGAGCACCGGTACCGATCTCAGACGCAACACAGGCCAAGTCTCACATGTTAGGGGCAGAGCCATGTCGGTCCATTGTGTATGTGATGAACTACCAGCTATTTCGTTCCAGTTCAGTGAACACTTGGTAGAGATCCCGCTAGTGCGTACCGTCTTCAATACTGACCCCATCAGACACATATTCGCGTGCCAGGGGCCGTGAGGTGTACTCGATTTCCGTGGTCGACTATCGGGACCTTCCACAACCCCTCTCGGCCAGGAGAGGCAGATTGCTGTGAAGGTATGAAAATGCCCTCGAGGGTGTCTATGACCGTGGAACGCCGCGCGTCGAAAACGGCAATCGTGTTCCGAGCCGATCCATAGCGGCGGTGCGGTGTGAGCCGACATGCGGCGACATTTCTCGGGTTCGATGATGCGATCTTCGTCGACCACTCCGACCGTCGATACCAGACGCTTGGCGTCCGATTGTCGCCGGCCGACGTTTGGTGGGCAGGGAGGCCAGTTACTTGAACTTCTGCTGCGGCTTGTAATTGAAGATCGACTCGCCGGGCCGATATGGCTGGCCGGCAGTCTCACGTTCACGCCGCTCGTCCCTGCGCGACCACCGCATGCCGACACGCACGCCTTGCGCGATGACGAGGATGAGGATGACGAGGCTGATTGCCCAGACGATCAGCAATCCGAAGAATGTTCCCATGGCTTGTGCTCTCCTGAGTAGTGGGTGGTGTCATAGCGTCGAAGCAACACTCCCGGTCGGCGGGGGTCTGATCGGTGGAGTGTGCAGATGGCGCGGGTGGGGTTGTCGTTCAGCGACAGGTCGGAGATCTCGGCGGCCTCGAAAGCGGGCTGGTCGGTGCGGAGGATCGCCCGTCACCTGGGGCGTTGCCCGTCGGTGATCTCGCGGGAGCTTCACCGGAACTCGACGAAGACCCGCGGCTACCAGGCCGTGACCGCAGACGTCAGAGCGCAGCGTCGGCGAGCTCGCCCGCAGCAGCGGAAGGTCGCGGGGGATCCGGTGCTGCAGGCGAGGGTGGACGCCGACCTGGCCGCGTCCTGGACGCCGAACGAGATAGCGGGCCGGTTGCGTCTGGAGGCGACAGACCCGACCGTTGAACGCATGGCGAACTCTCCTGACGCACGCGGCCGAACCGTCTCCGGTGAGGCTATCTACCAGTACATCTACGCAATCCCGAAGGGTGAGCTCGCCCGCAAGGGCATCTTCCTGCAGTCCAAGCGGACCAAGCGCCGACCACGTACGACCGGGCGGACGCGCGGTGGCCCAATCGTAGGTATGGTCCCGATCGCGGAGCGAGGTGAGGACGCCGCCCAGCGTCGGGTGCCGGGGCACTGGGAGGGTGACCTGATCATCGGGAAGAACGGCACCTCGTGCGCGGCGACGCTGGTGGAGCGGATGAGCGGGTTCACCGGGCTGCTGGCCCTGCCCTCGAAACACGCCGAGCCAACCGCTGACGCGGTCATCGAGTTTTTCAACGACCTGCCCGAGATGATGAAGGCATCGTTGGCGTGGGACCAGGGCAGCGAGATGGCCCAGCACGCGAAGGTCTCCCTGGCCACGGCGATGCCGGTCTACTTCGCCGATCCCCACTCGCCCTGGCAGAGGCCCAGCAACGAGAACACGAACCGGCTCTACCGGGAGTATCTGCCCAAGGGCACGGTGATCCCCGATCACCAGCCCTACCTCACCACCATCGCCGAGGAGATCAACAATCGACCCCGCCGCCGACTGGGCTATCTCACGCCCACCGAGGCATTCGCTCGACTGCTCGCCGGCGAGCCCCATGTTGCTTCGACGCCTTGACATCGCCGTGTGGGTTGGCTTTCTAATCACATGTACGGGGCCCATGCGTCGTACTTTCCTTGCAGGTCTTCCATCGCCATTTCGAAGTCCATGACTTTGCTGACGCAGTCGTCGCTTGTCGAACAGTCCTCCGGTATCGCCTCCCCCGCCTCAGAAGCCGCCGTGGCTGCATCCTCGGTGGATTGCCAGATGACTGCAATGGATACTGGCGGATCTCCGAGGTAGACCAGAGAGTTTTCGTTCGTGGCGGAGTCGAGTTCGAGCCGCTTGGTCTCGGCAATGAGGCTGCCGCTTATAAGGCTGAGTTCACAGGCCATAATGTCTGTTCCATTTGCTACCCCCATGGGGCTGCAGCCATTCTCATCCCACGTCTCGAGCCAATCATCAACGTCTCTGCGCCCTTCAGCAATGATCGACGCGAATTCCTCGGCGGCGGGGCTGGCCGCTTCTGCCTCAGCCGCGGCCGGCCCCGTTGCTACGGAGGTCTCTTCTTCAGCGGAGCAGCCAGTGATAATGAAGGAGGCAGCCACAACGGCGACAAAGAGCTTCTTGGGCATGATTGGATCATAATTCTTTGACCGTTCAAGCACATAATCACTACCACTTTAGTATCCAATTCGTTACGAGGGTGTCCTGCGTCATGTTTTGCTGGTTAAAACCCACTGGTGCCCAACGAACCTTTGAACGAGCATGAGTGTCTCTCGCGGAGTCTTCAGGGCTCCAGCGAATACTCGCGCAGCAATGGTCGCTAGTTGCCAGAGTTCACTCCAAACAAGCAGTAGAACGCGGTATGTGCGAGCGAGACACTGTCGTCATGAACCAAGTCGACCTGGCCGCGAGTTCGACTCGCTCAACTTTTACTCAACGTTGTCAACGGAATCCAACGAAAGATCTTGGCACCCCGAGCCGCCAGGCAAAGACAGGATCTCAGGATTCGCGGGCCGGGAGACACTCAATGAAAGCCGAGGAAATGGTTGATTCCACATCGATGCAGTCTGGGTTCGAGTCCCAGTGGGGGGGACCCATGGAATCGGCTCGCCGCGTTCGCGACTCTCGGGCATGATGGCCCTATGACCTCTCTCCTCCTCTCCCCCGGGCAGCCGCCGCAGCCTGTCATCGGCATCGACGACCCGCGCGCCGTCGATGCCCCAGGTCCGGCAGTCATCGTCACCCCGTCCGAGGAGGACGCCGCCGCCGGACGGTCCGCTGCACCGACCTCGCGACCGCTCGCCTATCGCGAGGCCGGCGGGCAGTGGCATGTCATCGGCTCCGAGGCGGCCGATCACTGGTCCGCCCTCTCCCCCGAGGTGAGCGACCGGCTCCTCGCCGATCGCGCGGCCGGCCTCGACGTCGAGGAGTTCAAGGCGATCACGAACGGGGCGAGTGCGTCGATGATCACGAACAACTGGGTGCACTCCGGCCACCCCCGCCGGTATCGGATCGCCGGGGAGCTGCGCGAGCTCGCCGAGGTGGTGGCCGCGCTCAGCGGCCGGCCGCCGACTCCTCACGCTCCCGATTGTCGGTGATCGCAGCAGCGTTGAGTTCGGCCCAGCGGCGCAGAGTGGCCACGGGTTCGCGCAGTGAGCGCCCGAGGTCGGTCAGCCGGTATTCGACGCGCGGAGGCACCTCGGCGTAGGCCTCCCGGGTGATGAGCCCGTCGGCGGCCAGCGATCGCAGCGTCGACGTGAGCACCTTCGGGGTGATGCCCCCGATCGCCAGGCGGATCTCGTTGAACCGCAGCGGCCCGTTCTCGAGGACATCGATGATGAGCACGGTCCACTTGTCACCGATCCGATCGAGGATCACCCGCGTCGGGCATTCGGGGTCGAAGGCGTTGCCTTCCCAGCTGATTCCCATGGAATGGCTCCAATAGTATCTTTGAGGTACCCGGTACCCAAAGCATATCTTTGTGATGTCAACTCAGCAACACCGTCGAAAGGACTCACCATGAGGATCGCACTCTTCGGAGCATCGGGAATGGTCGGCTCGCGTGTGACCATGGAAGCCGCCGATCGGGGCCACGAAGTCACCGCCATCACCCGCTCGGGCACCGAGGTTCCCGGCGCCGCACGCAGCATCACGGGCGAGATGGGCGACGCCGCCTTCGATGCGCAGATCGTCGCCGATCACGACGTCATCGTCTCGACCACCGGCCCCAGCCGCACCGGCGGCGACCACGGAGAATGGCTCGATGCCCTCCGCACCATCGCCGCCGCCAGCGGCGACACGCGGATCTTCGTCGTCGGCGGCGCCGGGTCGCTCCTCGTCGACGGAGTCATGCTCAAGGACACCCCGGGCTTCCCGGAGGAGTACAAGGCCGAAGCCGAGACCGGCACCCGCGCCCTCGAGATCCTCCGATCAGGCGACTACGAGCCGTGGACGCTCATCTCCCCTGCCCCGGTCATCGCTCCGGGAGAGCGCACCGGGAAGTTCACTGTCGGCACCGACTCTCCGGTGGGCGATGCGATCTCCGCCGAGGATTTCGCCATCGCGATGGTCGATGAGATCGAGAAGCCCGCGCACATCAACTCCCGCTTCACCGTCGCCAACTGACTCGCCTCTCGCCGAGGCGGCGGCCGGGTCCCGCTCGGCCACCGCCTCGGCGAGGTCCCGCCTCGGGGAGGTCAGTCGAGCGAGTAGTCCCGGGAGGAGATCGCGAAGCCGTGGTCGCCGTTGACGCAGACGACACCGCGGTCCTCATCCGTCGTGCAGGCGATGCCGCGGACGATGAGGAGCTCACCGTAGCCGAGCACCCGCGTCTGCGTGCCCCAGCCGCCGGAATCGGAGAACTGGGTGAACGTCGGATCCCCGAAGGCCGCGAACCGGGCGGCGCCCCTGGCCCCGAGGACGATCGCCGTCGGCTGCTGCCGCTGGCCCATGTATCCGACCTCGGGGAGGTCGTCGGGGAAGTTGAGGTTGTCGCACCCGACGCCGTCGGCGGCGAAGCTGCAGTGGTGCTTGCGGGATTCGGTGGTGAAGTAGATGCCCTCGGCACCCGTGGCCGTGCCCTCGTAGTCCCACGGCCGGACGTGGTAGCCGGCGGGCGCCTCGACGGAGGCGGGACGGACGACGAACCGCTGCGGGCCCTTCTCGCAGGCGAGCGTGAGACCGTAGTCGGCGACCTCGGCGTCCATCGGGAACACGCACTGCCACCCGTCGACCTGAGTGCCGTGCCCGGATTCGTCGACCGCGTCGTCTCCGCGGCCGAACGCCCCGACCGCCCGCATCGCCTCACCGCAGTCCGTCTCCGGCGTCCCCTGGTAGACACTCTGATCCTCCAGGGGTGCAGGAGCGGTGCCGCAGTGCCCGCGGGGCAGCGGCTCCTCAGCGGCCGTCGGGGTGCCTGCGGCCGGTGGCGCCTCCGCCGCCGAGGCGGTCGTCGCCTCGGGCGCGGGTGACGCCTGATCCTCCCCGCCGATTCCGCAGCCGCCGAGCAGCAGGGCGACCACCAGGGCTGCGATGCCGACGGTGCGCTTCATGGACTCAGAGTAGCCTCATCGCGAGTCCGCGGACCCGGCGGAGACCCAATCGTAACCTGGAACGACGACGGCGCCGGAAGTGCGAACACTTCCGGCGCCGTCGGCGCGTCAATCAGAGGCGGACCTCAGGCCGAGACGGCTTCCTTCTTGGGAACCGGCTTCGACTCAGCGGCCTCGACGAAGGCCTTGCGGGGCACGTCGAGGTCGACGAGCGCCGAGTTGTCGCGGCCGAGCGCGAAGTTGAGGATCCAGTTGCCGAAGACCTTGACCTTGCGGTCGATGCTCGGGATCGCGTAGCCGTGGTAGGCACGGTGCATGAGCCAGGCGAGCAGTCCGCGGGCCTCGAAGTCGCCCATCTGGGAGACGCCCTTGTAGAGGCCGAGCCCGGCGACCGAGCCGATCGTCTTGTGGAAGTACTGCTTGAACTCGGTCTCTCCGCGGAGGGCGGCGAGGACGTTCGCTGCGAGCACCGGGGCCTGGCGCACCGCGTGCTGGGCGTTGGGCACGCAGTATCCGCCGACGCCGCCACCGGAGAGGTCGGGCACGGCGGCGTTGTCACCGGCTGCCCAGGCGCCCTCGACGACGCCGTCTTCGCCCTCGACACGGAGATCGGCGCGCACGGTCACGCGGCCGCGTTCGTCGATCGGCAGGTCGGAGTCGACGAGGACCGGGTTGGCCTTGACGCCGGCCGACCACACGATCGTGTCGGCGTCGAACTCCTCGCCGTTGGAGAGCTTGATGTGCTTGTCGGTGCAGTCCTGGAGGAAGGTCTCGAGGTAGACGTCGATGCCGCGCTCGCGCAGGTGCTCGACGACCCAGCGGGCCTGTGCCTCGCCGACCTCGGGCATGACGCGGCCGAGGGCCTCGACGAGGACGAAGCGGACGTCCGCCTCGGTGAGGGTCTCGTACTGGGAGATCGCGGAGCGGACCACGTCCTCGAGTTCGGCGAGGAGCTCGATTCCCGCGAAGCCGCCGCCGACGAAGACGAAGGTGAGCGCCTTGCGGCGTTCCTCGTCGTCCTCCATGAGGGCGGCGTCGGCGAGACGGGAGAGGAGGTGGTCGCGCAGGGCCACGGCTTCCTCGATCCGCTTGAGGCCGATCGCGTTCTCCTTGAGGCCGGGGATCGGCAGGGTGCGGGCGACGGAGCCGGCCGCCATGATGATGTGGTCGTAGTCGAGCTCGAAGGGCTCGTCGTTCTCGGGTTCGACGACGACGAACTTGTCGGCGTGGTTGATCGACGTCACCTTGCCGGTGATGACCTCGGCGCCGGGCAGGTTGCGGCGCAGCGGCACGACGGCGTGACGGGGTTCGATCGAACCGGCAGCCACCTCGGGGAGGAAGGGCTGGTACGTCATGTACGGGTTGGGGTCGATGACGGTCACGGTGGCTTCACCGCGGCCGAGATTCTTCAGCAGATTCTGGGCCGTGACGAGACCGAGGTATCCGCCGCCGACGACGAGGATGCGTGGACGCAGTTTCGAGTTTCTGATGAGAGCCATAGCCCCATCCTAGGCCCTTGTGAAAACTTTCACTAATCATCCGACGACGCCCCAGATGAGACGCGTATCACGCCCTCAGGATCAGCGGCGGCGACGCAGGTGGATGACGAGGGAGAGGACGATGAGGCTCAGGGCGACGGCCCCGCCGACGCCGAGCGTCCAGTATCCGAGGGTCGGCGTCGATTGGGAGGAGACGACGTCGGTGGGTGCGACCGCCTTCTGACCGCCCTCCTCGGTCGGGGCAGCGGTCTCGGTCTCGGTCGGGTCCTTGTCGGCGCGGCGGTGCATCGTCACCCAGCTCGAGAGCGCGTCGGCGGCACTCGGCACCGATTTCGGCACGTCTGCCTTCATCGCCGCCACGGGATCGAGGCGACCCCAGCCGACGATCGGATCCGGCTTGTCCGCAGTGCTCTGACCCTTGTAGCCCTTCACCGGCTTGGCGGTGGTGAGCAGCTTCGCCGCCACCTCGTCGGCGCTGAGGTCGGGGTTCTCCGCGCGGATGAGGGCGGCGACTCCGGAGACGACGGGTGCTGCGAACGAACACCCCTGGCCCTCGGCGTAGCCACCTGAGTAGTACGGGATCGGGATGTCGGCCGCCGGTCCCATGAGGTCGACGGCGGTCCCCGGTGCGGTCGAGGCGTCGAGCACGCGTCCGTTCTTGCCGAGACCGCCGACGCCGATGACGCCGGGCACGGTCGAGGGCGACCACGCCTGGGTCGCACCCTGGGAGGCGTTGCCGACACAGGCGACGACGAGGACGTCCTTCTCGTACGCGTAGGCGAACGCCTTGTCCCAGCTCTCCGGCCACGCGGGATCGTCCCAGCCGAGGGACATGTTGATGACCTTCGCGTCGTTGTCGACGGCCCAGCGGACTGCTTCAGCCGCCTGCTCGCGAGTCGAACCGGACTCCTTCGGGCGGTCGGGTCCGAGCCACATCGAGGCGGAGAGGACCTTCGCGTCGGGGGCGACGCCGACGGGACCCGGCCCCTCCCCCTGGCCTGCGATGACGCCGGCGACCGCGGTTCCGTGGTGGATCGTCTCCTTGCCCCCGATCGGGGTCGTGCCGTCCTTGCCGAGTCCGCTGAAGTCCTTGGCCTTCGTCACCACGCCCTTGAGGTCCGCGTGGTCCTTGTTCACCCCGGAGTCGATGACGGCGACGTTGACGCCCTCCCCGGTCGAGGTCTTCCACAGCTCGTCGATGCCGTAGTCCTCGATGAACCACTGTCCGGGCCCGGCCTTGGGCGCGGCGAGAGCGGGCTGGGCGGTGCCGACGATGAGACCCATGACGAGTCCGATGAGCGCGAGCCGGCGCGCACCGGCGGTGAGCCGGCGTCCCGTGGTGTGTGCGGTCGGGTGGGTCATGAGGCGAGGTCGAGGGCGATGCCGTCGAGGATGTCGGTCTCGGAGACCGTGATCGCCAGCTCGCCTCCGCGGGTGCGGACGGCGTCGTCGACTCGGGAGACCGTGCGGGCGAAGATGAGGCCGCCGGCGGCGATGACGTCGACGCGACCGGGATGCATGTAGGGCAGTGCGGCGCGGGCGTCCCGATCCATGCGCACGAGGTCGTCGGCCTGCCGCTCGACCTCGGAGACGGTGAGACGGGCCCCGTGGATCCGCTCACGCTGGTAGCTGTCGAGTCCGAGGATGCCGGCGGTCAGCGTCGTCACGGTCCCGGCCACGCCGATGAAGGTGCGGGCGGCGCCGAGGTCGACCACCTCGGCGGCGTCATCGAGGTGGGTGTCGATGTCGGTCACTGCCGCCCGGATCTGCTCGCCGTCGGGCTGGTCGGAGGCCATGTGGCGTTCGGTCAGGCGCACGGAGCCGATGTCCATGCTCACTGCGGCCTCGACGTCTCCGGTACCGAGGACGAGCTCGGTCGATCCCCCGCCGAGGTCCATGACGAGGAACGGGCCCTCATCGGCGCTGCGTCCGGCGGTGGCGCCGAGGAAGGACAGACGGGCCTCCTCGTCACCGGTGATGACGTCGGGGACGACGCCGAGGATCGCGAAGATGCCGGCGAAGAACTCGTCCCGGTTCCTCACGTCCCGACTCGCCGAGGTGGCGACGAAGCGGATCCGCTCCGGCGAGTACTCGGCGGCGAGCTCGGCGTACTCGCGGGTGACGGCGAAGGTGCGCTCGAGGGCCTCGGGAGCGAACTCCCCCGTGGCGTCGACGCCCTGGCCGAGCCGGACGATGCGGGTCTCGCGGCGGAGTTCGGTCATCGCACCGTGGTCATCGATGTCGGCGACGAGCAGGCGCAGCGAGTTCGTTCCGCAGTCGAATGCGGCTACGCGCATGGTCTCCTCCTAGTCGGTCGTCTCGGCGGGGGTGACGGCCGGGGTCGGGACGTCGTCCATGAACGACAGGGCGCGGTCGCCGATCGGGTTGACGCCAGGGCCCGCGGCCAGGGCATGGCCGACGAGTGCATGGAGGCACTTGACCCGGGTCGGCATGCCGCCGGCGGAGAAGTCGGCGATCTCCTCGACCTCGGCGATGCCGGCGGCCTCGCCGATCTCCGCCCGCACGGCGAGGTAGGCCTCATGGGCACGTCGGTACGCCTCGGCGAGGGTCTCGTCCTCACCGAGCTCAGCGGTCCACTCGGCCATGATGCCCGAGGCCTCCAGGCGCGAGCTCTCGGCGACGAACGCCGGATGGGTGAGGTAGAACGTCGTGGGGAACGGGGTGCCGTCCTCGAGCCTCGGGGCCGTGGCGACGACGAGCGGCTCTCCCGTGGTGCTGCGGGCGGCGATGCCGACGACACCGCGGGGAATGCGTCCGAGCTGCTCCTTCAGCGTCGCGAAGTCCGCCTCGGTGCACTCTGTGATCATTGACCGGTTCCCGTCGTGTTGCTCGAATTGCCGACCTCTTCGATCGACTCCAGCAACTCAAGGTACCAGGGTTGACTGCGCTGTGGGGACACTGTGTCCGAATCGTCATCCTCGCTCGTCTCCTGATTGGTGACGATGACGGCGTTCTTGCCCTTCTCGACGTAGTACTGCTCTTCCCGGGCCTTGCGCGCGATGTGGGTCGGGTCCTTGAGATCCTCGTTCTTCTCCCGCAGCGCCTCGACCTCGGAGCGGGTCGCGTCGATCTCGTTGTTGAGCGCCGCGATCTGCTGCGCCTGCTTGAGAGCGGAGTTGATCGAGGGCAGGAAGGTGACGAGGACGATGGCGAGCACGGCGAGGAACACTCCGGCCTGCCACGACATGCGGCGCCCGCGCGCCTCACGCTGCGCGGGCACCTCGACGACCGGCTTGGGGCGACGCCGAGGGGAGGCTTTGCCGGGGGCCGTCTTCGGGGCAGATCTTCTCGGTTTGCTCGGAACCATGACTCTTCCTAGTGCGACCGGGGATTGGGAAGGCAGTCGCAGTACTGACAAGTCTGCCGTGTCGACTTCGCCTCGGCGAGGATTTCGCCGTCGTGGCGTGTTCGCGTCCTCCGCCCCGGGAATGCCCTCCCAACAGGCCGCACGTCCTACCCAGAGCGGCGAATCACACACTTCGCAGCACACACAACCCGGAGCTCAGCTTCCCGCACCCGGAGCCGCATGTCCTACGTTTGCACGGGGATGATTCAGCGGCAGCCATGACGGATGGCGCCCCTCGCCGCTCGCGACGCCCGGTTCGCGCGCGCTCGGCCGTCGCAACCGACTCGGCGTCCACACTCTTATCCACACCCCATGCACAGAGTTATCCACAATTATCAAACTGTCTATTGTGCTTAGACTTCATTTGATGCACTTTGGTTTCATGTACAAGATCTTCACGACCCAAGAGCTCACCCGCCTCGGTTTCACCCACACCGACCTCCGCTTCGCTCGCGACTGCTGTCTGCTCCGCCTCTCCCGAGGCGTCTACCTCGTGCGTCACGTATGCAGCGTCGACAGCCACCGCGTTCTCTGGAGCAGCATCGACGAGGGCACACACGACGAGTTCGTCGCACACGGCGACCAGCGCGACACGATCGAAGCCCTCAACGCCGCCGTCATGGCCCACTGCGAGGTGCGGTTCCAGCAGGGGCAGCGGCACATCGCAGTCCCGTCGACCGGCGATGCACGCGGCAATGCCGCGTCCCCGGAGGACGCGGAGATCATCACCCACATCTCCGCGGCGCTCGTACACGGGCTGCCGGTCGCCTACCCCGTCACGCACCAGGTCGAGGTCGTCCGCCCGGGAGTCAATCGCCGATTCCCCAACCTCCACGTGCGTGGGGCGACGATCCCGAAACAGCACATCCAGACGACCCCTTACGGCCTGCAGGTCACGACGCTCGAGCGCACACTCGTCGATGTCGCCCGCACGTACAGCCTCGAGATCTCCGTGGCCATGCTCGATGACGCCCTGCGTCGCAAGCTCACGACTCCGGCGACGATCCGCACGGTCTTCGCCCAGTCGTTCGAGAAGCGGAACTCGAAGCGCGTGGAACTCGCGCTCGATCTCGCCGATGCCCGCCGCGAGTCACCCGCGGAGTCGGTCGCGGCCGTGCGGTTCTACCAGCACGGCATCGTCGGCATGACCCCGCAGGTGAGCTTCACGACCGACACGTTCGGCACCACCATCCGGGTCGACTTCTGTCATCAGGCGGCCAATCTCATCGTCGAGGTCGACGGCATCGGCAAGCTCTACCTCGGTTCGGGGGTGCCTCGCGACGAGCTCGAACGGGAGCGTCGACGCGAGCAGTGGCTGCGCGATCGCGGGTGGCGCATCGTGCGCATCAGCTGGAAGGAACTGTTCCAGGAGGCGAAGTTCGAAGAGATCAAGCGGGCGGTGATGGGGGCCACGACCGCCTCGGCGAGGTGACGTTGCATCCTCCCCGCCGGTGCAACGACAAAAACAACCCGCACAAGGGGAGGATTTGGCGCTCCGGGTAGGACGTGCGAAGCGAACGGGGCGTTATGGAGCCAAGGGTGCGACGTGGCGCTCAGGGTAGGTGAGGCGACCAGGGGTGAGCACAGCCGACGCGCAATCGCCGAGGCGGGGGCTGGGTGACCGTTGATGGTCACCCGCCCCCGCCTCGGCGCAGTGGTGCGGCCGACTGACGTCAGCCACCGTGCGGCCGACTGACGTCAGCCACGGTGCGGCGCGCGGACGTCAGCCACGGTGCGACCGACTGACCTCAGCCACAGTGCGGCCGGCTGACGTCAGCCGCAGTGCAGCCGGGCCAACCCGGAGGCAGGGCCTCAGGCGTCGAAGCGCGGGAACGCGCGCTTGCCGGCGTAGCGGGCGGCGTCGCCGAGCTGCTCTTCGATGCGCAGGAGCTGGTTGTACTTCGCGACGCGCTCGGAGCGGGCGGGCGCACCGGCCTTGATCTGCCCGGCGTTGGTGGCCACCGCAAGGTCGGCGATCGTCGTGTCCTCGGTCTCGCCGGAGCGATGCGAGATCATCGTCGTGTACCCGTGGGTCTGCGCGAGCGCCACGGCGTCGAGGGTCTCGGTGAGGGTGCCGATCTGGTTGACCTTGACGAGCAGCGAGTTCGCGGTGTCGTTGTCGATGCCGCGCTCGAGGCGCTCGGGGTTGGTGACGAAGAGGTCGTCGCCGACGAGCTGGACCTTCGAACCGATCGCCTCGGTGAGCTTCGCCCAGCCCTCCCAGTCGTTCTCGTCGAGGGGGTCCTCAATCGAGACGAGCGGGTACTTGCCGAGCAGCTCCTCGTAGTAGGCTGCCATGTCCGCAGCCGACTTCTTCTCGCCTTCGAACTCGTAGGCGCCGTCCTTGAAGAACTCCGAGGAGGCGACGTCGAGGGCGAGCGCGATGTCACGGCCGGGACGGTGGCCGGCGATCTCGATGGCCTCGAGGATGAGGTCGAGGGCCGCGGCATTCGATTCGAGGTTAGGGGCGAAGCCGCCCTCGTCGCCGAGTCCGGTGGACAGGCCGCGCTCTTTGAGCACGCCCTTGAGCGCGTGGTAGACCTCGACGCTCCACTGCAGCGCCTCATGGAAGCTCGCCGCGCCGATCGGGGCGATCATGAATTCCTGGATGTCGACGTTCGAGTCGGCATGCGATCCGCCGTTGAGGATGTTCATCATCGGCACGGGCATGACGTGGGCGTTGGGGCCGCCGAGGTAGCGGTAGAGCGGGAGGTCGGCCGAGACCGCCGCCGCCCGCGCGACCGCGAGCGAGGTGCCGAGCATCGCGTTCGCGCCGAGGCGGGACTTGTTCTCCGTGCCGTCGAGTTCGATGAGCGCCTGGTCGACGAGGCGCTGGTCGTCGCTCTCGAGGCCGACGATGGCTTCGTTGATCTCGTCGATGACGGCGTCGACGGCGTTCGTCACACCCTTGCCGAGGTAGCGCTCGGGATCTCCGTCGCGCAGCTCGACGGCCTCGAACTCACCCGTCGAGGCACCGGAGGGGACTCCGGCGCGACCGACGGACTCGTCGGCCAAGAGCACTTCCACCTCGACGGTGGGATTTCCCCGGGAATCCAGGATTTCGCGGGCATTTGCGGCGACGATCTCAGTCACTGATCACTCCTTAGCAGTCGGTATCACATGGGGAACATGTGCCTGCGGTTCAGCTTAGTGCACAACGCGAGGGCGCCCGTCCTCACGCGGCTCGGTCGTCGCCTGCCTCGAGCAGCCGCTGTCGCAGTCGTGCCGGTGTCTGCGGATCCATCCCATGCTCGAGCAGGTACTTCTCCACGGCGTCGTCACCGTAGGTCTCGGTGAGGGAATCGAGGATGCCCGCCAGCAGATCCCGGGGTGCGGCCGTCGCCGTCTCGACGAGGTTGCCCGAGATCCCGGCGTCCGAGTAGTTGCGGAGGACGGATTCGAGGAACGCCCCGCCGAGGTGGTCCTCGGTGACCGTGTAATCGTCGAGGATGTCGTCCCGGTCGACGCCGAGGAGGTCGAGGACGAACGCCGCCACGAGGCCGGTGCGGTCCTTGCCCGCCGAGCAGTGGAAGACGATGCCGTCCCCGCACCGGTTCGCGATCGTGTCGACGGCGAGTGCGAGTCGCGGCCCGAAGTGGTCGATGAGGTAGTCGTAGATCCGGCGCAGGGAACGGTCGGTGAGGTCGAGTCCCGTCGTCTCGGCGAGCTCCCTCATCTCCTCGGCGCTCAGCGGCGCTGCCGGGAAGAACCGGTCCTCGAAGATCGGGAGTTCGATGTGGTCGACGTCGAGGCCGGCGAGGGCGTCGGGGTGCTTCGCCCGCTCGCCGATGTCCCGCAGGTCGAGGACGGTCGTGATCCCCAAGCGGCGCAGCTCCTCGCGCGAGCGGTCCGTGAGCTGGGCGAGGCCGTCGGCGCGGAACACCTTCCCCGTCGCCACGGACTCTCCCCCGCCCACGGGTGCCCCGCCGAGGTCGCGGAAGTTGAAGGTCCCCTCGATGTCGATCCTGTCCAGGCTCACTGTTCCTCGCTTTCGTCCGCGGCGACGCGTTCGTCGTCCTTGATCCGACGGTACTCGGCTTCGACGTCCTCGAGCGAGGCCATCGGTCCGCCCCGCCCCTGACCGTCGAAGGCGAAGGGGTGGCGACGGACGAGTTTGGCCTCGAGTCCGTCGATGACGGCGCCGAGGCTGTGGCCGTAGTCCTCTCCCCCGCTCTCATCGAGCAGCGCGGAGTGGAAGAGCACCTGGTAGAGGACATCGCCGAGTTCGTCGATGACGGCCTGCCGCGTCGCCGGGCCGGGCGAGGCGCGGAAGTCCGCCAGCGCCTCGATGAGCTCTTCCGTCTCCTCCCTGGCGTACTTCTCCAGGCTCGCATGGTCCTGTTCGGACGACCACGGGCACCGGGAGCGCAGCACCGCCATCGCCTCGACGATGCCGTCGACGCGGGGCGCCGCCTCCGCTGACGTGCCGCCGTCGCCGGTCATGCCTGAACGACCTCGGAGGGAACCACCTCGGCGGGGACGACCGGGAGGATCGCGTCGAGGAACTGGTGGGCCCAGCGGAGGATGTCGGAGTCGGTCATCTCCTTGGCTCCGAACCCGTTGCCGTCCATCGGCTTGGGCACGAGGACCGAGCGGATCGCGGGCTTGAGCAGCGACTTCGGATAGAGGCGCTTGAGCCGCACGACCTGGGAGTCCTCGAGTTCGACGGGTCCGAAGCGGACGAAGTTGCCCTGGACGACGATGTCGTTGACGCCCGAGGCGCGCGCCCGGATCCGCAGCCGGGCGACGTCGGCGAGGACGCCCACGGCCTCCGGGTAGGGACCGTAGCGGTCGACGAGTTCGTCGAGGACCTCCTGGAGTTCGTCCTCGTTCGCCGCGGCCGCGAGCTTCCGGTACGCCTCGAGGCGCAGCCGCTCGTGATCGACGTACTCGGCGGGCAGGTGGGCGTCGACGGGCAGCTCGATGCGCATCTCCGCCTCGGGTTCCGTGTCCTCGCCGCGGAAGTTCGCGACCGCCTCGCCGACGAGGCGGACG
The DNA here is from genome assembly GCF_056173565.1 of Brevibacterium sp. Z349TD_9. Lineage (NCBI taxonomy): Bacteria > Bacillati > Actinomycetota > Actinomycetes > Micrococcales > Brevibacteriaceae > Brevibacterium > Brevibacterium sp. Z349TD_9. The sequence goes on along the minus strand of NZ_CM149680.1, from coordinate 1,203,992 downwards.
TAGAGGTCGAAGCCGACCCCTTCGATGTGTCCCGACTGCTGGCCGCCGAGGAGGTTGCCGGCGCCGCGGATCTCGAGGTCCTTCATCGCTACCTGCATCCCGGCGCCGAGCTCGGTGTGCGCGGCCAAGGTCGTCAGCCGGTCGAGGGCGGTCTCCGTGAGCTGGGTGTCGGCGGGGTAGAGGAAGTACGCGTACGCGCGTTCGCGGCCTCGACCCACGCGGCCGCGCAGCTGGTGGAGCTGGGAGAGGCCGTAGCGGTCGGCGTGGTCGATGATGAGGGTGTTGGCATTCGCGATGTCGATGCCGGTCTCGACGATCGTCGTGCACACGAGCACGTCGTACTTCTTCTCCCAGAAGTCGACGATGACCTGCTCGAGACGGTGCTCGTTCATCTTGCCGTGGGCGATCGCGATCCGGGCCTCGGGCACGAGTTCGGCGAGGCGGGCGGCCACGGCCTCGATGTCGCGCACCCGGTTGTGGATGTAGAAGACCTGGCCCTCGCGCATGAGCTCGCGCCGGATCGCGGCCTTGACCTGCTGGTCCTCGTACTTGCCGACGTAGGTGAGGACGGGGTGGCGCTCCTCGGGCGGGGTCGCGAGCGTCGACATCTCGCGGATGCCGGTCACGGCCATCTCGAGCGTGCGCGGGATCGGGGTCGCCGACATCGCCAGCACGTCGACGTTCGTGCGCATCGCCTTGAGAGTCTCCTTGTGCTCGACGCCGAAGCGCTGCTCCTCGTCGATGATGACGAGCCCGAGGTTCTTGAACCGCACCTCCCCGCTGAGGAGGCGGTGCGTGCCGATGACGAGGTCGAGCTTGCCGTCGGCGAGGTCGGACACGACCTTCTCCGACTCCTGCTTCGTCTGGAACCGGGAGAGGGCACCGACGGTGACGGGGAATCCCGCGTACCTCTCGGCGAAGGTCTCGAAGTGCTGCTGGACCAAGAGGGTGGTCGGGACGAGGACGGCGACCTGTTTGCCGTCCTGGATCGCCTTGAACGCCGCCCGCACCGCGATCTCCGTCTTCCCGTAGCCGACGTCGCCGCAGATGAGCCGGTCCATCGGCACCGACTTCTCCATGTCGGCCTTGACCTCGTCGATCGTCGTGAGCTGATCGGTGGTCTCGACGTAGTGGAAGGCGTCCTCGAGTTCGCGCTGCCACGGGGTGTCGGGCCCGTACGCGTGGCCGACGGTCGCCTGCCTGGCCGAGTAGAGGCGGATGAGCTCCCCGGCGATCTCCTTGACCGCCTTGCGCGCCTTCGCCTTCGTCGACTGCCAGTCGGCGCCGCCCATCTTGTTCAGACTCGGGTTCTCACCGCCGACGTAGCGGCTGACCTGGTCGAGGGCGTCGGAGGGCACGTAGAGTCGGTCACCGGGCTGGCCGCGTTTGGCCGGCGCGTATTCGATGATGAGATATTCGCGCGTGTGCTTGGCGGCGCCCTTGCCCGTCGTCCGCTGCGTCATCTCGACGAACCGTCCGACACCGTGCTGCTCGTGGACGACGAGGTCTCCGGGGGCGAGGTTGAGGGGGTCGACCTGGTTGCGCTTGCGGCGGGTCGGCAGTCGGCGCATGTCACGGGTCGAGGTCGCAGCCGCCCGCCCGAGGACGTCGGCCTCGGTGAGCACGGCGAGCTTGAGGTCGTCGAAGACGAAGCCCCCGAACGGGGCGGCCGTGGTCACGGTGACGAGGGCCTCGGGCGCATCGGTCGGGTCCTCGACGAAGGTCGCGGGCACCCCGGCCTCGGAGAACACCTCGACCATGCGCTGGCCCGGCCCTTGTCCTTCGGTGAGGACGAGGATCCGCCACTGGTCGTGGACGAGCCCGCGCACGTCGGTGAGGATCGCCTCGACGTCACCGGCGTAGCCCTTCGGCGGCCGGGCGGGGATGGAGAAGAGGTTCGCGTGCGGGGAGACGAGTTCGGCGTCGGTCGCAAACCCCCCGATCTCCCACCAGGCGAGTCCGATGAGTCCGGCGCCCTCGCGCATCTCCTCGAGCGTGCGGAAGGTCGCGGCGGAGAGGTCGATCGGCGAGTCCCCGCCCGCGGCGGCACCCGACCACGCGGCTTCGAGGAACTCGTTCGTCGTCACCACGAGGTCGGCGGCGCGCGCGGCCACACGTTCGGGTTCGGTGACGATGATCTTCGTGCCCTCGGGCAGGAGCGCGATGAGCGGTTCCATCCCGTCGGCGAGGACCGCGGTGAGCGACTCCATGCCCTCGACGGCGATGCCTGCGGCGATCTTCTCGAGCATGTCGGCGGCGGCGGGAAGGGTGGGGGCGAGCTCGGCGGCCCGCGCCCGGACGGAGTCGGTGAGGAGGAGTTCGCGGACCGGGGGCGCGGACAGGCGCAGGGGGTCGGCGTCCGCCTCGGCGGGGATGGAGCGCTGATCGGCGACGGCGAACTCACGGATCTCGTCGACCTCGTCGCCGAAGAACTCGATGCGCAGCGGATGGTCGACCGTCGGCGGGAAGACGTCGACGATGCCGCCGCGCACGGCGTACTCGCCACGGCGGGAGACCATGTCGACACGGGTGTAGGCGAGTTCGGTCAGACGCGCGGAGAACGCCTCGATCTCGGCTTCGTCGCCGACGGCGAGCTCGATCGGCGGGATCTCCCCGAGTCCCTTGGCCAGGGGCTGGAGGAACGCGCGGACGGGGGCGATGATGAACGTGAGTGCGCCCCCGGGCTTCGGGTGGGCGAGGCGGCGGAGGATCTCGAGGCGCTGACCGACAGTGTCCGAGCGCGGGGAGAGCTTCTCGTGCGGCAGGGTCTCCCAGCTGGGGAAGACGGCGATCGAGTCGGCAGGCACCCAGTCGGCCAGCGACCGCGCGAGGTCCTCGGCCTCCCGGGTCGTGGCGGTGACGATGAGCTGCGGTGAGGCGGCGGGCCCGGAGGAGACGGTGCGCCGCAGAATCGAGGGCCACAGTCCCTTGGTCGCGTCGATGGTCCCGCCGGTCGTCGTCGGGTCGGCCATGGCCTCGACGAGTTCGGTCACGGTGGGATTCTGCAATGTGAGATCGAGTCCGTTGAGCACCTGGCAATTCTAGTCCACGCCCCTGACTCGGACCCGATCCGACCTGTGCGCGCCTGACCAGGACAGGGACCGGGAACGGGAGGGTCGACCGGGGCCGACACCCGCCGCCGGACTCCCTAACAGTACGGTCACGGGCCCGCGTCTCTGGGGGTTCTCCAAAGTTCGTGGCCGATAATCGAGGCATGAGCTCCGACAACTCCCCTCGTTTCACCGCCGAGGAGTCCCGGGCCCTCTTCGGCACCGACTCTCCGCACTCACCCCAGCCAGGCACCCGCCAGTCCCCCGGTGCGCGCCTGCGCTCGATGTACTCCGGCGGGTTCTCCCGCTTCGCCCCCGTCTTCATCCTGCTCGCGATCATGTGGATCGTCGAGATCGTCGACGCGATCCTGCCGGCCGACCTCGACGCCTTCGGCCTGCAGTCGTGGAATCCGATCGCCCTCTACGGGATCGTCACCGGGCCCCTCCTCCACGCCGGGTTCGGACACCTGCTGGCCAACACGTTCCCGTTCCTCATCCTCGGCCTCTTCATCGCCGCCGAGGGCGCCCGCCGCTTCTGGCTCGTCACGGTGATCTCCGCGGTCGTCTCCGGCCTCGGCGCGTGGCTGACGACCTTCCCCGGCCACTACATCGTCGGCGCCTCGGGCATCGTCTTCGGTTACTTCGGCTACCTCGCGGTGCGCACGTGGTTCACCGAGGACGTCCTGCGCAGGATCATCTACTTCGCGATCGGGCTCTTCGTCTTCGTCACCTACGGCGCCTCCCTCGTCTTCGGGCTCTTCCCGCAGGCCAACGGCGTGTCGTGGCAGGGTCACCTCTTCGGCTTCATCGGCGGCATCATCGCCGCGTGGTACATCCACCGCCGGAGCGGTGCCCGTCCCGTGGCCTGAGTGATCGTCTGATCCGGCGGTCCTTCCGACCGGTTCGTTCCCGCCCTCGCCGAGGCGGTCCCGGAGTCCTCAGCTGCGGGCGTGGAACTTCGCCTGCACGGGCAGCAGGCCCTCGATGATGCACATCTCGACGGCGTCGGCGACGTCGGAGACGAAGATCGGCAGGGTCGTGCGCTCGTCCTTCGCAAACGGCCGCAGCACGTAGTCGGCGGTGTCCTGGCGGCCGGTGGGCCGTGCGACGCCGGCGCGGATGCGCACGTAGTCCTTCGTGCCCAGCGCCGAGGTCATCGACCGCAGGCCGTTGTGTCCGCCCTCTCCCCCGCCGACCTTCGCCTTGATCGTGTCGAAGGGCAGGTCGACGTCGTCGTGGACGGCGATGATGTGGTCCGGGTCGATGCCGTAGAAGTCGGCGACCTGCCTCAGCGGCCCACCGGAGTTGTTCATGTATCCCGTCGAGGTGGCGAGGACGACCCGAGGTCCCGGCACCCCGGGAACGGACCCGGTGGGGAGCCGGCCGGTGCCGACGTTCGCACGCAGCTTCGTCCGCGTCAGGCTGATGCCCATGCGCGAGGCGAGTTCCGCGACGACCATCTGTCCGATGTTGTGCCGGGTCGCCGCGTACTCCGGTCCCGGATTGCCGAGTCCGAAGACCAGCCAGGCTTCGCTGCTCATCGTCACCCTCTCCTCATCTCGTCATCCCTGCCGCCCGCCGAAGGCGTGTCCGGACCCAGGATAGGCAGATCGGCGGGCCGCCGTGGTGGCGGCCCGCCGATCGTCGTGGTCACACTCGGGTGAGTGCCGGTCCAACCCCGGTCAGGGTCGGATCAGTGTTCTCACTCCTCCTCGGAGGCCTCGTCCTCGGAGGCGGCCTCGTCGGTCGACTCCTCGTCGGCGGCCTCGTCCTCGGTGGTCTCGTCGGCATCGGACTCGGTGTCCATCTCGAGCTCTTCGGAGATGTTGACGACAAGCAGCTCCGGGTCGGCGACGAGCTCGACGCCGGCCGGCAGCTCGACCTGCTCGGCGAGGATGTGCTCACCGGCGGGGCGGCCCTCGACGGAGACCTCGAAGAGCTCGGGCAGCTTGGTCGCGTCGGCGAGGACGGCGAGCGTCGACTCGACCTGCGAGACCATCGTGCCGGGGGCGGCATCGCCGACGACGTGGACGGGGACGTCGACCTCGATCTTCTCGCCGCGCTTGACGATGATGAGGTCGACGTGCTCGATCTCACGGCGCACGGGCTCGATCTGGACGTCGCGGGCGATCGCGAGGACGTTCTTCGCGCCGTCGGTGCTCTCGATCTCGAGCAGGGCGTTGGCGTGCTTGAGGGCCATCATCGTGGCGTGTCCCTCGAGCGAGATGTGGACGGGGTCGCCGCCGTGGCCGTAGACGACCGCGGGGATGCGACCGGCGCGGCGGATGCGGCGGGCAGCGCCCTTGCCGAATTCGTCGCGGGGTTCTGCGATGAGCTTGAAGTCAGCCATGTTTCTCTCCTTCGTGGTGATCTCTCATGCACCACGGCGAAACAGTCTGAGGCCGCACCCGGGGCCGCATATCAGCGCACCCGAGGTGGGTCAGGACCGCGTCGATCACGGAGACAGGCGTCTCCCTCGCCGAGGCAACCCGACTATTCTACGGCACCCTTGGTGAGTGCTCCAAGTCGTTCCTGAACGGCTGCCGCGCACGCGGCGAGTCCCTCCGCGGTGAGGAGGATGTCGTAGTGGTTGGTGCCGAGGACCTCGACGACCTCCATGCGCGGCCATCGCTGCCGGTAGGAGGCGACGAGCTCGGGCGGGTAGAGGCCGGGCTCGGCGGCGACGAGGTCGCGTTCGGCGGCGAGGAAGGCGACGTCGGACTGCTGCTCCTCGTCGGCCATGACCGCGGCCAGCGCCGCCGGGTAGGCAGCGCCCTGATACATGTCGGCGGAGTCGGCCTCCATCGCCTCGACCGAGGTCGAGGGCTGGAACGTGTCGTCGTCCTTGGCGGCGAGGTCGTAGACGAAGCTCTCGGTCGCCACGGTGTCGAGTCCGTCGACGAAGGCGGGATGGGCGGCGAAGAACGCGAGGTACTCCTCGACGGTGGTGAAGGTCATCGACAGCCTCTCGGCGGCTGGGCCGAGGACGGCGGCGATGAGGTCGTCGGTGTCGAGTGCGGCGTTGAGCTCCTCGCTCTCGGCCTCGCCGGGCGACAGCTCCTCCCCCGCGCCGGGCAGCGCGAGCGGGAGGGGAAGGCCGCCGTCGATGAGGACGGGGCCGCGGAAGCGCACGGTTGCCTCGGTGTCGGTGGTGGTGTCGTCGGCACCGACGACCGCAGGCAGTCTGGCGAGCGTCATCGCGACGAATCCGCCCATCGAATGCCCGACGAGGGTGACGGTGCCCGAGTCGGAGAACGTCTCGATGGCGGTGAGGACGTCCTCGGCGTGGACGCGCATGCCGAAGGGACCGGGCAGGAGGCGTGAGTCCGCGCGTCCGCGCAGGTCCGGTCCGATGATGCGCACGCCCGGCAGGAGCGGGACGAGCCCGGCGAAGAAGAGGTGGTTCGAGGTGATGCCGTGGATGACGCACACGGTGGGCACGGGTCCGGGTTCGGCGGAGACCGGTTCCCACACGCCGACGGAGAGCGCGCCTCCGGCGACGTCCACCCTGTAGCGGTTGTAGTCATGGGTCGACATCCTCCGGGCTCCCTTCCCTCTCCTGCCTCCAGTGTAGAGCGAACCCCCGCTCGGGGGCGGGGGTTCGTCGGTGTCCACGGTGCGGTAGACGGCGGGTCTCAGACCTCGAAGAGGCTGGTGACCGACCCGTCCTCGAAGACCTCGTGGACCGCGCGGGCGATGAGCGGGGCGATCGAGAGCACCGTGAGCTTGTCGAAGATCTTGTCCTCGGTCAGCGGCAGGGTGTTGGTGACGATGACCTCGTCGGCCACGGAGTTCGACAGGCGTTCGACGGCGGGCCCGGAGAACACGGCGTGGGTGGAGACGACGATGACGTTCTTCGCCCCCGCCGCCATGCACGCGTCCGCGGCCTGGACGATGGTGCCTCCGGTGTCGATCATGTCGTCGACGAGGACGCACGTGCGGCCTTCGACCTCACCGACGACGCGGTTGGCCTTCGTCTCGTTCGGCCGCGTGATGTCGCGGGTCTTGTGGATGAAGGCCAGGGGCACGCCGCCGAGGGCGTTCGACCAGTTCTCGGCGACCTTGATGCGGCCGGCGTCGGGCGAGACGACGGCGAGGTCGCCGGGGTACTTGTCCTTGACGTAGCCGGCGAGGATCGGCATCGCGATGAGATGGTCGACCGGTCCGTCGAAGTAGCCCTGGATCTGGGCGGTGTGGAGGTCGACGGTGATGATGCGGTCCGCACCGGCGGTCTTGTAGAGGTCGGCGACGAGGCGGGCGGAGATGGGCTCACGGCCGCGGTGCTTCTTGTCCTGGCGCGCGTAGGGGAAGAAGGGGGCGATGACGGTGATCCGCTTCGCCGAGGCGCGCTTGAGGGCGTCGACCATGATGAGCTGCTCCATCAGCCATTCGTTGATGGGAGCGCTGTGCGACTGGAGGACGAAGACGTCGCAGCCGCGCACGGATTCGGAGAACCGGACGTAGATCTCGCCGTTGGCGAAGTTGTAGATGTCGGTCGGCAGGAGCTCGGTGCCCAGGTTCTCCGCCACCTGCTCAGCGAGTTCGGGGTTCGCCCGTCCGCTGACCAGGACGAGCTTCTTGTCGCCCGCCGTCGTTATCTCGTTCACTTATCCGTTCCCCTATCGGATGCGGCCTCGGCGGCCTGCGCTGCAGGCGTGCCGGGGCGGTTGGCTTCGACCCAGCCCTCCAGGTTGCGCTGCGGGGCCACATTGATGGCGAGCGCTCCTGCAGGGACATCCTTGCGCACCACGGTGCCCGCACCCGAGTAGGCGCCGTCGCCCACTGTGACCGGGGCGACGTACATGTTGTCCGAGCCCATCCGTGCGTGCCTGCCGATCGTCGTGCGGTGCTTGGCGACTCCGTCGTAGTTGACGAACACCGAGGCGGCGCCGATGTTCGTGCCCTCCCCGATCTCCGCGTCGCCGACGTAGCTCAGGTGCGGCACCTTCGCACCCGGTCCGATGTCGGCGTTCTTCGTCTCGACGAAGGTGCCGATCTTGCCGTCTGCGCCGAGCTTCGTGCCCGGGCGCAGGTAGGCGAAGGGTCCCACCGAGGCGCCGGGTCCGACGATCGCGAGCTCCGAGTGGGTGCGCACGACCTGGGCTCCGGCGCCGACCTCGGTGTCCTTGAGCGTCGAGTCGGGTCCGACGACGGCACCATCGTGGATATCCGTGGCTCCGAGGAGCTGGACGCCGGGGAGGATCGTGACATCCTGGCCGAGGGAGACGTCGACGTCGATCCACGTCGTGTCCGGGTCGATGATCGAGACGCCGGCCCGCATCCACTTCTCGCACGTGCGGCGGTTGAGCTCCTTGCCGAGCTGGGCGAGCTGGACGCGGTCGTTGGCGCCCTCGACCTGCCAGAGGTCGTCGGTCGCGGTGGCGGCGACGGGCAGGCCCGCGTCGTGGGAGACCCCGACGACGTCGGTGAGGTACTTCTCGCCCTGGGCGTTGTCCGTGGTCAGGGAGGCGAGACCGGTGCGCAGGGCCGTCGCGTCGAAGGCGTAGATGCCGGAGTTGATCTCACGGATGGCCCGCTCCGCCTCGGTGGCGTCCTTCTGCTCGACGATGCGCAGGAGGTTGCCGGCGGCGTCGCGGACGACACGGCCGTAGCCGGTGGGGTCGTCCACCTCGGCGGAGAGGACGGTGACGGCATTGCCCTCGCCCTCGTGGACCTCGACGAGACCGTTGATCGTCTCCGTCGTCAGCAGCGGGACGTCGCCGTAGGTGACGACGACGGTGCCGGCGAGGTCGGCGGGAAGCTGGGTGAGCGCGCACTCGGTGGCCCGGCCGGTGCCGGGGACCTCGTCCTGGTCGGCGACGAGGACGGTGCGCGTCGAGGTGACCGTGAGCTGGTCGAGGTGGGCGACGAGCTGGTCGCGCTCGTGGCGGACGACGACGACGAGGTGGTCGGGCGAGGTACCCTCGGCCGCGGCGATCGCGTGATGGAGAAGGGAGCGCCCGCCGATCGGGTGCATCACCTTCGGCAGTGCCGACTTCATGCGAGTGCCCTGGCCGGCGGCCAGGACGATGACGGCAGTGGGACGGATCTGCGGCATTGAAAAGGTATCCTTCGCAAGTCGGATGGGGCCAGCTCCGCCCATAGGATTCGAACCTATACTGCACGGCTCCAAAGGCCGGCGTGCTGCCATTACACCAGGGCGGAACAGCGTGCGCCAGTCATAGGGCCCGCGCTCACGAGTACCCATCATGCCATTACGATGAACGGTATGGAAATTCTGCGCGAGGTGCTCCTCACCCTTCATCTTATCGGCATGGCGATCATCGTGGGAGGCTATTTCACGGTCATCCGCTCGCCTCGGGTGCTGCCGGGAATGCTCCACGCGTCCTACCTCCAGCTCGTCACCGGACTCCTCCTCGTCGGCCTCGCGGAGATGGGCGGCGGCCAGGTCGATCACATGAAGATCGGCATCAAACTCGTCGTCGCGATCCTCGTCACGGTCTTCGCATTCCTCGGCAACCGGCAGGAGAAGCGCTTCGCCGCAGAGACGGCGGTCGAATCAGCGGCGGCGGGCACGACCGCCTCGGCGAACGGAGCCGTCACCGCGGTGCGGCACCCCTCGGCGACGATGGCACACCTCACCTTCGCCTTCGCGATCCTCAACGTCCTCGTCGCGGTCTTCGTCGGCTGACCTTCGTCTCCTCCCCCGGCTCAGCCACCTTCCGGGCGCTCGGGTGAGGGCGTCTGCCTGCGTCAGGGGCGGACGGTATCGTTGGTTCCGACATGACTGCTGCAGCTGACCACACTTCGATGACCGCCGACTCCCGCGCCGACGACCTGCTCTCTGGCCTCAACCCTCGGCAGCGGGAGGCCGTCGTCCACACGGGCTCTCCCCTGCTCATCGTCGCCGGTGCCGGATCCGGCAAGACGACGGTGCTCACCAGGCGCATCGCCTATGCCCTGGCCACCGGCCGCGCGCATCCGGGCGAAGTGCTCGCGATCACCTTCACGAACAAGGCGGCGAAGGAGATGGCCGAACGCGTCTCCGCGATCGTCGGACCGGCCTCGCGGGCGATGTGGGTCTCGACGTTCCACTCCGCGTGCGTGCGCATCCTCCGCCGGGAGGCGAAGACGCTGGGCAGAAGCACGAACTTCACGATCTACGACGCCCAGGACGCGCAGCGCCTCGTCGCGCAGATCCTCAAGGAGCTCGGCCTCGACTCGAAGAAGTACGCGCCGCGGTCGATCCTCCACCGGATCTCCAACCTCAAGAACGAGCTGCAGACGGCCGAGGACTTCGTCCCGCGCCCGAACAATCCCGCCGACGAGGTCTTAGGCGACGTCTTCCGTCGCTACACCCAGCGTCTGCGCCTGGCCAACGCCTATGACTTCGACGACCTCATCGCTGAGACCGTCCACCTCTTCGGGGCCTTCCCCGAGGTCGCCGACTCGTACCGTCGCCGGTTCCGCCACATCCTCGTCGACGAGTATCAGGACACGAACCCCGCCCAGTACGCCCTCATCCGGGCACTCGCCGGTGACGGCGCGGGCGGGTCGACCGGTGCCGAGCTCACCGTCGTCGGCGACGCCGACCAGTCGATCTACGCCTTCCGCGGAGCGACTGTGCGCAACATCGTCGAGTTCGAGCAGGACTTCCCCGCCGCCGAGGTGGTCCTCCTCGAGCAGAACTACCGTTCGACCCAGAACATCCTCGATGCTGCGAACGCCGTCATCGCCCACAATCAGGACCGCAAGGACAAGCGCCTGTGGACCTCCGAGGGCGGGGGCAAGCCGATCGTCGGCTGGGTCGCGGAGAACGAACAGGCCGAGGCACGCTTCGTCGTCGACCGCATCGACGAGCTCATCGACGAGGAGAAGTACACCTACGGCGACTTCGCCGTCTTCTACCGCACGAACGCCCAGTCCCGGGCGATCGAGGACGCGCTCGTCCGCTCGGGCATCCCCTACAAGGTCGTCGGCGGCACGCGGTTCTACGAGCGCAAGGAGATCAAGGACGCCCTCGCCTACCTCCGCGTCATCGCCAATCCCGACGACGACGTCAACCTCCGCCGCATCCTCAACGTGCCCAAGCGCTCGATCGGCGACCGCACCGAGGGAATCATCGCCGACTTCGCGGACCGGGAGGGCATCAGCTTCTATGCCGCACTCGGTCGCCTCGGCGAGATCCCGCACCTGTCCACCCGCGCCCAGTCCTCGGTGGAGAAGTTCTACGCTCTCCTCCGCGATCTCTCCGCCACCGCCGAGGTGGCCCCCGTCTCCCGCGTCATCGAAGCGATCCTCGAACAGAGCGGATACCTCGAATCCCTGCAGAAGAGCACGGACCCGCAGGACGAGTCCCGGGTCGACAACCTCGCCGAGCTCGTCGCCGTCGCCGAGGACTTCTCCGCGACCCGTGCTGTCGCCGCCGATCCGGAGGCCGCCGACGCCGACCCCGGACAGTCCGAGGCTGCTGACGCGGACCCCACCCCCGCCGAGGCGGGCCGACCGTCGGGTGCCGAAGCGCAGGTCGCCTCGGATGCTCAGTCCGCATCGGATGCCGAAGCGCAGTCCCCCGCCGAGGCGGCCGCAGACGCATCGATCGACGCATTCCTCGAACAGGTGGCGCTCGCCTCGGACACCGATCAGATCCCCGACGCCGAGCTCGGGCAGGTCACTCTCATGACCCTCCACACGGCGAAGGGCCTCGAGTTCCCCGTCGTCTTCCTCACCGGCCTCGAGGACGGCGGCTTCCCACACGCCCGCTCGTTCGAGAATCCCAGCGAACTCTCCGAGGAGCGGCGCCTCGCCTACGTCGGCCTCACCCGGGCGAGGCAGCGACTGCTCGTCACCCGCGCGGAGACGCGCAGCATGTGGGGTCAGCCGCAATACAACCCGCCCAGCCGCTTCCTCACCGAGATCCCCGAGAACCTCATCGAATGGGAGAGCACCGGCAGCTTCTCTTCGGCCCTCGGCAGCGGCGGCGGGAGCAGCTTCGGCGGCTACGGTGCGCGCGGATACGGCGGCGGGTCCTCCTCGCGCGGAGGCTCCGGCGCTTCCGGTGTCGGCGGGTCCTCACGCACCTCGGGAGCCTCCCGCGGCTCTCGCGCCGCGAGTGCGCCCTCGGCAGGCTTCCCGAATCGCATCCGCCCCAACCGTGAGGTCATCTCGGTGTCCGTGGGCGAGAAGGTCTCCCACGAGTCCTTCGGCCTCGGGACCGTCACCGAGGTCAACGGCACCGGCGACAAGACCGTCGCCGTCGTCGACTTCGGTTCGGCCGGCACGAAGCGCCTCCTCCTCCGCTACGCCCCGGTCGAGAAACTCAGCTGACCGCCCCCAGGGCACAGAGAAGCGCCGAGGTGATCATCCACCTCGGCGCTTCGTCCATGCCGGACGCGGCAATGGACTGAGGATCACTGGTTGCCGATGGCTCCATCGGCGCCGTCGCGGCCCTGGTTGATCTGGTCTTCGAACTTCCCGCCGGAGAGATTGTTGGCGGCATCGGAGGCCTTGTCGAGACCCTGGTCGCTGATCTCTTCGCCCTTATCGCTATTCACGGCGTCCTTGGCTTTGTTGGTCAGGTCATCAAATCCCATGCTGTCTCCTTTCATCGGAAGAGGCCCGTACGGACCTCCTGACGCAGACCACGATGCCACTTTCGTCACCGAGGGCAACCGGAACCTCCGACTTTCACAGAGATCTCCCAATGTGACCATCGCCACTGCCTCGGTAACTTCTCGGCGACTCCGGGCGCCGGCAGCCCTGCCCGTCACTCTCGCTGACGTCAGCGGCTCTGCGGGACGACGATCGCGAGTCCGACGAGGAGGGCTGTGAAGATCAGGCAGGTGAGGATGTCGACGCCCTTCGAGCGGTTGACCCAGAACTCGCCCCACGGCGAGGGCATCGACCGCATGAGCGCGAGTCCCCCGGGGACGGCGGCGAGGACGAAGGCCCCGAGCCGGAAGTCGATGAATGCGCACGCTGCGGCCACACCGGTCGCCGCGAGGCAGCCGAGCAGCACCCAGTCCTTCGAGACCGGATGCGAGTAGCGCCGCTTCCAGTAGATCCACCGCTTGGCGAGCGCCCCTCTCCCCCGCCGGGCATGGCGGGGGGAGGTGCGGGTCCGCTCAGTGGAAGAAATGGCGGCTCCCTGTGAGGTAGAGGGAGACTCCGGCGTCCTCGGCCGCGGCGATGACCTCGTCGTCGCGGATCGACCCACCGGGCTGGACGACGGCGGTGACACCGGCGTCGAGGAGGATCTGGAGTCCGTCGGCGAACGGGAAGAACGCATCGGAGGCGGCGACGGAGCCGGAGGCGCGTTCGGCACCGGCGCGCTCGACGGCGAGCTTCGCCGAGTCGACCCGGTTGACCTGACCCATGCCGACGCCGACCGAGGCGCCGTCCTTGGCCAGGAGGATCGCATTCGACTTCACCGACCGGCACGCCTTCCATGCGAACTCGAGATCGGCGAGCACCGCGGGGTCCGCGGCCGGACCGGCGGCGAGCGTCCAGGACTTCGGCGAGTCGCCCTCGGCCTGGAAGACGTCACGGTCCTGGACGAGGAAACCGCCGGTGATCTGGGTGATCTCCTCGGCCGGGGCGTCGATGTCCCCGAGTTCGATGAGGCGCAGGTTCTTCTTCGATGCCAGGATCTCGAGCGCCTCGGGCGAGAACGACGGGGCCGCGAGGCATTCGGTGAAGATCGGCTTGATCGACTCCGCGAGTTCGGCGTCGACCTCGCGGTTGACGGCGATGACACCGCCGTAGGCCGAGAGCGGATCCGAGGCGTGGGCTGCCCGGTGGGCGGCGGCGGGGGTCTCGGCGACGGCGATGCCGCACGGATTGGCGTGCTTGATGATCGCGACTGCCGGCTGGTCGAAGTCATAGGCGGCCCGGATCGCGGCATCGGTGTCCGTGTAGTTGTTGTACGACATCGGCTTGCCGCCGAGCAGTCTCGCCCCGGCGATGCCGCGCGTGCCGTCGGAGTAGACGGCGGCCGACTGGTGGGGGTTCTCCCCGTAGCGCAGATCCGCGAGCTTGTTCCCGGTCAGTCCCGCGAAGTCGGGCTGCTCGCCCGCGGGAGCGAGCTCCCCGGCGAACCACGAGGCGACGTCGGAGTCGTAGGCCGCGGTGTGGGCGAAGGCGCGGGCGGCGAAGGCCCGGCGGGAGGCGAGGTCGAAGCCCTCCCCTGCCGCCGCCTCGGTGACGGCCGGATAGTCGGCAGGGTCGGTGATGACGGTGACGGTGGGGTGGTTCTTCGCCGCGGCACGGACCATCGAGGGTCCGCCGATGTCGATCTGCTCGATGCACTCGTCGAAGCCCGCACCGCTGGCGACCGTCTCGGCGAACGGGTAGAGGTTGACGACGACGAGGTCGAAGGGCTCGATCCCGAGGTCATCGAGTTGGCTGAGGTGCTCGGGCTTGCGCGAGTCGGCGAGGATCCCGGCATGCACCTTGGGGTGGAGGGTCTTGACACGGCCTTCGAGGGTCTCGGGGAACCCGGTGAGCGCTTCGACCTCGGTGACCTCGACTCCGGCTTCGGCGATCCGCGCGGCCGTCGATCCCGTGGAGACGATCTCGACTCCGGCGGCGGCGAGCCCACGGGCGAGCTCCGTCAGTCCGGTCTTGTCGTAGACGCTGATGAGCGCTCTCCTGATCGCGCGGGTTCCTGTCACAGGTCCTCCTTGAGGGCTTGGTGGGTGATCGGCTCAGACGACGACGTCCGCCGCGGCGGGGTATCCCGAGACGTGGCGGCCGTCGATGGTGAGATCGTGGGTGGTGAGGAAGCGGAGCAAGCGGACGACTTCCTCCCGCTCCCGGGTCTTGATGCGCTCGTGGACGCTGTCCTCGGTGTCTCCGTCGAGCACCGGGACCGTGAACTGCGTGATGATCGGGCCCGTATCGACCCCGGAGTCGACGAGGTGGATCGTCCCGCCGGTGACCTTGACGCCGTGGGCGAGCGCGTCGCGGACGCCGTGGGCGCCGGGGAAGGCCGGCAGCAGCGCCGGGTGGGTGTTGATGATCCGCTGGTCGAAGGCGGCGATGAAGTCGGCGCCGAGGATGCGCATGAAGCCGGCGGAGACGACCCAGTCCGGGTCGAGGTCGGCGACCGTGTCGCGCAGCCGCACATTCCATGCATCGCGGTCGGAGAAGTCCCGAGGGCGGACGACGAAGGTGGGGATGTCCGCGGACTCGGCCCGGGCGAGGACACCCGCGGTCGGAGAATCGGAGCCGATCGCGACGATCTCGACGTCGGCGGATCCGGGTCCGGTGAAGGCGTCGATGACGGCCTGGGTGAGGGTACCTGAGCCGGAGGCCAGCAGAACGATGCGCACGAAGGCCATTCTATCCTCGCCGTCACGGGCGCACCGACCCGGACCGTGCCGGCTTCCGCTGGGGCCGGACCGGGCGCCGAGGCGATTGCCAGTCGACTGTGACAAAATGACGGGGTGACGTCACCGAACAGCACCGAAGAGAAGAATGCCCCCACCCCCGAGGAGGAGAGGCAGGCCGCGCCGGCGCGGCACGGACTCATCCTCATCCTCCTCGTCCTGGCCGCGGTGCTGACGTTCACCTATCCGCTGCCCTTCAAACTCGCCGCCGCGGGCTTCGCGATCGCCGCGATCGTCTGGTCGGTCCGCTACATCATCGCCGTGGTCAGAGCGAAGCAGAAGCGCAGCATCTCCCTCGGCGTCCTCGGCGGACTGCTCAGCGTCTACCTCGTCTTCTCCACCCTCTCCTCCGTGGTGCTCTGGCCCGTCCAGTCGAGCTACGAGGAGTGCGTGCGGGATGCGATCACCCAGCAGGCGGAGCTCAAGTGCGCGAGCGACTACGAGGACGGACTGGGCTCCTGGTTCAAGCAGATCACCGGACAGGACCTCGAGCTGCCCGGCTCGAACTGAGCACAGCGCACCTCTGAGCGGCCTCCGGTGCCGCAGTTCCGACCCCACCAGTCCGACCACCACCCGGGGTGCCGGCGATCAGCTGCGCTCGCTTCCCGCGAGAGCCTCGTCGTCCTCGCGGTCGAACTCCATGTGCGAGAGCATGGTCAGCCCGCAGCCGATGCTCAGACCCAGACCGACCCATCCGGTGACCGCGAGCGCGGAGACGAGGGGTGAGGGACCGAAGGCGGCGAGCCCGATGGGACCGATCGCACCGAAGGAGAAGAGCGCAGCGGTCTCACCGACGATGAGGACGAGCCCGGACGCGACGGCCACACTCATCCATCCGGCGGCATGGACCCGGCGGGCATGCGCGCGGCCGATGACGACGCAGCCGATCCCGAGGAGGACGAGGAGGACCGGTGCGGCCTTCGCCCACACCGGGTATCCCCCGACGAGGAGTTCGAGCACGGGAACGTCGGGCACAGGTCCCGAGGCCGTGAGGAACGCCGAAGAGACGCCGTCGCCGATGCCCACCCCTGTGCCGGCGATCCACGACAGCGCGCTGAAGAGCGCTCCCGGAGCGAAGAGCACCTGGACCACGACGAGGCCGATGCCGGCCGACAGCGGGGAGCTGTAGGCCTCCATCGCCTCGGCGAGGTCGGCCCACCGCAGTCCGAGCCCGACGGCGATGACGACGACGGCGAGTCCGAGGGCGCCGAAGAGCACGCGCCTGCCCAGGGCGGTCGCGGCACTCCAGACCTCCTCGTCGAGTCCACTCAGCCACGGGAGGTCGACGACGCCGCGGACCCGGACATAGCCGAAGGCGAAGGCCGTCGCGAGCAGGGCGAGCAGCCGGAGGACGCCGAGCGGATCGAGAGTCGCCTCCCCGACGAGGACGGCGAGCACGACGAGCGGCCCCGCGTAGACGAGGGCGAAGCCCGAGAGCGCCATGGCGCACGTCGCCCACCACGGAGTCTCCTCCGCCTCATCGCCGGGCTGAGGATCGGCATCGGAGAGCACAGTGATGAGTCGGGCCGCCCCCGAGGCGAGGAGGGCCCACACTCCGAGGGTGACGAGGCTCGGGGGCAGTGAGAAGTCGAAGCCCATCGTCGACATGCTCAGACCGTGGACGACGGCCCAGAGGGCGAAGGCCCACTCGGGGATGATCGAGTAGTCGAGCTGGGCGCCGAGGCCGACGAGCCAGAAGACCGTCGCGACGACGAACGCCGAGGGCACGACGATGAGGCCGAGGCGGAAGGCTTCGACCATGCCCAGGAGGACGGGATGGCGCGTGGAGCTCTGAGGTGGAGAAGTGTGCATCGGTACCATTTTCGCCGACGGCAAGCGCACATTGCGGTATTGACCACGCGATTCCCACGTCCGGGACGTACAATTGCGCCAGAACGCGCGTGTCGGAAGTTAAGGAAGCAGACTGCGATGAGCAACGGGAACGACGAACAGAATGTTCCGCCCCCACCGAACGATCCTCCCCACCGGAACACGGACGCGTCGACCGGCGAGGGCAGTACGGGCGTGACGGGTTCGGGAAGCGGTCCGAACCGAGCGTCCGCAGGTGAGGAGACGGTCGCGATGCCGAGCCCGTTCTCCTCGGACCGTGATGCGCGGGAACCCGCGGCGGATCGTGATGCGCAGAACACCGCGGCGAAGGAAGCCGACGAGACGTCGTTCGGCTCCGACGCTCCCCCGTTCGGGGCCGCTGACCAGGGCAGAGGTCCCGGATCGCAGCAGACTTCGGACGGCGCTGCGACCACTCCCCAGCCGCGCGTCGAAAGCGGCGCTCCGTCGGGCCCGGGCGCCGGAGGCCCGCAGGGGCAGGGCCCCGGTGCCGACAACGGCTCGCAGTGGTCGGGATCGCGCAATGAGCAGGGTCCTCAGTCGGCACCGCATTTCGGCGGGTCCCCATCGCAGCCCGGCGCACCCCAGTACGGCGGACCCGACCAAGGTGGATCGCAGCCCGGCGGCCCGCAGTACGGCGCACCCGGCCCCCAGTTCGGCGGTCCGGGGCAGAACGGTCCTCAGCAGGGCGGCCCTCAGCAGGGCGGCCCCGGCGGTTATTCGAACGAACAGGGCACGAGCCGCTACCCCGCCGTACCGGAGCAGAACGGCGGGTACCGGAACCCGGCGGGTCCGTACCAGAACCAGTCCGACCCCTACCAGAGCGGACCGCAGCAGACCGGTTCGGGGCAGCGGACGGGTTCGGGACCCGGGTCGTCCCAGGCCCTCCCGCAGCCGGCACCGGCCCCCGGTTTCGCCGGTTCGACCGCAGCGACGACCCGGGCAGAGTCCCGGGCACCGAAGAAGAAGGGGAAGCTGCCGCTCTTCATCGCCCTCGGTGCCGTCGTCCTCGTCCTCGTGCTCGTCCTCGTCGGTGTTCTCGTCGTCAACTCGGTGAACAAGAACAACTACGGACCGGACTCGGTTGCCGAGGACTACGTCGCGGCGCTGAACAAGGGTGACTTCGCCGCTGCGGAGAAGATCGCCCCGTCCCCGCGTCCTGAGGGCACGAACCTCGACCTGCTGTCGACGAACTTCACCGAGTCGTCGCCGGCGAAGATCAAGAACGCGAAGGTCGAATCCTCGAACGTCGACGGTGACAACGGCAAAGTCACCGTCAGCTACACGCTCGACGGAGCGAACTACAACGTCGATCTCACCGCGAAGAAGGACGGCAAGCAGAACCTCTTCTTCGACAAGTGGGCGCTGACCGGGCCCGCGCTCCACGTCATCTCCCTCGACGTCCCCGCCGCTGACGGACTGACGATCAACGGCACCGACTACAAGGCGCAGGCGGGCACGACGGCCTTCGCCGTCTACCCGGGCAAGTACGAGTTCGCGATCCCTGCGAGCAAGTGGGTCTCCGAGGCCTCGGACACCGCTGCGGCGAACTTCCCGCAGGCCTATGCCCCGGGTGATCAGCCGAGCGGCGAGCAGGTTTCACCGCTCACGCTCAACCTCGATCTCGCCCCGACCCCGGACTTCGAGAAGGAGGTCCAGAAGCAGGTCGATGCCGAGCTCGAGAAGTGCTTCGACAACAAGGACATCAAGCCCAAGTGCAAGTTCATCAAGTTCGATCCCACGCAGATCCCGGTCGGCGGCACGGACAAGAAGCTCGATGAGCTCGCGAAGAAGAACACCGCGAAGTGGAACATCAAGGAGATGCCCGACGTCAAGGCCTCCTTCGGGGTCGGTGACACCAACACGGGGTCGTTCTTCACCGAGAAGAACGGCAGCTTCGACTTCAGCGTCGACGGAAAGCAGCGCGGCTCCTCGTACTTCTCGAACGGGAATCCGCTGTCGGTGTCGGGAAGTGTGACGATCGAGGGCGACAAGCTCTCCGTCGAGTTCTTCGACTTCTGACGCTCTCCCTCCGACGGTGATCGCCGGGACTCCTGTCGGAGTCCCGGCGATTCTCGTCTCGCTCAGGCTCCGTCGAGGACTGCGCGCCGCGGCAGGGGGACGGCGGCGGCGGCTTCGAACCACCGGCCAGCGGCGATGACGAGGTCGTCGGCGAAGCGGCGCCCGGAGATCTGCACGCCGATCGTCCGCCCGTCGCCGGTGAATCCCGCGAGCACGGTCGCCGCCGGCTGCTCCGACATGTTGTAGGGCATCGTGAACCCGATGTGCCCCATGGGCGCGGTGGCATCGGGGTAGGGCATCGGCTGTTCGGCTGCGAACGCCGCGTCCGGGGCCACCGGGGAGAGGACGAGGTCGAGGTCGCCCGTCGCAGCGACGGTGCGCCGTCGGATCTCCTGCACGCTGTGGTAGCACTCCATGAGGCGCGAACCCGTGACGTCGGCCCCGCCCTGGGCCCACTCCCGGATGTAGGGCAGGATGAGCTGCTGTTCGGCGAACGGGAGCGCCCGGAGGTCGTTCCACGACCGGACCCGCCAGAACAGGTCCATGTCGGCGAGCAGACCGTCGTCGATGAAGGGGGCGACGGGCACGATCTCGGCTCCGGCGGTGCGGAATGCCGCGGCCGCCTCGGCGATCGCGTCGGTCGTCTCCGACGTCGCAGGGACCCCGCACCCGGCGTCGAGGTGGAGGCCGATGCGCAGGCCCGCAGGATCGAACGGCGACGATGACGCATCGGCACCATCGGCGGCGCCGGCGGGAAGCCGCGTCCAGTCACGGTCGTCGGGGGCGGAGATGACGGTCATCGCCGCGGCGACGTCGGCCATGGTGCGCGCCATCGGGCCCGCGCAGCGTCCCATGTAGGGGGCGTCGAGCGGGACCCGTCCGAAACTCGGCTTGAGGCCGGCGAGGCCGAGCCAGGTGCACGGCAGGCGGATCGATCCTCCGATGTCGGAGCCGATGTGGATGGGCCCGTAGCCGGCCGCGGCCGCGGCACCGGCACCGGCGCTCGATCCGCCCGTCGTCAGGCTCGGGTCGAGCGGGGACCGGGTGATGCCGTGGAGCGAGGAGACCCCCGAGGAGAGCATGCCCCAATCGGGCATCGTCGTCGATCCGACGATGACGGCCCCGGCCTCGGTGAGCCTCTCGGTGATCGGCGCATCGTGGTCGGCGAGTGGCACGTCGAGCCACGCATGGCCCGACGGCATCGGCACTCCCCTGCGCGCGATGTTCTCCTTGATCGTCACCGGCACCCCGTCGAGGGGTCCGAGTGGAGCCCCGGCCGCGAAGCGGCGGGCGCTCGCTTCGGCGGCCTCACGGGAGCGCTCGTCGTCACGGTGGTGGAGGGCGTTGATGACGGGTTCGCATGCGTCCATCCGCGACTGCACGCTCGCGAGCACCTCGAGCGGGGAGAACTCCCCCTCGGCGTATCCCGCGGCCATCTGCGCTGCGGTCAGATCGGACAGAGCCGTCATCGTCCTCTTCTCCTTCGTCGTGGGTCTCGGGTCGGCGTCTCGGCTCAGCCGGTGAGCGCGGCGGCCAGGGTCGGGGTCGCGGCGATGAGGCTCGCCGTGTACTCCTCTCGGGGTGCGGTGTAGACCTGCTCGGTCGTCCCCGCCTCGACGATGCATCCGTCCTTCATGACGATGACATCGGAGCACAGATGCCTGACCACGCCGAGGTCGTGGGAGACGAAGAGCAGGGTGAGGGCGTAGTCGTCGACGAGGTCGGTGAGGAGGTTGAGCACCTGCGCCCGGACGGAGACGTCGAGGGCGGAGACGGGCTCGTCGGCGACGAGGATCTGGGGCCGGGTGACCAGTGCCCGCGCGATCGAGATCCGCTGCCGCTGTCCGCCGGAGAACTGGTGGGGGTAGCGCCGCATCGCTGCGGTGTCGAGGTCGACTGCGGCGAGCATCGCCTCGACCTCGGCGAGGCGCTCGTCGCGTCCGATGCCCTTGGCGATGAGCGGTTCGGCGACGATGTCCTCGACCCGCATCCGCGGGTCGAGGGAGGCGAAGGGATCCTGGAAGACGATCTGGAGGTCCTCGCGCAGACGGCGCAGCGCCGAGGCGGACGCCGACTCGACGGCGATGTCGCCGACGCGGACATGGCCGCTCGTCGGTCGGTCGAGACCGGAGAGGATGTTGAGCAGCGTCGACTTCCCCGACCCCGATTCGCCGACGATCCCGAGCCGCTGGCCCCGTGCCACCGTGAAGCCGACCCCGTCGAGTGCGCGCACCGGAGCCCGCCGCCGCAGCAGTCCCCCGGATCGGTAGAGCTTCGAGACGTCGGCGACCTCGATGAGAGGCGATGCATCCCGTCCGCGCGGCGAAGGGCCGTGGCCCGGCGGGTCCGCAAGGCCCTCCTCTGCCGCCGAGGCGGTCGTCGCCTTCCCGGCCGGCGTCCCCGATGGGTCTTCGCCCGGCCCCGTGTAGTCGAGTGCCGTGCGCAGGGTGAAGAGGTGCCCGTCGGCGTCGGTGGCGTCGAGATCGGAGGAGGCGAGCAGGCCCCGGGTGTAGGGGTGCTGCGGGTCGGTGAAGATCTCTTCGACCGTGCCGGTCTCGACGATGCGGCCCTGGTACATGACGATGACCCGGTCGCACAGTCCCGCGACGACGGCGAGGTCGTGGGTGATGAAGAGCAGCCCCGCCCCGACGGCGTCGACCCTTTCGGCGATGAGGTCGAGCATCTGCTTCTGCACCGTGACGTCGAGGGCGGTCGTCGGTTCGTCGCAGATGAGCAGCCGCGGGGCGTTGGCGAGGGCGATCGCGAGCATGACCCGCTGCCGTTGCCCTCCGGAGAGCTGGTGCGGGTAGGCCAGGCGGGCGCTCTCGGGAGCGGGCATCCGCACGTCGCGGAGGAGTTCGAGCACCCGTCCGGGGACCTGCGCGCGGGGGACGCCGCCGTGGAGGCGCAGCGCCTCGGCGATCTGGTCGCCGACCCGCATGAGCGGGTTGAGCGCGCTCATCGGCTCCTGGAAGACCATCGACACGAGATCCGCGCGCATGCGGGCCAGCCGCTTCTCGCTCGCGGTGAGGACGTCGCCGTCGAAGCCGGCGAGGCGGATCGTCCCCGTCGCGTGGAGTTCGTCGGGAAGCAGTCCCATGATCGAGGCCGCGGTCAGGGACTTCCCCGACCCCGATTCGCCGATGAGCCCGACCCGCTCCCCCGGGACCAGCCGGAGAGAGACGGAGTCGAGGACCGGTTCCCCGCTTCCGGCCGGGGTGATCGTGAGGTCGGTGACGTCGACGAGGGTCTCGGTCATCTCAGCGCACCTCCATCTTCGGGTCGAAGCGGTCGCGGAGTCCGTCGCCGAGGAGGTTGAAGCCGAGGACGGCCACCGCGATGGCCAGGCCCGGCCACAGCGCGAGTTCGGGACGGGTGGCGAGGAACTGCTGGGACTCCTGGAGCATCCGCCCCCACGAGGGCACCGGCGCCTGGGTGCCGAGGCCGAGGAAGGAGAGCCCCGCCTCGGCGAGGACGGAGATCGCGAACGTCACCGACGCCTGGACGATGACCATGCCGGCGATGTTCGGCAGGACGTGGACGACGGCGATCGCGGCGGTGCCCCGGTTCGCGGCGCGGGCGGCCCGGACGTACTCGGAGCCGAGCACCTGCATCGTCCCCGACCGGGCGACACGGGCGAACCCGGGGATGGAGGCGATGCCGACGGCGACCATCGCCGGGCCCGTCCCCGGCTGGTAGACGGCGGCGAAGATGATGGCGAGCAGAAGGGCAGGGAAGGCGAGGAGGATGTCGTTGGCGCGCATGATCAGGGCGCCCAGCCACTGACCCCACGGGTACTGGGCGAAGACCGCGGCGAGGATCCCGATCGGGGTGCCGATGAGCAGGGCGATGCCGACGGCGACGACGCCGACCATGAGTGTGATCCGTGCGCCGTACATGATCCACGTAAGGGTGTCCCGGCCGAAGCGGTCGGTGCCGAGGGGATGGGCAGGGCTGCCCGCCTGCAGCCGGGCTGCCGGGTCGACGGCAGCGGGATCGTAGGGTGTCCAGACGAAGGAGACGAGGGCGAGGAGGACGACGAGGGCGACGAGGACAGCACCGATGATCATCGGCGCTCCGACACGTCTGCGCGGACGCCGTCCCCGGCCGCGGGCACCGACGACATGCTCGGCGGCCGGGAGGCCGTCGGCGTGGACGCGGTCGCGTGGGTTCGTCGCGCTCATGCGGCAGCCCTCAGTCGCGGATCGACGACCGGGTAGAGGAGGTCGACGACGAAGTTGATGAGGAGCACGAGCACGATGAGGACCATGACGATGCCCTGGACGGTGACGAGGTCGCGGTTGGATACGGCTCGCACGAGCTCGGAGCCGATGCCGGGGAGGACGAAGATCTGTTCGATGACGACGGCGCCGACGAGCAGGGTCGCGAGCTGGACCCCGGCGACGGTGATAACCGGGATCGCCGCATTGCGCAGTCCGTGCCGGAACAGCGCCCGGGTCCGGGTCAGCCCCTTCGCCCGGGCGGTGCGGATGTAGTCCTCGCGCATGACGTCGAGGACGGCGGAGCGGACGTAGCGGGTGAGGATCGCCGCCTGGACGAGGGCGAGGGAGACGACGGGGAGGACGAGGCGGGCGAGGAAGCCGCCGACGCCTTCGATCGGCGCCATCCACCCCTGGGAGGGGAACCACCCGAGGGTGAGGGAGAAGACCATGACGAGGAGGATCGCGGCGAGGAAGCTGGGGATCGCGATCCCGATCTGGCTGAGCGCCGAGATCGTCGCCCCCACCCAGCTGCGCTGCTCGAGGGCGGCGAAGGTGCCCAGCGGCACGGCGATGAGCACGGCGACGATGATCGCCGCGACGACGAGGATCGCGGTGACTTGGACGCTGTCGACGATGACCGGGGTGATCGGGGCGCCGGTGACGTAGGACGTTCCGAAGTCCCCGCGGACCATCCCGCCGAGCCAGTCGAGGTAGCGCACGAGCGCCGGCTCATCGAGGCCATAGCGGGACTCGAGCTCCGCCACCGCCTCAGCGGTGGCGTTCGTCCCCAGGGCCACCTGCGCCGCATTGCCCGGCAGGACGCTCATGAGGGCGAACACCGCCACCGAGGCGACGAGGAGGGAGAGGAGGAACTGGACGAGCCGACCGAGGACGTAGGCGATCATGGTCGGGACAGGTCAGTTCCAGCTGAGGTCGGCGATGCGGAAGGCATCCGAGACGCGGTTGACGGGGATGCCTGCGACATCGGCCTTGGCGACGACGAGGTTGGGGAAGAGGAAGAGGAAGTCGGCGGCCGCGTCCTCGGTGATCGTGCGCGCGATGTCCTTCATCCCGGAGATGTACTCCTCCTCGGTGCCCGTGTCGGCCTTCTCCGCGAGCTCCCTGATCTTCGCATCGTCGTAGCCGGTGTAGTAGTCGGAGGAGAAGACGGTGAGGATGTCGCGGGGTTCGGCGTGGTTGATCACCGACATGTCGTACTCGTGCTTCGTGAAGGTCTTGTCCAACCACACTGCGGGGAACTCCTGCGTCTCGATCTTCGCGGTGAGACCGACCTCGCTCAGCTGCGAGGACACGATCTCGGAGATCGCCTTCGCGTACGGCAGGTTGGGCACGGTGAAGGTGAACTCCTCGCCGGTGAGCCCGGCGTCGTCGATGAGCTGCTTCGCCTTCTTGGGGTCGTAGGGCCACACCCCGGTGAGATCCTCGTAGTAGGGGTCGGTCGGCGGGACCATCGATCCGATGAGTTCTCCGTATCCGGCCCATGCGGTGTCGAGCACGGCTTTGCGGTCGATCGCGTACATCACCGCTTCACGGGCGCGCTTGTCCTTGAAGATCCCGTCGGCGTTGTTCATCGTCAGCACGACCTCGCCGTTCGTCGTGCCCGAAATGATCTGGTAGTCCGCGCTCTGGAAGTCCCCGGCGAGTTCCGGGGCCTGGAGGTTGGAGACGACGTCGATCTCGCCGGACTTCAGGGCGTTCGCGGCGGAGACGGCGTCCGTGAAGTACTTGAACTCGACGTTCTTCACCGCCGGGGCCTCGCCCCAGTAGTCGTCGCGCGCGACGAAGTCGATCGACTGCCCGCGCGTGAACTTCTCGATCGCGTACGGTCCCGTGCCGATCGCCTCGTTCGCGAGGTCCTCGGTGCCCTCGGTGTCGAAGACGGCCCCGATGAGTGTCGTGAGGTTGAACAGCCACTGGTTCGACGGTGTGGCCAGCGTGATCTCGACCGTGGAGTCGTCGGGAGTGGCGATCGAGTCGACGACGTCCATCTTCGCCCCGAGCGCATTCGTCCACTCGTTCTTCGCTCGCTCGTAGGAGAACTTGACGTCCTCGCTGGTGAGGTCTGCTCCGTTGGAGAACTTCACTCCCTCGCGGAGGGTGAAGGTGTACGTCTTCCGATCTTCGGACACCGTCCAGTCCTCGGCGAGTGCCGGTTGGATCTCACCGGATTCGTCGAGGCGGACGAGGGACTCGTAGACGTTCTCCATGAGGGCCTCGGGGATCGCGACCCCCGAGGTCGAGGTGAAGTCGAGGTTGACCGGTTCGGCGGTGAAGGCGATCGCCATCGAATCGCGCTGCTCGTCCGATCCGGGATCGGAGGCGCCCGCCGAGCACGCGGAGAGGACGAGGGTGAGGGCAGCGGCGGCTGCGACCCAGAGGGCGGTGCGCGGAGACTTCATGGTTCACCTCGTAGTTCGGGACGCCGATCGGCTCGCTCAGTCTAACCGACACGGCAGGGCGCGAATGTGTCCCGTGTCACATCCCGGGCCGCTCACCGGGAACGGGGCCCGGTCCTCGGGGCGGCTGCCGGGTCAGCGGCCTGCGGTCGCCGAGGCGGGAGGCGGTCTCAGAGTCCCGTCTGCTCGGCGAGGATGCCGGCGAGGCCGTCGAAGGCGATGCGCCGATGCGAGCGCGCGTTCTTCTCCTCCGGGGTCATCTCGGCCGCGCTCTTCTCCGAGCCCTCGGGGATGAAGATGGGATCGTAGCCGAAGCCGCCGTCCCCACGCGGTGCGGTGGCGAGGTGGCCGGGCATCGCACCCTCGGCGACGAACTCGCGCCCGTCAGGGGTGACGGCCGCAGCGGCGCAGCGGAACTGCGCTCCCCGGTGTGCGGCGTCGATGTCGCGCAGCTGGGACAGCAGCAGCTCGAGGTTCGCCTGGTCGTCGCCGTGGCGTCCTGCCCATCGGGCGGAGAAGATCCCCGGTGCCCCGCCGAGGACGTCGACGGCGATCCCGGAGTCGTCGGCGATCGCGGTCAGCCCGGTGGCCGCCGCGGCGGCATGGGCCTTGATGAGCGCGTTCTCGGCGAACGTCACCCCGGTCTCCGGGATGTCCCCGAGCCCCGCCTCGGCGGCGGTGCGGACCTCCGTGCCCTCACCGAGGACAGGGAGGAGGATCGCGAGGAGCTCGCGCTTCTTCTTCTCGTTGTGGGTGGCGAGGACGAAGGTCGTCATCGTCCCAGCGCCTCGCGCTGAAGCTCGGTGAGGTCGGCGCAGCCCTTCGCGGCGAGGTCGAGCAGCGAGGAGAGCTCGTCGCGGTCGAACGGCGCACCTTCGGCAGTGCCCTGGACCTCGACGAACTTCCCGGAGCCGGTCATGACGACGTTCATGTCGGTCTCGGCGGTCGAGTCCTCGACGTAGGGCAGGTCGAGGAGGGGCTGACCGTCGACGATGCCGACGCTGATCGCAGCGACCGAATCGGTCAGCGGCTGGTGGGCGGCGGGAATGAGTCCGGACGAGCGGCCCTTGTCGATCGCGTCGGCCATGGCGACGTAGGCACCGGTGATCGAGGCGGTGCGGGTCCCGCCGTCGGCCTGGAGGACGTCGCAGTCGAGGACGAGGGTGTTCTCCCCGAGCTTCGTCATGTCGATGACCGCTCGCAGGCTGCGCCCGATGAGGCGGGAGATCTCATGGGTGCGCCCGCCGAGCTTGCCCTTGACGGACTCACGGGTGCTCCGGGAGTCGGTGGCGCGCGGGAGCATCGCGTACTCGGCGGTCACCCATCCGCGGCCCTGCCCCTTGAGCCACCGGGGGACGCCTTCGGTCAGGGACGCCGCGCAGAGCACGCGCGTGTTGCCGAACTCGATGAGGGCCGAGCCCTCGGCGGTGGTGATCCAGTTCCGGGTGATCTTCACCTCGCGGAGCTCATCAGCTCCTCGTCCGTCTGCGCGCGCCATGGTCCTCTTTCCTGTCTCGGTCTCGGTTGCGGTGGGGCTCACACGCTCCACCAGGCTTCGGGTTTCGCGAGTTCGATGGGGCCGCGGTACTCCCCCGCGGCCTCTCCGCGCACGATCGTGCAGTCCGTCCAGACGGGGATGTGCGTGAGCACGAGGGAGCGGACGTCGGCATCGGTGGCCACACGGCCCGCGCGCTTGCCGGTGAGGTGGACTCCGCGGGCGGAGTCCCTGCCCTCCTGGAACGCGGCCTCGCAGAGGAAGAGGTCGGCCCCGCGGGCGGCTTCGACGAGGTTGGCGCACTCGTCCGTGTCAGCCGAGTAGGCGATGACGGATCCGGTCGCGTCCGTGATCCGCACCGCGTAGGTCTCGACGGGATGGTCGACGAGGAAGGTCTCGATGGTCAGCGACCCGATCTGCCAGACCGATCGGTCGTCGAGGTCGATGAACTCGAACGCGCGGGAGAAGTCCGTGTCTTCGCAGCCGTCGGCGGACGGGGCCTTTCCGGGATCCGTGTGATAGGCGCGGGTGAGTCGCTCCTCTGCTCCGGCCGGGGCGTAGACGGCGGTGCGGGTGCGGATCGTGCCGGTGTCCGTGACGTCTCCGGAGAAGAAGCGCGGGTCGTAGCTGTGGCGGACGTAGAACCCGAGCATGTCCATGCAGTGGTCGGGGTGGAGGTGGCTGAGCACGACAGCGGTGATCGAGTCGAGGTCGACTGCTCGCTGCAGAGGGCTGAGCGCTCCGGAGCCCAAGTCGAGGACGATGCGGGTCGGCTTCTCCTCCTCGGTCTCGACGAGGTAGCAGCTGGCGGAGGAACCGGGGCCGGGGAAGGAGCCGGCGGTGCCGAGGGCGGTGAGTTTCATTCGTCGTCATCCCCTTGCATCTGCGCGAGCAAGGTCATCGTCAGTCGGTCTTGAATCCAGGTCAGGAAGTCGTACAGGGTCAGGGTGAGCTCTTCGGACTCGTCGAGCTGGTCGCGGTGGGCGTACTTCTCCTCCTGCGCCTCCTCGGTGTCGATGCCGAGGCGGACGGCGAGGACGAGCCGAAGGTCGTTGAGGCCCTTCATCCACGCGAGCACCTCGTCATGGCTGAGCGTGATCGCCGCTCCTCGCCTCAGTCCGGCGACGATGATGCGGATGTTGTGCGCCTTCGCCTGGGCGAGGTCGAACTCGGTGAGCCGCCGGAACTCCTGCGAGCGTTCGTCGTCGAGGGGGTCGACATCGGGGAAGAGCCGCAGCAGCGCCGGATCGTCGGGGCGAGGGCGCTCGACGAGGCCGAGCCTGGCTTCCCAGTTCTCCGAATCGGGACGACCGTCCTCCCCCTCATCCTCGGCGAGGAGGGCGGCGAGGTCGGTGAAGACCGTGAGCATGAGTGAGCGTTCGTTGTCCTCGAGTCTGAGGACGACGTCGTCCCCACGAGCGTCGATGGCTGCCATGCCTCAGTCTGATCCTGATTCTGGTTGGCACGCGGCCCACAGTCCGTATTCGTGCATCGCCTGGGTGTCGCGCTCCATCTCCTCGCGTCCCCCGGTGGCGACGACGGAGCGGCCCTTCTCGTGGACTTCGAGCATGAGCCGGTGAGCCTTCTCCGCGGAGTACCCGAAGTAGGACTGGAAGACGTAGCTGACATAGCTCATGAGATTGACCGGGTCGTTGAAGACGACGGTCCTCCACGGCCTGGCCGGATCCACGGCGGTGCGGACGCCGACGTCCGGCTCCAGAACAGGGGTCGTTGGATTGCTCACGTTTCCACAATACGGCAGATCCGTGATGCTGTCGTGACGTAAGATCACGCCTATGAGTGATCTCACACGCACCGATTCCACTGCGTTCTTCACCGATCAGTACGAGCTGACGATGGTGCAGGCCGCCTTGAGATCGGGCGCTGCTCACCGGCCCAGCCTCTTCGAGGTCTTCGGTCGCAGCCTTCCCGCCGGACGCCGTTACGGCGTCGTCGCAGGTACGGGACGCATCCTCGAGATGCTCGAGGACTTCCGCTTCGACGAGGAGGAGCTTGCGTTCCTCAGCCGTGAGCGCATCGTCGATGCCGCGACGATCGACTGGCTGGCGAACTACCGCTTATCGGGAACGATCCGGGGCTACGCCGAGGGCGAGATCTACTTCCCGGGCTCCCCGCTGCTCACCATCGAGTCGAGCTTCGCCGAGGGTGTCATCCTCGAGACGCTCATCCTCTCCGCGCTCAACTACGACTGCGCGGTCGCCTCGGCGGCGTCCCGGATGGCGCAGGCCGCCGGCGACCGACCGGTGGCGGAGATGGGCGGGCGTCGCACGAACGAGCATGCGGCAGTGGCGGCGGCCAGGGCCGCGGTCATCGGCGGCTTCTCCTCGACGTCGAACCTCGCTGCGGGACTGCGGTACGGACTGCCGACGATCGGGACCTCGGCGCATTCGTTCACCCTCCTCCACGACTCGGAGCGCGAAGCCTTCGCCGCGCAGCTCGAGTCGCTCGGCACCGATACGACCCTCCTGCTCGACACCTACGACGTCGAGGAGGCGCTCAAGACGGCGATCGAACTCGCCGGCCCCCGCCTCGGCGGGGTGCGCATCGACTCGGGCGACCTCATCGAACAGGCGAGCGAGGTCAGGGCGGGCCTCGACCGCCTCGGCGCGAAGGACACGACGATCACGGTCACCAGCGACCTCGACGAGTACGCGATCGCAGCGCTCGCCGCCTCCCCCGTCGACGCCTACGGCGTCGGCACTCGCGTCGTCACCGGCTCGGGCGCACCGGCGGCGGGGCTCGTCTACAAGCTCGTCGCGCGCGCCGACGAATCGGGGACGTGGACGGCGGTGGCGAAGAACTCGACGGGCAAGCCCTCCCGGGGCGGACACAAGGAGGCCAGGCGCCTCATCGACGGTGCGATCGCCGTCGAAGAGGCCGTCGGCATCCCCGACCTGCCCGATGACCTCGACGACGGACGGCACCTGTCGGTCGACCTCGTCGTGGGCGGGGAGATCGACCGGTCGTTCACGGGGGCCGGCGGAGTGAAGAAGGCGTGTGCCCGCCATGACGAGTCCCTGGCGGAGCTGCCGCGGTCGGCCAGGCGCCTCCAGGACGGGGAGCCGGCGATCCCGACGGTGTTCTACTCCGGCTGAGGCCCACCCCGGCTGAGTCCTACCCCGGCCCGGTCATTTCTGGCCGACGAACCAGCCCTGGAGCTTCTTGATCCGCGCCTGGATCTGCTCACGGGTGGCCTGGGCCACCGCAGGTCCTCCGCACGCCTTGCGGAGTTCGACGTGGACGGTCTTGTGCGGGGTGCCGGTGCGCCGTGACCAGGCGCCGACGAGGCTCTGGAGCTGGTTGCGCTCCTCCTTCATCGCCCGATGCTCGAGTTCGCTCGTGTGGACCTCGGCGGCAGGAGGCGGTGCGGCGGCGGTCTTGCGCTGGGCCTGCTTGGCCTGCTGGGTGCGCAGGAGTTCGTGGACCTGTTCGGGTTCGAGGAGGCCGGGGATGCCGATGAAGTCGAGTTCGTCCTCGGAGCCGATCGCTCCACCGGTGCCGAACTCGCCGCCGTCGTAGAGCACCCGGTCGAACAGCGCCTCGGCACCGAGCGCCTCGAAGGAGCCGAGCTGGTCGGAGGCGCCCTCGCTGCGGTTGGCCTGCTCGAGGGCCTGATCGTCGAAGACGACGACATCGTTCTCATCCTCGTTGCGCGGCCGGTCGAGGGCGTGGTCGCGTTCGACCTCCATCGAGTTCGCGAGCGCCAGGAGGATCGGCACCGAGGGGAGGAACACGGACGCGGTCTCTCCGCGTTTGCGGGCGCGGACGAAGCGTCCGATGGCCTGGGCGAAGAAGAGGGGCGTCGAGGACGAGGTCGCGTAGACGCCGACGCACAGACGGGGGACGTCGACGCCCTCGGAGACCATGCGCACGGCCACCATCCAGCGGTCGGTCGAGTTCTGGAACTCCTCGATGCGCGCCGAGGCCCCGGCTTCGTCGGAGAGGACGACGGTGGGCTTCTCCCCGGTGAGCTCGCGCAGCACCTTCGCGTAGGCGCGGGCCGCATCCTGGTCAGTGGCGATGACGAGACCACCGGCGTCGGGGACCGTGCGCCGGACCTCGGTCAGACGCATGTCCGCGGCTTTGAGCACGGCGGGGATCCAGTCGCCGGCCGGGTCGAGGGCGGTGCGCCAGGCCTGGGAGTTGATGTCCTTCGTCGTCTCCTCGCCGAGGACGTGGGACATCTCGTCGCCGGCCTTCGTCCGCCACGACATGGCACCGGCGTAGGCGAGGAAGAGGACGGGTCGGACGACGGAGTCCTTGAGTGCCCGGCCGTAGCCGTAGGAGTAGTCCGCGACCGAGGTGCGGATGCCCTCGGCGTCGGGGGCGTAGGTGACGAACGGGATCGGCGAGGTGTCGGAGCGGAACGGGGTGCCCGTCAGCGACAGGCGGCGCACGGCCGGACCGAAGGCCTCGCGGACCGCGTCACCCCAGGACAGGGCGTCACCGGCGTGGTGGACCTCGTCGAGGATGACGAGCGTGCGCCCGGCTGCGGTGCGGTTGTGGTGGAGGACCGGCTTCGCGGCGACCTGGGCGTAAGTGAGGGCGACACCGTGGAATCCGGGGGCGTGCTTGCCCTGGGAGTTCTTGAAGTGCGGGTCGAGTTTGATGCCCACGCGCGCAGCGGAGTCCGCCCACTGGACTTTGAGGTGCTCGGTGGGGGCAACGACCGTGACGCGGTTGACGACGCGCTGGGCGAGGAGCTCAGCGGCCAGGCGCAGGGCGAAGGTCGTCTTGCCCGCACCGGGGGTCGCGACGGCGAGGAAGTCCTTCGGCTGGTCCCGGAAGTAGAGTTCGAGGGCCTCGGCCTGCCACGCGCGCAGTTTGCCGGCCGTTCCCCAAGCGGCGCGCTCGGGGAAGGCCGGTGAGAGCTGTTCGGCGGCGGAGGTCCCTGGGAGACGTTCCGCGGCCATCTACTCCTTGGGTCCTTCAGGCATCGATTCGAAGATCTCCTTGCACTTCGGGCAGACAGGGAAGCGCTCGGGATCCCTCGTGGGGACCCACACCTTTCCGCACAGGGCGATGAGCGGCGTCCCGGTGACCATGGATTCCATGATCTTGTCCTTGGGAGCGTAGTGGCTGAACCGCTCGTGGTCGCCCGGTTCGACGAGCTGCTCTGTCTGCTCACGCTCGATCGTGGCTGAACCGCCTGAAGATGGATAGGTCATGGCTCCATTGTAGTTCCCTAGAATGAGAACCATGGATCGGTCCCACGAGTATTCGCTCACAGAGCGCTATCGCGAGCTCAGCGACGACATCGCCGCGGCCGTCGCCGTGGTCTCGGCCAAGCGAGGCGGTGCCGCGCACGCGATCACCGTCGACTCGTTCCTCGACGTCTCCTACGATCCGCCGACGATGGCGGTGAGCGTCTACTCAGGCTCGAGGATGATGGAGACCTTGGAGATGACCGATCACTTCGCGATCTCCGTCCTCAGCGCTGAGCAGCGGGACATCTCCGAACGCCTCGGGGCGTCGGGGCAGCCCCTCTACGGGGCGCTGTCGGGCATCGACACCTTTCCGGGTCCGCGGTCGGGTCAGCCGATCCTCAGTCATTCCGTCGCGTGGTTCGAGCTGCGGATGACGGAGATCGTCCAGGTCGCCACGCACAGTCTCGTCGTCGGCGAGGTGGTGGCCTTGGGGGCCGGGCCAGGAAGCGGTCAGCTGCAGCCGCTCCTGCGGTGGCGGAAGGCCTACGGCACGATCGGCCGTCGCTGAGGACCATCACCGGGAAGGCCGCGGGCCACCGGCCTGTGGGTGGGTCACCGCGGCGGGCCACCGTCCTGAGCGTGAGTAACCGCGCCTGGCTTCCGAGCCCCTAGACTTCCGGTATGGACCTCGCTGAGATCTGGCCGCCCTTCGGCCTGCGCATCACGACCGGAGACATGGAGCTCGCCCCGACCCGGGAGGCGGATCTTCCGGAGCTCGCCGAGATCGCCCGCGGCGGCGTCCGCCGAGACGGTGTGCGGGCGTTCCTCGTCGACTGGGATTCGGGCACCGACGAGGAGATCGGCCGGTCGATCGCCCAGTATCAGTGGGGGACGCGCGCGAACTACTCCCCCGGTGACTGGACCATCGAGTTCACCGTCCGCGTCGACGGACGCGTCGTCGGCCTGCAGGGGGCGAGCAGCACGGACTTTCCGAAGACGCGGTCGGTGAAGACCGGGTCATGGCTCGCACGGTCCGAGCAGGGACGCGGGTACGGCACCCGGATGCGCCGTGCGCTCGTGACCGCCTTCGCTGATCATCTCGGTGCCCGCACGTTCCACACCGGGTATGTCGAGGGCAACGATGCGAGCCGGCGGGTGTCCGAGAAGCTCGGGTACTCCCCCAACGGGGACTTCACGATCGTGGTCCAGGGCGGTGTGGCATGTACGGAGCATCAGATGGTGCTGCGTGCCGATGACATCGTCCGCGACGATGCGGTCGAGGTCGCCGGCGCCGAGGCGGTCCGCCGGTTCCTCGGTCTCGATGCACACCCGTGAATGCAAAAAGTGGGGGCACCCCCGAAAAGGGTGCCCCCACCAACAATTATTGCGGCAGTCACTTACTCTCCCACAACCACCAAGTTGCAGTACCATCAGCATGACATGGGCTTAGCTACCGGGATCGGAACGGTTAACCGGGCGTTTCCCCACCACTATCACCACCGCAAAACCATCAGACAACCACCACACACGAGAGTGTGTGTGGTAGTGGTCCAAGAACCGTACAGCGAACGCGAACACCATCGTGTCATCTCGTCAAAAAATCGTTAATGCTTTTCACGCACACACCAACCCTCTTGGGTTGTGTGAGTGATCGGCGTATTAGTACCAGTCAACTCCACACCTCACAGTGCTTCCATACCCGGCCTATCAACCCAGTGTTCTCCTGGGCACCTCTCCCCACAAAGGGATGGAAATCTCATCTCGGAGCAGGCTTCCCGCTTAGATGCTTTCAGCGGTTATCCTTCCCGAACGTAGCCAACCAGCCATGCACCTGGCGGTACAACTGGCACACCAGAGGTTCGTCCGTCCCGGTCCTCTCGTACTAAGGACAGCCCTCCACAAATTTCCTACGCACGCAGCGGATAGGGACCGAACTGTCTCACGACGTTCTAAACCCAGCTCGCGTACCGCTTTAATGGGCGAACAGCCCAACCCTTGGGACCGACTCCAGCCCCAGGATGCGACGAGCCGACATCGAGGTGCCAAACCATGCCGTCGATATGGACTCTTGGGCAAGATCAGCCTGTTATCCCCGAGGTACCTTTTATCCGTTGAGCGACCACGCTTCCACAAGCCATGGCCGGGTCACTAGTCCCAGCTTTCGCTCCTGCTCGACACGTCCGTCTCACAGTCAAGCTCCCTTGTGCACTTACACTCGACACCTGATTGCCAACCAGGCTGAGGGAACCTTTGGGCGCCTCCGTTACTCTTTAGGAGGCAACCGCCCCAGTTAAACTACCCATCAGGCACTGTCCCTGAACCCGATCAGGGTCCGAAGTTAAGGAATCCAGAATGGTCAGAGTGGTATTTCACTTGCCGACTCCACCCGATCTGGCGACCAGGCTTCAACATCTCCCACCTATCCTACACAAACCACACCGAAGCCCAATACCAAACTATAGTGAAGGTCTCGGGGTCTTTCCGTCCTGCTGCGCGTAACGAGCATCTTTACTCGTAATGCAATTTCGCCGAGTTCGTGGTTGAGACAGCAGAGAAGTCGTTACGCCATTCGTGCAGGTCGGAACTTACCCGACAAGGAATTTCGCTACCTTAGGATGGTTATAGTTACCACCGCCGTTTACTGGGGCTTAAATTCTCCGCTTCACCCCAAAGGGTTAACGGGTCCTCTTAACCTTCCAGCACCGGGCAGGCGTCAGTCCGTATACATCGACTTACATCTTCGCACGGACCTGTGTTTTTAATAAACAGTCGCTTCTCTCTGGCCTCTGCGACCACCACCAGCTCCCAACCGCAAGGGCTGTTCACCAGGATGGCCCCCCTTCTCCCGAAGTTACGGGGGCATTTTGCCGAGTTCCTTAACCACGATTCTCTCGATCACCTTAGTATTCTCTACCTGACCACCTGTGTCGGTTATAGGGTACGGGCAACACACACCCTCACGTCGATGCTTTTCTCGGCAGCAGAGGATCACCAGATCACCCCACCACTGTGGGGCGCCCATCAGCTCTCACACTTGTGTGGGGACGGATTTGCCTACCCCCACATGCTACGACCTTAGACCACGACTACCATCGCGTGGCCTGGCTACCTTTCTGCGTCACACCTCACGCTTACCGACTCCACACTCAGGTCCTCACCAACCCACCAACCAGACATCCGAAGACGCCACGGGTGGACCGGGGAGTTAGTGTCATGTGTTTTGGTATTGTCGGTTGTGTGTCGGTACCAGAATATCAACTGGTTGTCCATCGACTACGCCTGTCGGCCTCGCCTTAGGTCCCGACTTACCCAGGGCGGATTAGCCTAGCCCTGGAACCCTTGGTCATCCGGTGGACGGGTTTCTCACCCGTCTTTCGCTACTCATGCCTGCATTCTCACTCGTGACGCCTCCACCACTCGTTCACACGGCGACTTCACTGGCGACACGACGCTCCCCTACCCAACACCACACCATTACAGTATCGTGATGCTGCCACAACTTCGGCGGTGTACTTAGCCCCGCTACATTATCGGCGCTCAATCACTTGACCAGTGAGCTATTACGCACTCTTTCAAGGGTGGCTGCTTCTAAGCCAACCTCCTGGTTGTCTTCGCAACTGAACATCCTTTCCCACTCAGCACACGCTTAGGGGCCTTAGTTGATGGTCTGGGCTGTTTCCCTCTCGACAATGAAGCTTATCCCCCACTGTCTCACTGCCACGCTGAACCTTACCGGCATTCGGAGTTTAGTTGACGTCAGTAACCCGGTGGGGCCCATCAGCCATCCAGTAGCTCTACCTCCGGCAAGAACCACGCAACGCTGCACCTAAATGCATTTCGGGGAGAACCAGCTATCACAGAGTTTGATTGGCCTTTCACCCCTAACCACAGGTCATCCCCTCCATTTTCAACTGAAGTGGGTGCGGGCCTCCACAACATCTTACTGCTGCTTCACCCTGCCCATGGCTAGATCACTCCGCTTCGGGTCTAGGACACGCGACTGGACCGCCCTATTCGGACTCGCTTTCGCTACGGCTACCCCACACGGGTTAACCTCGCCACGCACCGCTAACTCGCAGGCTCATTCTTCAAAAGGCACGCCATCACACCAACACGGGTGCTCTGACGGATTGTAAGCACATGGTTTCAGGTACTCTTTCACTCCCCTCCCGGGGTACTTTTCACCATTCCCTCACGGTACTGATCCGCTATCGGTCATCAGGAAGTATTTAGCCTTACCAGGTGGTCCTGGCAGATTCACACGGAATTCCACGAGTTCCGTGCTACTCGGGAGAGTGTGTAACACTGGGGCCACGCGTTTCGTCTACGGGACTCTCACCCACTCCGGTACTGTTTCCCACCAGCTTCGACTACACGTAAGCACTCATCAGCGTCTCGGTCATGCTGAACCGAACACACACACCCCACAACACCATGTACGCAACACCAGCACGCTTGACACGCACACGGTTTAGGCTCATCCAGTTTCGCTCGCCACTACTCCCGGAATCATTCTTATTTTCTCTTCCTACGGGTACTGAGATGTTTCACTTCCCCGCGTTCCCTCCACACACCCTATATATTCAGGTGCGGGTCACCGCACTCGCATGCGGCGGGGTTCCCCCATTCGGACATCCTCGGATCACAGCCCGTTTATCGGCTCCCCGAGGCTTATCGCAGATTTCCACGTCCTTCATCGGCTCCTGATGCCAAGGCATCCACCATGCGCTCTTACACACTCACACCCACCCCTAGGGGTTGGTATCAGTGTGCGCGAAAATATCACACTAAGATTTTTTGACTCAAAGAAAATCACACTACACACCAGCACAAAGGCTGGTGCTTGATGCTCGCGTCCACTATACGATTCTCAAACCACTACCAATCACCACCCCAGCCAGCACCAGCACTGCTGCTGCCTCTGGGTTGGGTCGGTGCCTGGTGAAACCACTTGTGGTTCCAGGACCCAACAGCGTGTCTGTTCTATCCGACCACCCACCCACCGTGCCCGGGGCATTGACCCCAGCCCGGCTGGTTGGGCGAGCGAAGTATGTGATGTTCCACCCTTGAGCAACCCACCCGAACCACACATGGGTTCTGTTGGTGGGCACCATACTGGTGTGCTCCTTAGAAAGGAGGTGATCCAGCCGCACCTTCCGGTACGGCTACCTTGTTACGACTTAGTCCCAATCACCAGTCCCACCTTAGACGGCCCCCTCCTTACGGTTAGGCCACCGGCTTCGGGTGTTACCGACTTTCGTGACTTGACGGGCGGTGTGTACAAGGCCCGGGAACGTATTCACCGCAGCGTTGCTGATCTGCGATTACTAGCGACTCCGACTTCACGTAGTCGAATTGCAGACTACGATCCGAACTGAGACTGGCTTTAAGGGATTCGCTTGCCCTCACGGGTTCGCCTCTCTCTGTACCAGCCATTGTAGCATGCGTGAAGCCCAAGACATAAAGGGCATGATGATTTGACGTCATCCCCACCTTCCTCCGAGTTGACCCCGGCAGTCTCCTATGAGTTCCCACCATCACGTGCTGGCAACATAGAACGAGGGTTGCGCTCGTTGCGGGACTTAACCCAACATCTCACGACACGAGCTGACGACAACCATGCACCACCTGTACACCAGCTTCAAAGAAGAGGACCTGTTTCCAGGACGGTCCGGTGTATGTCAAGCCTTGGTAAGGTTCTTCGCGTTGCATCGAATTAATCCGCATGCTCCGCCGCTTGTGCGGGCCCCCGTCAATTCCTTTGAGTTTTAGCCTTGCGACCGTACTCCCCAGGCGGGGCACTTAATGCGTTAGCTACGGCGCGGAGAACGTGGAATGCCCCCCACACCTAGTGCCCAACGTTTACGGCATGGACTACCAGGGTATCTAATCCTGTTCGCTCCCCATGCTTTCGCTCCTCAGTGTCAGTTACAGCCCAGAGTCCCGCCTTCGCCACCGGTGTTCCTCCTGATATCTGCGCATTTCACCGCTACACCAGGAATTCCAGACTCCCCTACTGCACTCTAGTCAGCCCGTACCCACTGCACGCGCAACGTTAAGCGTTGCGTTTCCACAGCAGACGTGACCAACCACCTACGAGCTCTTTACGCCCAATAATTCCGGACAACGCTCGTACCCTACGTATTACCGCGGCTGCTGGCACGTAGTTAGCCGGTACTTCTTCTGCAGGTACCGTCACTTGCGCTTCTTCCCTGCTGAAAGCGGTTTACAACCCGAAGGCCGTCATCCCGCACGCTGCGTCGCTGCATCAGGGTTTCCCCCATTGTGCAATATTCCCCACTGCTGCCTCCCGTAGGAGTCTGGGCCGTGTCTCAGTCCCAGTGTGGCCGGTCGCCCTCTCAGGCCGGCTACCCGTCGTCGTCTTGGTGAGCCATTACCTCACCAACAAACTGATAGGCCGCGAGCCCATCCCCAACCGAAAAAACTTTCCACCACCAGACATGCGTCCGACGGTCGTATCCGGTATTAGACCCAGTTTCCCGGGCTTATCCCGAAGTCAGGGGCAGGTTACTCACGTGTTACTCACCCGTTCGCCACTCATCCACCCGGTGCAAGCACCAGGCTTCAGCGTTCGACTTGCATGTGTTAAGCACGCAGCCAGCGTTCGTCCTGAGCCAGGATCAAACTCTCCATAAAAAACTTCTTACTTCAGTGATCCCGGCAAGACAGTCACCCATCCACGGGGGTGGACGGTGACCCCACCATGAACCGAAACAGTCCATGGATTTTGGTTGTCTTACCAGAAAAAATTCTGGCATCACATTGTTCAAACAAACACGCTATTGGATTCTCAAACCACAAACACACACCCACACCACACACGAATATTCGCGTCTCGTTGGGGGCATCCACAGATTTCGCACTTTTCGCCTTGCGGCCCGCCGTACCAGCGGATGTCTACTCTACAGTGTCTTTCCGAACCGTGCAACTCGAAGTTCATCTTCGCGTCACTCGGATTCGTCATCGAACTGAAGCGTTCGCTGCCTCAGCAGCTCGATCTACTCTACACGAGTGCGATCCGCTCAGGCAAGGCCGAGAAGGGCGCTGCAGAGGTGATCTCGCTCACCGCGATCCCGGCGCCGGCCGCTGAGTGCCGGAACCCCGGCGAATTCATTCAGCTCCGCGCCTGCGTTCTCACGCCACCGGCGCGACGCCAGCAGCCTCACGCCACCGGCGCGACGAGCTCGGGCGAGTCGTTGCGGACGTTGCCGACGGCCCTGCCCACCTTGTGCCGCGTCACCGAGGCCGGGTCGACCTGGGCCAGGGTCGAGGCGAGCAGGTCGGGAACCTCGCCGCTCGGCACCGCCGGGTCGATCCAGTCGTCGAGGTGCTCCCGGGAGAGGAACACGGGCATGCGGTCGTGGACCTCGCGCAGGTGCCCGGCGGATTCCATCGTGAGGATCGAGGTGGAGACGAGCCACGCATCGTCCGGCTGCTTCCAGAACTCGAAGAGTCCGGCCATGAACAGCGGATCGGCTCCGGCCGCCGACATCATCCACGGCTGCTTGCCGTCCTCGGTGACCTCCCACTCGTAGTAGCCCGGGATGGGCAGTGCGCAGCGGCGGCGTTTGATCGCCTGGCGGAACATCGGCTTCTCGAGCACGGTCTCCGACCGCGCGTTGAAGGCCTTGAAGCCGATTCCCGGATCCTTCGCCCAACTGGGGACGAGACCCCAGTGAGCGGTCTCGAGGCGCCTCGTCACCTCCCCTTCGTCGTCGAGACGTTCGACGACGATGGGGATGTCGGCTCCCGGAGGCACGTTGTAGCGCGGGGTGTAGTCATAGGAGACGACGTCGAGTCGCAGCTCGTCGGCGAGGTCCGCCGGATCCGAGGACAGATTGAGTCGACCGCACATGCGCCAATCCTCTCACTTCACTACACTGTCGACAATGGCGGCGGAGAAGAGCACAGCGTTGAGATTCGATCCCATCGAGGAGTCTCGGAAGCAGTGGCTCGCCCACGGGTGGGACGAGGCGACCGACGGAATGAACACCGTCATCTCGGTCATGCGCATCCATCAGCTCTTCCTCGCCATGGTCGACTCCGCGCTCAAGCCCTTCGCACTGACCTTCTCGCGGTACGAGGTCCTCACCCTCCTCTCCTTCACACGCGCGGGCACCCTGCCGATGTCGAAGATCTCCGCCCGGCTCCAGGTCCACGCGACGTCGACGACGAACTCCGTCGACCGGCTCGAGAAGGCCGGACTCGTCCGCCGCCGCAGCCACCCCGACGACCGCCGGACCACTCTCGTCGACCTCACCGAGGCCGGGCGGGAACTCGCCGCACGGGCCACCTCGGCGCTCAACGACGAGGTCTTCACGTCCCCGGCCTTCGCCGGCACCGACCTCGGCGAGCTCCTCCCCCACCTCGAAGCGCTGCGCACCAGCCTCGAACTCCGTCCCTGAACCGCGGGCACGGCAGACACCTGCTGCCACGTGACCGGACTCCCCCATTTAGTTGGACGTCCAAGTAAATCCTCCGTATCCTGGTGGAAACGGTGACCGCGGTCACCTCGGAACTGCGCGCTGAGCGCCCATTCGCCTTCCTGGAGGAACCATGTCCCGCAGCACTGCGACTGCCCTGCCGTTCGGACTCACCGAGGAGCAGCAGACCATCTCCGCGATGGTCCGCGACTTCGCCGACACCGAGATCGCCCCGCACGCCCTCGAATGGGACCAGCAGCACCACTTCCCCGTCGACGTCATCAAGCGCAGCGCCGACCTCGGCATGGGCGGCATCTACGTCCGCGAGGAGTCCGGCGGCACGGGGATGGGCCGGATGGACGCCGCCCTCATCTTCGAGGCGATGTCGACCGGCTGCCCCTCGGTCGCCGCCTACATCTCGATCCACAACATGGTCGCGTGGATGATCGACAAGTACGGCAACGAGGAGCAGAGGGAGAAGTACCTGCTCCCGCTCGTCTCGATGGAGCACCTCGGCAGCTACTGCCTCACCGAGCCCAATGCCGGCTCCGATGCCGGGGCGCTTCGCACGACCGCCCGGGAGGACGGCGACCACTTCGTCCTCAACGGGGTCAAGCAGTTCATCTCCGGTGCCGAATCGTCCGAGACCTACCTCGTCATGGCACGCACCGGGCAGGAGGGGGCCCGCGGCATCTCCGCGTTCATCCTCGAGAAGGGCATGGAGGGTCTGACCTTCGGCGCCAACGAGCAGAAGATGGGCTGGCGTGCGCAGCCGACCCGCCAGGTCATCATGGAGAACGTCCGGGTGCCGAAGGAGAACATGCTCGGAGAACCGGGGCAGGGCTTCAAGATCGCGATGTCCGGACTCGACGGCGGCCGGCTCAACATCGGCGCGTGCTCCCTCGGCGGCGGACAGTCGGCATTGGAGAAGGCGATCGAGTACATGGGCGAGCGCCAGGCCTTCGGCACCGAACTCACCGGTTTCCAGGCCCTGCGCTTCGAGGTCGCCGAGATGCAGACGAAGCTCGAAGCCGCCCGGTCCCTGCTCTGGCGCGCCGCGAACGCCTACGACGCCGGGGATCCGAACACCTCACTGCTCTCGGCCATGGCCAAGCTCACCGCCACCGACTCCGGCTTCGATGTCGCCAATCGCGCCCTCCAGCTCCACGGCGGCTACGGGTATCTGACAGAGTATGGGATTGAGAAGCTGGTCCGTGACCTGCGGGTCCACCAGATTCTGGAAGGCACCAACGAGATCATGCGCGTGATCATCTCGCGCAAGAGCACAGGAGTGGGCTGATATGACGACACAGGCCTCGGCAGAGCCGAGCATCCTCACCTCGGACTCCGGCGGAGTCGGACGCATCGAACTCAACCGACCGAAGCTGATCAATGCGCTCAGCCTCGACATGGTCGCCGGCATCGACGATGCCCTGCGGG
This sequence comes from Brevibacterium sp. Z349TD_9, assembly GCF_056173565.1. NCBI lineage: Bacteria > Bacillati > Actinomycetota > Actinomycetes > Micrococcales > Brevibacteriaceae > Brevibacterium > Brevibacterium sp. Z349TD_9. Next base: position 1,161,535 of record NZ_CM149680.1, on the reverse strand, counting down.
CCTGGTATGACGACGACGGCGTCGCGCTCGTCCTCGTCACCGGTCGCGGCGACCGTGGTCTGTGCGCCGGCGGGGACATCAAAGCCGTGTACACCGACATCGTCGCCGGCAGCGACGAGAACTCCCGGTTCTGGAACCGCGAATACCGGATGAACGCGGCCATCGCCGAATACCCGAAGCCCTACGTCGTCATCATGAACGGCATCACGATGGGCGGCGGCGTCGGGATCTCCGGGCACGGCTCCCACCGCATCGTCACCGATTCGACGAAGGTCGGCATGCCCGAGACCGGCATCGGCCTCTTCCCCGACGTCGGCGGCACGTACCTGCTCGCCCGCGCCCCCGGAGAGCTCGGCACCCACCTCGCACTCACCGGCACCGCCGTCCGCCCGGGAGCGGCGATCGCGCTCGGGCTGGCCGACCACTACGTGCCCGAGGCCGACATCGCCGACCTCATCACCGACCTCGAGTCCGGCGGGGACGTCGAGACCGTCATCGCCCGGTATGCGGCCGAACCCCCGGAGAGCGAACTCGCCGAGGCGGCCGCCTGGATCGACGAATGCTACCGCGGCGATGACGCCGAGGCGATCGTCGCGGCCCTGGCCGCGCACGAGAGCCCCGACGCCCGCGCCGCCGCCGAGCTCATCCTCACCAAAGCCCCCACCTCGGTGAAGGTGACGCTGGCGGCCCTGCGGAAGGCGGCGACGATGACCCTGCCCGAGGTCCTCGAGCAGGACTACCGGACCGCCGTCGAGATGACCCGTCGCCCTGACCTCAGGGAGGGCATCCGCGCGCAGGTCATCGACAAGGACCGCAACCCCCAGTGGTCCCCGGCCACCCTCGCGGAGGTCGACGACGCCACCGTCGAGCAGATCCTCACCACCGAACAGGAAGCCAAGGTGTTCTCATGAGCGAATTCGCAACGATCCTCACCAGCGTCGACGACGGCGTCGCGACGATCACGATCGATCGGCCGAAGGCCCTCAACGCCCTCAATCTCCAGGTCCTCACCGACATCACGGATGCGGCCACGGCCTTCGACGCCGACGACTCCGTGCGCGCGATCATCATCACCGGCAGCGAGAAGGCCTTCGCCGCCGGTGCCGACATCAAGGAGATGGCCGACCTCGACTTCGCCACCGCGTACCGTTCCGACTGGTTCGCCGGCTGGGAGCGGCTGACCAGCGTCCGCAAGCCGATCATCACCGCCGTCGGCGGCTACGCGCTCGGCGGCGGCTGCGAACTCGCGATGATGGGCGACATCCTCATCGCCGCGACCACGGCGAAGTTCGGCCAGCCCGAGATCAACCTCGGCGTGCTCCCGGGCATGGGCGGCTCGCAGCGTCTCACCCGCGCCGTCGGCAAGGCCAAGGCCATGGACATGTGCCTGACGGGTCGGATGATGGACGCCGAGGAGGCCGAACGCTCCGGGCTCGTCGCCCGGGTCGTCGCTCCCGAGGAGCTGTTGGCGACGGCGAACGAGATCGCTCGGACAATCGCCGGGAAGTCCCTCATCGCCTCGGCGATGGTCAAGGAGGCGATCGACGTCGCCTTCGAGACGACCCTCGAACAGGGTCTGCGCTATGAGCGTCGGCTCTTCCACTCGGCCCTGGCGACGAACGACCAGTCCGAGGGCATGGCCGCCTTCGTCGAGAAGCGCGACCCGAACTTCACGGACTCGTAGCCGCCGACGCAGAGAGCAGGCGAGGCCGCAGGGCGCGGACGGGAGGCGATCCCGTCCGCGCCCTACGTCGTCTCCAGGCCCGCGAAGAGCGCCCGGATGGTGGGCCCTCACCGCAACCTAACAATCGTTCAGTTAGAGTGGGGCTGTTCGCTCATCCAAGGAGGCATCGTGAACCTGTTCGAGACGCTCGACCTGCGCCTGCGACTCCCCGTCGTCGGCTCCCCGATGTTCATCGCATCGGGCCCCGAGCTCGTCACCGCCCAATGCCAGTCGGGCATCATCGGCGGATTCCCCACGCTCAACGCGCGCCCGGCGTCGATGCTCGCCGACTGGTTCGCCGAGATCACGGAATCGAATGCGAACTGGACCGCCGCGCACCCTGAGCGTCCGGCCGCCCCGTTCGCCGCGAACCTCATCGTCCACCGCTCGAACAACCGCCTCGAAGCGGACCTCGCCGAGGTGGTCCGCCATGAGGTGCCGATCGTCATCACCTCGCTCGGCGCCCGCGAGGAGGTCAACGAGGCCGTCCACTCCTACGGCGGGGTCGTCCTCCACGACGTCATCAACAACCGCTTCGCGCACAAGGCCGTCGAGAAGGGCGCCGACGGCATCATCGCCGTCGCCGCCGGTGCCGGCGGGCATGCGGGAGCGCTCTCCCCCTTCGCCCTCGTCCAGGAGATCCGCTCGTGGTTCGACGGACCGCTGCTGCTCTCCGGGGCGATCGCGCACGGCCAGTCGATCCTCGCAGCGCTCGCGGCCGGCGCGGACTTCGCCTACATCGGCTCCGCGTTCCTCTCCACCCACGAGGCCAACGTCGTCGACGAGTACCGGCAGATGATCGTCGACTCGGTCGCCGATGACGTCGTCTACTCGAACTACTTCACCGGGGTCAAAGGCAACTACCTGCGCGGATCGATCGCCGCCGCCGGCCTCGACCCCGACGCCCTGCCGGAGGCCGACCCGACGAAGATGGACTTCGGCACCGACCCGGAGTCGGGCACGAGCGCGAAGGCGTGGAAGGACATCTGGGGCTCGGGTCAGGGCATCGGCGCCCTCGGACTCCAGTGCTCGACGGCCGACCTCGTCGATCGCCTCGTCGGCGAGTACGAGGCGGCCCAGGCGCAGCTGCGGACCCGCCTCGCCCGCACCCAGTCCGCACCGACGCAGGCGGCCGGCACCCTCTGAGGCAGACTCACGGACTCACGCGCAGTCGATGCCGAGAGCCGAGAACCGTTCGACGCCCAGCGGGGTGATCTCCAACGATCGCCCCGCCGGGCGCCTGCGCACCAGCGCGAGGTCTTCGCACACGGCGAGCAGACGCCGCCCGAACCGGCCCGAGCAGTGGATCTCCCGCTGCGACCAGTCCATGCACGCTCCGATCCCCCGCCCGCGCCCGGGTGGGAGCTCGAGGCGGACGCCGAACATGTCCTCGAGCACGGCCTCGACCTCGTCGCCGAGGTGCAGGGGGCAGTCGGCACCGGTCACCCGATCGGGATCGTCGGGGTCGACGTCGTCGCGGTCGATGCCGCCGCGTTCGACGAGGACGCCGAGGAGGTCGACGCCGAGGCGACCCGCGAGGTGGTCATAGCACGTGCGTGCCCGTGACAGCGCCGCCAACTCACGGTTGCTGTTCAGCGATGTCACCGCAGGAGGGGCGCAGAGCGCTCCGAGGTGCTCGATGACGACGGCGATGTCGGCCCGGACGCTCTCGGCGAGCTCGACATAGCGGTAGCGTCCGCTGCGCCGCACACTCACCCATCCGGCCTCCCGGAGCACGGAGAGGTGACCGGTCATCGTCTGCGCGCTCACGCCGCAGTAGCTCGCGAGATAGGACACCGGGGTGCGCGAGCGGTCGAGGAGGAGATCGAGGGCCTTCGCCCGGGTCGGGTCGGCGAGCAGCCGGGCGAGCTCCCAGAACGGCGGGACGACGACCGGGGCGGGAGCTGCGCTTCTCATGGTCGGAGTCTACGCCCAGGACACTTCGGCCGGCTCCGAAGTGTCCCGGACCTAGGCTTCGAGCATGCAGATCCTCGCCTCAGTGACCTTCGTCCTCATCTGGTCGACCGGCTTCATCGTCGCCCGAGCCATCGGCGATGCCCCGCAGACGTTCCTCTTCTGCCGCTTCCTCGGCGCGGCGCTCGTCCTCGGTCTCGTCTGCGTCGTCTGTCGCCACCTCGTCACCCGCTTTCCCCACCGTCTGCGACTGTGGAAGCCGGCGGCCGCTCTCGTCGGTGCCGAGTCCGCGGAGCCGGGTTCAGGAGTGCGCACGGTGTGGACGCTCCTCTTCATCGGTGCGCTGCAGAACGGCGCGTACCTGTGCCTGTCGTACTTCGCCGTCGTCGACGGCTTTCCGGCCGGGATCATGGCCCTCGTCGGCGGCTGGCAGCCGGTGCTCACCCTCGTCGTCACCGCGCTCGTCGTGCGCAGGCGCCCTGATCAGGCCGTTCTGCTCGGCGTCGGGGTTCGCTGGTCGGCATCGCCTTCGTCCTCGTGCCCGGTGTTCTCGGGACCGCGGGCCCGGTGCGGCCGATCCACATCGTCCTCGCCTTCACCGCGGTCACGTGCCTGTCCGCGGGCACGATCTGGCAGAAGCGCGTCGCCGCCCATCCTCTGCTGCCGACCCTGGCCTGGCAGTCCCTCGGAGCGGCAGGCGTCGCCTTCGTCGCGGCGATCCTCACCGACGAGCGGGGCGCTGACTTCGGCTGGCCCTTCCTCGCCGGACTCGTGTGGTCGGTGTTCGGCATCTCGATCCTTGCGATGCTCATCATGGTCCACCTCGTGCGCGTGCGCTCCGCGGCCTACGTCTCGGCTCTCGTCCTCGGCGCACCCCCGCTGGCCGCCCTCGAGGCGGCGCTGCTCTTCGGTGAGCGGCTGAGCTTCGTCCAGTGGACGGGCACCGTGCTCACCCTCGTCGGGGTCGGACTCGTCGTCCTCGTCCCCCAGGGCAGCCCGCCGGAGCTCAGACGGTCGAGATGATCCCGCGTTCGGTCAGGCGGGACGCGAGACCGGCGCCGTCGGGCGCATAGATCCACGGCACGCCCTGGCCGCGGCCGTGGCGCTTCGAGCGACCGCCCGCCCACACGGCCTCGCCGACGGTGAGCTGGCGGATCGCGACGGCCGCGACGTTGTTCGGGTGGTTCTCGACGAACTCGCCGTAGATCTCCTCGTCGTTCTGCCCGTCGTCGCCGATGAGCAGCCACTTCATCCACGGGAAGTCCCGGGCGAGGCGTTCGAGCGTGTTGCGCTTGTGCTCCTTGCCCGAGCGGAACACGCGCGTCGTCGTCGGCCCCCAGTCGGTGAGCAGGAGCGGCCCGATGGGATAGAGGTTGCGGGAGAGGAACCGTTTGAGCGTCGTCGCCGAGTTCCACGCCCCCGTCGAGAGGTAGAGGATCGGGGTGTTGGGGCGCATATAGGTGATCCGGTCGTAGAGGACCGACATGCCCGCCACGGGTGAGCGGGCGTGCTCGCTGAGGACGAAGGTGTTCCAGGCGGCGAGGAACGGCCTCGGCAGCGAGGTGACCATGACGGTGTCGTCGATGTCGGAGATGATCCCGAACGTCGAGTCCTCCCCGATGATCCGCACCGCCGCGGAGTCGACGAGTGAGCCGTCGGTCCACAGCTCGATCTCCGTCTCCCCCGGGGTGAAATGGCCGGGGATGACCGTGTCGATGATCCCGCCGCGGTCGGAGGTGACCATGTGCTCTTCGTCGTTGATGCGCACCCACGCCGTGTCGTTGGGCAGCGGCACGCTCACGAACGACCGCCAGCCGCGCACGCTCGCCTGCGCGTCGGCCGACGGATGGCCGTCCGGGGTGAGGACGAGTTGGGCGAGGACCCGCACCCAGTCTGTGCCCCCGTACGTGTCGTAGGCGAGCACGGTGCGCTGGTAGTTCTGATCGGTCGCCCGATTCTGGATCCAGCGGTTGAACCGGTCCTCGAGCCGGGCTGCGGTGTGGAGCATGTCGGGCGTGAGGTTGAGCGGTCCCTCGTCGGGCTTCTTCTTGGCCACGGGTGATCCTCCGGCTCGCTGTCGTCAGGGTGTGGTCAGTGCTCTCTGCGACCGCCGGCGCCGATGCGCCGAGGTCGGATCAGATGAAACCGACCTTGTCATAGACTTCGCGCAGTGTCACCTCGGCGATGGCATTCGCCTTCTCCGCTCCGGCGTCGAGGAGGCGCTGCAGCTGGGCCCGGTCCGCGAGGAGCTCGGTGGTGCGTTCGCGCATCGGGGCGAGCGCCTCGACCGCCACCTCGGCGAGGTCGACCTTGAGGTGGCCGTACATCTTCCCCTCGTAGTCGGCGACGATGTCGGCGACGGGGCGACCGGTGAGCGAGGAGTAGATCGTGAGCAGGTTGGACACGCCGGGTTTGGCCTCGGGGTCGAAGCGGATCTCCGTCTCGTCGTCGGTGACGGCGGACTTGATCTTCTTCGTCAGGGCCTTCGGCTCGTCGAGGAGGTCGATGCGCCCGAGCGGGGACGGCAGCGACTTCGACATCTTCGCCTCCGGGTTCTGGAGGTCGTAGATCTTCGCCGTCGCCTTGAGGATCTGCGCCTCGGGCACGACGAAGGTCTGCCCGAAGCGGTGGTTGAAGCGCTCGGCGAGGTTGCGGGTGAGTTCGAGGTGCTGACGCTGGTCCTCCCCGACGGGCACCATCTGCGGGTTGTAGAGGAGGATGTCGGCGGCCATGAGCGCCGGATACGTGAGCAGGCCGAGGGAGACATGGCCCTGCTTGGCGGACTTGTCCTTGAACTGCGTCATCCGCGTCGCCTCGCCCATCGAGGTCGTGCACTCGAGCACCCAGCTCAGCCGGGGGTGCGCGGGGACCTGGGACTGGACGAAGATCGTCGACTTCTCCGGGTCGAGGCCGGCGGCGATGAACTGCGCCGCAGTGGTCAGGGTCCGCTCACGCAGTTCGGCGGGATCCTGCTCGACGGTGATCGCGTGCATGTTCGCGATGAAGTAGAAGGCGTCGTGGGACTCCTGATGGGTGACGAACTGCTGCAGGGCTCCGATGTAGTTGCCGAGATGGAGGGAATCCGAGGTGGCCTGGATGCCCGAGACCGTGCGGGGCAGTGAAGGTGTCGTCATGCCTCTATGATGCCTCTGACCTGCTCACCCCCGCCAATCGCGGGCGTGTGTGCGGCCCGTTCCCCACAGTGTCCGTCCCCTCGCCGAGGCGGGGGTGAGATCCGGACCACACCTGCGAGTACACTGGCGATGAAGGACACATGATTCGCCAAGGCGACTCTCAGGATCGGGTTCGCACCCGCTGCCTGCGACGACGCTGATCGACTCGTGACCGGAAGTGCCCCAAGCTCAATGAGGAGGACCGAGTGTCGGTTGAATACGTCAAGACGGAGGAGAGCCTGCCTCCTGTCGCGGTGGTCGAAAGGCCCCGGTGGACTCCGGCGAAGATCGTGCTGTGGGTGGCCATCGCGCTCATCGCCGGTGCCGGGTGGACGATGGTCGCCTTCGTCCGCGGCGAGGAGATGTCGGCGAGCTGGTTCGTCGCCGCCGCGGTCGGCAGCTACCTCATCGCGTTCCGCTTCTACGCGAAGTTCATCGAATGGAAGATCGCCCGTCCCGACCCCAGGCGGGCCACGCCCGCTGAGCTCAACGACAACGGCCGCGACTTCGCTCCCACCGACCGCCGGGTCCTCTTCGGCCATCACTTCGCTGCGATCTCGGGTGCCGGACCGCTCGTGGGCCCGATCCTCGCCGCGCAGATGGGCTACCTGCCGGGCACCCTGTGGATCATCCTCGGAGTCATCGTCGCCGGCGGCGTCCAGGACTACCTCGTCCTCTTCTTCTCGATGCGACGCAACGGACGCTCGTTGGGTCAGATGACCCGCGACGAGCTCGGCCGCACCGGCGGCATCATCGCCTCGATCGGGATCATCCTCATCATGGTCATCCTCATCGCGGTCCTCGGCGTCGTCATCATCAACGCGCTCGCCGAGAGCCCGTGGGGCGTGTTCTCCATCGCCATGACGATCCCGATCGCGATCTTCATGGGCGTCTACATGCGCTACCTGCGACCGGGCAAAGTTGTCGAGACCTCGGTCATCGGCATCGTCCTCCTCGTCGCGGCGATCGTCGCCGGCGGGTGGGTCAACAGCTCCCCGTACTGGTCGGAGGTCTTCCTCCTCGACAAGGTCACCCTCGCATGGTGCCTGATGATCTACGGCTTCCTCGCCGCAGTCCTGCCCGTGTGGGTCCTGCTCGCCCCGCGCGACTACCTCTCGACATTCATGAAGATCGGCACGATCGTGCTGCTGGCCGTCGGCATCCTCATCGTCAACCCGACCGTGCAGATGCCCGCGTTCACGGAGTTCGCGTTCAACACCGCGGGCCCGGCCTTCGCCGGCGCCCTCTTCCCGTTCCTCTTCATCACGATCGCCTGCGGTGCCCTCTCCGGATTCCACGCGCTCATCTCCTCGGGCACGACCCCGAAGCTCATCGAGAAGGAGTCGCAGGCCCGGCTCATCGGCTACGGCGGCATGCTCATGGAGTCCTTCGTCGCGATCATGGCGCTCGTCGCAGCGATCTGCCTCGACAAGGGCCTCTACTTCGCGATGAACGCCGCCGAACCGCTCACCGGCGGCACCGTCCAGGGCGCGGCCGACTTCATCAACAACTCGCTCGGCATGTCCGGGGTCGAGACGACCCCGGAGTACCTCCAGCAGGCGGCCACCGATGTCGGTGAGGAGAGCATCGTCTCTCGCACCGGCGGTGCCCCGACGCTGGCGATGGGCATGGCGCACATCCTCCACAACGTCTTCGGCGGACCGGCGTGGATGTCGTTCTGGTACCACTTCGCTGTGATGTTCGAAGCGCTCTTCATCCTCACGACGATCGATGCCGGCACCCGCGTCGCCCGCTTCATGCTCAGCGATGCGCTCGGCAACTTCGCCAAGCGCTTCCGGGATCCCTCGTGGACGCCCGGCGCCTGGCTGACGACGGCGATCATGGTCGGCGCGTGGGGTTCGATCCTCCTCATGGGCGTGACCGATCCGCTCGGCGGCATCAACACCCTCTTCCCGCTCTTCGGCATCTCGAACCAGCTGCTCGCCGCGATCGCGCTCGCCGTGATCTTCGCGATCGTGTGCAAGATGGGTCTGGCCCGGTATGCGTGGATCCCGGGGATCCCGCTCGCATGGGATCTCGTGGTGACGATGACGGCCTCGTGGCAGAAGATCTTCTCCTCGGACCCGAAGCTCGGCTACTGGGCCCAGCACTTCACCTACCGTGACGCACTCGCGGCCGGGGAGACCTCGGTCGGAGCCACGCAGGGGGTCGAGGCGATGAACGCGGTCGTGCGCAACACCTTCGTCCAGGGCACGCTCTCGATCGTCTTCGCCCTCCTTGTTGCCATGGTCGTCGTCATGGCGCTGTGGAAGTCGATCGAAGCCATCCGCAAGGGCTCGATGCCCACGAGTGAGGAGCCCTTCACGGAGTCGAAGCTCTTCGCCCCCGCCGGGCTCATCGCCCGCCGGGCCGAGCGCGAGGTCCAGGCGCAGTGGGAGGAACGATCGGGCACGGAGCCACGGCCATGACCGACACGCAGACCCATCCGCTCACCCGCCTCGTCAGGGACCCGTGGGGGTCGCTGCGCCGAGGCGGGGCCTGGATGCTGTGGTATCTCAAGGAGATCATGGGCGAGAACGCCTACATCCACTACCTCGAGTCCTACGAGCGCCGGCACGGCACCCGGGAGGGAGCGATGGGTGAGCGCGAGTTCTGGCGCGACATCACCGACGAGCAGGACCGCAACCCGAAGGCCCGCTGCTGCTGAGTCGTCCCCGCGGCTGAGACGACTTCGGCCGCGGGGACAGGGCTCTGTCACAGCAGAGCTCTGCTGCTGAGACGGATTGTCGTCCCGTCGTCCCATCGTCGAAGATGGAGGCATGCGGACGTGGCTGTTTCTTGCGGGGGCGATCCTCGCCGAGGTGACGGGGACGCTGTCGATGAAGGCCGCCCTCGAGCACCCCGCCCTCTATGTCCTCATGGCGCTGGGATACGCGTGCGCGTTCGTCTTCCTCAGCCTCACCCTGCGGTCGGGGATGCCCTTGGGCATCGCCTACGGGATCTGGGGCGCGGCCGGGGTCGCGCTCACCGCCGCCGCCTCGGCGGGCCTCTTCGGGGAGCCGATCACCCCGGTCATGGGCATCGGCATCGTCTGCATCATGGCCGGGGTCGTTCTCGTCGAGGTCGGCCACCGCGGTGAGGAGAAGCCGGCGTCGGCGCGCATCGACCTGCCGCCTCGGCGAGGGGAGGACGCATGATCGTCGGCTGGATCCTCCTCATCGGCGCGATCCTCCTCGAGGTCGCGGCGACGATCTGCCTGCGCATGGCCTCGGTCGGCGGATCGAAGGCATGGTACGCGGGCGTGGCAGGCGGCTACATCGTCTCCTTCAGCCTGCTCAGCCTCACCCTGCGCACCGGGTTCCCGCTCGGGGTCGCCTACGGGATCTGGGCGGCCACGGGCGTCGCCCTCACCGCCCTCGCCGGCCGCGTCCTCTTCCGGGAGCGGCTGACCCGGGTGATGATCGGCGGCATCGCCCTCATCATCGTCGGCGTCCTCCTCATCGAGGTCGGCTCGCAGATCTGAGCTCGGGGATCGCGTAGTCGATGACGAGCGGGGCGTGATCGGACCAGCGCTCGCCCCAGCTGTTCGCCCGGTCGACACTTGCTCCCCTGGCCGTCGCCGCGAGCCCCGGGGTGGCCATGTGGTAGTCGATGCGCCATCCCGCGTCGTTGTCGAAGGCCTGGCCGCGCATCGACCACCACGTGTAGGGGCCGTCGATGTCGCCGGCCAGCTGCCGGTGGACGTCGACGTAGCCGACCTCGCCGAAGAACCGGTCGAAGTAGGCCCGCTCCTCGGGTAGGAACCCGGCCTTCTTCCGGTTCGCCTTCCAGTTCTTCAGGTCCCGTTCGGTGTGGCAGACGTTGAGGTCGCCGGTGACGAGGACATGGTCGGAGGCGGCAGCGAGCTCGGGAAGGCGCTCGGTCATCCGGTCGAGGAACCGGTACTTGTCGTCCTGCTTCGGGGTGCCCGCCTCACCCGAGTGGACGTAGGCGGAGACGAGGGTGAGCACGGTGTCGTCGCCGAGGCGGAAGTCCGTCTCGAGCCACCGCCCGGCTCGGTCGAAGTAGCCGTCGGAGCCGATGCCCTCCCGCGTGGCGAGGGGTTCGGCCTTCGCCATCACGGCGACTCCGGCACGGCCCTTCGCCTCGGCGTCATGGCTGATCGTCGTGTACCCCGCACCTTCGAGGACGCCGAGGGCGATGTCGTTGGCGGCACGGACCTCCTGGAGGGTGATGAGGTCGGGGGCGGAGGCATCGACCCAGGTGGGCATCCCCTTTCGCCATGCTGCGCGGACACCGTTGACGTTGACTGAGGCAATGCGGATCATTCCTCTATGATGGCAGAGCGAAGTACTCTTCCGCGCACCGGCGTTATAGAGTGAGAGCACGAACGAACCACATGAGGAGGGGCAATGGCTGATGAGAGATTCGATCCGGAAGAGCTGAGCATCAGTCCGCTCGATGAGGTCGACGCCCGCGAGATGCGCGAGTTCCTCCTCAGTGCGCAGGAGAACTTCTGGGGAGACCGCGACCTGCGGGCCGACCACGACGCGTACTGGTTCCGCCAGTTCGTCGCCTCCGGCCTCGTCGCCCGCTACCGCTCGGAGATCGTCGGCTACCTGCTCGGTGAGATCCCCGCCAGAGGGCCTGCCTACATCCACCTCGTCGCCGCCCGGTCGGACTTCCGCCACCTGGGCATCGGCCGTGAGCTCTACCGCGCGTTCTTCGACCACGTGCGCCAGTTCGGCGGCGATACGGTGCAGGCGACGACGGATCCCGAGCAGACCGGAGCGATCTCGTTCCATTCGTCGATGGGCTTCAGCGGCGAACTCGTCGAGGACTACGCGGGCCCCGGCAACCCGCGCGTCTTCTTCGAGCTCAAGCTCAACCAGGACTGAGGCGCCTCCCCCGGAGCGCCGCACGCGGCCCGGTCATCTCCAACGAGGTGACCGGGCCGTCGTCGTCCGCGCTCTCACCGCTCACCCCGAGGCGAGCAGCCGCAGCGCCAGACCGGCGATGACCGCTGCGGAGACCATCGCAGTGATCCGCCGGCCGGATCCGGAGAGGAGCGCCTTCCCCGCACTGCGGCCGATGAGCACAAGCACGCAGTGCCACGAAGCAGAGGCGAGGATGATGCCGGTCAGGAGCGCGACGGCCTCGGATGCGGTGCCCGCGCTCAGCAGCCCCCCGGAGACGACCACCGAGACGAAGTAGAGCAGCGGCCACGGGTTGAGCGCGGTGAGGGAGAAGAAGAGGAGCGCTTCACGCCAGGCGCGCCCGGGCGCGGTCCGAGGCGGTTGTCCGTCGCCGCACTTCGGTCCACCACCGACGGTTCCGCGTTCGGGATCCGCCGGGTCGCGGGTGAGACCGTCGATCGCGATGCGGGCGGCCAGGACGAGGAGGACACCGGCACCGGCGACGGTGACCGCCGACTGCCATGGTGCGATGAGGCGGGCGGCGGCCGCGCCGCCGAGCAGCGCCGCCACGGCGTAGAGCGCATCCGCGGCCACGGCCCCGAGGACCGCCGCGAGTCCCTGCCGCAGCGTCGCGGTCGCGCTGCGGTGGATGAGGAGGACGGCGACGGCACCGACGGGGATCGCCAGTCCGTAGCCGGCCCAGAGTCCGAGTCCGAATGCCTGCCACATACGGCCACGATGGCTCATCCGAACCGTTCGCGTCTATCGAAGATTTCGCCATTCATTGTGTAGTGTTTCACCATGATCGATCCGCGCCTGCGCACTCTCCGAGCCGTCCGCGAGGTCGGGACCGTCACGGGAGCCGCGGCCGCCCTCCATGTCACCCCGTCGACGGTGTCCCAGCATCTCAAGCAGCTCTCCCACCTCGTCGGTGCCGAACTCGTCGAACCCGTCGGACGGAATGTCCGTCTCACAGAGGCGGCGGAGATCGTCCTCTCCCATGCCTCGGCGCTCGACGCCGAATGGGAGCGAACGCTCGCGGACCTCGCGACCCTGCGCGCGGACGAGGGCGCTCGTCTGCGCATCTCCGGGATCGCCTCGGCGATCGTCTCCCTCATCTGTCCCGCCGTCGACCGCCTTCGCAACCTCGACCCGCGGATCGCAGTGGAGATCCGCGAGGACGCGATCGGGGACCGGTTCCGGATGCTCGCGGACGCGGAGACCGACATCGTCGTCGCCGTCGCCGGCTCTCACCGTGTCGGGGCCGCAGAGGATCGGGGAGGCGAAGCGCACGATCTCCTCGTCGACCCGCTCGACATCCTCGTCGGGGAGGCCCACCCGCTTGCCGACGCGATTTCCGTCGGCCTCTCCGATCTGGCCGACGAGACCTGGATCGGGGCCGGCGATATCCGCGACCAGCAGGTGGTGTTCGCCGACCTCTGCGCTCAGGCGGGCTTTCGCCCGCGCGTGCGCCACGACGCGCTCGACTGGTCGGCGGTCGCCGCGCTCGTCGGTCACGGCCACGGCATCGCCTTGTTCCCGCGCACCGCTTCCCTGCCGGCCGGTGCCGCCGTCTCGAGGATCCCGGTGACGTGGCCCGACTCCCCGTCCATTCCCCATCGGCTTCTGCGCGCCCACGTCCGTCCCGGCAGCGCCGCCCATCCGGTCATCGGCGCGGGACTCGACGCCCTGCGGGAGCAGGGCAGGCTCCTCGCAGGCCCGACGCGGGACTGAGCAGAGACAGCGAACGGCCCGGCCACCTCATGAGAGGCGGCCGGGCCGTCTGCAGTTCCCCGGAACAATCCGGGCCGTTCGAGTGTCCCCGGAACAATCCGGGTCGGTGTCACTGGGCGGAGCGCTGCGCGGTGTCGACGACGTTCCTCAGCAGCAGGGCACGGGTCATCGGACCGACCCCACCGGGGTTGGGCGAGACCCAGGCGGCCACCTCGGCGACGCCGGGATCGACGTCACCGACGATCTTCGACTTCCCCGTCTCCGGGTCCTCCTCACGGGAGACCCCGACGTCGAGGACGATCGCACCGGGCTTGACGTCCTCGGGCCGTACGATGCGCGGGGCACCGGCGGCGGCGACGATGACGTCGGCCTGCTTGAGCAGCTCGGGGAGGTTGCGCGTGCCCGTGTGGGTGAGCGTGACCGTCGCGTTGTACTCCCGGCGGGTGAGCAGCGAGCCGATCGACCGGCCGACGGTGACCCCGCGGCCGATGACGACGACGTGCTTGCCGTCGAGCTCGATGCCGTTGCGGACCATGAGCTCGATGACCCCGCGCGGGGTGCACGGCAGGGGTGTGGTGATCGGGCGGCTCACGTTGAGCATGAGTCGGCCGAGGTTGGTCGGGTGGAGTCCGTCGGCGTCCTTAGCCGGGTCGATGCGCTCGAGGATCGCATCGGTGTCGATGTGGTCGGGAAGCGGCAGCTGCACGATGTAGCCGGTGCACGCCTCGTTGGCGTTGAGCTCGTCGATGACCTCTTCGAGCTCCTCCTGCGTCACCGAGGCGGGCAGGTCGCGACGGATCGACTCGATGCCGACCTCCGCGCAGTCGCGGTGCTTGCCGGCGACGTACCACTTCGATCCCGGATCGTCGCCGACGAGGACCGTCCCGAGACCGGGGACGATCCCCCGCGAAGCGAGCTGACCGACCTGCGCCCGCATCTCGTCCTTCATCTGCGCGGCGACGGCCTTGCCGTCGAGGATCTGCGCGGCCATCAGTACTGCTCCAGACCTTCGTAGAGCGGGAAGTCGTCGCTGAGCCGCTTCACCCGGGCGGCGAGCGCCTCGACGTCGGCACCGGGCTTGAGCGCCTCGGCGATGACGTCGGCGACCTCGGTGAACTCGGCGTCGCCGAATCCGCGGGTCGCCAGCGCCGGGGTACCGATGCGCAGACCCGAGGTGACCATGGGCGGGCGCGGGTCGAAGGGCACGGCGTTGCGGTTGACGGTGATGCCGACCTCGTGGAGGAGGTCCTCGGCCTGCTGCCCGTCGAGGGCGGAGTTGCGCAGGTCGACGAGGACGAGGTGGACGTCGGTGCCGCCGGTGAGCACGGTCGCCCCCGCCTCGGCGACATCGGCCTCGAGGAGACGGTCGGCGAGGATCTGCGCGCCGCGCAGGGTCCGCTCCTGACGGTCCTTGAACTCTTCGGTCGCCGCGAGCTTGAACGCCACGGCCTTCGCCGCGACCACATGCATGAGCGGACCGCCCTGCTGGCCGGGGAAGACCGCGGAGTTGAGCTTCTTCGCGTACTCCTCCTTGCCGAGGATGAAGCCCGACCGGGGGCCGCCGATCGTCTTGTGCACCGTCGAGGAGACGACATCGGCGAACGGGACGGGGTTGGGGTGGAGGCCTGCGGCAACGAGCCCGGCGAAGTGGGCCATGTCGACCCAGAGCTTCGCACCGACCTCGTCGGCGATGTCGCGGAAGGCCTGGAAGTCGAGCTGGCGCGGATAGGCGGACCAGCCGGCGACGATGACCTCGGGACGGTGTTCGAGGGCGCGCTCACGCACCTTGTCCATGTCGATGCGGTACGTGTCGGGGTCGACCTCGTAGGAGGCGACGTCGTAGAGGCGGCCGGAGAAGTTGATCTTCATGCCGTGGGTGAGGTGGCCGCCGTGGGCGAGCGAGAGGCCGAGCATCTTGTCGCCCTGGCGGGCGAGCGCATGCATGACCGCGGCATTGGCCGAGGCACCCGAGTGCGGCTGGACGTTGGCGTACTCGGCGCCGAAGAGGCTCTTGGCCCGGTCGATCGCCAGGTTCTCGGCGATGTCGACGAACTCGCAGCCACCGTAGTAGCGCTTGCCCGGGTACCCTTCCGCGTACTTGTTCGTCAGCACCGAGCCCTGGGCTTCGAGGACCGCGCGGGGAACGAAGTTCTCCGAGGCGATCATCTCGAGCGTCGAACGCTGCCTGCCCAACTCGAGGTCGAGGACTTCGGCGATCTGCGGGTCGATGTCTGCAAGCGAAGCCTGCAGCGAGGTGTCGGACATATGCACTCCTGTGGCGTCGAGGACTGGCGGCACGGATCCGGCCCGCGCGCGTTCCGAAGCAATGCTAACAGCGTTGCCCCCGCCCGGCTCAGGCCGACCGCCTGCCGGATCCCGGACACGTGAGCGGCCGGCAGGGCCGGCGACGATAGGATTCCGGGCATGAGCCGTGAATGGATACTGTCAGTGACCTGCCCCGATGCGACCGGAATCGTCCACGCCGTGACCGGGGTGCTCGCCGGAATCGGAGCGAACATCACCGAATCCCAGCAGTTCTCCTCCCCCGACTCGCACCAGTTCTTCCTCCGCCTCTCCTTCTCCACACCGACCCCGGTCACCGCCGCAGACCTCGAAGGCTCGCTGTCCGAGGTGGCCGACCGTTTCGCAATGGAGATCGGCCTGCAGCCGGGTGAGAAGCGCACCCGCACCCTCGTCCTCGTCTCGAAGGCCGCACACTGCCTCAACACGCTGCTCTTCCAGCAGAGTGCGGGCCGCCTGCCCATCGACATCGTCGGGGTGGCCGGGAACCACGACGTGCTCCGTCCGCTCGCGGAGTTCCACGGCCACGACTTCCACCACATCCCCATCTCCCCGGAGACGAAGGAGAGCGCCGAGGCGGAGCTGCGTCGCCTCGTCACCGACCTCGACGTCGAACTCATCGTCCTCGCCCGGTACATGCAGATCCTCTCCCCCGACCTCTGCGCGGCCCTCGAAGGCCGCGTCATCAACATCCACCACTCCTTCCTCCCGAGCTTCAAAGGCGCCCGGCCCTACCACCAGGCCCACGCCCGGGGAGTGAAGATCATCGGGGCGACCGCCCACTACGTCACCTCCGACCTCGACGAGGGACCGATCATCGAACAGGACGTCGCCCGTGTCGACCACGACCACGACACCGCCGACTTCATCACCCAGGGTCAGGACGTCGAGGCGGCCGTCCTCGCCCGCGCCGTGCGCTGGCACGCCGAGGGGCGCGTCCTCATGGACGGTCACCGCACGGTCGTCTTCGACTGAGCGGAACGAGGCCCCGCTTCGGCGGGGAACGGGGCCCGCCTCGGCGGGATGCGGGGGCGTGCGCCTCGGCGGGATCCGCACCCCCACCTCGGCGACGTGGTGCGGAACTGACACAAATCCCTCCGAGCCGGCCCGCGCGGGCCCGGGCTGGGCTACTGTCACTGTATGAGTGAGACTCAGCCCACAGGCCTGCGCCGCCTGCCGATCCCGCGCGGACCCGTCAACCTCGCCCGGCAGGCCCTGCTGCGGACCGCGAACCTCGGGCTGACGGCCGCGTACGGGACGTACCGGATGCACCCGGCGATCTGGCGCTTCACCGCCCGGCACTACTCGCCGAAGCTCGAGCCCTTCGCTCGGCTCAACGCGTGGATGATCTGCCAGCAGGCCTCCCTCGACGTCCCCGCCTACCAGGACTACCTCGCGCGCACCGGCTTCGCCTTCTCATGGTGGGACCTCGAGGCCTACACCCCGACGTCGAAGGACGCCTTCGTCCGGAAGTACTCTGAGGAACACCGGTGCTGGGGCGGGAGGATCGAGCGGGTGGGCACGGTCGTCGACGAGTCCTCGGGCTCCTCGGGCACACCGTTCAACTGGATGCGCTCGAAGCGCGAACTCGACACCGTGCACAAGAACGTCGCCGGGTACGTGACGATGCTCTTCGGGGACAAGGACCTCTTCTGCATCAACGCGTTCTCGATGGGCGCGTGGGCGACGGGGACGAACACGGGTCTGGCGATGGCGAAGGTCGCGATGGTCAAGAACACCGGGCCCGACCTCGAGAAGATCCTCGACACGATGCGTCACTTCGGGCCCGACCACACGTACCTCATCAGCGCCTATCCTCCGTTCCTCAAGCATCTCGTCGACCGGATGGACTCCGAGCCCGGCGCCTGGGACGACTACCGGATGAGCGGCTTCGTCGGCGGTGAGGCGATGACCGAGGGGCTGCGCGACTACCTCGAACAGCGCTTCGACCGGGTCTACTCCGGCTACGGGGCCTCCGACCTGACGATCGGGATGGCCGGGGAGTCCGACCTCTCCGTCGTCATCCGCAGGGCGCTCGCCCATGACCTCGACTTCCGCGCCGAGGTGCTCGGACCCGACGAGTCCCGCGTGCCCATGGTCTTCCAGTACAACCCGCTCGAGACCTACCTCGAGACGACCGAGGACGGGGAGCTCGTCGCGACGATCAACTCCGCGTCGGTGATGAGTCCCAGGCTGCGCTACAACATCGGCGACGAGGCGAGACTCATCGACTTCCCGACGATGGTCGAACTCACCCGCCGACACCCCGACCTCGCTCGCGCATGCTCGCAGGCGTTCTCCGGCAACGGGATGAAGCTGCCCTTCGTCCTCCTCTTCGGCCGCTCGGACTCGACGATCTCGTACATGGGCGCGAACATCTACCCCCTCGACATCGAGAACGGCCTCTACCGGGACAACCCCCGCGCCCACCTCATCGAGTCCTTCCGGATCGAGCTGCGCGAACTGCCCGACCACGAGCACCGCCCGGCTCTGCACATCCAGCTGCGCGAGACCGCTCCGGCGCTTTCCGCCGGTGAGCGAGCCGAACTCGCCGAGACGATCCGGACCGGCGTCCTCGGCCACCTCGCCTCGGTCTCCCGGGACTTCGCGCAGAGCATGAAGGAGGACCCGACGACCGCGGAGCTCGAGATCGAGATCCACGACTTCGGCACCGGCCCCTTCGCCGAGGCATCGACGAAGATCAAGAACGTCTACCTCCAGAAGCAGCCTGCAGCGTCCGCGTCCGCACCCGCAACTCAGTCAGGGGAGAGCAATGCGATCGAATGACTTCTCACAGGCCCCGCCGCAGGCCCGAGCCGGGGCGTACTTCCTCGGCGCCAACCGGTACCGCAGCCCGCTCGTCATGCTCGGCCAGCTCCGGCGCTGGCCGAAGCTGGCGAAGGCGCTGAGGCGGGCACCGGGCTACCTCTGGCATCGCAGCTACTACGAGTTCCCCGACCGCATCGGCCTCTTCGTCGCCTTCGCGACCCGAGACGACCTCCTGCGGTTCGCGCGCACCCCCGAACACGTCGAGATCATGCACTGGCTCATCGGCGACGGTGAGAAGTCGCCGGCCCGCGGCGGCTTCATCCGCCTCCTCGAGGCCGAGGAGTGGGGCTACACGAACGGCGAGTTCCGCGCCGAGGACGGCCGCCTCGCCATGATCGACTCCTTCACCCCGATCTCCGAGGAGTGAGCGTGGAGGCCGGAGGTCCACGGTCGGGACTGACGCGCCACCGGGTGACGACGAAGGCCGAGCTGCGAGGCTTCATCGACCTCACCGCCTCGATCGCGTCCGCCCGGGGCGAGTCCGATCATGTCGTCCCCCTCGTCGCCTCGGACATCACCGCGTGGGCCTCGGGGTCCGGCTGGTTCGCCGAGGAGGTCGAGCTCTGGCTACTCACGGACGACTCCGGTGCGGCCGTGGGCCGGGTGCTCTGCCATCGGTCCCGTCTCCTCGCCGAACGGCTGAGCGACGGTCCGGGAGCACAGGCACCAGAGACCCTCTTCTTCGGTGCGCTCGAGGCCCTCGATGCGACCGTGATCGAGGAGATCATCGCCCTCGTCCTCGATCGGGCGGACGCGCTCGGCGCCTGCCGGGTCTTCGGTCCCGTCTCCCCGCTTCCCAATGTCACCGGCGGACTCGTCACGGCAGGCTTCGAGCATCCCGGATTCTTCGACACCGCATGGAATCCGGAGTTCATCGCCGAGACCTTCGCCGCCGCGGGATTCTCGACATGGGGTCCCGCGCAGACATGGGAGGTCAGGCTCGACACGGTCCCCCACACTCGCGCGACCGCAGTCAGCCCCGTCGAATGGGCCGAACACGGACTGCGTCGCCGGCCCGTCACACGTCTGGGCTTGCGCGGGTTCGCAGCCCGGCTGCTGCCGACGCTCAACGCCGCGTTCTCAGCCCTGCCCTACTTCACGCAGATCTCCCCCGCCCAGCTGAGATCGCAGATGGCAGGGCTCTCGGTGCTGGCCGATCCCTCACTCATCGTCGATGTCGTCGGCGCCGAGGAGGGCGATGACGCGCCGTCGCGGTGCTTCGCCCTCGTCGTTCCCGACCCTGTCCCGCTGCTCCGTCGCCATGGCGGTCGGCTCGGTCCGGCGGCCGCCTGGGACCTGCTCCGTCACCGCTCCCGCCTCACCGACGCCGTGCTCATCATCCAGGGCACCGATCCCCGCTTCCAGGGTCAGGGTCTGCTCTCCCTCGTCACCAGGGAGGTGTACGCGGGACTCGTCGCCGGCGGCTACCGGCGTCTGCGGGTGACGTTCATCGCCGAGGACAATCCCGCCTCGGCGGCGGTCTTCGCCAAGGCCGGAGGCACGCCCCTGCACTCGCTCTGCTTCCTCGACCGGAGGCTCGAGTCCGCGCCGGAGGGAACGGACTTGGCCCTCGAACGGCCGGCGGCGGATGCCTCAGACACTGCGGCGACGGACGACGCGGACACGACGGGGTCGGACGCGTCCGACGTTGAGGGGGCGGATGCGTCCGACACGACCAGGACGGGAGCCTCAGTCACGGCGGCGACGGGCACCTCTGTCACGGCGGGGTCGGGCCCGCAGTCGTCCCCCGGCATCAGCGCACGCCTACTGACGTCGCTGTTCCGCACGGCCGGGCGGGCACCCTCGGCGCACAACACCCAGCCGTGGATGCCGACCGTCGCGGGCATCGCTGAGGACGGTGCCGTCGCCGAGGTGGGTCTCACCGTCGACCCGGACCGGACCCTGCCGGCCGGCGATCCCCGTTCCGAGGACCTCCACCTCTCGCTCGGGTGCTGGATCGAGGCGTTCGCGATCGCCGCCGCCGAAGCGGACCTCGCGGTCGACGTCACCTCCGTCGACGGGTGGGGACCGGGGCTCACCGTCGGGCTCGACGTGCGCAGCGGAGCCGGCCGCCCGGGCGGCTCAGATTCCCCTGTCGCTGCCTGGCCGTCGTTCACGGTCGCCGATCTCGAGCACCGGCAGGTCGACCGCGGCCCCCTCGCCCGTGACGAGGCGACCCTCGCCGCCGCCGTCGAGACGGCCAACATCGCACTCGCACAGTCCGGGGCCCGGCTCGTCGAGGTCCCGGACGGACTGTGGGCGCGACTGCTCGACCGCGCCGAACACTGGTCATTCTCCACGCCCGCCGTCTTCACCGAGACCCTCGCATGGCTGCGCTTCGACCCGCGCGATCCGACGTACCGCGAGGACGGACTCACCGCCGAGTGCCTGCGCATCCCGCCCATCCCGGCACGAGCGGCGGAACTCCTCAATCGGGCGCCTCTGCGCCCATTCGTCGCCCGGGCGGTCTCCGGTGCTCTCACACCGGTCGGGTGGTTCACGCGCCGCCCGCAGGAGCCTTCTGTTGAAACACCTCCGAGGCGCACCGGCGCACCCCATCACCTCATCCTTGCCGCCACTGAGGCTGCCGAGGACACAGAACTCGCTGACGACGGAACGCCCGCGGCGAACCTGACGACGTTTGCCTCGGCAGTTGCGGACTCTGGTCAGGCAGACTCTGCAAGCGCGGCCCGGGCGGATACAGTCCCGGCGTATACGGCCCCAGCTGACGTGGCGGCAATGGCTGACGTGGAGGCAATGGCTGCTGCGCGGGAGCTCCGTCTCGGACGCGATCTGCTGCGCACCTGGCTGCTCTTCGATCGGGCGGGCCTGCGCGTCGATGTCCACTCGGAGATCAAGGACTGCCCGGAGACCCACGCCTCTCTGCGCGACCTGCTCGGCAGGCAGAACTCTTCCGGCAGCGAAACCCTCCCCGACGGCAGCGCCAGATTCACCCGTCCCACCGCCGCGTTCTCCGTCGGCCGGTCGACGACCCGGGTTCCCCGCTCGCATCGGCGCTCGGACGCCTGAGGGACAACACCCCGACCGGGACGGCCCACGGAACCGTCCCCCGCATCGGCGAGGTATCCGGACCACCTCAGCGGGACAAACACCCGCCTCGGCGGGGTACCCGGACCACCTCAGCAGGACGGGACAACCGCCTCGGCGGGACGGGAGCGACGACAACCCGCCTTCATACCTGTCGACCGGACCGCGATTCCACCCCTGGGCGGATCTTCACACGGTATTCACACCCGGCTCATGCTTTACTGTAAAGTCTCCGGTGCTGATCAAAGGAGACGAAACCCCATGTCCGAGACAACGTTCCGCACCATCGCCATCATCCTCTACTTCGCGGGGATGCTTGCCATCGGCTGGTTCGCCTACCGGAAGACCAAGGACAGCCTCGACGACTACATGCTCGCCGGACGCGGACTGCGACCCAGCGTCGCAGCGCTGAGCGCCGGCGCCTCCGACATGTCGGGCTGGCTGCTCATGGGCCTGCCGGGCGCGATCTACCTCTCGGGCCTCGTCGAAGCCTGGATCGCGATCGGTCTCACCGTCGGCGCCTGGGTGAACTGGAAGTTCGTCGCGCCCAGGCTCCGCGCCTTCACGGAGACCGCCGGTGATTCGATCACCATCCCGAGCTTCTTCGAACAGCGCCTCCAGGATCGCACGCATCTGCTGCGCATCGTCTGCGGCCTCATCATCCTCGTCTTCTTCACCTTCTACGTCTCCTCGGGGATGGTCGCGGCCGGGAAGTTCTTCGAATCGAGCTTCGGCCTCAACTACCTCGCGGGCATGCTCATCGTCGCCGCGATCACGATGGTCTACACGCTCTTCGGCGGCTTCCTCGGCGCCACACTCACCGATGTCGCCCAGGGGCTGCTCATGTTCGCCGCCCTCATCGCCGTGCCCATCGTCGCCGTCATCAATGCCGGCGGACCCGCCGAGGTGATTGCCAACGTCCGGGAGATCGACCCGAGCCTGCTCAGCCTCTTCGGGTCCGGGTCGTTCTGGGCCAGTGGGACCTACCTCGCCGTCATCTCCTCGCTTGCGTGGGGTCTGGGCTACTTCGGCCAGCCGCACATCATCGTCCGCTTCATGGCGCTGCGCACCCCTGCCGATGCGACGGTCGCCCGGCGGATCGGTGTGGGCTGGATGGCGATCTCGGCGGCCGGTGCGATCGCCACGGCCATCGTCGGCATCTCCTACTTCTCCCAGCACGCCGATCAGGCGCCCACCGACCCGGAGACGGTCTTCCTCGACCTCGCGCAGATCCTCTTCCACCCGTTCATCGCCGGGCTCGTCCTCGCCGCGGTGCTCGCGGCGATCATGTCGACGATCTCCTCGCAGCTCGTCGTCACCTCCTCGGCACTGGTCGAGGACCTCTTCAAGATCGTCGCGAAGCGCGCTGGGTCGACGCGCACCCTCCAGGACAAGACGTACGTGCTGCTCGGCCGCCTCGGCATCCTCATCGTCGCGGTCATCGCCGTCCTGCTCGCAATCTCGCCGTCGAACAGCATCCTCGATCTCGTCGCCTTCGCGTGGGCGGGCTTCGGCGCCTCGTTCGGCCCGATCGTCCTGCTCACCCTGTTCTGGAAGAAGCTGACGAACTGGGGCGCGCTCCTCGGCCTCATCTCCGGTGCCGTCGTCGCCTTCGTGTGGGGTCAGCTCAACACCCCGCTGACGGATTCGATCTACGAGATCATCCCCGGCTTCGCAATCAACCTCATCGTCGCGGTCGTCGTCAGCCTCGCAACCTACAAGCCGAACCCGGAGATCGACGCCGAGTTCGAAGAGGGCGTGGAGCTCTCGAAGGTGAGGTGAACGCCGAGGAGGTCGCGAGCTGATCCGCGCCTCGTCCCCCTCCGCCGGTACGACCTGCGGAACCCGCGCACACGGCCCGCCACTCCCCAGAGGAGTGGCGGGCCGACGTGCTTCCGGGGCCGCACCGGTTTCGGCGGGTCGGTGTGCTTCCTGGGCCGCACCGGGTTCGGCGCTCGCGTGGATCGAGCGGCGTCTGCTGGAGACCCCATGGCTCGATCCACAGTTGCACGGAAATCCGCGTCCGGCGCGACGCGGAAATCGAGCCACGCGTGGAACGAGCGCAGGCTGGACCGCAGGACTGTCGATTTCTGAGCCCCGCGTGGATCGAGCGCGGGCGCAGTCGTCGAACCCGCGGAAATCCGACCCCGCGTGGATCGAGCCGCCCTCGCGCAGACACAGCGCCCCTCCCCCGCGCCACCCCTGTGAATGCACTGCAGGCGGGCACCCAATGACTGGGTGCCCGCCTGCGGTGTCAGGAACGGATCGGCCTCTCAGCGAGGCAGTGCCTCACAATCAGGCGCGGCCTCACAGAGAGGCGGCGATCACTTGTCCTTGCCGGCCTCGGGGTCGACGGTCTCGACGGTCTCGTCGACCTCGACGTTGCCTTCGGCGTCCTCGGTGACCTTGACCTCGTCGACGACGACGTTGCCTTCGGCATCCTCGGTGACGGTGACGTCGTCGGAAACGACCTCTTCGTCGGAGGAGTCAGAGGAGTCAGTCGAGGCGGCAGCGGCGGTCGCGGTGGCCTGCTCGGCCTCCTTCACCGTGGCCTGCTTCGGCGAGTAGGGCTCGAGGACGAGCTCGATGACGGCCATCGGAGCGTTGTCGCCGTTGCGGGGACCGATCTTCGTGATGCGGGTGTATCCGCCCGGACGCTCGGCCATGGTCTCGGCGATCGTCGTGAAGAGCTCGTGGACGATCGACTTGTCGGCGATCTGGGCGAGCACGCGACGACGGGCGGCGAGGTCGCCCTTCTTCGCGGCGGTGATGAGGCGCTCGGCCACCGGACGGAGGCGCTTGGCCTTCGTCACGGTCGTCGTGATGCGCTTGTGCTCGAAGAGCTGCGCTGCCAGGTTGTTGAGCATGAGGCGCTCGTGGGTGGGCGAACCGCCGAGGCGGGGGCCCTTCGTTGGGGTAGGCATAGTGGAAAACTCCTAGGTCTTGATCAGTACTGTTCGTCTTCGACGTAGGACTGGTCCTCTTCCGCGAGACCGGATTCGAACCCGGCAGGACTGTCCTTGAGGCTGAGTCCGAGCTCGTTGAGCTTGGCCTTGACCTCGTCGATCGACTTCGAACCAAAGTTGCGGATATCCATGAGGTCGGCTTCGCTGCGGGCGACGAGCTCGCCGACGGTGTGGATGCCCTCACGCTTGAGGCAGTTGTAGGAGCGCACGGTCAGATCGAGGTCCTCGATGGCAAGCGCCAGGTCGGCGGCGAGAGCGGCGTCGACCGGCGACGGGCCGATCTCGATGCCCTCGGCTTCGACGTTGAGCTCGCGTGCCAGACCGAACAGCTCGACCAGCGTCTTGCCTGCCGACGCGATGGCGTCGCGCGGGGTCATCGACGGCTTGGTCTCGACATCGAGCACGAGGCGATCGAAGTCGGTGCGCTGCTCGACACGAGTGGCCTCGACCTTGTAGGTGACCTTGAGAACGGGCGAGTAGATCGAGTCGACCGGGATCCGGCCGATCTCGGCATCGGCGTTCTTGTTCTGGGCGCTCGACACGTAGCCGCGTCCGCGTTCGATGGTGAGCTCCATGTCCAGACGGCCTTCGCCATTGAGCGTGGCGATGTGCAGGTCCGGGTTGTGGATCTCGACTCCGGCGGGAGCCGAGACATCGGCAGCGGTCACGGTGCCAGGGCCCTGCTTGCGCAGGTACGCAACGACAGGCTCGTCGAATTCAGACGACACGACCAGGGACTTGAGGTTGAGGATGAATTCGGTGACATCCTCCTTCACTCCCGGGACGGTGCTGAACTCGTGGAGGACGCCGTCGATCCGGATGGAGGTGACGGCGGCTCCCGGAATCGACGACAGCAGAGTGCGACGAAGCGAGTTGCCGAGGGTGTAGCCGAATCCGGGCTCGAGCGGCTCGATGGCGAACCTGGAGCGGTTGTCGGAGACGACTTCTTCCGTGAGTGTTGGGCGCTGTGCAATGAGCACGTGGGCTTCCTTTCAGCGAACATCCGCTATATGACGTTCGCACTGCACGTCATGGCAGTCGGCCATGAAGAACGGTTCGGTTTATGCGATGAATCCGTTCTGCCTCAGGCGGCGGGCACAGCGGCCCGTCGCCTGCGGCAGTTCCACGGAAAGGGTCAGCCGCGGCGGCGCTTGGGCGGACGGCAGCCGTTGAACGGAACCGGGGTGACATCCTGGATGGTGCCCAGTTCCAGGCCGGCGGCCTGCAGGGAGCGGATCGCGGTCTCGCGGCCCGAGCCCGGTCCCTTGACGAAGACGTCGACCTTCTTCAGGCCGTGTTCCTGCGCGCGGCGGGCGGCGGATTCCGCAGCCATCTGAGCGGCGTAGGGCGTCGACTTGCGCGAGCCCTTGAAGCCGACCTCACCGGAGGAGGCCCAGGAGATGACAGCACCGGTCGGATCGGTGATCGACACGATGGTGTTGTTGAAGGTGGACTTGATGTGCGCCTGGCCGGCAACGATATTCTTCTTGATCTTGCGGCGAGGCTTGCGCGCTGAAGCGGCGCGTGACTTGGGAGGCATAGGTTTTACTCCTGATCGAGGTGGTTGACGCCGGTCAACCGGGTGAGCATGTTACTTCTTCTTACCGGCCACGGTGCGCTTCGGTCCCTTGCGGGTGCGCGCATTGGTCTTGGTCCGCTGTCCGCGAACCGGGAGACCGCGGCGGTGGCGCAGGCCTTCGTAGCTGCCGATCTCCACCTTGCGGCGGATGTCGGCGGCGACCTCACGGCGGAGGTCACCCTCGACCTGGAACGTGCCCTCGATGTAGTCACGCAGCTGAACGAGCTCGGCGTCGCTCAGGTCCTTCACACGGGTGTCGGGGTTGATCCCGGTTTCCGTCAGGGTCTGGCGCGCACGCGTGCGGCCCACACCATAGATGTATGTCAGGGCGACCTCCACGCGCTTTTCGCGCGGGATGTCGACTCCGGCAAGACGTGCCATAGGTTCTTACTCCTGTTGATGTTTCGGAGGTGCTGATGCAGACCTGTCCTCAGTGACCTGAGGTCCTCGGCCCCCGACCGAAGGTATCGTCCTGCTCATGCCGGTCCGGCATGCGCAGGGGGCGAGGTCTGCGTGGGTGTGGTGCTGCTGGCAGCCCCGTCTCGGGGCTCCCTCTGCTCGAAGAGCTGCTCAGCCCTGACGCTGCTTGTGGCGCGGGTTGGAGCAGATCACCATGACTCGACCGTGACGGCGGGTCACCTGGCACTTCTCGCAGATCTTCTTGACGCTGGGCTTAACCTTCATCGTTTTTCCTTCTCTCGGCCGGTCTCCCTTCCCAGGGAATCCGGCGCGAATGATCGAAGATCCTTACTTGTAGCGGTAAACGATTCGTCCACGCGAGAGATCGTAAGGAGACAGCTCCACGATGACTCGGTCCTCGGGCAGGATTCGGATGTAGTGCTGCCGCATCTTCCCTGAGATGTGCGCGAGCACCTTGTGCCCGTTGCTCAGCTCGACCCGGAATGATGCGTTCGGGAGAGCTTCGACAACGGTGCCCTCGATCTCAATGACCCCTTCTTTTTTGGCCATATCGTTCGCTAACCTCGTATTCCCGCGAAACCTTCGCGTTCGACGTAATCGTCGATCGTCGGTCGGCACCGACGATCCCCACAGACTGCTCCGGCCCTCCCCCACCACATGAAAGGCTGTGGATGGCGTGACGCCGCCCACAACCGTGAATGGATGAGTTGAGTGAGAACAGACCAATCATCTACTCTACACCACGATTCGAAGATCTTCCAGGCGGTCCTGGATTCCGCGCGTGACTTCCCCTACAATCCCGGCTCCCCTCGCCGAGGCGGCCCGCCGGATCGGCGTCACGTCCGTTCCTCACACCCCGTCACCCCGCCGAGGCGGTGCCCCGAAGCGATGTCCCCGTCCGTTCCGCACACCCCGCTCCCCCGCCGAGGCGGCCCTGCCCGACCGTCGTCCGGCCCCGAGTCCCTCGCAGGGGCGGGGCACTCACCCGCGGGCGCGAGCCCCGTAGCCGGTGCGGATGCCCATGGCCACGGCGACGGCGAGGACGAGGAAGCCGAGCACGGTGACCCATGCGAAGCCGCCGAGTGAGAGCAGCGGACCGGCGAGTGCGGCGACCGCGGCCGCTCCGAGGTTCATCCCCGCATCCGAGAGTCCCTGCACGGGGATCCGATGCGCCGGGTCGATCTCCTGGGTGAGCAGGGTCGAGCCGGCGATGAGGCACGCCGACCACCCGAGTCCGAGGAGGAAGAGTGCGAGGGAGAGCCGGACGAAGGAGGACTCGCCTGCCGCGTCGATGAAGCCGAGGATGAGCGCGGCGGCGAAGAGCACCTGCCCGAGGAGGATGACGCGTCCGGGAGCGAACCGGTCGGTGAGGTAGCCGAAGACCGGGGAGAGTCCGTACATGCCGAAGATGTGCCCGGCGATCGTCACGCCGATGAGCCCGAGGCCGAACCCGTGATGGTCCATGTGGACCGGGGTCATCACCATCGTCACGACCATGATCATGTGCCCGCTGACGACGGAGAGGAGACCGAGGAGCGCACCCGGGGATCGGCGCACGGACGCCCAGGTGCCGCCTCGGCGATGGGCCGTCGGGGCGGCGCCGATCCGGTCCGCCCCGACGCCGGGACGATCGGAGCGCGGGGTCCGGAGGAAGAGGACGCAGACGAAGGAGAGGAGGTATCCGCCGACGGCGATGAGGAAGGGACCGGCGAAGGGGTCGATGCCGAGCGAGCGCCCGAGCCGGGCACCGGGTTCGGCGAGGTTGGGTCCGAGGGTGGTGTCATAGCGTCGAAGCAACACTCCCGGTCGGCGGGGGTCTGATCGGTGGAGTGTGCAGATGGCGCGGGTGGGGTTGTCGTTCAGCGACAGGTCGGAGATCTCGGCGGCCTCGAAAGCGGGCTGGTCGGTGCGGAGGATCGCCCGTCACCTGGGGCGTTGCCCGTCGGTGATCTCGCGGGAGCTTCACCGGAACTCGACGAAGACCCGCGGCTACCAGGCCGTGACCGCAGACGTCAGAGCGCAGCGTCGGCGAGCTCGCCCGCAGCAGCGGAAGGTCGCGGGGGATCCGGTGCTGCAGGCGAGGGTGGACGCCGACCTGGCCGCGTCCTGGACGCCGAACGAGATAGCGGGCCGGTTGCGTCTGGAGGCGACAGACCCGACCGTTGAACGCATGGCGAACTCTCCTGACGCACGCGGCCGAACCGTCTCCGGTGAGGCTATCTACCAGTACATCTACGCAATCCCGAAGGGTGAGCTCGCCCGCAAGGGCATCTTCCTGCAGTCCAAGCGGACCAAGCGCCGACCACGTACGACCGGGCGGACGCGCGGTGGCCCAATCGTAGGTATGGTCCCGATCGCGGAGCGAGGTGAGGACGCCGCCCAGCGTCGGGTGCCGGGGCACTGGGAGGGTGACCTGATCATCGGGAAGAACGGCACCTCGTGCGCGGCGACGCTGGTGGAGCGGATGAGCGGGTTCACCGGGCTGCTGGCCCTGCCCTCGAAACACGCCGAGCCAACCGCTGACGCGGTCATCGAGTTTTTCAACGACCTGCCCGAGATGATGAAGGCATCGTTGGCGTGGGACCAGGGCAGCGAGATGGCCCAGCACGCGAAGGTCTCCCTGGCCACGGCGATGCCGGTCTACTTCGCCGATCCCCACTCGCCCTGGCAGAGGCCCAGCAACGAGAACACGAACCGGCTCTACCGGGAGTATCTGCCCAAGGGCACGGTGATCCCCGATCACCAGCCCTACCTCACCACCATCGCCGAGGAGATCAACAATCGACCCCGCCGCCGACTGGGCTATCTCACGCCCACCGAGGCATTCGCTCGACTGCTCGCCGGCGAGCCCCATGTTGCTTCGACGCCTTGACATCGCCGAGGACCGACCCGACGGTCGTCGCCCACACGACGATCGACATCGCTCGACCCTTGAGCTGCTCAGGCGCGGAGTCGGTGGCCGCGTACCGGCTCTGCAGGCCCGAGGCAGTCGCGGACCCGAAGAAGCCCATACCGACGAAGAAGAGCAGGGCGATGCCCGCGAGGATGGCCACGACGATGAGGAGCGCTCCGGTGAGGGCGAGTCCGTAGCCGACGGCGAGCGCCCAGCGGCGATTGCGCACCTGCGCGAGACGCGCGAGCGGCAGAGCGAGCAGTCCTGCGCCGAGGATCGAGGCCGTCTGCGCGAACCCGGCGAGTTCGGTGCGACCGGTGAGCTGTTCGGCGAGGATGCCGCCGACGGCGAACCCGGTGGCCACGCCGATGCCGGCGAAGAGCTGCGCCAGACACAGCGCCCACTGATTGCGCACGAACGTGCTCGCCACGTTCCCCTCCTCATATCCTCGGTCCGCATCGATGCTAGCCGAGACCCGCAGACGCCGAGGCGGCCGGGAACGGTGGCGAGATCCGCTCCCGGCCGCCTGCAGTGCTCGACCGGTGGTGTCAGGCCCGACGGTCAGGGCCGCCGAGCCCGGCCCGAGCTCAGTGCTTCGCGCCCTTTCCGCGCGTCATCCGGTAGACGACTCCACCGGCGGTGAGCAGGGCGAGCGCTCCCGCGAGCAGGGGCCAGATGTCGGCACCGGTGCGCGGGAGGCTGCCGCCGGATCCGCTGCCGGATCCGCCGCTGCCCGCGCCGGGGGCGTCCCCGCCGCCCTTCGGGTTCTCGTCATCGCCACCACCGGAGCCATTGCCGCCGTCGGAGTCCTTGCCTCCGTCGGAGCCCTTGCCGCCCTTGCCGTCGTCGTCGCCGACGACGGTGAGCGTCGTGTTCGCCACGGTCTTGCCCTTCGCGTCGAGGAGCTGGACGACGTAGGTGCCCGGCTTCGCCTTCTTCGGGACGACGACCTTGCTCACGGCGTTTCCGCCGTTGTCGGTCGTCAGCGTGCCGAGCGTGCCTCCGGTCTCGAAGGCGACGGTGTAGTCGGCTTCCGAGGCCTGGTGCTTGACCGAGGCGATGACGCTCTCCCCTGCCGCGACCTTCTCCTTGTCGAGCGAGAAGTCGTCGGCGCGGAACGTGTCCATCCGGCACCGGTTGGGCAGGGTGATCGTCTCCCCGCGGTCATCGACCGCGGTGTCCGGTGTCGGCAGCTTGGGTCCGAAGTCCCCGACCTTGGGCAGTGTGCCTGCGGAGAGGAACTCGTTGACCGTCTGGTCCGTGCACGCCTTGTTCTCGTCCCGCGACATGTACGAGGTGTGCGAGGCACCGGAGACCGAGAGCAGGCTGCCGTCGATCGTGCGGGCGAGTTTGACGCCCGAGGCGTACGGGGTCGCCGAGTCGTGCGAGGTCGAGACGACGAGGATGTTCGGCACCGCGGTGAGCTTCTCCGGCTTGGGCAGGGTGCCCTTGAACTTCCAGAAGTCGCAGTAGTCGTAGACGCCCGGCGAGACCGACGCCGCCTGGAACGGTCCGGCTTCGTCGTAGCGCTTGGCCAGGTCGCGCAGCTCCTCGATGTCCGGCTTGTTCCCGTAGCTGTTCTCATCCGTGCAGCGGATGTTCGTGAACGCCTGGAGCATCGGGTCGTAGTGGCCGGTCTCGTCGCGGGAGTTGTACGAATCGGCGAGCGTCATGAGCACCCCGGCGGTCTCTCCGGCCTTGAGTTCGGTCAGCCCGAGCGCGAGCTGCGCCCAGAGGTCCTCGGAGTAGAGGGCCTGGATGACGCCGGTGCGGGCATCGCCGAAGGTGACCTCGCGGTCCTCGCCCTCGGATCCCGCCGGCAGCGGTTTGCCTTCGAGGGAGCGGAGGATCCCCTGCACGGCCGTGGTCAGCTCCGCCCTGTCGGTGATCCCATCGCCGAGGGCGCAGGTGAACGGTGCGTCCTTGAGGTCGGCGAGCCGGTCAGGGTACTCGAGGTTCGGGTAGGTCTCGCCCCACGTCCTGCCCTCGGTGCCCTTGGCCGAGCAGTCGAGCGCGAACTGTTCGAAGGTGTCCTGGAAGCCGGCGATCTGCTTGACCGAGTCGTCGGCGTCCTCTTCGGCGTCGGCCTTGCTCACGAGCTTGCCGTCGGCGTCGAGGTAGGCCTGCGGGTCCCTGTTGATGTCCTTGAGAGCCTTGTACGCGGAGACGTTGCCGGGGTCGACGGCGCCGTCGAGGACGAGCCGGCCGACGCTGTCGCCGAACTTCTGCGCATAGACGTACCCGAGCCGGGTCCCGTAGGAGAAGCCGATGAAGTCGAGCTTGTCGTCGCCACTCGTCGAGCGGATGAGGTCGAGGTCGCCGACGGCGTCCCACGTCCCCAGGTGCTTCATGAGGTTCTCCTGGCCTCCCTCACCGAGGTCGAAGAGCTTGCCGGTGTTCTCGATGCAGTCACCGGCGAACCGCTCCGCCTGGTCGTTGAGGATGTCCTCGGCGTTTTCACGGTCACCGGCCCACGCGTCCTCGGCGCGGTCGGCGTCGATCTGCTCATCGGTCGAGCACTGGGAGAAGGGCATCGAGCCGCCCGTGCCGCGCGGGTCGAAGCCGACGAGGTCGAAGTTCGCTGCGAGGTCGGGTTCGAAGAGTGCACCGGCGACGCCGAGCGTCATGCCCGAACCGCCCGGTCCGCCCGGGTTCCAGGCGACGGTGCCCTGCGGGGTGGTATTGACGAACTTCCCGTCGACCATCTTGCCCGAGGGGACCTTCATCATCGCGATCGCAACGTTGCCGGCGGCAGGATCCTTCGCGTCGATGGGAGCGATGAGGTAGCCGCAGACCGGGGTGCGTCCGATGCGCTCGGTGTAGTCGGGGTAGCCGAGCTTGCCGCAGTTCTCGGCGCTGAGGTCGACCTTCTGGTTGTAGTACTTCTTCAGGCCCGCGGGGATGTTGCCCGCGCCCTTGCCGCCGCCCTTCGGGTCGGGGATGCGGTAGGTGCCGTCGTCCTGGCGGAAGAGCTCCTTCGCCAGCTGCGGGTAGTACTCGTCGAGGTCACCCGCCTGATTCGCGTCCTCGCTGGGCTCCTCCGTCGGCTCGGCGCTCGCACTGGGCGACTCGGTCGGAGTCTGCGTCGGGTCGTCGGTCGGTGTCGGTGCTGCGGTCTCGTCAGCGACGACCGTGAAGTCCTCGCTCGTCTTCAGTCCGTCGTCCGACTTGACGATGTAGGTGCCGGGGGTCAGTCCCGATCCGTCGAGTTCGGTCTCGACGGTGCCGGATCCGGCGGGGACGACGACGTCCGTGCCGGCGACGGCTTCGTTGTTCGCCGCGTGGACGATGTGCAGCGTCGTCGCTGCATCGGAGGCGCGGACGGTGACGGGGATGACGAGCGAGGTCGAGGCGGTCACCTCGGCGTCGGTACCGAGGACGATCTCGAGCTCGTCGACGTCTGTCGCTTCGTCGGCTGCGGGCTTCTGGATGGACTCTGCGGGTGACTCCGCGGGACCGGCGGCCGCGGCGGGCAGAGCCCCCGCGAACAGCAGAGAAGCGCCGATGATCGACGCTCCCAGGACACGCGAAGACCGTCTCAATGTGATTCGGGTCATGCTCGTCATCGTAACGCACAGATAACGGTCAGGAACTTTTCAAGGTTTTCGTTATCGTTTCGTGACCGTGGTCACAGTTGCCGGGCTCTCGCCGAGGCGGTCGCGGCTGTGACGGAGCATGTCGGACGGACGATCGCGGCCGGCGGGTCGACTGCTAGCGTGAGTGAGGTCGCCATCATCGAGGGGAGAGCAGGGACCATGGACGATCTGGACGCCATCACCGAGGAATCGCTCGTCGCGAAGGGCGGGCGGAAGTGGTCGACCTACCCCGGCAGCCTCGGTGCGTTCATCGCGGAGATGGACTTCGGGGTCGCTCCCGTCGTCCGGGAGGCGCTGACGGAGATCGACGACCGCGACCTCTACGGCTATGCGCCTGCGCAGATCGTCGCCGATCTCCGAGAGGCGACGGCCGACTTCTGCGCCGAACGCTACGGCTGGCGGTTCCCCGCCGCGCACGTCGAACCGGCGAGCGACGTCATCGCCGCGTTCATCGCCGTCCTCGACCTCCTCACCCCCGCAGGGACGCCGATCGTCCTCCCCACCCCTGCGTACATGCCGTTCTTCGACGTCGCCAGGGTGACCGGTCGCGAGCTCATCGAAGTGCCGATGCTGCGCACCGAGACCGGATGGTCGGTCGACCTCGAGGCCATCGACGCCGCGCTGAGCCCCGGTGCCACCCTCGTCCTGTGCAACCCGCACAATCCCATCGGCAAGGTCTACACGGAGTCCGAACTCACAGCGCTGGCGGAGGTGGTCGAAGCCAACAGTGCCCGTGTGTTCTCCGACGAGATCCACGCTCCGCTCGTCTATGAACCGGCGCGCCACGTCCCCTACGCGAGTCTGAGCGAGACCACCGCCGCCCACACGGTCACGGCGACCGCCGCCTCGAAGGCCTTCAACATCCCCGGGCTCAAGTGCGCCCAGCTCATCCTCACCTCATCCGAGGACCGGGCCGAGTGGAAGCGACGCGGACTGTTCGTCTCCCAGGCGGCGTCGAATCCCGGGATTCTTGCGACGACGGCCGCCTACACCCGCGGCGGTGAGTGGCTCGCCGAGATCACCGCGTATCTGGCCGGCAACCGCGACCTCCTCACCGAACTTCTCACGGCGGAGCTGCCGAACATCCCCTTCCTGCCTCCCGAAGGCACCTATCTCGCGTGGCTCGACCTGCGCGGCTACGGTTTCGACGACCACCTCACGAAGCACTTCACCGAGACGGCGAAGGTCGCGCTCACCGAGGGCCGACTGTGCGGAGAGGTCGGGGCCGGACACGTGCGCCTCAACTTCGCCCTCCCCCGCCCCCTCCTGCGCGAGGCCGTCGAGCGCATCGTCGCCGCGACGAAGGGCTGAGGGATCGGCCCGGATCAGCCCTCGGGCAGCCAGTCGACGAGGTCATAGGAGGGGCTCTCCGCCGCAGCCTCCCGGACCTGCTGGTCGTAGCGGAGGTAGTACTCGAGGTTGCAGCGGTCCATGACGGCCCGGAACCGCTGTGACGGCTGCTCCTCGCCGACGAGGTCGACAGGCAGCAGCGGATTCTCCATCACCGCGCGACCGACCCGGAAGTAGAGGTCGAAGAACCGGCCGATCGGCAGCTCCGGCAGCCCGGTGCCGGGTCTGCCCTGTTCTCCGGCGAGGAGCGCGAGTTCGGCCTCGAGGGTCTCGATCTCCGTGCGTGCACAGTCGAGGTCGAAGGCGATGGTCGTCAGCCGTTTCGCGGACTCGAGGTCGTCAGGGACGAGGCGCGTGAACTCGTACCAGCCGCCGTTCGTCATCTCCGGCAGCTGCGCGACGAGAGCACGGGCATGGTCGTGGAAGCCGATGAGCAGACCCGACCGCAGCTGCCGGTACCCGAGCATCCGCGCCGAGTACTGGAAGCGGTCGCGCAGCTGGCGGGAGGCCTCAGGGATCGTGTAGATCGCGGCGTGGAAATGCCCGTCGAACTCCGGCGCCGTCCGCTCTCCGCCGATGTCGTGGAACTGGGAGAGGATACGTTCGCGCAGACGGTAGAGGGTCACCCGGCCTCGGCGCTCGGCGCTGACGAGCTCGCGCTGGACCATGCGGGTGAGCTGGTTGTGCACGCTTGAGGCCGAATACCCGTGGTCGGCGAGGATGCGCACGATGATCGGACCGGGCACGGCGCTCGCGCGCAGACACCCGAAGACGGAGATCACGTCGAAGGTGATCCTGGTCAGCCGGTAGCGATCGCCCACATCTGAGCTCCGTTTCGTGACATCTTGGACTCGGCCCACAGCCTGATCGTACCTTGAGAGCAGGCAGTCAGCCCCCGCGGATCCGGGGATGTTCCCCTGCTCGGAACGCTTCCCCACCTGCGCCGATGTGAAGAGAGGTCAGTCATGGACGATGAGAAGCACACCCAGACCCTGCGCACCTACCACCAGGCCCGCACGACCGCCGCAATCGCCGGAGGAATCGCGACGTTCCTCGCCTTCGCGATCTTCCAGATCGTCGGAGCCGGGATCCTCGACACCGCCGCGTGGATGTTCGCGCTCGGGGCGATGACGTTCTCCGGCGTCTTCGTCGCCAGCTACCTCGGCTACGCTGCCGCCGGCAAGCGGACCCGAGTCGACGCGGCCGCCTGATCCGGTCCTCCCCTGCCTCCCCTCGAGGCCCGGAGCCGCCCCTCTCGGCGACGAGGTGACGGGTCAGCTGCCCGCGGGCGGCACCGGCACGATCCCGAACGGGGCGAGCCCGGCCGCACCGCCGTCGGCAGCGGTGAGCACCCAGACCCCGTCAGCGTGCCGGGCGACACTGTGCTCCCAGTGGCTGGCCCGGGAACCGTCGGCCGTGACGACGGTCCAGTCATCGGCGAGCGTCACAGTCTCGGGGCTGCCGGCGGTGAGCATCGGCTCGATGGCCAGGCACATTCCGGGCCGGATCTTCGGGCCGTTCGACTTCGCCCGGTAGTTGAGCACCTCGGGTGCCAGGTGCATGGCCGTGCCGATGCCGTGCCCGGTGAACTCCTCGACGAGGCCGAGCGCAGGCGCCGTCTCGGTGACGTAGTCGTCGATGGCGTCCCCGATGTCGCTCACCTTCGTCCCCGTCGCGAACGCCGCGATGCCCGCCCACATCGCGCCTTCAGTGGCACGGGAAAGGGCACGGTCCGCCTCGGTGCCGGCGTCGTCCCCGCCGACGACCATCGTGAACGCGGAATCGCCGTGGAATCCCTCGACGATCGCCCCGCCGTCGATGGAGACGAGGTCCCCGCGCTCAAGGACACGCTTCCCGGGGATCCCGTGGACGATCTCCTCGTTGACGGAGATGCAGAGGACCGCGGGGAACCCCTGATAGCCCTTGAAGTTCGACGTCGCTCCGGCGTCCGCGATCGCGCGTTCGGCTGCCGCGTCGACCTCCGCGGTCGTGGCCCCCGGCACCGCGGCTGCACGGGCCGCATCGAGAGCCGCCCTGGTGACCAGGCCGGCCCGATGCATCCGCACGAGCTCGGCGGGGGACTTGAGCTCGATCCGCGGACCGAAGATCATCGCAGGGCGGCGAGGATGCGGTCGGTGATCTCGGCGACCTCGCCGAGGCCGTCGACCTCGCGCAGGAGCCCGCGTTCGCGGTAGATGTCGGTCAGCGGCTGGGTCTGCTCGGCGTAGACGTCGAGGCGGTGGCGGATGACGTCCTCGCTGTCGTCGCTGCGCCCTTCCTTCTCCGCGCGCGCGAGCAGACGGGCGACGACCTCGTCGGTGTCGGCGGTGAGCTCGACGACGCCGGAGAGCTCGGTGCCCGCCTCGGCGAGCATCCGGTCGAGTTCGGCGACCTGCGCAGCGGTGCGCGGGTAGCCGTCGAGGAGGAAGCCCTCACGTGCGTCGTCCTGGCTGAGACGATCGGCGACCATCTTGTTCGTCACCTCGTCGGGGACGTACTCCCCGGCATCCATGTAGCGCTTGGCGAGCTTGCCGAGCTCCGTCTCCCCCTTGACGTTGGCGCGGAAGATGTCACCGGTGGAGATCGCAGGGATGCTCAGGGCCTCGGCCAGCCGTGCCGCCTGGGTGCCCTTGCCCGCTCCGGGCGGGCCGATGAGGATGATGCGTGAACTCATATCTGTCCTTCCCAGACCGTGATCGGTCTGTGCTTCCAGGGCCGTGACCGACGCCGGTGCGGCGCCGCAGGCCCTCGTGGTGGCGCGGGATCAGCGCAGCAGGCCCTCGTAGTGGCGCTGCTGCATCTGGGCGTCGATCTGCTTGACCGTCTCGAGGCCGACTCCCACGATGATGAGCAGCGACGTGCCGCCGAACGGGAAGTTCTGGTTCGCGTTGATGAGGACCAGGGCGATGAGCGGGATGAGCGCGACGAACGCGAGGTAGAGCGATCCGGGGAAGTTGATCCTGCTGAGCACGAAGCTCAGGTAGTCCGCGGTGGGGCGGCCGGCGCGGATGCCGGGGATGAAGCCGCCGTACTTCTTCATGTTGTCCGCGACTTCCTCCGGGTTGAAGGTGATCGCGACGTAGAAGTAGGAGAAGAAGATGACGAGCACCGCGTAGGCGGCGATGTAGATCGGGTGGTCGCCGCGCGTGAAGTACGTGTTGATCCACTCGACCCAGCCCGTCTGCGGGTCGAAGAACTGAGCGATGAGGCTCGGCAGGTAGAGGACCGAGGAGGCGAAGATGACCGGGATGACGCCGGCCATGTTGACCTTGATCGGAATGTACGTCGACGTGCCGCCGAACATACGGCGCCCGACCATGCGCTTGGCGTACTGGACGGGGATGCGTCGCTGCGACTGCTCGACGAAGACGACGAGGGCGACGAGGACGAGTCCGACGGCGATGACGATGAGGAAGACGTCGATGCCCTGCTCGCTGAGGATCGCCCCGAGCGAGGAGGGGAACGCCGAGGCGACGGAGGTGAAGATGAGGATCGACATGCCGTTGCCGACGCCGTGCTCGGTGATCTGCTCGCCGAGCCACATGATCAGACCGGTGCCGGCCGTGAGCGTGAGGACGAGGATCGCCAGACCCCACCATTCGTTGTTGACGATGAGGTCGGTGCAGCCCTGGATGCTGCCGAAGAGCGCACCCGACTCCACGGTGGCGACCAGTGTCGTCGAGTTGAGGACCGCGAGACCGATCGTGAGGTAGCGCGTGTACTGGGTGAGCTTCGCCTGGCCGGAGGCGCCTTCCTTGTGGAGGGCCTCGAAGCGCGGGATGACGACGCGCAGCAGCTGGACGATGATGCTCGCCGTGATGTAGGGCATGATGCCGAGAGCGAAGATCGACAGCTGGAGCAGGGCGCCGCCGCTGAAGAGGTTGATCATCGCGAACCCGCCGGAGTTCAGCTGCGGGGAGGCCACGCACTCCTGGACCTTCGTGTAGTCGATGCCGGGCGAGGGGATGAACGAGCCCAGTCGGAAGATGACGATGATGCCCAGGGTGAAGAGGAGTTTGTTCCTCAGGTCAGGCGTGGTGAAGGCCCTCCGAATTGCGCCGATCAAGCGTCCTCCTCAGTGGGGGATGGAAGTCAGGGTCGCTGTCACGACCTGGCGAATGAGACAAATACCTGCAAAAGACTACCAGGGTCGAGGGTCCAGACCGAAACCGGGCGGGCCCCTCTCCCCCGGTTTCTCGCCGTTCTCCCCGCCCCGCCGTGACCGGGGTCTCCGCGGGTGCCGGGTGCCGCCTCGGCGATGGTGTCCCCGCTCCCCCGCCGAGGCGGTGGCTGGGTGCGCAGGGACGACGAAGGGGACGGTCACCGAAGTGACCGTCCCCTCTCAGCCGTGGTCCGACTCAGCGCAGGGCGCCGAACGGATCAGGCCTCGGTGGCGTTGCCGCCCGCAGCCTTGATCTTCTCGAGCGCGGAGCCCGAGAACTTGTCTGCGGTGATGTTGATCGCCACAGTGATCTCGCCCGTGCCCAGAACCTTGACCGGCTGCTTCGGGCGCACAGCGCCCTTGGCGACCAGATCGGCGACGGTGACGTCGCCGCCTTCCGGGAACAGTGCCGACAGCTTGTCGAGGTTGACGACCTGGAAGGTCACCTTCGCGGGGTTCTTGAACCCACGCAGCTTCGGCAGACGCATGTGCATCGGCGTCTGGCCGCCCTCGAAGCCGTGCGGAACCTGGTAGCGGGCCTTCGTGCCCTTGGTTCCGCGTCCGGCGGTCTTGCCCTTCGAGCCCTCACCGCGACCCACGCGGGTCTTCGCGGTCTTGGCGCCCGGGGCCGGACGGAGATCGTGGAGCTTGAGTGCGTCGTTGTTCGCCATATCAGTCCACCTCTTCCACAGTCACAAGGTGACGCACGACGTTGATCATTCCCCGGATCTCCGGACGATCCTCGTGCACCACCACATCGTTGATCCGCTTGAGGCCGAGCGAACGCAGCGAATCACGCTGGTTCTGCTTGCCGCCGATCTCGGACTTCTTCTGAGTAACCTTGAGCTTCGCCATCAGGACTTCGCCCCGCTTTCGGCGGCCGCACGCAGGAGAGCGTGCGGAGCGACCTCGTCGACGGGCAGGCCGCGGCGGGCCGCGACTTCCTCGGGACGCTCGAGGTTCTGCAGAGCCTTGATCGCAGCGTGGACGATGTTGATCGCGTTCGACGAACCCAGCGACTTGGACAGGATGTCCTGGACGCCGGCGGCATCGAGCACGGCGCGGACCGGACCACCGGCGATGACGCCGGTACCCGGAGCGGCCGGGCGGAGCAGGACGACGCCTGCCGCTTCCTCACCCTGGACGGGGTGAGGGATCGTCTTCTGGATGCGGGGGACGCGGAAGAAGTTCTTCTTCGCCTCCTCGACACCCTTCGCGATCGCGGCGGGCACTTCCTTCGCCTTGCCGTAGCCCATGCCGACCATGCCGTCTCCGTCACCGACGACGACGAGGGCGGTGAAGGAGAACCGACGTCCACCCTTGACGACCTTCGACACGCGGTTGATCGTGACGACGTGCTCGATGAACTGGCTCTTCTCCTCGCGGTCTCCGCGACCGCCGCGTCCACGGCCTTCGCCGCGTCCGCGACCCTGGCCGCGTCCGCCGCGGTTGTCACCGCCGCGGCTGTCGCCGCCGCGGTTCTCCGCAGTCTCCTGCGATTCCTTGTTCTCTTCAGTGCTCATAGGGCCAATCCTCCTTCACGGGCACCTTCGGCGATGGCCTGCACTCGGCCGTGGTAGGCGTTGCCTCCACGGTCGAACACGACGGCCTCGACGCCGGCTTCCTTGGCGCGCTGAGCAACCAGCTCGCCGACCTTGCGGGCCTTGCCGGTCTTGTCTGCTTCGAGTGCGCGCAGCTCGGCTTCCATGGTGGACGCCGATGCCAGGGTCTTGCCGACGGTGTCGTCGATGACCTGGACGAAGACGTGGCGCGTGGAACGGGTCACTGAGAGACGCGGGCGCTCGGCCGTGCCGCTGACGTGCTTGCGCAGACGAGCGTGACGACGCTTGCGAGCAGCTGCCCTGCCCTTGCCGTAGCTTTCCTTCTTGCCAAAGGCCATCTCTACTTACCAGCCTTTCCGACCTTGCGACGGACGTTCTCGCCGGCGTAGCGCACACCCTTGCCCTTGTACGGCTCAGGCTTGCGCAGCTTCCGGATGTTCGCAGCGGTCTCGCCGACCAGCTGCTTGTCGATGCCGTGGACGGCCACCTTGTTCTGTCCTTCGACGGTGAACGAGATGCCCTCCGGCGGTTCGACGGTGATCGAGTGGCTGTAGCCGAGAGCGAACTCGAGGTTCGATCCCTTCGCCTGCACACGGTAGCCGGTGCCGACGATCTCGAGGCCCTTCGAGTAGCCATCGGTGACACCGATGATCATGTTGTTGATCAGGGTGCGGGACAGTCCGTGGAGCGAACGCGATTCGCGCTCGTCGTCAGGACGGGCCACGGTCACGACGCCATCCTCGAGCGACACGGTGATCGGCTCGGCGATGGTCACGGACAGTTCGCCCTTGGGTCCCTTGACGGCGACATCCTGGCCGTCGATCTTCACCTCGACACCAGAGGGAACGGAGATCGGGTTCTTGCCAATGCGTGACATGCTCTTCTCTCCTTTCCTTACCAGACGTAGGCGAGGACTTCCCCACCCACACCCTTCTTGGCGGCCTGTCGATCGGTCAGGAGACCTGAGGACGTCGACAGGATGGCGATGCCGAGTCCACCGAGGACCTTCGGCAGGTTGGTCGACTTCGCGTAGACGCGCAGCCCGGGCTTCGACACACGGCGGAGGCCGGCAATCGAACGCTCACGGTTGGGGCCGAACTTGAGATCGAGGCGAAGGGTCTTCCCGACGGTCGCGTCTTCGACGCTCCACCCGGTGATGTAGCCTTCCTCCTTGAGGATCTCGGCGATGTTCGACTTCAGCTTCGAGAACGGCATGCTGACGTCCTCGTGGTAAGCCGAGTTGGCGTTGCGCAGACGCGTGAGCATGTCTGCGACTGGATCAGTCATTGTCATTGTGGGCTCATGCCCTTCCTCGTTA
Source organism: Brevibacterium sp. Z349TD_9 (assembly GCF_056173565.1). Classification (NCBI taxonomy): domain Bacteria; kingdom Bacillati; phylum Actinomycetota; class Actinomycetes; order Micrococcales; family Brevibacteriaceae; genus Brevibacterium; species Brevibacterium sp. Z349TD_9. The sequence goes on along the minus strand of NZ_CM149680.1, from coordinate 1,120,090 downwards.
CGGTTTCCGCCCGCGACGTGCGCGCTTGGACCTGCAACGTAGAGATCATTTGGTCTTGAACGGGAACCCGAGGTGACGCAGCAGAGCACGTCCCTCATCGTCGGTCTTGGCGGTCGTGACGACGGTGATGTCCATACCGCGGACGCGATCGATGCGATCCTGGTCGATCTCGTGGAACATCGACTGCTCCGTGAGACCGAAGGTGTAGTTGCCGTTGCCGTCGAACTGACGGTCCGAGAGTCCGCGGAAGTCGCGGATGCGCGGAAGCGCCAGGGAGATGACACGGTCGACGAACTCCCACATGCGGGCGCCGCGCATGGTCACGTGCGCACCGATGGGCTGGCCCTCGCGCAGCTTGAACTGAGCGATCGACTTCTTCGCCCGGGTCACGACCGGCTTCTGGCCGGTGATGAGGGTGAGGTCGTTGATCGCACCTTCGATGAGCTTCGAGTCACGCGCAGCGTCACCCACACCCATGTTCACGACGACCTTGGTCAGGCCGGGAACCTGCATCGGGTTCGCGTAGTCGAATTCGTCCTGGAGCTTACCGACGATCTCATCGCGGTAGACCTGCTTGAGGCGCGGCGCCGGACGGTTCGTGCTTGTCTCCGTCATCAGATCTCCTCCCCGGTGCGACGCGAGTAGCGGACGCGAACGGTCTTGGTGCGACCGTCCCGCTCGACCTTCTCCTCGCGGTATCCGACGCGGGTCGGCTTGTTGTCCTTGGGATCAACGAGCGCCACGTTGGACACATGGATGGGGGCTTCGTGAGTCTCACGGCCACCGGCGGTGCCGCCGGCCTGAGTCTGGGTTGCCTTCTTGTGCTTGATCACGCGGTTGACGCCCTCGACGAGGACGCGGTTGCGCTCGGGGTAGACGGCAAGGACCTTGCCCTGCTTCCCACGATCGCCGCCGCGCGACTGACGGGCACCTGCGATCACCTGGACGAGGTCGCCCTTCTTGATCTTGAGCTTGTTCGCCATGCTCACAACACCTCCGGTGCCAGGGAGACGATCTTCATGAACTTCTTGTCACGCAATTCGCGTCCCACGGGTCCGAAGATGCGGGTGCCGCGCGGTTCCCCATCGTTCTTGAGGATGACTGCTGCATTCTCGTCGAACTTGATGTAGGAGCCGTCCGGACGACGGCGTTCCTTGGCGGTGCGGACGATGACGGCCTTGACGACGTCACCCTTCTTCACATTGCCGCCGGGGATTGCGTCTTTGACGGTGGCCACGATGGTGTCACCGATCGAGGCGTAGCGCCGACCGGAACCGCCGAGGATCCTGATGGCCAGGATCTCCTTGGCTCCGGTGTTGTCGGCGACTTTGAGTCGCGACTCTTGCTGAATCACTGTTTTCTCCTGTCGTCGCGCTGGTTCTCACGATGGTGCTGCGAGCCTTGCGGAACGGATTCATTGACATACTCACCCCGTTCCCGGTAGCCGCCCATGGTCTCGCGGACGAGACCATGGGCGGGACCAGGAGGGAGGGGCGACGCCGGCTTTACTTGGCTCGTTCGACGATCTCGACGAGCCGCCAGCGCTTCGCGGCCGAGACCGGCCGCGTTTCGGCCACGACGACGAGGTCGCCGATACCGGCGGTGTTCTCCTCGTCATGAGCCTTGATCTTGACCGACTTGCGCATGACCTTGCCGTAGAGGCGGTGCTTCATGCGCTCCTCGATCTCGACGACGATGGTCTTGTCCATCTTGTCGGACACGACGTAGCCACGCGCAGTCTTGCGGGAGTTGCGCTCGGGGGTCGTCGCCTCGGGCTTGGTGGTCTCCGCCATCACTTGTCCTCTTCCTTCGCATCAGCGGGGTTCGGACGGATGTCCAGCTCCCGCTCGTTGAGCACGGTGTAGATACGAGCGATGTCGCGACGCACAGCCTTGAGGCGGCCGTGGCTCTCCAGCTGGCCGGTGGCCGACTGGAAACGCAGATTGAACAGCTCGGCCTTGGCCTTCTTGAGCTCCTCTGCCAGACGCTCGTTGTCGAAACCGTCAAGCGCGTCCATGGACAGGTTCTTCGAACCGATTGCCATGCTCACTCACCACCTTCGCGGGCCACGATGCGGGCCTTGAGCGGAAGCTTGTGGATCGCCAGGCGCAGGGCCTCGCGAGCAACTTCCTCGGACACGCCGGCGAGTTCGAACATGACCCGACCCGGCTTGACATTGGCGACCCACCACTCGGGAGAGCCCTTACCGGAACCCATGCGGGTCTCGGCGGGCTTCTTCGTCAGCGGTCGGTCAGGGTAGATGTTGATCCACACCTTGCCACCGCGCTTGATGTAGCGCGTCATGGCAATACGTGCGGCTTCGATCTGCCTGTTGGTGACGTAGGCCGGCTCGAGGGCCTGGATGCCGTAGTCACCGAAGGCCACCGTCGTGCCACCCTTGGCGGCGCCGCCCCGCTTGGGGTGGTGCTGCTTGCGGTACTTCACTCGACGAGGGATCAACATGTCTCAGCCCTCCGTTCCGGCCTCAGCCGCGGGGGCCTCGGCGCTGTTCTCAGTGGTACGGGCCGAGTCGTTCCGGCGGGCTCCGCCTTCCTGACCGCGGCCACGGCCGCCACGACCGCGTCCACGACCACGCGGGCCGCGGGCAGCAGGAGCCTTCGCCTGCTCGGCGGCAAGCTCCTTGTCGGTCATGTCGCCCTTGTAGATCCACACCTTGACGCCGATGCGTCCGAAGGTGGTGTGCGCCTCGTGGAATCCGTAGTCGATGTTCGCGCGCAGGGTGTGCAGGGGCACACGGCCTTCGCGGTAGAACTCCGACCGGCTCATCTCGGCGCCGCCGAGACGACCCGAGCACTGCACGCGGATGCCCTTGGCACCGGCGCGCTGCGCCGACTGGATCGCCTTGCGCATCGCACGGCGGAACGCCACACGGCTCGCGAGCTGCTCGGCAACACCCTGAGCGACGAGCTGAGCGTCGATTTCGGGGTTCTTCACCTCGAGGATGTTGAGCTGGATCTGCTTGCCGGTGAGCTTCTCGAGCTGACCGCGGATGCGGTCGGCTTCGGCGCCGCGACGTCCGATGACGATGCCCGGACGGGCGGTGTGGATGTCGACGCGGACACGGTCACGGGTGCGCTCGATGTTGACCTTCGAGATGCCGGCCCGCTCGAGGCCCTTGGTCATCATCTGACGGATCTTGACGTCTTCGAGCACGTAGTCGCTGTAGCGCTGCCCCGGCTTGGTCGAGTCAGCGAACCACTTCGACTTGTGGTCCGTGGTGATTCCGAGTCGGAATCCGTTCGGATTGATCTTCTGGCCCATTAGCGGTTCCCCTTCCGGCTCTTGCGCTGAGGCAGGTCATCGCCGCTGGCCAGGACCACGGTGACGTGGCTGGTGCGCTTCTCGATGCGGAACGCACGTCCCTGAGCACGCGGGCGGAACCGCTTCATGGTCGGTCCTTCGTCCACGAACGCCTCCGAGATGACCAGGTCGTTCTCGTCGAACGCAAGGCCCTCCTCGTCGGCCTTGACACGCGCATTGGCGATGCCCGAGGCGACGAGCTTGTAGATCGGATCGGATGCGGACTGTTCTGCAAACTTCAACACTGCAAGTGCTTCGGTCGCCTGCTGACCACGAATGAGGTCGATGACGCGCCGAGCCTTGCGAGGCGTGACGCGCAGGTAACGCGCCTTAGCCTTGGCTTCCATCGCTTCCTTCTCTCTTGTCTAAGATCGAGAGTCCCCCGCCTCAGCGGCGGCGACCCTTGCGATCGTCCTTTTCGTGGCCACGGAACGTCCGTGTGGGTGCGAACTCGCCGAGCTTGTGCCCGACCATCGCTTCAGTGATGAAGACCGGCACGTGCTTGCGTCCGTCGTGAACGGCGATGGTGTGTCCCAGGAAGTCCGGGATGATCATCGAGCGACGCGACCATGTCTTGATTACGTTCTTGGTGCCCTTTTCGTTCTGACGAGCGACCTTCTGGTACAGGTGCTCATCGACGAAAGGACCCTTCTTGAGGCTACGAGGCATAAGTCAGTACTCCAATCAGCGCTTCTTGCCGGTCCGGCGACGGCGCACGATGTACTTGTCGCTCTCTTTCTTCGGCCGGCGAGTGCGGCCTTCTGGCTGACCCCAAGGGCTGACCGGGTGACGACCACCGGAGGTCTTGCCCTCGCCACCGCCGTGCGGGTGGTCGACCGGGTTCATCACAACACCGCGGACGGTCGGGCGCTTGCCCTTCCAGCGCATGCGGCCTGCCTTGCCCCAGTTGATGTTCGACTGCTCGGCGTTGCCGACCTCGCCGACCGTGGCACGGCAGCGGGCGTCCACGTTGCGGATCTCGCCCGAAGGCATCCGCAGCTGAGCGAAACGGCCGTACTTCGCGACGAGCTGCACGGACGAACCGGCAGAGCGGGCGATCTTCGCGCCGCCACCGGGGCGGAGCTCGACGGCGTGGACGACGGTGCCGACCGGGATGTTGCGCAGGGCGAGGTTGTTGCCCGGCTTGATGTCGGCGCCCGGTCCCGCTTCCACCTGTGCGCCCTGCTTGAGGTTGTGCGGGGCGATGATGTAGCGCTTCTCACCGTCTGCGTAGTGCAGGAGGGCGATGCGCGCGGTGCGGTTCGGGTCGTATTCGATGTGTGCGACCTTGGCGGGCACGCCGTCCTTGTCATGGCGACGGAAGTCGATGACACGGTACTGGCGCTTGTGTCCGCCGCCCTGATGGCGGGTGGTCACGCGTCCCTGGTTGTTGCGGCCGCCGCGCTTGGGCAGCGGGCGCAGAAGCGACTTCTCCGGCGTCGACCGGGTCACTTCGACGAAGTCGGCGACCGAAGAGCCACGGCGGCCCGGGGTCGTCGGCTTGTGCTTGCGGATTCCCATGAGTCTTGTCCTTCTCTGGCGAAGGATCGCTTAGAGCGATCCACCGAAGATGTCGATCGATCCGTCCTTGAGGGCGACGATGGCACGCTTGGTGTCCTTGCGCTTCCCCCAGCCGGTGCGGGTGCGACGGCGCTTGCCCTGACGGTTCAGGGTGTTCACCTTGGCGACCTGCACATCGAAGATCGATTCAATGGCGTTCTTGATCTCGGTCTTGTTCGAGCGCTGATCGACGATGAAGGTGTACTTGCCTTCGTCCATCAGGCTGTAGGTCTTTTCCGAGACGACCGGCGCGATGATGATGTCGCGCGGATCCTTGAAGTTGAGACTCATGATGCGTCCTCCGATTTGCGGTTTCCGCCCAGGAACGCGGCAAGAGCTGCCTCGGTGAACACGATGTCATCGGCGATCAGCACATCGTAGGTGTTGAGCTGATCGGAGGTGAGCACGTGGACGTGGGGCAGGTTGCGCACGCTGAGGTAGGTGACCTCGTCGTCGCGGTCGAGCACCACGAGGGTGTTCTTCCGGTCGGAGAGGCCGGCGAGCGCGAGCTTCGCCTGCTTGGTCGACGGGGCGTCGCCGGTGATGAGGTTCTTCACGACGAAGACCTGATCGAGGCGTGCGCGGTCGGAGAGGGCACCGCGCAGGGCGGCGGCCTTCATCTTCTTCGGCGTCCGCTGCGAGTAGTCGCGCGGCACCGGACCGTGCACGATTCCACCGCCGTTGTACTGGGGAGCGCGGATCGAACCCTGACGGGCGTTGCCGGTTCCCTTCTGACGGTAGGGCTTGCGACCGCCGCCGCGAACTTCGGAGCGGGTCTTGGTCTTGTGCGTGCCCTGACGGGCAGCAGCGAGCTGCGCGACGACGACCTGGTGGATGAGCGGCACGTTCGTCTGCACGCCGAAGACCTCGGCAGGCAGGTCGACCGAGCCGGTCTTCGCACCGGTGGCATCGACGACGTCGACTGTCTTGACATCAGACATATCGTTCAGGCCTCCTTCGCGGCCGAGCGAACGAGAACGACGGCGCCCTTGGGGCCGGGAACGGCGCCCTTGATGAGCAGGAAGTTGTTCTCGAGGTCCACGGCGTGGATCGTGAGGTTCTGGGTGGTGTGCTTGACGGCACCCATGCGGCCGGCCATGCGCATGCCCTTGAACACGCGACCCGGCGTAGCCGCTCCACCGATCGAACCGGGCTTGCGGTGGTTGCGGTGAGCACCGTGCGAGGCGCCGACACCGGCGAAGCCGTGGCGCTTCATGACACCGGCGGTGCCCTTGCCCTTGGTCTTCGCGGTGACGTCGACCTTGACTCCGGCCTCGAACGTGTCGACGCCGAGCTCCTGGCCGAGCGAGTACTCGCCGGCGTCAGCGGTGCGCAGCTCGACGAGGTGGCGACGCGGGGTCACGCCGGCCTTCTCGAAGTGACCTGCGGTCGGCTTGTTGACCTTGCGCGGGTCGATCTCGCCGAATGCGATCTGCACGGCGGGGTAACCATCGGTCTCCTCGTCGCGGATCTGGGTGACAACGTTGTTTCCGGTGGCCACAACGGTCACCGGCACGAGCTTGTTCTGCTCATCCCACACCTGGGTCATGCCCAGCTTGGTACCCAGAAGGCCCTTGACCTTGCGGGTGGTCGGGAGAGCTGAGGAACGAGTGTTCGCCATTTTTCCCTCCCTTAGAGCTTGATCTCGATGTTGACGTCGTCAGCGAGGTCGAGACGCATGAGCGAATCGACGGCCTTCGGCGTCGGATCGACGATGTCGATCAGACGCTTGTGCGTGCGCATCTCGAAGTGCTCACGGCTGTCCTTGTACTTGTGCGGCGAACGGATGACGCAGTACACGTTCTTCTCCGTCGGCAACGGCACGGGGCCCACAACAGTCGCACCAGCGCGAGTGACGGTGTCCACGATCTTGCGTGCAGCACTGTCGATCACAGCGTGGTCGTACGACTTGAGCCGGATGCGGATCTTCTGTCCCGCCATGGCGTCGTCTCTTTCTTCAGTTCCTTCCGGCCATCAACCATCACCCGAGAATGCTCGGGCGTGGTCTGTGCCGGCTGACTATGACCGGCCCCCACGGTCGGGCGTGTCGGCTGTTCCTAGCGGAGAAATCCTTCGATTTCCTCGCGCGGTCCGACGGCGCTTCTACTCATTGGCTGCTCGGTCCGAACCCGCAGTGAAGCAGATTCATCGATCCGATAGTGTTCCGGGCTGTTCGCGGCCGAAGGCCGCAGTGCAGGGGTCAACACCCGAAACGCAACCTGACCATCTTGTCACAGTCCCGGTGTCCCGCGCAATTCCGGGCTTCTCGCTTGTGAGAGAAGTCTCAGCGAACCACTCCGGCTCCCCGCCGCCGACCCCTCACGAGTGAGAAGGGTCTCAGCCCCGAACTTCCTCCGTCCCGAAGAGCGCAGCTCGCACCCGACTGACTCACCAGTCCGCGAAGTCTCCGTCGGGGTTCTTTCGGCCCGAAGTCGCGTCTGTGGTCGCAGAACCGTGGACTCGCAAGCTCACCGTCCCGTTAGTGGTCGAAGAACCGAGGACTCACAAGCTCACCGTCCCGTTAGTGGTCGAAGAACCGAGGACTCACAAGCTCACCGTCCCGTGAGTGGTCGCAAAACCGAGGTAAATACGCCGAAATCGCCGATTCTCCTCGGTTTAACGACCACAAACGGGGTGGTTCGGCGGCTGCCCCTGCTCGAGGCGCTCGTCTTCCACCCGTCATGTCCGCCCCGCCGAGGTGGTCGTCCTCCACCGCACGAGCCGCCCCGCCGAGGCGGCCTCGACCTCTAACCGCAGCGATGACGACGCTTCTCAGGGCGGCAACAGCGCGTTAGTGGTCGAAGAACCGTGGACCCGCAAGCTCACCGTCCCGTTAGTGGTCGCAGAACCGTGGAAAATGCGCCCAGATCGCCGATTCGCCTCGGTTTATCGACCACACACGGGTTGGTTCGGCGGCTGCACCTGCCCGAGGCCGTCGTCCTTGACCCGCAAGTGCCGCCCCGCCGAGGCGGCCTTCCCTCACGCAACCGGAGTCGTTCTCATGCTTCGACGGCGGTGGTGAACTGAGTGGGGCTATGCCTCGGTGGCGGACTGAGTCTGACCGTTCTGCTGGACCTCGCCGTCGGCCCGGACCCCGCCGTTGCGCTGCGCCTGCCCGTTCCCGTTCTGCTGGGCCTTGGCACGGTCGAGCGCGCGCTTCCGGGCGGCCTCCGATTCGGCTGCCAGACGCTTCGCGTTCTCCGGGTCGCGGGTGAGGTTCTCCCCCGTCTCGGGGTCGAAGACCATGACCTTGGCCGGGTCGAACCAGAGGTCGACGGTGTCACCCTCCTGGACATTCGTCGCCGGATCGAGGACGGCGACGACCTGAGTGCGCGCGCCTTCGCCGTCGAGGTCCCGGTCGAGCTCTTCGAGGGCCTCGCGCACGGCGGGCGCCGCCTCGAAGGGCAGGTAGGCGTAGACCTCGTTGCCCAGCCATTCGGTGACGTCGACCTCGGCGCTGAGCAGGGCGCCGCGTCCGCGGCGCTCCTCGTCGATCGTCGCCGCATCGTGGAAGTCCTCGGGTCGGATGCCGGCGACGAGGTACTGGGGTGCGTCGCGCAGCTTCTCCCACTCGCCCTCGGGCAGGGTGAAGACGCCGAAGGGCGAGCGCAGCTCACCGTCGACGTTCTCCACCGGCAGGAAGTTCATCGGCGGGGAGCCGATGAAGCCGGCGACGAAGAGGTTGACCGGCTCGTCGTAGAGCTCCTGCGGACTGGCGTACTGCTGGAGGACGCCCTTCTTGAGCACGGCGACCTTGTCCCCGAGCGTCATCGCCTCGGTCTGGTCGTGGGTGACGTAGACGGTCGTCACCGCGAGGTTGCGCTGCATCCGCGCGATCTCCGTGCGCATCTGGATCCGCAGCTTCGCATCGAGGTTCGACAGCGGCTCGTCGAAGAGGAAGGCCTTCGCATCGCGGACGATCGCCCGCCCCATCGCCACGCGCTGACGCTGACCGCCGGAGAGGTTTGCAGGCTTGCGGTCGAGGTGGTCGCCGAGTTCGAGGAGCTTCGCCGCCCGCGACACCCGCTCGTCGATCTCCTGCCTGCTGTACTGGCCCTTGGCGAGGATGAGCGGGAACGCGATGTTCTCGGCCACGGTGAGGTGCGGATAGAGGGCGTAGTTCTGGAACACCATCGCCAGGTCCCGCTCCCGGGGTGCGGAGTCGTTGACCCGTTCGGAGTCGATGCGGAGGTCCCCCTCGGTGATGTCCTCGAGGCCGACGATCATCCGCAGAAGCGTCGACTTGCCCGAACCGGAGGGCCCGACAAGGATGACGAACTCGCCCTCGGCGATGTCGAGGCTGACGTCGTTGATCGCCGGGAATCCGTCGCCGTAGCGCTTGACGATGTTGCGCAGTTCGATCACTGACATGGTCGTGTGCTCCGTATCTGTGCGGTCACGATCCGCGGGTCCGCAGAGTGCTGCTCTGCGCTCCCGCGACCGGTGGCTGTGGCTGCTGGGCTGATCATCCCTTCACCGCTCCCGAGGTCAGGCCGGAGACGATCTGGCGCTGGAAGAGGAGGACGATGATGATGATCGGAATGGTGACGATGATGGCGGCCGCGGAGATCGCCCCCGCCGGCTCTTCGAACTGGCTGGCTCCGGTGAAGAACGAGAGTGCCGCCGGCACCGGGCGCGCCGCCGAGGTGGAGGTCAGGGAGATGCCGTAGACGAAGTCGTTCCAGGCGATGAAGAAGGCGATGATCGCGGTGGTGAACACGCCGGGCGCGGCCAAGGGCACGATGACCTTGCGGAACGCCTGGAAGCTCGTCGCCCCGTCGACCTGTGCCGCCTGCTCGAGCTCCCACGGGATCTGCCGGAAGAACGCCGCAAGCGTCCAGATCGAGATCGGAAGGGTGAGCGAGAGGTAGGGGATGATCAGGCCCGCCCACGTGTCGTAGAGCCCGATCGCCGACCAGATCCGGAACAGCGGGGTGACGAGGGAGATGACGGGGAAGATCGAGACCGCGAGCGCCATGGTGAGGATGAACTTCTTGCCGGGGAAGTCGAGCCGGGCAACCGCGTATGCCGTCAGGGTGGCGAGCACCACGGCGATGACGGTGGCGATGAGGCAGATGCCGATCGAATTCACGAGCGCCGGGAGGAAGAGGTCCTTGGCCGCACCCGTGAAGATGAGCTCGTAGTTCGACCAGTCGATCGCCGTGGGCCAGAACCGCTTGTTCGCGATGTCCCCGGGCGACTTGAGCGACAGGGAGACGATCCACAGCACCGGGAACAGTGCGTAGACGGCGACGATGAGGCTGATGACGATCCACCAGACTGTGTGCTTGCGACCCGACATCGTCACTCTCCCCTCGCCTGGGCCAAGTCGACCTTGAAGACCTTGATGAAGATGAAGCAGATGAGGGCGACGCTGAGGAAGAGGAGGACCGAGAGCGCCGAACCCATTCCCAGCTGGAGCTGGCCGATCGACTGGTTGTACGTGAGGAAGGAGACCGTCGCCGTGTTCTGGGCGCCGGCGGTCATGACGAAGACCGAGTCGAAGACGCGGAAGGCGTCGAGGGTGCGGAAGAGGAGGGCGACCATGATCGCAGCCTTCATGTTCGGGATGATCACCTTCGACATCCGCTGCCACCAGGAGGCGCCGTCGACGGTCGCCGCCTCGAGCATGTCGCCGGGGATCTGCGCGAGGCCGGAGAGCAGGAGGAGCGAGATGAACGGCGTCGTCTTCCAGATCTCGGCCGCGCAGATGACGAGGAACGCCGACCAGAAGTCGCCGAACCAGTCGAACTCGGGCATCGAGAGCCACGTCCCGACGAAGCCTGTGCCGAGGTCGAAGGCGTACTTCCACGAGAAGGCGGCGACGACGGTGATGATGCCGTAGGGAATGAGGATCGCGGTGCGCACCCACGGGCGCACTGCTTTGAGTGCATTTAGCATGACGAGGGCGAGTGCGAACCCGAGGACGAGTTCGACGGCGACCGTGACCACGGTGAGCAGCAGAGTCACCCCGACCGTCTGCCACCACAGCGGATCGGTGAGGATGACGATGTAGTTCTGCCCCCAGTTGACGAAGCGGTTGTCCGGGTCCGTCATCCGGTAGTTGAAGAACGAGAAGTAGACGGCCTGGAGGATGGGATAACCGGTGACGGCGAGGAGGATGATGACCGCGGGGGCCGAGAGCATCCAGCCCAGCCGCGTCTCCCCTCGCTGCCGGTTCGACACACGTGCCTTCACAGCAGCCTCTCCCCTCGGAGGATCTCGAGGATGAACTCCTGAGATCGTGCCGGCGTCGACTCGGGGTCGACGCTGCCCGGCGGATGCCAGGACTTCTGGATGCCGCCTGTCACCTCGTTGTAGTACGGGGTGAGCGGGCGGGCTGCCGAGATCTTCAACGACTCGGCGACGGTGTCGGCGACGGGGAACTCCTTCTGGACCTCAGGGTCGTCGAAGGCGGCGAGGTTCGAGGGAGCATTGCCGTCGGTGAGGAAGTACTCCGCCTGCTTCTCCGGCTGCCTGATGCACGCGACGGCCTCGTAGGCGAGGTCGGGGTTCTCGGAGAACGCGCCGACGCCGAGGTTGATCCCACCCAACGGCGGTCGCGCCTCCTGGGATTCGTCGACCCGGGGGTAGATCGTCCAGCCGATGTCGTCGAGCACCGCCTGGTCGAGGCTTCCCTCGTCGACGGCGGCCTTCGTCGCCGGGTAGATGAAGGGCCAGTTGACCATGAACCCGCCGTCGTCGGACTGGAACTCGAGCATCGAGGCATTCTCGTCGAGGTTGGACAGCTGAGGTCCGCCGACACCGGTGGAGCCGATCTTGGACATGATCTCCGCGGCGCTCCTGCCCGCCTCGGAGTCGATGCCGAGCTTGACCTCGTCGGCGCCGTCGGAGTCGGGGTTCGTCACGATCGATCCGCCGGCGGATTCGATCATCGCATTGATCCACACGGTCAGGGACTCGGCCCGAATGCCCTGGACGCCGACGCGCTTGTCCTGCTCCGCGGCGGCGTCGATGATCTGGTCCCAGGTGACCGGCTGGGACATGTCGAGGCCCGCCGCCTCGGCGACGGACTTCCGATACCACAGCAGCTGCGTGTTCGCCCAGAACGGGGTCGCGACGAGTTCGTCCTGGCGAGTCGAGGACTCGACGGAGGACGGGATGACGCCTTCGGTGAACTCGTTCACGTACTTCTCGGGAACCGGGGTGAGGTAGTCGGCGTTGGCCATCTCGGCGACGTAGACCGGGTCGAGGCTCATGATGTCGATCGAGGAGTCCTGCGAGGCGAGGCGGCGGATGAGCTGCTCTCGCTGGCTGGGTGCGTCGTTGGGCAGCAGGCTCGTCGAGATCCGGTACTTCCCGTCCGCCTCCGCGGTGCACTGTTCGGCGATCTTCGCCTGACCCCCGTTGTCGGGGTTGATGTACCACGTCAGCGTCGGTGTCGATGTTCCGCTCGCACAGCCGGTGATCCCGACGAGTCCGAGCAGGGCGAACGCGGCCAGGCCCGTTCGCCAGGGCCGGAGCTTCCTTGCCGTATGCCTCATTGCCTACCTGCCAGTCTGCGACGTTGCCGGTGGCACTGCCACCTGGATCACACATTACCTCAAGTCGGCACTCATGCCAGTGGCACCCACACTGCGCTCTCGCCCGACAGCGTCCCCTCGTCCCATGCGGCAGGTCCGCTTGCGGCCAGGGTCGGCCGCCCGACCGCCTCGGGCAGGGCGATCGGCACCTCCGAGAGGTTCGCGGCCACGAGCACCGCGGCGGTCTCCGTCGTCACGGTGAAGGCGAGGAGTCCCCGCCGCGGATCGTGGAGGGGGTGCCACGCGAACGCTCCCCGACCCATCCCGAGCTCCCGGCGGGTCCGGAGCAGTCCCCGGTAGAGGTGGAGCTGGGACTCGGGGTCGTCGTTCTGGATGTCATGGGCGAGGACGGAGTGGCCCTTGGGCTGGGGAAGCCACGTCTCCTCCCCCGCCGGCGTGCCGAAACCCAGATGCGGCGCCGAGGCGGACCACGGGTACGGGGTGCGGGCCCCGTCACGGCCGAGTTCGGCTCCGCGGCTGCGCGCATAGACCGGGTCGCGCCGCGCCGAGGCGGGCAGCTGCGTGTGCTCGGGCAGCCCGAGTTCGTCACCCTGGTAGATGTAGGCCGATCCCGGCAGTCCCAGTTCGATGAGCGCCATCGCCGAGGCGCGACGACGTCCCAGCGTGAGATCCGGCTGCGGGTCGTCGGGTCCGATGCCCCGCTGGTGGGGCGGAGGTTCGGCGACCCCGAAGCGGCTGGGGTGGCGGACGGTGTCGTGGTTCGAGAGCACCCAAGTCGGTGCCGGGCCGACCTCAGCGGCCGCGGCGAAGGTGCCCTCGATCGCACGGGCGAGACCGGGAGCATCCCAGCCGGCCATGAGGAACGTGAAGTTGAAGGCCTGATCCATCTCATCGGCGCGGACGTAGCGGAAGAGACGCTCGAGGGGTTCGACCCACGCCTCGGCGACGAGGATCCTCTCCCCCGGGTACGCGTCGAGGATCCTCCTCCACTCACGGTAGATCTCGTGCACCCCGTCCTGGTCGAAGAACGGCGAGGCGGCCGTCGGTGAGGACGAGGGCACCGGCTCGCCCGAGGCTTCGAGCGCGGGGACATGGTCGGGCAGCCCCTCGGCCTTGACGAGTCCGTGGGCGACGTCGACGCGGAAGCCGTCGACGCCGCGGTCGAGCCAGAAGCGCAGGATATCGGCGAACTCCTCGTGCACGGCCGGGTTCGACCAGTCGAGGTCGGGTTGGGTGGGGTCGAAGATGTGGAGGTACCAGTCGTCGCTGCCGGGCAGGCGGGTCCAGGCGGGACCGCCGAAGACCGAGGTCCAGTTGTTCGGCGGGGCGTCCCCACCCTCTCGGCCGGGGCGGATGACGTAGAGATCGCGGGCGGGGTCCCCCGCCTCGGCGGTCAGGGCCGCTTGGAACCACGGATGCGTCGACGAGGTGTGGTTGGGCACGAGGTCGACGATGACGCGGATGCCTGCGTCGTGGGCGCGGGCGACGAGCTCGTCGAAGTCGTCGAGGCTGCCGAAGAGCGGGTCGACGTCGACGTAGTCGGCGACGTCGTAGCCGGCGTCGTTCTGCGGTGAGGGGTAGAAGGGCGAGAGCCAGATCGCGTCGACCCCGAGGTCGACGATGTGCGAGAGGCGATCGAGGGTGCCCCGCAGATCCCCTACTCCGTCGCCGTCTCCGTCGGCGAACGACCGGGGGTAGATCTGGTAGATGACGGCGTCGTCGGACCACCTCGGCGAGGGCGGGACCGAAGGCTGGGGCCTGCCGCGCTCCTGCGGCCTCGCTGCATCTGTCGTCATGGGTCTCCTCACGGGATCGAAGTCCGACGTCTCCAGCATAGACGCGACAGGGGCCGCAATCCCTGTACGGGATTGCGGCCCCTGAACTGCTTCAGACCGGGGTCCGAAGGCTGAGTTCACTCAGACGAGTCAGATCACTCGATGATCTTGGTGACTCGACCGGCGCCGACGGTGCGTCCACCTTCGCGGATGGCGAAGCGGAGGCCCTCCTCCATGGCGATCGGCTGGATGAGCTCGACCGACATGTCGGTGTTGTCGCCGGGCATGACCATCTCGGTGCCCTCGGGCAGCGTGATGACGCCGGTGACGTCCGTGGTCCGGAAGTAGAACTGCGGACGGTAGTTCGAGTAGAACGGGTTGTGACGGCCGCCCTCGTCCTTGCTCAGGATGTAGACCTGGGCCTCGAACTTGGTGTGCGGGGTGATCGAACCCGGCTTGACGATGACCTGACCGCGCTCGACGTCTTCGCGCTTGGTGCCGCGGAGAAGCAGACCGACGTTCTCACCTGCACGGGCGTCCGGCAGGGTCTTGCGGAACATCTCGATGGCCGTGACCGTGGTCTTCGAGGACTTCGGCTTGATGCCGACGATCTCGATCTCCTCGTTGGGGAGGAGGACGCCGCGCTCGACACGACCGGTGACGACGGTTCCACGACCGGTGATCGTGAAGACGTCCTCGACGGGCATGAGGAACGGCTTGTCGACGTCGCGCTCCGGCTCGGGAACGAAGTCGTCGACCTGGTCCATGAGCTCTTCGACGGTCTTGACCCACTTCTCGTCGCCCTCGAGGGCCTTGAGAGCGGAGACCTGGACGACGGGAGCGTTGTCCCCGTCGAACTCCTGGCTGGAGAGGAGGTCGCGGACCTCGAACTCGACGAGCTCGAGGAGCTCTTCGTCTTCGACCATGTCGGACTTGTTGAGAGCCACGACGATGTAGGGCACACCCACCTGACGCGCGAGCAGGACGTGCTCACGGGTCTGCGGCATCGGACCGTCGGTGGCGGCGACGACGAGGATCGCGCCGTCCATCTGAGCAGCACCGGTGATCATGTTCTTGATGTAGTCGGCGTGACCCGGGGCATCGACGTGAGCGTAGTGACGCTTCTCGGTCTGGTACTCAACGTGCGAGACGTTGATGGTGATGCCGCGCTCCTTCTCCTCAGGTGCGTTGTCCACCTGGTCGAAGGCACGTGCCTCGTTGAGATCGGGGTACTTGTCCGCCAGGACCTTGGTGATCGCAGCGGTCAAGGTGGTCTTTCCGTGGTCAACGTGGCCGATGGTGCCGATGTTGACGTGCGGCTTAGTCCTATCGAAACTAGCCTTTGCCACTGGGTTCCTCCTCGTGGTTGGCAAAAGATATGCGGTTCATATCTTAGACCTTTGTTGGTTATCTTTCATTCCGGTGATGTTGTTCTACATCACCTTGGCGATGAGCCTTAGGAGATCACTCTCCGCCGCGCACCTTCTGGATGATCTCGTCGGCAACAGCCTTCGGGACCTCCGCGTAGCTGGAGAACTGCATCGAGTACACCGCACGGCCCTGGGTCTTCGACCGCAGGTCGCCGATGTAGCCGAACATCTCCGAGAGCGGGACCATCGCGCGGACGACCTTCACGCCGGAAGCGTCGTCCATCGACTGGATCTGGCCACGCCGAGAGTTGAGGTCGCCGATGACGTCACCCATGTATTCCTCAGGGGTGCGCACCTCGACTTCCATGACCGGCTCGAGCAGAACCGGGTTCGCCTTCCGGACGGCCTCCTTGAGGACCATCGAACCGGCGATCTTGAACGCCATCTCCGAGGAGTCGACGTCGTGGTAGGCACCATCGACCAGGGTGGCCTTGATGCCGACCAGCGGGTAGCCGGCGAGGACACCGAGCTGCATGGCGTCCTGGATGCCAGCGTCGACGCTCGGAATGTACTCGCGCGGCACGCGGCCGCCCGTGATGGCATTCTCGAACTCGTAGATCGTGTCGCCGTCGACCTCGAGAGGCTCGAAGGTGACCTGGACCTTCGCGAACTGTCCCGATCCACCCGTCTGCTTCTTGTGGGTGTAGTCGTACTTCTCCACGGCCCGACGGATCGTCTCGCGGTACGCGACCTGCGGCTTGCCGACGTTCGCCTCGACCTTGAACTCGCGACGCATGCGGTCGACGAGGATGTCGAGGTGGAGTTCGCCCATGCCGCGGATGACGGTCTGACCGGTCTCCGCGTCGAGCTCGACCTGGTAGGTCGGGTCTTCCTTGACGAACTTCTGGATGGCAGCCGAGAGCTTCTCCTGGTCGCCCTTCGTCTTGGGCTCGATGGCCACGGAGATGACGGGCTCGGGGAAGGTCATCGACTCGAGCGCGATCGGGTGTGCCGGGTCGCACAGGGTGTCACCGGTGGTGGTGTCCTTGAGGCCGATGAACGCGTAGATGTGACCCGCGATCGCCTCTTCGACCGGGTTCTCCTTGTTGGAGTGCATCTGGAAGAGCTTTCCGACGCGCTCCTTCTTCCCGCTCGTGGCGTTGAGGACCTGCTCACCCGACTTCACCTGTCCCGAGTACACGCGGACGTAGGTCAGCGCACCGAAGAACGGGTGCGTGGCGACCTTGAACGCGAGCGCCGAGAACGGCTCCTTGACGTCGGGCTTGCGGACGATCTCCTCTTCCTCGTTGCTCGGGTTGTGTCCGATCATCGGAGGCACGTCGAGCGGCGAGGGGAGGTAGTCGAGGACCGCGTTGAGCATGGGCTGGACGCCCTTGTTCTTGTACGCGGAACCGCACATGACCGGGAAGGCCTCGGAGTTGATGACGAGAGAGCGGATGCCGGCCTTGATCTCCTCGATGGAGACCTCTTCGCCCTCGAGGTACTTCTCCATGAGCTCCTCAGAGCTCTCGGCGACGTCCTCGACGAGCTGGGCGCGGTATTCCTCGGCCTTGTCCTTGAGATCCGCGGGGATCTCGATCTCGGTCATGTCCTGACCCTTCTTGGACTCGTCAGGCCAGATGTAGGCCTTCATCTCAAGGAGGTCGACGATGCCCTCGAACTCGGACTCGGCGCCGATCGGCAGCTGGATGACGAGCGGCTTCGCACCGAGGCGGTCCTTGATGGTCTGCACGGTGAAGTAGAAGTCCGCACCGAGCTTGTCCATCTTATTGACGAAGCACACGCGCGGAACGTTGTACTTGTCGGCCTGACGCCACACGGTCTCGGACTGCGGCTCAACGCCTTCCTTGCCGTCGAACACGGCGACGGCGCCGTCGAGGACGCGGAGCGAGCGCTCCACCTCGACGGTGAAGTCGACGTGCCCGGGGGTGTCGATGATGTTGATCTGGTAGTCGTGCCAGTAGCAGGTCGTCGCGGCCGACGTGATCGTGATGCCGCGCTCCTGCTCCTGCTCCATCCAGTCCATCGTCGAGGCACCGTCGTGGGTCTCGCCGATCTTGTAGTTCACACCGGTGTAGAACAGGATGCGTTCGGTCGTGGTGGTCTTACCGGCATCGATGTGGGCCATGATGCCGATGTTGCGGACCTTGTTCAGGTCGGTGAGCACGTCAAGTGCCACGGTGTCTCTCTCTCAATCGATGACTTGATCGACTCCCCCGGCCCCCGGTCGGTCCGGAGCGGACCGACCGGGGGCGGGGGCGACGATTACCAGCGGTAGTGGGCGAAGGCCTTGTTGGACTCGGCCATCTTGTGGGTGTCCTCACGGCGCTTGACTGCGGCACCGAGGCCGTTGCCGGCGTCGAGGATCTCATTCATGAGGCGCTCGGTCATCGTCTTCTCGCGACGCTGGCGGGCGTAGCCGACGAGCCAGCGCAGCGCGAGGGTGGTCGAACGAGCAGGACGGACATCGACCGGAACCTGGTAGGTCGCACCGCCGACACGGCGGGAGCGGACCTCGAGGGACGGACGGATGTTGTCGAGGGCCTTCTTGAGGTTGGCGACGGGGTCGTTGCCGTTCTTCTCACGAGTTCCCTCGAGGGCACCGTAGACGATGCGCTCGGCCGTCGACCGCTTGCCGTCGAGCAGGATCTTGTTGATCAGCTGCGTGACGAGCGGCGAGTTGAAGACCGGGTCGATGACGATCGGTCGCTTGGGTGCGGGACCTTTGCGCGGCATTACTTCTTCTCCCTCTTCGCTCCGTACTTGCTGCGGGCCTGCTGACGGCCCTTGACACCCTGGGTGTCGAGGGAACCGCGCACGATCCGGTAGCGCACACCCGGGAGGTCCTTGACACGGCCGCCGCGGACGAGCACGATCGAGTGCTCCTGCAGGTTGTGTCCCTCGCCGGGGATGTACGCGGTCACTTCGATCTGGCTCGAGAGCTTGACACGAGCGACCTTGCGAAGAGCCGAGTTCGGCTTCTTGGGGGTCGTGGTGTACACACGGGTGCACACGCCGCGACGCTGGGGGCTGCCCTTGAGGGCAGGGGCGTCGGACCCTGCGGACTTGTTATGCCGTCCTTTGCGGACGAGCTGCTGGATTGTCGGCACTAAGCGTTCTCCATTGCTTCTCGATGAACCTAATTCCCACATCGGTCGCGCATGCGCGTCTGTGAACCGTGGGACATATCCGACTGAACACCGGGTGAAGCTTGACTCCCGATGCCAGTATCCGCGCGATGTCACGCACCCTGCGGTCGGGAGTGTCGCAAGGACACACACGCGCAGAGGCCCGCGGTTTCGGCGGCCTGCGCCGGTCGCACTCACACTGGTCCCAGGCCTCACAGAACACCTGGCATGATCGTCCGACGACGCAGATAACACAATCAGTCGCATCCCAGAATATCGCGTGCGCGAGCCTCTGGTCAAAACCACCGGCACCCTGCCGGAACGGGAGCGCGAGGGCCTCCGCCCCGGCGAGACCGGGGTCACACGGCCCTCCGGCCCGGCAGCCACCTCGGCGAGGAGGCACGGCTGAGGACCCGCTTCCTTGACTCATTCAAGAAAACGGGGCAGGGTGAAGGTGTGTCAGAGGAAGAACGCGTGCACGCCGAGGACTATTCCGCGACCCTGCGGAGCAGTTCCCTGCGCGTGACGAAGCAGAGGGTCGCGGTGCTGGCGGCGGTGGACACCCACCCCCATGCCGACACCGAGACCGTCATCCGGTCCGTCAGGGAGAGCCTGCCGGACGTCTCCCATCAGGCCGTCTACGATTCGCTGCACACGCTCACCGCGGTCGGCCTCGTCCGGAGCATCCAGCCGTCCGGGTCCGTGGCCAGGTACGAGCGGCGCATCGGCGACAACCACCATCACCTCGTCTGCCGGTCGTGCGGTCTCATCGTCGATGTCGACTGCACGGTCGGCCGGGCGCCCTGTCTGAGTCCGTCGCACGATCACGGATTCGCAGTCGACCAGGCCGAGGTGACGTTCTGGGGACTCTGCCCCGACTGCCGCAGCGGCAGTGAGGGACCGAGCGACCGGGGAGACTGAGCAACGCACCTCTGTCGCGTGAACCGGCGCAGACGCCTGCGGGCAACCGCTGCCGAGGACCACAGCTGAGCCGCGCTGCGGCTCGAACCCGAAAGGAACCCCCATGTCCGAAACCTCCACCACGGGCGGCTGCCCGGTCGTCCACGGCGACTCGACGGCAACCGCGACCACCGAGCCCGGGTCCCTGACCTCTCCGATGCAGGGCGACGCCAACTCCCACTGGTGGCCCAACCGCCTCAACCTCAAGATCCTCGCGAAGAACCAGCCGGCCCGCGACCCGATGGATGAGGACTTCGACTACGCGGCCGAGTTCAACAGCCTCGACTACTTCGCTCTCAAGGCCGACCTCGCGGAGATGCAGCGCACGAGCGAGGACTGGTGGCCCGCCGACTTCGGCAACTACGGCCCGTTCATGATCCGCATGGCCTGGCACTCGGCGGGCACCTACCGCGTCCAGGACGGTCGCGGCGGCGGCGGTGAGGGCCAGCAGCGCTTCGCCCCGCTCAACTCGTGGCCCGACAACGTCGGACTCGACAAGGCCCGGCGTCTGCTGTGGCCGCTGAAGAAGAAGTACGGCAAGAAGATCTCCTGGGCCGACCTCTTCATCCTCGCGGGCAACGTCGCCCTCGAGCAGATGGGCTTCAAGACCTTCGGCTTCGCCGGCGGACGCAAGGACGTCTGGGAGCCGGACAACGACGTCTACTGGGGCTCGGAGACCGAATGGCTGGGCACCGACAAGCGCTACGCGGGCAACCGCGAGCTGCAGAAGCCGCTGGCGGCGACGACGATGGGTCTCATCTACGTCAACCCGGAAGGCCCTGAGGGCGAGCCCGATCCGCTCAAGGCCGCTGCCGACATCCGCGACACCTTCGGTCGGATGGCGATGAACGACGAGGAGACCGTCGCCCTCATCGCCGGCGGTCACACCTTCGGCAAGACCCACGGCGCCGGCCCCGAGAGCCACAAGGGCGCCGACCCCGAGGGCGCCCCGCTCGAACAGCAGGGTCTGGGCTGGAAGTCCGACTTCGGCACCGGGCACGGCAATGACTCGATCGGCAGCGGCATCGAGGTCACGTGGACCTACCATCCGACCCGCTGGGACAACGAGTTCTTCCACATCCTCTTCGCCTACGAGTGGGAGAAGTTCGAGAACGAGGGCGGCCACATCCAGTGGCGTCCGATCGACGGCGGCGGCGACGACATGGTCCCGATGGCCCAGGGTGAGGGACGCCGGGAGCCGCGCATGCTCACCACCGACCTCTCCCTGCGCTTCGACCCCGCCTACGAGAAGATCTCGCGCCGCTTCAAGGACGACCAGGCCGCCTTCGAGGACGCGTTCGCCCGGGCCTGGTTCAAGCTCACCCACCGTGACATGGGCCCGGCCACCCGGTACCTCGGACCCGAGGTTCCCACCGAGGAGCTCATCTGGCAGGACCCGGTTCCCGTCGGCACCCCTCTCAACGACGGTGAGCTCGAGCTCGTCAAGGCCTCGATCCGCAACTCGGGTCTGAGCGTGTCCCAGCTCGTCTCGACGACGTGGGCCGCCGCCTCCTCGCACCGCGTCTCCGACATGCGCGGCGGCGTCAACGGCGGGCGCCTGCGCCTCGAACCGCAGCGTGACTGGACGGCGAACGAGCCCGCGAAGCTCGCCGAGGTGATCGGCGTCCTCGAGGGCATCGCCGACCAGACCGGCGCCTCCTTCGCCGACGTCGTCGCGATCGCCGGTGCCGTGGGCGTCGAGACCGCCGCCGCCGCGGCCGGCCACGACATCACCGTCCCGGTCTCGACCGGTCGCGGGGACGCCTCGCAGGAACAGACCGACATCGAGTCGTTCTCCTACCTTGAGCCCACCCACGACGGCTTCCGCAACTACCTCACCCCGGATCTGCCCCTGGCCGCGGAGTTCCTCCTGCTCGACCAGGCGAGCCTGCTCGGGCTCACCCCGTCCGAGCTCACCGTCCTCATCGGCGGCCTGCGCGTCCTCGGGGCGAACTACGAGGACTCCGAGCTCGGCGTCTTCACCGACCGCAAGGAGCAGCTGACGAACGACTTCTTCGTCAACCTCCTCGAGCTCGGCAACACGTGGAAGGCCGTCGGCGATTCGGCGACGACGAACCTCTACGAGAACTACTCCCCCGATGGTGAGAAGCTGTGGTCGGGCAGCCGCGTCGACCTGCTCTTCGGTGCGAACTCCGAGCTGCGTGCGATCGCCGAGGTCTACGCCTCCGACGATGCGCAGGAGAAGTTCGTCACCGACTTCGTCCGTGCCTGGACGAAGGTCGTCGAAGCCGACCGCTACGACCTGAAGCGCTGAGCCGACCCCCTCGCCGAGGCGGTGGCACGGACCCCGCGCCACCGCCTCGGCGAGGGCACGGTTCCGCACCGCACGGGCGGTGCCCCAACCAGGGGCACCGCCCGTGTGCTGTCCCCGGTCGGCGGGTGTGGTCCCCGGTCGACAGGTGTGGTCCCCGCTACACTGGTGACCATGTCCGACGAACAGCCAGAGCTCCCCTCCCGTCCGCGGATCCGCGCCTCTGACAAGGACCGCGACGCCGTGCTCGCCGTCATCACCGACGCCGTCTCGAACGGTCGCCTCGACCCCGAGGAGACCGCTGAGCGGCAGGACGAGGCGATCGCGGCGAAGTACCTCGACGAACTCATGCCGCTCATCGTCGACCTTCCCGAGGGCAACGACCTCCACCGATCGCTCGAGGCGCAGACGGGCGGAACGACCCCCGGATCGCAGATCGTCCCCGGCAACCGACCCGCACCGCTGTCGCCGCTCGCCGCACCCGGCACCTCGGCGCCGGTGAACTCCGTGGCGATCATGTCAGGCCGCGAGATCGACGTCCCCGCCGGCACCGCCGAGGTGACGACGTACGCGCTCATGGGCGGGGACAACATCGACCTCTGCGAGGTGATGGGCCCCGGCGTCACCGTCGAGCTTCACTCCTTCGCGATGTGGGGCGGCAACGACATCTACGTCCCGCCGGGTGTGCGGATCAAGGACGAGACGATCAACATCATGGCGGGCAACGAGGTCCGGCAGTCCGCCCGCGGCGACGGATCGAACGGAACGCTCGTGCTCAAGGGCATGTCGCTCATGGCCGGCCACGACATCCACCTGGCGAAGGGCTACCGAGGAAAGGACCAGGGACAGCTGACATGAGAATCGGGATCCTCACCTCCGGCGGCGACAGCCCCGGACTCAACGCCGTCATCCGCGGCATCGTCCGCAAGGGAATCCGCTCCCACGGCTCCTCGTTCGTCGGGATCAGAGACGGCTGGCGGGGACTCCTCGAGGACGACGTGTTCGAGATGTCGATGCTCGATGTCCGCGGCCTGTCCGGACGCGGCGGCACGATCCTCGGCACCTCCCGCACTCACCCCT
This sequence comes from Brevibacterium sp. Z349TD_9, assembly GCF_056173565.1. Taxonomy (NCBI): domain Bacteria; kingdom Bacillati; phylum Actinomycetota; class Actinomycetes; order Micrococcales; family Brevibacteriaceae; genus Brevibacterium; species Brevibacterium sp. Z349TD_9. The sequence goes on along the minus strand of NZ_CM149680.1, from coordinate 1,097,098 downwards.
ACGAGGACGGCGGTCCGGCGCGGATGCGCGAGGTGATGGCCGCCCACGACATCGATGCGATCGTCGCGATCGGCGGCGAGGGGACGCTTTCGGGTGCCTCGCGCCTCGTCGAGGAGGAGGGGCTCAACATCGTCGGGGTGCCGAAGACGATCGACAACGACCTCGACAACACCGACTACACGTTCGGCTTCGACACCGCCCAGTCGATTGCCACCGAGGCGATCGACCGGCTGCGCACGACCGCTGAGTCGCACCACCGGTGCATGGTCATCGAGGTGATGGGCCGCAACGTCGGCTGGATCGCGCTGCACTCGGGTATGGCCGGCGGCGCGCACGCGATCCTCATGCCCGAGTTCCCCGTCTCGATGGACCAGATCGGGCAGTGGGTGACCTCGGCGAGGGACCGCGGTCGCGCCCCGATCGTCGTCGTCGCCGAAGGCTTCGTGCCCGAGGGCCTCGACGAGCAGATCGCCGACCGCGGTCTCGACAGCAGGGGCCGGGCCCGCCTCGGCGGCATCGCGAACTACCTCGCACCCCTCATCGAGGAGACCACGGGCATCGAGACCCGCGCGACGATCCTCGGACACCTGCAGCGCGGCGGCTCCCCCACCGCGTATGACCGGGTGCTCTCGACCCGGCTCGGCATGGCCGCAGCCGACCTCGCCCACGACGAGCAGTGGGGGAAGATGGCGAGCCTCAAGGGCACCGACATCGTCGCCGTCGAGATGGCCTCGGCCGTCGACAGCCTCAAGACGGTGCCGCTCGACCGCTGGGAAGAGGCGCAGGTTCTCTTCGGGTAGCGGCAACACGCGCGGAAGGCGTCGCAACCGCTCGAGCGGCGGCCCAAGCGTGAATGCACGAGGGGCACCCACCGTGTCGGTGGGTGCCCCTCTGCCGTTCAGACCTCAGGCGGTCTCGAACTCAGACTCAGCTGAAGGCGCCGTAGTCGTAGTCCTCGAGCGGGATCGCGGAGCCGGAGTCGGCACCGATGCCCGCGTAGAAGTCACCGTAGCTGTTGGTGAACATCTCGGCCTTCGCCTCCTCCGTCGGCTCCACAACGATGTTGCGGTGCGTCTGGAGGCCGGTGCCGGCCGGGATGAGCTTACCGAGGATGACGTTCTCCTTGAGCCCCATGAGCGTGTCCGACTTGCCTTCCATCGCGGCCTCGGTGAGGACGCGCGTGGTCTCCTGGAAGGACGCAGCCGAGAGCCACGACTCGGTGGCCAGCGAGGCCTTCGTGATGCCCATGAGCTCGTCACGGGCCGAAGCCGGCTGTCCGCCTTCGGCGACGACGCGACGGTTCTCCGCCTGGTAGCGGCCGCGGTCGACGAGCTCGCCGGGCAGCAGGTTGGTGTCGCCCGACTCGATGACGGTCACGCGACGCAGCATCTGCCGCACGATGACCTCGATGTGCTTGTCGTGGATGCCCACGCCCTGCGAGCGGTACACCTTCTGCACCTGCTCGACGAGGAAGCGCTCGGCCTCACGGCGACCGCGGATGCGCAGCACCTGCTTCGGATCGACAGCACCGACGACGAGCTGCTCGCCCGCCTTGACGTGCTGACCGTCCTCGACGAGGAGGCGGGCGCGCTTGGAGACTGCGTGCTCGATCTCCTCGCTGCCGTCATCGGGGGTGATGACGACGAAGCGGGTCTTGCGGCTGTCGTCGATCTTCGCCCGACCGGTCGCCTCTGCGATGGGGGCGAAGCCCTTCGGGGTGCGGGCCTCGAAGAGCTCGGTGACACGGGGCAGACCCTGGGTGATGTCACCCGAGGACGCCGCCACACCACCGGTGTGGAAGGTTCGCATCGTCAGCTGCGTGCCGGGCTCGCCGATCGACTGGGCAGCGACCGTGCCGATCGCCTCGCCGATGTCGACGAGCTTGCCGGTGGCCATCGAACGACCGTAGTGCATCGCCGAGATCTGCGTGTCCGAATCCGCGGTGAGCACGGAGTAGACCTTGAGCTCTTCGATGCCGGCGGCCACGAGGGTGTCGACGACCTCAGCGGTGACGTCCGTCTTCGCCGGGACGATGACGTTGCCGTCGGCGTCGGTGACGTCGGAGACCGTGAGACGGCCGTAGACGCTGGTCTCGACGAACTCGTGCGGAACGAGGTTGCCGTCGTGGTCGCGCTCGGCCACGGGCAGGGTGATGCCCTTGGTCGAATCGGTCTCCGCGGTGCGGATGATGACGTCCTGCGAGACGTCGACGAGTCGACGCGTGAGGTAACCGGAGTCAGCGGTACGCAGCGCCGTGTCCGCGAGGCCCTTGCGGGCGCCGTGGGAGGCGATGAAGTACTCGAGCACCGAGAGTCCCTCACGGTAGTTCGACGTGATCGGACGCGGGATGATCTCACCCTTCGGGTTCGTCACCAGACCGCGCATACCGGCGAGCTGACGGACCTGCATCCAGTTGCCGGACGCACCCGAGTCGACGAGGCGGAGCACGGAGTTCTCCTCCGGGAAGTTCGTCCGCATCACCTGGTCGACCTTCTCGGTGGTCTCGGTCCACAGCTTGACGAGCTCGTTGCGGCGCTCGTCGTCGGTGAGCGCACCGAGTTCGTACTGCTGCTGGACCTTCGTGTCGAGCGCCTCGGCGTTGTCGAGGATCTCCGTCTTCGCCTCGGGCGAGACGATGTCCGACATCGCCACGGTGATGCCCGAACGAGTCGCCCAGTGGAAGCCGCCGGACTTGAAGTTGTCGAGCGTGTGCGCGACCTCGACCTTCGGGTACTCCTCGGCGAGGTGGTTGACGATCCGGCTCAGCGCCTTCTTGTCGATCGTCGAGTTGACGAACGTGTAGTCGGCGGGCAGGTACTCGTTGAACAGGGCACGGCCCAGCGTCGTGGTGACGTCGAGCGGCATACCCGGCTCCCAGCCCTCGGGAACCTCGAGGTCCGCACCCGGAACGACGTTCTCGAGGCGGATGGTCACGACCGAACCGAGGTCGAGCTCGCCGTGGTCGAAGGCCATGATGGCCTCGCCGAGGCTGGAGAACGACCGGCCCTCGCCGGCGAGTCCCTTGCGCTCCGAGGTGAGGTGGTAGAGGCCGATGATCATGTCCTGCGAGGGCATGGTCACGGGCTTGCCGTCGGAGGGCTTGAGGATGTTGTTCGCCGAGAGCATGAGGATGCGGGCCTCAGCCTGCGCCTCGGGGCTCAGCGGCAGGTGGACAGCCATCTGGTCGCCGTCGAAGTCGGCGTTGAAGGCCGAGCACACGAGGGGGTGGAGCTGGATGGCCTTACCCTCGATGAGCTGCGGTTCGAACGCCTGGATGCCGAGGCGGTGCAGGGTCGGTGCGCGGTTGAGCAGCACCGGGTGCTCGGTGATGACCTCTTCGAGGACGTCCCACACCTGCGGGTGCTGGCGCTCGACCATCCGCTTGGCCGACTTGATGTTCTGCGCATGGTTGAGATCGACCAGGCGCTTCATCACGAACGGCTTGAACAGCTCCAGGGCCATGGTCTTGGGCAGACCGGCCTGGTGGAGGCTGAGCTGCGGACCGACGACGATGACCGAACGGCCCGAGTAGTCGACGCGCTTGCCGAGCAGGTTCTGACGGAACCGGCCCTGCTTGCCCTTGAGCATGTCGGAGAGCGACTTGAGCGGGCGGTTGCCCGGTCCGGTCACAGGACGTCCGCGACGGCCGTTGTCGAACAGCGAGTCGACGGCCTCCTGGAGCATCCGCTTCTCGTTGTTGACGATGATCTCGGGGGCGCCGAGGTCGAGGAGCCGCTTGAGGCGGTTGTTGCGGTTGATCACACGACGGTAGAGGTCGTTGAGATCCGAGGTCGCGAAGCGGCCGCCGTCGAGCTGGACCATCGGGCGCAGCTCGGGCGGGATCACCGGGACGACGTCGAGGACCATGCCCTCGGGGTTGTTGTCCGTGGTGAGGAACGCGTTGACGACCTTGAGGCGCTTGAGCGCGCGGGTCTTGCGCTGTCCCTTGCCGGTGTTGATCAGCTCGCGCAGCTTCTCGGCTTCGGCCTCGAGGTCGAAGTCGAGGAGGCGCTTCTGGATCGCCTCGGCGCCCATGGCACCGGTGAAGTAGAGGCCGAAGCGGGCGAACATCTCGCGGTAGAGGCTCTCATCGCCCTCGAGGTCGTTGACCTTGAGGTTCTTGAACCTGTCCCACACCTGCTCAAGACGGTCGATCTCGCGATCGGCGTTCTTGCGCAGCTTGTCCATCTCCTTGTCGGCGACATCGCGCAGCTTCTTCTTCGCCTGGGCGGAGCCGCCCTCGGCCTCGAGCGCTGCGAGATCCTCTTCGAGCTTCTTGGCACGACGGTCGATGTCAGCGTCGCGGCGGTCGCCGATCTGCTGCTTCTCGACGTCGATCTTGTTCTGCAGGCTCGGCAGATCCCGGTGACGGGACTCCTCGTCGACAGAGGTGATCATGTACGCGGCGAAGTAGATGACCTTCTCGAGGTCCTTCGGCGCGAGATCGAGCAGGTAGCCCAAGCGCGAGGGGACGCCCTTGAAGTACCAGATGTGGGTCACGGGAGCGGCGAGCTCGATGTGGCCCATGCGCTCACGGCGCACCTTGGCACGGGTCACCTCGACGCCGCAGCGTTCGCAGATGATGCCCTTGAAGCGGACGCGCTTGTACTTTCCGCAGGCGCACTCCCAGTCACGGGTGGGGCCGAAGATCTTCTCGCAGAAGAGTCCGTCCTTCTCCGGCTTGAGGGTGCGGTAGTTGATGGTCTCAGGCTTCTTCACCTCGCCGTGGGACCAGCCGCGGATGTCATCCGCGGTGGCGAGACCGATCCTCAGCTCATCAAAGAAATTGACGTCAGGCACGTAAATCCTCTTTCCTGGCGATGGACTCGTGGTCCATCAGAAATTCTTGTGTCGGTTGGAGTGGAAGTGCTCAGACTTCTTCGACGGTCTGGGCTTCGCGGTAGGACAGGTCGATGCCGAGCTCTTCGGCTGCGCGGTAGACCTCGTCCTCCGAGTCGCGCATCTCGACCTGGCCGCCGTCGGAAGACAGGACTTCGACGTTGAGGCACAGGGACTGCATCTCCTTGATGAGGACCTTGAACGACTCGGGGATTCCCGGGTCGGGCAGGTTCTCACCCTTGACGATGGCTTCGTAGACCTTGACGCGGCCCGGGATGTCATCGGACTTGATCGTCAGCAGCTCCTGGAGCGTGTACGCAGCGCCGTAGGCCTCGAGGGCCCAGACTTCCATCTCACCGAAGCGCTGACCGCCGAACTGCGCCTTACCACCGAGCGGCTGCTGGGTGATCATCGAGTACGGACCGGTCGACCGCGCGTGGATCTTGTCGTCGACGAGGTGGTGGAGCTTGAGCATGTACATGTAGCCGACCGAGATCGGGTACGGGAACGGCTCACCGGAGCGACCGTCGAACAGCTGGGCCTTGCCCGAGGAGTCGATGAGTCGGTCTCCGTCGCGGTTCGGGGTCGTGGCGTCGAGCAGTCCGCGCAGCTCCTGCTCGTGGGCACCGTCGAAGACCGGGGTGGCCAGGTTCGTGCCGGCCTCGGCTTCGCGGGCGAGCTGCGGAAGCTCCTCGGCCCACTCGGGGTTGCCCTCGATCTTCCAGCCCTGCTTCGAGATCCAACCGAGGTGGATCTCGAAGACCTGGCCGATGTTCATACGACGGGGCACACCGTGCGGGTTGAGGATGACGTCGACGGGGGTTCCGTCGGCGAGGAACGGCATGTCCTCGACCGGCAGGATCGTCGAGATGACGCCCTTGTTGCCGTGACGGCCGGCCATCTTGTCACCGATGGTGATCTTGCGTCGCTGGGCGACGTAGACGCGGACCATCTGGTTGACGCCCGGCGAGAGCTCGTCGTCGTCCTCACGGTCGAAGACGCGCACGCCGATGACGGTGCCGATCTCGCCGTGGGGCACGCGCAGCGAGGTGTCGCGGACCTCACGGGACTTCTCACCGAAGATCGCCCGGAGCAGACGCTCCTCCGGGGTCAGCTCGGTCTCACCCTTCGGGGTGACCTTGCCGACGAGGATGTCGCCGTCGGTGACCTCGGCGCCGATGCGGATGATGCCGCGATCGTCGAGGTCGGCCAGGGCGTCGGGCGAGATGTTCGGGATGTCCCGGGTGATCTCCTCGGCACCGAGCTTCGTGTCGCGGGCGTCGACCTCGTGCTCCTCGATGTGGATCGAGGAGAGGACGTCGTCCTGGACGAGGCGCTGCGAGAGGATGATCGCGTCCTCGAAGTTGTAGCCCTCCCACGACATGAACGCGACGAGGAGGTTCTTGCCGAGAGCCATCTCGCCGTTCTCCGTCGACGGTCCGTCGGCGAGCACGGCACCGGTCTCGACGCGGTCTCCCTCGTCGACGATGATGCGCTGGTTGTAGGACGTGCCGTGGTTCGAGCGCTTGAACTTCGACGCACGGTAGGTCTGCATCGTGCCGTCGTCGGCGAGCACGGTGACGAAGTCAGCCGAGACCTCGGTGACGACGCCCGCCTTCTCCGCGACGATGACGTCGCCGGCGTCGACGGCCGCACGGTACTCCATGCCGGTGCCCACGACGGGGGCCTCGGACATGACCAGCGGCACAGCCTGACGCTGCATGTTCGCTCCCATGAGGGCGCGGTTCGCATCGTCGTGCTCGAGGAACGGGATGAGCGCCGAGGCGACGGACACCATCTGACGTGCGGAGACGTCCATGAAGTCGATCTGGTCGCGGAGCACCAGCTCGGCTTCGCCGCCGCCGCCCTTCGGACGTGCGAGGACCTCTTCCTCGGCGAAGCGCTGATCGTCGGTCAGCGGGGCGTTCGCCTGCGCGATGTTGTAGTCGAGCTCGTCATCGGCGGTGAGGTACTCGGTCTCGTCCGTGACGACGCCGTCGACGACCTTGCGGTACGGGGTCTCGATGAAGCCGAACGGGTTGATCCGGGCGTAGGACGCGAGTGAACCGATGAGGCCGATGTTCGGACCCTCGGGGGTCTCGATCGGGCACATGCGGCCGTAGTGCGACGGGTGGACGTCTCGGACCTCCATCGCCGCGCGGTCGCGCGAGAGGCCGCCGGGTCCCAGCGCCGAGAGGCGGCGCTTGTGGGTCAGACCCGCGAGCGGGTTGTTCTGATCCATGAACTGCGACAGCTGCGAGGTTCCGAAGAACTCCTTGATCGCGGCGACGACGGGACGGATGTTGATGAGCGTCTGCGGCGTGATCGCCTCGACGTCCTGGGTGGTCATGCGCTCGCGCACGACGCGCTCCATGCGGGACAGGCCCGTGCGGACCTGGTTCTCGATGAGCTCGCCGACGGCGCGGATGCGGCGGTTGCCGAAGTGATCGATGTCGTCGAGCTTGACGCGCACCTCGATCTCCTCGCCGTCGCGCTCACCCTTCGTCGTCTCGACTCCGGCGTGGAGCGAGACGAGGTAGCGGATGGTCGCGGCGATGTCGTCGACCGAGAGCACCGAGTCCGACAGCGGGGCATCGACGCCGAGCTTCCGGTTGACCTTGTAGCGGCCGACCTTGGCCAGGTCGTAGCGCTTGGGGTTGAAGTAGAGGTTGTTGAGCAGGTTGCGCGCAGCCTCGGCGGTCGCGGGCTCGGCGGGACGCAGCTTCTTGTAGATGTCGAGCAGCGCCTCCTCCTGCGTGGAGACGGTGTCCTTCGCCAGGGTCTCGCGGATCGACTCGAACTCGCCGAACTCCTCGAGGATCTTCGACTCGGTCCAGCCGAGGGCCTTGAGCAGGACGGTGACCGACTGCTTGCGCTTGCGGTCGAGGCGGACGCCGACCTGGTCGCGCTTGTCGACCTCGAACTCGAGCCAGGCACCGCGAGAGGGGATGATCTTCGCGGAGAAGATGTCCTTGTCCGTGGTCTTGTCGACGCTCGACTCGAAGTAGGCGCCGGGCGAGCGGACGAGCTGCGAGACGACGACGCGCTCGGTGCCGTTGACGATGAACGTGCCCTTGTCCGTCATGAGCGGGAAGTCGCCCATGAAGACCGTCTGGGACTTGATCTCGCCGGTGTTGTTGTTCATGAACTCGGCGGTGACGTAGAGCGGCGCCGAGTAGGTCATGTCGCGTTCCTTGCACTCGTCGATCGAGTACTTGGGAGCTTCGAACCTGTGCTCACGGAACGACAGCGACATCGATCCACCGAAGTCCTCGATCGGTGAGATCTCTTCGAAGATGTCCTCGAGACCGGAAGTGGTCGCGACGGAGTCGTCTCCGATTTCGATGGCTTCGGCGACGCGGTCCTGCCACGCTTCTGAGCCGATGAGCCAGTCGAAGCTGTCGGTCTGGAGTCCGAGCAGGTCGGGAACCTCGAGCGGTTCGCGGATCTTCGCGAACGAGATTCTCTTAGGGGGGTTAGCGGTCCTGGTGTTATCGTTGGCGGCGGCCAATGGGATCCTTCCGAGTGCTTCACCATCTGACGCGTTGCCACCCCACCCCGACCGGGCGCCTATCCGTGTGTCGGTTTCGACACCGGGCGACGACGTGGTTCACTGGAGTGGAACTGACCTGCCCCCCGCTATATGAAGGCACGCCACAGGCACAGCAACGCAAATATCAAGCTTATAGCATTCGGTCAAGTCCCGCAAGGTCCATGTCCGACCTTTCTCTCCACCCGTGACCTCGATATCCCTCAAGGGTATATTCAGGTCATGGTGTTCCTCCTCCTCGGACTCCTCCACGACGGACCCCGCACCCTCTATGACCTCCATCGGAGGTTCGCAGACGGGATCTCGCTCTTCTATGCCGCGAGCTTCGGCAGCATCCAACGCGCCCTCGACCGCGCTCGCGACAGCGGCTGGGTCACGGTCGACGACGTCCCCGATTCGGCGCGCGGGCGCAAGCTCTACTCGCTCACAGCCGCCGGGCGGGCACGCTGGCGGGAATGGATGGCCGAACCGCCCACCGGGTCGAATCCCGAGCAGACCATGCTCGCGAAGGTCTACCTGCTCGGCCGGTTGCCCGAGACCGAGCGCGCGGCATGCCTCGTGGAGATCCGCGCACGGCTCGACGCCGACGCGGCTACGCTGGCAGCCCTCGCCGCTGACCTCGATGCCGCCGAGGTGCCTGATGCGGCGATAGAGAAACATCGCTTCGAACGTGCCACGCTCGACTACGGCCTCCGCTCCCACGCCTTGGCCCTCCAGTGGCTCGGCGAACTGGAGGCGTCGTGACCCTCGCCCTGGTCATCGCCCTGGTGCTGCTCGCCGCCCTCGCAGTGCTCCAGATTCTCGGGGCGGCGGGGCTGCCCGTCGGCAGTCTGCTGTGGGGCGGACGAGAACGGGTGCTGCCGACCCGGCTGCGGCTCTCGAGTCTCGCGACTCTCGCGGCCTACGCAGTCTTCGCAGCCGTGCTGCTCAGCCGCACGGGCGTGCTGCCCGGCCGGGACTCCCCCGTAGTCGTCGTCGCGACGTGGGGCCTCGTCGGCGTCCTCGCACTGAGCACCATCGCCAACGCGTTCTCCCGCAGCCGTGCCGAACGCTTGACGATGATGCCGACCGGGGCGGTGCTCACCGTGGCCGTGCTCGTCATCGCCCTCGGCCGGTGAGATCCCCGGCTCGGCCCGGCGACCTCCGAAGGCTGGGCCCGGAACCTGCCGGGCCGACACTGAGTCGACCGAGTGACAGGTTCCCCGCCTCAGCGGCGTACGGTTCCGCACCCGGTCACGCATTCGATATATTAGAAGCCGTCCGACAAGTGGAAGATGTGAGACCATGACGCGATTGACGGCACCAGCGCTCAGGCGCGGACTGGACATACTCGAGCTCCTCATCGACGAGGACCGCGGGCTGAAGGTCCCCGAGATCACCCAGCGGTTGGACCTGCCCCGAGCAACGACCCACGAACTCATCAATACGCTGGCCGACCGCGGATACGTCGCTGTCTCCGCTGACACCGGCCGGGTCACCCTGGGCATCAGGACGCTGCGCCTCGGCGCCGGATACGAACGCAACCTCGACATCGCCGAGGTGGGCCGGCAGTGCGCCTCCGAGGTGGCCCGGGAGTGCGGGGAGACGGTGCAGATCGCGGTCCGCGACAGCGCTTTCGCTGTCTACATCGTCCGCATCGACAGCACCCACCCGGTCCGCCTGGTCTCCCAGGTCGGCTCCCGCCTGCCGGCCACATGCACAGCGGGAGGGAAGATGCTGCTGTCCGCGCTGCCTGCTGCAGAGCTCACCGCCCTCATCCCCGACGACGATCATCTCGAGCAGATGACCCCCCGCAGCATCTCGACTCTCGAGCAGCTCGACGCTGAGATGGCCCGGGCTCGCGAGAACGGGTGGATCGACGAGTTCTGCGAATCCAACGACCATGTCACCTGCGTCGCCGCGCCCGTGTACGGCAAGCTCGGGGAAATGGTCGCCGCGATGAGCATCTCGATCCCGATGCTGCGCTGGAAGGACGAGGACCGGGAGCGCTACGTCACGCTCGCCCGCAGTGGGGCGCTGACGATGTCCGAACTCCTCGGAGCTCCGGACACCCGCTCCTGAGCTGCCGGCTGCGGGACCATGATCGCCCGGCCCGGTTCGCTTCCGGCCAAGGACGCGTAGGCGTCGTTCACCTCGTCGAGGCCGAAGCGGGCGCCGAGGAGGCGCTCCAGCGGGAGCCTGCCGCTGCGGTAGAGGGAGAGGATCCGCGGGATGTCGACGGGCGTGTTCGCCGACCCGTAGAGACTGCCGACAACGCGCTTCTGCTGTTGGACGATCTGGTTGACCGGAAGGTCGACCTCGGCCCCGACCCGTCCGAGGCCGAGGGCGACGACGGTGCCGCCGGTGCCGACGAGGTCGAAGGCCTGCCGCAGCGTCTGGGGAAGGCCCACGGCGTCGACGGCCCAGGAGAAGGGGCGCGGAGAGATCCGGAGCAGCTCATCGGCGAGGTCCTGTGAGGCGGCGTTGATCGTGCGGGTCGCGCCGAGCTCGAACGCCTTGTCGAGTTTGGCGTCGACGGTGTCGACGGCGACGATCGGGTCAACTCCGATGAGGGAGAGCCCCATGACCACGCTCAGCCCGACGCCGCCGGCCCCGATGACCACAGCGCCCTGGCCGCTCGCCTCTGACATCTCGTTGAGGGCGGCTCCGACGCCGGTGACGACAGCACAGCCGGTGATCGCGGCGATCTCTGTCGGGATCTCGGCGTCGACGCCGATGAGGGAGGTCTGGGATACTACGGCGCGTTCGGCGGCGCAGGAGACTCCCATGAGGTGGTGCACGGGCTCTCCGTCGATGCTCAGTCGGGTCGTCCCGTCGATGAGTCCTCCGGTCGGGGCCATGAGGCGCCCGGACGTGCACAGTGCCGGTCGACCGGTGGCGCAGAACTCGCAGTTGCCGCAGCGGGGACGCCACATCGTGATGACCCGGTCGCCGGGCGCGAAGCGGGTCACGCCGTCGCCGACGCGTTCGACGACTCCGGTGCCCTCATGGCCGATCACCATCGGCATGCGCCCCTGCAGGTCGCCATGCATGTAGTGGAGGTCGCTGTGGCACACGCCCGTGGCGAGGATCCGGATCTCGACTTCTCCGGGGCGGGGCGCCTCGAGGTCGACGTCTTCGACGGACAGCGGCTGTCCGGGGGTGCGAAGCACTGCTGCTCTCATGGTCGGTGTCCTCTTCTCTCGTTGGCTCTCTGGTGTCGGTTCCGGTGCGGGGTCATGCGACAGGTTCGGCGTCATGCGCTCGCGGGGTCGGGCAGGCGGACGTGGGAGCTCCTGATCCCTGCGGTCGAGGCGAGTCCGAGCAGTTGGAGACTGCGCGCGTACTCCTCCCTGAGGATCTCGACCACCCTCTCCACTCCGGCTCTGCCACCGGCCATGAGTCCGTAGAGGTAGGCTCGGCCGATCATCACGGCGTCGGCTCCGCGCGCCACGGCGGCGATGATGTCGGCCCCGTGGCGGACGCCGGAGTCGAGGAGGACGGCCACCTCGGGCCCGACGGCTTCGCGGATCTCCGGGAGCACGGAAAGGGTTGCGGGCGCCCGGTCGAGCTGCCTGCCGCCGTGGTTGGAGACGATGACGCCGTCAGCTCCGTGGCCGACCACCTCGGCGGCCGTGCGCGGGCTGAGCACTCCCTTGACCAGGAGATCACCCTCCCATTCCGAACGGAGCCAGTCGAGATGGCGATAACTCAGCGTGGGCTCGAACGCGATGTCGGCGACGTCGACGGCGTTGACGGCCCCTCCGGCTAGGGCGGCAAGGGAGGCGAAGGTGATCGGTGCGGTGGTGAGCTTGTTGAGCGCCCACATCGGGTGGCGGGCCATTCCGGCGATCGTCTTCGGCGTCAGGGTCGGAGGGATCGTCAGTCCGTTGCGGACGTCTCTGAGCCGGTGTGCGGCCACGGGGGTGTCGACGGTGAGCATGATCGTCCTCACCCCCGCCGCTCGGGCCCGCTCGAGAAGCATCTCGTTGATGCCCTGGTCGCGGGTGAGGTAGAGCTGGAACCAGTTGTCCCCTCCGGGTGCGGCGCCGGCGACCTCTTCGAGCGTCGCTGTACCGACCGTCGAAAGCGTGTAGGGAATCCCGGCGGATGCAGCCACGGCTGCCACCGCGCACTCCCCGTCGTGATGCATCATCCTCGTGTACCCGGTCGGAGCCATCACCAGCGGCAGTGAGACCTCTCGACCGAGCAGCGTCGTCGAAAGATCCGGGTCGGCGACGGGTGAGAGGTATTCGGGAACGAACTCGACGCTGTCGAATGCGGCGCGATTGCGGTCGACTGTGATCTCGCGGTCGGATCCGCCGTCGACGTACTCGAAGACCGACCGCGGAGTGGTGCGCACCGCGACCGCACGCAGCTCGTCGACGCTGAGTGCCGCACTGAGCCCGCGCCGAACCGGGTCGAGGATCGGCGCGCGGAACCGCAGCAGGGACTTGAGTTCGGCCAGGTCGGGCAGTTGACGGCCCTCGCTGAAACGGGTGAGTCGATCGAGTCCGTCCACCACATATCTCCTTTGACGAAATATCAGACGCTGTCTTGTGTATTAGATTCTGACCGACCAGGCTCGACGCGTCAAGCGCCGCCGCTGCGGGCCGCGGGGTTGACTCACGCCCTACTCCCCCCGCATGATGTATCTCACAACCTAGACAACGTCTGATATTTCAAACAGGAGGGTTCTATGGATCTCGGTCTCAACGGAAAGGTCGCACTCGTCTGCGCCTCGACCTCGGGCCTCGGCGCCGCCACGGCCGCCGCACTCGCCGCCGACGGGGTGAGGGTCGTCGTCACCGGCCGCTCTGAGGAGCGCGCACGGCAGGTCGCCGCCGAGCTGCCCGGAGCCGAAGCGATCGCGGCCGATCTCGTCGCCCCGGGCGGAGCCGACTCCCTCATCGCGGCCGTCCGCGACCGGGTCGGCGACCCGGACATCCTCGTGCTCAACGGCCCCGGCCCCGTCCCGGGCACCGCCGAGGACACCTCCTCCGAGTCCGTCACCGATGCAGTCGCCACCCTGGTTACCCCTCATGTCCGCCTCATCCGGGCGTTCCTGCCGGAGATGCTCGGCCGTGGATGGGGACGGATCCTCTCGATCAGCTCAACAAGCATCGAGGCACCGATCCCCAACCTCGCGCTGTCGAACCTCGGGCGTTCGGCGCTGGCCGGTTACCTCAAGACCTTGGCCACCGAGGTGGCCGGTCGCGGAGTCACCGTCAACATGCTTCTGCCCGGGCGCATCGACACCCCGCGCGCGCATGCCGTCGACGAGGCCGCAGCCTCGCTCAAGGACTCGCCCGTCGCCGAGGTGCGAGCCGCCTCGGAGGCGGCCATCCCGCTCGGACGCTACGGCAGGCCCGACGAGTTCGGGGCGGCCGCAGCGTTCCTCTGCAGCGGCCCTGCCGCCTACATCACCGGCACTGCGCTGCGCTGCGACGGCGGCATGGTGCCGACGCTCTGAAGACCCCTCCCCTCCCCCGGACGTTCCCACCCGGGCATCTTCGCCCATCGCAACCCCCACCCATCACGAAGGAGTGATCGACCGTGAGCCTGAGCTCTGACACCGCACCGATTCCGAGCGCCTCCAAGGAGGACATCCGACGGGCCGGTCTCGCCGGCCTCATCGGCACCACCATCGAGTGGTACGACTTCTACATCTACGGCCTCGCCGCCGCACTCATCTTCCCCGCACTGTTCTTCCCCAACGCCTCACCGACTGCCGGCGTGCTCGCCTCCTTCGGCACGTTCGCCGTCGGGTTCATCGCCCGCCCCATGGGTGCCGTGATCTTCGGGCACATCGGCGATCGCATCGGACGCAAGACGACTCTGATGGTGACCCTGTTCATCATGGGTTCGGCGACCGTGATCATCGGGCTCCTGCCCGGATACGACACACTCGGCATCTGGGCGCCGACCCTGCTCGTCACCCTGCGCTTCCTCCAGGGCTTCGCCGTCGGAGGCGAATGGGGCGGGGCTGTGACCATGGTCGTCGAGACCTCACCCCGCCATCGCCGCGGTCTCAACGGCAGTCTGCCTCAGATCGGCGTCCCCGCCGGCCTCGTCCTCTCCTCCTCAGTCTTCGCCGTGGTCTCCGCGCTCCCGGGCGATGCGATGGAGGAATGGGCATGGCGGATCCCCTTCGTCCTCAGCTTCGCCCTCATCATCGTCGGGCTCTTCATCCGCTCGCAGATCAAGGAGAACCCGACCTTCCAAGCGGTCAAGGAGTCCGGCAGCCGGCGCAAGCTGCCCATCGCCGAGGCGTTCACCCGCCATTGGCGGGACATCCTCCTGTGCATCGGCCTCTACGTCGCCGCGGGAGTCCCGTTCTACATCGTCACCACATTCGTCCTCTCGTACGGCACCGACAACCTCGGCATCTCCCGTGACACGCTCCTCGGGGGTCTGCTCGCAGCCGCCGTCGTCGAGGCCGTGACCGTCCCGGCCTTCGGCGCCCTCTCCGACCGCATCGGTCGGCGCCCGGTGTTCTGCGCGGCCGCGCTACTCACGGTCGTCCTCGCCTTCCCCTTCTTCCTCATGCTCGCCTCGGGACAGACGGTCCTCATCTGGGCGGCGATGATCCTCGCCCTCGCACTCTGCCACGCCGGGATGTACGGACCCACAGCCGCCATGTTCGCCGAACTCTTCGGTCCCGACGTCAGGTACACGGGCACCTCCGTGGGCTACCAGCTCGGCGGAGTCGTGGCCGGGTTCCTGCCGCTGGTCTCCGGCGCCCTCGTCGCGTCCGCAGGCGGGGCCTTCTGGCCCGTCGCCCTGATCTGGGCCGGTGTCGGTGCGATCGGGCTCGTCTGCGTCCTCGTCATGGGCGAGACCCTGGGACGCGACCTCAGCGCGCAGACCCCATCGCAGTCAACCCCCTCGCCGTCGACCCCGAAGTCCACCGAACCGCTCAACCGATGAAGGAGCTCACCCGATGACCGCTGTCGCCATCGACACCCCGACCGCCCTCGACTCCGCCGTCCGCGCCGCGGCGACCGCAGCAGAGCAGAACGCTCAGGCCGACCCTGCCACGCGGGCGGGGTGGCTCGAGGCCATCGCCCGCGAGCTGCGCGCCGCCGCCCCGGAGCTCGTGTCCATCGCGGACCGCGAGACCCACCTCGGCGAGAACCGTCTGCACACCGAACTCCGGCGCACCGCCTTCCAACTCGACCTCTTCGCCGATGAGATCCGCCGCGGCTCCACCCTCGAGGCGACCATCGACCATGCCGATCCGGACTGGGGCATGGGACCCCGACCGGACATCCGCCGGATGAACGTCCCGCTCGGAGTCGTCGGCGTTTTCGGAGCCTCGAACTTCCCGTTCGCATTCAGCGTTATCGGCGGCGACAGCGCCTCGGCACTGGCCGCAGGGTGCGCGGTCCTCCACAAGTTCCATTCGGCGCACACCGAACTCGCCCGGCGCACCGGGCAGCTGGTCGTCGACGCTCTCGCCTCTGCCGGCGCACCGGAGGGTCTGTTCTCCCTCGTCGAGGGACGCGAAGCGGGAATCGCCATTGTCGAGCATCCGCTGGTCAGAGCCGTCGGGTTCACGGGATCGACGGCGGTGGGTCGGGAGCTCTTCGCCCGGGCGGCGGCACGTCCCGAGCCGATCCCGTTCTTCGGGGAGTTGGGCAGCACGAACCCGGTTTTCGTCTTCCCCACCGCCTGGCAGGCTCGCGGGGAGGCGATCCTCGATGCGTTCGCGGGCTCATTCACCGCGGGCGTCGGACAGTTCTGCACGAAGCCCGGGGCGCTCCTCGTCCCCGAGGCCGGAACCGACGTCGCCGATCGTCTGGGACGGGCACTCTCCCAGGTCTCCATCTCGGCGATGCTCAGCCCCGGGCTGCGGACGAGCTACGGCGCCGCGGTCGACGCGATGGCGCAGCGTCCCGGCGTCAGGGTGCTCATCGACGGCAGGTCCGCCGATGAAGTCCCTGATCCGACGGTGTTCGAAGTCGACGCCGAGGAGGTCCTCGCCGATCCCGGGATCCTCGGTGAGGAGATGTTCGGTCCGGCGACCCTGGTTGTGCGCTACCGTGACGAGGCGCAGCTGCGCCGCC
This sequence comes from Brevibacterium sp. Z349TD_9, assembly GCF_056173565.1. NCBI lineage: Bacteria > Bacillati > Actinomycetota > Actinomycetes > Micrococcales > Brevibacteriaceae > Brevibacterium > Brevibacterium sp. Z349TD_9. The sequence goes on along the minus strand of NZ_CM149680.1, from coordinate 1,080,661 downwards.
TCGCCGACGTCCTCGACGGTCAGCTGACTACGTCCATCCAGGCCGATGCTGCGGACTCGGCGACCGATCTCGTCGACCTTCTCGCAGCCGCATCGGGCCGAGTACTGTGGAACGAATGGCCGACTGGGGTGACGGTCTCCTACGCCCAGGAGCACGGCGGACCGTACCCTGCCACCACGGCACCGGGCACCACCTCCGTGGGGACATCGGCGATCCGCCGCTTCCAACGCCCCGTCGCCTACCAGGGGTTCCCGGATGCGGCTCTGCCTCCCGTTCTGCAGGAGGCGAACCCGTGGTCGGTGACGCGCCGGGTCGACGGCGTCTACGTCAACGCCTGACCTTCTTCCACACGCTCGTCCACGCGAAGGCCTCGAAGCCGGCGAGGTCGTTGATCGCGAGCATCCACGCATTCTCCGCCGCATTCCATGTGTAGACCCGTTCGACGGCCGAATCCCGCAGCAGCGCCGCGTGGTTGGCCCTCTTCAACCGCGCGCCGAGGTGGTGCCCGCGGTGCTCGCGGATGACGAGCGTTCCGCCCTGGTCCCCGACCTCGGGGCGGTCGGCGAAGTGGGCAGCCTGGGTGTAGCCGGCGACTTCGTCGCCCTTCATCGCCAGCGCCGTCATCATCCGTTTGCCCGCTGCCTCCCGGTCGGCGTCGTTCGCACGCACCCGGTCGGCGTCCCAGAACTCCTCCTCCTCGAGGTCGGCGGCCCCGGGCGTGTCCGTCGACATCCTCCGTTGGAGGAGGGCGAGCGCCTCGAGGTGCTCCTCGGGGGTGGGTCCGGCCCACGTGAGGATCGTGTAGCCGTCGCCGCCGTCGTCCTCGGCGCCGAGGCCTCCCCCAGCCTCGCGGATCCGCGCGACCGAGCACCGTTCGAGCTGGCGCAGAGAATACCCGTGGGCCCGGGCGAAGGCGACCTCCGGCAGGGTCGAGGGCAGCGCGCCCGTCCCCGAGGCCGCGGCGACCCGCGCGTCCCGGAGGTTCTCCTCGACGACCCGCACCGGAGATTCGCCGAAGCTCGTCAGCGTCCGCCGTCCCTCCGCCGCCAGCTGCTCCTCCATGGCGGAGAGCAGCTCGGAGCCGAGTCCCTGCCGGCGGTGCTCGGGGTGGACTGAGACGTGGATCTCGGCGGCGTCCTCGTTGTCCTTCAGGCTGAGGTAGGCGATGCCCCTGGCGACGATGTCCCCGCCGAGGCGGCCGAGCCACACCGCGTGCGTGAGGTAGTCGTTCGTCCGCTGCAGCTGCCTGCGCACCTCCCCGGGGCGGGGGTCGAAGTCGGGTCCGAGGCCGGAGGCGGAGTTGACGAGGAGATCGAAGGCGACCACCTCGGCGACGGTGTCCTCGATCTCGGACTCGGACAGCGCGCCCGCCCGGATGTGCGTGATCTCCATCGATCTCCTTGTCCTCGTGTGCCGCGCCCGCCGCGGTGCGGGGCGCTCCGTGAGCGAGTCTAGCCGCAGACGACGCTGACACGGTCGGGTCCAGGTTCGGGTCGGTGCCCGCCCGTACACTGGGGCCATGACGACCACTGTTCTCACGTTCGACCCGGCCGCCGTCAACTCCGGGATCATCACCGGCACCAACCGGACCCTCATCGTCGACTCGAGCCCCGGCCCCGCCACGGCCGCCCGCCTCGTCGAGCGCGCACAGGAGCTCAGCCGCGCTGCCAACGAGATCGTCACCCCCATCGATCTCGTCATCACCCACGACCACTGGGACCACCACCTCGGCGCCGCCGCCCTCGTCGCCGCCGGCATCGACCGGGTCTTCGCCTCCCCCGCCTTCGCCGCCGATCAGGCCGCGAGCACGTGGATCTCCCTCGACGCCCTGCGGACCAATCCCGACACCGCGGACTTCGCCGCGAGCCTGCCGGAGGATCCCGGCGACCTCCTCGTCGAGGTCACCCCCATCGCCGAGGCGGGTGCGGAGCCCACGGTGGTCGACCTCGGCGACTTCCCCGTCGAGCTCTCGGTGCTCGGCGGACATTCCACGGCCGATGTCATCGTCAGCCTCCCCGAGGCCGGGATCGTCTTCACCGGGGACCTCGTCGAGGAGGGCTCCGCCCCGCAGGCCGGTGCCGACGCGTCCCTGAGCCATTGGGTCGAGAGCCTCCACGCGCTGCTCGCTCTCCCCGGGGCCGAGGTCTTCGTCCCCGGGCACGGGGTCCCCGTCGATCGGGCGTTCGTCGAACGACAGCTCGAGGACATCGACGGCTTCCGGCTCGCGTCCGTGCCCGGGCAGAGACCGGACACCGACCTGTCGACCGGGGGTTTCGGTGCCGACAGCGAGGACGTGTGGGAGGACGCGCAGGAGCATGAGCACGGGCCCGTCGCCGAGGTGACCCTGCCCTCCCGTACCATGCCCGGTGACCGCGACCGCACGATCCCGCGGGAGCTGACATTGCCGTTGGAGTGAGCCGGTCACTCGGGGCCTCGACTTTTGGACGCTCAGTGTCGATCTGCCGGCCCAGAATCGACACTCAGCGTCCTGGACACGGCCGCTGGACGCCGGTGACTCTCAGCAGATGGAGCCGGTCCGGTCAGGCCTCGCGGTCGAACTCTGGTCGTTCGCGGTGCAGCGCGGTGACGAGGTCGCCGCCGATCGCACCGAAGAGCGTGCGCGCCCAGATGCTCCGGGCCTCGACGTAGGGCCTGTCGCCGTCGAAGATCCACTGCAGTTCGCGCCCGGCGGCGAGGTCCTCTGCGCACATCCGGCACACGGGCACGCGGATGCTCTGCCCGTCGGCGTCGACGCGGGAGGTCGACTGCGCCTCACCGTGGAGCGGGTTGACCGTGCACAGGCTCTCCGGAAGGCTGCCCGTGCGACCGCGCCTCCTCCGGCCACCGCGCTGCGCCTCGGCGATCTCCCTGCCCGCCTGGCGGATGAGGACCATGGCCCCGGCGAGGTCGATCCGCGACGAGCTCGTGTCGTCGACGATGCGGCGGGCGATCTGGTAGGCGTCGAGGGCCCGCTCGACGCGGTCGGCATCGGCGGCGGGCAGGTCCGCGGTGTGGAGGCGGTCGATCGACTCGGCCAATGCCGTCGTGTCGTCGCTGATCGAATCCCGCAGCGAGTCGCGCTGGAGGGTGTCGACGCGGTCGAGGAGCCTCGAGGGCAGTCGGTAGGCCGCGCCCTGCCGGCGACCGCGCAACAGCCAGACACCGGCGATGACGAGGGCGAGGACGAGGATGGAGCCGCCGAGGAGGAGCGGGGCGAGTGATCCCGAACCGCTGTCTACGACGACTTCGCTGCCGGGCACCTCCTGCCCCGTGCCCGCCTGCGCCTCGGTGCGCTCCTGCGGATCGGCGTAGTAGCCGAGGAGGATGTTGAGCTTCGTCGTCGACGGGGTCGAGACGTTCCACTCCCCCATAGCGTTGGTGTACTGGTCCATGACCTCGATCTTCTGGTCCGTGTCCGCAAACGTCTGGTCGGCGATGAGACCGTCGGTGCCGTTGATCATGACGAACGCCCCCTCGCCGCCGTGGGCGACCTTGACCTGCTGGAGCAGCTCGCGATCAACGCTCGGGGCGTCGACGGCGATGACGTAGACGGGGAAGTCGAGACCCTCGACCGTCGTCGTCGCCTTCTCCATCAGGGCGGGGTTGAGCCGGTCGGCGACGGCCGGGTCGATCCAGAACGGATCGGCCCCCAGCGCCTCGGCGATCTGCTCTCCGGTCGCGGTCATCGGCGCCTCCCTCCGGTCGGTCCCGACTGCACGGGCGCACCCTTCCGACTGCGGACCCTGCGCACGACCCACACGAGGAGAATCGCGGCGGGCACGCCGAGGACGAGGCCGAAGCCGACAGAGGTGATCGCGGACACCGCAGGGTAGGCGAGCTCCTCGGGTCGCTGCTCATCGCTGCGCTCGTCGACGTACTCGAGCTCGGCGTAGGGTTCGTCGACCTCGGTCTGCTTGAGCACCCGCACCCAGTCCAGCGCCCTGCCGGGCGGGGTGGAATCCGCGGCCGGCAGGGGGTAGTCGACGATCCTTCGTTCGATGCCCTTGTCCGCGACGTCCTCACTGGTGCTGCCGACGACGAGCACAGTCGCCTTCTCCTCCGGCAGCTCCCGGGCGATGCGGGCGGCGACGAGCTTCCCCTCACCGTCGGCGTCGTCGAGATCGGACAGCGTCATGAACGCGACGTAGACGGGGACCTCGGACCCGTCGAGTTCGTCGCGCAGGGTGTCGAGTTCGGGGTCGGTGACCGCCCACGCCTGGTACGCGTCGACGTAGATCGGGTCGGAGGCGAGGTTCTCGGCGATCGTGCGGTAGCGGGTCCGGTCGTAGTCGGCGTCGAAGCGGGACTCGATGCGGTCGGAGTAGATCGAGTCGACGCGGATGTCGTCGCTGTTCGCCCGCTCGACGCGCTCGTCCTTCGCGTCGTCGAAGAGGGAGACGCTCCAGACGATCGCCCCGGCGGTGACCGCGGAGAAGACGACTGCGGCGATCGCGATGCGGATGAGGAGGGCAGTGCGGGAGGCACCGGAGCGTGTCATGACCGCCTCCCCGTCCGGACTGGGCGTTCGGCACCGGGCACGCCGTCGTCGAGGATGGCGTCCTCGAGCGGGGTGAAGCTGCCGAACCCGGAGAGCGCGTAGGCGTCGTCGCGCCGGAAGTAGGGCACGGGTCGGGAGGTGAGGACGGTCGGGTCCTTCGGCACCATGAGGCAGACGGGGTCGTGTCCGGCGTCGAGGTCGGCGATGCACGTCTGACAGGCATCGATGGTAAGCACGGTCCCCGACTGCTTCCACGCGATGCTCTCCACGGGCTTCGTGTGCGCGGGGAAGAAGTAGCAGAACTCGGGCGCGGCGGTCTCGGCCGATGCCGCTCGGCGGCCGAGGCCGTTCATCGCCCGCAGCGCCCTGTCGGTGCGCACGAGGGCCCAGATCGCCTGGCGGTGGGAGTGGTCGGGAGAGGACGCCCAGTCGGGGTGGGCATCGGTGACCGCGTCGATGGCCCGCTGCACGCGCAGCCCGCGGTCGCGGATCGCCCAGCCCTCCTCGTCGGCGGAGGTGGGCTCCGGGAAGGGCTCGAGCGCCCGCGTGACCTCGGGGACGAGGCGGTGACGGCGGACGAGCTCCGGTTCGGTCGTCAGCTCCGACTTCCACCGGTACCGCGTCTTCCGGGTGAGCACCCACGCGGTGAGCCCGAGGGCGGCTAGGGTGGAGACGCCGAAGACGATGCCGTCGGGGTTGCCGAGGTCGAGGCCGGTCGCCTCGATGTAGTCCCCCCGTGACTCGCCGACGTCGACCGGGTCGAAGTCGGGCAGCGGTGGTGCCGGTTCCCCTGTCGCGGCGGCGACGAGGACGCGGAGGTGGTAGTCGACGGCGAGTTCGATGGGGAGGAAGTCGTCGCTGGACGAGCGCTGCAGGACCTGGGAGTTCGGCGGCACGCTCGGACCGTTCCCATCGACGAGGTAGGACCGGCTGCGGGCGGAGGTCTCGGCCTCGGTGAAGAGGACGAGAGCCTGGTCCTCTCCCGTCCGGTCGAACATCTCGAAGGCGAGGTCGGCGGTGAACGCGTCCCACTGGTCGTGGTGGCCGATCCAGATCTCCGGAGTCACGGCGACGAAGACGGGGAGTCCGGATCGGGCGGCGTTCTCGGTCGCCGTCTCGACCGCGCTCCGCTGCCTGTCGGTGAGACCGGGGGCGAGCGTGGGGTCGACCCAGAGCGGGCCGGTGTCCCAGGCCCCTCTGATGCGGTCCCGCAGCTGTCCGAGCAGGCGGTCGGTCGTCGTCATGGTTCCAACTCTACGGTGGGCGCTCACACCTGTTGTCACAGCCATGGTGCGGATCTGCCACCTGCCGCCCGGACAGGGCGCTGGGACGACGCGAGCCCCACAGCCGGATCGGCTGCGGGGCTCGTGTCTCTGCGGTCAGTCAGGCTGCCGCGAAGGTGATCACTTGAGGGTGACGGTCGCGCCGGCAGCCTCGAGGGTCTCCTTGGCCTTCTCGGCGTCTTCCTTCGAAGCGCCTTCGAGGACGGCCTTGGGGGCGCCGTCGACGAGGTCCTTGGCTTCCTTCAGTCCGAGCGAGGTGAGTCCACGGACTTCCTTGATGACGGGGACCTTCTTGTCGCCGGCCGATTCGAGGATGACGTCGAACTCGGTCTTCTCTTCAGCGGCGGCTTCTCCGCCACCGGCTGCCGGAGCGGCAACGGCGACAGCGGCCGGGGCAGCGGCCTCGACGTCGAATTCCTCTTCGAACTTCTTGACGAAGTCGGAGAGCTCGATGAGGGTGAGCTCCTTGAAAGCTTCGATGAGCTCGTCTGCAGTGAGCTTAGCCATGGTGGCCAATCCTTCCTGTGGTGGTCACCTGCGGTGACCGGGTTGATGGGGTGATGCTCAGGCGTCTTCGGCAGGAGCGGAGTCCTGCTTCTCGCGGAGGGCATCGACAGTGCGCGCGGCCTTGACCAGCGGAGCGGTGAAGAGGTAAGCCGCCTGGTGGAGGCTTGCCTTCATGGCACCGGCTGCCTTCGCAAGCAGCACTTCGCGGGATTCGAGGTCGGCGAGCTGGTTGACATTCTCAGCGCTGAGGGCGGCACCGTCGAAGTAGCCACCCTTGACGACGAGCTGAGAATTCGCCTTGGCAAAGTTACGCAGAGCCTTGGCAGCCTCAGGCGGTTCGCCGTTGACGAACGCGATCGCGGTGGGCCCGTTGAGGAGCTCATCGAGACCGGTCACGCCGGCTTCCTTGGCTGCAATCTTGGTCAGCGTATTCTTTACCACGGCGTAGCTGACGTTCTCACCAAGAGAGACGCGCAGCTCTTTCATCTGCGCGACGGTGAGACCGCGGTACTCGGTCAGCAATACAGCGTCGGAGTTCTCAAACTGCTGCTTGAGCTCCTCGACTGCGGCTGCCTTGTCTGGCCTCGCCATGGTATTCCTTTCGTACAGGCGCCGGTCTGCGTCCCGACAACGAAAAAAGCGCTCCACGCAGGTACGCGCGAAACGCTTCGAGGCTGAGAACGCGGTTCTCACTGAAGGATCTCTGGCTCACCTGCGAGGGTCACTCCTTGCGGAGTCTTCGTCTGCGGGCACAGGGATCCGATGGCGGATTCATGCATTCCCACAGAGACCGACGGTCTTCGGTGTCTCCAGCTTAGCCAGTCCCCCCGCGCTCAGTCCAATCGGGAGCCGTTCGACCCCGGAGACACTGGTCACACCGCCGAAGTCCTCATGCGGTATGCGAACGCAGAAAGGGAACGAGAGATTCGACGAGTTCACCGGGAGCCTCCTCAGCCACGTGGTGACCGGAATCGATCGAATGCCCCGTGAGGCAATCGGCCCACTCACGCCAGATCTCCAACGGATCGCCGTAGAGGTCTTCGAGGTCGTCGCGGCGCGACCAGAGGATCTGCACCGGCATCCGCAGGCGTCTGCCGGCGGCTCTGTCCGCCTCCTCGTCAGCCCGATCGACGGTGAGTCCCGCTCGATAGTCCTCGAGCATCGCCGTGACCACCTCGGGATCGCGGGTCGCCCGACGGAACTCCGCGAAGTTCTGCTCCCCCATCACAGCGGGGTCGCCGGAATACCAGGCATCCGGATCGGCGTTGATCACGCGCTCCGGCACATCGGGCTGTGCGAAGAAGAACCAGTGCCACCACTGCGCGGCGAACTTCGCATCCGCCCGTCGCAGGTGCTCACTGATCGGCACGCAGTCGATCAGGACGGCCGCCTGCGTCCGTTCGGGGCAGTCGAGAGCGAGCCGCAGACCCACGTAGCTGCCTCTGTCGTGACCGACGATGCTGAAACGCTCGTGGCCGAGGGCGGTCATGACCGTCGCGATGTCTCCAGCTGAGGCACGTTTGGAATGCGGTCGGTGATCCGACGCCGGGCGCGGTCCTCGCGATCGCCCATAGCCTCTGAGGTCCGGAACGACCACCGTGAAGCCGGCACGGACGAGAGCCGGCGCAACGGCGTACCACGTCGACCCGGTACGCGGGTGACCGTGGAGGAGGACGACGGCCGGGCCATCCCCACCATGGCGGACATAGATCTCAGCGTCGCCGGTCCCAAAGGTCTCCGCGGTGAATGACTCGAACATGGAGTCATGGTCGCATGCCGCCCTGACACGACCCTCCCCAGACACACATGGGAGGACCGTGCCGGCGTTCGCAGCGGACGACGGCACGGTCCTCGGTCGGTGTGGGCGGAAGCGGGCACCGCCTCGGCGGGTCAGAACTCGATGACGACGCGACCGTCGATCTTCGCGTGGAGCATCTCATCGAAGACGGCGTTGATGTCCTCGAGGGGGCGCTTGGAGTAGGTCGGGTGGATCTTGCCGGCTGCATAGAACTCGAGGGCCTCGACCATGTCCTGGCGGGTGCCGACGATCGATCCGCGGATCGTCAGGCCCTTGAGGACGATGTCGAAGATCGGGGCCGGGAAGTCGCCCGGGGGCAGGCCGTTGAAGACGATCGTGCCGCCTCGGCGGGTCATGCCGATCGCCTGCCCGAACGCTGCCGGGTGGACGGCGGTGACGAGCACGCCGTGGCTGCCGCCGATCTTCTCCTGGATGACCTCGGCCGGGTCCTCGGCGAAGGCGTTGACGGTGATCTCCGCCCCGTGCTTCTTCGCCAGGGCGAGCTTGTCGTCGGCGACGTCGACGGCGACGACGCGCATGCCCATAGCCACCGCGTACTGGACGGCGATGTGCCCGAGCCCGCCGATGCCGGAGATGACGACCCACTGTCCGGGTTTGACCTCGGTGCGTTTGAGTCCCTTGTAGACGGTCACTCCGGCGCAGAGGACGGGGGCGATCTCATAGGGATCGGCGCCGTCGGGGATGACGGCGGCGAACTTCTCGTCGACGAGCATGTACTCCCCGAACGACCCGTCGACGCCGTAGCCGCCGTTGACCTGGGATTCGCAGAGGGTCTCCCAGCCCTGCCGGCAGTGCTCGCAGACTCCGCAGGCCGCCCACAGCCAGGCGTTGCCGACCATCTGGCCGACCTCGACCTCGGTGACCCCTTCGCCGACCTTCTCGACGATGCCCACGCCCTCGTGGCCGGGGATGAGGGGCACCTTCGGCTTGACGGGCCAGTCCCCGTGGGCGGCGTGGAGGTCGGTATGGCACACGCCCGAGGCGATGAGCTTGACCAGGGCCTGACCCGGACCCGGCTCGGGGATCGGGTTGTCCCCGACGACGAGGTCCTCGCCGAATCCTTCTACGACTGCTGCTTTCATTGCCGACATCATCGACTCCTTCGTTGTGATGGGGTGGTTCCGGGGTTTCGCTTGGAGGGGCGGCGTTCGCCGAGGTGGGGGTGCTCGGGTGGGGCGGGTGCACCGGGTGGAGGGGAATGCGGAGGACCGCCGAGGCGATCGGCCGTGACGGTCCTGCGCGCTGGGGTCCGGCGCGCAGGACCGGCGGGAGGTCGGCTCAGAAGAAGCCGAGGGCCTCGTCGGAGTAGCTGACGAGGAGGTTCTTCGTCTGCTGGTAGTGGTCGAGCATCATCTTGTGGTTCTCGCGTCCGATGCCCGAGGCCTTGTAGCCGCCGAACGCCGCGTGCGCGGGATACGCGTGGTAGTTGTTCACCCACACGCGACCGGCCTGGATGTCGCGGCCGGCGTGGTACGCGGTGTTGCCGTCCCTGCTCCACACACCGGCGCCGAGGCCGTAGAGGGTGTCGTTGGCGATGCGCATCGCGTCGTCGTAGTCGGTGAACGTCGTCACCGAGACGACGGGGCCGAAGATCTCCTCCTGGAAGATGCGCATCCCGTTGTCGCCCTTGAAGATGGTCGGCTGCACGTAGTAGCCGCCGGAGAGGTCTCCGTCGAGTTCGGCCCTTTCGCCGCCGATGAGGACCTCGGCGCCCTCCTGCTTGCCGATGTCGAGGTAGGAGACGATCTTTTCGAGCTGATCGTTCGAGGCCTGCGCACCCATCATCGTGTCGGTGTCGAGCGGGTTGCCCTGGACGATCTTCTCAGTGCGGGCGACGACGGATTCGAGGAAGTCCGCGGCGATGCCCTCCTGGATGAGCGCCCTCGACGGGCACGTGCAGACTTCGCCCTGGTTGAGGGCGAACATCGTGAAGCCCTCCTGCGCCTTGTTCCAATAGGCGTCGTCCTTGGCCATGACATCATCGAAGAAGATGTTCGGGCTCTTGCCGCCGAGCTCGAGGGTGACCGGGATGATGTTCTGCGAGGCGTACTGCATGATGAGCCGGCCCGTCGTGGTCTCACCGGTGAACGCGATCTTGCGGATGCGCTTGTTCGAGGCCAACGGTTTGCCCGCCTCAAGCCCGAAGCCGTTGACGACGTTGACGACGCCGGGCGGCAGCAGATCGCCGACGAGCTCCATGAGGACGAGGATCGAGGCCGGGGTCTGCTCGGCGGGCTTGAGGACGACCGCGTTGCCGGCGGCGAGCGCCGGAGCGAGCTTCCACACGGCCATGAGGATCGGGAAGTTCCAGGGGATGATCTGTCCGACGACGCCGAGCGGCTCATGGAAGTGATACGCCACGGTCTGCTCGTCGAGCTGGGAGAGCCCGCCCTCCTGGGTGCGGATCGCCGCGGCGAAGTACCGGAAATGGTCGACGGCCAGCGGCAGGTCGGCGTTGAGGGTCTCGCGGACGGCCTTGCCGTTGTCCCAGGTCTCGGCGACCGCGAGCATCTCGAGGTTCTCCGCCATGCGGTCGGCGACCTGGAGGAGGATGTTCGCCCGCTCCGTCGGCGAGGTCTTCCCCCATGCGGGGGCCGCGGCGTGGGCGGCGTCGAGGGCGAGTTCGATGTCCTCGGCAGTGCTCGCGGGCACCTCGGTGAAGGGCTGGCCGGTCACGGGCGTGGGATTGTCGAAGTAGTTTCCGTTCGTCGGCGGCACCCACTCCCCGCCGATGTAGTTCTCGTAGCGGGGCTTGAAGGTGACGAGAGAGCCGTCTTCGCCCGGCCGTGCGTATACCGTCATGGCAACTCCTTTGCTGCGATGTCCTCGGGAGTGATCCCCGATTGACGATCACGCTACAGAGGGCAACGTTGCATGAGCGTTGCATCGCCGAGGCGGGACCTCAGCTGCCGAGCGCCTCGAGACGGACGAGTGCGGCGGTGCGCTCGGGGGCGTCGGGCGGGGCGAGCCGGAGGACGGCCATGAGCACCTCGGTGTCGGACTGGTTCTCCGGCAGCCTGGCGAAGCGCCACAGCTGCTGCCAGGTCCCGTCCTGGAGCAGGGTCTCGCGCAGCAGCGCCTCGAGCTCGCCGCTGATCTCCCGCACCCCGGGGGCGTCGGAGTCGGGAAGCACCCGGCCGCGGTAGGCCTCGAGTGCGGTCTCGACGTCGCCCTGGCCCAGGGCCCGATGGGCGGCGTCGACGTCGCTGTCGAGATCGCCGACCAGGCGGTAGGGCCGTCCGGCCACCTCGAGGTCGCTGAGGGTGGCGATCGTCTTGCGCAGGCGCGCGATCTCCGCGCGCACGGTGACGTCGCTGCCTCCGGTCGGCCAGAGCCGATCGGCGAGTTCGGCATTGGTCAGCCCGGCAGGGCTGCGGTGGAGCAGGAGGAGGAGTTCGGCGTGGCGCTTCGAGAGTTCGATGCGCGCGCCGTCCGGCCCGGTCAGGGCGGGAGCCGAACCGCTGACCGCGAGGCGGACGCGGGCGGCGGAGTCCCGGTCCCCCACCTCGGCGGCATCGGCGCGGTAGAGCCGAGAGAGGCCTGCGGCGGCGGCCTGAGCGGTCGACCCGAGCAGGGGCAGGACGATCGAGGACACGGCATCGTCTCCCCCGGTGACGTCGATGATGCCGATGACCTCGCCGGTGCCGGGATGGGTGACGGGCACCGCGCTGCAGCTCCACGCGTGGACGTCGCTGGCGAAGTGCTCGGCCTGGCTGATCTGGACGGCCGAACGGGACTGGAGGGCGAGACCCGGTGCCGAGGTGCCCATCGCATCCTCGGACCAGTCGGAGCCGGGGACGAAGCCCATCGACTCGGCACGCTCGCGCACGGACCGCTCCCCCTCGACCCAGAGCAGACATCCCTGCTCATCGCCGAGGGCGACGAGGAGGCCCGCGCCGGTGGCCGGTTCGATGAGGTGAGAGCGCAGCAGCGGCATGATCGAGTGGAAGGGATGACGGCGGCGCACCTCGGCGAGCTGAGCGTCCTCATAGGCCACCCGGGCACGGACGCCGGACGGGTCGCGGAGTCGAACGAGGGAACGGGTCCAGGACTCGAGGACCGTCGATCGCACCCCGGGGACGCCGCGCCGCTCAGGGTTGGGTGCGGCGAGGTCGCTGTGGGCCCGACGCACGATGAGCTGATAGTCGTCGTGCAGCAGCGGTGTCGTGCTCATCGCAGTCCGCTCCACCTCCGTCGGCGGTCGTCATGCAGGTCACTGGGGTCATCCCAATCTATCGGCTGCGACGAACGTGAGCAAGGTCACCGGCGCACGTGAGGACCCGTGGGAGGCGAAGAGGCGCAGATGCGACGAAGGGCGGGAAGTGAGAGACTCACTTCCCGCCCTTCAGGCGCGGATCACTCCACGGTCGGAATCAGGCGCGCAGCGCGGCTGCGTCGACCGGGATGCCGGGACCGTTCGAGGTCGTGATGGTCGCCTTCGTGATGTAGCGGCCCTTCGAGGAGGACGGCTTGAGGCGGAGGATCTCCTCGATCGCAGCATCGAAGTTCTCCTGCAGGGCCTGCTCGGAGAACGAGGCCTTGCCGATGATGAAGTGGAGGTTCGAGTGCTTGTCGACGCGGAATTCGATCTTTCCGCCCTTGATGTCGGACACGGCCTTGGCGACGTCCATGGTCACCGTGCCGGTCTTCGGGTTCGGCATGAGGCCGCGGGGACCGAGCACCTTGCCCAGACGTCCGACCTTGCCCATCATGTCGGGGGTTGCAACCGCTGCGTCGAAGTCGGTGAAGCCGTCGGCCACCTTCTCCAGCAGGTCATCGGAACCGACGTAGTCGGCACCTGCTTCGCGGGCTGCCTCTGCACGGTCGCCGGCGGCGAACACCAGGACCCGGGCGGTCTTGCCGGTGCCGTGCGGGAGGTTGACGGTGCCGCGCACCATCTGGTCCGCCTTGCGGGGGTCGACCCCGAGGCGGAGGGCGACCTCGACGGTGGCGTCGTACTTCGCCACCGAGGTCTCCTTGGCCAGGTCGATCGCCTGAGCCGGTTCGTACTTCACATCTGCGGCGATCTTCTCAGCCGCGGCCTGGTAGGCCTTCGAGCGCTTTGCCATCTGCTTCTCTCCTTGCAGTCGTGGTCGGGGCTGCGTCCGTCCTGCCACAGTGGGATGTCTGGTCTCAGACCTCGATGTCGGTGGTGATGCCCATCGAACGAGCGGTGCCCGCGATGATGCGATCGGCCATGTCGAGGTCGTTGGCGTTGAGATCGGGCATCTTCGTCGTGGAGATCTCGCGGACCTGGTCGGCGCTGAGGTGCGCGACCTTGACGGTGTGCGGGGTCGCCGAACCCGACTTCACGCCGGCGGCCTTCTTGATGAGTTCCGCGGCCGGCGGGGTCTTGAGGACGAAGGTGAACGAACGGTCTTCGTAGACCGTGATCTCGACGGGAACGATGTTCCCGCGCTGGGATTCAGTCGCAGCGTTGTACGCCTTCGTGAATTCCATGATGTTGACGCCGTGCTGGGCAAGCGCCGGACCGATCGGAGGCGCCGGGTTGGCGGCACCTGCCTGAATCTGGAGCTTGACGAGGCCGGCTACCTTTTTCTTGGGAGGCATGTGCGGTCCTTAATCTTGAGAGTGTCCATGCGCCGAGAGAACGCGGCGCATCATCCGATGCCGGCCTGCCGATACAGGGCCGACAATCAAACCACACCATCATTCCACGCTCGCCCGGCTTCGGGCAAATGGTCGTGAGCGGGAACACAGGGTGGAAGAACGCGTCAGGGGCCCGGTCGGAACCGGGCCCCTGCGATGGTGTGCGCTGGTCGGGTCAGAGCTTCGAGACCTGGTCGAAGCCGAGCTCGACGGGAACGTCTCGCTCGAAGATCGACAGCAGCACGGTGAGCTTCTGGGAGTCCGGGCGGATCTCCTGGATCGTGGCGGGGTGGCCTTCGAACGAGCCCTCCTTGACGAGGACGGATTCGCCGACCTCGAACTCCACCTCGGTGATGGGGGCGGACTTCGCCGCAGCCTCGGCGGCCACGCCCTCAGCGGCGGCGGCTTCGGCCTGGCGCTCCTCGAAGACGGGAGCGAGCATCGTGAAGACCTCGTCGATCGAGAGCGGGACCGGGTCGTAGGCGTTGCCGACGAAACCGGTCACACCCGGGGTGTGGCGCACGGCGCCCCACGACTCGTCGGTGAGCTCCATCCGGACGAGCACGTAGCCGGGCACGCGCACGCGGCGGACCTGCTTGCGCTGACCGTTCTTGATCTCGACGACGTCCTCCATGGGGACCTGCGACTCGAAGATGAAGTCCTCGAGGTTGAGGCTCACGGCGCGGTTCTCGAGGTTCTGCTTCACGCGGTTCTCGTAGCCGGCGTAGGAGTGGATGACGTACCAGTCGCCCTCCTGCATCCGCAGCTCGGCCTTGAACTCCTCGGCAGGGTCGACGTCGTCGCCGGACTCGGCGGAATCGTCAGCGGCGGAGTCCTCAGCCGGTGCCTCATCGGCAGCGGTCGCGTCGACGTCGGCGGTCGCCTCGGTCGTCGACTCCTCGACCGTCTCGGTCTCAGGCGCGTCGACCTCAGTCTCAGGGGCGTCCTGTTCGGGTGAACTGGTATCCGACACCGATCAATTCCTCGCTTCGCGTGTAGTCGGACGGCTTGCGTGTCCGAAGGATGTGCTGTTTGTATCCAGGTTATCGCCGCACGGGGCGACTCACCACAGTGGCCAGAGCGGAGTTCCGCCGAAGACGAATCCGACGAGCTTGCCGAACACGAGGTCGAGGACCGTGACGATGACCATCATGACGAGGATGAACCCCAGCACGACGAGTGTGTAGTTGACCAGCTGCTTGCGGGTCGGGGTGACGACCTTCTTCAGCTCCGCCACGACTTCGCGGAGGAACTGGATGATCCGTCCGAAGAATCCGAGCTGCTTGCGACGGGAGGCGTTCTCAGACGCGTTTCCTGTCTTCTTTGCCGGTGTGTCGCTCACACATCCTCACTCGGTCGGAATCCTTTGGGACTGCTCAACTGCCTCAGCCAGTCAGTCTGCGCTCTGTCCGGCGGTGATCGCCGCGGCAGGCTTCGACTGCGCAGGGGTGACAGGACTCGAACCTGCAACCTACGGTTTTGGAGACCGTTGCGCTACCAATTGCGCCACACCCCTTCGATTCGACTCCCCCAGCTGAGGGGGTGTCCAACCACGAGAAACGAGCATACCGTCTCCCACCGCGATCCGTCGAACCGAGCACGGTCCGCGTGTGCCGTGGCCCCCTACTCACTCGGTTCGACGGGGTCGGCGACGAGGGGCTGCGGCTCGGGGAAACGCACCCACGGACCGATGCTGACCTCCTCACCTGGGGAGACAGTGATGATCTGGAGGTCGATGGGTCTCTTCGTCCGGTTGTCGACGCGGATGATGCTCACCGTGGCATCCATCTTCAAGGGACCCGGGGTGAGCGCGTTCGCGAGCGCTCCGCCTGTCGTCGAACTCACGTATCGCACTCCCCGACCAAAGGCCTCGGGTCCGACAGTGCGGTGCCAGTGTCCGCTCAGGGCGTAGTCCGCGCACCCGGAGTCGAGGGCCGGTTGGACGATCCTGGGGTCGTGGACGAGCATGACGTCGAAGTCGGCCGTGCACGCCTCGTCGCGCAGCCGGGCTGCGTATTCGTCGGCGGTCAGCTCGGTCTCGAGCTGGGGTCCGGAGCCGAACACCGTCCGGCGCGGATCGGGACCGCCGAAGAAGCGCACGCCCGCGAGCTCCGCCGTGGAGTCGTCGAGGACCGTCCACCCGCTGCGTCGGGCATGGCGGGCGGTCTCCTGCGAGTCGTGGTTGCCCTTGACGAACATCCGCGGCAGTCCCTCGGGCAGTTCGTTCCCGAGGACGTCGATGCAGTAGTTCTCGGCCGAGGTCCCCGTCATCGTCACATCGCCGGCGTCGATGAGTGCGTCGGCCCCGCTCAGCCGGGTGACCGCACCGACGACGCGAGCCATGCCGATGTTGCAGTGGACGTCGGAGCTGAGCACGAAGGTCGAGACGCCGGCCTTCCCTGCCGGCGGGGGCACCATGCCCTGCGAGGTCCAGTCGCCGCTGAGGGGGCGTTCGCTCCACGCTCCGCGAAGGCCGGCGAGGACGGCGTCGTAGAAGGCGTCGTTGTCCTCGGAGAAGTCCCTGACCGCGGTGAACGCCTGGTCGATGATCCCGCCGAGGCGGCCGGTCACCTGCGATCCGGCCAGCGGGGTCCCCGCGAACGCCGGGTCCGGCCGCAGCGGTTCCGGACGGGTGAGCGCGATGGCGCTCACCCCGGACAGGAGAAGGACGACGACCGCGCCGATCGCCGTGAGCTCCCGGCTCGCCAGTCCCCGCCGCAGCGCGGCGATCCGTGCCGGTCCGAGCAGGTGGATGCCGCCGACGACGGCTCCCGAGAGCAGACACACCGCGAGCGCCCAGCGGATGAGGATCTCCCGCGTCAGGCCCTCGACGATGAGGTCGATCTGGACCTGCGGGGCGGAGAAGAGCGAGGCATAGGAAGCGATGTCCCCACCGAGGGCGTCGATCGTCCCTCCGCCGCTGTCGGCGGCACCGCCGGAGGCCGAGGTCGTGTCCTCGGCGGCACCGGAGACGGGGATCTCCCCGATGTCGACGCTCACCCCCAGTCCGAGCGGCAGATAGTCCCCGGCAGGGACGAGGAGGGTGCCCAGCGGCCCGAAGTCGAGGGTGAGCCGCGAATCGGCGGTGACGCGGTACTGCGCCTCATGGGGGCCGAAGCTCAGATCGGCACGGGCGGTGAAGAGCGCCCAGGGCAGGGTGACGACGGTGAGGACGAGGAGCAGGAGGAGGAGACGGGGTGACGACACGGACCCATTCTAGGGATGCGCCCTGGTCGTCGGACTATCCTTGGGCAGATGACGGACCCTCTCGTGTCCCTGCCCAAGGCACACCTGCACCTGCACTTCACCGGTTCGATGTCGGCCGACACCCTGCAGGACCTCGCCGCCGAGGCGGGCGTGAGCCTGTCCGATCAGCTCTTCGCCGACAAGGTCACGGGACTGAGTCCCGACGAGCGCGGCTGGTTCCGCTTCCAACGCCTCTACGACATGGCCCGCGGCGTCGTCCGCGGGGAGGACATCATGCGCCGACTCGTCCGTGAGGCGGCGGCAGCCGACCGGGCCGAGGGGTCCCGCTGGCTCGAGCTCCAGGTCGACCCGACCTCGTATGCCCCGTTCGTCGGCGGCATCACCCCGGCCCTGGAGATCATCCTCGACGAGGCGGCGAAGGCCAGCGACGACGATTTCGGGATGGCGATCATCGTCGCCGCCTCCCGCACCCGGCACCCCCTCGATGCGCGGATGCTCGCCCGTCTCGCCGCCCACCACGCCGGTGAAGGTCCGGGCACCGTCATCGGCTTCGGACTGTCCAACGACGAGCGCCGAGGTGAGACCGCGGAGTTCGCCCGGGCCTTCGACATCGCCCGCCGCGCCGGGCTGCTCTCGGTCCCGCACGGCGGGGAGCTGCTCGGTCCCGAGCACATCCGCTCGGTCGTCCGCGACCTTTCCCCCGACCGCCTCGGGCATGGGATCCGGGCCGGTGAGGATCCGCAGCTGCTGGGCGAGATCGTCGAGGCAGGTGTCGGCTTCGAGGTGTGTCCGGGGTCGAACGTCTCCCTCGGCGTCTACCCCGACATCGATGAGGTGCCGCTGCGGACGCTTCTCGATGCGGGTGCGAAGGTCGCCCTCGGTGCCGACGATCCGCTCATCTTCCACACCCGACTCGTCGACCAGTACCGGTTCGCCGAGCAGCTAGGTCTCACCCCCGGCGAACTCGCCGGCCTGGCCCGTGACTCGTTCGCGATCTCGGCCGCCCCCGAGTCCGTGCGCGAGGCCGCCGGAGCCGACATCGACGCGTGGCTGGAGGACCGGACGACGGCCTGAGGGGCCGGGTTCCGGCCCCGGGCCCAGGCCTACAGGTTCGCGCCGACGAAGGTGGGTTCGGGCTCGAGGACGATCCCGAACCGCTCCTCGACTCCGGCGACGACGGTTCGGGCGAGGTCGAGGACGTCGGCGGTCGTCGCCCCGCCGCGGTTGGTCAGAGCCAGCGTGTGCTTCGTCGACAGGCTCGCACGAGCGCCCGGCAGGGCGAAGCCCCTGTCGAACCCGGCGCGCTCGATGAGCCAGGCGGCCGAGGTCTTCGTCAGCCCGGGGATCGGTGCCCCGCTGAGGGGATCGGTGACCGGGAAGCGCGGAGCCTCCGCGGGCAGCGCGGCCTCCGCGTCGACGATCGGGTTGGTGAAGAACGACCCTGCCGACCACGTGTCATGGTCGTCCGGGTCGAGCACCATCCCCTTCGACCGGCGCAACGCGAGCACGGCGTCGCGGACGTCGGCGGCCGGAACGCTCTCGCCTATCCCGACCCCGAGCGCCGAGGCGAGCTGGGCGTAGCGCACCGGCAGAGATCCCGGTCCGCGCTGGAGCGTGAACGTCACCGAGAGGACGATGTGGGCGGGGGTGCCCGCGGCCTGCTGGGCGCGTTTGAGCAGTGATGTGCGGTATCCGAACTCGAGCTCTGCGGCGCTCAGCGAACGGATCTGCCCGGCGACGCGGTCGTAGACCTCGACGGAGGTGATGAGCTCGGCGACCTCGGTCCCGTAGGCCCCGACGTTCTGGATCGGGGTGGCCCCGACCGATCCGGGGATCCCGGAGAGGGCCTCGAGCCCGGTGAGACCCTGCGCGAGCGTGCCGGCGACGAAGTCGTCCCAGTCCTCCCCCGCCTCGGCGGTCACCTGGGCATGGGTGTCGGAGAGCTCCGTGGTCTCAACGCCCTTCGTCGCGACGACGCCGACGGGACCGGCGAAGCCCGCATCGGCGATGAGGAGATTCGATCCGCCGCCGACGAGGAGGATGCCGGGCATCCGGGGTGCGCTCGGGTCGAGGGCATTGTCAGCGGCGAACGCGAGCAGCTCCTCCCGGGAGCCTGCGACCGTGAGGTCCGGGGCTGGCCCGCCGAGGTGGAACGTCGTGAGCTCGGAGAGGTTCACCGTCCGACCCGGATCTGAGTGCGGCTGAGCACGTCGGTGCCGCCTGCGGTGACGGTGGCGTCGATGCGCAGGGTGCCGACGGCCGGGTCGACGGCGCCGACCTTCGCCGTGAGGGTGAGCGCAGTGGTCGGCGTCGACGGCGGACCCGACTCTGCGTCGGGGACGAGGACGGGGGCGGAGAACCGGGTGCGGTAGTCGACGATGGCCCCCGGGTCGCCGAGCCATTCGGCGATCGGGGAGACGACGACGGCCATCGAGAGCATGCCGTGGGCGATGACGCCCTCGAGGCCGACCTCCTGCGCGAAGCGCTCCGACCAGTGGATGGGGTTGTGGTCGCCCGACGCGGCGGCGTAGTCGATGAGCGAGGCGCGTGAGAGCGGGATCTCGGTCTCGACGACGACGTCGCCGATTTTCAGCTGGGACAGGTCGACGAGGCTCATTCTCCGTCTCCTCTCACGACGATGGTCGAGGTCACCGTGACCACCGGCTGGTCGGCGGCATCGGTGATCTCGGTGCGGGTGGTGATCATGGCGTTGTCGCCGGCGGCACGGACGCCGTCGACGTGGGTCGTCGCACGCAGGCTGTCGCCCGCGACGATCGAGCGGGCGAAGCTGAACTGCTCCGAGCCGTGGACGACCTTCGAGAAGTCGATGCCGGAGTCGGGGTCGGAGATGTAGGCGGCCTCGCTGCGCTGCGCGATGATCACGGCGAACGTCGTCGGGGCGATGACGTCCCTGTACCCCAGGGCCTCAGCCGCGGCGGGGTCGAAGTGGTAGTCGGCCGTCGCGTTCGTCGCGCGGGCGAACTCGGCGATCGCCTCACGGGAGACGTCATAGGGACGCGGCAGGGTGTACGAGGTTCCCTGCTTGTCGGCATTCACCGGCATGTCTGCTCTCTTTCGACAAAGGTCGGTACTCGCCCCAGCCTAACTTCACCGACCCGGGCACGCGGAATCGGCGACTTCGGTCAAGGAACCCTCGCCCGTGGTCACGATTTCGCTTCCCATTCACCCAATTGGTGCACCATCGGCCTCAGGCGTCGAAAACTGAGATAAGTTGTCCCCATCACATCTGCTGTAGGCGTCACCCGAAGCCCCGGCAGAGCCGACGAAACCCCGGCGTCGGGCGTTTCCCTAAGGAGCACTGCAATGACGAACCACCCCTCGAGCTCATCGTCCGCCGCCCCCCGCGGCAACAAGGAGTCCGGAGGCTCGACCTCCGCGAAGTCGCCCGCATCGGCTGCGAAGACGTCAGCGACGAAGAAGCCTCCGGCGAAGACGACGACGGCGACATCGGCCGCCGCGAAGAAGCCCACGACGAAGACGGCGACGACGAAGGTGAGTCCGACGGCGAAGAAGACGTCCTCGACGGCGAAGTCGGGGTCCGCGAAGAGCGCCTCGACGGCGAAGAGCTCACCGGCGAGCACGAGCACGTCCGCCGGCAGGAGCGGCGCGGCGAAGACGAACTCGTCCTCACCGGCGAAATCGTCGACGACGACGCCGGCTGCCGCGAGCACGTCGGCGAAGCCGGCCACGGGCGCGAGCACGGCGGCGAAGCCGACCACGGGCGCGGCGACGAAGTCCGCCGCGAGCACGTCCTCCACGGCGAAGTCCTCGGCAGCGAAGACGCCCGCGGCGAAGTCCTCGACGCCGAAGTCCTCGACGGCGACCACGGCGGCGAAGAAGTCGACTACGAAGTCGACGGCGGCGAAGACGTCGACTGCGACGAAGTCGACGGCTGCCAAGGCTCCCTCGACGAAGAAGGCTCCCGCAGCGAAGAAGACTGCCGCGACGAAGTCTGCCGCTGAGAAGTCGACGGCCGCGAAGGCTCCGGCGGCGAAGTCGACCGCGCCCGCCGCTCCGGAGGCCAAGCGACGGGCGGTCAAGGACGGAGTCGCCGTGCCCGCTGCGGCGGCGACCGACCCCGCCACCGCTGCGGCACCCGCAGCCGCAGCACCGGCAGCCGCAGCTCCCCCGGCCGCCGCTGCGGCCCCCGCACCGGCCGCCCCGGTCGAACCGGCCCTTCCGCCGGCTCCCGGCACCCCCATCGCACCCGCGCCGGCACCAGCCGCCGAAGTGGCCGCCGCATCGGTGGCCGCCCCGGCCGCGGCACCCGCGGCCCCGGTGACCGCACCCGCTGCAGCCCCGGTCGAGCCCCTCGCTCCCGTCGAGCCCGGACTCACCGACCCCGCCGAGGCCGAGGTCCACGTCGGCACCGACGCCGCCTACGCCGGAAAGGAGGCCGACCGCGCCCAGCTGCGCCGCCCGCTGCGCAACATCTCCGAGGTCCGCCACTTCTTCCGTACGAACCAGACGCCGATCTACTTCATCGGCGCCACCCCGTTCAACCTCCTCGGTCTCGACCGCTGGGTCCGCAACTTCTCCTACATCACGTACTACGACGGCTGGGACGGGGGACACCCGCGCGTGTTCTCGCCCCGCTACAAGCCGTTCGTCGAGTTCGAATCAGGGGAAGCGATCAACAACTGGCTCCTGCTCAACGCCGAGGTCCGCGCGCACATGACCCGCAACGTCCCCCACGGCGAGCGCCCGAAGGTCGCCATGGTCTTCTTCGACGAGGAGACCGAATGGATCTGCAGGGAGCTCGGCTACGACCTCATCCTCCCCTCGGCGAAGCTGCGCAACCAGCTGGATTCGAAGATCGAGACGACGAAGCTCGGCAACGAAGCCGGTGCCTACTCGGTGCCCAACGTCCTCACGACGACCGACACGTACGAGGAGCTGACGAAGGCGTCGACGGAGGCCGGTCTCGGCACCGACCTCGTCGTGCAGACCCCCTACGGGGACTCGGGCAAGACGACGTTCTTCATTGCCTCCGAGGAGGAATGGGACAAGCACCGGGACGACATCATCGGCGAGCAGCTCAAGGTGATGAAGCGGATCAACAACACGCCTGTGGCGGTCGAGGCCGTGATCACGAGCAGCGGCGTCGTCGTCGGCCCGTTCCTCACAGAGCTCGCCGGATTCCCCGAGCTCACCCCCTACAAGGGCGGCTGGTGCGGCAACGAGATGACGCCCGATGTCCTCACCGCCGACCAGCGCGGGCGGGCCCGCGAGCTCGTCCGCCGGATGGGCGAAGGCCTGCGCAAGCGCGGCTACCGCGGGTTCTTCGAGGTCGACGTCCTCGTCGATCTCGACACCAACGACGTCTACCTCGGCGAGCTCAACCCCCGGATCTCCGGAGCCTCGGCGATCACCAACGTCACCGCGGGAGCCTACGCCGACGTTCCGCTCTTCCTCTTCCACCTCCTCGAGTACCTCGACGTCGAGTTCGACCTCGACGTCGACGAGATCAACGAACGGTGGGAGGAGCTCTCCGGAGCCGACGAGTGGAGCCAGATGGTCATCAAGGAGACCGCGCCGATCACCGAGTACATCACGCACTCGCCGCTGACCGGACAGTACTTCCTCGACCAGTACGGGACGCTGACGTACAAGCGGGCAGCACTCGACTGGCATCCTCTGCAGAACGGCAGCGAGGTCTTCTTCCTCCGCATCTACGGAGCCGGCGAGTACCGGTGGAAGGGCGCCGACCTCGGTGTCCTCGTGACGAAGAACCCGCTCCAGGTCGATGCCGACGGCAAGAAGTCCCTGAGCATCCGTGCCAAGCACTTCATCGACTCGATCCGTGCGATGTACGCCGGAGTTCCCGTCGCCGCGGAGGATCCCGCGCCGACGATCGGCGGACCGGGGGCGAAGGGCGACTGATAGTCTCGTCCTCAACCCCTGCACAGATCGAGAGGTGAAGTGTGACCGAAGCGTCTTCGGATCCGACCCTGCCCGACCCTGCCCTCGCGGCGGAAGGGTCGGCTCCTGCCGGTCCCTCCGCCGAGGCGGTCGTCGCCCCGACCGACCCCGCTGAGTCGCTCGCCCCGCACGCCGAGCCGATCCCGGTCGACTCCGGTGAGGGCGTCGACAAGGACAACTGGCAGGACGCCGAGCATGTGCGCTGGTCGTTCCAGCACGTCGACGAGGTGCTGCCGACGACGCCGATCTCCCGCGGAGACGGCCCGGTCGCGCAGTTCCCCGTCGACCTCCGGGATCTCGGCGGGATCGAGATCCCGGAGACGGAGTACTCCGCGGCCCGCAGCGTCCGCAGCGTCATCGAGTCGAGCGACACGGACGCGTGGATGGTCCTCCACCAGGGAACCGTGCTCACCGAGGAGTATTTCGGCGCGATGCGGCCGGAGACCGAGCATCTCCTCATGTCGGTGAGCAAGTCGCTGGTGGGCACGGTCGCCGGGGTCCTCGTCGGCGCCGGGGAGATCGAGACGAGCCGACTCGTCACCGACTACGTCCCCGAGCTCGCAGAGTCCGGGTATGCAGGAGCGACGGTGCGCGACATCCTCGACATGCGCTCGGGCATCCGGTTCTCCGAGAACTACCTCGACCCGGAGTCCGAGGTCCGGCAGATCGAGCGGGCCATCGGCTGGTCGGAGGAGGAGCCCTCCCCCGAGGCGGTGGGCATGTACGCCTACCTGCGCACGCTTGAGCAGAAGGCCCCGCACGGCGGACCGTTCGAGTACCGCTCGTGCGAGACCGACGTGCTCGGCTGGGTGTGCGAGAAGGTCGCCGGTGAGAGCATGCAGACGCTCATGTCGCGGGTGCTGTGGTCGCGCATCGGTGCCGAACGCGACGCCCTCATCGCCACCGACCAGTTCGGCGTCGGAATGTTCGACGGCGGCATCAATGCCACCCTGCGCGATCTTGCACGCTTCGGCTACCTCTACTCGAATCGCGGCGTCTCGCTCACCGGCGAACAGGTCGTCCCCACCTCGTGGATCGGCGACACGCTCACCGGCAGCGAGGACACGAGGCAGGCATTCGCCGACAGCCCCGGCGACAACCGGATGCCCGGCGGGATGTACCGCAACCAGTTCTGGTTCCCGTACCCGGACTCGCACGCCTTCCTCGCGCTCGGCATCCATGGGCAGATGATCTACATCAACCCCGGAGCCTCCTTCGTCGGCGTCAAGCTCTCCAGCTGGGGGCTGCCGCAGGACGCGCGGAAGCTCTTCCCGACGATCCGGGCCTTCGACGCCCTCGCGAAGACCGTGGCCCGCCCCGACGTCGACGCTCCCGCCGCGCGGTGAGGTCAGCCGCAGCCCTCGTGCCCCGGGGGCTGCGGACCACCCATCCGCCGCGGCGGGCCCGGCCGCCCGGCGGCAGGGATTCCTGCCGGACAATTGCGACCCCGAAGTCACATCGACGTCATCGAAGGTTACCGACGGGTCATCCCGGCGCTTCCCGCGCAGATTCGCGCCCCGGCTGAATGTAGCCTTGGAAAGTGCTCCGACCCAGGAGCTGCAGCGTTCCCCAGCTGCGCCAGTGAGCCGCGGCGCCTCCGCCGAGGTTCGCCTCACGCACGACCGAAGGCACACAGGTGATCCCCCATCCCCCGACGCACTCCTCCCCCGAGCCCGGCCCCTTCGACGCGATCCTCGGTGAGCGGATCGACGATCTCGCCGAGTTCTCGGCCGGACTGACCGCTGGGACGCTGTCGGAGGAGACCGTCCGCACGCTGTTCGACCTCACCGCCGGTCATATCAGCCTCGCCCGCACCGTCGTCAGCGGCGCCCAGCGCGCACGGGTCGCGCTCGACGCCGTCGCCGCCGATGACTACAGCACCCTGCTCGCCCCGTTCTCCCTCGATGCGGACTCCCTCGACTGGGACTCCCCCGCCGTGCGCCTCTTCCTCCTCGTCGCGCAGGTCGAGACCATCGAGGCGCCCCTCATCGCGCTCGCCCATCGCGCGATCCCCCGCATCGGCGAGGCACCCGACGACGCCGTCCCGAGCGCCGACGAGCTCACCTCCCAACTCGTCTTCACCGGGGTGCTCAGCCTCTGCCCGAAGCACGCGGGCAGCTATGTCATGCCGGGCCTCATCCGTGCCGTGGCCCGCAGGATCGGTCCGAATCCCCCGGAGGGGCGGATCTCGCCGAGGCAGGCGCTCGGACTCGAGCTCGAGGAGTCCCACCGCTCCCTCCTCGACGTCGGCACGGTGCGTCCCGATGCGCTGCTCGCCCTCATCGGCGATCTCGGGGCGTGGTCTCTGCTCACCGAGGTGTGGTCGGAGCGGGGCTTCAACGTCTTCTACCCGGAGTTCGTCGCCGCCGTCCACACGATCCTCTCCGTCCCCGCCTCCGTCGTCCGCGGGTCGCTCGTCCTCGCCGAAGCGCAGAGCGCGGCCCGAGAGATCGCGAACATCAGCAACCGCACGGGATCGACCGACCCGCGTGAGGTCCTTCCGCTCGTCACCTTCGACCGCCTCGACGTCCCCACTCTCGAGCAGGAGAGGGCGCGCCTCGACGACGGTGACTTCACCGCCGACGAGGTGGCGGTGATGACCCTGCGGACCATGCGCGACCGCCGGCAGCACGGCGATCTCGACGGCGCAGTGGCCGCCGCCGAGGCGGGCATGGAGCTCATCTTCGCCCGGCAGTCCGGCTCGGGCTCGCTCTCGCGCCTCTACGATGCCCGTCTCCTCATGGAGCGCGGCCTCGATCTCGCTCGTACCGGGGACGTCCGCCGAGGCCTGCACCTCGTCGAACGCGCCGTCGTCATCGCCGAATCGATCCTCCCCTTCGAGCCCTTCCCTCTGCTCCCGTCACTCGCGGTGGCAGCCGTCGGCTACATCGCTGCGGGTTTCGGCCCGAAGAGCGAGCAGGTGCTCTCCCGCTACGACGAGCTGCGGGCCCGCTTCGAATTCCACACCCTGCAGACGGACTACATCGCCAACACCCCGCGCCTGCACCGGGCCCTCGACCAGCTCGACCTCGTCGCCTCCGCCGCGGCGATCGCGCTCGCGCGCACCCTCTCCCCCGCCCATCGCGGATCCGGCGTCTTCCGCTACGGCGAGGCCCTGCACGCGATGTACTCGGGCAATGCGGAGCTCTATCTCAAGGAGCACGCGCTGGCCCCGGAGTCCCCGATGGCCGGTCATGAACCGCAGGTGATGGGGTCGACGTTCTCGTTGACGACGATGCTCTCCGTGGCGACCGGAGCGCTGCGGGAGGCGCAGGCGCTCGCGTCGAAGGCGTCCCGACTCGACCGGGAACACGGTCTCTCCCGCGCCCGTGTCGCCTTCGCCCTCGGCCAGCACGACGTCGTCGACTCCTTCACCTCCCAGGTGCTCATCACCGGCACCGACCCACGGGAGAAGGGCGCGGCCCTGGCACTGCGTGCAGCAGCCCTCGTCCGCCGCGGCCGCGAGGCGGCGGCACTGGCCGATGTGCGCAACGCCCTCGACTACTGTGTCGTCTCCGGTTCGGTCCTGCCCTTCGCGCTGCTGCCGAGCGACCTCCGGTCGTACTTCGTCGAGATGACCGTCGACTTCCCGCAGTGGGAGTGGATCGCCGACACGTTCGCGATGTCCCCGGTCACCGGAGCCCAGCTGCGGGCGCGTCTCCTCGATCTGCCGGTGACGATGTCGGAGGCCAGGGTGGAGAACCGTCTGCTCGACTCCCATGAGCTCGATCTGCTCTACCGACTCGAGAAGGCCACACCGCTCGCGCGCATCGCCGCCGATCTCTCCCTCGCCGAGGGCACGGTGAAGAACCGTCTCTCCGCGATCTACCGCAAGCTCGGGGTCCGCAACCGCCGGGACGCCGTCGAGTACGGGTACCGCAACGGCTACTTCTCGTAGTGGATCAGCTCACGGACTGGGCGCGCGCGGCATCGCGGGCGGCGGCGAGCATCCCCTCACGGGTGGCGATCTTCACCCTCTCACGACCCCGAACCTCACCAGCGGCCTTCTCGGCAGCCTCGACCCGGTGGTACCCCTCCCAATCCACGAAATCCACACCCTTGGACTCGAGGAGGTCGACGATCGCCGACTCCTCGGGAAACACCGGCTCCGACAGAACACCCGCACCACGATCAGCGATGAGATGCCCGATCGTCTCCAGAGCATCACCCTTCGTATGCCCGATCAGACCCACTGGACCACGCTTGATCCAGCCGGTCGCATACACACCCGCCACCACATCAGCAGACGGGGCTTCGGCCTGATCCAAGGTGTCGACGACACGCCCCTCATGGTTGGGGATGACACCCTGGCGCGGATCGAACGGCAGCTGCGGCAGTGCTGAGCCGGCATAGCCGACGGCGCGGTAGACCGCCTGTACCGGCCAGTCCACGAACTCGCCCGTGCCGCGGACGTTGCCCGTCCCGTCGAGCTCCTGACGCTCGGTGCGCAGACCTTCGACCTGCCCATCGCCGAGGATCTCTGTCGGGGCATGGAGGAAGTGCAGATGCAGCCGCCTGCTCGCACCGGTCGGTTCACGCAGCGTGAAATCGGTCAGCGTCTTCGCCACCTGCTTGACCTGATTCGATGACTCGATCGCCTCCATCGACCCCTCATCGAACTCGAAGTCCTCCGGATAGACGATGATGTCGACATCCGGCACATGCCCGAGCTCCCGCAGCTCGAGCGGGGTGAACTTCGCCTGTGCCGGACCCCTGCGGCCGAACACATGGACGTCGGTGACCTTCGAGGACTTCAGACCCTCATACACATGATCCGGGATCTCCGTGACCTGCATGTCATCGGCCTGCTTCGCCAGCACCCGGGCCACATCCAAGGCCACATTCCCATTCCCGATCACCGCCACGGACTCGGCCTCGAGCGGCCAGGACTGGGAGACATCCGGGTGCGAGTCGTACCAGTTGACGAAGTCCGCCGCCCCGAACGAGCCCTCAAGGTCGACGCCGGGAATGTTCAGAGGCGCATCCGTGATGCACCCGGTGGAGAAGATCACCGCATCATACCGGTCGGTGAGTTCGTCCAAGGTGATGTCGGTGCCGTAGTCGACGTTGGAGAACAGGCGGATGTCTCCCCGGTCGAGGACTTTGATCAGGGCGTTGATGATGCCCTTGATCCGCGGATGATCCGGAGCCACTCCGTAGCGGACCAGACCGAACGGGGTTGGGAGTCGCTCGAAGAGATCGATGCTCACCTCGAAATCACGCTCAGCCTTCGTCAACAGATCAGCCGCATAGATCCCAGCGGGACCGGCACCGACAATAGCCACACGGAAAGGACGGGTCATGGTTCTCCTCAGTCGTCGTCGGGCACATCGACTGTGTGCCCGGTCAGGGTCGGGGTCGTGAGGGAGTTGCCCTCACTCCTCGGTGTTCTGCGGCGGCAGGGCCGCGATGATGGGGTGGTCGAAGGTGCTCACGCCGAAGCCGGCGGCACCTCCCGGAGAGCCGATCGTCTCGAAGAACTCGACGTTGGCGGTGTAGTAGGACTCCCACTGCTCGGGCACGTCGTCTTCGTAGTAGATCGCCTCGACAGGGCACACGGGTTCGCATGCCCCGCAGTCGACGCATTCGTCGGGATGGATGTAGAGGCTGCGTTCGCCTTCGTAGATGCAGTCGACGGGGCATTCCTCGATGCAGGCCCGATCCTTCACGTCGACGCAGGGCTGGGCGATGATGTAGGTCATGGGGTCCTCGTCAGGGCTGGTCGGTGGTTCTGGTCGAAGGCACCGGCGGCGTAAGGGCTGAGCCGGACGACGTCGCCGACGATGACGACGGCCGGTGAGCGCACACCCCGGTGTGCGGCCTGGAAGGCGATCGTATTCAGCGTCCCGACCGTCACCCGCTGGTTCTTGCCGTAGCCGTCCTCGATGATCGCGACGGGGCAGTCGCCGCCGCGGTCGCCGCGGGCGAGCACCATCGCCGAGTGGGTGAGCGTCCCGATGCCCATGAGGACGACGACGGTGTGGTCGCGTCCCCCGCCGAGGTCGCTGAGCTGGTCGTGGCCGGTGACGACGGTGTACGTCGTAGCCAGGCTGCGGTGGGTGAGCGGGATCCCGGCCACCGCGGGCACCGAGTTCGCGCTCGTCACGCCGGGGACCACCTGGGCGACGATCCCTGCCTCCCGGAGGTGGGCGAGCTCCTCACTCCCGCGGCCGAAGACGAACGGGTCCCCGCCCTTGAGTCGCACGACCCGGCGGCCGGCGCGGGCCTGTTCGACGAGGATCTCGTTGATCCGCTGCTGCGGCACCGGGTGGTGTCCGGGGGTCTTGCCGACGTCGATGATCTCCGCGTCCAGCGGCTCTCCCCGTTCGGCGGCGAGGTCGTCGAGGACGGTGCGGGCGCCGAGGCGGTCGGCGACGATGACGTCGGCGGTCTCGAGCGCGCGCAGTCCCCGAACCGTGAGCAGGTCGAGGGTCCCGGGTCCCGCGCCGACGAGGAGGACGCTGCCGGGGGCGAAGCGGTCGATGCTCATCCTTCGTCCTCCTCGGCGGGGGTGTGGATGCCGGCGGCCACGGTCGCTCCGGTCTGCTCGTCGATGACGAGGAATCCTCCGGCACGGCCGTGGATGCGGAAGTCGGGCAGGGTGAGCGCCGCGGACAGCCGCACCTCGGCCACGCCGATGTCGTTGCCGGCGAGCACCTCGGCGGGTTCCGATGCGTTCGTGAGCAGGTTCCGGCGGGATTCGATGCCGATGATGCCCTTGACGGTCGTCGTCCCGGCCTTGACGAGCACTCGGTCGCCGGTGCGGAGGCCTGCGGCGGTGAAGGGGAAGACCTCGGCGCGCAGGGTCTTGCGCACAGGCGGCAGGCTGCCGGCGGCGGCGAGCACGCTGCCGCGGGCGGTGTCGATGTCGTCGGCCAGCCGCAGCGCCACCGAGAGCGGGGCTCCGGCGGATTCGAGCGGGCCGTCGGCGGTGTCGATGCCGGTCACTCTCGTGCGCATCCCGGCCGGGTGGACGTCGATCTCGTCGCCGACGCGGACCCGTCCCGACGTGATCTGCCCGGTCACGGCCCGGTAGTCGCGGAAGTCCTCGGGATCGAGTCCGGGGGCGAGTCCGCCCTGCGGGCGGAGCACGGACTGGACGTCGAGGCGGAAGGGCTCGAGGTCGGCTTGGTCCTCCTCGATGCTCGGCAGGGTCTCGAGGAGTTCGAGCAGGGAGGGACCCTCGTACCACGGGGTGTTCGCCGAGGCGGCAGCGACGTTGTCCCCGGCGAGCGCGGAGACGGGGATGAGGTGGGGTGCCTCGAGGCCGATCTCCTCGGTGATCACACCGACCTCACGGGCCACCTCGGCGAAGGCGGCCTCATCGTAGTCGAGGAGGTCGATCTTGTTGATCGCGACGATGACGTGGCGGATGCCGAGGCGGTGGACGACGGTGAGGTGGCGGCGGGTCTGCTCGGTCGCGCCGTTGCGGGCGTCGATGAGGACGACGACGGCATCAGCGGTCGTCGCGCCCGTGACCATGTTGCGGGTGTACTGGACGTGTCCCGGGCAGTCGGCGAGGATGAACGAGCGCCGGTCGGTCGCGAAGTACCGGTAGGCGACGTCGATCGTGATGCCCTGTTCGCGTTCGGCGCGCAACCCGTCGGTGAGGAGGGCGAAGTCGAATTCGCCGCCGACGAAGCCGCGTTCGGCGCTCGTGGCTGTGACCTGCGCGAGCTGGTCGGCGAGGATCGCCTTCGCGTCGTGGAGGAGGCGGCCGACGAGCGTCGACTTCCCGTCGTCGACGGACCCGGCGGTCGCGAAGCGCAGCAGGGTCTTCGTGGTGGTGGGGGCGATGGTCGTCATCAGAAGTATCCGTCCTTCTTCCGGTCCTCCATGGCGGCGGCGGAGATCCTGTCGTCGGCGCGTGTGGCGCCGCGTTCGGTCACGGTGGTCACGGCCACCTCGGCGACGACGGCGGCGATGTCGGCGGCGTCGGATTCGACGGCGCCCGTGCAGCTCATGTCCCCGACCGTGCGGTAGCGCACGGACTTGGTCACGACGGGTTCGTCCGCGCGCGGGGCGGAGAACTCTCCCGTCGCCCACCACATGCCGTCACGGTGGAAGACTTCGCGGTCGGCGGCGTAGTAGAGGGGCGGAAGGTCGATGCCCTCGCGGGCGATGTAGTTCCACACGTCGAGTTCGGTGAAGTTCGAGATCGGGAACACGCGGACGTGTTCGCCGGGCACGTGACGGCCGTTGTAGAGGTTCCACAGCTCGGGCCGCTGGTTGCTCGGGTCCCACTGGCCGAACGCGTCGCGCAGGGAGATGATGCGCTCCTTCGCCCGGGCCTTGTCCTCGTCCCGGCGGGCCCCGCCGAACACCGCGTCGTAGCCGCCGGCGGCGATCGCGTCGATGAGCGGCTGGGTCTGCAGGGTGTTGCGGGTGCCGTCGGGGCGTTCGCGCAGCCGTCCGTCGTCGATGTAGTCCTGGACCTTCGCGACGGTGAGTTCGAGGCCGAAGCGCTCGGCCGTGCGGTCGCGGTAGTCGAGGATCTCCGGGAAGTTGTGCCCGGTGTCGACGTGGAGGAGGCCGAAGGGGATCTTCGCCGGCCAGAACGCCTTCTGGGCGAGGTGGAGGACGGTCACGGAGTCCTTGCCGCCGGAGAAGAGGAGGACCGGCTTCTCGAACTCCGCGGCGACTTCGCGGATGATGTGGATGGCCTCGGACTCGAGGACGTCGAGGGTCGTCGGTGCCTGGTGGTCGATGCTCATACGTGCAGCCCGCATTCTGTCTTGGAGAAACCTGCCCAGCGTCCGGCCCGGGGGTCCTCCCCCGGGGCGACGGGACGCGTGCAGGGCTCGCACCCGATCGACGGGTAGCCCTGGGACATGAGTGGATTGACCGGCACGCCGAAGGCGCCGGCGTAGTCGAGGAGGTCGTCGAAGGACCACGCGGCGACGGGGTTGACCTTGATGAGGCCGTTCTTCTCGTCGAACGTGATGAGCGGGGTGTTCGCCCGCGTCGGCGCCTCATCACGGCGCACCCCGGTGAACCAGAGTTCGTAGCCGGACAGGGACTTCTTCAGGGGCGCGACCTTGCGGCGGGCGCAGCACAGGCCCGGGTCGCGGGCGAAGAGCTCGGCCCCGAATTCGGCATCCTGCTCGGCCACGGTCTGCTCGGGGAGGACGTCGACGATGCGCACATCCATCGTCCGGGCCACCTCGTCGCGGGTCTCATAGGTCTGGGCGAAGTGGTAGCCGGTGTCGAGGAAGAGGACGTCGACGCCGGGCATGTACTGGGCGACGAAGTGCGGCAGCGCGGCATCGGCCATCGAGCACGCGACGGCCGCGGCCCGGGTGTCGACGTTCCGCGAGACCCAGCGGATGACGTCGGCGGGGGCGGCTTCGGCCACCCCGTTGTCCGGGTCACCGGCGAGCTCCCGGTTCCCCGCCTCGGCGAGGGCACGGAGATCATCGAGGGTGCGCGTGCTCATACCAGCTCCTCATCGTCGACGCGGTGCGCCCATTCGGAGAACGTCTCGGATTCGCCGCGGCCGTCGAGGAAGCGGCGCACGAGCTTCTCGACGTAGTCGCTGAGGTTCTCCGCGGTGACCTTGAGTCCGCGCACGGTGCGGCCGAGGCCGGCCTCGTCGCGGTCCTGCGAGGCCAGTCCCCCGCCGACGTGGACCTGGAAGCCGGGCTGCTGGGTGCCGTCCTCGGTGGTGACGAGCTGACCCTTGAGGCCGATGTCGGCGGTCTGGATCCGGGCGCACGAGTTCGGGCAGCCGTTGAGGTGGAGGCTGATCGGGTGGGGCAGGTCGATGCCCGCGAGACGGGCCTCGAGCTGCGCGACGGCATCGGCGGCGGTCTGCTTCGTCTCGACGATCGCGAGCTTGCAGAACTCGATGCCGGTGCAGGCCATCGTCGAGCGGCGGAAGAGGTCCTTCCGGCTCGAGAGCCCGAGGGCGTCGAGACCGGCGACGACGTCGTCGATGTCGTCCTCTGCGATGTCGAGGAGGAGGATCTTCTGGTGCGGGGTCGTCCGCAGCCGGGTCGAGCCGTACTTCTCCGCGAGGTCGACGATCTGCCCGAGCAGGGTGCCCGACGCCCGACCGGCGATGAGGCTCACCCCGATGTAGTACTTCCCGTCGGCCTGCCGGTGCACGCCGACGTGGTCACCGGCCGTCAGCGGCTTGTCCGGGGCGGGACCGTCGGCGAGTGCGTAGCCGAGGTACTCGGTCTCGAGGACTTCGCGGAACTTCTCCGGACCCCATTCGGCCATGAGGAACTTCAGGCGCGCCTTGTTCCGCAGCCGGCGGTACCCGTAGTCGCGGAAGATCTCCGTGACGCCCAGCCAGGTCTCGACGACCTGGTCGGGGGCGACCCAGGCGCCGAGGCGCTCGGCGAAGCGGGGCACGGTCGACAGGGCACCGCCGACCCAGAGGTCGTAGCCGATGCCGTGCTCGGGGTGTTCGACGGCGACGAACGAGCAGTCGTTGATCTCGTGGACGACGTCCTGACTGGGGTGACCGGTGATCGCGGTCTTGTACTTGCGCGGCAGGTTCGCGAGGCTCGGATCCCCGATGTAGCGGCGGGAGATCTCCTCGATCGCCGGGGTCGGGTCGATGAGCTCGTCGGCGGCGATCCCGGCCACCGGCGAGCCGAGGATGACGCGCGGGACGTCCCCGCAGGCCTCGGTCGTCTGCAGACCGACCGCTTCGAGGCGGCGCCAGATCTCCGGGACGTCCTCGATGGCCACCCAGTGGAGCTGGATGTTCTGCCGGTCGGTGAGGTCGGCCGACCCGCGGGCGAAGTCGTTCGAGATGTCAGCGATCGTCCGCAGCTGCTCGGTCGTGAGCTTGCCGCCGTCGATGCGGACCCGGAGCATGAAGTACTCGTCCTCGAGCTCGTGGGGTTCGAGGGTGGCGGTGCGACCGCCGTCGATGCCGGGCTTGCGCTGGGTGTAGAGACCCCACCAGCGGAAGCGACCGTGCAGGTCATCGGGGTCGATCGAGGCGAACCCGCCCTTGGCGTAGATCTCCTCGATCCGCGCGCGGACGTTGAGGCCGTTGTCCTCGGCCTTGTCGACTTCGTTCTTGTTGAGCGGTTCGTGACCGTCGATCTTCCACTGTCCGTTGGACTTCTTCGGTCGCGCTGCGGCCTTGCCTGCGGGCTTCGCGCCGCGCTGCTCCACATCTGTGGACATAGCCAACTCCCCATGCTGGTGCGATTGCTTGGTCAGTCACGCTACAGGCTAACAGAATTGCTCAACAAATTAGGATGGCCAAAGCCTGTCATGTTTCGACATATGACGGTCCGCGACAGCGGAAGACGTTTCCGCAGGGCGGGCTTGACGCAGCCTCAGAGGACTGCCATCATGCGCTCGCGCACGATGTCGACGAGCAGCGGCGACGCTGGTGACGTGCCGTGCAGCAGGGGGTCGGCGAGGCGTCCGCCGACGCCGTCGACGAGGCGCGCGGCGAGGTCGTCGAAGTAGCCGGGGGCGAGGAGGAGGTTGGCGACGACGAGGCGCTCACCGAGGCGGCACTTCTGCTCAACAATGTCACGGAGATTGTCGCGTTCGCCGGCGAGGAACGCCGTCTGCACGGGCCGGCCGAGGCGGTCGGCGAGGAGGCGTCCGACTGCGCGGCTCGCATCGTTGGCGCGCTCGTCGCTCGAGCCGGCCGCGACGAGGACGACCTCGTCGTCGGCGGTCAGGGCCCCGATGCGCTGTGCGAGGAGTTCCGCGAGCCGCGGGTCGGGCCCGAGGGTGCCGGCGACGCGGATGTCGCGCACCGCCTCGTGGGCGGAGCCGGCACTGTCCGGGGCGGGGCCGCCTGCGGCGGTGACCGCCTCGGCGAGGTCGACATGGACGTGATAGCCCGGGGAGAGGAGAAGGGGGACGAGCACGCTCGGCCGGTCGGCGGGCAGACGGCGGAGCACCTCGGCGACATCCGGGGCCTGCACGTCGACGTGCCCGAGGACGACGGTGTCAGTGATCCCGCGCTGCCGCACGTCGGCGGCGACCGCCTCGGCGAGGGCGGTGATGACGGCCTGCCCCTCGGGGGACGAGGTGCCGTGGGAGATGAGACCGAGCGCAGGGGTGGGCATCGGCTTATCGTGCCAAGCCGGGACTCGCGCGGTCAACGCCGACGTCACACGGCGTCGTCGGCGCACAGTGCCGTCGGCGCACGTCGTCGGGCCGTTGTTGCGTCGGGTCGGACACCGATGTCGCAGAATGCGCACATCGTCAGGCCCGCGGACGCGGGGTTCCGCGGAGAGAATGGCATCAGTCCCACCCCGTCACCCCACCCGAGGAGTCCCGATGTCCCCCATGCTCACCGCCCCCAGGATGCGCGCCGTCGTCGCCGCGTCCGTGCTCGCGCTCAGCCTCGGCCTGACCGGCTGCGGAGCCGGCGGGGAAAAGGATGCGCCCGCCGATGACACACCGTCCTCAGCGGACCCGAGCACTCCGGATTCGACTGGGGCGGGGTCGACCGCGCCGAGTTCGTCCGAGGCGGGGTCATCCGAGGAGGCGTCGACGGAGGGGGCACCGTCGGAGGATCCCTTCGCCGATTCCGCCCGCGCCCAGTCGTGGGCGAGCGACGAGGGGATGGACATCGACGCCGACGGCAACGGCACGATCCCCGCCGCCTCGCTCGAAGCCGATCTCGTCGATCTCTTCAGGAACAAGTTCGACCTCGAGGTCGAGGAGGCCACGTGCGACACGGACATGGAGGTCACGGCGTGGAGCGGCTTCGAGCCCTGCGATGTCGTCGTCAAGGACATGACGTACTTCGGCACGGTCGAGCTCATCGACCACAAGGATGCGATGGTGAAGTACGAGGTGCTGTTCCCGGGACTCAACAAGGACGACGTGAGCTTCTAAGCTGGGAGTGGGTCGCGCACGGAGTTTGTTCGCGCACGGAGTTTGTTCGAACAACACCGGCATTTGCGAATATAGGCTAGAGTGGCTCCATGTCACGTCAACGGGCGAGCACCGACAAGGTGCACGGACAGATCCGCGCCGACATCCTCGGCGGCGTCTTCGCGCCCGGGCAGAAGCTCAAGTTCGCCGATCTCGGGCAGCGCTACGGTGCGAGTGTGAGCGCGATCAGGGAGTGTCTGACGCGGCTGACGGAGCAGAGGCTCGTCGTCGCCGAGCCCATGGTCGGCTTCCGCGTCATGCCGCTGACCGCCGAGGATCTCTGCGATCTCACCGACACCCGCATCGACCTCGAAGTCCTCGCCCTGCGCGGGGCGATCGAGCACGGCGGAGTCGACTGGGAATCCGATCTCGTCGCCGCCCATCACCGCCTCGAGCGCACACCGATGACGGCACCCGACGCGCCGCGGACGATGTCCGATGAGTGGGAGCAGGCGCATACGGCCTTCCACGCGGCCCTGCTGGCCGGATGCCGGCGCCCCCGACTGCTCGCGATGACCGAGTCGCTGCGCGACGCCACCGCCCTCTACCGCCGCTGGGCGGTGCAGCGGGAGCCGAAGCGCGACGGCATCGACGAGCACCGCGCGATCCTCGAGGCGGCGCTGGCCGGCGACGTCGACGCCGCGACCGAGGCGCTGCGCGCGCACTATGCGACGACGGCGGAGATCCTCTCCGAAGGGCTGTCGTCGCCCCTTCCCCGCACCCAGGGGTGAGAGGCACCGCTGGGTCGGTGCAGAGTGTCGGGCGCAGGCTTTTCAGGCACAGAAACGGGCGCGTCGCCGGAATCGCGACGCGCCCGGCCCGTCAGTTCGCGGGGACGGTCTCCGTCTCGGTGACGACGACCGATTCGTCGGCGGCGTCAGCGGCCCGTGCCTCTGCGGCCTCCGCCTCGGCGCGGTTGCGCTGCGACCACACGATGAACGCGGTCGCCGGGACCGCGGCGAGGGCGAGGGAGGCGAGTCCGCTGGCGACGCCGTACTTCTTCGTCAGCCCGAGCGCACCGTCGACGGAGTACTCCCCGGGCCCGGTGAACCCGAGGACCCCGGCACCGGCGGCGTAGAGCAGCGGCAGCTCGTATCCGCCCTTCATCGCCCACAGGCCGTTCTTCGCATTCACCGAGGCGGCCACGGCGAGGGTGCCGCTGACCATCGCCGCACCGAGCGGCGTGCCGGCACCGAGGAGGAGCATCCCGGAGCCGACGGACTCCGTGGTCGCGGCGAGCTTGACCATCGACTTGCCGGGGACGAAGCCCCACTTCTCGAACATCGGCGCGGTGCCGTCGGGTCCGCCCCCGCCGAAGAGCCCGAAGGCCTTCTGCGAGGCGTGCCCGAGGATGAGTCCGCCGACGACGCCGCGCAAGAGCAGCAGTCCTGTGTTCATGGTGTCTCCTAACGGTTGAGCTGTGAGTGGACAGGTGGTGCGGTCAGCGGGAGAGGATCGCGGCGGCGGCCTCCCGCAGGGCGGCCTCGGGATCGGCGACCATGCCCGGAGCCCGCCACCCGATGTAGCGGTCGGGCCGGACGAGCACGGCGCCGCCGTCGCCGACTTCGCGCGCCTTCGCCCAGGCGCCGTAGGCGTCGTCGATGTCCTCACCGCGACCGATCGACCGAGTGCGCAGCGGGATGCCGAGGTCGGCGGACACCGCCTCGGCGGCGTCCTCCCAGGCTTTGCCGCCGATCCCGGTGAGCAGGGTGAACTCCCCGCCGCCGGTGAGGTCGAGGGTCGAGACCTTCCGTCCGTCCGCCACGACCCACACGTGCGGCAGGTAGGCGCCCGGCCACGTCGTCGGCTGGTAGTAGAGCTCGGCATCGCGGGTGTAGGCGGGCATCGGCTCACCGTCGGTGACGGCCGCCGTCGACTCGTAGCGCTGACCGAGCTCCACACCGTGGGCGTTGAAGTGGTACTCGTTCTGCGCGAGCACATCGTCGAGGTGACTGCGGCTCGCCGCTCCGGCCGGGGTGTCGCTGAAGAACTCGTCGAGCGCGGCCTGCCCTTCGGCATCGGTCTGCCCGATCCGGCAGCCGAGGGCCGAGGGCACCTGCCCGAAGGCCTGCACACTGGCCAGGGCCCGGTCGACGACCTGGCGGCCGACGGGCCGGCGTTCGGCGTCATACGTGTCGAGCAGGTCGGGTCCGGCGAGGCCGGTGACGACGTGCGCGAGCTTCCAGGCGATGTTGTACCCGTCCTGCACCGAGGTGTTGCTGCCGAGGCCGTTGGCCGGCGGGTGCCGGTGGGCGGCGTCCCCGGCGAGGAAGACACGTCCGCGGCGGTAGGTCGATGCGACGAGGTGGTTCATCTGCCATTCGCTCACCCCTTTGATCCGCACGTCGACGCTCGGATCGCCGATGACCTTGCCGATGCGCTCCTGCAGTCCGTCCTCGCTCGTGTCGATCGTCTCCGTCTCGGGGTCGTAGACGACGATGAGCACCCATTCGGTCCACGGCCGCACGGTGACGAAGGTGCCGGCCCCGAGCCAGAAGTCGCGGCCGGGCTGGATCGTGAAGAAGAGCGCTCCGGGGCGGTGTGCGCGATACTTCTCGAGGTCGGCTTCGATCCAGATGTTGATCGCCGAGCCGAGACCGGTCTCCCCTTCGAAGGGGAAGCCGAGCTCCTCGGCGATGAGGCTGCGACCGCCGTCGGCGGCGACGACGTACTGCGCCCGCACGAGGTAGTGCTCACCGGTCGCACGATCGAGCATCTCGGCCTCGACGTGGTCGGCGGTCTGGCTGATCGCGACGAGCTCGGTGGAGAACCGCAGGTCGCCGCCGAGGTCCTCGGCCCGCCGGCGCAGGATCGGCTCGAGGTCGTGCTGGCCGATGTTGCACATCGAGCTCGGGCTGGCATTGGCATAGTCGGCGCGACGTGCCGGTCCGCTCCCCCAGGCGTCCATCCGGGCGAGCTCGCGGCCGGCGACGCTCGTGGCGAAGACGTTCGTGCCCATGCCGTCTCCGGGCAGGGAGGCGGCGAGCACCTCGTCCTCGATGCCGAGGTCGCGGAAGATCTCCATCGCCCGC
Organism: Brevibacterium sp. Z349TD_9; assembly: GCF_056173565.1. NCBI lineage: Bacteria > Bacillati > Actinomycetota > Actinomycetes > Micrococcales > Brevibacteriaceae > Brevibacterium > Brevibacterium sp. Z349TD_9. Next base: position 1,041,892 of record NZ_CM149680.1, on the reverse strand, counting down.
TGATTGGTGATGTGGGCCCGCGGGGTGTGCGCGGTGCTCGGGAACTTGCTCACGGTGATGGCGTCGATGCCGTCCCTGGCCAGGCACGCGGCGGCGGTGAGTCCGGCAGGGCCGGCGCCGACGACGAGGACGTCGGTGGTCTCGATTCTCATGGTGGTCGTCTCCTGCCGCTCAGATCGTGTGCATCGCGGAGTCGACGACGAGGTTGGCGGCGTTGATGCCGCGGTTGTCCATGAGCGCGAAGGACGCGTCGACGATGTTGTCCGGGGTCGGCAGGCGCTTGCCGGGGGTGCGCTGGCGCGCGGCCTCATAGGCTTCGGCGCGCACGGGGTCCGCGTTGTCGACGGCGTCCGTGCCGCCGACGACTCCGGGGGTGATGACGTTGACGCGCACCGGTGCGATCTGCACGGCCAGGGAGGTGGCGAGGCCGACGACTCCGGCGTTGGCCATGGAGATCGTCGTCGATCCCGGGAACGGACGCCACATCGACAGGCCGCTGAACATGAGGACGGATCCGTCGGCGGCGAGCTTCGGCAGGGCGTAGTGGACGCTCGTCGCATAGCCGACGTTCTTCATCAGCGAGGTGTGGGCGCTGTCGTCGGGTCGGAAGTCCCTGATGTCGTTGTTGTCGCGGTCGAGGGCGACGAGGACGAGGTGGTCGATCGGCCCGTCGACGGAGTCGAAGAAGGCCTGGAGCGACGCCCAGTCGGTGAGGTCGCAGACACCGTGGCGCGCGTTCTCCCCGAGTTCGGCCGCGCGCTCCGCGTTGCGCTGCGGGTCCCGGCCGGTCACCGTGACTCGGTCCCCGCGGGCCACGGCGGCGCGGGCGATCTCGAGTCCGAGGCCGCGGGTGCCGCCGATGACGACGATGTGCTCATTGGTGGTGCTCTCCGGCATGATGCCCTCCTGAGTCGACTGCGTTGTCGCGTGACATCAGTTCTACACGAGAACTTTCGAAGCCTCAAGATTTTTTCGAATATTCTCATGAGAGGCGGAGGCAGCATGGGTTCGGCAGGGGATCGTTGCCCGACTCAGGAGGGAGTCGCGGCGTCCGCAGTGTCAGCGGCCCCCGGAGGGTTCGCGGCGTCCCACCAGTCGAGGACGCGCAGGGCCTGGAGGGTCACCCACTTCGACGGTTCGCCCGCGGGGACGTCGACGTGGAACCAGACGTCGCCGGCCAGCCGGTGTCCCTGCAGCCATGTGCCGTCGGCCTGGCGCTGGTCCCGGATGCGCTCGATCGCGTCGGCCAGACGCGGATCCGGCCGCGTTCCGTCGGTGAACGCGGCGTCGCGGAAGTAGTCCGCGGCGGCGAGGATGCTGTAGTGCCAGCGCCTAGGGTGCGCGAGACTGAACGCGTTCATCGAGAATGGCTCGCCGGTGCTCAGGCGCCGGTAGAGGTCGCGTTTCAGCAGATACTCCTCCCCTGCGGCACGCGCCTGCGCGACCCGTGTGACATCGCCGGTGCGCTGCTGATAGTCGAGAAGGGCGCCGAGGGCGTTGAGGGTCGAGTGGAAGGACGACCGGGTCGAGCCCTCGACCCATTCGCAGTTCCAGCCGCCGTCGTCGAGCTGATGGTCGAGGAACCACTGGGCGATCCCGTCGACGTCGGCGCCGAGCCACAGGCCGTTCGACAGGGTCCACGCATTGATGCACACGTCGACCTCCCCACCCCAGTACAGCAGGTCCTTGAACTCCCACCGCACGGGCGCGAGCTTCTCCGCGGTCCCGGCGAGCACCTCGGCGTCGATGCCCCATTCGCGCAGATCCTTGAGCGCCCACGTCGTCGCCGTCCACGGCTGCTCACCCTCCCAGCTGAAGTCGGCGGGGAAGAACGGACCCCCGGCCCACTGGCCGTCGGGGTCCTGCCGCGCGAGCAGGTCGCGCCCGAACCCCTCGGTGGCGACTGCGGCCCGGGTGGCCTGCCAGGTGTCCTCGTCGGCCCCGAGGAGGTCGCGCTCGACCTGCCAGCGCAGCGCCGGATCGGAGTCGAGCAGCCAGTCCCTCATACGTGTGTCGATCATCGTCGATCTCCTCCACAGTCGGCTCGGAGCCCACTTCAGCCCGTGAGGTCGGGCTCACGGCCACCAGCTTAGTCCCGGTCGCCCCTGACGTCACGGGTTTGCGCGCGCGACATCGGCCGCGAGCACCCCCGGCCACTCAGCAAGGTCGGCCGGTGTCCGGGTCATCTGAAAGCTGACAGTGTCGTGGTCCGTGCCAGTTCCAGCCCTTCGCGCAAGGGTCGCTGTCGATGCTCCGCTGAGAGGATCTCCACTCCCCACGGGCCAGCGAAGCCGATGGCACGCATCGTCTCGACGAAGCCGGCCACGTCCTGCACCCCCTCCCCGATGAGTCTGCGGTTGTCCCGGGTGTCTTCGAAGAGTGTGCCGACCACCTCGGCGTCTGCGTCACAGAGTTCGACACCGAACACAACGTCAGCGTTCACACTCTCAGACAACTCGGCAAACGACGTTCCCGCACGGAACACATGCCAGAAATCGATGATGAGACCAGCGGCCGGGTGCGCGACTTGATCGATGAGCTGAGCACCCTGCGGGACCGTTGCGATCATTCCGAACGGGAAGGGCTCCAATGCCACGCGTGTTCCGTGCGCTTCGGCTTCGATCGCCAGACGCCGGAGGGGCTTGACGAACGGTTCGAGGTCATCGACCTGCGGTGCCATTGCGGTCGCGATTTTGATGAACGACGCACCGAGAGACTGCGCAGCGTCGAGCAGATCATCCCAGTCCCGCCGCCAAGCCCCATCGTCGGTCCACCATCCGGAGCACAACTCGACTTCGACGTGCGTCAGCTCCGACGATCTGATGTCGTCAGCCAAACGGTCGTAGCCGATGGAAGCCCGCACACGGCGCAGATCGTCGAGAACGAAGCCCAGGCCCTCCCATCCAGATGCCGACACCTCCCGGACACGCGTCTGGGCATCGTATGGGCTCAGTTCGGAAGCGCGCAGCGGCGCAGTGTCTCCGGCGCTGGTCCAACACGAGGCGATCAACGCAGGTTCGGTCATGACTCGTCTCTCAGCTTCTTCCAACCCCGGAAGTCATAGGCCATTCCCGACTCTATCCCCTCTTCCATCTTCTCCAATGAGATGCCCCGTGTTTCGGGAACCTGGGTGGCGACGAAGATCAGGGCAATGACCCCGACCCCGGCGAACACGAAGAACACTCCGGAAATGCCGATCGCAGCGACCATAGAGGGAAAGACCAGAGCGATAACCCCGTTCATCCCCCACCCGAAGAGCTGCGAGATGCCGATGCCGACGCCTCTCATGGGCAGAGGGAACACCTCGGCCAGCCATACCCAGACCGCAACGTTCAGGAAAGTCTGCATCGAAGCGACGAAGCCGACGATGAGGGCGAGGATCACCCAAGCACGGAGGGGGTTGTCTTCAGACATGTACATCGAGCACAGTCCGATGAGCAGATGGAAGGTCGTCGTGAGCGTGAGTCCGATGAGGAAGGTCGTGCGGCGGTCGACTCGGTCCATCATGTACAGCGCGACGAATCCTCCGATCACTGCCACGACTCCGGGGGCGATGTTCGCGATGAGGGCCGCATTCGCCGCGAAACCGGACTCGATGAGGACGATCTGTCCGTAGTACATGATCGAGTTGATGCCGGTCAGCTGCTGGCACACGGCGACACCGATGCCGACGAGAACGATCCTGATCAGCCACTTGTTGAAGACGAATTTCCGGTAACCGACTCGTTGGTCACCGGTGGTGGCTTCGGCAACCTGCTCCACAGCACCGAGTTCCGCGACGGCACGCTCTTCGGTACGCACGGTTCGCAGCACAGCCAACGCCTCTTCGTGTCGGTCGTGTTCGACAAGCCATCGCGGCGACTCCGGCATCCGCAGCATTCCGATGAACAGGCAGATCGCCGGCAGCGCGCAGACGGCGAACATCACGCGCCAGATGCCGTCGATGTGTCCCCAAACATTGCCGATGATGGCGTTGACGACGAAGGCTGCCAGCTGGCCGGAGACAATCGCGACTTCGTTGCGTCCGCTGATCGAGCCACGGATCTCGTAGGGTGCAAGTTCGGAGAGGTAGACGGGAACCACGATCGACGCACCGCCGACTGCCAGACCGAGCATGATTCGCCCGGCGACGAGCACCTCCAGGTTCGGCGCGAAGACAACGACAAGTGTTCCGAAGAAGAACAGACCCGACAGCATGAGGATAGTCCGCCGGCGCCCGATCATGTCACAGATCTTTCCGCACGACACCGCGCCGACAGCGGCAGCGAAGACGAGGGAGCTCGTCACCACTCCCTCGCTGACCGCTGTCAGACCCAGTTCCTGGGACATCGGGCGGAGAGCACCGTTGATGACACCGGTGTCATAACCGAAGAGCAATCCTCCGAAACACGCGATGATTGAAATTAGACCGATCCGCTTCCGGTGAGGACCGGTCTTGGGCATTGTCGGCAGCGCCGAGTCGTTCGACATTACTGAGTTGGCAACCATGGTGGTCTCCTATGCTGGGTGCTTCTTTGCACTGCGGGTTGCGCCTGAGCGCTGACCCGGGTCGGCGCTCAGGCGCCGCGGTCGATCTTGACTGCACGTCCTTCCCTCGCTGAAAGTCCTGCGGCATTGGCGAGGACGAGCGCCTCCCGGCCGTCGGCGAACGTCGAACATCTCGAGGCTTCTCCACGAACCAGCTTGCAGAACTCGCGAAGCTCGTCGACGTAGGCCTCGGCATAGCGTTCGAGGAAGAAGTGTTGGAACGGGGCTCCCGCCTGTACCGCCGAGGAGTTCGAGTACCTGAGGAGGCTCGTTCCGGCGTTGCCGACTTCGAGCATTCCCCGGCCGCCGAAGACCTCGATGCGCTGGTCGTAGCCGATCGCGCTGTGCCGCGAGTTCACAATCGTGATCTGGGCACCCCCAGCCGTGCGCATGAGCACCGTAGCGGTGTCGAAGTCGCTGAGCTCGGCTGCTCCTTCGTCGAACATCTGAGACCCGGTGGCGAACACCTCGACGATGTCGGGCGCGAAGAACCGCGCCATGTCGAAGTCGTGGATGGTCTGATCGCGAAACATTCCTCCGGTCGTCCGAAGGTTCTCGATCGTCGGTGGGGCCGGGTCACGACTGATGATCATGAGCTGTTCGAGGTCGCCGACGTCACCGGCCAGAAGGCGCTCCCTTGCGGCGGCGAAGCTGCGATCGAATCGCCGGTTGAAGCCCACGGCGAAGGGGACGTCGGATTCCTCGACCATCGGAGCCAACTCGTCGACTCGCTCGATGTCGAGATCGATGGGCTTCTCACACAGGATGGGGATCTTCGCCTCGATGGCCTCGGCGATGAGGCCGGCATGAGTCGAAGTGGGGGAGGCGACGATCACGGCGTCGATTTCGCCTGAATCGAACGCCCGGCGGGGCTCCGCCGAGGCGGAGGCTCCGTGCTCGGCGGCGATCCGCTCGGCACCTGCGAGGTGGGGGTCGACGACCCAGGTCAGGACGGTTTCCGGCAGTGCTGCGATGCTGGCGGCGTGGACCTTGCCGATGCGTCCGGTTCCGATCAGGCCGAAGCGAAGCTGTTCGCTGGACATTGGTGGGTTCTCCTTGTGGTGGAAAAGGGTTGCATGGACGGAGAGGGAGGCACAGTGGATTCGTCACCACTCGATTCGGGTCGGTCGTCCCGTGCGCGCGGACTCCTCTGCCGCCATGGCCAGTCGAGCGGCGACGATTCCCGCCGATGGCGGAGTGAGCGAGTCCGTTTCCCCTCGCACCATGGCGAGGAAGTGCCTGATCTCACCACGGAATGTCGCCGCGAAGCGATCCATGAAGTCTTCGTACGTGGTCACCGAGGGTGCTGTGCCGGATTCGAGAGGTTCAACCGGTGTATGGTCATCGACACCAGCGGAGAACGCCGCGTCGCTGCCGTAGACCGATGTGGCGACGTCCTGTCCTGACGCCACATTGCGCCCGCCGCTGACAAGCGCCTGGCTTCCTGAGGCGAACGTGATCACCGCCGATGCGGTGTCGAAATCGTCGCAATCTGAGTAGACCTCGGCATCGAGGACGCCCCCGGTGGCGTAGACGGACACAGGCCGGTCGTCGAGAAGCCAGGGAATGGTGTCGAAGTCATGGATGAGGAGGTCACGCCATATGCCCCCTGAATGCGGGATGTAGTCGGGATCAACGTGTCGGTGGTCATGGTTTACGGCGTGAATCAGGCGGATCGGGCCCATGGAGCCGCTGCGGATGCGCTGCCGCAGCCTCTGATGACCCTCGTCGTATCGCCGGTGGAACGCGACCATGATCGGCACTCCGTGCGACTCGAGCTGTTCAGACAGCTGGGGGATCTCAGCCAGGTCGAGACTCAGAGGCTTCTCGACGAGGCAGGGTACGCCATGCTCGACGGCATACCGAGTCAGGTCCGGATGCGTACCGGTCGAGGTCGAGATGATCACTCCGTCAAGACCATCGGCCCACGCGTCTGACAGCGTCCGCATGGAGATCTTCGGTTCCGCTTCGACCTCGCTTTCAGCCGAGAGCGAGACGGTGAGCGACTTCCGCGTTGCGTCGAGCCGGTCCACGCTGCGGCCGATGAGCACCAGCTCAGCGTCGGGGGCTTCCAGGACGACGTTGCGCGCGTGGAGCTGTCCGATCCGACCGAGTCCGACAACCCCGATGCGCATGCTCATCGGACTTCCCTCACGATCGATCGAAGATAGTCAAGGCTCTCCCGCGCCTGCGTCATCGGCCCGTCGCCCGCTTCTGGGTCGGCAACGACGACGGTGTCCTGTTCGAGAGTGAACCACCCGTCGAAGCCGGCTTTGACCAGAGTGGTCACGATCGCACGAATGTCGATATCTCCTTGGCCCAGCGGCCTGTACATTCCACCGACGACCGCGTCGTAGTATGTCGAGTCCCCGGCGCGCACCTGTCGGGCGTGGGAGAGCGAGACGTCCTTGAGGTGAACGTGGGAGATCCGTTCGGCATGGTCCTTGACGAAGGCCAGCGGGTCGATGCCCCCAATGAACATGTGTCCGGTGTCGAAGCAGATGTCGACGGCGCTGCCGTTGAGGACGTGATCGACATCGTCCGCAGTCTCCACCATCGTCCCTACGTGAGGATGAAGTGCAACCCTGACGCCATCTGCGGCCGCTCGCGAGACGATTCTGTCGATGTTTGCGCACAGGGTCTGCCACCCGTCGTCATCAAGGGGCGGCCTGACGTGATCGTAGCCGTCGATTCCGGTGGCCGCCGCGAGGACGAGGGTATCCGCTCCGGCAGCGACGAACGAACGCAGTTCCGCTTCGATCTGCGGGAGAGGATCAACCTCCGGGTCGTGGATGACTGCCGGGACGAAGCCTCCGACCGAACGCATGGAATGACGATTCAGGAGCTCTGCTCTGGTCTCGGGATCGACTGGCAGGAAGCCCTCCGGCCCGAACTCAGTGGCGTCGAATCCGAGCTCCTGCATCTCCGTGAGCACCCTGTCGGGCGCGAGTTGATAGCCCCACCCGGGGACCTCGCAGACTCCCCAGGAGATCGGGGCAGCTGCAATCCTGACATCGGCCATCATCGGACTCCGTTCTGTGTGAGGGGACCGCCGAAGCTGAGGTCGGCGGCGTTGACCACTGCAGTTGGACGTCCACCCTCGAGCACGTTCCTCACTGCCTGTGCCGCAGCGACGAAGGTCGCGCGACTCGATTTTGTCGTCAACCCCATGACATGTGGGGTGAGCACCGTTCGGGGATGCTGGTAGAGGGGATGCGGTCGGGGCGGCTCCGGGTCGAACGAGTCCAAGCCGACTCCGGCGAGTCTCCCCGATTCGAGACCCTCCAGCGCCGCGTCTTCGTCCACGAGTCCGCCGCGGCTGGTGTTGACGAGAATCGTGCCCGGCTTCATCTGTTCGATCATTCGGGCATTGACCATGTGCCGAGTGCTCTCGGTCAATGGCACATGCAGGGAGATGACATCGGAGCCCCGAACGATCTCCTCGAACGTGTCCACACGATTGGCGGAAGGAACCTCGGCGATCGGATCGTAGATGCGCACGGTCATTCCGAAAGCCTCGGCGAGTGCCTTCACGCGCTTCCCGATATTCCCGAAGCCGACAAGACCCAGGCTCGCCCCATCGAGATCACCGACGGGCACCTCCGTGCGGGCCGACCATTGGTCGGAGCGCACAAGGTCGGTCAGCTGCCCGAGCGACTTCACCAGATGGAGGATGTGGGCGAGCGCTCCCTCAGCGACGGCGGTGGAGTTCACACCCGGCGTCACGGCTACCGGGATGCCCCTGTGACTGGCGGCAGCGATATCGATGTCGTCGACCCCGACCCCGGTGCGGGCGATGACTCTGAGTTCGGGCATGTCATCGAGTTCGGCTGGCCCCACCCTGACTGCGGCCCGGACGATGGCTCCTGCAGCTCGCCGGAGTTCGGCATCGTCGGGGGTCGGAACGAATCGCACTCCCGGTCCGAGCACGGGTGCGACAACATCGCTCGGGACCGGCCCCAGGCCGACGACGGTCATCGTCTCAGTCATGGGTCACCGCCGTCTCCGAAGCTGCCCATCCCTGCTTCACGGCCGCCGAGGTACCTTCGACCTGCTCGACAGACTGCCAGTTCTCGTCGGCGATAGCTTGCTCAGCTGCGTAGACGACCCTATTGGCCGCCAACGCGTCATGGACGTCGGCATGTGCGGAATCTGCTCCGATATGGGCAAGCAGAAACTTCTTCGCCTCGATGACCTTGAGATCGTCGTAGCCCATCGAGGTGCCGGCCCCGGGCTGAAATTTCGAGAAGTCTCCGAATTCTGGGCCGGCCATGATCCGCGTGAAGCCGACATGGGGTCCGCGATATCCCAGAGCCAGTTCGAGCTCGTTCATCCTCTCGAAGTTCCACCGCAGAGAACCCTCAGTCCCGTAGACCTCGAAAGAGTACTCAGCACGAGGTCCGACGCTCACGCGTGACGCTTCGAGGGTGCCGACGGCTCCTGCGCCCTGGGCATCGGGGCCGAACTGCACGAGCAGTCCCGCGTAATCCTCGTTCTCCACGGGGGCCATCTCCCCACCTTCGACGACGGAGAAATGCGTGCCGCTGCCCATTTCGAGTTTGGGCCGTTCGGCGTAGGCGGTGTTCGACACCCCTGTGACTCGGTCGATGGGACCGACGACGTAGTGAGCGAGATCGGTCAAGTGACCGAGCAGGTCGCCGAGCACGCCCGAACCGGCGAGTCTGCGCACGAAACGCCATGACAGTGCACCGTTGGGTTCAGAAGAGTAGTCGGCGAAGAATGCTCCCCGTACATTGATGATCCGACCGAGCTGACCTTCGGCGATGATCCGACGGGCATATTCGATGGCAGGAGCATTGCGATAATTGAAGCCGACGGCGGTGACGATGCCCGCATCGTCTGCGGCCTGCGCCACCGTTTCCGTCTCTTCGGCGGACCGCCCCACCGGCTTCTCGATCCACAGGGACTTGTCTGCTCTGGCGACAGCTGTGCCGATCTCCTCGTGTAGGAAGTTCGGTGCACAGACGGAGACAACGTCGACGTCGGGATGTTCCAGGACCTCGTGATAATCCGTTGTGGCGGACTCATAGCCGAGCACATCGACGGCGTAGTCGGCGCGGTCCCGGTTTGTGTCGGCGGCGATGACGAGGCGCGGCCTGATGCCGAGTTCGGGGTAGACGACCGAAAGACTGGAGTAGGCGCGGCTGTGGAGCTGACCCATCCAGCCGACGCTGATGAGTCCGACGCCGATTTCGTGCTGTGGAGTGTTCATGGTGCTCAAGGCAGTTCCTTAGGTAGCAGAGTGAGGTTGACGTAGGTGCGGCTCAGGGTCTCAACACTGAGACGAGGTTCTGAGCTGCGGCGGCCAGGAGAGTGGAATCCGAGCCCACCGGCAGGAAGCTGAATCCCTGATCTGCTCGCATGGCAGCCGCGTCGGCATCGGCGCAGAGGATTCCTGCGGCAGTGCCATGTCGTCGCGCGGCGGTCACGACGGCCGACAGCGCCTCCTGGAACTCGGGTGCGTCGAAGTCCAAGGGAACTCCCAGGGCGTAGGAGAGATCGAGCGGACCGACGAAGACCACGTCGACGTCCGGATGCGCGGCGATCGCGTCGACATCGGCGAGTGCCCCGACGGTTTCGATTTGGACGATGGTGAGGACATCGCCGTTCGCCGCCGACAACGCTTCTCGGTCCATTCCCCAACGGACCGACCGGTTGTACGTGGCCACTCCCCTATCTCCTGTGGGCGGATAGTGCAGGTGCGGGATGATCGCTTCGACCTCCTCGGCAGAGTCGACTCGGGGAAGCATGACACCTGCGGCTCCGGCATCGAGGACCCGACCGATCCTGATTCGGTCAGGCGTCTCGACACGAACCAGCACTGGAGTGCCGTAGGCTCCTGCCGTGCTCACGGCATCGCCGACAGATCGTTCGTCTCCGCCCCCGTGCTCGAGATCGATGAGCACCCAGTCGAGCCCTGACGCCGCCAGCACTTCCACGGCCATAGCCGATCCCAAGCCTGCAAAGGATCCCAAAGTCGTCTCCCCCTTGCGGATGCGGCCGGCGAGTGCTCCCTGATCGAGTGGTGTCCGGAACGTGCTCACACGTGCCATCGCTGCTTCTCCAATCCCTGTTCGTAGTCGGCTCGGAGTTCATGCACTCCTGCCTGTTCGGCGACTTCGGCGGGAGCGACGTCCCAGAACACTTCCGACCCGGGCAGATCAACCAGGGGAATCGTCGGAACGACGATGGCGACAGGACCGCGTGCCGAACGGGTCCGTTCGAGGACATCGCGCACCTCATCTGAGGTCTCGACTCTGTAGGTCTGAGCGCCGAGGCCTTCGGCGATCTCCCGCAGGTCGATGCGGAGGTAATCTCCGGACAGTCTGCGGTCCTCATCGTTGCGGTATCGGAAGTCGTTGCCGAACTGCTCGCCGAACTTCATCATCTGCAGGCGCCTGATCACCTGGAATCCGTGGTTTTCGGAGATCACGTAGGTGATGTCGAGGCGTTCCTGGGCAGCCGTGAGGATCTCCGTGGGGTTCATGAGGAACGTGCCGTCGCCGATGAAGACCGTGACCCGCCCGGTACTCTGCGGATCAGCGAGGCGGACACCGATGCCGGCTGGGATCTCGTATCCCATGCAGGAGAATCCGAATTCCAGGTGACAATGGCGATCATCCGTGGCGTCCCAGACTTTGAGGAGGTCACCGGGCGGACCTCCGGCTGCGGCGATGATGGTGTCTCCGGGACGGGCGTGGTCCTGAAGAAGACCGATTAGCTGGCCCTGGGTGATTACGGCGTCCGTGTCGGGAATGTTGAGGTGGGCGTGCTCAGCTGCGTCCTTGTCGAACTGCGTGTCGGGGTCGAGGGCGGCCTGGCGGATCGGAGCCCACCGCTCCTTGTGTGCAGCGATCTCGTCTGCCCACGACCCGCTGACCCGATAGCCGCCTAGGGATTCTGCGAGCGCATCGATGCCGAGGCGGGCATCTGCCACGACGGCGGCAGCACCCTGCTTGATCGCGTCGAGTTCTGCGATGTTGATCGACGCGAAGCGCACTTCGGGGTTCGCGAACATCGTCTGCGATCCCGTTGCGAAGTCAGTCAGTCGGGTGCCCACGCTGATAATGAGATCGGACTCCGCGACGAGCCGATTCGTTGCAGGGTTCCCCTCCAGTCCGATCCCGCCGAGCGCCCACGGTGCCGCCCTCTGCACGGCTCCCTTGCCGCCGAACGTCTCCGCAACAGGGATTCCCGTCGCGTCGGAGAATCGGGCCAGAGCTGTCTGCGCCTGCGAGTAGAGAACCCCTCCCCCAGCGATGATGAGCGGCTTGGTCGAGGAGGCGACGAGTCCTGCGACTGCTGCGATGTCAGTTGGCTGAGGGATGGTGCGTCGGATCTCCCAATCCCGGGGAGAGAACATCTCCAACGGGTAGTCGAAGGCGTGGGATTGGACGTCTTGAGGCAATGAGAGAACGACGGCGCCGGTCTCGACAGGGTTGGCGAGCACACGGAATGCCTTGGGCAATGCGGTGACGAGCTGTTCGGGACGTGTGATGCGGTCGAAGAATGTCGACACCGGCCGAAACGCGTCGTTGACGCTCAAGCTGGGATCCTGCGGGTTCTCGAGCTCCTGAAGCACGGGCCCCTGTCGTCTGGTGGCGTAGGTGTCTCCGGGGAGCAGAAGCAGCGGCAGTCGATTGACTGTCGCGGTCGCGGCGGCTGTCACAAGATTCATAGCGCCCGGGCCGATTGAGGCAGTGACCGCCAATGTCTGAAGGCGACTGCTGGCTTTCGCGAGGGCAGTGCCGGCGTGGCCGAGCGCCTGCTCGTTGCGTCCCTGGATGAACGGCATGTCGTCGGCGTACTGGGCGAATGCCTGACTGAATCCGGCGACATTGCCGTGTCCGAAGATTCCGGCGGCCGCGGGAATGAAGCGCTGTCGATGCTCATCGAGCACAGAATGCTGATTGATGAGGTAGCGGACGACGGCCTGAGCAACGGTCAGTCGCACTGTCGGTTCGTTCTTCATTGGTGCTCCCTGTTGACTCGAATGGTGCTGGGTGATCGGCATGGATTCGCTGTTCGATGGGTCGGGCTACGACCGCCACGGCCGACCGTGGAGGACGACAGTCTTCGCCTCCGTCATCTCTTCGACTGCGGCCCGCGGTCCCTCTTTGCCGATTCCGCTGGCTTTGAGTCCCCCGTATGGCATGAGATCCGCTCGCCAGAGAGGCGTCCAGTTGATGTGGATGCTTCCGGCGTCGACGTCGCGCATGTATCGGATGGCGGCGTCGATGTCATTGGTGAAGATGCCGGCGGATAGGCCGTACTCGGTCGTGTTCGCCAGAGCGATCGCAGTCGCCGTATCAGGTGCATCGGTCACGGCCACAGCGGGTCCGAAGATCTCCTCCTGCGCGAAACGCGAGTGGGGATCGACTCCGCTGACGATCGCCGGCTCGACAATGGCTCCCGATCGATCGCCGCCGAGTTCCAAGGACGCGCCGTCTTCAACGGCGCGCAGAATGGACTCATGGACGCGCGTCGCTTCGCGTTCGGAGATCAGTGTTCCGACTGTTGTCTCAGCCGCGCTCGGATCACCGGTGCGATGTTGAGCGACCTCGGCGCGGAGGGCGTCGAGGAAATCGCCGTGCACCGCTTCGTGGACGATGACACGTTGGACCGAGATGCAGACTTGGCCTGCATTCGTGTAGCCGCCGGCGGCGACGGCCGCGGCAGCGAGCGGGATATCCGCATCCGGCAGAACTACGACAGGGGCCGACGAACCCAGCTCGAGCGAGAGCTTCTTCACCCCGGCCACTTCCGCAATATGGCGGCCGATTGCAGTGGATCCCGTGAAGGATACCTTCCTGATCCGCTGGTCCGAAGAAAGCCTGTCGCCGATTTCTCCCCCGGGTCCGGTGAGCACTGAGAGCACTCCTTCCGGAAGTCCCGCATCGACGAAACACTCGGCCAGGGCCAGTGCCGTGAGCGGTGTCGTACTGGCCGGTTTGAGGATGACGGCGTTGCCTGCAGCCAGCGCCGGGGCGATCTTGTGATTGACGAGCAAGGCGGGGTAGTTGAAAGGCGTGATCGCAGCGACGATGCCGACGGGCTGTCGCAGAGTGAAGCCGACCTTGTCGAGCCCGGTTCCGGGATTGGCATCGAGCGGAAGGCTCTCGCCGTAGAGCTGGGTGCCCTCGAACGCGGCCAGTCGGATGATCGATCCCGAACGGCTGGCTTCCCCCTGCGCCTCCTTGAGCGTCTTGCCGTTCTCTGCCGACAGCGTCTGTGCGATCTCCTCGGCTCGTTCGTCGGCCAGGTCCGCAGCGCGCATGAGAATCGAGAAGCGTTCGTGCGCAGGAGTGGCCCGCCACGTCTCAGCCCCGACGACCGCAGCTTCGACAGCCGCATTGACATCGTCGGCGCCGGCGATCGAACACTGCCCCACGACACGGTGATCGTAAGGCGAGACGACGTCGCGCATCGCCCCCGGCCCACTGCCGCGCTGCCACCGTCCACCGATGAGCAACTCATGACGCACCATCGCGTACTCCAAACTTCCAGCTCGATTGCATTCCCTCCACTTTGAACCGGTCCAATTCGTTTGCAAGAAGTTCCGCAAGGCACTTTTGGACCGGTCCAATACGGAGACAATGCGAACTTAGTGTGACCCGCCTCATGCTGTCAACCCCCTAGCGCGGATCCGATTTCGCGCTGTCGCGGATCGCCCGTCCATCAGGCGGAGATCCTGCGTGTGTGATGATGTTGTCATGGCGAACACGGGGGCAGATTCTGCGTCGGGTCAGCGGTCACGGCCCACAATCCGCGATGTCGCCGCGCGCGCCGGAGTCTCCAAATCACTGGTCTCACTCGCTTTCACCGATCCACAGAAGGTCGGTCCTCAGCGCCGGGAACTCATCCTCGAAGCCGCTCAGGCTCTCGGCTACGAGCCGAACTTCCTGGCTCGTTCGTTGGCCAGGGACTCCGCGCCCTTCGTCGGAATCCTCGTCGTCAATCTGCGCAACCCGATCTTTGCCGAGATCGCCGAGGCAGTCCGTCAAGAGCTAGATCTCAACGGCGAATACGGGCTGATCACCAGCGCCGCGATCACCGACTCGGATGACCTTCCGAACAGCTACGGTCGCATCGATCCGCGGGTTGTTCGCATGCTGCAGGATCTGCGCCCGAAGGCACTCATCGTCGTCGGAACGGTGCCGGAAGAGGAGGCGATGTTCCGCGGAATACCAACGGTGTACGCAAGTGCAGCACCCAGGCCGAACACCGAACACTCCTCTGTGCGCATGGACGACGCTAAAGGCATGGAGCTCGCCGTCGACCATCTCGTCTCACTGGGCCATACGAGAATCGGATTCATCGGCGGTCGAGGCGGAGCGGTCTCCGCCGGACGAGCCCGGGCTTTCATCACAGAGATGGAATCCCGCGGATTGCAAGCAGTGGTCGAGCCGGCGGGCTTTTCGGAAGCTGAGGGCTATCGCGCGGCAAATGACCTTCTCAGCCGGGACCGGCGGCCCAGCGCCGTCGTCTGCGTCAACGACATTTCAGCGATCGGAGTTCTCGCTGCTGCCGATGATGCAGGCGTGGTCGTACCGGACGAACTCGCCGTCGTCGGGTTCGACAACATCCCACTTGCCGACCTCAATCGCATCTCATTGACTTCGGTGGACCCGCAGAACCGAGAGATCGGTCGCTTGTCGGCCCTTGCCGTGCTCGAACTTCTCGGAGCACAAGGAACTCCGCCGTCTGAATCACTCATCACTCCCGACCTCGTGATTCGGGGTTCGACGCTAGCCCACCGGCCGCAGGAAGCCCCGCCGTCCGATTGACACCGCTGAGCAGACAGTGATCCCAGCCATCAGTCCTGGTGTCGAGCCACATCGGCGGCGAGCACCCCCGGCCACTCAGCGAGGTCGGCCGGTGTCCGGGCGATGATGAGCTCGGAGTGCGGAAGCACGGCGTGGAGCGCCTCGGCCGTGGAGAGCGGATGGGCGGGGTCATCGGCCCACGCGAGGATCGTCGTGCGCGTCTCCACCCCGGCGAGCGCCTCGGTGGCGGGCAGGTCGCTGGCCGCGGCCCCGCGGAGCACTGCGGGCAGGAGACGTTCGGGAACCTGCGGAGTGGTCTCCGGTGCGTCGGCGAGCGCAGGGGGTCGGACGGCGCTCGCCCCGACGGCCAGGTACTCGGCGAAGCCGCCGCCGGCGACGAGGTCGGCCGCTTCGAGGTAGACCTCGGCCTGCGCCGGACGCGTCTGCCAGGCCGTGGGCGGGACGACGAGGGTGAGACCGGAGAAGCGCCGCGGGTCGGCCACCGCGGCGTGGAGGAGGGTGGCGGCGCCCATCGACGGGCCGACGCCGTGAACCGTCTCCCCGGGGAAGTGGAGGCCGAGAAGCGTGAGGAGGTCGACGGCCAGACGGGACCAGCGATAGTCGATGGCCGCGCTCCGGCCGGTCGATTCCCCGTGGCCGCGCGCGTCATAGCGCAGCAGACGGGTGCCGCTGAGACCGACGCCGAGGTCGAGGTGGAGCACGCGGTCGCGAGCTCGCGACGACGTCAGACCGTGGAGTTGGACGACAGCTCGTCCGCCCTCGTCGCTGAGCTCGGCGGCGATGTCGGCACCGTCGACGGCATGTCTCGACATCACGGACCAGACCTCCCCACCTGCGGCTCCCTGCCGTGGCTCTCACGTTAGAGTAGCGACATGCGTTTGACCAACGTGTCTCACCTCAACCTCCCGTTCGGCCGCCTCTACGGCTACGACGTCGTGACCGGGCCGCTCGGACGCAGGCGCCCGATCTCGTTCGACCAGCAGCGGCATGTGGCCGCCGGAGCGCGCCCCGGATCGTGGATGGCGCTCTCGCTGCGCCTGCCCGGCGATGTCGACCGCGATGCTCTCGCCGTCGCCTGGTGGGCGGTCATGCAGCGGCACGGCACCCTGCGCACGGCGTTCTTCACCGATGACGACAACGAGGTGGGTCTGGCCGAGGTCGAGCTCCTCTCAGGGCGCTGGCGTGAGCATGCGATCGCCCAGGGCGAGGCCGTCAACAGCGCCCTGCGCAGCGTCCTCGATGAGGCGTGCACCCCGTTCGCCCGGCCCTCCCACCGCCTCTGCGTGCTCGAGACCGCGGCCGGGTCGACCGTCATCATCGGGGCCGATCATGCGCACGTCGACATGTGGTCGATGCTCGTCATCGCCCGCGATCTCCTCTCCGCGCTCTCGGCGATCGCCGTCGGCGAGGACCCCGATCTCGGTCCTGCCCCGGCGTTCTACGAGCACACCCTGGCCCTGTCCGAACCGGGACCCCCGCCGGAGCGGGTGAGCTCCCGGTGGCGGGAGATCCTCGAGGCCGGTGGTGGCTTCATGCCCCGCTTCCCGCTCCCCCTGGGCGACTCGACCGCGCACCTCGAGCGGGTCGTCGTCCGCGATGTCTTCGACGTCCACTCCTCGGCGGCGTTCTCCGCCGAGGCCCGGGCCGAGGGTGTCTCGACGCTGACCTTGGCGCTCTCGGCGATGGCGGAGATCACCCGCGAGGTCGGCGGAGGCCCGCTGCGCGCGGTCTTCCCCGTCCACAGCCGGTATGAGGAGCGCTGGAACGACGCCGTCGGCTGGTTCATCACGAACTCGGTCCTCGAGATCACCGACCCGGCCCCGCGGGCGAGCGCGGCAGCGGTGCGGGAGGCCATCGACCTCGGCTCCCATCCCCTCGCCGAGGTCCTCGCACCGTGGGGCGGCATGCCCGAGGCCCCGGGGATGTTCGCGATCTCCTGGCTCGACCTGCGCAGGCTGCCGGTGCGCATCGACTCGACGGGACTCGACGCCCAGTACGTGGGCGCGACGATCCGAACCGACGGGGTGATGCTGTGGTTCATCCTCGACGAGAACGGCCTCCACCTGCGCTGCCGGTACCCCGATTCCGAGCAGGCCCGTGCCAACGTCGGCGGGTGGCTCGATGCGCTCGTCGCCCGGATGCAGGACATCGCCGCGACCTCCTCAGGCGACGCCCTGCGCGTGGCCGGCGAGGAGTTCCGCGTCTCACGGGCCCGCCGCGGTGACGTGCCCGCGATCCTCACTCTCCTGGACGGCGATGCTCCCGGCGCCGAGGTGCTCGACCGGCTCCATGCCGCGATCACTCGGGATCGCGCCCACTATCTCGCCGTCGTCCGCGATGAGCGCGCCGAGGTCGCCGGGACGATGCAGCTGACGTTCGTGCCGGGGTTCTCCCACGGCGGGGCGCTGCGACTGGAGATCGCCGGGTTCCGCGCCCGTTCGTACGGGCTCGGGGAGGCGATGCTCGCGTGGGCGCATGAGCAGGGCCGCAACCGCGGAGCCGATGTCGCGCAGATGACGACGGAGGTCGATTCGGAGCTCGTCACCGCCCTCGGCTACACGCCCGAGCAGGGCCGGTTCGTTCGCCGGCTGGCCGGTGACGACGATGGGTGACTCCGATCCTCGCCGAGGCGGTCCCCGGCTCCTGACCTCAGCCGACGGTTCGCGGTCGGTCAGGACACTGACGACACGGCCCGGGCGCTCCTCGCGCACTCGGCTCGAATCCCTGGCGACGCGGCTGTCGATCATCGCGTTCGTCGTCGTCGCGGTCGGAGTGGGCGTCTCGATCCGCGGTGAGACCATTCCGCTCGGCGGGGAGGACTCCCTCGGCGCGCTGACGGGATGGTGGACGGCGCTGACGGCGGGACTGGGATTCGGCCTGTCGTATCTCCTCGCCGGCCGGCGGAAGGAGCTGGCGTGGCGACGACGGCTGCCGCTGGTCAAACGCGCCCTCGATCTCCTCGCCCTCACCTCGGCGGTGGCGCTCGTCGCCAACATCGCGATGCACGCGATCTTCCAGGTCTTCCAGCTCGGCTTCCTCGGCCTCGAAGTCGACTGGCTCGGCGGGGCCGCCCTGGCCGGGGCGGCCGCCTCGGTGATGACGTACTTCGCCGTGGTCATCGGCGATGACGTGACGAGCGTGGTCGTCGTCGGTCTCGTCGTCACCGGGCTGTTCATGGGCACGCTGGCGTCGATGATCCAGTCCCCGGAGGCGACGTGGTGGCAGTTCCACTTCTCGCGGCTGGGCAACGACACCGGCGTCAACGGGTATCAGTTCAACGTCTCGCTGCTCATCACCGGTCTGCTGCTGACGACGCTGGCGAACTTCATCGGCCGCGACATCGACCTCGGGCTGCGGCACCGCGGCATCCGGGAGCCCGGGCGCGTGACCGTGCTGACGTGGGAGTTCGCGGCGATCGGGATCTGCATGATCGTCGTCGGGATGGTGCCCGACGCCGTGAACTTCCCCGTGCACGTCAGCGCGGGGGCGGGGATGGTCGCGGCCTTCGTCGCGTTCTTCCTCACCCTGCTCCGGATGGTCCCCGGTCTCCCCCGCGACTTCACGGCGACGTCGTTCACGGTCATCGCCGCGATCGCGGTGGCCATCGCGCTGTGGGTGCCGCTGGGCTACTACAACCTCACAGGCATGGAGACGATGGCTGCCGGAGTGCTCTTCGCGTGGCTCTTCCTGCTCGCGCGGATGACGCGCGCATATGCGGAGCCGCCGGTGACGGCTTAGACTCACGCCGCGCATTCAACCTCTCGCCGCTCGTTCAACTCTTGCCGTGATCGTCACTGCTTCGGCGACTCACCGGCCGCTCATTCAACACTTGGCATGAATATGTCGCCTTCGGGGTCCAGTTTTTAGCGCCAACTGTTGATCGAGCCTGTTGCGTATCGGGGAAGCTCGAAGCAGGGGCATGAAAGAGCCCCTCACCCGGATCATCATCACAGGTGAGGAACCAATGGACTCCATCGATGTTGCTGGAATGGACGACTCTATTCGGGGACAGCACCGAAAGTGAACGCAGTATCGCCATCGTTCGCGTCGGATCCAGACAAGCGGATGAGATCCGTCTTCCTCGGCGTGTCCAACGATGTGAACGGTTCGCCTTCGAGTTCGACGAACAGTTCTACGCGGCGCCCTCTCTCGTTGTTGCTGATCCAGTCGAGGACTTCGTGGAGATCTCTGGCATCTGCGAGCACAAACGCTTCGAGGTTCCACGCTTCTGTCCCGGACCGCTCCCAGAAGTTGACGCGGTAGGTCGGCGAGTCATCAATGCACGCCCCTTCAGAATGAACAGTTTCGTCTGCTCTCATCTCATTCCGTTTCATTCGACTGGTGCGAAGGTGACGGTGATCTCTTCGCTTACATCATTGGTAGCAGATTGTGGGTTGCCCATCTTCCCACAAGCCACTCAAGCGCGGGGTGCTCTTCGCGTGGCTCTTCCTGCTCGCGCGCATGACGCGCGCATATGCGGAGCCACCGGTGACACCTTAGACTCGCTGACGGGCTCGGCAGACTCGCGCACGTGGCCGAGGCCGCCTGCCTGAACCGCCCGTCCTCACTCCTGGAGCGCACTGTGCCAGATTGGCTCGTCATCGTCCTCTCGGTCATCGCGGGACTGCTCGTGCTCTGGATCGCCCTCATCGTCACCCTGTGGGTCCAGCAGCGGCGCCTCGGCAGGACCGTGAATTGGCGGGAGATCGTGCGGCTCGTCCCCGACGTCGTCCGCCTCATCAGGCGTCTGGCCGCGGATCCGCAGACACCGACCGGCACACGGTGGATGCTCGGCGGGCTGCTCGCCTACCTGCTGCTGCCGATCGACCTGGTCCCCGACTTCATCCCGGTGCTCGGGTACGCCGATGATGCGATCTCCGTCGTTCTCGTCCTGCGCTTCGCGATCCGCCATGCGGGCATGGAGAGTATCGAGAAGCACTGGCCCGGCACCGAGGCGGGCCTGCAGAGCCTGCTCACGCTGACGAACGCGAAACTGCAGAGGTAGGCGGGCGTCCGGGTTAGCGATCGGGTGAGCGAACAGCCACGCGAACGGACGAAGTCGCGTGTGAACGGACGGCCGGGCCGCACTCCGCACCGGTATCCCGCCGCTCGTTCAACACTTGGCGTGTTCATCACCGCTCCGGCGACGCCGCGGCCGCTCATTCAACAGTTGGCGTGAAAATCGCGCCTTTGGGGACGACATTTTCACGCGAACTGTTGATCGAGGGGCCGCCCTGTCGATCGAGGGCCGCCCGGGACGCCGGCCCGCTCCCCCGCTCGGCGGTGGCCGAGAATTGAAAACGCCCCCCACCCGGAACAATCTCCCAGGTGAGGGGCTTATCGAGTAGCGCGGGGGAGGCTCGATCTCCCGACCTCACGATTATGAGTCGTGCGCTCTAACCAGCTGAGCTACCGCGCCTCGAATCAAGCGCCGCGGTTTTCACGCGGCACGAGAGCCCCGAAAGGGAATCGAACCCTTGACCTTCTCCTTACCATGGAGATGCTCTGCCGACTGAGCTATCGGGGCAACAGGTAAGAATTTACACGGGTTTGCGCGACCGGAGCAAATCCGTCCCCGGTGACCTCACTCACAGGCAGCTTCGCCCACGCCC
Organism: Brevibacterium sp. Z349TD_9; assembly: GCF_056173565.1. NCBI lineage: Bacteria > Bacillati > Actinomycetota > Actinomycetes > Micrococcales > Brevibacteriaceae > Brevibacterium > Brevibacterium sp. Z349TD_9. Next base: position 1,020,945 of record NZ_CM149680.1, on the reverse strand, counting down.
GTCCCCGGCTCGCGCCGGAACCGCAGTACCATCGGGGCCGCCGCTCGAACCCGCTCGGACGCCTACTTCACAGGGTCGAACCGACCCGCGAGGAACCCCTGGAGCCGGCCCGGATGGTTCGTGATGATCCCGTCGACCTCGGCGTCGAGGAGTTCCCGCCACTCGTTCATCTCATCGGCCGTCCACACGAACACCCCGAGGTCGTTGTCCCGGATCTCCTTGACGATCGACTTCCGCAGCGAGAATCCCCTGAACGACGGATTGATCGCCACCGCACCGAGGCTGCGGGCCGTGGCGATGTCCTCGGGCCGGGGCACCATGCGCAGGAGGAACCGGGTGACCATCGGCAGCAGGTCCCGGCATGTGGCCAGCGTGTCGGTGTTGAACGCCTGGACGACCATGCGATCGGCGGTGCCGGTCTCGACGACGAGTTCGGAGATCCTCGCCACCGCCCCCGGCGACCACTCCCCCTTGAGCTCGAGGAGGAGTTCGCCGCCTCGGTGCTGGATGTCGCGCATCACCGCCGCGAGCGTCGGGATCCGGATGCCCATGAACCCCGGCCCCATCCACGAACCCGCGTCGACGAACGAGAGCTCCTCAGCCGTGAGCTTGACGACCGGGCCCTTGCGGTTCGTCGTCCGGTCGAGGTCGGGGTCATGGAGGATGACCGGGACCCCGTCGGCACTCGTCGAGGCGTCGACCTCGATGAAGTCGACGTCGAGCGCCCTCGCCGCATCGACGGCGGCCAGACTGTTCTCGGGAACGACGGCCGAATATCCGCGGTGGGCGATGACGAGCGGGCGCGTGCCGGAGCCGGGTCGCTCGGTGATGCCCCGCTCGCGCAGGAACTGGAGAAAGCTCATGCCTCCACCCTAATTCCAAAGCAGTCATGCCACGCACGCGAATCGGAGAACATCGCCGGTCTTGCATTCTGGATACTCAGTGCTCTATCCCCGCCGCCCAGGAGTAACGTACGCTTCTGAGAATCGGTGAACATCTCGGAATCCGGGATGGCGATTCTCCGATCCGACACCGCACCACCGCAGTCCGCAACCGCTCCACCACCCTGTCGCTTGACGAAAGGTTCGCCATGGAGGCCATCTTCGCCGCCACGATCCTCCTCGCCTTCATCGCCCTCGGCGAGTTGGTCTCGATCTGGTCGAAGGCCCGCATTCCCAGCCTGCTCGTCGCGATGCTCGGCGTCTTCATCTTCGCGAAGATCGGCATCGTGCCCGAATCCGTCGTCGACGACTCGATGCTCGTCCAGATCTACACGATCCTCGTCGCCCCGCTGCTCTTCCACATGGGCACGCTCATCCCCCTGCGCATCATGCTCAAGCAGTGGCGTTCGGTCATCATCGCGGTCTCCGGCATGCTCGTCGCCGTCCTCCTCATCCTCGCGATCGTCGCGCCGCTCTTCGGCTTCGAGACATTCGTCGCCGGGTCCGGCCCGCTGGCCGGCGGCATCGTCGCCACGAGCCTGACGACCGAGGGCCTGACCGCCGCGGGCGCCGCCTCGTCGATCATCGTCCTCCCGGCGCTCGTCCTCATGCTCCAGTCGCTGCCGTCGATGCCGCTGACGAACTTCCTCCTGCGCCGGTATGCGACGAAGCTGCGCGACAGCGGCGAACTCCACGAGATGGCGCTGGCCCACCACGAGGAGGAACAGGAGGCGGCGACGAAGAAGAAGCTCATCACCCTGCCGTCCTACCTCGTCGACAATCAGCTGTTCATGCTCTTCCTCATCCTCGTCGGCGGTTCCCTGGCCACCCTGCTCGCGATTCCCACGCAGATCCCGTCGTCGATCCTCGCACTCATCCTCGGCATCCTCGCCACCGCGATCGGGCTGTCCCCGGACAGAGCGATGGAGCGCTCGAACTCGTTCGGCATCGCGATGGCCGGTGTCATCGCGATCGTCATGGCCCCGCTCGTCACCGCGTCCGTCGAGGACGTCCTCCGCGCCTTCCTGCCGACCGTGACGATCCTCGTCGTCGGCGGCGCCGGCATCGTCATCGGCGGGTTCATCGCGACGAAGCTGCTGCGCTGGCGGGCGCCGCTGGGCATGTCCGTGGCCCTGACGGCGATGTACGGCTTCCCCGCCGACTACCTGCTCACCAATGAGGTCGCCCGGTCGATCGCCCGCGACGACGATGAGAAGGAAGCCCTCCTCAACGTCATGCTCCCGCCGATGCTCGTCGGCGGATTCACCTCGGTGAGCGCCGGATCCGTCGTCATCGCCAGCGTCCTTGTGGGTCTGCTGTGAGAGATCTCCTCGCCGAGGCGACCGCCCTCCTTCCCGACCTCACCGCGCTGCGGCGCGACCTCCACGCCCACCCCGAGGTCGGTCTCGACCTGCCGCGGACGCAGGCCGCGGTGCTCGAGGCGATCGCCGACCTCGACGTCGAGGTGACGACGGGGACGGGAACCACCTCGGTGGTCGCCGTCCTCCGAGGCACCCACCCGGACCGCGGCGCCGACGCACCCGCGGTCCTGCTGCGCGGGGACATGGACGCCCTGCCGCTCACCGAGGCGACCGCCGAGCCGTTCGCGTCGACGAACGGGGCGATGCACGCATGCGGTCACGACCTTCACACCGCCGGTCTCGTCGGAGCGCTGCGCCTGCTCGCGGCACACCGCGACGAGCTCAGAGGCGATGTCGTCGCGATGTTCCAGCCCGGCGAGGAGGGGTTCAACGGGGCGTCGGTGATGATCGACGAGGGCGTGCTCGACGCGGCCGGGTCACGGGCGATCGCCGCCTTCGGCGTGCACGTCAACACCAGTGAGCGCGGGATCGTCTCGACGAAGCCGGGGACCCTGCAGGCCGGGTCGAGCGTCCTGCAGGTCACGGTGCACGGTCGCGGCGGGCACGGTTCGCAGCCGACCCAGGCCGTCGATCCGGTGCCGGCGCTCGCGGAGATCGTCACCGGCCTGCAGACCATGGTCACCCGGCGCGTCGACCTCTTCGATCCCGTCGTGCTCACGGTCACGCAGCTGAGCGGCAGCGAGGCGGTCAACATCATCCCGGAGCAGGCATCGCTGGGGGCGACGGTGCGCACGCTCTCGCAGGCCTCGCTGGAGACCGTACGGGATCAGGCGACGCAGCTGGCCACGGGCATTGCGGCCGCCCACGGGTGCACCGCCGAGGTGGACTTCGAGGTCCAGTATCCCGTCACCGTCAACGACGCCGCCGAGACCGCGTGGGCTGTCGACCGGCTGCGCGACCTCCTCGGCGACGATCGGGTGCAGGTGGTGGCGCAGCCGATCATGGCGAGTGAGGACTTCTCCTTCGTCCTCGCCGAGGTGCCCGGGACGTACATGATGCTCGGTGCCGGGCGCACCGATGTGCCGGCGGAGCAGCAGGGCGACAACCACTCCCCGTTCGTCATCTTCGACGACACGGTGCTCACCGAGCAGGCCGCGATCCTCAGCCACCTCGCGATCACGCGGTTGGCCTAGGGTCTGGTCTCCGGCGCCCGACTCAGCGCTTCCGGCGGAGACGCCACCAGCGAGGTCGTCGGCGTCCGGGCTGATCAGGGTCGATGTGCTCCTCGGCGGGGGCTGGGTCCTCAGCAGCGGCAGAGTCTGCTGCCGCAGCTTCGGCTGCCGCGCGCAGTGCGGTGCGGCGCTGTCGCCAGGAGACCACCTCGGCGTCGATGTCGCGGGGCGGGGTGAAGACCGGGGGGCCGGTGCGGAGGTCGAGGACGGCTTCGCGCACCCGGGCGTTGAACCCGGTGAGATAGTCGCGGACATCCGACTCCTTGGCGAATGCATCGAGCGTGTCCTCGAGGACGGCGCTCTCCTTGCGCAGCTGGAAGGCGGCGGGGGCGACGCCGCTGATGTCCTCGGCGTCGAGCTTCTGCTTGATCCACCAGTCGGGGTCCTCGGAGCTGTGGAGACCTTTGAGCGGCTTGCCCATGCCCGGCAGGTTGTCGAAGTCGCCGCGTCTGACGGCCTTGTCGATCGCCGATTCCGCGACCGCGTCCCGGTCGGCGAGCGAATTCATCCGCCGAGGTGGTTCCTTCGCTCCCATCGCTGCCCCCTCCACTGTGGTGCTCTCCACGGTAGTGGGGGGATCCGGGCGTGACAATGCGGGTCCCCCGATGTCGGTGTCATGACAGAACCGGGCGGGAACGCCACAGGGCCCGATGGTCACGCGTTTCCGCTGAACATCGGGCCCTGTGAGTCTGCGTGGATCAGGCGCTGACGGGATCGCGCGGAGCCCTGTCGGTGACTGCTTCGGACACCTCCATCGCGCGAACATCGGCCTGACCCTTGAAGCCGCGCAGACGAAGGCTGTTGCTGACGACGAACACGCTGGACAGCGCCATGGCCGCGCCGGCGAGCATCGGGTTGAGCAGACCGAACGCAGCGAGCGGGATCGCCGCGGTGTTGTAGGCGAAGGCCCAGAACAGATTGGTCTTGATCGTCCCAAGCGTCTTCCTCGCCAACCTGATCGCGTCTGCCGCTGCGCGCAGGTCCCCGCGCACAAGGGTGATGTCGGCGGCTTCGATCGCCACATCGGTGCCGGTGCCCATCGCGAGCCCGAGGTCGGCCTGAGCCAAGGCTGGAGCGTCGTTGACGCCATCGCCGACCATCGCGACTACCTTTCCCCTCTTCTGCAGATCGGTCACGACATCGACCTTGTCCTTGGGCAGAACCTCAGCGAAGATCTCGTCGATGCCGACCTCGGCAGCCACCTGCTCGGCAACCGCCCGATTGTCGCCGGTGAGCAGGACCGGGGTGAGACCGAGTTTCCTGAACTGGGAGACGGCTTCGACGCTCGTCGGTTTGATCCGGTCGGATACGACGATCACCCCGCGCGCCGCTCCATCCCAGGCGACGGCGATCGCTGTCTTGCCTTCTGCTTCGGCCTTCCGCTTCGCTTCAGCAAGGCGACCGTCAAGGCGCACCGACCAGTCAGCGAGCAGACTCTCCCGTCCGGCGACGATGGCATGACCATCGACGATCCCTTGGACTCCGCGCCCCTCGACGTTGCCGAACGACTCCGGCACGGGGAGCTCACCGATCTCCGATGATGCACCCGCCGCGATCGCCTGGGCAATCGGGTGCTCAGAGGCGCTTTCGAGGGCACCGGCGAGACGGAGCAGCTCAGATCGCTCGACCCCGTCGGCGACGTACGCTCCGGTCAGCGTCATCTTGCCGGTCGTCACCGTCCCGGTCTTATCGAGGACGATGGTGTCGACCTTGCGTGTGGACTCGAGAACTTCGGGACCTTTGATGAGCACTCCCATCTGAGCTCCCCGTCCGGTTCCGACGAGCAGTGCTGTGGGCGTCGCAAGCCCCAGAGCGCACGGGCACGCGATGATGAGCACGGCCACTGCGGCGGTGAACCCGGCCGCGAGTGGGAATCCGGCTCCGATCCAGGCACCGAGAGTGACCACGGAGATGCCGATCGCGACGGGAACGAACACCCCTGAGACGCGGTCGGCCAGGCGCTGGACTTCGGCCTTGCCCGACTGGGCGTCTTCGACGAGCTTGGCCATCTGTGCCAGCTGCGTATCGGAGCCGACGCGGGTGGCGCGCACGACGAGTCGGCCTCCCGCGTTGACTGTGGCACCGGTGACCGTGTCGCCCTCAGTGACCTCGACGGGCACCGATTCTCCGGTGAGCATCGAAGCGTCGATCGCCGACCGCCCGGACACGATGACTCCGTCGGCACCGATCTTCTCGCCGGGGCGGACGACGAACTCGTCGCCGACTTCCAGCTCCTCGATCGGGACGCGCTGCTCCTTGCCGTCGCGGAGAATCGCGACGTCTTTAGCCCCAAGTTCGAGGAGGGCTCTCAAAGCGGCTCCTGCGCGTCGCTTCGATCGTTTCTCGAAGTAGCGGCCGAGGAGGATGAAGGTGATCACTCCCGCGGCGACTTCGAGATAGATCGAGCTGAGCCCGTCGGATCGGGAGATCGTGAATTCGAAGGCGTGGGTCATCCCTCGGTCGCCAGCCGTGCCGAAGAACAGGGCGACGATCGACCACAGAAGTGCCGCGGTGGTGCCGACCGAGATGAGGGTGTCCATCGTTGCCGTACCGTGCTTGAGATTCATCCAGGCCGCACGGTGGAACGGCCAGCCTGCCCAGATCACCACGGGAGCGGCGAGCACGAGAGACGCGAATCCCCAGTAGTCGAACTGGAGTGCCGGAATCATGGCCAGAGCAATGACGGGCACAGCCAGAACCGCTGAGGTGAGCAAGCGGTTCCGCAGTGACCGCAGTTCTGCGTCCTCGACTGACTCGGGATCCTCACCAGGAGCATCGCTGGAACCCTCGGCTCTGGGAGCCGGCATCTTCGCGGTGTATCCGGTCTTCTCGACTTCGGCGATGAGCAGCTGCGGGTCGTACCCGTCGGGCGTGGTGACACTGGCCTTCTCCGTCGCGTAGTTGACGCTGGCGGTGATGCCCTCGAGCTTGTTGAGCTTCTTCTCGATGCGGTTCGCGCAGGATGCGCAGGTCATCCCTCCGATCTGGAGTTCGACATCCTGGCCAGCGGCCGCGGAGGCCTCAGTTGTGCTCATCGTCATCACCGTCACTCTGCGAGTTGAGAGCATTGTCTGCGCGTGGAAGGGACACCGTGGAACCCTCGTCGCCGGCATCGAGGACGAGGGGTGCAGAACGCACCGTTCCGTCGATCTGGAAATCGAAGTACAGCAGGTACCGTCCAGCCGTCGGGACGTTGGCCATGAAAGTGACGTCGGGGCCGGACAGATCGTCCGGGTCCGGCTCTTCGCCTTCTGGGTGCACGTGCATGTACGCCAGGTCGCCCTCGCGCAACGCCACCAGGTGGCCGAATGCACCGAGATACGGTTCGAGGGCTGTGACTGGTGCGCCCCCGTCTGTCACGCTCAGTGTCAGAGCGGAATTCTGCCCGGGGATGAGGTCACCGGCGACTGAGACCTCATAACTGTCGACGTCGCTGGTCGTGACCTCTGTCTCGGCCGGAGCAGCAGTGAAGTCCCCGTTGACGGAGACTGTGGTCGACAGGGTCAGACCGTCCCCTCCCGCGGGCACGAAATCAGCGAAGACTCGGTATTCTCCGGCTTCGTCCCATGACCATGGGATCGTCCACTGCCCGTTCGGGTCCATCGTCGGATGGACGTGACGGAACTGCTGGCCATCGGCGCGCACGACGATGAGGTGGAGCTCCTTCTCGTGCTCCCTCTCGAAGTCTGTGACGACCTGACCGGTGGTGTCAGTCACCGTCAGAGCCAGTTGACCCTCACTGCCGGTCTCGGTCGGGGCTGTCACCCCGGCGATGGCAAAGCCGTTCTCAGCCTGACTCAAGCCCATCGCCATGCCCGCACCGGCATGGTCCATCCCTTCCATTCCCCTGTCTCCATTCATGTCAGCACTCCCTGCTTCATCGTCGCTGTTCATCTCGGCATGGTCGCCGGATCCCTTCGTCCAGTCGTCGACGACTTCCTGCGGTACAACGGCGTTGGCCGTGACCGAGGCGGCGCCGAAGAGGACGACGAGGCCGACGCCGAAGAGCGTCAGTTTCACCGGTGCGCGCATCAGACCCTCCTCGTTTCGCTGTCGCGCAGCCGAACTCTGCACGCTGTTGCGTCAACGCCAGTCTGGTCATTCCCGCCACGTGGCCAGCGGCCCTTCTTCGGTGCAGTGATCTCCATTGTGGGCACCCGTCTCTCCCTTCGCTCGGTTCATGGATACTATACCCCCCTAGGGTATAAATCTAGTCCTTCTCTCCGTGATCCTCCGCACGACCGGCATCGGTGAAACCGTGCCGCTTGTGACTGCCGTCGCAGAACGGCTTGGCAGCGGAATGTCCGCACCGACAGAGGAAGACCGCCCGGTGCTGGACCTCGTAGATTCCACCGCCGCCGTCAGTGACCTGGAATGTTCCCTTGACCTGGAGAGGTCCGTCGTCGACGACCTTGATTGCGGTCGGAGGGGTGGAGCCCTCGGATCCCGGCGTCATGCTCATGTTCTTTCCTCCCTGATATCAGTGCCCTGGGCCCGGCCCAGGGGATAAGGTTCCGGCGCGAATTGCCGCGCCCTCCTCGGCGATGACCCGCCTATGACGGGCCAGGCTCGAGGCACTGCCGACCCCGACCGCCCCGACGAGGTAGTCGTTGAGTGTGTAGACGGCGACGAACCGCCCGCTAGCCGGGCTGCCTTCGGCGATGGCCACGCGGTCGGCGAGGTGGGGCATTCCGACGGCGAGGATCTTCTGGTCGTACTGGTCGGACCAGAACGTGGGGACGGGGTCATGCTGGGCAGGGTGCTCGCGCCCATCGAGCTCACTGAGCAGGACCCGCGCGGCGCTTGCGGCCTGCTCCGCGGCGTTCGACCAATGCTCGACACGCACGGTTTCGACGGGGAAGAGCGGGTGCGGCCAGCGGACGACATCACCGGCGGCGACCACGGCAGTCCACTGCTTTCCAGAGCGGTCGAGGACACGCAGTCGGCTGTCGGTTCGCACACCGTCGTCGATGAGGACATCGTCCCCCGCGAGCCAGTCGACGTTGGGCAGGGAGCCGACTGCGGCGACGACGAGCTCGGCATCGAGTGATCGCCGACCGTCGACGTCGACGCGAAAGCCGTCCGAGGTCCTGGCGACCTCCGTCACGGTGCACTCCGGCATGAGATTGACTCCATGGCGATAGTGGATGTCGCCGATGTACTGACCGACCGGGCGCCCGAGTGCATGCTCGAGCGGCTGGGCCGTGCGAGCGAGGAGGTCGACCTGCCAACCTCTCGACCGGGCGGCGGCTGCGACTTCGGTGCCGATGTACCCGGCGCCGATGACGACCGACCGCCCCCGCCCCTTCATCAGGGTCGCACGCAGCCGTTGCGCGTCACGCAGAGTGCGGACGCTCGGCACATCAGCGGAACCCATCCCATGGGAGAGACGCTTCGGACGCAGACCCGAGGCGATGATGAGCCCGTCGAAGCGAATGGTCGAATCGTCGTCGAGGAACAGGCGCCTCTCGCGCATCGAGGAGGCGACGACAGTCTTCGCGATGAAGGCGTCAGCAGTCGGCTTGTCGGCCCGCGCGAACCGGATGTCGGCTTCCCGCTGCGTGCCCTTGAGCAGGCCCTTGGTCAGCGGAGGACGATCATGATCAGCATCGCCATCGCCATCGATGATCGTGATATGACCACTGAAGCCCGCCTTGCGCAGTGCTGTCGATGCGCGAGACCCCGCGAGGCCGCTGCCGACGATGACGACGCGCTGATTCTCCCAGCCGCAGCGACTCATGGCTGTCCCCCACCGGCGCCGAACTCCACGAAGGTGATCGCGCGAACCGGACAGCTCTCGATGGCGGCCCTGACATCGTCGAGCCACACCTCATCAGGACGCTGGTCGTAGTGCAGGACGAGATCGTCGTCCAGCATGAAGACCTCGGGGGCGCTGAGTGCGCACAGTCCATTGGACGCACAGATCCCTCGATCGACGTTGATTCTCACCCTCATCACTGTCCTTTCCTGAACTCACTCGAAATCGTTCATCCGAGTACGAGTTGATTTATACCCTACTGGGGTATAGTGTTCTTCGCAAGCGGAAGTCCTGCAACGGAGTACGGGTTCGGTGGCGCCCTTCCCCTTGCCGCCGACGTCGCCCGCTCCCGCGCCCAAGGGTTTCCGTGGGCTATGAGTACCGAGAACGACTGGGAACCAGTCGAGAGAAGGAGTCCACAGCAATGAGCACGAACACCTACGTGGTTGAGGGAATGACCTGCGGCGGATGCGCCGGCAAGATCACCGAGGCCGTCGAGCAGATTCCCGGCATCACCGATGTCGATGTCGACCTGTCGACCGGCGGGATCACTCTCACGGCCGACCAGCCGGTCAGCGATGAAGCCGTCCAAGCCGCCGTCGAAGGCGCCGGCTACAGATTCGCTGACACCCGGCAGTGAACTCTGCTGAGTGAGCCCCGGCCCGACCACGGTGATCACCGGCTCGGGCCGGGGCTCGTCACGTCAGGACCGCGCCTGTCACCACCTCTCGCACACCATTGCCCGATTCCAGGAGGCCCCACAATGAAGCTCTTCGCGATTCGCGACTATCGGCACCTGTTCAGCGCTCAGATCATCGCCCTGTTCGGCACCGGGCTGGCCACCGTCGCGCTCGGCCTCTTGGCCTATGACCTCTCCGGTCCCAGCGCAGGGGCAGTTCTCGCGACGGCCCTGACGATCAAGATGGTCATGTACGTCGTCATCGCTCCCATCGCCGGTGCCTACGCCGACCGGCTCCCGCGGAGAGCCTTCCTCACTGTCCTCGATGTCGTCCGGGCGGGTGTCGTCCTCGCTCTGCCCTTCGTCACCGAGGTGTGGCAGATCTATGTCCTCGTGGGAGTGCTGCAGTCCGCCTCAGCGGCATTCACTCCGACGTTTCAGGCTGTGATCCCTGACATCGTGACCGATAGGTCGCAGTACACCCGTGCGCTGTCGGCTTCTCAGGTGGCGTACACCATGGAGAGCCTCCTCAGCCCGGTCCTCGCAGCGGTAGCGCTGACGTTCATGACGTTCAACTGGCTCTTCATCGGCACAGCGATCGGCTTCATCGTCTCCGCCGGCCTCGTGCTGTCCACACGCATCCCGAATGCCGCCGACACCGGGCAGTCTCGGGTCTGGGACAGACTGTCTGCCGGGGCGGCGACGTTCTTCGCCACCGCTCAGCTGCGTGGCATCCTTGCACTCAATTTCGCTGTGGCCGGTGCAGGGTCGATCGTAGTGGTCAACACAGTCAATTATGTCCGCGATATCCTCGGCGGCACACAGGCCGATGTCGCCTGGATGCTCGCCGCTTCTGGGATGGGAACTCTCATCGCGGCTCTTGTGATTCCGCCGATCCTCGACCGCGTCGCCGATCGGACGGTCATGTTCGTCGGTGCCGCGGTCCTGTCCGTGAGCATGATCGGCGCAGTCGTCATGGCGTTCTCCGCGGTTGCGGAATGGGCGATCACCGCGCCGCTCTGGGTGCTCATCGGCGCCGGGATGGCTCTCATCGTCACCCCGACCGGACGAGTCATCCGCAGCACGGTCAGTGATTCGGGACTGCCCGCTGCGTTCGCTGCGCAGTTCTCGCTCTCGCATCTTGCGTGGCTGATCACCTACCCGATCGCCGGCTGGCTCGGCACCACCTTCGGCTTGGGCTGGGCCTGGAGCGTGCTGGCAATGCTCACCATCGCGGGAGCCATCACGGCACCTCTGCTCTGGCCCTCGCACCCCCTCGAAGAGGCCGACCCCGAACCCAGCGGGATCGACAGCACAGGGTCGGAAGTCGACGCGCCCAACCATCGGGGCGCGGACGGGGTGTGCTCGGTCGACGAGCGTGCGGCAGTCGACAACAGAGGCGAGGCCACCCTGCGCGAGGCTCAGTGCGGCTGTGTCAAACCGATCTGACGAGCTTCATCGGCCACCCTCCCGGATCCGCGAGGACTCCAAGCTCTCAGTCCGCGGCGAATGCGCTGAGCAGAACGGCGACGATGTAACCAGTCGCCTCCTTCGGATCGAGCCTGCCCGCTGCTGATTCCTCAGCAGCGGCGTTCATCACCGCGTGGGTGACGGCGAGCAGCCATTCGACGGAAAGATCACTGCGAAACGCTCCTTGAGAACGACCGCGTTCAAGGAGCCCCCGCAATCGCGCCTCAGCCTTCTCGTGCATCTCGCGAATTCGGCTGGCCGGGATCTCGTTCTGAGCCGCCACCAGCAGAGTGCTCACCTGGTCGAGCAGCGTCCAGCTCGGTTCGATCAGGCGGGCGAACGCCCCGGCCGCTTCGCCGTCGATGTCAACTGCGGACAGGACGGCCTCGGCTCGCTCCAAAGCATCGGACAGCGCGGCATCGAGGAGCTCGGCGCGGTTCTTGAAATGCCCGTAGAGCGTCATTCTCCCCACTCCCGCCTCCGCGGCGATTTCAGCGATCGACGCATCCGGGTTCTTCCGCAGCGCTCGAGGCGCTGCGGCAAGAATCGCCGCACGATTGCGTTGGGCGTCGGCACGCTGGTTGGCCTGCTTGGATTCATTGTTCTTCGCAGCCATCGGCTCACCTCGGAAATCGGATCAGAAAACTAACTCGTACGGGAATGAATGAGATAGTATCACGGTTATAACTCGTACTCAGATGCATGAGTTATCAGGGGCCAATGGCCCGTCGTCCGAATCGAAGGAGGACTGATCATGAAAACTTCACGACACAGCTATGGGGGTGCCCGATGACCGGCGACCCGCAGGCACCGGCACGCACCGGAGCCAAGCAGTGGTGGGGGCTGGCGACACTCGTCCTGCCGTCGACACTGCTGTTCATGATGCTCACCATTCTCTTCCTGGCAGCGCCGAGCATGGCCATAGACCTTGAGCCGACGAGCACTCAGCTGCTGTGGATCCTCGACATCTACGGCTTCGTCATGGCCGGATTCCTCGTTGCCATGGGCGTCGTCGGTGATCGTGTCGGCAAACGGCTGCTCATGGTCATTGGTGCGATCGGGTTCGGCGCGATCTCGATCGCGGCCGCGATGACGACCGATCCGGGCATGATGATCGCCTGGCGAGCCGTGCTGGGGCTGTTCGGAGCGATGATGGTGCCCTCAACTCTCGGCCTCATCTTCGTCATGTTCGCCGATGCCAAAGCACGGGGAATTGCCATCGGCGTCTGGGCGGGCGGAATTTCAGCCGGTGTCGCGCTGGGACCCCTGCTCAGCGGAATCCTGTTGGAGAGCTTCGGCTGGCAGGCGACCTTCCTCGTCGCCGTCCCTGTCATGGTGTTGGTGGCGATCGGTGCCCCCCTGCTCCTTCCTGAGCACAGGGATCCCAACGCCCGCATCGACCTCTTCAGTGCCGTGCTCCTCGTCGCCTCGCTGTTGGCCATCATCTACGGAATCAAGCGTTTCGCAGCGCAGGAGCCCGCGGGCCCGTCGATCGGCCTGCTGATCGCGGGAGCGCTGGTGGGCCTGTGGTTCGTCATCCGGCAGCTGCGTGCCGAGCGACCGTTGTTGGATGTGCGGCTGTTCGCCAACAGAACAGTCAGCGCCGCCCTCATCGTGTTCATGCTCTCTGCGGCAGCGCTCGGAGGGGTCTACTCCCTGTTCACCACCTACCTTCAGTCGGTGCAGGGACTGTCGCCTCTACAGGCCGGATTCGCGATCCTCCCGGCCGCGGTTGTGCTCATCGTCGTCTCGACATTGGCGCCGGTGTTCGCCCGACGATTCCGACCGGGGAATGTCATCGCGATCGGGTTGGCGACGCAGGTGGTCGGGTACGGCATCTTCACGCAGCTGGATGAGGGCACTGGACTGGCCCTGGTGATTGCCAGCTTCGCGCTGACATATCCGGGAGTGGCGCCCGCGATGGCGCTGACGACCGACCTCGTCGTCGGATCAGTGCCGCCGGAGAAGGCCGGCGGTGCATCGGGCCTGGCGACGACGGCCAATGACCTCGGAATCTCTCTGGGTGTGGCCATCATCGGCAGCATCGGGGTGTTCGCGTACCGGTCGAGAATCTCCGAACTCCTGCCCGACGGCCTCCCGGACGAGGCCGCGGCAACAGCCGAATCCGGAGTCGACGGCGCTCTCGCTGTCGCGTCCGAGTTGCCGGCCCAGCTCGGTGATGCGCTGGTCGAAGCAGCGCAGCAGGCGTTCAGCAGCGGCCTCAACGCTGCCGCTGTCCTCTCGGCGATCATCGCTGCGCTGACTGCGATCATTGCCGCCACACGGTTGCGACACGTGCAGCCCACCGGCAAGTGATTCCACGCCCGCAGAGAACGCCACAGGGCCCGATGTTCACGCGTTTCCGCTGAACATCGGGCCCTGTGAGTCTGCGTGGCAGATGCAGGATTCGAACCTGCGAAGGCAATGCCGGCTGATTTACAGTCAGCTCCCTTTGGCCGCTCGGGCAATCTGCCGCAGTTGGCGCTCGAAGAGCACTCAAGAAGAATACTAGGCCCGTGTCGCGATTGCCAACTCGGTTGACGCAGGTCACACCGGCCCCTCTCGACTAGACTCGTCTGCAGACCAGGCACGGGTTCCGACCGGCATCACTCTCACCTGAAGAAGGAGCTTCCATGGCCAGCGAATCATCGTTTGACATCGTCAGCAAGGTCGACCGCCAGGAGGCCGACAACGCCCTCAACCAGGCGGCGAAGGAGGTCAACTCCCGCTACGACTTCCGTGGCACCGACGCCTCGATCGCGTGGAGCGGCGAAGCCGTCCTCATGAAGGCCAACAGCGACGAACGCGTCAAGGCCGTCCTCGACGTCTTCCAATCGAAGCTCGTCAAGCGCGGCATCTCCCTGAAGTCCCTCGACTCGGGTGAGCCCTACCCCTCGGGCAAGGAGTACCGCATCGACGCCTCTCTCAAGGAGGGCATCGACAAGGACGAGGCGAAGAAGATCTCGAAGATCATCCGCGACGAAGGACCCAAGGGGGTCAAGGCGCAGATCCAGGGCGACGAGCTGCGCGTGAGCTCGAAGAAGCGCGACGACCTCCAGGAGGTCATCGCCCTCCTCAAGGGCAAGGACCTCGACGTCGACCTGCAGTTCACGAACTACCGTTAGTCTCCGCGAGATTGCAAGGCAGAACCCGTTCCAGTCTGCACAGAGTCCGCAGAAGGATAACTGAGTCCATCAGGGCGGTGCCGGCGGTGCGGGGTTTGTCGTCCGCGTTCGGCCATAGATTTGAGCACCGGTATAACGCGGGTGACGGCGCCAAGTGTCTAATCGCGTGATGCACGGTCACCATGTCGCAGCCTGAGGCGATGAGGCCCTAAGCATATAAGTTCCAGAGGTCATGAAACGTGTACTCTTCCATACCGCACTTCGATCGAGCTTCCCGCCAATAGTGGCCGCCTCTCCCCCGCTGGAACAGAGTCCCGCCGTCAGTTAACAGCCATTGGCAGCGGTCATCTTCACGAATCCGGTAAGTAGCAATAAGCGCTTATATGAGTTCCACCAGCTCCTCCGAGACACGGAAAGTCCGCTTCGACCCGCACTTCGGATCCTCGACCTGCACGCCGCTGTGAGACGCCCGTTACATTCATTGTCAAGCAGCAGCCGGGGTCTTCGCCTCGTAGAAGGCCTCGGCCCTGACCATCGCGAACAGAACATTGAGCCGGCGCCGAGCCAGACACCGAGCCCGAGAAGGATCAAGCCTGGCCAGTGGACTGCCACCGGAAGGATCGCGCTTCCCAGGCCCATGCACGCCAGTGCGATCGTCACGACGAAGCGACGGTTCTTGACCCAGTTCCGCCCCAGGAGCAGGAGTGGCTGGATGGCCACCACCATCAGCATCACGATGCTGATCTGGGCTCCGGCTGACATGCCGAGTGCGTCGAGAGTGCTCGGCGCTGTGGTGTAGAAGGTGTAGAACGCGGCGAGGCCCCCGCCGGCGGCCGTGGCGATTCGAGCCACGGTGCGGGCGGGGGCGGGCCGAGCCAAGGTCACTGATGCAGGTCCGGGGAGGTAGTGGCGGTGTCGTCCTTATTCTCAAGCTTCGGGCTGTCGGCGAGCTTGAGCCAGATCACTCCGCCGATGATGACGGCCAGCCAGAAGGCCTTAACCAGGGTGAGGGTTTCGTCAAAGAACACCGGCCCGAGCAGGGCGGCCCCGACCGCACCGATGCCGGCCCAGACGGCGTAGCCGATGCCGACATCAATCCTTTTCAGGGCCACGCTGAGGAAGAACAGCGTGAAGAGGAAGAAGACGATCGCGACGAGGGACCAGGTGAGGTCTGTGAAGCCCGCGCTGCCGTTGACGCTGAGGGCATATCCGATTTCGAATACTCCGGCCAGGAGGAGGGCGAACCAGGCGCCGGCCTTTTTCTCAGTCGTTTCGACAGTGGTGGTCTCGTGAGCTGCGGTGGAAGTCATGGGTGAGATTCCTTTCTCGAGATGGGTGAAGTGAACGCGGGATTAGGCAGTGCCGGCGAGGTTGAGGCCGACGACGCCGGCGATGACGACGCCGATGCCCAGGAGCTTCTTCCAAGTCAGCTTCTGAGAGAGGAAGAGTGCGCCGAGGATGACGATGCCGACACCGGCCAGGGAGGTCCAGAGCGCGTAGCCGACGCCGACGTCGAAGGTCAGCAGGGCCAGGCTGAGGAAGAAGGTGGCGATGCCGCCGTTGACGAGGGTGGCGATACTCCACCAAAGTTTGGTGAAGCCCTGCGCCTTTCCGGCAGAGATGCCGACGGCGACTTCGAAAATGATGGCGATGCCGAGGTAGAGCCAGCTCATGATGGTTGTCCTTTCAAGGGTGCATTCGGACGCTGGTCAGCGTCCGTAATTGGTCTGTGTGTGCAAGTAGCGGGAGAACGGTTCATTTCCCCGTTCTGTCGGAAGGTGGTTGAAGAGGTGGGACCGGAGCTCTTCGGTGATGCCCAGCGAGGGGTAGCTGGTGCGGTAGTCGAAGCCCCATTCGGCAGCGGTGTCGCGATCGACGGCGACGTAGATGGCGTCCACGCCGTGATCGATCGCGAAGCGATAGCACAGTCCGCAGGGCTCTCCGGTGGCCACCAGCGTGGTGCCGGAGAGGTCGTCGCGGTCATTTGCGTTGAGCACTTCGCGCATGGCGACGATCTCAGCGTGAGCGGTCGGGTCACCGGTTTCCCGCACCCGGTTGACGCCGAATCCGGAGATGACGCCGCTGCCGTCGACGAGCACGCCGACGAAGGGCAACCCTCCGGCCTCGACATGCTCGAGGCACCTCTCGACCGCCTCATCCATGACCTGGACGAGGACATCCGATGGGACGGAAGTCATGATCGGCCCTCGGCGGCCGTCGCGCCCTCGACGAGCGTGTCGACAGTCTTCTTCAGCCGAGCGGCGCTGGGCACCCCGCGTAGGAGCTGACCTTCGACCATGATGCCTGGCACGGAGGTGACGCCCACGGCGTTGACCGCGTAGTCCTGATCTGCCTGCTGCCGGGCACGTCGTTCCTCACTGCGAAGGGCCTGTTCGGCCTCCGCCCGATCGAGTCCGACCGAAACCGCCACGTCGAGAATCACCTCATCTTCACCGATGTTCCGGTCGTCTTGAAAGAAGGCTTTGAACATCGCCTCGGAGTACGCCTCGGCCTTGCCCTGCTCCTGGGCCAGTTGCAGCACCATGAACGCCTTCTCCGTGCGCGGCTGGGGAGAGATCGTCGGCAGGGTGATGGGAACATCAAGCCGGTCGGCCATCGGGTAGACGGCGTCTCTCCAGATCCGCGGCAGGTAGTCGTCCTCGGGGCGCAGAGTGGGAACGGGATCCGGTCGCAGTTCGAAGGGCCGGATCGTCACGTCGACGTCGCGGTCACGCTTGAGTTCCTCGATCGCTCCCTCGACGAGGAAGCAGAAGGGGCAGACGTAGTCGACGAAGACATCGATTTTCGTAGTCATGGTGGTCATCCTTTCGGTTCAATATGTATTCTGTTTGTATGTGCATGCATATATAACGGTAGAGATCGCCCCTCCTTCTCCAGGGTTGGCAACCTTACGAGACGAGCTTGCTGATGGTCTCGAAGGAACGGTCGAGGTCACCGAGGTCCAACTGCGGGTACTGCCTGGCTGCCCCGCTGAGGAGTTCGCAGATCTTCGCTTCGTAGGGTTCGCGGATCTCTGCCACGGAGTTGAGGCCTTTCTCGGTAATGACGGCGTAGACCCCGCGCCCGTCGTCGGGGCAGGCGTCCCGGAACGCGAGCTCCTTGTCCTCCATGCGGCCGACGAGCCGGGTCACAGAACTCTGGTTGAGGCCGACCCTGTGGGCGAGCTCGGTGATACGCAACTCCCGGTCCGAGGTTCTGCTCAAATGCAGGACTGCACGATACTCGGTCAGACCGATGCCGTAATTATCGACGAGCCATTTGCCCAGTGTCGCGTCCACCGCGGCGACGATCGCCGTGACCTGCGCCCATGCCGTGCTCAGATTGCGGGCCGGGGGGGTGTCTGCTGCCTCAGATGATTCCATGTACATGCACGTAACACTATCGTGGGCGCCCTTCTGAGTCAACCCGCGTCAAATAGGCATCCGTATCCTCTCACCCGGGACCTCAGGTCGGTGCCGTCGAGGCTTGACCACAAGAGAACTTGATTGGCGGTGAGCATCGTGATGCCGAGCATGGACTCCAGATGGTCGATCGCTCCGATGGCTCGCTGTCCGTTGCCGGCGACGAACACTGCCTGAGCGCCGGTCGCCGCGACCAGTTCCTCCACTGCTGCGGCAGTGGCCGCCGGAGTGATGGTCAGCGGGCCTCCTGTAGGGCCACTGGGGGTTGCGGAGATGATGTCGATGCCCTGGTCGAGGAAGTAGGCCTCGCCGGCTCGGCAGAGGTCG
Source organism: Brevibacterium sp. Z349TD_9 (assembly GCF_056173565.1). NCBI lineage: Bacteria > Bacillati > Actinomycetota > Actinomycetes > Micrococcales > Brevibacteriaceae > Brevibacterium > Brevibacterium sp. Z349TD_9. The sequence continues at coordinate 1,002,669 of NZ_CM149680.1, read as the reverse complement.
TCGTCGAACCAGGACGGCGCCATGATAGCGATTTTTTTCAGACCCAGCTTTCGGATCGCGGCGGTGGCCGCGGTACCGGTGGTGTCGAGCTTGATGCCGTGGCTGACCGTTGCCAGGCGTGTGAGCAGTTCTTGCTCACGGTGTGCTCCGATCTTGAACGAGGAGCTGGTGAAGGCCAGTCCGATGGCGTCCAAGGGAGAGCTGGAGAGGCTGTCGACCGTGCGGTCGATGATATCTGGAGCGATGAACTGCAAGACCGGGTCATGGGCGATCTTCTCGTCGATTGTCCCGCCTGGGTGCATCGGGCTGAAGTCCACGCGTGCTCCGTGAATGGTGCTGCGTGTGCCGGCGAGCATCGCCTGGGCTTCAGCCTCCGGGCCGATGTCGGCGTGAGGGGTGACGATTCCGAGTTTGAAGTCGGATTCCCAACCGTCGTATTTCCACATATGTCCTTTCCTTTCTAGTTCGGCAACGTCGTTCCGGCCAGGCTCAGCGAGGTCGGAGTGCGTCCGTAGTCGGTGACCATCTTGGGGTGCTTGGCCGCGATGAGCGAGAGCAGTGTGTCCATGTCCGGATCGACGTAGGAGCGTTGCTCGCCGCTATAGATCATCCTCGTGCTGTCACTGTTGCGCTGTTCGATGGCGTCGCCGCTGGGATTGAAGCGGAGGACGTCGATGCCGTAGAGCATGCACAGCAGCGTGTTGAAGATGGGCGCAGCTTTGATCCATCGACCGTTGAGGTAGATCCGTGCGAACCAGTGCAGGAACTCCTCACCTCCGACGAGCTCGTGCATCGCGGCGTCGGCGACGTGGTTGGTGACCACGTCGGAGCACAGCACGGCTGGAACTCCGAGCTTGCGGCACCCGGCGACGAACAGAATGCTCTTGTGCAGGCAGAAGCCGGAGGGTTCATCGACAACGTCGGAGGCGCCGAGGTCTGTGTGCAGCGCGACGTTGAAGACGTTGTAGTCGATAGTGTCGCGGACAGCGTCGTGGAGGCGTTCGACGGCCTTGGCGATATTCGCTTCGCTGTAACAGCCAGCGTCCTCGACGAACTGCGCAACGCTCGGGGCGTCGTAGTCGAGCACGGCGGTTGCCTGGGTCAGCTGGAGGTCGCGGGCGATCATGAGCTCACTCCTAACATGGTGGCGATCTTAGTGCGCAGGAGGTCATTCGATCCGGAGTAGATCGCTCCGGGGATCGCGTCGAGGAGGTTGCTCGCCAGCGGTGCCGTGGTCAGGTACCCGTTGCCGCCGTGGACACGGATGGCATTGATCGCCGAGTCGACGTTGGCCTCGCTGATGAAGACCTTGGCCGCGGCGATCGGGACGGTCACGTCCTCGAAGCCGTCCAGTCGTTCCGCGATAGATTCCAGCAGGGCTCCGCCCAGTTCGATGGCGATCTGGGTCTGCACGATCCGGTCCGCCACCAGCTGATTGCTGCCGATGCTGCGCCCGAACTGTTTGCGGTCGTTGACATACTGCACTGAGCGGGTGACCAGCTGCTCCATTTCGCCGATATTGCCGGCGAAAGCCAGCAGGATCTCGCGTTTCATGACCTGGTCGAGGATCAACAGGCCTGCGCCGCTGTGCCCGATCCGGTTGGTGATGGGTACCCTCACGTCCTCCAGCGCGACCTCTCCGATCGGCGAGGTGGTCAGCCCGGCCGTGGGCAACTGCTGGGAGGTGTCGACACCGGGCCATCCGGTCTCGACGAGGAAGGCTGAGAGCCCCTTGTCGGCGCCGTCTTCGACGGTCTTGGCGTAGATCACCAAGGTCGAGGCGATCGGTGCGTTGGTGATGAACCGCTTCGCTCCGTTCAGGACGTAGTGGCCGTTGCTGAGGACGGCAGTGCTCGTCATCTTCATCACGTCTGAGCCGGCGTCGGCCTCGGTGATGGCGTGCCCACCGATGGCGGTGCCGGATTCGGCCGCCGGAAGGTAGCGGTCCCGCAGTTGTCGATCTGCGAATGCGCGCAGGCAGTAGATGGTACTGGCCAGCTGAGTCACTGCTGAGAAGGTCAGTCCCCGGTCCGGGCTGGTGCGCCCGAGTTCACGGACCCGGTTGATGGCGGTACTCATCCCTGTGCTGCCAATGCCCTCGGCAGCGAGGAGGCTGAACAGCCCGCTCGCGGCAGCAGCATTCCACAGTCCCGTTGGAAAGCCATCCTGCCGTGAGGATGGGGTCGTGGGCGTGTACTCGCGCAAATGGTCGAGGAAGCTCGACCATGGGTCGTCGGTCAGAATCGTGCTCATGCTCGTCCTCCTCAGTAGGTGCTGAAACCGCTAGCGCTGAGCACGTGCTTCTCGTCGCCGCGGATCGGCGGGTTGAAGACGCTGACGAGTTCGAGATCCTCGTGGTCCGATGCCCGCAAGTAGTGGGGCTCGTTGCCGTCCAGGACGTAAACCACGCCGGGAGTAACCTCGAAGAAGTTGCCCTGGGTGTCTTCGACGTTGCCCGAGCCGCGGATGCAGTAGCAGGCTTCGAGGTTCTTCCGGTACTCGAGCTTGGACTCGGTGCCGGCGCGGACGACGGTGTGGGCCAGGGCGAAGCCCATGTTGTCGTTCTCGACCAAGAGGCGGTGGCTGGTGCCATTGCCCCACTCGACAGCGGAAACGTCATTCTTGGACCTGGTGAACATGGAGGTACTCCTTTTCTTCTAGAAGGGATTTCGGTGATGGTTGGTCGTGATGGAGGTCAGGAGGCCAAAGCGTCGGTCCGGTTGGCCGCGATGAAGCCGGTGATGCCTTCGGGAGTCTTCAGCTCGTCCGGGTTGATAGGGATCGTGTTGATCGGAATCTTGTAGGTCCGGGCACACCAGCCCAACAGCTGGACGGTGGTGACGCTGGTGAGAATGCCGGTCGTGAGCAGGTCGACATCGTCGGGCAACTGGTCAGCGGTGATATCGGTGGCAAAAGTCTCGACAATGTACTGCTTGACCTCGTGGATGGTGGACATTCGTTACTCGCTTTCTACGTGTGACTTGATGGTGGGCAGATCAGGTTTGCCGTTGCCGTTCAAGGGAAAGGGGCCGTCGAAGGCATGCAGCTGGTTCGGCATCGCGAAGGCAGGTAAGTGAGCGCTCATCGCCATGCGAAGCTGGAACCCGTTGACGAGGCGGCCATGGTCGGGCACAGTGTAGGCCAGATGCAGCTTCTCGTCGGAACCGGAGTTCTCTAACCACGCGCAGGCCATGCCGACCAGGGCCGTCCGGCGCGCGCAATGCTCGATCTCTTGGGACTGATGCAGGGTTTGGTGACATCTGATCTGGCTTGTACACAGGCAAGCCTGGAAGGATAGACACCATGCCCCAGCCCTATCCGAAAGAGTTCCGCGATGACGTCGTCCGCGTGGCCTTGAACCGCGACGAGAAGACCACGATCGGACAGATCGCCAAGGACTTCGGCGTCCACGAAGGCACCATCGCGAAATGGCTCCGCCAGGCCGAGATCGATGCTGGTAACAAGCTCGGCAATACCACCGACGAATCCGCTGAACTGCGGGAGCTGCGGCGGCGGACTCGCCTGTTGGAGCAAGAGAACGAAGTCCTGCGCCGCGCGGCTGCGTATCTGTCGCAGGCGAATCTGCCGTCAAAAGGCTCTACCCGCTCGTGAGAGAGCTCGCCGTCGACGGTATTCCCGTGGCGGTGTCGTGCCGGGTCTTGAAGCTCTCGCGCCAGCCCTACTACCGGTGGTTGGCCACGCCGGTCCCTGAAGCCGATATCGTCGAAGCGTACCGGGCCAACGCCCTGTTCGACGCCCACTGCGACGATCCCGAGTTCGGATACCGATACCTCGCCGATGAAGCAGAGTCGGCCGGCCATCCCATGGCAGTGCGCACCGCGTGGCGGTTGTGTTCGACCAACTCCTGGTTCTCAGCCTTCGGCAAGGGCCGGGGTAAGAATGGAAAGAAGCCCGGTCCACCCGTCCACGACGACCTGTGTGCCGTGGTCGACGAGGACGGTCGGACCCGGCACAAGTTCACAGCCGATGGCGTGAACCGGCTCTGGTTGACCGACATTTCGGAACACCACACCGATGAGGGCAAGCTGTACCTCTGTGCGATCAAGGACGTCTACTCGGGCCGGATCGTCGGCTACTCGATGAGTGCGCGGATGAAGGCCCGGTTGGCTGTTGACGCTCTCGAGATGGCGGTGGCCCGCAGGGGTGGTGATGTGGGCGGATGCACGGTACACAGCGACCGTGGCAGTCAGTTTCGATCAAGGAAATTCACTCAGAGTCTGGCTTGCCACGGCCTTGTTGGGTCGATGGGCCGGGTCGGTGCTGCTGGCGACAACGCGGCCATGGAGTCATTCTTCGCCCTGCTGCAGAAGAACGTTCTCGACCGTCGCCGGTGGGTGAGTCGGGAGCAGTTGAGAATCGCGATCGTGACGTGGATCGAGCAGACGTATCACCGTCGTCGGCGGCAAGCCCGGTTGGGTCGTTTGACACCTGTCGAGTACGAAGCAATTATTGAGTCACCTGCAGTCGCAGCGTGACACCCGAATTGTCACCTCTCCTTGCATCAGTCCCCTTCGAGATTCACGCGCTGCCCGCGGACTTTGACCATGCGGTCGCGGCGGCCCTGGTACATCAGGTGCCCGCTTGACCAGCTGGCCTCATCCTTCATCGGGTACAGGCCCTCCCCGGTCAGCGGCAAGGGAGCGATGGTTCCCTCAGCGATGTAGCCGAGCGCCATCCACGGCGTGCGTACGAGCAGTTCCCCGTCCATGGCTTCCTCAGCCGCGTGAAGGCGGGCCAGGTCTCCGTCGGCGTCGAGGTAGACCTCGCAACCGGAGATGGGTTTGCCGATCGGTAACGTCTCAGCGGCGGCGAACTGCTCGGCCGAGAGTGTCTCGATGAGGCAGTCGTTGACCTCAGTGGCGCCATAGACGTTGTGGAACGTTGCTGTGGGGAACAGGCGCGTCGCGGCGGCACGCAGGGGTTGTGCCACGACGCCGCCGGTGAGGACGACGTCGTGAACCGAGGGGTACTCCGCATCCCTTGCGGCGTTGAGCAGTGCGTCTAGTGTGGAGGGAACGACCTGGACGAACGTCGGTCGGTACTCATCGAGCATCCGGGTCAGGTATGCCGCGTCGTGCAGTCGCGCTGCCTCCGCTGCCACCACCGTGCCGCCGGCGACCAGAACGGCCCAGGTGTCGAGGAGGGAGACGTCGAAGTTCCAGGGGCTCAGACTCAACGAGACCGTCGCGTCCTCGAAGCCGAAGTACTCGCTGCCCCAGTTCAGGAAGTGAGCCAGACCTGTCACGGGGAGGGCGACGAGCTTGGGTGCTCCCGTCGAGCCGGAGGTGGGCAGAGCGAGCACGCCGCCCTCCGAAGCGTTCGTGGAGGTCGAGCGTGTTCTGGCGAACTGTTCGACCTGCTCGGCGATCGTCTCCACGTAGGCGGCGGAGGCCGAGGTGGGCACCAGCGCTGCAACTCCTCCCCTGTTGAGAAGGCTGACGCACTCATCGATGAGGTGACGGTTCTTCGCCGCGCGGTAGATGCCGTACTCACGACCAGTGATGTCGTCCTTGCGCTCGTCTTCGCCTTCGACGATGGTGCCTGGTTCCAGGCTCAGGCCAGTCACCGCAGTATGGACGCTCGTGACTGTCATGCTCATGCTGTCCCCTTCCGTGTTCGTTGCGCGTCGAGCCGATCGGCCCGGATCGGATCCGGTCTGATCACCTCGAATGTTCTTCGATGTACATGCATTAACCTAGACTAGTGCTTGTGCATACATCAAGGTTTAACGGCGAAAACGCCAAAATGTGTCATAGATCACCGTCGCCCCTCCGTCTCTGGACGGCCTCCTGGCACAGCGGCGATGACGTTGCCGCGCTCCTTGTCGAACGAGCACTCGGGACCGAGGCCAGGCGCTATTTCCGCAGTTCAGACCGGTGTTTTCCTCTTTGTTACGAGGACAAGTACTTCTCGGTCTCACACTCCGCACTGACCGCCGCGGTAGTGGTCGCCGACGTGCCGGTCGGAGTCGACATCGAACAGCGACTCTCTTCGCCCGGGTGCGCGGACCTTGCCTGTGCCTGGTCGCCTGGCGAGCGTGCTGAACTCCAAGGCGAGGTTGCCGTCGAGCGTGTCTCCACCGAGATCTGGACGGCGAAGGAGGCCGCTGGCAAAGCCCTCGGGGTGGGATTGCAGGCGATGCCCTCAGCTATTGAGTCATCTCCTGTGCTCACTGCCGCCGCGCACAGGACCATCGTGATGCCCTCGGCGGTCGGGGAGCTCGTCCACCTGGACTCACATGGCATGTGGCACGGTGAGAGCCATCTCCGGATCGCATGGAGGCAGGACAGTTAGGGCGTGTCTGATAAATACTGTAACCAGGCGATCACACCGTTGAACACGACAGCGGCCCGGTAGACGACGGCGAGCTTGTCATATCGAGTGGCCGAGCTGATGAGTCTTTGTCGATAGGCCCCCGCGGGAGCGGCCAACGGCGTGGTCAGGCGACTCGATCAGCAGAGCCCTGTAACTCGACGATTCCCCGTTACATTCATTGTCAAGCAGCAGTCGGGGTCTTCGCCTCGTAGAAGGCCCCGGCCTTGACCATCGCGAACTGAACATTGAGCCGGCGCCGAGCCAGACACATGACTGCCGCAATATGACGCTTACCCTCAACCCGTTTCCGGTCGTAATACGCCTTCGACAACGAGTCATGACACGACGCCACCCACGCCGAGTGGAACAACGTTTCATGCCCCGGGTTTCGTAGAGGCTCCTTTTCCTGGTTTCCTAAGCAGCCACGGGTTCTGCCGCGGACTGGTTGACCCATTCAGAATGGACCTCGATCGGCGGACGGTACCCGACCGCTGAATGCAACCGCTCCTGGTTGTACCAGGCCACCCACGCAGACGTCTCCGCGAGCACCTCGATCAATCCTGACCACACCCGTCTGTCAATCAGCTCAGCCTTGTACACCGAGTTCAGAGCCTCAGCCATCGCATTGTCATACGAATCTCCACGCGATCCCACCGACGCGACAAGCTCGGATTCCGCGAGAGCCTCGCCATAGCGAATCGACCGAAATTGAACCCCACGGTCGCTGTGGTGGACCAGCCCCGACACATCTTCACCAGCCCGGAATTTCGCCGCTAGCGCCATCGTCAAAGCGTCCCTGGCCAGCGACTCCCGCAGATGGTTCGTCACCTGCCAGCCCACGATCTCCCTGGTGAACACATCAAGGATGAACATCGCGTACACCCACCCAGCCTGCGTCGGCACGTACGTGATATCGGCGACCCACAGACAGTTCGGACCAGCAGCCGTGAACTCACGGTCGACGAGATCGTCCGGGCAGTCCTCAGCCCTGGCTGAAGCCGTTTTCGGACGCTTCCGTCTCCGCCGGATCCCGTCGATGCCCAACTGGGCCATCAACCGCTCCACCGTGCACCGGGCCACCGGCCCGAACTGGTCGGCGTAGCCGCGGTTGATCGCCTTCCACATCTTCCGTACTCCGTAGCAGGAATAGTTCGCCTCATAGACATCCTGGATCACCACCATCAGAGCCTGGTCCCGTCGGGCCCTGGCTGATGGTTGACGTTTCTTGTACGCGTAATACGAGCTCACAGCAATCCGTGCAGCAGTCCCGGACAAGGCGCGCACGATTGGCTCGACTCCGAACTCGTGTTTGTTCTCGTCGATAAAACCGACGACTACTTCGATGGGCGGTCGAGCTCCGCCGCGAAGAAAGCCGACGCCCTCTTCAGGATCTCGTTGGCTCGTTTCGCCTCAGCCAGCTCTGCCCGTAGCCGGCGGTTCTCCGCTTCCAGGTCGACTGACTCAGTCGGTGTGGCTTTACCGGAGTCCTTGTGCTTGCGTACCCAAACTCGCAGGGTCTCTTTGCTCAGGCCGAGTTCCTTCGCGACGCGGGTGATGGCTCCGTTCGCAGTGTCCGGATCGGCTTGGGCATGGATGACGAGCTCGACAGCACGAGCCTTGAGTTCGTCGGTGTATTTCACTGGCAAGAGAGAATCTCCTTCTTCCAATCTCCCTGCCTCTATTATCCCCGGGGCATGACACTGCGAACGTCAACACCGAGACCCTTCAGTCCGCAAACAGCCCGCAGAAATCTCACGAAAGCACCACTTCCGGCAGGCATCACCACCAATCCACCAGCCTTTGAGACCCTAGAACTTGCGACACTCAGTCAATTCGAGAACCGCTCAAAGTCAGTTCACCAGTTCACCAACTACCGGTGACCATGACGGATTCCGACCGTTCATGACCTCGCGCGACCGCGTGCGTCCGACATAAGTCGAACCGTGACGCCGTGCGCCATGAGCGGCGCGGTGGACATGCCGACCTTGGCACGATGTCGGCATGTCCACATCACTGACACACCCGGATCCTGTCCTCGACTCCTCATTCCGCGACGTCGACCGGCGACCGCCGATCGACCACCGCCCACCACGACCCCACCCCGACGCCGACGCAACGGTCCGCGAGCCCCGCGCCTCCGCCTCGGCGCCGGTCAGCCTCCCCCACCCCGAACCCGACTCCGAGCGCCACCACCCCCTCGCGCTCTCCTTCGAGGTCATGCCGCCCCGCAGCGCGGCACAGGCGGCCGGCACCCCCGAACTCCTCGCCCTCCTCGATGAGCTTCACCCCGACTACCTCGCGGTGACGAGCTCGGCGAAGAGCAACTGGCTGCACGGCACCGCCGACTTCATCCGCATCATCAGCGAGACCACTCAGCTGCGTCCGCTCGCCCACCTCGCCTGCACCGCCGGCACCGCTGACGAGCTGCGCGGCTGGATCCGCCACCTCCTCAGCGCCGGAGTGCGCGGATTCCTCGCCATCCGCGGCGACTTCCCCACCGGCACCGACCGCGTCCCCGCCGGGCACCTCCCCCACGCCGACGCCCTCGTCCACCTGCTGCGGACCATCGAAGCCGAGCACACAGCCAAACTCGCCGCCGGACGCCTCGGGATCGGGGTCGCAGCCTACCCGTCCGGGCACGCACAGTCCTCCGGCCCCGACGAAGACCTCGATGTCCTCGCCGCCAAGCAGCGCCTCGGCGCGGACTTCGCCATCACCCAGCTCTTCTTCGACCCGGGCCACTTCGCCCGGCTCCGCCGCCGTGCGGACCTCGCCGGGATCACCATGCCGATCATTCCCGGCATCCTCCCGATCACCGACATCCGCCGCCTGCACACGATGAGCAGGCTCGCCGAGCTGCCGGTGCCCGACCACCTCCTCGCCCGCTTCGACGGAGCCGCGAGCCCTCAGGCCCAGCGCCGCATCGGACTCGAGATGACCGCCGAGCACGTCGCGACGATCCTCGACCAGGGCGCCGCCGGCCTGCACTTCTACACCTTCAACGACCGGACGACGACGATCGACCTGCTCGGAGCGCTCGACCGCCTCGGCGTCTCACTCCACCCCACCCCCGTGCCCGCCCTCTGAGGCGCACCACATCCACCCCACCCTGCGAAGGAGACATCATGACGACCCCCTTTCCCACCGCGACGATCACCGGCTACCCCCGCATCGGCCGCCGGCGCGAACTCAAGACCGCGCTCGAACGGTTCTGGGCCGGCCGTATCGACGCCGACGAATTCGCCCAGTCCGTGCGCGCCCACCGCGTCCAGACCTACCACCGGCTGGCCGAACTCGGCCTCACCGAGGACTACGCGATCCCCGCAACCTACAGCCACTACGATCACGTCCTCGACACCGCGCTCACCGTCGGCCTCATCCCGTCGGCGACGCTGGGCACAGACTTCGACCTCGGCGAATACTTCGCCCTCGCCCGCGGCACCGCCGACCGCTCGCCCCTGGAGATGACGAAGTGGTTCGACACGAACTACCACTACCTCGTCCCCGAGCTCGAGGATTCGACGCAGTTCAAGGCCCACCCGCAGCACCTCCTTACGCTCGTCTCCGAGGCGCGCGCCGCCGGGCACCGGGTCCGTCCCGTCCTCGTCGGCCCGGTCACGCTCCTCACCCTCGCGAAGACCGCACCGGGCACGACGACGGCGCCGCTGGACCGCCTCGACGAGCTCACGGCCGTCTACCTCGATGTCATCAGCGTCCTCGCCGCGGCCGGCGTCGAATGGGTGCAGATCGACGAACCCGCCCTCGTCGCCGATGCGCACGAGTCAAGCGATGACGAACTCGCCGAGGCGGCCGCCCGGGTCTACGGCACGCTGACCTCGGCACTCACGCACACGAAACTTCTCGTCACCACCCCGTACGGTTCGCTCCAGGCGGGTCTGCCGGCACTCGCGCACTCCGGGATCGCCGCCCTCGGGGTCGACATCTCCGCGGCCACCCGCCGCCTCGATCCCACCTGGCTCGACCGGATCGCCGCCGAGGTGCCCGCGTCGGTCCGCCTCGTCGCCGGAGTCATCGACGGTCGCAACGTCTGGGCCGACGACCTCACCGCGACCCTCGACGTCCTCACCGGGCTGGGTCGGGATGAGGTGAGCGTCTCGACGTCGACGTCCCTGCTCCACGTCCCCCACACGGTCGCCGACGAGCCGAATCTCCCCGTCGACGTCGCCGGGTGGCTCTCCTTCGCCGAGGAGAAGGTCACCGAGGTCGAAGCACTGGCCGCCGCCCTCCGTGACGGCCCGCAGGCCCGCCCGACGGCGTTCGCCCGGGCCGACCGGGCGCTGCGCACGCGCCGCGAATCCGCCCGGGTCCACAACCCGGCCGTGGCCGCGCGCGTGTCCGCGGTGGCCGGCCACGACGGTCGCCGCGGCGCGGCAGCCGACCGGGCCCTCGCCCAGGAGGCCATCGCCGTGCCGGTGCTGCCGACGACGACGATCGGTTCGTTCCCCCAGACCGCCGAGGTGCGACGGGCCCGAGCCGACCATCGTGCGGGGCGGATCGACGCCGAGGCCTACGAAGCGGCAATGCGGGCGGAGATCGACCGTGCCGTCGACCTCCAGGAGCGCCTCGGACTCGATGTCATCGTCCACGGCGAACCCGAGCGCAACGACATGGTCCAGTACTTCGCCGAGCACCTCGACGGGTTCGCGACGACGGAGAACGGCTGGGTCCAGTCCTATGGGTCCCGCTGCACGCGGCCGCCGATCCTCTTCGGCGACGTCTCCCGCCCGGAGCCGATCACCGTCGCCTGGTCGACGTACGCGGCGTCCCGGACGACGAAGCCGGTCAAGGGCATGCTCACCGGCCCGGTGACGATCCTCGCGTGGTCGTTCGCCCGCGAGGACGTCACCCTCCAGGAGTCCGCGGACCAGATCGGGCTGGCGCTGGCCGATGAGGTCGCCGACCTCGAAGCCGCGGGCATCGGCATCATCCAGGTCGACGAGCCGGCGCTGCGTGAACTCCTGCCCCTGCGCCGGGCCGATCGCGCGTCCTACCTCGACTGGTCGGTCCGCTCGTTCCGCCTCGTCGCAGCTCAGGCGGCGCCGGCCACGCAGATCCACACCCATCTGTGCTATTCGGAGTTCGGGGAGATCATCGAGGCGATCGACGCCCTCGACGCCGACGTCACGAGCATCGAAGCCGCCCGCTCGCGCATGGAAGTGCTCGCCGACATCGCCGCGGCGGACTTCGCCCGCGGCATCGGGCCGGGCATCTACGACATCCACTCCCCCAGGGTGCCGAGCGTCGTCGAGCTCACCGAGCTCATCGAGACCGCGCTCGAGTCCGTCGACGCCAGGCGGCTGTGGATCAACCCCGACTGCGGGCTGAAGACCCGCGGGTACGCCGAGGTGGAGCCGGCTTTGGCGAACCTCGTGGCGGCACGGGATGCGGTGCTGACCGGCGTCCGGGCAGGCCAGGCCCCCGGGTGATCCCGGGCTGAGTCGCGCTCACGCTTCGGCGGTGCGGGTCCCCCACAGGGCATGGGCGGCGAGATCGGCCGCGCGCAGCAGCCGCTCGCGGCTCATGCCCTGGTTCGATTGGGCGGAGAGTCCCAGCCACACGGCCTGCACGGCGTCGGTGAGCGCTGTCGGGGACGCGTCGGCCGGCAGATCGCCGTCCTCGACGGCCCGGGTGAATCGGGCGTGGAGCAGCCGCGCGTTCTCCGTCTGCATGGCGCTGATGATCTCTCCCGCGTCGCTCGCGTCCGCCGAGTCCGTGATGATCGCGCTCGTCACCATGCACCCGGGATGGTCCGCGGGATCCTGCGTGAACTCGATGATCGACTCCCGCAGCAGCGTCTCGACGACCTCGCCGATCGCATCCGAAGCAACGGCTCGCCGGTAGATCTCGGCATAGCGGTTCGCGTAGACCTCGACCGCCTCGGCGAAGAGACCGGCCTTGCTCCCGAAGGCGGCGTAGAGACTCGAACTCGAGATGCCGATCGCCGAGGTGAGCGCCCTCGTCGACGTGCCGGAATACCCGTGACGCCAGAACAGCCGCGCCGCCTCGAGCAGCGCCTGGTCCCGTTCGAAGGCCGGAGGCCGTCCACGCATCATCCTTGAATTCTAGAGCAGTCGGTCCATAATTGATTTATGGAGCAGATGATTCAGAAAGCGATTCCTCTTGCCGACGGCCATCTCACCGTCGACGTCTACGGCGATCCCGAGGGCGATCCGGCCGACTCGCTCGTCGTTCTCCCGGGGGTGATGAGCGATGCGCGGGCGTGGCGCCGGTTCGCCGCGGCGCTCACCACCTGGGCGCGCGTCATCGTCGTCAATCGGCGCGGTCGGGCCCCGTCATCGGAGCTGCCGGAGGGTCATTCACTTCTCACCGAGGTGGCCGACCTGGGCGCTGTCCTCGATGCCTTCGCTGCCCGGCAGCTCTTCGCGTGGAGCTTCGGCGGACTCGTCGGCCTGCACGCGGCCAACGACCGCCGCCTCGACCACGTCATCGCCTACGAACCCGTCATGGCGCCCTTCGGAGAACACGCACTGCCAGCGCTCGAGGCAGCCCATGAGGCCGCGGACTGGGACGCGGCCGTCGAGATCATCAACGTCGACGTCTCGGGATTCGACGCCGACCATGTCGCGGGCCTGCGCGCGAACGAACACGCGTGGCGGATGCTCGAGGAGCTCGCACGCCCTCTCTACCCGGAGCTGCGCGCGATCGCCACCGCCTCGGTGCCGGCCGAGTTCGGGGCCCGAGCGCACCGCATCGATGTCCTCATCGGGGAGGACGACCTCGGCGCCGCCCCCTATGGGACGAGCGTCGCCGACGTCCTCAGCCTCACCCCGCGGGCACGCACCCACACCGTGCCCGGCCAGGGGCACATGGCGCATCTCGAGGATCCCAGCGGTCTCGCGGCCCTCGTCGACACCCTGCGGTGAGCTACGCTCCGCGCGGCAGCTCGGTGGGGATGTAGTAGAGGCCCTTCGAGTCCTCTTCGACGCTGACATGAAGGCGATCGTCGACGCGGACGAAGTCGCTGACCTTGATCGTGCCCTTCTCCCCGCTGAGCTCGCGCACCGCGAACGCGGGGATGAGGCCCTGACGGCCGTCGGAGTCCACGGCGAGCGCGTACTTCGGGCCGGTCGCCCGGACCCGAACGTCGACGGCACGGCGTTCCTCGGCGCCGGCGAGCACACCGGCCTCGGGCTCCGGATTCGTCAGCGCCGAGAGCTCGACGGCCAGGGTGTCGGCCATCTCGTCGACGGTTGCGAGCATGTTCGCCATCGCGCGGGCGAACTCGCCGTGGAGTTCGCTCGGCTTCATCGCCGCGCCCGGCTTGTACATGTCCTCGTGCGTGAGCTCGCCCCACGCATCCTGCAGCCGCGTCTTCACCTGGACCTCCGCGTACACCGGTTCCCCGTGGTCGGAGGGGATGCGCAGGGTGACGTGGCACGCGCGGTAGCCGCTGGCCTTCGGGTGATCGACGTAGTTCTTCTCTTCGATGAGTTCGAACGCTCCCAGCTGCGCGGGGTCGCAGAGGGAGGTGAACATCATCTTCTGGTCCCGCGGGGACTTGCAGAGGACCTTGACCCCGACGATGTCCCTGATCTGGTCTTCGACATCGATCGCCGAGGTGACCGTGACGTCCGGTTCGGCAGCGACCTTCTCTGCGAGCTTGGCGAGGGTGCGCGCCGGATCCTTGATCCGGTGACCGTCGACGTCGAGTCGCGAGATGTCCTTGTCCTTGAGCAGGCCCCGCTGCTGCTCCTTGAGCCAGACCTTGATCCGCGTCGCCGTCGCCTCCCACACGTCGAGCCGCTCAGCGTAGGCGGCATCGACGTGTCGTCGGAGGTCGGAATCGGCGTTCACGCGGGGTCGGCTCAGTGACCGGAGACGGGCGCCGAGGCGGTTGCAGCGTGGTCGCGGGCGGCGGCCAGCATGCCCTCGCGGGTGGCGATCTTCACCCGTTCACGGCCCTCGACGGCTCCGGCGGCCCGTTCGGCGGCATCGAGCCGGTGGTAGCCCTGCCAGTCGACGAACTCGACGCCCTTGGCCTGCAGCAGTTCGACGATCGAGTCCTCGGCGGGAGCGACCGGCTCGGCGAGCACGCCGGCGGCGCGGTCGGCGAGGATGTGGGAGATCGTCTCGAGGGCATCGCCCTTCGTGTGCCCGATCAGGCCGACCGGGCCCCGCTTGATCCACCCGGTGCTGTAGACGCCGGCGACGACATCGGACTCGGCCGCCTCGCTCTGATCCACGGCGTCGACGACGCGCCCCTCATGGTTCGGGATCACCCCGCGGCGCGGATCGAACGGCAGCTGCGGCAGTGCGGAGCCGGCATAGCCGACGGCGCGGTAGACCGCCTGGACCGGCCAGTCGACGAACTCGCCCGTGCCCCGGACGTTCCCCGTCCCATCGAGCTCCTGACGCTCCGTGCGCAGAGCCTCGACCTTCCCATCGCCGAGGATCTCCGCGGGGGCATGGAGGAAGTGCAGATGCAGCCGACGCTTCGCCCCGGTGGGTTCGCGCATCGTGAAATCGGTCAGCGTCTTCGCCACCTGCTTGACCTGATTCGATGACTCGATCGCCGCCATCGACCCCTCATCGAACTCGAAGTCCTCCGGGTAGACGATGACATCGACGTCGGCGACATGGCCCAGCTCACGCAGCTCGAGCGGGGTGAACTTCGCCTGCGCCGGGCCCCTGCGCCCGAAGACATGGACGTCCGTGACCTTCGAGGACTTCAGACCCTCGTACACGTGGTCCGGGATCTCCGTGACATGCATGTCGTCGGCCTGCTTCGCCAGCACGCGAGCGACGTCGAGTGCGACGTTGCCATTGCCGATCACCGCGACCTGCTCGGCCTCGAGCGGCCAGTCCTGGCTCACATCGGGGTGGGCGTCGTACCAGTTGACGAAGTCCGCCGCACCGTAGGAACCGGGGAGGTCGACGCCGGGGAGGTCGAGCGGGGCATCGACGAAGCAACCGGTGGAGAAGATCACGGCGTCGTAGCGATCGGTGAGCTCGTCAAGCGCGATGTCGACTCCGTACTCGACGTTGGAGAACATCCGGATGTCTCCCCTGTCGAGGACCTTGATCAGGGCGTTGATGATGCCCTTGATCCGCGGGTGATCCGGCGCCACCCCGTACCGGACCAGCCCGAACGGCGTCGGCAGACGCTCGAAGAGATCAATGCTGACGTCGAAATCACGCTCAGCCTTCGTCAGCAGATCAGCCGCATAGATTCCGGCAGGACCGGCACCCACAATGGCCACACGGAACGGACGAGTCATTCTCACACCTCTCTAGACATTCGGATACGATTCTATCGCCTATATAGGTTCTCCTAACACTCACGTGACGAACCTCGCACGTGTTCCGCCCTAGACTTTCGTTGTGAACACTCCTGCCGCTCCTGACGACAGCGCCTTCCGGCGCCTCGGACTCATCTACGGCTCGTCGGCGTACCTGCTCTGGGGTCTGCTCCCGCTGCTCTTCGCCGCCGCGGCTCCGACGAGCGCGCTCGAACTCGTCGCCAACCGGGTGATCTGAGCGCTCATCATCTGCGCGATCCTCCTCGTCTTCGCCCGCGGCTTCGCCCGGACGTGGGCGATCATGCGCTCGGGCAGGACGTTCTGGCTGCTCGCGCTGGCCGCGGTGCTCATCGCGATCAACTGGACGACGTTCATCTACGGCATCGACACCGGTCACCTCGTCGAGATCTCCCTGGGCTACTACCTCAATCCGCTCATCTCGATCGGCCTCGGCGTCGTCTTCCTCGGGGAACGGCTGCGGCACCTGCAGTGGGCGGCCGTCGGTTTCGGGCTCGTCGCCGTCATCATCGTCGGCCTCGGGCTCGGCCGCGTGCCCTACCTGGCGTTCTCCGTGGCCCTGTCGTTCGGGTTCTACGGGCTCGTGAAGAACAAGGTGGGAGGCAGGATCGGCGCGCTCGAGGGGATGACGGTCGAGACGGCGATCCTCGCCATTCCCAGCCTCGCCTACCTCGGCTTCCTCGCCGCGGCCGGCACGCAGACGTTCACCGGCTTCGGCGCCCTCCACGTCGTCATCGTCCTCGCGACGGGACCGGCGACGGCGATTCCGCTCATCCTCTTCGGTGCCGCCGCCAGACGGATCCCCCTGTCGTGGATCGGCATGCTCCAGTACATCGCACCGACGCTGCAGTTCATCATCGGCATCACCATCCTCGGCGAGTCGATGTCGGTGACCCGGTGGATCGGCTTCCTCATCATCTGGATCGCCGTCATCCTCCTGTGCACGGACATGATCCGGCAGAGCCGCCGGCCCCCGACGACGGGGTGATCAGCGCGAGCGGGAGACCACGGAGTCGGCGAACTCGAAGAGGGAGTCCTTGACGATGCCCTCCGGCAGCGGGGCCAGCGCCTCCTTGGCCGCCTGCGACCAGCGCACCGCCTCGGCGCGGGCCTCATCCGTCACCGGATGGGCGGCGAGCGCGGCACGGGCGGTCTCGAGCGCCTCATCCGAGCTGAGATCGGCGTCGAGGAGACCGACGATGCGCACCGCCTCGGCGTCGCCCTTCTCCGCTGCGGCACGCACGTAGAGCACGGGCAGGGTGGGGACACGTTCGCGCAGGTCGGTGCCCGGCGTCTTCCCCGACTGGGAACCGGTCGTCGTGAGGTCGATGATGTCATCGGCGAGCTGGAAGGCGATGCCGACCTTCTCCCCGAAGATCCGCACCGGTTCGACCAGCGCCGGATCGGCACCGGAGAACATCACGCCGAACTGCGCCGAGGCGGCGATGAGCGACCCCGTCTTGTCCGCGAGGACGTCGATGTAGTGCGCGATCGGATCCTCGTCCTCGGTGGGACCGGCGAACTCGGCGAGCTGCCCGAGGACAAGGCGCTCGAAGGTCTCCGACTCGATCTTCACGGCCTCCGGTCCGAGACCCGCCGTGACGAGCGAGGCCTTCGAGAAGAGGAGGTCGCCGGTGAGGATCGCCACGGAATTGCCCCACACCTCGTGGGCGGCCGGCGCACCCCGGCGCACGGGAGCGTCGTCCATGACATCGTCGTGGTAGAGGGAGGCGAGGTGGATGAGCTCGACGGCCACGGCGGCCTCGATGACCTCGTCGCACTGCGGCTGCCCGAGGCGGGCGGTGAGGAGGACGAGGTTCGGGCGGGCACGTTTGCCGCCGGCGGCGAGCAGATGCTTCGACGCGGTGTCGGGAAGCTTCCGCGTCTGGTCGGTGACCGCGTAGAGACGCCGCTCGACGATGTCGAGCTGTGCGGCGATGTCGGCCGCGAGCTGGGCATCGGCACCGATGAAAGTCACCGGAGAGGCTAGGTGGCTCATGTCCTCGTCATTCGTCATAGTTATCGCAGGGTACCTTGCAGGGCTCACGCGTTGCTCGTGGCCGGGACGATCCGGGTGAGAGTGGCAATCACCCGGTCGATGAGATCGGCCTCGGTCATCGTGGGGTCGCGGTAGAGGTTCGCCAGCAGTCTGACGACGAACTCCATCACAACGTCAACACCCATACCGTACTTGATTCCGAAGTGCATCAGTGCCGGATGGCCGATGATCGCAGCGAATACCCTGCCCAACGTGAAGTAACCGCCCAGGGAATCCCCGATGAGCGCCGGGTACTCGGTGAGCTTGCTGCGCATGATCCGCTCCGGGTAGCGGGCATAGGTCGAGATCACCTCGGCGGCGGTGCGGGCGGATTCGAGGGCGTAGTCGATGCCCTCCCCGTTGAACGGATTGACCATCCCCCCGGCGTCGCCGATGAGGAGGAGACCCTTATGGAAGTGCGGGGTGCGGTTGAACGCCATCGGCAGGGCCGCGGACTTGATCGGCCCGAGCGCCGTCGTCTCGTCGATCCCCCATTCGCCGCCCATGTCGGCGATCCACCGCCCGATCACCGCCCGCAGGTCGACGGAGCCGAACCGCGGTGAGGTGTCGAGGAGACCGGCGCCGATGTTGATCGTGCCGTCGCCCATCGGGAAGAGCCACCCATAGCCGGGCAGCACCTCGGACTGGCCCTCGGCGTTCGTCGACCGCATCTCGACCCAGCTCTCGATGAAGTCATCGGCGTGCCGGGGCGAGGAATGATAGGCGCGCACCGCCACTCCCATCGGCCGGTCGTCGCGCTTCTCCAGGCCCATCGCCACGGCCAGGCGGGAGGAGACGCCGTCGGCGGCGACGACGATCGGCGCCCGGAAATGGGCGTCGGGTCCGACCCGCCGACCGCGATGATCGGTTCCGGCGGCATGGACCCCGCGGATCCATCCGTCCTCGCCGATGTCCGGGCTCAGGGCCTTGACCTGCTCGAACAGGCGGGCCCCCGAGCGCTGGGCATGCCGGGCGAAGGCCTCGTCCATGCTCATCCGCGGGCGGGTCAGCCCGTAGTTAGGAGTCCCGTCGATATCGGGCCAGGCGATCTCGAGCCGGTGACCTCCGCCGATGAGGCGCAGCCCCCGGTTGCGGTGCCAGCCCTCGTCCTCCGGAGTCTCGAGGCCGAGGAAGCCGACCTCCTTGACCGCCCGCGGGGTGAGCGCGTCACCGCAGATCTTGTCCCGCGGGAACCCCGACTTCTCGAGGATGACGACATCGTGCCCGGCCTGGGCGAGATACGTGCCGAGGGCCGACCCCGCAGGTCCCGCCCCGACGACGATGACGTCGGCGTCGAACTCGTTCACGGCTTGAGCGCGTGGTGGACGGCGACGATGCCGCCGGAGAGGTTGCGGTACTTCACCTGGTCGAATCCGGCTCGTAAGATCTGAATGGCGAACTCGTCCTGGTCGGGCCACGCGCGGATCGACTCGGCGAGGTAGACGTACGCCTCAGGGTTCGACGACACCGCGGTGGCCACGGGCGGCAGCGCCCGCATGAGGTACTCCTTGTAGACGCGGGCGAACGGCGAGAACGTCGGAGTGGAGAATTCGCAGACGATGAGCCGGCCGCCTGGCCGGAGCACGCGCAGCATCTCGGCCAGCGCCCGATCGACGTCATGGACGTTGCGGATGCCGAAGGAGATCGTCACGACGTCGAAGCTCTCGTCCTCGAACGGCAGATCGAGGGCATCGGCATAGACGAAGTCGATCTTCGGGTGCCGGCGGCGGCCCTCGGCGAGCATGCCCTCGGAGATGTCACCGGCGACCACCTCGGCGCCGTGATGGGTGAATGACATCGACGAGGTGCCGGTGCCGGCGGCGAGATCGAGGACCCGCTCCCCCGGCCCTGCGGCCACGGCGTAGGAGACGCTGCGCCGCCACGCACGTGCCTGCCCGAGCGAGAGGACGTCGTTGGTGATGTCGTAACGGGAGGCGACGTCGTCGAACATCGAGGCGACGTCAGCGGGCTGCTTGTCCAGCTGGGCACGGTTCATGGCCTCATTCTCTCAACACGAGGTGCCCGCGGGCGAATCAGTCGCTGTGCACCTGCACACACCCGGCGCCGAGCCGCGCACCCGGGCCCGACCCTGTGCCGCGATCGGCGAGCGGGCTCGGATACAGTGGCCATGCCATGACTACGACGCTCTCCGCCTCCGACATCGCCACCGCGACCCCGCGTCTGCAGGTCCGCTCCCGCTTCGTCGACGACGTCGACCCCGGCCCCGGCTTCCCCTTCGGATCCGACCTGCCCACGACCGTCGAGCAGACGCTGGCACTGCTGCCCACCTCGGCGTTCTCCTGCTGGGTCAGGGACACCTCCGGACTCATCGGCTTCGGTCGAACCCTGCGCATCCGGGCGCGCGGGCGCGACCGGTTCCGGCAGCTCTCGGACGCGTGGAAGACGATCACCGCGGCCGCGGTGATCGAGGACGAGGTCGACCTCCTCGGGTCGGGGCTGATGTGCTTCGCGACGGTGACGTACTCGCAGGACTCCGCCGTCGACTCCCTCATCCACATCCCCGAATTCGTCATCGGGCGCCGAGGCGGTCGCGTGTGGATGACGACGATCGCGACCGAGGACGCGACCCCGACACCCCCGGTCCTGCGCGAACAGCCGCTGCGACCGGTCACCTCGGCGCAGGCCTCCCCCGGCCACCTCGACGAGGACACGTGGGCACGTCTCGTCGCCACCGTCTCGGCCATGCTCACCCCCGTCGACGGGGCCGCCGAAGTCGATGCCGACTCCGATGACCCGACCCTGCGCAAGGTCGTCCTCGCCCGCGACGAGGTCGTCACCACCGACGAGGAGATCGATGTGCGCTCCGTGCTCGGTGCGCTCAACCGCAGCTACCCGAGCTGCTGGACGTTCGACGTCGCCGGACTCATCGGCGCGACCCCGGAGCTGCTCATCGGCGTCGACCACGGCCGCGTGACCTCCCGGGTGCTCGCCGGCACGTACCGGGTCGAGAACGACCCGACGACGGAGATGGCCGCGGCCCGCCAGGTGCTCAGCGCGCACAAGGACAGCACCGAGCACGCCTTCGCGATCGCCTCCCTGCAGCGCAGCCTGGGATCCGTCGCCGACGAGGTCTCCGTCGACGAGCGTCCCCACCTGCTGCCCCTGGCCAACGTCATCCACTCCGCCTCCGATGCCACCGGGCAGCTGCCGGCGGACTCCGGGCTCAACGCCCTCGACGTCGCCGCCGCCGTCCACCCGACCGCCGCCGTCGGCGGATACCCGCAGGCCAGCGCCGTCGCGCGCGTCGACGAACTCGAACCGCTCGACCGCGGCCGCTACTCCGGTCCGGTGGGCTGGATGGACGATCGCGGCAACGGGCAGTTCGGCATCGCGCTGCGCTGCGGACAGCTCGAGGACCGCAACCGGATCCGTCTCTTCGCCGGGGCCGGGATCATGCCCGATTCCGATCCCGCCACCGAGGTGGCCGAGACGGAGGCGAAGTTCGCCCCGATGCGGAGGGCGCTCGGGTTGGAGTAGGGGGTCGGTTCTGATCTCGTGTCGGTTCTGATGTCGTGTCAGGACCGGTCAGTAGCGTTGTCGTATGGACGCGAAGGATGACACAGCTGTTCCGGGGGACGGTGAATCCGACCTCTCCTTCGCCGCGCCGAAGTTCGCCGGTGTCGTCCGTGATTTCACTTCGATGCTCCTCGATCTGGCCTCCTCGGCCAATGCCTGCGAGGCTCAGGACCGCATCCGTCTTCTCGAGCGTCTCACCGCGACGATCGCCGCCGTCCAAGCCAGCGAGGCCGTCGCGCTGCACGCCCATCGGGGAGCCGAGGACACCGTGAATGAGGTGCCGGCCAGCAAACGCGGCACGTATGCCGGGCACGAAGTCGCCTATGCGAATAACACGGCACCGGCCTCCGGACGGAGATTCCTCTCGACCGCCCATGCTCTCGTCGACGATCTCCCGCACACCTTCGCCGCCCTGGCCCGCGGGGACATTCCGCAGAGTCGTGCCCGTACCGTCGCCGAGCGCACCGCCGGACTCACCCACGAGCAGCGGGTCCGCATCGATGACGAGCTCAAGGACCGCCTCACCCACACCGGAAACAGACGCCTGAGCCGTGAGGTGCGGGCACTCGCGTATGAGGCCCGCGTCGACGACGATCCCGCCTACGAATGGGAGAGCTCCAACGTCGCCGTGGCGGACCGGCACGTGTCCTTCGCCGACCTCGAGGACGGCATGGCCCGCGTCAGTGCCGTGCTGCCCATGATCGAAGGCATCGCCGTCGTCGACCACCTCCGCCAGTCCGCCCTGAGTCGAATCGCAGATGGCGAGGCCGAGGGGCGCGATGAGAAGCAGCTCATGGCCGACCTGTTCGTCGAACGGCTGACCGGGCAGGGCGCAGCCGGCGACGTGCCGGTCGAGGTCGCCGTGGTCATGGAGGCCGAAAGCCTCTTCTCCGACGGGCGGGTGCCCGCCTGGCTGCCGGGCTATGGTCCCCTGCCGGCGAAGACGGCGCGGGAGTTCCTCGCGGCGTCCGACGCGCAGACTTTCCTCCGGCGAGTCTTCACATCCCCCACGACCGGGCAGCTGGTCGGCATGGACTCGAAGTCGCGGAAGTTCACCGGTCAGCTGCGGAAGATGGTGATCTTCCGCGACGACGTGTGCCGGTCCCCGGGATGCGACGCTCCGATCAAGCACGTCGACCATGCGCAGTCGGTGGCCGACGGCGGCCCCACGGAGTGGGAGAACGCATCCGGACTGTGTGCGGCCTGCAATTACGCGAAGGAGAAGGCCGGCTGGAAGCACGAGGCCACTCCGGGCACGCTCACCGTCACCACCCCGACCGGGGAGCGCTATCGGGCGGACACTCCGCCTCTCGTGACGAAGTTGCGCGCCCGAGGCCGGAGCACGCCGAGCAATCGAAACGGCCCACCGAGGCGGCCGGGAGGTGAGGCACCCACCTTCGAAGTTGTTCCCATCAGGCCGGACGGCGACGACGCCCAGCCGCCGCGCACTGTCGAGTCGCCAAGCACCGTCGAATCGGTCAGCACCGTCGAATCGGTCTATCGAGAGTTGATATTGCGGGACACGGGGTGAGGTCCCGGCGACGCTTGACGAGCTCTGTGCGACGCCGGACAAGTTCTCGGCGATGCCGGGTCAGCCGTGCATGGTGGCCACCGTCGCTGCCGTGCGGGGTGAACACGACAACTCTGCCCGGTGCGTCAGGCGTCGTGGTCGGTCGGCTGATCGGTCGGCGGTGAGGTGAGATCGACTTCGATGATCGTCCGGCGGCTCCGGTGTCCGGCGGCAGACTGAGATCCGGCCTGGGTGTCGGCGAAGACGGCGGAGAACTCCTCGAGCGTGGACACCTGCGCATGCTCCCAACCGTATGCGGCGGCGAGGTCGGCGAAGCGTCTGCCGTGGGGCACGGTGAAATAGCGCTCGAGGTGGTCAACGACGTGGTCCTGCGAGTGCTCGAGTCCTGAGAAGATCGCACCGCCGTCGTCGTTGAGGACGACGATGACGACGTCGCCGGCCTGCTCGCGCGCCGGGGTGAGCAGACCGCCGACGTCGTGGAGCAGCGCGATATCACCGATGAGGAGGACGACCCGCTCCCCCAGCCCGAGAGACAGCCCTGTCGCCGTGGAGACGAGCCCGTCGATTCCCGCCAAGCCCCGCGACGCATGGATGCGGGCGCGGAGATCGGTGGCACCGCTGAGGTAGCGCACCGAGTTCGAACTCGCGACGAAAAGGGTGATGTCCTCTGCGGCGAGGTGCTCGGTGATCGCCCGCGCGGTCGACTGGGGGTTCGCCTGCGCGGTCGGCTGGGGGTTCACGGCGGGCGTGGCGAAGGACTCTCCCGCCTCGACCCACTCGCGCAGCCAGGCCGCCTCGTCGGCTCGATTGTCGTCGGTCACGGTCAGCACGGTCGCATCGATGTCATCGGGGACGCGCTGCACCGACACAGAGTCGTCAGCGAGCAATGCGGCGACGGGCCTCGTCAGGGTCGGTTTGCCGTGGACGATGACCGTCCGGATCGCATCTCTCAGGTCCGTCCGTTCGCTGAGCACCCGAGCATGGGCGGGGACGAAGGTCGCGACACCCGCCATGGGCCGTGTCAGCGGACTCGACGGTTCGGCGAGCACCGGCAGATGACGATCGGCGGCGAGAGCTCGCAGTCGGTCGGCAGAGTGGCCGCCAGCATCGCCGGCGACGATGACGGTTCCATCGGTGACAGTTACCTCGACCCTTGGAGCGTCAGCTGTTTCAACTGCCGTCGTCTCGGCAACATGCGTCGCGGCCACGTCAGGACCGGTCACATCAGTCCCGGCCACGTCGGGACCGGCAGCGTCAGCTCCGGCCGCGACAGCCTCGGCCGCATACGGCCTGGACTCATCCCGTCCTGTCTCATCCCATGCCGTCTCATCCCATCCCGCGATCTCATCGGTCCACGCCCGCAACTCGTCGGGCGTCGGGACCAGCGGGGTGTCGAACTGGACGTTGACCTGGACCGGTCCGGCCGCCTCGGTGCCGGTCCCTCCGACCGGACCCACCGCAGTGCGCACCGCCCCCGTCACCACCCGGTCGACGACGTCCGCGTCCTCGCCGGCGGGGACATCGATACGGGCACGGACATCGCTGAGCACCTGCGCCTGGTCATCGATGGTCTGATTCGCGCCGGTCCCTCGGAGCCTGGCGGGACGGTCGGCGGTCAGGGCGATGAGCGGCAGGTGCCCGTACGCGGCCTCGAGGACAGCCGGATGGAGGTTGGCCACCGCCGACCCGGACGTCGTCACGAGCGCTACGGCAGACGCGACTTCTCCGGTCTGCGCACCGCGCACCCGCAGACCCCGCGCAAGACCGAGCGCGAGGAACCCGGCGTCGCGCTCATCGAGGCGGACGTACGTGCGGATGACCCCCGCCTCGGCGAGGGGGGCGAGCGCGTAGACGAGCGGTGCGGACCGGGACCCGGGGGCGAGGACGACCTCCCTGACTCCGGCTGCGACCAGACTGCGGGCGATCTGCTGCGCCACTGCGCTCGAATTCGACATCACCCGATATTCAACCACTTACCCTCCTGCGGTTCACGTTGATCCTCTAGGCTCGCTCCATGCGCCGATCGATCCTCTTAGCGGTTGGAGCACGCGCCGTCCGATCGCTCACGGCCGCCCGCTCGTACCGCGGCCGCTTCCCCGTCCGCGACCAGAACAGTGCCTTCCTCGGTCCCGAGCCCCGGGGCAAGGACGCCCGCAGGTGGCACATCCGCGACAAGCGGAAACTCTCACCGAGGCTGCGCGAATTCTTCATCTACTCCCCCGCCCTCGGCTGCACCGTCGGAGTCCGCGTCCTCCTGCCGGGCATCCCCGCCGAGGTCAGCCCCGTCATCCACCTCTTCCACGGCGGCGGCGACGACTTCCGCTCGTGGACGGACTTCGGTGCCGCCGAGGAGCTCACCGCCGACACCCCCTACCTCGTCGTCATGCCCGACGGCGGTGCCGGCACCTACTCGCGGGTCGCCGTCGGCAGCGAGGTTCACGACTGGCCGACGTTCCACACCACCGAGATCCCCGAGTTCCTCGCCAAGACCTATTCGATCGACACCGACCGGGAGTCCCAGCTGCTCGCCGGCCTGTCGATGGGCGGGTACGGGGCGATGAAGTACGCGGCCTGGCATCCCGACCGCTATGGGGCGGCCGCGGCGTTCTCCTCCCCGCTCGACCCGCTCTCCGCGGTTCCCGCCTTCGACATCATCGCGATGCGCGAGGGCGCCCGGTCGATGACGCTCTTCGGCGACCGGGAGGCCGACCGCAGCGAATGGATCGCGAACTCGCCGTACGGTCTCGCCGAGAACCTCCGCGACATCGACCTGTGGTTCTCCGCAGGCTCCGGCAGCCTCGAGGAGTCGAAGGACCGCGACCTCCTCGAGACCATGGTCAACCAGCAGGGTGAACGGTTCTCCGCCCGGCTCAACGCGCTCGGCATCCGACACTCGTGGTTCCCGCGGACGACGGGCCTGCACAACTGGACGAGCTGGCAGCGGGAGCTCGGGGCGTGGCTGACGACGCTCGAGAGGCACCGCAACTACGAGAGCTCGCGACCGTCCCGGCGCCGGGAGGACTCCCGCATCGCCGACGGCGGCGAATTCTCCTACCTCACCGGCCATGCGCTCTTCGACATCCACGGCTGGCGGGTCGAGATCTCCCGGCGGCGAGCGCAGATCATCCGCTTCGGGTCCGTGAGCGCCGCCGGCTTCTCCCTCACCGGGACCGGAAGCTTCCGCGTGCGCACCCCCGGCCTGTTCCAGCCGGGCGGGAAGTACGACATCACCGTGACCGGTCCCACCGGGGTCAACGAGTACCCCCAGCGGGCCGACAAGAAGGGGCGGCTGACGTTCACCGGGCGGCTCGCCGCAGCCATGCACGACCCCATCATCCCTGGTCGGCGCACACAGCACTTCACGACGCTCGGTCAGGAGGAGGTGACGACCGTGCGTATCGCCTCCGCGGAGGAACCGGAGACGCCGATCCGAGAGGAGCACGACCACACGACAGGGCACCCTGCAGAAGGTGTGTCGGATGTGCACGACGATGTGCCCGAATCGGCACACCCGCGCGGAACGGACCCGTCAGCACTCGATTACAGTTGATCCCAGCCGCCACCCAGCGGACTACCAGGCACCCGCCTGAAAGCCGGGCGTGACGCCCCGCCGCTCCCCCGCTCCAGCCGCACCTGACGGCTGTACCCAGACTCGAGAGGTCGACCAATGAAACGCCTTCTGCCCGCCATCACCCTCACCGCCGTCCTCGCCCTGGCCGGATGCACCGGCGGCGGCTCCTCGGACTCCGCCGACTCCGGCCAGGACTCCGGCTCGCAGCCTGCGGCCGAGGAGACCCAGGCCGCGAAGCAGCTCGACGAGGCAGCCCTGACGAACATCATCGAGACCACCGATTTCGACGGCAAGACCTTCAAGCCGATGGACGCCTCCGCCGTCTCCAGCGGCGAGGCCGCGAAGGCCCTCGAACAGGCCGAATTCGAGCCCGCCGAGTGCAAGGACCTCGCCATGGCCGGCCTCAACGCCGCGCAGGCGAGTGCGGGGACCACCGTCGTCGGCGTCGCCTCCGACAACACGATGAGCGTCGGCCTCTCGAGCTTCCCCGACGAGAAGGCCACGACCGATCAGTTCTCGACTTCGAGCAAGATGGCCGAGACCTGCGGGGATGTGACGATGACGATGCAGGGCATGGAGATGCAGATGACCTCGGAGACCTTCGACGCGAAGGTCGCCGGAGCCGACGAGGCCGTGGGCACCCGCACCTCGATGGAGACCGGCGGAGCTCCGGCGATGTCGACGCAGAGTGTCGTCGCCCGTGTCGGCAACACGGTCGTCACCGCCGCCAACCTCTCGCCGCAGGGCGACGAGCAGGACGCGGTCAAGGTCGCCGAGGCCGCCGTCGAGGCCGTCAAGAACGCCGGCTGAGTTCAGCCCTCACTCGGTGGGCGAGCGCAGGACGTCCCAGCACGCCTGAGCCCGCCGCAGCCACCACTCCGATCGCCCCGGACCCGCATCCAGTGCCCTCAGGCGCTGCGGGTCCGGGGCGATCCGCGTCACGGGGATCCGACCGTCCGTGGGCACGAGGCCATCGGCGACGACATCCTCGGCGAAGAGACGAGCCGTGCCGAGACCGCACGCGGGCATCTCACCGAGGACCTCCCTGCTCGCCGCGGTGACCGGCAGGCTCGCGGCCAGCTGCGCACCGGCGGCCAGACCCACGGAGGATTCGAGCGCCGAGGACACCACCGCCGGCAGCCCACTCTCCGCGACGATCCTCCGGGCCGCAGCCACCCCACCCAGCGGTTGGACCTTGACGATGACGACCTCGGCGGCACCGAGCCCGGCCACCCGCAGGGGGTCCTCGGCCTTACGGATCGACTCGTCGGCGGCCAGGCGCACCGGCAGGCCCCGGGCGGCCAACTCCTCCCGCAGCCGCGCGAGGTCCTCGACCCCGGGCACGGGCTGTTCGAAGTACTGGAGACCGAACCCGGCGAAGGCCTCGGCGGCGTCGAGCGCCTCGGCGAGGGTGTACTTCGCGTTCGCATCGAGGCGCAGCTCGACGTCGGGGCGGAGTCGGCGCAGCTCGCGCAGGCGGGCGAGGTCCTCCGGCAGGGAGGCGATCCCGTTCTCCGCGACCTTCGCCTTGACCGTGCCCACCGCACCGAAGCGGGCGAGGATCGACTCGACCTCGGCGACGGGACGGGCGGGAAGGGTCGCGTTGACAGGGACGGACGTACGGGCGGTGGGACGGCCGGGTTCGGTCGAGGCCGGAGTCGGGGCCGTCGAGGTGGAACCCGGGCGCGCCTGCCCCGGGAGGGGGCGGTCCTGCCCTGACTCCGGTGGGAGGAGACCCGCGAACTCGAGTGCCGCCTGCAGCCACCGGGAGGACTCGAGGGGCCCGTACTCGAGGAACGGGGAGAACTCCGCCCAGCCTGCGGGGCCTTCGAGGAGCATGACCTCACGCTCGGTGATGCCCCGGAACCGCGTGATCATGGGCAGCCGGAGGACGTGGACGCGGGGCAGGAGGTCGGCGATGGAGGCGGGGAGATCCCGGGCGGTGGCGGTCATGGGGCCACCCTACCCATAGGGTGCGGGACCGCCCCATAGGACCCGTGACCGGCATGCACACCCTGACCTCGGCGCCACCTCGGCGCGCGTTAGGCTGGGGACCATGACCGTCTCCGAGATCTTCGATCCGACCCGCTGGCGCGAGGTCGCAGGCTTCGACTTCACCGACATCACCTACCACCGGGCGATCGACGCCGACGGTGACGACGTCGGTGCCGTGCGCATCGCCTTCGACCGTCCCGAGGTCCGCAACGCCTTCCGCCCGCACACCGTCGACGAGCTCTACCGCGCTCTCGACCACGCCCGCCAGACCTCCGACGTCGGGGCGGTGCTGCTCACCGGCAACGGACCGAGTGAAAAGGACGGCGGGTGGGCGTTCTGCTCCGGCGGTGACCAGCGCATCCGCGGCCGCTCCGGCTACCAGTACGCTTCGGGCGAGACCCGCGAGAGCGTCGATCCGGCACGGGCCGGTCGCCTCCACATCCTCGAGGTCCAGCGCCTCATCCGCACGATGCCCAAGGTCGTCATCGCCGTCGTCCCCGGCTGGGCGGCCGGCGGCGGACACAGCCTCCACGTCGTCTGCGATATGACGATCGCCTCGCGGCAGCACGCGAAGTTCAAGCAGACCGACGCCGATGTCGGCTCCTACGACGCCGGGTACGGCTCGGCGTACCTGGCGAAGATGGTCGGCCAGAAGAAGGCGCGCGAGATCTTCTTCCTCGGCCGCACGTACTCCGCGCAGGAGATGGCCGACATGGGCGCCGTCAACGAAGTCGTCGACCACGCCGAGCTCGAAGACGCGGCCCTGACGATGGCCGAAGAGATCCTCGGCAAGTCCCCGAACGCCCAGCGCATGCTCAAGTTCGCCTTCAACCTCGTCGACGACGGCCTCATGGGCCAGCAGGTCTTCGCCGGGGAGGCGACCCGACTCGGCTACATGACCGACGAGGCCGTCGAAGGCCGTGACGCATTCCTCGAGAAGCGCGACCCCGACTGGTCGCCGTACCCCTGGTACTACTGAGCCCGTGGCAGAGCTGACCCCAGCACAGCTGCCGGAGGCGATCGACCGGGCCCTTGCCGGGGAGTCGATCCTCCTCCTGCCGACCTCCCGGACCGGGTCCATCGCCGAGGCGGACCCCGCCCTCTGGCGCGGAGACGGACCCTCCCCCGCCCTCATCCTCCACACCTCGGGGTCGACGGGGGCAGCGAAGGCCGTCGCCCTCTCGTCCGAGGCCCTGACCACCTCGGCGCGGGCGACGGAGCGCTTCCTCTCCGGTCCCGGCCGCTGGTACCTCACCCTGCCGGTCAACCACATCGCGGGCTTCCAGGTCGAAATGCGCGCGCGCCTGGCCGGGGAGGACCCGGTCCGCTCGACCGCCGCCTCGTTCACCGCAGCGAACTTCGCCGAGGACGTCCGGGCGCTCGTCGCCCGCGGAGGCGAGCGCCCGCGGTACACCTCCCTCGTCCCCACGCAGCTGCACCGGATCCTCGCCGACCCCGCGGCCACCTCGGCGGCTGCGGACTTCACGGCGATCCTCCTCGGCGGATCCGCGATCTCCCCCGCCCTGCTCGAAGGAGCGGAAGCGGCGGGGCTGAAGATCGTGCGGACCTACGGGATGTCGGAGACCGCGGGCGGGTGCGTCTACGACGGCCGACCCTTCGACGGCGTGGAGGTGAGCATCACCGAGGCCGGCACGATCGACCTCACCGGACCCGTCGTCGCCGACGCCTACGTCGCCATCGCCGGGGACGGTGCCCTCACCCCGATCGACTCCCCGGCCCTCGTGGGCACGGGTGCGGGGAGGACGATCCGCACCTCCGACCTCGGGCGGATCGATAACGGGGTGCTCAGCGTCCTCGGCCGCGTCGATGACGTCATCGTCTCCGGCGGGGAGAACGTCTCCCCGCACGCCCTCGAATCCGCCCTCCTGCCGGCCTGGCAGGGCCACGGCATCGCCGAGGTGCTCGTCACCTCCGTGCCCGATGCGGAGTGGGGCCAGCGGATCGTCGCCCTCGTCCGCCTCGGCGAGGCAGCCTCGGAGGCGGTGCGGGCACGATCGGGATCCCCCACCGGACTCGGTGAGGTGCTGCGCGGCCTCGTCCCCCCGGACACGGCGGGAATGCTTCCGCGGGAGGTCCTCGTCGTCGATGAGATCCCCGTCCGTTCGATCGGCAAACCCGACCGCAGACAGGCCGCCGAGGTGGCCCGGGCACGGCTGCAGATGCTCACCGAACCGTGACCGATCGATGACCGGAGGGAAATTCCCGATCAAGTGAACTCTCGGTAATATGAGACGGTTCAACCAACCCGGAGGAAGGTGTCCGACCCCTATGGCAACTGCCGCGCAGTGGATCTCCGGCGCGCGACTGCGGACGCTGCCGCTCGCACTCGCCCCCGTGCTCATCGGCACCGGAGCGGCGATCGGAGCGGTCGGGGGCTTCACGTCGTTCATCATCGGCGACTACACGAACGACGGGCACGAGCACTCGTTCTCGGGGATCGTCTTCAAGGGCTTCCTCGCCCTCCTCGTCTCCCTGTTCCTCCAGATCGGCTCGAACTACGCCAACGACTACTCCGACGGCGTCCGCGGCACCGACGATGTGCGTGTGGGACCTGTGCGGCTGACGGCGACCGGTCTCGCCGAGCCGTCAGCGGTCAAGCGCGCGGCGTTCATCTGCTTCGGCATCGCCGGTCTCGTCGGAATCGCGCTCGTCCTCATCTCGCAGGCGTGGTGGTTCCTCCTCGTCGGGGCCGCGGCTGTGGCCGCCGCGTGGTTCTACACCGGCGGGACGCGGCCCTACGGGTACCTCGGACTGGGCGAGGTGTTCGTCTTCATCTTCTTCGGTCTCGTCGCCACCCTCGGCACGATGTGGATGCAGGTGGGAGCCCTGACCCTGAGCGGGTGGACAGGGGCCGTCTCGATCGGGCTGCTCGCCTCGGCGGTGCTCATGGTCAACAATCTTCGCGACATCCCCACCGACACCGAGGCGGGGAAGATCACTCTCGCCGTCCGCCTCGGCGACCATCGCGCGCGCATCGCCTACGCGATGCTCGTCCTCACACCCTTCGCGCTCTTGGCTCTCGCCATCCTCGACGGGCACCCTGCTGTGGCGCTTGCGGTGCTTGCTCTCGTGCCCGCGCTCTCAACGCTGAAGACCGTGCTCAGCGGGACGACCGGCGAAGGGCTCATTCCGACGATCAAGTCGACTGGGCTCACGGCACTGTGCTTCGCGGCGCTCATGGCGCTCGGTCTCGCGCTCTAGTCGATCTCTGCGGCGGGAAGCCGCGGACGGCATTCGTGCTCAGCGACTGAGTGCCGAGCTCGGCGGCGGAGCTGTGGGAGTCTCAGGCTCCCGATTCGGGCTTCTTGGCTTCTGACTTCGTCTCAGTCGCTGCGGCCTCGTCGGCGGCGTTCTCATCGACGAGGCTGTCCTCGAACGACTCATCGGCGCCCTTGCGCTTCTTGGACTTCCTGCGGTTGGCGAGCCGGTGCTCGATGTCGCCGGCGACCTTCGCCCGCATCCCACCAAGCGCGAGGTAGCTGATGAGTGCGCCGATGAGGATCGCCGCGACGGCCATGACGAGAGTGAACCCGAGGAAGGGTTGGAGAAGCAGCCCGACGGCGACGATGATGCCGAGCCGGGCGAGGGTGTAGATCCAGAAGCTGCGCATTGCACCCATTCTAGTCGGGTCAGCCTGCGTGGACTCTCAGAACCGCGCGCGGCCGTCCGGGGTGCAGCCGTGCACCGGTGATCGGGCAATGCGTCCTGTCGAAACTCATCACCCCCTGACTGAGCGGGTCTTCAGG
Source organism: Brevibacterium sp. Z349TD_9 (assembly GCF_056173565.1). Classification (NCBI taxonomy): domain Bacteria; kingdom Bacillati; phylum Actinomycetota; class Actinomycetes; order Micrococcales; family Brevibacteriaceae; genus Brevibacterium; species Brevibacterium sp. Z349TD_9. The sequence goes on along the minus strand of NZ_CM149680.1, from coordinate 970,595 downwards.
TTGGTCGACTATCCTTGATCCATGGCTCGAGTACTCATTGCCGGGATAGTCCTAGCGGCAGCGATCACACTGTACGGACTCTTCGACTGTCTGCTGCGCGATCGGAGTCTCGTCCGAGTCCTGCCCAAGCCCGTCTGGGCGCTCATCATCCTCATCATCCCGATCATCGGCTTCGTCCTCTGGTACGTGTTCGGGCGCGGTTCCGAGGCCAGGCCCGACCCCTCGCCGAGGCGCAGCGGACCCACCGCCCCCGACGACGACGAGGACTACCTCCGCCAGGTCGACCGCGAGGTCAAGCTCGGCAAGCATCGCCCCCGTGACGACGAGCCGACCGACTCCGAGACCCCTCCCGGGGACACCCTCGATCCCGAGGACCGTCCCGACGACCCGGACTCCGAGGACGAGCACGGCTCAGAAGGCTCCAAGGGAGAGGGCCGCGGCCACACGGGCTGAGGCCGGCGTCAGTCGCGGGTGCCGACCTGTCCTGGGTTGCCATCACCTTGAGCGCCGAGCACCCTATGGAGATGTGCGAGCAGACGTCGGAGTGACGCAGCCAGATCATCACGCTCATGCTGTGGGAGACCCGCAAGCAGCCCTTCCTCGTGGCGCAGGACGGCCTCGACCAATTCGTCACTGACCCGCCGCCCGCGGTCGGTCAGCTCGACTTCCGCGACTTTCCTTCCAGGCGCGGTCACACGGCGCACGTACCCTTGCGCCTCTGCACGATCGACCCTCTGCGTGATCGCCCCCTTGGTGATGAGCGATGCTCTCGCCAGCTCACCCGTCGACATCCGATACGGCTGTCCTCCGCGCCGCAGTGTCGACAGCAGATCAAGCGTGGCCGGATCGGCATCGTGTCGCCTCAGCAGTCGATTCCGGTCATCTCCGAGCAGTTTCGACGCATGCCAGATCCGCGTCACGATGCCGATCGAGTCGCCCGGCAGGTCGGGGCGTTCGCGTGCCCAAGCACCGGTGATCGAATCAGCAGCGTCGCCGGGGTTGTCAGAGCTCATGTCTTCAGCCTACCGTGTTTAGATCTAAACGTTTAGATCTGAACGGAAGGACTGACCATGCCACGCACAATCGTCATCACTGGGGGCGGAACCGGGATTGGCCGCGCCTGCGCAGAACGCTTCGCACGGGAGGGCGAGCACGTCATCATCACCGGGCGGCGCCGGAGCGTCCTCGAGGCTACGGCTCGGGAAGTCGAGGGTGACATCGTTGTGAGACCCGTCGACGGCACCGATTCCGGCCAGGTCGAACGATTCGCAGAACAGCTGGAAGCCGTTGACGTCCTCATCAACAATGCCGGGGGCAACACCGATTTCGAACGCCCGCGACCCGCCAGCCTCGCCGACATCGCGGCGGCATGGCATGCGAACCTCGACGCCAATCTTCTCAGCGCCGTGCTCATGACAAGCGCTCTTCTGCCGAGCATGCGCGAGAACGGTCGCATCCTGTCGATCGGATCCATCGCCGCCGACAAGGGCGCGGAGTCCTACGGTGCCGCCAAGGCCGGAATCGCGTCATGGAACATCGGCCTGGCGCGCGAGGTCGGCGCCCGCGCAATCACCGCCAACGTCGTCTCTCCGGGATACATCGCAGACACGGAGTTCTTCGGTGACAACCTCACCGACGAGCCCCGGGCATCGCTCATCGACGCTGCGATGACGAAGCGCGCCGGGGCTCCGGAGGACATCGCAGAGACCATATGGTTTCTCGCATCGGCCGGCGCCGGTCAGATCACCGGCCAAACGTTCGCCGTCAACGGCGGAGAGCAGCCGACGCGCTGACTTCTGCCCGATCGAGTGCCTTCTGTGTCCGTCAGGCGCAGCGCACAAGGCCGGGACACAGAGCTGAGACCATGGGGCCATGGTGCTGGCCGTGACGGCGCTGCCCACCCCTGTATCACCCAAGACCCCACTTGTGACCCCAGTTGTGGTCGAAGAACCGAGGCCAAAACGCGAAAATGGCCGATCTGGCTCGGTCTTCCGACCGCACACGGGGTGGCGGCCACCGGCCACCGGCCACCGCTCCCGCCTCGGCGCGAACCAACGCAGTTGTGGTCGATATACCGAGGCCGAAACGCTCAAACGGCGTTTCGGCCTCGGTTTATCGACCACAAACGGTCTCGGTAGGGAGGAGAGAGCCTCACCCGAGCCCGGAGTAGGAGTGGAGTCCGTTGAAGTAGACGTTGACGACGGTGAAGTTGAAGATCACCGAGGCGATGCCGATGAGGTTGAGGACGGCGACCTTCGTCGGACCCCAGCCGCGGGTCGCACGGGCGTGGAGGTAGGCGGCGTAGATGACCCAGACGACGAAGGTCCAGATCTCCTTCGTGTCCCAGCCCCAGTAGCGGCTCCAGGCGACCTCGGCCCAGATGGCGCCGGCGATGAGGGTGAAGGTCCACGTGATGAAGCCGACCGCGGCGAGCATGTAGGAGGTGCGCTCGAGGTCGGTGCTCGACGGCAGGCGGCGCATGAAGCGCAGCAGTTTGGGATCCTTGTCCTCGCTGACGGTCTTGAGGATCTGGAAGACGGCGAGGATCGCGGAGATCGAGAGCAGAGCGGTCGAGAGGATCGCGATCGGCACATGGATGGCGATCCAGTAGGAGTCGAGCGCCGGGATGAGCTGCGCGGCGGGCGTGTAGAACACCGTGATCGCCAGGCCGAGCGAGAGCAGCACCGCACCGGAGAGGAAGGTCCCGAGGTAGCGGATGTCCTTGCGGGTGAGCACGATGAGGTAGACGATGACGGTGATGGCCGTCGCCGTGAGCACGTACTCCATCATGTTGCCCCACGGCACACGCATCACCGAGAACGTGCGGGTGAGCACCGAGGCGACGTGGAGGATGATGGCGAGGACGAGCAGCGAGGTGCCGATGCGGGCGCCGCGACGGGCACGGCCCTTGAGGTCCTCGGCACCGCCGGACGCCGACCCGGAGCCGGAGTCCTCACCGGCAGCCGGCCGATCGAGCAGAGCTGTCGCGGTCCGCCTGTTGGTGCGTCTGACGGTGCTCGGCTTCGCGGCGACCGTCGCACCTTCGGAGCGCTTGAGCTCACGTCCGCCGAAGAGGTCGAAGGCGTAGAAGATCATCGCAACGGCGTAGACGACCATCGCGGAGACGATGAGCTGGTTCGACCACATCGCCAGATTAAGGTTGACGTCCATGATTCCTCCGCACCGTGAGGTGCTCAATTCCTAGCGTTGTCGGACTGCCGTGCTCGCTGCAGGGCAGCACACGGACACGATTCTACTCCCTGTAGTAGGCCCGGCTCATCTTTCCCTGTCGTCATCGTCGTCGCGGCTCTCGCTGCCGAGGTCCTTGGCGAGTTCGCGCGCGGCGCGTTCGACCATCGGATCCTCGCCGCGGGCGAGCGCCGCCACTTCGACATCGGCGCCCTTGATCCGCACCCACATGCGCCGGCGCGGGATGAACAGGGAGAGTCCGAGGCCGATGAGGACGAGGGCGGAGCTGATGAACATGAGCGCCTGGGTCGGGTCCTGGGAGATGTCGACGGCGATGAAGCGCTTGACCCCGTCGAACGTCACCGAACCCCCGTTGGGCAGCTGCTGCGTCTCTCCCGGAACGAGCTGGATGACGAGCGGATCGCCTGAGGCGTCGGTCATCTGCGTCATCCTCGAGGCGTCGAGGGTGTACACCGACTGCGGCACCCCCGAATCGAGGCCGAGATCACCGGTGTACCCGCTCATGACGAGGTAGGGATTGCGCAGCTCTGCGAAGTTCGAGACGAGGTCGCCCTGCTCGTTCTGCGTCGCCGTCGGCAGCAGGACGCCGACGAATCCCATCTGCTCACCCGCGGCATCGGGAACCTTGATGGCCCCCTCCGAGGTGTAGCCGGGGTCGCCGTTGGCGGGGATGAAGACCTGTGGGCCGGAGCGCACGACCTTGCCCGTCGCGTCCCGCACCGTCACCTCGGGAGCGTACCCGTTGCCGGTGAGGTAGATGCCGGTGTCGGCGACGCGGATGGGTTCGTTGACCTTGAGCGTCTCCGTCTTCGACTTCCCGTCCACCGTCGAGGTCACCTGCGCTTCGAAGGTGCGGGGCTGACCGAACTGGTTGCCGAGGGCCTGGTCGTCGAAGGTCGCTTCGAAGTCGTCGAGGGTGAGGCGGAACTGGGGAAGATTGTCGGGATCGTAGTAGGTGCCCGGATCGAAGGAATCGTAGGCGACGAGGGAGTTCGTGAACGTGTCCCCCTCGACGAGGACGCGCTGACCCTCGTACCCGAAGAGCGATCCGATCGCCATGGTCAGGGTCGTCATGAGGACCGCGATGTGGAAGACGAGGTTGCCGGTCTCGCGCAGGTAGCCGCGTTCGGCCGCGACATGGTCACCGTAGCGGGAGGTGCGGTAGCCGAGCTTCTTCAGCCGGGCCTGCGCGGCGTCGAGGAACTCCTCGTCGGTGAGTTCCCCGTCCTCGACCTCCGCCGAGGTGAACGCCACGTATCCGGGCATCCTTCCCAGCCGCCGCGGTCCCTTGGGAGGCGCGGAGCGCATCGCCTTCCAGTGCTGGCCGGCGCGTGGGACGATGCATCCGACCAGCGAGATCATCAGCAGCAGGTAGACCGCGGAGAACCAGATCGAGGAGTAGACGTCGAACATTCCGATGGCGTCGAGGAAGCCTCCCCACGCCCCGTTCTCGTCGAGGAAGGTGTTCACCCGCCCCGGATCCTGGATCCGCTGCGGCAGCAGTGAGCCGGGGATCGACGCGAGCGCGAGGACGAGGAGGAGGATGAGCGCCACGCGCATCGTCGTCAGCTGCCGCCACGCCCACCGGCACATGCCGATGAAGCCGAGCTGCGGTTGGGTCACAGCGGTGCGATCCGGGCCCTTCCCCGACGCGAGCGCCGTCGGGCCTGCGTCGCGGCCGCCCGCGGTCGTCGTGTTGTCAGCAGTCTTGTCTGCCACTAGATCACCACTTCAAATCCATAGATGAGTCCCTGCAGGGAATTCATCCACTGGTTCCACAGTCCGATGGCCATGACGAAGCCGAGCGCGATGAGCAGGGCGCCGCCGATGCGCACGATCGTCGTCTGGTGCTCGCGCACCCAGGAGAGGCGGCCGGCACCCTTGTGGATGGCGATCGCCAGGAAGATGAAGGGGATGCCGAGGCCGAGGCAGTAGACGAACGCGAGGAAGGCGCCGCGCCACAGCGTTCCGTCGGAGCCGAAACTCAGCGACATCGTCAGCACGGCTGAGAGCGTGGGCCCCACACAGGGTGCCCACCCGATCGCGAACGTCGCTCCGAGCACCGGCGCACCCCAGAGTCCCGCCTTCGGCTTCTTCTGGATCCGCCGTTCCCTCTGGAGGAACCCGAAGGCTCCCATGAAGACGAGCCCGGCGATCATCACTCCGACGCCGAGGATCCGGATGACGATGTCCTGCCATTGGGAGAACAGGGCGCCGAGGGCGGAGAAGCCGGTGCCGAGGATGACGAAGACGATGGTGAACCCGAGCACGAAGAGCGTGATCCCGAGGACCACGCGCCACGTCTCCTTGTCCTTGAGGGAGGATCCGCTCAGTCCGGTGACATATCCGACGTAGCCGGGCACGAGCGGGAGCACACACGGAGAGACGAAGGAGACGAGTCCGGCAAGCGCTGCGGCACCGGCCGCGAGCAGCAGAGGACCGGTGAGCACCGCCTGGGCGAAGTCCGCCCCGATCCCACTCACTCCGCCAGCACGTCCTCGATGAGTCCCCTGAGAGTCGACTCGTCGACGGCGCCGACGACACGGGCCGCGGCACGGCCCTGCGCGTCGAGGATGACGGTCGACGGCGTCGCCTGCGGCGGCAGGACACCGGAGAGGAGGGCGACCATGTCACCGTTCGAGTCGATCATGTTCGGGTACGGGATCTGGTAGTTCGCGATGAACGCGCTCGCCTCGGGCTCCTGGTCCCGGACGTTGACGCCGATGAACTGTGCCCGGTCGGCGAACTCCTCGGAGACGGCTTTGAGGTCGGGGGCCTCCACTCGGCAGGGCGGGCACGCGGCGTACCAGAGGTTGATGACGGCGGGCTTCGGGCGGATGTCGGCCAGCGACATCTGCGTGCCGTCGATCGTCGTGAAGCTCAGGTCGAGCGGTTCGCCGCGGTCTTTGACCGGCACCTGGGAGACGACGCCGGATCCGGAGACGTACCCCTGATCGGATCCCGCCTGGGCGGCGAGGTCGTCGTTCTCGCTGCACGCGCTGAGGACGAGCGCTGTGCCTGCGACGATGCCGGAGAGGACCGCTCGTCGGCCGAGGGGCCGGTTGCCGCCGATCATGCTCCTGCCACCGCGTGGCCGGGCTGGAGATCCGCGCAGATGTTCTCGTAGCTCACGGATACCAGTGTAGACGAGTCGAATCTGAAACTCGTGACAGAGGCCAGAGCGCATTCGCGTTTGCGCGGGTCGTGGACGAGGGAGCGTCCTTCGCCGGCGAGCCTGGCCATCCAGATCGGAAGCTGATGGGAGACGACGACGGCCTCGGCGTCCTCGCCGTGGGGTGCGAGTCGGGCTCGGAGGCTGGCCATGGCCGCCTGCATCCGCAGCACGATCTGCCGGTAGGGCTCGCCCCACGAGGGGATGAGCGGGTTGTAGAGGCGCACGAGGTTCTTCGGTTCGCTGAGCTTGCGTGCCGAGAGCTTCTGCCCCTCGAACGAGTTCGCCGCCTCGATGACGCGGTCGTCGGTGGTCACCGGCAGACCGAGGCGCTCGGACAGCGGGGCCATCGTCTGCTGCGCGCGCAGCAGCGGGGAGGCGACGAGCGCGACGGGCTGCGTGTCGGCCTCCGCGAAGTGCTCACTGACCCGGCGCGCCATCTCGTGACCGCGCTCGGTCAGCCCGAAGCCGGGGATCCTGCCGTAGAGGATGCCCTCGGGGTTGTCGACTTCGCCGTGGCGGACGAGGTGGATCGTCGTCATCACGCCTCCTGGCCGGCGGGCTTATCGGGCACCGCAGCGGCGGCCTTCGCGGCGGCCGGGAGGGCCGCGACGATCCGCTCGAGGATCTCGTCGGTGTGGGCGTAGGAGAGGAACCACGCTTCGAAGGCGCTCGGCGGCATGTGGATGCCGGAGGAGAGCATCGAGTTGAAGAACGCGGAATAGCGCTCGACGTTCTGCGCGCGGGCGTCGTCGTAGTCGACGACCTCGCGGTCGGTGAAGAAGACGGAGAACATCGAGTTCGCCGACTGGATCGTGTGGGCAACCCCCTCGGCGTCGAGTGCCTCGGCGACCGCGGGACGGAGGATGTCGGCGGCCCGCCCGATGTGCGAGTAGACGTCGAGGTCGGTGGTCAGCCGCAGCGTCGCGAGTCCCGCTGCCGTGGCGACCGGATTGCCTGAGAGCGTGCCCGCCTGGTAGACGGGTCCGGCCGGGGCGAGGTGGGCCATGACGTCGGCGCGACCGCCGAAGGCCGCGGCGGGGAATCCGCCGCCCATGACCTTGCCGAACGTGAAGAGGTCGGCCGGTCCCTCGGGGTAGCCCAGCGTCTCGGACTCATAGCCGTACCAGCCGGCTGCGGAGACGCGGAACCCGGTCATCACCTCGTCGCTGATCATCAGCGCACCGTGCGCCTTCGTGAGTTCGCGGATCGTGTTCGTGAAGCCGTCCCGGGGCGGGACGACGCCCATGTTGCCGGGACTCGCCTCGGTGATGACGCAGGCGATGGAGTCCCCGTGTTCGGCGAAGACGGCGCGCAGGCCCTCGGCGTCGTTGTAGTCCACGACGATGGTGTCCTCGGCCTGGGCCCCGGTCACCCCCGGCGTGTCGGGGAGGGAGAAGGTCGCGAGCCCGGATCCGGCCTGCGCGAGCAGCGAGTCGACGTGACCGTGGTAGCAGCCGGCGAACTTGACGACCTTGGGTCGGCCCGTGAAGCCGCGGGCGAGGCGGATCGCGCTCATCGTCGCCTCGGTGCCCGAGGACACCAGGCGCACCTCCTCGACGGGGTCGACTCGGGAGACGATCTCCTCGGCGAGTTCGACCTCACCGACGGACGGGGTGCCGAAGGAGAAGCCCTTGACGGCGGCCTCCTGGACTGCGGCGAGGACCTCGGGGCGCGAATGGCCCATGATCATCGGCCCCCACGAGCCGATGAGGTCGATGTAGTCGTTGCCGTCGGCGTCGCGCAGCCAGGCCCCCGTCGCCGAGGTGATGAAGCGCGGGGTGCCTCCGACCGCCCGGAACGCCCGCACCGGCGAGTTCACCCCGCCGGGGATGACGCGTTCGGCTCGGGTGAAGAGCGCCGCCGATTCGGTGGTCGGCTGGTTCGCGGTGGTCCGGGTCTCGGTCATGAGTTCTCCTTCGCCCTGAGGTGCCGGGTGACCTTCGTGAAGATGGTTCCCAGCGTCGCCATCTCCTCGGGTTCGAGCAGATCGACGAGGTTGTCGCGCACGCTCTCGACGTGCGTCGGGGCGGCCGAGACGAGGAGGTCCCATCCTGCGTCGGTCATCGCACAGCTCACGCCGCGACCGTCCTCGGGGATCGGGCACCTCGCCAGGAGCCCCTTCTTCTCCATTCTCGCAACACTGTGGGTCAGACGCGAACGCGACATCGTCGTGTCCGCGGCGAGCTGCGCCATGCGCAGCGAGCGGTTCTCGCTCTCGCTCAGGCGCACGAGGATCTCGTACTCGGGCAGGCCGATGCCGAAGTGCTCGCGCAGGTCGGCTTCGACCTGGGTGTGGAGCAGCTGGCTGCCCGTGAGGTACTTGCGCCACGACTTCTGTTCGGCGGTCGAGAGCCAGCGCGGTTCGCTCATCGTCGGCCTCCCGTCAGCTGCCGGGCGACCTCGGTGGCCCAGTAGGTGAGGATCGCGTCGGCTCCGGCGCGCTTGAAGCCGATGAGGGACTCCTCGATCGCCCTCTCCCGGTCGATCGCCCCGGCCGCGGCCGCGAACTCGATCATCGCGTACTCCCCGGACACCTGGTACGTCCACACGGGCACCGGGGACTCGGCGGCCACCTCGGCGAGGACGTCGAGATAGGGCTGGCCGGGCTTGACCATGACGATGTCCGCGCCCTCGGCAAGGTCGAGGTCGAGTTCGTGCATGGCCTCGCGGCCGTTCGCGGGATCCTGCTGGTAGGTCTTGCGGTCGCCCTTGAGCTCGGAGTCGACGGCTTCACGGAAGGGCCCGTAGAACGCCGAGGCGTACTTCGCGGTGTAGCCGAGGACGACGACATCGGTGAAGCCGTGGTCGTCGAGGGCCTCCCGGCACACGGCGACCTGGCCGTCCATCATCCCCGAGAGACCGACGACGTGGGCACCGGCGCGGGCCTGGGCGACCGCCATCGACGCGTAGCGCACGAGGGTCGCGTCGTTGTCGACGCGGCCGGTCTCGTCGAGCACGCCGCAGTGGCCGTGGGAGGTGAACTCGTCGAGGCAGAGGTCGGCCATGATGACCGTCTCGTCGCCGAACTCATCACGCAGCAGTCGCAGCGCCCGGTTGAGGATGCCTTCGGGATCATCGGCCTGTGACCCGGTCTCGTCGCGAACCTCGGGGATGCCGAAGAGCATGAGCCCGCCGACTCCGGCCGCAACCGCTTCGCGTGCGGCGTCGAGGAGCGAGTCGAGGGTGTGCTGGACGACCCCCGGCATGCCCGAGAGCGGCGCGGACTGGCTGAGGGACTCCTTGACGAACATGGGCAGGACGAGGTCGGCCGGATAGAGCCGCACCTCGCTCACGAGGCGGCGCATCGCCGGGGTCGAGCGCAGGCGGCGCGGACGGATGATCGGTGCCATGTCAGGCCTTCTTTCTCCGGCGTTTCTGGCTGGGGCGCATCGGGGTCTGCCCCGCGGCGAGGTCCTCATCGCGCATCGTCGTCGCAAACGCGACGAGTCCGTCGATGAGGGAGGTGAGGTTGGCCTCCTCGGCGAGGACGTCGACGCGCAGGCCGTGCTCCTCCGCGGTGTTCGCCGTGGCCGGTCCGATGCAGCAGATCACCGAGGTGGCCGCGGGCTTGCCGGCGATGCCGACGAGGTTGCGCACCGTCGACGACGACGTGAAGAGGAACGCGTCGAAGTCGCCGGCCTTGATCGCCTCCCGGATCGGCGCCGGCGGCGGGGAGGCGCGAACCGTGCGGTAGGCGGTGACGTCGTCGACGTCCCAGCCCTTCTCGAGCAGGCCGGCCACGAGCACCTCGGTGGCGATGTCGGCACGCGGCAGGAGGACGGTGTTCATCGGGTCGATGTCGTCGACGTAGTCCGGCCAGGAGGCGGCGAGTCCGCGGGCGGAGTGCTCGCCGTCGGGGACGAGGTCAGGGGTGATCCCCCAGTCGAGCAGCGCCGCGGCGGTGCGTCCGCCGACGGCGGCGACCTTGACACCGGCCAGGGAGCGGGCGTCGAGGCCGAAGTCCTCGAACCACATGCGCACGGCGCGCACGGCATTGACCGAGGTGAAGCCCACCCATTCGTAGGATCCGTCGACGAGGCCGCGGATCGCCTTCTCCATCTGCGTGGGGGTGCGCGGCGGCTGGACCGCGATGGTCGGCACCACGGTGCCGACGGCGCCGAGCTCGGCGAGCGCCTCGGCGGTCGAGGTCCCCTGCTCCTTCGTCCGCGGGATGAGGACCTGCCAGCCGAACAGGGGCTTGGTCTCGAACCAGCTGAGCTCTCCGCGGTCCTCCACGCCTTGGCCCATGATGACGACCATCCGGTCCCCCGCGGACCGGCACAGGGCTGCGGCCTGGCCGAGGGTCGTCTCCACCGTCGTCTGCTCCGTCGTCGAGATCCCCCAGCCGACGAGGACCTTCGTCGTCTCGTCCCAGCCGTCGGCGAGCAGGGCACGGAAGGCCTCTTCGTGCTCGGCGGCGGTGCCGGTGAGCACGTGCGTGGTGTTGCGGTGCTTGGACACGTCGACGTGGGTCTGCGGGCCGGACTCGATGTAGCGCACCGAGCGGACGCGGTTCGTCGTCAGCGGAGTGCCCGTGTAGGCGGCGGTCGCCGCGGACAGGCCGACTCCGGGGACGATCTCGACGTCGATGCCGGCCTTGCGGCACACGGCCGCCTCGGTGGTCGTCGTCGTGAAGAGGAGCCCGTCGTCCGAGCTCAGGCGCACGACGGTCTTGTCGGGGCGGGCGAGGTCGGCGAGGCGGCGCCCGCGGGTCGAGGCGGCCTGGCCGAGTTCGGCGGCGTCGATGACCTCGGCCGCCTGCGGGACGTAGGCGGTGACGATCTCTGCGTGGACCTGGGCGTCGTAGACGACGAGGGAGGCGTCAGCGAGGATGTCGGCACCCCGGGCGGTCATCAGTCCCGCCTCCCCGGGTCCGGAGCCGATGAAGACGACGCGTGGGGCCACCGGCAGCAGCCGACGGGGCTGGACCTGTCCCGTCGGCGCTTTCTCCGGCATCTCCGCGCTGCTCATGCGCGCCCCTGGGACGACGATTGGGCGGCGGCCTTGACGGGGGTGAGGTGGTCCGACGACTGCGCAGGGTCGATGTCGAGTCGGCGCAGCAGGTCCTCGGCGGCGGCGGTGCCGAGTTCGTCGGCGACACGGGCGATCTCCTTGCCCGCAACCTTGAGCGCTTCGTCGTCGCGGGAGGAGAGGTCGCCGTCGACGACGGGCAGCGGCGCGGACATCCGGGTGCGGGCGATGGTGCCGCCGTCATCGGCCATCATCGCGGTGACGACGACCTCATCGCCCTCGATCGTCGCAAGGGCCCCGATCGGGGCCGAGCAGCCGGCTTCGGCGCGGGAGAGGATGGCCCGTTCGCAGGTCACGGCGAGGTCCGTGGCCTCGTCGTGGAGGCGGCGCAGGGCCGTGCGGATGGCGACGTCGCCGGCCATGAGCTCCTCGTCCTGGGTGAACGGGCTGTCGGCGCCGCGGGTCTCGATCGCCAGCGCCCCCTGTCCGGGAGCGGGAAGCATCGTGTCGAAGTCGAGGAGGTCGGTCGCCTCGGCGAGGCGCCCGATGCGACGGACACCGGCTGCGGCGAGGACGACGGCATCGAGGCGGCCGTCGCGGACATGGGCGATGCGGGTGTCGACGTTGCCGCGGACCCCGCGGACCTCGATGTCGGGGCGGGCGGCGCGCAGCTGGACGGCGCGCCTCGGCGAACCGGTGCCGACGACGCTGCCGGCGGGCAGCTCGCTCAGGCTGAGGCCGTCGCGGCCGATGAGGACGTCGGCGGGATCGACGCGGGGCGGGATCGCTGCGAGCTGGATCCCCGGCTCCGGCGTCGTCGGCAGGTCCTTGAGCGAATGGACGGCGACGTCGATCTGGCCCTGATGGAGGGCCTGGCGCACGGCGGAGACGAACACGCCCGTGCCGCCGAATCCGGCGAGCGGGGACATGTTGACGTCGCCTTCGGTGACGACCTCGACGATCTCGACCCGCCAGCCGGTCAGGGCCGCGATCTGGTGGGCGATTGCCGTCGACTGCGAGCGGGCGAGTTGGGAGCGGCGGGTGCCGAGTCGGATCGTCCGGCCCGTCGGATGCTCGGGTTCGACGACGTCGAGGGTGTGGTCGGCGACGGGACGAAGTCCGTCGGCTTCGATGTGCTCGGGGCTCGAGGCCTTCGCGACCTTCGTCTCCGGGGTCGCCTTCGCGTGGGCGACCTTGATCGTCGGGAGGTCGAAGAGCTGGATGAGGGCCTGGGCGTAGTCGACGTCGGAGTCGGAGACCGCGAGCTCCTTGACCTTGACGGTCGGGGTGTGGATGAGCTTCTCGGCCACACGGTGCAGCGACTTGCGGATCTCGGCGAAGACCTTCTCGTCGACGGATTCGCCGATCTTCTTCTCCAGGCGCTCGGTCTCGGCGGCGATGACGTCCTTGGCATGCGTGCGCAGGGCGGTGACGGTGGGGGCCACGGCGCGCTCCTTCGCCCCGGACTCGAGCTTGTCGGCCTCCTCGGCGATGATAGCGCGCACGGCTTCGACGGTCTCGACGACGGCGGCGTCGCGTTCGTTCGCGGAGCTCGTGAGCAGATTGCGGATCTCACCGAGGCCGAAGAGGGCGACGTGTTCGAACTCGCGCACGCTCGGGTCGATGTCATGCGGCAGGGCGAGGTCGATGAAGGCCTTGTTCGCCGCGGACTTCGAACTCTGCGAGAGACCGGCGACGATGTCGTCGCGGGTGACGACGACGCCGCGGGCGCCGGTGCAGGAGATGATGAGGTCGGCGTCGGCGATCTCCTCGGCGAGTGTCCGCGGAGTGAGCTCACGGGCACGACCGCCCACCTCGGCGATGAGGCGTTCGGCCTTCTCGATCGTGCGGTTGAGCACGGTGAGGTGGTTGACGCCCTCCTTGTGGAGGCCTGCGACGACGAGGCCCGACATCGCGCCGGCCCCGATGACCAGCGCGTTCGCCGCGCGCAGCGAACCGATGTGGGCCTGGGAGGCCTCCAGGGCGGCACCGAAGAGGGAGCGGGCCACCTCGTCGAGGCCGGTCTCGGAATGGGCTCGCTTGCCCACCCGCAGGCTCTGCTGGAGGGCATGGGAGAGGTCGGAGGTCAGGGCTCCGGCGGCCATCGAATCGGTGAACGTCGAGCGCAGCTGACCGAGGATCTGGGCCTCGCCGATCGCCATCGAGTCGAGTCCGCAGGCGACCTTGAGGAGGTGCTGGAGGGCCTGGGAGTCGTAGTGGGCGTAGAAGTGCCCGGCGATGTCCTGCCATTCCTTGTCGATCGAGGACACGAGTGCGTTGCCGAGGTCGGCGAGCCCGCCGTGGAAGGCGGAGACGTCGGCGATGAGTTCGAGGCGGTTGCACGTCGAGAGGACGGCGAGACCGTCGACGCTCGCACCGCCGAGGGCGTCGGTCCGCAGACGGTCGACGTCATCGGTGCCGAAGGCCAGGGCGTCGAGCATGTCGATCGGCGCCGACTGGTGGGAGATGCCGAGAACCAAGAGAGTCAATTGCTGTGCTCCTCAACTGGAGTGCCGGCGTTGTCATCGAGCGCCGAGTAATACGCGAGTACTTGCAGCTCACTGGCCAGATCCACCTGTCGGACCCGCACGGAGTCCGGGGTCTCGAGCACTGTGGGTGCGAAGTTGAGAATGCCGCGCACGCCGGCGTCGGCGGCGATGCGCGCCGCCGCCGGTGCCGCGGAGGCGGGAACCGCCATGACCACGAGGTCGATGTCATCGGGCCAGGTGGCGAGTTCGCTGAGGTCGGAGACGGTGAGCGCTCCGATGGTGGTGCCGATCTTCGCCTCGTCGACGTCGAAGATCGCTGTCAGCCGCAGGCCCCGGCCGCGGAAGCCGGCATAGTCGGCGAGCGCGGAGCCGAGCCGTCCGGCGCCGATGATCGCCACGCTCTGAGCGTGGTCGAGGCCGAGGAAGGACCGCAGCGTCGCCGCCAGCTCCGCACACGCGTAGCCGACGCCGCGGCGTCCGGGGCGGCCGAGCTGGGAGAGGTCCTTGCGCAGGATCGACGGGGAGACGCCGCTGCGGCTGGCCAGCGCCTCCGAGGACACGGTGGTCTGGCCGGTGGCCGCGATCGTCTCGACCGTCTGGAGGTAGATCGGGAGTCGGGAGATGACGCGCTCGGGGACGTCCTTGCGAACGACACCCTCGATGCTGCCCGCGGAGAGAATCTCGCCCACTGGACCGTGTCACTCCTTCACTCTGCTCATGCGTTCCGGGCTGCGGCCGCTGGGCGCCTCATGCGCCCAGCGCCTCGAGCGCCCGGGACAGCCTGTCCCGGTCGACCCGGTGGAAGCTGTGCTGTCGTCCTTCGAGGAGCACCACGGGGACGTCCCAGCCGTACCGGCCGGTCAGCTCCTCGTCGGTGTCGATGTCGATCTCGGTCACGGTGACGTCCCTGCCGGACACCACCTCGGCGACGGTGGCCTTCGCGGTCTCGCACAGGTGGCAACCGGCGCGGGTGAGGAAGGTCAGCTCGACCACGACACACTCCTGTTGTGAAGGTGACAACAAACCCCGCCGAAATGGGATTCGAGCGGGGGCGTAGGACCGTACCCGGTCTTACTTCTTGTTGCGACGCTGGTGACGTGTCTTGCGAAGCAGCTTGCGGTGCTTCTTCTTCGACATACGCTTGCGGCGCTTCTTGATGACTGAGCCCACGCGGGTACCCCTTGTGCTTGTCGGTGGAGGTGAACTTCAGGTGCCCACCCTTTGAACTAACCGTGCAATTCTATCGCCCCGGCCCGTTCTTTCCCAAAACTGTGTCGAGATCCACAGCGGGCGCGGAGGCCGTTCGGGTCAGTCGAAGTACGGGTCGAGGCCGAAGAAGGGGAAGAGGTTCTTCCGGGTGCCCATGACCGCGCGGTCGAGCTCGGTTTCCGGGTCGAATCCGTGCGACCACGGGGTGAAGGAGCCGTCGAAGCCGTCGGTCATCGTCAGCGGCGCTTCGCGGCCGGTCTTCGTCTGCGCGTAGTGCGCCCAGCGCCCGGGGATCCGTGTCCCCGGGTCGATGTCGGCGTCGGCGGCGATGGCGATGAGGTTCGTCCAGGCGCGCGGCACGACATCGATGATCGCGTACCCTCCTCCCCCGGTCGAGAGCCACCTGCCCTCGGCATGGTCCTCGGCGAGCCGGCGGACGCGTTCGGTGGCGACGCGCATCGCATCGATGCTCAGACGCATGTGGGTGAGCGGGTCCATCCGGTGTCCGTCGCACCCGTGCTGGGAGACGATGACCTGCGGGGAGAAGGCCTCGACGAGGGCGGGCACGGTGGCGTCGAAGGCGCGCAGCCAGTCCTCGTCGCCGGTGCGCGGGGGCAGGGCGATGTTCGCCGCCGAGGCGGCCGCCCGGAGCCCGCCGATGTCTGCCGGGTACCCGGTGCCGGGGAAGAGGTACTTGCCGGACTCGTGGATGGAGATCGTCAGCACCCTCGGGTCATCCCAGAAGAGGGATTCGACGCCGTCACCGTGGTGGGCGTCGAGGTCGATGTAGACGATGCGCTCGAAGCCGGCGTCGAGGAATTCGGTGATCGCGCCCGCGACGTCGTTGTAGACGCAGAACCCGCTCGCCTTGTTCGCCATCGCATGGTGCATGCCGCCGGAGAAGTTCACCGCGCGGCGGTAGTCGCCGCTGGTGATCGCCCGGGCCGCATCGACCGACCCCTGGAAGAGCATCGCCGAGGCGGAGTGCATGTTCTCGAACACGGGCACGTCGTCGGTGCCGAGCCCGAACCGCTCCGCCTCCCCATGGTCGAGTCCGGCGGGACTGCCCGCCTCCTTGACGGCGGTGATGTAGTCGTCGTCGTGGACGCGGGCCAGCGCCGCCTCGTCGAGGTCGGAGATGGAGCGGACGTCGACGCCGTCGCGGTCGAAGAGCTCGAAGTCGATCGCAAGCTTCGCGGTGAGGTCGAGTCTCAGGGGGTGCATCGGATGGCTGGGACCGAAGTCGTACCCGGTCACCGCCTCGTCCCAGACGACGTAGACATCGCTATCTGCCATGGGGCAATGCTATATGGCGCGGCTCACCTACGGGGATTCGCCCCTTGTCCGTCCTACCATGGAGTCTGTGTCCACCAATTCCCCCTGGAGCCTCGACCGCTTCCTGCGCCCGGGGCGCTGGGTCCGCGACTTCGTCGACGACCTCGCCGTCGCCTCCCCCGCGCGGCTGGCGATCGTCTCGTTCGTCGCCGTCGTCGCGGTCTTCGCCGTCATCCTCATGCTGCCGGCGAGCATGCGCGACCCCGCATCGGTCCCTCTCTCCGAGCACATCGCCAACGCCGTCTTCGTCGCCGTCTCCGCGGTCTGCGTCACCGGCCTGACCCCGGTGGTCACCGAGGACTACTGGTCGGACTTCGGCATCTCCGTCATCACCGCCGGCATCCAGGTCGGGGGTCTCGGCATCCTCACCCTCGCCTCGCTGCTCGGGATGGCGGTCTCGAGGCGGCTGGGAGTCCGGCAGCGCCTCATCGCCCAGCAGGCCACCTCGGCGCTCAACCTCGGTCAGGTCGGCACCCTGCTCAAGACGGTCTTCGTCACGATCCTCACCGCCGAGGCGATCCTGGCGATCCTCCTCTTCCCGCGCTTCCTCATGCGCGGCGACAGCGTCGGCGATTCGATCTGGTACTCGGTGTTCTACGCGATCTCCGCGTTCAACAATGCCGGCTTCACGATCCACCCGGGTGGGGCCGAGTACTTCTCCGAGGATCCGTGGATCCTCTCGCTCATCATGATCGGCGTCTTCGTCGGCTCCCTCGGGTTCCCCGTCGTCCTCATGATCGCGATGAACTGGAACCGACCGAAGAACTGGGACCTGCACACCCGCCTGACCCTGACGACGACGACGATCGTGCTCGCGCTCGGGTTCGTCTTCCTCCTCCTCTTCGAATCCGGCAACCCGAAGACCCTCGGGGACAAGAACGCCGGCCACACGCTCATGGAGGTCCTCTTCATGGCCGTGATGCCGCGCTCGGGCGGGTTCTCGACGATGGATGTCGCCGATATGAGCCAGTCGACGCACCTGCTCATGGACGTGATGATGTTCATCGGCGGCGGGTCGTCATCGACGGCGGGCGGCATCAAGGTGACCACAGTGGCCGTGCTCGTCCTCGCCGCCTACGCCGAGGCGCGGGGCCTCACCGATGTCAACGTGTTCGGTCGCAGGCTCACCGCCTCGACGATCAAACTCTCGATCTCCATCCTGCTCACCGGCGCGACGATCGTCTTCGTCGGCACCCTCGTCATGCTCCAGATCAGCGACGAATCCCTCGACCGAGTGCTCTTCGAGGTGATCTCGGCGTTCGGCACCGTCGGGCTGAGCGCCGGCGTGTCCGCCTCGGTCTCGGAACCGGGGCTCTACACGCTGTCCGTCCTCATGCTCATCGGGCGTCTCGGTACGATTACACTGGCGGCAGCCCTGTCCATGCAGGACTCTGCCCGTCTCTACCGCTACCCCGAAGAAAGGCCGGTCGTTGGCTAACGAGAACTCCTCCATCCTCGTCATCGGGCTCGGACGCTTCGGCTCGGCGACTGCGGTCACGCTCACGCGACTGGGACGCGAGGTCATGGCCATCGAGCACAACGCCGAGCTCGTCAAGGACTGGAGCGGCAAACTCACCCACGTCGTCGAGGCCGATTCGACGAACATCGACGCCCTGCGCCAGGTCGGTGCCGCGGACTTCCAGACCGCGGTCGTCGGCATCGGCACCTCGATCGAGGCGAGCGTGCTCACGACGGCGAACCTCGTCGACCTCGGGGTCTCGCAGGTGTGGGCGAAGGCGATCTCCCCGGCCCACGGCAAGATCCTCCACCGCATCGGCGCCCACCACGTCCTCTACCCGGAGTCCGATGCCGGCATCCGCGTCGCCCACCTCGTCAGCTCCCGGATGATGGAGTACATCGAGTTCGACGAGGGCCACTTCGCGGTCGTCAAGATGCGCCCTCCGCGGGAGATCCAGGGGTTCACCCTCGGCGAGGCGAAGGTCCGCGACAAGTACGGCGTGACGATCGTCGGCATCAAGAGCCCGGGCCGCGACTTCACGTACGCCGAACCGACCACCCGCGTCGGCAAGCAGGACCTCCTCATCGTCGCGGGCAATGTCGAACTCCTCAGCCGCTTCGCCGGTCGCCCGTAGGGGGCGTCGCGCTCTCCTGGGGCAACCGCTCGGTGTGAATCCGTATGGCATGGATCGATCCATGCCATACGGATTCACACCGAGCGATTGCGAGTCACGCGCCCTCGCAGCCACGGAGCTTGCCCGTAGAGCTTCGTCGCGAATGCTTCGAGGTCCATCACCTCGGCGAAGGTGAACCTCACGATGCGGTAGCCCAAGGCGACCAGGCGGTTGAATTGAGTCGCCTCCTTCTGCAGCCGCGCTCCCCCGTTCTCCACGTATTTGGCGGCCCCGTCGACGAAGAGCACAGTCTTCGCCACCCGGTCCATGAAGTCGACGCGCGCGACGAGTCGGCCTTTCTCGTGGACCTGCACCTGCTGTTCGAACCCGCAGAGCCCGAGGAGGCTGAGGTTGTAGGAGCACCGGCTCTCCGCGTAACTCTCCGAGCGAGCGCCGATCCGACCGATGAGCCGCGCGGCACGCGCCCGCCCCTTGGGCAGACGCGCGAGCACGGGGGCGAAGTGCTCCTCCACCGCCTTCCGCTCCAATTGCCCCACGTCGGGCGGATATCCGAATCGCCCTGCACTGGCCTCCTCGGCCCCGAAGACTGAGCGCCTCACGACCGATTCCATCGCGGCGAACGCCCCCGGCTCCCCGATCTGCGGAATCAGGTCCAGGCTTGTCAGCGCAGGTGAGGTGAGTCGCATCTTGCCGACCATGACGGTGTCGGCTGCAGGCACCTCTCGCGTCGTCCGGCTGACGATGCCGGTCCTCAGTCTGTGCGATGGCGAGGCGATGTGGATGCGCTGGGTTCCCACACGATACAACGGCAGGTCGTGGATGCGAGCCGCAGAGACGCCGCAGATGACGTCATCCACCCGGTAGTGGGGGTAGGACGCGATCTTGAGTTTCTCGAGCAGGTCGGCGTATTCGTAGTCGTGCTTCTGTGTGCTCTGAGCGTGCTCCCTGACTCGCCGCAGCCAGTCCTCATCGGTGATCAGCTCGGCGATCCGCGCATGCTGGGGATTCTCGCACCGGCGGATGACGCTGTACATCCCGCGGGTGAGTCTGAGCAGACAGCAGTCCACCGCGGACTTGACGACTCGGCTGTGCACTCCATGTGCTCGAAGCTCCTGTGAGCGGATGACGTTGTACATCTGCACACGGTCACCGCGGGACTTCGA
Organism: Brevibacterium sp. Z349TD_9; assembly: GCF_056173565.1. NCBI lineage: Bacteria > Bacillati > Actinomycetota > Actinomycetes > Micrococcales > Brevibacteriaceae > Brevibacterium > Brevibacterium sp. Z349TD_9. The sequence continues at coordinate 950,950 of NZ_CM149680.1, read as the reverse complement.
CAACGTCAATGGGGACGCAGTCGGCCTGTGGAGTGTTCGTCGGCGTCCTCAGGCGATCTGAGCACCGGTCGCAGACATTCCCACAGCCGATCGCACAGAAGTGGCGCCGGTCGCTGCGGACGGCGGGCAGCGGGAGAACAGGGCACCCGAGCGCGGACGATGCCCGTCGCGCCGGTCCCAGACCCAACCGACTGCGCGACTGGTCGGCCGAGCGCGAGCCCCAGACGCCGGCGGCTGGTCGCAGTGTCATCCACAGTTCGGCGAGCGCAAGTCGCAGAGATGACAACCGCTCGGTTCCGATCCCTATGGTATGGATCAGAGTCCTCCCTGGGGATCAGAACCGAGCGGTTGCCGCTGCAGCGGGTCAGCGGGGCGTCGGCAGCGGGGCGTCGGAGGCAGCGCCGCAACGGCCGCCCGCCGCAGCGCCGCGCCGACCGGCGCGCCTCACCTCGTCTAGTGCTCGACGGCCGCCTCGGCGCCGAAGCCGGTGTGGGCACGGACGTCCATCTCGGCTGCCAGCTCGGGACTCTCGACCGTCCTGTCGGTGATCGACCCGAGCCACCCGAGGATGAACCCGAGCGGGATGGAGATGATGCCGGGGTTCGACAGCGGGAAGATCGCGAAGTCGGCGCCGGGGATCATCGCGGTCTCGGAACCGGAGACGACCGGGGAGAATGCGATGAGCAGGATCGCCGAGCCCAGTCCGCCGTAGATCGACCACACCGCACCGCGCGTGGTGAAGCGGCGCCAGAACAGCGAGTAGATGATCGTCGGCAGGTTCGCACTCGCCGCGACCGCGAAGGCGAGCGCGACGAGGAACGCGATGTTCTGTCCCTGCACCCCGATCCCGCCGAGGATGGCGACCGCGCCGATGACGACGACGGTGCGGCGGGCGATCTTCACCTCAGCGTCGGGGTCCTCGACCTTGCCCTTCTTGATCACGCTCGCGTAGATGTCGTGGGCGAAGGATGCGGCTGCGGTGATCGCGAGCCCCGCGACGACGGCGAGGATCGTGGCGAACGCGACCGCGGAGATGAAGCCCATGAGCAGCGGACCCCCGAGCTGGAGGGCGAGCAGCGGAGCCGCGGAGTTCACCCCGCCGGGAGCGTTCTTGATCGCATCGGCGCCGACGAGCGCGGCCGCACCGTAGCCGAGGACGAGGGTGAAGAGATAGAACGCGCCGATGAGCCAGATCGCCCAGACCACCGACCGCCGCGCCTCCCGGGCCGTGGGCACCGTGTAGAAGCGCATGAGCACGTGCGGCAGACCCGCGGTGCCGAGGACGAGCGCGAGGGCGAGTGAGATGAAGTCGAGCGGGTTCGACCCGTACTGGAGTCCGGGATTGAGCACGCCCTCCCCCACTCCCTCGGCGGCATTGGCGACTGCGTTGGAGAGCAGGGTCGAGAGGTTGAAGCCGTTGAGCGCGAGCACCCAGATCGTCATCGCCCCGGCTCCGGCGATGAGGAGGACCGCCTTGACGATCTGCACCCAGGTCGTGCCCTTCATGCCGCCGACGAGGACGTAGAGGATCATCAGGGCGCCGACGACGGCGATGACGAGCGACTGTCCGAGTTTGCCGTCGATGCCCATGAGCAGCGAGACGAGACCGCCGGCTCCGGCCATCTGCGCGAGCAGGTAGAAGAAGCACACGGCCAGCGTCGAGATCGCCGCGGCCATGCGCACCGGGCGCTGCCGGAGGCGGAAGGAGAGCACATCGGCCATCGTGAACTTGCCCGTGTTGCGCATGAGCTCGGCGACGAGCAGGAGCGCGACGAGCCAGGCGACGAGGAAGCCGATGGAGTAGAGGAACCCGTCGTAGCCGTTGACGGCGATCGCCCCGCAGATGCCGAGGAACGACGCCGCCGAGAGGTAGTCGCCGGAGATCGCGAACCCGTTCTGCGGCCCGCTGAACGACCGTCCGCCCGCGTAGTAGTCCGACGCGGTCTTGTTGTTCCGGCTCGCCCGCAGGACGATGAAGAGGGTGACCGCGACGAAGGCCGCGAAGATCGTGATGTTGAGGATCGGGTTGTTCTCGACCTCTGTGGTCGCCTGAGCGAAGATCTCGGTCATCGGGTGACTCCTTCCGATTCCTGTTCGAGGCGCTCACGGATCGCGGTGGCCGGTGGGTCGAGCTTCTTGTTGGCGAACGAGACGTAGAACATCGTGATCGCGAACGTCGTGACGAACTGCAGCAGGCCGAGCACGAGGCCGACGTTGATCTCCCCGACGACCTTCGTCGACATGAAGTCGTGCGCGTACGTGCTGAGGATGACGTAGAGGAAGTACCACGCAAGGAACGCGATCGACAGTGGGATCACCACTGAGAAGCGCTTGCGCTTGAGTGCCTTGAATTCGGGGTTCTCCTCCTCGGCGAGGAAGTCCACCCCTCTCGGCGACGGATCGGACATGGTTTCTCCATTCGAATGTGGTTCGAGCGTCAGTGGTCTGAATCACACATCGTCAACCTATCGTCCGCTCGGTCATGGGGAATACCACCGAAAGTTGGTAGCGTATTCACATGAACGTCATGGCCAAGGAAGCTCGGGCGCTGAAATCCGAATCCCGCCGTCTCTTCGCCGAGGCGGTCGACTCCCTGCACGCGAACGGCACCGGCGACGTCGTCTTCGGCGGCATGGTCGAAGAGGGGGCGGTCGCCGTCGAGGCGGTCGCCGGAGCGAGCCGGGACGGTCTGGCCTCCCTCATCGTCAGCACCGGCCGCGGCCTCGGCGGGCGCGCCCTGACCGAGGGCACCCCGCAGCTCACCCGTGACTACGAGATCGACCCGTTCATCACGCACCATTACGACGAGGAGGTCCTCGGCGAGGGCATCCAGGTGCTCATCGCCGTCCCCACCCTCCTCGGCGGCGAGGTCACCGGGATGGTCTACTGCGGACATCGCAAGGCCTACGCCGAGGCGGCCCCGCAGACCGGCGACCTCGTCCGCCGGGTGCGACAGCTCTCCGTCGACCTCGGGCGCCTCGGACTGCGCCGACCGCAGCCGGTCACCCCGGTCGTCGAGCCTCTCGCCGACCTCGACTCCTCGAGTCGCGAAGCGCTGCGCCGCACGTTCGCCGAGCTGCGGGCGATCCGCTCCGACGTCGCCGACGACGCCACCCGCGAACGGCTGACCTCGATCGAGACCCGACTCGCCGACATCCTCTCCGGGCACAACCCGGAGTCCGCTCCCGAGCCGACGACGTCGGTGAGCCTCTCACCACGGGAGACCGACATCCTCTCGCACGTGGCCCTGGGATGGTCGAACGCCCGCATCGCCGAGGCACTGGGACTGCGGGAGTCGACCGTGAAGTCCTACCTCAACACCGCGATGGTCAAGCTCACCGCACGCACCCGACACGAGGCCGTGTCGATCGCGCGAGCCGCGGCCATCCTGCCCTGACACGACGCTCGGCACGGCACCCTGGCCGCCGGACACAGCAGTGTTGCCGCTGGGCCGGCTCGGAACGCAGCAACCCGAACGCCTCGGAACGCATCCGCCCGATCGGATCACCCGTCGATCGCGGCGGAGTTCTCCTTCTCCATCTCGAGCGAGCGGTCAGCGGCCGCGGTGACGGCCGCCTCGGCGAGGTCGAAGATGCCGCCGTCGATGAAGGTGTTGAGCGCGGCCAGGGTGGTCCCGCCCTTGCTGCTCACGGCCTTCCGCAGGGCCGCGGGGTCAGGGTTGTCGGCCAGCAGGCGTCCGGCGCCGTCGGCGGTGGCGACGACCATCTTCGCTGCAGTCTCCTCGGTGAGCCCGAGCTTGACGCCGGCGGTGATCATCGCCTCGGCGAGGAGGAAGAAGTACGCCACACCGGACCCGGAGATCCCGGTCATGGCGGGGATCTCGGCTTCGTCGAGGGGGACGACGAGGCCTGCGCCCGAGAGCAGCCTGCGCAGAGTCGCGGCGGCGGTCGGGTCGACTCCGGGAGCCGGGGACAGGGCGATGACGCCGTGGCCGATCGCGCTCGGGGTGTTCGGCATGATCCGCACGATCGGGCTGTTCGGGGCGAGTCGGGCGAGGTCGGCGGCGGAGACGCCGGCGGCCATCGACACGAGCACGGACTGCCCGGTCAGGGCGGGGGCGAGGTCGCGCACGGTCTCGGCCATCATCCACGGCTTGACGCCGAGGAAGACGAAGTCCGCGGATTCGGCCGCCGCCCGGTTGGCGTCGGGATCATCCTCCACCGAGGTGACGGTGGCGGCAGGCAGGGCGGCGGCGAGGCGCTGCGCCGAGGCGGCGGAGTGCGTCGTCGCCCGCACCTCGATGCTCGGATCCGCGTCGAGGATGCCCTTGATGAGCGCCGTGCCCATATTGCCGGTGCCGATGGAAGCGATCGTGGTCATGGAGGTCAGCCTTTCTGAAGTCGTCCCTCCCCGATGGTGTCAGAGGAGCCGGTGACCGCGAAATCGGTGCCGCGACCGCGCGACAAGAGTGGGCGGAACTCCGAAGGGGTGCCCTCCGTGCGGGCACGCCGCAGGCACGGCGCAGGCAGGTGACGAGGTCAGATGGTCAGCTCGCGTCGGCGGAGGCGCGCTTCGACGACGCTGACCGGTGAGAAGTCCCCGGTTCCGGCGAGGTCTCCACAGGCGACGCCTCCCCAGGAGTCGTCGGCTCTGAGTGGGAGGTCCCACCGTCCGGTGCACCAGCGCCCGCAGCCCCGGTTCCGGAGCCCGCGGACCCCGACCCCTCCCCCGGCACACCGTCGAGTCCGAGGTGCTTGCGGGCGACGGCGAGGGAGTCGGCGAGCATCTGCTCACGGGTGGACTTCTTGGCGACGAAGCGGGTATTGACCTCGACGACGACGTCGCCGGACCAGTTGTGCTTCGCGAGGTATTGGAGCGTCTCGGCCACGGGCATGGTCCCCGCCCCGGGCACGAGGTGCTCGTCCTTGAGCGAGCCCGCACCGTCGGTGAGGTGGACGTGGCGCAGGCGCGGGAAGATCTCGGCGACGGTGTCGAGCGCGTTCATCCCCGCCGTCGAGGCGTGGGAGAAGTCGAAGGTGAGAGCGTCGTAGTCCTCGTCGAGCGGGTTCCAGTCGGGGTAGTAGACGAGGATCTCGCGCACTCCCGCCCGCCACGGGTACATGTTCTCCACCGCGAGGACGACTCCGGTCTCCTCGGAGACCTCTCGCACCCCGTCGACGAATTCGCGCGCGTACGCCCCCTGCCAGCGGAAGGGCGGGTGGAGGACGACGGTGGTCGCCCCGACCTCGCGGGCGAGGTTCGCTGTGATCCGCAGCTTCTCCCAGTGGTCCTTGTGGAGGACGCGGGGCAGGAAGAGCAGCGTCGGCGCGTGCAGCGACATGACGTCGAGGCCGGTGTCCGCGGCGAGTCCGGTGATGAGGTCGACGTCCCTCGTCTCGGCGTTGTGGGTGACCATGATCTCGACGCCGTCGTAGCCGATCGACGAGGCCTGCGCGAACGTCTCCTCGACGGTCATCGGCGAGACCGACGAGGAGGAGAGTCCGATCCTGATCGGGTGGTCGGAGACGTGATGGGTGTCGTGGTCGTACACCTGGTTCGCCGCGAAGAACTCACGGTGGCGCCGGGAGTTCGACCGCGCCGAGTTCTTCGCAGTCAGAACCTTGCGCCCCGACTTCGACTTCTTCGCCTTGCTCATCTCCACCAGTCTAGTCCTCCTCGCCGGCCCTGCCGCTCCGGTTTTCCTCGGAATCGTCCCTCGCCCTCTCCTCGGAATCACCCACTCGCCTTCTCCGCGGAGTCGCCCACTCGCCGTGGTCTGGGAATCCCCCTCGCCGAGGTGACCGGATAGTCTGTGCCCATGATTCCTGCCGACGTCCGTCCCGCCCGCGTCTCCGACGTCCCCCGCCTCGCCGAGATCCACGTCGCCGCATGGCGGGCCGCCTACCGCGGCATCATGGCCGACGAGTTCCTCGACGGATTGGACGAGGACCGTTTCGCCGCGAACTGGACTCAGGCGCTCAGCGACCCCGACAACCGGGTCCGCAACTTCGTCGTCGTCGCGGGCGACCGGATCCTCGGCTTCGGCGGGGTGAGCGCACCCCGTGACCCCGCCGAGGTGCTCGACCGTCTCCCCGTCACCGCGGACCTCGGCCAGCTCGCCCATATCAACCTCGCCCCCGAGGCCTTCGGCACCGGGGTCGCCGCCGTCCTCTTCACCGCACTCGAGGACGAGCTGCGCCACGACGGCTATGCACGCGCCTACCTCATGGTCGCCGAGGGCAACGACCGGGCGATGCGCTTCTACGAGAAGCAGGGGTGGGCGCGCACGGAGATCACGCACGTCTACGACGGCGTCGAACCCGCGGTGCCCGAGCGGATGTACACGGTCGAGCTCTGAGTCTGGCCGCCTCGGCGGGGGTCTGGTCCGCTGACCCGGCGACAGACACCCGGCTCCGACAACCCGAAGGGCGCCCAGCCACTCGGCGAAGGGTGGCTGAGCGCCCGGAAGGCGGCTGAGACGGCGCGCGTCAGCCGTAGAGCTCCTCGACGTCCTCGTCGACCCAGCCCTTGGACTTGTCGACGGCTTTGTTCCACAGGCGGTAGACGCGGGCGACCGTCTCGTCGTCCATCTCCGGCACCCAGCGCTTGTCCTCGTGCCAGTTGTTCTTCACGTCCTCCTCGCCGCTCCAGAACTTCACGGCGATGCCCGCTGCGTACGCGGCACCGAGCGCCGTGGTCTCGATGACCTCGGGGCGTATGACGGGCACGCCGAGGAGGTCGGCCTGGAACTGCATGAGCGTCTCGTTGGCGACCATGCCGCCGTCGACCTTGAGCTCGGTGAGCTCGACGCCGGAGTCGAGGTTCATCGCATCGAGGACCTCACGTGACTGGAAGGCGACCGATTCGAGGGCGGCCCGGGCGATGTGGTTCTTATTGACGTACCGGGTGAGGCCGACGATGACGCCGCGGGCGTCGGACTCCCAGTGCGGGGCGAAGAGACCGGAGAACGCGGGCACGATGTAGCAGCCGCCGTTGTCCTCTACCTGCTTCGCGAGCACCTCGACCTCGGGGGCGTCCTTGATGAGTCCGAGGTTGTCCCGGATCCACTGGACGAGCGAACCGGTCACAGCCACGGACCCCTCGAGGGCGTAGACCGCGTCGTCCTCGCCGATCTTGTACGCCACGGTCGTGAGCAGGCCGTTCTTGCTCGCCACCGGCTCGGTGCCGGTGTTGATGAGCATGAAGTTGCCGGTGCCGTAGGTGTTCTTCGCCTGCCCCTTCTCGAAGCACGCCTGCCCGAAGGTCGCCGCCTGCTGGTCGCCGAGGATGCCGCAGATCGGGGTGTCGATGAGCAGGGTGTTCTTCGCGCCGTAGCCGTAGATCTCCGAGCACGACTTGATCTCCGGCAGCATCGACATCGGGATGCCCATGTCGGCGGCGATCTCCTCGTTCCAGTCGAGGGTGTCGATGTTCATGAGCATCGTCCGCGAGGCGTTGGTGACGTCGGTGATGTGGACTCCGCCGTTGACACCACCGGTGAGGTTCCACAGCACCCACGAGTCCATCGTGCCGAAGAGCAGGTCGCCGTTCTCCGCGGCCTCCCTGGCGCCGTCGACGTTGTCGAGGATCCACTTGGCCTTGGGACCGGCGAAGTAGGTCGCCAACGGCAGGCCGACACGGTCCTTGTACTTGTCAGCGCCCTCGTCGCCGCCGAGTTCGTCGGCGATCTTCTGCGTGCGCGTGTCCTGCCAGACGATCGCGTTGTAGACGGGTTCGCCGGTGTTCTTGTCCCACACCACCGTCGTCTCGCGCTGGTTGGTGATGCCCACGCCCTCGAGCTGGTGGCGGTTGATGTTCGCCCGCGACAGCGCCTGGCCGATCGCTTCGTTGGTGTTGCGGATGATCTCCTTCGGGTCGTGTTCGACCCAGCCCGCGCGGGGGAAGATCTGCTCGTGCTCGAGCTGCCCGCTCGAGACGATCTGCCCGTTGTGGTCGAAGACGATCGCCCGCGACGAGGTGGTGCCCTGGTCGATTGCGAGGATGTACTTGTCCTGGCTCATGAAGACTCCTGTGTCCGTTCGGCGCCCGGGGCGCCGAGCTTCGTGGTGGTATCTAGGATGTCACTGTTCTCAGATGAAGGCGTTCGAGACGAGGCCGGCGAGGACGCCGCCGAGGATGGGGCCGACGATCGGCACCCACGCGTAGCTCCAGTCGGAGCTGCCCTTGTTCGGGATCGGCAGGATCGTGTGCGCGATGCGGGGACCGAGGTCGCGAGCAGGGTTGATCGCGTAGCCGGTCGGCCCGCCGAGGGAGGCGCCGATGACGACGACGACCAGTGCGACGGCGAGGGGTCCCAGCCCGCTGGGGGTCCCGCCGAAGAGGAGGATGATGAAGACGAGGACGAAGGTGCCGATCGCCTCGGTGAGGACGTTCCAGCCGTAGCTGCGCACCTCGGGCCCGGTGGAGAAGGTGCCGAGGATGTTGCCCGGCTCGCCTTCCGCGTCGTAGTGCTTCTTGTAGACCAGCCACGCGAGGATCGCACCGAGGGTCGCACCGAGGAGCTGCGCGAAGAGGTAGGCGAAGGTCGTGCCCACCGTGATCGGAATGCCCGGGGCGTACTCGGTGGCGCCGCTGGCGAGGATGCCGAGCGTCACCGCGGGGTTGAGGTGGGCGCCGGACTTGTAGGCGACGTAGACGCCGGCGAAGACCGCAAGTCCCCAGCCGAGCGAGATCATCAGCCAGCCGCCGGCATTGCCCTTGGTCTTGGCGAGCACCGCGTTCGCGACGACGCCGACGCCGAGCAGCAGCAGCATCGCCGTGCCCGCCGTCTCATGGAGGAGGATCGTGCCAATCGTTCCCATAGTGGGTGAACTCCTTTGTTGAGATGGGATGAGATGGGGATCGTGGTTGACCCGGTGAGGGTCGGAGCGGCGGGGGCGACGTCCTCGTCCCTCCCCCGCCGAGGCGGTGTGCCGTGTCCTCCTAGCGTGCGCTCCAGCTGTCGGTGACGAGCGCTGCCGCGGCGGCGTCGTCGTGCGTGGACTCCGCGGCGACCTGGGCGTCGACGTGGGTGCGGAAGGCCGCGACCTCGGCGGCGACCTTCTCCGCGTCCCAGCCGAGGACGGGGGCGATGATCTCGGCGACCGCCTCGGCGGCGGCCTTGCCCCGGTCCCTGACCTCGTAGTTGAGCCGCATCCGGCGCTCGAGGACGTCCTCGAGACGGACGACGCCTTCCGAGGTGGCAGCGTAGTGGGCTTCGACGCCGAGGTAGCGCTCGGCTCCCGGCAGGGGCTGACCGAGTTCGGGGTTGTCGTCGATGAGGTCGAGGAGGTCCTCGAGCATCGTCCCGTAGCGGCGGATGAGACGCTTGACCCGGGCTTCGTCCCAGCCGTAGCGCTCGGCGATGCCGGCCTGGCCGCGGCGGACCGCGCCCACGCCCTGGGCGCCGAGCAGCGGCACGGACTCGGTGAGCGAGGTCCGGTCGGCGGCTTCGTCGCCGAGTGCGAAGTCGACGGCGTCCTCGGCCATCACCCGGTAGGTCGTGAACTTGCCGCCGGCGATCGCCGAGAGGCCGGGCTCGACCTCCATGACGGTGTGCTCGCGGGAGACCTTCGTCGAAGCCTCGCCGTCCTTCTCCACCGGCTGGAGGAGCGGTCGCAGACCCGAGTAGACGCCGATGACGTCGTCGCGGCTGAGCTTGTTCTCGAGGATCGCATTGGCGTGCTCGAGGAGGTAGTCGATGTCGTCGGAGGTCGCGACCGGGGCGGCGACGTCCTCCTTCCACGGGGTGTCCGTGGTGCCGATGACCCAGTAGCCGTCCCACGGGATGACGAAGAGCACGGACTTCTCGGTCTTCGAGATGATGCCGGTGTCCGGGTCGGCCTTGATCTTGTCCTGATCGACGGTGATGTGGATGCCCTTCGAGGCGAGCACCTTGAGTCCGGCGTCGGCCTTCGCGAGGTCCTGCTGCTGCTCGGTCCAGACGCCGCCGGCGAGGATGGTCCGGCGGGCGTAGACATCGAACTCACGGCCCGAGACCTCGTCGCGCACGCGGACCCCGGACACCCGGTCCCCGTCGTGGAGGTAGTCGATGACGGAGACGTGGTTGGCTGCGGCGGCGCCGAAGCTCACGGCCGAACGCACGAGCGTCATGACGAAGCGGGCGTCGTCGACCTTCGCGTCGTAGTATTCGAGCGCACCGACCGCTGCGTCGTCGGCGAGGCCCGGGAAGTGCGCGCTCAGCGCCTTCTTGCCGAGGTGGCGGTGCATCGGCACGGCGCGTTTGCGCCCGGGCCGCGTGGCCATCGTGTCGTAGAGGAGGACGCCGGAGCCGATGAAGGCCCGGTCGATGAGGCGGTGCTCGAAGGGGAAGACGAACGCGACGGGTTCGACGAGGTGGGGTGCGGTGTGCGTGAGCAGCAGGTCACGTTCCTTGAGCGCCTCGGCGACGAGTTTGAAGTCGAGCATCTCGAGGTAGCGCAGTCCCCCGTGCATGAGCTTCGAGGACCGCGAGGAGGTGCCCGAGGCCCAGTCGTGGGCGTCGACGACGCCGACCTTGAGTCCGCGGGTGGCGGCGTCGAAGGCGGAGCCCGCTCCCGTCACCCCTCCCCCGACGACGAAGACGTCGAGCGGGTCGTCCGGACTCGTCGCTTCCATGGTGTGCAGGGATTCTTCACGGAACGAGGGGGATAGCTCGCCGTTTCGCATTGCGCTCTTGCCTCCAGAGATCGGGGAATCTGCCCCGTGGCGGCCGGCCGAAGGTGACTGGCCGGTAATCACAAGCTAACAGGTGCGGAGAGCAAATGGGAACAGATCCGACTGTGAGACCGGCCATCGATTCAGTCGGCGGTTCTGCCCATCGCCGAGGTGGTCTCCGCCGAATCCAACAGGTCGAGTTTCCGCATGATGATGCCTTCGCGCAGCGCCCATGGGGAGATGTTCATCACCGTGATGTCGAAGATCGTGAAGGCCGCCTCGGCGACGATGGCGCCGGCGAGCACCTGACCGGCGCGGGCCTCCGAGACCCCGGGCAGCGTGGCCCGTTCGGCCGGGGTGCGCGCGGAGAGGGTGTCGATGATGCCGGGCAGGTCGCGGCGGAAGAGCTTGCGGGGGACGTAGATGCCGTCCCCGCTCGGGGCGGCTCCGGCGATGCGGGCGAGCGACCGGAAGGTCTTCGAGGAGCCGACGACGTGGTCGGGGGTGCCGACGCGGTTGATCTCCCCGGCGATGCGCCCGATCTGGGCGCGGGCGTACTTGCGCAGCCGGTGGATGTCCTCGGCGTCGGGGATCTCCCCGGGCAGGAAGTCGGCGTACGTGCGTCCGGCCCCGAGCGGGACGGAGACCGCCGCCTGCGGATACTCGTCCTGGCCCGCGGCGATCTCGAGCGAGCCCCCGCCGATGTCGAGCAGGAGGATCTTCCCGGCCGACCATCCGAACCAGCGGCGGGCGGCGAGGAACGTCACCCGGGCCTCGTCCCTGCCGGACATGACGGTGAGGGTGACGCCCATCTGCTTGCTGATCGAGGCGATGAGCTCCTCACCGTTGGGGGCGTCCCTGACCGCCGAGGTGGCGAAGGCGAGGATCTGCTCCGCGCCCTGGTCCTCGGCGATCTCGACTGCCTCGGCGACGAAGTCGCGCAGCCGCTGCTGGCCCTCCTCACCGATCGAGCCGTCCGGGCCGAGGTACTCGGCGAGGCGGAGGATCTCCTTGTGCGAGGTCGCCGGCAGCGGCGGTGCCCCGACGTGGGCATCGACGACGAGGAGGTGGACGCTGTTGGATCCGATATCGAGGACGGCGAGGCGCATTGGCTCAGTGTATCCCGCGGCAGGGGCTCCTCAGCCCCGCCAGTCGCCTGCGCTGAAGCCGAACTCGGGGGTCTTCTTGGCGAAGAACGCCTCCTGGCCGCGGGCGATCTCCGCCCGGTAGGCCTCATCGAGCCACCGAGGCGGCTGCCCGCCTCCGTCGAACTCGCCGTCGAGGACGGCCTTGGCCCCGATCTGACTGAGCTGGGACAGGGACGCGATGCGCTCCCCCAGCTCCTGGGCGCGGGCGAGCGGGTCGTCCGCGGTCTCGTGGATGAAGCCGAGGCGCTGCATCTGGTCGACGTCGACGATCGAGGCCGTGAGCAGCAGGTACCGTGCCCACGCGTCGCCGAGCACGCGGGCGAGACTCCTCGTCGGTCCCGGCGGGTAGACGAGTCCGAGCTTCGCAGCGGTGACCCCGTACGTCGACCCGGGGGCGGCGATGCGGATGTCGCAGGCGGCGGCGATCTCGGTGCCGCCGCCGACGCAGTTGCCCTCGATCGCGGCGATGGTCACGGTCCGCGCAGAGGCCAGGGCCGCCTCGGCGGAGGAGTTGAGCTCCCAGAAGTCGGCGATGGGGACGTCGAGGTCGGCGATGTCCGATCCGGCGGAGAAGTGCCCGCCGGCACCGGTGATGATCAGCGCTGCGATCGTGTCATCGGCGTCGACGCCGGCGATGATCTCCGGCAGAGCCCGCCACATCGCCCGGGACAGGGCGTTGCGCTTCTCCCTCCGATCGAGAACGAGGGTCCCGACGCCACCGGTGACGGTGAAGTCGAAACCCTCGAGGTCGACCGGACGGTACCGGCCCGGGGTGGACCGACCGTCGGTGCTCATGCTCAGCCCCGGCTGTCGGGGACTTCGCGCTGCGGCTGACCGTCGTAGGCGCTGAGCGGGCGGATGAGCGCGTTCGAGGCCTGCTGCTCGAAGATGTGCGCGGTCCAGCCGGTGATGCGGGCCATGACGAAGATCGGCGTGAACTGCTCGGTGTCGAATCCCATGAGGTGGTAGGCCGGACCCGACGGGTAGTCGAGGTTCGGATAGATGCCCTTGCGGGAGACGAAGTCCTCTTCGAAGGTGTTGTAGAGGTCGAGGAGGTCGGTCGCGCCCTTGACCTCGGCCATCTCCTCGAAGGCCTTGCGCATGGTCGGCACGCGCGAGTCGCCGTTCTTGTACACGCGGTGTCCGAAGCCCATGATCTTCGCCTTGCGGGCCAGGGCGTCGTCGATCCATGCCGAGGCCTTATCGGCCGTGCCGACCTCTTCGAGCATCGCCATGACGGCTTCGTTCGCGCCGCCGTGCAGGGGTCCCTTGAGGGCACCGACGGCACCGGCGACGGCCGAGTAGAGGTCGGAGGTCGTCGAGGTGATGACGCGGGCGGTGAACGTCGAGGCGTTGAACGAGTGCTCGGCGTAGAGGATCATCGAGATGTCGAAGCTGCGCACGACCTCGTCGGCGGGAACCTCGTCGAAGACCATCTTGAAGAAGTTCGCCGCATAGTCGAGGTCCTTCGTCGGCGCCACCGGGTCGAGCCCGTGGCGGCGACGGTGGTCGATCGCGACGATCGTCGGCAGCTGCGCGTAGAGGCGCTCGGCCTTCGCGAGGTTGGCCTCGGGCCTTTCGACGTCGGCCTCGGGGTCGACGGCGCCGAGGTAGGCGACCGCGGTCTGCACGACGTGCATCGGGTGAGCGTCCTTGGGCAGGCCGAGGATGATGTCGACGAGCTCGGCGAGATCTCCCGCTGGGCGTGCTCACGGGCCTTGAACTCGGCCAGCTGCTCCTCGGTGGGCAGTTCGCCGTTCCAGATGAGGTAGGCGACGTCCTCGAAGTTGCGCTTGGCCGCGAGCTCCTGCACGGGGTATCCGCGGTAGGTCAGCGAGTTGGTTTCCTGGACTACCTTCGAGACGGCCGTGGTGTCGACGACGACTCCGGCGAGGCCCTTCTTGATTTCTTCGGTCACTGGTGACCCTCCTGTGAGAAGTTGAATACGGCCGCGTCGAAGTCGTTGTACGCGGCGTAGTCGATGGTGTCGTAGAGGTCCGCGCGGGTCTGCATCCCCTCGAGCAGGTCCACCTGGGTGCCCTTGTCCCGGATCGTCTGCAGGCCCGACTTGATCGCACCCATGGCGAGACGCAGGGTCGTGACCGGGTAGATCACGAGTTTGACCCCGACGTTCGCCAACTGCTCTGTGGTGAACAGTTCGCTCTTTCCGAATTCCGTCATGTTCGCCAGGATCGGCACGTCGACGCTGGCGGCGAAGCGCTCGAACTCATCCAAGTCGCGCATCGCCTCGGGGAAGATCATGTCGGCACCGGCGTCGACGTAGGCCTTCGCCCGGTCGATCGCGGCATCGAGTCCCTCTCCCGCACGGGAGTCCGTGCGGGCGCAGATGACGAAGTTCTCATCCCGGCGGCCCTTGACGGCGGCCGCGATGCGCTTGGTCATCTCGACCGTGGTCACGACCTCCTTGCCGTCGAGGTGGCCGCACCGCTTCGGGTTGACCTGGTCCTCGAGGTGCATGCCGGAGATGCCTGCGTCCTCGAACTCCTGGACGGTGCGGGCGACGTTCATCGCCTCGCCCCAGCCGGTGTCGGCGTCGATGAACGTCGGCAGGTTCGTCACCCGGGCGATCGCACGACCGTGGTCGGCCACCTCGGTGAGGGTGGTCAGACCGATGTCGGGCACGCCCATGGCTGCGGAGAACGCGCCCCCGGAGATGTAGACGCCCTCGAAGCCGATCTGCTCGATGATCTGGGCGTTGATCGGGTTGATCGCGCCGGGGAACTGGACGATCTCGTCGCCGGCGAGGAGCTCGCGGAACCTCTTCCGGCGCTCGGCCGGTGTGGTCGTTGCCCCGAGCATCAGAAGATGCCCTTCGAACCGCTGTGCTTCAGCCCTTCGACGGCGAAGCTCAGCTGGCCCACGCCCGCTGCGTCGAGGCTCTCGAGGTTCTCGGCGAGGTCGAGGAAGCGGTTCGCCTCGGCCTCGGTGAGGATGCCCGCGGAGAGCGTCCGGAACTTCTCGACGTAGTTCTCGCGGACGAACGGGCGGGCACCGAGCGGGTGGGCGTCGGCGACGGCGATCTCGTCGGTCAGAGTCGACCCGTCCTCGAACTCGATCTCCACGCGGCCGCCGAAGGCCTTCTCGTTCGGGTCGGTCGAGTGGTAGCGGCGGGTCCACTCGGGATCCTCGGTCGTCTCGATCTTGTGCCAGAGCTCGACGGTCTCGGGACGGGCGGCCCGCTCGGGGGTGTACGAGTCCTCATGGTGCCAGCCGCGGTCCTCGAGGGCGACGGCGAAGATGTACATGATCGAGTGGTCGAGCGTCTCGCGGCTGGCCTTCGGATCCATCTTCTGCGGATCGTTCGCGCCGGTGCCGATGACGTTGTGCGTGTGGTGCGAGGTGTGGATGATGATGCGCTTGATCTTCGTCAGGTCCTCGATCTCACCGCCGAGCTTGCGGGCGAGGTCGATGAGCGCCTGCGCCTGGTATTCGGCGGAGTGCTCCTTGGTGTAGGTGTCGAGGATGGCGCGCTTGGCCTCGCCCTTGCCCGGCAGCGGGATCGTGTAGCGGGCCTCGGGGCCTGAGAGGATCCACGCGATGAAGCCGTCCTCGCCTTCGTAGATCGGGTTCGGGGCGCCTTCACCGCGCATCGCCCGGTCGACGGCCTCGACGGCCATCTTCCCGGCGAAGGCCGGTGCGTGGGCCTTCCACGAGGAGATCTCACCCTTGCGGGACTGGCGGGTCGCCGTCGTCACGTGCAGGGCCTGCTGGATTGCCTGGAAGGTCACCTCGGTGGGCAGGTGGAGCATCGCCCCGATGCCGGCCGCGGCCGAGGGGCCGAGGTGGGCGACATGGTCGATCTTGTGCTGGTGCAGGCTCATGCCCTTGACGAGGTCGACCTGGATCTCGTACCCGGTGGCGATGCCGTTGATGAGGTCCGCTCCCCCGATGCCCATGTGCTGGGCGACGGCGAGGATCGGCGGGATGTTGTCACCGGGATGGGAGTACTCGGCGGCGAGGAAGGTGTCGTGGAAGTCGAGTTCGCGCACGGCCACGCCGTTGGCCCAGGCCGCCCACTCCGGGGAGAAGCGCTCGGCGAGGGGAAGTCCGAAGATCGTCGCACCCGGGGTGAAGGGGTGCGCCTGTGCCTGCTCGCGGGCGTGGGTGGGGGCCGAACGGTTCACCGAGGCGGCCGCGACGGCGGCGTTGTCGATGACGCGGTTGATCACCATCTCGGTGACCTCGGGATCGACGGGCGTCGGGTCGGAGGCGACCTCGGCGATCTTCCAGGCGAGCTGATCCTCACGAGCCAGGTTCTCTGAGCTCTTGTGGGTACGGACCTCATGATCAATCATGGACAATCCCTTCAATCGTCGTTGACCGCTGCGGGCCATGTCACGACCGCCGCTGGCCGGAGAGTGGTTGACTCAACTGTAGGCCACGTCACTGCGACGCTGCGGCCCGGCCGGAGTTTTATCTTGACATCAAGATACTTTACCCGACCGGCATGAGCCGCCTCGACCCCCCTCCTCCCACCCGTCCGTCGAGGTGAACTGTGACATAATCGGGATATGACCCGCACTGCCCTCGACTTCGACGAGAACTGGTTCGACGACAACGAGTTCGCCCAGCTTCGTCGCCGTCTCCCCATCCCCTATGTCAATGCCATCCCCGTCCGCGTCGGAGAGGCCGGCGATGTCGAGGAGATCGGCCTCCTGCTGCGCCGCCTCGACGACGGCACCCTGGGTCGCGAGGTCGTCGGCGGCCGCATCCGCTACCACGAGTCGATCCGCGCGGCTCTGCTGCGCCATGCCGAGAACGACCTGGGTCCGCTCGCGCTGCCGGTCGTCCCCCCGGCCATCGCGCCGTTCCACATCGCCGAGTACTTCCCCACCGAGGGAGCGGCGCTCCTCCACGACCCGCGTCAGCACGCGATCTCGATGTGCTTCGTCATGGAGGTCCGCGGCGAGTGCACCCCGCGCGCGGACGCGCTCAGCCTCGACTGGCTCACGCCGTCGGAGGCGCTGCGCGAGGACATCGCGAGCGAACTCTCCCACGGTCAGGAGCACATCATCCGCGCGGCCCTGAGTTACCTCGGCTTTCCCATCTGAGGCCGGGCTGTCCATCGGGCCTGCGCCCGGCGCCTACGCGGGGTGCCGCCCGGTTTTCCGCGGCGCGCTGCGACTCGAGGACGCTCAGTGTCGATTCGCGAGCCAGAAATCGACACTTGGCGTCCTCGACTCGGCAACCCCATGCGCCCGCCGGCCGCTCAGCCACCCCGCGGGCGTACAGCCACCCCGCGGCGCCACAGCAACTCGGCGGTGCCACAGCCACCCCGCGGCGCCACAGCAACCCGGCGACCGCCTCGGCGACTTTTCTACACGCTGTAGAAGTGCACTGGTAGACTGGAGGCGACGACGACGGATGTGGTTTTCGGGGCCGCCGTCATCGTCAGGGTTGGTCAGGCCCCGTCGAGAGGACTGCCATGAACGCTGACGCCCACCGGAACCCCGCTCGCCAGGCCGCTGCGAACCCGACCGATGACCGCGCCGCCGACCCGCGGCCCGCCGAGTCCGGACTCAGCCGCGACCTCGGCGTCCTCGTCGGCTTCGACGGATCCGAACTCGCGGCCCTGGCCCTGCGCTACGCCGCGATCGAAGCCCTCCACCGCGGCGTCCCCCTGACCGTCGTCACGGCGTTCACGATGCCGCTGATGATCTACCCGAACATGGCCTCCATACCCTCCGAACCCGAGGACGAGGCCGCACTGCGGGGAGCCGAGAAGCTCCTCGCCGAGGCGTCCGAACTCCTCGCCGATCATCCCGAACCCGTGACTTACGCGGCCGAATCCGGCGACGCCGCCGGCGTCCTCGTCAACCTCAGCTCCAACGCCGAGGTGGTCATCGTCGGCGCCCGAGGGCGCGGCGGGTTCCTCGGTCGCATGCTCGGATCGGTCTCCACGGCCCTGCCCCCGCACGCGCACTGCCCGACGATCGTCGTCCCCCAGCACTCAGCACAGCGCGGCGAGGCCCGCGGACCGGTCGTCGTCGCCGTCGACGGTTCGGAGGCCGCGCGGATCGCGATGTTCACCGCCGCCGAGGTGGCCGCCTCGAGGGAGGCCGGACTCGAGGTCGTCTCCGTCCTGCCCGCCGGCGAGGAGTGGCTCTACTGGTATCCCGAGCTCGAGCTCGGCGCCGACGTCGCCGACCGTCGGCAGAAGCAGCTCGAGACCGCGCTCTCGGCGGAGGCGGATGCGCTCGGCGAGCAGTTCCCGGGTCTGCCGATCTCCACCTCGGTGGTCGTCGGCGATGCGACCGCGATGCTCTCGGAGGCGACGAAGCGGGCGCAGCTGACGGTGATGGGCACGCGTGGTCGCGGAGCGGTCAAGAGCGCGCTGCTCGGCTCGGTCTCCCGCGGGGTCCTCCACCATGCCGAGGGTCCGGTGATGATCGTCCCGAGCTGACCACAGCCGCACGACACATGACGACCATCGCCGCCTGCCTGATCGCCTGACGCGGTCCCGACAGGCGGCGCGGCGGGTGCTGTACAGTAAGTCTCACGACAGGGGAGCGCCAGCAGGGGCGCTGAGAGTGCAGATCATGCTGCAGACCCTCGAACCTGATGCGGCTAGCACCGCCGAAGGAAGTCGAGACTCTTCTACCCCTCCTTGAGACACGAGGAGGCACAATGCCGAGAACCACCGCGCCCGGAACCGCCGCGAAGTCCGCACCCGCCTACACGCAGGCCCCGCCGACGAAGAAGTGGCGCGTCGTCGACTACGTCGTCACCGCGGTGCTCGGCATCGCGGTCGGCCTGATCTTCTGGGTGCTCGCCGCCAGCTGGAAGGTCATCGAACTCGGCTTCCAGGCCTTCCCGCCCTCGATCGGACTCATCGCCGGACTCTGGGTGCTCGCCGGACCTCTGGCCGGCGCCATCATCCGCAAGCCCGGTGCCGCGCTGCTCTGCGAGGTGCTCGCCGCGATCGTCGAGGGCGTCCTCGGCTCCCACTTCGGCTCGACCGTGCTCCTGTCGGGCTTCATCCAGGGCCTCGGTGCCGAACTCGTCTTCGCCGCCTTCGGCTACCGGAGGTTCACGCTGTGGGTGACGACGCTGTCCGGTCTCGTCGCAGCCGCCTTCATGGCCGTGAGCGAGAACATCCTCTACAACGCCGAATGGCAGCTGACCTACCAGCTCGCCTACGCCGTGTGCGCGATCGTCTCCGGCATCGTCATCTCCGGCATCGGTGCGTGGTACGCCTACCGTGCGATCGCGAAGACCGGGGCGCTGTCCTCGTTCGCCTCCGGCCGCATCCGCTGATGGGTCTGCCGATCCGCGCTCGCGGCTATTCGTGGCGGCACGCCGATCGGGACACGCTCGCCGTCGGCCCCCTCGACCTCGACATCGCCGCAGGTGAGAAGGTTCTCCTCCTCGGCCCGTCAGGGGCGGGGAAGTCGACACTGCTCCACGCGATCGCGGGTGTCCTCCCCGTCGAATCGGGTGAGGCCGGAGGAGAGCTCGTGATCGGTGACGCCCCACCGGATCCTCGCCGAGGTGTGACCGGGCTCGTCCTCCAGGACCCCGATTCGCAGGTGATCTTCTCCCGCGTCGGCGACGACGTCGCCTTCGGAATGGAGAACCTCGGGATGAGCGCCGAAGTCATCGACGAGCGCATCCCCGCCTCCCTGGCAGCGCTCGGCCTCGACCTGCCCCTCGACCACCCCACGGCCGCACTCTCCGGGGGCCAGAAGCAGCGCCTCGCACTCGCCGGCATCCACGCGATGGCCCCCGAGGTCATCGTCCTCGACGAGCCGACGGCGAACATCGACCCCGCCTCGGCGGCCTCGGTCCGGGACGCGGTGCTCACGGTCCAGGCGGCCACCTCGGCGACGATGATCGTCGTCGAGCACCGGGTGAGTCTGTGGTCGGACGACGTCGACACTGTCATCGTCCTCGGGCAGGACGGCGTCGTCGCGCAGGGATCGCCGTCCGCGGTCTTCGGTGATCCCGGCCTCGCCGAGGTGCTCCGGGCCACCGGGATCTGGGTGCCCGAGTCCGGCTCCCGCACTCCCCCGCGTCAGCCGGGAGCGTTGCGATCCGGCGAGCCGGGAGGGACGGTGCTCACCGCTGAGAGGCTGAGTGCGGCCCGGCCACGGGCGGGGGTGCCTGCGACCACCGACCTCTCGCTCGAGATCCGAGCCGGCGAGGCGGTCGGCATCGTCGGACCCAACGGCGCCGGCAAGTCGACGACGGCGCTCACCCTGGCCGGACTCATTCCCGAGTTCGCAGGCGAAGTGCGCGCCCACGGGACACTGGCCGAAGGCGCAAAGCACGACCGGCCCTTCCGCTGGCCGTCGGCCTTCCTCGCACCGAGGATCGGAATGGTCTTCCAGGAGCCCGAACACCAGTTCCTCAAGGCCAGCGTGGCCGACGAGCTCGCCCTCGGCCCCAGGTTGGCCGGATGGAGTGAGAGCGAGGTCGAATCGCGGGTGACCAGACTGCTCGAGACGCTCGGGCTCACCGAGATCGCTGACGCCCACCCGCAGGGACTCTCCGGGGGCGAGATGCGGCGGCTGTCGGTGGCGGCGATGATCGCGCCCAGGCCGCGGGTCCTCATCGTCGACGAGCCGACATTCGGTCAGGATGCGCTGACCTGGGCGGGACTCGTCGCGCTCTTCCTCGACGTCCTCGACCACGGCAGTGCGGTCGTCGCCGTCAGCCACGACCACGACTTCCTCGACGCGATCGGGGCGAGGCGTGTGAGCCTCGGAACGAGCGCGCAGCCGCTGCGAGGTGAGCGCGTTGAGTGAGGCTGCGCCGGCCCGAGAGAGGGTCGCGATCGAGGATCCCGGTCAGCTCATTCCCGTCGTCCGGTCGACTGCGCTGGTCCGCTGCAATCCACTGACGAAGATCGCCGTCGCCCTCATCCTCATGGTCGGGGCGCTGCTGAGCATCGACATCGTCTCGGCCGGGGTCATCCTCGGCTTCTCGCTGCTCGCTCTGCCGCTGAGCGGGCTCGACCTGTGGGCGGCATTCAAGCGCCTGTGGTTCCTGCCGCTCGGGGCGCTGCTCGCGGCATGGGGCACGGCGATCCTCGCGGAGAAGACCGGGGCGGTCGTCGTCGATCTCGGTCCGATCCTCATGACGACCGGGTCCCTCGAATCCGCGGCGGCGATCTTCGTCCGTGCCCTCGCGCTTGCCGTCCCGCTTGTCGTCCTCGCCTCGACGATCGATCCGAGGGATCTCTCGGATGCGCTCGTCCAACATCTGCGACTGCCGGAGACCGTCGTCGTCTCGGTGCTCGCGGCCTCGCGTCTGCTCGGCCTCCTCGTCACCGAATGGCAGACCCTGGCGATGGCGCGTCGCGCCAGGGGGCTGGCCGGAGGTTCCGTGCTGCGGCGCACCGGCAGCCTCTTCGCCGGGATCTTCGTCCTCCTCGTCCAGTCGATCAGGCGGGGGACGAGGCTGGCGATGGCGATGGAGGGTCGCGCCTTCGGGCGACGGGGACGCACGTGGCGGCGACGCTCACGATTCGGGATCGCCGACGCGGTCGTCGTGCTCACCGCGATGGCCGTCACCGTGGCGGCGATCGCCTCGGCGCACCTGCTGGGGACATGGAACCCGATCATCCCCGGCTGAGGCGGGCTCACACCTGACCGATGAGGTCCTTGAGGTGGGAGCGCCAGTCCTCGAGCGCCTCGGCGCTGGGCAGCTTCGAGGCGGTGAGGGCGAGGAGGGTGCGGTCGTCGTCCTTGGGTTCGGCGGCGGCTTCGACCTTTGTGCCGTCGACGAGGTTCGCTCGCCAGTAGGAGCGCTTGGGTGTGGTCGAGACCCGCGGATCACCGTCGAGCGCGACTCCGCCGAGTTCGCCGTCGACGAGGGCGGCGACGCGGTCGATGACGTCGCCGCGCTCGCCGGTCACCGTCCGGGAGACGGCGACGTCGAAGGTGCCGTCGGCGCGCTGGCCGGGGACGCGGCGCCCGATCTCCTGCTCATAGGCGACGACGGCCCCTTGCACCCACCATCCGTGGTTGTCGACGACGCCGTCGAACTGCGGGTAGAGAGCGTCGGCGAGTTCCTTGTGGCTCGCGTCCTTCCCGCCGGCCTTCTCGAGGCGCTGCCGGGTCGTGGACCAGGGCTCGCCGAGGGCCCGTTCGATGGACTCGATGTTCTGCGCTTTCGTCGCCATGGTCTGAGTCTATGACGCGTGCGCGGTCGCGGCATCGCTGCGGCTCTGCCTGCTCGACGTAGACTGCCGCCATGGCGGGCGAGGCTGAGTACACCGACGACGAGAAGTGGCTGGTCGTTCGCGGTCGGCGATGGCGGCGGACCGATCCCGCCCTGCCCGATCGTGTCGTCGAGGACCTCAAGAGCCACCTCGGTCGGGCGCGCAACGCGGTGAAGTCGGCGAGGAAGGCCGAGGATTCAGCGGCACTGCGGCGAGCCCGGGATCGCGTCGACCTCGCGAAGAGAGGGCTGGGCGAGCGCGGGGAGAAATGGTGGGAGCTCCCCGTCGATGAACGGCTGACCCGAGCCGAGGAGGCTCTGAGCGAGCTCAGTCGATGACGACGAGCTCAGTCGATGACGAGTTCGCCCATCTCGTCCCAGCCCTCGCCGTCGATCTTGCGGGAGATGATCTTCGGTGTCGAGGCGAGCAGCGGACGCATGGATTCGAGGCCGGCGGCGAAGTGGTCGCTGTTGACGTGCGGCTCGGCGCCCTCGTCGGTGAATGCCTCGACGAGCACGAACTCGTTGGGCTTGTCCAGGCTGCGCGACCATTCGAACCAGAGGTTGCCCGGTTCGGAGCGGGTGCCTTCGGTGAAGTCCTTGACGACGGCGGGGAAGGATTCCGCGTTCTCAGGCTTGACGTCGAATTTCGCGACGATGAAGATCATTGTGCTTCCTTGTCTCTCGGCAGCTGGTTCTCCGGTCATGTCATCAGGTACCGGTTGCGGGCAACCGGCCCTGTCACCACCCAATCATGAACCGCGCACTTTGACGAGTTCGCCGGCTCGGTTCCCTTCCCTGCGAGGAGGATCCGGTGCGATTCGCAGCCCGATTTCGGATCGGATGCTCCTCGCTGAGGCCCGCGGCCTTCCGCCTGCCGATCAGACCCGTTCGGCGATGAGGACGAGGAAGCCGCTGTCGGGCTCGAACGGGTGGATCTCCCACGTCGAGAGCTTGAGGCTGACGATCATTCCGCTCGCCTCGACATCGTCGATGAAGTCGTCGAAGTCATACCCGCGTCCGGCCCCGAAGCCGGCGACGAAGCGGCCGCCGTGCTTGAGGGTCGACCGGATGTTGGCAAGCGTCTGTCGCCGGGAGGCCGGATCGAGGAAGGCGAGCACGTTGCCGGCGCAGACGGTGACGTCGATGTCAGTGATGCCCGCCGCCGCGAAGTCGAAATCGGCGATGTCGCCGGTGTGCCATTCGCCGGAGGGGAAGTCCTCCTCGGCGACGGAGATGAGGAATTCGTCGAGGTCGACCCCGTAGACCGTGTGACCGGCACCGATGAGCAGTCCGCCGACTCGGCCGGTGCCGCAGCCGGCATCGAGGATCCGTCCCCCGCGCGGTGCCATGGCGTCGACGAATCGCGCCTCTCCCCCGATGTCGTGCCCGGCGTCGACGAGCTTGCGCCAGCGCTGGGCGTAGTTCGCGGAATGGTCGGGGTTGTTCGCGCGGATCCGGTTCCACTGGTGGTCGAAGCTCATGGCCTCAGTGTATTCCCCGGGCGCCTCCCAGCAGCGCCGGAACCGCTCATGCGAGGACCTCGGCGACCACCTCGGCGACGGAGGCGACGGGGGCGGGAGGTTCGGGCGACGTGAGGACGATGATGTTCCGTCCTCCGGCGCCGTCCACGGGATGGAGGTCGATGTCGTGCCCGACGAGGGCCATCATGATCGGCGTCGCCAGGGTGAGTCCGAGCCCGGTGCCGGCGAGGGCGAGCGCGACTGCGGTGTCGGTGACGATGTGCGTCTCCTTCGCGTTGATCCCCATCGCCGAGGTGGCCAACCGCATCGCCCGCCCGAAGAGGTCCGTGGCCGGAGGCAGGATCCAGTCGGCCTCGGCCAGGTCATCGGGTCCGGGCAGCGGCGCACCTCGCGGGGTGACGACCCCGAAGGGTTCGGTCGCCACCGTCGTCCACCTCAGTCCGCGCATCGGCGGCAGCGGCACGGCCGGGTAGTCGATGCCGATGCCGAGGTCGATCGCGCCTTCGATGACGGCCGCCGACATCGTCTCGACGTTGACCTCGCGGGCGCGGACTTCGATGTTCGGATGCCGGCGAGCGAGGATGGCGACGATCGCCGGCAGCGCGACGACCGACGTCGACCCGAAGACGCCGAGGGTGACGATCGCCTCCGAGCCGAAGTCACGGCCGAGCATCGCCGTCTCCGCCTGCTGGTGGGCGGCGAGGATGTGGCGGGCGCGCGGCAGCAGGGTGCGACCGGCCTCGGTGAGGGTGAGACCCCGACCGCGACGGAGGACGAGGTCGGCACCGACGGTGCGCCGCAGTGCGCTCATGTGCTGGGAGACCGCGCCGACACTGTAGCCGAGCTGGTCGGCGGCTCGCGTCATCGACCCGAGCTCAGCGACGGTGACGAAGGTCTGCAGCTGCCCGAGCGTCCATGCCATGGGCTCACCCTATGTGTTTTAAGGAATCGTGAAAAGCGTGTTCACGAACTCTGCCTTGTCCTTAACTGTGAGGGACAGCACAATGGTGTGCAAGCCGACGAAGGCGTCGGCCGTACACAGAGCGAGGTGGAACGTGCAGGCTGATGTTGTCGTCATCGGCGGCGGGGTGATGGGCGCCTCGATCGCTGCGAACCTGGCCGAACGCGGCGCCGGGACCATCGTCCTCGTCGAACGCGACGTCCCGGGATGCGGGTCGACGTCGAAAGCGGCAGGCGGAGTACGCTGCCAGTTCTCCGACGAGGTCAACATCGCCCTGTCCGTGCGCAGCCTGGAGATCCTCCGCACCTTCGAGGCGGACTACGGCGTCGACATCGACCTCGTGTCCAACGGCTACCTCTTCCTCCTCGACTCTCCTGAGTCGGTCGCGGCGTTCGAGGCCAACGTCGCCCTCCAGCAGCGCATGGGCCTCGACTCCCGGATGCTCACCGTCGCCGAGGTCGCCGAGCTCGCTCCCTTCGTCGACACCACGGGTCTCCTCGCTGGGGCATTCAACCGCGGCGATGGGCACTGCACGCCGGAGGCCGTCGTCGCCGGCTACATCTCGGCCGCCCGGGCGCGCGGAGTCACGGTGCGCAAGTCGTGCGAGGTCACGGGATTCGCCACGAGGGGTGCCGCGGGGAAGCGGACGATCACCGCGGTGGAGACCTCGCTGGGTCCCATCACCTGTTCGCAGGTCGTGTGCGCGGCCGGGGCATGGTCGGGCCTCATCGGGGAGATGGCCGGCGTCGACCTTCCCGTGACCCCGCTGCGCCGCGAGATCATGGTGTCCGAACCGGTCGACTTCGACACATCGACGATGCCGTTCACCATCGACTTCGCCACGAGCTACTACGTCCACCCCGAAGGTCCCGGCCTCCTCTTCGGCTGCCCCGACGTGGAGGACCGGTGGGGCTTCGACGAACGCCGCGACCCCGAGTGGCTGTTCCGACTCTCCGAACTCATCGAGCAGCGGACCCCGGACCTCGCCGACGTCGAAGTCAAACGCGGGTGGGCGGGTCTCTACGAGATGACCCCCGACCACAACGCACTCATCGGCCAGGCGCCCGAGCTCGACGGATTCACCTACGCGTGCGAGTTCTCCGGACACGGGTTCCTCATGGGTCCCGCGGTCGGTGAGGTCGTCGCCGACATGATGACCGGACGCACCCCGTTCGTCGACGTCTCACCCCTGAGCAAGGACCGTTTCGCCGCCACCGGCCTGCGCAAGGAGCTCAACATCGTATGACTGCTGACCATGCCCCTCCCTCCTGGTCGGCCCGCACCGACCCGATCGATGCCCGCACCGTACCTGACACCACTGACACAGCCCACCGGAGCAGATCTCCGCTGACGAAAGGACCACGATGACCACCGCACCCACGGCCACGACCGCCCTGCCCTCCGATGACACGATCACCGGTCTCCTCGATGAGGGCTTAAGGGCCTGCGGTGTCGACGCCGCGGTCCTGTCACCAGATGCCGGCACCGGGACGACGCTCACGGCCCGCTCCCCCATCACCGGGCAGGTCCTCGGGACACTCGTCGCGGATACCCCGGAGACCGCCTCGGCGAAGATCGGACAGGCTCTCACGGCCTTCGAGACCTGGCGCGACGTCCCGGCACCGGTGCGCGGTCAGCTGGTGGCCCGGTGGGGTGAGCTGCTTGCCGAGCACAAGGAGGAGCTTGCCAAGATCGTCACCGTCGAGGCCGGCAAGACCCCATCCGAGGCCGCCGGCGAAGTGCAGGAGATGATCGACATCTGCGAGTTCGCCCTCGGTCAGTCCCGCCAGCTGTGGGGCAAGACGATGCCGAGCGAGCGCCCCGGCCACAGGCTCATGGAGACGTGGCATCCTCTCGGCGTCGTCGGGGTCATCTCCGCCTTCAACTTCCCCGTCGCCGTGTATTCGTGGAACACCGCACTCGCGCTCGTGGCCGGGGATGCCGTCGTGTGGAAGCCCTCGGAGAACGCCGTCCTCGCCGCCCTCGGTGCCCAATCCCTGCTCGCCCGAGCCGCCGCCGAGGTGGGGGCACCGGAAGGGCTCGTGCCCGTGCTCATCGGGGGCCGGGACATCGGTGATGCGATGGTCCGCGACGACCGCGTCGCCCTCGTCTCGGCGACGGGGTCGGTGCGGATGGGACGCGAGGTCGGGCCAGTCGTCGCCGAGCGCTTCGGGCGGGTGCTGCTCGAACTCGGCGGCAACAATGCCGCGATCGTCGCCCCGAGCGCCGACATCGACCTCGCCCTCCGTGGTGTCGTCTTCGCCGCCGCCGGGACGGCTGGTCAGCGGTGCACGACTCTGCGAAGGCTCATCGTCCATGAATCGATCGCCGAGGCCTTTGTCGAGAAGATCGTCGCCGCCTACCGAACGTTGAGCATCGGCTCCCCCACCGAGGACGGTGTCCTCGTCGGCCCGCTCATCAACGAAGCAGCGTACGAGGCGATGCAGAAGGCGCTGCGCCAGGCGGAGGACGAAGGCGGGGAGATCCTCGTCGGCGGCGGCCGGGTGCTCGCCGACGAGCGACCCGACGCCCACTACGTCGAACCCGCCGTCGTGCAGATGCCCGCACAGACCCCGGTGATGGAGTCAGAGACGTTCGCCCCGATCCTCTACGTCGTCACGTACACCGACCTCGACGAGGCGATCACGCTCCACAACGGTGTGCCGCAGGGTCTGTCCTCGGCGATCTTCACCTCAGACCTCGCCGAGGCGGAGACCTTCCTCTCCCGGTCCGACTGCGGTATCGCCAACGTCAACATCGGCACCTCGGGTGCTGAGATCGGCGGCGCCTTCGGCGGGGAGAAGGAGACCGGCGGAGGACGGGAGTCCGGGTCGGATTCGTGGAAGGCCTACATGCGCCAGGCCACGAACACGATCAACTACTCCGGTGAGCTGCCTCTGGCGCAGGGCGTCGAGTTCCTCTGAGGAGCGCGGGCGGTTGACTGCGTCTGCAGTAGACTGTGACCATGCCAGCCGAGAATCCCATCCTCCCAGCGACCTACGACATCGTCTGGTCCGGAATCGTCGTCGCCGGACTCATCCTGACGATCTGGGCGATGGTAAGCATCCTGCGCCCGGGGTTCGACCCTCGCGCCCGTCTGGTCTGGGCGATCATCGTTCTGCTGCTGCCCGTCGTCGGGGCAGCCCTCTGGTTCTACTACCGCACGCTTCCCCGCTGCGCCGCGTGATTGATCTCGGGTAGGCGCAGGCGCTCGGGACTGGTTCTCCTGGACTCAGTCGGCCCGCCCACCATGTCAGCGGTTCGGCGGATGCGGGCTCTCCCCAATGTCACCTCGGCGGGAGTGGAAGCGCTTCCAATGGTCATAGAGAGTTGCGGCCAGGCCGCCCAGGGAAATGAGCGGGAAGACGATGAGCCAGAGCGGCCACCACTGCTCTCCGTTGCGCAGCGCTTCCTCTCCGTTGAGCAGCGAGAGCGCCAACGACGTTCCGAGGGAGAAGGCGACGATGAGATTCCTCATGGTCGCGAACTTATCGGTGTCCACGTCTCGACTCAACCACCTTCGTTGACGCGATGATGCCACCGGCAACCCGCCGCGCCCGCATCTGCCTCGGAGAACTAGAATTGCCGGTGAGCACAGACGACAAGGAGCACACCCGTGATTGAGCTGAAGACACCCGCCGAGATCGACAAGATGGCGGTGACCGGTCGCTTCGTGGCGAAGACGCTGACCGAACTGTCTGAGACAGCCGAACCGGGCATGAATCTCATGCACCTGGAGAAGCGGGCGCGCAGACTCATCGAGGAGGCCGGCGCGAAGTCGTGCTATTGGGACTATGCCCCGTCCTTCGGCTCGGGCCCGTTCCGCAACGTCATCTGCCTCTCCGTCAACGACGGCGTCCTCCACGGCAAGCCGCACGACTACGTCATGCAGAACGGTGACCTCCTCACCCTCGACTTCGCCGTCTCCATCGACGGCTGGGTCGCCGACGCCGCCCGCTCGGTCGTCGTCGGCGAGGGCAGTGACGAGGACCAGC
The DNA here is from genome assembly GCF_056173565.1 of Brevibacterium sp. Z349TD_9. NCBI lineage: Bacteria > Bacillati > Actinomycetota > Actinomycetes > Micrococcales > Brevibacteriaceae > Brevibacterium > Brevibacterium sp. Z349TD_9. Next base: position 922,560 of record NZ_CM149680.1, on the reverse strand, counting down.
GCCTCATCGACTCGACTTGGGCCGGGCTGGAAGCCGGCATCGGCGCCGCCCAGCCGGGGGGCCGCCTCGGCGACATCTCGCAGGCGATCGGGGACGTCGCCGACGAACAGCGGATCCCGGTCAACCTCGACTTCGGCGGGCACGGGCTCGGGCACACGATGCACGAGGACCCCCACGTCGCCAACCGCGGCAAGGGCGGCCGGGGCATGGTGCTCAAGCCGGGCCTGACGCTGGCGATCGAACCGTGGTGGTCGTTCACCTCGAAGAAGCTCAAGGTCGACGAGGACGGCTGGACGCTGCGACTGGCCGACGGCTCGAACGGCGCGCATTCGGAGAACACCATCGCCATCACCGAGGACGGCCCGAGAGTGCTCACGACGCTCGACTGAGCGTCCGTGTCCGTGCCGCATGCCAGACTGATCCCATGTCCTACACCTGCACCGAATGCGGCTACTCGACCGTCAAATGGCTCGGCCGCTGCCCCGAATGCCAAGCCTGGGGAACGCTCGAGGAGAAGGGCCAGACCGCCTCGACGGTGAAGACGAAGGTGAAGAAGTCGAGCGGCGCGAAGTCGATCACGAAGGTCGACTCGACGCTCGCGGTGGCACGCAGGACCTACGTCGATGAGTTCGACCGCGTGCTCGGCGGCGGGATCGTCCCCGGCGGGGTCATCCTGCTCTCCGGTGAGCCGGGGGTCGGCAAGTCGACGCTGCTGCTCGACGTCGCAGCCCGGGCCGCGAAGTTCGAATCGACCGTCCTCTACGTCACCGGCGAGGAGTCGGCCGGACAGGTGCGCCTGCGGGCGAACCGGATCAACGCCCTCGAGGAGAACCTCCTGCTCGCCGCGGAGACGGACCTGGGAACCGTGCTCGGCATGATCGAAGCCGAAGACCCCGACCTGCTCATCGTCGACTCGATCCAGACCCTGGCCTCCTCCGAGGTCGACGGCGTTCCCGGCGGTGTCACGCAGGTGCGCGAAGTCGCCGCCGCCCTCATTCGCGAAGCCAAGGCCAGGTCGCTCTCCACGGTGCTCGTCGGACACATCACGAAGGACGGCACGATCGCCGGACCCCGTCTGCTCGAGCACTTGGTCGATGTCGTCTGCACGTTCGAAGGCGAGAAGCACTCCCGACTGCGCATGCTCCGGGCGGTGAAGAACCGCTTCGGACCCACCGACGAAGTCGGGTGCTTCGACATGGAGGAGAACGGGATCAGGAGCCTCGAGGACCCCTCCGGCCTCTTCCTCTCCCGCAGCACCGGCTCGAATCCCGCCGGAACGTGCCTGACCGTCACCCAGGAGGGCAAGCGTCCACTCCTCGTCGAGGTCCAATCCCTCGTCACCGAATCAGTCGCCGGGCAGGCGCGTCGATCCGTCTCCGGCGTCGACTCCTCCCGAGTGGCGATGATGCTCGCCGTGCTCAGCCAGAACATCTCGACGACGAGCTTCGCGAAGTCTGACGTCTTCACCGCCACGGTCGGCGGAGCCAGACTCGCCGAACCCGCCAGTGACCTGGCGATCTGCCTGTCCCTGGCATCGGCGGCGAAGGACAGCGCCCTGTATGCGAAGTTCGTCGCGATCGGTGAGATCAGCCTCTCCGGTGAGATCCGCAACGTGCCCAACATCGGCCAGCGGCTCAGCGAGGCGGCGAGACTGGGCATGAACCGCGCAATAGTCGCCCGCGGCGCCCTGCGCGGGGTAACCGTCCCCGACGGCATGGTCGTCAAAGAGTGCGAGCATATCGCCGAGGCGGTCGCCACCGTCGTCAAGGACAAGTCAGAGGACCCCGCGGACAGCAAGTGAGCTTGCCTCCGTCTCGAAGAAAGTCCGGGACAACGGAGAGAAAACAGGGCATGCTTGGAAGATGACGACCACAGTGTTTCCCACGCTGAGGACCACCGACATGGAGGCCACGACCACCCTGCTCGTCACCCTCGGCTTCACCGAGCGACTCACGGTTCGCGACGACGAGGACCCGAGTCTCATCCTCCACGCCGAATACGCACTCGGCGACACCGGAGGCATCATGGTCGGTTCGGTGCGCCACGACGGTTCGGCCCTCGACAGCGTCGGTGGAGCCTCCATCTACGTCGTCGTCGCGACCGAGAGGGAGGTCGACCGGCTCTACCGGGAGATCATGGAACTCGGCCATGCGATCGTCAGACCGGTGGCCACACAACCGCACGGCGGCAGGGAGTTCGACTTCCGTGACCACGACGGCAATTCGTGGGGCGTGGGGTCCTACCGCGGGGCTTGAGGCCCGTCCTGGACTAGAATCCTCAGACCCGTCCGGAAGCAGAACCCTCAGGCCCGTCAGGGCGAAGAATCCTCCGAGCCCGCAGTCTCTTTCGGAGAGGCGTCCTCGGACTTCTTCTTCTCCTCGTCCTTCGCCTTCTTCTCCTCGGCTTCCTTCTTCTCCTTGGCCTTGGTCGCCTCATCCTTCTCGAGCTCGAACTGCGCAGGAGCGCTCTCCTTGTCGCCGAGCTTGACGACGAGGGCGTACTTCCCCGGGGCGAAGCCCTTGTCCGTCTTGTTGCAGTTCTTGTCGACGCGGACCCGATTCCATTCGAACTGCGCAGTCTTCTGCGACTGCGGCGCGAACTCCGTCGGCGCCTCGGCGTTCTCGTCATCGTCGGCGGCGCAGTACTTCGACGACCAGACGACGTCGGAATCCTGCATGACGACGAATTCCTGCTGCTTCGTCCCCACCTCGATGAGGCAGGTGGCCGTGTGGTTGTTCGCCACCGTCATCTCGAACTTCGGCTTCGCGTTCTCGTCGTAGCTCTTCTTGTCGACCTTCGCGCTCACAGCGACGGCCTTCTCCGGGCACGCACCGCTGGCTGCCTTCTCGTCCGGCACGGGAGCCTGTGGGGTGGGTGAAACGGTGGTCGGGGCCGGCTCGGCCGTCCGCTCTCCCCCACCGCCGGTCAGAACCTTCGTGATCCCGACGACGCCCAGGACGAGGAGACCGATGACGACGAGGCTGAGCACACCGAGCGTGATCCGACGCCGACGGTAGACGTGCGCAGGCAGCTTCCCGCTAGACTGGCGGGGCTGCTGCGGCTGCGAACCACGATCGGAAGGAGTCATCGCAATGAGCCTAGGCAATTGCGAATGAGCATCCAAATGACACACCGCACCACGTCCCAAACTGGGATCACCCCCACAGATGCGGCCTTCCCGGACGTGCCCGAGGCTGACATCGCCGAGGTTCGGGCGACGATCATCGACTGGTTCGCCACCGCCGAAAGACCCCTTCCCTGGCGGGATCCCGAGACCACCGCCTGGGCGGTCCTCGTCAGCGAGATCATGTCCCAGCAGACTCCTGTCGCCCGCGTCGAACCCCGGTGGCGGGCGTGGATGGCGAAGTGGCCGACCCCGGCTGATCTCGCTGCCGCCCCCACCGCCGAGGTGCTCCACAGTTGGGATCGCCTCGGCTACCCCCGCAGGGCGCTGAGGCTGCAGGAGGCCGCCCGAGTCATCGCCGAGGAACGGGACAATCGAGTCCCTGAAACCGCCGCCGAGCTCGAGACCCTGCCCGGCATCGGGTCCTACACCGCGGCCGCGGTCGCCTCCTTCGCCCACGGCCAGCGCACGACCGTCCTTGATACCAATGTGCGCAGGGTCCTCATCCGGGTCTTCGCCGGCCGGGACCGGCCCAGCACCTCACCGAGCAGGCGGGAAACACAGTGGGCGGAGCAGTTCGTCCCAGCCGTCGATCATGTGCGGTGGAACGCCGGGGTGATGGAGTTCGGGGCCCTCGTGTGCACCGCCCGCAGTCCGAAGTGCGATGACTGCCCCCTCGCCGAGGTGTGCGCCTGGAATCGCTCAGGACGCCCCACTTCGGCGACGAAGCCGAGGACCCAGAAATGGGCCGGGACGGACCGACAGCTGCGCGGGGCGATCATGGACGTCCTCAAGGCCCGACACGAAGAGACCCTCGACGAGGCGGCGGACGATCGACACGACGGCGTCCCCTTCGACCTCCTCACCGCCCCCACGGCGGCCCTCGATGAGGACATGGTCGAATCCCTCGGAACGGCCACCTCGGCGAAGCTGAGGAGGATGCGCGACCTCAGCGCCGACGCAGAGCGGATCGCGCGGCTGGCAGCCGATCTCGTCTCGGACGGCCTGGCCGCACGACACGGGGATCGTCTCAGCCTGCCGCGGTGACGGACCGGCCGCCGGCCACGGTGCGGACACGGGACACGGACATCGGAGTCCTCGACTCCTCCGGACCCTCACAATTCCCTCAACGCACCTTGCCTCGTGCGCGGATCCTGTTGTTAGATGAGACCATGGACGCGCGCTTCATCACCGTCGACGACAATTCGTTCCACTGCCTGGTCAGCGAGCCTGCTGACGACAGCGCTGAAGCAGTGATTCTGCTCCACGGCTGGCCGCAGACCGCAGGTTGCTGGCGCGATGTCATTCCCAGACTGCACGGACCGGACGCGGATGCCCGGTACCGTGTCGTCGCACCCGACCTGCGCGGCTATGGGCTCAGCGACAAACCGGCGGACGGCTACGACAAGCGGAGCATGGCCTGGGACATCCTCGGCATCATGGACTCCCTCGGCATCGACCGCGCCCATTTCGTCGGCCATGACCGCGGCGGTCGAGTCGCCCATCGACTCGCCCTCGACTCGCCCGAGCGGGTCGCCACGCTCACCGTCCTCGACATCGCCCCCACCCATGCGATGTTCACCAACGGCCGGATGCGGACGGCTGAAGGCTACTTCCACTGGCTCCTCCACATGCAGAAGGACCTCCCGGAGGCGCTCACCGCAGGCAGGACCGCTGAGTACCTGCGCTACTTCTTCGAACGCTGGACGGTCCGCCGAGACCGGCTCGATCCGCACATCGACGACTACGTCCGCGCCTTCGAGCAGCCCGGGGCCATGCGGGCGGCCTTCGATGACTACCGCGCCACCCACGAGGATGTCGCCGTCGACGAAGAGGACTTCCGCGCGCAGCGGAAGCTGACGATGCCGGTGCTCGCACTGTGGGGTGCCGGCGGTCTGGCCGCGAACACGGACATCGCCACCGTGTGGGAGTCCTACACGGAGCACGTCGACGGACGCGCCATCCCCGACTGCGGCCACTTCATCCCCGAGGAGGCACCGGAGACCCTGGTCTCCGAGCTCCGGGAGTTCTGGTCGCAGTCCCGCTGAGCCGCGACCCGGGATCGGCAGCTGCCTAGAGGTACTTGATCATCCGGGTGTTGCCCAGTGTGTTCGGCTTGACCCTGGCGAGGTCGAGGAACTCGGCGACGCCCTCGTCGGCGGAATGGAGGAGTTCGACGTAGACCTCGGGCGAGACGGGGATGCCCTTGATCGGCTCGAACCCGAGGGACCCGAAGAACCCGGTCTCGAAGGTGAGACAGAAGACTCGGTTGACGCCGATCTCGACGGCGTCGGCGAGCAGCTGGCGGATGAGCGCCTTGCCGACTCCCCTCCCCCGGTAGTCCGGGGAGGTCGCTACGGTGCGCGCCTCGGCGAGGTCGGCCCAGATGATGTGCAGTGCCGCGCAGCCGGCGAGGATCTCCGAACCGTCAGGCTGCTCGTCGACGACGAGCCAGAACTCCTGGAGGGACTCGAAGTAGGTCACGGTGTCCTTCGCCAGCAGGATCCGCTGTTCGGCCAGAGGCTCGACGAGCGCTTCGATGCCCTTGACGTCTGATGTCCTCGCCCGGCGCAGGCGCAGCCCGCTCGGCAGCCCATGCGGCTGGTGGTGGTCTGCGGCGACGAGTCCGTGGTCGAAGGCGGCTGAGCTCATGCCCTCATTCAACACCATCGTCGGCGCAGGACTCATCGTTGTCCGCACCCGAGTCGGGGGCGGGCTGAGCTCCTCCGCAGACAGCGAAGCGGCCTCGGGGCGAAGAACCGTGGTTCTTCGCCCCGAGGCCGCTTGCGGTGGGCGTCGGTTCAGTCAGCCGATCAGATCAGCCGACCGCTTCGCTCAGGACGCTGAGGATCCGGACGATCCGGCACCGGCGAGCTCCTCACCGGAGGTCGAATCATCGCCTCCCGACGTCGGGAACGTCTCCGTCTCGACGCCGTCGAAGGTGAACTTCGCATCCTTGCCTTCGCCCTCGATGTCGACCTTGATCGTCTGACCGCGGCCGATCTCCTTGAACAGGATCTTCTCCGAGAGCTGGTCCTCGATCTCGAGCTGGATCGTCCGACGCAGCGGACGGGCACCGAGCACCGGATCGTAGCCGCGATCGGCGAGGAGGTTCTTCGCCGCATCGGTGAGCTCGACCTTCATGCCCTGATCGGCCAGACGCGTGTCGAGGCGCTCGAGGAAGAGGTCGACGATCTCGATGATCTCCTCCTTGTTCAGCTGCGGGAACACGATCGTGTCGTCGACGCGGTTGAGGAACTCGGGACGGAAGTGCTGCTTGAGCTCTTCGTTGACCCGCTGCTTCATCCGGTCGTAGTTGGTCTTGGTGTCACCCTCGACCTGGAATCCCATCTGCAGACCGCTGGAGACGTCGCGCGTACCCAGGTTGGTCGTCATGATGATGATCGTGTTCTTGAAGTCGACCTCACGACCCTGCGAGTCGGTGAGTCGGCCGTCTTCGAGGATCTGCAGCAGCGAGTTGAAGATGTCCGAGTGGGCCTTCTCCACCTCGTCGAAGAGGACGACTGAGAACGGCTTCCGGCGCACCTTCTCCGTGAGCTGACCGCCCTCTTCGTAGCCGACATAGCCGGGAGGCGAACCGAAGAGACGCGAGACGGTGTGCTTCTCCGAGTACTCCGACATGTCGAGGCTGATGAGCGAATCCTCATCCCCGAAGAGGAACTCGGCGAGTGCCTTCGCAAGCTCGGTCTTTCCGACACCTGTCGGGCCGGCGAAGATGAACGAACCGGATGGCCGCTTCGGATCCTTGAGGCCGGCGCGCGTGCGACGGATCGCCCGCGAGATCGACTTGACCGCGTCGTTCTGGCCGATGATGCGCTTGTGCAGCTCGTCTTCCATCCGCAGCAGACGCGAGGACTCCTCCTCGGTGAGCTTGAAGATCGGAATGCCCGTGGCCGAGGCGAGCACCTCGGCGATGAGATCGGCATCGACCGTGGCGGAGGTGTCCTTGCCGCTCTTGCGCCACGCCTCGGTCTGCTCCTCCTTCTCGTGCTGGAGCTTCATCTCCGAGTCGCGCTCTGAGGCGGCGAGTTCGAAGTCCTGCGCGTCGATCGCTGCTTCCTTGCGGTGACGAGCCTCGAGGATCTTCTCCTCGAGGTCGCGGATCTCCTGCGGCACCGACAGACGCGAGATGCGCAGCTTCGCACCCGCCTCGTCGATGAGGTCGATCGCCTTGTCCGGCAGGTACCGGTCGTTGATGTAGCGATCGGACATGTTCACCGCCGCGGCCAGCGCACCCTCGGTGATCGTCACCTTGTGGTGGGCTTCGTACTTGTCGCGCAGACCCTTGAGGATCTCGATCGAGTGCGCGAGCGAGGGCTCGGGCACCTGGATCGGCTGGAAGCGGCGCTCGAGAGCGGCATCCTTCTCGATGTGCTTGCGGTACTCGTCGAGCGTCGTCGCACCGATCGTCTGCAGCTCACCGCGGGCGAGCATCGGCTTGAGGATCGAGGCGGCGTCGATCGCACCTTCGGCGGCACCCGCACCCACGAGGGTGTGGATCTCGTCGATGAAGAGGATGATGTCTCCGCGGGTGCGGATCTCCTTGAGCACCTTCTTCAGGCGTTCCTCGAAATCACCGCGGTAGCGGGACCCGGCGACGAGCGACCCGAGGTCGAGCGTGTAGAGCTGCTTGTCGGTGAGGATCTCGGGGACCTCGCCGTTGACGATGGCCTGGGCCAGACCCTCGACGACGGCGGTCTTGCCGACGCCGGGCTCACCGATGAGAACGGGGTTGTTCTTCGTCCGGCGGGAGAGGATCTGCATCACGCGCTGCATCTGCTCGTGGCGGCCGATGACCGGGTCGAGCTTGCCCTCGCGGGCGGCGGCGGTGAGGTTGCGGCCGAACTGGTCGAGGACGAGCGAACCCGACGGGGTGCCCTCCTCACGTCCGCCGGCGGCCACGGGCTCCTTGCCCTGGTAGCCGGAGAGGAGCTTGATGACTTCCTGACGCACACGCCCGAGATCCGCGCCGAGCTTGACGAGGACCTGAGCGGCCACGCCCTCTCCCTCGCGGATGAGGCCGAGCAGGATGTGCTCGGTGCCGATGTAGCTGTGGCCCAGCTGCAGCGCCTCGCGGAGGCTGAGCTCGAGGACCTTCTTCGCGCGCGGGGTGAACGGGATGTGCCCGCTCGGCGCCTGCTGGCCCTGCCCGATGATCTCCTGCACCTGATCGCGCACCTGCTCGAGGGAGATGTCCATCCCTTCGAGTGCCTTGGCTGCCAGGCCCTCACCTTCGTGGATGAGGCCGAGCAGGATGTGCTCGGTGCCGATGTAGTTATGCTTGAGGAGTTTGGCCTCTTCCTGGGCGAGCACCACCACTCGGCGGGCTCGGTCAGTGAACCGCTCGAACATATTCACCCTCCTGGAGTCTTCGTATTCTGTAGAGCGTAACGACCCGCCCCCTGGATCTATTGCACGTTTCGCCCTCAGCCGAAACCGTTCGGCTGAGGGCGAAATCGGTTGCCGACCACACCCGTGCCCCCCGGCCGCACCCATGCGTCCTGCCGTCTGCCGGACACCGCCGAGGCGGTCGACCGATGTCCGATCCCTCACCGACCGTTCGGAGCGGGGATCCGAACGGATGCCCGCTGGATGATTTCACCGCTGTTCCGCATCCGGAACCGGGGTGACGACCGATCTTGCGGACTGGACTTAACTCGGCGGTAATGTCTGGCGACAGGTTCTATTTGACCGTTCGCGCTCAGCTCATTCACAAGAATCGTTGGAACTTCTCAAAACATTCCCATTCCCCGGATTCCCGAATTGCGAGACGATCGGGCACCGCGAATAACGCTGTAAACAGAGAACCGCGGGAACGACGATCCTCTCGTCGCTCCCGCGGTGCCCTTCTATTGTCCGCATCGGACCGACCGCCTTATCGGCGGAGTCCGACCGGGTATTCAGTTCTCGGCGGCTTCGTAGGCCTGCACGATCTCCTGCGGAATGCGTCCGCGGTCACCGAGCTGGTAGCCGTTCTCCTGCGCCCATTCGCGAATCTTGGCGGTATCGCGCTTGGGTCCGGAACTCGACGATCCTCCGCGGCGTCCACGTGAGCCGGGATTGGCCACGCGGCGCGCTTTGGCGATGTACGGGGCGAACGTCTCCCTCAGCTCTTCGGCGTTCTTCGTCGAGAGCTCGAGTTCGTACGTGCCCTGGTCGAGGCTGAAGCGAACGGTCTCCGCTGCTTCCGAGCCATCGAAATCATCCGTGAGGACGAGTCGCATCTCCCGTGCCATGTTCACCCTTTTCGTGTTCAGAAGACTTTACGGGTGTAAGCATAACATCTGTTTCCGCATTAGCGTCCAATTCGCTAACCTCATGTTCGGAATAGAATTTCTCGATCTGCTCGCGTTCGCGCCGATCCGCGCGAACAATGTTGCGCATCACGTACCAGAAGAGCAATCCGACGCATATCGAGGGAAGCAGGGCTTTGATGAGGTCGAGCACGACTCAGCCTTCCTCTCGGGATTCCGAATTCGCGGTCGCGATCGGTTTGGTGAAGGGGAAGAGAATTGTTTCTCGAATACCGAGCCCGGTGAGCGCCATGAGAAGTCGGTCGAGACCCATTCCCATTCCGCCCGTCGGGGGCATTCCATGCTCCATGGCCATGAGGAACTCCTCGTCGAGGCCCATCGCCTCGTCGTCGCCGCGGGCGGCGTCGGCGGCCTGGGCTTCGAAGCGCTCGCGCTGGATGACGGGGTCGACGAGCTCGGAGTAGCCGGTGGCGAGTTCGAACCCGCGCACGTAGAGGTCCCATTTCTCGACCACGCCGGGCTTCTCACGGTGTTCGCGCACCAGGGGTGAGGTGTCGACGGGGAAGTCGGTGACGAACGTCGGCGCCCAGAGCCTGTCCTTGTAGAAGTGCTCCCACAGCTCCTCGACGTATTTGCCGTGGGACCGGAAGACCCCGCCGAGGTCGACGTCGTTGTCCGCTGCGATCTTCTCGAGCTCCTCGATGCCCGTGAGCGGGGTGACCTCGACCCCGGACTCAGCGGAGAGGGTCTCGTACATGCTCACGACCGCCCACTCGCCGCCGAAGTCGTATTCGGTTCCGTCCTCGAGGGTGACCTGGAGGGAGCCGGTGGCGTCCTGGGCCGCGTTCTGGACGAGCGTCTTCGTCAGCTCGGCGATCGAATGGTAGTCACCGTAGGACTGGTAGGCCTCGAGCATCGCGAACTCGGGCGAATGCGTCGAATCCGCTCCCTCGTTGCGGAAGTTGCGGTTGATCTCGAAGACGTTCTCGATGCCGCCGACGATCGCCCGCTTGAGGAAGAGCTCGGGGGCGATGCGCAGGTACATGTCGATGTCGTAGGCGTTCATGTGGGTCTTGAACGGCCTGGCCGCCGCTCCGCCGTGCATGACCTGGAGCATCGGGGTCTCGATCTCGATGAAGTCCTGCTCGGCGAAGGTCCGGCGCAGGGAGGCCATCACCTGGGCGCGGGTGCGCATCGTCTCCCGGGCGGCGTCGCGGGTGATGAGGTCGAGATAGCGCTGGCGCACGCGGGTGTCCTCGGCGAGCTCGGTGTGCAGTCCCGGCAGGGGGCGCAGCGCCTTCGAGGCCATCGCCCACGAGTCGGCGAGCACCGAGAGCTCACCGCGCTTGGACTTGATGACCTTACCGTGGAGGAAGAGGAAGTCGCCGAGGTCGACGTCGGCCTTGAAGTCCGCGAGACGGTCCTCGCCGACCTCGCGCAGCGAGAGCATGCCCTGCAGGCGGGTTCCGTCACCGGACTGGAGGGTGACGAAGGCGAGCTTGCCGGTGGTGCGGACGAAGACGACACGGCCGACGACGCCGACGACGTCGTCGGTCTCGTCTCCGGCCTCGAGATCGGGGTGGGCGGCGTGCACCTCGGCGAGGGTGTGGGTGCGGGGCACCGAGACGGGGTAGGCCTCGGTGTCGGAGTCCAACATCCGCTGCCGCTTGTCCTTGCGGATCCGGATCTGCTCCGGATCGAGGTGCTCCTGCTGGGATTCTGCGGCTTCGGGGGCGATCGACTCAGTTTCTGCCATGGGATCAAGGCTACCGTGCGCCCGCCCCGCGGGGGAATTCGCGTGAGCCCGACGAGACCCCGGTCTCAGTCGAGGAGAGCGAGGATCTCCTGGGCCTGCGCCTCGGTGATCCGACCGAGTGCAAGCGCCTTCGCCGTCGTCGACCGGGCCAGTGCGATGTAGCTGTTGCGGGTCGCCGGACTGGAGACGCTGAGACTGTATTCGCTCAGGGCGGCCAGGTGCGCGGCCAGGGTTCCCGCGTCGCCCCGGCTGACCGGACCCGTCAGGGCCTTCGCACCGTTCTGCAGGGTGTTGGCGACGCTGGCGTCGACGAGGGCGGTGAGGACCCGGGAGGGATCGTCGACCCCCGCCTCGGTGAGCATGTCGAGGGCTTCGGAGATGATCGTGATCGTGTGGTTCGAGGCGTGGGTGATCGCGGCATGGTAGAGCGGACGGTCGGCCTCGGCGATCTCGATCGGCTCCGCTCCCATCTCGACGACGAGGGCCTCCCCGACCGGGCGAATGGGTGCCGGGGCGGTGACGGCGACCGTCGACTGCCGCAGCCGCGGCAGGTCGAGGGCGGTGCCGGTGAAGGTGAGCGAGGGGTGGAGGGCGATGGGCAGGGCTCCGACGCCGGTCGCGGGTTCGAGGACGTCGGTGCCGAAGCGTCCGGCGCAGTGGACGATGATCTGTCCGGCATGGATGCGCCCGAGGGCGGCGAGACCGGAGACGAGGGAGGAGATCTCATCGTCGGGGACGGCGACGAGGAGGAGCTCGGCGCGTTCGGCGATCCGGTCGGGTGGGAGGACCGGAACCCCGGGCAGCATCTCCTCGGCCCTCTCCAGGCTCGTCGCCGAGGTGGCGCTCACCCCGATGATCGCGTGCCCGGCCGCCCGCCAGGCGGCCCCGATCACGGCACCGACCCGCCCTGCGCCGATGATGCCGATGCCCAGCCGCGGTGCGTCGGGGACGCTCATCGGCCGATCCCCGTCCCGCTGCGGACCTGCTCGTCGTAGCGCTGCCGGGCGATGCGGGTGCGGTCGGCGTGCTCGGCGAAGAACGCCAGAGCATCCTCGGTGGCCTGATGGGTGACATGGGGTTTGATGGGCCCTGCCGTCGAATGGACGGCGACCGTGGCGAGCCCGAGGGCCCGCTGGAGGGGCCCCTGCTGGAACTGCATCGACTGCACGCGCTCATGCGGGACGAAGTCGACTCGGCGTTCGAAACGGCCGAGGCGGATGATCAGCAGCGCATCGGTGAGCGCGAAGGCGCGACGCCTCCACACGAGCGGATCGATCCACCGTGAGGACCGCGGCTGCCGATGGAACTCCGCCTCGGCGGCGGCTGCCTCAGCACCGTCCGCGACCGGACCGTGCATCGCGGCGAGGATGAGGCTGCGCACGCTCACTCCACCGGAAACCCGGGGTTCGGGCAGCGCGAGGCCGATCATCGTCAGCGCCTGGTCGAGGTCGCCGACGGGCAGGAGCAGGTTCGACTCACCGGACTCGCCGGAGCTGGCGATGTTGTACTCGGCCTTCCACCATCCGGCCTTCCGCCACAGGAGCGGCTGGTGGAGCGCCACGGCCTGCACCCGGTCGAGCGGGATGACCTTGCGCGAGGTCGAGGCGAGACCGTGGCTGACGGCGAGCCCGGAGTCGGTGAGGCGGACGACGAAGTTCGCATTGTTGAGGTCCTTCTTCACCGAGGCGAAGGCGGCGATGCCGGCGGGCAGGACGCCGAAGAGCATCGGCACGGCGGCTTCGCGGACGCCGCTGATGAAGAGGATGATCGCTGCGACGATGACGGCGACGAAGATGAGGACGCCGATGAGGAAGTCCGTCTTGAGCAGGGAGGCGATGACCACCCGGTGGACGGGGACGCGGATGATCTCGCCCTCGTCCTTGACCTGGGCCGACACCCCATAGGGAGCGAGCATGTCGTTGAGGCTGCCTTCGGCCTCCCCGAGCGCGTCGCCGGCCATCGTCGAGAGCCGTTTGGTCAGCCGCACGCCGACGCTGTCGCCGGCGCGTTCGGGGGCTGAGAGGTCGATCGTCGGTGCGCGGGTTCCGTCTCCCCCGTCACCGGGAATTCCCTCGCCGAGGCTGTCCCCCGTCTCCGTCGCACCCTGGCCCTCCCCGGGGCCCGGGGCATCGGCGGGCGCGGCGGCCTGTTTGACGTCGCGAACGGCGGCGAGAAGTTCATCGCGCAGCAGGTCGGCGCGCTTCCTGCTGAGGTACTTCAGCGACACGTTCGATCCCTTGCCTCCGGCGACGTCGAAGACGAGTTCGGCGAGTCCGAGGAGGCGCGGCAGGAGCTTCTGCTGGAGGTCGATCGACTGGACGCGGTCGAGGCGGGCTTTGCGCACCTTCTTCGCGAGCAGACCGGAGCGCGCGTAGATCGCCTCGTCGTCGACGCGGTAGCCCATGACCCGCCACGCGAGCCAGCTGTAGAGGGCGCCGATGAGGACGATGAGGACGATTCCGCCGATGACGGCGAGGAGCACGAGCTGGTGGGAGCCGAGCCAGGCGGCGAAGGAGAGGTCGATCGCGTCGCCGCTGGCGAGGTCGCTGATGGCCTGCTGGATGAAGTTCTGACCCACGTAGCCGCCGGTGACGATGATGACGACGATGATGCCGAGGCTCTCGAGCAGCGGCGTGAGCGGGTGGACACGGTGCCAGACGTCGGGGGCGGCCACCTCGGCGAGGGTGTCGGTCCCGTTCTGCGATGCCATGCTCACAGGCCTGCCAGGTTCGCCTGCCCGAGGCCCGCGAGACTGTCGCGCAGGCGGTCGGCGTCGGCACGGGGCAGGCCGGGGATCGTCGCATCGGTGGCGGCTGAGGCGGTGTGGAGCTTGACGGTGGCGAGGCCGAACATCCGGTCGATCGGGCCGGTGTCGACGTCGACGAACTGGAGACGGCCGTAGGGCACGACGGTGGTGCGTCGGAAGAGGATCCCCCGGCGGATGAGGAGGTCGTCATCGCGTTCGGCATAGCCGATGACCTTGGCCTGACGGTAGAGGACGACGAGGTAGACGATCGTCCAGATGAGGACGGCGACCCACGGCAGGTGGAGCCACGGCTGGTCGCGGATGAGCACGGGCAGCGCGATCGCGGCGGCCAGCAGCGGGACGAAGAAGCACAGGGAGGCGATGGTCTCTTTGAGCCAGTACTTGGGGCTGACTCGGGTGAAGACGACGTCATCCGGAGTGGCTGTCATGCGGCTTCGGCTCCTGGAGGGTCTTGGGGCGGGAGAGTACAGAAGATCTCGACGATGATGCCGACGATCATCAGCGCGGCCGCGGCCGCCATCGCCAACAGCATACCGGCAGCCAGATCGTTGCGGATGCCGGGCGCGGAGAGGAAGTAGTACGCGGCGTTGCCCACGTACCATCCGGCCAGTCCGGCTCCGGTCAGGGCGCTGGCCTTGGCCATCACCGCCACGCGCGCAGCCTGGAGGGGGTCGATCTCGCGGGTCCGGTCACCGTCGTTCCATCGCTTGATGGGGTACCCGAGGACGAGGAGGACGGCGGAGAGGATGAGCATGCCGATGATCGCGAACCACGGCTGACCGGGCAGGGCGAGGCCCTGGGATTCGAGCAGGACGTCGACGACGACGCCGAGCAGGGTGCCGGCGGTCGCCCAGAGGACGAGGGTGCCCGGTGTCGTTCGCTGCATGTATCCCAGTCTTGCAGATCAGGCGTCTGCGCGCTCGATCCCCTGGTCGTCGAGGGAGGCGATGGCCTCGGCGATCGGTCGCGGCCCCGTCGGTGAGTCGACGACGGTGTCCGGGGCGATCTCCGCCCAGGGCACGAGGACGAAGGCCCGCTCGTGGGCGCGCGGGTGCGGCAGGGTGAGGGCGGCGGAGTCGAGGACGACGTCGACTCCCCGGACGGTGTAGGCGATGACGTCGATGTCGAGCGTCCTCGGCCCCCATCGCAGCTCACGGGTCCGTCCGCAGGCGACCTCGATGCCCTGGCAGACGGCGAGCAGTTCGCGTGGGGGCAGGGTCGTCTCGACGATGACGCCGAGGTTGAGGAAGTCGTTCTGCTCGACCCCGCCCCACGGTGCGGTGCGGTAGAGCGAGGAGCGGGAGGCGACGCTGATGCGCGGGTGCCGGTCGAGGGCGGCGACGGCCTCATCGAGGGTAGTCGCGGCCTCGCCGAGGTTGGCACCGAGGCTGAGGTAGGCGCTGGCCGACGCGGGGTCCGATCCGTCGGCCCGCGCTGCCGTCTCCCGGGACCGGTCGACGGTGACGGTCACGTCGGCGAAGGTGCGTTCGATCGGGGCACTGGGTTTGTGGACGACGACCTCGACACGCTCGGTCAGGGTCAGGCAGTGGGCGGCGATCGCCTCGGCGAGGGTCTCGATGAGGTCGAACGTGTTGTCCTCGACGATGCGGGCGACATCCTCGGCGAGTTCGCCGTAGTGGATGGTGTCGGCGATGTCGTCGGTGGCCGCAGCCGCCGCCGTCGACGCGTGGAGGGTGACGTCGATGACGAAGTCCTGGCCGTCGCGCTTCTCGAAGTCGAAGACGCCGTGGTTGCCGCGCACGGTGAGTCCGCGCAGCGCGATCCGGTCCGGCAGCCCGCTCACCGCTGCGTCCACGGTGAGGGCGCGGAACCGGAGTGGTCGGCGATGGCGCCTGCGACCCGGCACGCCAGCGCCGAGGAGGCCGGGTCGTGGACGCGCACGGCCCACGCTCCGGCCTGGGCGGCGAAGGCGGAGATCACGGCGGTCGCCTCGTCCTTCTCAGCCTCTCCGGCCTGGGCCGGATCCTCAGGTGAGACGAGAGAGGCGATGAAGCGCTTGCGGCTCGCGGCCACGAGCAGGCGCTGATCGAAGACGGCGAACTCGCTCAGCCCGGCCAGAATCTGCCAGTTGTGCTCGGCGTTCTTCGAGAACCCCAGACCCGGGTCGACGATGATGTCGGCGGGGTCGACGCCGGCGGCGACGGCGGCGTCGATGCGGGTGCGCAGCTCGGCGATGACCTCGGCCACGACGTCGTCGTAGTGGAAGCTCGCATCCGCCCGGTCGAGGTAACCGCGCCAGTGCATGAGGACGATGGGAACGCCGGTGTCGGCTGCGACGGAGAGCATCGCGGGATCGGACAGGCCTGCCGAGACGTCGTTGATGATCTGCGCCCCGGCGTCGATGGCGGCCGCGGCCACGCGTGCGCGCATCGTGTCGACGCTGATGCGGGCCCCTGCGCCGGCGAGCTCGCGGACGACGGGGATGACGCGACGCAGCTCCTCGGCCTCATCGACGCGGGTGGCTCCCGGCCTCGTCGACTCTCCGCCGATGTCGAGGATGTCGGCTCCGGAGGAGAGGAGGTCGAGCCCGTGGGCGACGGCCGAGGACTGGTCGAACCAGCGGCCGCCGTCGGAGAAGGAGTCGGGCGTGACGTTGAGGACGCCCATGATCTGCGTCGCCATCGCTCAGCCTCGGAGGATGAGGCTCATCGCCTCCGCCCGGGAGGCCGGTTCGCGCAGCTGGCCGCGCACCGCCGAGGTGATCGTCGAGGCACCGGGTTTGCGCACGCCGCGCATCGTCATGCACAGGTGCTCGGCTTCGACGACGACGATCGCGCCCTGCGGTTCGAGGTGCTTCATCAGGGCGTCGGCGATCTGACTCGTCAGCCGCTCCTGCACCTGCGGGCGGCGAGCATAGACCTCGACGAGGCGGGCGAGCTTCGACAGACCCGTGACTTTGCCGTTCTTCGCCGGGATGTAGCCGACATGGGCGACCCCGTGGAAGGGGACGAGATGGTGTTCGCACATCGAGTAGAGGTCGATGTCGCGGACGAGGACCATCTCCTCGTGGCTGATGTCGAAGGTCACCGAGAGGATCTCGGCGGGGTCCCGGTGGAGGCCGGCGAAGATCTCCTCGTACGCCCGGGCCACGCGGGCCGGGGTCTCCTGCAGTCCCTCACGGTCGGGGTCCTCGCCGACGGCGAAGAGGATCTCGCGCACGGCCGCGGCGATGCGGTCATGGTCGATCGTCGGTCGTTCCTCAGCGGTCTCGCCGAGGTCGCTGAACACGTAGTCGGTCATCAGCGGTCGCTTCCTGGGTCGTAGCCTCCACCCGTGGACGGACCGATCGGGCCGGTGGGCCCGGTCGGTCCCGAGGGGCCGGTCGGACCGTTCGGGTCGACGGGTCCCGGCGGGTTGTGCGGAACGTCGGGGCCGTTGGTGCCGGTGGGTCCGGCCCCCGGCAGGTCGGTCGTGTCGGGACCGGGTCCGCCGCTGTGGCCCGTCTCGCCGTTGCCGCGGCCGCTGGCGGGCGCCGGCGGGACGATGGGTCCGCGGTCGGAGACGGGACGCTCGTCGTTGGCCAGCCACACGTCGCGGCGGGGGCGCTTGACGACGGTGGCGAAGATCGCCTCGAGTGCCGCCTGGTCAAGGGTTTCGCGTTCGAGGAGCTGGTAGGCGAGGCTGTCGAGGACGTCGCGGTTGTGGGTGAGCACCCAGTAGGCGTCGGCGTGGGCGGTGTCGATGAGCAGCCGCACCTCTTTGTCGATGGCCGAGAGCGTCGAATCGCCGTACTCGTCGCCGCCTCCGTAGCCGCGCCCGGCGAAGGGCTCGGACTGGTCGTCGCCGATCTTGACCATGCCGAGCTTCTCGCTCATCCCGTACTGGGTGACCATCTTCCGGGCGATGTTCGTCGCCTTCTCGATGTCGTTGCTCGCCCCGGTCGTCGGGTCGTGGAAGACGACCTCCTCGGCGACGCGTCCGCCCATCGCATAGGCGAGCTGGTCGAGGAGTTCGTTGCGGGTCGTCGAGTACTTGTCCTCGGTCGGCAGCACCATCGTGTAGCCGAGCGCGCGACCGCGCGGGAGGATCGTCACCTTCGTCACCGGGTCGGTGTCGTTCATCGCCGCCGCCACCAGCGCGTGCCCGCCCTCATGGTAGGCGGTGACGAGGCGCTCCTTGTCGTTCATCAGGCGTGTGCGCTTCTGCGGTCCGGCGATGACGCGGTCGATCGCCTCGTCGAGGATGCGGTTGTCGATGACCTTCGCGTTCTCCCGCGCGGTGAGCAGGGCGGCTTCGTTGAGGACGTTGGCGAGATCGGCGCCGGAGAAGCCGGGCGTGCGCTTGGCGATCTGTCCGAGGTCGACGTCGGGGGCCAGCGGCTTGTCCTTCGCGTGGACCTCGAGGATCCGCTTGCGGCCCTTCATGTCCGGGGCCTCGACGGGGATCTGCCGGTCGAAGCGGCCCGGGCGCAGAAGCGCGGGGTCGAGGACGTCGGGACGGTTGGTCGCGGCGATGAGGATGACGTTGGTCTTCACGTCGAAGCCGTCCATCTCGACGAGGAGCTGATTGAGCGTCTGCTCGCGCTCGTCGTGGCCACCGCCCATGCCGGCGCCGCGCTGGCGGCCGACGGCGTCGATCTCGTCGATGAAGATGATACAGGGGGCGTTCGCCTTCGCCTGTTCGAAGAGGTCGCGGACGCGGGAGGCGCCGACGCCGACGTACATCTCGACGAAGTCGGAGCCGGAGATCGAGTAGAAGGGCACTCCTGCCTCGCCGGCGACGGCCTTCGCGAGCAGGGTCTTGCCGGTTCCGGGCTGGCCGTAGAGGAGCACGCCCTTGGGGATCTTCGCGCCCACGGCCTTGAACTTCTCGGGTTCGGCGAGGAACTCCTTGATCTCCTCGAGCTCTTCGAGCGCCTCGTCGACTCCCGCGACGTCCTTGAACGTGACGTCGGGGTTCTCCTTGTTGACGAGCTTGGCCTTCGACTTGCCGAAGTTCATCATCTTCCCGCCGCTCATCTGGGAGATGAGGAACCAGAAGACGATGAAGATGATGACGAAGGGGATGAGTGTGCCCAGCAGCGACATCAGCCAGCTCTGCTGCGGCACCTCGTCGGTGTAGCCCTGCGTCGGGTTCGACTCGGTGACGGCCTCGACGACCTCGTCGCCGCGCTGCTCGACATAGTAGAACTGGACCTTGTTCCCGAAGTCCTGACCGTCGATCTTGAGGTCGTCCTTGAGGGTGAGGTCGACGCGCTGGTCGCGATCGACGATCTTGACCTGTTCGACCTTGTCGTCGGCGAGGAGCTTGAGTCCCTGTTCGGTGTCGATCTGGCTGAACCCGACCCGACTGAAGAGGAGCGCACCGATGGAGACGACGAGGAGTGCCATGACGATCCAGATCAACGGACCCTTCGTCGCCTTGGTGAGCAGGGGACGTCGCTTGTTGGACTCGGCCATAGATCCTCTCAGGAATTCAGTCTCGACAGCCCGGCCAGGCCGCCGCGGCTGCCTGGGAGCATCCCCCACAGCCTAGTACGTACCTCTGGGATAGCGGGAATCCGTGAGGTTTTGTTCCCAGGCCAGGTCAGCTGTCAGCGAACGCGGGGTTCGCGTTCAGCTGTGTGCGTCGACCGGCGGCGGGTTCGCTCAGCTGTAGACGTGCTGGGCGAGGGTCGCGACGAACGGGACGTTGCGGTACTTCTCCGCGTAGTCGAGCCCGTAGCCGATGACGAACTCGTTGGGCACGTCGAAGCCGACGTACTTGACGTCGATGTCGACCTTGACGGCTTCGGGCTTGCGCAGCATCGTGCAGATCTCGACGTCGGCGGCTCCGCGCGAGCGCAGGTTCTGCACGAGCCACGAGAGGGTGAGGCCGGAGTCGATGATGTCCTCGACGATGAGGACGTGGCGTCCGGTGAGGTCCGTGTCGAGGTCCTTGAGGATCCGCACGACGCCTGAGGACTTCGTGCCCGACCCGTACGAGGACACCGCCATCCAGTCCATCGTCACCGGGGAGTGCAGGGCGCGGGCGAGGTCGGCCATGACCATGACCGCTCCCTTGAGGACGCCGACGAGGAGGATGTCCTTGTCCTTGTAGTCCTCATCGATGGCGGCTGCCAGTTCAACGAGTCGGGCGGCTATCTGTTCTTCCGAGACGAGCACTTCTTCGATGTCATTGCCGAGATCGTTGATGTCCACTGCAGTCGGTTCTCCTCGTGTGGGATGGGTGTGCCTCCATTATGGGTGACGGACGTCCCCTACAGCCACCTCGTCCTGGCCGGTCTCGGCGAGTTCGTCGTCGACGGTGCCGGGCGCGGCCGAGAGGTACCCGGTGACCCCCATGAGGGCGGAGACGACGATGAGGAGGACGAGCGGAGGCGTCCACGATCCGCTCGCTCCCAGCAGGGCGCCGACGGCGAGCGGGCCGAGGGCGGCGAGGACGTACCCGGTGGATTGGACGAACGCCGAGGTGCGCGCCGTGATCGAGACGTCACGGGTGCGGCTGGTGATGAGGGCCAGCGCGGCCGGGAACGCGAATCCGCCGTAGGAGAGCAGGACCGCCCAGAGGACCGGCGCCGAGGCGGGGGCGAGGAGGAGGCCCGTGTAGCCCGCGACGGCGCTGGCTGAGAAGGAGACGAGGAACGCCCGCGGGGCGAGGCCGCGCATGATGATCTGCGGGGCGAGGAAGCCGCCGGGCAGACCGCCGAGGGTGACGATCGTGAGCATGATTCCGGCGGTCACGGCGTCGAGGCCGGCGTCACGGTAGATCTGCGGCAGCCACCCGAACTGGACGTAGGCGTTGACCGACTGGAGGCCGAAGAACATCGCCATGTACTTCGCCTTCGCCGTCGAATGGATGTGCCGCCTCGGCGCGGGCGTCTCCCCCCGCTCACGCCGCGGACGAGGGAGGACGGGCACCGAGCCCGTCGCGCGCAGGACCGCCCACGTCGCCAGGGCGGCGAGCGGGACGAGCATCCATGCGCCGAGTCCGATCCGCCAGTCGCCGAAGTGCTCGGCGAGCGGCGCGGTGAGGAAGGCGGGGACCATCGCGCCGAGGCCGAGGGAGACGGTGAAGGTCGTCGCCCCGAGGTGGACGCGGTGCGGGAAGCGGGTCTTGACGAAGACGGGGAGGATGACGTTTCCGAACGACATCCCGGCCAGTGCGGTGACGGTGAGGAGAGCGAAGGGCAGGGATGAGTCGACGAGGACGCGGGCACCGATCCCTGCGGCGATGAGCGCACACGAGACCGCGAGCGAGGCGAAGAGGCCGACGCGGCGCAGCAGCGGCACGGCGAGGAACCCGCACAGGGCGAAGATGAGGCCGGGCAGGGCGGTGAGCAGGCCGGTCTGCCATTCGGCGAGGCCGTAGGCGGTCTGCACCTCGGCGAGGACGGGGCCGAGTGAGGACGCGGCGGGGCGCAGGGATGAGGCGATGAGGACGAGACAGGCGAGTGCGAGGATGTCGAGCCCGGGACCTGTGCGCGGATGCTCGGTCCAGGGGGTGCTCGTCATGCGCTCATCCTCTCACTCGGTCTCGTCTCGGGTCCGCGGCGTCCGCGCTCCGGCACGGGGGTCTCCGGCGGTGCCGGATCCGGGGTGACTGCCGGGACGTTCGGCGGGGGCCGGTGCCGGGATGTTCGGCGGGAGCCGGTGCCGGGCGCAGGCGGTGCCCACCGCCGGTTCCCACCGAACCGAATAATGGTATACCGTTTGGGTGGATGCGTCGAACGCAGTCGCCGCAGCGGCGACGGGCCCGAGCTCGACGCCGGTTGCCGCCCCGACGAACGAAACGGAGTCCCCGATGCCCATCACCGTGAGGAATGTCAGGATCGCCCCCCGTCGCCCCGACGAGGCGGCCGTCGACGTCGTCGTCGACGACGGCCGGATCGCCGCGGTCGTCCCGAGCGACGGGGCGCCCGGTTCGGGCGACGCCGGTGCCGCATCGGATACGGGCGACGCCGATGCCGCATCCGCGCACGAGATCGTCGACGGGAGGGGCCGGGTGCTGCTGCCCGGGCTCGGCGACGTCCACGCGCACCTCGACTCGAACCGGATGGGGCAGACGTTCCGCCCGCACACAGCCGACGGAACCCTGCACGGCTACATCATGAACGACCGGCGGAACTGGCGCGACGGCGAACGGACGGTGCGCGACCAGGCGAGCTATGCGATCGCTGCGATCATCGCCTCGGGCGGGTCGCGGATCCGCTCGCACGCCCAGGTCGACTCCGACACCGGACTCGAGCGCTTCGCCGGGGTCCGCGACGCCCTGTCCGCGCATGCTGACGTCCTCGACTCGCAGATCGTCGCGTTCCCGCAGGCCGGAATCGTCCGGGAGAAGGGCGTGGCCGATCTGCTCGACGCGGCACTGCGGGAAGGGGCCGATCTCGTCGGCGGCCTCGACCCCGTCCAGTACGACCGCGACCCGGTCAGGCACCTCGACATCGTCTTCGGTCTCGCGGAGAAGCACGGCAAGGGCGTCGACATCCACCTCCACGAGGGCGGGACCGCAGGCGTGTACTCGTTCGAGGAGATCGCCCACCGGACGACGGCGCTCGGCCTGCAGGGGAAGGTGACGATCTCCCATGCGTTCGCGCTCAACACGAACCCCGAACCGGTCGTCCGTGACCTCGTCGAACTCCTCGCCGAGGCGGGAGTGTCCCTGACGACGGTCGCCCCGGCCAAGGGGAGCCTGCCGCAGAGCCTGCTCTCCGCGCATCGGGTCGCCGTCGGCCTCGGCGAGGACGGTCAGCGCGACTACTGGAGTCCCTACGGCGACGGTGACCTGCTGCGGCGGACATGGCAGCTCGCCTTCACCAACGGCTTCCGCCGCGATGAGGACATCGAGCACTGCCTCGACATCGCCTCCCGCGGTGGAGCGCAGGTGATGGCCGGTGCCCGCCCCGATGGCTCCGCACTCGTCGACGATGCGACCTTCGGCCTCGGCGTCGGGGCGCCTGCGGACTTCCTGCTCGTCGATGCGGACACGGTCACCTCGGCGATCATGGACTGCCCGACCGATCGGGACGTCTACAAAGGCGGGCGTCTCGTCGCCTCCGGCGGGGAACTCCTCGGCGGCCTTCGCTGACCGCCCCCGCGCGGCTGAGCCTCTCCGCGCATCCCGCACCCGCAGCGACAAAACCACCGTCTGCACATGTAGGACGTGACGCTCCGTGGAGGACGTGCGGCGCTCAGCGTTGTGTGTGCGGCCGCGGGTGCGACTCGGAGCCCAGGGTTGTGTGCGGCGCTGCGGGTGGGACGTACGGCGCTCAGCGTTGTGTGTGCGGCCGCCGAAGCGACTTGACGCCCCGGGTTGTGTGTGACGCTGCGGGTTGTGTGTGACGCTGCGGGTTGTGTGTGACGCTGCGGGTTGCGTGTGCGTCTGCCGGAGCAACGCGAGGCCCAGGGTTGTCTGTGACGCTCAGGGTACGAGGTGCGCGGCTGCGGGTTGTCTGTGACGTTGCGGGTTGTCCGTGACGCCGAGGGCGCGTGCTGCTATTCAGCCGCGGATTCCTGGCGTCAGCCGCGGGCGGCCTTCGCGGCCGGTCCGAAACGCACAGTGCCGGCTCCGCCACCGCCGCCGACGACGACCTCGGTGTCGCCGGGCAGCGAAAGGTGCCTCCCCGCTCCCCCGCCGTGTCGCGCATCGGCACCCTGCCGGATGAGCGAGGTGAGCTCGGCGATGCGTACCGCGCCGAAGCTCTGCGCGGGCACCCCGAGGGAGATCAGCCATTCGCGCAGGACGCGGGTGAGCAGAGCATCGTCGAGGTCGGCGAGCTCGGCCAGCCGGAGTTCGCGGCGACCACGGACGGCTGCGACCGCCTCGGCGGCGGATGCGTCGAGGAAGTCGGCGTCTGCCCGGCACAGCTGCGCGGTCCGGGCGAGGTTGTCGGTCACCGGCTGACCGAGATCGGCCTCGAGGGAGGTGAGCAGGGACCGGACGCGGACGCGCGCATAGGCGCGGTCGGCGTTCATCGGGTCGTCCCAGACGGTGATGCGCTGTGCTGTGCACGAGGCCTCGGTCGTCGCCCGGTCGATGTCGAGCAGCGGTCGCAGCACGGACCCGGTGCGCACCGCCATTCCCGCCAGCGAGCGTGTCCCCGAACCGCGCAGCAGCCCGAGCAGCACCGTCTCGGCCTGATCGCTGCGCGTGTGCGCGGTGACGATCCATGCGGCGCCGACCCGCGCCCGCACCTCCTCCAATGCCGCGTACCTGGCGTCGCGGGCGGCGGCTTCGAGGCCTTCGGGTCCGGCGGTGACGTCGACCCGCACCGCCTCGGCAGGCACGCCCCACGACTCCGCGGTCGCCACGACCTCGGCGGCCACCTCGGCGGATCCGGGCTGGAGTCCGTGATCGACGGTCACGGCACGGGCCTCGACCTCGCCGCGCCGGTGGAGGAATGCGCACGCGTGGAGGAGCGCCATCGAATCCGCTCCCCCGGAGACGGCGACGACGATCCGGGGCACGGAGCCGGCACCCAGCCCGGCGCGCACGACGTTGCGGATCGCCCCGCTCGCCGGATCGAGGGTCGGACGGCGTGCGTGCTCAGCCATCGCGGGCCTCACCCGTGGACGCGGTCGAGCCACAGCCGAGGCGTGTGGATCTCCGCGCTCGTGGGCAGGTTCGCCGGGCTCGAGTAGACGGCGCCGAAGCCGGTCTGCCCGACCTCGTTGCGGACCTCGCGGACGAACTTCGCCCCGTCGCGGTACTGTGCGAGTTTGAGGTCCATCCCGAGCAGGTTGGAGAGGAACCCGCCCTGTCCGGCGTCGCGGCGCGCCTCGAAGCGGCGGCGCAGCTTCCGCACGCTGGGGATGGCGCTGAGGCCGACTTCGTCCATGACGACGTCGGCATGTCCCTCGAGGAGGCTGAGGATCGCCGAGGCGTCGGTGAGTGCCGTGCGCATCCCCTCGTCCCGGATGAGATCGACCATGCTCGCCTGTCCGCGCACGATCCGCCCGAGGACGGCGAACACCTCGGCGAGCGTCGAGAGTCCCGGGGCCGAGAGCGGGGTGGCCACCAGCTGGGAGAGCAGACCCCGCATGTGCTCGCGCAGCCACGGTGCGGTGGCGAACTGGACCTGGTGTGTGGCTTCGTGGAGGGCGACCCACATCCGGAAGTCGCGGGGTCTGACCTTCATCGCCTCCTCGGCGATGAGGATCGAGGGCGCGACGAACATCAGGCGACCGGCGTCCGTGGCGAACGGATCGTACTGGCCGAGCACCCGCGTCGAGAGCAGGGAGAGGACCCCGGCGACCTCGGCTCCGGCCGCCCTGCGCGCCGCCGGACCGGGGGCGACCGGCAGCGCGGAGACGTCGACCATGCCGTTGAGGGACTCGGCGTTGGCCTTGATCCAGCCGACCTGGTCGAGGACGAGCACCGCACCCGCCCCGAGCCTGCCCCGCACATCGTCGGCGTGGGCGGGGTCGAGGAGGAAGGCGTCGACGACGAGGTCCTGGGCGGTGAGCGCGTTCTCCTTCATTTCCGCCACGAGCGCCTCGACCTCTCCAGGTGCAGGCAGCTTCGCGGCGGAGACGACCTCCTTGGCCGTCCGGACGGCGAACCTCTCGTCGACGATCATCGGCACCCGCAGTCGGCGAGGGCGGAGACGAGATCGTCGACGGTCTTCCGGGCCTCGAGGATCTTGTCCTTGTCGACGCCGTCGATCTGGACGCTGAAGACGAGGTACCGACCGTCGGCGTCGAGGACTCCCCCGGCCAGCGAGGTCACCGTCGAGAGCGTCCCGGTCTTCGCGTGCACCGTCCCTGCGGCGTTGACGTCGTCGCCGAAGCGGTCGGTGAGCGTGCCGGTCAGGCCCCCGACCGGGAAAGAGCTGATGAGGCTCGAGAGCGAGTCCTTCGCCGTCACCGAGGACTGGAGGACCGTGGTGAGGTCGTGCGGGCTGATCCGGTTGCCGTAGTCGAGCCCGGAGGTGTCGTTGAGCTGGGTCTGCCCGAGGTCGACGGTGTCCTCGAGGGCGGCGATGACGCCCTTGGGTCCGTTCTCGAGGCTGCCGGGCATCCCCTGCGCGATCGCGACCTCGTTGCCGAGCACCTCGGCGACGACGTTGTCGCTGTGGACGAGGGCGTACTCGACGATCTCGGAGATCGTCGCGGACTCGACGGACGCGAGCGTCTCCGCGGATTCCCCGGACCCGGCGGTCTCCCCGGACCCAGCGGATTGCTCCGACTCAGTGTTCGCCTCGGCGGGGGCAGCCCCGGTGACGGTGATCCCTGCGGTTTCGAGCTCGGTGCGGAAGGCGTCGAAGGCGACCTGGGCCGGCTTGTCGCTGCGCGCCCGCCACGCGTTGTTCGGGTCGCCGAGGTATCCGCTGTCGACCATGAGCGGCTGGATCGGGGTGATGACGCCCTTGCCGATGTCCGCGCGCTCCCAGCCGGGGCTGAAGTCGGTGCCGGGGTATCGACTCGTGTCCAGGCGCAGTGCCACCTCGGTGGTCTTCCGCTCCTTGAGCGCCGCCGCAGTCTCCTGGGCCAGGGTCGTCAGTCCGGCATGGCCGTTGACGGATCCCGGCTGGGACACGCCGCCGCCGAGGAGGACGTCCCCGCCTCCGACGAGCGAGACCGTCCCCGTGGCCGGGTCGAACGTCGTCGTCGTGGTCAGCCGCTCGTCTCCGCCGATGGCCAGCAGCGCCGCCGAGGCGGTGAGGACCTTCGTCACCGACGCCGGCGTCCGGGCCCTGTCCTCGTCGGCGGCGAAGAGGACCTTGTCGGTGAGACCGTCGCGGACCTCGACGCCGAAGCCCTTGACCTTCGAATCGCCGAGGATGCGCTCGACCTCCGGTCCCACCTTCGTCGGGATCGGTGCGGTGTCGTCGAGCGCCGAGGCGGGGGCCGGGACGTCGCGTCCCTGCGCTTCGGGTGTGGGAACGGGGTCGACTTCGATCGCGGGCTCGGTGGTGAGGAATCCGGGGACGACGTCGGCGGCGTCGGCGACGCCGTAGCCGAGCGCTCCGGCGAGGAGGACGCCGGCACTCACCCCTGCTGCGATCCGACCCCGCCTGCGCGTGCGGCGGGGACCGTCCGCGGAGTCCTGCGGACGGTGATCGGAGGTGGGGTTCAAAAGCGGGCTCCCATTCGTCTCGGCGGCGGGCCCTCTCTGGGCCGAGGAGGAGGGCTGAGGATGTCTCGGCGGGGACTTGTAGGCTCTATCCTAGTGATGCCACCCTAACGCGTAAGGAGCACTATGGAACTCTTGGCCACCATCGAGATCCCTCGAGGTTCGCGCAACAAGTACGAAGTCGATCACGAGACCGGCCGGGTCAAGCTCGACCGCTACCTCTTCACGTCGATGCAGTACCCCGCGGACTACGGTTTCATCGAGGACACTCTCGGCAACGACGGTGACCCCCTCGACGTGCTCGTCCTCCTCACCGAACCCCTGTTCCCGGGTGTGCTCGTCGACGTCCGCCCCATCGGCATGTTCCAGATGGAGGACGAGGCCGGCGGCGACGACAAGGTCCTCGCGGTTCCCGCCGGCGACCCCCGCTGGGACTCCTACCAGGACATCGGCGACGTCGACAAGTTCACCCTCGACGCGATCGAGCACTTCTTCACCCGTTACAAGGATCTCGAGCCGGGCAAGTTCGTCAAGGGGTCGAATTGGGTCGGCCGGGAGGCCGCCGAGGCCGAGGTGACCGCCTCGATCGAGCGCTTCAAGAAGGACGCGCACTGATCGGCCTCTGAGCCTCTGGAGCCGAGCTCACCTCAGCTCACCTCATCGACCGCCTCGACGATCATGTCGGGGCGGTCGATCATCATCAGGTGCCGGGAATCGCGGATCTCATGACGGACGAGATCGGCGAAGGCCGCCTCGAGGATGCGGGAGCGGCTCCGGCTCGGCAGAGGAGGTGCGAGCAGCGCCGAGGTCCTGGCCCGGACCGGCTCGATCCGGCCCCGCAGCGATTCGAGGTCGGCGGCCTGGCTGCGGTAGCTCAGCCATTCGGCGATCGCGGCCCTGAGCGTGTCCGGATCCGTGTACGGATCCTTGAACGCCTCGGGATCGAGGGCGCGACCCGAACCGCTCTGCCGGAGGAATCCCTGATGAGAGAGCCAGGAGGCGGCCTCACCGATCTGCTCACGGGTGACGAGCGCCCCGAGGACCGGCATCCATGTGGCGAGCGAGAAGCGGCCGGCCGGGCCCCGGAACCGGTAGTCCTCGATCGAGGGGTCGACGAGGACGATGCCCGCCACGCGCTCGGGACGCAGCCGGGCGAAGGCCTCGGCCCGGAACGCCGCCATGGAATGGGCGACGATGACGACCCGGGAATGGCCCGCGATCGCCCGCTCCATCGCGGCGAGCTCGCCGGCGAGGTCGGGCAGCGTGCCCGGCCACCGGGTGCCGGCGAAGCCCGGACGGTCGAGCGCGATGACGTCCCGGTCGGGCATCTCCGCGATGACGGGCAGCCAGCCGGCGGCGGCGAGCGCACAGCCGTTGAGGAAGAGGACGGGATCCTTCCCCTCCCCCGCCGAGGCGGTCGCCGGGCGCTGGTAGACGGTGAAGCCGTCGACGACGGCGCGCGACCACCGCGCGAACTCCGGCTCAGCCGACATCGCTCGCCTCTCTCCGCTTCTCCGGGGACCTGTCGGCCTCGCCTCGGCCGACGACGGCGAGGTAGCCCAGGTGCGCGCTCCACGCGGCGATGGTGAGCACGGCGATCGCCTGCACATAGCCCTGACCGGAGCGCCACACGGCCTCGATGATCACCGAGGCGAGGTTGGTGACGAGGAGGACGACGAGCACGGCGACGACGCCGCGACCGTAGGGTGTGCCCAGTCTGCCGCGACGACGCAGGGCGATGACCGCGATGACCATGCTCGCCAGGGCGGCGAGCGCGACGATCGTCGAGGCGATCGTGTGGAGGAGGAAGTCGGCGCGCAGCGGGTTCGCCGTGTACTCGGCGTAGCAGACCGGATCGAAGGTCTGCGTGCACGGCAGGGCGGCGATCGCGTCTCCGATCGTGGCAAGCCCCGTGAGGCCGATTGCGATGGCGAGCGGCACCGTCGCCCGACCGAAGCGGGAGCGCCACCCGCGCACACCGAGGACGGCGATGAGGACCATGAGGGTCCCGGCGATCGCGTCCCCGCTGCGGAAGACCCAGGAGGCGGGCTGATCCATCGCGGCGAGCTCGGAGAGGTAGCCCGACAGCGGCTGCGGGTGAGGGCTGAGGAAGAGCAGCACCCACGAGTCGTAGGTGATGAGCACCCCTGCCGCGAGCAGGATTGCGAAGATCCGGCGCATCTGTCTCCGTTCGTCTCTCTGCGGTCCGGGCAACCGTCGTCGGGCGCGGCTCAGTGGCCCTTGGGCTTGGCCAGCGGGAAGGTGATCGTCGAGCGGATAGTCTGCTCGGTGAGCAGCATGACGAGCCGGTCGAGGCCCATGCCCATGCCGCCGGCGGGCGGCATCCCGTATTCGAGGGCCGTGAGGAAGTCCTCGTCGAGCTGCATCGCCTCGGGGTCGCCGCCGGCTGCCGCCAGGGACTGCGCGGTGAGCCGCTCACGCTGGAGGACGGGGTCGACGAGCTCCGAATAGGCGGTGCCGAGCTCGGAGCCGAAGATGATGAGGTCCCACTTCTCGGCGAGCATCGGGTCGGTGCGGTGCTGCCTGGTCAGCGGGGAGGTCTCGGCCGGGAAGTCCGTGTAGAACGTCGGCGCCACCGTCGATCCCTCGGCGACCTCCTCGTAGATCTCCTGGAGCAGCATGCCCCAACCCCACTTCGGATTGACGGTGAGCCCGGTTCGCGCTGCGATCCTCCGCAGGGTCTCGATCGAGGTGGCCGTCGAGACCTCCTCGCCGATCTTCTCCGAGATCGCGTCGGTGAGCGAGACGGTCCGCCATTCCTCGGCGAGGTCGATCTCGTGTTCGACGCCGTCGACGGTGCCGCGCACGACCGTGGTGCCCAGGGCCGCCTCGGCGGCGTTGATGACCATCGTGCGGGTGAGCTCGCGCATCGTGTTGTAGTCGCCGCCGGCCTGATAGGCCTCGAGCATCGAGAACTCGGGGTTGTGGGTGGCGTCGACGCCTTCGTTGCGGAAGTTCCGGCCCATCTCGAAGACCCGGTCGAACCCGCCGACGAGGAGGCGCTTGAGGTAGAGCTCGGGGGCGATGCGCAGGTAGAGGTCGAGGTTGTAGGCGTTGATGTGGGTGAGGAACGGCCGCGCGTTCGCGCCCCCGTGCACCGTCTGGAGAACCGGGGTCTCGACCTCGAGGAAGCCGCGGGACTGGAGGGTCTCGCGGATCGTGCGGAACGTGTTCGAGCGGATGACCATGAGGTCGCGCTGGCCGGTGTTCATCGTGAAGTCGAGGTAGCGCTGACGGACCTTCGCCTCGGGATCGCTCAGTCCCTGCCACAGGCTCGGCCAGGGCTGCAGGGACTTCGCCGACATCGTCCATGAGGTGACGAGGAACGACGGGGTCCCGTTGCGAGAGGTGCCCTCGCGCCCGCTCACGGAGATCCGGTCGCCGCGGGAGACCCACGCGGACAGTCGCCTCAGCGACTCCTCACCGAGCACCTCGCGTTCGCACACGAGCTGGTGGTCATGTCCCTCGCTGCGCAGGTCGAGGAAGACCACGCCGCCGTGATCGCGGATGCCGAGCACCCGCCCGGTGAGGACGGTGCCTTTCGCCGCCGCCGGTGCCGCCTCGGCGGGGTAGGGTTCGACCCCGGCCTCGAGCATCGCATCGCGCACGCCGAGGCGGTGCCTGACCTGGTCGGAGACCCGGACTCTGCCCGTGGGCGCGGGTTCGGGCGGGGCGATGTCGAGGAGCGGCGCCGCCTGCTCACGGGTGTAGATCGGCTGGCTCTCATTGCCCTTGGTGAACATCTTCGGCGGGGAGAGGAAGCCTTCGGCGATGCTCACGGCCAGACCGATGCGGGCGAGGTCGGATCCCTCCGGGTAGCAGAGCATGCGCGGCACCCACTCCGGATCGTACTTCTCGTTCGACCGATAGAGGGATTCGAGCTGCCAGAACCGGGAGAGGTAGAGGAGGATGTTGCGCACAGCCGCTTGAGCGGTCCCGCCCCGAGCTCCTTGCCCTGCTCGAACGCGGAGCGGAAGACCGCGAAGTTGAGGGAGACGGCTGCGATCCCGAGGTCTCCTGCCTCGCGCATGAGACCGGCGACCATGAATTCGGTGACGCCGTTCTCCGCGAAGGGGTGTCGGCGCATGACGTCGAGCGAGACTCCCGAGGCGCCCCACGGCACGAAGCCGAGCAGTCCGGCGGTGGTCCCTGCCAGGGTTCCCGCGTCGGCGGGGAAGAGCGCCTCGACGAAGAGGTTTCCGCCGTCGGCCGGGTCGCCGAAGCGACCGAGGGCCATCGAGAAGCCTCGTTCGTTCTCTCCGTCGCGCCATTCGTCGGCGAAGATCGCGAGCTCCTCGAGCTCAGCGGCGGGGATCTCGGACTGGTGACGGATGCGGATCGTGTAGCCGAGACCGGTCAGCTTGGTCACGGCCCGTTGGACCTCCGGCAGCGCGGAGAGCGTGAAGTCCTTCGTGTGGAGGACGGCCTCGTCGCCGACGTGGAGGACTTTGAGGCCGGCATCGTGATAGGCCTGAGCGCCCTGCTTCGAGGCGGCGAGGACGGCCGGCACCCAGCCGAAGGACTCGGCGTGCGCGACGAAGGACCGCGCGGCCGCCGCCCACTGCTGCGGCGGTCCGACCGGGTCGCTGGCGACGAGGCAGACGCCGGCGTGGACCTGGTAGGTGATGACGCAGTCGTCGGCGAAGAACGCCGAACGGTCGCGGCGGGTGCCGAAGTAGCCGAGTGAGTCCGAGGAGTGTGCGGCCAGACCTTCGCGGATCCTGCGCTCCTGATCGATGTCGATGCGCTCGGCGTCCCTGGCCGAGCGCAGGCCAGTCCAGAACGCGAGGATGATGCTTGCGCCGGTGCCGAAGCCGAAGACCGAGAGCATCCAGCTCGCCTCCGTGCTCTCCTTGAGTCCGGCGAGTTCGGCGATGATCTGGCGCGCCTGGACTCCGGTGAGCCCGCCGATGAAGTACTGGACGACGAGGATGATCGCGGCGGTGATGACGATGCCCAGCGCGAGGACACCGATGGCCTTGAGGAATCCCCGCGGCTGGGTCTTCGCGTTGTACCACCTGCGGTGGACGATCAGGCCGATGAAGACGATGACCGGCAGGATCATCCCGGTGAAGAGGTCACCGGTCATCTCGTCGGGGGCGAAGACGATGAAGCCGTAGAGGATGACGGCGTAGAGAGCGAAGATGATGGAGAGGAAGACCAGCGTGATCCACCACGCCGCCCGCTTGCGGATGGCCAAGGCTGCGGCGAGGACGATGAAGACGACCGAGGTGACGAAGTCGACCGGAGTGAATGGCACGAACCATCGCCACATGAACTCGAAGAACCGGTCGAGCCAGCTTCCGGCCGGGGTGATGAGCTGGACGAGCATGAAGACGGCGACGATCGTCAGCACTCGCGGCAGCCACCGCACGAAGAGCGGGGCCTCGGACTGGGTGGGGACGGGTGTGGGAGGCATAGGGAGAATCCTGTCATACCCATCTGAACCGAGGCTCCAGGTGAAGGGCTCACGGAGCCGCGAGAGCGGCCTTCTGCCGCTGCGTTCCCTTACCCTGTCAAGTGATCCTGCCCTCGGCTGATCCCGCCCCGAGTCCGCCTCCGGGAGCGAAACCGGAGCTTAGGTGAGCCTAATGAGAAGTGTGAGCCAGGTTATGCGATTCTCGTGACATGAAACTCGACCATGTGTCCTTCGCCAGCGAACCCGACGGTTACAGAGCAACCGCCGAGCGCATCTCGGAGCAGCTCGGAGTGGTTCCCTACGACGGTGGAGTGCATCCGCGTTTCGGTACCAGGAATCTCATCTTCCCCCTCGCGGGCGGCCATTACCTCGAAGTCGTCGAAGCCTTGGAGCACCCGGCCGCTCTCTCCACCCCCTTCGGTCAAGCCGTGCGGACCCGGTCCGAGCTCGGCGGCGGCTGGATGGGCTGGTGCGTGTCCGTCGACGACCTCTCGGAGGTCGAGACGCGCCTCGAGCGCAAAGCCGTCGACGGCAACCGCACTCCGGAGTCCGGCGAGGAGCTCAAGTGGCTGCAGATCGGAGTCAAGGGGCTCATCGCCGACCCCCAGCTGCCGTTCTTCATCAAGTGGTCCGCCGATTCGTCCCAGCACCCCTCGTCGTACAAGACCAATGAGGATGTCTCCATCGACACCCTGCAGATCGCCGGAGACCGCGATCGCCTCCGCGACTGGCTCGGCACCGACGACGCCAAGCCGATCCCGGAGATCCACATCGACTGGTCCGCGCCGCACGGTGCCCCGGGCATCATGTCGGTGACGTTCGCGACCGAACGCAACGGTCTCGTGACGATCTGAGGCCCTGCGCCTCAGCTGTGGTCACAGATCCGAGGCGGAACCGCCCTGTCAGCGATTCCGCCTCGGTTCTGTGACCACTGTCGTCTGCGGCCGGACTCCTCCAGCCCGGCCCGGTCAGGCCGGGGTCGGACCCTGGGATCCGTCTCCCGCCTCGGCGACGTCATCGCCGTCGGCGGCCCTCCGCCGCCGCAGGTGCGCAGCGGTGGCGAGTGCACCGCCGGCCGCGAGCAGCCCCGCTCCCCCGCCGAGGAGGGGCAGCGTCGCGTCCGTGCCGGTCCGCGGGAGGTCGCCTCCCGCACCACCGGATCCGGAGCCTCCGCCGTTCGCGCCTGCACCGCCGGATCCGCTGCCGCCCGATCCGGAGCCGCCGGAGCCGGAGCCGCCGGCGTCACCGGCCGCACCGGCTCCCGCCGCGGCGGCGTCCTTCGCCGCGTCCTGCGCGCCGCTCTTCGAGCCCGACGAGTCGGCCTGCGCGTTGTCCTCGTCCTCGTTCGCCCCGTCCTGGTCGCCTTCGGCTGCGGAGTTCGCGTCCTCGTCGGCGTCCCCCGGGTCCTCGGTCGGCGTCTCGGTCGGCTCCTCGCCAGCGCCCTTGATCACCTGGACGACGGTCGGCCTCGGCAGGGCGGCGAGACCCGCGTCGACATCGGTCTCATCGACGTAGTCGGGGAAGCGCGAGTGCTGGTTCGACCACTCACCGTCCTCGCCGGGGTGCTGGACGGCGACGAACGCCGAATCGTACGCGTCGTGGACGAGCGGTCCGCACACCTCGCTTTCGCGGGGAACGGAGAGGAACTGCTCGACACGGCCGCGCTGGTCGCCGTCGATGGTCACCTTGAACAGACCGTCGCAGTACCCGATTCCCGACGGGGCCCCGTCGGTGGAGATCCACAGGTTGCCTGCGGTGTCGAAGGTGACGTTGTCCGGACACGAGATCGGCGAGACCTGGTCGGCGGGGAACCCGGAGAAGTAGGTCGCGTCCCCCTGCTTCGGGTCGCCGCACACGAGGAGCAGCGTCCAGTCAAACTCGGTGCCGGTGTGGTCGCCACCGCGTTCGGTGATCTCGACGATGTGGCCGTCGCGGTTCTCGGTGCGCGGGTTCGCCTCGTCGGCGCCGGCCTTGCCGTCGACGCCGCGGTCGGAGTTGTTCGTGCACGCGACGTAGATCCGTCCGTTGACCGGGTTCGGCTCGACGTCCTCGCAGCGGTCCATCTTCGTCGGCCCCACCTTGTCGGCGGCGAGACGGGTGTTGACGAGCACCTCGGCGACGGTCATGCCCGAAACCTGGGACTTCCCGCCTTTGACCAGCGGCAGCCATTGTCCGGCACCGTCGAACTCACCGTCGGAGGGGACCGTTCCGCTGCCGTCGATCTCGCTCTTGGGCGAGTTGCCGGTGAACTTCGCGACGTAGAGGTCGCCCTCGGAGAGCAGGCGCATGTTCGCAGCCCGGTCGCCCTCGACGTAGCGGTCCTTCGAGACGAACTTGTAGAGGTAGTCGAACTTCTCGTCGTCGCCCATGTAGGCCACAGCGTGCCCGGAGTCGGCGATCGTGATGTTCGCGCCCTCGTGCTTGAAGCGGCCCATGCTCGTGTGCTTGAGCGGCGTCGAGGTGGGATCCCACGGGTCGACCTCGACGATCCAGCCGAACCGGTTCGCCTCGTTGGCGAAGCCGTTCGAGTTCGTGTCGAAGCGGTCGAGGTCGGCCTCCCAGCCGTAGGCGGAGTCCTCGTTCGTCAGCCCGTAGCGCTTGTCCGCCTCCGAGGTGCCCTGCGCCCTGAAGTAGGAGTTGAAGTTCTCCTCGCCGGAGACGAGGGTTCCCCACGGAGTGAGCCCGCCCGAGCAGTTGCCGAGCGTGCCCTGGACCTTGTCGCCCTGCGGGTAGTCCTTGGTCAGCAGCAGGTCGGTGCCGGCGGCGGGCCCGGTGAAGGCGTATTCGGTGTCGATGAGGAAGCGGCGGTTGCGCTCCCCGTTGACGTCGACCTTCCACGGGGTCCTCTCATTCGCCCGGGTGAGTTCGACGACGGTGAGTCCGTGGGCGTCACGGCTGATCGCCCGCTTCGTCGCCCCGTCCATGCTGTCGGGGTACATGATGGCGTCGTTGGTGTATTCCTGGTTGGCGAAGAGCACGGCCCGGCTGCCGTCACCGGACTCGTCGATCTGGATCTGGAGGAAGTCGTTGTTGTAGCCGAACTGACGTCGCTGCGCCTCGACGCTCTGGTTCTCGGGATCGAACTTCGGTGAGTCGGGGAAGATCGGATCTCCCCACCGGACGATCGGATGCCACGAGTAGCCGTCGGGAACGATGAGGTCGTCGACCTCGGCGGGCACCGGGTCGATCGCGGAGAAGTCGAGGGTCCCGGCGGGGGCCGCTGCCGCCCGACGCGCGGTGGGACTCGGTGCCGTGGTCACTGCGATGGCCAGCGCCCCAGCGGCCGAGGCGCCGAGCACGGCCCGGCGGGAGAGCTGCGCGCCGACGATGTCACGGAAGTAGCCGTTGGACGAGGTGTTGCAGATCGCCTTGCTGCACGCGTTGTCGCATTTGAGCGCGCAGGTCACAGGACTCCGCTTGCCACGCACGTGTCCGGCCATGGGCAGCAGTTCGCGCAGTGGTGCCATCATTCGTCTCCTCGGGGGTCGATGTCAGGGTCCGCACCGGCATCCGGCGCTCACCCGGTCGAGGCTTCCAGGGGAGGTTTTCCCTGGCCCGACCATATGGTGAACCGGGGATGAACCGGCGCTGACCAGTGCATTTCGTCATGGAGAACTGACCTAAATGCCCGGGGCCGCTTCCCGGCAGGGCCCGTTCCTCTATCCTCCGCCGGGCCGTCAGGTGGTCCCGTTCCGTGCGGACTCAACCAGGGTCGACGAGGCTGAGCACCCCGGGGGCGAGGAACCCGACGACATCGATGAGCGTGTGCGCCCACACGATGGGCATGAGCCGGCGGGTGCGCATATAGAACCAGCCGAAGATGATCCCCATGGCGACATTGCCGATGAACGGCCCGATCCCCTGGTAGAGGTGGTAGCTGCCGCGGAAGAGCGCGAGGGCGATGATGATCGTCCACGGGCCGTATCCGAGCTGTCGCAGCCGCTCGGCGCCGAAGCCGAAGATGAGCACCTCTTCGAGGACGCCGTTCTTCGCCGCCGCGAGCAGGAGGACGGGGATCGTCCACCAATGATCGCCGAGGTTGGCCGGCTGCACCTCGGCCGTGATCCCGAGTGCCCGGCCGCCCGCGTAGACGGCGAGGGTACCGAGACCGATGACGAGGAAGAGGAGGACGCCCTGTCCGAAGTCGCGCACTGCCTTCCCCTGCACTCCGAGACGCTGGGCGAGCGGCTTAGGGTCGGGGTCGCGGGTGAGCAGGTAGAGCGCGAGGGCGACGGGGACGAGGCTGAAGCCGATGTCGAGGAGCTGGTAGACGAGGTCGAAGATCGGTCGGGGGTTGAGGGAGGTGTTGAGTTTGGCCTCGGCGTCGCTGATCGGTCCGCGGGTGACGATGTCGAGGAGGCGCACGACGGCGTAGACCGCCGACTGCCCGAGCGAGAGTGCGGCAACGAGCCCGAGTTCGAACCACAGGCGTCGCCGCTCCTTCGGTGCGAGTTCGCTCGCTGTGCTCACCGCTCCTCCTCGCCTCTGGGCTCAGTGCTTCGCTTCATCGCCTCGCGCGTCGCCGCCGTCATCGGTGCGCGCTGCGGTACCGCCGCCTGCCCCCGCACCGGTCGTCGCGGTCGCCGTCTCCCTCTCGGCACGCGCCTCGGCGGCGTCGAGGACCTCGCCGCGGGCCATGTTCTTCACCCGCCTCTTCTCGGCTCGGCGCTCCTTCGCCCCCTCGAGGAGGAGATAGAGGACGGGGACGAGGATGAGGGTGAGGATCGTCGAGCTGACGAGACCGCCGATGACGACGATCGCCAGCGGCTTGGAGATGAACACTCCCCCGCCGGTGAGCCCGAGCGCCATCGGCACGAGCGCGAAGATCGTCGCGGCCGCGGTCATGAGGATCGGCCGGTAGCGCAGCCGGGCACCCCCGACGATCGCCGGTCGCAGCTCGACGCCGCGGGCGCGGAAGTGGTTGATGAGGTCGATGAGGACGATCGCGTTCGTCACGACGATGCCGATGAGCATGAGCAGGCCGATCATCGCCGTCAGCCCCATCGCCGTGTCCGTGAGGAGGAGCAGGGCGATCGATCCGGTCGCTGCGAAGGGGATCGAGACGAGGAGGATGAGCGGCTGGAGCAGCGACTTGAAGGTCGCGACCATGATGACGAAGACGATGAGGATCGCAGCGAGCATGGCGAGGCCGAGCTGCGAGAACGCGTCCTGCTGCTCCTCGGTGGCGCCGCCGGTGTCGACGGAGACCTCGTCGGGCACATCGACCTCGCCCAGTGCCGACTGCACCGCGGCCGACACCGCACCGAGGTCGTCGCCCTCGGGGGTCACGGACACCGTCGTCGACCGCTGGCTGTTCGTGTGCCGGATGTTCGGCGCGGTCGTGACCTCCTCGACGTCGGCGACGTCGTCGAGATCGATGAGACGCGGCTCAGCGGCCGGCGCAACACCCGCAGGGGCACCCGCACCCGCACCGGTGCCTGCACCCGCACCAGCACCAGCACCGGTGCCTGCCCCGGCTCCCGCGCCGGAGCCTGCTCCGGTCGGTGCGTCGGGGGTCTCCGGCTTTCCGGGGATCTGCAGGTCGCGCAGCTCCTCGACGGTGTTCGCCTCCCGGTCGAAGAGGAGGACGGAGTGGGTGACGTCGTCGATGATCACCTCTCCGATGCTCTGGCCTCGCATCGCGCGCTGGACGTACTGACCGATCGCCGCCTCGGTGAGGTTCTCCTCGGCGGCCTTCTCCTGGTCGACCTTGACCTCGATGACGGGTTGGACGGCTTCGACGTCGCTCGTCACCGACTGCGCTCCGGGCACATCCTCGAGGCGTTGGGCGACCTTCTCCGTGGTGTCCTCGAGGACGGCGGTGTCGCTCGAGGTCAGGGTCACGTCGATGGTCTGCGCGCCCGGTGTCGAGCTCTGGTCCTGGAGTTCGACCTGTCCGACACCCTCGAGGGCATCGAACTTCCTCTGCAGCTCCGCGCTGATCGACTGCGCGGAGGTGCCCGGCTTCGCGTTGACGATGAACGTGCCGCTCAGCCCGGAGTCGTCGGCGAACCCGAACGTCGAGCCGCCGATCGAGACCTGGTAGGACTCGATGCTGTCATCGGCGACGAGGATGTCCTCGACCTGCTGTGACTGCTCGGAGGCCTCGTCGAGGTCGGTGCCCGGGTCGAAGGTCTGCGTGACCTGCAGCTGCTCCTGCCCGGTGTCGCCGAAGAGTTCGGTCTTCAGCTGCGGGACCATCGCCCCGGTGCCGGCGAGGATGATGAGCGCGGCGACGATCATGAGCACCGGGTGCTTCGTCGAGAACGAGATCACCGGGAGGTAGGTCCTCTGCAGTCGTGTGACCGGTGAGCGCAGGGCCGCGAGCTCATCGACCTCGGCGGCCTCCGACGCTCCCGCTGCGGCGCCGAGCCCGGCGGCTCGGCCTGCGGGGACGACCCCTTCGTCGGTCTCGACGTCGCCGCCGGCGTCGTGGCGGCCGGCGGCGGTGATGCTCTGCTTCTTCGCAGCCTTGCGCGCGGCCCTCTTCTCCGCCCGCCACTGCGTGAGCATCTGCCTGCGGCTCTGCCTGATCTCCGCCTTCTCCTCCCGCGTGAGCCTGACCTTGGCCTCCCGCTGGCGAAGGAACCAGTACGCGAGGACGGGGACGATGGTGAGCGCGACGAAGAGGCTCGAGAGCAGCGCGATCGTCGCGGTGAGCGCGAACGGGCGGAACATCTCCCCGGTCTGGCCGGTGACGAAGGCGAGTGGGAGGAAGACGGCCACCGTGGTCAGGGTCGAGGCGGTGATGGCTCCGGCCACCTCGGCGACGGCTGCGAGGATGTTGGCGAACTTGTCGCCGCCGGCCGCATGCCGCCTGCG
Organism: Brevibacterium sp. Z349TD_9; assembly: GCF_056173565.1. Classification (NCBI taxonomy): domain Bacteria; kingdom Bacillati; phylum Actinomycetota; class Actinomycetes; order Micrococcales; family Brevibacteriaceae; genus Brevibacterium; species Brevibacterium sp. Z349TD_9. Next base: position 883,338 of record NZ_CM149680.1, on the reverse strand, counting down.
GATGGCCTCGATGACGACGATCGAGTCGTCGACGACGCGGCCGACGGAGATCGTCAGCGCCCCGAGGGTGAGCATGTTGAGCGTCTCCCCGCCCATCCACAGGCCGATGAGGGCGATGAGGAGGGAGAGCGGGATCGAGATCGCAGTGATGATCGTCGCGCGCACGGACAGGAGGAAGACGAGGATGACGAGGACGGCGAAGACGAGGCCGAGCATGCCCTCCTTGAGAAGGTCGTCGATCGACTGCTCGATGAACGGGGCCTGGTCGAACGCGGAGACGAACTCCGTGTTGTCGCCGAGCGTCTTCGCGAGCTCCGGCAGCTTCGCCGAGACCGCGTGGGAGACGTCGACGGTGTTCGCATCCGACTCCTTCATCACCGACAGTGACAGGGAGGGTTTGCCGTTGATGCGGGAGATCGATTCGATTGGGGCGTCGGCGATCGCGACGTCGGCGACATCGGAGAGCTTGACCGGACCGTCGGTGCCGGAGACGACGAGGTCCTTGATCGCGTCGACCGATCGGATGCGGGACCCGACCTCGACCGGGGCCGTCCCGTCGCCTCCTTCGAGGTCCCCCGCCGAGGTGGGGACGCCGTTGGCCTGGAGCACGCCGGCGATCTCGTCGATGCTCGCCCCTTCGTCCTCGAGGTCGTCCTCGCGGATGCGGATCTCGACCTGCTTGGTCTTCGCGCCGGCGATCTGGACCTGGGAGACGCCGTCGACCTTGGAGAGCTCGGGTTCGACGATGTCGTTGAGCTCTGCGGCGAGCTTGTCCTCGTCGGCGTCGGAGGTCACGGAGAGGGCGAGGACGGGGATGTCGTCGGTGCTCAGGGTGAGCACATTGGGTTCGACTCCGTCGGGCAGCTGGGGCTGGACCTGGGAGACGGCGCGTTGGAGGGACCGGACGATGTCGTCGGAGTTCTCGCCGTACTTCGTGCTCACGGTGATCGTGGCGCTGCCGGCCGAGGACACCGAGGTCATGTCCTCGACCTCCGGCAGGGGTGAGAGCGCTGCTTCGAGCGGGTCGGTGACCTCACTCTCCACGGCCTGCGGCGTGGCCCCTTCATAGGTCGCGGTGACCGTGGCCTGGGGGTTGTCGAGGGAGGGGAAGAGCTCCTGCTTGAGTGCTCCTGCTCCGATGACGCCGAAGATCACGGCGACGACGGAGATGAGAGCGATGAGCGCTCGGTTCTTCAGACTCAGGCGGGTGAGAAAGCTCACGTGGGCTCTTTCTGCTCGGGTGGCCGGCTGGGTCACCGGCGCTCGGCGACACCACGCTCATCTTAGTGACCCGGCGCCGCGCATTCTCCTCAGTGCACCCTGTGCAGGTTCTGCGAACCCTCAGCCGCACCGACGCGGTCATCCGACAAATACGCGGTTAGCAGACCGCGTTTTTGTCGGTTCACCGCGTCGGAGTCAACGCAGCTCTCGCGGGCGGGTCTCGCGTCCGGTGAGCCAGTACGCGGCGGCGAGGACGGCGAGTGCCCCGGTGAGCGCGAACGCCCACGAATAGCCGGCGTGGTCGACGATGACTCCGGCGAGGACGGGCCCGAGGATCGCACCCCCGTCGAGGGCCATCTGGTACTTCGCGAGTACCCGCCCGCCTCTGCGCTCACGGCCGACGACGTCGGCGACCGTGGCCTGCTGGGCGGGATTGGCCAGCCCGGAGCCGATGCCGGCGAGTATCGAGAGGGCGAAGAAGACCCAGAGTGCATCGGTGAAGGCGAGCGCGGCCGTCGAGAGCCCGAGCGTGAGCAGACCCCAGATGATGAAGGTCCTGCGTCCGTAGGTGTCGGCGAAGCGGCCGACGAGTGCGACGGCTGCCGCGTTGCCGAGGGCGAACATCGTCAGCGCGAGTCCGGCCGCCGCGGTGTCGGCGCGCAGCGCCTGGATCGCGAACAGGGGGTAGATCGCCACCCGGATGCCCATCGCCGACCAGCCCTGGACGAACGCGGAGACGAGTGCGGCACGGTACGCGGAGTCCTGCCAGGCCTGCCGGAACGTCATCACCTCCTGCGCAGGCAGATCCGCGGCTGCGGCGATCCGCGCCCGGCCGAGCTTTGTCGCCGATCCCGCCGAGGCGGTCGAGGCGAGGAAGATCCGCACGACGGCGGCGGCGACGACGAGGCCTGCGGCGTAGATGATGAACGGCACGCGCATCCCCCACCCGGCCATGAGTCCGCCGAGGACCGGTCCGGCGATGTTGCCGACGAGGAACGCCGTGGCGTACGTGCTCGACGCCTTCGCGCGGGCGTCGACGGGGGCCAGTCGGATGATGAGCGCCATCGCGGAGACGGTGAACATCGTCGATCCGATGCCGCCGAGTCCCCGGAAGACGAGGAGCTGCCAGTAGTTCTGGGCGAAGGCCACGGCCGCGGTGGAGGCGGCGACGATGAGGAGACCCGTGATGTAGATCCGACGTTCGCCGAAGGCGTCGACGAGTCGACCCGATGTGGGTGAGAAGACGAACCGGAAGAGGGCGAAGGAGGAGACGACGATCGACGCCGCGGTCACCCCGAAGTCGAAGCTCGCGGCGAACTGCGGGAGGACGGGGGCGATGATGCCGTAGCCGAGCGCGACGATGAAGGCCGCAGCGACGAGGACGTAGATCTCGGTGGGCAGCCGCCTCGTCGTCGACGGGTCCTCGGCTGCCGGCTCCTCGCCCTTCACAGGGTGTCGAGGAACTGGTCGGGGTCCGGCCGGGGTCGGGTGCCCGCGGCGAGCCGCGCGCGGTACCGTTCGGGGACCGAGCCGATGTAGAACCAGCCCATGAGCAGCTCGCCGTCCCTGAGGCGGTGGAGCCTGCGCACGGCCGGGGCGTTCGTCAGGTGCCCGCTGCGCCACATCACTCCCCACCCGGCCTGCCAGAGGGCGAGTTCGAGGAGGTGACCGGCTCCCGCCGCGGTCGCGTGCTGCTCCCATTCGGGGACCTTCGGGTGCGGGGTCGGCGACGAGACGAGCGCGAGGAGCAGTTCGGCCCGCAGCGGCTTCGTATTGACCTCACCGTCCTTGCGCGTGACACCGTCGGCTTCGTCGAGGGCCTCACCGAGGCGGATCCGGTCGTCTCCCCGGAGGATGAGGAAGCGCCACGGTTTGAGAGCCTTGTGGTCGGCAACGGTCGAGATGATGCGGATGATCTCTCGGAGGTCGGAGTCGCTCGGCGTCTCCGGGCCCACCTTGGAGATCGAACGCCGGGTGGCGATCGCGTGGAGCACCGGATCGGTGAGTGAGTCGATCGAACTCGGGGCGGAGTAGTCCGGTCCGGTGCGCCCTCTGTTCGCCTTCGCGGGAGCGAGACGGGCACCGTCGGGGTCAGCGGGTGATTCGCTGGTGGTGCCGAAGCCGCCGCCCGCGGCGTCACCGACGTTCGTCTCGTCGCCGACACTCGTCCCGTCGCCGAGCGCAGCACCGCCGACGACCGTGCTGTCCTCGACGGCTCCCGCGCCGAGGCGAGTGAGGGATTCCCTGGCCGCGAGCTTCATCGCCCACGGACCGGTCTCACCGTCGAGGAAGTACGCCCGTGTCAGCTCCCGTTCGTGGTCGGGCCGCTCGCGTTTCCCCCGGCGCTTGTCCTTCTTCGCGCACCCGGACTTCTTCCTGCTCCCCATTCAGCTCACCCAGTTCGCATAGGCCTTCCGTGCCTGCGAGAGTTTGGGGTCGATGATCACCCGGCAGTAGCCGTTGTCGGGATTGTTCGAGTAGAAGTCCTGGTGGACCGTCTCAGCGGGGTAGAAGACACCGAGCGGTTCGAGGGTCGTGACGATGGGCTTGTCGAAGTACTCCTGGGCCGCTTCGATCGCCTCGGCGAACCGGGCCTTCTCCTCCTCGTCCCGGTAGAACATCGCCGACCGGTACTGTGTGCCGACGTCGTAGCCCTGCCGGTTGAGGCTCGTCGGGTCGTGCCCGGTGAAGAAGAGTCCGAGGATGATGCTCTCGGGCACGATCTCGGGATCGAAGGTGACCTGAAGGGCTTCGGCGTGACCGGTCGTGCCCGAGCACACCTCACGGTAGTGCGGGTCGGTGGTGTGACCGCCGGTGTATCCGGAGATCACCGAGGTCACGCCCGTGGTGCGCTGGTAGACGGCGTCGAGGCACCAGAAGCAGCCTGCGCCGAGGGTGAGAGTGCGGAGTTCGCTCATAACAGGTACAACGACGTCCGTGTCCGCTTATTCCCGCACCGCTCAAGCACCGTCGGTGCGGAAGGTGAGGTCCTCGGGTGCCGGCCAGTCCGCGAGCGTGAGGGGCGCTTCGATGCTCACCGCCGCGAGGTCAGCGTCGTCGACGTCCTCGCCGTCGATGAGGTCAGGCTCCACCCACCCTTCGATCCCCTCGGGGTGAAGGGTTCCCGGTGCTGAGGCACCGAGGTTGTCGGCCGTCATCGCCGCGACCTCGGCATCGAGCTCGGCATCGACTCCGTAGAGGTCGATGCGGTCGAGGAGTCCGTCCCGGATGTCGAGGCTGAGTTCGTAGAGTGCGGGGTCAGCGCTGGATCCGGACCTGTCCGCGTCCCGCTCGAAGAGCGCACTGACCGGGTAGGTGTGGTTCGCCGGGATCGCCCTCGGAGCCTCTGCGTCGAGGTACACGTCGATGCTCGAGACGTCCTCTTCGGCGAGCAGAGCGGAGAGGTCGGCATCGGAGAGCTCGATCGGATCATCCCCGGGGAACTGCTTCCTCGAGTAGGGCACCGTGATGAAGAAGCGGCCGTGGTCGAGCTGGGCGCGGATGACCTCGGCGACGTCCTGGGACTGCGGGTGGGGTTCGTCGAGGAGGGCGTCGAGGGAGGCCCGCACGTGCGCGGGGAGTTCGATCTCGACGGGAGCGACGTCGATGTGCCCGTCGAGGGCTTCGCGGGCGACGAACTCCTCGGCCCTGTCGACGGCGAAGGCGGTGGCCGCGACGACTGAGGAGTTGATGACGGCACCCAGTCCGCGACCGAGCCCGTCGGGCAGCTTCTCGTCCCAGGAGTCCTTGAGGTTCTGGATCGGTCCCCAGAGCATCCAGCTCGCAGCACCGGCCGCGGCGGCGGCTGCGAGGTTGAGGAACGCCCGCGACCTCCACGTCGCATCCTCGATCCACCAGGCCTCCGGATCGCCGCCGTCGACGTATCCGAACGGTTCGTCCTCGGCGTAGCGGGCAGGCTCTCCCGCCTCAGCGCCGCCGGGGGCGACGAGGTCGACATCGGTGTCCGCGAAGGCCCTCGTCCCGCCGAGCCACGTCATCGCTGCGGTCGCGACGGCGTAGGCGGCCCGTGCCGTGTTCTGGTGCTCGGCGGCGAAGTCGCGGCGGCGGACGATGCTCAGTGCACCGGAGCCGATGGTCGAGACGGTGCGGACGAGGAGACGGTGGCGTGCTGGGATGTCGGGAAGGCGCATGCCCTCATCGAATCATGCGCACCTGAGGTGCGCGTGTGAGTCTCCCGGCCACGACCCGAACCGCCCCGCCGTGCGCCGAGATTCCGGCAGCGTCGTCAGAGCACCGGCACCGTCGTCAGAGCAGCAGGCCGCTCGGCAGGGTGAACCCGAGTTCCGTCGCAGCCCGCTGGGTCGAGGGCTCGTTCCACAGTCTCGCGACCGCCGCGTTCGTCGACAGGGACCGCATCTCGGCCTTGTCGAGGAAGAGGATGCCGTCGAGGTGGTCGGTCTCGTGGGCGACGATGCGCGCCGACCAGCCGGTGACCTCCTCGTCGATGGGCGCACCGGTGAGGTCGACTCCGCGCAGCCCGATCGTGCGGGGCCGGGCGACGACGGCCTGGTAGCCGGGGATGGACAGGCACCCTTCGTAGAAGGCGGCGAGCTCACCGGTGACCGGTTCGTACTGTGCGTTGAGCACGGTGCGCAGCGGCAGCGGTTCGCGTTCGCGGACGGCGGCGACCTCGGCGCTCACGGCTGCGGGATCCTCGGCGACGAAGATCGAGAGTCCGACGCCCACCTGGGGGCCTGCGAGTCCGACACCGGGGGCCTCGCGCATCGTCTTCGCCATCACCTCGGCGAGGCGGGCCAGGGTCGCGTCGTCGACCTGACCGGAGTACGGCAGCACCGGGGCGCGGAGGATCGGATCGCCGGCCCCGACGATCGGGGCGATGCCGTCGTGGGCGTCCGCTGCGGCGAGGCCCTCGTCGATCTGCTGAGCGACGATCGCATCGGTGAGGTTCACGGGGAACTCCTGGTGGTCGGGCCGGTCAGCGGGCGCGGGCGACGATGAGTTCGGCGTGCTTGAGCAGCGGGGCGTCGATCATCTTCCCCTCATAGGCGAACGCCCCCTTCTCCGTTCGTGCCAGGTCGAGGACCGCGCGCGCCCACTCCAGCTGTTCGTCGCTGGGGCGGAAGGCCTCGCGGACGACCGGGACGTGGTTGGGGTGGATGGAGACCTTTCCGCTGAACCCCGATTCGCAGGCGTCCTCGGCTTCCTCGCGGAGACCGTCGAGGTCGGGGATGTCGGCCCAGATCGAGTCGAGGGCGTGTTTGCCGTGTGCGCGCGCGGCGAGCAGCGTCGAGCTGCGGACGTGGGAGACGACGTCGCGCCACGTGCCGTCGGCGCGGCGCGAGGATCCCCCGCCGAGATCGGCGATGAGGTCCTCGGAGCCCCACATGAGGCCGTGGACGTTGGGGGCGGCGGCGATCTCGGCCGCGTTGATCGTCCCCAATGCCGTCTCGATGAGGGCGATGACCTCGAGGCCTCCGAAGACGGTGAGGTCCGAGGCGGATTCCGCCTTCGGCAGCATCACGGTCGTGTAGTCGGTGCGCTCGAGCATCCGCAGATCCTCGCCGAGGTGGTCGGAGTCGCGGGGATTGACGCGCACGACGGTGCGGGACGGGTCGAGCGGGTAGTCGACGACCGCTTCGCGGGCCTCGGCCTTGTCGGCGTCGTTGACGGCGTCCTCGAGGTCGAGGATGACGATGTCGGAGCGTTCGGCGGCCTTCTGGAACCGATCGGGCCGGTCTCCGGGGACGAAGAGCCAGGCGGGGGCGAAATCGAGTGCCATGGGTGGTCTCCTCACTCTTCGGTCGAGGTCTGCGGGGACTGCGCTGACGGGGCTGGCGAATCCGAGTTCTGCGACTGCGCCGCCGCATCCGCGGAAGGTCCCGCAGAACCGGAGGGCTTGGCGTGCGAGGAGTCGAACATCATCGTCTGGCGCACGGCCTTGGCCACCAGCTGCCCGTTCTGGTTGTACCCGCGGTGCTCGAGGGTGACGATGCCCTGCCCGGGGCGGGACTTCGAGGCGCGCTTGTCGAGGATCGTCGTCTCCGCGTAGAGGGTGTCGCCGTGGAAGAGCGGGGCGGGGAAGCTCACCTCGGAGAAGCCGAGGTTGCCGACGATCGTGCCCTGCGTGAGCTGGGAGACGGAGAGCCCGATGAGGGTGGCCAACGTGAACATCGAGTTGACGAGGCGCTGGCCGAAGGGCTCGGTCTCGGCGAAGGCGGCGTCGAGGTGGAGGGCCTGCGTGTTCATCGTCACCGCGGTGAACCACGTGTTGTCCGCCTCGGTGATGGTCCGGCCCGGCGCATGCCTGTACACGGTGCCGACCTCCATCTCGTCGAGCCACAGTCCGCGCTGCTCGACGACCTTGCTCTCGCTCATTCTCCGCTCCTTCGTCGTGATGGTCTTCACCATACCGTCCGCCCGTGACACAGCCGACGGTTGGGAGGTCCGCGTGAGGTCGGCTCAGTGTGGGCGCGGGCGGATGAGCGCGCCGAGAGCTGCGCATGCGGCGGCGACTGAGAACGCCGGGATCGGTCCGGCCTCGGCGAGGAGTGCTCCCACCAGCGGGGAGCCGATGGCCTGGCCGAGAGCGAGGACGAGGAACCCGAGTCCGACCCCGGCCGCGGGTGCGTCGGCGCAGATCTCCGTCCCCCAGATGAGCACCAGACCGGTGAGGACGATGTAGACGGCACCGAAGACCGCTGCCGACGTCCATGCTGTGGCGAGGCTGCCGGGGACGAGGGCGAAGGCGATGGTGACGGCGGCGAGGACGAGCATCGACAGCGTCCACGCCGGGCGCAGGCCCAGCCGCCGCACAGCATCGCCAGTGATCGCCCCGACGAGTCCGCACACCCCGAGCAGGATCCAGGCGATCGCCGAGGCGGTCGGACCGATCCCCTCGGCCCCGCCGAGGAGGTCGCGGCCGAACGTCCACACCGCTGAGCTCGCGATTCCCATGAGTGCGGCGGCGGCGATGAGTCGGACGCCGCCCGCTCGCAGCAGCGGTCCGGGCAGGAAGGCCTGCCGACGGTTCGACTGCGTCCCTGTCTCGTCCCGGCGCGGAACCGCGCGAGCGACCCAGACGGTGACGACCGCAGCGATGACGGCGAAGGCCCACCACGCCAGCCGCCACTGTCCGACGGTGAGGAGGGCGACCGGTCCCGCGAGGGCGACACCGGCGCCGGTGCCTGCGTTGATGACCGTCTGCGTCCGATCTCGGACGCCGCTGCGCACGAAGAGGGCAACGGCATGGGCGAGCGGCGGCGAGGCGATACCGGTGCTCGATCCGGCGAGGAGGACGCCTGCCGCGAGCACGAGCGCGTTCGGGGCCACGGCGACGACCGCGGTGCCGACCGCGGCGACGACTCCTGCGCTGACGGCGACGACGCGAGCACCGAGGCGGGGTGTGAGGATCGTCGAGACGACGATCGCGACGCAGTAGGCGATGTAGGAGCCGGAGGCGATGGCGCCGGCGGTCTGTGGGTCGAGTCCGAACTCGGCGCGGAAGGCGGGGAGGAACATGCCGTAGGCGAATCGGGCGAGGCCGTAGCAGACGGCGATGAGGCAGAGCCCCGCCGCGGTCAGGCGCAGGGTGCCGAGTCGGCCGAGACCCGGTCCGCCGGTGCTCGTCGTGGTCATCGTCGGTCCTCTCCGGAGGGCGTCGTCGGAGCGAGTCGTGGAGCGCGTCACAGAGTGCGTCGCACCCCTCGAACTTCACAGGTCTGTGAACTATCCTGCAGGCAGGTACACTGATCTGTAAAGTCCGAATCGACATCGACGTCGGTGAAGACCGGATGCCGAACGGCGGTCGACACGGAACCCGAGGGAGGGAGCAGCGATGAGGCCAGACCCGCACGACGACCTCACTCCCCCGCAGCTGACGCCTGGCGCGCGACGGATCCTCGACACCGCCGCCGCGCTCTTCTACTCCCGCGGCATCCACGCCGTCGGCGTCGACACGATCGCCGAGGAGTCGGGGCTGACCAAGCGGACCCTCTACGACCGCTTCGGGTCAAAGGACACCCTCGTCGCCGCCTACCTCCAGGTCAGACATGAGGCCTGGTGGGCTCGCCTGGAGAAGCGCCTGGCCACGCTCTCGGCGGAGTCGACACCGGGCAGCCGCGCGCTCGCGGTGTTCGACTCCTACACCCTCGACTCCGAGTCGAGCGACCGCGGCTGCGCCTTCGTCAACGCCGCCGCCGAGCTTCCGTCCGATCATCCTGCGCACGGCGTCGTCCGCGCCCACAAGCGTGCGGTCGAAGGACTGCTCGCGGACATCCTCGGCGACAGCCCCGATCCGCGGTCGCTCGCAGAGCACATCTTCCTCCTCCTCGAAGGCGGCATCGTCCACCGCGGCATCGACGGCGACGATCATCGTCTCACCCATGCCCGGCGGATCGTCGAGGACCTCGTGGCGGCGTAGTCGGCGCCCTGTCCGCTCTGTGACGATCTCCACGACAGAACCGTCCGGACGGTATAGAGTCGCACCTGCGCATGGCTCTCAGCCGGCGCGCAGCGCAGGACGAACGGTCAAAGGAGACCACAGCCGATGATGGACAGGGACTTCCGCACAGAACTCGACCGCCGCCTCGACCTCTACGAGGACCCCGAGAGCGACGAGGGCATCCTCGATCCCCTGCCGTGGCGCGACCTCGGCCTCTCCGTCGCCGTCCTCGCCGTCCTCTCCGCAGCCCTTCTCGCGTGGTGCCTGCTGTGAGCCGGACACCGCGCCGCTTCCAGCGCACCGCTCTGGCGGACGCCGGATCGACGAGCGATCTGCCGCTGCTGACCAAGGATCGGATCTGGAGCTTCTGGGACTTCTCGGCGGCGAACATCGGCCTGGCGATCGCGACCTGGGCCTTCCTCCAGGGCGGGGCCGTCGCCTACTACGTCGGAGCGAAGGAGGCCGTGGCGAGCATCGTCATCGGCTACGGGATCTCGATCGTCCTCGTCGCCCTCGCCCCGTGCATCCCCGCCGTCCGCTACGGGATCGAGCAGTTCGTCTCCCTGCGCTCGGCCTTCGGCACCGGCGGTGCCCGGGCGATCATGCTCGCCCTCTCCGCCCTGCTCGCCGCCGCGTGGGCCGCGGTGCTCGCGATCATGTGCGGCCACGCGTTCGCGAACGTGTGGAATGCGCTCTTCGGCACGGACTTCGCCACCGACAGCCTCACCGTCAAACTCATGGGGCTGTCCGCGGTCGTCGTCTCGTGGGTCATCCTCATGCGCGGCCCGACCTCGATCGAGACGGTCAACAAGATCGTCGCGCCAGGGCTCGTCGTCGTCACCCTCGTCATGCTCGTCCTCATCCTCACCCAGGTCGGGTGGTCCGAACTCGTCTCCCTCCCGCCCCTGGCCTTCGACGTCGACAGGCACATGGCGTTCATGCTCGCGATCGAGCTCAACATCGCCGGCGGCCTCGCATGGTGGCCGAACGTCGGCAACCTCGCCCGCCTGACGAGAAGCTCGCGGGCGGCGTACTGGCCGAACATGATCGGCCTCTTCCTCGCCTCGGTCATCGCCGCGGTCGTCGGTGCGTTCTCGGCGCTCGCGCTCGGCTCGGACGACCCGACACAGTGGATGATCCCCCTCGGCGGCTTCGTCCTCGGCGGACTGGCGCTCGTCTTCGTCGGCTTCGCGAACATCACCTCGATCGTCGCCCAGGGGTATGCCGCACTCGTCGCTGTACGCGGAGGCACCGGCAACATCGGCCGGAGGATGCCCTGGCCGGTGCTCGGCGCGGTCATCCTCATCCCCGCCGTCGTCCTCGTCTTCTTCCCCGACGCCACCTACAACAACTACGGTCGGTTCGTCTCGTGGGGTGCGATCGTGCTCGGACCGCTGTGCGCGATCCAGCTCGTCGACTTCTTCGTCCTGCGCAGGCAGCGCCTCGACATCCGCGCGATGTACGACAACCGATCCGGCTCCCCATATCACTACACCGGCGGGTTCAACCTCGTCGCCTTCGCCTCGATGGCCGCCGGTGCGCTCGTCTACGCGCTGCTCCTCAACCCGGTCGACTACGTCCCGTCCGAACCGTTCCGTTGGCTCACGGCGTCCCTGCCGTCGATGGCGGTCGCCGGCGGCCTCTACTGGGTGCTGTCGAGAACCGTCTCGATGCGCCTCGGACAGGGAGGATTCACCTCGTCATCCGACTGAAGCGTCGAAAGCCGACTAGGCTAGGAGGCAGGCGCTTCGGCCCCCGGACTAGCACGAGGAGAGTCATGGATCGCGAATCGATCGAATGCTGGCTGACCGACATGGACGGTGTCCTGGTCAGGGAGAACAGCGCCCTGCCCGGTGCCGCCGAGCTGCTCGCCCAATGGCGGCGGGCCGACATCCCGTTCCTCGTGCTCACGAACAATTCGATCTACACGGCCCGGGACCTCTCTGCGCGCCTGCGCTCGAACGGGCTCGAGGTCCCCGAGGCGAACATCTGGACCTCGGCGATGGCCACGGCCGATTTCCTCTCCCACCAGGTCGAGCACGGCACGGCCTACGTCGTCGGCGAGGCGGGACTGACGACGGCCATCCACGAAGCCGGGTTCATCATGACCGAGCACGACCCCGACTTCGTCGTCGTCGGCGAGACCCACAATTACTCCTTCGAAGCGATCACGAAGGCGATCCGGCTCATCGATGCGGGCTCGCGCTTCATCGTCACCAACCCCGACGCGACCGGCCCGAGCCCCGAGGGCGTGCTCCCGGCGACCGGCGCGATCGCGGCCCTCATCACGAAGGCGACGAACCGGGTGCCCTACGTCGTCGGCAAGCCCAATCCGATGATGTTCCGCTCGGCGCTCAACAAGATCGGAGCGCACTCGATCAGCACGGCGATGATCGGCGACCGCATGGACACCGACATCATCGCGGGCATGGAGGCCGGCATGCACACCGTCCTCGTCCTCTCGGGGATCTCCACCGCCGAGGATGTCCGGAAGTATCCGTTCCGCCCCGACGAGATCCTCGACGGCGTCTACGACCTCCTCGACGTCCCGCTCGAGGAGCAGGGCAGCCTCGGCGCCGACGTCACCGGTTCCGCGTAGGCGCCGGTCGTATCGCGGCGCCCCCGAGGCGGATCCGGTCCGATATCCGGCCCGATTTCGCATCGGATCCTCCTCGGGGAGGCGTCTCGGTCTCAGCGCACCCCGCTCTCCCCGGTCACCCGCCGAGGCGGGACTCGAGACGCTGTCTCTGCGCCTCGGTGGCACCGGGGCCGGGGTGGGCCTCGATGCCGGGGACGGCGACCTCGGCACCGCAGCGATCGCATGCGGTCCGCGCCCCGCACTCTCCCCCGCAGCCGGAGTGCCGGTAGACGACGGGAGGGCCGTCGGGTGCCGCCCAGCGGTCGCCCCACGCGGTGAGCGCGATGACGACCTGCCCGAGTTCGGCGCCCTTCTCTGTCAGCCGGTACTCCCTCCCGCCTCCAGTGGCCGACTCGTCGATGGCCATGAGGCCGTTGGCGACGAAGTCGGCGAGGCGCTTGGTGAGGATGTTCGGCGCGATACCGAGGCTGCGTTCGAACTCGGAGAAGCGCGTCATCCCGGCGAACGCCGCATTGCGGATGATGAGCAGACTCCACCTCTCTCCGACGACGTCGAGCGCTCGGGCCGCCGAGCAGTTCTCACGTGCGTACTTGCTTCCCAACATGCTCAGGAATCCTACCGTTATCCACTTGCATGATGAAAGTCACACGCCGTAGACTCATCCTCACCATGCTCACGCTGTGATCGGAGTCACATGTCCATTCCAGAGATCGTCGACGAAGCCACATGGCGCGAAGCGCGCAGGCGCCTGCTTGAGAAAGAGAAGGACCTTACCGCGCAGATCGATCGCCTCAACGCCGAACGCCGCCGCCTGCCGATGGTGCCGGTGACGAAGGACTACCGGTTCGAGGGCCCCGACGGCGATGTCGGACTCCGCGACCTCTTCGGCGACCACCGACAGCTCATCGTCCAGCACTTCATGTTCGATCCCGCCTGGGACGCGGGCTGTTCGAGCTGCACCGCAATGGCGAGCTCTGCCGCGCATCCGGCCATGCTCGACCAGCTCGCCGGCCGCGGCACCGCGTTCGCCGCCGTCTCCCGCGCGCCGCTGTCCAAACTCGTCGCCTACCGAGAGGCGAAGGGCTGGTCGTTCCCCTGGGTCTCCTCGGCGGGCAGCGACTTCAACCTCGACTTCCACGTCACCCTCGATCCGGACCTCGCCCCGAACTCATACAACTTCCGGGACGGGGACGAGCTCATCGCCGCTGACCAGGAGTGGCTGACGACGTATCGGGGCGAGCAGCCGGGGATCAGCACCTTCCTCAGGGACGGCGACGACGTCTTCCACACCTACTCCGTCTACGCCCGGGGCCTCGAGGTGATGATGCCCGCATACGGCATGCTCGATCTCACCGCGCTCGGCCGGCAGGAGAGCTGGGAGGAACCCGCCGGTCGGGCGCCCGCCTTCTACCGCCACGATGCCGGAGTCCTCAACCCGGAGGTCGTCGACGCCTGAGCACACCGGGCCAGCCCGCGCTAGACTCGCAACTGCCCCTGCTCCGCCGGAGGCCGCAGCACCGCGTCGACGGCGACCGACACCGGATTTCCAAGGAGGCAGCCGATGGCGCAGGCCCACCCCCATCCTTCCGCGACCGGCGAGTCGAGCTCCCCGTCACAGAAGACCGGTCCGACCCGGGAGAGCGCTGCCGACCGCCGGGAATGGCGGAAGATGCGCCGGCACATCCGGCCGACGACGATGTGGGACGTCCCGCTGCGCCTCCTCATCGCCGCGGTGGTCCTCGGTCTGCTCACCCCGCTCGTCGACCGCGGACTCGCCCAGGTCTTCTCCCCGTACCCGGATCTCGACTCCGGCAGCGTCGCCTCGCTGCTCGGGATCATCTCCGGTGCCATGGTCACGCTGGCCGGCCTCGCATTCGCCGCCCTGACGACGCCGATGAGCCTGGGGATCACGACGATGTCCGTGCGCCTGGCGCCCCTCCTCCAGAGCGACCGCGTCGTTCAATGGGCCCTGGGCTCCTTCGTCGCCACCTTCGTCTATTCGCTGCTCATCGCCCTGAGCATCGCCCTCGGCGAGGACAGCTACAAACCGTGGACGGGCACCGTCGGAGCCGTCCTCGTCACCCTCGCCTGCGCGGTGATGTTCCTCGCCTTCGTCGTGCGCGTGTGCACACTGCTCAACTCCGGGGCGCTGCTGCGCCGACTCGCCCGTGACGGGTGGAAGGCCCTGCGCTTCTCCCCAGACCGATTCCACACCCACGCCGTCGCCGTCTCCGAACGCTCGGTGCCCGACGGCCACCTCGTCCGACGTCGACACTACGGCTCCGGCGGCGACGCTCTGCTCGCCGTCAACACTCCTCGTCTGCTCGACTTCGAGGACGCGTGGGGATGCACGATCGAACTCGTGCCCACGGTGGGAACCCCGGTGCCCGTCCACACCCTGCTCTTCCGGACGAGTGAGGCGCTGACGAGCAGACAGGAGGCCGAACTCGAGAAAGCGGTGGCCTTCGGCGACATCGAATCCCCGGAGAACGGTCCCTTCGGGGCGATCCGCACGATCTCCGACATCGCGCTCAAGGCGCTCTCCCCGGCCGTCAACGACCCGTCCCGGGCGGTGCAGGCACTCGACCAGATCGAGGCGATCCTCATCCGGCTCTCACCGATGATCGACGCGCAGGAGAAGGAGCTCGCCTCCCGTCCCGACGCCTCGGTGCTGCGCGACTGGACGCGCAGCTGGGCCGAGTACGTCGCCGCCGCCACCGACGAGATCCGCCAGTTCGGAACCACCTCGATCCAGATCCAGCGCCGCCTGCGCGCGCTCTTCGCCGACCTCGCCTCGCTCTGCCCCGCATCCCAACAGGAGGCACTGAGCGAACGTGTGGCCGTCCTCGACCGGGGCACCGACCGGTGGTGGGAGGACCCGCTCGATCGTCGGCTCTCAACCGTCGCCGACCCCGAGGGCATCGGCGGGGCCGAACGGTACTGAGCCGCCGCCTCGGCGAGGGAGCTACGCGAGCGCCGACATCAGCCTCATCGCCGACTCCATGTACTTCCGCGTCCACGGCCGCTGCATCCACTCCTCGAGGGTGAGCTCGTGGCTCTTCTCCCGGTAGTCGTCGATGACCGCAGAGATGTCGCCCACCAGGTCGCCGCCGGTGGTGAGCAGGCTGATTTCGTAGTTGAGCCCGAAGGAGCGCATGTCCATGTTCGATGAGCCCATGACTCCGTACTTCCCGTCGACGACGAAGCACTTCGTGTGGAGGACCGCGGGCTTGGGGTAGAGGAAGATGCGCACACCCGCCTCGAGCAGCGCCTGATAGTACGAGGCCTGGGCGCGACCGACGACGTACTGGTCTGCCTCCTCGCTGACGTAGAGCTCGACGTCGACGCCCCGGTAGGAGGCGGTGTTGATCGCCGCGAGCAGCGACTCGTCGGGGATGAAGTAAGGACTGACGATCGAGAGCTTCTCCTGCGCGAGGTAGAAGAGGGAGTTGAAGACCTTGAGGTTGGGCTCGGTGGTGAACCCCGGCCCCGAGGGCACGAGCTGCATCCCGCAGACGTCTCCCCCGACGTCGGGGACCTCGACGCCCCACACGTAGTCGCGGATGCCGAGCTCCTCCCCGCTCTCGGTGTACCAGTCGGTGGCGAAGACAGCTTCGATCGTCGCGACGATCTCCCCGCTGACTTCGACCATGATGTCGTGCCAGTGCCGCCCGACCTTGATGTTCGCCTTCATGTCGTAGCTCGAGTCGATCATGTTCTGCGAGCCCATCATCGCCCGCTTGCCGTCGACGACGAGGAGTTTGCGGTGGTTGCGCAGGTCGATGCGCCGCGCCTTGCCCTGCCACGGGATGAACGGGAGCATGAGGTGCCATTCGATCCCGGCCGCGGTCAGACGCTTGCCGAGCGAATGGAATCCCGGGTACTTCCGCGATCCGATGTGGTCGTAGAGGACGCGCACGTGCACTCCGCGGGCGGCTGCCCGCTTGAGCGCTTCGAAGAAGACGTCAGTTGTCCTATCCCAGGCCATGATGTAGATCTCGACGTGGACGTAGTTCTCGGCTCCGTCGACGAGTTCGGCCATCCGCTCGATCGTCCGGTCGTAGTCCATGCTGATGCCGTGGTTGGTCCCGGTGACCATGGGCAGTTCGGTGAGGTTGCGGGCGAGTTCGGCGATGAGGTCGAAGTCGCGCGGCGCCTTGAGCGACGGCGGGACATCGGGCAGGTCGTCGGCGCCCTTGTGCATGAGTTCGTTCGCCATCGCCTGGATGCGCGCCCGCCTGCGGTTGATGTAGGGGCTGCCGATGAGGAGGAAGAGGGGGATGCCGACGATGGGCAGGAAGAGGATGAGGAGCAGCCACGCCGATGACGACGACGGCCGCCGGTTCTCCGGGACGACGCCGATGGCGATGATCTTGACGATGTACTCGATGACGATCCAGGTCACCGACAGCACTGTCGTCCAGTTGATCGACGACCAGTCGATGGGCTCCATCCGCGACCTCCGTTCCTCGGTTGAGGTCCACCCTAACCGGACGAACCCCTCGCTGAGGCGGTCCGCCGCTCCGTACGGAACGACGGGACCGCCTCGGCGAGGGGTGGGTGGTGCGACTCCGGCGCAGAGACCGGGAGGGTCACCTCAAGGTCACGAGATCTCAGAGTCCGAGTTCGCGGGCGATGAGCATGAGCTGGACCTCGGTCGTGCCCTCGCCGACCTCGAGGATCTTCGAGTCGCGGTAGTGGCGGGCGACGAGGTATTCGTTCATGAAGCCGTAGCCGCCGTGGATCTGCGTGGCGTCGCGGGCGTTGTCCATCGCCGCGTCGCCGGCGATCATCTTCGCGATCGCCGCCTCCTTCTTGAACGGCAGGCCTGCGAGCATCCGGGAGGCCGCGAGGTAGTAGGCGGTGCGGGCGGCGACGACGCGGGCCTCCATGCGGGCGATCTTGAACTGGATGCCCTGGAAGTCGGCGATCGCATGCCCGAACGCCTGCCGGTCCTTCGCGTACTTCACGGATTCGTCGACGCAGCCCTGGGCGGCACCGACGGAGAGCGCGGCGACGGCGATGCGGCCCTCGTCGAGGATGCGGAGGAAGTTCGCGTAGCCGCGGCCGCGTTCGCCGAGCAGGTTCGCCTCGGGGACCTCGACGTTGTCGAAGGTGAGCGGGTGGGTGTCCGAGGAGTTCCAGCCGACCTTGTCATACGCGGGTTCGGCGGTGAAGCCGGGGGTGCCGGCGGGGATCATGATCGTCGAGATCTCCGGGACCTCACGACCCGACTTCGAGGTCTTCGTCCCGGTCACGGCGGTGGCGGTGACGAGGCGGGTGATGTCGGTGCCCGAGTTCGTGATGAACGACTTCGAGCCGTTGATCGTCCACGTGCCGTTCTCCAGCGTCGCCTTCGTCCGGGTGCCGCCGGCATCGGAGCCGGCTTCGGGTTCGGTGAGGCCGAAGGCGGCCAGCCCCGAGCCGTCGGTGAGCTTCGGCAGCCACTCCTGCTTCTGCTCCTCGGTGCCGAAGCGGTAGATCGGCATCGCGCCGAGGGAGACGCCGGCCTCGAGGGTGATCGCGAGCGACTGGTTGACGCGGGCGATCTCCTCGATCGCCAGACACAGGGCGAAGTAGTCTCCGCCCATGCCGCCGTACTCCTCGTCGAAGGGCAGGCCGAAGAGGCCCATCTGCCCCATCTTGGCAACGAGGGCGTAGGGGAACTCGTGCTTGGCGTCGAGCTCGGCGCTGACGGGGGCGACCTCCTCGTCGGCGAACTTCGCCACGCCCTGGCGCAGGTCTTCGTACTCCTCGGGCAGCATGCCCGGTGCGAATGCGGTCATGGTGGTCTCCTTGGTGGGTGCGGTGGTCATCGGTCGGTGTTCGCGGGGGCGGTGTCTGCGGTGCCGGGTGAGTCGGCGGTATCGCCGGTGTCGGCCGTGTCGTCGACGACGGTGGCGAGCACCTCGTCGAGGGCGACCTGGGCTCCCGGCACCGCGGTGACGGTGACGGTGCCGGCCGCGGGCGCGGTGAGCACGTGCTCCATCTTCATCGCCTCGACGACGACGATCGGATCGCCCGCCTCGACGTGGTCGCCGGAGTCGACGCGGACCTCGACGACGGATCCGGGCATGGGGGCGAGCACCTCGGCGCCGCCCTCGCCGGGGGTGAGCGAGGTGTCGGCCTGGGTGCGGGTGAAGACGTGGATGCCCCGGTCCCCTGCCACCCAGATCGTCCGGTCGCGGGCGTCGGAGAAGACCCGCCCGGTGTGCTGGACGCCGTCGACGAGGACGTGCCAGATCCCGTCGTCATCGACGACGACGTCGTCGACGCGGCTCTCCACGTGCGCGGACTTCCCGTCGACGGTGAGGTCGACCGTGGGCCGGAAGTCCGGACGGGAGGTGCGGAAGGTCCGCGGCTGCGCCCACGCCGAGGCGGCGCCCGCCTTCGCGAGCGTGTCCGCGGTGAGCTCCCCGGTGATCTCCGCCCCGGCACGGCCCTGGGTCGCGAGCACGGCGGCAACGGCGAACTGCCGGTCGATGTCCGTGGCTGTGTGGGCGAGCTCATCCTCGCCGAGGCGGTCGATGAGGGAGGTGTCGAGGTCTCCGGCGGCCACCTCTGGCAGGGTGATGAGGGTGCGGAGGAAGTCGATGTTCGTCACGATCCCCGGCACCGCCGAGGCGGCCAGTGCCGCATCGAGCCGGTCGAGGGCGGTGGCCCGGTCGGGGCCGGTGGCGATGAGCTTGGCGATCATCGGATCGTAGTCGGAGGCGACCGCCTGCCCGGCGTCGAGTCCGGCGTCGACGCGGATGCCCTCACCGTCGGGGAAGACGACGTCGATCGCGCGGCCGCCGGTGGGGAGGAACCCGCGGGCGGGATCCTCGGCGTAGATGCGGGCCTCGACGGAGTGCCCGGTGAGCGTGATGTCGTCCTGGCTCAGCGGCAGCTCCTCGCCGGCGCCGACGCGCAGCTGGAGTTCGACGAGGTCGACCCCGGTGACCTCCTCGGTGACGGGGTGCTCGACCTGGAGGCGGGTGTTCATCTCCATGAAGAAGAACTCGTCGGGACGGTCGGCGCCGACGATGAACTCGACGGTGCCGGCACCCCGGTAGCCGACCGAGCGGGCGGTCTCGATCGCGGCCTCACCGATCCGGGCCCGCGTCTCGTCGTCGAGGAGCGCGGAGGGGGCCTCCTCGATGACCTTCTGGTGGCGGCGCTGGAGCGAGCATTCGCGTTCGCCGAGGTGGATGACATTCCCGTGCGCATCGGCCATGACCTGGACCTCGATGTGGCGCGGGGTGGCGACGAGGCGTTCGAGGAAGAGCGTGTCGTCGCCGAAGGAGTTCGCGGCCTCACGGCGGGCGGTCTTGAGTGCTGCCGGGAGTTCGGAGGGCTCGAAGACGGCGTGCATGCCCTTGCCGCCGCCTCCGGCGGAGGGCTTGATGAGGACGGGGAAGCCGATGTCCTCGGCTGCGGCGATGAGGGCCTCGTCGGAGGACCCGGCGTCCTTCGTGCCCGGCACGAGGGGGACGCCGTGGGCCGAGACCGCCTGCTTCGCGGTGATCTTGTCGCCCATCGTCCGGATCGCCTCGGGGCCGGGGCCGAGGAAGACGATGCCGGCGGCATCGCAGGCGGCGGAGAAGTCGGCGTTCTCGGAGAGGAACCCGTAGCCGGGGTGGATGGCCTCGGCTCCAGTCGCCTTCGCTGCGGCGATGACCTTGTCGATGTCGAGGTAGGACTCGCTCGCCTGGGCGGGGCCGAGGCGCACGGCGGTGTCGGCGGCTCTCACGTGGGCGGCGTGGGCGTCGGCGTCGGAGTAGACGGCGACGGTGCGGATGCCCAGGCGCTTGGCGGTGCGGATGACGCGGAGGGCGATCTCGCCGCGGTTGGCGATGAGGATGGTGTCGAACATAGTCAGCTCACATTCTGAAGACGCCGTAGCCGTCGGCATCGAGCGGTCGGCCAAGGGGCGAGAAGCGGGCGAGGTCGAGGGCGAGCGCGAGGATCTCGCGGGTGTCGGCGGGTTCGATGATCCCGTCGTCCCAGAGTCTCGCGGTCGAGTAGTACGGGTTGCCCTGGGCTTCGTACTGGTCGCGGATGGGCTGTTTGAATGCGTCTTCGTCCTCCGCCGACCAGGTCTCCCCGCGGGCTTCGATCTGGTCGCGTTTGACGGTCGAGAGCACGCTCGCGGCCTGTTCGCCGCCCATCACGGAGATCCGGGCGTTCGGCCACATCCAGAGGAATCGCGGCGAGTAGGCGCGGCCGCACATCGAGTAGTTGCCGGCGCCGAAGGAGCCGCCGATGACGACGGTGAACTTCGGGACGCGGGCGGTGGCGACGGCGTTGACCATCTTCGCGCCGTGCTTGGCGATGCCGCCGGCTTCGTAGTCGCGGCCGACCATGAAGCCGGAGATGTTCTGGAGGAAGACGAGCGGGATCGTGCGCTGGTCGCAGAGTTCGATGAAGTGCGCGCCCTTGACCGCGGATTCGCCGAAGAGGATGCCGTTGTTGGCGATGATGCCGACCGGATGGCCGTCGATGTGGGCGAAGCCGGTGACGAGGCTCGTGCCGTACTCGGCTTTGAACTCGTGGAACTTCGACCCGTCGACGAGGCGGGCGATGACCTCGTGGACGTCGTAGGGGACCTTCGAGTCGACGGGGACGACGGAGGTGAGCTCGTCCGGGGAGTGCAGCGGTGCCTCGGGTTCGATGACCTCCCAGTTCGGGGCCGGCTTCGGTCCGAGCGTGGTGACGATGTCGCGCATGATCTCGAGTGCGTGGGAGTCGTTGGCCGCGAGGTGGTCGGTGACGCCGGAGACGCGGGAGTGCAGGGCGCCGCCGCCGAGGTCCTCGGCGCTGACGACCTCACCGGTCGCGGCCTTGACCAGGGGCGGGCCTCCGAGGAAGATCGTGCCCTGCTCGGAGACGATGATCGTCTCGTCGGCCATCGCCGGGACGTAGGCGCCGCCGGCGGTCGAGGAGCCGAGCACCGCGGCGAGCTGCGGGATGCCGGCGGCGGAGAGCGTGGCCTGGTTGTAGAAGATCCGTCCGAAGTGCTCGCGGTCGGGGAAGACGTCGTCCTGGTTGGGCAGGTTCGCCCCGCCGGAGTCGACGAGGTAGATGCACGGGAGCCGGTTGTCCTTGGCGATCTCCTGGGCACGCAGGTGCTTCTTCACCGTCACCGGGTAGTACGTGCCGCCCTTGACGGTGGCGTCGTTGGCGACGATGACGCATTCGCGGCCGTTCACCCGGCCGATGCCGGTGATGATGCCCGCTCCCGGGCTCGCATCGTCGTACATGCCGTTCGCGGCCAGCGGGGAGAGCTCGAGGAACGGGGTGCCCGGGTCGAGGAGCGCTTCGACGCGGTCGCGGGGCAGCAGCTTGCCGCGGTCGACGTGCTTCTGCCGCGACTTCTCCGGTCCCCCGCGCGCGGTGGCCGCGACGCGGTCCCGGAGTTCGGCGATGAGCTCGGCATGCGCCTCGGCGTTCGCCTGCCCCGTCGCCGGATTGACGGCAGTTCCCACTGCTCTCATTCCCATTCCCCTCACTGCACGTTTCAGTTAATGGATGTTAACTGACTGCTATGATACTGCCCACAGGGCGGGTGTGACAACGCGCACGCCGACAAGGCGACTGGGAGGAGTGAGGATGGCGACGACGTCGACGCGGGCTGCGGCGAAGGCCGCCCGGCGCGAACAGCTGCTCACGGTCGCGAAGACGCTCTTCGCCCGGCACGGCTTCCACGGGGTGCGCCTCGACGACCTCGCGAAGGGGGCGGGAATCTCCGCGCCCGCGGTCTATCGGCACTTCGAGTCGAAGGAGGCCGTCCTCGAGGAGCTCCTCGTCGGGATCTCGGAATACCTCCAGTCCGGGGGTGCGGAGATCGCCGGGGGCGCGCCCGTGAAGGACTCGACCGATTCCCTCGCCGAGGCGGTCCCGCCTCACCCCTCCCCCGCCGACGCGGGCTCGACCCTGCGCACGCTCATCGACTTCCACATCGCCTTCGCGATGAGCGAGCCCGACCTCATCCGCATCCAGGACCGCGACTTCGCGGCCCTGCCCGAGTCCTCCCGACGGATCGTCAGGCGGCTGCAGCGACAGTACGTCAGCCGGTGGGCCGACGTCGTCACCGCGCTTCATCCGGACTGGTCGCAGGAGGCCGCGACCGTGCGGGTCCACGCGGCGTTCGGGATGATGAATTCGACGCCGTATCAGGCCCGCGGGTCGGCAGCCGAGGTGGTCCGCCGGGAGCTGCGGGCCGCCGCGTCCGCGGCGCTCGGTCTCCCGGCGGAGGTCGAGAACCTCAGGGGACGATGACGAGCTTGCCGCGGGTATGCCCTTCAGCACTCGAGCGGAAGGCGTCGGCCACCTCGGCGAGGGGGAAGATCTGGTCGACCTCGACGCTGAGCTTGCCCGCGTCGACGAGCTCGGTCAGTCGGGCCGTCGTCGCCCCGTCGGGGCGGACCCAGATGTAGCGGCCGCCGTGCGTGGTCACCGTGGGGTCGGCGATCGAGGCGTGGGCGCCGTCGTCGGCGAGGACGGCGAGGGTGGTCTCGAGCTGACCCCCGACGAAGTCAGCAACGGCGTCAACCGGACCGTCGGCGAGCTCGCGGACCCGGTCGGCCAGACCCTCGCCGTAGGTGATCGGTTCGGCGCCAAGGCCGCGGAGGTAGTGGTGGTTGCGTTCGGAGGCGGTGCCGATGACGCGGGCGCCGGCGGCCTTAGCGATCTGCACGGCCATGCTTCCCACCCCTCCGGCGGCGCCGTGGATGAGGACGGTCTTCCCGTCGAGGTCGCCGAGGGCGTCGAGGGTGCGCAGGGCGGTGTTCCCGGCCAGGGGCAGCCCGCCGGCCTGCTCCCAGGTCAGTCCCGCGGGCTTCTTCGTCACGGCGTGGACGGGGACGGCGACCTTCTCGGCGAAGGTGCCGCCGCCGAGGACGTCCTTGCGGGCGTAGGCGACGACCTCGTCGCCGATCTCGAATTCGGGGGTGTCGAAGCCGAGGCCGACGACGGTGCCGGCGACGTCCCAGCCGGGGATGACGGGGAACTGGGTGGGCAGGAACTTGTCGAGACCGCCGCCGACGAGCTTCCAGTCGACGGGGTTGACGCCGGCGGCCTTGACCTCGATGAGGACGGAGGCCGGTGGGACCTTGGGGTCCTCGATCTCGCGGACCTCGATGTCGTCGAAGTCGTCGGTGAACCGGTCATAGACAGCTGCGCGCATTGCGTCTCCTCGGTCGGGGTGTGGAGTGAGATCGCGGGCCACCGTGTTGTGCGCCCGTGCGACGCACAACACTGCTGGCCTGCGCGCTATTCCGACCCTCGGCCCGCTGTTCCGAACGCTCCGATCGCCGGCCTCGATGGAGATCGTCGGCCGACTCCTTCACATCGAGGTCGAGTCAGTGCCCAGGCGTAGCCTCGTGCCATGGCCTCCCACGTCTCTCCTCCGCCCGAGTACGTCAGCGCCCGTCTCATCCTCCGTCGCTTCGATGACGATGATGCCGAGTTCGTCCTCGGACTCCATGCGCATCCCGCCATCGCCCGGTTCATCCCCTCGGCGGTGATGTCCGACATCGCTGACGCCGAGGCGTGGATCGCCGAGACGAAGACGATGAGTGCCCATGCTCGCGGACGGTGGTGCGTGACCCTCCATGACGGCACCCCTGTGGGTGCGGTGATCGCCAAGCCGATTCCCTACAGCAGCGAGGAGTCCGGCGACGAGGTCGAGATCGGCTGGCGACTCCACCCGGACTTCGGAGGCCGGGGCTTCGCCACCGAGGCGGGAGAGCTCCTTCTGTCCGTGTGTCTGGCGAGCGGTCTCGACCGGGTCATCGCCGTCGTCGACGCCGACAACGCCGCGTCGCAGGCGGTGTGCCGGCGCATCGGAATGGCCGAGGTCGGGGAGACCACGAGGTACTACGATCAATCGCTGCTGCTCTTCGACGCGGGAGTGGGCAGCGCCCATTCACGCCAGGTGTCCTGGGCGGGAGTCGACGACGCGGCCCGCCGTGACTCGGCGGACGTCCTGCTCGACCATGGGCTTCGGGCGTTCGGCCGTCAGATCACCGACGACTATGCCGCGGCATGGACGGTCGATGCCCGTGATGGATGGGTGACTCGCGCCGTCGCTGTCGCAGTGCAGGGTGCGGGGTGGCGGCGATCGCTCACCCTCAGCCGCGACCCTGCCAGCGGTCGGTGGGCGAGTGCGACGCACGCGTCCGGACAGTCGTCGGCCCCGTTGGCCGAGCCGGGCATCGTCGACCCCGATGCGCTCACCGAGGCACTCGACTGCGACCTCGGGCTCTGTCCGCTGACGAACACGATGCCGATCAGGCGACTCGGCGTGCAGACGGACACGACCGCCGAGCGCACGCTGACCATGGCGTGGATCGACATGCCCTCCCTCTCGGTCATCGCCAGTCCGCAGATCTACACGGGCATCGACGCCGACCACGTCCGGTACACGAGCGGGACGAGGGACTTCATCGCCGACCTCACCGTTGATGAGGACGGCGTCGTCATCGACTACCCGCAACTGGCAGAGCGCGCGACGCCCGACCGCGTCGGGTGACCGAACGTCGATCACGACGGAGGCCCGGACGAATCGCATCGTCCGGGCCTCCGGTGGATGGGCGCGCCCTTGAGCTCAACGGACCGCCGAAGTCATCTCACTCATACGTCTCGCCGGTCTTCGCGCGCTCGACGAGCGAGGCGGGCGGCGTGAAGCGCTCACCGTAGGTCGCTGCGAGTTCCTTCGCGCGCTCGACGAAGCCGGCCAGGCCGCCCTCGTACTGGTTGACGTACTGGAGGACGCCGCCGGTCCACGCGGGGAACCCGATGCCGTAGATCGAACCGATGTTGGCGTCGGGCACCGAGGTGAGCACACCCTCGTCGAGGCATTTGATAGTCTCGATCGCCTCGGCGAAGAGCATCCGCTCCTGGAGGTCGGCGAACGGCTCCGTCGTCGACCCTGACTTGAAGTGCTCGCGCACTCCCTGCCACAGGTGGGTGCGCTTGCCGGTCTCGTCGTACTCGTAGAACCCGGCACCGTCCTTGCGGCCGGTGCGTCCCTGCTCGACCATCCAGTCGATGACGGCCTCCGAGGGATGTTCGTCCCACGTGCCCCCGGCGGCCTCGACGGCGGCCCGGGTCTCCTGGCGGATCTTCTGCGAGAGGGTGAGCGTGAGCTCGTCGAGGAGCTGGAGCGCCCCGGTCGGGTAGCCGGCCTGGAGGGCCGCCTGCTCGACGCTGGAGGGTTCGACTCCCTCACCGACGGCGGCGACCGCCTCGGCGATGAAGGTCCCGATGACACGCGAGGTGAAGAAGCCGCGGGAGTCGGTGACGACGATCGGGGTCTTCCGGATCTGCTGGACGAAGTCGAAGGTCCGAGCCAGCGTCTCATCGGAGGTGTTCTCACCGGTGATGATCTCGACCAGGGGCATCTTGTCGGCCGGGGAGAAGAAGTGGACGCCGATGAAGTCCTTGTCGCGTTCGACCCCGGTCGCGAGTTCCGTGATCGGCAGAGTCGAGGTGTTCGAACCGAGGACGGCGTCGGGGTTGACGACGTCCTGGATCTCGCCGAAGACCTGCTGCTTGACCGGCACGGACTCGAAGACGGCTTCGATGACGAAGTCGACGCCGGCGAAGTCGTCGACGGAGGCGCTCGGGTGGATGCGGGCGAGCACCGCCTCGGACTTCTCCGGGGTCGTCTTCCCCTTGGCCAGGGCCGTCTCCTCGCGCTTGCGGGCGTAGTCCTTGCCCTTCTCGGCGTTCGCCAGTTCGACGTCCTTGAGGACGACGTCGATGCCGGCCCGGGCCGCGGTGTAGGCGATCGCGGCCCCCATCATCCCGGCCCCGAGGACGCCGAGCTTCGTCACCGGACGCGGCTCGTAGCCGTCCGGGCGCGAACCGCCGGAGTTGATGTGGCCGAGGTCGAAGAAGAACGCCTTGATCATGTTCTTCGCCACCTGCGTGTGGGTGAGGCTGACGAAGTAGCGGGTCTCGACGGTGAGCGCGGTGTCGATGTCGACGAGCGCGCCCTCGACGGCGGCGGCCATGGCCGCGCGGGGAGCCGGCATCGGCGCTCCCTTGGTCTGGCGGCGCAGGGTCGCCGGCAGTGCCGGCAGCATCATCGCGATCTTCGGCGAGCTCGGTGCCCCGCCGGGGATTGTGAAGCCCTTGACGTCCCAGGGCTGGACCGCCTCGGGGTTGGCCTTGATCCACGCCTTCGCCCGGTCCTCGAGCTCGGCGGCGGGCGCGAGTTCGTCGACGAGGCCGAGTGCCTGGGCGTCGGCTGCCGTGAACTTCGTGCCTGGGAGGATGACCTTCTGCAGGGCGTCCTGGAGACCGAGCATCCGCACGACGCGGGAGACGCCGCCGCCTCCGGGCAGGAGTCCGAGCGTGACCTCGGGCAGACCGAAGCGCGCGGACTTGACGTCGTCGGCGGCGATCCGATGGTGGGTGGCGAGCGCGATCTCGAGGCCGCCGCCGAGCGCCGCTCCGTTGAGCGCGGCGACGACGGGCTTGCCGAGCGTCTCGAGTCGGCGCAGGAGCGCCTTGATGTGCTCGACCTGGGCGGTCTCGGCTTCGGAGTTGTCCGGGTCCGCGCGGCGCAGCCTCTCGAGGTCGCCGCCGGCGAAGAACGACTTCTTCGCCGAGGTGAGGACGACGCCGGTGATGTCGTCGACGTTGGCCTCCAGCCAGTCGACGGTCTCTTCGAGGGCCGCCCCGAAGTGGTCGTTCATCGTGTTGACCGAGGAGTCGGGGTCGTCGAGGACGATCGTGACGATGCCGTCGGCGTCGGTGGTGCGGGAGTATTCAGCGTTCGTCATGTCAGACCCTTTCGATGATCGTCGCGATGCCCATGCCTGCGCCGATGCACAGGGTGACCAGTCCGCGCCTGAGGTCGCGGCGTTCGAGTTCGTCGAGGACGGTGCCGAGGATCATCGCCCCGGTCGCCCCCAGCGGGTGGCCCATGGCGATCGCACCGCCGTTGACGTTGACCTTCTCGTGCGGGATGTCGAGGTCCTTCATCCACTTGAGGACGACGGCGGCGAAGGCTTCGTTGAGTTCGAAGAGGTCGATGTCGTCGACGGTCATTCCGGCCTTGTCGAGGACCTTCTTCGTCGCCGGGGTCGGTCCGGTGAGCATGATCGTCGGTTCGGATCCGACGACGGCGGTGGCGACGATGCGGGCGCGTGGGGTCATGCCCATGGCCTGCCCGACCTTCTCATCGCCGAGGATGACGAGGCCGGCGCCGTCGACGATGCCCGAGGAGTTCGCCGCCGTGTGGACGTGGTCGATCTCCTCGACCCAGTGGTACTTTTGCAGGGCGACGTCGTCGAAGCCGGTCTGCGCGGCGAGCTTGGCGAAGGCAGGAGGCAGCTGGGACAGCGATTCGACGGTCGATCCGGGACGCATGTGCTCGTCCCGGTCGAGGATCGTCACTCCGTTGAGGTCTTTGACGGGGATGACTGAGTCGGCGAAGCGCCCGGCCTCCCACGCCTCGGCGGCGCGGCGCTGGGATTCGGCGGCGTAGGTGTCGACGTCGGTGCGGGAGAAGCCCTCGGTCGTGGCGATGAGGTCGGCACCAATGCCCTGGGGGACGAAGTAGGTGTCGAAGTTCGTCGTCGGATCGTGCGACCATGCGCCGCCGTCCGAGCCGAGGGGGACGCGTGACATCGATTCGACGCCGCCGGCGAGGACGAGGGATTCGAAGCCGCTCGCGACCTTCTGGGCGGCGAGGTTGACGGCCTCGAGACCCGAGGCGCAGAAGCGGTTGATCTGGACGCCGGCGACGGATTCGTCGAGTCCGGCCACCAGCGCCGCGGTGCGGGCGATGTCCGAGCCCTGTTCGCCGACCGGGGAGACGACGCCGAGGACGATGTCGTCGATCTGGGCGTCGTCGAGGTCGGGGTTGCGCTCGCGCACGGCGTCGATGAGGCCGACGACGAGGTCGATGGGCTTCGTGCCGTGGAGGGCGCCGCCGCGGTTCCGGCCGCGCGGCGTGCGCACGGCGTCGTAGATAAACGCTTCGCTCATGTGTTCCTCACAGTCGTCAGGGAGATCGCACCTCTCCCCGCAATGGTGGTGACTCGCACTCGCAGCGACAGCGAACCGTCGCCGGTGAGCCCGCCGATCGAAGCTGATCGATCGTTCACTAATGGTGTCGATCCCATTGAACACCGCATCGCTGTGATGGTCAACACACGCCCGATCCACCGCCTGTCAGCGCGGATCGCGAGCGCCGTTCGCGAGGGACGACGCCGCCTGCAGGCGCGTGCCGAAGGTCACATCTCGGTTCGGTCACGGGACACCCGGACAACAGGCGCAGTGATTAGGATAAGGCGACGCCTCGCTCCGAGCAGTCACCCCATCCCTTCGAGATTCAGGAGAATCATGTCCGCGCTCACCCCTGCCCGCCTGCGTCCAGGCCTCGCTCTCATCCTCGCCGCCGGTCTGCTCGCCGGCCCCATCGCTCTCGACGCCTCCCCTGCAGAGGCGGCGACGAAGTCGTGCAAGGTCTCGATGTCGAACTCGAAGCCGAAGCAGTACTCGAACACGACGGTCAAGGTCACGAAGGTCGGCGCGAAGGCGAAGGTGACGACGACCGCGCACTACAAGACGACGAAGACGAAGAAGTCCGCGACCGCCTCGAAGAAGGGGACGGCGAACCTCAAGTACTACATCTCGGGGGCGACACCGGGCAAGAAGGTCAAGGTCACGGTGACCGCGAAGAAGGGCAAGACATCGTGGTCGTGCTCGACGTCGTTCACGCCGAAGAAGAAGTGATCTCGCGGAACTCAGTGCTTGGGTCTGCGCGCCCTCTCGGCATCCGCGTCCGGGGACTCGACCTCAGCGGCAGGCGACTCCCCCGCGGAACCGGGCGCCGCCTCGGCGGGGTCGGCGTCGATTCGGATCTTGGCGATGGCGACGGCGACCCAGATGGACAGGAGCACCGGGAGGAGGATCGCGATGAGGGCGGAGGGATTGAGGACCGACGAGAGGTAGGAGTTGAGCTCCTGCGTGACGTCGCGTTCGTTGATCACCCGGCCGAGGCCGTTGAGCTGCTCGAAGATCACCTGGTAGACGGTGACGTAGATGAGGAACCACTGGATGTAGTACTCGGTGATCGTCAGCAGCTCGGCGCTGATTCCGGTGCGCTGGATGATCGGCTGGACGATGAGGAACATGACGATCCCCGATGCCAGAGCCACCGAGATGACGCCGAGGAAGAGGCCGAGGCTGATGTCGAGGAGGGCGACGCCGCCGATGTAGAGGCCGAGCATGATGATGACGATGACCATGCCGACGACGGTCATCGCCAGCCCGAGCCCGATCGCGCCGAGGAAGCCGCCGACCCGTCGCTACGTCCGGTGCCCCGGCGGCGTCGTGAGGAACCCCATGATGAGGAAGAGGCCGCACAGGACGACGAGGTGGATGAGCAGCGACATGCGATTCTCCGTTCGCCTCGACGATGCGCGTGCTCTCAGAGTACACAGCCGCGGGTCACCGGCGGACCACGACGATCTGTAAACTTTTTCTTGACACCTGGAAGAGTGTCAACCTAACCTTGACACATGACTTCTTTCACCTTCTTTGGAATGACCGAAGACCGCCCCTCGACCCGCTGGAAGGCACTCTTCGACGCCGTGTGGCCGGCCTACCGCGCCTGGTATCTCCGCGACGGCGACTGGGCCCGCCCCGACCTGGCCACCGCCGAGGCGAAGCTGCGTGAGCACATGCCCGAGCTCGTGCCCACGTGGCAGCGCCTCGTCGAGCTCACCGGCGATGATGAGACGGCTGCCCGGATGCTCACCCTGTGGAACCCGCCGCGCTTCCTGCCCGGCTGCTCCCAGGTCGCGATGCGCTCCCCCGAACCCGCGCTGCTGCGCAACTACGACTACGGACTCGAGCTCTTCGAGCAGGTCCACGCTTCGACGCGCTTCGGCACCCGCCGGGTGATCGGCACCTCGGACTGCCTGTGGGGGCTGCTCGACGGGATGAATGAGGACGGACTGGCCGTCTCGCTCGCCTTCGGGGGTCGGCCCGGTGACGGGGACGGGTTCGCCGCTCCCCTCGTCGTCCGCTTCCTCCTCGAGGTCGCCGGTGACGTGCCCGAGGCGCTGCGGAGGCTGCAGACCGTTCCGGTGTCGATGTACTACAACCTCACGATGGTCGATTCCGCGGGCAGGCGCGCCACCGCCTACGTCGGTCCCGGCATGGCCCCGGAGGTCGTCGAGGACCCGGTGGCGACGAACCACCGCGGCCGGCACCCGGAGTACCCCGATCATGCCCGCCGCTTCCGCAGCGTCGAGCGTCAGGACCTGCTCACCGACGCCCTCGACGAGGGCCGCGGAGTCGACGAGATGGCCGAGGCGATGCTCGGCCCGGGGGTCTTCAGCGGGGACTACGACAACGCTTTCGGCACCCTGTACACTGCCGTCTATCGACCCCTGCGCGGCGAGGTCGAGTACCGGTGGCACTCCCGCAGGTGGACCCGCAGCCTCAGTTCTCCGGAGGAGATGATCGTGGTGACCCTCGACGACAGCACCGAACCCGTGGACCTCACCGGCTCGAACGGTACGTCTTCCGGCACGGGCGGCTCGACTTCCGGCACGGCCGGCACGCGCGTGACCCCCTCTGGCGGCGCGACCGGAGGCACGCAGTCACAGGATGCCGCAGTGGCCGAGGTCGCCGAACTCGTGGCAAAGGCACGCGAGGCGATCAACGGCCTCGCCCACTCCCCCGATCCCGCGGCGTTCTCCGCCCTCATCTCCCTGTCCTCGGAGGTCGGGGAGGCACTGGGCACCAGCGCCCGCCTCCTCGCCGAGCACAACTCCTGGGCCCGCGTCGCCGAGCTCGCCGATGTCAGCCGGCAGGCGGCGTGGCAGCGTTGGCGATGAACGACGAGATCATCGCCCGCGCCGAGGCGGTCGCCCGTGAGGCTCACCGCGGGCAGGTCGACAAGGCCGGTCTCGACTACATCGACCATCCGCGCCGGGTCGCGGCGAACGCGCGGGCGGCCCTCGTCGCCGATGACCTCGGCGACGACGAGTCGACCGCGGTCGTCGCGGCCGCATGGCTGCACGATGTCGTCGAGGACACCTCGGTGACGGAGGATGATCTGCGCGGGGATTTCCCCGCCGGGGTGGTCGACGCGGTCATCGCGGTGACGAAGCGCTCCGGTGAGGACGTCGAGGACTACTTCGCTCGGGTCCGCGCGAACCCGCTGGCCGTGCGCGTGAAGACCGCCGATCTCGCCGACAACACCGATCCGGCCAGGCAGGCTCGCCTCGACGAGGCGACCCGGGCGCGGCTGACGGAGAAGTACCGCCGAGCCTACGAGCTGCTCGGGCTCTGAGCCCCAGGCGCCGCGGCGCTCATGGGTGCCGGACTCTCGTCGATCCCTCGATCGGGTGTCCCCATGTTAGTGTTTCGCGTACTCTCCGAGCGCTGTCAGCGTGATGACCTCGGCGTGATCGCGCTGGCTCCTCGGACGCGAACCGCATTCCGACCCCCCCGGTTCGCACCGAACGGATCTCACGAGGAAACTGACCCATGGCACTCACCGACCCCTCCACCGCGCTCAGACCCACCGGCCCCACGGTCAGCGAACTGCGGCATCGGGCAGAGATGCCGATGCTCGTCGTCGGCATCGAGCTCACAGCGATCGTCGTCACCGGAGCGCTCGTCTTCATCCTCGTCGGACTCCCCCTCGATGAGTGGGCTTTCGGCGTGCTCATCGGCCTCTTCGCTCCGGTGGCGAGCTTCATCTACATCCGCTACCTCTACTGGTCGAAGATCTCCAACGGAGTCGAAGTCACCGACGAGCAGTTCCCGGAGCTCTACGCCGTCTACCGGGAACTCGCGCTCGAGATGGGCTTCGGCGCCGGCACCGGGAGGATGTCGGGGATCCCGCAGATCTACGTCATCAACGGCAACGGCACGATGAACGCCTACGCCGCCAAATGCCAGCTGCAACGCGGATATGTCGTCGTCTACAGCGACCTCGTCGACCTCGCCTACGTCCACGGAGACTTCGGCGCGCTGCGATTCATCATGGGCCACGAGCTGGGACACATCAGATGCGGGCACGTGAACCTGTGGCGCAGCGGGATCCAGCCGATCCTCGTCCTCCTGCGGCTCTCCCCGACGCTGTCACGCGCTCAGGAGTACACCGCCGACAGAACGGCGTCGTACTATGCGCCCGAGGACGCCATGAAGATGATCGCCCTCTTCTCCGGCAAGAACCTCGCCTCACGGGTCGATGTCGACGCCTACATCCGGTCCGTCGACCGGCACAAGAACGGCTTCTGGCTGCGTCTGTCGAACTTCCTCTCCGGTCATGCCGTCGGGTTCCGGAGGATGAAGGCGCTGAGCCAGGTGAAGACGCAGGGCTGGAACGTCCAGGGGAAGATGCTCTAGCCCGCCTCGTCGCTCAGTGAGCCGACGACGTCACCCCCGCCTGCGACGACGGACACCGAAGACGAGTCCAGCTCCGACGACGGTCAGCAGCGCACCGATGACGGCCGTGGACATCGGCAGACCACCGGTGCGCGGCATCGCTTCGCCTCGGCCTGCTCCGTCGCCACCGTCCGCCGAGGCTGCGACGTTGGATCCGTCCGCGGTCGCACCGGAGTCTGCAGATGCCCCTGAGTCCGCCGGTGTCGACGGGCCGCTCGTGGGCAACGTCGGCTCTGTCGGGCCTTCGGTGGGGGCGGGCGTCTCCGTCGGCGAGCCGGTCGGTTCGTCAGTGGGCTCGTCCGTCGGTTCCGGGTCGTCTACGGGCTGCTGGGCGAGGGCGCTTTCGAGCAGGAGCTTCGTCTGGGCGATGATGTCCTGCCGGTTGGAGACGAACTCGGGATTGCTGATCTCCGATTCGGTCTTCTGGACTCCCTCGAGCACCGGAGTGTGCACGTGGCCGCCCGGCAGGTCGGTGAGACCGAGGGCGTCTCGGAGCAGGGTCGCGCGGTAGGCGATCTCGTTGGAGAGGTAGTCCCCGCCACCGCCGGCTCGGGCGACGGAGCCTTCGCTCGGTCCGTCTTCGCGCTGGGTTCCTTCGTTGAGCGCGGAGTCCGCCGGGCACCCGAGCCTGGGTTCGGTCGCCGGAGTGTCACCGGGCAGCTCCGTGACCGAGCGTCGATCATTGACGGCGAACGGCTTCCCGGCAGTATCCGCGACCATTGCCTCGCGCGGCAGGGTCGACTCCGTCCACTGCGGCTGCGGCGAGACCGTCGTCACGCCCGCGGGAATGGGAGCGATTCCCTGATAGCAGACTAGTTCGTTGTCGACGAAGCCTCCACGCCAGGCACCGTTGAAGGCTTCGAGGTCGAACTGGTTGGGACGTCCCTGGCTGATGGTGAAGAAGAGCTCGGGGGTGTTCTCGGCCGAGAACGCGGGCGTCAGGGCTTTCTCGACCATCCCGTCGCCGAAGTCGCGCCAGCGCACGGGGAAGAGCGCCGCTTGGATCTCGACCGGTCCGTTCGGGCCGTCGATGACCTCACCGTCGAGCGCGAGCGCGATGGCTCCCGAGGGATTGGAGATCCGCGGTTCGGAGCGCAGGGAGAAGGGGTCGAATCCGGTGATGACGGCGACGTCGCGTTCGCTCGCATCGGGGTCGAGGGTGTCCTGACCGCGGGAGAGCCGATCGATGACGGCGGTGCGGGCCGCGAGGGTCTCGTCCGAGACCCGGTTCTCCGCCGACCACTGCTTGAGGGCGCCGATCATCGCCAGGCGGGCCCAGTAGAGGGGGCGGTCGTCCGCGTCGAGACCATCGCCCCCGGTCATCGCTCGAGCGGCGTCGATGCCGCGGGTCCACAGTTCCCGTGACCGGTTCTCGACGAGGGCATCGATCGCCTCTTCCCCGGACCGGGCGCACAGGTCTTCGGCGAAGGCAGTGACGAAGTCGGCGAGGCCGCTGGAGCGGAGGAGCTCGCGGGGAGCCGGCTTCGTGACGAGTTCCTCCTCGGGTCCGAGGGCGACCGGGTCGTCGACACAGGGTGGGGTGAAGGTCGATT
The DNA here is from genome assembly GCF_056173565.1 of Brevibacterium sp. Z349TD_9. Lineage (NCBI taxonomy): Bacteria > Bacillati > Actinomycetota > Actinomycetes > Micrococcales > Brevibacteriaceae > Brevibacterium > Brevibacterium sp. Z349TD_9. The sequence continues at coordinate 849,134 of NZ_CM149680.1, read as the reverse complement.
CGACTGCTGCGACAGGGTTGCTCAGCGACAGTGATGAGGCGACGACGGCGGCGACGGCCGACAGGGCGAATAGGCGCTTCGAGACTGGTTTCATCTTCTGCTTTCAACGATCGGATGCCTGAGGGCCGGCACCACGCCGGTGTGGTTCACAACACAGTTACGGGATGCACTGTAGCAGAATCGTTCACCATTACAGGCGTGATCGTTCAACACTCAAGATGTGATCGCCGGGCGATCCGTCGATGGCAAAGAGTTCCTCCTCGCGAAGGGGTGCAGGCGGAACAGAAAAAGCCCCTCCCCAGCCTGTTGAGACTGGGGAGGGGCGTTGCCGAGCCGCCTGCGGGAATCGAACCCGCGACCTATTCATTATGTGGAGGATTGTTTCTCCTGGTATGCACGAGTCTGCTTCAGTCACTCTCTGACCTGCAATTACGGCGCCGTCAAGCAGCAGAGCATCTGCGCCCCGGTGGTGTCATAGCGTCGAAGCAACACTCCCGGTCGGCGGGGGTCTGATCGGTGGAGTGTGCAGATGGCGCGGGTGGGGTTGTCGTTCAGCGACAGGTCGGAGATCTCGGCGGCCTCGAAAGCGGGCTGGTCGGTGCGGAGGATCGCCCGTCACCTGGGGCGTTGCCCGTCGGTGATCTCGCGGGAGCTTCACCGGAACTCGACGAAGACCCGCGGCTACCAGGCCGTGACCGCAGACGTCAGAGCGCAGCGTCGGCGAGCTCGCCCGCAGCAGCGGAAGGTCGCGGGGGATCCGGTGCTGCAGGCGAGGGTGGACGCCGACCTGGCCGCGTCCTGGACGCCGAACGAGATAGCGGGCCGGTTGCGTCTGGAGGCGACAGACCCGACCGTTGAACGCATGGCGAACTCTCCTGACGCACGCGGCCGAACCGTCTCCGGTGAGGCTATCTACCAGTACATCTACGCAATCCCGAAGGGTGAGCTCGCCCGCAAGGGCATCTTCCTGCAGTCCAAGCGGACCAAGCGCCGACCACGTACGACCGGGCGGACGCGCGGTGGCCCAATCGTAGGTATGGTCCCGATCGCGGAGCGAGGTGAGGACGCCGCCCAGCGTCGGGTGCCGGGGCACTGGGAGGGTGACCTGATCATCGGGAAGAACGGCACCTCGTGCGCGGCGACGCTGGTGGAGCGGATGAGCGGGTTCACCGGGCTGCTGGCCCTGCCCTCGAAACACGCCGAGCCAACCGCTGACGCGGTCATCGAGTTTTTCAACGACCTGCCCGAGATGATGAAGGCATCGTTGGCGTGGGACCAGGGCAGCGAGATGGCCCAGCACGCGAAGGTCTCCCTGGCCACGGCGATGCCGGTCTACTTCGCCGATCCCCACTCGCCCTGGCAGAGGCCCAGCAACGAGAACACGAACCGGCTCTACCGGGAGTATCTGCCCAAGGGCACGGTGATCCCCGATCACCAGCCCTACCTCACCACCATCGCCGAGGAGATCAACAATCGACCCCGCCGCCGACTGGGCTATCTCACGCCCACCGAGGCATTCGCTCGACTGCTCGCCGGCGAGCCCCATGTTGCTTCGACGCCTTGACATCGCCCCCAACCCCCGCCTAAGTGAAAGTTTCAGCTTGATTCCGTGTCGTTAACGTGTCGCGACTTCACCTTGGCCAACATCGCGTTGTAAAGACTGGTGACCCAAGGAGCCCTATCTGTCGATATACCGGCTAATCTCGTCCGGGGAATATCGATACATGCCTCCTACTGCGATAGCAGCGAGATCACCTCGACCGCGAAGACGGTTGACATGCTGTACTGAGCAATTCAGTATTTCTGCCACCTGTTTCGCCGTGAGCAACCGTTCGAGATTGATCAACTCCGCTCACCTTCGCCGCCTGAACCGCGTCCGAATTCATGTCGATCGAGCCACTCGTCGACAGCTGATTGCCTTGTACCTCTTGTTCGCTTGCGCCACGAGGTGCCGACTTCAATCCATTTGGGTACACGGTCGCCTCCATCCCCACGATCGAGACCCCGGTCGTTGTGCAGCTTAGATTTCGAGCAACCGATCTGCTCGGCCACCTCATCATCGGTGAGAAGTCGGTTCATTTGCCCTCTCCCCCTCCCTGATCACTAACAAAGCGGAACCGGGTGATACCCCGGGCTTCAAGATCGCCGGTACTCGGGCCACGGAAAGTGTGGGTGCGTTCCGCAGCTTCGCGGGTCGTGCCCTCTAGTAAGCGGCGAACACCTTCGGTGAGAGTTCGACCGGCACGCTGAATTGCTTCGTCGTAGATGGACAAGCGGATCCTCCTGGTTGTTCTTCTGTGCGGACTCTCCCAAGCTTGAGGGATAGCACGGACACGACCGTGTTGATTGCTACGAATCCGACAAGCTTTGGCAATAAATCTGTGACGACATCAGTGCAGAGGCGAGTTCAGCGATTCGGCATGCACGAACTCTACTTCGAGACGAAAATCTCATCGCGTTCGGTCACCAGATCTGAGACCACAACTACGCGAGAGTTGAGAATATGGATGCAGGGACACTGGCCGGAATCGCCGCGATACTCTTCGGATTAGCCGCATTGATCAAAGCAACCACTGGCCTTCTGAGCCTCTTCATCAGGAAGAAGCAAAAGAAATAAGGGATCCCCGGTTAGAGCAAGAGCAAATTGCTCCAACCGGGGAAATCGGGTCCCTCATTCTACGTTCATGAACAAGGAATTCGCTACCATCGGCCTCGCCGTCCTCGACCTCAGCCCATGACAGCCGACCCGACCGCCTCGCCGCTGACAGAACCCGACCCCCACGGAGGAGACCCGATGTTCCGGCACCTCACGACCAGCCTGACGCTGCTCGCCCTCGGCTGGGCAGCCGATCCCACGTCGTCGCCGGGGCAGACCTCTGTCCCCCGCCGCACGGCGCGCCACCGCCGCCAGATCATCGACGGCTCCGGTTCGGGCTTTTCCCTTGCGCGAACCGGCCGCGATCATCTCGACCGTGACCGCCCCGATCGCGGAGACGTCCCCGGCTGGGTCCTCATCACACTCGCGACGGTGCCCACAGCAATCATCAACCTCGAAATGCCTGTTCAGGATCATATTGGCGGCGCCGACCAAAAGATCCGTGTGAGCTAGATCAAGCCTGGACTTTCGCCAGGAGAGTAAGTCCACAGGCGAACCAGGAGTTCGGGTCTCGATTCGATCACAATCTCGACATCGCTCGTGCATCCCTGCACCCTTTCGGTCGGCTACTGCTTAGTATCAACCCACCTCACTCCGACGCTCGGTCGCATCGTGGCTGCCGAGGCGGAGCTAGCAGAATTGGAATCGCGTGAAGCCACCCAAGGTAGTTCTGGCGATAGGCATGTCGATCCTGCTTGCCGCAGGCGTCTCGTCTCCCGCATCCGCAGAAGAAGACGAAGATGCGCAAATTGCCTCCTCAACCATGCTGCAGTACGAAGCATGGTCCGAAAGAGTCGAGACGGACGCACTCAATATGTCGGAAGAGGAAATCCTTCGACAGGCTGGCGACACCCGGGAGTACGTGGAAACGACGGTGACGCTCGGGGGCCAGGTCGCTTCTCGAAGTGCCGAATCATCCGAGGAAGAAAATGCCCGCTTCGTAAAGTGCACCGCGAGAATTGACTACCCGCATTACTCAAATGGAGCACGTGGAGCTATATACAAGACTAGGTACAAATGCGAGTCGAAAGGAGTCAGCACCAAAATCAGCCTGCGAGTCAGGGGCTTACTCAGTCTGTATCCTGCTGCCAGTTCAAGCTCGCGGCCGGGAAAGGCTCAGACAAGGGCTCGGAGCGATGCGAGAATTACACTCACGGCCAATACTGGGAGGTTCTCCGATCCATACTACACCCCGGTCGTGGGATCGAACGGCGGCAGAGGAACGGGCTTCTGGAACGGCACAAGCACGTGGATCATCACCAGCCACCCATCCCTCGCGGGCAAGCGAACAGCTACGCAATCTAAGACGGTCTGGAAAAGGATATGAAACAGCGATCCTTGCGTGACTGGAGTCTGCATTTACACAACCAGTTGAGGGAACAATGAGCGCCGAAACGTTTCATCTAATCGACGAGCGAGACGTCCGACACGAGGATGTAGTCGACGCCTTTCGCGTTGCGTTCTGGCACGGCAACGAATCTGATCCGCAAGATCTCACGTCTGTCGCGGTGTACGAATCCTCCAAGGCGAGCCTTGACGAGACTTTGGAGTGGGCTAAACGATCGCAAAATCCGGCCCCCCGCTTGGTTGAGGTGTTTGCCGTCGTCACCACCGGGAGGCACAAGGACAGCGTTAGAATCGCGAGATACGATCATCGCCCCTCGCTAAAGCCGGGCGAGACTCGAGACCCCGGCTACTCGGAAGGGACGATTTACCTCCACTCCTGAACCCTTCATTCCGCCGCACAGCCAAAGTCGGTTTCAGGCCTGACGAAAGGCCCCCACCGCGTGATGCGATGGGGGCCATTTCTATCCAGCTCGAGGCCTTTGGTGACACGTTAGTTGGCGCCGTTTGACTTATCGCTGAGCTCGAAGGGGCTGCCTCGGTAAACGTTCGACGTGAGGACGCCGACTAGAATGAACGGCTGCACGCCGAATGCCGCGATCGCAGCTACCTGACCGGATGCCGTCAATTCCATGTTCCCTATACCTAGCATGAAAACGAGAATCACAGTCAGCAAAAAGCTGATGACGACGAGAAAACAGACTCCCACAAAGAGAATCTTCTGCTGACCGTTGCGCTGCTTGACTCCTTGTGCAATTTCGCCGGCAAGGTCCGACACATTTTCCGAGCGATTGACATTGGTCTTTAGTTCTTCCGCCGGGGCGTCCCCGAGAGAGTCGTCGCTCGCCTTGTTCACCTCGGGTGCTTCCTCAGGCGCTGCAGACGCTTCGAAACAGCGTCAACGGAAACGTCGAAGAACTCAGCCATCTCTGCAAGTGTGTAACCACTTTCTTTGAGCTCGAGGATCTTCGCCTCAGGCATCAGCAAAGCTCCGGCAAACTCGTCTGCGAAGAACTCATGCAGATCGTAGTCGGTGCTCCGCTTCAGTTCTTCGAACGAATAGTCGTCGTCGTCGGCAAGTTCGCGACGCTCAACTATGTGCCCAATTTCGTGCGCCCACGTGAACCGGTTCCGGCGCTTGACGTGTCGGGAGTTGAGTACGATCTTTGCTGGCTTCCCAGCTTCCTTCGAGACAACGCCAGACAGATCGTCGCCCAAGTCTGCTTCGTAAGCCTGCGCCCCCACCTCTGAGTTGAAGGGCTTCATGCGGACCGGATAGTTGCCACTCCACACCGTGTCAAGGAGTCGCTTGGCTTCTCTCCTTGCGGCCTGGTAAACAAGTTCAGCCATCGCCGTCCCCCTCTCTCCTGTAGGTTTCTCAAAGAGCGCCTTGGTCAAAGAGACTATTCCACGCGTCACTGACACGAATCTCTGTATCACCATACGTCACCTCGAACCTGTCGGTGTAGCGCCGCGCTGGAAGGCATCAAAGGTGGCCCCGCCGCTCGGTGTGAGCGACGGGGCGTAGGTCAGTGCCTCGGTTCGTAATGTCAAGCCCCGGGTTTCGTAGAGGTTCCTTTTCTTGGTTTCCTTGCAGCTGCGGGTGTTGTCGCGGACAGGTTGCTCCATTCCGAATGGACCTCGAGCGGCGGGCGGTACCCGATCGCTGAGTGCAGCCTGGACTGGTTGTACCAGGCCACCCACGCAGGCGTCTTCGCCAACACCTCGATCAACCCCGACCACACCTTACGGTCGATCAACTCAGCCTTCTACACCGAGTTCAGTGCCTCAGCCATCGCATTATCGAACGAATCCCCACGCGATCCCACAGACGCGACGATCTCTGACTCCGCGAGGGCCTCACCATAGCGAATCGACCGGAATTGAACCCCGCGATCGCTGTGATGCACCAGCCCGGACACGTCTTCACCAACCCGATACTTCGCCGCCAACGCCATCGTCAAAGCGTCTCTGGCCAGAGACTCCCGCATATGGTTCGTCACCTGCCAGCCCACGATCTCCCGATGGAACACATCAAGAATGAACGTCGTGTACACCCACCCAGCCTGAGTCGGGACGTACGTGATGTCGGCGACCCAGACGCGTTTCGGGCCCGGTGCTGTGAACTCACGCTCAACGAGATCGTCCGGACACTCCTCAGCACGGGCCGAGACCGTCTTCGGACGCTTGCGCTTCCTCCGTACCCCGTCGATGCCCAACCGACGCATCAACCGCTCCACCGTACAGCGGGCAACAGGACCGAACTCATCGGCGTATTCGCGGTTGATCGCCTTCCACATCTTCCGCACCCCGTAACAGGAATAGTTCGCCTCATAGACGTCTCTGATGACGACCATGAGCTCCCGATCTCTGATCGCACGTGCCGAGGGTGGGCGCTTCTTGTACGCGTAATACGAGCTCACAGCAATCCGTGCAGCAGTCCCTTTCAGGGCGCGCACGATTGGCTCGACTCCGAACTCGTGACGATTGTCGTCGATAAAATCAACGACTACTTCGATGGGCGGTCGAGCTCCGCCGCGAAGAAAGCCGACGCTCTCTTCAGGATCTCGTTGGCTCGTTTCGCTTCGGCCAGCTCAGCCCGCAGCCGGCGGTTCTCCGCTTCCAGGTCGACTGACTCAGTCGGCGTGGATTTGCCGGATTCCTTGTGCTTGCGCACCCAAACCCGCAGGGTCACTTTGCTCAGGCCGAGTTCCTTCGCGACGCGGGTGATGGCTCCGTTCGCAGTTTCGGGATCGGCTTGGGCATGGATGACGAGCTCGACGGCACGAGCCTTGAGTTCGTCGGTGTATTTCACTGGCAAGAGAGAAACTCCTTCTTCCAATCTCCCTGCCTCGTTTATCCCCGGGGCATGACAGAGTCCCCGACTCGGGTGCAATCTTCCCCACATCAGTCGGCACCTGGCTAGACAAGAACAACTACGCTGCGCGTTTTCGGCAGGTTCGCGAGATGGCCGACGGTGTGGATCTGTCATGGGTGACATCGCACACCATCCGAAAGACTGTCGCTACGCAGGTCTACCGCTCGTCGGACCTCAAGGGGGCCTCACAGCAGCTTGGGCACTCCGAGGTGGGCGTGACCAGCAAGCACTACATAGAGCACGAGAATCGCGGTCCTGCCGATGTTGTCGGGGTTCTCGACGCGTTCATCGCCCGGACACAAAGCGTGGCGTAATCGTGTCATTCGGATATGACGAAGGCCGGATACCTGAGTATCCGGCCTGGTCACCGAGCCGCCTGCGGGAATCGAACCCGCGACCTATTCATTACGAGTGAATCGCTCTGCCGACTGAGCTAAGGCGGCAACCGCACCAACTCTAGCCAATGTCCGTGCCCAGGGTCAAAACGGCGAAGCCCAGTCAGCGACGTCCCCGCGGGGACGTGTTCACCTCGACGGGAAGCCCTCTGATCAGCGCATTCATCCAGGGAAATCCCGCCGTGCTCGGAAGCCGGACGGATCAGCCGCCCAGCGCCCGACTCCCATGCGACACGGATCACAGGCCGCTGACCAGCTAACCTTGGGAGGACGATCTGAAAGCAGAAGAGAGGCACAGTCCGTGAGAGAGTTCGATTCCACAGAGTTCATGAGCGACTTCCAAGCGCTCATCGAATGCGAATCGTTCTCCCACGACCCCGAGGCGCTCGCCCGCAGCGCCCGCCTCATCTCCCGCATCGGCACAGGACTCCTCGGTGCGGCGCCGCACGTCATCGAGACGGACTCACGCCCGCACCTGCTCTGGCGCTTCGGCGACGGCCCTCGCGAGGTCGTCCTCATCGGCCACCACGACACCGTCTGGCCGACCGGCACCCTCAAGACCTTCCCCTACTCCGCCGTCGACGGCGTCGTCCGCGGCCCCGGCGCCGACGACATGAAGGGCGGGGTCCTCATCGCCCTCTACGCCATGGCACGAATGCGGGCCGAACGCGGCAGCCTCGACGGGGTGAGCATCCTCATCACCGCCGACGAGGAACTCGGCTCCCCCGGTTCGCGCGAGATCATCGAGAACGAGGCCCGCGGAGCGAAAGCGGCCCTCGTCTTCGAAAGCGGAGCCCCCGACGGCTCGGTGAAGATCGCCCGCAAGGGGGTGGCCATCTACTCCCTCGAGGTCGAAGGCCTGGCCGCCCACGCCGGAGTCGAACCCGAGAAGGGCATCAACGCCACCGTCGAGATCGCCAACCAAGTCGTGCGGATCGCGGCCCTCCACGCCCCGGCCGTCGGTACCTCCGTCGTCCCCACGGTCATGCACAGCGGATCGACGACGAACACCGTCCCCGCCGAGGCGGTCGTCGGCATCGACTCACGTGCCGCGACCGTGTCCGAACAGGAGCGCATCGACGCCGAACTGCGGTCCCTCACCCCGTCCGTCGCCGGAGCGAAGCTCAACCTGCGCGGCGGCATCAACCGCGCACCGCTCGAGGAGGAGATGGCCATGGCCCTCTATGCCCGAGCGCAGCGCCTCGCTTCGACCCTGGGCCACCCGCCGCTGCGCTCGGTCGCCGTCGGCGGCGGCTCGGACGGCAACTTCACCGCCGGAGTCGGCACGCCCACGCTCGACGGGCTCGGCACCGTCGGCGGCGGTTCGCATGCTCGCACCGAGCACGCCCTGCAGTTGTGGATCCCGCGCCGGGTCGAACTCACCGCCGCCCTCGTCGGCGAAATCCTCGACGAAGCCTGAGCAGCCCCACGCTGTGCAGGACTGATCCGAGGTCGGTCAGGCTGCGCCGTCCCGGTCCGCGGCCAGCCACGGATTCGAGAGCAGGACGAACGCGGATTCGACGATGAGCACCGGTGACATCGTCGTCTGCAGGCGTCGCCTCGCCTCGGCGATGGCGTCGATGCGCAGCAGCGTCGTATCGGCGGTGTCCCTGTTGCCCTGCTCGGCGATGAGCTCGTCCTCACCGGCGTTGATCCACCCGTCGCGGATCCCCAGCTGGTACATGAGGATGTCCCGGTAGAGACTCATGAGCTCGAGGAAGATCCGATCGAGCTCATCGTTGCGCGCCCGCACCGACCGCCGCTTCTGCTCCTCCTCGAGCCTGCGGATCTGCGCCCTGGCCGACGGGGGCACGGTCTTCTCCCCCGCGATGCCGAGGGTCTCCATGAGATCGCTGCGCTCCTTCGCGTTGCGCTCCTCCACCCGGGCCTTCGCCGTCTCCGCCGCCTCGTCGACGATGCGACCGGCCAACCGGATCGTCGCCCCCACCGAGGTGAGCTTGCCGGGGATGTCGAGGATCTTCCGCCGTTCGTCCGCAGCGGTCTCGCTCAGCGCCATGTGCTTGGCCCGCCCGATGTGGTTCTGGGCGACCGCGGCCGCCCAGCGCGCCCGCTCGGGGGCGACGTGGTCGCGTTCGATGAGCAGCGTCGAGACGGCCTCGCGCGAGGGGATGCGCAGCCGCACCGGACGGCACCGGGACCGGATCGTCGTGAGCACGTCGATCGGGCTCGGCGCGCAGAGCAGCCAGACCGTGGCAGGCGGCGGTTCCTCGATGGCCTTGAGCAGGACGTTGGCGGTGCGTTCGGTCATCCGGTCCGCGTCCTCGATGATGACGACGCGCCACGGCGCATTCACCGGCGCCGACTGTGCAGTGCCGACGAGATCGCGGACCTCGTCGATGGCGATGACGGACTTCTGCGTCGACATGATCGTCAGCGACTCGTGGTGACCTTTGAGCACACGATCGGTCACCTCGTTGGGAGCCTCTCCCCCGGAGATGAGCGCGGCGGCGAACGCGCGCGCGGCGTTCGAGCGCCCCGACCCGGGAGGACCGGTGAAGAGCCACGCGTGCGTCATCGCCCCCGGAGAGTGGAGGGCGTACTCGAGCTGGCGGACGACATCGTCCTGGCCGACGAGTTCGTCGAAGACGCTCACCGGCTTCCCCCCGGACCATTGCCGCGGGAGCGGTTGCGCTCACGCTGTCGACGCACCCGCTCGCGTGCCTGGCGTTCGATCTCGGCCTGCGCCTGCAGGCGCTCCCGGCTCGTCTGCCGGGCGCTGCGGGCGGGCAGGACGGTCGTCTCCGCCTCGTCAGCGGCAGGTCCGTCATCGGCCGACCGGTCATGTCCCCGTGCCGCCGAGGTGTCGATGACATTCGTCGGCGCCTCATCGGGGTCGTCCTCATCGGTCAGCGGAGCCCTGGGGGTGAATCGCTGGGCCGGCAGCACGGTCGTCGCCGCTTCCCCGGGATCGCCCGGCTGGTCGGCGGACCGCGTCGGCTCATCCCTGTCCCCACGCTCGGCGGCTTCGCGGTCGGCGGCTTCGCGGTCGGTCGCCTCGGCGTCGGTGGCGGATGCGGCACGCGCACCAGACACGGGCGTCTCGCGTTCGATGACAACGATCTCGTCGTCAAGGTCGTCCTCGTCGTTCCTGCCTGCGGCGGAGTCGGCGTCCGCCTCGTCGGAACGGTCGTCTCTGAGGTCGGCGCCGAGGTCGACGCGATCGGTCGCGACACCGTCCTCATCGGCATCGGCACGTGCCGTCGGCACGACGCGCTCGTCGGAGACGGGGATGAACCGCGACCGCTCATCGGCCTCGTCGTCCCCCGCCGACTCGCGCTCGTCAGACCGGTGTTCCCCACCGGGGCTCGGCGCGTCAGTTGCCGCGGGGCCAGGCGCATCGGGTGCACCCGTGCTCGGCGCTTCAGGCGCACCGGGGGTTCCGAGGACGATGGTCTCCGACTCCTCGGCGACGGCGGTGACCGGCGGTGGCGAGGACTCAGCGACCGCCTCGGCGTCGGCCGCGTTCCCCGACCCCTTGGTCAGGGTGTGCGGCAGCCGCGCATGGACGGCTTCGAGGATCTGGCCGGTGAGTTCGTCGGCGGTCACGGACGCGTCGAGGACGACGTAGCGCTCAGGGTCCTTCTGCGCACGCGAAAGGTAGGTCTGGCGCACGCGCTGGTGGAACTGCTGGCTCTCCTCGTCGAGGTAGTTGCTGCCTCCGCGCGCGCTCATCCGCTCGGCGGCGACCTCGGGGTCGATGTCGAGGACGATCGTCAGGTGCGGGATGAGCCCTTCGGTCGCCCACCGGCTTAGGGCGAGGATCGTCGTCGGGTCGAACTCGCGGCCGGCCGCTTGGTAGGCGACGGTCGAGTCGATGTAGCGGTCGGTGATGACGATGCTGCCGGCGTCGAGACCGGGGTCGACGAGGGACGCGACATGATGGGCACGGTCGGCGGCGAAGAGGAGCGCCTCGGTGCGCGGGCTCGGGGGTTCGGAGTCGAAGAGCACCGACCGGATCTGTCGGCCCAGTTCGGTCCCGCCGGGTTCCCGGGTCGCTTCGACGCTGTAGCCCTCATCGGCCAGTGCCCGGGAGATCCGGGCGATCTGCGTGCTCTTGCCCGACCCGTCGCCGCCTTCGATGGCGATGAAGAAGCCGGGGCCGAACCGGTCGGCGAGCGCGCCGACGCCGTCCCTGCTCGCATCATCGGTGTGGGCGTGCGGACGGAAGCCGTGGACGATGTCGACCGAGAGGCCCTGCATGCCGTGGGGGTCGAAGACGAAGAGGCCGACGATGCCGGCGATGAGCGCGGCGAGGCCGATGAGGACGAAGGCGACGTCGGCGGGCGGCAGCGACCACATCGGGTCGGCGCCGATGGGGTCGACGGTGACGTTGACGGCGTTGATGAGCAGGGCGATGAGACCGCCGGCAACAGCGCCGATGCGGCGGGAGAAGTCGTAGACCTGCGAGCGCACGCCGATGCCGACGAGGAACGCGACGGCTCCGGTGAGGACCACTTTGCCCGAGAGCTCGTCGATCGCGCCGGTGGCGACGAGGAGGATGCCGGAGACGGTGAGGGCGAAGGCCGAGACGCGGGGGCGGGACATGCCCGGTGCGAAGGTCGGACCCATCTCGAAGCCGATGGCCCATCCGAGGAGGGCGACGACGAGGATGAGTGCGTATCCGGCCTGCCCGAAGCCGTGCTCGATGGCGGTCGGCTGGGCGAGGATGAACGCCGCTCCGAGCACCGCGAAGAGCGCGGTCGGCACCCACGGCTTGTCGATGGTCGCCGGGGGCCTGGCGATCTTCGCCTTCGCGACCGGGAAGGCGCCGGTCGTCGCCGACTCCGCGTGGAGGGCGCGTTCGGGGGTGAGGTAGATCATCACGGCGCCGATGGCCATGGCGATGCCGACGGCGAGGCTCATCCAACCCAGGGCCTGGGTACCGGCGGAGGATCCGCCCATGATCTGGAAGGAGCAGGCGAGGAAGAGCAGCACGGTCGCAGGCACGCCGACGCGACGCCACGGCTTCTCGTTGGTGAAGGGGGTCAGGCTCATGAGCAGCCCGATGACGGCGCCGAGGATGAGGGCACAGACCCAGGTCAGCCAGGCGCTGGGAGCGAGGCTGAGGACGATGAGGAGGACCGCCTCGGCGATGATGGCGATGCTCAGGGCGAGCTTGCGCACCCCGGGACCGCGGCGGGCGAACACGGTGGACGGGATGAAGAGGCCCGCCCCGGCGAGGACGAAGACGATGAGGAGGGAGAGGCTGCCGGCGAGGTTGTCGAACTCCCCGGCCACGAGCGTCTCCCCGATCATCGTGAACGCGCGACCGCTGACCGTCGTGAGATAGCCGCTGGTGCCGGCCACGACGTAGCTGATCGCGGCGAGGACGATGAGTGCGCCCCAGACCGCGGTTTCGGTGACCAACCGGCCGGGTGCGCCGGGAAGCCGATGTCCTGTAGTCGTCAACATGCTCACGCCTCTACCCTATCGGCAGCGTCTGACATCTCTCTTGGAAGGGCGGTCCCGGTCGGCGCCCTGCCTCACCCGGCCGCTGAGCGTCACGACGGGTCGGCCGCTGAGCGTCACGACGGGTCGGGCGCGGCGGCGGGTCGGCTTGTCCTCTACTCTTGTTCCGTGACGAGAGAGCGCGCATCCGAGGACCAGGACCGACGAGAGACGATGGACGTCGTCGAGACGAAGGGCCTGGGCCCCGTCGATGAGCTCGCCTTCGCCCGCGTCCTCCTCGACTCGGTCAAGTCCGGGCGCCGGGGCGCGACCCTGCGGATCTACCGGCCGGCCCCGACGCTCGCCTTCGGTGCCCGCGACCGCTTCCTCCCGGGGTTCCCCGCGGCGATCGAGGCCGCCCGCGCCCACGGATTCACCCCCGCCCTGCGCAGCCTCGGCGGGCGGGCAGCGGCCTACCATCCCGGGTCCGTCGTCATCGACCACATCGAACCGAGCGATGCGTTCATCACGGACACGACGAAGCGCTTCTCGACCTTCGGCGCCGACTACGCCGAGGTGCTCCGTTCCCTCGGCGTCGACGCCCGGGTCGGGGAGATCCCCGGCGAGTACTGCCCGGGAGAGTACAGCGTCAACGTCGCCGGCCGGATCAAGGCGATCGGCACAGCGCAGCGCGTCGTGGCCGGTGCGTGGCTGTTCTCGTCCTCGGTCGTCGTCACCGATCCCGACCCGATCAGGGCCGTCCTCACCGACGTCGAGGCGGCCCTCGGCGTCGAGTGGGATCCGACCACGGGCGGGTCGATCAGTGAGATGGCCCCGGGGATCACGGTCGATGCCGTCGCCGAGGCGTTCGCCTCCTACTACGGTCGCGACCGTGTGCTCACGCCGAGTTCACCGACCCCCGAGGAGCTCGCCGCCCTGCCCGAGCAGGCCGCCAAGCACGCGCTCTGAGTTCGAGCCGCGCAGAGTCCCACGGTGCCTGTGCGGCGCGGGCGAAGATCCTGACCCGCGCCGCGCCTGACCTCAGGGGGTCTTCGGCTTCGTCGTCCGCTTCGCGGCAGTCGTCTTCTTCGCCGCAGTCGTCGTTTTCGCAGTCGTCGACTTCGGCGTGGTCTTCTTCGCAGCCGTGGTCTTCGCCGCGGTCGTCTTCTTGGCCGTGGACTTCTTCGCGGGAGCCTTCTTCGCCGGCGCCTTCTTCTTCGCGGGGCCCTTCGCGCGCTTCTCGGCGAGGAGTTCGGCACCGCGGGCAGGCGTGATCGACTCGACGTCGTCGTCCTTGCGCAGGGTCGCGTTCGTCTCGCCGTCGGTGACGTAGGGACCGAAGCGCCCGTCCTTGACGACCATCGGCTTCTTCGTCTCCGGATCCTCCCCGAGCTCCTTGAGCGGCGGCTTGGCCGTGCGGCCGCCGCGCTGCTTGGGTTCGGAGTAGATCTTCAGCGCCTCCTCGAGGGTGATCGTGAAGATCTGCTCCTCGTCGGTCAGCGACCGCGAATCGGTGCCCTTCTTCAGGTACGGGCCGTAGCGGCCGTTCTGCACCGTGATGTCCGTGCCCTCCTCGTCCTGGCCGACGATGCGGGGCAGACTGAGGAGCTTGAGCGCGGTCTCGAGGTCGATCGTCGAAAGGTCCATCGACTTGAACAGGGACCCGGTGCGCGGCTTGGGCTTCTTCGCGCCCCGCTTCGGCTTCTCCTCGGGCTCGGGCAGGACCTCGGTGACGTAGGGGCCGAACCGGCCGTTCTTCGCCACGATCGTGTGCCCGGTCTCCGGGTCGACGCCGAGTTCGCGGTCGCCGTCGCCCTGGCTCTCGATGAGCTCCGCGGCCTTCGCGGCGGTGAGCTCATCGGGGGCGAGGTCGTCGGGCAGGGAGACGCGCTTGGGGTCCTCCCCTTCGGCCGCCGAGGCGACCTCGAGGTAGGGACCGTAGCGGCCGACCCGCAGGGCGACGCCGTCGGTGATGGGAACCGTGTTGACCTCGCGGGCGTCGATGTCGCCGAGGTCGTCGACGATCTCCTTGAGCCCTTCCCGGTCGTAGCCCTCGGCTCCGAAGTAGAACCGCGCCAGCCACGCCTTGCGGTCCTCTTCGCCCATCGCGATGCGGTCGAGCTCGGATTCGAGGTCGGCGGTGAACTCGTAGTCGACGAGTTCGGTGAAGTGCTCCTCGAGGAGGCGGACGACGGAGAACGCGAGCCAGCTGGGCACGAGCGCGTTGCCGCGCGAGGTGACGTAGCCGCGGTCCTGGATGACAGAGATGATCGAGGCATACGTCGAGGGGCGGCCGATGCCGAGCTCCTCGAGCTGCTTGACGAGGCTCGCCTCGGTGAAGCGCGGGGGCGGTGCCGTGGTGTGCCCGTCGGCTTCGACGGAGACGACGGAGAGCGCCTGGCCCTCCTCGACCTGCGGCAGCCGGGACTCGCCGGACTTCGTGTCGTACCGGCTCGCGTCCGTTCCCTCCTCGTAGGCGGCGAGGAAGCCGCGGAAGGTGATGACGGTGCCGGATGCGCTGAAGCCGGCCTCATGGCCGTCGCCGAGGTCGGCGGCGACGCGGATCGTCGCCGTCTTGCCCTTCGCGTCGGCCATCTGGCTGGCGACCGTGCGCTTCCAGATGAGGTCGTAGAGGCGGAACTCGTCGCCGTTGAGCGACTTCGCGACCTGGGCGGGGGTGCGGAACGAGTCACCGGCGGGACGGATCGCCTCGTGCGCCTCCTGCGCGGACTTCTGCTTCCTCGAATACTGACGCGGTGCCTCGGGGACGAACTCGGGGCCGTAGAGCTCGGTCACCTGGCGCCGAGCGGCCGAGATCGCCTGCCCGGACAGCGCCGAGGAGTCGGTGCGCATATAGGTGATGTAGCCGTGCTCGTAGAGCGACTGCGCGGTGCGCATCGCCTGGCGCGCGCTCATCCGCAGCTTGCGGCCGGCCTCCTGCTGCATCGTCGAGGTCGTGAAGGGCGCGGCGGGACGCCGCGAATACGGCTTCGACTCGACGGCGGTGACGGTGAGCGCGTCCTTCGCGCTGCCCGAGAGCAGACCGGCGAGCTCTTCGGCCTTCGCCTGGTCGACGACGACCGCGGACTTCGTCTTCAGCTGGCCCTTGTCGTCGAAGTCGCGGCCGCTGGCCACGCGCGATCCGTCGAGGGTGGTGAGGTTCGCGGCGAACGGGTTCGAGCCGTCGGGCAGGCCGAGGTCGATGTCGAGGTCCCAGTAGTCGGCGGGCACGAAGGCCATGCGCTCGCGTTCGCGTTCGACGACGAGGCGGGTGGCCACCGACTGCACGCGGCCGGCGGAGAGTCCGGCGCGGACCTTGCGCCACAGCACCGGGGAGACCTCGTAGCCGTAGAGACGGTCGAGGATGCGTCGGGTCTCCTGCGCGTCGACGAGGGCGTCGTCGATCTCGCGGGTGTTCTCCAGCGCCCGGGCGATCGCCTCGGGGGTGATCTCGTGGAAGACCATGCGCTTGACGGGGATCTTCGGCTTGAGCACCTCGAGCAGGTGCCACGCGATGGCCTCGCCCTCGCGGTCCTCATCGGTGGCGAGGTAGAGTTCGTCGGCGTCCTTGAGCAGGCGCTTGAGTTCGGTGACCTTCTTCTTCTTGCCCGGGTCGACGCGGTAGTAGGGGTCGAAGCCGTTGTCGACGTCGACCGCGAACTTCCCGTAGGGGCCCTTCTTCATGTCGGCCGGGAGCTCCGACGGCGTCGGCAGGTCGCGGATGTGCCCGACCGAGGCCTCGACGTCATAACCGTCGCCGAGGTACCCCACGATCGTGCGCGCCTTCGTCGGGGACTCGACGATGACGAGACGACGGGGCTGCTTCTCGGTTGTGGCCACGTTCACTCATTCCTCTCACGGCGGTGCGGTGATCGACAGTATGGACGATCCGGCCCAATGTAACACTGTTGTCACCCTGCCCTCTCCATCGGGGCGGGCGCACCCGCTCGCGTACGGATCGCCTCCCCCGCCTCGGCGCAGGGGGCTGGGCGAACCCGGTTCAGGGGGTGCCCGGGAGCAGGGCACCCGCCCCGACAAGGCCCCTGACCTGGGCGATGAGCTGGGCTTCGAGGGCTGCCGCGTCGACGTCGAGGAGCTGCGCAAGAGCGGCGGCCGACGGCCGCAGCGTGAGCGATCCGTCGGCGACGGAGACGAAGCCCGCGAGCGCGGTGTCGAGGTCGAAGACCTGGCCGAAGCCGATCCCCTGCTCGAGCGTGATCGACGTCGGGTCCTCCTGTCCCGGCACGTGGTGACGGTGTTCGACGAGGTCGGGCGAGCGGGTGAACGCGGTCGCCGCGATCTCTTCGTCGCTCGCCTGCGCCAGCCACGACCGCAGCTCCTCGACTGTGGTGAGGAACGCGCCGATCCCGTGGGGGTTGGTCGCCTGCGCCGAGGTGATCCGGACCTTCTCGCGGGACGCGGGCACCGCTGCCGCCTCGGTGGAGGGCTGGTCGTCCGGCGAAAGAGTTGGGGAATCGTTATCTGCCCGGTGCATGAGGACGTAGCCGAAGGCGATGCCGGTGACCTGTCGGGAGGCGAAGTCGTCCAGCCACGCAGCGGTCGCCGCGTTCCACTCCTCACTCGCCCGCTGGATGCCGCCGTCGCGGATCCACGTCTCGGCGTAGGCGACAGGATCGAGGACTTCGCGTTCGATGACGAGCACCGAGGTGGACGAGTCGACCACCCACGTCTCGGGTCCGGTCGACGAGTCTGCGGTGACCTCCCAGTTGCCCAGGCACACCGCGCGACCGCCGGCGGTCAGCACGGAGGGGACCTCGGCGAAGAGGCCGCGCACGAGGCGGTCCCCGCTCATGCCTCCGTCCCGGTACTCGAAGTCGGGGACGACCGCCTCGGCGGCGGTGGTGCGCGGGGTGATGACGAACGGCGGATTCGACACGAGCAGGTCGACGTCTTCGCTCAGCGGTTCGAGCAGCGAGCCCTGGCGCAGGTCGATGTTCGTCGCCCCGGCCAGCGCGGCGCCGAGCGCCGTGAGGTGCAGCGCCCGGGCGGAGATGTCGGTGGCGATGACCCGCTCGGCGTGGCGGGCCAGCAGGAGCGCCTGGACGCCGCAGCCGGTGCCGATGTCGGCTGCGGTGGTCACCGGTTCGCGCGGGGTGAGGGCCACGAGCGTGCGACCGGCCCCGCCGAGGCCGAGGACGAAGTCGCCGGGAAGGACCTCGGGCGAGGTGAGCGTGCCGTGGTCGGCGACGAGGTAGAGGTTCTCATCGCCGCGGCGCAGGCCCCGGGGGACGCCGACGGGGATCTCGTACGGGGTGAGCGCGTACGGGGCGAAGGCGCGCAGGTTGGTCCCGTCGGGGCGGACCTCGTCGACGAGGCCGAGATCGCGGGCCGCCCGGTACGCCTCGAGGCCGAGGGCTGCGGCGAGGACGATCGCGGGAACCTGCTCGCGCAGCCAGAAGACCAGGGTGATCGCGGCCAGCCGTTCGTCACCGGACAGGGGCGGGAGGGCATCGGACCCGGCGTCGTCGGCCGAATCGGCGGGTGATTCGGCGGGTGCGAGGCGGGCGGCACCGCTGCCGATCACCTCAACGAGTCTCTCGTCGAGGACGCTGCGACAGTGGTGAAGGGCCGGGGCGGCGTTGGAGCGGGTCAGCGCGTCGGAGACGGCACCGCCCCAGAACTGCCGCAGATACGGTTCGGTGTACCCGGCCGCATAGAGAGTGGCGCCGAGGTGTTCGGCTCCGGCCAACTGGTCGGAGGTGAGGGGGTGCGTCTCTTCGGTCACAGATGAATCCTAGCCAGGCGGGCCTGGGACATAATTGAGACATGTCCTCTTCCGCTCTCCACGACATCGTCTCCGGGTTCGGTGTCAGGGACGATCGGATCGTCCACCTCCGCGAGATTCCACAGCGTGTCGAGCACGAGTCGGACTGGCCGGACTGGGTCGACGAGGAGCTGCGCCATGCTGCCGCGGCCATCGGCGTCGACCGACCGTGGCGCCACCAGGTCGAGGCGGCGCAGGCCGCCCGCGACGGCGAGGACGTCGTCATCGCCACCCCGACCGCCTCGGGGAAGTCACTGGGCTTCTGGCTGCCGGTCCTCGAGTCGATCCAGACGACCCGCGACAGTCTGCGCACCGCCTCGGCGATCTACATCGCCCCGACGAAGGCGCTCGCGGCCGACCAGCTGACGAAGCTCGAGCAGCTCATCGTCCGCGGGGTCCGCCCGGCCGCCTACGATGGCGACACCTCGCAAGCGGCGAAGGACTGGGCCCGGCGGCATGCGAACATCGTCTTCACCAACCCCGACATGCTCCACCGGGCGATCCTCCCCCAGCATGAGCGCTTCGCACGCCTGTTCAAGTCCCTGCGCTACATCGTCGTCGACGAGGCCCACCGGTACCGCGGCGTCTTCGGATCCCACGTCGCCCTCATCCTCCGCCGACTCCTGCGCATCGCCGCCCACTACGGCGCCCACCCCGTCGTCATCGGCGCCTCGGCGACGATGGCCCAGCCCGATGTCGCCTTCGCCCGGCTCACCGGCCGCCCCGCCCATCCGGTGACCGAGGACGCCTCACCGCGGGCCGCGGGCAGCTTCGCCTTGTGGGAGCCGCCGATGTCGGCTGCCGGTGACCGGCGCGGGGGCATGGCCGAGGCCGCCGATGTCCTCACCGATGCGATGTGCGCAGGCTACCGCTCCCTCGCCTTCATCGCCTCGAGACGCGGGACCGAGACGCTCGCGGCGACGGTCCGCGAGCAGGTGGGCATGGTCGACGAGTCCCTCACCGGCAAGGTCGCCGCCTACCGGGGCGGGTACCTCGCCGAGGAGCGCCGCGCCCTCGAATCGGCGCTGCGCTCGGGGCGGCTCCTCGCGGTGGCGTCGACGAACGCGCTCGAGCTCGGCATCGACATCTCGGGCCTCGACCTCGTCATCGTCTCCGGGTGGCCGGGGACGCTGGCCTCCCTGTGGCAGCAGGCCGGTCGCGCCGGACGCGACGGTCAGCGGTGGATGGCGGTCTTCATCGCCCGCGACGACCCGCTCGACACCTACGTCGTCCACCATCCCGAGGTGATCTTCGACGCCCCCGTCGACGCGGGCGTCATCAACCCCGGCAACCCCTACGTCCTCGGAGGCCACCTCTGTGCGGCCGCCGCCGAGGTGCCGCTCACCCGCTCGGACTTCGCGCACTTCCCCGACAACGCCGCCGAAGTCGTCGACGACCTCGTCGAACGCAAGCTCCTGCGCGCCCGGCCCTTGGGCTGGTTCTGGGCGAAGGACGAACCGGCGACCGATCAGTCCGACATCCGCGGCTCCGGCGGCGGTCAGTTCCGCCTCGTCGAAGCGAGCACCGGCACTCTGCTCGGCACGGTCGACGAGACCGGTGCGCACCGGGGCGCGCACCCCGGGGCGGTCTACACCCACCAGGGCACGGACTTCCTCGTCGCGGACCTCGACCTCGACGAACGTATCGCCTTGGTCGACCGCACGGAGGTCGACTACACGACGCAGGCGCGGTCGCTCACGGAGATCTCCATCGTCGACACCGTGAGCCAGCGCACCCTCCCCTCGGGAGTCGGCGTGGCCAGCGGCACCGTCGACGTCACCGACCAGGTCGTCGCCTATCGGATGCGGGCGAAGCGCGGCGGGACGATCCTCGCCGAACACGAACTCGACCTGCCCGAGCGCACCCTGCGGACCTCTGCCGTGTGGTGGACGATCCCGCGCGCGCTCCTCGAGTCCGCGGAGGTCCTCAAGGCCGATCTGCCCGGTGCCGTCCATGCCGCCGAGCACGCCTCGATCGGTCTGCTGCCCCTCTTCGCCGGCTGCGACCGGTGGGACATCGGCGGCGTCTCGACGGCCCTGCACGCGGACACGGGCATGGCCACGGTCTTCGTCTACGACGGTCTGGCCGGGGGCGCGGGCTTCGCCGAGCGCGGCAGCGAGGTCATCGAGGAGTGGCTCGGTGCCACCCGGGATGCGATCGCCGCGTGCGAGTGCGTCGACGGCTGTCCCTCGTGCGTCCAGTCGCCGAAGTGCGGCAACGGCAACGAACCGCTCGACAAGGATGCCGCTCTGCGCCTGCTCCGGGCCGTACTCTAGATCACTTGCCGGCGACGGCCTTCTCCGCGACCTCCGGCAGGGGCCCTGGGATGTCGACGGCGACCTCGACATAGGCGCTCTGCTCCGCGGTCGACGCACGGCAGTCGCGCATGACCGCCCCGTTGCGCTCACTCACCTCCTTCGCGACCTCGCAGGGCTGACCGGGCGACAGTCCGCGCACGGCGTCGGCGGCGGCGAGCGCCGCGAGGTCGGCGGCCGCCTGCGCGGTGCTGTGTGCGACGAACGCCTGGCTCAGCGCCCCGATGGCGGTGACGAGACCGAGGATGACCGCGCACAGTCCGATGACGATGTTCGTCATCCCGGATCACCGCCCGAGCGTCCGCCCTCGGTCCGGGCCGTCGCTGCCGCTTCGACCTCGTCGAGGAAGAAGATCGCCTCGGGCAGCCGCACGGTGACGG
The DNA here is from genome assembly GCF_056173565.1 of Brevibacterium sp. Z349TD_9. NCBI lineage: Bacteria > Bacillati > Actinomycetota > Actinomycetes > Micrococcales > Brevibacteriaceae > Brevibacterium > Brevibacterium sp. Z349TD_9. Next base: position 827,972 of record NZ_CM149680.1, on the reverse strand, counting down.
TCACCGTCGCGTAGCCGCCGTCGGAGCCCACTCGCACGGTCGACGCGGCGCCCGCATGCTTCTTCGCCTCGTCGACGACCGCCGCGTGGGGTTCGCCCCGGGCGATCTCGCGGGCGGCCGAACGCGCGGCGTCGAAGGCGCGCAGCTGGGTGAACCCGATCGCCGCCGCCCCGGCGAGCACGACGACGAGGAGGACGAGAGCGGGGAGGACGACGGCGAACTCCGCGGTCGCCGTCCCCCGGTCCCTGCCCTCCGCGCCGGCGTGCCCGCGGACGGCCATCTCAGCCTCCGAGGCCGAGAGCGGTCTGGATGACGCCGGTGACGAGCTCCTTGATCGGCTCCGACTTGAGGATGACGACGAGGAGGGCGGCGAAGCCGCACGCGGCCAGTGTGGTGATCGCGTACTCCGCCGTCGTCGCCCCGGTGTCCGGACCCCATTCGGCATCGGGCCCCAGCGGCGACTCGGCGCTCGGAGGACCCTCGTGCGGCCGGATCTCCGGCGGCGGTGCCTCGTCGGGGGTCGGGGTCGTCGAGGTGTCTGTGCTCATGTTCTCCTCCTCGAAGAAGTGACCGTGCGCGCTCTGCGAACGGTCCTCCACCGTGGAGGAGGCACAGGGGTCGGGTCGAGGGGCGGATCCGAGGCTGTGGAAACCGGTTGGGCGTCCACAGGCCCGTGGCACACGAGTCGCACCGTTCTCCACAGGAGAACGGACACGAGTCGCGCGGTCACCTGTCGGCTCTGGTCGCCGGTCGGCACGGCCGCCCGGCCGGCTCGGCCGCCGCCCGGCCGGAAGGCCCTCAGTCGGCCCAGTCGTCCCTGAGGACGGCCATGATCACTTCGTCGTGGCGGCGACCGTTGAAGAACACGGCTTCGCGCCGCCTGCCCTCCTCGACGAAGCCGGCCTTCGTGTAGGCGGCGATGCCGCGGGTGTTGAATGCCCACGTGCGCAGTTCGATGCGGTTGAGCCCGAGCTGGAGGAACCCGTAGCGCAGGGCCAGGCGCACGGCGTCGGCGCCGAACCCGTGACCGTGGAACTCGGGTCCGAGGATGATCGCCAGCGTCGCCGACTGATTGATCGTGTCGCGGCCGAAGAGGGTGACGTGACCGACGAACTCCTCGGTCTCGAGCAGCTCGATGCTGAAGCCCACCGAACTCGAGTCGGTGTTCGCACTCCACTGCGTGAACTGCTCGGACACACCGCCTTCGGGCCGCGGCAGGACGGTCGGGTTCTGGAGGACGACGATCGAGGGATCGAACCACCACTGCTCGAGATAGTGCAGATCGTCGGACTGCAGGGGGCGCAGCCGCACGGAGGTGCCGACGAAGAGGTGACCGGCGTACCGTTCGGCCTCGGCGACGTCGGTGAGCCGTTGGAAGGGTGCCACAGAGGACGGTGTCACAGTAGACATGGCCCGACCCTATCAACCGCAGACGAGCTGTCATCTCAGAAGAACACCGTCGTGAGGTCGGTGAGCAGGGAGATGACGACGGGGACGACGGAGAGGAGGAGGAACGCCGGGAGGATGCACACCCCGAGCGGGACGACGAGGCCGACCCCGAGTGCGGCGGCCGCCTCCTGCCGTCGCCGCCGGGAGGCCGCCCGGAGTTCGCCGGCGACCGATTCGATGAGCGGTGCCGGGCCGACCCCGGTCTGCTCGGAGAAGGCGAACACCTCGAGCACCGGCCGCAGGCGGTCGTCGGGGGCGAGGTCGTCGCCGCCGATCGTCTTCGCCCGCGCGATCCGCAGCAGGCCCGACCGGTCCCCTGTCGCCTCGGCGGTGAGCGTGAGGGCGACGGGGATCGGCAGTCCCGCGGTGAGGCAGATCGCGACGAGGTCGAGGTCGAACGCGAGCTCCTCATCGCTTACCCCTGACCTCCCGGAGGCGGGGCCCCCTCCCCTCGCCGAGGCGGTGGTCCCGCCGCCCGCGACCGCTCCGCCCCCGACCACCCCGTCCCGTCGTCCGCGGACGTCCGTGGCCGACTGATCGGCTCCTTCGAGCAGGCCCCGCAGGCGTCCCGCCGACCGGCCCGACCACAGGAGGACGCCGAGTCCGACGAGGAGACCGACGACGACGGCGCTCATCGGGATCAGCGCTCCGCCCGCCGCATCATCCGCATCATCCACCAGCGGCCGAGGACGTAGAGGACGAGTCCCGCCCCGATGCTCAGCTGTCCGGGCAGACCGCCGATGAGCTCGAGGGGGCGGACGCCGATGAGCAGCCCGAGCCCCATCCCGATGAGCGGCAGCCAGCTGAGCACCCGCACGGTCGCCCGGGGCCCGGCCATCGCGATCCGCCGTTCCCGGTCGGCGTCGAGGGCGTCCCGACGTGCCGTCGCATAGCGGAGGATCATGTCGGCGGCCGGAGCACCCGAGCGCTCCGAGACCGTCCACACCGCGGCCATGCCGGCGAACACCTCGGCGGCGGAGGTCGGCAGCGCCTGCCCGCGGTTCGCGATCGCCCGACCCGGGTCCTCCCCGAGCGCGATCGCCCGCGAGATCGGGCGCAGCCGCTCGTCCTGCCTGCTCAGGGTCGCCATCACCGCCTGCGGCGTCATGCCCACCCGGAGCAGATGCGCGCAGTTCTCGACCGCCCCGATCGCCCACAGCCGCTCCGCTTCGTCATCGGCACCCCGGCGCCCGCCTCGGCGAGGGGACACGGGGACCGCGGACCCGCCTCGGCGGGGGTGGGTGAGGAGTTCGCGCAGCCGCACGCCGGGGTCGGAGGGGGCGGCGAGGACGATGCCGGCCGCGACGAGCACGGCGAGGAGGAGGATCATGTCGACCTCTGCTCGAGCACGGCCTCGAAGCGGGCGAGCGCCCGCCGGTTGAATTCCCCGGGCGAGCGCGGGGAGGCTCGCCCCCACACGGGTTCCATCGTCAGGGACTCGCCGGTGTCCCGGGTGGGGATGGCGAGTTCGGTCAGGCCCCGGTCGACCCCGACCCGGCGCAGGTGGATGACGAGGTCGATGGCGGTGGCGAACTGGGAGTGCACGGCCTGCGGGCTCATTCCGGCAAGCGCCCCGAGCGCGGCGAGGCGGCTGGGGACGGCCTCGGCGGTGTTCGCGTGGATCGTCGCGCACCCGCCCTCGTGCCCGGTGTTGAGGGCGGTGAGCATGTCCCGGACCTCGGGGCCGCGGCATTCGCCGACGACGAGGCGGTCGGGGCGCATCCGCAGGGCGTTGCGGACGAGGTCGGTGAGCGTGACCTCGCCGCCGCCTTCGACGTTGGCCTGGCGGGCGGCGAGCTGGACGACGTGGGGGTGGCCGACGATGAGTTCGCGGGAGTCCTCGACGACGACGATGCGGTGGAGCGGGTCGACGAGGCCGAGGAGGGCGCCGAGGAGGACGGTTTTGCCGGTGCCGGTGCCCCCGGAGATGAGGATGTTCGCCCGTGAGCCCACGGCCTCGGTGACCAGGGCTGCGACCTCGGCGGGGATGAATCCGTCGGCGCGGAGGTCGTCGACGGTGAAGCCTGAACGCCGGGGCACGCGGAAGGAGATCGACGTGTGCTCCCCCGAGATCGGCGGGACGATCGCGTTCATCCGCACCCCGTCGGGGAGGCGGACGTCGACGAAGGGACTCGAATCGTCGAGGCGGCGCCCGCCGAGGGCGGCCAGGCGCACCGCGAGCGAGCGCACGTCCTCCTCGGAGCCGAGGGAGAGCTCGAGCCGGGCCGGGCCCGCACCGGTGTCGGCGAAGACCTCCCGGGGGCCGTTGACGAAGACGTCGGTCGTGCCGGGGACGTCGAGCACGGCCTGGAGGGGACCGGCTCCCGACAGCTGGGCCGAGAGCCGGGTGACGAGGTCGAGGAGGGCCGCGGATCCGAGGACGCGGCCGGTGCGCTGGACCGCCTCGGCGACGGCGGCCGTCGTCACCGGTCCGGGATTGTCGAGCAGGGTCTTGCGCACCTCGGCGACGAGGGAGGCGTCGAGCCATTCGCTCATCCCACCCACTCCCCGAGCAGGCGGTCGACGAGGCGGCCGAGCCTCGCCCCGCCCGGGATGCCCTCACCGCGGTCGACGGCGGCCGAGAGCCCGCGGTCGTCGCGGATGCTGCCGGCGAGGCCGAGTCCGATCGAGTCGGCGAGGAGGTCGGCGTCGAGTCCGCCGCTGCCGGTCTCCCGGACGACGAGGCGGACGTCGGGGTGGGAGTGCGAGAGGCGCTTGGCGACCTGGGAGGCGGCGACGGCCGAACGCACCCGGGCGGGGGCGACGAGGAGGACGTGGTGGCAGCGCCTGGTCCACTGCGGTGGGGCGTGGCGGGGCAGGTCGACGATGACGAGGTCGAAGGCCTGGGCGGCGGCGGAGAGGACGTCGTCGAAGATCTCCGGGTCGAGGTCGAGGGTGTCGTCGCGTCCCCACGAGAGGATCGCCAGGCCGTCGTGGACGGGCAGGGCCTGGCGCAGGACCGAGGGGCGCAGCTGCCCGCGGGAGGCGCTGAGGTCCGACCACCGCGGTCCCGGGACCTGTTCGGCGCCGAGGACGAGGTCGAGGCCTCCCCCGAGCGGGTCGGCGTCGACGAGGACCGTAGGGACCTCGCCGCCGGCCCGCCTGGCCAGGGCGCAGGCGAGCACCGAGGCGCCCGCCCCGCCGCAGCCGGCGACGACGCCGACCGTGACCCCGGGGGTCACCGGGGGTTCGACGGCGGCGATGATCCGCTGGCTCAGCCATTCCGCGGCCGAGGGCAGCATCGCGAGCTGTTCGACGCCGAGGTGCGCGGCCCGCCGCCACGCCGAGACGGTCTCGTCGCCGTCGAGGACGACGAGGATCCGGTCCGCACCGTCGGTGGCGGGCACCTCGGTGACGTCCTCGCCGAGGAGGATGAGCGCCGCCTTCTGCCACCCGCCCGAATCGGGTGGGAGGACCTTGAGGTCGACGCCGATGCTCTCGGCGACACGGGCGCATTCCTCCGTGATGGCGCCGAGGTCGGTGATGAGCGCGATCTCCATGCGCCCAGACTGGCCCCGATGCGGCGGCTGCGACCAGTGGTCGGGCCAGGGCTGTGGACGGGGACGACGAAGGGCGGCGCCTGTGGACACAAGTCACAAGGGGCCGCCCCTCATCGCTTCGCCAGCGCATCGCGCCCGGTCAGACCGGACGTGCGACGCCGGGTGCGCGCCTCACGGCTGCTCGGGTGCGGCGCTGACCGGCCGCACCGTCCACAGCCTCGGCACACGAGTCAGCCGCGCTGGATCCCTTCGAGGTTGCGCAGCACGCCCTCCTTGCCGTCGGAGTCACGGACCGTGAACGACGTCCCGTGATCCTCGAGCGCGAGGAACCAGTCACCCGGGTAGATCGTGAAGACGGGCATCCCGGTCTTCGCGTCGACGGCCTCGCGCGGTTCGGGAACGGCGAACCAGAACGCCTGGATGACCGTCTTCTCCTCGGTCGTCTCCGCGGAGTCCGACGCCTGCCGGTCCTCCCTCGAGCCCGATGCGCTGCGGTCCGACGACTCCCCATCCGCCGAGGCGGTCCGCTGCTCCGAGGAGTCCCGGTAGTTCGTCATCGGCACGTACTGCGTCGGTTCGTCGGAGTCCGGCGGGGTGGTCCGCTCGGTCGTCGGCTCCGCCGAGGCACCGCCTCCCTGGGAGGTCACGGCGTCGACCTGGACGGTCTCGTCGCCGACGGTCTCGCGGCTGACGGTCTCGGTCGAGCCCTGGCCTTCGGGTCGCCGGTCACCGGCCGACCCGCGGTCGGCCGAGTCCGGAGCGCGGTCGGACGAGTCGCCGTCGCCCGAGCCAGCAACGCGGTCGCCCGTCGTCGCGCTCCGCTCGGTCTCGGACTCAGCCTCGGTGGTCGTCACGTCGTCTCCCGACGCGACGGTGACTCCGCTCGATGCGGCGACGACGCCTCGGCGCTCGGTCGAGGAGCGGGAGTCATCCGTCCTCGACTCGGGAGCTTCCTTGCCGGTGGGATCCGCACCGGGATCGGTCTCGACGACGCCCTCGGCGTTGACAACGGTCGCCTCGGTCGAGCGGATGTTGCTCTCGTCGGCCTCGGCGGATGCGGAGGTCGTCGTCGCGTCTGACGATGTCGTGTTCGCGGACGCCGCATTAGAAGACGTCGCGTCCGTGGACGCACCCTCCCTCGATTCGGGTGAGGCAGCTGCCGACCGGGACTCTGTGCCCTGAGACGCGGCGGCCTTCGTGCCGCCGTCGAAGACCCCGAGCGGGCCGGGGCCCGGCTCGTCGGCCGAGGTCACGGTCGACGAGGTCACCGTGCCGGGCTGCGAGACCGTGCTCGATCCCGACCGTGCCTCGGAATCCGGTGACGCGGCGCTGGCCGAGGTCTCGGTCTCCGAGGTGGACTCGGGTGCGGAATGGCGTCCGCGGCGGCGCTCGGAGACCGAGGTGATGGTCTCCTCCTCGGTCGAGGTCGGGCCGCTCTCGACGACGGTCCGGCTGATCGCCACGGTGTCATCGGCGTTGGTCTGCGGGGCCGCGGCGTCGGCACTGCCGTCACCAGCGGTCCCGTCGCGACGTGCCGCAGACGCGTCGTCAGCATCGGTCTGCGATGCCGTGGGCGATGCCGCCGGAGTCGGCTCGGCGGCCGAGGCGGTCGACGTCCACGCGGACTCCTCGGGTTCGGTGCCCAGCCCGAAGGTCTGCGTCGGCTCGCTCTGCGAATGCCGCGGGTCCCGCGGATGCTGGTCGCCGAGGTACGTCTGCCCGGATCCCGTGCTCTGCACCGGCTGTCCCGAGGCGTCATCGGTGCCGGAGGAGCGGTCCTCGGCCGGCGGGGCGAAGGAGGCCTGCGGGCGCGGGGTTCCACCGGTGAACGGGCTGCCCGCATCATCGGAGTAGGCGTGCCGGCCGGACGCGGCCTGCTCGCCCGGTCCACCCTGCTGCCCTGCGTCGTACGAGGGCTGGTCGGATCCCCAGTTGGGCTGTGCCGAATCGTAGCCGGGCTGGCCGAAGCCGCCCTGCGGGGCGCCGTACTGGCTCGGGCCGCCCTGACCGGGCGCGGCCTGCCCGTACTGGCCCGGGCCGACCCCGCCGGGGCCACCCTGACCCTGGGGTCCCTGCGCACCGGGGTGGGGGCCGCTGCCGTACCCGCCGTCGAATCCGCCGGGCACGTGGGCCTGCGGCGCGGGATGCTGAGCGGTCTTGGTCACCGGGCGCGCCTTGGCGTGGGCGGGGACGTCCTCGCGTCCGGCGAACTCAGCGGCGAAGAACGGCAGCATCGTGAAGACACCGGCGAAGAACGCGATGAGCGCGGCGAAGAACGCGAGGTAGGCGCCGACGCTCCAGTACGGCGCCGAGGTGATGAGCTGGACGAACGCGAAGGCGAACGCGACCGAGGAGAGGACGGAGATGAACTGGTCGAGGCCGAGCGATCCCACACGCATCCGACCGTTGCCGAACTTGTTCATGAGCACGGCCCCGACGATGAGGAGGATGGCGAGCACGACGAAGACGAGCGTCCCCATCGAATCGATGTTCCACGACCACAGCGGCATCGTGATGATGTCGTAGTTCTTGTAGGGCACGAAGAGCACGATGAGTGCGAGCAGGCCCGCGAAGAGGAGGAAGAGGTCGCGCAGGGTGAGCGGGCCGACAAGCCCGGGTCCCGTGCGGCGAGGACGCTGCGGGGCGGGTCCCGACCCGAACTGCCCCGGTCCGGACCCGTAGGGTCCTGGGCCCGACCCGTACTGGCTCGGTCCCGACCCATACTGGCCTGGCGCCTGGCCGTACTGTCCCGGCCCCGAACCGTAGGGCCCCGGCCCCGAACCGTACTGCGCGGGTCCCGAACCATAGGGTCCCGGACCGGATCCGTACGGAGTCGGCTGCCCGCCCTGGGCGTCCGGACCATACGGACCCGGTCCCTGTCCGTACTGGCCGCCGGGGGCCTGACCTCCCGGGCCCTGTCCGTACTGGCCACCGGGGGCCTGACCTCCCGGGCCCTGTCCGTACTGACCGCCGGCGGGCGGCTGGCTGTTGGGTCCGGGGTGGGGTCCCGGCTGGTCGCGCCACTGCGGCGCTCCTGGTCCTGTGGGATGGTGCGGCGAACTCATCGCTTGCTCCAGTCGATCGAAGGGACACTGTGCTGTCTGCGGGGTCCATCCTGGCAGACCTAGGGCCATCCTTGCAGACCCCGGCACCCGTGCGCACCCAATTCTTCGCCGCCAGTCCCCTTGCCGAAGCTCCGCCGCACACCGCTTTAGCACATGGGACCCGTCATGACTACCCCCGCTCACCCCCGCTCATCACCGGGGTCAGGGTGACCGGCGTCACCTCTGCGGGTATACAGTCGGAGGGAATCTTCGTTCCATCAAAGAAGCCGGAGGGAATCATGACCGACAGCGCCGAGGCGACCGAGACCTTCGCCCCGCCACAGGAGTTCGCAGCCGCCGCCAATGTCAGGGAAGACGCCTATGAGCGCGGTGCCGAGGACTTCGAGCGCTTCTGGGCCGAGCAGTCCCGTGAACTCGTCGACTGGAAGGACGACTTCACCGAGGTGCTCGACTGGTCGAACCCGCCGTTCGCCAAGTGGTTCGCCGACGGAAAGCTCAACGTCGCGTACAACTGCCTCGACCGGCATGTCCTCGCCGGCAACGGCGACCGGGTGGCCATCAACTTCGAAGGCGAGCCCGGGGACTCCCGGACGCTGACGTATGCCGAGCTCCTCGCCGAGGTGTCGAAGGCGGCGAACACACTCACCGAACTCGGGGTCGAGGCCGGAGACCGGGTCGCGATCTACCTGCCGATGATCCCTGAGGCGATCATCGCGATGCTCGCCTGCGCCCGCCTCGGCGCTGCCCATTCCGTCGTCTTCGGCGGCTTCTCCGCCGACGCCCTGCGCTCGCGGATCATCGACGCCGAGGCGCGCGTGGTCATCACCGCCGACGGCAGCTACCGTCGCGGCAAGGAGACGAGCCTCAAACCGGCTGTCGACGAGGCGCTCTCCCACGGCGACACCCCGGTCGAGCACGTCATCGTCGTCCGCCGCACCGGCCAGGACGTCGAGATGACCGAGGGCCGGGACCAGTGGTGGCAGGACACCGTCGACAAGGCGAGCCCCGAGCATGAGGCCGAGTTCTTCGAAGCCGAGAACCCGCTCTTCATCCTCTACACCTCCGGCACCACGGGAAAGCCCAAGGGCATCCTCCACACCTCCGGCGGCTACCTCACCCAGGTCCTCTACACGATGAAGTCCGTCTTCGACGCGAAGCCCGAGACCGATGTCTTCTGGTGCACTGCGGACGTCGGCTGGGTCACCGGTCACTCGTACGTCGCCTACGGACCGCTCGCCGCAGGAATGACGCAGGTCATCTACGAGGGCACACCGGACACGCCCGACCAGGGCCGCTGGTGGGAGATCGTCGAGAAGAACAAGGTGACGACGCTCTACGCCGCGCCGACGGCGATCAGGACGTTCATGAAGTGGGGCGAGGAGATCCCCGCGAAGTACGACCTGAGCAGCCTGCGCCTCCTCGGCAGCGTCGGCGAGCCGATCAACCCCGAAGCCTGGCGCTGGTACAACCGCGTCATCGGCGGGGAGCGCTGCCCGATCGTCGACACGTGGTGGCAGACGGAGACCGGCGCCCACATGATCGCGCCCCTGCCCGGGGTGCTCGCGACGAAGCCGGGATCGGCGCAGCGTCCGATCCCCGGCATCTCCGTCGACGTCGTCGACGACACCGGGGAGAACCCTGCCGGCCCCGAAGGCGGCCTCCTCGTCATCCGGCAGCCGTGGCCGTCGATGCTGCGCGGGATCTGGAAGGACCCCGAGCGCTTCAAGGAGACCTACTGGTCCCGGTTCGAGAACACGTACTTCGCCGGGGACGGTGCGCGCCGTGACGAGGACGGGGACATCTGGTTCCTCGGCCGCGTCGACGACGTCATGAACGTCTCCGGGCACCGCCTCTCGACCGCGGAGATCGAATCCGCCCTCGTCGCCCATCCCTCCGTCGCCGAGGCGGCGGTCGTCGGTGCCGCCGACGACACGACCGGCCAGGCTGTCATCGCGTTCGTCATCACCGTCGGCGGAGTCGACGACGGTCCGGAGACCGCCGAGGAGCTGCGCCAGTTCGTCGGCAAGGAGATCGGTCCGATCGCCAAGCCCAAGCAGGTGCACATCGTCTCCGAGCTGCCGAAGACCCGGTCGGGCAAGATCATGCGCCGTCTGCTCAAGGACGTCGCCGAGAACCGTGAGGTCGGTGACGCCACGACGCTGGCCGACTCGTCGGTGATGAAGCTCATCGAGGAATCGGTGGCGAAATCGTGAGTCGACACTGAGCTCAGACGTCTTTGGTGACGAGGGACGTTCAGACTACTCTTGAGAAAGATTGTCACAACGTTTCTGGCGATAGGAGCACTCATGGCCGAGAGGTCGATCAGCGAACTGATCAAGGACATCGGCGACGATTCCAAGGCGATCGCCGAGGAGGAGCTCGCGCTGGCGAAGGCCGAGGCCACCGCCGGGGCGAAGAACCTGGGGATCGGATCGGCCCTGGCGCTCGCGGCCCTGTTCTTCCTGTTCCTCGGGTCGTTCATGGTGATCTTCGCCGGAGCCGCAGCGTTCCGCGAAGGACTGGACTGGCCGTGGTGGGCGAGCTTCCTCATCATCTTCGGCATCCTCGCCGTCATCGCCGTCATCCTCGTGCTCATCGCCGTCCCGCTGCTGAAGAAGGGCAACCCGGTTCCGGGCGGGGCGATCGCCTCGGCGAAGTCGATCGTCGCCGCGGTCAAGCGGGCGCTGACGAACCCCTCGGGTCCGAGGTACTGACCCGACCACCATCGACAGGCATGGCGCCGAGTCCCCGCGTGGGACTCGGCGCCATTCGCGTTTTGGACGTCCCCGCGGGGACGTCCGGCCTGCGTCCCGGCTCAGTAGTCGATGTCGATGGCGGCCTTGCGATCCCAGTCGAGCGCCCAACCGAGTTCGTCGAGGGCGAAGTCGAGGATGCCCGCGGTGAAGCCCCACACCTTGAGCACGCCGACGTCGAAGGCCGGGGTGGTGATCGCGAGATCAGGCCTCGAGAAGCTGCCGCGGTTGGCGGGGGCGACGAGGTCGGCGATCGCGACCCGGTAGACGGAATACGACTCGGCCTCGTCCATGACGGCGACGACCCCGGGCACCGCCCAGTAGCCGACGACGGGGGTGACCTGGAACTTGCTCACCGGGATGTAGAGGGGCTCGAGCTGACCGAGGACGTCGACGCTGGCCGGGACGATGCCGGCCTCCTCCTCGGCCTCACGCAGCGCGGCGGCGGCCATCGAGTCGTCCTCGGGATCGCGACCCCCACCGGGGAAGGCGACCTGCCCGGCGTGGAGGCGCAGGGTGCTCGCGCGCTGGAGGAGGACGATGTCGACGTCGGCGACGCCCTTCTCCTCGAGGTGCGGCAGGGCGGCTCGACCGGCATCCGTGCGCGGGGCGCCGCCGCGGCCGAAGAGCATGAGGACAGCGGCGTCGCGGACCACGGCATCGCCGCGGGCCTTCGCGCGGCGCAGCCACAGCGGTGACCCCTTCGACTCGGCGAGACGCGCCAGCTGGTCGCGCAGCTCCGGATCGTCCGCGCGCTGCGGATCCGCCGACCTCGGCGGAACCGCCTCGGCGTCGGCAGTCGGGACCGCCCCGTCGGCAACGGGGACTCCACCGTCAGCAGCATGCCTCCCGGGTCCCTTGAGGCCGTCGAGGAATTCGCTCATGCCAAGGGAGCCATCTCGTACTTGAGCATCGCCTCGGCCTTGACCGGGTCGAGTTCGCCGATGCCGAACGACGGGCACAGCGCCATCAGCGGGCAGGCCCCGCACGCCGGTCTGCGAGAGTGGCAGATCCGGCGGCCGTGGAAGATCACCCGGTGGGAGAGCAGCGTGAGCTCCTTCGTCGGGAAGAGCGCGGCGATGTCCTCCTCGGCCTTGACCGGGTCGGTCTCCGTCGTCCACCCGAACCGCCGGGCGAGGCGGCCCATATGCGTGTCGACGGTGATGCCGGGGGTGTCGAAGGCGTTGCCGAGGACGACGTTGGCCGTCTTCCGCCCGACCCCTGCGAGCTTGACGAGCTCCTCCATCGTCCGCGGCACCTCGCCGTCGTAGTCGTCGACGAGGTCGTTCGCGAGCTTGACGATGTTGCGAGCCTTGGCCCGGTAGAACCCGGTCGAGCGGATGAGCTCCTCGACCTCGCCGAGGTTGGCGACCGCAAGTGCGTGCGCGTCGGGGAAGGCGGCGAAGAGTCCCGGGGTGACGGCGTTGACGCGAATGTCCGTCGTCTGCGCCGAGAGCACGGTGGCGATGAGAAGTTGGAATGGGGTCTCGAAGTCGAGTTCGCACTTCGCGTTGGGGTAGACCTCGGCGAGGATCCGATTGATCTTCCGCGCGCGGCGCGTCTTCCCCAGGGGGGTCTCCTTGGCGAACCTGCGCGCGCTCTTCTCTGCCACGGTCAACACAAGTGTCGATTCTAATCCGCAGGAGCCGATACCGCAGTTGTCCGGCTCACAGCGTGCGCACGCAACCGTGACCCACCTCGGCGAGGGCCGAGGAAACGACACAAGGGACCCTCAATTCCCACGACCCGCGCGTATTTGGTGGTCCAGGTACCCTTGACCAGGTAGATTTATGTGTGGAGACCATCACAAGGAGGACACTGTGGATATTGAAGTTGTGAGGGGCGCAACGCTTTTCGCCGGACTCGATGACGAATCGACGAGCGCATTGATGAAGTTCATGAAGCCGCGGAGCCTCCGCCGGGGCACCGTGCTCTTCCACGAAGGCGACGCCGGAGACGAGCTCTACATCGTCTCCACCGGAAAGCTCAAGATCGGCCGCGAGTCCTCCGACGGCCGCGAGAACCTCCTCTCCGTCGTCGGACCGGGTGAGATCATCGGCGAACTCAGCCTCTTCGATCCGGGCCCGCGGTCCTCCTCCGTCACCGCGGTCTCCCAGTCCGAACTTCTCAGCCTCAAGCACGAAGACCTCACGACCTGGCTCAAGGACCGTCCGCAGGCCGGACTCAACCTCCTCAAGGCACTCGCCCAGCGCCTACGCCGGACGAACGAGACCGTCGGCGACCTCGTGTTCTCCGACGTCCCCGGTCGTGTCGCCAAGGCGCTGCTCGACCTCGCCGCCCGCTTCTCGAAGCCGGCTCCCGACGGCGTCCTCGTCGCCCACGACCTCACACAGGAGGAGCTCGCGCAGCTCGTCGGCGCTTCCCGTGAGACCGTGAACAAGGCGCTGGCCGACTTCGCCGCCCGCGGCTTCATCCGCCTCGAGGCCCGCTCGGTCGTCATCCTCGACATGGAGCGCATGCGCAACCGCGCCCGCTGATCATGCCGGCCGGTTCGACCGGTCGCAGACTGCGAACGCCCCGACAGTCACTGTCGGGGCGTTCGCCGTCTGCCGGGGCCTTCAGCGACGTCTCCCCCCCCCCCCCCCTTCACCCCAGCGTTTGTGGTCGATAAACCGAGGGAAATGAGCCAAAACGGCCGATTCTCCTCGGTTTTTCGACCACAACCTGGCCGGGCATCAACAACTTGGCCGGGCACCACTTCCTCACCGAGGCGGTCGGGTCGGGCGGCACCTCGCCTGGTGCCCCTGTCCTATGCGTCGTCCGGGGACAGGGCGCCGAGGTAGCTCAGCTGGGCGCGCACAATCTGCTCGGCGGCTCCGCGGACCCGCGGGTCGACGTCGTGATAGACGATGTCGCAGACCTCGGCCGCGGTCGTCGCGCCCTGCTCGAGCGCGGCCCTGACCTGGGCGATGCGCTCACGGCGGTGGTCGCGGTAGTGGTCGATCACCTCGGCGGGTGAGTCGATCGTCGGGCCGTGGGCCGGTTCGATGCGCGCATACGCCCCTGAGTCATAGAGCTCGCGGAGGCGATCGAGACTCACCAGGTAGTCCCCGAGCGACCCCTCGGGGTGGGTGACTATCGTCGTCCCCTCACCGAGGATGGTGTCGCCGCTGTAGAGGACGCCGTCATGGAGGAGGCTGATGCTGTCACCGGTGTGCCCCGGCGTCGCGACGACCTCGATCACGTCGAGAGGATCATCCCCGAAGACGATGCGATCGCCGTCGGCCACCGGTGGGGTGTGGCGGGCGAACCGGTCGAGGACAGCGTAGACGGGCACCTCGGGCGCCCAGTCGGCGACGCTGCCGAGCATCTCGGAATGATCGGCATGCTGGTGGGTGAGGACGATGCCCGCCAGCCTCCGGTCCCCCACCTCGGCGAGGAAGCGCTCACGGTGCTCAGCGAGTTCTGGTCCGGGGTCGACGATCACGGCCGCGGTGTCGTCGCGGGAGGTGAGCACATAGGTGTTCGTCCCGGTCAGGGTCATCGGGGACGGGTTGTTCGCACGGATCCTCATGAGTCGTCGGTGTCCTCGTCTGCGCTGGTCGGGTCATCGTCGTCGGCGCCCAGGCTCATCAGCCCGGTGCGGTCCTCTTCCTCATCGTCGCCGACGGCCACATCGCGGTCGCGCAGGGTGCCCTTCTGGTGGAAGTCCCGGCGGGGGTGGATGACGAGCCGCCATTCGCCGTCCTCGTCGGCGATCTCCGGACGCAGGGGGTGGACGTCGCGGACCTGGGCCATGGCCGCTCCCACGGTCGGAACGGTCTGCAGGCTCTCGACGATCAGCCGCGTGCTCGCGCTGATCCGGTCGGGATCGTCGGCGGCGTCGGCGAGGATCTCCTCGGGTCGCTTCCACCCGCCCGAGCTCTCGTTCGAAGCGAGGAAGTCGACTTCCTGGCCGAAGGGCACGGCGGCGAGGAAGTACGTGGTGTCGAAGCGGTGGAGCTGGGTCGCCGTGTTGATCCAGCGCAGCCACGGCTTGAGGAGGTCGGGGCGCAGCCGCAGGTCCCGCTCGCGCAGCACCTGCGACCACGACACCTCGTTCGAGAGCAGGCGATACCGTGTCGCCTGCCATTCCGTCTGCGGACTCGCGACGAGGTCGTGGTCGACGTTCTCTGCCAGCAGCACCCCGGTCGAGGCGAAGGCGACGCGCGCGGCAGCGGAGAACTGCTGCAGGGCGCGTGACTTGTTCTCGATGCTCAGCGTCATCGCGCACCGGGACGACTTCCATCCGGTGACCGGCAGCTTGCGCAGATCGCTCGGGCGCAGGTCCCCGACGGGGTAGGCCCAGCGGTTGCGGTCCTCGACGCCGCGCGCGTCGAGCTGACGCGTCACGAACGTCTCGAGCCCCTCACGGGTGTCGCGGACGAGGATGATCGCCGAGGCGGGCCGTGGGGGCTCGGGAACCGGCCGTCGTCCCTCTGAGCGCCAGAGGTCGAGCAGCCAGGTGAGTTCCGTGGAGACCGGGAGGGAGCGTCCGCTAAGCGGCATCGTCCTCGACCTCGACGACGACCTCGACCTCGACGGGAGTGCCGAGCGGCAGCGTGTTGACTCCGACGGCGCTGCGGGCGTGCTGGCCCTTGTCCCCGAAGATCTCCCCGTAGAGCTCGGAGACGCCGTTGATGACCGACGGCTGCTGGGTGAAGTCGTCGGTGGAGTTGACGAAGCCGGTGACCTTGACGACGCGCACGACCTTGTCGAGGTCGCCGATCACCGAGGCGATCGCGGCCAAAGCGTTGAGCCCGGCGATCCGCGCCAGCTGGTAGCCGGTGTCGACGTCGACCTCGGCGCCGAGGTGGCCCGTCGTCGGCAGCGCACCGTCGACGACCGGCAGCTGACCGGAGGTGTAGACGTAGTTGCCGGTGCGCAGGGCCGGGACGTAGACGCCGGCGGGGGCTGCGACCTTCGGCAGCTCGAGGCCGAGTTCGCTGATGCGGTCAAGGACGGTCGACATGGGTGGTCTCCTTCGACGAAGAGTGCAGACTGCTGAGCGGGGGTCAGGGCTTGGGGCGCTTGAGGTAGGCGACGAGACCGTTGTTGTCCGGCCCCGGCACGACCTGCACGAGTTCGTAGCCGTCCTCACCCCACTGATCGAGGATCTGCTTCGTCGCATGGACGATGAGCGGAACGGTGACGTATTCCCACTTGGTCATGGCTCTCCTACTCGGTTCGTCGGCACCCGGTGCACGTGTCTCGGCCCGGGCGGGCTGGCAGTCTCGGCGCGTGTTCACGCGTCGCTCATTGCCCCACCCCACACTAGCGGAGAAGGCGGAACAATGGCGACGGGAACGTCGCAGACGCGAGTGGGGCGGAACGATCGAGAAGATCGTTCCGCCCCACCGATGTCAGCCGCCGTCGACTCAGTTGCCGCCGAGGCCGGGAGCTTCGTCTCCCCCGCCGCCGTTGTCGCCGCCACCGTCGCCGCCGTTTCCACCGCCGCCGTTGCCGCCGCCACCGCCGTTGCCACGGTCGCCGCCGCCTCCGCCGCCGTTGGAGGAACCGCCGCCGCCGTTTCCGCCTCCGCCGCCGCGGTTGGTGCCGGTCGATGACGAACCGCCTCCGCCACCGGAGCCCCCGCCCTGGAAGTACTTCGAGCTCGGCTTCGGGAATCCGGTGTTGCCCTTGGTCTCCTTGACGGCCTTGCTCATGAACGCCTGCCAGGTCTTACCGGAGATTGTCGCACCGTAGATCTGACCGCGCACCTTGCCCTTGCCGTTCTTGCGCCAGTCGCGGGTGCCTCGCGGGTCACCGGTCCACACAGCCGTCGACAGGGTCTTGGTGAATCCGAGCAGCCAGGTGTGGCCGACCTCGAAGTTCGTCGTACCGGTCTTCGCACCGGCGGGCACTCCGATTCCCAGACTGCTGGTCGTACCGCCCTTGAATGTCTGCGTCAGCGCGTAGGCGACGCCGCGCGCGACCTGTTTGTCGAGGACCTGCTTGCACTCCTCGCCCGGGACGTCGATGTTCTTGCCGTTGCGGTCCGTGATCTCGAGGATCGGCTTCGGTCCGCAGAACTTCCCGTCGTTGGCGAAGGTCGCGAACGCCGCGGCCATCGCGATCGGGGTCGTCTCCGTGGTGCCGAGGATCGACGACGGGGAGAGCGCCTGGATGAAGCCGGACTTGTCGGCGTAGTCGAGCTTCTCTCCGCTGCCGTAGCGGATGCCGAGATCCATCGCGGTGTCCATGATCTTGCACATGTTGAGCTGGTTGCCCATGGCCGCATACCCGGTGTTCACCGAGTTCTTCGTGGCGTTGAGCACCGTCATCGAGCCCTTGCCCGAACCGTCGCCGGCGTTGTTCGGATCCCAGTCACCGGCCATGTTGGGACAGCCGCTGTACTTCCACGAACTCGCCGGGAAGTTGCGCTTGGTCGCATTCACCGAGGCGTTGAGGCTCTTGCCCGACTTCAGCCACGTGGCCAGCACGAACGGCTTCCACGTCGAACCGACCTGGAAGCCGGCACCGCCGTTGTGCTTCTTGTCGACGGTGTAGTTGATGTTCGTCTTCTTGTTCTTGTCCTTCTTCTCGACCTCGCCCTCTGTGTACTCACGGTTCTGAGCCATGGCGATGACCTCACCGGTACCCGGTTCGATCGTCACGAGGGCATGGCCGGCTCCCGAGGGATCGCCGACGGGGACGCGCTTCTTGACCTCTTTGTCCGCGATCTTCTGGATGTCGGGATTGAGGCTGGTCTTGATCGTCAGGCCGCCGCGCTGGAGGGTGGCGATGCGATCTTCGACGGTCTTGCCGAAGCTCTCGTCGTTCTTGATGACGTTGACGACGTAGTTGCAGAAGAACGCGGCGCTGTTCTCCGCCGCCGAACAGCCGTTCGGGGTCTCTCTGATCTTGAGGTCGAGGCCGGTCTTGACTGCCTCGTCGTACTGCTTCTGCGTGATGTGACCGTACTTGAGCATCTGCCCGAGCACGACGTTGCGGCGCTCGAGCACGGCGTCGGGGAAGCGCTCGGGATTGAACGCCGACGGGTTCTGCACGATGCCGGCGAGCATCGCCGACTGCTGGATGTTGAGGTCCTTCGCGTCGATGCCCCAGTAGCGGTAAGCCGCTGCCTGCACGCCGTAGACGTTCGGCGATCCCGAGTAGTTGTTGATGTTGAGGTAGCGGTTGAGGATCTCCTTCTTGTCGTACTTCTTCTCCACCGCAACGGCGAGCTTCGCCTCACGCAGCTTGCGCGCGTAGCCTGCCGTGCCCTTGGACTCCCTGGCGGCCTCCACGCCTTCCCGGTTCGATTCCGCGTGGGCGTTCTCGGCCAGCACGTTCTTCACGTACTGCTGAGTCAGCGTCGAACCGCCCTGCGTCGTCGAGGAGACCATGTTGTGCACCGCCGCGCGGGCGATGCCCTCGAGGTCGATGCCTCCGTGTTCGAAGAACCGGTAGTCCTCGACCGAGATCGTCGCGTCCTGCATCTCCTGGGAGATCTGGTCGAGGGGAACCTCGACGCGGTTCTGCCAGTAGAAGTCAGCGATCTTCGAGCCGTCGGCGGCGAGCATCGTCGACTTCTCGCCGAGGTCGCGCTCCTCGAGCGTGGCCGGCAGCGCATTGAAGATCTCGACGGCGCTGTTCGCGCTGGCAGTGGCGACACCGACGCCGGGGATGGCAAGACCGGCGGCCACGATTCCGGCCACCGCGCTCACCGCGACGAACTGGAGGAAGGCCGCCATCTTGGTCGGTTCGGGATTTGACTCAGGAGACACCATGAAACCAAGTTTAACCAACCGGAGTTGAGCGCCGTCTCAGAGAACGGTGAAAGTGCTACGTCCTGGGCACGAGCGTAAGCAGGCTGACTTCGGGTCGGGCTGCGAAACGCACAGGTGAGAACGGTGAGAAGCCGAGCCCTGCAGAGATCTCGACGGTCGAACCCCGATAGGGGAACACGCCGCGTGCGCGTGTCCGATCGAGGTCGCAGTTCGTCACCGGTGCGCCCCAGAACGGCACCCGGATCTGCCCTCCGTGGGTGTGCCCGGCCATGATGAGGTCCGCCCCCGCCGAGGCGAACGCCTCCAGAGTCCGCGAGTATGGGGCGTGAGTGACGCCGACCTTGAGGTCAGCCGCCCGATCGAAGCGCGGGTGGACGAGCTCGCCGTCCTCGGTCCAGCGGATCCGATCGCGGTCGATGTGGGCATCGCCGAGGCCGGAGAGGTCGATCAGGGTGCCGCGGATCTCCATGGTCGCCTCGGCGTTGTCGAGGAAGATCCACCCGCGGTCCTCGAACCCCTTGATGAGAGCGTCGACGTCGAGGTCGGGGCTCGTGCAGTGCTTGACCTCGGAGGGCGAGCGCAGGTACTTCGCGGGGTTCTTCGCCTGCGGGGAGAAGAAGTCGTTCGAGCCGAGGACGAAGACGCCGGGGACGTTCAGGAGCCCGTCGAAGACCTCGAGGACCTGCGGCACGATGTCGGCGGAGAGGTTGTCGCCGGTGTTGACGACGAGGTCGGGCTCGAGGCGGGTGAGCGCACTCACCCACGCCGCGCGGTGCTTCTGCCACGAGGTGAGGTGGAGGTCGGAGACGTGGAGGATGCGCAGCGGCTCGTGTCCGGCCGGCAGCAGCGGCAGGGTGTGGCGGCGGACGGCGAAGAGATGGGGCTCGATGCCTGCACCCCAGAGGCCGGCGGCCGCAGGGAGGGCGAGGCTGCCTACGGCGAGTGCGCGTGTCTTCATTCGACACAGTTTAGTCGGTGTCGGATACCCTCAAGCACCAACCGACCTTGTCACACCGACTGCGTATGCTCGGTGCCCCCCCTCGCCCCGGGCAGCCCGACGCCGGTGGAGGGAGCTGAGCCGGCGGTGCCCGACGACTCGGCAGACGAGGTAGATGAGGAAGGAGATCGTCGTGACGAACGGGCTGATCGGAACGACCGGTGAGCCGAGGGCGAGGAGGATCCCGCCGACCGAGGCGGTGACGGCGAAGACGACGCTGAGCACGGGCACCCACACCGGTGAGGCGGAGACCTGGGTAGCGGCGGCAGCGGGCGTGATGAGGAGGGCGAGGACGAGGAGGACGCCGACGACCTGGACGCTCAGCGCCACGGCGAGACCGAGGACGAGCATGAAGACGATCGTCAGCCCGGACACAGGCACCCCTTTGGCCCGCGCCACCTCGGGGTCGAGGCTGGCGAAGAGGAGCGGCCGCCACACGACGGCGAGGACCACGAGGACGATGAGGGCGCAGACGATGAGGGTGAGGATCTGGCCGGGGGTGATCGCGACGATCTGTCCGGTCAGCAGCCCGAACTTGCTCGCCGAGCGCCCGTCGTAGAGGGCGAGGAAGAGGATCGCGAGCCCAAGCCCGAAGGGCATGAGGACGCCGATGATCGCGTTCTTCTCCGAGGCCCGGGCCCCGCCGATGCCGATGATGAGGGCCGCGAGGATGGAGCCTGCGATCGACCCGCCGACGACGTCGAAGCCGACGAGCAGGGCGAAGGCGGCTCCGGCGAAGGAGAGCTCGGAGACCCCGTGAACGGCGAACGGGATGTCCCGGGCCATGACGAAGACGCTGATGAGACCGCCGACGACGCCGAGGAGGGCGGCGGCGATGAGGGAATTGGTGAGCAGGGCGACGAGTTCCCCGTAGTCCTCGAAGGAGAACAGGCTGGAGACGATCTCGGCGATCGACATCAGATCGACCCCCGTTCCGTCTCGGTGACCGCCGGTGCATCGGCGTGGACGTCACCCCGGTGGTGGACATGATGGTCGGTGCATTCGTCCTCACCGCCGACGACGATGAGGCGACCGCCGACGCGGACCACCTCGACGGGAGAGCCGTAGAGGCGGGTGAGCGATTCCGAGGTCATCACCTCGGCGGGGGTGCCGATGAGGAAGTGCCCGCCGACGATGTAGAGGATCCGATCGACGTAGGGCAGGATCGGGTTGATCTCGTGGGTGACGAAGAGGACCGCGGCGTCGCGAGCCCGCCGCTGCTCGTCGATGAGTCCTGCGACGACCTGTTGATGGTGCATGTCGAGGGAGAGCAGAGGTTCGTCGCAGAGGAGCACCGAGGGGTTGCTCGCGAGCGCCTGGGCGACCCGCAGCCGCTGCAGCTCTCCCCCGGACAGGGTGCCCGCCGGCGCGTCGGCATAGCTCTCGGCCCCCACCGAGGCGAGGAGTTCGTCGACGTGCCTCCGTCGCTTCCGCGACGGCCAGCCCGGACCCCAGCGGTACCCGTCGATGCCCATGCGGACGATGTCGCGTCCGCGCATCGGCGTGTGCGGGTCGATGCCGCGCTGCTGCGGGATGTAGCCGATGGCCGGGTTGCCCGAATGGACCCGGTGACCGTCGATCTCGGCGGTGCCCCGGTAGAGCCCATGCTCGCCGAGGAGGATCTTGAGCAGCGAGGTCTTGCCGGTGCCGTTGGGGCCGAGCACGGCGAGGAACTCCCCCGGTGCGACCGCGAGGTTGAGATCGTGCCAGAGCACCCGGTCGCCGAAACGCAGCTCGGCATCGTGGAGGCTGATCGCGGGGGTCGGGCCCCCACCGTGGAGCGACCGGCTCGCCTGCCCGGCGTCGGCGGTGGGCCGAGTCCTCGTCACCGTGTCGGAATCCCCTGTCATCATCAGTGCCCATGCCCTTCGAGTGCCGTGGCGATCGCGTCGATGTGCCCGCCCATCCAGTCCGTGTACTCGGCGCCCTGAGGCATCGTCTCGGCGAGGTCGACGACGGGAACGCCTGCCCCCTCGGCCGTGGCCTTGAGCTGCTCTGCCTGAGGTCCGGCCGCCTGCGTATTGTATCCGAACAGCACCGCCTCCCCGGAGGAGATCTGCTCCTCGGCGTCCTCGAGGACAAGGGGCGGCACGTCATTGCCCTCCTCGACAGCGGCGAGGAATTCGGGACTCGTGATGGTCTCGAGCCCCATGTCGTCGAAGAGCCGCAGCGGCACCGGTTCGGTCGCCGCGACCTTCTCTCCGCCGTGCTCGTCCTTGACCGCAGCGATCGTCGACTCCAGCTCGCCGAGGCGGTCCGTGTACTCCTCCGCGTTCGCCGTGATCGTCTCCGCCTGGTCGGGCAGAGCCTCGCCGAGGTGGAGCGCGACATCGTCGACGAGCTTCGTCATCGTCGGCACCGAGTACCAGAGGTGTTCGTTGAACTCCCCGTGGTCGTGTCCGGCATGGCCGTCGGCCTCTGCGGACTCGTCCTCTCCATGCCCGGCGTGGTCGTGGTCGGCGTTGTCTGCGCTGTCGTGGTCGGCGTGGTCGTGGGAGTGCGGTTCACCGGCGGCGTCCTCGGAGCCCGGCAGGCCCGAGAGTGCGACGACGTCGATGACCTCGGGTTTGACTTCGGAGGCCTCGAGCATCGTCGTCATGAAGCTGTCGTATCCGCCGCCGTTGATGACGACGAGGTCGGCCTTGGAGAGGCGGAGCCGGTCCCGGGTCGTCGCCTCGTAGGAGTGCGGGTCCTGATTGGGATCGTCGATGATCGCCGTGACGTCCGCGGTGTTCCCGGCGACGGCGGAGATGATGTCGGCGTAGACGTTCGTCGAGGTGACGACCGAGAGCTCGGCCGAATCCCCGCTCTGCCCGCCGCCGCACCCGCTGAGGACCAGGCCGGTGACGAGACCGATCGACCCGGCGGGGAGGAGGTGTCGGGACAAGCGCATGGCGGGCCTTTCGTGTCGAGTCGGTGATCTCTCCGATCACAGTACTCAGCCGAAGGGCCCGCCACTAATATAAATATTTATATATAGCGACCTGTTTATGGTTCCCAGTACGGTCCGCTTGGGACCGCACGACCGCTCAGGCCGCCTGCGCCTCGAGCTTCGCCGCGAGCAGCGCGGCGATCTGGACGGTGTTGAGCGCCGCACCCTTGCGCAGGTTGTCGTTGGAGACGAAGAGGACGAGGCCCTTGCCGGCGGGAGCCGACTGGTCGGCGCGGATGCGGCCGACGTAGCTCGGGTCGGTGCCGGCCGCCTTGAGCGGGGTGGGGACGTCGTCGAGGACGACTCCGGGCGCCTCGGCGAGGATCTCCGTGGCCCGCTCGGGTGTGATGTCGGAGGCGAACTCCGCGTGGATGCTCAGGCTGTGCCCGGTGAACACGGGAACGCGCACACAGGTGCCGGCGACGAGGAGGTCCGGGAGTCCGAGGATCTTCCGGCTCTCGTTGCGCAGCTTCTTCTCTTCGTCGGTCTCGAGTTCGCCGTCGTCGACGATGCTGCCGGCCATCGGCAGGACGTTGAAGGCGATCGGTTCGACGTAGTTGTTCGGCGCCGGAAGTTCGACGGCGCTGCCGTCGCGGGTGAGCGCCCGGGCGTCGGCGATGCCGGCTTCGAGCTGACCGGCGAGCTCCTCGACGCCGCTCAGCCCTGATCCGGAGACGGCCTGGTAGGTCGAGACGACGAGGCGGGTCAGCCCCGCCTCCGTGTCGAGCGCCTTGAGCACCGGCATGGCGGCCATCGTCGTGCAGTTGGGGTTGGCGATGATGCCCTTGGGCACAGTGTCGAGGGCGTCGGGGTTGACCTCGCTGACGACGAGGGGCACCTCGGGGTCCGAGCGCCAGGCCGAGGAGTTGTCGACGACGATGACCCCGGCGGCGGCGAACCGCTCAGACTGGGCACGGGAGGTCGCCCCGCCGGCGGAGAAGAGGGCGATGTCGAGTCCGGTCGGGTCCGCCTCGGCGGCATCCTCGACGACGATCTCACGGCCCTGGAATTCGACGACCTTGCCTGCCGAGCGGGCCGAGGCGAAGAGCCGCAGGTTCTCGATCTCGAACCCGGGATCGTCGGCGAGGAGGTCGAGCATGACACCGCCGACCTGGCCGGTGGCTCCGACCACTCCGATTGAAACGCTCATCGTCCTGTACCTCCGTAGACCACTGCTTCGTTGTCCTCTGTGTCGAGTCCGTAGGCCGCATGGGCGGCACGGACGGCGTCGTCGAGCAGGTCCGCTCGGGTGACGACGCTGATGCGGATCTCCGAGGTGGAGATCATGTCGATGTTGACCTGGGCGTCGCTGAGCGCTTCGAAGAGCGTCGCGGTGACCCCAGGGTGGGAGCGCATGCCGGCGCCGACGACGGAGAGTTTGCCGATCTGGTCGTCGTAGCGGACCTGGTCGAAGCCGATCTTCGCCTTCGCACCGTCGAGGGCTTCGATGGCCTTCGCTCCGTCTGTCTTCGGCAGCGTGAACGAGATGTCCGTCTTCCCCGGTTCGCGGGTGGAGATGTTCTGGACGATCATGTCAATGTCGATCTCCTGCGCGGCGATCGTCTTGAAGATCTCCGCCGCCTTGCCCGGGACGTCGGGGACGCCGACGATCGTGACCTTGGCTTCCGAGCGGTCGTGCGCGACTCCGGAGATGATTGCCTGTTCCATGGTGGACTCCGTTTCTGTTTCCGCTGCCTTCGCACTCCGTGCCGGCAGAAATGCTTCGGGGATGGCCGAATCGGTCACCCAGGTGCCCTGTTTGCGCGAGAAGGACGAGCGCACGTGGACCGGGACGTCGTAGCGCCGAGCGTACTCGACGCACCGGAGCATGAGGACCTTGGCGCCCGAGGCCGCCATCTCCATCATCTCCTCGAAGCCGATCTCGTCGATCTTGCGCGCGGTCGAGACGATGCGAGGGTCGGCGGTGAAGACGCCGTCGACGTCGGTGTAGATCTCGCAGACGTCGGCGTCGAGGGCGGCGGCGAGGGCGACGGCCGTGGTGTCGGAGCCGCCGCGGCCGAGCGTCGTGATGTTCTTCGCCGTCTGGCTCACGCCCTGGAATCCGGCGACGATGGCGATGTTGCCGTCGTCGAGGGCGGAGCGGATCCGCCCCGGAGTGACGTCGATGATCCGCGCCTTGCCGAACTGCTCATCGGTGATGACTCCGGCCTGGGAACCGGTGAACGACTGGGCTTCGAAGCCGAGGTTGGCGATCGCCATAGCGAGCACGGCCATCGAGATCCGCTCTCCGGCGGTGAGGAGCATGTCGAGCTCACGCGCAGGCGGCAGCGGAGAGACCTGCTGGGCGAGGTCGATGAGGTCGTCCGTGCTGTCCCCCATCGCCGAGACCACCACGACCACCTCGTGGCCGGCTTGTCGGTATTCGACGATGCGCTGGGCCACCCGTTTGACCGACTCTGCGTCGGCAACCGAGGACCCGCCAAACTTCTGGACGACTAAGCTCACTGAAGTCTCTTCCTGTTCGCTGATGCGGACTGCGCCGATCGACTGCTCTCGCAGTGCCGAGCGCTGCGGTGAGGCAGACGGCGTCGGCGGACCGGCGTCCCCACCATTGTAGGAGGTGGGCACTTCGGGCCGAGGGGGTGCCCGTCATACAGACACCTGTCTCACCTTGGGCAGTGGTCTCTTTCGGTCAAGCCGGCCAGCACTTTTCGACGCTTCAGGCCGATTGCCACGCTCACTCAAGCCGGCCAGCACTTTTCGACGCCCCCAGCCGTTCGCGACGCTCGCTCAAGCCGGCCAGCACTTTTCCAACGTTCCTCGCTTCGAAAAGTGCTGGCCGGCTTGACCGAGCCGCCGGTGGCCGCGATCAGTCCTCCGCCGTGGTGACGGTGAAGAGGTCACCGGGCTGGCAGTCGAGCGCGGCGCAGAGGGCGACGAGCGTCGAGTACCGGATGGCCTTGGCCCTGTTGTTCTTGAGCACGGAGAGGTTGGCCAGGGACACGCCGACGGCGTTCGACAGTTCGGTGAGCGTCATCTCCCGCTGGGTGAGCAGCGCGTCGAGGTGGCAGACCACTCGCCCTTCGCCGAGGTCGGCCGGCATCAGACGAGCCCCTCGAGTTCTTCCTGCGCCTTGCGCCCGGATGCGAAGCTGCGCTGCAGGAGCGCGATGCCGCCGGCGATGCCGAGGAAGAGGAACACCTGGGTGACTCCGAGACCGCCGCTGACAGAGTCGGAGATGCCGAGGTCGCGCGAGGCGAGGTTGGAGCCGAGCGTCGCAGCGATCGCGTAGATGATGACGAGAATTGCGACCGACAGCGCGAGAACGGACAGCGCCTTGAGTGCGCGCGACGTGAAGGGCGTTCCATGAGCGATGTCCCTGAGGATGGGGAAGCAGATGATCGCCGCACCGATGAGGCCGATGATCACCGTGAGCTTCGAGATGATGAGGAGCACCATCGTCTCGGGAGCGAGCAGCACCGTCGAAACGGTCACGTCAGCGGGACCGGAGAGAGCAACCGCGCTGCCTCCGACGTCGATGGCTGCCGACGCATCATCGGCGAACTCGAACCGAATACCGATCTCGTTGGCGATCAGTCCCTTGACGAGAATGTAAGCCAAGTACACGCCGTAGACTCCGAGCACTCCGCTGATGACGGATTCCATTCCCGACCTCGACTTGCCTTCGCTCGACTTCGTCATCTCCACCGGCATTCCGTTCGTTTCACCCATCACTGGTCACACCTTCCATCTCGACGACCGGGACACTCCGTCTGGTCGCATTCGGGCTGCTCTTATCGATACTCGATATATCGATAAACAACATGCTTCACGATAATCGATAAGGTGTCAAGGGCGTCGAACCAGAATATTGCGAGGTGAGCCGCCGCTGCGGACGAGTTGCGGTCGAAGAACCGAGGCGAAATCGCGAAAATCGCGGATTCGCCTCGGTTCTTCGACCGCAAACAGGTTGGCAGGCGGGGTGGCGTCGCCTCAGAGTGTGGTGGCCGGGTGAGTGGAGACGCCTCAGGGAGCCGTCACGACCAACGGCCGCTGAGAGGCCTGCTCGGCCGCGGCGGGATCTGCTCAGTCGACTTCGCGGCGACCGGAGAACGCCCGGCCCAGCGTGACCTCGTCGGCGTACTCGAGGTCTCCGCCGACGGGCAGACCCGAAGCCAGCCGTGTCACCGTCACCCCGAGAGTGCTCAGCAGCCGCACGAGGTAGGTGGCGGTGGCCTCGCCTTCGAGGTTGGGGTCGGTGGCGATGACGATCTCGGTGACCTCGCCGTTCTGCAGGCGAGGCATGAGCTCCTTGATCCGCAGGTTGTCCGGGCCGACGCCGGCCATCGGATCGATCGCTCCCCCGAGCACGTGGTAGAGACCGCGGTATTCGCGAGTGCGCTCGATGGCGACGACGTCCTTGGGCTCCTCGACGACGCAGATCATCGTCCGATCACGGCGCGGGTCCTGACACACGGTGCACTCGGCCTCTTCCGAGACGTTGCCGCAGATCTCGCAGAAGCGCACACGCTTCTTGACGTTGCTCAGAGCCTGAGCCAACGCGTTCACATCACCGGAATCGGCTTGGAGGATGTGGAACGCGAGCCGCTGGGCCGACTTCGGCCCGATGCCCGGGAGCTTGCCGAACTCTTCGACGAGGTCCTGGAGGGCACCCTCATACACTGCGCTCATACGTCTCTTTCATCGATGATCTCTCCGCCGAGGACCTTGGCGATCACGGCCACGCCGACCTGCGGGGCGTCGGTGATGTCGAGGTCCGTCTCCGGATCATACTCGTCCTCGTCCCGACCGGAACCGGTGGGCTGAGCATCGACCGGTGCCGCCGCCGACGTGGGTGCAGGCGCATCGAACCCACCGCTGCCAGTGCCGGAGATGCCAGCCGAGTATCCGCCGGTGTCCATGCCGTGACGTTCGGCGATCGCAGCGAACCGGGACTTGAATGGCTTCGCGCCGTTCGCTCGGGCTGCGGGCGCGGTGGGTGAGCCACTCCCACTTCCCTGAGGATGAGCGTTCCCCTGCGCACCGTTCGCGATCCCTGCTCCCCCGGAATCGATGTCGGAATCCCCATAGGCGCCGAGGTAGTCCCCCTCGTCGTCCTCGGGCGGCGGGACGACGACGGCACCGACATCGACGGCACCGCTGCCGGCACTCGTCGAATCGGCGTCGTCACCGGCGGGAGCCGACTGCTGCGGCGCGTCGTGCCACACGGGTTCCTCCCACCGCGGCTGGACATACTCCATCGGCTCGTCGTCGGAGAAGTCACGTGACGACTGTCCGCCATAGGACTCCGATTCCCCACCACGGGCGGTCGAATCGAATGCCGGAGTCGGTTCCTGAGCAGGCGACGGTACGGAGGAGGCGGGGTTCGCACCGCCGCCAGAAGGGCCGAAGAAGTCCTCGTCCGAGAGGTCGGGAACGACGATGTCGTCGACCGGGGACGAAGGCTGCGATACCGATGGCTCTTCGCTGTGGGACGGAGCGTCAGTGCCTCCGAACGGCGACGCGCCCTGCTCGGGACGCGAGGCCGGTTGCGCGCTCGAAACGGGATCGGTCTCTGCATCCGCGGCGTTCACATCACCGGCGCCTGACGTATCGACGGGAAAGTCGGAGGATGCTGTCTCTGCCGGTGCGGCAGCGGCGTTGCTCGATTCGGCTCCGGCACCGCCCTGTCCGGCGCGAACTTCTGAGGGCTCATCACGGGCAGAGTCATCCGTCGATTCGGGGCGGGGGCCTGTTTCGCCCTCCTCGTCGTCGGCAGACCACGGGCCCTGCGGGGCGTCGCCGGTCTCCCAGAACTTTTCGCGATCGACCTGCGGCTTGTCGACCTCCCGGGTGCCGACGACCGCGGCGACC
This sequence comes from Brevibacterium sp. Z349TD_9, assembly GCF_056173565.1. Taxonomy (NCBI): domain Bacteria; kingdom Bacillati; phylum Actinomycetota; class Actinomycetes; order Micrococcales; family Brevibacteriaceae; genus Brevibacterium; species Brevibacterium sp. Z349TD_9. The sequence goes on along the minus strand of NZ_CM149680.1, from coordinate 799,708 downwards.
TCTTCGGGGCTGGGGCGACGGAACTCGGTTCCGGGTCCGCGGTTCTGATTCTGCTGCGGCGCAGGCGAGCCTGTTCCTCCCCCGGGCGCTCCGCCCGAGTTCCCACCGATGCGGCCGACGTCGCCGATGTCGATACGCGCGTCGATGCCGAGGACGTCGTTGATCGCCGTGGCGAGCTTCGCGGCATGATCGCGCTGTTGGAAGCCCTGCACGGAACCGGCGTTGTTGAAGCCGAGGTAGACGACGCCGTCGGAGAACGACTGTGGGATGGCATTGGCCGCGATGATCGCACGCGTCAGGCGACTGCGCTTCTCGACGGCTGCGAGGATGCTCGGCCAGGCGCGACGGATCGCTTCGATCTCTCCGCCGATGCCGCCGGCTCCGGCAGGCCCCGACTGCGATGCCGCCGCAGGCGACTCAGGTGCCTCGGAGTCCGCTCCGCCGGAACCACGGTGCGCGGAACCATCGTTCGGCGCAGCGCCTCCGGCTGGCGACGACGGATATCCGCCCGAGGGCGACGACGAACCGCTGCCTGCGGGCGACTGTGCACCACTTGACTCACCGGCGGAGTCGCGAGCGGGCTGCGTCGGCTGGTCGGTCGGGGCCTGCTCTCGGTTCGAGCGCTCGGGCTGCGCCGCCGGCTCGCGTGGCGACCGGTCATTCGGAACGAACCCTTCGCGAGCCGAACCCGGCTGATGAGCAGGCCTCTGCTCCTGCTGCTCGGTGCTACTGGACGCCTGATTTCCAGATTGCGGCGGACCGTCGTGCATCGCTCCCAGACCGGACTGGCTCGGCTGATCGTTCTGTTGCGAGTGAGCCGCTTGACCCGACTGCGATCGGCGGTCGTCAGACTGCGGCGGCTGACCACCAGATCGTTCCTGACCTGCTTGCGGCCTCTGCTGCGAGGGAGCTGCCTGACCAGGCTGCCCAGAAGACTGTCCATCGGCAGACGCTCCGCGACGCTGGCCGTCCTGCGGTGCGCGTGCTGTCTGAGCAGTGTGGTCGCGTTCGGTCTGAGCGGGGCGATTCTGCATCGGTGCAGGCTGCCGGTCAGCACCGTTTGCCGGTGAAGCCGACGCTGGTGCAGCCGGCGCCGGGGTGTCGTTGAGCAGCGACTCGGCGGCCGCCGCGGCTGCGGTGAGTTCGTCGAAGTCGTCGGGCGCAGGAGCAGACGACGGCCCACCGGGGCTCTGCCCCGGCGCACCGGCCCGACCGGTCGGGGCACCCGCCCCGACCGAAGGCGATTCGACCGAACCCGACCCGGCCGAAGTCGATCCGCTCTGAGGTCCGACACCCTGAGGTCCGTTGCCCCGAGGCCCAGCAGCCTCCTGAGGCGCTCCGCCCTGCGCCGCCGCACTCTGCGGAACGCCCTGCGCACCGCCCTGCCCCTCACCACCGGCCTGGGGCGGAACGTTCCCGCCCGAACCGGACGCGGACATGCCGATGCGCCGCTCCATCCGCTCGACGCGACTGAGCACGGCGTCGCGACTGCGAACCGAGGCGGGCAGGAGGATGCGGGCGGCGATGAGTTCGAGCTGCAGCCTCGGCGAGGTCGCCCCCGACATCTCGGTCAGTCCCTGGTTGAGGATGTCGGCGGCACGGGAGAGTTCGGCCTGACCGAAGCCGCGCGCCTGCAGGGTGAGGCGCTCGAGCCGATCCGGCGGCACCTCCGGAAGGAAGGCATGGGCTGCCTCGGGGGCGGCATGGATGACGATGAGGTCGCGCATCCGCTCAAGGAGGTCTTCGACGAACCGGCGCGGATCCTGACCCGACTCGATGACCCGCTCGATCGCCCGGTAGACACCGGCGCCGTCACCGGCGGAGAACGCGTCGACGATGTCGCTGAGCAGAGAATCCGGGGTGTAGCCGAGCAGCGCCACGGCCGTCGCATAGTCGACGCCGTTCGGACCGGAGCCTGCGATGAGCTGGTCGAGCACGGAGAGGGTGTCGCGCACTGACCCGCCGCCGGCACGCACGACGAGCGGGAGCACGCCCTTGTCGACCTGGACGTCCTCGCGTCGGCAGAGCTCCTCGAGGTAGTTCCCGAGCGCCTCGGGCGGCACGAGCCGAAACGGATAGTGGTGGGTGCGTGAGCGGATCGTCCCGATGACCTTCTCGGGTTCCGTCGTCGCGAAGATGAACTTGATGTGCGGCGGCGGCTCCTCGACGATCTTGAGCAGGGCGTTGAAGCCCTGCGAGGTGACCATGTGCGCCTCATCGAGGATGAACACCTTGTACCGGTCACGAGCGGGTGCGTAGATCGCGCGTTCGCGCAGATCACGGGCATCGTCGACGCCGTTGTGGCTGGCCGCGTCGATCTCGACGACGTCGAGCGAGCCGGGTCCGCCGTTGGCGAGGTCGCGGCAGCTCGGGCACTCGCCGCAGGGCACAGGTGTGGGCCCCTTCTCGCAGTTGAGGCACCGCGCGAGGATCCGCGCCGAGGTCGTCTTGCCGCAGCCGCGCGGCCCGGAGAACAGGTAGGCATGGTTGATGCGACCACGGTCGATCGCGGCCTTGAGCGGCTCGGTCACATGCTCCTGACCGATGACCTCGTCGAAGGTCTCTGGGCGGTATCGTCTGTACAGTGCGGTGGACACAGCCCTAGCCTAATGCCACCCCCTGACGCGACACAGAGACACTGCTCAGGCCGTTGAGACCGCGGACTCACTTCGGGCACGATAGTCGGTATGACGGACTCCACCTCCTCCGCCGAACCACCCGATCCGGTCCGCACCTTCCGCATCGGACACAAGGAGCGCGACGAAGCGATCGAACTCCTCCGGGAGGCCGTGGGCGACCGCCGGATCACCGTCGACGAACTCGACGAGCGGATGGAGGCCGTCCAGGCCGCGAAGTACCCCGTCGACCTCGATGCCGTCCTCTCCGACCTCACCCCCGACCTGCCGTCGGACCGCTACCGCCCCCGCGCCGAGGTGGCCCGCCGGCTCCCGCCCGCACGGTCCGCACACGGCTGGGACCCCGTCGACCCGCTCGTCATCAAGGCGACGTGGGACTCTGAGCACCGCCGCGGCCGATGGCAGGTCCCGCCCTACATCCGCTGCGAACCGTCGATGTCGACGATCGAACTCAACTTCCTCGAGGTCGACACCGACCTCACGACGATCGACATCGACGTCGTCGCCGGGGCCGGCACGCTCGTCATCGTCGTCCCCGACGAGTGGGCCGTCAACGTCGACGACCTCGCGAAGTCATGGGGTTCGGTGAAGTCAGCGGCGAACGCGCTCCCCGCCCCCGGCGCCCCGACCGTCGTCGTCAGCGGCTCGGTGGGCATGGGCAGCTTCCGCGCCCGCTTCGCCAACTACTTCGACCGTCGCCGGATGGCCCGCTGATGCCTCCCGGCCTCGATGCGGTCATCTTCCTCACGATCGCCATCATCATCGTCTTCGCGATCGGCTTCCTCCTCGTCCATCGGGTGATGACGAAGCCCGGTTCCCACATCGGCTCACGCCTGCCCAAGCCTGACCCGAATCGCGACGACCCCCGCCGAGGCGGCCCCTCCCCGGAACGGACCGACCCCTCCGCCCCAGGCTGGGACCCCACCGATCCTCGCTGGGACAAGGGCGACGAGGGACCGGACGACCACCTCGGCGACGGCAGGGACCGTTGACCTTATAGGGGCACTGACCTGGGAGAATATTTCCCGCACCCCTTGATTGCCGGGTCAGAGCGTGATGCACTCATCTCATGGCTGAGCTCAGCATCACCCGTCTGGCCCCCGACGATGCCTCACGACTGAGGCAGTGGCTGGCCGTCATGCGCGAGGGCTACACGGCCGGTCGCACCGGGGCATGGTGGGCGAGCGAGCCGGCGATGCTCACGCAGTTCGCCCACCCCCGCCACGACAAGACCGACATCGCCCTCCTCGCCCACCTCGGCGGGGAACCCATCGGCGGGGCCGAGATCAATCTCCTCACCGACTCCCCCGCCATCGTCGAACTCGCCGTCCTCCCGGCGCACCGTCGGTCCGGTCACGGCACAGCCCTCGCCGAGGCGGTCGAGGCGATCCTCCGCGACTCCCCCGCCACGCTCGTCCAGACCGAGACCTATACGCCCGAGGGGATCGCATTCGCCGAGTCCCGGGGACTGCACATCGGCAATGAGGAGCAGCGGATGCTCCTCGACCTGCCCGCCTACCTCGAGGCCGACGCGAACCGGTACAAGCAGCGGCAGCGACCGAAGCCGACCGTCGGCCCCGCCGACCCGACCGAGGTCCATCCGCGACCGGACTGGACGATCGTGTCCTGGATCGGGATGTGTCCCGAGGAGCTCGTCGAGTCATGGGCAAGGCTGCGCCGGCAGATGGACGAGGACGTGCCGCTCGGCGACCTCACGCGTTCGGACCACCACGCCGACGTCGCGGCGATCCGGACGTACGAGGAGAGGATGGCCGAACAGGGGTGGATCCTCGTCAGCTCGATGGCGCAGGTCGACGAACCGGGCACCGATGCCGGCGCAGACGACGTGGATCCCGCGACGCTCGCCGTCGGCTACACGGAGATCATGGTCTCCGCGCACGATCCCGACATCATCATCCAGGAGGACACCCTCGTCGACCGGTCCCATCGCGGCCTCGGCATCGGACGGGCCCTCAAGGTCGCGAACATGCGCCAGCTCCACGACGTCCCCGAGGCCGCCGGTGCCCGCTGGATCCAGACGTACACTTCGACCGACAATGCCGCGATGCTCGCCCTCAACGAGGACCTCGGCTTCCGAGTCGTCGACACGATGACGGCCCTCGAAGGCCCCGTTCTCGACTACACTGACCAGTGACCGCACCCGCATCGAAGCGAAGCAGGCTACCGTGTCCTCCAACGTCATCATCATGATCGTCGTCTTCGTCATCGTCGTGCTCGTGACGATCCTCATCATCCGGGCGCGTTCGGCGAAGGCGAAGCGGGAGCGCGAGACCCAGGCCGCGGCCGCCTCCACCCCACGCGACCCGTTCGCCTCCGACCAGAACACCGGCGGCGACCCGGCGGCGATCAAGGCCGGCGACCTCCTCGAGTTCGGCAACGAGAAGTACTTCGTCCGCGGGACCCTGCGGATCTCGGAGGGCGGCTACGACTGGGCCGAGCACTTCTTCCAGTCCGACGACTCCGCGACCCGCCTCTGGCTCACCGTCGAACACGACCCCGACCTCCAGGTCTCCCGGTGGCGCGACCGCCCCGACCTCGACATCGAACCGACGTCGAAGACGATCACGATCGACGGCACCGAGTACGAGATCGTCGAACACGGCACCGCCTCCTACCGTTCCGAGGGCACGACGGGGCTCAACGAGAAGGGTGGCCTCGACTACGTCGACTACGAAGCCCCCGACGGGAAGATGCTCGCCTTCGAGCGCTTCGACCACGGCCGGTGGGAAGTGAGCACAGGCGAGTCCGTCCCGGTGGGCTCCTTCACCATCTACTCGAGCAGCTGATGAGCCTCGCACCCCCACTTCCCATCACCGTCGACGTCCCCTTCGCCGACACGAGCTCCGAGCAGCTGCGCTTCTCCCTCGACCGCCCGCGCATCGCCGCGCTCGCCACCGAGATCGTCGACCTCGAACCGCTCGGCTGCCCCGGGCTGCGCCTCGAACTCCACGTCATCGGCTCCTCCCACCAGGTCGTCCTCGCCGGGTCAGAGGACCATCCCGCCGGGTCAGAGGACCATCTCATCGAGACCTTCGCCTGCCCTCCGACCGCGGACGGCCCCGCACCGCAGGTCGCGAACGACGGGACGCCCCACTGGGGCACCCGGCAGGTGACCCGCGGAGCGTGGGCGGGATTCACCTGCCATGGGTTCCGCGCCACCCGCACCACCGCTGCGGATGAGTTCCGCACCGCCGTCGCCGAGGCGCTCGACCGTGTCCGCGGCCACGACCGTCACCTCGTCGTCGGGTTCCCCGGCGACCCGGACGCCATCACCGCGCTCGCCCTTTCAGGCGCCGAGGCGGGCCACCTGAGCTGGCAGACGTGGCACGTCTACCCGCAGCAGACCGAGATCGTCCACACGACGACCGTGCTGACGAACGCACCCGACGTCCCGTCCGCCTCGGCGAGGGGCGTGCGATGACGAACAACCCGAACATCTCCACCGGCGGCGGCTCCTTCGACTTCGACGCCGAACACCGCCCCGGTGGCGGTCCGGGTGGTCCGGGAGGCCCGTTCGGCAATGGGCCGGGCGGCGGACCCGGCGGGGGCTCGGGGAGGAAGCCGCGCCGCTTCGGCTGCGGCGCGGTCATCGGGCTCGTCGTCGTCCTTCTCCTCGTCGCGATGCTCTTCCAGAGCTGCGGGGCGAACTCGGGCAGTGCGAACTGCGGGGACTACGACCTCGTCGACGGCCAGTACGTGGAGAACCCGAACCAAGGGGACTACGTGAGGAACGGCGACAGCTACGACTACGTCGGCTGCGATCCCTCACGCTCCAGCGGTGGCGGAGGATTCTTCTTCTTCCCGTTCTTCTTCGGCGGCGGGGGCGGAGGCACCGGCTCGAACTACGGCGACGGCTCCGGCTTCCGCGGCGGCGGCCCGGGATCGGGCAAATGACCAGTCAGAGACAGCGACGACAGCACCAGGAAAGGCAGCCATGATCCTCGACATGCTCCTCTACGAGACCGGGGTCGTCCTCGCGTATGCGGGCAGCGGCATCCTCCTCATGTTCGTCGGCTACTTCGTCGTCGATCTTCTCACCCCGGGCAAGCTCCACGTCATCCTCTGGGAGCAGAAGTCCCCGAATGCCGCAGTCCTCGTCGCCTCCGACCTCCTCGGCGTGGCGATCATCGTCATCGCAGCGATCCGGGCGAGTGCCGACGACCTCGGTGCGGGGATCGTGACGACGCTGCTCTTCGGCATCATCGGCATCATCCTCATGGCCGTGAGCTTCCTCCTCATCGATGCGCTCACCCCGGGCAAGCGCGGGGACATCGTCCACGCCTCCTCGCTCCACCCCGAGGTGTGGGTCAACGCGTCCGCGCACATCGGCATCGCCGGCATCATGGCCGCCGCGCTCCTGTGACCACAGCACCGCCTGCACCACCCGGCGGGACGCGACCGCGGTGAGCTCGCTCGCACCGGCACCCCTGACGCTTCCGCTCCAGCCCGGTCCCGCCCGCTTCTTCGTCCTCCTCGCCGTCTTCATCTGCGCGAGCTGCGGGATGGTCTACGAGCTCGCGCTTGTCGCCCTCGGGTCCTACCTGCTCGGCGACACGATCGTCCAGGCCTCGATCGTGCTCGCCGTCATGGTCTTCGCGATGGGCGTCGGCTCGCTCGCGACGAAGCGGCTCACCCGCTTCGCGGCACTCGCCTTCGCCCTCATCGAGGCGGCGCTGGGCATCATCGGCGGTCTCTCCGTCATCCTCCTCTACTTGGCGTTCGCCTTCGCCGACGTCTACACGGTTGCGATGATCGGCCTCGCCTTCGTCATCGGCGGCCTCATCGGCGCGGAGATCCCGCTGCTCATGGAGCTCGTCCAGCGCATCCGCGCCCAGCGCGCCTCGAGCGCGGTCGCCGACCTCTTTGCGGCCGACTACGTCGGCGGGCTCATCGGCGGACTCGCCTTCCCGTTCGTCCTCCTCCCGCTCTTCGGTCTCCCCCGCGGGGCCCTGGCCGTGGGCATCACGAACACCGTCGTCGGCATCCTCATCGTCCTCTGGCTCTTCCGCGCCGAACTCACCGCCCGGATGCGGGTGCTCCTCGCCGCCCTCCTCGTCCTCATCGTCGCAGGGCTGACCGTCGTGTGGGTCTTCACCGACGACATCGAGGTGACCACCCGCCAGCGCCTCTACCGCGACCCCATCGTCCTCTCCGAGCGCACCGACTATCAGGAGATCGTCCTCACCGAATCCCTCCGCACGGGCGATACGCGCCTCTACCTCAACGGGGACCTCCAGTTCGCCTCGGCCGACGAGTACCGCTACCACGAGTCCCTCGTCCATCCCCTGCTCAACGGGGGCCGGAGGAACGTCCTCGTCCTCGGCGGCGGGGACGGGCTCGCGGTGCGTGAGATCCTCAAGTACCCCGACGTCGAGTCGGTCACCCTCGTCGACCTCGATCCTCGGATCCTCGACCTCGCCCGGAACTCCGAGCGGTTCACCGCGTTCAACGAGGACTCACTCGACGATCCGCGGGTGACGACGATCGCCGCTGATGCCTTCACGTGGCTGCGGGAGGCCGAGCACCCGGCCTACGATGCGATCATCGCCGACCTGCCCGACCCCGACGACGTCGCCACCTCGAAGCTCTACAGCATCGAGTTCTACGGGCTCATCCGCCAGGTCATGGCTCCCGGCGCCCGCCTCGTCGTCCAGGCCGGCTCCCCGTACTTCGCCCCCGAGGCGTACTGGGGCATCGGTGAGGCCGTCGCCGAGGCGGGGCTGACGACGACGCCGTACCACGTCGACGTCCCGAGCTTCGGCGACTGGGGCTACTTCCTCGCCGCCGTTCCCGGGGATCCTGCGATCACCCGGACCGAGTCCGGGGGCCCGGTCGTCACCCTGGCGCCGGATGCGCCCGAGGGGCTGAGGTTCGCCACCGCCGAGGTGCTCGCCGCCTCGACGACGTTCCCACCCGATCGCGACCGCGCCTCCGTCGGTCGGGTCGAACCCTCGACCCTCCTCCACCCGCGCGTGCTCGATCAGGAGCGCGGAGCGTGGGTGGGGTACTGAGCCGAGACGTGCTGGGTGCGGTCAGGCGAGGGCGGCGACCATCGCGCCGATGACGCTGATCGAGAGACCGAGGAAGCCGCCGACGACGGCGATGCCGAGGAAGACGAGACCGAGGATGAAGCCCCACTTGCCCATCTCGTTGTCGGCGAAGCCGGCCTCCTTCGAGTTCCTCCGGGCCATGTAACCGGTGACGATGCCGATGGCCGGACCGACGAAGTTGAAGCCGATGAACGTCGAGAGGGTGGCGATGAGGGAGATGATGCCGAGCACCTTGCCCGGATCCTCGGTCGCCCGCTGCAGCGGGTAGGGCTGCTGCGGATCGGACTCGTACGGCGGGTAGGGCTGACGGTGGGACTGCGGAGCGTAGGGCTGCTGGTCCATGACGGTGCCTCTCTGCGGGTTCGTGCTGGTGACTTCAGCCTAGGAACCGGCAGAGCCGCGGGGAATGGACATAACCGCCCGCCTCGGTGGGGAAAACCCGACCTCACGGTCGCTCGGGGTCGGACTCAGCGGACGTCGACGAGGGCGTGGTCGCTCCGGCCCATGAGCCAGAGCAGGATCTCGACGGGCTCTCCTGTCACCGTCGTCGTCTCCCCGCGGCCGGCGGCGCGCCGACCGAAGCCCGGGCTGACGATCTCGATGCGGCCCTTGGACTTCGCCGCGTACGGCAGGAGGGCCATGCGGGCCTGCGCCCACACGGTCTCGTTGTCCTGCTGCGAGAGCCGCCTCGGGAACCATTCGATCTCGGCGCGGCGGATGTCCTCGTGGTGGACGAGGTATTCGACGGTGTTGAGCACCGAGCCCACGCCCGGCCACGCACCCGGGGTCCACCCCGGCGGGGAGGCGACGAGGCCGAGGAGTTCGACGTAGGGCATCCGGGCGTAGTCGCGTGCGGTGTCCTCGAGTCGTCCGGAGAAGGCGGGCAGCGCGATGCCGAGGGCTGCGACGGGTTCGCGTTCGCGGATGACGAGGTGGGTCGCGAGGTCACGGGTCGTCCACCCTTCGCAGAGGGTGGGGGCGTCCTCGCCGGCGGCGCGGGCGGCGGCGACGAGGCGCAGTCGTTCTGTGCGAGCAAGACTGGTCATAGGGGCAGTCTCTCAGTCTCGGCTTGGATTCCTCTGGACGCCCACGCGGTGACGAAGTCGGTGACCCGGGACGTCGACCGATAGTCGGCGAGTTCATCGCCCCTGGTGGGACCGTCGGTGACGATGACGACGGGCTTGTCCTCCTTCGCCGCCGCTCGGACGAACCGCAGCCCCGAGAGGACGGCAAGCGAGGTTCCGAGGACGACGAGCCCCGATGCGGTGTCGCAGATCTCCGCTGCGACCTCGACCCGGGCGGCGGGCACGGCGTCGCCGAAGTAGACGACGTCGGGTTTGAGCAGTCCCCCGCAGATCGGACAGTTCAGCACGCGGAAGTGCGCGGTCTCCTCGAGGTCGACGTCGCCGTCGGGGGCGGTCTCGACGTCGATCGGGTCGATGCCGGCGAGCGCGGCGAAGTCGGGGTTGAGCGCGGTGAGCTGCTCCTGGACCCAGTCGCGGTCGAAGAGATGGCCGCTCTTCAGGCACACCACCCGGTCGAGGCTGCCGTGAAGGTCGATGACGGGGCTCGAACTGCCGACCTCCTCGGCGGCGGCCTGGTGGAGGCCGTCGACGTTCTGCGTGATGATGCCGCCTACGCCGAGTCGAGCGAGCGCGAGATGTCCGGCGTTCGGCTCGGCCCAGCGCAACCGCGGCCACCCCACCCACGACCTGGCCCAGTAGCGGGCCCGCTGGTCGGGGTGGGAGAGGAAGTTCTGGATCGTCATCGGCCGCCGCGGATCGGCGTCGGGGCCCCGGTAGCCGGGGATGCCTGAGTCCGTGCTCATCCCCGCACCCGTGAGCACCGCCCAGTCGGAGGGTGAGTGCCCGGTGGTGAGCACGTCGATGATCTGCTCATCGGTGTGGCTCGCGATCGGCTTCGTGCGTCCGCGCAGCGGATCGACGATGACGGCCATGGTCTCCTCTGACTCCTCGCTCATGTCCTCCCCCATTCCAGTCAGGCTAGGCTGACCGCTATGGCCAGCGTACTGCTCGTTCATCACTCACCGTCACCGGCGACGGCCAGGATCGCCGAGGCGGCCGAGGCCGGACTCCGCCTGCCCGAACTCGGCGACATCGACGTCGTCGTCCGCCCCGCGCTCGAGGCGAGCGTCGACGACGTCCTCGCCGCCGATGCCTTCGTGCTCGGGACGACCGCGAACTTCGGCTACATCTCCGGAGCCCTCAAGCACTTCTTCGACACGACGTACGACGCCGTGCGCGAACCGACGGCGGGCCGTCCGTTCTCGTACTGGATCCACGGCGGCTACGACACGACCGGGGCGGAGCGGGCGATGAGTCAGATCACGACGGGCCTCGGCTGGTCACTCGTCTTCGACCCTCTCGTCCTCACCGGCGAGGTCACCGACGACGACCTCGAGACGGCGACGGAACTGGCCGCGACGGTGGCCGCATCGGCACTGTAGAGATTTCTTTGCGAAAGTACTTTCCATCATGGAAAGTAGTTGCTACGATGAAATCACTTCCACCCGGGAAGCAGGAGTCATCACCGCACCGAAGGAGTCGCCATGACCACGCCCACCCCGCAGCAGGCCACCGACCTTCTCGCCCAGATCGATTCGACGCAGAAACAGGCGCGCACCAGCGACGCCTGGCCGCTCGTCATCCTTCTCATCGTCCTCAGTGCCGCAGCCTCGATCGGGCTCTTCGCGATCGGCGTCATCGCCGATGAGACGCTGCAGCTGACCCTCCTCGCTGCGTGCGCGGCATGGATGATCCCGGCCTTCGTCGTCTACCTCACCTCAGCGTTGAGCTGGAGCAGGCGCTCGACGATGCTCCTCTTCACATGGCTGCCCGTCGTCGCAATCGCGTTCATCGTCGGCGTCGTCGCCGACACGCTCGCCCAGGGATCGTGGGTGACCTTCGCCGCCGCCGGCCTCATCTGGCTCGCCGCCCCCGTCTTCGCCCTCCTCGGGCTGCGCCGCTGAGGCGCCCGGAGATGAAGGAGCACACGATGAACCCGTACACCGAACCCGAAACCGACGATGCCGACGAGACGATCCCCCACCTCGGCGAGTCCCTGGCTCGGATCGACCCCGACCTCGGCAACCCGACCCGGCTCGGACTCGTCGCGAGCCTGAAGAACCGGGAGCGCGCGGAGTTCAAGCTGCTGCGCGATTCCCTCGGAGTCTCCGACTCCGTCCTCTCCCGGCACATCACCGCACTCGAGAAGGCGGGACTCGTCTCCGTCGCCAAGGGCTACGTCGGCAAACGACCCCGCACGTGGGTCTCGCTCACCGAGGACGGTGCCCGCCGCCTCGACGGACACGTCGAAGCCCTGCGGGAGCTCGCAGGGGGATGAGGACTCAGGCGCTGCGCTTCAGGCGCGCTTCGCGAAACGGCTCGGCCATCGACGGCCGGGCCGTTCGCGCATTCACGCCTCGGCACGGCGACGGACGATCTCGGTGATCCAGATGGGGGCGAACGGTGAGGTGCAGTTCGGCGGGGTCGGGTAGTCCCTGAGGACTCCGAGGCGTTCGCCGATCTCAAGGGCACGGTCGCGGAGGTCCGGGTTCTCGATCCCGATGGCGGCGAGGGTCGCATTCATCGCCCACTGGAGGCGTTCGGGGGCGTCCTTCATCTCCGCGTCGATGACGTCGAGGAGGCCGGGCAGGTCGAGGCCTTCGGGCTTCCGGTTGACCCGGTCCGAGGTGAGCGCCCACCCCGCCGAGGCAACGGTGGGATCGGGATCGTCCATCCACCGCTGTCGCAGGGTCTCGGCGTGCGGGGACTTCTTGACGATGTAGTTGACGAGCCAGTCCTGGACCTTGGGAGTCCGGGACTCGCGCAGCATCGCATCGAGTTGCTCGGCATCGTAGGACTTCGGCCGCATGATGAGCAGCGCGACGAGGCGGGCCGCCGAATCCCCGGTCGCCCACAGCTCGACGGCGAGGTCGTCGTTCTTCTTCAGCTCCTTGGCGATGCCCCGCAGCTTGGTGAGGTTGACACCGTGATCGTCGCCATGACGCTCGTTGATCTCCCGGGCCTTGGGGTCCTCGAGTGCGTCGAGCGAAGCTCGCACGCTCTCGACCGTCGCCTCGACCATGGTGCGCTCCTTCGTCGGCTGTGCGGCTGGTGTTCATGATGATAGTTCAGCCGCGAGCCCGGCCTGTGCGCCGTCAGCCTCCCCCACGGGAACGGCGCGGGCACGCGATGCCGATGACGGTGGGCACGAGCCCCCTCGCCCGTGGAGTCACTGCCGGACTCAGCCGGCACTGCCCTCCCACCCGTCACTGCCGGGCGCGGGCCCGAGGAACGGCCGGAGTTCGAGCCACTCGTTGATCGGCCTCCCCAGGTAGCCGGGGGCGGCGGAGAGTTCGGCGGCGAGCTCGAGCGCCCGGTCGTAGCTGCCGACGTCGATGACCATCCACCCGGCGATGAGGTCCTTCGTCTCAGGGAAGGGCCCGTCGGTGACCGGGGGCCTGCCGGCACCGTCGGCACGGACGAAGACGCCCTCGGGCGAGAGCGCCTGCGCGTCGACGAACTCACCGGTCTCCCGCAGGCGGTCGGCGAAGTCGTTCATGTACTGGACGTGGGCGTCGATCTCCTCAGGCGTCCACTTGTCCATCGGCACGAAGTCGATGTAGTCGGGGTGACCGCGGTAGTGCTTGAGCATGAGGTACTTGGCCATGGTTCTCTCCTTGTTCGGCGTCGCCGGGCACTGAGGTGTGCGGGCTGACATCACTGGGTCGGAGCTGGGATCGGCTTCTCGACATCGGCGGCGAGATTCCTCTCAGAATAGTCCCCGCCCCAGACATCGTCGCCGTGTTCGCGGGCAGGGCACGGAACAACTTCGGGGCCCGAGTCGTTGTCACCAGTGCCGGTCGGTGACCGCCACCGGATCTGCGCGAGAAGCGAGGAGTGCCCCATGACCACACGCGTCCAATTCGATCGCAACGGCGACATCGACGAACTCCGCACCGCCGAGGTCGAGGTTCCCGAGACCGGCCCGGGTCAGGTGAGGGTCCAGGTGCTCTACGCCGGCCTCAACCCCGTCGACCTCACGATCCTCTCCGGCGGCTTCGGCCCCGCCAAGGGCACCCGCGGGGTGGGCATGGACTTCTCCGGCATCGTCACCGAGGTGGGAGACGGGGTCGAGGACTTCTCCCCCGGCCAGCTCGTCTTTGGCGGCTACCCCAACCATTCGCAGGCCGAGACCATCGTCATCAAGGATCCGCAGAACCGTCTCGACCCGATCCCCCAGGGCCTGGGCGCCGACGTCGCCGGCGGCCTCTACATCGCCGGTCGCACCGCGATCGCCGGCATCCGTGCGATCGCGCCCGCCGCCGGGGAGACGGTCTTCGTCTCCGGCGCCTCGGGCGGAGTGGGCATCATCGCAGCCCAGCTCGCGCTCGGCCTCGGCGCCCGCGTCATCGGCACCGCAGGCCCGGACAACCTCGAACTCCTCCGGGCGCTCGGGATCGACGCGATCGACTACCGCGACGGACTTGAGGACCGACTGGCAGAGGCCGCCCCGAACGGCATCCAGGCCGCGTACTCGACGCGCGGTGAGGACGAGATCGAGATGCTGCTGCGCCTCGGCGTGCCGACCGATCGGATCAACTCGATCGCCGCAGGAGGAGAGGTCGCCGAGAGGTTCGGCGTCCACACCTCCGGTGAGGCCGCAGCAGGGCGCGGGGATCTCGCGTGGCTGGGCAAGGCCATCGCCTACGGTCACGTCTATGTGCCCATCGGCGGCGTCTTCGATCTCGCCGAGGTCCAGGCCGCCTACCGCTTCCTCCGTGAGGGCCACCCGGCCGGGAAGGTCCTGCTCAAGACGGAGCCGAAGCCGTTCACCGACTCCCAGCGGGAGTTCCTCGTCGGCTGAGCCGCGCGCCTCAGCACAGGATCGGGGCCCGTCCCTGCCGCACCCTCGTGCGGCCGGGGCGGGTCCCGAGCCGTCTGCGCGCATACCCGATGAGGGCGACGGCGATCGCCACCGGCCAGAGGAAGAACGGGACGTAGCAGGTGAGGAGGAAGGCCCGCTCACCGGCGGTCATCCCGACATCCGGGGTCCAGCCGGGCACCGTCCCCGTCCACGCGAGGACGAACGTGGCGAGCACCGACCCGATGAGGCCGAGCAGGACCGCGCTCCCGATGCCGCCGACGATGATCGGGACCAGGGGTGGGATCGTCCGCCCGCCGAGGCGGGGCACCCATCCGGGGACCACCTCTCCCCAGCGTCGGATGAGTCCGAAGCCGAGGACCGCGACGAGGACGGTGAGCACCTCGAGACCGAGGACATAGCCGATCCCCGCCGCCGACTCCCGCACCTCACCGCTGAGCCCGAACCCGACGTCGACGCCGGCGAGCATGAGGAGTCGCCAGAGCACGCTCGGCAGCGGCAGCAGGAGACTCCCCCACCCTGCGAGGAGTGCCCAGCGCTGGACCGGGACGGTGGATGCGGACGGTTTTAAATTTTTTGTTCTAAAACTCATGCTCTAAACTAGCTATGATGAGGTGTCATGGCAAGACCCTCACGCTTCTCCGACGACGACATCCTCGACGGCGCCGCTCGCGCGCTCGCCGACCACGGACCTCGCGCGACGATCGCCGACGTCGCCCGCGCCATCGGCGGGCCCACCGGCTCGATCTACCACCGCTTCGCCTCACGCGACGACGTCTTCGCGAGACTCTGGCTGCGCTCGATCGCCCACTTCCACGAGGGCCTGCTCGCCGCGTACGCCCTGCCCGATCCGCACGAGGCGGTGACCGCCTCGGCGAGGCACGTCTCCGCCTTCTGCCGCGACCACCCGTTGGAGGCCCGCTCGATGCTCCTTCACCGGGCATCCCGACTCGCCGCCGACGGGCCGGTCGGCGTGCGTGACGACGCCCTCCACATCAACGACGACATCGATGCGGCGATGGAGGAGCTGCTCGTCCGCCGCTTCCCGGACCCGACCCCGCACCGGCGGGAGCTGCTGTCGATGGGCACGCGGCTCGCCCCGTACGGCATCGTCCGCCCCTTCATCGGCACTGAGGTTCCCGCCTGGGTCGATGACGCGGTCGCCGCCTCGGCGGGGGCGATCGTCGCCCTCGGGGACGGGCCGGACGTCAGCTGAACTCCCCGTCGACGACGACACCCGGGAGGACTGGGAAGACTCCTCTCACCCACCGGACTCTTCCCCTGGGAGGGAATACCCGCGCACCCCGATGGCGTTCTATGATGACAACCGGTATTGCCGAAACCCAGCGAAGGAGAACGACCATGGCAGTCTCTGACAAGACGATCGCATTCCTCCTCACCCGCGGAGTCGAGCAGGTCGAACTGACCAGCCCCCGCGCCGCACTCGACGAGGCCGGCGCAAAGACAGTGCTCATCTCCCCGTCCGAGGGCACCCTCCAGGCGATGGAGGGCGACTGGGACCACGCCGAGGTCTTCGACGTCGACGTGCCGCTCGCCGAGGCGAACGCCGCTGACTACGATGCCCTCGTCCTGCCCGGCGGCACGATCAACGCCGACACCCTGCGCACCGATGACGACGCCGTGGCGTTCGTCAAGGCGTTCTTCGACGCCGACAAGCCCGTCGCCGCGATCTGCCACGCCCCGTGGATCCTCGCCGAGGCGGGAGTCGCGAAGGGCCGGAAGCTCACCTCGTTCGAGTCGACGAAGGTCGACCTCGAGAACGCGGGTGCCGACTGGACCGACGCCGAGGTGGTCGTCGACGGCAACCTCATCACCTCGCGCAACCCCGGGGATCTCGACGCCTTCAACCAGGCGATCAGCGAGAAGTTGAGCTGACCCCACACACCTGAGCGGACTCCCCGGACCCTGCCTGATAGCCCCGGTCCGGGGAGTTCGTCTGTTCGTCATCCGGCGTCTGCCCGGAGGAATTGACACCTCGGCATAGGATCATGCCATGCGTGCTTCTTCCCCCGGGCGCAATGCGTCCGGCCTCGTGTCCTGCCTGCTCATCGCCGTGCTCCTCATCTTCTTCGGTGTCGCCTCACCGGCAGAGGCGGCCTACCCGACGAAGGGCGGGATCGGCGCGACGCACCGCTCGCTCGGAGGGGACAAGGGACGGCTGGGACCGGCGACGGGCCCGGAGCGCTGCACGCTCAAGGACCGCGGCTGCTATCAGACCTTCCGGTCGGGCACGATCCACTGGACGAAGGCGACCGGGGCGCATGCCACCTGGGGTGCCATCCGCGCGGCCTGGCAGCGATCGGGCTGGGAGAACGGTCCGCTCGGGTACCCGACGAGCAACGAGTACAGGTCCGGCTCGCAGACCCGCCAGGACTTTCAGAACGGCCGGATCACGTGGACGAGCAGAGGCGGGGCGACAGTCGTCGTCAAGGAGGCGGCGCCGTCGTCGTTCACGCTCAAGGGCTCAGGGTTCGGCCACGGCGTCGGGATGAGCCAGTACGGCGCCCAGGGCATGGCCGCCCAGGGCAAGACCGCCACCCAGATCCTCGAGCACTACTACAACCCGGCGAAGGTCACCTCGACGACGACGAACGCGAACTCGGACATCACCGTCCAGCTGCTCGCCGGTGAGAGGTCCGTGACGCTCACCCCCGCCTCGGGCAGACTGCGGGTGCGGGTCGGGAAGACGACCGCGGAGTCGAGTGGGAAGATCACCGTCGAGCGCACCTCGGCGGGCAAAGTGCGGGCCAAGGTCGGGAAGAAGTCGTACGAGGGTTCATGGCTGACCGTTGAATGGCAGGGCACCCGCTACTGGTCAGGCTCGCAGAAGACGACGGTCGCCGTGTCGAAGGCGCAGAGCGGGTCGACGGGGACGTATCGGCACGGGAAGATCGAGATCCGGCAGCTGAAGAACGCGCTCAACGTCCTCGGCGTCATGCGCACGAACAGCGAGTACCTGCCCGGCGTCGCCGAGGTGCCCGCCTCGTGGAGGGCACCCGCCCTCGAGGCGCAGGCGATCGCCGCGCGCACGTACGCCTATCGGAATCTCGGACCGCTCAAGTCGGCGTGCGCGTGCAACGTCTACGACGAGGTCACCTCCCAGCACTTCAAGGGCTGGGGGCATGAGAACGCGAAGGACAGCGGACCGTGGCGCAATGCCGTCCGCGCCACCCAGTCCGGGTCCGGGTCGACCGTGAGGAACGCGAAGGTCGTCATGTACAAGGGCGCGCTCATCGATGCCGTGTACTCGTCGTCCTCGGGTGGGAAGACGAACTCCGCCGCCGAGGTGTGGGGCAGCGACGTCCCCTACCTCCGTTCGCGCGACGACGCGGCAGCGAAATCGAAGTCCGCGGGCAATCCCAATGCGTCGTGGACGGTGCGACCCTCGCAGGCAGCGATGGCGAAGGCCTTCGGACTCCCCGACATCGCCCGCGTCGACCTCAAGCGCTCCTCCTCCGGTCTCGTCACCTCGGCGAAGGCGACGTCGACGACAGGGAAGACGGCAACGCGCACGGGTGCGGAGCTGCGCAGTGCGCTCAAGCTCAAGTCGGCGTCGTTCACGATGGGGTGACGCGCGCGGCGTCGCTCCGAGCCGCAGCCGGAGCAACCGCTCGGTTTCGATCCGCACGCGCTGGTCCGATCCATAGCGTGCGGATCGAAACCGAGCGGTTGTCGTCTCGCGCGGACATCGCGTCGGCGATATCGTGGCGGCACGAAGAAGCCCCTCACCGAGGCACTACCGGTGAGGGGCTTCTTCGTGTGGCGGAGGATAGGGGATTCGAACCCCTGAGGGCGTTAACCCAACCCGCGTTCCAGGCGAGCGCCATAGGCCACTAGGCGAATCCTCCGCGGATCAGCTTATCGGAGTCGTCACCGCAATGCGAAATCGCGGCGGCGAAGTGTGAACCATCACACGACCCCCAGGTGAACGGCCCGCCCAGTCGCCGACAGCTCCCAGGTGAACGCCCTGCTCAGTCGCCGACCGCGTGCAGATGCCGCCCTCTCGCCGTTCCCCGCTCAGTCGCCGACGGCCCGCAGGTGACGCCCCGGAACTGCCGCCCGTTCAGCCGCCGCCCGTTCAGCCGCCGCCCGTTCAACCGCCTCGCGCGCGGCAGCCTCCCGCGCCGCCACCACCTCGGCGCGCCGCTTCTCGATGCTGCCGTCCTTGATCCACCCGTGCAGGGTCTCGAGCCGCGACCGCGTCACCGAGTCGACGGGCAGGTAGACCGAGAGGGTGAGCCGCTGGTTCTCCTGCGCGATGAGCGTCGTCATCGTGAGGTTGAGGGTGCCGACGTACGGGTTCTCGATGACCTTCGTCCGCCCCGGTCTGCGGCCGACATTGCCGGAGTCCCAGAGCGTGCGGAACTCCTCGAACCGGCCGAGGCGCTCGAGGAGCGGTCCCCACTCCGGGTCCTCGAGCGACTCGGCGTAGGCCGCGCGCATCTTCGCCACGAGGAGGCGCTTGTGCTCGTCGAGGGGCTGGAAGATCTCCGCCCATTCGGGGTTCTCGTACGCCTGGATCGCACAGTTGCGGTCGGCGGGGGCCACCTCGGCGAGGTCGGTGACGAGGTAGCGTTCGACGGGATTGAAGGCCCGGATCGTGTAGGTCGGGTCGGTGACCATCGCCGGCAGCGGCAGGAGCTCCTCGAGCATCGTCCGCAGCTGCTCCCCCACCTCCGAATCCCCAGGGTTCGTCACCCGATCCGGGTACCCGCCGAGGAGGAAGAGGTGCGCGCGCTCCTCGCGGTCGAGGAGCAGCGCCTCGGCGATCGCCTCGAGCACCGACTCGGAGGGATGGACCTCGCGCCCCTGCTCGAGCCACGTGTACCAACTCGTCCCGATGTTCGCGAGCACCGCGACCTCCTCGCGCCGCAGCCCGGGCACCCGCCGCCGCGGTCCCTTCGCCAGTCCGACGTCGCAGGGCCGCACGCGGTCGCGGCGCGACCGCAGGAACCGTCCCAGTTCGCTCGTCCTCTCCTGTGCCATGCTCCCCATTCTCCGCCCACTGCCCCGCCCGCATCCAGGTGGCGCGACCACCACCATGACCACGCCCTCCCACTCTGGTCACGGGCACCGAAGAATGGAAGCATGAGAATCACCCCTGGTGCCGCTGAGGCAGAATCGAGCGCTCCCGTCGACGACCACACCACCCCCGCCGAGGCGACCGACCGCGCGGTCCTCTGGCCGCTCCACGTCGGGGCGTTCCTCGCGACCTACATGTTCTCCGTGTCGAACATCGCGATCCCTGCGGTCAAGGAGGCGCTCGGTGCCGGGGACTCCGCCTCGGCGCTCGTCGTCGGCCTCTTCTCCGCAGCCTTCGCCTCCGGTCTCATCCTCTGCGGACGCATCGGCGACCGGTTCGGACGTCGGCGCCTCTTCACCCTCGGCACCGCCGCCCTCGTCGTCATCTCCCTCGCCGTCGGCCTCGCTCCGGGGACGGCCGAACTCCTCATCGCCCGCACCGTCCAGGGGTTCGCGGCGGCCGTGATGATGCCGCAGATCCTCGCGAGCATCCAGCACGCTCTCTTCGGTGCCGAGCGGCTCAAGGCGATCAGCCTCTTCGGTGCCTTCTCCGGCGTCGGCACCGTCAGCGGGCAGGTCATCGGCGGGGGCCTCATCTCCGCCTTCGGTCCGACGTGGGGCTGGCGTGCGGCGTTCCTCAGCTGCGCGGTCGTTGCTCTGGCCGCTTTCCTCGGCTCACTTCGGCTCACCGAATCCCGCACACCGTCACCGGCGCCGCTCGACCTCGGCGGGGCCGTACTGCTCGGCATCGGGATGGTCGGCCTCGTCATCGGACTCGCCCTCGGTCCCGTCACCGGATGGGTGCCGCTGCCGGCCACCCTCCTCGTCGTCTCCGCCGCAGCGCTGGCGGCGTTCGCCGTCTGGCAGTCCGTCGCCGAGGCGCGCGGCCGCGACCCGCTCATCCCGCCGCAGGTCGTCCGCGCCCCCGCGGCGTGGGTGGGGATGCTCATGTCGTTCGTCTTCTTCGGCGGGTTCGGCACGTTCCTCTTCAACTTCGCCCTGACCAGCCAGACCGGGCACGGCGATCCCGCGTTCGTCTCGGGGATGACGCTCGGCCTCTTCGCCGCGGCGTTCCTCGCCGTCTCCCTCCTCGTCCCCCGCATCGTCAGGCGCCTGAGCGGACCGGGCACGATGCTGCTCGGCACCGGCCTGCAGATCCTCGGCCTCCTCGGCGTCGCCGAGGTCGCCGACGCCGCCGGTCGGGAGTTCAACCTGTGGTTCCAGCTGCCGGCGCTCATCCTCGGCGCCGGTCAGGCCCTCCAGTTCGGGCCCCTCGTCGGGACCGTCGTCAGCGCCGTACCCGACCGGGTGGCGGGACTGAGCGGCGGACTCATCGCGACGATGCAGCAGGCGGGCATCGCCGTCGGCGTCGCCCTCCTCGGCGCACTCTTCCACGTCTTCACCGCCTGGTTCGGCTACGACGACGCCTTCGCACTCGCGAGCCTCACCCAGATCGTCCTCAGCCTCGTCTTCGGCGCCGGTGCCCTCGTGCTCCTGCGCGTCCAGCGGGCGGCGACGCCGGCCTGACCCGGGCCGGGCAGGTGCCTGAACTCGCCGAGGCGGCCCTCCCTGGGGAACGCGCCCGATGACCTCGCCGAGGCGGGACCCGGCGGCACCGCGCCCACCCGGGTCCCGCCTCGGCGAGGGTCAGGTGCCTATGCCCTGATCGCGTCGATGATGCGCACCCGCATCGCCACGAGCGCGGGAACGAGTCCGGCGAGCGCGCCGATGCCGATCGAGACGATCATGCCGACGATGACTGCGGTGAACGGGACCTGCGGGGCGGTCATGCCCTGGAACACGGTCTCCCCGACGATCGGGGCCTTGAGGACGAGGACCGCGATGAGCACCCCGATGCCGCCGGCCAGCGTCGTCGCGACGACGCTCTCCATCATCACGGAGAAGAAGATCCGCCTGCTCGTCGCACCGAAGGAGCGGCGGATGCCGATCTCCCTGATCCTCTGCTGGATCGTCACCATGGAGATGTTGACGAGCCCGAGCATGCCCATGAAGAGGATGAGGACGCTGATGAAGAGGAGGACGTTCTTCACCGGTCCCAGGGCATCCCCGATGTCGGAGGCCATATCCGAGCGCATCGTCTCGACGCCGACTCCCGGCAGCTGTCGTTTGAGATCGGTCTCGACCTGCTTGCTCAGCTGCTTCGCGACGTCGGGCGGCAGCCACATCTCGTAGTCGGTGGGGGCGGTGACGTCGGGCCCGAACTTCTGCTCCTGGCCGTTGAGGACATAGATCTCGCCCGCCTCGGCGTCGGGGTAGCCGCGCACCGAGCCGATGACCGTGGCCGTGCCCGTCTGATGACCGGGCAGCTCGACGGTCGCCGGCAGCGCCTCGGGATCGATCCCGTACTGCTCGAGGAACGTCGTGTCGGCGACGATGGGCGGGGAGAGGTTCTCCGCGTCGCCGGCGATGAACCAGCGGCCGGTCTCGACGGTGACGCGGTGCATCACGGCGAAGTCAGGATCGACGATGTTCGCCGAGGCGGTGACCGCACCCGAGGGGCTCTGCACCCGCGTCTCCGCGTACCCCCTCGCCGAGACGTAGTCGATGCCGAAGCGCTTCTGAGTCTCGGCGAGCGCCGTGGCGATCCTCTCGCTCTCCGCCGGCGTGGCCTGACCCGATGGGGTGAGCGTGTACGTGTACGTCGCCTCCCGACCGCTCTGCTTCTCGAAGTCGTCGGCGAGGCCCTTCTGCATCATGTCGCCGAAGCCGACGACGAGGGTGAGGCCGCAGACGGCGACGCCGACGCCGATGAGGGACATGAGCACCCGGACCTTGTGGACGCGCAGCTCCTGCCACGCCTCGACGATCGAGGCGGCGAATGCTGAGATCATCGTGAACCTCCCACCAGCGACTCCGCGGTCGCCCCCGCGGTGATTGGATGCAGCGCCCCGCGGTGGAGCGAGTACCGCCTGGTGGCCATGTTCGCGATGCTGAGGTCGTGGGTGATCGTCACGAGAGCGGCTCCTGACTCCCGGGTGATCCCGTCGAGGAGGGCCATGACGTGCTGTCCGGTCTCGACGTCGAGAGCGCCGGTGGGTTCGTCGGCGAGGACGATCTTCGGTGAACGCACGAGTGCTCGGGCGATCGCGACCCGCTGCTGTTCGCCGCCGGAGAGGCGGTTGGGCTTCGAGTCGAGACGGTCGCCGAGGCCGAGGCGATCGAGCATCTCCGAGGCGATCCGCCGCCGGTTCCGGAACTCCCTGCCGGTGCCGTACATGAGCGGTGCTTCGACGTTCTCGACCGCCGATCGGCCGGGCAGGAGGTTGAATTGCTGGAAGACGAAGCCGACGTCGCGTCCGCGGATCTTCGCCGCCCGGTTGCGGGGAATCGAGTGGACGGGCACCCCTTCGAACTCCATCTCCCCGCCGGTCGGGGCGTCGAGGAGGCCGAGGATGTTGAGCAGGGTCGACTTTCCGGTGCCGGAGCGGCCGACGATGCCGATGTGCTCTCCGGAGCTCGCGGTGAAGTTGATGTCGGCGAGGATCGTCAGGAGTCTCCCCTCGCCGATGGGCACGGTTCTCGCAACGTGGCGCAGGGCCAGCAGTGGCACCTCAGCCATCAGAAGTCGAACTCCTCGCCGGACATGTCACCCGACATGTCGCCCTCGTCCTGGGGTTCGGTGCCGGGGACGAACTCGGAGATCTCCTCCCCCTCCTCGAGCCCGGACTTCACCTCGACCATCGCCCCGTCGTTGAGGCCGATCTCGATCGCCCGCTCCGTGGGCTGTCCGTCGTCGCCGATGACCCACACGGTGCCTGTATCGGTGAGTCCGCGCACCGCGGTGACGGGGACGACGATGACGTCGGAGGCCTCCCCCGCCTCGACGGTCATCGTGAGATCGAGACCGTTGAAGACGGTCTGCTTCTCCGGGATCGCGCAGATGAGCTTGGGTCCGTCACCGGCCGTCGCCGAGGTGTCGGTGCCCGGGTCCTCGGCCGCCGGGTCGGACTCGCCGCCGCTGCCGTCGGCCTTCGGCGCCGGCTTGACCGCGGCCCCCTGGTCGAGGCGCAGCGCCGTGCAGTCGAAGGGCTCGGGTCCGTCGGTGATCGTGATCGACGCGGTCTCCGGCAGCTTCGGCACGCGGTAGAGGTCGACTGCAGGAATCGACGCCTGCGCGGTGAAGGAGTCCTTGAGCAGCTGCGTCACCTCGGTCTCGGCGGTGACCGTGTCGCCCTTGTCGACGGCGAAGTCGCCGACCGTGCCGTCGGCGGGAGCGACGACCGTGTGGTACTTCGGCTTCGGCGGGGCCGCGGGCGCCGCAGCTCCGTCGCCGGTTCCACCGTCCCCGGTTCCACCGTCCTCGGACGGTGCTGACGGTTCGCCCTCGCTTCTCACCTGGAAGAGCTCTGCACCTTCGAGCACCTCGGCGCCGGGTTCGACGAAGAAGTGGTTGACGGTGCCCTCCCGTCCCGCCTTGACCGCGGTCGGGCTGTCGACGGCGATCGCACCCTTGAGCTCGAGGGTGTTGGCGATCGACCCGCGTTCGGCGACGACCGAGGAACCGACCGGCTGACCGCTCGCCGAGGCGGCATCGAACCCGTCCTCCGGCGCCGGCTTGAACGCGATCCACGCGAGCATCGCCGCGATGACGACGAGGACGAGAAGAAACGCACTGGGCAGGATGACACGGCGGAAGATCTGCATGATTCCTTGGGGGTTTGGGGGAGCGGACACTCCACCCTATGCAGGGGGCCAGCACGATTCGGTCGCGTTCGCGTCACGAGGCCATAACACTGTGGTCTCGATCCGCAGGTGGGCGGCTTTCCCCACCGTCACAGCAGGGAGATCCCCTCGTCGTCGGCGGGGAGAACCCGACCACCTCGGCGGACCCCCGGTCCACACGGACGGAGCAGCCGCCGACCGCCTCGGCGAAAAAGATCCGGGAAGGTGTCGATCCGGCATACGCTTGTTCGACGCAGTGCATGAGAGGGTCCCGCCCGGGATCCTCCGACACCCCTGACACAGGAGTCATCATGAAGTACATGCTCATCATGCGCACCGTCGACCAGGCCGCCGTGGACGCGTTCGAAAAGGCCGACTTCAACGAGATCATCGCCGCCATGGGCGCCTACAACGAGCAGATGGTCAACGCCGGAGTCCTCGCCGATGGGGCCGGACTCACCGACGCCTCCGAGGGCGCGGTCGTCGACTTCGGCGAGGACGATCCCGCCGTCACCGACGGCCCCTACGGCGAGCTGCGGGAGCTGTTCAACGGCTTCTGGATCCTCGAGGTGCCCTCGCAGGAGGAGGCGATCGAATGGGCCAAGCGCGCTCCGCTCGGGGTCGGATCCCAGATCGAGATCCGTCGGGTGACCGGTCCCGAGGACTTCCCGCAGGACAACGAATGGATCCAGAAGGAGCAGGAATGGATCGCCGAGGGGAAGGTCGGCGGGACATCGTGACCTCAGGCGGTCCTGATTCCCCGGACCCCGCCGAGGCGGTGGCCCGGGTGATCGCGGCGACGTGGCGGATCGAGGGGGCGAAGATCGTCGCCTCCCTCACCCGCCACGTCGGCGATTTCGGGTTCGCCGAGGATCTTGCGCAGGAGGCGCTGTCCGAGGCCCTGGCAGCGTGGCCGGAGTCCGGGGTGCCGGCGAATCCCGCCGGATGGCTGATGATCGTGGCGAAGCGACGTGCGATCGACGCGTGGCGGCGGCGTGAGCGCTTCGATGAGCGCATCGCAGCACTCGGGCGCAGCCTCGAGGATGAGCAGGTCTCGGGTTCGGACGCACTGCCCTGGGATCCCGATGCCATCGACGACGACGTCCTCCGGCTCGTCTTCATCTCCTGTCATCCCGTCCTGCGCCGGGAGGCTCAGCTCGCGCTCACTCTCCGCGTCGTCGGGGGCCTGACCAGCGAGGAGATCGCCCGCGCCTTCCTCGTCCCGGTCTCTACGATCCAGCAGCGCATCGTCCGGGCGAAGAAAGCGCTCGCCGCGGCCGATGTCCCCTTCGCACTCCCACCCGCCGACGAGTGGCCGGCCCGACTCTCCGCCGTCCTCTCCGTCCTCTACCTCCTCTTCTCCGAAGGGCATGTCGCGACCGCGAGCCGGGACTGGATGCGACCGGAGCTCTCGATGGACGCGCTGCGGTTGACCCGCATCACCGCGGGCCTCCTCCCCTGCGAACCCGAGGTCCACGGACTCGTCGCCCTCATGGCGTTCACCGCGGCCCGCTTCCCCGCCAGGCTCGGGCCGGCACGCGAGCCGGTGCTCCTGGCCGATCAGGACCGGTCCCGGTGGGACCGGTCGCTCATCCGCCTCGGCGAGGCCTCCCTGTCGACGGCGCTGGGACTGCGCGAGCGGCGCGGATCCTACACGGTGCAAGCTCAGATCGCCGGCGTCCACTCCTCGGCCCGCCGCTTCGCCGACACCGACTGGGTGCGCATCGCCGCTCTCTACGCCGACCTCGAGGCGCTCGCGCCCTCGCCCGCTTCCACCTCGTCCCCAGCGTCCGCGGCGAGCTTCTCGCGAGGCTCGGCCGGGACGCCGAGGCGGTTGCGGAGTTCACACGGGCCGCGGAGCTGGCGACGAACGAGCGGGAGCGCGAGGTGCTGCGTGGGAAGGCCCGGCGGCTCGGTGGGGCAGATGCCGCAGTCGTCGATGCGCAGGGGTGAGCGCCGGCTCACCGCGCAGTCGTGAGCGACCTCGCACCCGCTCATTTTGTCCCCCGGCGTCGCTCTCGCCTAGACTGGTCGGTGGCTCCCCGTGCGGCGTCATCTTGTGAACTCCCCCAGGGCCGGAAGGCAGCAAGGGTAAGCGAGCTCTGGCGGGTGCACGGGGAGTCCTCTTTGCCCAGATCACGATTCGGCAACTCCCTCGCTGACTGATTCCCCAGGTCAGAGCCGATCCGCCGGCCGCATCCATGAGCGCGTGACAACATCCGTCATAGTTTCGAGATGTGGCTTTCCTAGCATTGTGCGTGCTCCCCGCTCCCGTCCTGCGAACGAGGTCCCCGATTTGTCACGTCTGAAAACCACCGGAGCAGTCGCCGCCGTCTCAGCACTGGCGCTGCTGGCCGCCTGCACTCCGACGAATTCCGATCCCGATGCCACCCGGAAGGACTCCGCCACCGCCGAGGCGTCTCCGGCCCCGACCTTCCGTGTCGGTGCCGTCGACGACACCGGAACGACTGAGGGGACCGCCGCCGAGGCGACCGGGAGTCCCAGCGCGACCGCAGACCCCAGCCAGGCACCGACCGGTGAGACCGTCGCGTCGGGATCGTCCGTCGACGTCAAGGCGGGCAAGCGGATCAGTCTGAGCGTCGAGGGCGCCACCCTCAAGGACGTGACGATCACCGACACTG
This sequence comes from Brevibacterium sp. Z349TD_9, assembly GCF_056173565.1. Classification (NCBI taxonomy): domain Bacteria; kingdom Bacillati; phylum Actinomycetota; class Actinomycetes; order Micrococcales; family Brevibacteriaceae; genus Brevibacterium; species Brevibacterium sp. Z349TD_9. Next base: position 772,726 of record NZ_CM149680.1, on the reverse strand, counting down.
ACCACCCGCGCATCAGCGCCGATCCCGGAACGTTCTTCGACGAGGCGGGCACCGTCATCGAGGCCGAGGACCCCGTCGACGACGCGACGGTTTCCGCCCCCGACGGGTCTGCGTCGTGGGTCTCGGACTTCGACCTCGTCGCCTCGAGCACCTACGAGGTCACAGCCACCGCGACGACCCCGGACGGGAAGGACCACGACTTCACCGCCTCGGCGACGGTCGATGACTCCGACGGCGATCCGATGGCGGTGCGCACCGTCCTCTCCGACGACCAGACCGTGGGGGTCGCCGCCCCGATCATACTCAGCTTCGGGTCGACCGTGGAGAAGAAGTACCGCGACGACGTCGAGCACCGCCTCAGCGTCGATGTCACGGACATGGACGGGAAGAAGCGCGAGGTCGAGGGCTCGTGGGCGTGGCTGCCCGACGATCCGCAGTCGCGCCTGCACTTCCGCCCCAAGGAGTACTGGCCGGCGCATTCGAAGGTCTCCGTCGACGCGCCGCTGAAGAACGTGCCCACCGCGAAGGGGCGGGTCGGTGAGAACGACCTCACCCTCGACTTCGAGATCGGGCGGGAGCAGATCACCGAGGCGAGCGCGAAGTCCCACCGCATGGTCGTCACCCGCGACGGCAAGGAGGTCATGGACTTCCCGACCTCGCTCGGATCGGCGAAGGCACCGTCGTACAATGGCGTCCACGTCGTCATGTCGAAGCACTCGGACTACACGATGACCTCGGCCCGGTGGGGGTACACGACCCCGGTGAAGTGGGCCGTGCGCATCCACAACAACGGCGAGTTCGTCCATGCGGCACCGTGGTCGGCGGGTGTGCAGGGCTCGCAGAACGTCTCCCACGGCTGCATCAACCTCACGACGAAGCGCGCGAAGGAGTACTACGACTCCGCGATCTACGGCGACCCTGTCATCGTCAAGGACTCCTCGGTCGACCTCTCGACCGAGGACAGCGACATCTCGGACTGGGTCTACGACTGGGAGGACTGGAAGAAGATGAGCGCGCTGAGCTGATGACGACGCGACCGCACGACGACGGGGACTTCCGCGTCGAGTTCGCCGTCCGCTTCGGCACACTGTGGGCGATGTCGGGTGCCTCGGCGCTCGAAGGTCGCATCGCCGGCTACCTGCTCCTCGACTCCTCCGGCGGGGTGAGCGCCGCCGAGCTCTCAGACACGCTCGGCATCAGCACGGGCACGGTGTCGACGGCGACGAGGCGCCTCATCGACGCAGGCTTCGTCCGCCGGGTCCGACGGCCGGGTTCGCGGGCGGACGGATTCGTCATGGATGCCGACGTGTGGGCGGGTTTCCTCGAACGCGAGTACGCCTACCTCCGGGCTCAGCGCGAACTCGCCGCGGAAGCGCTCACGCACGTCGACCCGGGCACGGATGCCCATGCCCGGGTGACGAACATGCACGACTACATGTCGTGGCTCATCGACGACGTCGACCTCGCCGCCGCGTGGTCACGCCACAGGGAGCGCCTGCGCCGCAACCGGGAGTGAGCTCAGCCCTACCTGTCGAGCTTCTTTACGGCCTCGTCGATCATCGGGACGTAACGCTCGAGCGCCCAGGGCACTGTGAGCGGATTGATGATCGAGGACCCGGTGACGAACGGCTGGTCCTCGGGTGCGACGACGGCGCCGGCCTTGATCGCCGGAATGTTCGCGTAGACGCCCTGCGACTCGATCTCCTTCCGGTTCTTCTCGTCGGAGTAGAAGGTGAAGATGAGGTCGGAGTCGTTCAGCTTGTCGGCGTTCTCGAGGCCGATGAGCGCGGAGTCAGTGCCCGGGGCGTCGTACTCCTTGCGAAGATCCTCGATGACCGGGTCGGGCGTGAGGCCGAGCGCGGAGACCATCGCGACGCGCTGCTCCTGCGGGTAGAAGACGCCGAGCGTACCGGGTCCGGAGTTGTAGATGAAGGAGAAGGTGAGGTCCTTGTACTCCTCGCGCTTGGCGTCGTCGAGCTGCTTCTTCACGTCATCGACGAGCTTCTTCGACTCGTCCTCCTGACCGAGCGCCTTGCCGATCGTCGTGATCTGCTCGTCCCACTTGATCGTCCACGGCTGCTCAGGGTAGGCGACGGTCGGAGCGATCTGATCGAGCTGTTTGTACTGCTCGGGGGTGATGCCCGACCACGGCGCGAGGATGACGTCGGGAGCGAGTTCGGCGATCTTCTCGACGTCGAGTTCGGTATCGCCCTGGAACTGCTCGGGCAGCTCGTCGCCGCGTTCCTGGACCGCCTCGTAGATCCACGGCATGTAGCCCGTGTCGTCGCTGCCCCACGCGTACTCCTCCATCCCGACGGGGGTCTTGCCCAGGGCGATCGCCGTCTCCGTCGACCCCTGGCCGAGGGTGACGACGCGTTCGGGCTCCGATTCGATGACCGCCTTGCCGAGGGCGTGCTCGATCGTCACCGGGGTGAAGTCGCCGGAGCCCGAGGACTCCTCGGTCGGCGTATCCGGGCTGCAGGCGCTCGCGGTGAGTGCGAGCGCGATGATCGTGCCTGCGGCGATGGTGCGACGCACGAAGTTGAGCGACATCCCTGCCCTTTCGTCGGGGTGGCCGGAACTCGGCCGGAACTTTGACAAGGACAGCCTAACTTAACTTTTCAGAGGTTTTGAAATCTCGCCTCTGCTCACAGCGGAAAGGCTCGCTCCCCGTGCCCGCCCGCTCTAGGCTCACAGCATGAGAGCATCCCCGCCCCCGCCGCGGCTGTGGCGTCAGGCCCTGGGCCGCGTCGTCCGTGTGCGTCGGACCGAACTCGGCCTCACCCTCGCCGAGGTGTCCCGCCGTTCCGGAGTCTCGACCCAATACCTCTCGGAGATCGAACGCGGCCTCAAGGACCCGTCGTCGGAGGTCATCGAGGCGATCGCCGACGTCCTCGGTCTCGCCCTGCCCCAGGTCCTCGTCCTCGCCGCCGCCGACGCCGAACAGGGATCCCTGCAACTCGCGAGCCTGGGCGCCCTCGCGTCGGCGCCGGGCCCACACCTCCGCGGCCCCGCGCGGACGGCGGACTTCCGCCCGACCGGCCAGGCGATGCTCGCCCTCGCCGCCTGAGCGTCGCGCACGCCCGTCGTTGAGCGGTCCGGGCGAGCGCCGTCGTCAGACGATCTGATCGACGAGGCCGAACGCCTTCGCCGCCTCGGCGTCGAGGACGAGGTCCCGGTCGAGGTCGGCGTGGATCTGCTCGAGACTGCGCCCGGTGTCAGCAGCGAGCATCGCCTCGACCTCACGGCGCTGCCTGACGATTTCGTCGGCGGCGACGATGAGGTCGGGAATCGTCCCCCGCGCCCCCTCGGCGTGGGGTTGGCGCAGCACGACCCGCGCGTGGGCGAGCATCGACCGCTGTCCGGGCTCTCCCCCGGCAAGCAGCACCGCGGCATCCGCGACGGCCTGCCCCACGCACGTCGTGGCCACAGGCGATCCGACGTGGCGCATCGCATCGTAGACGGCCGTCATCGCGGTGAGCGAACCGCCCGGAGAGTTGATGTACATATGGATCGGCAGCTCGTGGCTCGACGAGTCGAGGTGGAGGAGCTGGGCGATGACCGTGTTCGCGACCCCGTCGTCGATCGGGACGCCGAGGTAGATGATCCGATTGCCGAGCAGATGCGAGTAGACGTCGACGATCCTCTCGCTCCCACCCGAGCGGTCGATGACGTGGGGAATCGTGTACTGGCTCATGACCGGACCCCCACCTTGCTCAGCCCGAACGGTCGCCCGGTCCCCATCGGGGCGAAGAGATCGGACGAGGAGTCCACGATGCGGTCGATGAGACCGTACCTCAGGGCCGCCTCGGCGGAGAACCACCGATCACGGAGGGAATCGGCGAAGATCCGGTCGTAGTCCTGGCCCGTCGCCTCGGCGATCCGCGTGAGGACGGAGTCGCGGACCGCACGGAGGTCGCTGCCCTGGAGCTCGATGTCGGCGGCCGCACCCCCGATCCCCGAGGATCCCTGGTGGAGGAGGATGCGGGCGTGGGGCAGGGCGAGCCGCTTCCCGGGGGTGCCGAGGGTGAGGACGAACTGCCCCGCCGAGGCGGCCCACCCGAACGCGACCGTGACGACATCGTTGGGCAGGGTCGCGATGACGTCGGTGATCGCGTGCATCATCGGCACCGAACCGCCCGGGGAGTTGATCCAGAGGAAGATGTCGGCGTCGGGGTCCTCGGCGGAGAGCAGGGTGAGGCGGGAGACGATCTCCATGCCGTTGTCGTCGCGGAGTTCGCCGTTGAAGACGACGGAGCGGTACGCGTAGAGCATCCGGTGGGATTCGGGGACGGTGGTCGCGGTGGGGCTCTCGTCATCGGTCCAGGCCGGCGGAGCAGTGTGTGTGGACATGTGCCCACCCTGGCACCGGGCGGACCCTGGCGGAATGCGTTTCTGCCGTGAGCGGCGCGGCACTGCTGTGAGCAGACGGCGCTGTTGTGAGGGGACGGCGCTGGAGACTGCGGAGGGCGCTGAGGCCAGCGGAGGGCGCGTGAGGCGAGGATGACGGAGTCTGTGCTGAACGGTGCGGGCAGGTCCCGGTGATAGCATCGAAGCCCAACGATGAGTGAGAGGCGGGTGCGATGCTGAGTCTGTGGATGGCGATCCAGCTCATCGTCGTCGTGCTCAGCGCCGACCTCGACGCGGTCCTCCCGCAGTCGCCGGCCCATCTCCTCGTCCTCGTCCTCCTCGGTGCCGCCCTCCTCTCTCCTGCTGCCGCATGGGTGAGCAGCGCCCTCGTCCGAGTCCTCTCCCTGGCCCCGCACGGGCCGTGGATGCGCCGCGAACCCGGCGAGGTCCGCGACGTCCTCCTCCCGGAGGCCCCGGGCACTCCCGGCACCGCCCTGGCCAGAGCGCCCTCGTCCGTCCTTCGCGCCCACGCCTGAACGACAACCCCCGACCTCTGCTCACGCACGCACTCTGCCGGCCGCTGATCGCGCCGCCAGTCGCTGACTTCGCATCGGAGCCGCTCGCTCGTGTGCGATCAGCCACGGCGAGACCGGCGAACGGGCTGACTGGCTCTCTCGGCTCGGCCCGTGCGGACATGTCGCTCCGTCGCTGACCGACTGCTGGCCGACCGCGTCTCTGCCTCCGGCAACGCCTCGCTGCCTAGGCCGGCTCCGCGGACGCACAGGTCCCGCCCTGCAGAACTCACTCGAGGATCTCCGGTCCACGACCGCAGCCGGGTCGGGGCTCGCCTCTCTCGAGGTCACTGCCCCGTCGTTCAGGTGAACTCCTCCACCCCACCACCTCGCGAAGGACCTCACCATGAACATCTACGACTTCCTGCCCATCCGCCTCCTCCTCGGCGGTGCCTATTGGCTCGTCACCACCCTGAGCGACCTGCTCGCACCGCTCGCCGGCGCAAACGGTGCCGCACTGGCGATCATCGTGCTCACGATCGCCGTCCGCTGCCTCCTCATCCCCGTCGGGCTCTCCCAGGTCAGGGCCGGCATCACCCGCCGGCGTCTGGCCCCGAAGATCGCCGAGCTCCAGACCAAGCACCGGAACAACCAGCAGGTGCTCCAGGAGAAGCTCATGGCGCTCTACCGGGAGGAGAACGCCTCCCCGTTCGCCGGGTGCCTGCCGGTGCTCGCACAGACGCCCGTCCTCATGGCCGTCTACGGCCTCTTCGTCCAGGCGACGATCGGCGGACAGGCCAACGAGCTGCTCGGCCACACGCTCTTCGGGATCCCGCTGAGCTCGAGCCTCGTCGGGCTCATCGGCTCGGGGTCGCTGACGTGGGTCTCGGGAACGCTGTTCGCGGTCCTCATCATCCTCATCGCCGTCATCGCCGGCCTCTCCCGGCACCTGCTCACCCCACCCATCCCCGAGACGGCGGCGACAGCCTCAGGGAGGGCCGCCTCGGCGGGCTCAGGACCCGGTCAGGGAACGATGCCCGATCTCACGCAGATGACGAGGATGCTCAGCTTCATGCCGTTCATCACCGCGGTCATCGCCGCCTTCGTGCCGCTCGCAGCGACCCTCTACCTCCTGACGACGACGGCGTGGACGCTCGGCGAACGATTGGTCATCAACCGCGCCCTCGGGGTCGATCACACCGGCGCGCCACGTGAACTGTAGTTGGTCCTGAGGTGACGGACATGAACTCGAATTGAACTCCCCGGTTCAGGTCCGGTCAACCGAGCGGACACTTCGCCTCTGTGTGGCGCCCCTATCGTGACGCCATGGTCAACAGACGCACACTCATCACCACCGCCGGCGTCGGCGCCCTCGGCGCATCGCTCGGCTTGGCAGCACCCGCCTCGGCGAAACCGGGAGGCAACGACAAGGGAAGGGGCCGCGGCCGGGGCCGCGACAAGGGCCAGGTGACGACCTTCAACGTCATCTCCGACATCCAGGGCGACCTCGGGGACTTCGGCGTCGCACTCGACGACATGGCCAAGATCAACCCGGGCAGCTCCGGCCTCGCGATCGCCGGCGACATCACCCCTCGCGGATACGACTTCGAGTACGCGAACGTGCGCAAGCGCATGGACAAGCACACGTCCCCCGGCACGGTGGCGTGGGCGATCGGCAACCACGAGTTCTACGTTCCCAAGTACAAGGATCCGAACACGCTGTCCCAGGACACGTGGCCCAACGACGTCGTCGAGGACTCGCTGTTCAAGTCGTTCTACAACTTCGCCGGCCGCAACTCGATCTACGAGGAGTTCAGCTTCGGCGGCATCCCTGTGCTCGCGATCGGCACCGAACGCTACATGCGGTACCACGACGAGAAGCTCTGGGACGAGGTCTGGATGAGCGACAAGCAGTTCTCGTGGCTCGAGGATCGCCTCGACTACTGGAACCGGCGGAACAAGCCGATCATGATCATCACCCACCACCCGCTGCCGAACACGGTCTCCGGGACGAGGAACAAGCTCTACCTCTCGAACTACCTGCAGTCCGATCGCCTCCTCGACCTGCTCGGGCCGTACAAGAACGTCTTCCTCTTCTCCGGACACACGCACTGGGACCTCGAGCTCTCCGACTGGTACACGCGACGCGTCGTCCCCTCCTCGGGCAACCTCTCCGGCTTCAATGTCTTCAACACCGGCGCGATCGAGACCGGCTACACCGACAACGGAACCGGCGGCGAGAAGAGCGTGCCCGGCGGGTTCAACCAGGGACTCCAGGTCGAGGTCTCGGATGACTCCGTGACGGTCCGCGCGCGTGACTTCAAGCGCAAGGCGTGGATGAAGGAGATCACGGTTCCGCTCGCCTGAGTCGGCGGGGTGCGGCCTCGGCGGGGTGCGGGCGCACGACATCGACGCGGTGGTCCGACATATACGCGGTCTGCTAACCGCGTATATGTCGGACCACCGCGTCAGTAATCTGCGTCGTGTCGGTTCACCGCGTTCGTGTCGGTTCACCGCGTCGGTGACGTACTCGCCGCGATCGCTCCCAGAGTGCGCTCCGCCGAGACAGCACTCGGTGCCCAGACAGCACAGTGCCCGGGTGGGAATCTGCTTCCCACCCGGGCACTGGCCGTGCAGTCACACACGATGCTCGAGGAACGCCGCTGGTCAGGCGCTCGCATGGCCGACCTCACACGCCTGACCTCGCGCACTCAGTCTCACACGCCTGACCGCACGCGGCCAGCCTCACGCAGCCGGCCTCGCGCACTCAGTCTCACACGCCTGACCGCACGCACTCAGTCTCACACGCCTGACCGCACGCGGCGGACCTCACACGCCTGACCTCGCGCGCTCAGCCTCACGCGCCTGACCGCACGCGGCCAGCCTCACGCAACCGACCTCACGCAGCGAGCGGCGCGCGCTCCTCTCGCGGGGCGACGACGAGCTCACCGTCGGAGACGGAGACCTCGACGGTGCCGCCCTCGGCGACGGCCTCGGTCACGAGGATGTCGGCGATCCGGTCGTCGAGCTCGCGCTGGATCACCCGGCGCAGCGGACGGGCGCCGAATTCGGGCTCGTAGCCCGCCTCGGCGAGGAAGTCCACGGCCTCCTCGGTGATCTCGAGCGCGATCCCCTGACGGGAGAGCCGCTCGATCGAGAGTTCGAGCTGGAGGCGGACGATCTCCCGCAGCTGCGTGCGGTCGAGCCGGGAGAACATCACGGTCTCGTCGATCCGGTTGAGGAACTCGGGACGCATGACCTCCTTGAGCCGGCCCTTGACCTTGGCGCGCAGATCCTTGTCCGTGACCGTCGCATCCGCCGACGTGAAGCCCAGCGGGGTGCTCTGGCCGATGAACTCGGACCCGAGGTTCGAGGTCATGATGATGACCGTGTTGCGGAAATCGACCGTCCGACCCTGACCGTCGGTGAGCCGACCGTCGTCGAGGACCTGGAGGAGCAGGTTGAACGCATCCGGGTGCGCCTTCTCGACCTCGTCGAGGAGGATGACCGAATACGGGCGCCTGCGAACCTGCTCAGTGAGCTGTCCGGCCTCGTCGTAGCCGACGTAGCCGGGAGGAGCACCGACGAGACGCGACACGGTGTGCCGTTCCCCGAACTCGCTCATGTCGAAGCGGATCATCGCCGCCTCGTCATCGAACAGGGTCGCAGCGAGGGCCTTCGCCAGCTCCGTCTTGCCCACGCCCGTCGGGCCGAGGAAGAGGAAGCTGCCGATCGGCCGCTGCGGGTCGCCCATGCCGGTCTGCGACCGGCGGATGGCCTTGGACACCGCGGTCACGGCGTCGTCCTGACCGACGACGCGCTCGTGGAGCATGCCCTCGAGTCCGGCGAGGCGGATCTTCGTCTCCTGCGTCATGGACGACGCGGGGATCCCGGTCGCTCGGGACACGACGGCAGCGATCTGCTCGGCATCGACGACCCGGTCGCCGCCTTCCTTCGCCGAGGCGGCCGCTGAGCCGAGGACGGCTTCGAGCTGATCCGTCAGGGCGGAGATCTCGTCACGGATCTCCCCGGCCCGCTCGTAGTGCTCGGCGGCTATCGCGGAGTTCTTCTCCGCTTCGAGCTCGCCGAGGCGTGCCCGCAGCGCCGAGGTGTCGACGACGGGTCCGCGCTTGAGCGAGAGCCGCGCTCCGGCCTGATCGATGAGGTCGATCGCCTTGTCCGGCAGGTACCGGTCGGTGATGTAGCGGTGCGAGAGTTCGACCGCTGCCCGGATCGCCTCGGCGTCGTAGGTGACGCCGTGGTGGTCGGCGTAGCGACCGGAGAGGCCGTCGAGGATCGTCACGGCGTCCTCGATGCTCGGCTCCCCGACCATGACCGGCTGGAACCGGCGGGCGAGTGCCGAGTCCTTCTCGATGGTCCGGAACTCCCGCAGCGTCGTCGCGCCGAGGAGGTGGAGATCTCCGCGGGCGAGCCTCGGCTTGAGGATGTTGCCGGCGTCCATCGAGTTCGATTCGCCGTTGCCGCCGGCGCCGACGAGCGTGTGGAGCTCGTCGACGAAGACGATCGTGTCGCCGTCGGCGGCGATCTCGTCGAGCGTGTTGGTCAGTCGTTCCTCGAAGTCACCGCGGTAGCGGGTGCCGGCGAGCATGCCGGGCATGTCGAGGGCGATGACGCGCTTGCCCTGCAGCTGCGCGGGAATCTCGCCGGACTCGATCGCCTGGGCGAGGCCTTCGGCGATCGCGGTCTTGCCGACACCGGCTTCGCCGATGAGAACGGGGTTGTTCTTCGTCCGGCGAGCGAGGATCTCGATGGTCTCCTCGATCTCGTCGCCGCGGCCGATGACCGGGTCGAGCCGACCCTCAGCGGCGAGCGCGGTGAGGTCGGTGCCGAACTTCTCGAGCATCGACTCCTCACCACCGGTCTCACCGGAGGCGTTCGCATTCTGCTTCGCCTCGGCGGCCTGAGCACCGGCCTGCAGCGTGGCCTGGGTGACCCCAGCCTGCGCGAGGATCCGCCCAGCGGGCATCTCCTGGTTGAGGACGAAGGCGAAGAACACGTGCTCGGGGTCGATGTAGGTCGATCCGAAAGCACGTGCCACCTGGTAGGCGTCGAGCAGTGCCTTCTGGGCAGCGCCCGTGAGCGTGGGCGCACCGTCGCCGGTGCGTGATTCGGCTGCCTCGGGCAGTCGTTCGTCGATCGCGGTCACGATCGCCTCGGGGTCGGCGCCCATCTGACGCAGCGACGCCGAGCCGTGCTCGGATTCGACCATGACGCGCAGCAGGTGCAGCGCGTCGACCTCTTCCTGGCCGCGACCGCGGGACAGGGCGGCGGCACCGTCGACGACCTCCCGGGTGCGCTTGGACAGCAGCCGGTTGATGTCGACGGAACGGCCTTGACGTGGGGTGTTCTGACCCTGCAGGTAGCGAGCGAGGAACTCGTCGAACGAGCCCTCGCCGCCGCTGGAAGGTCCGAAGAAGTTAGCCAAAGTGACCTCCTCTTGAAAGTTGAGTCAGGGTGACTCAGTTAAGTCCTTTGACCCAATCAACGAGAATCACTTCGGGGTTATTCCCCGCCCGAATCCGAGCGTGAGCGAGGTCTCCGCGGCCGCTGCGGCGCGGGCCCCTCACCGGTCGCGACGCGCCTGCCGGTCACGGGCGCGGGCGCTGCGCGGACCGACCGGACGGGTGCCGACGGCCTTCGCGAGGCCCAACGGCGGCGTGCCGACGTACATCGACTCGGCCCCGGCGACGGGGAACGTCTCATGCCAGACGCCGACGGCGTTCGGCGCCGAGCGGGCCCGCTTGTTGAACGCCGTCCAGGCCGGACGGTGCTCGGATTCGGGGGCGGCGGCGTAGCTGTAGATCTTCTCGAGCGAATCCCAGTACTGGACGAGCCAGGGCCCACGGGGATCGAACACGAGCCGGTAGCCGCGCATTCCCGAGTCCGGGTCCGCGGAGAGCTCGGCGAGCATCCGCGGCATGGCCGCGAAGACCGGTATCCACTGGTCGAAGCGCCACCATCGGCGGATCCGCATGCCGATGATGAAGACGACGAGCTCGCCGTCGTAGTCGCGGGTGAGCTTCTCCGGCCCGGGGACTGCTCGCCGCGAACTCCTCGGCGCGCCTGCGCCGGTCGGTGGATCAGTCGCCTCTGGTGTGTTCGCTGTCGTCGCCATCGCTCGCCCCTGCCATAATGGATATCTGCACTCTCCAATATTGGATACCTTGACTCTCCAATGTCAAGGGTCGGTCGACATTCGTCTCCGATGAACGAAACGAGGTCCGCATGCGCATCTCCGAGCTCTCGCGCCGCAGCGACGTGCCGGTGGCGACGATCAAGTACTACCTGCGTGAAGGTCTGCTGCCCGTCGGCGAGCGGACCTCGGCGACGCAGGCGGTCTACTCCCAGGCGCACGTCGACCGCCTCGAGCTCATCCGCGCGCTTCTCGGCCCGGCACGGCTCTCGATCGAGAAGGCGAAGCGCGTGCTCGGAGTCATCGACGATCCGCCGGAGACGTTCATCGGCGTCCTCGGCGCCGCACAGGAGGCGACCGCGCAGGAGCCCGCCGATGCCCCCGACGACGGCCCTGCCCTTGCGCTCATCGCTGAACTCGGATGGTCGGTGGATCCGGAGAGCGTCGAGGTCCGCCAGCTTGCGAGTGCTCTGCGCGCCGTCGAGGCCGGCGGCGTCGAGGTCCTCGACGGCGGGCTCGCTCGCTACGGTCGTACCATCCATGACCTCGCCGAGGCGGAGGTGGCGACCGTGCCCACCGACGAGATCGACGGGGCCGTCCGTCAGGCCGTGCTCGGCACTCTGCTCCTCGAACCCGTGCTGCTCGCCCTGCGCCGGCTGGCCCAGCAGGATGTTGCGACCCGGAGGTTCAGGGACGCAGATTCGAGCGCTGAGGGCTGAGGGCTGAGGGGAGCCTGTGCCCCTAACCTTCAGACGGCCAGCCATTGGGCTTGCAGCCTTGGAGTCCCTTCGTCTGCTGCTGCATGAGCGGGGCGGTCTTTCCCGTGCCCGGGCACGATGCGTGTCCGTGGCCGAGGGCGTGGCCGACCTCGTGGTTGATGAGGTACTGCCGGTACTGAGTGAGATCGTCGAACTCCTCGGTCGCACTCACCCAGCGCTTCGCATTGAGGATGACATTGGGCCCGTTGCGGCACGAGAGCTTGCCGAGGGTGCGCAGCGGCAGGCACATCTCGTCGACGGTGTTCGGGCTCGCGATGCTGATCATCGCATCCTGTCCCTTGTCGACGAGCTCGATCGAGACATCGTCGATGTCCTGCCACCCCCGCTCGTCCTGGAGCGTATCGATGATGAAGCCGGCCGCCTCGTCGACGTCGATCGGCAGGTTGTCCTCGACCCGCAGCGCGACCTGGAACGTCCGGCCGCCGTCGCGGTTGGGACCGACCTCCTCGGCGGGCCGCTTCCACTCTCCGCTGCCCTCCATCTCGATGTCGTCCTCGCTCACCGCCTCCTGCGTCGACCCGGTGGTCGGACCCGTGGTCGGCTCGGCCGGCTCGGTCACCGAGGGGGCGGCGATCGTCTCGACGGCCTGCGGCGTCCGCCGCGTCTCTGTCGGCTCAGCAGCCGGCGCGCACGCGCCGATACCGGCGAGGAGCGTGAGGACGGCGAGCGCCGAGGCGGCACGGACGGCGCGCGAACGGGGATGAGTCACAGGGCGAGTCTAACCGGGAGAGGGGCGCAGCCCTCAGAACTCGAGCCGACCGCCCGGTCCGCGGAGCACCGCCTGCAGCCCATACGCCTCACCGGCGACCACCGCGGCGTCACCGACTCCGAGGATCTCGAGAGCGCGCCGGGTCGCCTCGGCATCCGGTGAGGAGATCGAGAACGAAAGCAGCTCCACGGTCGGCAGGCCCGCCTCGGCGGGGTGCGCCGACTCTCCCCAGTCGATGAGGAACGGCTGCGTCCCCTCCGCCGGCAGGGGCGCCCGGGAGGTCAGTCGCCACTCGAGCAGCTCGCCGTCCGCGGTCTCACGCGACATGTCCCTCACCTCGCCGATGTCGACGCCCGCGGAGTTCGCCGCCGCAACCCTGTCCGGGAACTCCGGCGGGTGGATCGCCCATGTCTGCAGGGTCGGGGCTGTCGCCAGATGCGCATCGAGCGGCAGGGTCCCGTCGGCAGGGCGCTCCTGCCCAGGATCGGGGCCGAGGATCTCGAGGTACGTGCGCGCTCCCGCCTGCCATCCGGCCGGGGCGAGTCCGACGAGGAAGTTCGCCGTCCCGAACCCCGGATGCCGTCCCCCGGGCACCGGCCTCACTCCGGTCGCCCGCGCGAAGTCGGCGACCCCGGCAGCGAGGTCGGGAACGGTGACGACGAGGTGGTCAAGATGAGCAGGGATCACAGGATCCATTGTCCACCCGGCCCCTCGAGCCGCACATGGAGAGCGTCGACCTCACCCTCCTCGACCTCGATCCTCGCATCGAGGGCCGCGAGGACGGCGCGGACGGCTCCGGGGTCGGGGCTCGTCGCCCAGAACTGGTCGAGCGTGACCCGCGGCAGGTCCTGCTCGGCCGGGTGCGGTGAGCCCTTCCAATCGATAAGGAAGGGCTGGACTCCCCCGAGCGCGAGCGGAGTCCGCCGCGTCAGCCGCCAGTCGAGGACCTCACCTTCTGGGGTCCGCCGGCTCATGTCATAGACCCCGCCGAGGTCGACGGGCGGATCGTTCGAGACCGCAGCAGCCGCGACGAGGCCGTCGAAGTCATCCGGGTGGACCGCCCACCGCTGAACGACGGGTTCGGTGACCCCGGCGAGCCGGGTCTCGGCGAGAGCCGGATCCTGCTCCGGATCCGGGCCGAGGATCTCGAGATACCCCCGAGCCAGGGCGGAACCGCCCGCCTCGAAACCGAGCAGGGCGTTGGCCGTGCCGGCCTCCGGATGGGCACCTCCGAGCACGGGACGCACCCCGAGTACGACTTCGCATTGCTCAACAGATTCAGCGAGATTCGGGACGGCGATGACGACGTGGTCGAAGGCGCGCGGCAGCAGCATGTCTCAATATTAAGGCACGAGTTGACGCCGCGTATCCGGGTGCGGTTGACTCGTCCCATGCAGACGAACCCGCGGAGCGCCACATGTCGGACGATGATGTGCGCCCACATGGAATTGATGCCGACCGCCGATTGTTGAGCTAAACAGCTCCGATCCTTTCCGGCTCAGGCCTGCACCACCGCTCCACCGCTCTCGGGAACCTCTGCGCTCCCACCTGCTCGAAGGACCTCACAACCATGACCTTCACCTCCACGACGGAGCCCCGCTCCCCCGCCTCGGCGAGGGCGATGCGGACCCGCCGCAGCATCCTCGGCGTCGGCCTCGGACTCGGCACCTTCATCACGCTGAGCGCGTGCACACCCACGGACACCGACCCGCTCACCGACGGAGCGCCGGTGACCGGTGGGGTGCTCACGTACTTCGAGCCGCAGACATGGACGCTGCTCTACCCGCCGTCGGTGGGCTTCTACCCCAACGGCGGGATCATGAACAACATCTCCGCCCGCCTGCTCTGGCAGGACCCGACGACCCTCGAGCTCCATCCGTGGCTGGCCACCGAGTTGCCCGAGGTCAACGCCGACGCCACGCAGTACACGTTCACCCTGCGCGACGGCGTCACCTACTCCGACGGGTCGCCGCTGACACCGGCGAACGTCGCGAAGAACTTCGACCTCTTCGGCCGCGGCGACGAAGCCCGGACCCTGCCCGTGTCCGAGCAGATCTCGAACTACGAGCGCAGCGAGGTCCTCGACGACCGCCGCGTCCGCTTCCACTTCAGCGCCCCGTCCCCGGGCTTCGCGCAGGCGACGTCGACGATGAACGCGGGCCTCCTCGCCGATTCCACCCTCGACCTCGACGCCGAGGGCTTCGGACCCGGCGGAGCGACGAAGATCCACACCGCCGGCCCCTTCCGCATCACCGCGGAGACGATCGGCACAAAGCTCTCCGTCCGCGCCCGCGAGGACTACGACTGGGCGCCGCCGCACCTCAAGCACCAGGGCAGGCCCTACCTCGACGGCATCGACTACATGGTCAACAACGAGTACTCGGTGCGCATCGGCGCCGTCCTCTCCGGTCAGGCCGACGGGGTCCGCGACGTCCAGGCCCCGGACGAGACCCGCGTCGAAGAGCAGGGGCTGCGCCTCTATGCGAAGGCGACGAACGGGATCAACAACAGCATCAACTTCCGCTTCCGCACGGACCTCCTCTCCGACATCCGCGTGCGGCAGGCGCTCATCGCGGCGATCGACCGGCAGGAGATCGTCGACAAGCTCTTCACCCCGAACTACCCGCTGGCCACCGGCCTCCTCGCCAAGGGCGCGATGGGCTACAAGGATCAGTCGGGGTCGTGGACCTACGACCCCGCCGAGGCGGCCCGCCTCCTTGATGAGGCCGGATGGGTCCTCGGCGAGAACGGGTACCGGGTCATGGACGGGCAGGTGCTCGCGCTGACCGTGAACACGGCCCTGCCCCAACCGCGGTCGAACGAGGTCCAGACGCTCATCCAGCAGCAGCTGCGCCGCGTCGGTGTGCGCCTGTCGATCAACCCCGGCGACCAGGCGAAGCAGACGCTCGACGCCCTCGAACTCGATCGCATCCAGATCTACCACTCGATGGTCGCCCGCGCCGACTACGACAACCTCCGGTCGAACTACTCCTCGGTCAACCGCGACGTCTTCCTCAACGCCCCCGGCCGAGACGACACGCGCGACGACACCGTCGACCCCGAGATCGACCGCCTCCTCGAGAAGCTCGCCTCCGAACCGGAGACGACGAAGCGCCAGGCCGCCGCCGAGGCGGTTCAGGACTACCTCGTCGACCAGGCCTATGTCCTCCCGTTCTTCGAGGAGCCCCAGGTCTTCGCGTTCCGTCGCCGCGTCCACGGCTTCACCACCGAACCCGTTGGCCGTCCCGACTTCTACAGCACCTGGATTGCGAGCTGATGATGATCGACCTCCGCTATGTCCTCCTCCGACTCGGCCAAGCCGTGCTCGTCCTCCTCCTCGCCTTCACCGCGGCCTTCATCCTCCTCTCGGTCATCCCCGGCGACGGCGTCACGGCACGCTTCGCCGATCCCGCGCTCGGCCTCTCCGCCGACCAGGTCGCGGCGATCCGTGCCGAGACCGGGGCCGACGAGCCGCTGCTCGCCCGGTATCTCATCACGCTCGGAGGATTCCTCACCGGCGACTTCGGCTTCTCCGTCCAGACGGGGGCCGCGGTCTCGACGATCGTCGCCGCGGCCCTGCCGTCGACGATCGCCCTGGCCGTCTCCGGCTTCCTCACCGCGGTCGTCCTCGCCGTTCTCATCGCCGTCTTCGCGACCTACGGTCCGGCGACCGGCCCGCAGGCGTGGGTGCGCAGGGTCCTCGACTCCGTGCCGAGCCTCTTCATCTCCATCCCCGTGTTCTGGCTGGGGATCCTCCTCATCCAGGTCTTCTCCTTCCAGCTCGGCATCGTCTCCGTCGTCTCCCCCACCCCCGCCGAGGCGCTCGTCCTCCCCACGCTCACTGTGGCCGTCCCGCTCTCGGCCCCCATCGCGCAGGTCCTCATCCGCTCGATCACCGAGGTCAAAGCCGCAGGCTTCGTCAAGGTCACCGCCGCCAAGGGCGCGTCCGAGAGGTGGATCCTCATCCACACCGTCGCCCGCAACGCCCTGCTGCCGGGCCTGACGATCGTCGGCCTCGTCTTCGGCGAGCTCGTCGCCGGGGCCGTCGTCACCGAGACCGTGTTCGGCCGCAACGGCATCGGCCAGATCACCGCGCAGGCCGTGACGAACCGGGACAACCCGATCCTGCTCGCCGTCGTCGTTCTCGCCACGCTCGGCTACGTCGTCATCAACCTCGCCGTCGACCTCCTCTACCCCGTCATCGACGTCCGTCTGCGCGGGAAACCGGGAACCGCCTCGGCGAGGGCAGGACGCGGAAGCGGTCGAGGCGGCGCTCGTTCGAGCACCGCACGCAGCGCAGTCACCGCCACCGACCCCACGACGAAGGAGGCGCTGGCGGCGAGCGCGTCCAGCGTCGGCGTCACCCTCAACTGGGGTGAGCCCTCTGCCGTCGGTCCCGCTGACAGTGCCGGCCCCGCAGACAGTTCTGCCGCCGGCGGACCCGCCACCTCTGCCCAGGACGCGGCCGAGCCGGGCCGAGCCCTGAACGGAAAGAGGACCCCATGAGCTTCATCTCCAGCCTCACGCGCACAGCGCAGGGCACCGGACGCGTGCGCCCGAACTCCCGACGGACCCGCCCCGGCTCCGGGCGACTGCGCTCAAGTGCCGGTGCGCTCATCGGTCCGGCCACCGTCATCTCCGGCCTCGTCCTCCTCATCGCGGTCCTCTGGGCTCTGCTGCCCGGCCTGTTCACGCAGTACGACCCCAACGACGGCGGGACGACGCCGGCACTGCTCGCCCCGAGCCTCGAGCACTGGTTCGGCACCGACCAGACGGGACGCGACGTCTTCACCCGCGTCGTCTACGGCGCCTCCCAGTCCCTGCTTGCAGCGCTCATCGCGGTCGGGGTCGGTCTCATCGTCGGCACGACCATCGGACTCATCGCGGGCACCCGCCGCGGCTGGGTCGACGACGTCCTCATGCGCGCCGTCGACGTCCTCCTCTCGATCCCCGCGATCCTGCTCAGCCTCTCGATCGTCATCGTCCTCGGCTTCGGCACGATCAACGCGGCGATCGCGGTCGGCGTCACCGCAATCGCGCAGTTCGCCCGGCTCGCCCGATCCGAGGCCGTGCGGATCGATACGAGCGACTTCGTCGCCGCCGCGTACGGGTCCGGTGGCACGTACTGGTCCGTGCTCGTCCGGCACATCCTCCCGAACTCGATCTCGCCGGTGCTCACTCTCGCCGTCCTCCAGATCGGCTCGGCGATCCTTCAGATCTCCACGCTCGGATTCCTCGGCTACGGCACGCCGCCGCCGACCCCCGAGTGGGGCCTCATCATCGCCGAGGGCCGCAACTTCGTCGCCACCGCGTGGTGGCTGACGGTCCTGCCCGGCCTCGTCGTCATGGCGATCGTGCTCGCCACTCACCAGATCGGCAACACCCTGCGAAAGGCGACATCATGACCGACCTCCTCGCTCCCCCGACCGCGTCTCTGCTGTCCGTGCGCGGACTCACCGTCGACTACTCCCACCGCGGTGGGACCGGTGACCCTGCGGTCGATGGGCTCGACCTTACCGTCCGCCCCGGACACGTGACCGCGGTCGTCGGCGAATCCGGGTCGGGCAAGTCGACGACGGCGAACGCCGTCCTCGGTCTCCTCCCCGAATCCGCGCGGGTCACGGCCGGGAGCATCCACCTCGGCGAGGCGGCACTCGACTCCCTGTCACCCCGTGCCTGGCGCGATGTGCGGGGAGCCCAGATCGGCTACGTCCCCCAGGATCCCGGCAGCTCCCTCAACCCGCTGCAGACCGTGGGCCGGTCCGTCGCCGAGGCGCTGCGCATCCACCGGCGGTCCGATCGCCGCACCGCCCGCGCCGAGGTCCTCGACCTCCTCGAGCGCGTCGGCATCGACCGTCCTGAGCTGCGAGTCGACCAGTACCCGCGCGAACTCTCCGGCGGGATGCGGCAGCGCGTGCTCATCGCCGCAGGCATCGCGCTGCGGCCGCGGCTGCTCATCGCCGACGAACCGACCTCGGCGCTCGACGTCACCGTGCAGAAGCGCATCCTCGACCTCCTCGACGAACTGCGTGCGGAGACCGGCATGGGTGTCCTCCTCATCACCCACGACCTCGCGGTCGCCGGGGAACGGGCCGACGACGTCGTCGTCATGCAGTCGGGCAGGGTCGTCGAAGCAGGACCGGCCGAGGAGATCTTCTCCCGCCCGGCCACCGACTACACCTCGCGGCTGCTCGCCGACGCCCCAGCCCTGCAGGTCAGAGAGACGAAGGTGCGGACAGATGCGAGCGCCGAGGCGGCAGGTCAGGGCGCCGAGGCGGCTGCCGGGTTCGTCTCGGTCGAGGGCCTCACGCAAGTCTACGCGCGTACCGACGACCCTGCCACCGGAACCTCTGCCGCCGAACCCGCCCCGGTCATCGGCGTCGAGGACGTCTCCCTCACCGTCGCCCGCGGGACGACGCACGGCATCGTCGGCGAATCCGGGTCGGGGAAGACGACGACGGGCAAGGCACTCGCCGGCTTCCTCACCCCGCAGGCCGGGTCGGTGCGGATCGGCGAGATCGATGCGGCCCGCCTCGGCGAGGGAGGACAGCGGCGCCGGCGACTGCGCGAACTGCGGCGCACGGTCCAGCTCGTCCACCAGAACCCCTACTCCGCGCTCGATCCGAAGCAGTCGATCGGGGCGATCCTCACCGAGCCGCTGCGGAACTTCCGCATCGGCACCCGCGCCGACCGCGGGCAGCGGGTGGCGTCGATCCTCGAGAAGGTCGCCCTGCCGGGATCGTATGTGCAGCGGCGGCCGCGCGAGCTCTCGGGCGGGCAGCTGCAGCGGGTGGCGATCGCCCGCGCGCTCATCGCCGGACCCGAACTCGTCGTCTTCGACGAAGCGGTCTCCGCGCTCGACGTCACGGTCCAGGCGCAGATCCTTCGCCTCCTCGGCGAGCTCCAGGACGAACTCGGACTCACCTATGTCTTCATCTCCCACGATCTCGCCGTCGTTCGGCAGATCGCGGACACGGTGTCGGTGATGTCCGGGGGCCACCTCGTCGAGTCCGGGCGCACCGAGGACCTCTTCACCCGGCCGCAGACGGCGTACACGCGCACCCTCCTCGACGCGATCCCCCGCCCGCTCGCGCTCCAGGGAAGCCGCACCCCGGGCACCCCGAGTGCCCACGGTGCCTCCGGCCTCCCCGACACCTCCGCCCCTAATTCCGCCACCCCCTCCGACCCCACCGCCGCCGGCACCCTCGCCGCGGCAGAGAGCTGAGATCCACGATGACCGACACGATCACCACCCCCACGCCCACGACCGGCCCTCGGCTCGGGTTCTTCACCCGCCTCCTCGAGGACGCGCCCGCCGAGCAGCGGTACCGGTTCGCGCTCGAGCAGATCGAGACGGCCGAGCGGTTCGGCTTCGCCACGGCCTGGGTCGCCCAGCACCACTTCTCCGCGACCGAGGGCGGTCTGCCCTCGCCGCTCGTCTTCCTCTCCCACGCGGCGGCACGGACCTCGCGGATCCGGCTCGGCACCGCGATCATCACCCTGCCGATGGAGAACGGGGTGCGGGTGGCCGAGGACGCCGCCGTCGTCGATGCGCTCTCCGGCGGTCGCCTCGAGATCGGGCTCGGCTCGGGCGGGAACCCCAAGTCGTTCCCCGCCTTCGGGACGACCTTCGACGATCGGCGCACCGTCTTCGCCGACAATCTTGCGGCGCTGAGGACCCTGTTCGCAGGCGACGCGCTCGCCGCGGGGGATGTCCAGCCGGAGGGCTACCGCCTCTACCCGCAGGCGCCGGGGCTGGCTGATCGCCTGTGGCAGGCGACGTTCTCCGCGGTCGGGGCCGGTGCCGCGGGAACCGCTGGGGACGGGCTCATGCTCTCGCGCACCCAGCCGCGCCCGGCGGAGAACACCTCCGCGACCCTCGACGAGGTGCAGCTGCCGGTCATCGACACCTACCTGTCCGCGCTGCCCGGCGGTATCGAGCCGCGCATCCTCGCATCGCGCACCGCGGTCGTCGCCGACGCCGAGGATCTCCCCCGGCTGCGCGAACTCACCGAACCCGCCCTGCGCGCCGAGGCGAACCGCCTCGTCGGCTACGACACCTCCGGTCTCAGCCTCGACGAGCTGCTCATCGCGACCGACACGCACCTCGGCACGCCCGGGCAGGTCATCGAGCGCCTCGCCGCCGACCGGGTGCTGCCACGCGTGAGCGACGTGAGCTTCCAGGTCCACTCGGTGCCGGCGACGAACGAGCACACGCTGCGCTCGATCGAACTGCTGGCCACCGAGGTCGCTCCGGCGCTCGGGCTGCAGGTCGAGGGTGGTGCAGTCGCGGGTGCAAGGGTTGGCTCTGGCTCTGGCGCCGGCGGCGGCTCTGTCAGTCTCGGGGCTGCGGCGGCCGGATCGGCGCGCTGAGATGCCCGACATCATCAACCTCCTCGCCGGCCTCACCGAGGGCGACTCCCTCGACCGCCTCCGCGACCACCGCCCTCAGGCGAAGGAGAACGCGCAGCTGAGCTTCGAGGCACTCCTCGAACCCGAGGAGCCGGGCGACTTCTCCTACCGCGACCGCTACGTCATCGCCGCGTTCACCGCCGGGCTGCTCGGCTCGACCGCCGGCGAGGAGTTCTACCGGGACCTGCTGCGCGACGAGGACGAAGCTGCGTCGTGGGCGATCGCCGAACTCCTCGACGACACCGTCGTCGACCTCGACGCGACGAACCCCGTCCGCGGCCCGTACGGGAGCTACGGATCTGCGCGGCTGGCCGAGGAGAACGTCGACGGACCCTGGCTGAGCGTCGGTGCGAAGGCACGGGACACGCTCGGGCCGGTCACCTCGGCGGGGATCGAATTCGCCCACCTCCTCGTCCTCCATCCCCGCGATGCCGAGCCCGAGGACCTCGCCAAGCTGCTCGCCGCCGGCTGGGACGAGGACGGAATCGTCACGCTCGCCCAGCTGATCTCCTTTCTCAACTTCCAGATCCGGTTGAGCGTCGGGCTCGCCGCCCTCCTCCACGCCCCCGCCGCGGCCGAGGAGCAGATCCCCTCCCGCCCGCTCACCTCGGCGGATGGACGGGCCGGTGGGTCTTCCGGGGCAGGGTCCTCGGGGGCGGGATCCGGGTCGGGTGCCGATGGATCCGGAACCGGAGCGCGGTCGTCAGCCCTCGCCGAGGTGGGGGCCCGGGTGAACGCGTACCCCGACCTCACGCGGCCGGAGGTCTTCCAGCAGTCCGGGCTCGGCTGGGTGCCGTGGATCGCGCCCGTCGCCGAGGCGGACCTCACCGAGGCGCAGCGCGATGCCCTCATCGAGGCCGGGCGGGCGAAGAACCCGTACTTCCGCCTGCTCGCGCGGGATCCGGCGGCGCTGCGGGCGCGCACGCTCACCGACTTCGACATCTTCTTCAACGTCAGCGACGGCCTCGGCCGGGCGGAGCGCGAGCTCGCGGCAACGGCGGCCTCCAGGCTCAACGGGTGCCTGTTCTGCGCGTCGATCCACTCGGACCGGGCGAGCGAGGAGTCCGGCCGACGGGACCTCGTCCAGCAGATGTTGGATACGGGGACGGATGAGCCGTCCCACCTCGGCGATCCGGTGTGGGATGCCGTCGTCGACGCCTCGGTCGCTCTCAGCCTCACCCCGCCGGCATTCGGACCGGACCGGGTGGCGGCGCTGCGGGAGGCGGGACTGACCGATGCGGACATCATCGATGTCCTCGGTGGGGCGGCGTTCTTCAACTGGGCGAACCGGCTCATGCTCTCCCTGGGAGAGCCCGAGCTCATCGCATCGGGGAAGACGAGGTAGGCGCGGCGGGACTGCCGGATGCGGCGGTCCGGCACACTGTCCGACGCCTCCCCGTCCGACGCTTACCTACCCGACGCCGCTCACTATCCGACGTCCATGAGCGTCGAGCGGATGATGAAGCGGTTTCCCGTCGGGGATTCGACGCTGAAGCCCGCGCCGCGGCCGGGGACGACGTCGACGGTGAGGTGGGTGTGCTTCCAGTACTCGAACTGCTCGGCCGACATCCAGAAGTCGATCCCCGAGGTGGTGGTGCCGTCAGCGTCGGCATCGGGCAGGGGCAGGTCGAAGTGGCCGAGGAGGACATCGGCATCGGAGGTGAGGAAGTCGCCCTCGGGGAAGCACATCGGCGAGGAGCCGTCGCAGCAGCCGCCCGACTGATGGAACATCAGCTGACCGTGTTTGGCGACGAGGTCGCCGAGGAGGTCGACCGTGGCCTGCGTCATCGCCACCCGGGACTTCGTCTCCCCCTCGATCGTCGGTGACGATTCGAGTGCGGTCGGAGCGGTCTGGTCGGCTGGCTCGGCGTGCTCATCGGGTGCGCTGCGGCCAGCGGGCGTCGACTCTGCCGGGCTCCGGTCGGCGGGGATCCGGTCGTCACCGACCTTCGCGGTGTCGATCTGTTCGCTCATGACATGACCTCCATCGGTTGTCGCAGGAGCCGGTTCTCGCGGATCGCTGAGGCGGCGCGATCGCGCCGTTGTCCTCCACCTCCGCAACGACGGGGTCGATGTCGATCCACTCCGGCGTCGGTCGGAGTTCACCGCCGGCGGACGACCGCCGACTCACCTGCAGGCGACAAGCCGTCCGACGACCGACTCTGTCGTTCCAGCCTAGGCCGCGGCAGACAGGAGAACAAGAGTGGTCCACGGCGAGGTCGAACCGCTTCAAAACTCGCTCACCAGAGTGAATTCAGATGAATCTTAGTTCGAACGAGTTTCGAACTTTCTATTGACAGTATTCCCTCTGAGGTCTAGACTGAGAGCAACGATCCACACTGTTGTGGAGAAGGCAGGTGACCGGCAGTGACAGACCTCGCGAACCCCGCAGGACCCGGCTCGAGTGCTGCCGACGAGGAGCCTCCCGATCAGCCGAGCACGCCTCCTCGCCTCGTGGTCGACGCCGATTCCCCTTTCGCCGACGTCCTCGACGTCTACACGAGCAGCGATCATGCTCAGCTCGTCGCCCTCGAGACCACGGCCTCGCTCTTCCTCGCCGAAGTCATCGATCACCTGGGCCTCCTCAACCCCAATCCGGAATCCCCCTACCGGCACGCAACCCTCACCGAGACCGCGTCCCGATTCGCAGATGCCGCTAATAGGGAGAGCGAGTCCAATAGCGGTGACGGGGTTGCCACGACTCCCGCCGAGGCGGATGCGGAAAGCACGTCGGATCCATCCGCTGAGTCGACCGCGGACGGCGATGCCGCGCTCGTGGAAGCCCCCTCAGTCACCCCTGACGCGACGTCCGTACCCGGCTTCCCGAGGTTCCGGGAGACCCAGACCATCGACGGATGGGTCCACATGCACTCCCACACCGAGGAGATCGGCGAGTTCACCGCCATTCTCGGCACCACCACCGCAGGCACCTACGCACACATCAACGACGCGATGACTCTGGTCCACGGCCTGCCGAAGTTCCATGCTCGGTGCCTGGCAGGAGAGTTCACCATCGCCCACGTCCACGCCGCGACTCGGTTGTGCAAGAGCGTCCGGTTCTCCGACCTCCGCCACATCGACGACTACCTCGAGACCCGGCGCGCAGACATCACCATCGAGACGTTCAAGAAGTCGCTCGCGATGAGGGTCAGCGTCCTCGAACCCGCCGACGAGCGCACCCAACAGGCATTCGAGCGTCGCCGGGTCGACATCACCACCTACCCCGACGGCTCATCGTGTCTCACCCTCACCGGGCCATCGGCGGAGCTGCAGGCCTGCTTCCTCCGCATCGAAGCATTCGCGAAGGCGATCCGCAACGGCAACACGGCTGCGTTCGGCGACCAGATCCCCGACGGTGCCGTCATCGAGGACGACCGTGCGATCGCGGCACTGATGTTCGACATCTTCACCCGCACCTGCCCACAGGTCCGCATCCAGGTTCGCACCGAGGAGACCGACACCGGGGTGATCGGCACCAGCGAACTGCCGCTCGACCTCGAAGGCGTCCGCAACGTCGCCGATGTCGCCGAGCGGATCACCGCAGCCGCCGAGGCGGTCGGCATCTCTGCGGACCCCTCGGTGAGCGGCAACCGCAGGTCGCTTGCCGGAACCGGGGCATGCATCGCCGGAGACAGCGCCGACATCACTACCGGAGCCAGCACTGACGCTCTTGCCGGCCGTGGGGCTGACGCGGAGAACGCTTCGGGCTCCGAGGTCACCGATTCGGCCTTCGGTCCCATTGCCCGCACCGATCACGGCATCGGCCGTGACAGCACAGACGACCACCTCATCGGCACCGTCCGCAGGAAGGGCCGGCTGATCGACATCCTCCTCACCATGCCCACTGACGCCTACTGGCTGGCCGCGCAGGGCAAGATGATCACCACGGTGCCGTTCCTCACTCTCCTCGGCTACTCCGACCTGCCCGGCACCTTTCCCGACGGTTCGCCGATCCCTGCCGACACGGCGCGCAGGATCGCCAAGGAGTGCTCCACCTGGACTCGGATCCTCACCGACCCCGCAACAGGAACCCCCGTCGACGCCAACGCCACGACCTACTACATCCCAGCGAGGGTCCGACAGACACTGACCGCGAAATGGCAGGCATGCACGATGCCCGGCTGTCGAAGACGCGCCGAGGCCTCCGAAGTCGACCACATCATCCCCTTCGACCACGACAATCCCGCTCTGGGAGGTCTGACCGTGTTCGGCAACCTCCATCCGCTGTGCAAGAAGGACCATCAGAGCAAGACCGACGGCAACTACTCCGTGGCCATGAACGACAAAGGGATCATCGAGTACCGATTCCCCCACGGAATCCGGGCCTCGGTGGCGGCAGGGGACAACCCTGTCAACTTCGAGCACGCCAGACTCATGGAGAGCGGCGAGCTCACAGAGCGCGGCGAGCTCACGGAGAGCGGCTCATCGGACGAATACTTCGATCCGCGCTTCCCACCACCGCCACCGGAACCCGACCCCCAGCCCGGCGACGTCCGCACCGGTGAGGAGTGCCCAGGACCCGAAGGCAGCATCGGGACACCGGGGTGGGTGAAACGGACCGACTTCTTTCGCAGCTACAACGGAAAGAAGCGGACCGAAACCGAATGGGTCTGGGACAACGGCGATCCTCCGCCCTTCTGAGCCACAGCTCTGATCAGCCCCTTCTGATCTGCCCTACTGCCGGAACTCCGCGCCAATTCACTGACGCTGTCAGTTTCGGCGTCCCCCGACCAACGACTTCGCGCCGAACTTCTGCCGGTACCCGGTCGGGGTGAGACCAGTCTCGCGGAGGATGAGCCTGCGCAGCGTCGTGGGATCGTCGTACCCCACCGAGCGCGCGATCGACTCGAAGGTGTCGTCCGTCGTCGCCAGCGCATGATTCGCTCGCTCGACCCGCAGCTGTTGGACGTACTGCGTCACCGTCTTCCCCGTTGCGGCTTTGAACCGGCGCTGCAGAGTCCTCGGGTGCGTGGCCGTCACAGCGGCCAACCGGCCGAGCGTCATCGCCGACCCCAGCTCCCGATCGATCGTCTCCTCGGCGAGCAGGACGACCTCGTCCTGATGAGTCGTCGACGGAAGCGTCCCCATGTACGGCAGCTGATCCGTCCGCGGCGCATCGGCGAGCATGAACCGCGACGTCCGGATCATCATGCTCGGACCGAACATCGACTCGACGAGCGACAGCCCGAAGTCGAGCCACGCCATGATGCCGGCGGCCGTGATGACTTCTCCCTCGTCGACGACCATCCTCCGGGCATCGAGGCGCACCGCAGGAAACCTCTCGGTGAACTCCTCGGCGAACGCCCAGTGCGTCGTCGCCGACCGATGATCGAGCAGACCCGTCTCAGCCAGCACGAACACGCCCGCGCAAAGTCCGCAGAGCACTGCCCCGTCACCTCGGCGCGCAAGAGCCCAATCGCGGAGGGCATGGGCCGAATCCATCCCCTGCGGTGGCACGAGGCTCGGCGGGAACACGACGTGAGTCGGCGCATTCGGCCTCCCCGGGTGCGAGTCGAACACGCACTGCACCCCGTCCTCCGACCACTCCCAGTGGCTCACTCGCACAGTCTCGTCTCGGCCGAGCAGCGCCAACTGTTCGTTCGCGACGCGGAAGACATCGGTGAGTCCGTAGACCGCGGCGAGCTGGCACTCGCGGTACCGCACGATGGCGATCTCCGAACGAGGCTCCTCGGTGTTTCCCGCACCGTCCCCCGGACCGTCTCTCGGACCGTCCCCGAGGTCGCTCGCCTGCCGCCGATTGTCATCATCGCCCGGGTGCATGTCGTTTGTGACCATGGCGTCAGCTTAGGCGCACTCATAGCCTGGGGGAACAGGTCGGTTGTCAGAATCCTCCGACCTCGGCCCAGCCGCACTCGTTGAGGCGAGACCTCATCCGATGAAAAGGAGCACGTTCCCATGTCCGAGATCCCAGCCCCCATCACCCCGTTCCTCGAGCCCGAAGCCAAAGAGCTCGCCGAGGCGACCGCCCCGCATCCGCGCATCTACGAAGTCCCGCCGGAGGAAGGTCGCAAGATCCTCCTCGACCTCCAGAGCGGCGAGGGCGTCGAGCGTCCTGACGTCGACGAGGAATGGGTCGAGGTCGACGCCGGCGAATGGGGAACCGTGCGCACGCGCATCATCCGACCCAAGGGTGCCACCGGCGACCTGCCCGTCCTCTTCTACATCCACGGTGCCGGCTGGGTCTTCGGCGACGACAAGACCCATGACCGGCTCTTCCGCGAGCTCACGGTCGGGGCGAACGCCGTCGGCGTCTTCCCCGTCTACGACCGTGCTCCTGAGAAGAAGTACCCGACCCAGGTCGAGCAGAACTACGCCGTCGGCCAATGGGTGGCAGCGAACGGCGCCGATCACGGCATGGATACCTCACGCATCGCCGTCACCGGCGAATCCGTCGGCGGGGACATGTCGGCAGTGTTCGCGCTGATGAACAAGGACCGCGGCGGGCTCGACCTCAAGGCGCAGGCCCTGCTCTACCCGGTGACCAACGCCGACTTCGACACCCCCTCGTACATCCAGTTCGAGGACGGCTACTACCTCACCCGCGACGGCATGAAGTGGTTCTGGGACGCCTACACCACCGACGAGGCACAGCGGAAGGAGAAGTACGCCTCACCGCTGCAGGCCAGCCTCGAGGATCTCAAGGGACTGCCCGAAGCCCTCGTCATTACGGACGAGGCCGACGTCCTCCGCGACGAGGGCGAGCAGTACGCCAACAGGCTCCGCGAAGCCGGTGTCCCTGTGACGTCGCTGCGCGTGGCGGGCATGGTCCACGACTTCCTCCTCCTCGACAGTCTCCGCGACACGAAGGCGGCGAACCTCGCCCGCACAGTGGCCATCGACTTCCTCCACAACGCCCTCCACGAGGACAGCGCACCGTTCACGGAGTGAGGCGCGCCGTTCGCTGATTGAAGCGCACCCTTCGCAGAGGGAAGCGCACCGCTGGCTGAGCGGGAAGTCCCCTCGTCGGCCGACCCGCGCGGATCGTGACCAACTCACGGTCCGCGCGGGTCTCCGTGCATCACCTGCCGCGAACTGCCGCTCGACTGTCCTGTATGGGACCGTGTTCATCCCTGTATGGGCCCCGTGTTCATCCGACTCGGATGCTCAAGCACGCGCGCTAGGCTTGAGCGCATGAGCAGCGAGCTGAGCCCGACCCTCCGTGCCCTCCCCTATCTGCTGGGGATCACGGCCATGGTCTTCGTCGGGTTCCCCCTCGGTCGCGATGTCGACGTCATGATGAGAATCGTCATCGGCGCCCTCACCTACGCTGCGACGTTCTTCCTCAGCCGCTTCGTCATCGGACGCCTCGCCGACCGCAGCTCCGCGCGCGACAGCAACTCCGCGCGCAGACACGGCACGGACCACGGCGGTTCCGCCCGCGACAGCGGCACCGACGGCGACGACGAGGCCTGAGCACCACCTCGACGAGGCCTGAGACCCACCTCGGCGCAGCTGATTCCACAGGAGTCCGGCCGCTACTTCTTGTCCTGCGCGGGGATGATGACCTTGCGGATGATGATGAGGAACGAGGCGGCGACCGGCACGGCGACGACGGCGCCGAGGACCCCACCGAGCGTGCCGCCGGCGATCGCAGCGATGATGACGAGCGCACCGGGCACGGCGACGGCCGCGTTCATGATCCGCGGGCTGAGCAGGTACGCCTCGATCTGCATGTAGACGAGGTAGTAGATGCCCGCCGCGATGCCGAGGCCCGGGGAGACCATGAGGCACGATGCGGTGATGACGATCGCGCCGGAGATCGGACCGATGAGCGGGATGAGCGAGGCGAGGAAGGCGACGAACGCGAGCAGTGCCGGCAGCGGCGCCCCGATGATCGTGAGGAAGATCGCCGAGCACACGCCGTTGATGATGCCGAGCGACACCTGCCCGAGCACATAGCGCCCCACCGACCGCGTGATCTCCTCGGACACCGAGTCGACGGTGTCCCGTGAGCTCGCGGCGACGAGCGAGAGCATCGCCGACTTGATCGTCGGCAGCGTGACGGCGAAATAGATCGTGAGGATGACGACGATGATCACCCCGGTGATGAAGCTGAGGATCCCCGCCCCGATCGACACGACGCCGCCGCCGAGGGAGAGCACGTTCTTCGGATCGGAGACCCACGAGCTCACGCTCGCGAAGATCGAATCGAGGTCGACTGCTCCGGTGAAGCGCCGCTCGAGATCGGCGACCCACTCGGTCGTCTGCAGACGGGAGACGATCTGCGGCAGATCGGCGATGAACTGCTGGATCTGCGAGATGACGGCCGGCGCGATGAGCAGCACCACGCCGACGACGACGCCGATGAACGCGACGACGACGAGGATGACCGCCAGAGTCCGCGAGACCTTGCGCGCGACGAGCCACTGAATGATGGGATCGAGGCCGAGCGCGAGGAACAGCGCCAGGCCGATGTAGATGAGCACCGTCCCCACCGACTGCAGCGCCGTGATGAGCGCGATCGCGAGCCCGACCCCGAGGGTTCCGACGAACCCGACGCGGAAGGCATTGGTGACAGGGAAGGATGCGCTGCTCATGCGCCCCAGTCTAGCCAGCAACCATGCACCGGGCGGCCGCCACACGTTAGGATCGGAGGCGTCATGAGAGAAGATCGTGAGGAAAGTGGTACGTCGACGATGAGTTCCGAACCAACAGCCATCGATGTCTGGGAGGCACTCCTCGACCCACAAGGCGACTTCTCCCTCCCGGACTTCTCCGCGGTCACCCCTGACACCCTCAGCACCGCGGCCCGGGCCGCCACCGACTTCGCCCTCGCCGAGGTCGAGCACATCGTCACCGACGACGCCGACCCGACCTTCGTCACCACGACCGTCCGCTTCGAGTCCGCGACCGTGCCGATGGCCCGGCTCGCCGCCCTCGTCCGCACCATCGAATCGAACCACCTCACCCCTGAGCTCACCGATGCCGTCGCCGAGGTGTGGGTCCGGCTGTCCGCGACCCGCACCGAGATGCTGCTGGGCGTCGATCTCTTCCACCGCATCGAACAGGTCCCGGTCACCGACCTCAACCCCGAGGACAAGCGCCACCAGGAGCTCACGGTCGAGAACTTCGTCCGGGCCGGCGCCCGCCTCGGCGAAGAGGACCGTGCGCACATGGCGACGATCGAAGCCGAACTCACCGCGCTCTCGACCTCCTTCTCCCGGGCACTGGGAACGGACACCCGGGAGCTCGCGGTCCACCTCGGCGAGGCGGACGAGCTCAAGGGGCTGAGCGAGGACCAGATTGCGGCCGCAGCCACCCGCGCGGGCGAACGCGACGAATCCGGCTACCTGCTGGGACTGAACAACTTCACTCAGCAGCTCGTCCTCGGACCGCTCGAGAGCGCCGCGACGAGGGAGCACGTGCTGCGGAACTCGATGGCGCGCGGTGCACGCGGCGGGGACGGCGACACCCGGGCGCAGGTCTCGGACATCACTGCCCTGCGGGCCCTGCAGGCGAAGCTGCTCGGCTACCCGTCGTACTCCTCCTACGCGATCGACAACCAGACGGCGGGCGGCCCCGACGCGGCAGCCGACATCGTCTCCTCCCTCATCGCGCCCGCCAATGCGCAGCTGGCGGCCGAGCTCGACACCGTCCGCGACCGCTACGGCCTCGACGAGATCGCCCCGTCCGACGTCATGCACTACCTCGCGAAGTACCGGCAGGACGAGTTCGGCATCAACCCCGACGAGGTCGCGCAGTACTTCGAGTTCGACACTGTGCTCACGGACGGCGTCTTCTTCGCCGCCACGGGGCTCTATGGGATCACCTTCGCTCCCGCGGAGGGCGTCGTCGGCTGGCACGACGACGTCAGAGCCTACGAGGTCACCGACGTCGACGGTCGCACCCTCGGCCTCATCCTCATCGACCCCTATGCGCGGGACACGAAGCGGGGAGGCGCCTGGATGGACCAGCTCGTGCCCGCCTCCCGGCTGACCGGCGACCTCCCGGTCGTCACCCTCTCCCTCAACCTTGCCAAGCCCGGTCCCGGCCGGCCCACCCTGCTCTCCCCGACCGAGCTGACGACGCTCTTCCACGAGTTCGGCCACGTCCTCCACGGCCTCTTCGCGAACTCGACCTACCCCTCGACGGCGGGCACCTCGGTGCCCCGCGACTACGTCGAGTTCCCCTCCCAGTTCAACGAGATGTGGCGCTTCCACCCGCAGGTCCTCCCCCACTATGCGAAGCACGTCGAGACCGGCGAGCCGATGCCCGAGTCCATGGTCTCCTCCCTCATCGCCGGGGAGGACTTCGGGCAGGGCTTCTCGACGATCGAGTACCTCGCAGCCGCCATGCTCGACCTCTCGTGGCACTCGCTCGAGGCCGGAGAGCACATCACAGACGTCCTCTCCTTCGAATCCGAGGTGCTCGACGCCTCCGGCTTCTCCCCGCTCGTGCCCCCGCGCTACCGCACGACGTACTTCGGCCACATCTTCGCCTCCGGCTATGCGGCCGGCTACTACTCGTACCTCTACTCCGAGGTCATCGCCGCGTGGGTGAGCGAATGGTTCGAATCCCAGGGCGGGCTCAACCGTGAGGCCGGCGAGGCGTTCCGCGAGGCGATCCTCGCCCCCGGCTACTCCGTCGACCCGATGACGGCGATCGAGAAGTTCTTCGGCGTCCGTCCCGACGTCGCACCGCTGCTGCGCCGTCGCGGGCTCGCGGAGCCGGTGGAAGAGACCTCCCCCGAGACCGGTGACCCTACCCCCGCCCCGAAGCACCACGCGAACAACACCCGCATCGCCGAGATTCTCACCGACAACGGGATCGAGCCGCAGATCACGGTCTTCTCCGAGGCCACCCCGACGGCCGCCTCGGCGGCGGAGAAGGTCGGGGTCGACGTCGGCGCGATCGCCAACAGTCTCGTCTTCTCCGCCGGCGGGGACCCGGTGCTCATCATGACCTCGGGCGCCCACCGCGTCGACACGGACCACGTGGCCTCCCTCATCGGCGTCGACTCCCTCGACCGCGCGGACAAGGACCTCGTCCGGGCGGCGACCGGCCAGGTCATCGGCGGCGTCGCCCCGATCGGCCACCCCGCGCCGATCCCCACGTTCATCGACACAGCCCTCCGGGACTTCCCCGTCCTCTGGGCCGCAGCGGGCACCCCGCAGTCGATGATGCCGCTCACCTACGACCAGCTCGTCACGCTCACCGGGGGGAAGGAGATCGCCGTTGTCGCCGACGAGTCCTGAGACGCCCGACTCGGCAGACGCTCCCCCCTCTCACCGCTTGGCGGCCTTCGCGTCCTCGCGCGGTCGGTACTACGCGATCTTCCTCGCGGTCTTCTGCGCGGTGCTCATCATCTCGAACATCTCGGCGACGAAGGTCATCGGCTTCGGCCCCATCGTCACCGACGGCGGGGCGTTCCTCTTCCCCATCGCCTACATCCTCGGCGACGTCATCAGCGAGGTCTACGGCTTCAAGGCCGCACGCAAGGCTGTCATCACCGGCTTCGCCCTGCAGGTGCTCGCGACCCTCGTCTTCTGGCTCGTCCTCATCTCACCACCGGGCCCCGGATACGAGAACCAGGAGGCCTTCGCCGCCGTCCTCGGCTTCTACCCGCGCATCGTCCTGGCCTCACTGGCCGGCTACTTCGTCGGCCAGCTCCTCAACTCCTACGTCCTCGTGGCAGTGAAGAAGCGGATGGGCGAGTCGAAGCTGTGGGTGCGCCTGCTCACCTCGACGGGGGTCGGCGAGTTCGTCGACACGCTCCTCTTCTGCACGATCGCCTTCGCCGGCGTCATCCCCGGCTGGGACTTCGTCAACTACGTCGTCGTCGGCTTCGTCTACAAGGTCGGCGTCGAGGTCATCCTCCTGCCCGTCACGTACCGGGTGATCACGCTCGTCAAACGTCACGAACCGAGCTACGCCCAGGACTGAGCCGCACGGCTGGGCCTGACTCACGCGTAGTAGCGTCCGAGCACCTCGGTCTCGAGCTCGGAGAATCGACCGTCCTCCATCGCCTGCCGGATCTCGGCGACGAGGCTGACGACGAAGTGCTCGTTGTGGATCGTGCACAGCGTCGAGAAGAGCATCTCCTTGGCCTTGTAGAGGTGGCGCAGGTAGGCGCGCGAGTAGTTCTCGCACGTGTAGCAGTCGCACTCGGGGTCGAGGGGTCCGAAGTCGCGGCGGTACTTCGCCCCCGTGAGGTTGTACCGGCCGTCGCGGGTGTAGACCGCGGCATTGCGGGCGACACGGGACGGGGAGACGCAGTCGAAGGTGTCCGCGCCGGTCTTGATCGCCTCGAAGAGATCATCGGGTTCGGAGATGCCGAGGAGGTGACGCGGCTTGTCCTCGGGCAGCTCCTCGCACACCCAGCGGATGATCGTCCCGAGGTTCTCCTTCTCCAGGGCCCCACCGATGCCGTACCCATCGAAGTCCATAGCGCCGAGGTCGCGGGCGGCCTTGCGCCGCAGGTCCTCGTACTGCGCACCCTGGAGGACCCCGAAGAGCGCCTGATAGGGCCGGTGCGAACGCGCCTGAGTCAGCCGCTGGTGCTCCTCGATGCAGCGGATCGCCCACAGCCGGGTCCGTTCGAGCGAGGTCTCCTGGTAGCCGCGGGTGTTGACGAGCGTCGTCAGCTCGTCGAACGCGAACATGATGTCGGCCCCGAGCTCATGCTGGACCCGCATCGAGACCTCGGGCGTGAACCGGTGCATCGTCCCGTCGAGGTGCGATTTGAACGTCACCCCGTCGTCGTCGACGTTCGACAGCCGCTCCTTGCCCGCGGCGATGGCGTCGTCGTTCTGCTCGCCCGTGACCTCCATGGAGATGACCTTCTTGAACCCGGCGCCGAGACTCATCACCTGGAATCCGCCCGAATCCGTGAACGTCGGGCCGGGCCAGTTCATGAACCGCCCCAATCCCCCGGCCTCGTCGACGATGTCCGAGCCCGGCTGGAGGTAGAGGTGGTAGGCGTTGGCGAGGACAGCCTGCCCGCCGAGGGCGGCGACGTCCTCGGGCTTGACGGCCTTGACCGTGGCCTTCGTGCCGACCGGAATGAACGCAGGCGTGCGGATCTGCCCGTGCGGGGTGGAGATCACCCCGGTGCGTCCGCCCGTCTCGAGCCTGGTGCCGACCTCGAAGCCGAACTGCGAACGGTCGTTGATGGGCGGTGTCGCTGTCTCAGATGCTGCACGCGTGTCGATGTCGGTCACCCGCCAAGTTTAACTGGGTGGATGCGACCGAGACTCACCGCCGTGCTCGAGACCGCCGTGCGCTCCCGCCGTCCCCTCGTCACCGACGGAGGGCTGGGCACCGCGCTCGAGTCCCGCGGGATCGTCCTCGACCACGACCTGTGGTCGGCCGGTCTCCTCCGTGACGATCCCGACACCCTCGCCGAGGTGCACGCCGCCTTCGCGAGAGCCGGTGCCGACATCGTCACGACCGCGAGCTATCAGATAGGCCCGCGCGCTGGGCTCACGGACACTGGGCTCACGGACACTGCGGTGCGTCGACTGTGCGCCGACAGCGTCACCCTCGCCCGCGAGGCTGCCTCACGCGGCACCGCCGCTCCCGTCCTCATCGCCGGGTCGGTAGGCCCGTTCGGGGCCGTCCTCGGCGACGGGTCCGAGTACACCGGCGACTATGCGCTCACCGATGCCGAGTTCGCCGCCTTCCACCGTCCCCGCATCGAAGCCCTCGCCGAGGCGGGCGCCGACGTCATCGCGCTCGAGACCCAACCGAACCTGCCCGAGATCCGGGTCCTCGCCGACCTCGTCGAGGAGACCCGCGTCCCTGCGTGGCTGTCGGTGACCCTCGCCGACGGAGGACCCACTGGCGTCCCGCGACTTCCCGACGGCACCCCGCTCACGGCCCTCGCCGCGGTAGCAGCCGCCCATCCGACGGTCCGCGCGGTCGGCGTCAACTGCGTGCGGCCCGACCAGGTGTCTCCCGCGCTCGAGGCGCTGGCCGCGGTCACCGAGCTGCCCCTCATCGCCTATCCGAACTCGGGCGAGACCTACGATGCGGAGTCGATGACGTGGCAGGACCCGACCGCGGAGGCGGGCGAGCGCCTCGGCGCGTGGCCGGTCGCGGACTGGATCGCCCGCGGGGCCCGGATCGTCGGCGGCTGCTGCCGGACGACGCCCGCGGACATCGCAGAGCTCGTGCTCAGAGCATCTTCCCGGGGTTGAGGATCCCCAGCGGGTCGAGGGAGTCCTTGATCGCGGCCTGCATGCGCTGGGCACCGGCGTCGAGCTCGCGGCCAAGCCACTCTCGCTTGAGGTAGCCGACCCCGTGCTCGCCGGTGATCGTCCCGCCGAGGTCGAGGCCGAGCTGCATGATCTCCGCGAACGCCTCCTGGGCTTGGGCGACCATCGCCTCGTCGCGGGCGTCGAAGACGACGGAGGGATGCATGTTCCCGTCCCCCGCATGTCCCGCGGTGGCGACGACGACGTCGTGGCGATCGTCGATCTCCCGCAGCCGGGCGAAGAACTCGCCGAGGCGCGAGCGGGGCACGCAGACATCGTCGACGAGCTCTCCCCCACCGATGGTGTTCGCGTACCTCTCCATCGCCGGTGCCACGGCCCGCCGGGCGGCGACGAGCATGTCGCTGTCGTCGGGGTCGTCGGAGACGACGGTCTCGGTCGCCCCGTTGGCCTCAGCGATCGCCTCGAACCCGGCGAGGTCACGGGCCGCCTCGGCGGCGGGCTTGTCGGACTGGACGAGGAGGAGGGCACCGGCGTCGGCGGGCAGGCCGAAGTCGCCGTAGTCATTGATCATCGCCATCGTCGCAGCGTCGATGAATTCGAGCATCGACGGCTGGGCACCGGAGGCCATGAACTCCGCGACCGTGCGGCCCGCCGATTCGGTGTCCGGGAAGATCCCCACCCCGGTCAGCGGCGGCGGCAGGAGCGGGGTGAGTCCCAAGGTGATCGCGACGATGACCCCGAGCGTGCCCTCCGACCCGACGAGGAGA
Source organism: Brevibacterium sp. Z349TD_9 (assembly GCF_056173565.1). Lineage (NCBI taxonomy): Bacteria > Bacillati > Actinomycetota > Actinomycetes > Micrococcales > Brevibacteriaceae > Brevibacterium > Brevibacterium sp. Z349TD_9. The sequence goes on along the minus strand of NZ_CM149680.1, from coordinate 736,866 downwards.
GCGGCGAGGTCGAGGCCGGCCACGCCCTTCGCCGTCGCGCGGCCGAGCTTCGTCACCGTGCCGTCGGCGAGGACGACGGTGAGTCCACGGACGTAGTCCTTCGTCACCCCGTACTTGACGCAGCACATGCCGCCGGCGTTCGTCGCGACGTTCCCGCCGATCGTCGAGATCGCCACCGACCCCGGATCGGGCGGGTAGGCGAGTCCTTCGGCGGCGAGGGCGGCCTTGAGGTCGGCATTGATGACGCCGGGCTCGACCCGGCAGATCTGGTCGACGGGATCGATCTCGACGATCGCGTCCATTCCGGCGAGGTTGAGCAGCAGGGCGCCGTCGACGGCGTTCGCCCCGCCCGAGAGCCCCGTCCGCGCCCCCTGTGTGACGACGGGGATGCGGTGGTCGGTGGCGAAGCGCATGACGGCGACGACATCATCGACGCTCCTGGCCCGGACGAGACCGAGCGCCCGCCCGGCCGGGCAGAAGAGCGCCCGGTCGGAGGCGAAGCCGTCGACGACGTCGCGGTCGGTCACGAGCGCACCGGGGCTGAGCTGCTCGGCGAGCACGCCGAGGCCGGCCGCCGCCTCCTCGACGCTCATCAGCGGGCGGCGAACTCTCTGGCCACCGCGCGCACGCGGTCAAGGGCCTCATCGGCGCCGATGCTCACCCGCACGCCGCCGGAGAGTCGGCGGATCGCCACGGCCTGGGCTGCGCACGCGTCTTCGAACGCGGCTGCGGCCTCGTCGTCGAGGGCGATCCACACATAGTTGCCCTGCGCATCAGGGACGTCGAAGCCGAGGTCGCGCAGGTCAGCGGCGAAGCGGTCACGGGTCGCTGCGACCTCCTTCGCCCGGACGAGCACCTCGCCGACCCGCGCGAGCGACTCCGAGGCGGCGGCCTGAGCGCCGGTCGTCACACTGAACGGGGCGACGACCTGACGCAGAGCGGTGGCGATCTCGGCATCGGCGACGCCGTAGCCGACGCGCAGTCCCGCGAGTCCGTGCGCCTTCGAGAACGTGCGGGCAAGGACGAGGTTGTCGTACTTCCGGAACGCGGCGAGACCGTCGACCGCCTCGGCGTCGGTGGCGAACTCCCAGTACGCCTCGTCGAGGGCGACGATGACCCCGGCGGGCACTTCGGCCATGAATCCGTCGAGCTCGGACGTGCGCACGGACGGACCCGTAGGGTTGTTCGGTGAGCAGAGGAGGACGAGGCGGGTCGTGTCGTCGATCTCGGCGAGCATCCCCGCGAAGTCGTGCCGGCCGTCGGGCAGCAGGGGCACCGCGCGCTTCTCCGCACCGCGGGCCGACGCGAGGATCGGGTACATCTCGAACGACGGCCACGGGTAGACGACGGAGGTCCCAGCCTCGAGGGTGATGTTCGTCAGGGCCGAGAGGATCTCCGAGGCGCCCGCCCCGGGCACGACCTCGCTCGGGTCGACGTCGAGGTAGGCGGCGATCTCGGCGACGAGCTTCGCCGACTTCGGATCAGGATAGGCGGCGGGCACCTGCGTCGCGGCGGCCACGGCTTCGGTGATGCCCGGCAGCGGGGCGAAGTGGTTCTCGTTCGACGACAGTTTGTACGGGGCCAGCCCCGGGGCATCCGACGGCGGTTTGCCGGGCTTATAGGGCGGGAACTGGGTCAGGGCATCGCGAAGGAGGAATCGTTTCGACATGCACATATCGTGACACAGGCAACGAATGCTCGGCACAGCGGCCGGCATTCGAGAGGGGTGCCCGTGCCCGCACATGGGAGGTGGCCCTGAGATCGCGGGATCGATCAGGGCCACCGGGGATGATGAGTCCGGGACTCGAGGGGACGCGTGTCGTGCCGAACGCGGAAGGGGACGTGGGTGGCGACCCCTTCACTCATCTAGACCGGAAACTGCGCCTGTTCGTTCGCGACTCCGGGAAGATTTTTCTCGATTCGGCAAACTCCCAGGTCAGCGGGTTGGCACAGATTGCCGACCACATCAGGAGATTCCGCATTGTGAGAGCACGACGGGTGTATCTAGAATGGGAGGTCAGTGCTTCCCCTGCGCACCCCACCGGCGAACGAGCGCGGCACCCTCCCCTCGCGCGGGTTCGACGGTCGAATTCCCCGCTTCCGACGATGACGAGTCCATGACCGAATCCCCCAGTCCCACCCCTGACGACGAGAGTCCCGTGGACGACGGCGGGACGGCGACCGATGCCGAGCTCGTCGCTCTCATCCGGGAGCACACCCCGGATTCGGCCAGCGGACGGCAGGCCTTCGCAGAGCTCTACGCCCGCCACCACGATCCCGCCCTCCACTACGCGATCCGCCTCACCGGCGACCGCCCGCGCGCCGAGGACGCCGTCGCCGAGGCGTTCGCGAAGATCTGGCGCGCGTGGGGCAATGGCGCGGGCCCCGAAGACGCATTCAAGTCCTACCTCATGACCGCCGTGCGCTCGGAGTCCTACCGCTGCACCGCGACGACGAGCGCGACGACCGCCGTCCTTCCCGAGGTCCTCGACGTCCTCGCCGGCAGCAGCTCGCGGGATCACGCGAACGAGATCGCCGAACGCGAGCACCTCGCCCGTGCGTTCTCCTCACTGCCGGAGACCTGGCAGACCGCGATCACGCTCATCGACATCGACGGCACCCCCACCGCCGAGGCGGCAGGGGCCCTCGGCCTCTCCCCGAACTCCTTCAACTCCCTGCTCCGCCGGGCTCGGGAAGGACTGCGCACCGCCTACCTCCAGGAGCTCGTCGAACCGGCCAGGCCCGCATGCGCGGCGTACTCCTCCGAACTCGCCCGCTACGTCCGCAAGCAGCTCGGCCGCCGACGGGGAGCATCGATCGAGACGCATCTGCGGCACTGCCAGTACTGCCGCCGGCAGACGCTGCTGCTCGGGCGCATCAACACGAAGCTCGGGGCGTGGCTGACCCCCGCCGTCCTCGCCGCCGCGCTCATCGAATCCGAGCAGTTCCCGGCTGTCCCGCCCGTCGCCGCCGCGAACGCCGGCGCAGAGCCGGCCGGAGCAGAGTCGGCCGGAGCAGAGCCGGCCGGCGCGCAGAACTCCGAGACCGTCTTCTTCAGTTCCCAGTCCGGCAGCGGCGCGGCAGGCTCGCCTTCGGGTCTTGCCCTCGGCCTCAAGATCGCCGCGGCCGCCCTCATCGCGACGGCGGCGATCGCCGCGACCGTGTGGGCACTCGACCCGAGCCCGAACGCTCCGGAGGTCGAGGGTCCCACCTCCTCGCCCGTGCAGCCGGAGACCGGCCTGGCCGACGACGACCCCGGCGAGGACCTGCGCTCTCCGGTCGCCCCTCCGGCGGCCGGCTCTCCCGATGCCGCTGTGCCCGCGGTCCCGGCGAACGAGGGACCACGGAACCCGGCCCCTGCTCCTCCGGCTCCCGGCGAGCCCGGCGGTCCGAACGCGGCGCCGCCGGCACCTCGCGATCCCGGCCCGAACAATCCTGGTCCGGGGGATCCCGGACCGGGGGATCCCGGCCCGGGACGGCCCGCGCCTCCGCCGCCGACCGATCCTCCGCCATCGGAACCACCGCCGACAAGTCCGCCACCGACAGAACCTCCACCGACGAGCCCTCCGCCGACAGAACCTCCACCGACGAGCCCTCCGCCGACGAGCCCGCCACCGACGGAGCCTCCTCCGACGGAACCTCCACCGACGAGCCCGCCGCCGACAGAACCTCCTCCGACGAGCCCTCCCACTCCGTCTCCGACGCCGACGGAGCCCGGTGACAACTGCCACGATGTCGGCTGGGGTTGGCACTGCCATTGATCGGGGTCCGTGCGGGCGCCAACGGCCCCGACTTCGGCCCGGACCCCGGCGGGGAGTAATGTGAAGGTCGATACTTCACACCTCTGACGAAGATTGCGAGCGGAAATGCCCTCAACGCAGGAAAAGGTCGACGTTGTCCTCATCGGCAGCGGCATCATGAGCGCCACCCTCGGCGCGATGCTGACCGAACTCCAGCCCGAATGGGATATCCGGGTCTACGAGAAGCTCGACTATGTCGCCAAGGAGAGCTCCGACCCGTGGAACAACGCCGGCACCGGTCACGCAGCTCTGTGCGAGCTCAACTACACCCCCGAGGATGCGAACGGCCACATCGACCTGAAGAAGGCCTCGCAGATCAACGAGCAGTTCCACCACTCGCGCCAGTACTGGTCGCACCTCGTCGACACCGGCGTCCTTCCGGAGCCGAAGAACTTCATCAACCAGGTCCCGCACATCAGCTACGGCCGCGGCGAGAAGGGTCGGGACTACATCAGGAACCGTCGTGAGCAGATGGTCCGCAACCCGCTCTTCGCCGAGATGGAGTACACCGACGATCCGGCCACGCAGGCCGAATGGCTGCCGCTGATGTTCGAGGGCCGCGGACCGGGCCAGGTCAACGGCATCTCCCGGACCCAGATCGGCACCGACGTCGACTTCGGTTCGCTCTCCCGCCAGCTCCTGCGCTACATGGCCGACAAGGGTGCGACGATCCGCACGAGCCACCAGGTCACCGACCTCGACCGCTCCTCCGACGGCTGGACCGTCACGGTCCGTGACCTGCTCTCCCGCGAGACGCACAAGGTGAGTGCGAAGTTCGTCTTCATCGGCGCCGGCGGCGGCGCCCTGCCGCTGCTCCAGAAGTCCGGGATCCCCGAAGGACGCGGCTACGGCGGCTTCCCCGTCTCCGGCATCTTCCTGCGCACCGCGAACCCCGAGCTCGTCTCCCGCCACCAGGCGAAGGTCTACGGCCAGGCCTCCTTCGGCGCACCCGCGATGTCCGTGCCCCACCTCGACACCCGCGTCGTCGACGGCAACGACTACCTCATGTTCGGCCCCTACGCCGGGTTCTCGCCGAAGTTCCTCAAGCGCGGTCGCTTCACCGACCTGCCGTTCTCCGTCCGCGGGAACAACCTGCCGACGATGCTCGGCGTCGCCAAGGACAACACGGACCTCGTCACCTACCTGCTCTCCGAACTCGCAGCCTCGAAGAAGGCCCGATTCGCGGCGATGAACGAATTCATCCCCGAGGTCGACCCTGCCGACTGGGAGTTCATCCAGGCCGGTCAGCGCGTCCAGGTGATGAAGCACGATGCCAAGCGCGGCGGCGTCCTCGGGTTCGGCACCGAACTCGTGTCCTCGGCCGACGGTTCGATCGCCGCCCTCCTCGGCGCCTCACCGGGTGCGTCGACCGCGGTGGCGATCATGCTCGGCCTGCTCAAGACCTGCTTCCCCCGTCAGTACGACGGATGGGAGCCCGCGCTCAAGGACATGGTCCCCTCGCTCGGGCGCAGCCTCGCCGACGACGAGACTCTGCTCACCGAGCTCTCCGAGTACACCGCCAGGACGCTGCAGCTCATCTGAGACCCTTCAGCTCATCTGAGGCGCTCCAGCTCCACACCTCAGCCGTCAGGTCCCGCTCTCAGAGCTCGACCTGGCGGTTGACGTCTTTGTAGAGGAGGTAGCGGAAGCGGCCGGGTCCGCCCGCGTAGCAGGCCTGCGGGCAGAAGGCGCGCATCGAGATGAAGTCGCCCTCCTGCACCTCGACCCAGTCGCCGTTGAGACGATAGACGGCCTTGCCCTCGAGGACGTAGAGGCCGTGCTCCATCTCGTGCGTCTCCGCGAACGGGATGACCGCGCCGGGTTCGAAGGTGACGATGTTGACGTGCATGTCGTAGGCGAGGTTCCCAGGATCCAACGGCCTCGTCGTCCGCCACCGGTTGTCGGTTCCCGGCATCGGGGACGGTCCGACATCGGCCTCGTTGCCGAAGGCCGCCTCGGGGATGAGCCCGGCCGCCGGCTGGAAGCGCTTGCGCACCCAGTGGAAGCGGGCCGCCTCGGCGCCGGTCGACTGCGCAGACCACGTCGATCCGGCCGGCAGGTACGCGAACCCGCCCGGGGTGAGCACATGGTCGGTGCCCTCATGGGTGACGGTGAGCTCACCGGCCATGACGAAGAGGAATCCCTCGACCTCGGGCTGCGGTTCGGGGGCCTGCGAGCCGCCGCCGGGCTGGACCTCGAGGATCGTCTGCGAAAACGTCACCGCTCCCCCTGCCACCGGCTTGCTCAGCACCCACGAGCGCGTGTCCGACCATTCGGGCAGCGCCGAGGTGACGATGTCGCGCAGCACCCCACGCGGGATGACCGTGTAGGCCTCGGTGACGATCGCCCTGTCGGTGAGCAGATCCGACTGCGGCGGGTGCCCACCGGTCGGAGCCCAATAGGTGTACGGGTCGGTGGTGATGCTCATGCGCGGGTCTCCTTCTCTGTGGCGATGCCGCCGGTGCGGGCGATCTGCTCGAGCACCTCGGCGGACATGTCGGTGCGTTCGGCGATGTCCTCGGGCGTGTGCGCCCCGCAGGACAGGCCCCGGCTGAGGTAGCGGGCGAGCGCCTTCGCCGTCGCCGGTTCGTCGAGGACGGCCGAGTCCTCCTGCCTGACGTAGCTGCGCAGCCGCTGCGCTGCGAGCTCGAGCCCCTCCCGGTAGAACCGGAAGGTCGAGAGGAACCGGGTCGGCAGCTGGTGCGGGTGCATGTCCCAGCCCTGGTAGATGCCGCGGCGCAGATGTCTGCGCACGAGGCGGGCGTGGAGGCTCCATGCCTGCTCGATCGCCGCCGGCTCCCCCACCGGGAGGATGTTCGTCGACCCGTCGGAGAGGTGGACGCCGGTGCCGGCGACGGCGACCATCATCTGATTCTTCGCGAAGTCCGCGACGGGATGCTCCATCGACTGGTAGGCGGCGGCCACGCCCATCGACGCCGAGTAGTCGTACGTGCCGTAGTGGAGCGAGGTGATGCGTCCCGCTCCGGCGTCGAGGACCCGGGCCACGGGCACGGTGCCGTCGGCGCCGAGGATGAGCTGCGGGGTCTCGACCTGGACTTCGAAGGTCAGTGCCCCGTCGTCGAGGCCGTGCTCCTCCTCGAGGTCGCGCAGCGCCGCGACCATGGCCGTGACCTGGTCGGCGGTGCTCACCTTCGGCAGGGTGAGGACGAGCCCCTCGGGCAGGGAGCCGTGGGCGGCGATGACGCCTGAGACGAAGAGGTCGAGGGTGCGCAGACCCCGTGCCCGGGTCGCAGCCTCGAGGCACTTGAACCGGATCCCGACGAACGCCGGCGCGGTGTCCTCGGCCATCCCGGCCACGACCGCACGGGCCGCCTCGCGCACCGCGGCGTCCTCGGCCTCGTCGCCCTGGTCGCCGAAGCCGTCCTCGAAGTCGTAGCGGAGATCCTCGATCGGCTCCGTCGTCAGCTTCCGCGTCACCGCCTCGGCGAGCAGCTCCGCCTCCCGGGCGACCTGGTGGAGGCTCGGCGGGGTGAGCCCCAGGGTCTCGTCGGCCTCCCTGCGGGCGGCGACGATGACGCGTTCGGCGAGCTGGACCATGCCACCGTTGTCCTCGGCGGCGGCGAGCGCCTGCTCACCCCACTGCCGGGGGACGGTCGGATCGGCCTGGTGACCTGGGACGTAGACCGTGTGGATGGGTTGGCGCACGTCCCGATCGCCCGGATAACGCGTGCTCAGCAGCTCGTCCGTGTCCGCGAGCAGAGCATCGATGTCATCGAGCGTTGATTGCTTCACTTCATCCTCTTCCGTTGCCGTGTGAGTGAGCTTGCCGGCTCCCCACCATTGTCACCCACATTCACCGCGAGACCGCGGCGACCGCCTCGGCGACCTTCTTCGCGACCTCGGGGTCGAAGACCGAGGGCACGACGTAGCCGGGATGGAGGTCCTCCTCCGGGATGCACGAGGCGATCGCGTCGGCGGCGGCGACCATGATCGACTCGTCGACGTCGGTGGCCTCGGCGTCGAGGAGACCGCGGAAGATCCCGGGGAACGCGAGGACGTTGTTGATCTGGTTCGGGTAGTCGCTGCGCCCGGTGGCGACGACGGCGGCGTGCTTGAGCGCCTCGGCGGGGTCGACCTCGGGATCGGGGTTGGCCATCGCGAAGACGAGCGCCCCGTCGTTCATCGCGGCGATGTCGTCACCGTTCAGCACGTTCGGAGCCGAGACACCGATGAAGACGTCGGCACCGCGGACCGCCTCCTTGAGGCTGCCCTCGAAGCCCTCGGGGTTCGTGTTCTCCTTCAGCCACACCTTGTGCTCGGTGTCGACGGTCGAGTTCGGTCCGATCGCCCCGTCCCGACCGCATGCGATGATCGTCTGCGCCCCGGCGACCTGGAGGAGACGGATGATCGCGTGCCCGGCAGCGCCGACCCCGGAGACGACGATGCGCACCTCGGCGATGTCCTTGCCGACGACCTTGAGGGCGTTCTTCAGCGCCGCGAGCGTGACGATGCCCGTGCCGTGCTGGTCGTCGTGGAAGACGGGGATGTCGAGTTCGGCGCGCAGGCGGCGTTCGATCTCGAAGCAGCGTGGGGCCGAGATGTCCTCGAGGTTGATCCCCCCGTAGGCCGGGGCGATGGCCTTGCAGATCGCGATGATCTCCTTGGCGTCCTTCGTGTCGAGGGCCACCGGCCACGCATCGACCCCCGCGAACTGCTTGAAGAGGACGGCCTTGCCCTCCATCACCGGCATCGCCGCTTCGGGCCCGATGTCGCCGAGGCCGAGGACCGCGGTCCCGTCCGTGACGACGGCGACGGTGTTGCGTTTGATCGTCAGGCGCCTCGCGTCGTCCTTGTTCGCAGCGATCGCCTTGCACACCCGAGCCACGCCGGGGGTGTAGGCACGGGAGAGGTCGTCGCGGTTGCGCAGCGGCACCTTCGGCGTCGATTCGAGCTTCCCGCCGAGGTGGAGGAGGAAGGTCCGATCGGAGACCTTCCGGACGTCGACGCCGGGCAGGGCGCTCAGCTCGGTCGAGACCTCCTCGGCGTGGGCGACGTCGCGGGTGTCGGCACTGACGTCGATGACGACGGTGTCCGGGGTGGATTCGACGACGTCGAGCGCGGTGATGCCGGCCCCGGTCGCCGCGGCCGCGGCCACGAGGTCCGAGGTCGACGACTGCCCGACGGCCGTGGCCACACGCAGGGTGATGGAGTATCCGGGGCTGGGAACAGCCATGATGTCATCCTCTCTGATGGAATCATTTCCGTATTACGGATGTTAGCTTCTGCATCATGGAAAATCTAGCGGGAGCGGGCGGTCAACGGAAACTTTCTTCCATTCCGCAGTAGACTGAGCGGAGGTGTCGCCCACTTCGAGGAAGAGGACTACGGATGACCACGAACGACTCAGCCACCCCCGCGATCCGCCAGACCAAGGGCGGGGTGCAGTCCGTCGAGCGCGCGTTCGGCCTCCTCGAGTGCATCGCGAACTCCTCCGGCTCGGCCACGCTCAGCCACATCGCCGCCGACGTCAACCTCCCCCTGCCGACGATCCACCGGCTGCTCTCGACCCTGCTCGGCCTCGGCGTCGTCCGTCAGCTGCCGGGCCGCGGCTACGCACTCGGGCCGGGACTCGTGCGCCTGGGCAATCTCGCCGGTGCGCAGCTCGGGGCGATCGCCCGACCCTACCTGCGCACGCTGGTCGAGGAGCTCGGCGAGTCCGCGAACGTCGCGACCCTCGACGGGGACATGGTCGTCTACGTCGATCAGGTCGCCTCCGAGCGGCAGATGCGGATGTTCACCGAGGTGGGACGCCGCACCCATATGCACGACACCGGTGTGGGCAAGGCGATCCTCGCCGAGCTCGACCCCGAGCAGGTCCGCCACATCGTCACCACCGCGGGCATGCCCACCCCGACCGAGCACAGCATCGGCACGATCGAGGAGCTCGAAGCCGAACTCGAGCGGATCCGTCAGCGCGGGTACTCGATCGACGAACAGGAGCAGGAGCTCGGGGTGCGCTGCTTCGCGATGTCCGTCCCCGATGCCCCGTCCCCGCTCGCGATCTCCGTCTCCGGGCCGATCAGCCGCGTCGACGAGGACTTCGCCGACCGCGCGATCCCCCTGCTCCGCTCGGCGGCCGAGCAGATCTCCCGCGACATGCGCCGCGGTTCCTGAGCCCCCTCAGGCATCCCCGCCCGCCGTGCCCGAGCTGCCCGAGTTGACGTCGTCGAGTCGGTACCTCCGGGCCGCCTCGGCGGGGGCCGCAGTCGGCACCTCGCCCCGGTCGGCGAGGAGCTGCAGGGCCCGGACGACCATCGAATGGGCGTCGATGCGGAAGTGACGCCGAGCCGCGGCCCGCGTGTCGGAGAAGCCGAACCCGTCGGCGCCGAGCGTCGCGAAGTCCTGGGAGAGGAAGGGCCGGATGAGATCCGGCTGCGTCGAGTCGAAGTCGCTGGTGGCGACGATCGGACCGGGTTCCCCGCCGAGGCGGCGACGGACGTAGGGCACCCGCGGTGCGGCCTCGACATCGGTCAGACGCGCGGCCTCGCACTCGAGACCGTCCCGGCGCAGCTCCGCCCACGAGGTCACCGACCACACGGCGGCATCGACGTCCCAGTCCTGGGCGAGCAGACCGCGGGCCTCGAGCGCCCACGGCACCGCGACCCCTGAGGCGAGGAGCTGCACGCGCGGACGCGACCCCGCCCCCGCCTCGGCGATCCGGTGGATGCCCCTGAGGATCCCCTCGACGTCGACGTCCTCGGGTTCGGCCGGCTGGACCATCGGCTCGTTGTAGACGGTGAGGTAGTACATGACGTTGCGCGCCGCCTCGCCGAGGTCGTGCTCGCCGTACATCCGGTGGAGGCCGTCGCGCATGATGTGGCCGATCTCGTAGCCGAAGGCGGGATCGTAGATCCGCACGGCCGGGTTCGTCGCCGCGAGCACGGGCGAGTGCCCGTCCGCGTGCTGGAGCCCCTCCCCGGTCAGGGTCGTCCGCCCCGCGGTCGCACCGATGATGAACCCTCGGGTCATCTGGTCGGCGGCCGCCCAGAACGCGTCGCCGGTGCGCTGGAAGCCGAACATCGAGTAGAAGACGTAGATGGGGATCATCGGCTGCCCGTGCGTCGAGTACGCGGTGCCGGCGGCGGTGAACCCGGCGGCCGCCCCTGCCTCGTTGATCCCGACGTGGAGGAGCTGACCGGAGCTCGCCTCCTTGTAGGAGAGGAAGAGCTCCCGGTCGACGGCGAGGTAGTTCTGCCCGTTGGGGTTGTAGATCTTCGCCGTCGGGAAGAACGCGTCGATGCCGAAGGTCCTCGCCTCGTCGGGGATGATCGGCACGATCCGCTCCCCCACCCCCTTCTCGCGCATGAGGTCCTTGAGCAGGCGGACGAAGGCCATCGTCGTCGCCGCCTTCTGCTGCCCTGATCCCTTCTTGGTCTGGGCGAAGGCCTTCTCGCTCACCGCGGGCAAGGTGATCGCACTGCGCTCGGTCCTCCGTTCGGGGACGAACCCGCCGAGGCGGCGGCGCCGCTCGATGAGGTATTCGATCGCCTCGTCGTCGGGTCCCGGATGATAGTAGGGCACCTGGTACGGGTCGGCATCGATGACGGCATCGGAGATCGGGATGTCCATCCGGTCACGGAAGGCCTTGATGTCATCGGCGGAGAACTTCTTCATCTGATGGGTCGCATTGCGCGACTCGAAGCTCGTCCCCAAGCCGTAGCCCTTGACGGTCTGGACGAGGACGACGGTGGGCCGATCGGGCTCCCGGACCGCCCGGTCGTAGGCGGCGAAGACCTTCTGGTAGTCGTGGCCGCCGCGCTTGAGGTTCCAGATGTCATCGTCGCTGAGGTGCTCGACGAGGCCCTTCGTCACCGGGGAGCGGCCGAAGAAGTTGTCGCGGATGAACCCACCGGACTCGGCCTTGAACGTCTGGTAGTCCCCGTCGAGGGTCTCGTTCATGATCCGCACGAGCTCACCGGTGCGGTCGGCGGCGAGCAGGGAGTCCCATTCGCGGCCCCAGAGGACCTTGATGACGTTCCAGCCGGCGCCGGTGAAGACCGCCTCGAGCTCCTGGACGATCTTGCCGTTGCCGCGCACGGGCCCGTCGAGGCGCTGGAGGTTGCAGTTGACGACGAACGTGAGGTTGTCGAGTCCCTCGTTCGCCGCGAGCTGGAGTGCGCCGCGCGATTCGGGTTCGTCCATCTCCCCGTCGCCGAGGAACGCCCACACCCGCTGCTCGGAGGTGTCGGCGATCCCGCGGTGGTGGAGGTAGCGGTTCATCTGCGCCTGGTAGATCGCGTTGATCGGCCCGAGCCCCATCGACACGGTCGGGAACTGCCAGAAGCCGGGCATGAGCCGCGGGTGCGGGTAGGAGCTCAGGCCGTTCGGCGCCCGGGAGGCCTCCTGGCGGAAGCCGTCGAGCTGCGCCTCGGTGAGCCTGCCCTCGAGGTAGGCGCGGGAGTACATGCCCGGGGAGGCATGGCCCTGGAAGAACACCTGGTCGCCGCCGCCGGGATGGTCCTGGCCGCGGAAGAAGTTGTTCAGCCCGATCTCGTAGAGTGTCGCCGCCCCGGCATAGGTCGAGATGTGCCCGCCGACGGAGATCTCCGGCCGCTGGGTCCGGTGGACGAGCATCGCGGCGTTCCAGCGCAGCCACTTCCGGTAGCGGCGCTCGAGGCGCTCATCCCCCGGATAGGCGGGCTCCTGGTCGGCCGGGATGGTGTTGACGTAGTCCGTCGTCGTCACCTTGGGCTGGGCGACGGAGTTCGTCGCCGCCCTCCGGCGCAGGGCCTCCATGATCTCACCGGCGCGCAGGGTGCCCTGGGTGCTCACGAGCCCCTCCCAGGACTCGAGCCACTCGTCGACCTCCTCGTCGGCGGTGGTTGCGGTGGTGCTGGTTGCGGTGGTGTGGTCGGGGCGGGAGGACAGTGCAGTCATCGGGGTTTGCCTCTCTGTCAGGGGTCGACGAAAAGTCGGGGTCAACGCGGTGCGGGGTCGACGAACGGACCCGCGGGAGGGTCTCCCGCGGGTCCGAGTCCGCTCTAGCGGGTCAGCAGAAGCCCCGGACGTTCGTCCAGGCGTCCTTCGACTCCTCGACGCCGTCGCGGGTGAAGGTCGCCTCGATGAGACCGTAGGGACGGTCGGCGACGATGAAGACCTCGTTCGGGTTCTCGAGCTCGAAGCGCTCGATGTCGTAGAGGAAGTGGTGCTTGTTCGGGCACGAGAAGCGGATCTCGTCGATCTCGTCGACCTGGTCGATGACCTTCTCGCCCATCTTGTACAGGGTCTGCTGCAGGGCCTTCGAGTAGTGGTCGGTGAAGGCGTCGAGGATGATCGCCTTGACCTTCTCGTACGTCGCCTCGAAGTCGAGGTCGGTCGTGTTGTAGACCCAGCGGGTGGCGATGTCGGTCGCCAGTATCCGGTCCTCGGTCTCCGGCAGCGTCGTGTACTTGTCCCGCGGGTAGCCGACGAATCCGGAGCCGGTGGTCTTGAGCACCGTGAGGTCGCGGAAGCCGGAGATGAGGGTGTCCTTGTCGCCGTCACGGGTGAGCAGCGCCGTGCGCACCTCGGGGGCGGCTCGGTAGAACGAGTGGTCGTGGTCGTTGATCCGGTCCCAGCCGAACTCCTCGGCCTCCCAGCGTCCGCCGCTCACCCAGTCGAAGCTTGAGGTGAAGTGGTCGGCGAGCCCGAGGAGGAACTGCTCCGGGGAGGTCACTCCGAGCTCTTTCGCCTTCGCGAAGATCGTGTTCTTCTGGGTGTCCGTGGCGACGACGTGCTCGTTGTCGCCCTCGGTGTGCGCGGTCTCGAAGTCGCCCCACAGCTGGGAGGTGACGTTGAGATCACGGATCTCGTGGCGGTCGGTGTCGCGGTAGACCCGCATGAGGCGGTTCTCCGCCTTGCCGTACTGGTTCGTCGTGAGTTTCACTGTGCTCATTGCCGTACTCCTCGTTGTGCCGTGATCGGCCCGGATATCGAAAACGAGGCTGCCGGGTCTCCGGCGAGCTTCGGCGGTTTGTTGAGGATGGAGATCCTGCAGGGGGCCTGCTTCCCCTGGTGTCTGTGGTCGCGCAGTGCTGTGGTGCCTCAGCTTCCCCGGTACGTGCTGTACGCGAACGGGCTGAGCAGCAGCGGGATGTGGTAGTGGGCTTCGCCCTCCTTGACGGTGAAGTCGATCGTCACCTGCGGGTGGAAGTGGTCCATGCCCTGGGCCTCGAAGTACTCTCCGGTGCCGAAGACGATTCGGTAGGTTCCCGGCTCGAGGCGCTCGGGTCCGAAGTCGCTGACCCGGCCGCTCGCGTCGGTGCGGGCGCTGACGATCTCGGTGTCCCCGTCGAAGAGGGTGACGGCGAGGTCCACGGCCGGAGTGCCTGCGGTCGAGTCGAGGGCGTGGGCGGTGATGAAGCTCATGCGAGGATCCCTGAGAGTCGGAGGACGGCGATCTCGATGAGCTGGTCGCCCACCTCGGCGAGTTCGTCCTCGGGCGTGTTGGTCATGCGGCGGTCGAGTTCGGCCAGGATCTCCTCCGGCGTGCGGCCGGCGGCGCGGATGAGGAAGACCCGGTCGAAGCGCTCCTCGTAGGCGGCGTTGCCGGCGCGCAGACGCTCCTCGACGGATCCGTCGAGGGCGCCGAGTCCGGCCTGTTCGCGGGAGGAGTGGGCCGCCTCGGCGGAATCGCCTGCGGCCTTCTCCCCGATCCGGGGATGATGGGCGAGCGCGGCGGAGATCTCCTCGGGCCGCAGCGGCGAGGCGACGGTGCGGGCACGCTCGAGCGCCGCCTCGACATCGGCGTAAGGGCGACCGGCGACGACGCCGGAGATCCAGCGCTCGACGTCGAGGCACGGGCGCACGACCTCGCGGGCCTCACCCTCCGGCAGCCGATCGAATTCGATCAGGTCCACATCGACCTCGTTTCGCATCTCGGAAGCACTCTTCCATTCGTTGCCTCGAGTGTGTCCCGGGTCTCACAGCGATGTCAAATCCATCCACCGTGACGATGAGAACCGCGGTAGCACCGGGAAAGTCATCGCTTTCGGAAATATTTTTCCGTATGATGAACGCAAGCGCGCCAGTGGTGTCGAGTGGAACCGTGAGGTTGAATGTGCTCATGAGCGAAGAAGCCCCCGTCATCGTCTGCGCGCCCGATTCCTTCAAGGGCTCAGCCGGTGCCCCCGCCGCGGCCGCGGCACTCGCCCGTGGAGCGGCCCAGGCCTTCCCCAGCGCGCGGATCACGCAGCTGCCCTTCGCCGACGGCGGTGAGGGCACGCTCGAAGCGCTGCTGGCCGTCTGGGGCACCCCGGCGCGGACCGTCGACGTCGTCGACGCGCTGGGGCGCCCAACGACCGCCCGCTACGGGCTCTCCGCCGACGGGAGGACCGCGGTCATCGAGGCGGCCCAGGCCAATGGTCTGCCCCAAGTCTCCGACGTGCCTCTCGAACCCGAGCGGGCGGGAACCTACGGCGTCGGCCTCATCGCCTCCCGCGTCCTCGAGGAGGGGGTCGACGAGATCCTCCTCTGCATCGGCGGCTCGGCGAGCACCGACGGCGGCGCCGGAATCGTCACCGCGCTCGGGGCCAGGTTCACCGATGCGGGGGGCGAACCCATCCCGCCCGGCGGCGGTGGTCTGGCGTCGCTGTCCGCCGTCGACGACTCCGGCCTCGACCCGCGTGCCCGCGCCGTGCGCTGGCGCATCGCCGTCGACGTCGACAACCCGCTCACCGGTCCCCGCGGCGCCGCTGCCGTGTTCGGTCCGCAGAAGGGCGCCGATGCCCCCGCCGTCGAGCGTCTCGATGCCGGTCTCACCCACGTCGCCGAGGTGCTCGCCGGGTCCACAGCCGAGGCCGAGTCGATGGCCGCGACCCCCGGATTCGGAGCCGCCGGCGGGATCCCGCTCGCGCTCACCGCCCTCCTCGGCGCCGAGGTCGTGCCCGGGTCGACGATGGTCGCCGAAGCGGTCGGGCTGTCTCAGTCCCTCGCCGACGCCGATCTCGTCCTCACCGGGGAGGGGTCGTTCGACTCGCAGTCGCTCGGGGGCAAGGTCGTCGCGGCCGTCCGCGATCATGCCCCCGCCTCGGCGAGCATCATCGTCGTCGCCGGACGGGTCGCACTCACTCCCGCCGAGTGCCGGGAGGCCGGCATCACCGCGGCGCTCTCGATCGCCCCGGGGCCGGCGGATCTCTCCGAACTCTCGGCGCAGGCTGAGGACCTCATCGAATCGACCGCCGCGCATGCATGCGCGCTCGTGGCGACCGGGCACCAGCAGGCAGGACACCAACCGAAAGGGCACTGATCATGGCGAACACACTCACCGTCGGGCAGCAGGCACCGGACTTCTCCCTCCAGGACGCCGACGGCCGGACCTATTCGAAGGAGGGTCTCGCAGGACAGCGGTTCATCCTCTACTTCTACCCGAAGGCCGCGACTCCGGGCTGCACGACGGAGGCGTGCGACTTCCGCGACAACCTCGCCTCCCTGACCGCCGGAGGCTTCGCCGTGCTCGGGGTCTCCCCCGACAGCCCCGAGGAGCTCCAGTCGTTCGCCGCGGACGAGTCGCTGACCTTCCCGCTGCTCTCCGACCCAGACAGCGCCGTCGCGAAGGCCTACGGCAGCTTCGGGGAGAAGACGATCGGCGACCGCACCATCGAGGGCACGCTGCGTTCGACC
Organism: Brevibacterium sp. Z349TD_9; assembly: GCF_056173565.1. Lineage (NCBI taxonomy): Bacteria > Bacillati > Actinomycetota > Actinomycetes > Micrococcales > Brevibacteriaceae > Brevibacterium > Brevibacterium sp. Z349TD_9. Next base: position 720,445 of record NZ_CM149680.1, on the reverse strand, counting down.
TTCGTCGTCGACGAGTCGGGCGCGCTCCAGCTCGCCGAGTACAACGTCTCCCCCGACGGCCATGTCCGTCGCCTCCGAGAGACCCTCGACGTCTGAGGCTCGACGCCTGAGGCTCGACGTCTGAGCCTGAGGGCACACGACGACGCGGCACCGCAGGATCTCTGCGGTGCCGCGTCGTCGTCGGGGCGCGGTCAGGCCGTGAGCAGGCGGCCGTGCGGGGCGTCGAAGTCGACGGGGGTGCCGGCGAGCAGGGTCTGCCTCACGGCCCCGCGCACGGTGCGCCGGTCGTAGGCGGTGATCTGGTTGCGGTGGTGGAGCTCGGTCGCCGACACCGTCCACTCCTCCTCGGGGGCGAAGAGCGCGAAGTCCGCGGAGTTGCCCACCGCGATCGACCCCTTGCCCTCGACGCGGGCGATCGCCGCGGGGGCGGCCGACATCCAGCGGACCACCTCGGCGAGCTCGATGCCCCGCCGCTGCGCCTCCGTCCACACGAGCGGGAGGCCGAGCTGGAGGGAGGAGATCCCGCCCCATGCCGCTCCGAAGTCACCGGACTCGAGGAGTTTGAGCTCCGCGGTCGAGGGCGAGTGGTCGGAGACGATGCAGTCGATCGTGCCGTCGATGAGCCCCTGCCACAGGGCCTCCCGGTTGGCCTCCTCGCGGATCGGCGGGCAGCACTTGTGCGTCGTCGCCCCGTCGGGGATCTCCTCGGCGGAGAAGACGAGGTAGTGGGGGCAGGTCTCGACGGTGAGCCGGACCCCCTCGGCCTTCGCCTCGGCGATCTGGGGCAGCGCATCGGCGGAGGAGAGGTGGAGGATGTGCGCGCGCCCGCCGGTGGCGCGTGCGGCGTCGATGACGCGTCCGATCGCGACGTTCTCGGCTTCGCGGGGGCGGGAGGCGAGGAAGTCGGCGAACCTCCGCCCCGAAGCGGTCGGGGCCTCGGCCATGACCGCGTGGTCCTCGGCGTGGACGATGAGGAGGCCGTCGAAGCCCGCGATCTCCGCGAGGTCGGTCTCCATCTCCACCGGGGTGAGCGGCGGGAACTCGTCGACCCCGGAGTCCTCGAGGAAGCACTTGAAGCCGAAGACCCCGGCCTCGTGGAGGGGGCGCAGCTCCCCGGTGTTCCCGGGGATCGCCCCGCCCCAGAAGCCGACATCGACGAAGGCCTTGGGTGCGGCGACGGCCCGCTTCGTCTCCAGGGCGTCGACATCGACCGTCGGGGGCAGGGAGTTGAGCGGCATGTCGAGGATCGTCGTCACGCCCCCGGCCGCCGCCGCCTTCGTCGCCGAGGCGAATCCCTCCCATTCGCTGCGTCCGGGATCGTTGACGTGGACGTGGGTGTCGACGAGGCCGGGCAGGAGCACCTGCGTGTCGTCGACGTCGAGGACCTGCGCCGAGGTGGTGCTCACCCGGTCCTCCCCCGTCGCGATCTCGACGATCCGTCCGTCGCGCACGGCCACCTCGGCGGCGACGATGCCCTCGGGCAGGACTGCGCGCTTCGCGCGGATGATGAGATCGACATTCATGCTTCCTCCTCGAATTCCTGAGCCTAGGGTCGGCCCCGCTCACGGGGCCATGGTATACCGGCGGTCGATCACTTCGCCGCTGCGAGTTCGCTCAGCGGGGTGAGCGCGGTGGGGGCGTCGGCCGGGGTCTGGGCGAGGACGTCGAACTCGTTGATGGCATCGAGGGCGAGCCCCATCGAGATGTTCGTGATCCTCTCGAGGATGATCTCGACGACGACGGGCACCTGGTGTTCGTCCATGAGCTCCTTGGCCACGCGCAGCCCTTCCCCGATGAGCTCGGGATCCTCGACGCGCAGCGCCTTGCAGCCGAGCCCCTGGGCGACGGCGACGTGGTCGACGCCGTAGCCGGCGGTCTCGCCCGTGGAGTTGATGTTGTCGAAGGCGAGCGAGACCTGATAGTCCATGTCGAAGCCGCGCTGGGACTGCCGGATGAGGCCGAGGTAGGAGTTGTTGACGACGACGTGGACGTAGGGGATCCGGTGCTGCGCACCGACGGCGAGCTCCTCGATCATGAACTGGAAGTCGTAGTCGCCCGAGAGCGCGACGACCGTCTGCCCGGGCTTGCCCTTCGCGACTCCCAGCGCCGCCGGCCCCGTCCATCCGAGCGGACCGGCCTGACCGGCGTTGATCCAGTGCCGGGGCCGGTAGACGTGGAGCATCTGCGCGCCGGCGATCTGGCTCAGCCCGATCGTCGAGACGTACGTGACGTCCTCGCCGAAGGCGGTGTTCATCTCCTGGTAGACCCGCTGCGGCTTGATCGGCTTCTCCGTGTAGTTCGTCTTCCGGTGCTCGGTCGACTTCCGCTGGGTGCACGAGCGCGCCCACTCCGTGAAGTCGGGCAGGCCACGACCGGCGGCCCGGCCGCGGGCGGCGTCGAGCAGCGCGTCGAGGGCGGCCCCGGCATCGGAGACGACGCCGTAGTCGGGGGCGAAGACGCGCCCGATCTGGGTCGGTTCGATGTCGATGTGGACGAACCTCCGCCCCTTCCGGTAGACGGAGAGGTCACCGGTGTGACGGTTGGCCCAGCGGTTGCCGATGCCGATGACGAGGTCGGACTCGAGGAACGACGCATTGCCGTAGCGCACGTGCGTCTGGATCCCGACCATGCCGGCGGCCAGCGGGTGGCTGTCGGGGATCGTGCCCCACCCCATGAGCGTCGGCGAGACGGGGATCGAGGTGAACTCGGCGAACTCGACGAGCCGCTCACTCGCATCGGCACCCAAGATCCCGCCGCCGGCGATGATGAGCGGGTGCTTCGCCTCGGCGATGAGGTCGAGGATCCGCTCCGCCTGCGCCGGGGTGGCCTGCGGCCGGTCGACGGGCAGCGGCTCGTAGGTGTCGATGTCGAAGTCGATCTCCGTCTGCTGGACGTCGATGGGCAGGTCGATGAGGACGGGCCCCGGACGCGCCGAGCGCATGAGCTGGAACGCCTTCTGGAAGACACCGGGCACCTGCCCCGCTTCGAGGACGGTCTTCGCCATCTTCGTCACGGGGGCGGCGATCGCCGCGATGTCGACGGCCTGGAAGTCCTCCTTGTCGAGGACGGCGACCGGCGCCTGCCCGGTGATGCAGAGGATCGGCTGCGAGTCCGCGGCAGCCGCATAGAGACCGGTGATCATGTCCGTGCCCGCCGGTCCCGAGGTGCCGAGGCAGACCCCGATGTTCCCTGCTGCCGCCCGCGTGAATCCGTCGGCCATGTGCGAGGCGCCCTCGACATGGCGGGCGAGCGTGTGGCGGATCCCGCCGTGGGCCCGCATCGCCGCATACAGCGGGTTGATCGCGGCTCCCGGCAGGCCGAAGGTCTCGGTCGCGCCTTCCTTCTCGAGGATGAGGACGATGGCGTCGACTGCGCGCATTCTCGTCATCACGCCGCTCCTTCCTGTGCGTCCGCGTCCTCGTCCTCCGCCGAGGCGGTCGTTCCCGAGAGCTGTTCGACGACGGTGAGGAGGCCGGAGTGGTCGAGTCCGCCGTTGCCCTGGGCGACGGTGGCGGCGACGAGCTGGGCGACGGCGGCGCCGAGCGGGATCGTCACCCCGGCCTCGCGGGCGGCGGCGGTGACGATGCCCATGTCCTTGTGGTGGAGCGCGAGCCGGAATCCGGGGGCGAATTCGCGGTCGAGCATCTTCTGCCCCTTCTGCTCGAGCACCTTGGAGCCGGCGAGTCCGCCGCCGAGGACTTCGAGCGCCGAGGCGGTGTCGACGCCGTAGGCCTCGAGGAAGACGACCGCCTCGGCGAGGAGTCCGATGTTGCCGGCGACGATGAGCTGATTCGCGGCCTTGACGGTCTGGCCGGCGCCCGAGGGGCCGACGTGGACGATCGTCTTCCCGACCGCCTCGAAGACCTCGGAGGCGGCCGCGAAGTCGGCCTCGTCACCGCCGACCATGATCGAGAGGACGCCGTCGACGGCGCCGGGCTCACCGCCGGAGACCGGGGCGTCGAGGGGCCTCAGTCCTGCCTCCTTCGCCTGCGCGGCGAGCTCCTTGGCGACGTCGGGCCGGATGGTCGAGAAGTCGATCCAGGTGGCTCCCGGCTTCGCGGCGGCGAGGATCCCGTCCAGCACGGCTTCGACGTCGGGCGAGTCGGGGACCATGGTGGCGATGACGTCGGCCCCGTCGACCGCCTCGGCGATCGTGGCTGCGGCCTGCCCGCCGGCGGCGGCGAGGTCCTCGGCCTTGGCGGGGGTGCGGTTGAAGCCGCGGACGGTGAAGCCGGCGTCGACGAGGTTCTTCGCCATGGGAAGTCCCATGATGCCGAGTCCGATGAAGGCGATGGTGGTCATGTTCTCTGTCCTTTGCAATGGGTCGGGGTGGTCAGCCGCCGAGGCGGTCGGTCAGTGGGCGAGCCACGCGAAGGCGGTCTCGCGGTCCTGCTTGTACTCGAGCGCGATCTGCCCGGAGTAGCCGAGGGCGAAGGAGCGGTCGATCCACTCCCTCAGCGGCAGCTGCCCGGTTCCCGGGGCTCCGCGGCCCTCGGCGTCGGCGATCTGGATGTGGCCGAAGTCCGCGGCCCCGGATTCGATCGCGGCGGCGACGTCGTCGCCGTTGACGGCCATGTGGAAGAAGTCGGCGAGGACGGCGATGTTCTCCGCCCCGCCGGCACGAACCGCCTCGACGACTGCGGCCGCATCGGCGGCGGTCTTGAGCGGATAGGCGTCTGCCCCGGAGACGGGTTCGACGAGGACGGTGCCGCCGATGCCGGCCACGGCACGGGCGGCGACGGCAAGGTTCTCCAGCGCCACGGCGTCCTGCTCCTCCGGGGTCGAGTCGTCGACGCGCAGCCCGTAGAGGGCGTTGAAGGCGCGGCACCCGGTGCGTTCGCCGATGCCGGCGACGATCTCCGCGTTCTTCGTGAAGTCGGCCTGCGAGCCGGGGATCGAGACCATGCCGCGGTCACCTGCGGCCATGTCCCCGGCCCAGAAGTTCAGGCCCTTGAGCTCGACGCCGGCGGATTCGAGGGAGGCGATGAACGCGTCGACCTCGGCGGGGCTCGGCGTCGGGTCGCCGTCGAAGGGCCACCAGAACTCGACCTTGGCAAAGCCTGCGTCCTTCGCGGCCTGCGCGCGTTCGAGAACGGGGAGTTCGGTGAGCAGGGTGGAGCAGTTGAGGATGTAGCTGTCTGCCTGAGTGAAGTCGAACGTCGACATCGGGTCTCCTTCGCGACTCTGCGATTTGCGGAAGTTTCCGTATTGTGGAAGTTCATTTCCGTTGGATGAAAACAGCATACGCATCGGCGGAGTGGGGAGTCAAGCCCCGCAGCCCTCCGGAGCTGACCACCCTGCTGGGGGTGGCCGAGCGCCCGGAGGGCTGCTGGCAGGCTAACCTCAGGCCTTGACGAAGCCTCAGCCTTTGACGAGGTCTCCGTCGACCCACACCCTCGTGAGGTCGGCGGGGGTGCCGAGAGCGAAGATCTTCGCGAGCGCATCCTCATCGGATTCGGCGTGGGCGAGGCCGACCTCGAGCGGCTGCCCGGCCGCGGGATCGACGAAGACGGCGTCGAAGCGCTTGCCCACGGACAGGTCGCCGACCGTCTCGTCGAGGCCGAGCGCCCCGGCTCCGGCCGAGGTCGCGAGGTGGAGGAGGTGGGTCGAGGTCAGCGGCACTCCGCCTGCGGGGTCGAGCTGCTGCATGAAGTACGCCTGCACGCCCTCCTTGAGCAGGGAGAACCCGGTGCCGGCCCCGACGTCGGAGCCGAGCGCCACCCGGACACCTGCGTCGAGGTGGCGCCGCAGCGGGAAGAAGCCGCTCGCGAGCGCCGAGTTCGACGTCGGGCAGTGCGCTGCCGCCGCCCCCGCCTCCCCCATGCGCCCCAGCTCCCGGTCGGCGGGGTGGACGTTGTGGGCGAGGATCGTCTGCCTCCCGAGCAGTCCCGCCCGGTCGTACGTGTCGAGGTAGTCGCGCGCTTCCGGGTGGATTGCTGCCACCCCGGCGATCTCGTCGCGGTTCTCGTTGAGGTGGGAGGTCACCCAGATCCCGGGATTGTCCGCGACGAGCTGCCCGCCCGCGGCGAGGAGTTCGGGTCCGGCGGAGAACGAGAACCGCGGGGTCACCGCGAAGCGCAGCCGCCCCTTCCCGTGCCAGCGCTCGATGAGCTCCTGGCTCTCGCGCACGGAGCGGTCGACGTCGGTGAGGAGGATGTCGGGGAGGTTCCGGTCGCTGGTGACCAGTCCCGTCGTGATCCGCAGCCCCACCTCGGCGGCCTGGGCGAAGAGGATGTCGACCGCGGAGGCGAAATGGGATCCGAAGACCATCGCCGAGGTGGTCCCGGCGCTCGTCAGTCCGGTGAGGAACTCCCCTGCCAGCGCCCGGGCGTAGGCGTCGTCGCCGAGCTTCGCCTCCTCGGGCAGGGCGCACTGGTCGAGCCAGTCGAGCAGGGGCCGGCCGAGGTGGCCGATCGCCCGGATCTGGGGGAAGTGGACGTGGGTGTCGACGAAGCCGGGCAGGAGGACGCCGGAGCGGAGGTCGACGACCTCGGCGTAGGGATGGCGCTCCCTGGCGGTGGAGAAGTCGGTGCGGGCGACGATGCGTCCGGAGTCGACGACGAGCGCGGTGTCGGACTCCGATCGCAGAGTGCCCCCGGCGAAGGGATCGGTGGGGGTGTCGAAGACGCGGGCACGGAAGATCTGCATGGTGGTGCTCCTCTCAGGAGGGTGGGAATGGGGTCAGCGCAGCCGGCTGAGGAGGTCCGCGGCGACGCTGAGCGCGATCGTCGCGGGCTGCTTCCCGGTCAGGGCGGGCAGACCGATGGGGCACGAGATCGTGTCGACGACCTCGGGGGCGTGGCCGTCGGCGATGAGGGCCTTGCGGAAGCGCTGCCATTTCGCGCTCGAGCCGATGAGCCCGATCGTGCCGAGGTCACCGCGGCTCAGCGCGGCCTGGCACAGGTGGAGGTCCTCGGCGTGGTCGTGGGTCATGATGAACACGTGCGAGCCCGGCGGCAGGGACGTGAGCACCTCTTCGCCGACGACGGCGAAGTGGCGGCTGAGCTCGGCCACCGGGGGCTCGAGCCGGTCGAGCTCGCCCAAGTGCTCGGGCCGCGAGTCGGTCACGTGGAGGTCGAGCTCGTGGCGGGCGAGGATCCGCGTGAGCTCGAGGCCGATGTTGCCGGCCCCGAAGATCGCGACCGTGGCGGGCACGGGCAACGGCTCGAGGAGGAGGGCGACCTCGCCTCCACAGCACTGCCGACCGTACTTCGCCGGTGCCTTGTCGTTGAGCCGCAGGGTGAGCATCTCCGGTTCGAAGGGGCGGTCGCCCGCATCGCCGGAGTCCCCGGTGAGCATCTCGCGGGCGCGGGTGACGGCGGTCATCTCGAGATTGCCCCCGCCGATGGTCCCATAGAGGTCATCGGCGGTGACGATCATCTTCGCTCCCGCCTCCCGCGGTGCGTGCCCGCGGACGGAGGCGAGGGTGATGAGGACCGCCGGCACCCGAGCGCTGCGGAGCTCGGCTGCTGCGTCCATCCAGGTCATGACGGCACAGGCTGCCGATCGGGGGTCGCATCACGGACGGCTTCGAGCGCCCAGAACACGGCCTCCGGGGTCGCCGGGGAGGCGAGTTCGACCGAGGTGCCTGCCGGTCCGAAGCCGGCGATCGCCTCCCGCAGAGCCTCGCGGACGGAGAAGGCGAGCATGAGCGGAGGTTCGCCGACGGCCTTCGAGCCGTAGACCGCCCCCTCCTCGTGGGCCTTGTCGAGGAGGGCGATGTTGAAGACCTCGGGCATCTCGGAGAAGCTCGGGAGCTTGTACGTGCTCGCCGCCTGAGTGGCGAGCCGACCGCGGCTCGGCTTGTCGCTCGTGTCCCAGCGCAGGTCCTCGAGCGTGAGCCATCCGGCGCCCTGGACGAAGCCGCCCTCGATCTGGCCGATGTCGATGAGCGGGGAGAGCGAGTCGCCGACGTCGTGGACGATGTCGACCCGGCGGAGCACATACGATCCGTCGAAGCGGTTGACCTCGACCTCGGAGGCGGCCGCCCCGTAGGCGAAGTACTTGAACGGCTCACCCCGCATCGTCGAGAGGTCCCAATGGAGTCCCTCCGTGCGGTAGAAGCCGGAGGCCGAGAGCTGGATCCGCTGGAAGTACGCGGTGTTGATGAGCTCTTCCCACGTGATCGTCTTCGGCGAGGACAGCGCGCTGACGATCCCGCGGCTGATCTCGACCTCGTGCGCCGGGGCCCCGAGGAGTCCTGCCGCGACCTGCCGGAGACGGCCGAGGATCTGCTCGCACGCATCCTTGACGGCCCCGCCGTTGAGGTCGGAGCCGGAGCTCGCCGCCGTCGCCGAGGTGTTGGGGACCTTGTCCGTGCGCGTGGGGGCGAGCCGCACGGTTGAGAGGGGAACCCCGAGCGTGGTCGCCGCGACCTGGAGCATCTTCATGTGCAGGCCCTGACCCATCTCGGTGCCGCCGTGGGTGACGAGGACCGAGCCGTCCTTGTAGACGAGGACGAGCGCGCCGCCCTGGTTGAAGGCGGTGAGGTTGAACGAGATCCCGAACTTCACCGGGGTGATCGCAATCCCCCGTTTGACGTGGTCGTGGGTGGCGTTGAACCGGGCGATCTCCGCTTCCCGCTCGGCCACCTCGGCGGAGGTGACGACCTCATCCCAGCAGGCCTCCATCCGGTCGGGATGGCGCACGGGCTGGTAGTAGGGGGTGTCCTGTCCGGCCTGGTAGAAGTTGCGGCGGCGCAGCTCACGGGCGCTCAGCCCCAGCTGCGGGGCGATGCGGCCGAGGATGTCCTCCATGACGAGCATCCCCTGCGGGCCGCCGAAGCCGCGGAACGCCGTCTGCGAGGTCTTGTGGCACTTCGCGACGCGGCCGTGGACGCGGATGTTGGGCACCCAGTACGCGTTGTCGATGTGGCACATCGCGCGGGTGAGCACGGGTTCGGAGAGGTCGAGGCTCCACCCGCCGTCGGCGGTGAGCGTGGCGTCGAGGGCGAGGATCCGCCCGTCCTCGGTCAGGCCGATCCGCCACGTCGAATGGAAGCCGTGGCGCTTTCCGGTCATCGTCATGTCCTGCGTGCGGCTCAGCCGCAGCCGGACGGGCCGACCGGTGAGCTTCGCGCCGAGGGCGGCGAGCGCTGCGTACCCGTGGGGCTGCATCTCCTTGCCGCCGAATCCTCCCCCCATCCGCAGGCACTGGACGGTGACCTCGTTGGCGGGGATCCCGAGGACGTGGGAGACGATGTCCTGGGTCTCCGTGGGGTGCTGGGTCGAGCACTGGATGAAGACCTGGCCGGACTCGTCGACGTGGGCGAGCGAGGCCTGGGTCTCGAGGTAGAAGTGCTCCTGCCCGGCGAATTCGAATTCGCCGGAGAAGACGTGCGCGGCGTCGGCGAAGGCGCCGTCGACGTCGCCCTTGTCGATGACCGGCTGGACCCCGTGGTAGCTGCCGGCGGCGATCGCATCGCGCACGGTGATGAGCGAGGGCAGCGGGGTGGCGTCGACGACGACCGCGGCGGCGCCGGCCTTCGCCGCCTCGAGGTCCTCGCCGAGGACCCAGGCGACCGGCTGGCCGAAGAACATCACCTCGTCGGTGGGCAGCATCGGTTCGTCGTGCTTGACGCCCTGGTCGTTGACCCCGGGAACGTCGGCTGCGGTGATGACGCGCACGACTCCGGGCACCGCGTACGCAGGCGCCGCGTCGACGCGGTCGAGGCTCGCGTGGGCGTGCTCGGACTGGACGGGGTAGGCGTGGAGGACGCCGGTGAGTCGCCCGACGAGGTCGTCGGTGTAGAGCGCGGCGCCGGTGACGTGACCGAAGGCGCTCTCGTGGTGGTGGGATTCGCCGACGACAGGGTCGGCGGGGCGCTGGGAGAGATGGCTCATCGTCCTGCCTCCGTTCGGATCATGCCGGGCCCGCTCGCGCCCAGCTGTTCGGCGAAGAAGCGCTCGAGTGAGGAGCGCAGCATCGCAGTGCGGTACCGGGAGCTCGCCCGGTGGTCGTCCATCGGGGTGCCTTCGGCGGCGAGGGTCTCGGCCGCGTCATGGACGGTCTCGAGCGTCCACGGCCTGCCTTCGATCGCCGCTTCCGTAGCGAGGGCGCGCAGCGGGGTCGCCGCGACGCCGCCGAGGCCGATGCGGGCTTTGTCCACGATGCCGTCGGAGACGTCGACGGCGTAGCCGATGGCGACCGACGAGATGTCGTCGAAGCGGCGCTTGGTGATCTTCTGGAACGAGGTGAGCGGGGAGAGCGGCAGCGGGATCCGGATCGCAGTGATGAGCTCGCCGGGCTCGCGCACGGTCTGCCGGTAGCCGGTGAAGTAGTCGGCCAGCGGCACGACCCGCTCCCCGCCCGCCGAGGTGAGCACGAGCTCGGCCTCGAGGGCGAGGAGGGCCGGCGGGGTGTCGCCGATCGGCGAGCCGGTGCCGAGGTTGCCGCCGATCGTCGCACCGTTGCGGATGAGGCGCGAGGCGAACTGCGGGAAGAGCTTGCCGAGCAGCGGGACGGATCCGGCGAGTTCGCGTTCGATCTCGCTCAGGGTGTTCGCCGCCCCGATCTCGACATGGGTCTCCGTCCAGCGGACGCCGCGGAGCTCGGGCAGCCGGTCGATCGCGAGCAGCGACTTCGCCCGGGCGCCCTTGATGTTGACCTCGACACCCCAGTCGGTGGCGCCGGCGACGACGAGGACGTCGGGTTCGAGGCTGAGGATCTCGACCGCCTCGGCGAGGCGGGTGGGACGACGATACCGTCCCAGCTCACCGGTGGGGGTGTCGGGTCGGTGGAGGTCCGTGGCCGCCGAGGCCGGCGCCGGGTCGCTGCGGCGCGCGGCCAGGGCATCATCGTCGGTGGGGTCGCCGAGGGCGTAGGCTGCGTCCCTGATCGGGCGGTAGCCGGTGCAGCGGCAGAGATTGCCGGAGAGGGCGTGGATGTCGAATCCGTTGGGACCGTGGTCGGAGTCGGTGGGGCGCTCGGGGCGGTAGTACTCCGCGGCCATCGAACAGATGAAGCCCGGGGTGCAGTAGCCGCACTGGGAGCCGCCGCGCACGGCCATCTCCTCCTGGACGGGGTGGACGTCGTCGACCGAGCCGAGGCCTTCGGCGGTGATGACCTCCTGGCCGTCGAGGGCCGCTGCCGGCAGCAGACACGCATTCACCGAGGTCCAGCGGGTGCCGTTCTCGCCATCGGGTCGGGCGATGAGGATGGCACAGGCTCCGCATTCGCCTTCCGCGCAGCCTTCCTTGGCTGCCGTGAGCCCCTGACCGCGGAGGAAGTCAAGGGCGTTGGTATGTGTGGGGCCGTCGAAGTCGTGATCGGTGCCGTTGACCGAGATCCGACAGCTCGAGCGTTCCGTGGTCGACGCGGACATCGCACTCACCTCCTGCGCCTCGTCGGTGAGGCGCACAGTGCATGGTTGGAACAGATGCCTTCGCTCTCCCGGACTTCTGGTTATCCATGCGAACAGCAGCGGAGAGCAGTGAGGGCGTCGGGGCACAGGCCACCGACGGACCGGCGTGCGTCAGTCGCCGTGGGCGATCTGCCCCTTCGTCCAAGCTGTCTGCTCCGTCACAATGCTCACCCTCCCAAGATAGCCGAAATGGGACCGCGAACGAAGTAGAGGACGAATCCGACGGAGACGACCCAGAGCAGCCAGTGGACGTGCTGTCCGCGACGGCTGAACGCGTGGATGAGCGCCCAGGAGATGAATCCGACGCCGATGCCGTTGACGATCGAGTAGGTCAGGGGCATCGTCACCATGGTGAGGAAGACCGGCAGCGAGGTGCGGAAGTCGCTCAAGTCGATCTCCCGGATCTGGGAGACCATCATCGCGCCGACGACGACGAGGGCTGCCGCGCCGGCCTCCATCGGGATGACCCCGATGAGCGGAGCGAAGAACATCGAGAGGAGGAAGAGGACGCCGGTCACGCACGCGGCGAGACCGGTGCGTGCACCCTCGGCGATGCCTGCGGCGGAATCGACGAAGACCGTGTTCGACGACGCCGAGGCGCCGCCGCCGGCGACCGCGCCGAGACCCTCGATGATGAAGGCGCCGCGGATGCGGGGGAACATGCCGTCCTTCGTCTGCAGGCCGGCACTGCGGGCGAGACCCGTCATCGTGCCCATCGCGTCGAAGAAGTTCGTGAACACGAGGGTGAAGACGAGCATCGTCGCGGCGAGGACTCCGATGCGCTCGAACGAGCCGAAGAGGTCGAAGGCGCCGATGAGGGAGAAGTCGGGCAGAGCGACGATCTGGCTCGGCAGCTGCGGAGCGCTGAGGTTCCAGCCCTGCGGGTCCGGGTTGACCGGGTCGCCGACGGTGCCGAGCTTCGCGAACGCCTGGATGATGATCGCGGCGATCGTCGCGACGATCATCCCGATGAGGATGCCGCCGGGGATCTTCCGGGCCACGAGCACACCGATGAGGATGAGCGCGCCGATGAAGACCACGGTCGGCAGGGAGGCGATCGATCCGTCCTGCCCGAGCTGGACGGGCGGACCGGCGGGCGTGCGGGTGACGAAGCCGGAGTTGACGAAGCCGATGAACGCGATGAAGAGGCCGATGCCCACCGTGATCGCGACCTTGAGGGCGTGGGGAACGGCATTGAAGATCGCCGTGCGGATGCCCGTGGCGCCGAGGACGACGATGATGACGCCGTTGATGATGACGAGCCCCATCGCCTCGGCCCAGGTGACCTCCTGGACGACGGAGACGGCGAGGAAGCTGTTCATCCCCAGGCCGGCGGCGAGCGCGAACGGGAGCCGGGCGACGACGCCGAAGAGGATCGTGATGAGACCCGCGACGAGGCCGGTGACGGCCGTGAGCTGCGCGAAGTCGAGCGTGCCGCCGGTGACGTCGGCGGAGCCGCCGAGGATGAGCGGGTTGAGCACGACGATGTAGGCCATCGCCACGAAGGCGACGATGCCGCCGCGGATCTCCTGGCGCACCGAGGATCCGCGCTGGGTTATCTCGAAGAATCTGTCCAGTGCACTGGGACTGCCGTGCTCGACGGGTGCCGTGTCCCGCCCTGAATCGTTGTCAGCCATTTTCATGGACCACCTCAAACTGTTCGATTTGGTCGGCCGCAACATCGTCGTCGCGGCCCTGCGCCTTGAACGTGCGCATTGAAACGAGACAGTCAGCGCACGGGAGGCCCCGCCAGGACTTCCACGATGCGGAAAACTATTTCTATTTCATTTGGACAGTCTCGCGTCACACCCAGGGGTGTGTCAATCGTCACAGGGCCGTGAGGGGAATCGAGACACAACTGACACCAGTGTAGTCTCCGGGTCGCCGTGACGACTCCGGACAGCAGAGAACCCCCTGGATGACCAGGGGGTTCATGTGGCGGTGGCGGTGGGATTTGAACCCACGGTACGGGGTTACCGTACACAACATTTCGAGTGTTGCACCTTCGGCCGCTCGGACACGCCACCGCCGACAACAATACAGTCGGTGCCGCAGGAGGGCCAAATCATCGCACCGTGAGAGCGGTCACCTCTGTCGGCACCTCACCCTCGGAGGGCGGTGAAGAACTCGCGCAGCAGCGCCGCACTCTCCTCCGCGCGCACGCCCGCGTAGACCTCAGGGTGGTGGAGAGCCGCACGGTCGCGCGGGATGTCCCAGATCGAGCCGACGGCTCCGGCCTTCTCGTCGAAGGCGCCGTAGACGAGGCGGGCGATGCGGGAGCCGACGAGTGCGCCCGCGCACATCACGCACGGTTCGAGGGTGACGACGAGGGTGCAGCCGTCGAGGCGCCAGCGTCCGGTCGCCTCGGCGGCGGCACGCAGGGCGATGAGCTCGGCATGGCCGAGCGGATCCTCGTCGACCTCGCGCCGGTTGTGGCCAGCGCCGATGACCCGGCCGTCCTCATCGACGACGACGGCGCCGACGGGGACGTCGTCATGTGCGGTCGCCCGGGCCGCCTCGGCGAGGGCAAGATCCATCCACTCGGGAAAGCGGTTCAGCGTGCGGCCTCGAGCTGATCGGCGAAGCCGACGGTCTCGCCGACGTGGGCGACGACGCGGGCCGGGTCCGACCGGTGCTGCTCGACCTGCTCGATGAGGTCGGCCGCCGGGAGCCCCCGGTCGGCGTAGATGTCGGCGTCCCCGCCCCATTCGGCGTCGCCGTCGAAGTCGAGCATCTCGATCTCGTCGTCGTTGTCGTCCTCGTCCTCGTCCTCGGAGGTCTGCGTCTCCTCGTCGAGGCCGAACTCCTCTTCCGGCTCGGCCTCGTAGGCGTCGGGGCGGGAGTCGAGGTAGTCGGCGAAGATCGCAGCGAAGGGACTGAGCTCGACGGCCCGGAGGTCGGAGAGGAAGACCTTGACCTCGTTGTCCCGGCACAGCCGCACGAGGCCGAACCACTCGTCCTCGTGCTCGATGACGGCGATCGCCTCACCGTCGTCGGAGCCTGCGGTGCGCATCATGTCGACCAGGCCGTCGAGGTCCGCGGCGTCACGGACGTCGACGTCGAGGGCGCGGAAGCCGTCGCTGGACTCGGCAAGGATCTCACTGAAGTAGGACATGTCTCCATTGTGGACTCTTCTCAGTCCTTTCACCACAGGATCCGCTCTTTCTCCGCCTGTGTTTCGACGTACCATTTCCTGTATGCGCCTACACGTAGCCGATCACCCGCTCATCGCCCACAAGCTCAGCGTCCTCCGTGACGAGAGCACCGATTCCGCGCGGTTCCGGCAGCTCACCGAGGAGCTCGTCATGCTTCTCGCCTACGAGGCCACGCGCTCGGTCGCCGTCGAGGACCGCGAGGTGTCCACCCCGGTCTCGACGTTCACCGGCACCCGCCTGGCCGAACCCCGTCCCGTCGTCGTCCCCATCCTCCGCGCGGGCCTCGGCATGCTCGACGGGATGCTGCGCATCCTCCCCACCGCCGAGGTGGGATTCCTCGGCATGGTCCGCGACGAGACGACGTTCGAACCCACCGCCTACGCCGACCGGCTGCCCGATGACCTCAGCGGTCGTCAGATCTTCGTCGTCGATCCGATGCTCGCCACCGGCGGCACCCTGGCCATGGCCATCGACTTCCTCCTGGCCCGCGGTGCCCGCGACGTCACTGCCGTCTGCCTCGTCTCCGCCCCCGAGGGCGTCAAGCGCATCGAACAGTCGTACGGGGAGTCGGCGCACGTCGAGATCTACACCGCGGCCCTCGACGAACGCCTCAACGAGCAGGGGTACATCGTCCCCGGGCTCGGCGACGCCGGGGACCGGATGTACGGCATCGTCGACTGAGAGCCTCGGCGTCATAGTTCGTCACACTCGTCTCAAAAACGGCGAATCCTTTGCAGGCGCGTCAGACTGTGACGAATAATGAAGACATGACCTCTGTGACGTATCAGCCACGAATGTGCGCGGCAGCCATGTGTATGCCCTGCGTTCGTCGTCGGTGATCGTCCTTCCGCTGTCCGACCGCGAACGAGTGTACGTCAGCCACGCAGCGGACCCCCACGACTCACTCAGAGGACAGCCATGCCGAATCCAGAGCCGAACTACGTCCACCCCCGCAGTGCCGTCGCCGTCCGGAGGGCAGGAGCCAGGTTGAGCGCCGTCGATCCGCAGAACCCTCCGCACACGTACGGACCCAGCGGTGTCGTCCCCTCCCCGAAGGCCGCCCGCGGGATCATCGTCTACATCGGCCTCGACGAATCGAAGGCCGCCGCCGACGGCACGAACCTCTCCGCGATCGCCGGTGAACTCCAGGCGTACGCGAAGGAGCTCGCCTCGCAGGCCGAGACGCAGGCCGTCATCGCCCTGGCCCCGGAGGGCCGCGGCAGCGACATCGATGCCGTCCGCGCCGTCGCCAACGGCTCGCCGGCCGCCAGCGGCACCCCCGCAGGCACCCACGGACCCGTGCGCTCCCGCATTCCCAACCGCATCCACCCGCCTGCGCTGCGCGACGACGCCGCTGCTGGCGGCTACGGCGCCCACCCGGGCGAAGCCTTCGGAGAGAAGGCGGCCGAGCGTCTGCGCATCGACATCCCCCGCCGGGAGGTGCGCATCGACGGCGACCTCGTCGACGTCACGACGAAGGAGTTCGACCTGCTCGCCACCCTCGTCTCGCACCCGGATGAGACCCTGCCGCGCGACGCCCTCATCGCCGCCGTGTGGTCGGGCTCGGAGGAACCGGACGAGCGCACCGTCGACGTCCACATCCGCCGGCTCCGGCGCCGCCTCGGCGAGCACTCCTCGGTCATCCGCACGATGAGGGGTGCCGGCTACCGGTACGACACGCACCCCGACGTCACCGTGTGGTCGGCGACCGCGCACCGGTGATCCGGGTCGCACCACCCACCCAGGAGGGGGTCAGACTTCGCGGTTATGCTCGTTGATCGATGAATCAGGCATATCCCCGAACCCGTTCCGCGCGGAGGTCCGCGAAGGGAGTCACCGCACTCGTCTTCGGCATCCTCTATGCCGCGTTCCTTCTCCTCCACCACCTCCTCCCCTCCCGAGCAGGCATCGCCCTGCTCGTCGAGAGCATCCTGCCGTGGACGGGCGTCATCGTCGGCCTCGTCGCCCTCATGGCGCTCTTCCGTTTCTCCGTGCTCTCGGTCATCGGCGTGCTCGTACCCTCCATCGTGTGGCTGACGATGTTCGGCACAGCACTCCTGCCGGGCAAGGACGCGGGCACGGCCGACCTCACGGTCGCCACCCAGAACGTCGGAGCCCGCCTGCCGCAGCCCACCGCCACGGCGAAGAACCTCATCGACGCAGAGCCCGACATCCTCACGATCCAGGAACTCGAGTCGCTCTCAGGCCAGATCATCCGCAAGGAGCTCGACTCGGCGTTCGAGAACTCACAGGTCGTCGGCACTGTCGGGGTGTGGTCGAAGTGGCCGATGTCCGCCCCCGAGGCGGTCGACCTCGGTCTGCCGTGGGAGCGGGCCTTCGCAACGACGGTGTCGACCGACCACGGCGATGTCCGCTTCTACGCCGTGCACATGCCCTCGGTCCGGCCCGGGCATGAGGCGATGCGCAATGCCGCCCTGCGCCGCCTCGCGACAATCGTCTCCGCCGACGAGGCCGAGCGGGTCATCGTCGCCGGCGACTTCAACACCGCGACGACGGACCGCAACTTCTCCGAACTCGTGCCCCCGCTCGAGGACTCCCGGGTCGAGGCCCACGGCGGCTTCGGCTTCACGTGGCCGTCGGTGTTCCCGGTGACCCGTCTCGACCACATCCTCTACCGCGGTTTCGATGCGACCTCGGACCGCGTGCTCGGACGGGGCACGAGCGACCACCGCGCCGTCATCGCCGGACTCGACCTCAGCTGACGAGCACACTCACTTCGTGCACTGGCCCGTCGGCTGCGGGGTGCTGCTGCTCGCTCCCGCCTGCAGCTCGTCGCGGATCTCGGCCCGGGTGAGCGCATAGCCGGTCTCCTCATCGGTGGCGGAGCGGGCGAAGACCATGCCGATGACGTTGCCGTCGGAGTCGAGGAGGGGTCCGCCCGAATTGCCCTCCCGGACGATTCCGCGCACCGAGTAGACCTCGCGGACGACGCTGGACTCGTCGTAGATGTCGAGCCCGCGGGCGTTGATCCTCTCGCGCACTCGCGACGGAGAGATCGTGTACGGACCGTTGGCGGGAAAGCCGACGACGACAGAGTCGTCACCGGGACCGGCCGGTGAGCCGAACTCGAGCGCGGGAGCATCGAGTTCGGGGACCCTGAGGACGGCGACATCGGCTTCGGGATCGAATTCGACCACCTCGGCGGAGTAGGGACGCCCCGTCCCTCCGACCTGGACGGCGAGGCTCGTCGACCCGGCGACGACGTGGGCGTTGGTGGCGACGAGGCCGTCGCTGTAGACGAACCCGGTGCCCTCGGATCCGGCGGCGCATCGGGTGGTCGTCGTCGTCACCTTGACGACGGACTCCTCGACGCTGCGGCCGACCTCGACCATACCGGAGTCGGGTTCGCCGACACCGCGGATCTCCTCGGTCTGGCCGGAGAAGACCTGTGGGAAGCCCGTGGCGCGCAGTGTCGAGGCGAGGTCGCCCAGCGCCACCTGCGAGGAGTACGGGATCGTCCGGTCGATCGCGGCGATGACCGCGGAGTCGGCGACCCACCGGTTGGGTTCGACGAGCGGGGAGGCACGGACGAATCCGGCGGCGAGCCAGAGGACGAGGACGTAGACGATGCCCGCGGTCACCGTCCCGCCGATCGAGTCGATGCCCTGCCCGAGCTCGGAGTCCATGGCCCGCCGGATCGCGATGCCGATGCCGTTGCCGGCGAACGCGAAGAGCACGCTGAGGACGAGCGGCATCGCCGCGAGCAGGGCGATGACCCCGGGGTTCTCCATCGCCTGGGTGCCCGCGGAGATGTTCTCGACCAGCGGGGAGGTCAGCCGCCCGGCGATCCAGCCGACGACGAAGCCGACGACCGTGCACAGGCCGATGATGAAGCCCTGCCGGAAGCCGAGGAAGAGCGCAGCGATACCGAGGAGGACGATGATGACGTCGACGATCACGCCGGCCTCGCCTCACCTCGGGAGGCTGAGAGCAGACGGTCACGGGCTCCGGCGAACTCACGCAGTTCGTAGTTCTCGATGGTGCGCTCCTTGGGTCCGCCGAGACCGGCGAGCAGACGCATCCGTGTCGTCGCCAGCTGCCCGGCGAGGCGGATCATCGTCCGCATCTCCTGCTTGCCCCCGGGGAAGGTCTTCGCCCAGCGTTTGCCCTGCTTGCGGCCCTTCCACGTTCCGAGCATGTCGACCTCGGCGTGGGAGAGCCACCCGGAGTTCGCGTAGTCGCCGAGCATGTTGCGGGTGTGCAAACGCTCGCTGCGGCGGAGGATGAGGCCGGCGACGACCCAGCAGGTGGTGAGGATGAAGCTGAGGACGATGAGGCCGATGATCTGCGCAATGGGGCTGATGAGCTGGAGACCCGTCATCGACCCGTTCCAGATCGCGTGGAGGCACATGCCGACGAAGAGTCCGGGCAACCACATGAGGATGACCGCCCACCACGGCCATTTGCGGGCGGCGAAGCCGATCGTCACCCCGGCCCAGGACGAGAACGCCGTGTGGAGCAGGGGTGAGCAGAGGCAGCGGAGCACGAAGGTCACCCACAGGCCGGAGGTGCTCTCTTCCCACGCGGCGCCGAGGTAGAGGACGTTCTCCGTGAACGCGAAGCCCGCCCCGATGAGCGCGCCGTAGACGAGGCCGTCGAGGGGCCCCTCGAAATGACGCCGGGCGAGGAGGACGATGACGACGAGGAGGGCGGTCTTCGTCGTCTCCTCGACGACGGGGGCTTCGACGACGGTCTTGAACACGTCGGGCACCGCGCCGACGCCGGCGAAGTAGAGGGCGACCTCCCCGACGAGGGAGACGAAGAGGGTGAGGACGACGGAGGCGACCGCTCCCCAAAGGAGGCAGAGGCCGAGGAGGAGCTTCGGTTGGGGCTTCCACCGATCGAGCCACAGCACGTAGGCGATAATCCCGATGAGGGGGATGGCCGAGAGTCCGATGAGCCCGAAGATCCTCGCACCGAAGCTGAAGCCGCCCCAGATCGCCATGACGAGGAGACCGAAGACGAGGGCGCAGACGGCGAGGATCGCGAGGACGAGGCGGACGACGTTGCCCGGCGATCCCGGCTCGGCCGGTTCCGGCGTGCGCCGCACGGCCCCTGTCCACGGAGTCTCGGCGACCCGGTGCTGCGGGGGCTGCATCTGTGCGCGCACCCGCATCTCCTGCGTCACCGTCGGCGCGAACCGCGGCTGCTCGTAGACGCGGGACTGCATCGGCTGGCCGGGATGGGACTGGTGGCCGGGACGGGTCATCTGCCCCGGCGGCGGGATGCGCAGGCCGAGGTCGGGACCCGGTCCGGGGGCCTGCCGCCGCATCGGCGGCGGGGCCGCGGTGCGCTGGGGGTTCTGCGGCCGCGGGCGGAAGCGGTCATCGCTGCGGCGGGGATCGACGACGGGGCCAGGATGCTGACCACCGTGATTCGGGCCCGGGCCGTGCGGAGGGCCTGCATGTTCCGACATACACCGTCCTTCTCGATCGGATGCAGGGCGTTGACTGCTCGTCCAGTCTACGGTTGATCGCTGACACCGGGCCGAGCGGTTCGTGTCTGTTCGGCAACAACCCGCCTGGCCATCCGTCTCCCACCCACTCGTGTCCCAGCGGGTGTGGATCCCCTTCCCGCGTTCGCGTCTCGTCGCCCTGCCGAATCCCCTCGTCCTCGCCGAGGCGGTCGGTCCGTCCCGCGCCGACCCCGGTGGTGTGCCGTCCCCCACTCGTCTCCCCAGCCGCTGCCACTCGTGCTCGTTCGCCTGTGGAGGCTCGATCCGCTGTCCACAGGCGCAGAATCGCCTCTGGCCACCGCGGCCCGTCGGGCGTGCAATCGTGCCATGAGCACTCACAGACCTCTCACATGTCCATCCGTCCTCCTCGTCGTCCTCACTCTCCTCCTCTCCTTGGGATCGTCCCCGGCAGCGGGGAGGTCGAACCTCGGTGAGGTCCCGCTCTCAGCGGCCTCCGGACTCTACGGTCCCGGCCTCTGGCATGAGGCCGCCGAGGGCAGGACCTGGTACGGCGCCTACCGCACGTTCGAGGACAGGTACGCCTACTGCATCGACGCCGGACGGCAGTCCCCGCAGCCGGCGAACTTCGACGGTGCGCAACCGCGCACGGTCACCTCGGCGCAGACCGCGTGGGCGCTGCACACGTACGGGACCTCGGATTCCGCCGACGTCCAGGCGGCACTGAGCACGATGGCGCGACTCGACGAACGGATCGACCACGACCATGCGGTGCCGCCGCAGGAGCCGGGTGAACTCGGCGCGGACTTCGCCGGGGCCGCACAGCAGTATGCGGCGATCACGGAGGAGGCGAAGAGGCTCGCCGGCCCGTACACGCTCGCCGTCTCCCTCGAACGCTCCCTCGACATGCCCGTCCTCGAACCCTACGGCAGCACCGAGGAGGATGCCGCGCCGTCGACGGCCGACGTCCCTCCGACCTCGGGCGCGGTCACCCTCACCGTCTCCCTGACCAGCGCCTCCGGAGCGTTCGTCCCCGACGTCCCCATCGAACTCACCATCAAGGGAGCCGAAGGTCCGACGAGAGTGACGAGCGGGACGGCAGAGATCACCGAGATGCTCAGGGCCACCGAGCCGGGGACAGTGAGCGTCACCGCCACGGCGACCGTGGCCCCGGAGACCGTGCGCCTCTACGAACCGACCTCCGGCACCCGCGTCCAACGCGTCATCACCGCCGACGAACCCGTGACCGTCACCGACGAGGCCTCACTCGACGTCGACTCACAGCCGCGCGTGACCACGGAGATCTCCGAGGAGCGCCCGCAGCCGGGAGACACCGTCACTGATGCGTTCACGGTCTCCGGTCTCATCGGCGATCACAGGGTCGATGTCGTCCACGAGCTGTGGACCACCTCGTCGAAGCCCGCGATCGGCACCCGCAATGACGATGCCGAAGTCATCGGCACCGTGACCTCGAAGGACATCGGCAACGGCACACACACCTCGGCGGGCATCCGGATCCCTGAGGATGTGCGCGGCTGGGTCTACTTCACGGAGACGATCGCCGCCGACGAGAAGACGTCGGAGTGGAAGGGCATCCACGGCCAGCCGAAGGAGACAGGATTCGTCCCATGGACGCCGACGGCTGACACCCGCGCCGAGATCGAGGGATCCCAGGTCACCGACGAAGTCGCCGTCACCGGCCTGCGTCCCGGCGCCGAGGCGAAGCTCACCGTCACCGCGTACCGCACCGACTCCGAACCCCAGCAGTCGACGGAAGCGTCGGGCACGGAGCTCGCCTCCCAGGACATCACCGTCGTCGCCGACCAGGAGGGCACGGCCACGGTGAGCACGGAGCCGATCGACATGCCCGTCGGGTGGGTGACGTTCGTGACGACGATCCACGCCGACGACGTCCATGAGGGGTGGACGAGCGACTGGGGCATCCCGTCGGAGACCGTCAGCCGTCCGCCGGCCGAGAAGCCGAGCACGCCTCCGGCGCCTCCGTCACCCGAACAGCCGTCGACCCCGCCGTCACCCGAGCAGCCGTCGACCCCGCCCGCACCGGAGCAGCCAAGTCCGCCGCCGGCACCCGAGCAACCGAGCACTTCCCCGCCGGTCGAACCCGTCGCCGAGGAGCCCGAGGCTCCGCGCGCCCCGGACGAACTGCCGCGGACGGGAGTCCAGGGGCACACGATGCTCATCGGGGTCGGCATCGTCCTCATCGGCCTCGGCGCCGCGATCCTCTTCGTCACCGGACGCCGGACCCGTGATGAGTGAGCCCGGCGACCACGGGTCATGGGCTCTCGATGATCGCCGCCGCCGCGCGGAAGAAGTCGAGCAGCCGTCGGGATAGAGCCTCGATGCGGGAGTCGAGGGCGGCGCGGGTCTCCCCGACCTCACCGTGGGCGCGCAGCGCGTCGAGGAACTCGCGCACCGCCGGGATCCGGTAGCCGGCCGCCCGCAGCTCCGCGGTGATCCTCGCATCCCGGATCGCAGCGGTCCGGTAGACCCGGGCGCTCGTGCCGCCGAGCGCGACCCGGTCTGGCGAGACGAGGCCCTCGTCCTCCCAGAACCGCAGGGTCGAGGCCGGGACGCCGAGGGCGTGCGTGAGCTGACTCATCGTCATCGACTCGGCGCCGTCGTCGGTCTCCGCATCGAGGCCGACCAGCATCTCCCGCACCGCGACCGCCCGGGTCCGCTCCGCGTCGAGACCGGCGGCGAATCCGCCGAGGACCGCTGCCGTGTCGGCAGGCGAGCGCTTCGGCCGCGAGATGAAGGTATCGAGGGCGGCCACGGGACCGATCGCCGAGGCGAGCCTCCGGTAGGCGACGAGTGCGCGGACATGGTCGTCGGTGAAGACACGGTAGCCGTTGGGTTGGCGCTCGGCGGCCGGTATCGCTCCGAGGGTCTCGAGCCTGCGCACCTGCTGCACCGAGCAGTCGGCCGCCCGTGCCGCCTCGGCCGTCGTCATGCCCACGAGCGCGATCCGACATAAGCACTTGAAGTGCACACTTGAAGCATGAGCATGAACGACATCCTAGACGCCGTCCGCCGCTTCGACGGGGTCCTCGAGCTCGCTCCGACTCCGGGCAGTGAGTATCCCGAGGTCGCGTGGGGCGATCACTTCCTCTACTTCGCCCCCGACGGCGAGGTCCCGCAGCGGGTCCAGCCCTACGCGACGATCATCACGAAGGACTACCCCGACGACACCCTGTCACGACTGAGCGAGACAGGGCGGTGGCGGGTGAACATCCATGTCGGGCGGCATCGCTTCGCCGACCTCCTCGGCGAGGAGCCCACCGCGCCGGGCGCCGAGACGGGCTGGGACTTCGCCGCCGCGGACACGCTCCTCCCCCATCCTCTCTACCGCACGCAGGGGTGGGTCGCGATCGTCGCACCGGGACCGAACACGATGGGGCTCGCGCTCGACCTCCTCGCCGCTGCGCACGCCGATGCCGCACGCCGGTGGCATCGGCGCTGACTCGACCTCAGACTCCCGAGGCCCACTCCTTCGCCCACGCCCGGGAGCCGTTGGCAAGGAGTCCGACGTCGGCGCCGACGAGGACGAAGGAGGCACCGGCGTCGAGGTACCTCCTCGCCTGGACGGGGTCGAAGGCGTTGACGCCGACGGGTTTGCCGGCGGCACGGACGGCGTCGAAGGTCTCGAGCACCGCCGCGGTCACCCGCTCGTGCGTCTGCTGACCGAGCAGTCCCATCGAGGCGGCGAGATCGGAGGGACCGACGAAGACCGCGTCGATGCCCTCGACGGAGGCGATCGCCTCGGCGTTCTCCACCGCCGTCACCGACTCGATCTGGACGGTGAGGGAGACAAGCTCGTCGGACCTCCCCAGGTAGTCGGGCACGGTGTTCCACCTCGATGCCCGGGCGAGGGCGGAGCCGACCCCGCGCACCCCGTGCGGCGGGTAGCGCACGGACCGGGCCGCCTCCTCGGCGTCGGCTGCGGTGTCGACCATGGGCACGAGGATGTTCTGCGCACCGAGGTCGAGGTGCTGCTTGATGAGCACGCGGTCGCACGCGGGCACCCGGACCACGGGGGTCGCCGGGTAGCCGTTCATGGCCTGGAGGAGACGGGTCGTCGTCTCCAGACCCAACGGCGAGTGCTCGGCGTCGAGGAGCACCCAGTCGAGACCGGATCCGGCGGCGATCTCCGCGGACACCGGCGAGCCGGAGCTCACCCACATCCCCGCGAGATGACCGCCGTCCTCGAGCTCGGCGAGGCGGTCGGCGAAGGTCGGGGGCAGGTCTAGGCGAAACGACATGTGATGACTCCCAGGTCTCCGTAGTCGGCGTGGACGGTGTCGCCCGGATGCACCCACATCGGGCGGGTGAACGAGCCGGCGAGCACGGTCTCGCCCGCCCGCAGGGTCTCCCCGTGGTCGGCGAGCTTGTTCGCCAACCACGCGATGCCCCGCCCGGGATGGTCGAGGACAGCGGCGGCGACGCCGGAGTCCTCGATCGTCTCGTTGCGGTAGAGCAGGGCTGCGACCCAGCGGAGGTCGACTGAGTCGACGGTCACGGGACGACCGCCGAGCACCATCGCGCCCAGGGCTGCATTGTCGGAGATCGTATCGACGATCGTCCGTCCCTCCATCTCGATCCGGGAGGAGAGGATCTCGAGGGCGGGCACGACGTACTCGGTGGCCCTGAGCACGTCGACGAGACCGACGCCGGGACCCGCGAGGTCCTCGCCGAGGACGAAGGCGAGCTCGACCTCGACGCGCACCCCCGAGTACTGCGAGTGGTCGATGACCGCCCCGGTCTCATAGACCTGGTCTGAGAAGATCGTCCCGTAGTCGGGTTCGGTGATGCCGGTTGCCTGCTGCATCGGCTTCGACGTCAGCCCGATCTTGTGACCGACGACGCGCCGTCCCTCGGCCTCGCCGCGGCGCCGCCATTCCGCCTGCACCGCGTACGAGTCCTCGACCGTCATGTCCGGGTGGGCGGCGGTGAGCAGCCCGATCTTCTCCCGTGACCTCTCGGCGGCGGCGAGATCGTCGGCGATGCCGGCGATGACCGTCTCATCGAGCATGGTGATCCTCCTTCTGGGCTCTTCCCCGCGGTCGGCTCAGAGCTGGTGGCCGAGCTTGAATTCCTCTTCGCCGTCATCGGCGCCCGAGTGGGCGGCGGTGTCGCTCTCGGCATCCTCGCGGCGGGTGTAGGAGAATCCGTCAGCGCCGATGGTCACCTCCATCTCGGAGTCGTCGGTGCGCTTCGTCAGCGGCACCGGGTTGCCCTCGAGGTCGAGGACGGTCGAGGCATCGGTGTACCACGAGGGCACAACCGGGTTGCCCCACCAGTCGCGGCGCTGGTTGTCGTGGACGTCCCAAGTCACCCGCGGATTGTCCGGGTCGCCGGTGTAGTAGTCCTGCGTGTAGATCTCGATGCGGTGGCCGTCGGGGTCGCGCAGGTAGAGGTAGAAGGCGTTGGAGACGCCGTGGCGGCCGGGTCCGCGCTCGATCATGTCGGAGAGGCGCAGCGCTCCGAGCTTGTCGCAGATCGCCAAGATGTTGTGCTTCTCATGCGTGGCGAACGCGACGTGGTGCATGCGCGGCCCGTCGCCGCCGGTCATCGCGGTGTCGTGGACGGTGGGCTTGCGCCGCATCCACGCTGCGTAGACGGTGCCCTCGTCGTCCTGGATGTCCTCGGTGACGCGGAAGCCGAGGTCCTCCATGTAGCCCACGGCCTTCGGGACGTCCGGGGTGACCTGGTTGAAGTGGTCGAGGCGGACGAGCGCACCGGGCGAGTAGAGGTCGTAGCGCCAGGCGAGGCGCTCGACGTGGTCGACGTCGTAGAAGAACTCGTACGGGAAGCCGAGCGGATCTTGCACGCGCACGGAGTCGCCGATGCCGCGGACGAAGCCCTCGGACCGCCGCTCAACGGGACATCCGAGCTCACGGTAGAACGCCTCGGCGGCATCGACGTCCTCGGGGGTGCGGACCCGGAACGAGAACGCGGCCACGGCGGCCTCCGGGCCCTTCCGGAGGACGAGGTTGTGGTGGATGAACTCCTCCATCGACCGGAGGTAGACGGTGTTCTCGTCCTCCCACGTGACCTGGAGGTCGAGGACGTCGACGTAGAAGTCCCGGGACTTCTGCAGGTCGGTGACGACGAGTTCCATGTACGCGCAGCGCACGACATCGGGCGCGGCGACGGTGGGGGTGGTGATCGATTCGGTCATGATGGTGTTCCTCTCACTGCTTCCCGAAGACGGGGTTGTGGACCTCGCCGAGGTTGATGTGCACGGCCTGCTGGTCCGTGTAGAAGTCGATCGAGCGGTATCCGCCCTCGTGGCCGAGACCCGAGGCCTTGACGCCGCCGAACGGGGTGCGCAGGTCTCGGACGTTGTTCGAGTTCAGCCACACCATTCCGGACTCGACGGCCTGCGAGAAGTTGTGCGCCCGCTTGAGATCTGAAGTCCAGATGTAGGCGGCGAGCCCGTACTTCGTGTCATTGGCCAGCGCGAGCGCCTCCTCGTCGGTGGAGAAGGGGGTGATCGCGACGACGGGTCCGAAGATCTCCTCCTGGAAGATCCGGGCGTCGGGCATGACGTCGGCGAAGACGGTGGGTTCGACGAAGTTGCCGGTCTCGAATCCCTCGGGTCGGCCGCCGCCGGCGACGAGGCGCGCCTCGCCCTTGCCGATCTCGACGTACGACATGACCTTCTCGTAGTGCTCGGGGTGGACGAGGGCTGCGACCTCGGTGGCGGGGTCCGAGGGCAGGCCGACCTTGACGCGCTTGGCCTGCGCGGCGTAGCGCTCGACGAACTCGTCATAGATCGACTCCTCGACGAGGATGCGCGAACCGGCGGTGCAGCGCTCCCCGTTGAGGGAGAAGACACCGAAGATCGTCGCGTTGATCGCTGCGTCGAGGTCGGCATCGGCGAAGACGACGGCCGGGGACTTGCCGCCGAGCTCCATCGAGAGGCCCTTGAGCCAGGGTGCGGCGTTGGCGAAGATCGTCTGTCCCGTCTTCGACTCACCGGTGAAGGAGATGAGCGGGACGTCGGGGTGCTTGACGAGAGAGTCCCCGGCGAAGCCCTCCTCCCCGAAGCCGTTGACCATGTTGAACACGCCGGTGGGCAGGCCCGCCTCTTCGAAGATGCCCGGCCACAGCGACGCCGAGAGCGGGGTGAACTCGGCGGGCTTGAGCACGACGGTGTTGCCGGTCGCGATCGCCGGGGCGAGCTTCCACGACTCGAGCATGAACGGGGTGTTCCACGGGGTGATGAGGCCGGCGACGCCGATCGGCTTGCGGTTGACGTAGTTGGCCTGCCGGCCGGGAACCTTGTAGGCGTCGTCGACCTGGGCGACGATGAGGTCGGCGAAGAAGCGGAAGTTCTCCGCCGCCCGACGCGCCTGGCCCTTGGCCTGGGTGATCGGCAGACCGGAATCGTACGACTCCATCTCGGCGAGCTCGTGCTCGCGGCTCTCGACGATGTCGGCGATCCTGTTGAGCACCCGAGCGCGCTCACGCGGGAGCATCGTCGGCCACGGCCCCTCCTCGAAGGCCTTCTTCGCTGCCGCCACGGCCCGGTCGATGTCGGCCTTCTTGCCGGAGGCGGCCTTGATGTAGGGCTCGTTGGTCACCGGGTTGATGACGTCGAACTCGTCGCCGTCGAGGGAGTCGACGAACTCCCCGCCGATGTAGTGGCGGATCTTCTCCGGCAGGTTCGCAGGTGCAGTGGTGGAATCGGTCATGACTTGTCCCTCTCTGGTGCGGTGGTGGCTTCCTGGTAGCTGTGCAGTGTGGCGGTGCGGTGGGCGCGGACGACCCGTTCGACCTCGTCCGCCGAGGCGGCCGCCCGGATGAGTGCGATGATCCGGGAGTGCTCGTCGACGGAGTCGCGTGCCCGTCCGGGCACGAACGCGAACGTCGAGTTCCGCAGGTGCGCGAGCCGATCCCATTCGAGGCCGACGAGCGTGCGCAACCGGTCGTTGGGGCAGCGGGCGAAGAGCGCGGCGTGGAACTCGTGGTTGAGGCGGGTGAATTCGACGGCGTCGAAGTCGGTGAGCAGTGCCCGCATCTGCTCGTTGAGGTCCTCCGCCGCGGCGAGGTCGGCCGCGGTGATGTGGGTCAGGGCCTGTGCGGTCGCCGCGCCTTCGAGCACGGCGACGGCCTCCATCGACTGGACGTAGGATCCGTGGTCGACCATCGCCACCCGGGCCCCGACGTTGCGTTCGAAGGTGACGAGTCCGTCGGCCTCGAGCCGGCGGATCGCCTCCCTGACGGGGACGACCGAGGTGTCGAGCTCAACGGCGATCTGGGAGAGCACAAGCTTGTCACCGGCGTCAAAGGTGTGATCGCCGATGCGCTCACGGATCCACTGGTACGCGTGCTCGGCCTTGCTCAGAGGCTGGCTCGGCGACACCGGCTGCGCACTCATCGCGCGGACTTCCATTCCTCGAACTTCGCCTTCCATTCGCCCTTGGGCGGGAAGAGCTCTTCGATCGGGTTGCCGGCGGCGACCTGCTCGGCGACCCAGCCGTCCTCGACCTCTTTGGCCAGGGCGGCGTCGACGACCTCCTCGGCGAGGTTCCGGGGGATGACGATGACGCCGTCGTCGTCGCCGACGATGACATCGCCGGGAAGGACGGTCGCGTTCCCGCAGGCCACGGCCACATCGGACTCCCACGGGACGTGCTTGCGGCCGAGCACCGCAGGGTTGCGGGAGGTCGCGAACACCGGGAGGATGCCGGCCACCTCGGCGGAGTCGCGGACTCCTCCGTCGGTGACGACCCCGGCGGCGCCGAGAGCCTTGGCCCGCAGCGCGAGGACGTCGCCGAGGGTGCCCGATCCGGACTCACCGCGGGCCTCGATGACGATGACCTCGCCCTCCCCCAGGCTGTCGAAGGCGCGCTTCTGCGCGTTGTAGCCGCCGCCGTGGGATGTGAAGAGGTCCTCACGGTTGGGCACGAAGCGCAGGGTCTTCGCGACGCCGACGATCCGGCTGCCCGGGGTCAGCGGGGCGACGCCCTCGATGACGACGTTGTTGAGCCCGCGGGCCCGCAGCTGGGCCGAGAGTCCCGCCGTCGGGGCCTCGGCGAGCTTCGCCCGCAGCTCTGCGGGGAGGGCTGCGCCGAGGGCGGCACTGTCCGTGCCGCCCTCGGCCGGCAGGCCGGCGGCCTCCGCCGAGCCCCACGCGTCGATGCGCAGGTCGTCGGTGACGGCAGGAGTGCTGCCGAGGTCGGCGTCGAAGTCGCCGGGGCCCTCGACGACCTCGGTGCGCAGGCGACCGGAGCTCAGCTCCTGCCCCGTCCTCGCCGAGGCGGTGCTCACCTCGACCTCGACGACGTCGCCGGGGACGACGACGCTCGAGCCCGACGGGGTGCCGGTGAGGATGACGTCACCGGGTTCGAGGGTGAAGTGCTGGCTGAGGTCGGCGATGATCCGGATGAGCGGGAAGATCAGCTGCTCGGGACCGGTGCCGTCGTCTTGGACGAGGGAGCCGTTGACCCAGGTGCGGATGCGCAGGGCCTCGGGGTCCACCTCGGCGGCGGGGATGAGTTCGGGGCCGAGGGGGGTGTAGCCGTCACGGCTCTTCGACCTCACGTTCGAGCCCTTGTCGGGGGCCTTGAGGTCATAGAGGCCGAAGTCGTTGGCCGCGGTGACGCCTGAGACGTGGTCCCATGCGGCCTCGGCGGGGATGCGGTGGGCAGGGGTGCCGATGACGACGGCGACCTCGCCTTCGAAGGCGAGCAGTTCGGTGCCGGCGGGACGGGAGATCGTCTCACCGCTGTCCGCGAGCGAGCTCGTCGCCTTGAGGAAGTACGAGGGAGCGGCGGGTCGGCGGCCGCGCTGGGCGGCACGGGACTCGTAGGCCACGTGGACGGCGATGATCTTGCCGGGCCGGGTGGGGACTGCTGCGTTCGTCATCGAAACCTCGTTCTCTCGTCCTTGACTTCTTGGATCGTATACGATGCAGAAGCGGTCGACAAGGGTTCGACCGAATTTTGTCGGAACGCACCCCCGCCTCGGCGTGATCGTATATGAACTGATACGATCTGGATCACAAGGTGCGCGCCGGATCACAGACGATCACCACGGCGCACAAAGGCGTGTGAGGAACCGGAGGCTGAAATGCACTTCCACCAGGACGGGTACGTGTCCGCGGACCCGCGGATCGAGGACGCAGCGGGCTACGGCATCGATCGACCTGAGTCCCTGCCCGACGTCGTCGACGTGCTCATCGTCGGCAGCGGTCCCGCCGGCATGGTCGCCGCCGCGCAGCTCGCGCAGTATCCCGACGTCAACACCCGCATCATCGAGAAGCGCGACGGCCGGCTCGTCATCGGTCAGGCCGACGGCATCCAGGCCCGATCGGTCGAGACGTTCCAGGCCTTCGGGTTCGCCGAGGAGATCATGCGCGAGGGCTACCACATCACCGAGATGGCGTTCTGGAACCCCGACCCGGACAATCCCGAGCACATCATCCGCACCGGCCGACCCAAGGACGACGAGACCGGGGTGAGCGAATTCCCCCACCTCATCGTCAACCAGGCCCGCGTCCTCGACTACTTCGCCCAGTTCGCCCGGCAGTCCCCGGCACGGATCGAACCCGACTACGGCATCGAGTTCGTCGACCTCACCGTCGAGGACCCGGCGACGGCGGCCGACCCGAAGCACCCGGTCTCCGTCATCGTGCGCTACACCGCGGGCGAACGCGCCGGTCAGCAGCGGACGATCCGCGCGGGCTTCGTCATCGGCAGCGACGGCGCCCGCTCGGGCGTGCGCTCGGCGATCGGGCGGACGATGTCCGGCGACCAGGCCAACCATGCGTGGGGCGTCATGGACGTGCTCGCGAACACCGACTTCCCCGACATCCGGACGAAGTGCGCGATCTCGTCGAAGCACGGCAACATCCTCCTCATCCCCCGTGAGGGCGGTCACCTCTTCCGCATGTACGTCGACCTCGGCGAGGTGCCTGCCGACGATGCCAGGAAGGTGCGCCAGACGAGCATCGAGGAGATCATCGCGAAGGCCAATGCGATCCTCACCCCGTACTCGCTCGACGTGAAGAACGTCGCGTGGCACAGCGTCTACGAGGTCGGCCACCGGCTCACCGACGCCTTCGACGACACCGACGACACCACCCCCGGCTCCCCCTGCCCGCGCGTCTTCATCACCGGCGACGCCTGCCACACGCACTCGGCGAAGGCCGGACAGGGCATGAACGTCTCGATGCAGGACGGGTTCAACATCGCGTGGAAGCTCGGGCAGGTCGCTTCGGGCCGCTCCTCGGAGGAGCTGCTGCGGACGTACTCGGCCGAGCGGCAGGTGACGGCGAAGAACCTCATCGACTTCGACAAGGAGTGGTCGACGCTCATGGCCACCCCGCAGGACGAGCTGCCGGACAAGGCGTACCTCGAGGAGTTCTACGTCAAGACCGCGGAGTTCCCCGCCGGCTTCATGACCGAGTACACGGAGTCGATGATCACGGCGACGACGGAGAACCAGGAGCTCGCGACCGGATTCCCCGTGGGCAAGCGGTTCAAGTCGGCCATGGTCAACCGCGTCTGCGACGCCTACCCCCTTCACCTCGGGCATGAGGCCAAGGCCGACGGACGCTGGCGGGTCTACGTCTTCGCCGATCGGGCGGCACCTGCACCGGCCGTGGAAGCCGCGGTCGGCGTCGACGAGGCGGCGGTGACGGGTGTGCCCGCACTGGCGGAGTGGTTCGAATCCGATCCGGCGTCGCCGCTCGTTGCGTACCGCCGCACGGGCGAGGACATCAACGCCCTCGTCGAACTCAACGTCATCTACCAGCAGCCGCACACGGAGTTCGACTTCACCGACGTGCCGCAGGTCTTCCGCCCCTACATCGGGAAGTTCGGTCTCGAGTACCTCGAGAAGATCTACGCCGCCCTGCCCGACGACGACATCTTCGAGACCCGTGGCATCAGCCGGGACGGCGCCGTCGTCATCGTCCGCCCCGACCAGTACGTCTCCGGTGTCTTCCCGCTCGATGCGCGCGAGGAGATCGGGAAGTTCTTCGCCGGGGTCTTCCTCCCCGAGGAGTGAGGCGCGGGTTTCCTGGGAGCGGCTGCACCCGCTTCCCGTGGAGTGCGGGCGAGCTGAGAGCTGACTGACGACCTGCGCCGAGGTATCGGAAAGTCAGCTTGCCTGTGGCAGGGTGAACGTATGGCTACGAATGAGAAGAGCATCACAGTCACACGGACCATCGACCACCCGACGAAGGAGATCTTCGACGTCCTCACCCTGCCCGACAACCACACGCAGTTCGACGGTTCGGGCATGGTGCAGTCGGCGGAGAAGTCCCAGCGCATCCAGGGTGTCGGTGACGTGTTCGTCATGAACATGTACGCCGAGGCGATGGGCGGCGACTACCAGATGCACAACCATGTCACCGCGTACGACGAGAACAAGATGGTCGGCTGGCAGCCGGCGCAGGCCGACGACCCGAAGGAGCCGGGCGGCTGGGAATGGCTGTACGAGCTCAACGCGGCCGGACCCGACTCCACCGAGGTGACGCTCACCTACGACTGGTCAAAGGTCGACGACCCGAAGCTGCTGCCGCTCTTCCCCGTCGTCAGCGAGGAGCAGCTCGACGAGTCGCTCAACAAGCTCGCGGCCGCCGTCTCCGATCGCTGACGTCGCGGCGGCCACCGTTGGTGGCTGACGCGGCCGTTCGACCGCCGCCGCCTCAGAACCGCGAGCCGGAGAAGCGCTCCGCGTGCCTGCGGTGGCGGCAGTGGCGGCTGCCGGCGAGCCCGAAGATGCCCCCGACGATGAGGGCGGCACTGCCGAGCGCCCAGAGTGCGGCGCCGTGAGCCGGGTAGCCGACCTCCATGCCGCCGATCCAGCGCCCCTGCTCGTCCTGGCCGTCCCACATGAAGAACGGCGGGTCCATGATCATCGCCACGAGGGCGACGAGGAGGACGAGGCCGACGATGACGGCGGCCGGGGACCAGAGAGTGAGCGATCGGGAGAGCCACGCGGTGACCGCGCAGACGAGGATCGCCGCCCACGGTAGGACGAAGGCGACGTCGAAGTTCTCGGGGCTGATCGGGTGCTCACCGAGTGAGGTGATGAGCAGGCGTGGACCCCTGTCGTTGCCGCTGTCGAGCACCGGGATCCAGATCATCGCGATCCACGCGGCCACCGTGATCAGCGGCAGCCACCGGGCGATCCAGCGTGCGCGCCTGCCCTGGGGGAGCAGCTGCGTGCCGATCGCGTCGGGACGGTCCACGGTGTTCATGACCATCATTCTTCGGCGCTGCCCGACCGGGCCGGTGACAGCGATGTTGCAGAACTGTCACCGGCTCGCGTCAGGCGCCCTCACCCGGCGGCGAGGATCCGTGTCCGCAGGAGCTCCTCGGCACCGGAAACACTGCCGGTCCGCTTGAGCAAGGCGGGAGCGGGTGCCGGACGAATCAATCCACCGGTCGGGGCGATGACCACTCGGAGACCCGGAGGGATGGGCACGGTCTCGGGGTCGCTCCGCTCGACTGCAGTGCTCAGGCGGTTCTCCGCGCGGGGCGGTGCTGACTCCTCCGCGCCTGGCGAGTTCACCACGGTCCCCCTCGGTCGCTCAACGCCGGACTCCGGATCATCGCCGAGCATCGGATCATCGCCGAGCATCGGATCGCGAGGGGGCGACGAGGCACCCGACGGCGGACTCCCCCGCGGGGGCAGGGTGCTCACCTCGAGCAGGCCTGATAGCTGCCGGCGCCAATCCGGTCCCGGCGGCGGTGCCACCTCATCGCCGGCCTGCACCGCCTCATCTCCGGCCCGAACCGGCGGGCGCGGGTACTTCATCCGCCTGACGAACGGTGGTGTCATCGAGGTGTACGAGCGGCCCGCCGGAGTCGTCACGGTCAGTTCCTCGGCACTCGCCTCATGCGACCACCCGGGATGTTCCTTCGCGAAGTTGCACGACGCACACAGTCCCGACCCGTTCTCCCACGAAGTCGCCCCTCCCTCGGCGAAGGGCCGAGCATGGTCGGCGTGCTTGATCGGCGCATCGCACCACGGGGTCCGGCACCGGTCGTCACGGAAGATCACCATCTCCCGCAGCCGTCCGGTGAAGGCCCGACCCCTCGCCTCGGTGCCGACGAGCTGACCCTCGGACACGGTCGTGAACATGCGCCGGATGAAGACCTCGGCCTCGTTCGCGGCGAGAAAGCTGCGCGCGGTCGCCGCCGGCAGCGGCCCGAAGCCGGGCATCCACGCGGGCACCATGCCGTCGGAGAACAGCGACTCGGCGTCGATGACGACATGGACCTCGGTCGGCACCGCGGCCGCGGACTCCTGGCCCGTGAGCCTTTCGACGAACGTGTCGGCCATGACCTGCGGCTGCCGACGCCCGCCCGCGTCACCGGCAGCGATGAGCGAATCGGCGGTCTCCTTGAGCCCCGTCCAGACGGCGACGGCCTCGGTCAGCGGAAGGATCGCGCTCACCCGTCCCATGCCGTCGGCGAGCGTCGTCAGCGTGACCCTCCGATGCTTCGCGGCCTCCCGCGCCTTCCGATCGGCATCCTCACCGTCGACCTGCATCGCCATCGCCCGCACCTCGGCGCGCAGACTCCGCGGACCCGACTGCCCCAGACTCTCCCGCATCCGCGTATCGACACGGCGGCGATCAGGCGAAGCGAGCGTCGCCGTCTCGTCGACCATGATCCGAGCCTTCTCCGCAGAGATCTCACCGCCGCTCAGCGCCTTGAAGGTCTCGGGCATCTCGGTGACGATCGCGCGGGCACCGGAGAGGAACTTCCGCCCCGACCCGGGTGAGACGCGTTTGGCCAGCCCCACCTCGTCGCCGGCACGCAGCGCCCACTCATGCACGGGCAGGCCGTTGAGCCTGTCCCGCTCGCGGCGCAGCTCTGCGAAGGCGACGGCCTCGGCGGATTGGGCGGCGACGATCGTCCCGGTCAGCTCTTCGAGCGCGGTGATCCGCGCGAGCGCCTCATCCTCGGTCCCAGCCGGCGCGGCACCGCGCAGGACTGCGCTCAGCCGGGCCACCTCGGCGAGGAGATCGGGAGCCTCCATCGGCTCCCGGACGGATTCGACGTCCACGTGATCACACTAGACGTCGCCACTGACACGAGAATCGCGCCGACTCTGACACGAGAACCGACCCCGCCGACGACCCCCTACGCCCCGGCCTGGATCCTCCGCATGATCATGTCCATCGCGACGATGTTGTGACCGCCCTCGGGGATGATGAGGTCGGCGTTGCGCTTCGAGGGCTCGACGTAGAGTTCGTGCATGGGCTTGACCGTGCCGAGGTACTGCTCCTCGACGGATTCGAGGGTGCGCCCCCGGTCGACGACATCGCGTTTGATCCGGCGCAGCAGGCGGACGTCGGCGTCGGTGTCGACGAAGAGCTTGATGTCGAGGAGGCTGCAGATGCGCGGTTCGGCGAAGATGAGGATGCCCTCGACGATGATCACCGGCGCGGGTTCGACGACGGTCGTCTCCGCCGCGCGGTTGTGGTCGGCGAAGTCTTAGATCGGGCTCTCGACGGCGATGCCTGAGCGCAGGGCTTCGAGGTGGTCGACGAAGAGGTCGTTGTCGAAGGCGTCGAGGTCGTCGTAGTTGACCTTCTCCCGCTCCGCGAAGGTGAGCTCGTCCTGCCGCTTGTAGTAGTTGTCGTGGTAGAGCACCGAGGACACGCCTGCGCATTTGGCCAGCAGCGCCTGCGTCAGCGTCGTCTTCCCGCTGCCGGTCCCCCCGGCCACGCCCACTGTCAGAATCTCCACGTTCGCACTTTCCCACTCGCCCACGGGTGCCGCCGCAGCCGCCGACGGCTGCGGACAATGATCTCCCCAAATCTACCCGATTCCCCGCTCGGCCCCGCCCTCGGATAGGGTGGAGGAAACCGCATCCGCACCTCAGTGCGTGATGCCCGCAGCTCGTCGAAGGAGGTGGTCGTCGATGGATTCCGACTCTCGATTGTGCACCGCCTCCCCCATTCACTGACGCCTGCGCTCCGGCACCGCCGCGCCCTGCCCTGCCGACATCGAACGGCCCAGGCGTCCTCCCGACGACTGCCTGGAGAATCATCATGGACGCCACCACCATCCGATCGCTGACCGACGACCGTGACCTCACGCGGCTGGCCGCCGCCGTGCGCGACCTCGGCGAGTCCGCGACGATCGACCTCATCGCCGAGCTCCCCGCCACCGAGGCGGCCGTCGTCTTCCGCCTCCTGCCCAAGCACGAGTCCGTCGACGTCTTCGACCGCCTCGACCGCGGCAC
The DNA here is from genome assembly GCF_056173565.1 of Brevibacterium sp. Z349TD_9. Classification (NCBI taxonomy): domain Bacteria; kingdom Bacillati; phylum Actinomycetota; class Actinomycetes; order Micrococcales; family Brevibacteriaceae; genus Brevibacterium; species Brevibacterium sp. Z349TD_9. The sequence continues at coordinate 684,255 of NZ_CM149680.1, read as the reverse complement.
CCGCTCCGATCTCATCGCGGCCCTCGGCACCGAGGAGCTCACCGCGATCTTCGCCGACCTCGATCCCGAGGACCAGTCCCGCCTCGTCGACGAACTCCCCGCCGGGGTCGCGACGAAGCTGCTCTCCGCGGTCTCCCGGTCCGACCTCGACGCCGTCATGGCCATCGCCGGCTACGACCGGAACTCGATCGCCCGCCGGATGTCCCCGACCGCCGTCGTCGCGTGGGATGCCGACACCGTCGCCGAGGTGGCCGCCCGCATCCGCGACACCGACGTCGATCTCGCCGACGTCCGCCTCGTCCCCGTCCTCGCCCCCGACCGGACCCTGCTCGGCACGCTCGATCCCCTCGAGCTGCTCCGCTGCCCGCCGGATGCTCCGGTCGCCGAGGTGATGGACCCGATCGAGGAGATCACCCACACGAGCGACGACCAGGAGACCGCGGCCCGCGCGGCCCTGACCGGCGGCATCACGGTCCTGCCCGTGTGCGACAGCGAGGACCGCCTCGTCGGGATCGTGCCCATCGACGACGCCGCCCGCATCATCGCCGAGGCCGACGAGGCCGACTTCGCGCTCTCCGGGGGCACCCAGCCGCTCTACCGCCGGTACCTGCCGACGCCGATCACCCACCTCGCCCGCAGCCGCATCGTCTGGCTGCTCGTCCTCGCGGTCTCCGCCGTCCTCACCGTCCATGTCCTCGAGATCTTCGAGTCGACCCTCGCCGAGGTGGTCGCCCTCGCCCTCTTCATCCCCCTGCTCACCGGGATCGGCGGGAACACGGGATCGCAGGCGGCGACGACGGTGACCCGGGCGCTGGCGATGGACGAGGTGGGGCTGCGCGACTGGTTCCGGGTCGCCGGCAAGGAGTTCTCCACCGGACTCCTCCTCGGTCTCCTCCTCGCGATTCCCGCGTTCGCGATCGCCTCGCCGCTCTACGGTCTCGAGATCGGTGCCATCATCGCACTCACCCTCATCGTCAACTGCCCCGTCGCCGCCTTCGTCGGCGGGTCGATCCCCATCGTCGCGAAGGCGTGCCGGGTCGATCCCGCGGTCGTCTCGACGCCGTTCATCTCGACGTTCTGCGATGCCAGCGGCCTGCTCGTCTACTTCACGATCGCGATCTCGATCATGGGGCTGTGAGGGCAGACTTCACCGCAGGCTGCGGGTGAGCTGGTCCCACAGCTCCTGATCGAAGCGGCGGCGGGCGAGCAGACCGGACATGTGGCGGACGGCGTTGTCGACCTTGCCGCGCCATACGTCGATCGCCGTCTCCGCATCCCCGCGGGACAGCGCCCGGTACATCCCTCGGTCGTCGCCGAGGATGCGGTCGGCCGCCGGTGAATAGTCGAGGCGGAGGACGGAGATGAAGAGGCGCAGGCGAAGGGTGAGCGATTCGAAGGCCCGCGCGCTCTGCCGCAGACCCGAGGCGCGGGCGAGCTCCTGCTGGTAGTGGAGGTCGGCGTCCTCGACGTCGATGCCGCTGCGGGTCGCCGCCGAGGCCTCCACCTGGCGCAGCGCGAGCTGGACGGGGACGAGGAACCGCTGCGGACGCAGAGCGAGCGAGCGCAGCACCACCTCGCCGACGGCCATGCGCGCGGCGTAGAGGTCGAGGACGTCAAGGGTCGTGATGAGCGGGATCCTCGCCCCGCCCCGGGTGCCGTCGAGGAGTCCGTCGTCGACCATCCGGCGCAGCGCCGCATCGACCGACGATCGGGGGACGTCCATGCGGCGGGAGAGCAGGCGCGGATTGATCCGGTCACCGGGCTGGTAGCCGGAGTCGATGATCTCCTCGCGCAGGGCGATCGCGAGATGCTCGGTGATCGACCTGGTCGAGCTCGGCAGCCACGACGAGATCTCCATTGAGTCAGAATTCGTGGAAGTTTTCGGGACGTCCGCCTGCCGCCCCGCCTGCCAGCTCACGCCCTCGAGACCGTGGCGGACGCGACCGGCGACGAGGTCGAGCAGCGACCCGGGGATGTCCTGGCAGTGCGCAAGGCCGGCCTTGAGCGCGGCGATGAAGTCCTCGGGCCCGTGGTGGAGGGAGAGGACATCGAAGGCGGGAAGACCCGCATCGGGGTCGGCGACGAGTTCGGCGGCCTCGCCGAGGGGATCGTAGACGACGAGGCGCAGCCGCACCGGGTCGATCCCCGCGACCCCGTCGAGGAGAATGCCCATCGCCGCCTCATCGGTCTGCCGGTGCTCGCTGCCGAAGCGCTGCGGCCAGCGGGTGACGCCGGCCGAGCGCAGGCCGGCGACGACCCCGGCGATGCGCCGCTGGATGCGCCGGGCCGGCACCGGCGAGGGATCGGCGCCACCGGCCCCGAGGCGGAATCCGACGACGATGAGCGGGAAGCCGCTCGCCGCGACGACGACCTCGTCGCCGCCGGCCCCGTCCTCGCGGATCGTGTGGAGGTCGCTCAGCGGCACCGTCATCTCCCGCACCGCGCGCGAGACGATGCTCTGACTCAGACCCGTCGCCTCGGCGATCGCCCGGGTCGAATAGTCCTTGCCCGAGATCCGCGCCCCGGCGGTCCCGACGAGGGCTTCGACGACCTGGGTCGCCGTGCTCTGGATCTGCGGGCGACCGCTGCGGGGACGGTCGGCCAGGTCCGAGCGACGGGCCCAGCGGCGCAGACTCGACTCGGACACCCCCGCCTCGGCGGCCGCCTCGGCGATCGACGTCGCAGCCGCACGGACGACCACACTGCGACGGAACTCCGGGGTGAACATTCCCTCATTCTACGCTCGCTCTCACGCCTTCTGACTCAAAGGTTTCGGCGGGCGGTCGCCGACCATTCACCCCCGGTTGGGCCCGGCGCATACTGAGGGGACAACGGCGGGGGCAGGCGGTCGACGACGACCACGTGGACTCCCGAACACCGGGGACAACCACTAGAAGTAAGGACGGATAGCAGGTGCTGCACACTGACACCGATCTCGAAGCGCTGACGACCCGCTCGGTCGACACGGTCCGCAAATGGCTGCGGGTCGCGACGAACAAGACGGCGGCGAAGAACCCCGCCGCGGAGCGCCTCTCGGCGGTCCTCTCCGATCCCAACGGGCTCGACTTCACCGTCGGCTTCGTCGACCGCGTCGTGCGCACCGATGACGTCCACGCCGCCGCCGACGCGCTGAACGAGGTCGGCAAGCTCGCGCCGGCGACGATGTCGGCTCTCGACCGTGCGCAGATCAAGGCCGGTGCAGCACTGGCGAAGGTGATGCCGCAGGTCGTGCCCGCCGCCCGCACCCGCCTGCGCCAGATGGTCGGGCACATGGTCGTCGACGCCCGCGACAAGCAGTTCGGCTCGACCGTCGCCAAGCTCACCGGCGAGGGCCACCGACTCAACATCAACCTCCTCGGCGAGGCGGTCCTCGGTGACGCGGAAGCCGACCACCACCTCGAGGAGACGCACCGTCTGCTCGCCCGCGACGACGTCGACTACGTCTCCGTCAAGGTCTCCTCGGTCGCCTCGCAGCTGTCGATGTGGGCCTTCGACGACACCGTCGAGTACGTCGTCAACCGCCTCCGCCCCCTCTACGCGCAGGCCGCGAAGGCCCCGACGGGCGCGAAGTTCGTCAACCTCGACATGGAGGAGTACCGCGACCTCGAGCTCACGCTCGCCGTGTTCACCCGCCTGCTCTCCGAACCGGAGTTCAAGGACCTCGAGGCCGGCATCGTCATCCAGGCCTACCAGCCCGACGCGCTCGGAGCGATCCAGCGCCTGAGCGAGTTCGCCAGCCAGCGGGTGGCCGCCGGGGGTGCGGGGATCAAGGTCCGCCTCGTCAAGGGCGCGAACCTCGCGATGGAGACCGTCCACGCCGAGGTCGCCGGCTGGCCGACGACGACGTGCGACTCGAAGCAGTCGACCGACGCCAACTACAAGCGCGTCCTCCACTGGCTCTTCACCCCCGAGCGGATGGAAGGCCTGCGCATCGGCGTGGCCGGGCACAACCTCTTCGACATCGCCTTCGCCCACCACCTCTCCGTCGAGCGCGACGTCACCTCCCGCGTCGAGTTCGAGATGCTCCAGGGCATGGCGACCGAGCAGGCCGCAGCCGTGACCGAGGACGTCGGCGACCTCCTCCTCTACGTCCCGGCCGTGCACCCGAAGGAGTTCGATGTCGCGATCTCCTACCTCGTGCGCCGCCTCGAGGAGAACTCCGCGACGGAGAACTTCATGTCCGGCATCTTCGAGCTCGCCAACGGCAACGAGATCTTCGACCGCGAAGCCGACCGCTTCCGCGCCTCGGTCGCCCAGCTCGAGGCCGAGCTCGCCGCCGACGGTGAGGCCGCTCCCGCGCCCAATCGCACGCAGGACCGTTCGGCCCCGCACGTTCCCGGTCCCGCCCAGGTCGTCTTCGCCAACGAACCCGACACCGATCCCTCCCTGCCGGCGAACCAGAAGTGGGTCAAGGAGATCATCGCCGAGGCGACCGCTCCCGGCTACCTCGAGACCCGCCCGCAGGCGCCGCGCATCGACACCACCGACGAACTCGATGCGATGATCGCCAAGGGCCGCGCCGCCGCCAAGGACTGGCGTGAGATGGGCGCTGCAGCCCGCGGGGAGATCCTCCACCGCGCCGCCGAGGTCTTCGCCGCCCGCCGCGGCGAGTTCATCGCCGTCGAGGCCGCTGAGGTCGGCAAGATGCCGTCACAGTCGGATCCGGAGATCTCCGAGGCCATCGACTTCATCCGCTACTACGCACTCCACGCACTCGAGCTCGAGAAGCTCGAGGGAGCGACGTTCCACCCGGACGAGATGGTCGTCGTCACCCCGCCGTGGAACTTCCCCATCGCGATCCCGACCGGCGGCACCGTCGCAGCGCTCGCCGCGGGTTCGGCCGTCATCCACAAGCCTTCGAAGCCGACGCCGTACTGCTCGGCGCTCATCGTCGAATGCCTGTGGGAGGCCGGTGTCCCCCGGGACGTCCTCCAGCTGTGCGCCCCGATCGAGCGGGAGCTCGGCCAGCACCTCGTCTCGCACCCGGATGTCGACCGCGTCATCCTCACCGGTGCCTCGGAGACCGCGTCGCTGTTCAAGTCGTTCCGTCCCGAACTCCACGTCAACGCGGAGACCTCGGGCAAGAACGCGCTCGTCGTCACCCCGGCCGCCGACCGCGACCTCGCGGTCGCCGACCTCGTCTACTCGGCGTTCGGCCATGCCGGACAGAAGTGCTCGGCCGCCTCTCTGGGCATCATGGTCGGGTCGACGTACGACTCGGAGCGCTACCGCAAGCAGCTCGTCGACGCCGCGTCCTCGATGGTCGTCGACTGGCCGGTCAACCTCTCGGCGACGATGGGCCCGCTGACCGAGGATCCCTCGGACAAGCTGCGCCGTGCGCTGACGACGCTCGAGCCCGGCGAGTCGTGGCTGCTCGAGCCCAAGCAGCTCGACGACACCGGTCGCCTGTGGAGCCCGGGCATCAAGGAGGGCGTCAAGCCGGGATCGTTCTTCCACCTCACCGAGGTGTTCGGTCCCGTGCTCGGCCTCATGCATGCGAAGGACCTCGACGAGGCGATCGAGTTCCAGAACGCCGTCGACTTCGGTCTCACCGGAGGCATCCACTCCCTCGACCCCGAGGAGGTCCGTGAGTGGATCGACCGCGTCGAGGTCGGCAACGCCTACATCAACCGCGGCATCACCGGAGCGATCGTCCAGCGCCAGTCCTTCGGCGGCTGGAAGCAGTCCTCGGTCGGGCTCGGTTCGAAGGCCGGCGGTCCGAACTACCTCATGCTCTTCGGCCACTACACCGACGATCCGGCGACCCTGCCGGGTTCGGTCGGCGGCGGGCAGAGCCTCGAGCGGGCCCAGGCCGATGACAAGCGCTGGTTCGAGGCCGAGTTCGGTGCGGCCAAGGACCACACGGGTCTGCGCTCGGAGGCGAACATCTTCCGCTACCGTCCGCGTCCCGTCACCCTGCGCGTAACCTCGGCCGCGACCGTCTTCGACTTCAAGCGCTCGCTCTCGGCAGCCGCGACCGTCGGGTCGACGGTGCAGCTGAGCGTCGCCGAGGACGTCTCGGCCGATGTGAAGATCGCCGTCACCGAGGCGGGGGTGCCCTCCCGCACCGAATCGGCCGGGGTCTTCGCGACGATGGTCGCCGACGGCAGGTACGACGACACCGTCGGTGCCCGCATCCGCGTGCTCGGCGACTTTGAGCCGGAGCTGCTCGCCGCTGCGGCGAAGCGTCCCGAGGTCGCCGTCATCGACGAGCCCGTCACCTCCTCGGGTCGGGTCGAGCTGCGCTACTACGTGCAGGAGCAGGCCGTGTCGATGACGCTGCACCGCTTCGGCAACCCGAGCCGTGACTTCCACGAGCTCGCCGCCGAACTCAAGGCGTGATCACCCGAGCCTGATCACCCCAGCGACCCAAAGGGCGCTCAGCCACCTTGCGAGAGGTGGCTGAGCGCCCTTCGGGTTGCCGCTAGAGTTACGCTGTGACTCTTCGACAGACCATTCCTCTCGGCGGTGCGATCTTCGACTGCGACGGCATCCTCGTCGACTCCGAGCAGCCGTGGATCGACCTCATGGCCGCCTACCTCGACCGCCTCGGTGCCGGTGGGGTTCCCGCGGAGTCGTTCCGGGGGTTGACCGGCGCCGAGGCGGCGGAGCAGCTGCGGCGCGTGAGCTCCGAAGTCGAGGCCGGCAGTGGGACTGCGCCGACGGCGGCCGAGGTCGACCGTGACTACACGGCCGCCCTCGCCGAGGTGTTCTCCCCCATGCCGGGGGCACCGGAACTCGACCGGGCGCTCTCGGGCACCGTCCCCATCGCTGTCGCGAGCAACGGCCGCGGCGACGATGTCCGCGGACTCCTCGACCGAGCGGGACTGCTCGGGTTCTTCGATGCGATCGTCACGATCGACGACGTCGAGCAGGGGAAGCCGGCACCCGACGTCTATCTCCGTGCGGCTGAGAAGTTGGGGCTCGCCGCCGCGACGGCGGTCGCCTTCGAGGACTCCCCCGTCGGATCACAGGCAGCCACCGCCGCCGGCTGCACGGTCATCGGCATCAACGCCGACCCGCAGATCCCCCTAGCCGCCGAGGTGCGGCTCTCCGACATGGGGAAGGTGCGATTCGACGCAGCGGAGAAAGCCGTGATCGTCGATCCGCAGGGCTGACAGCGCGGCTCCCCGCCCATGTCCTGACCTCCATGTAGGCTCGGTCACACTTCCAGCATTCAGTGGACTTCCCGAGTGTTCACATCGCGTTCACATGGTTGCCGTCGTCGCCTCCATGGGGCCCGATAGTGTGCAAGGGTTCCTGCCTCTGTGACTCCGTGTGCCATCGTGACCCGAAAGGCCTCCATGAAAGTCTCGACCACCCTCTCCTCCGCAGCTGTCCTCGGCCTCGTCGCCGGTATCGGTCTCGTCGCGCCGACCGGCCCGGCCGCAGCAGCCGTCAGCCCGCACATCAGCGAGATCGGCTACACCCTCGATGCCGACTTCATCGAGATCGCCGCTGATCCGGGCACCGATCTCTCCGGGTGGACGATCGGCTCGGTCACCCGTGGCGGCAGCGTCCAGGCCGCCGAGAACGCCGTCACGGTTCCCGACGGCACAACCGTCGGCGACTCCGGGGCGCTGGCGATCGAGGTGCCGATCACGAACTCCGTGAAGTCCGGTTCCGCCGCTGACGGCGAGTACGGCTCCTCGGCGTTCGCGATCGACGACTCGGGCAGCCTCATCGACTTCGACCAGATCGGCGGAGTCACAGGCGGCAGGGGTGTGACGGGGAAGTCAGGGACGTACACCCCGGATCCCGTCGTCGACCAGGAGGCCGAGCCGACTGGTGCCGTCGCGGCAGGCGGGCAGTCGATCCAATTCGTCGACGGCTCGTGGACCTCGGCTCCCCCGACCCCGAACGTGCTGCCCGACGGTAACGGCGGGGAGAACCCCGAGCCCAGGGAGATCACCCCGATCGCCGACATCCAGGGCACCGGCGCGGAGAGTCCGCTGCAGGGCCAGACGGTGAGGACCCGCGGCGTCGTCACCGCCGCCTACCCGAGCGGTGGGCTCGGCGGCTACTACGTGCAGACGCCCGGCACCGGGGGCGCCGAGGACGCGACCCCGGGGGCCTCCGACGGCATCTTCGTCTACTCCCCCGACACCGTGGGCGACATCAGCATCGGCGACCACCTCGAACTCACCGGCACCGTGTCCGAACGCTACGGCCAGACCCAGATGAGCGTCGCCGCCTCCGGTGCGACGACCCTCGACGAACCCGCCGAGGCGGTCAAGCCCGTCGAGGAGGCGTTCCCCACCGGCGATGCCGAGCGCGAGGCGCTTGAGGGCATGCTCCTCCAGCCGAGCGGTGAGCTCACCGTGACCGACAACTACAACACGAACACCTACGGCGAGGTCACGCTCGCCACCGGCGACGGGGTCCTGCGCCAGCCCACCGATGTCGCCCGTCCCGGCAGCGCCGAGGCGAAGGCCATCGAGGAGGAGAACCTCGCCCGCGAGGTTGTCCTCGACGACGGTGCGACGGTCGACTACCTCAAGAGCGACAAGGACGTCCCGCTGCCCTACCTCACCGAGGATGCTCCCGTCCGCGTCGGGGCGAGCGCGACGTTCACCTCGCCCGTCGTCCTCGGCTTCGACCACAGCAAGTGGCGGTTCCAGCCGTTGACGCGTCTGACCGGGGCCAACGCCGAGGCGGTCCAGCCGGCGACGTTCACGAACACCCGACAGGACACGCCTGAGGCGGTCGGCGGCCAGGTCAGTCTCGCGGCATTCAACGTCCTCAACTACTTCACGACGACCGGTGACCAGGTCCCCGGCTGCACGTTCTACGAGGACCGCGAGGGCAACCCGATCACGGTCCGCGGGGGCTGCGATGCCCGCGGTGCGGCGACCGCTGAGAGCCTCGAGCGCCAGGAGACGAAGATCGTCACCGCGATCAACACCCTCGACGCCTCCGTCGTCTCGCTCATGGAGATCGAGAACTCAGCGAGGTTCGGCGACGACCGCGACGCCGCGCTGAAGACGCTCGTCGACCGCCTCAACGAGGCGGCCGGGTCGGAGAAGTGGGCCTTCGTCCCCTCCCCGGAGAAGGTTCCCGCCGACGAGGACGTCATCCGCACTGCGCAGATCTATCAGCCCGCCGAGGTGGCCCCGCAGGGTGAGTCCGTCATCCTCGACGACCAAGACGCCTTCTCCAATGCGCGCGAACCGCTCGCCCAGGCCTACGCCCCGAAGGATGCCTCCGGCACCCCGGAGGCCGAGAAGACCTTCGTCACCGTGTCGAACCACTTCAAGTCGAAGGGCTCGGGCGAGGGCCCAGGCAACGAGGACACCGGTGACGGGCAGGGCTTCTCGAACGCCGACCGCGTCAAGCAGGCGAAATCGCTCGTCGACTTCGCCGGCGAACAGCAGAAAGCAGCGGACTCCGACTACGTCTACCTCCTCGGCGACTTCAACTCGTACACGCAGGAGGACCCGATGCAGGTCCTCTACGAGTCCGGGTACAAGGACGTCGGTTCGGAGATGACGGACAAGTCGACGTACGTCTTCAAGGGTCGGACGGGCAGCCTCGACCATATCCTCGCCCTCGACACCTCCGGGACCGCAGGCACCGGCAGCCAGGCGGACCTGCCGACGAGCGCGTTCGACGCGGTCACCGGAGCCGACATCTGGAGCATCAACTCCGTCGAACCGCTCGCCTTCGAGTACAGCCGCTTCAACTACAACATCAGCGACCTCTACGAGCCGAATCAGTTCCGCGCCTCTGACCACGATCCCGTTCTCGTCGGTCTCTTCGACGAGGACAGCAGCGGCGGAGGTGATGACGCCGACGGCGCCCAGGCGAACGCCACGGCGGACGACAACGGCGCGGAGAACGATGCCGAGGCCGACGGCTCGCAGGACAATGGGAACGCCGACGGCGGACAGGACGATTCCGACGGCGATCAGGGCAGTGCCGACTCCGACGGTTCGCAGAACGATGCTGACGAGGACGGCGGCAGGCAGGGCTCTTCAGCCGGCGCGAACTCCGGCAGCACCGCGAATGGGACCTCGGCGAATGGGACCTCCGCGAGCGATGCAGGCCGCGGCGGGAACCTCCCGCGGACCGGTTCCGAGCTCACCGCGCCGGTGTCGATCGCGGCGGGCCTCTTGCTCGTCGGAGCCGCAGCCGTGGCAATCGCTCGGCGTCGCAAGGCGAGTGCCGAGCACTGATCTCGCCGACGCGCTGATGCAGCCACAGCACTGACCCAGTCGCAGCCCCGAGCAGACTGTGAGCCCCGGACCGCTCGGTCCGGGGCTCACGCCTGTCTCGGCCCGTGTCATCTCCGAGCCACAGCCCACGACAGCAGCATTCTCAGTCCGGGACGGCGAGTCTCAGTCCGGGACAGCGACCTGTCCGCGCATGAGCACGCGCGCGGTGCGGAAGAGGGACGCCGCGGTGACCGACCCGGTGTTCTCATCGCGCACAGCGGCGGCCGTGACGACACCGGAGGGCGTGCCGATCCTCAGTTCGGGTCCTGCCGGAGGGCGTTCGGAGCGGGTGAGGATGAGATTGACGATCGTGTCGGGCACGAGGGCCGCGGCCGCCAGGCACATCGCTGCGGTGCCGGGAACGGCCCTGTGCGCCTGCCCCATCGAGATCACCCGGACGACGATGTCGGCGTCCTCCGCGGCGAGCGTCGTCTCGTCGAGGAGACGCGTCGGCGTCGGAGGGGTGACGACGGCGACCTTGGGCACGACCTGCGGAGCGGTCTCCCGGGTCTCGCTCAGCCCCATGCGCACGGCCGCGTTCCGCCGGAGGTCGTCGATGACGCGCATCGCAGGTCCGTCGGCGTCGATCCTCTCGGGCAGCTCGTCTCCGTTCAGGCCGACAGCCGCGGCGGGGACGATGACGAGCGGAAGCGTCGCATCGATGAGGGTGGCATCGAACATGATCCCATCGGCATCGATCGATTCGCTCGCCTTCCCGGTCGGCAGGAGCGCACCGGTCCTGCTGCCTGCAGGGTCAGGGTAGATGAGCTCGATCGGCGCGCCTGTGCCGCGTACTCCCGGGAGGGTGAAGTCGCCGTCGACGGCGGCCTGACCGCCCTCGACGGTGAGTCCGACGTCGACGAGCTTGCCCGTGTTCGTGTTGAAGAGGCGGAAGACGTGCCATCCGTCGCCGGCGTCGATGAGCCCGGCGAGCAGGCCGAAAGGGACGACTCCGGAGGAGAGGTTGCCGCAGTTGCCGGAGTAGTCGACGGTCGCCTCAGTGATCTCGACCTGCGCAAACGTGTAGTCGAGGTCGACGCCGGGACGCTCGGAGGCGGAGACGACCATGACCTTCGACAGGGACGAGATCCCGCCGCCCATGCCGTCGAGCTGACGGCCGAAGGCGTCCGGCGAGCCCATCACGGCCGTGAAGATCGCATCCCACGCGGAGCGGTCTCGGCCCGCGGAGGGATCATCTCCACCCGTGTCGTCCGCGAGCGGCGGGAGGTCGTCGGCGCGGAAGAACACGCCCTTGCTCGTCCCGCCGCGGACGAAGGCGGCGTCGATCCATCGCGTCATGAGGCCAGGGTATTCGAACGCCCCTCCCCTGCCGCGGGAGCGACTGACTTCGGCACGATCGCCATCGCGGCGAAGCCGAGGACGGCGACGACGGCGAAGAGGTAGAACCCCCACGGGTAGGCGATGCCCGCTGCCACCAGGGTGCCGGTGATGAAGGGCCCGGTGATCGCGCCGAGTCGACCGATCGCTGACGCCATGCCGAGTGCCGTGCCGCGCACGGTCGCCGGGTAGATCCCGGAGACGAACGCGTAGATGAGGACCTGCGCGGAGAAGACGAAGACTCCGGTGATGAAGACGATGAGGTTGAGCAGCACCTGGCTCGTCATCGGGATGCTCAGCACCGCGAGGAAGACCGCTGCGAGGACGAACCACAGGAGGACGATGCGCTTCGTGCCGTGTCTATCGGCGAGCCAGCCGGCGATGACGAGGCCGACGACGGCGCCGAGGTTGAGGACGAGGAGCATGACGAGGGAATCGGAGACCTCGTAGCCGGCATCGGCCATGATCTTCGGCAGCCACGTGTTGAGCCCGTAGACGAGGAGGAGGCCCATGAAGCTGCCGAGCCACACGCCGATCGTCACGAGGGCGAACCGGCCGGTGAACAGCGAGGCCATGCCCGGCTTCGGGACCGCCTCGGCGGGGGTCGACGCACCGGCACCGACAGCCGCCTTCGCGGCGAGGAACTCGCTCGACTCCGGCAGCTTCCACCACAGCAGCGGCACGAGGAGGAGCCCCGCGAGGCCGCCGGCGATGAAGAGCAGATGCCAGTTGTGGGAGTAGAAGACGGCGAGCAGGGAGATCGCGACGGCACCCGCGTGGTACCCGGTCATCGTCAGGGTCGTCGCCTTCCCCGTCCTGCCGGAGCGGTTGTGCTCGCTGATGTAGGCGAGGCAGCTCGGCATGACCGCGCCCAGAGCGAGCCCGGCGATGAACCGGAAGAGCGTGAAGAGGGCGACGTTCGGGGCGAACGCGACGAGGAGGGTGAACACGGAGAAGACGATCACGCAGACGATGATCGTCCAGCGCCTGCCCACCCGGTCGACGATCGGTCCGACGCCTGCGGCCCCGAGGCCGACGCCGACGAGGCTCATCGTCGCCGCGAGGGTCGCCCCCTCCGGGGTGAATCCGAGCGCGCCGGTGGCGAGCAGCTGGGGAATGACGGCGCCGAGGACGACGAGGTCGAAGCCCTCGAGGGCGACGGCGAGCCAGCACAGAACGGCGGGCCAGCGGGTCTCCCCGGCAGGGCGCAGGGAGGGAGCGGCGGGTGCGGACATCGGTGTCTCCGGTCGTGTGGTCGGGCCAGGCGGTGGCAGGGGTGAGGCGGGGCAGGGATCAGAACGGGTACGCAGCGATCTCCGGGCGCATCGTCACCCACTGGGTCTCGGTGAAGGCCTCGATGTTCGCCTGCGCCCCGCCGAAGCGGGATCCGTTGCCGGAGTCCTTCATCCCGCCGAAGGGGACGTTGGCCTCATCGGAGACGGTCTGCTCGTTGATGTGGACCTTGCCCGTGTCGACGAGGTCGGCGAGTTCGAGGGCCATCCCGACATCGCCGAGGATGCCGAGCGAGAGCCCGTATTCGCTCGCGTTGACGAGTTCGGCCGCCTCCTCGAGCGTCGAGAAGCGTCCGACCGGGGCGACCGGGCCGAAGATCTCCTGCGTCCACGCCGGGTTCGTCGGCGTGAGGTCGGCGAGCACGGTCGGCGGCACGAACGCGCCCTCCCCCGCCCCTCCCGCGGCCAGGCGTGCGCCGTCGGCCTGGGCTTTGTCGATGATGTCCCGAACCCGTCTCCGCTGCCCTTCGTCGATGATCGGCCCGAGCGCCACCTCCTCGGCGGCGGGGTTGCCGACCGGCAGGTTCCGGGCGCGCTCGGACAGGGCGCCGACGTAGTCGTCGTAGAGGCTGTCGTGGACGAGGTGACGGCCCGTCGTCATGCAGATCTGCCCCTGGTGCATCCAGGATCCGAAGGCCCCCGCCGAGGTGGCCGCCGCCAGATCGGCACCGGGCAGGACGATGAGCGCATTGTTCCCGCCGAGTTCGAGGTGGCAGCGCTTGAGGAGGCGACCGGCCGCCTCACCGACCTTCCGCCCCGCCGCGGTCGACCCGGTGAAGGAGATGACCGAGACCTCGGGGGCGTCGACGACGGCTTCGCCGACGTCCCGGCCTCCGGGCAGAACCTGGAGGAGCCCCTCAGGGAGTCCCGCCTCGGCGAAGATCCGGGCCAGGGTCACGCCACCGGAGACCGCGGTGCGCGGATCGGGTTTGAGGAGGACGGCGTTGCCGAGGGCGAGCGCAGGCGCGACCGAGCGGATGGAGAGGATGAGCGGGAAGTTGAACGGTGCGATGACCGAGACGACTCCGGCGGGCAGGCGCCTGGAGAACGACCAGCGCGGTTCGTTCGAGGGCAGCACCTCGCCCTTCGGGTGGCTGGGCAGGCTCGCCGATTCGTAGCAGATCTGCGCGGCCATCGTCGTCTCGAGGTCGGCCTTGGGCTGGATCGCCCCGGATTCGCGGACGATCCACTCGCCGATCTCCGCGGCGTGCTCGGCCCAGAGGTCACCGGCCCGGCGCAGCACCGCCGCCTTCTCCGCCGGGGTCGTCCTCGCCCACTGCTTCTGGGCGGAGGCGGCACGGGCGGCCGCCGCGTAGACGTCGTCGGCGCTCGCCGCACCGATCTCGGCCAGGGTCTGACCTGTCGCGGGTTCGACGACAGGGTAGGTCTCGCCTCCGCCTGGGCTCCACGCCCCGGTGAAGATCGATCCGTGCCAGTCGGTGCCGAGGAACGTGTCCGTGCTCATCGTGGTCTCCTCTTACTTCTTCTCGGGTCGGGTCTTCTCGGTGCTCACCTCGATGAGCGTGGGTCCGGACGCCTCACCCAGGAGTCGGGCGAGGTCAGAGCTGTCGTCGGCGTGGTGGGCGGTCATTCCGTAGCCGCGGGCGATCGAGACGAAGTCGACCTCGCCGAGGTCGAGTCCCGGTGCCTTGTCGACGCCGAGCATGCCTGCGAACCAGTCCAGTGCCGCGTACGAACGGTTGCGCAGCACCACGATGGTCAGCTCGATGCCCTCGTCGACGGCGGTGCGCAGGGCGGCGATCGAGTAGTGGGCCGATCCGTCGCCGATGATCGCGACGACCGGGCGATCGGGGTCGGCGAGCGCGATGCCCATGGAGGCGGGCAGACCCCAGCCGAGGCCTCCCGAGGCGGGGAAGAAGTAGGAGCCGGGCTCGCGCAGGTCCATCTGCGCCCAGAAGGCGGCGTTCGTCGATGTCGATTCGACGACGAACCGGGTGTCCTTCGGCAGCTCCTCCCGCAGGGTCGCGAAGACCTCCTCCGGGTGGAGGGTTCCCTCACTCGCCGAGGTGACCGGCGGGTCGATCTCGGCCGTCCACTCGCTCACGGTTTGGGGTGCGGGGGCGACCGCCTCGGCGAGGGCGCGGACGAGGGCCACGGGATCGGCGAGGACGGCGTCGCCGAACGGGGCGCGGGCCGCCGCGGCCGGGTCATCGCCGATCTGGATGAGCGTCGTCGACTCGGGCAGGTACTCGCCGGGCTGCCACTGGTGATAGCGGAAGACGGGGGCACCGATGACGAGCGCGAGGTCGTGGGCTCCGAGGATCTCCCCGATGCCGGCGATGGATGCTGGCAGGACCCCGCGGAAGAGCGGATGCTGGTTGGGGAAGGGCAGCCGGGGAAGGGAGGGCGCGGCCCAGACAGGAGTATCGAGCGCCTCGGCGAGTGCGATGGAGGACTCCCAGGCGCGGGGGTCGTCGACGTCGGGACCGAGGACGAGGACGGGGTCGTTCGCCTCGAGCAGACGGGAGTGCAGCTCGGCAACGGTCTGCGCATCGACGGTCTCACCTGCGGTGACGGTTCGGGAGAGCTGGTCGATGACGGCAGCGGGCACCTCGGCGTCCCAGTCGTCGTAGGGCACGGAGAGGTAGACGGGTCCGGCCTCAGCGGCGAAGACGGACTGGGAGAACGCGCGGGGCACATCGGCGGCCGAGAGCGGTTCGAGGGACTGGTGGACGAGCGGCGCGGCCAGGGCGGTGGCCCGGACATTGGCGAGCATGACCTCGGGGCCGACCATGTCCCGGACCTGCTGGCCGGCGGTGAGGACGAGCTTCGACCGGGAGATGGTCGCATTCGTCAGCGCACCGAGTCCGTTGCCGGTCCCGGATGCAGCGTGGAGGTTGACGAGGGTGGGTCGGTCGGTGATCTGCGAGTAGCCGTCGGCCATGGCGACGACGGAGCTCTCGCCGAGTCCGAGGACGTAGTGGGCCGGCAGGTCCTTGAGGAACGGCAGCTCGTTCGAACCGGGGTTGCCGAAGATCGTGGACATGCCGTGGAAGGCCATGAGTTCGTGGACTGCGTGTCGGACCGAGACCGTCGTCATCGACGCTGCTCTCCTTTGAGGCGGGACCAGGATGGCTGCGGTGCGCACCGCGGATCCGCGGTGCGCACCGCACTGCTTGCCACGATAGTGACGCGCACCACCGAGAGCGAGAAGTGTTTCATTCATTGGGAAGCGGACCGCTGCGCAGCTACGATGGCTGACATGGCGAACTCACCATCGGGCGATTCGATGATCGATCGGCTCGTCCGCGTCCTCAGCTCCTTCGATCCGGACCACCCGTCGCTGAGCACCGACGAGCTCTCGGCGCGGGCGCAGCTGCCGAAGTCGACGGCCTATCGCCTCATCAACGACATGATGCGCCACGACCTCCTGCAGCGGGATCCGTCGGGGAGGATCCGCATCGGGGTGGGGATGTGGGAGCTGTCGAACCGCGCCTCCGACGCCGTCGAGCTCGCCTCCCTGGCCCGCCCGCACATGACCAACCTCCACGATTTCGTCGGGGAGAACACGCAGCTGGGGATCCTCCGCGAACGCGAGGTCCTCTTCGTCGAACGGATGTCGAAGCCAAGCGCGGTCGTCCACCGCTCGCGCACCGCGGGACGTCTGCCCGCCCATGCCTCGTCGTGCGGTCTCGTCCTCCTCGCCCACGCTCCCCGTCACGTCCGTGAGGCGTACCTGCGCGGTCCGCTCTCGGCCTTCACCGAGCACACGACGACGGATCCGACGATCCTGCGCCGGATGCTCCAGACGATCAGGACCTACCATCGGGCCGAGCTCGTCGGACACATCGACGAGGGCACCACGGGGATCGCGGTGCCCGTCTTCGACGGCAGCGGGCTGACGATCGCCGGCCTCGGCGTCGTCGTCGACTCCGAGCGCAATGTCGGGATGCCTGCGATCATGCAGGCACTGCGGACCGCCTCGGCGGAGATCACGCAGGACCTCATCGCCCAGGGGACCCGGGCGGGCGAGTGAGCTCACGTGCGGGCGGCGTACCTCGCCCGGCGCTTCTCGGCCTCGACCTCACGGTTCTTCGGCGGGGCATTCGTCACGAGCGCATCGAGGAGGTGCTGGGTGGCGTAGGCGATCTCCTCGACGGCCGCATCGAAGGCCTCGGCGTTGGCCTGCGAGGGCTTCGTCGTCCCCGCGATCTTGCGCACGTACTGCAGGGCCGCGGCGTGGACCTCGTCCGAGGTGGCGGCGGGTTCGAAGTTGTGGAGGGTTCGGATGTTCCGGCACATGCCTCAACGGTACGCCGCACGGCCCTTGGGGCGGTAGGTTCTGCCGAAGCTGCGCGGATTCGCCTCGTCGATGTCGACGAGCTCCCAGTCGAGGCGCCGACCGCCGGGGACATCGAAGATCCGGACCCCGTCGCCGAGGAAGACGGGCACGGAGAAGTACTGGAGTTCGTCGATGAGGTCGGCCTCGAGCGCCTGCCGGGCGATGTCGGCGCTGATGATCTGAATGTCCCGCTCACCCGCGATGACCTGGGCACGCTCGACCGCCTCGGCGATGGAGCAGTCGAGGGGGATGACCGACGGGTCATCGGCGAGCTCCTCGGGCCGGTGGGTGAGGACGAACTCGGTGCCCGACCACGCGCCGCCGTAGGCCTCCGCGGTCATCTCGTCGCGGATCTCGGCCTGGGACTTGGCCGCGTCGTAGCCGCGGCGGCCGGAGATGATGACGGCGACCTGCGCGGCCATCGCCTCGGTGGTGCCGTCGACGAGCGGTTCGGCTGCCGAAAGCCACGACATGTCGTGGCCGGGTCCGGCGATGAACCCGTCGAGCGAGCACGAGAAGCCCCATGCCACTTTTCCCATCACTCCTCCTTGAGCTGACTCAATCACATCTGCGTCCCCACGGGAACCCCCGCACCGGCCGTCGTAGACTGACAGCGTCCTCGCACCCGGTGAGGAATGAGAACCCCAGGAGCGTCGATGGCCACCCCCGCAGACCCGTTCACCCCAGGCCAAGCCGAGCGGGTCCGGCGCCTGCGCACCGACTTCTCGCGCATGCTCATGCACCACCAGTTCGCGATCGATGAGATGCTCACGAAGGTCTCGATCCTCCGCGAGGAGTTCCTCCACCTCCACCGCTACAACCCCATCGAGCACATCAGCTCGCGGGTGAAGTCCCCGCGCAGCCTCATCGAGAAGATCACCCGGCGGGGTCTGCCGCTCGAGATCGACGCGATCACGGCGAACATCACCGACATCGCCGGCATCCGCATCACGTGCAGCTTCATCGCCGATACGTACCGCGTGCTCGAGACGCTCACCTCGCAGAACGACGTGCGGATCATCGAGATCAAGGACTACATCGCCCACCCCAAGCCGAACGGGTACAAGAGTCTGCACGCGATCCTCGAGATCCCCGTCTTCCTCTCGGCCGGTCCGGTGCCGATCGTCTGCGAGGTGCAGGTGCGCACGATCGCGATGGACTTCTGGGCGAGCCTCGAGCACAAGATCCACTACAAGTACCAAGGTGACGTGCCCGACCGCCTCGTCGAGGAGCTCACCAGGGCAGCGAACGCCGCCGGGGAACTCGACCGGGAGATGGAGCAGCTCCACGCCGAGGTCCACGACGTCGACAGTCCCGCGGAGGACGACGACTCCGACGGCGAACTCCTCCGCCTCCTCCTCAGACTCACCCGCGACGAGGGGTAAGCCCGCCGAGGCGGCGCTCAGTACCGGGCCGAGAACCCACCGTCGGCGCCGAACAGCTGACCGGAGACCCACCGCCCCTCGGGTGAGAGGAGGAAGGCGACGACGCCGGCGATGTCGCCTGGAGTGCCGAGGCGCCCGAGCGGCTGGTGCGGGCGCAGCGACGACCGCAGCTCCTCGTCCATCCACCCCGTGTCGATGGGACCGGGATTGACGACGTTCGCCGAGATCCCCTTGGGGCCGAGCTCGCGGGCCGCGGAGATGACGATGCGGTCGAGCGCGCCCTTCGACGCCCCGTAGGGGAGGTTGCCCGTGGTGTGGTCACTGGTGAAGGCGACGATCGCCCCGCCGTCATCGGAGACCTGACGGGCGAAGTCGGCGATGAGGAGGAGGCTCGCCCGCGCGTTGACGGCGAGGTGGGCGTCGAAGCTCTCGGCACTCGTGTCGAGGATTCCGGATTCGACGTCGTGGGCGTGGGAGAGGACGAGCGCGTCGATCGTGCCGTGCTCGGCCCTCACCGCCGCGATGAGCTCCTCGGGTCCGGTCGGAGTCGCGAGGTCGCACGCATAGTCGGCATTCTCGAGGTCGCTCGTGACGACGGTCCAGCCGTCGACGCGCAGCCGGGGCACGATGCCGGCGGCGATGCTGTTCTCCCGGGCGGCACCGGTGATGAGGGCAAGGGGCATGTCCTGAGCCTAGCGCCCCCTACTCCCGGTGGGCGACGATGTTGAGGACGTTGCCGTCGGGGGCGCGGACGAAGAAGCGGCGGACTCCCCATTCCTCGTCGGTGAGCGGGTGGACGATCTCATACCCGCGGTCGACCGCCTCGGCGAAGGCGGCGCCGACATCGTCGACCTTGACCGAGACGACGGCATCGACCGGGGACGTCGCATCCTTGGTCACGACCTGGAGGTGCGCGCCGGTCTCCGGGGAGGTGAACCGGGCGACCCAGCCGAGGTTGAACTCCTCCGTCGACAGTCCGAGGTAGTCGGCATAGAACTCCTTGGCACCGTCGATGTCGGGCACCGGCAGATCGGCGATGATGCTGTGGACCTTCATGACTCCCCCTCACCACTGGTCGTGGTCGAAGACCTGGCAGAACACGCTCGTCATCGTGTCGGAGAAGAGGACGAACTGGACTTCGGCGATCGAGTCCCAGCGCCCGCGGGCCCGGCCGTCGACGATGACGGAGGCCGCCGCCTCGGCGACGTCCCGGGGCGACCACCCGTAGACCCCGCCGCCGATCGCGGGGAACGCAATCGTGGTCGCCCCGAGCTCCTCGGCGAGGTTGAGGCTCGACTCGAAGCACGACTCGAGCACCTCGGGGTCGGCCTCCCCGGCATTGCGGTTGGGGCCGACCGTGTGGATGACCCAGCGCGCGGGGAGGTCGCCGGCCCCGGTCGCGACGGCCTGACCGGGAGGCAGTCCCCGCGGATGCGTCGTCCGCCGGATCTCGCGGGCCTCCTCGAGCAGGCTCGGCCCCGCAGCGCGGTGGATCGCCCCGTCGACGCCGCCTCCGCCGAGGAGGCTCGAGTTCGCCGCGTTGACGATCGCGTCGGCGTGGACCGTGGTGATGTCGCCTTCGAGTACCGTGATCCTCATACGGCGAGTCTAGTCAGGGGCTACGCCTTTTGGACGGTGATCGTCCACGAGGCGTCGCCGGTGCGGTCGAAGTGGGTGACCGGGTAGCCGTTCTCGGCTGCCCACTGCGGGATCGCCTCGGTGGCCTGGGTGCAGTCGAAGTTGATGACGAGTTCGTCGCCTGCGCTCAGCTGCCCGATCGCGTCCTTGGCCTCGACGAGAGGGAAGGGGCAGACGAGCCCGTTGGTCTCGAGGATCTGCTTCATGCTGTCCTGCTTTCCGCGGGCACCGGAGCTCCCGCTGTGCTTCGTGGACTGATGGTGGCCTTCGCAGCGATTCCTGCGCCGACGATCATGAAGAACGTCGCCACCCATCCCTGGTATTCGAACTGTGCGGTCGAGACCATCGCGTTGCCGACGGTGCATCCCCCGGCGATCGCCGCGCCGATGCCCATGCCGACTCCGCCGACGATGGCCTTGAGGAGCGTGTCCCGATCGGGCACGCGCACCCGGAACTCCCCGGAGGCCTTCGCCGCGATGAAGGAGCCGACGAGGATGCCGATGACGAGCATGACTCCCCAGTCGACGAGGGTGAGGTCGCCCGTCGCGAAGAACGCGACGAGATTCGCCGATGGAGTCGTGATGCCCAGCCCCGAGTTCTGTCCCGTCGCCGCCGACAGAGGCCACGCGACCGTGGCGATGATGCCGATGACGACCGCTGTCGCGAACGGATTCCAGCGCTTCTCGGTGAGCAGATGCGCCAGCCCCGTCTTCCGCGGAGGCAGAGTCGCCACCGGCGTTCCGAGCTTCCGATTGTGGCGGATCGTCAGCCACACCGCGATACCGGAGAGGACGACGGCGAACACCCACGGACTCAGACCGGTCGTCGCCGGCAGCGACCCGTCGGCGACCGTGATCGACCGCAGCCCGTCGGTCAGCCCGGCCGCAGGACCGGTCTTCATCACGGCGGCGGTGAGGGCGAAGAAGATGAGCGCCATCCAGCTGCCGACGAGGCCCTCACCGACCCGGTAGTAGGTCCCCGTCGCGCAGCCGCCGGCGAGGATCATCGAGAACCCGAAGATCAGCCCGCCGAGGATCGATGCGAGCCACGGGAAGGCCGTCGCCTCCGGGGCGATGATGCCGAGAGAGGTGAGCAGCGCGAGTCCGACCGCATGGACGGCGATGATGACGATGAGGGCGGAGAACCATCGCGTGTTCCCCGTCAAAGTGAGGTCGCGGAACGCGCCGGTGACGCAGAAGCGCCCTCGCTGGAGGACGAAACCGAGGAGCAGACCGACGACGAGTCCGGTGATGATCATGAGTGGTCCTTCTGTGGGAGGCCTCCCGGCACACACCGGGAGGCGGAGACTGTTGAGCATCGCCTCCGCACCGATCGTTCATACAGTCTGGTAACGAGATACGGATTCGATGGACAACGCCCTCCATTGTTGAGCAATCTGCACGACGACGTCAAGGATCTCTTTTCCGTTCAATGGGAACGCCCTCGCGGCAGCGGAGTGGCCCAGAGCACACTGGGATCACCCACACAGGCAAGGAGGCCACGGTGCCAGATCTCCACACCGACGTCGCGATCGTCGGCGCAGGACCCGCGGGGCTCATGCTCGCCCACCTGCTCCACGCCGCGGGCATCGACTCGGTCGTCATCGACAACCGCAGCCGTGACGACATCGCCGCCACCCATCGTGCCGGCATCCTCGAAGCCGCCTCGGTCCGGATGCTCGAGACTCCGGGCATCGACTCCCGTGTCCACTCCGCAGGCCATCGCCACGACGGCATCGACGTCCGCGTCGACGGGATCAGCCACCCTCTCGACTTCCCCTCCCTCGTCGGGGAGTCCGTGTGGCTCTACCCGCAGAACGAGGCCTTCGTCGACCTCGCCGCCGCCCGTGCCCGGACCGGCAGCCCGACCTTCTACTCGGTCACCGACACTCGCCTCGCCGACATCGACTCGACCTCCCCGTCCGTCCGCGCGGTCACCGAGGACGGTGAGCAGCTGAGCATCTCCGCCCGCTATGTCGTCGGCGCCGACGGCTCCCGCAGCCCGTCGCGCGCGTCGATCCCCGAGGCCTCGAGGCAACGCTTCTTCCACGAGTACCCGTTCGCCTGGTTCGGGATCCTCTGCCAGGCCCCGCCGAGCCACGAGGTCCTCATCTACTCCCGCTCGGACCGCGGCTTCGCGCTCATCTCCCAGCGTAGTGCCGACGTCCAGCGCATGTACTTCCAGGCCGACCCGGGAACGGATCCCGACGACTGGTCCGACGACCGCATCTGGACCGAACTCCAGGCCCGAGTCGCAGGCCCCGACGGGTTCGAACTCAAGACAGGACCGATCACGGACAAGGTCGTCCTCCCCTTCCGCTCGGCCGTCACCGAACCGATGCAGCACGGCTCCCTCTTCCTCGCCGGCGACAGCGCCCACACCGTGCCCCCGACCGGGGCGAAGGGACTCAACCTCGCCTTCGCCGACGTCGCCGTCCTCGCCCCCGCGCTGGTCGCGGCGCTGCGCGACTCCGACGCCGAGGCGCTCGCCCGGTACTCGACGACGGCGACGAAGCGGGTGTGGAAGGCGCAGAACTTCTCCTACCAGATGACGCGGATGCTCCACACCGACCCGACCGCGGATGCCTTCGAGACGAAGCGCAGCCTCGGCGAGCTCACCTCCCTGCTCGACTCCGAGCACGGCCGACGCTACCTCGCCGAGTGCTACACCGGATGGCCGCACGGCTGACCAGTTCCCTAAACCACGAGAGACCTGACCACGAGAGAAGAGAGGCCCGATCATGAGTGCGACGAGAGTCCCCGGTCCCGACGATGCCGCGGAGTCGCAGGCGACCCTGAGCGCCGAGATCGATGCGATCGGCACCGAATACCGTGACGCCGTTGCCGGCGGAGCCCCGGCCGAAACGCAGCCGCGACTCGACTACCTGCCCTACCGGTCATCCCTCCTGCGCCACCCGACGAAGGACCTGCGCCACGCCGACCCGGAGACGATCGAACTCCACTCCCCTGCCTTCGGCCACCGCGACATCGGCATCCTCGAATCCGACCTCACCGTCCAGCACGGCGGGGAGCCGATCGGCGAGCGCATCCGCGTAACCGGCAGGGTCCTCGACGGCGACGGCCGCCCCGTGGCCGGTCAGCTCGTCGAGATCTGGCAGGCGAACTCGGCGGGACGCTACATCCACAAGCGCGACCAGCATCCGGCACCGATCGACCCGAACTTCACCGGTGTCGGCCGCACGCTCACCGGCCCCGACGGGTCGTACTCGTTCCTCACGATCAAGCCGGGCCCCTACCCGTGGAAGAACCACCACAATGCGTGGCGGCCGGCCCACATCCACTTCTCGCTCTTCGGCTCGGAGTTCACGCAGCGGATGGTCACGCAGATGTACTTCCCGGGTGACCCGCTCTTCGCCCTCGATCCGATCTATCAGTCGATCACCGACGAGAAGGCCCGGCAGCGCCTCATCGCGACCTACGACCACGACCTCACCGAACACGAGTACCTCATGGGCTACCAGTGGGACATCGTGCTCACCGGGTCGAACCGCACCTGGATGGAAGAGGAAGACCATGACTGAGCAGACGCGCCTCACCCCCACCCCCGGCCAGACCGTCGGGCCCTTCTACGGCTACGCCCTGCCCTACCCCGGCGACCGAGAACTCGTCCCGCCGGGTTCCAGCCGGGCCGTGGAGCTCCACGGCGTCGTCTACGACGGGGCCGGAGACCCCGTGCCCGACGCGATCCTCGAGATCTGGCAGCCTGACGAGACCGGGACCGTCGTGCTCAGGACCGGGTCCCTGCGCCGCGACGAGTTCACCTTCACCGGCTTCGGCCGGTGTGCGGCCGAGCCCGAAGGACGCTTCAGCTTCTCGACCGTCGAACCCGGCCCCACCGAGGCGGGACGGGCCCGGTTCATCAGCGTCGTCGTCTTCGCCCGGGGCCTGCTCAACCGGCTCTTCACCCGCGTCTACCTCCCCGAGGACACCGAGGCGCACGCGACCGATCCGCTCCTCAGCTCACTGGAGTCTGCGGAGCGGCAGCGTCTCATCGCCGTCCGGGAGGCTGACGGATCCCTCCGTTTCGACATACGGTTGCAGGGTGAGGACGAGACCCCGTTCCTCCGCTTCCCCAGCCACGACGACTGAGGCAGCACCGAGCATCGACGAGGGAGACCGCATGAGCGACCCGGTGGCCCACACCCGCCTCCTCTTCGCCCCCGGCGACCTCCGGGGGGCTGAGAGCATCGACGACGCGGCACTCATCACGGCCATCGGCGACGTCGAGGCGGCATGGGTGAACGCGCAGTCGGCCGCCGGCCTCATCTCCGCCGACCAGCGGACCGAGGTGGTCGAGGCCATCGAGGCGAGCGCGTGGTCGCTGGCAGCCGATTCGGGCGCACTGGAAACCCTCGCCGCCGACGCCGAGGCCGGCGGCAACCCCGTCATCCCGTTCCTCACCGCAGTCCGCTCCCGCCTCGTCCCCGCGACCGGTCGCATCGTCCATCGGGGGCTGACGAGCCAGGACGTCATCGACTCCGCCCTCGGTGTCCTCGTCTCCCGAGCCGTCCGGCAGACGCAGGCCGCGCTCGAGGGGATCACCGCCCGCCTCGTCGCGCTCTCCGACACCTACGCCGAGACCCTCTGCCTCGCCCGGACGCTCACCCAGCCGGCCCTGCCGACGACCTTCGGGCTGCGGGTCGCGACATGGGCGGCCGAGATCGACGAAGTCAGGCGGCTGACGCCTGTCATCGACTACGTCCAGGTTGGAGGCGCGGCGGGGACCCGGGCGGCGATCCGGGAGTTCGCCGGGGAGCGCACCGAGGTCCTCCTCCGGGAGTTCCAGGTCCAGCTGCGCGGACCCGATGCTGCCCTGGCCGCGGTGCCGGTGCCGTGGCACACCGACCGGGTCCGCGTGCTGACGTGGGGGACCCACTTCACGCAGTGCGTGACCGTCGGCGCCTCGATCGCCCGCGACGTCCTCATCGGCACCCGCCCCGAGGTCGGGGAGCTGCGCCTGGCGGCGACCGGCGGATCCTCGGCGATGCCGCAGAAGACCAACCCCACCTCGGCGGTCCTCCTCCACCGCAACGGGATGCGCGTGCCCGGCGCGATGGCGACCCTGGTGACGACGGCCGCCGAGGCGGTCGAGGAGCGCTCCGACGGAGCCTGGCACGCCGAATGGCCGACACTGGCCGAGCTCATGACGCTCGCCCTGTCCTCGCTCACCCTCCTCGAGGAGACGGTGGCCGGGCTGAGCGCGGACGCGGCGCGGATGCGGACCAACCTCGACGCCGCAAGTCCCGGCATCTTCGCGGAGAAGGTGACGACCGTCTTCGGCGACCGCCTGTCGAAGGCCCAGGTCGCGGAGATCACCACCCCGGGTGGTGACCCGGAGCAGCGACTGCGAGACGCTCTCGCGCAGTCGTCCGGGTCGTCGGACGACCCGACCCCACCGGATGTCGAGGGATTCTTCGCCCCGGAGAACTGCCTCGGCGAGGCCGAGGACATCCGGCGGACGATCATCGCGGCGATCGCCGAGCGCGACCCCCGACCTGATCAGCACTGACCCGACCAGCTCTCACCCGACCAGCACTGACCTGACGAAAGCGACCACCGTGGAACTCACCGCCTCTGTCCTCACCGCCCCGACGACCCCCGCCGCCTCGGTGCTCGTCGTCCTCCCCTCCCTCGGCACCTCCGTGGGCGCGCTGTGGCAGACGGCGGCCGAGGAGTTCGCACGGCTCACCCCGGACACCGCCGTCGTCGGCATCGACCTGCCCGGCCACGGCCGCTCCCCCGCTCCCGACGTCCCCGCGGGGACCGTCCGCGCGGAGGTGCCGACGGTGACGATGACCGACCTCGCCGAGGCGGTGCTCGCAACCCTCGACCGCGTCCTGCCCGACGTCGCCGCCCCCGAGGCTCGCGTCTCGCTCGCCGGGGATTCGATCGGCGGGGCCCTCTCCCTCCAGCTCGCCCTCGACCACCCGACGCGCTTCGAGCGTGTCGCGGCGTTCTGCACCGGGGCGAAGATCGGCGAACGCGAGGGCTGGGAGGAGCGAGCGGAGACCGTCGCGATCTCGGGCACCCCGACCCAGGTCATCGGCTCGGCCGAGCGCTGGTTCGCTCCCGGGTTCATGGAGCGTGAGCCGGAGGCCTCGGCCGCACTCCTCCACTCCCTCCAGGACGCCGACCGGTTCTCCTACGCCGCCCTGTGCTTCACCCTCGCCGACTTCGACATCCGCGATTGGCTGGCGGAGATCGCTCTCCCCGTCCTCGCCGTCGCCGGATCCGAGGACAAGCCGACGCCGCCGCCGAAGCTCGCCGAGATCGCCTCGGGCGTGCGCGAGTCCCATCTCGAGGTCATCGAAGGCGCAGCCCACCTCGTGCCCATCGAGGCGCCCGCGCTCACCGCGACGCTGCTCGCCGACTTCCTCTCAGGCCGGTTCTCCGATGCGGCGTCGGTCGGCGGCGAGGCGGACGATGCGGCGGGACTGCCGACCGAGTCGGGCCCCCGCGATGCCGACCGAGACGAGGTGTGGGCCGCGGGCATGCGGGTGCGCCGCGAGGTCCTCTCCGACACCCGCGTCGACCGTGCGAACGCGGCGGTCACCGACTTCACCGCCGACTTCCAGGACCTCATCACCCGCTTCGCGTGGGGAGAGATCTGGACCCGGCCGGGACTCGACCGCCGGATGCGCTCGGCGATCACGCTCACCGCGATGGTCGCCGGCGGCCACGAGGCCGAGCTGAAGATGCACGTCAAAGCCGCCCTGCGCAACGGGCTCAGCCGTGACGAGATCAAGGAGGTCCTCCTCCAGTCGGCAATCTACTGCTCCGTGCCCGCTGCCAACACCGCCTTCGCCGTCGCCTCCGAGGCGCTGGCCGAAGTCGACGCCGAGGGACTCGACTGAGGACTCAGGCGGTCCGGTCGCCGGTGGCTGGGTCGCTGTCCTCGGCGACGTCCTTCTCATCGTTCGCCGCGACCTCCCGGTACTGGGTCGAGAGCATCCGGTAGGCGCGGGTGCCGAAGGCCGCGAGAGCGAGGAGGATCGAGATCACTCCCGACCACACGAAGACGAGCGCGATCCCGCGGACCTCTCCGGTTCCGAGCAGCCAGCCCCAGCGGTCCTCACCTGCGGGTGAGTCCATGTAGGGGATGATCCAGAACTCCGCGAGCGGGGCGATGAGGAATGCGGTGATCGGGGCTGCCGCGGCCTCGAAGGTCATTGCGAAGCCGAACACCCTCCCCTGCTGGCGGTAGGGCACGACCCGCTGGATGACGGTCTGTTCGGCGGCTTCGACGGCGGGCAGGACGATGAAGAACCCGAGCATGCCCAGCCCGTAGAGCAGCCACGCCTCCCGGATCGCGAAGACCGCTCCGAGGGCGCCGATGAGGCAGCAGAGCAGAAGCATGGTGCGGATCGGGTTGCGCCCGAGCCCGAACTTCGCGACCAGGGCGCCGCCGACCATGAAGCCCGTCGAGACGACCGCGAGCGCGATGCCCCAGGTCTGGACGGTGCCGAAGACCTCGATGCCGTAGGGGTCCATGAGCGCCATGTAGACGCCACCGACGAGGTTGTTCAGCGTCGTGAAGAGGACGAGAGCGAAGAGCCCAGGAGCGGCGAGAACCGCAGTCAGTCCGCCGCGGATGTCGATCCAGCCGGGCTGTCCCTCGGCGGGGACGATGACCGGTTCGGGGATCCGGAGGGTGAGCAGGTGGGCAAGCGAGAGCCCGATGCACACGACGGCGATGAGGATCGACCAGCCCATCCCGAGGTACCCGATCGCCAGCCCGCTGAACACCGAGGTGACGAGGAAGCCGAGACCCTGGACGGTGCCGACGAGGCCGTTCGCGTTGGCCCGCCTCGGCCCGGGCACGAGCAGGGACACGGTCGTCGACAGGGCGATGCCGCGCAGCTGTTCGACGACGGCGCCGGCGAGCATGACGAGGCTGAAGACCCAGAACCACGGCCCGGCCACGTCGAGGAGGACGGCGTCGGGCACGGAGAGGTAGATGAGCCCGGTGAGCGCGAAGAGGACGAGGGTGCCCGCGGTCGCGGTGACCATGACCCGGCGTTTGCGGAATCGGTCGACGACGGTGCCGAAGAACATCGAGAAGACGGCGACGAGGAGCATGTACGCCCCTCCGATGACGCCGGTGGCGAGCACCGAGCGGGTCTCGACATAGACCCAGAAGGTGAGCGCGAACCAGAGGAAGCTCGTCGTCACGTTCGCGATCGCCGTGTTGACGAGGACATGGAGGAACGTCCGCTGCCCGCCCGGCGGCGGTTCGGGGTCCGCGGCGTGCGGATCCGCGGCAACGCTCTCGCCCATGGCACACTCCTCTCGAGACTGCCTCGACTGCTGCGACCACCCTCAGCGTAGACCCGACCGCTGACACGGCAGCCCGGTGCACTGACACAGCGGCGCCTGTTCGACCGCTCACATTGTGACGACCGGGACTTCCCGCGCCGAGCCCTGGCCACTAGGCTGGTCCGGTTGCGGCGAGCGCCCCTGCCGCCCACGACCTCACCCGCACCCCAGTCCAGAGGACAGCCATGAGCGATGCCCCTGTGCCCCGCAGCACGTACAAGTTCGCCGTCTTCGCGCTCGCGATCGGCGCCTTCGGCATCGGCGTCACCGAGTTCGCGACGATGGGTCTGCTGCCGCACATCGCCGCGGAACTCGACATCACCGTCCCCGAGGCGGGACACGCCGTCTCGCTCTACGCCCTCGGCGTCGTCGTCGGGGCACCGCTCATCACGACGATCGCCGCCCACATGGACCGCAAGGTGCTCCTGCTCTGCCTCATGGGTCTCTTCGCTCTCGGCAACATCGCCTCGATGCTCGCGCCGAACCCAGCGACGTTCAACATCGCGCGTTTCGTCAGCGGCCTGCCCCACGGCGCCTATCTCGGCATCGGTGCGATCGTCGCCGCCTCTCTCGTGCCACTCAATCGACGTGGACGGGCGATGGCCCGCGTCATGCTCGGCCTGACGATCGCGAACATCGTCGGCGTCCCCGTCGCCGCGGCGCTCGGCAACGCCTTCGGCTGGCGCAGCGCCTACGCCCTCGTCGCCGCCCTCGGCGTGCTCACCGTCATCATGGTCGCCATCGCCGTGCCGAAGGTGAGGCTGAGCCAGGCGCCGTCTGCCCGCGGGGAGATGAAGGCCCTGGCGAGGCCGCAGATCATCCTCACCCTCGTCGCCGGATCTGTCGGCTTCGGCGGCATGTTCGCCGTCTACACCTACATCACCCCGACGATGACCGAGGTCGCCCACGTCCCCGGCACCGCGATCCCCTGGGTGCTCGCCGTCTACGGCCTCGGGATGACCGCGGGCTCCCTCATCGCCGGGCCACTCGTCGACAAGTCGATCGAGCGCTCCGGGGTCGCCGGCATGGTCCTCTCGGCGATCGTGCTCTCGATCTTCGGTGCGTTCACGCAGATCGCGGCGATCGCGATCGTCGCCCTCTTCTTCATCGGCATCGCCGGTTCGATGATCACCACTGCCCTGCAGATGCGACTGCTCCGCGACTCGACCGATGCCCCGAGCCTGGCGGCGGCGATGAACCATGCCGCGTTCAACCTCGCCAACGCCCTCGGCGCGTGGCTCGGCGGCATCGTCATCACCGCGGGCCTCGGCTACCGGGCGCCGGCCTGGGTGGGGGTCGGGCTCTGCCTCGCCGGACTCATCGTCCTCGGAATCGCGATCGCCCTCCGCCGAGGCGGCCCGCACACCTCCCACCGGACGAAGCTCGACGTCTGAGGCGGACCCGGACCCCCGCCTCGGCGAGGGAAGGACGAGCATCTCGGCGAGGGAAGGATTCTGACCCGAAATACTCGGACATCAGAACAATCTCACAGTCCGGGACATCTCATGTGCACTCCCTGAGACAGGCGTACTGTCAGTCCGTCCGACACGAGCACCACCGCCCGTGCCTTCCTCTCATCACCACCGCGGAGCACACGAGAACATGTCCACTGAAACACAGCCCGGCGCGGAGTCGGCAGCGGAGTCCGACCGGATCGCTGCGACCCGGAAGAACAACACCCGAGGCAAGGTCCTCTCGGCCTCGATGGTCGGCACGACGATCGAGTTCTTCGACTTCTACGCGTACGCGACCGCGTCGTCGCTCGTCTTCCCCGCCCTCTTCTTCCCCAATCAGACGTCGACGACGCAGATGCTCAGCTCGTTCGCGATCTTCGGCGTCGCCTTCGTCGCCCGCCCCGTCGGGTCGATCATCTTCGGC
Source organism: Brevibacterium sp. Z349TD_9 (assembly GCF_056173565.1). Classification (NCBI taxonomy): domain Bacteria; kingdom Bacillati; phylum Actinomycetota; class Actinomycetes; order Micrococcales; family Brevibacteriaceae; genus Brevibacterium; species Brevibacterium sp. Z349TD_9. Next base: position 653,871 of record NZ_CM149680.1, on the reverse strand, counting down.
CACTTCGGCGACCGGGTGGGGCGGAAGAAGACGCTCATCGCATCCCTGCTCATCATGGGCATCGGCACGTTCCTCATCGGCCTCCTGCCCACGGCCTCGACGCCGGGCTGGGTCGTCCTCGCCCCGCTCTTCCTCGTCCTTCTGCGCTTCAGCCAGGGTGTCGGCCTCGGCGGCGAATGGTCGGGTGCAGCACTCCTCGCCACGGAGAACGCCCCTCCGGGCAAGCGCGCGATCTGGGGGACATTCCCGCAGCTCGGAGCCCCCGTCGGCTTCATCCTCGCGAACCTCCTCTTCGTCGGGCTGAGCACGTGGATCTCACCCGAGGCGTTCCTGTCGTGGGGTTGGCGCATCCCGTTCCTGCTCTCCGCCCTCCTCGTCGCCGTCGGCCTCTATGTCCGCCTCACCCTCATGGAGACCCCGGCGTTCCAGCTCGTCGAGGCGCGCCAGCAGATCTCGCGCGCCCCGATCGGCCGCGTCTTCACCGGCAGCTGGCTGCCGCTGCTGCTCGGCACGTTCATCATGCTCGCGACCTACGTCATCTTCTACTTCATGACCGCGTTCACGCTCACGTACGGCACCTCGCCCGCGACCGTGGGTCAGGCAGAGGCAGCCGCCGAGGCGGCCGGGAAGCCCTTCGATCCCGCGGGCTTCGTCGCGGGGCTGGGGTATGCGAAGAACGAGTTCCTCACCTATCTCATCATCGGCGTCGTGTTCTTCGGCATCTTCACCGTCGTCTCCGGTCCGCTCGCCGAGCGGCTCGGACGCCGGAAGATGCTCATGGGGGTCACCGTCCTCATCGCCGCCTACGGGTTGAGCGTGAATGCGCTCTTCAACGCCGGCACCGTCGGCGTCGTCGCCGCCCTCATCATCGGCTTCACCCTCATGGGCCTGACCTTCGGACCGATGGCCGCATACCTGCCCGAACTCTTCCCCGCCAACGTCCGCTACACGGGCTCGGCGGTGAGCTACAACATGGCCGGTGTCATCGGTGCCGGGCCCGCGCCGTTCGCGATGGTCGCCCTCTGGCAGGCCGAGGGCGGAACGATCCTCTGGTGCGGCCTCTACATCGTCGGTGCCGCGATCCTCACCCTCGTCGCGCTCTATTTTGCGAAGGAGACCGCGGACCTCGACATCGAGGCCGAACTGAGCTGAGCCGGGCTGGGACCCGGCAAGGATACGATTCGGCAACGACCACCTCGGCGAGGGCCGGGGAAACATGGGTGTGACACAGGACACGGTACGATTCTTCACAGATGCCGCCCAGGTTTGAGAGTCTGGGCGGCGCACACCCGCGTGACGCCGACGTCACGGATGATCTGGGAGGATCCATGAAACGACGCTTGACCATGGCCGCCGTGGCCGCCGGTGCCCTCTTCGCGCTCTCCGCCTGCGGCGGGGGCGGCTCGGGGTCGGATGCGGGGCCGACGGCTGAGGGCGGAGTCCCCGTCGTCAGCGAAGGACAGCTCACCGTCTGCTCCGACATCCCCTACGAACCGTTCGAGTTCGTCGAGAACGGGGAGAACGTCGGCTTCGACATCGACCTCGCGCAGGGCCTCGCCGACGACCTCGGTGTCGAGCTCAACGTCATCACCACGGCCTTCGAGGCCATCCAGTCCGGCTCCGCACTCGACACCTCACAGTGCGACATCGCGATCTCCGGCATGTCGATCACGGAGGACCGGAAGACGAAGATGGACTTCTCGGCCCCCTATCTCAAGGACAACCTCGGGCTCATGGCGACGAAGGAGTCCGGCATCAAGGGCATCGCCGACGTCAAGGGCAAGGAGGTCGGCGTCCAGCAGGCGACGACGGGTGAGACGTACGCGAAGGACAACGGCGCGACCCCCGTCCAGTTCGAGGACTCGGGACTGATGACCCAGGCGATCCAGACCGGGCAGGTCGACTCGGTCATCGGCAACATCTCGATCATCTCGACGGCGGTCGCCGCCGATGACAAGCTCGTCTTCGTCGAGGAGTTCGACACGGGAGAGGTCCTCGGGGCCGCCGTGAAGAAGGGCAACAAGCCGATGCTCGACGCGTTCGAGAACACGATGCAGCGCCTGTACGAGGACGGGTCCTACGATCAGTCGGTCGACAAGTGGTTCGGCGATGTCGCCGACGCGGCCCGGATTCCGGAAGCCGACCGCGGAGCCTCACAGGGCTGATGCACCCACCTGGGGTCCGACCGGCGATCGTTCGCCGCTCGGACCCCAGCCGTGTGCGGACCACCAGCGTCGCCCGACGCACCCGACCCGCCTTCGGCTCGAGCCCTGACCGATCTCAGGCCGAGCCCTGATCCTTGGAGACACCTTGGCTCTCAGCGTGCGCCAGCGCGAACGGACATCGCGCGGCATCCAATACGCCATCCTCATCATCGCCGTCCTCGCCGCGGCGTTCTTCGCCGACTGGCAGACGATCTACCTCAAATTCTTCAACCCCGAGGTCATCGCCGCGCAGTTCCCCGCGGTCATCACCACGGCACTGGTCAACACCCTCATCTACACCGCGCTCGGGTTCGTCCTCGCGCTCTCGCTCGGCATCCTGCTCGCGCTCATGAAGATCTCCTCGGTCGCCCCGTACCGGTGGATCGCGACAGCCTACATCGAGCTCTTCCGCGGCGTTCCCGCCCTCCTCGTCTTCCTCGCCTTCGGCTACGCGGTGCCCTACGCGTTCGGCATCCGCATGGACACGTACGTCACGGTCATGCTCGCGCTCGGCATCGTCGAGTCCGCCTACATCGCCGAGACGATCCGCGCCGGACTCCAGGCGGTGCCGAAAGGTCAGTACGAGGCCGCCCGATCACTGGGCATGTCGCATACGAGGGCGATGGTCACGATCGTCATCCCGCAGGCGTTCCGGATCATCCTGCCGCCGCTGACGAACGAGATCATCCTCATGACGAAGGACTCCTCGCTCATCTACATCCTCGGGCTCACCGCGTCGCAGTACGAACTGACGAAGTTCGGCCGGGAGGCGATCTCGAATCCCGAGGCGGGCCTCACCCCGCTCGTCGTCGCCGGCGTCTGCTACCTCGTCATCACCGTTCCGCTCGGGCTGCTGGCCAGACGGTTCGAATCCCGCACCGCGAAGATCAAGAAGTAGGTGGACATGTCGACCACATCGAATCCGGCAGAGAACATCCATGCCGAGGGCTGCACGATCACCGGCCTCCACAAGTCCTACGGCGACGTCGAGGTGCTCAAGGGCATCGACCTCGAGGTCGAGCCCGGACAGGTGGTCTGCCTCATCGGCCCCTCAGGGTCGGGCAAGTCGACGCTGCTGCGCTGCGTCAACCTCCTCGAACAGCCCAATGCGGGCACGATCACCGTCGCCGGCTACGACGCGACGGACCCCGACGTCGAGATCAACAGCCTCCGCCGCCACGTCGGCATGGTCTTCCAGGCGTTCAACCTCTTCCCCCACCTCACCGTTGTGGACAACTGCACGATCTCGCAGCGCCGAGTGCTGCGGCGCGGCAAGGCGGAGGCGGAGAAGGTGGCGCGTGAGAAGCTCACGCAGGTCGGTCTCGCCGAACTCGCCGACCGCTACCCCGACCAGCTCTCCGGCGGTCAGCAGCAGCGCGTCGCGATCGCCCGAGCGCTCGCAATGGACCCGAACCTCATGCTCTTCGACGAGCCCACCTCAGCGCTTGATCCGGAGACCGTGGGCGATGTCCTCCTCGTCATGCGCAGTCTCGCCGAGGCGGGGATGACGATGGTCGTCGTCACCCACGAGATGGAGTTCGCCCGGCAGGTCGCCGACCGCGTCGTCTTCATGGACGGCGGCGTCGTCGTCGAGGAGGGTCCCGCGCGCGAGGTCATCGGCAACCCCCAGCACGAGCGCACGAAGCACTTCCTCTCCCGGGTCCTCCACCCGGGGCAGCTCGAGTGAGACGTCGGAGTCGCCGAGCGGACCTGTTGCGGGCGAGGGGACCAGCCCGGAGCGGTCCCCTCGCCCCGACGCAGTCCGCTCAAGGGACGCTGTGACCACGTGGGAGGCCACGGAGCCGGGCGTCCTCGAGCTGCCGTCAGGTCGCCTGGTGCGCGGGCGCTCGCTCGCACACTCTGGTGACGTCGGAGGCTCAGGCGGCTCAGGGCCGGCGGACTTCGAGCTCATCCTGCTCGGCTCGCGCCGGGAGTTCGAGGCGAGGGCGAGTGGAGTGGTCGGCGGTACGGTGGCCGGAGGTCGAGCGTTGACGGAGCACCGCTGGGTGAGGTGGCCTGACTTCCGCCTGCCGCACGATTCTGGAAACGCCGCTGCCGCTTTCACCGAGGCGTGGACCCGGTCGCAGTCCGAGCGCGTCGGCGTCGCGTGCCTCGGCGGCCGCGGTCGGACAGGCACTGCGCTGGCATGCATCGCCATCCTCGACGGGGTCCCGCCTGCCGAGGCGGTCGCCTTCGTCCGTGAGCACTACGACCCCCGCGCGGTCGAGACGCCGTGGCAGCGCCGCTACATCGAGCGCTTCAGCCCCGAGAGCAGCGGCTGAGCATCGAGACCGCCAGTTAACGCCGAGACCGACGCTTAGAAGTGTCGGTCTCGGCGCTAAGTGGCGGTCTCGATGAGGCGAGCGCGTCGAGCTCGGCCTTGATCTGCCGGAACGGCTGGGCGCGGAAGAGGTCCCCCCACACGAGGTTGAACACGCGCAGCCCGGAGTTGAGCAGCTTCATGTGCCGTTCATGGTTCTTCGCACTCGCCTGATCAGGGCCGCCCTCGTTGAGGAAGTACTTGCCGAGTCCGTGGAACTCGACGGCGAGCGGCAAAGACTCGTGTCGGAAGTCGTTGCGGGCGATCCAGGAGCCGTTGGCATCGTACGAGCCGACCTGCGGAACCATGCCGGTGATCCCGAAGCGGTGGAACTTCACGGCGCACAATGCCTCACCTGCAGACTCGTACAAGGGACTCGCGAGCTCGACTGCCCTCCGTGCAACCGCGCAGCCACGCGTGCGCGGCCGGATCCCGTTCTGAAGGGAGCTCTTGTCGATTCTCCCTTCGCGCAGAGCCTGAGAGATCAGAGGCACCGATGTCTCCAGCGGATAGTCGTGAGCGATGTCGAGCAGCGTGCGTCGCATAGCCGTCACCGGCAGATCCCCGACACGGTCCTTCTCGTCATCCCGCAGTGTCCGCTGGTGGCAGATGCACCTGGTCGTGACCCGGTGGAAGTTGGGTCGAATGATCTCCATTGCGCTCGCTGCCGGGAAGGCGGGATCGAGCCCGTGGATGATGGCAGCGGAGATGTGCGAGAAGACGGCATCGGGAAGGAGCTCCCCTGCGTATGAGCGCACGAGGATCTTCAGCTGCTCAGTGTTGTCGCGGATGTCATCGAACTGCTGGGGATAGGGCCGGCCGGTCTCCACGTGGAGGTCATGGAGCACAGCGTGCTCATCATTCGCGCACTCCTCCCACAGCACGAAGTGGCCTCGTCTCACCTGTTTCGCACAGCAGTCCAGGAGTTCGCGCAGACGGGAGTCGGAGAACCCGAGATCCCGCAGTTCTTTCGAACTGAAGACCGTGACCATAAGTCATTAATGTACAGCAAACAACATCAAATGGTCCAGAGAGTGGCGGCACTTCATTTCTGTTGTCCGCCGAGCGGACTGCTCCGCGGCGAGGGGACGAGCTCTGGGCAGTCCCTTCGCCGCGCAGTGGTCCCCTCGGCACCAGCGGCACTCAGCGGTCGCGATACTCCGCGATGATCTGGTCCGAGGCCTTCTCGCTGACCATGTAGACGGCGCTGGCGATGAAGAAGCCCGGGGTGTCGGGGAACACGCTCGCATCGACGACGCGCAGACCCTCGACCCCGCGCACGCGCAGGTCTCCGTCGAGGACGGCCATCGGGTCATCGTCAGTGCCGATCTTCGCCGTTCCGCAGGCATGGTGGCCCCACGCCTCGCGCTTGACGAACTCGCGCAGCTCCTCGCGACTGGCGACTTCGGCACCGGGCACGAGTTCGCGCACAACCTTCGTGTTCTCGATGCTGCCGACGATCGTCCGCGCCATCTCGAGTCCGTCGACGACCCCGTCGAGGTCGCGCTCCCACCCGGGAGACCCCTCGTCGAAGTACCGCATGCGGATGTCGGGCACATCGCGCGGATCCGCCGAGCGCAGTCGCACAGAGCCCGCTCGGTCCCGCGTCCACCCCTTGAGGACGAGCATGCTCATCCGATCGTGGTGCGGCTTCGCATCGTAGGAGTGGTGCGGGTAGTACCCGTGGAAGTCCGCCGCGAGCGAGAAGATGATGACGTCGGCGTTGTCCCCGTCCCCGGCGCTCGTGTGCGCGACCATCGCCGCGAGCGACCCGTTCGTCGAGTACGGCCCGCCGCGATCGTCCTTCCACTCGCGCAGCAGATGGTCATCGGGCTCACCCGGCGCCGGCAGGTCGAGCGTCGAGTCGTCGAAGATCGGGAAGTCGGCATCGAGTTCGTTGACGACGGAGACCTCATACCGGTCGTGGAGATTCTCCCCCACCCCAGGCGCGTCGACGACGACGGGGATCCCGAACTCCTCAAGCTCCGCCGCCGGTCCGATGCCCGAGAGCTTGAGCAGCTGCGGGGTGTTGAAGGCCCCTGCCGCGACGATGACTTCGTTGCGGGCACGGACGGCCGACCGCCTCGGCGAGGGATCATCGGAGCGTCGCTCCGGCGGGGTCGCAGCGTAGAGTCCGGCCCCGGCCAGGTATTCGACGCCGATCGCACGGGTGCCGTCGAAGAGCACCCGGGTGGCGAGCGCATCCTCGATGATCGTCAGCCGATCCGGATGTGCGGCGCGTGCGGCGAGCAGGCGCTCCCGGCTGCCGTTGCGCCGGCCGCCGCCGGCGGCGACGGGGACGAAGGACATGCCCTGATAGCTCGGCGGGGTGTCGGCGGCGTTGATGTCGCGCGGCAGGGAGATGTCCTCGGGGATGCCGAAGAGCTGCCGACTCGTCGTCTCGGTGGCGTTGATGATGTCGAGGAAGCGGGGTTCCCGGCCGGCGATCGCGGGGTCCGCCCGTGTCGTCTGCAACCACCCGTCGCGCCCGTGGCGGGCCTTCGCGTCCCGGTCGGCCTCGCTGTCACCGGGCAGCGGCAGGGCGTCGACGCCCTGCCAGTCCTCGATGCGCTCGAAGATCTCCCGCATCGGGCCGTGCCCCCAGCTCTCATCGCCGGTGAGCTCCGCGAGTCCGTCCCAGTCCCGGGGCTGCGGGGCGATGTGGACCATCGCGCTCACCGCGGTGCTGCCGCCGAGCGTCGATCCGCGGGGATAGAGGATCCCGCCGAGGTCGTCGTCCCATTTCGAGTCCTCCCGCCCCCGGGTGGGATCGTCGTAGTGGGAGACGGCGAAGTTCCACACCATGTCGGGGTCTTCGCTCGCATAGGCCTGCATGACGGGGGTGTCGTAGTACCCGCACTCGTGGTTCCCGCCGGCCTCGAGGACGGCGACGGTGAACCCCTCCTCGGCGAGGTTGGCCGCGAGCGGACCGCCACCGGCCCCGAGCCGACGATGACGAAGTCGTACTCGGGTGCGTCCTCGACGGAGTCCCCTGAGCCTTGGACGGCCTCGGTCACTGGAGGTAGCCCTCGACTTCGCTCACGGGACGCTCCTTGGCGAGGTTGGGATCGCGTCCGGCGTCGCGCTCTCCCTGGCGCTGGCGCAGCAGGTCCCAGAGCTGGTCGAGCTCGCCCTCGAGCTGTGCGATGCGCTGGTGCTCGTGCTCCTCGGTGATCTCTCCCTGCCCGAGGCGGCGGCGCAGCTCGCGCTCCTCCTCGACGGCGGCGTTGATCTGCTCGTGGATCGATTTGTCGGTGGTCATGGGGAGTCCTCTCTCAGGGGTGGGCCTCAGCGGTGGATCTTGTCCATCCAGTCTGCCGGCACGCGGTCGGCGGGCCCGGGCACGGACTGGGATTCGGGGTGGGCCAGGGGCGGCGCGAGCTCCGGGCCCTCGAAGGCCTGCTCGGTGCGGAAGTCAAAGAACCACTCCTCCCCGGGCTCGTAGCTGCGGGTGACCGGGTGGCCGGTCTCCTTGACGTGCCTGCTCGCGTGCTGTGAGGGCGAGGTGTCACAGCAGCCGATGTGCCCACATGCCGCGCACCGGCGCAGGTGGACCCACCACCCGCCGGTCTCCTCGCACTCGACGCAGCCGGGCCCTGAGGGCGGGACTGAGGGATCGATGTCTCCGGGTTCGAGTCGGATGTCCATGCACCGAGTATGGCACAGGTCACACTGTCCGTAACCTATACGTCGGTGACCTCTGCCTCTCCGGCCACCTCGGCGAGGATGACGCGGTAGCCCAGGCGGGCGTCGTAGCCGTGGATCTCCCGGGTGTCGAGGGCGGACATGAAGTCGAGCACCTCGGCGGTGATGACCTGACCGGGCACGAGCACGGGGAACCCTGGCGGGTACGGGGTGACGAACCCGGCCGAGACCGGGGCCTCCCCGTTCTCGACGCGCCGCCGCAGTTCGTGCGGGAGGACGTACTCGACGGACTTCTGCCGCAGGCCCGCGTAGTAGGCCGACCGGAGATCCCCGTCGGGCAGCTGCGCCGCGGGGTCGTCGGCGGGCACCTCGGCGGCGTACTCGGGGGCGAAGGCGCTGAAGTCCGGCAGGGGCGGCATCACCGCGCTCGGCTCGGTCGAGGCGTCGGAGGGGCCGACCTTGTACGGGTCAGTGAACCGCTCGGCGAGCTTGACGAGGACCTCGATGAGGTAGGCGACGGCGGATCGGGAGGTGCCGATGTTCGTCATAAAGAGCACGGTGTTCCGGCTCGTCTTGTTCACCTGGATGCCGTAGCGGTCCATGAGGTACTCGTGCTTGAACGTGTCCCCGTCGACGCCGGTGCCGGTGATCTCGACGGTGATCCGGCTGGGGTCGACGACGAACTCGTCCGTCGTCCACGCGTTCCAGAACGTCGCGAGTCCATCCCGCAGCGGCATCGACCGGGTCGTCTCCCGGTACTCGGCGGGGATGAGGTCCTTGGCGGTGAGCACGCGGAACGTCTTCTTCAGCAGCGGGTGCCTGGCCACCGCCGAGGCGAGGCTGACAGCGAGGTCGAGCTGCTTCTGGACGAGCGCGAAGCCCTCCATCTCCACCTGCCGGCGGCCGAGGTCGAGGGAGGCGAGGATCTGGTAGTTCGGCGACGTCGAGGTGTGCGTCATGTACGCCTCGTGGAAGGCCTCCTCGGCGCCGGAGCCGAACTCCTGGTCGTAGACGTGGATCATCGAGCCCTGCCGCAGCGCGGTGAGCGTCTTGTGCGTCGACTGGGTCGCGTAGACGCGGATCGTCGCGTCCGGCGGAGCGAGCAGGGTCTCGTTCAGCCACACCTCGTCGGGGGCCGGCTCCCCGGTGACGGGATCGAACAGGCGCTTGCGCTGCTCCCGGTAGGCCGCATCGTGGGAGTTCGTCCGCAGGGTCTCGTCGAGGCGTTCGGCCGCGACCATCGCGGTGCGCTTGCGGGTGACGGGGTGGAAGCGGGCGAAGGCGAACCACGCTTCGTCCCAGAGGAAGACGAGGTCGGGCTTGATCGCGAGGCACTCGGCCATGACGCGCTCGGGGTCGTAGACGATGCCGTCGAACGTGCAGTTCGTCAGCGTGATCATCCGCACCTCGTCGAGGCGGCCGGCGGCCCGATAGTCGAGGAGGAGCTGCTTGATCCGGTGCAGGGGCACCGCGCCGTAGAACGCGAAGTCGTTGAGCGGGTACGCCTCGAGGTAGGCAGGGCGGGCGCCGGTGAGCATGAGCGCATGGTGGTGGGACTTGTGGCAGTTGCGGTCGACCATGACGATCTCGCCCGGGGCGACGACGGCCTGGTGGACGATCTTGTTCGCCGTCGACGTGCCGTTGGTGACGAAGTACGTCCGCTTCGCCCCGAACGCGCGGGCCGCCAGCGACTGTGCCTTCTTCAGGGTGCGCACGGGGGCGAGGAGCGAGTCGAGCTCACCGGAGGTCGCGCTCGTCTCGGCGAGCAGGAGGTTGAGGCCGTAGAAGTCGACGAAGTCGGAGATCCATTTCGACCCGACGACCGAACCGCCACGGGAGACGGGCAGAGCGTGGAAGACGCCGGCCGGCCGCCTCGCGTGCTCCTGGATGGCGGCGAAGAACGGGGTGTCGTAGAGGTGCTGGACACGGCGGAGCAGGGAGAGGTGGAGTTCGAACTGGTCCTCGCGCCGGAACACCCGGCGGAAGCGGTGGGTGAGCGCCCCGGCGAGGCTCTCGATGTGGGCTCCGGCCATGAGGTAGAGGTCGAGTTCGGGGCGCAGGCCCGCGAGCGTGTCGGCCAGCCGCAGCACCCGGCGAACCGAGTTGAGCGGGCTCATCGGACCCGTCGGCGACGAGGTCGTGCCCTCGTGGGCGAGCGCCACGGCGTTGCGGAGATCGCGGCTGAGCACTTCGCGGGTGCGGTCTGTGAAACCGGGGCGGATGACGCACGCGAGGAGGTTGGGGTTCGTCAGCGCGGCGACGACGGCGTCATCGGCGGTGGGGACGATGACGTAGTCGTAGATGAACTGGTCGGAGGCGCTGCGGAGCTTGAGCAGGTCGGCGTGGAGTTCGTCGCGCCCACCCTCGGTCGTCTCGTCGACGATGAGGACCTCGAAGCGGGGCCGCGGGTCCTGCCGGTCGCGGATCTCCGCACGCTCCTCCTCGGTGAGCTCCTCGTCGATCGTGTCCGGCACCGTCGTTCCCCGCAGCCGGTTGACCGCGCGGGTGATCATGTCATGGGCCTTGTCGAATTCGCCGTCGGAGAGGAGTTGGGCGATCTCCTCGACGTAGCGCTGACCGAACCCGCCCCAGTAGAGCTCGATCGTCTTCAGCGACCGCAGGGACCGCCAGACCTCACCGTCGGCGGCGATCATCGAGAAGTCTCCGCCGCTCATCACGAGGCGCTTGATCGCGTACTTGAGGTACTCCCATGCGTCCGAGCGCAGCCGCCACGTGCTCGCAGGCATCCCCGGGTCACGTTCGAGCCTGGCCTTCTCCGGCCGAGTGAGGAAGCCCTGGCGGGTCGACACCGGCTTGCCGCCCCTGTCCGAGGACAGGCCGGAGGCGAAGGGGGCGCCTCCCGGGAAATCGTCGGAATCGATGCCGGTCATGCTGGAGCCTCCTGGCTGGTGGTGCGCTGGTGCGGAATCCGTTGTGCTGACGATCATACGGCCTCCCCTCGAACGCGTGGACACCGCGGTGCCCACTTGAGACGAAAGAGTGATAAGCATGAATCATGGATGTCACCGAGTCACAGACCGCCGGCCATCTCATCGTCGAGGAGCTCGAGGCCCACGGAGTGAGGCGGGCGTATCTCGTGCCCGGGGAGTCGTACCTCGACGTCCTCGACGGCCTCCACGACTCCCCGATCGAGACCATCGTGTGCCGGCAGGAGAGCGGTGCCGGCTATATGGCAGTGGCCGAGGGGCGGATGACCGGGATCCCCGGCATCGCCATGGTCACCCGCGGGCCGGGGGCGGCGAACGTCATGGCCGCCGTCCACACCGCCTACCAGGATGCGACCCCGCTCGTCGTCTTCGTCGGCCTCATCCCCACCGCCGCGCGCGGGCGTGAGGCGTTCCAGGAGTTCGACCTTTCCGCGTGGTTCGGAACGACGGCGAAGAAGGTCCTCGTCCTCGACGATCCTGACAAGGCCGCCGAGGTGGTCGTCGATGCCCTCCACACCGCCGTGTCCGGCCGGCCGGGACCCGTGATCATCGGCCTGCCCGAGGAGGTGCTCACCGAGCGGACATCCGCGCCGGTGCTGGCCCCGCGGGCGCTCGGAGTCCCAGCCCCGGCCGACGGGGACCTCACCGAGCTGCGCGCCCGCATCGACCAGGCCGAACGTCCCGTGCTCGTCATCGGCGGCGAGGACTGGGACCCGGCCACCGCCGAGCGCATCGCCCAGTGGTCGCGCGACCGCGGGCTCGGCGTCATCGCCACGTTCCGCGCCTACGACGGCATCGACCACGATGCGCCGAACTTCCTCGGGATCCTCGGCTACGGTGCCGCTCCCGTGGCGAAGCGGGTGTTCGCCGAGGCCGACCTCCACATCTTCCTCGGCTGCGTGCGCACCGATGTCGCCACCGACGGGTTCACGATCGGCACGGATCAGCGCACGATCATCATCGGTCCCGATCCGGACGCGCACGGGCACTTCGGGCGTCTCGACGAGCACATCGTCACCTCGGTGAACCGGTTCGCCGAACGACTCTTCACCGAGGACGGGACCCCCGCGTACACGGTCTCCGCTGACGGCAGCATCGCCGAGGTGGCAGACGGTGGGACGAGAGGCGGGGCGGCCGACGACGCCGGCTCCGACGACACGACCCTGCCCTCCTGGATCCAGGAGGCCCGCGCTGAGCTGTTGGACTGGCGGGAGCCGAAGCCGGTCCCGGTCCCGGCAGGGGCGATCTCGGCGGGAGCCGCCTCGGCGAAGGAGCCGGGAGGGGCAAACGAGGTGGCCACGGCCGCCTCGGCGAAGGATTATGACCGCACCTTCGTCGACATGGACGAGGCGTTCACCCACGTCAGGGAGCTGCTGCCGGCGGACGCGATCATCACGTACGGGGCGGGGAACTTCTCCGGGTGGGCGACGCGGTTCCTGCCCACGCACGGATTCCCCTCGGCGCTGGGGCCGCGGAACGGGTCGATGGGCTTCGGTCTGCCGGCCGCGGTCGCCGCGGGACTTGTCGCCCCCGACCGGACGGTGTTCTGCATCGCCGGCGACGGGGACTTCCTCATGACCGGGCAGGAGCTCGCGACGGCCGTCCAGTACGGGGTCGATGTCACGATCGTCATCAACGACAACTCGGTCTACGGCACGATCCGCGGTCATCAGGACCGCGACTACCCGGGTCGGGCGACGGGAACGACGCTTGAGAACCCGGACTTCGCGGCGATGGCCACGGCGTTCGGGGGACTCGGGATCCGGGTCGAACGGACCGAGGACTTCCGGGAGGCCTTCGCCGCGGCACTGGCCCACCGGGGACCGGCCATCGTCCACTGCATCACCGACTCTGCGATCCGCGGGCCGAGACTCTGAACGCACACGCGAAAGGCACTCCGTGAGAATCGACGCGATCTTCACCGATCTCGACGCGCACACCCTCGACCCCGCCCGCCCCCGGGCGACGAAGATCGGCGTGAGCTCCGGGCGGATCATCGGCTTCGACGAGGAGCTCGACGGGATCAGCGCCGACCGCGTCGAGTCGCTCGGCGGGGCGATCGTGCTGCCCGGCTTCAACGACGTTCACTGCCACACGACGTGGTACGGCCTCACGCTCGCTTCGGTCGACGTCACGGCGATGCCGGGCGGGCTGCCCGACGTCTACGCGGCCCTTGAGAAGGCGGCCGCAGTCACCCCTGCCGGGGAGTGGATCGAGGCGACCGGCTTCGCCCACCGCGACTACGACGGACAGTACCCGGAACTGAGCCGCCTCGACGAGATCACCGGCGACCGACCCCTGTTCATGCGCCAGACCTCCGGGCACGCGGCGATCGTCAACACCGCGGCGATGAAGCTCGCCGGCATCCTCGATGCCGACTTCGCCGACCCCATCGGCGGGAAGGTCGTCCGCGACGCCGCCGGGCACCCGACGGGCCTTGTCGAGGAGACCGCGCAGGGACTCGTCCAGGACCTCATCCGCCCGTACTCGCTCGAGACGATCGTCGACGCCCTCGACCTCGCCACCGCGCAGTATGCGAGAGAGGGCATCACCTCGTTCGGGGAGTGCGGCATCGCCTACGGGTGGATCGGCCACTCCCCCATCGAGATCTCTGCGTACCTGCGCGCCCGCGAGGAGGGCAAACTGCGCGCCCGAGCCCAGCTCATGCCCCAGGCCGACGGCCTCCACCCGATCGCCGCGAACTCCGCCGACGGCTTCGGCATCGGCCTCGACGCGGGACTGCGCACCGGCCTCGGCGACGACATGATCAGCATCGGACCGGTGAAGTTCTTCATGGACGGGGCGATGTCCGGGGAGACCGCGGCGCTGCGGGAGAACTACGAGGGCCGTGACCATCCCGGCTACCTCCAGGCCGATGCCGAGGAGCTGCGGCAGCGCATCCTCGACACCTACGCCTCCGGATGGTCACTCGCCGTCCACGCGATCGGCGACGCCGCCGTCGATGCGGCGATCGCGTACATCGTCGAAGCCCAGACCCGCTTCGGCAGACGGGCCGTGCCCAACCGGATCGAGCATGCGGGCCTCGTCCACGACGAGCACCTTGAGACCCTGGCCTCCCACGGCATCGCCGTGACCCCGCAGGCCGCGTTCGCCGAAGCGATCGGGGATGGGATGAACCGCTCGCTCGGGCCCGAGCGTCGGAGGCTGCTCTACCGCGCGAAGTCCTTCGTCGACGCCGGGGTCCTGCTGCCGGGCAGCTCGGATCGACCGTGTGCCGACGGCACCGCCCTGCGCGGCATCGGCGCCTTCGTCACCCGCGCCACCCGGGAGGGCGACGTCATGGGCGCGGCCTCCGAGAGGCTCTCTCCCGCCGAGGCGATCGCCGCCTACACCTCGGTCGCCGCGATCGCCTCGGGGCAGGGAGCCGAGAAGGGGACCCTTTCACGTGGGAAGCTCGCCGACTTCGTCGCCCTCGATGCCCATCCCGCCGAGGTGGCGCCTGCCGACATCGCCGACATCCCCGTGCGCGCCACCGTCCTCGGCGGCGCATTCACCCACGACGCGAGGTAGCTGCCTCAGCGGGCGAAATCGAGGTCGGTGAGGACCTTGTCGAGGATCCCGAGGCCCTTCTCGAGGTCGTCCTCGCTGATGTTGATCGGCGGGACGACGTGGATGCGGTGGTAGTTGGTGAACGCGACGAGACCGTACTCCTTGAGAGACGCGAGCACCGAGGCGACCTCGGGCGAGCCTGCGCCGTAGGGGGCGAGCGGTTCCTTCGTCTCCTTGTCCCAGACGAGTTCGATCGCCCAGAACGCACCCGTGCCGCGGACCTCGCCGACGTGCTTCGAGGACTCGGCGATCTGGCGCAGGCGGGGTCCGATGATCTCCTCGCCGATGCGGGCCGCGTGCTCGACCATCCCCTCGTTCTCCATCGCATCGATCGTCGCGACCGCGGCGGCGCACGCGAGCGGATGACCGGAGTACGTCAGCCCTCCGGGGTAGGCCACCTCGGCGAAGGAGTCGTAGATGTCGTTGCTCATGATCACCCCACCCAGCGGCACATACCCGGAATTGACGCCCTTGGCGAAGGTGATGATGTCGGGGACGATGTCGAAGTGCTCGAAGGCGAACCACTTCCCGGTGCGGCCGAACCCGGCCATGACCTCGTCGGCGATGAGGACGATGCCGTGCTCGTCGGCGAGTGCGCGCACACCCTGCATGTATTCGGGGGTCGGGATCATGATGCCGGCGGTGCCGGGGATGGACTCGAGGACGATCGCCGCGATCGTCGAGGGGCCTTCGAGTTCGATCGTGCGCCGCAGGTGGCGCAGGGCGCGCTCGGTCTCCTCGGCCTCGGTGGTCGAGTCGAACTCGCTGCGGTAGAGGAAGGGACCGAAGAAGTGGACGACGCCGGAGTCGCCGAGGTCGTTCCTCCACCGCCGCGGATCCCCGGTGACGTTGATCGCCGTCTGGGTGCCGCCGTGGTAGGACCGGTAGCGGGAAAGGACCTTGTGCTTGCCGGTGTGGAGGCGGGCCATGCGGATCGCGTGCTCGTTCGCGTCGGCGCCGCCGTTGGTGAAGAAGACGTGGTCGAGGCCTGCCGGGGTGCGTTCGGTGATGAGGCGGGCGGCCTCGGAGCGGGCGGCGTTGACGTGGGCGGGGCTGATCGTGCAGATGAGGTCGGCCTGCTCCTTGATCGCGGCGACGACCTTCGGGTGCTGGTGACCGATGTTCGTGTTGACGAGCTGGGAGGAGAAGTCGAGCAGCGGCCGGCCCTCGCCGTCATAGATGTAGGAGCCCTCGGTCCGGGAGACGGTCATCGGGTCGAGCGTCCTCTGCGCTGACCACGAGTGGAAGACGTGGGCCCGGTCGAGATCGTAGGCACGGGCCGACTCGGCTCGGATCGCCTCGAGCTCCGCGTCGCTGAACTTCTCCATGTCGATGGCCTTTCGCCGTGGGGTTCGGTGCGGCGGCGCCGCCTACGGCCATGGTAGAGGAGGTCGGGACTGCGCAGGGCAGGTCAGGGCGTGCCGGTGGCATTTCGCTAGAGTGGGCCGCATGCCCTACCGGACGATCACCGACCGCGCCGAGGCCGAGATCGAGATCAAGCGCTCGAAGTTCTTAGGCCTCGTCGCCCCGGTCGCCGATGAGGCCGAGGCCCGCGAGGTCATCGCCGAGCAGCGCGCCCTCCACCCCAAGGCCCGTCACCACTGCACCGCGTTCGTCCTCGATCCCGACTCCCGCACCCAGCGGTTCAGCGACGACGGCGAACCGGCCGGGACCGCGGGCGCTCCGATCCTCGACGTCGTCCTCGGCCACGAGCTCACCTTTGTCGTCGCGGTCGTCACCAGGTACTTCGGCGGGACCCTGCTCGGTGCGGGGGACTCGTGCGCGCGTACGGTCAGGCCGCCTCGGCGGCGGTCGATCGCGCCCCCGTCGTGGTCAGACGGGAACTCGTCCCGGTGCGTGCCAGCGTCGACTATGCCCGGGCGAACGCCCTCGAACGAGCCGCCGAGGTGCGGGGATGGTCGGTGCGGGCCAGCTACGGCGCCGAGGTGGGGCTGACCGTCCTCGTCCCCGTCGCCGAGGTGGACCCGGCACTGGCGATGTTCGCCGACCTCACAGCAGGTCAGGCCCATCCGAACGTCGGTGACGTCGAATGGGCCTGAGGGTGCGCGTGCGCTGAGCCTGCCGGCGGATCGCTCAGTCGAGAGCGGCGATCTTCGCGACCTGCGCGTTCGTGAGCATGACGAGGTCCTCGGGTCGGATCTCGATCTCGAGTCCGCGGCGGCCGGCGGAGACGAAGACGGAGGCGTGCTCGAGGGCGGTGCGGTCGATGACGACGGGCACGGCGTGGCGCTGCCCGAACGGGGAGACCCCGCCGACGGGGTAGCCGGTGCGGCGCTCGGTCTCGGCGACGCCGGCGAGCTGGGCCTTCTTCGCTCCCCGCGCCGAGGCCAGCGCCTTGAGGTCGAGCTGTCCGGAGACGGGGACGAGGGCGGTGACGGGCGAGCCGTCGACCTGGATCATCAGGGTCTTGAACACCTGGTCGGATCCGACGCCGAGCTTGTCGGCGGCCTCCGAGCCGTAGCGTCGGGTGGCGGGATCGTGGTCGAAGCTGTGCAGGCTGTAGTCGATTCCTGCGAGATTGAGGACTCGGACGGCCGGGGTCGCCGCGCTTGCCGGTTTGGATGCAACTGTCATAGGGGGGATCGTGCCTCCTGCCCGTGGACCGAACGGGACACCCTCCAAGGCCCGGCGGCCCCGAGATGTCCCGCGTCGATACGGACGGAATGTTGTTCTCGATTGCTGTTTCCGTACCCGCCCACAATAGGCGAAGCGTCAAGTCCAATGCCAATCAATGGCGCGTCCGCGAACTCGCCGGTAGCCTGTTTCCCTCCTGTTCACGCGGGGAGATTGAGGTCAGGTGCCTTGTCACCCCCAACCGATTTCGTGGAGGCGGTCGTCGTCGATGCCGTAGAAGTGGGCGATCTCGTGGACGATCGTCACGACGATCTCCTCGCGGAGGTGGTCACGGTCCTCGGCGTAGGCGATGAGGTTGTTGCGGTAGAGGAAGATCGTGTCGGGCATCTCGAGGCCACGCTGCCCGCGCTCGCCGATCGGAGTGCCGTCGTAGAGGCCGAGCAGCGTCGGGCTCCCGTCCTCGGGCGCGTCCTCGACGAAGAGGGCGACGTTGTCGAGCTCGTCGGTGACCCCGGCAGGCAGGTCCTCGATCGCCTTGTCGAGGATCGCCTCGAATTCCTCCTCGCTCAGGTACTCCATGGCCCGATCCTATCGGGCACCCGTGACACGGGATCCTTCCCCGTTCACCTCGTCGTCATCCCCTCGCCGAGGTGGGGTGGGGCGGTCACGGATGCGCACGGCCGCCTCGGCGGGGTGGGCACCGCACGACCGCCTCGGCGGGGTCGGACGGGGCGGTGCGAGCGCCTCGGCGATGGGGTGAGAAGGAGGGGTCGAGGGCTCCTGCGGAAGCCGATTTCGGGGCCCGGAAATCTGTGACGGAGGACACCGGGATCTGTTTTGCATTCTCGGAAATGGTTGGGATAAGCTTAACGTCGTTGCCCACGGGGAATCCGAGAGCAAACTAGGCCCCCATCGTCTAGAGGCCTAGGACACCGCCCTTTCACGGCGGCGACACGGGTTCGAATCCCGTTGGGGGTACGGTGTAAGATCGAAAGGTCGCACACCACAACAGCAAGGCCCTGTGGCGCAGTTGGTTAGCGCGCCGCCCTGTCACGGCGGAGGTCGCGGGTTCGAGTCCCGTCAGGGTCGCGGAGCATAAGGCTCTTCTTCGGAAGAGCCTTTGTTTCTCTCGGCATGCATCACGTATGTCGGCGACCAGGCTCTGTAGCTCAGTTGGTAGAGCGTTCGACTGAAAATCGAAAGGTCACCGGATCGACGCCGGTCGGAGCCACCACAGAACGAGAACCCCGCGGATTCCGCGGGGTTCTTCGCATTCGCCGGCAGAACGTTCACGGGCATAATCAGGGCACTCCCCCGGTGGATCGATCACGCCCCCAGTGGAACGGTCACGCGCTGATCTGAGAGCCCGCACTCGCGATGAGCACGTCGGCGGACCGCTGGATATGGCATTCGAGCGCCTCCACAGCGCCGGCGACATCACGGGCGACCGAGAGCTCGGCGATCCGCCGATGCTCCTCGGGCACGTCGCGGGTCTCATCGGCGACGAGCTCGCGGGACCAATGGACGAAGAGTTCGGAGCGGGCACGCAGATCCGTCGCGACCTTCGCCAGGGTCTCACTCCGTCCACCGGCGAGGATGGCGGCATGAAACGCCCTGTGAGCGCGATCCCACTCCCCGGTGATGTGCCCGCCCTCGTCGGTGAAGCGCGTCTTCTCAAGCGTGTGATGGGCCGCCAGCACCAGGGACTCCCACGCCAGATCGCCGTCGGCGATCGACTCCCGCAGCGCGGCGGCTTCGATGATCCGGCGCGCACGCGTGAGATCTTCGAGCAGACCCGCAGTGAGCTCGGGAACCGAGAACCCTCGCTGGGGGCTGGCGCTGAGCAGTCCGTCCTGAGCCAGTCTCGTCATCGCCTCACGAAGCACGGACGGGCTGACGGAGAACCGGTCGGCGATCTCGCCGATGCGCAGCTTGGAGCCGGGCGTGAAGCATCCCCGCAGAAGCTCCGCCCGCAGACGGTCATACGCTTCGGCGGACAGAGTGCTTCCGACCCGAGATGCAGCCATGTCGCCAGTATAGACATATGCGTATTTCGACGAGACCCTGCCAAAATATCTTTTTTCTATTGCAATATAGTGATTCAGCTCATACCGTGGAGGTCACGCGGCGGTCCACTTCGTCGCTCCCGTCGGACCACCGTCGGTGCCACAGAAGCACCGGCGCCAGGATGCAAGGAGGCACCATGGCTGACATCGAAGTACCCGTGCTCATCATCGGAGGCGGAGGCGCAGGACTGTCCGCGTCGATGAACCTGTCGAAACTCGGAGTCGATCACCTCCTGGTGAGTTCACTCCCCTACACGTCGAAGCTGCCGAAGGCCCACGTGCTCAATCAGCGCACGATGGAGATCTTCGAGGAGCTCGGGGTGGCGCCGGCGATCGAGGAGCGCAGCACCCCAGCGGAGAACATGAAGAGCACTGGGTGGTACGCCGGTCTCGTCGGCGATCACGAATACTCCGGTCGTCGCCTCGGCCACCTCGAGGTCTGGGGAGGCGGCTACACCGACCCCGACTACATCGCGGCGAGTGCGAAGCGCACATGCAACCTTCCGCAGATCCGACTCGAGCCTCTGCTCCTCGACCACGCGCGCAGACTGCACCGACGTCCCGACGGCGTTCGGTTCAATCACGAGGTCACCGCTGTCGAGCTCCTCGACGAGGGAGTCCTCGCGACAGTGCTCGACAAGGACTCCGGCTCCGAATACACGGTGCGCGCCCGGTATGCGATCGCCGCGGACCGGGGCCGCACGGTGGGTCCGGCCCTCGGAGTCGGGATGACCGGACCGACGGACCTGATGATGATGGTCTCGGTCCACTTCTCCGCCGACCTCTCGGAATGGGCCCTCGACGACGATGTGCTCATCCGCTGGCTCGTCAACCCTGAGTTCGGGGGATCATGGTCCTCAGGAGTCCTCGTGGCCATGGGCCCGGAGCACTGGGGCACGAAGTCCGAGGAGTGGGTCGTCCACCTCGACTATGCGACCCATGATGCCGAGGCGCTCACGGACGACCAGGTCATCGCCCGCCTCTGCACGGTGCTCGGCGTCGATCGCTCGGCGCTCGAGATCCACAAGGTGTCACCGTGGATCATGGAAGGCGTCGTCGCGGAGAGGTTCCGCGCCGGGGACGTCTTCATCATCGGGGACGCAGCCCACCGGCACCCGCCGACCGGAGGCCTCGGACTCAACTCTGCGATCCACGACGGCTATAACCTCGCATGGAAGCTCGCTCTCGTGCTCGAGGGCAGAGCCGGCGATGCACTGCTCGACTCCTACGAAGCCGAACGCAAGCCGGTCGATCAGGACAACGTCAACGCTGCGGTCGCCTCGGCGATGAATCACTTCACGATCGACCGAGCCCTCAACCTCTCTCCGGAGGCCTCCGCGGCTGAGAACTGGGCGGAGCTCGAACCCATCTGGGACGACTCGAAGCCCAACGCCGCAGAGAAGCGCCACGCGCTCAACCGCGCGATCGGCACGCAGACCATGGAGTTCCGCCACCACAACGTCGAGTTCGGGTACCGCTACGATTCCACCGCAGTCGTATCGGACGGCTCTCCCGACTATGTGCCCATCGACGCGGTCCGACTCTACGAACCGTCGACGAAACCGGGTCATCCGCTCCCCCATGCCTTCGTCGAGAAGTCGAACGAGCGCTTCGCCCTCAG
The DNA here is from genome assembly GCF_056173565.1 of Brevibacterium sp. Z349TD_9. NCBI lineage: Bacteria > Bacillati > Actinomycetota > Actinomycetes > Micrococcales > Brevibacteriaceae > Brevibacterium > Brevibacterium sp. Z349TD_9. The sequence continues at coordinate 632,902 of NZ_CM149680.1, read as the reverse complement.
CAGTCTCGTCGACGGCGGACACTTCCTCGTCCTTGCCGGCGAAGACGGTCACGACTGGGTCGCCGCCGCCGAGCAGATCGCCGCTGACCGCGGCCTGCGGATCAGGGCTCATACCGTCGGGCTCGAAGGCAGCGACTACGTCGATGTGCGGATGGCATGGATGAAGAACCGCGGGATCAACTCGGAGGGCGTCGTCATCGTGCGCCCGGACCGCTACGTCGCCTACCGGTCGATCGATTCCGTGGCCGACGCCGCCGACGAGCTCAACCGCGTCTTCGATGCGATCCTCGCCTCACCGCAGTCGGCCGCGCAGAGCGGGTCGGCCGCGCAGAACACGTCGGCCGCGCGGAGCGGCGCTGCCGCTGCACCGAACCAGGCAGCCGCCGCATCGGAGCGGGCGACCGACGCGCCGGAGCGGGCGACGATCGAATCAGACCGGGCGGTGGTGTGAGTGGGCTGAGCGCCTGAACCAGCCTCACTGCCACCGACGGCGAGCCCCGCGGATCCTCGCGGGGCTCGCCGCATGCCGCGGGAATCATGCCGATGCTGACTCGCCGGGGTTCGCGGACGTGTGCTGCGCAGTGCCGCGATCTGCGCTGCACAATCCCGGACTTCGCTCAACGCTGTCCCGGACTTCGCGCAGTGGCGCTAGCATGCGCTCATGAACGCACCGATCGAGAAGGGCCCATGCAATGACCACTCCTGACGGCTCTGCCCCTGTCACAGATCGGTCTCTCGCCTTCGAGTGGCGCGGCGAGGTGACCAACGACGAGATCAACATCCTCCACGCCGAGGCGTTCGAGCACCGGGTCCTCGACGACGACTGGCTCACCCACCTCGAGGCGCTCAGCCTCGGCTGGGTGACGGCCCGCGACGCCGTCGGGCTCGTCGGCTTCGTCAATATCATCTGGGACGGCGGCGTCCACGCGTTCATCGAGGACACAGCGGTCGCCGTGCGCGCCCGTCGCCGAGGCATCGGACGCCGACTCATCGAGATCGCGCGCGAGCACTCGACCGCGGCCGGCTGCGAGTGGCTCCACGTCGACTTCGACGATCACCTCCGCGAGTTCTATTTCGACGCGTGCGGCTTCGCACCGACGAACGCGGGACTCATGCGGCTGCGCTGTTCGACGAGCCGGGCTCACACGGACGACAGCCCAGGCCGCGCGGACGACGGCCCGGGCAATCGCGGACGGCAGCCCAGCCAGCGCGGACGACGGCCCAGGCCGCAGCGGACAGTGGGAGTCAGCCCAGACAATCGCGGACGGGGGAAAGTCAGCCGAGCGACCGCGAACGGCAGCCCGGGCCGCTGCGAACGGCAACCCACACTGCCGATGGTTTGCCATCGCGCCGACCGCTGCGACCGGCGAGAGCACCCATGTGCACGTGCGGGGAACAGTGCGACAATGAGGTGAAACCGACCCGATTCAAGGAGCGATCATGAGCGAGAATCCCACCGACGACGCCGACTTCCTCACGCAGGACGACGAATTCGATGCGGAGGAGACGGAAGAGGACAACGCCGAGCCCACCGGCGTCGACCTCGACGGACTCGAAGAGACCGCGGACGCGGCCGAGGCCGACGCCGAGGATCCCGACTTCGAAGCCGACTCCGAAGAAGAGGACGAGCCCTACATCGAACCCGGCGCCGAAGGTCCCGAGGGCACCGGCATCGAAGGTGCCGACGATGCGCTCATCGACGATGCGGGTTGGGACGACGAACAGGACGCCCCCGCGCTCGACGGCGACCTCGACACCGACCCGATCACCGCCGCAGAGCAGGGCAATCGCGACGGCGACGAGATGGTCTCCTACGGCGACGACGACTCCGAGGTCGCCGAACTCAGCGGCGACGACCTCGACGTCGACGCCCTCGCTGACGACGGCGTCGAAGAGGTCGACGTCATCGACGGCATGCCCGAGACCATCGACAACGCCTACCAGGAGGACTGACCGCCTCCCCTGCGGCCGGTTCCACCGCCCTCTCCCCTCGCTCGCCGAGGTGGGAGGGCGTTCTCGTGCGCGCGTGCCGAGCGTACTCGTGCGCCCGTGCCGAGCGGTTCTGGCGTGGCCGAACGTCCGGCGTGCCCGATCGCAGCCCCCGATCGAGGCCCCGAACGCAGCCCTCGATCGCGGTCCCAAACGCAGCCCGATCTCACGAGAGTCAGCCTGCGATTTTCGATGAGCATAATGAGTTCAACCAAATTTTCGTTCGGATCAGTTTCGAAATATGTATTGACACGATTTGTGATGCGGTCTACACTAAGGGTAACGATCCACACTGACGTGGAAAGGCAGGTGAACGGCGATGAAGGATCCTTCGGACCCCCTAGGGGCCGGTTGCGGTGCCGCCGATGACGAGCCTCCCGATCCTCGCCGCCTCCGCATAGATCCTGACTCCCCTTATGCTGATGCGCTCTCCGTCTACAGCGCCTGCGATCGCGCGCAGCTGGCCGCGTGGGAGACGACCGCATCCCTCTTCCTCCACGATGTCATCGCTCACCTCGATCTCCTCAACCCCTCTCCGGAATCCCCGTACCGGCACGCATCGCTGACCGAGACCGCCCGCCGTCACGCCCGGGCACACGGCTCCGAGGCCGACTGGGTCTCCGAGGTCGATCCCGACCCGGCTCCTTCACCCGCTGCCGGGGATCCCGAAGCCGCCCCCACCTCGGCGTCTGATTTCACTGTCCCGGCACCCCTCCCTGGGTTTCCGAAGTTCCGGGAGACCCAGACCATCTACGGGTGGGTCCATTCCCTCTCCCATGCCGAGGACATCGCCGAGCTCTCGGCGATCCGCGGCTCGACGATCCCCGCGACCTACGCTCACGTCACTGCGGCGATGACCCTCGTTCACGGGCTGCCCAAGTTCTACGCTCGCTGCCTCGCCGGCGAGTTCACCATCGAGCATGCGATCGCCGCGACCCGCATGTGCCAGGACCTCCAGCTCCAGCGCCTCCCCGTCATCGACTGCTACCTCGAGGAGCGGCGAGCCGACATCACAGTCGAGACCTTCAGGAAGTCGCTGTCTCTCAAGGTCTCGATCGTCCAGCCCGAGGAAGAGCGCACCGAGGCGGCCCATGAGCGTCGTCGAGTCGGCATCACCACCTTCCCCGACGGCACCGCGTGCCTGACGCTCACCGGACCGTCAGCCGAACTTCAAGCGTGCTACCTGCGCATCGAGGCCTTCGCGAGAGCCATCCGCAACGGCAACACTGCGGCGTTCACCGACCAGATGCCCGCAGGAGCGATCATCGACGACGACCGCAGCATCGACGCCCTGATGTTCGACATCATCACCCGCACCATCCCGCAGGCTCGCATCCACATCCGCGCACACGACACCGACACCGGGCAGAACTCGAGCCGCGACATCCCTCTCGACCTGGAGAATGCCCGCACCGTCCATGACATCGCCGAGGCGATCGGCACTGCCGTCGGATCCGTCGGAATCGACCCCAGCAGCCTCGGCGGCGTCCATGTCGACGAAGGTGATCCCGTCGCCCCGACGGCCGGCAGTCTCAACGACGCACCGACAGCTGCTCCTGCCCAGGCAGCAGCCACCGATTCGTTCGGCAATGTCATTCCTGTCGACGACGCAGTACCCGTCGGCGGTGCGCCCGTAGTCGACTGCACTGGTCCCGACACGGAGAACCGGACGGTCGGAGGTGCTCGATCGACGGATGACGATGGACCGGATGGTTCCGTTCGCTCTCCGGACGCAAGGCAGGGGGAAATGACCCGGATCGAGGATTCCGATCCAGACGAACAGGGCCGATACGCGTTCTACCTGGGTCTGACGATGCCGACGACGCCGTTCTGGCTCGGCGGCCAGTCGAAGATGATCACCACGGTGCCCTTCATCTCGCTCGCCGGCCTCGCTGATCTGCCCGGCACGTTTTCCGACGGTTCGCCCATCCCGCCGGAGATGGCTCGGGCGATCGCCGGCCAATGTTCGACGTGGACGCGGATCCTCACCGATCCTGCGACCGGCACCCCGATCGATGCGAAGGCGATGTCCTATTACATTCCCGCTCAGGTGAGGCAGACGCTCGTCGCCCAATGGCAATGGTGCAGTGTGCCCGGATGCCGGCGTCGAGCAGAGACGTCGGAAGTCGACCACATCATCCCGTTCGACCACGATAATCCGGCCTCGGGAGGACTGACCGTCTTCGGCAACCTCCACCCGCTGTGCAAACTCCACCACCAGGCGAAGACCGACTGCAGATACGCGGTGCGCATGGACTGTCCCGGTGTGCTCGAATACCGGTTCGCCCACGGTGTGGAAGCGATCTTCTCTCCAGGGGACAACCCTGTCGACGTCGAGCAGGCCCGCCTCATGCAGGCCATCGTCACAGATCCGATCGACTCGGATGATGGGCAGGAACCGCCGCCGTCACCGGGCGACGAACGATTCGCCGATGAATGCCCGGAGCCCGCAGGCGGAGACGGAGCGGCCGGATGGGTCCCCGCGGAGGGCAACATCATCTACAAGAAGCCGCGGAAGAAGCGCTGGGTCTGGGATCCCGGCGGACCACCGCCGTTCTGATTCCCTTCCTCATGCGATCTGCGAAGTGATCTGCACACGTCCACGTGATCTGCACACGTCCATGTGATCCGCACGAGCAACCTAACCCGACCACGCCTCCCACAGACGGGCGTACCGACCACCCGACGCCACCAGGTCGGCATGCGTGCCCTCTTCGACGATGTGGCCATGTTCCATGACGAGAACCCGATCGGCCGTTTCGGCCTGGCTGAGACGATGAGCGACGACGAGGGCACCGCGGCCTTCAAGTGCAGCACTGGCCGACTGTTCGAGGACATGGGCTCCGGCGGACCCGGCCTCGGCAGTCGCTTCATCGAGGATCGCGAAATCAGGATCGGCGAGCACCAGCCTCGCCAGCGCCAACGACTGCTCCTGGACCGGGCTCAGCCGTGTCCCTCCGTCGCCGACCTCGGTCTCGAGCCCGTCGGGCAGCTCGAACGCCCACGTCGCACCGACTGCCCGCAGAGCCGAGGCGATCTCGTCCTCCCCGGCGCCGGGCACCGGCAGGGCGACATTGTCACGCACGGTTCCGGCGAAGGTGTGGACTTCCTGCGCGACCATCGCGATGTGCGAGCGCAGCACCGGTTCGGGAAGCGTGTCGAAGGAGACGCGGAATTCGGATGTCTCACCTGCGCCGGGATCGCCGCCCGACACGACGAGTTCGGCTCGGCCCCGCGTCGGCACCGACAAGCCGGCGGCGGTCCGCGCCAGCGTCGACTTCCCGGCTCCGGTCGTGCCGACGACGGCGACGACCTCACCGGGTTCGATGCGCAGGCTCACTCCTCTGACCACCTGATGGGCCGAGGCGGGATCCTTGTCATAGGTGAACCAGAGGTCCTCGAGCACGAGTGTCGGGCCGGGTCGGACCGAAGAGCCCGAGGAGACACTGAGGCCGTCCGCGCCACCGGCAGCACGATCGACCCCGGCCTCCCGCCTCGGCGAGGATTCGGCTTCGATGATGACACCGACCATCCGGGTCAGGGACGCACCGGCGGACTGCACCTGGTCGAAGAGGCCGACGAGCGCCCCGATCGGGTTGAACAGACGGTGGAAGACGAGCGCCGCCGTCGTCACCGCACCCGCGGTCGACTCCCCGAACCACACGAGCGCGAAACCGGCGATGAGGATGAGGGAAAGCACGACCGCCTCGGCGCGGTTGTTCCGACTGAACGCCCGGGTGAGGAAGCGGAACACGCCGATCGACAGGTCCCGCGCCTCACCGGAGGCCGCATCGATGCGGCGCAGCTCCCCCGCCTCGGCGCGAAAGGCACGCAGCGTCCCCGCTCCGGTCAACCCGCCGAGGAGGCGCCCGGCTCGCCTGCCGAACGCGGCCCTCTGCTCCCGGTAGATGGGCTCCGACCTGGGCAGATACCAGCGCAGCGTGAGCCAGTACATCGGCAGCGCGATGAGCCCGACGATCCCCAGCCGCCAGTCGATGGCGGCCATGCCGACGGCCGAGACGATGACGACGAGAAGCGATTCGACGATGATCGGCAGCACCAGCGCGGCGGCCTCGCTGATCATCCGGGAGTCGTCGGCGACTCGGGAGACGAGGTCGCCGGTGCCCGTCCGTTCGACCTTCTGCGCCTCGAGGGACAGCGCCGAATCGACGACCTCGGTGCGCAGCTCGGCGACGACGGGCATCGCGATCCGGGCGAGCGCCCATGCCCCGATCCACGTCCCCAACGCCATGACCACACCGGCGATCGCCACCGCGATCGCACTCTGCCACACCACCTCGGCGCCGGCACCGCGGGGAAGCTCGTCGACGAGGCGACCGATCGCCCACGGTCCGACGAGTCCGGCCGCCGCATTCGCGGTCCCGGCGACGACGAGGAGGACGATCAACCAGCCGCGGGCACGCAGCAGCGGACCCAGGCGGGCAAAGGCCTCGCGTCTCGTCGCGATCGGCAGGGTGGTCGGGGTCGCGGTCGCGCTCATCGGGTCACCGCCGTCCGGTAGGCGTCAACGTCGAGCAGATCCGCGTGCGCGCCCACGCGGACACGGCCGGAGGCCGGGACGAAGACGACGGTGTCGGCGGCGGCGAGGAAGGCCGGGGAGCTCGTGAACAGGAGTGTCGCGGTCGTCTCGGACGAGCGGCGCAGGCGGGTCAGTCCCGCACAGATGCGCGCCTCGGTGACGGCATCGACCGCGGTCGTCGGTTCGTCGAGGACGAGCAGCTGCGGCCCCGCGTGGAGCGCGCGGGCCAGAGCGATGCGCTGGCGCTGACCGCCCGAGAGGTTGCCGCCGAGCTCGAGGATCCGATGGTCGAGCCCGTCCTCGACGAGGTCGAGGAGTTCGTCGGTGCCCGAGGCGGTGAGCACCTCGACATCGACCTCAGCGGCGCGCTCACCGGGGAGCATGGTGATGTTCGAGCGGATCGTCCCCTCGAACAGGTCGACCGCGTGCGGGGCGACGACGATGTCCTCGGTCGTGCGCCCCCGCGCGTGGGTCACCAGCGCGGTCACCAACGCGGACGCGTGCGCGTGGTCCTCGACGACGAGGCACGTGAACGTAGCGACCGGCGCGTTGAACGCACACGTCCCCTTCTCTCCCACCGTCCAGTTCCGCACCGTCAGACCGGCCTCGCCGAGGTGGACCTCGGGTTCCGCGGGACGCTGTAGTCCTGCAGGGCGCTGTGGGTGTCGGGGACTCTGTGGGCCTGCAGGACGCTGGGGGTCCGCAGGACGCTGTACGTCTGCGGGACCCAGTTGGCCTGTGGGATGGGCCGGATCGTCGGTCGGTGTGGGGCCGGTCGCCTTGGTGGAGGTAACGGCGTTGGGGTCGCGGTCGGCCGGGTCGACGTGGGCGGGGTCGCGGTCGGCGGCAGCATCGCCGGCGCGGTCGACCTGGGCGGCACCGGCGTGGTCGATGTGGGCGGCACCGGCGCGATTCGGTGGGGTGCCGTTCTGGTCGACGTGTTCGATGTCGGTGAGGAAGCGGGAGATCCGGGCTGCGGCGCCGTGAGACTGGGCGAAAAGGCCGACGATGTCGGCGAGCGCGCGCATGGGCTCGGTGAGGAAGGCCGTCATGCCGAGGATGCCGATGAGCGCCCCTATGCTCAGCTGGCCGTCGATGAGGCGCAGCCCGGCGACGACGAGGACGATCGCGAGGACGACGGACATGACAAGCGCGCCGAGGCCGGCCAGGCGTCCGGTGCGCTCACCGGTGGCGACACCCGCCTCGGCGGCGGCATCCGAGGTGGCGCGGTAGCGTTCGGCGGCCCACCGTTCGCCGCCGAGGGCCTTGATGACGCGCAGCCCGCTCATGAGGTCGGCGGCCGAGCGGCCGGCCTGCGCGACGGCCTCGAGCTGGGCACTCGCCTTCGCCGAGACTGACCGGCCGGGCAGCGAGACGATGGCCAAGCCGATCGGGACGGCGATGAGGACGACGAGGCCGGTGACGGGATCGGCGACGAGGAGGAAGACGGCTGCCGTGATCATCCCGAGGACCGCGGCGATGCCGCGACCGAGTTGCGAGAACGACTGCGCGGCGGTGTCGGCGTCGGCCGACGCGATCGAGAGGACCTCCCCCGAGGCGCGGTCGGCGGGCAGGTTCGCCGAGGTGAGCGCCGCGTGGGTGATCTCGACCCGCAGCGCATGCGCCTCATGCTCGCGGGCGGCGTTGCACCACCGCGCGCCGAAGCGGTAGCCGTAGCTGAGGACGGTGAAGAGGAGCAGGAGACCGGCGATGGAGACGCTGAGCATCGGGATCGAGCGCGGGATGATCGCGACGTCGACGACGATGCCGATGGCCACCGGTACGAGCGCCTCGCACACCTGCCACAGCGACATCGCGATGACCCCGGGAACGAGGAGGCGGAGACGGCGGCGGGCCGCGCGTCGCAGGAGCGCCGCGCCGGAGGAGGGAGTCAGCGGCACATAGGTTACCCTAACATCTTCTGTTACACCGCCTCGGCGGGCGGCTCACCGGCGGCAGGCTCATCTGCAGACCGCAGCCATCGCGCGCTCCTACCAGCTGATGACGTGGGGGACGCTCACCTGCTTGAGGCCCTCGAGGCCGAACTCGAGGCCGTAGCCGGACTTCTTCACGCCGCCGAAGGGGACGCGGGGGTCGACCGCGCCGTGTTTGTTGATCCACGTCGAGCCCGCTTCGAGGCGTGACGCGACCTTCTTGCACTCCTCAAGGTCGGTCCCCCACACCGAGGAGCCGAGGCCGACTTCGAGCTCGTTCGCCCAGACGATCGCCTGGTTGAGATCGGAGTACCTCACGATCGGGAGCACCGGACCGAACTGCTCCTCGGCGACGAGCGCATTGTCGTTGTCGATGTCAGCCACGAGCGTCGTCGGGTAGAAGTACCCGGGCTGATCCTCATCCGGATCCCCGCCGAGGAGGATCGTCGCCCCGCCGTCCTTCGCCGCCTGGACGAGGCCAGCGACGATGTCGTACTGCTGCCGGTTCTGCAGAGGCCCGAGGACGTTCTCCTCCTCCAGCCCCACACCCATCGGCATCTGCCCGGCGACCTCGACGAGCGCCTCGCAGACCTGGTCGTAGAGCGAATCGGGGACATAGAGGCGCTTCATCGCCGCACACGTCTGACCGGTGTTGATGAAGGCACCCCAGAACAGGTCGGCGGCGATCGCCTTGGGGTCGGCGTCCTCGAGGACAATGCCCGCATCGTTGCCGCCGAGCTCGAGGGTGAGCCTGGCCAGATTGTCGGCCGCCGCACGCATGATCGACTGGCCCGTCGCCGTCGAGCCGGTGAACATCACCTTGTCGACGCCGTCGTGGTCGGTCAGCGCCGCACCCACCTTCCCGTCACCGGGGACGACGGTGAGCACATCGGCAGGGAGCACCTCGTTGACGACGGCGACGAGGGCCTGGACCGACAGCGGCGTGTACTCGGAGGGCTTGAGGACGACGGTGTTGCCCATCTTCAGCGACGGTGCGAACTGCCAGACGGAGATCATCATCGGCCAGTTCCACGGCCCCACCGCCCCGACGACGCCGACCGGTGCGTAGTGGAGCTCCGCATGGGTGCCGTCCTCGTCGACGAGGACCTCGGGCTCGAGGGCGAAGGCGGCGTTCGCGCGCAGCCACGCCGCGCACGCACCGACCTCGAAGCGGGCGTTCGGTCCGTTGAGCGGTTTGCCCTGCTCACGGGAGAGCAGCTCGGCCAGCGCCTCGGCAGACGCCTCGATGGCATCGGCCGCCTTGTTGAGGAGGTCGTTGCGCTCCTCGACGGGACGCGAGGCCCACGCCGGCTGCGCGGCGGCAGCGGCGAGAACAGCGGCGTCGATGTCGGCAGGACTGCCTTCACGGGTGCGGCCGACGACCGCGCCGGTCGCCGGATCGAAGATCTCCCGACCGGTCGGGTCGGTGACCGCGGCGAGCAGTCCGTCAAAGGTGGTGAGGTCAGCGGCCGCGCCGGAGGACTGGGAAGCGTCGGCCGGAGCAGTGGTCTCGTGGGTGGTCATGATTCTCCTTGATGTGGTGGCGGGTTGCCGCGGGTGACAGGTGGCGGGCTGCAGTGGCAGGCAGGTTGCGGTGGGAGGCGGGTTGTGGCGGCCGGCGGATTGCTGTGGGCGGCAAGTTGGGGTCAGGGGGTATGTCCTTCTCATCCCAGACTTCCACCGGAACCGATTCCTGCATAGAGGTGCGGGTCTCGGCGGCGCAGGGTGAGCGCCCACAGGGTGCCGGCGAGGCCGGGGACGAGGACGATCGCCGGCAGCAGCCACGAGAGCACGGTCGGCTCGCGCGCCCCGATGAGGACGTCGAAGTTGGCAACGATGGCGACGAAGAGGGCGAAGAGTCCGAGCGCGGCGATGCCGGGCGCGATGATCCGCGTCCACGTCGAGTACTCGTCCCTGCGGGTGCGGAGGAAGCCGATGACCGCGAGCGCCGTCAGTCCCATGAGGAGGACGAGTCCGAACGCCCCCATGTTCGTCAGCCACGTGAAGAGCGTGACGACGGGGAAGAGCGGATCCGTGCTCCCGATTCCGGCGATCGCGAAGACGAGGAGGACGACGAGGGCGAGTCCCGACTGCGTGAGCGAGCCGGCGACCGGCGCACCCGAGCGCCGCGAGGTACGGGCGAGGAAGGTCGGGAGCACCCGGTCCCGGCCGAGTGCGAAGAAGTACCGGGCGACGATGTTGTGGAAGGCGACGAGGGCCGCGAGCAGCGAGGTGAGGAAGAGGAGGTTCGCGAGGTCGACGAACCAGACCGGCGCATGGTCGGCGAGGAAGGCGAACATGAGGTCGGGACCGAGCTCCTGCGACTGCCCGATGACCTGAGAAGGCCCGACGCCGACGACCATCGCCCACGCCGAGAGCGCATAGAACCCGGCGATGAGGCTGACGGCGATGATCGTCGCCCGCCCCGCCGTCCGCGTCGGATCCTTGACCTCCTCGTTGTAGATCGCCCCCGATTCGAAGCCCATGAACGCCGCGATCGAGAAGGCGAGCGCCGCCCCGATCCCGGGAGCGAAGAGCTGATCGGGCAGCAGTCCGTCGGCGGTGACGCCCTCGGGGCTCTGGACGAGTCCGATGAGGTCGAAGACGATGACGACGAGGAACTCTGCGGTGACGATGGCCCCGAGGACCTTCGCGGAGAAGTCGACCCGGGCGATGCCCATGAGCCCGACGACCGCCCACGCGATGAGCGCGCACACCGCCCACGGCACCGTGAGCCCGAAGAGCGCATCGAGGATCGAGGAGAGGACGAAGCCGAACATCCCGACGATCCCGATCTGCATCGCGTTGTAGGCCACGAGCGCGGTGAGCGCGGCCCCGACGCCCGCCGGCTTCCCGAGCCCCTTCGCGATGTAGGCGAAGAACGCCCCCGCGTTGTGGACGTGCCTGCTCATCGCGGCATCCCCGATCGCGAAGAGGATGAGGACGACGCCGAGGACGAGGAACGACAGCGGGATCCCGAGCAGCCCCGTGACCGCGAAGTTGCTCGGCACTCCCCCGGCGACGACGGTCAGCGGCGCCGAGGCGGCGATGATCATGAAGACGAGGGAGGCGGTCCCGATCCGTCGCCCTTCCAGGCTCGCCGAGGTGGGGGTCGTTTCCGTACGCTGCCCCATATCTGCGCTCATGTGATCCCCCTGACAGACGACGATGTCCCAGCCAGGATGCCCCAGGCCCGTCCCCGGCGTCTTGGCTTTGGGAGCAGATCCCTTGACCGTGAGCGCAGGGCTCAGCCGACGACTCAGTGCGCCGCAGCCCCGCCGAGCGCGGTCCGCCGGTAGAGCGCGGGTGGTTCGCCGACGACCCGGCGGAAGAGGCGGGAGAAGTGCGCGGGATCGCTCAGGCCCCACCTGGCCCCGATCGCGGCGACCGGCACATGCGCGAGCAGGGGGTCGGCGAGGTCGGTGCGGCACCGTTCGATCCGGCGTCGGCGGATCTCGCCGGCCACACTCTGACCGCCCTCGAAGAGCTGGTGGAGAGCGCGGACCGACATGAAGTGCGCGGCCGCGATCGACCCCGGACTCAGCTGCGGATCGGCCAGGTGCGCGTCGATGTGGGCGATGACCTCAGCCCACAGTCGCGATCGCTCATCCGCTGCCTCGGCGCCGGTGTCGAGCTCATCGGCCATGACCGTCGTGAGCAGGTCGACGACATTGCCGGCCAACCGCACCCCGACCGACCGGGTCAGCGTCGGCAGCATCGCCCCGGCCCGGGCGATGACCCCGGTGACGACCTCGCCGAGGTCGTGGTCGGCTCCGATCGGGGTCGCCGTGAGCTGGGCGACGGTGTCGGCGGGGAGGGTGACCCGGGCCTGCGGGAACATCATGACGTAGGAGGAGAAGTCCGCGTCGAAGCTGAGCGTGTACGGCCGGGAGGTGTCGTAGATCGCGAGCGTGCCCGGCGCGAGCGCGACCTCGCGACCGTCCTGGATGAGGAGCCCGTGCCCGCTGAGCTGGAGGGACACCTTGTAGTAGTCACGGTCTCCGCGCCCGATGAGCTCCGGGGTGCGGAGCACCGCGTGCGGGTCGGCGGCGATGTGGGACATGACGACGGCATCGTAGTCGCGGGCGCTGATCCTGCCCGTGAAGCCGCCTCGACGCTGGGGTTCGGTCTCGAGCGGGACGAAGGAGTCCGAGACGAGGCTGCGCCACTCGTCGAAGTCCGCGGCCGTGCCGTCCAGAAGCATCATCGCTCTCCTCAGCTCATTCGCCGACGTCGGTGTCGGCGCTCATCCCAGTCTGCATCCGGGAGATGAGGTAGTCGAGCTGGGCCCGCATCCCGGTGAAGTCGAAGCCCTCCCCGCCGACGATCGCCGTCGTCTGCGCCCCGAGGAGGTAGGTGAGGAACGTGTCGGCTTCGGTCTCGACGATGACCGCGGCGCTGATCTGCCCGTCCGCCGCCGCCTCGGCCAGCCACCCGCGGATCCATCCGCGCCACCTCGCCATCGTCGCGCTCACCGCGCGGGCATGGTCGGGGTCCTGGGCCACCTCGGCGAGGAAGGAGAGGACGACGCGGGCCTCGTCATGGAGAGCCGGCGTCGTGGGCACGACCTCGGCGGCGAATCCGCGCAGGGCGGCCATCCCCCTCAGCCCCTCGGTCGCCAGCGCCACCCGGGCGTTCGTCGCCTCGTAGACGTCGACATAGGTCGCGGCGAGGAGATCGGCCTTCGACCCGAAGTAGGACTTGACGACGCCGTTGGCGAAGCCGGCCTCGGCGGCGATGTCGCGCATCGTCGTGCCCGAAAGCCCCTGCCGGACGATGATCCGCGTCGTCGCCTCGACGAGGTCGCGACGGCGCTGGGCATAGTCGACGATCTTGGGCATCTGTCCTCCGCGGTCTTGACTTTATTCTCTACGCATGTAGATTTTAGCGTGATCCGGCTCACGCCGACAACAGAAGCGAAGGTGCCTCATGTCCGCTCACACCCCATCCCCGACGACGGACGTCCGCGCGACCGCGGATGTCCGCACGACCCCGTTCTCCCTGGCCACCGAGGCTGAGATCACGACCGTCACCGAGGTGCTCCGCGACGCCGGCCTCTTCCCCGCCTCGGCGCGCATGGCCTACCTCGGCCTCCTCGATCCCGTCCGTGGCGAGCCCCGGACGACGACGAACGTCGACCGCCGCTTCCGCACCTTCGTCCTCGACAAGACCGCCGGCACCGCCCGGGACATCGTCGTCTCCGCCACCCATGGCACCGTCGAATCCGTCACCGAGGTGGACTCTTCGCTCGCCGGCGAGTTCCCCGTCATGGAGGAGGAGTTCGCCGTCGTCGAGGAGGTCCTCGCCGCCGATCCCGCCTGGCAGGAGGCGATCGCGAAGCGGGAGATCCCGCTCGACGAGGTCCGTGTCGCCCCGCTCTCGGCCGGGGTCTTCGAGTACCCAGAGGAGCAGGGCCGGCGGATCCTCCGCGGCCTCGCCTTCCACCAGCAGCACGCGAGCGACAGTGCGTGGGCACACCCGCTCGACGGCCTCGTCGCCTACGTCGACGTCACCCACCGCACCGTCGACCAAGTCATCGACCTAGGCGTCATGCCGGTGCCCGCCGAGCACGGCAACTACACCGACCCTGCGCTCACGGGCCCGCTGCGCACGAGCCAGAAGCCGATCGAGATCACCCAGCCCGAGGGCCCGAGCTTCACCGTCACCGACGGCAACCACATCGAGTGGGAGAAATGGTCCTTCGACGTCGGCTTCGACATGCGCGAGGGCCTCATCCTCCACAACATCGCCTTCGCCGACGGTGACGAGACGAGGATGATCCTCGACCGGGCGGCGATCGCGGAGATGGTCGTCCCCTACGGCGACCCCTCCCCCGTGCGGTCGTGGCAGAACTACTTCGACACCGGCGAGTACCTCGTCGGACAGTGGGCGAACTCGCTCGAACTCGGATGCGACTGCCTCGGCGACATCACCTACCTCTCCCCGTGGGTCGTCAACAACCTCGGCGAGCCCCGGCAGATCCGCAACGGCATCTGCATGCACGAGGAGGACGCGGGCGTCCTCACCAAGCACACCGACCTGTGGTCGGGGGTCGCCTACACCCGGCGCAACCGCCGCTTCGTCGTTTCGTTCTTCACGACGGTGGGCAACTACGACTACGGGTTCTACTGGTACCTCTACCTCGACGGGACGATCGAGTTCGAGGCGAAGGCGACAGGCATCGTTTTCACCTCGGCACTGCCTGAGGGGTCGAGCGACTTCGCCTCGGAGATCGCGCCCGGCCTCGGTGCCCCCTTCCACCAGCACCTCTTCGGCGCCCGGCTCGACTTCGCCCTCGACGGCGGCGGCTGCCGCGTCGAGGAGGAGGACGTCGTCAGACTTCCCTTCTCGGAGACGAACCCGCGCGGCAACGCTTTCACCCGCAGACGCACCCTGCTGCCCACCGAGCTCGCGGCCCAGCGCGACGCCGACCAGTCGGTCGCCCGGACCTGGGTGGTGTCGAACCCGGAGTCGATCAACCGCCTCGGCGAACCGGTGGCGTACAAACTCCACCCGACCGGACTGCCGACGATGCTCGCCGCGGAGGACTCCTCGGTGAACCGGCGGGCGACGTTCGCGTCGAAGGCGCTGTGGGTGAGCCAGTACGCCGTCGACGAGCGGTACCCGACCGGGGACTTCCCCAACCAGCACGCCGGCCACGGCGGTCTGCCGACGTGGACGCAGGCGGACCGCGACATCGACGGTGAGGACATCGTCGTCTGGCATACCTTCGGCCTCACGCACTTCCCGCGCATCGAGGACTGGCCGATCATGCCCGTCGACACCGTCGGATTCACGCTGCGGCCCGAGGGATTCTTCGACCGCTCGCCCGTCCTCGACGTTCCCGCGCCTGAGTCCGGAGGACACTGCTGTCAGGGGTGAGCGCTGTCTGGGGTGAGCACTCGCTAGGATGAGGCTCGACCGACCCGTTGCCTCACCGCGGAGGAGAAGCGTTGACCGACACGGACGGACGCCGCGGTTCGTCTGCGCGCATCATCGTCATCGCCCAGTGCTTCGGCACGTCGCTGTGGTTCAGCCCGAGCGGGGCGGCCGCGGGCCTTGCCGACTGGCTCGACGCCACCGCGGCGCAGTTCGGGTGGATCGTCGCCGCGACCCAGATCGGCTTCATCGTCGGCACCCTCGTGAGCGCGACGACCGGGCTCGCCGACCGCTTCCCGCCCGAGCGGATCTTCATCGTCTCGAGCCTGCTTGGGGCCGCGCTCAACCTCGCGTGGACGCTCTTCGCGCCGAACCTCGTGCTCGTGTGGCTCGCCCGGTTCGCCGTCGGAGTGTGTCTGGCCGGCGTCTACCCCATGGGCATGACAATGATCGTCAAGCGATCGCCTCAGCGCTCGGCGCAGGCGCTGAGCTGGCTCGTCGGGATGCTCGTGCTCGGCACGGCGATGCCGCAGCTGCTCGCGACCGTGGGCGCTGCGCTGCCGTGGCAGTCGATCATGTGGGGGTCGACGGGCCTCGCCGTCGTCGGGGCGGTGCTCATCGCGGCGATCGCCGGAACCGGAACCCCCGCCGAGGCGACGGCTGCGTCCCCATCATCGAGCCGGCCCGCACGGGGCGCGGGGGCGGGCTCGGCACTGCGCCGGCTCTTCGCCGACCGGAAGTACCGGGCGGCGGTGTTCGGCTACGTCGGGCACATGTGGGAGCTCTACGCCTTCTGGGCCGTCGTGCCCGTGCTGGCGCTGGGTGTTCTCGCGCGCAGCGCCGATGTCACCGGCATCGCGGCGGCGAGCTTCGCGGTCATCGCCGTCGGCACGCTCGGGTGCGTCCTCGGCGGAATGGCGAGCCGGCGCCTCGGCAGCGCCCGCGTCGCGGCCACCGCTCTCGCGGGGTCGGGCCTCATGTGCCTGCTCTTCCCTCTTCTGCCCGACGCACCGGTTCTCCTGCTCGTCGCCCTCGTCCTCTGGGGATTCTTCGTCGTCGCCGATTCCCCGCAGTTCTCCGAGCTCGCCTCACGGTTCGCCCCCGACGATCTCACCGGCACCGGGCTCACGGCGATGAATGCGATCGGCTTCGCCGTCAGCGTCGGAAGCATCGTCCTCCTCCAGAGCGTGCTCACAGCCCTCGGCCCGATGGCCCTGTGGCTCCTCCTGCCCGGGCCTGTGCTCGGTCTCCTCGCGATGCGTCCGCTGCTGGTGCGGCAGAGGTGAGCAGTCGAGCGGTCAGAGGGATACCCCGAAGACCAGGGGCACCAGGGTGTACATGACGACCATGATGAGCGCCAGTGAGATGAGGTTCAGCCACAGTCCGGCCCGCATCATCTGCTTGATCGTGATCTCGCCCGACCCGAATGCCACGGCGTTCGATGGCGTCGCAACAGGGAGCATGTAGGCAGAGCAGACTGCCAGGGTGACGGCGACCGTCATGAACAGCGGATCGATGCCCACACCAACAGCGACCGCACCGAAGATCGGGAGGAAGGCGGCTGCTGTGGCGGTGTTCGACGTGAGCTCCGTCAGCCCGAGACCCACGACGATGACGGCGACGATGATCAGCCACGGAGGAAGATCCGTGAGTCCGGAGACCTGCTCACCGACCCATTCGGAGAATCCTGTGGCAGTGAACATCGCCGACAGTGAGAGCCCACCACCGAAGAGAAGGAGAAGACCCCACGGCACCTCCTTCGAGTCCGACCAGTGCAGGAGTGCACCCCGGCGGGAAGATTCGCCGCGACGGCCGGCCGGAACAACGAAACAGGCGATCGCAGCTGCGACGGCGATCTGTGAGTCGTCGACAGAACCGAGGACGGCTGCATTCTCGGCGACCCACGGAATCTGCGCGATGAACGGCACGACGACCCAGAAGAAGATCGCGACGAGGAAGATCACAGCGACACGGCGTTCCGAGGTCGACATTCGGCCGAGCTTCGCCAACTCATTGCGAATGAGATCGTCCCCTCCGGGCAGCCGATCGACTTCCGGACGATAGACGATCTTGGTGAGCACCACCCACGCGATCACGAGCATGACCACAGCCCACGGAACATCGATGAGCATCCATGTGCCGAAGCCGATGTCGAATCCGTAGGCCTCGTTGAGGTACCCCTTCATCAGTGCCATCGGCGGCTGACCGATGAGCGTCGCCGTCGAGCCGATGGTCACGCCATAGGCGACGCCGAGCAGCAGCGAGGCGGCGAACCTGCGACCGGCCGCCTTCTCGTCGATCGATCGCACGAGGTTGAGGATCGAGACGGCGATCGGCACCATGATGACGGCAGTCGCCGTATTCGACACCCATGCGGAGACGAAGGCCGAGGCGATCATCAGGCCCAGTACGATCTGCGACGGTTTGGTTCCGACGACCCGGATGGTCAGCAGTGCGACGCGGAGGTGCAGACCCGACTTCTCTGTCGCCAAACCGAGAATCACGCCGCCGAGCACCAGGAAGATCACCGGGTCCGCGTACGGGGCAGCGACCTCCTTCATCTCCGCCATACCGAAGAGCGGGAACAGGACAAGGGGCAGCAGCGAGGTCACGGGAATGGGAGCAGCCTCCGTCATCCACCACAGCGCCATCCACAGCGCGCAGGCGGCAACCGCCCGTCCTTCGAACGACAGCGACTCGGGAAGCACAAGTGCGAGCAACAACCCGGCTGCCGGTCCCAGAGCGAGGAGCCACCATCGATGTGTCGGCGCGGCATCCGGTGAGTCAGGACTGTCGCCCGACACCGCCGTGCCGACCTCTGCCGATTCATGCGCCTTTGCGTCGGTCATGGTCTCTCCCTGGTCATTCTCTGCATCGATCCACCTCGCGCATGCGGGGTGATCCCAATCACTGTAGAGTCGGCTATCCAGATACAGAAGTACTCATTCTCGGGCTTTTCATACTTCAGACATATGAGTGAAGGTGACGATGCCACAGTGATCGAGGATCGACCCGAAAGCAGGTGTGACCGTGGAGCTCCGGCACCTTCGCTACTTCCTCGCTGTTGCCGAGGAGAAGCACTTCGGGCGAGCGGCAGAGCGCCTCCACATGGCTCAGCCTCCGCTCTCGAGCCAGATCAGACAGCTCGAGGCCGAGCTCGGCACCACCCTCTTCAATCGGACAACGCGCAGAGTGGAGCTCACCGAAGCGGGACTGCTTCTCGTCGACCGCGCACGCCAGATCCTCACCGACCTCGAGTCAGCTGAGTTCGACGTCGCTGAGGTCGGTCGCGGTGCGGCCGGAGTCCTTCGCATCGGCTTCTCCGGAACGGCCACCTACCGCCTCATGCCCGAGATCGTCAGGCGGGCAGAGATCGAGATGCCCAATGTCAGGTTGCAGATCTTCGGAGAGATGCTCACTCCGCAGATGGAGACTGCGCTCCTGGAGAATCGGATCGACATCGCCGTGCTGCGACCGCCTGTGCGGTCGGGAGAGATCGGACTCGACGAGTTCGAACAGACGCCGATCGTCGCGGTGCTGCCGTCGTGGCATCCGCTGGCAGTCGGAGCGAAATCGGGAGAACCGCTATTGGTCTCCGATCTGGCCGACTCCGGCCTCGTCAGCTACCCGCATGCCTCATCCGTGGCGTCGGTGGTGTGGGAACTGTGCCGCCAGGCCGGCTTCAGGCCGCGGATCCAGCAGACGGCCACTGAGACCTCGACGCTGATCGCCATGGTGAGCGCAGGCCTCGGTGTCGCTCTGATGCCCGGGCCGTCCGGACAGCCGCTGCACGGTCCGATCGTCATCAGGCCGCTTGCCGAAGAGATCACGATCGGGCTAGCCGTTGCATGGCGGACGCACACTGACAGCGACGACCGGGCGCCCAGTGCGCTGCAATCCGCTTTCATCCGGCTGACGAAAGCTGCTGCGCACGATCTGCGGCGAGAGCGGTGAGCGACTCCACCGCTGACGCGGACCGCTCAGCCAGAGAGGCTCCTACTTGAGCAGCCGGTCCATCCGGCGATCGCTCAGCCGCTTGCCGCCCGTCTGGCAGCCGGGGCAGTACTGGAGGGACTTGTCGGCGAAGGACACCTCGGCGATCGTCGTCCCGCACACCGGGCACGTCTCCCCCGTCCTCCCGTGGACGCGCAGGAGCTTCTTCTTCGCGGCCTTGACCTTCGCCGGCGGCAGGCCGACGAGCGCCTCCCGCGCTGAGGTGAGCACCGCGACCATCGCATCGTGGACGGCCGCAGCATCGACCTTCTCGGCGGTGGCGAAGGGTGAGACCTTCGCGGTGTGGAGGATCTCGTCGGAGAACGCATTGCCGATCCCGGAGATGATCGACTGGTCCTCGAGCACCGTCTTGATCCGCGACCGACTTCCCGCGAGCACCTCGGCGAACTCGTCGGCCGTCAGCTCGAGCGCATCGGGTCCGGCCTGCGCAATCGCCTCGACCTCGCTGAGGTCGCGGACGAGGGAGACCGACGCGTTCTTCTTCGTCCCCGCCTCGGTGAGGTCGAAACCGGCACCGGAGGCAAGGCCGACCCGCATCCCCAGCGGGCCCTTGCCCATCCGCACCGGCCCGGTCGGCACAGCATCGTGCCAGACCAGCCAGCCTGCACGGGCGAAGCGGCAGACGAGGAAAAGTCCCTCGAACTCGAGGATGAGGGCCTTGCCGACCCGCGTGACGCCGGTGATCTCGAGCCCGATGACCGCATCGAGCGGCGGGTCCGCGGTGCGCAGGAGCGCGAGCTCGGCGATGTCGACGTGCGCGATGAAGTCGCCGACCACACGGGGCCGGAGGAACTCGACGAGCGCTGAGACTTCGGGCAGTTCCGGCATACCCCCAGTATGGCCCGTGCTCAGCTGGGCGCAAGGAGTCCTGCCCGACGGATGAGCACCCAGATCCCAACGGCAGATCCTACGCAGACCGCTGCGACCGCGAAGGGTCCGACCTCGCCGAGGCGGCTGAGCGCAAGTCCCGCGACGACCGGCCCGAGTGCGGCACCGAGGTTGAGGGCGGCCGTCGCGAACGCTCCCCCGAGGTTCGGCGCGTGCCTCGCCTCGGAGACGATCCGGGCGATGAGAGTGCTGCCGAGAGCGAAGGAGAGGGCCCCGGCTACGGGGGTGAGCACCCAGAAGATCCCCACGCCGAGGTGGTCGCCCCCACCGCATGCCCCTAGGCCGGCCACTGCGACCCCCACCGTGAGCGACGCCCAGACGAGCACGAGACAGGGACCGAGCAGACCGACGATCCGAGCCCAGTGCCGATCGGCGTACCGGCCGGCGACGGTGACGCCGACGAAGGCACCGACGCCGAAGAGAGCGAGCAGGACGGGCACGGCGAGGGGCCGAAGACCGAGCCCCGCCTCGGCGATGACCGCGAGATACGTGAACGCACCGAATGTCGCCGCGTTGACGAGCACCGTCACCGCAATGACGCCGAGGACAGTGCGGGAGCGGAGGACGGCGAGTTCGGTGCGCAGCGGCGGCCGCTGTGCTCCACCGGTGCCGCCGCCTGCGCCCGTCGGCGCAGTGAGGCCGGCAAGGAGGGCCGGCACGCAGAGGACTGCGATGGCCCACAGCGCCGCTCGCCACCCGAAGTATGCACCGAGGACCGCTCCCGCCGGCACTCCGGCGATGAGGGCCAGGGTCGTCCCGGCGAGGACGACGCCGACGGCTCTCGCCTGGCGGTGCGGTTCGACGATGCGGACGATGAGGGCGAGCGCGACGGCGAGGAAGCCGGCGTTGGCGACGGCCGCGACGACGCGGGTGAGGAGCAGGAGCGGGAAGGAGTCGGTGAGCGCTCCGACGATGTGGGCTGCGACGAAGACGATGAGGAACGAGGTCAGTGCCGTCCGCGCGGAGAACCGGCGGGCGAGGATCGCCATGGCCGGGGCACCGAGGACCATGCCGAGCGCGAACGCCGTGGTGAGCAGTCCCGCC
Organism: Brevibacterium sp. Z349TD_9; assembly: GCF_056173565.1. NCBI lineage: Bacteria > Bacillati > Actinomycetota > Actinomycetes > Micrococcales > Brevibacteriaceae > Brevibacterium > Brevibacterium sp. Z349TD_9. Next base: position 611,614 of record NZ_CM149680.1, on the reverse strand, counting down.
TCGGTGAGCGTGATGCCGAGGTCGGCGGCGATATCGGTGAGCAGCCCGGCGAGGACGAATTCGGAGGTGCCCTGCGCGAAGACGGCAAGGGCAAGGAAATAGAGCAGAGCAGGCATGAGCCGGCCTTTCGGATGAGCAGTGAATGGATTCTTCCGAAGGGCACTGCCGATGCCGGGCCTGTGTGCGGCTGAGACGTGCGCGCTGAGGTCTATCGGGCTATCGGCGTGCCGACAGCCCGGTCCTGGATGCTTCTGGTGTGCTCACGCTCTCAGGCTAACGATCCCGGCCGCGGACAGCAAAGCGTCGGGCGGTCACGGTGACCGCCCGACGCAGAGGTGAATGGTGCCGGGGTGGCTCAGCTGCGCGCCGGCTCAGCCCTGAGAGGTGGCGGCACTGCCGCCGGAGCCCGAGCTTCCCGAACCGGAGCCGCTGCCCGCACCACCGGAACCGGAGCCGGAGCCTGAACCGCCGGAGCCGCTCGATCAGCTTCCGCTCCCACCGGAACCGCTGCCGCTCGACCCCGAGCCGTCGGAGCTGCTGCCGGAGCCGGACGTGCCCGAATCGCTGCCGGAGGTGCTGCCCGACCCGTCCGAGGTGGTCGAGGAGTCCGAGCCCGAACCGCTCGATCCCGAGGTGTCCGAGGACGTCCCGCTCGTGTCGCTGCTCGAGTCCGTTCCCTGCTCGGTGCCCGTCTGGTCGCCCTGGGTGGTCGACGTCGAGCTCTGGTCGCTCTCACCGGTCGTCGACGAGCTGCTGTTGCTGCTGGTGTTGGCCTGCTCACCGTTCGCGCTGGAGTTCGACGAACCCGAACCGCCGTCGCTGCCGCCCTCGCGCGAAGTGTCGGATTCCTCGCCACCGGAGCCGCCCGTCACCGACTTCGAGATCTCTGAGGTGCCCGGAGAGATGTCGGCGTCGGTGAGGTTCTCGGCGATGACGACTCCGCCGAGGCCGATGCCGAAGGCCGCGACGCCGATTGCCACAGGGTAGAGGACGCGCTTGCGCTTGAGCTTCTGCCACCACGACTTCGGTTCGTCGTCGGTGTCTGTACCGGCCGCGGCCTCGGCGTCCGCTTCGGCCTCGTCGAGGTTGCCGAACGCGGTGTCGCTGCGATCGCCGTCGCCCACGGCTCCGTGGACGGCCGTCTCATCAGGGGAAGCGGCGTCTGCCGAAGTGTCCTTCGCCGTCGGCGAAGAGTTCGTGTGCGGGGTCGTTCCGTAGACGGCAGTGGCGTCGGGACCGGCGGCCGTGGCCGCACCGCCGAGGGCGGCTCCGCCTCCGGCGACGGGCAGGCCTGCGCCCTTCTTCACCGCGGGGGCGAGCTTTGCGCCGACCTCCTTGACCGCTTCTTTGCCCTTCTCAAGGCTCTTGCTGTAGAGGCTCACGGCGACCGCAGTGACGATGCTCGCGATGCCTGCGCCGATGACGGTGCCGGCGACGCCGAGCTGTCCACCGATGACCGATGACGTCGCTGCCGCACCGGCGCCGGCCAGCAGCTGGGTGGCCGACATCCCGTTCCCGGACTTCTCCTTCTTCTCGCCGTCCTGGTCCTCGCCGGTCTGAGCATCCTGTGCCACGGTGGGCGCGACAGCCGTGGACTCGGTATGCCCCGCAGCGGGCTGCGCTGCCGTCGGCTGGGCTGCCGCCGGCTGCGCTGCCGTGGGCTGGGCATCGTGACGAATGGGGTTGGGCGGCATGACCGGGGTCGTCGCCGGATGCGCCGCTGTCATCTCCTCGGTGATGAGCGGCAGCGTCTGTGACGGCTGGGTGCCGTGGGTCGGCTGGGCACCAGGGGTCGGCTGCGGCATCGATCCCGCGGCGCCGTTCGCGCCTGCGGGATCGGACGAGTTGTGCGGGTCTCTCTGTTGCGACGCCAAAGTACCTCCCAGAACGTGTGTCAGCTCCCAGTATTCTCCGTGGAAGTCCAGAGACCCTGACCGGGCCCACCCGAGCCTGGGAGCCTCCTGGACGCCCGGCCGACGACTACGCTGATGACCAGCAACGACGCCTCGATCTGTGACCGCCGGTACACCCGACTCGCACGTTTTCCTCAGGATTCGCTTCCGTGTGGGCGCGACCGGAGCCTCCCCCGCCTCAGCTCATCCCGATGACGCCGAGGCGGCCCGGCAGCTCCTCGGAACCGTCGAGTTCGAGGAGGGTGAACCGTCCCCATCCCTCGACCGGTTCGAGTGTGAGGACGAATCGTGGCCGCTCGGCGGGTGCGGGCAGCATCGTCAGGGCAGGGTGGTCGCCTTCGCGCTCGGTCATGAGGTTGATCGCGAAGCAGGACTCTCGCAGTTCGGTGAGAGCGACGTCGGCATCGCCGCTGAACCGCAGGGGACGCCCGGGGCCCGCCCGGTGGAGGGTGCCGTCGATCGACAGGACCACCTCGGCGGTGGGACAGAAGATCCGATCGAGTCCGGGCAGGGACGAGAACGGACCCGGACGATCGAGGCGGGCGATGCTCAGCCGCCACCGGCGACGATCCGGGGTGAGGCGCGCGGATTCGTCGAGTGAAACGAGTTCGGTCGTCTCACCTGCGCCATTGGCCCACGGTCTCGGTGCGATGTCGTCGAACGACGCGATGAGGTCCATGCTCGCCATCGTAGACGCGGGCGCCGTCACGGCTGGCCCGCGCCGCCTCAGTCGGCCGGCACCGCCTCAGCTGACGCAGAGGCAGAACGGATGGCCGGCGGGGTCGAGGAAGACGCGGAAGGTCTCCCCCGGCTGCACGGCGGCCTTGCCGGCACCGAGTTCGATGACCTGCGCCTCGGCGGCATCGAGGTCGTCGACCATGACGTCGATGCGCATCTGCTGCGGATGCTCCTGACTGGGCCAGCTCGGGGCGTGGTAGTCCTCGACCTGCTGGAAGCAGATGGGCGGCCAGGAGTCGGATGTGATCTCAGCCCACGTGCCGTCGTCGTCGACGCGGACCTGCCAGTCGAGGAGGTCGCCGTAGAAGCGGGCGAGCTCACCAGCATCCGGAGCGTCGAGAACGATCACGGGCTGCTTTGCGATAGCCATAGCCTGAGTCTACGCCGGTGGACGGACGCGGTGAACGGCTTCGGCCGGGAATCCCCGGACCCGTAGGATTGTTGAGCAATACGTCCAGCGTTCCGACACGACATCGAGAGGCCTTCCATGAGCACCCAGCAGCTGCCCGTCGCCGACAGGCCCGCGGTCTACATCATCCACGACAACCCGGAGTGGATCACCCCCTTCGCCGAGGCGCTCGAGTCCCAGGGCGTCGACTACGTCGAATGGCTGCTGCCCGGAGCGACGATCGACCTCGCCGCCGAGCCGCCCGAGGCCCTCTTCTGGTCCCGCCTCTCCGCGTCCTCGCACACGCGCACCGACCCGCATGTCAAGGACTTCGGCCGGGCGGTGCTCGCGTGGCTCGAGGCCGCCGGTCGGACGGTCATCAACGGTTCCGACGTCTACGAGCTCGAGGTCAGCAAGATCCGCCAGCACCGCGAACTCGCAGCCCACGGCTTCGACGTCCCCAGGACCGCCGCCGCGTTCGGGAGCACCGCGATCACCGAGGCGGCTGCGGACTTCGCTCCCCCGTTCATCACCAAGCACAACCAGGGCGGCAAGGGCCTGGGCGTGCGCCGGTTCGACTCTCACGCAGACCTCGAGCAGGCGATCGCCGACTTCGGACCCGGCGGCGCGGACGAGCCGATCGACGGCATCACCCTCATCCAGGAGTACCTGCAGCCGGCCGCACCGTTCATCACCCGCGCCGAGTTCATCGGCGGCCGGTTCCACTACGCCGTCAGGGTCGATGTCTCTGCCGGCTCGTTCGAACTCTGCCCCGCCGACGCGTGCGAGATCCCGACCGCTGGGACCGCCGGGGACCAGCACACCGCCTCGGCGCCGTTCAGCCAGTTCACCCGGCGCGAGGAGATCACCGCCGAGACCCCGCTCATCGGCCGACTCGAGGAACTGCTCCGCGAACTCGCCATCGACTTCGCCGGCGTCGAGTTCATCGAGACCAACGACGGCCGGCAGGTCGTCTACGACATCAACACGAACACGAACTACAACTCGGCCGTCGAGGAGGCCGAGCGTGCGGCCGGCCGGCAGCCGGCGACCGCACGGATCGCTGAGGAGCTGAGCCTCCGCCTCGGCGCGGTCGCGGGCATTCCCGTGCCCTGACCGGGCCTGATAGTCTCAGACCACCACAGGGGAGCGCCGGACACGGCGCTGAGAGTGCGTACGCAGACCCTTACACCTGATCCGGATCATGCCGGCGGAGGAAGTTGGAGGAGACGAATGATCACTGTGTCCCAGAACGGCGCCGTCGAGGCACTGCGTCGGTCAGCGGACGAGGACTGGAGTGCCGCGGTCGGCCACCGGTTCGTCGAGGAGCTCTTCGCGGGCACCGTGCCCGACGACGTCATGGCGACCTATCTCGTCCAGGACTATCAGTTCTTCGAGGACTTCCTCGCGATGCTCGGCACGTGCGTCGCCCACGCCGACCGGATCGAGGCGAAGCTCCGGTTCGCGCGTCAGCTGGGGTTCCTCGAAGCCGATGAGGACTCGTACTTCCTCCGTGCCTTCGCCGAGGTGGGGGTGACCGAGGACGACTACGCCGACCCCGTCCTCCTCGCTCCGACAGAAGGCTTCCGCGAGGTGATGCGGACGGCCGTCGCCTCGGCGTCGTACCCGGACCTCCTCGTCGTCCTCGTCATCGCCGAATGGCTCTACCTCGACTGGGGTGAGCAGGTGCGCGACATGCCCACCCGCGACGTCCACGTCGGCTGGATCGACCTCCACCGCGGCGAGGACTTCTCCGCGTGGGTGCAGTTCCTCGTCGACGAACTCGAACGCGTCTTTCCCCGGGGTGATGACGCCGAGTCGGTCACGACCCGAAAGCGGCTGACCGCGCTGTGGGGGCGGGCCGTCGGGCTCGAGCGCGCGTTCTTCGATGAGGCGTACCGGGCTCAGCGTTCGTAGACCTCGGCGGCCGCGGTGAAGAGCAGCGAGATCCCGACCGCGCCCGCGTCGGGGGTGCCGTGGCCGCGCCCGTCGACATAGCTCGCACGACCGCGCCTGGCCTGGAGTTCGGCCGTGGCCTGGGCGGCGTCGGCGGCCGTCTCGGCGGCCGAGGCGAATCCTCCGCTCAGCGCTGAGGCGGTCGGTTCGAGGACGTCGATGACCGTCCGGTCGCCGGGCTCGGCTCCGCCGACGCGGCGGATCGCCGCCGAGCCGGCCGCGGTCGCCTGCTCCCAGACGGTCCTCGGGTGCTCGTCGTCCCCAAGCTTCGCGTATCCGGCGTTGAGCTCCTGGAAGAGCAGGCCGAGCAGAGGCCCGCTCGTGCCGCCGACGCCGTTGAGGAAGGCACGTTCGGCGGCGGCGAATCCCGCCGCGTCGGCCTCCTCCATGAGTCGGGTCGCATGGCGGAGACCGCCGCGGAGGTTGTCGCCGAAGTCGCCGTCACCGGTGACCTGGTCGAGTCGCGTGAGGTGGCCGTGATGCTCTTCGGCGAGTTCGGCGAAGCGGATGACGACGGCGGTCTCGAGGTCGGTGCTGCGATCCTGTGCGCGGGTGCGCAGTGTGCCCGCGTCGGTCTCGTCTGCGCCACCCTGGTCGGTCCCGCGTTCGGCGATAGATGCGGTCGGTGTGCCGTCGGCGACGGGCGCGGGGAAGGCCGCAGTGCAGGTGGCGGTTTCCCACCAGTCCAACCACTGCGGCTGCATTCGGGTGAGCGTGATCGAGAAGCCGGTCATGTCGAGGGCGGTGACGTAGTCGCCGACGAGGGACGCCGCGACCTTCTCGCCCTTGGCTTCGAGGGCGCGGGTGACGCCGTCGAAGACGTTGAAGAGCTCGATCTGCGTGCTGGCGCCGAGTCCGTTGACGAAGACGAGGAGGTCGCCGTCGGCGGGGTCGCCGGCGACGGCGGCGTGGACCTCGTCGACCATCCTCGCCACGAGCGCGTCGAAGCTCTCGCGTTCGATCGAGGTCGCGGCACGTTCACCGTGGATGCCGACCCCGTACTCGAGCGTTCCCTCAGCCAAATCGAAGGCGGGCCTCCCTGTGTGGGAGTCGGTCTGGGCGCGGGCGGCGACGGCGAGGCTGCGGGAACGGTCGGCCACCTCGGCGCCGAGGTCGGCGAGCTCATCGAGGCCGAGTCCGGAGTCGGCAGCGGCACCGAGGATCTTCTCGACGACGACAGTCGCGCCGGTGCCGCGGCGGCCGGTCTCGGTCTCATCACTGTCGGTGGCAATGTCGTCGTCGACGATGACGGTGCGCGTCGAGATGCCCGCTGCCTGGAGGCGTTCGGCGGCGATCGCGAAGTTGATGACGTCGCCGGTGTAGTTCTTGACGATGTGGAGGACCCCATCGTCTCCGGCAACGGCGCGTGAGGCGGCGAAGATCTGCGCATTGTGCGGGGAGGCGAAGACCTCGCCCGGAACTGCCGCATCGAGCATCCCCTGCCCGACGAAGCCGACGTGCATGGGTTCGTGGCCCGATCCGCCGCCGGAGACGAGGCCGACTCGGCGTTCAGGGGTCCGGGTGCGGGAGCGGACGAAGAGCGGGTCCTCGGTGAGAGCCACGCGGTCCGAGTGGGCGCGGGCGAAGCCGCGCAGGGCACTGATGATCGGGGTGGGCGAGACGAAGAACGCGCTCATGGAGATCCTTTCGCAGGTCAGCGTCGTGTGCCGGTCCGGTGGGCAGTCGACGGCCACCGGCTGTGCGGACGGTGCCATGCTATACCTGCCCGGCGGAGTGGTAGGGTGGCTGTTCACCTGCCGACCGTCGGCGGATCCGCCCGGCTCGTGGCACTATTGACCGATGAACGATTCCCCCGTCGACCACGATTCCGAATGGATCCCGTTCGGGCTGTTCCGCCCCGACATCATCGAATCCGTGCCGCCGAAGTTCTTCCCCACCATGGTGTGGGGATACTTCGAGACGGAGGATGAGGACGGCGAGACAGGGTGGATCGAACGGACCACCGAGGGCGCGTCGTATGCGACGATCCTCTCGCAGATCGCCGGCTTCCTCGTCGAGACCGAGTCGGCGAACGCATGGGTCGACGACGACGTCGACGAGGAGACCGACGGCACGAGCGCCGGTGCCCCGGTCAACAGCACCCTGTCCGATCTCAGCGGCGACGTCCTCGTCGAGGAGGCCTCGGCGGCCTTGTCCCGGCTGAAGATCTACCCTCTGCCCGAGGGCCACGAACCCACCGGCCGCTACGTCGCCATCATCTGCGACGACGACCCGTTCGAATCCGGCAACGTCGAACTCCTCAACGAGGACGTCAGCAGCGAACTCATCGAGGGCCTGCTGCGTGTCGCGCAGATGCGCTTCGCCGAGACGCTCTCCTTCAGTCCCTTCGACGACGAGGTCGACGACGCCAGGGCGTCGGCAGGCGATGATCGCACCACCACGGCCGCGGCAGAGCCGACCGGCCCGGCGACCGAAGCGCCGCCGCCTCCCGTCACGACGTTCGGGGACCTCTTCGCCGGCTGGGCGTTCCTCCCCCTGCCCGCCGACGTCGATGTCAGCGCGGTCTGGTCGCTCATCCTCACCAGCGACGCCGACGACGTCATCCGGTGGTACACCCGACGCACACCGCTCCTCGACGAGAACCTGCTCACCGGCGTCCTCGCGAGAACGGCGTTCGAACTCGAACTCGGACTCATCGACAGCTTCGACGAAGACGACGAGGCCTCGCGGCTGACCCGCGAGACGCTTCCCGAGCTCAGCACCCTCGTCCCCGCCGACTCACCGACCGGCCCCCTCGACCCGCGGGTGGGAGCACTTGCCACTCGCGCCCTGCCCGAGGGGGAGACCCCGATCGTCGCGAACCTCTTCCTCTTCGGCACCGACCAACTGGGAACGAGCAGCGTCGTGAGCGTCAGGGAGCTGACGACGGACACGGTCGTCCTCGGCGACGCCGAGCTCGACGGCTTCGAAGAGCTCGGCCTCATCCGCTCGGCCCTGCGCGACATCCTCCACAACGGGATCGGCGAGTTCTGATCGCGATTCGCACCGCAGCGCGCAGCCCGCGGCACGCACTCTCAGCCCGCCTCGGGCGTCTGACCTAGACTGAAGCCATGAGCACCCAGCCTGATGTCGTCGTCGTCGGATCCGGCCCCAACGGTCTGGCGGCCGCCGTCACCATGGCTCGGGCGGGGCTTTCGGTCGAGGTCCTCGAAGCCCAGCCGACGATCGGCGGCGGTTCCCGCACCCTCGACCTCGGGCTGGCCCCGGGGATCGTCAACGACATCTGCTCGGCCGTCCACCCGCTCGCGATCGCCAGCCCCTTCTTCGTCGACTTCGACCTCCGGGCCCGCGGACTCGAGTTCACGACCCCGGAGATCTCCTACGCCCAGCCGCTCGACGGTCGGCCCGCCGCGCTGGCCTTCCACGATCTCGCGAAGACGGTCGAGCACCTCGGCGAGGCGGGACCGGAATGGGACCGGTTCTTCCGTCCCCTCCTCGAGCGCGTCGACGACACGATCTGGCTCTCCCTCGGCGATAAGCGGTCGCTGCCTCCAACCCTCCGCGATGCCTCCGGCATCGCCAACGTCGTGAAGTTCGGGATGCGGCTGCTCTCCCAGGCGAGCCCCGCGTGGAACATCCCGCTCTCCCACGAGACCACCCAGGCGCTGTTCACCGGCGTCGGCTCGCACGCGATCGGCCCCCTGCCGGGGATGGGCACGGCGGCGACGGCGACGATGCTCGCCACCATCGCCCACGCCGGCGGGTGGCCCTCCCCCGTCGGCGGTTCGCAGGCGATCACCGACGCCCTCGTCGCCGATCTCGAAGCCCACGGCGGTCGGGCGACGGCCGGGGTCCGCGTCGACCACGTCGCCGACATGCCCGCGGCCCGCGCCTACATCCTCGACACCTCGGCGGGCAATGCCGCGGACATCTTCTCCGGCCTCCTCCCCGCTCACGTCGAGCGCGCCCTGCGGACCTTCAAGCACGGCAACGCCGCGGCGAAGGTCGACTTCGTCCTCAACGGGCCCGTCCCGTGGGCGGATCCGGACGTCGCGCGCGCCGGCACCGTCCACCTCGGCGGGACCCGGGAGCAGATGGCCGCGGCCGAAGGCGACGTCGTCGCCGGACGGATGCCCGAGCACCCGGTCTGCCTCGTCTCCGACCCGACGGTCTTCGACCCCTCCCGCGAGGTCAACGGCCTGCGGCCGCTGTGGACGTACTGCCACGTCCCCTTCGACTGCCCGATCGACCCGACCGAGTACATCACCCGGCAACTCGAACGCTTCGCCCCCGGCTTCCGCGACACGATCGTCGACTACCGGTCGGTGCCGGCCTCGCAGATGTCCGAGCACAACCAGAACTACACAGGCGGCGACATCGCCACCGGCATCATCACCTTCTACCGGATGCTCGCCCGCCCGCGGACGAACTGGGACAACTACAGCCTCGGCGTGCCCGGCGCCTACCTCTGCTCGTCGGCGACCCCGCCCGCCCCCGGCGTCCACGGCATGAACGGCTGGTTCGCCGCCCAACGGGCGCTCAAGCACCGATTCGGCATCACCGAGGTCCCCAGCCTCGCCCCGCAGGACTGAAACCGGATCCTCGCCGAGGCGGTCGCCGTTCACCCGTCCGACACCGTCCAACCGTCCTCGACCCGAAACATCACATGACGCACCCAGACTTCCCGCACCAGCCGGCTCCGATGATGCACAGCAGTCGCGCGCCCGGCCCTCCCACTCCCGCGCCTCGGCGGGCCTTCGCCCCGGACCTCGCCCGCGGGCTCATGCTCTGCCTCATCGCGATCGCCAACGTCTCGGCGTACCTGTGGGGCACGAAGGCCGCGACGATGATGAGCGGGCACCCGCCGAGCGACTCCCCGCTCGATACGACGCTGTCCGTGCTCACGATCCTCTTCGTCGACGGCAGCATCTACCCGATGTTCGCGTTCCTCTTCGGTTACGGCATCGTCCAGTTCACCCGCAGCCGCACCGCCACCGGCGACGACCCGCGGACGATCACCTCGATGCTCGTGCGCCGCAGCCTCTGGCTCGTCATCTTCGGTTTCATCCACGCCGCGCTGCTCTTCGGCGGGGACATCCTCGGCGCCTACGGTCTGTGCGGACTCATCCTCGGCTATCTCATCCAGGCCGCCGGGGACCGAGCACTGAGGATCACCGTCTGGATCCTCGCCGGCATCCTTGCGCTCTTCGTCCTCGTCCAGGTCTTCTTCATCGTCGTCTCCCTCGTCCTCGCAGGCGACTCGGGCACCGGCACGGACATGACGCCCGAGGAGTCCGCGGCGTTCGGGGCGATCACCGACACCCTCCTCACCCAGGGCACAGGAGAGACGAACTACCTCACGTCGATCGGCGTCCGCCTCCTCGTGTGGGTGATGGCGACCGTGCTCGGCACCTTCTCCCTCATCGTGCCCCTGTGCATCATCCTCGGCGGCCTCGCCGCCCGGCACCGGTGGATCGAGTCCCGCAACCCGCTGGCACCCCGTCGTCCCCGCCTCGGCCTCGTCGCCGGCATCGGCATCCATCTCGGTGTGCTCGGCAGCGTCCCGCAGGCGCTGGCCTACCTCGGCTGGGTCGCCGAGGACTCCGGCCCCGTCCAGCTGCTCATGGTGCTCTCGACGGCCACCGGGGCGTGCGCGGGCATCGGGTACGCCGCCCTCTTCGGCCTCATCGGCCTGCGCCTCCAGGACCGCCCGCCGAGGCTGCTCCTCCCCATCGCCTACCTCGGCAAGCGTTCGCTGAGCTTCTACCTCTTCCAGTCCCTCGTCTTCGCACCGCTGCTCGCCGCGTGGGGCCTCGGGCTGGGTCGGACGTGGAACACGACCCCGGCGTCCTTCCTCGCCATCGGGGTGTGGGTCATCTCCGTCGCCCTGGCGACGTGGATGGAGTCGAGGAACTCCAAAGGCCCCGCCGAGGTGGTCCTCCGTCGCCTCACCTACGGCCGTTCGTGGCCGGGGTGAGCTGCCCACGCGCAGGTCTCGTCGTCCATGGCCCAGTCGACGACCTCGACGATGCCGGCGACAGCATCGGTGAGCCAGTACGTGGTGTCGGGGTTCCACCCGGCCATGAGGCTCGCGGTGCGGTCATCGGTGTCCCCGTAGCTCGGCCTGTCGCCGGCCTCGGGGAGCAGGCTGCCGTCGCCGACATCGACGACGGCACCCGCTGTGCGCACGTACCCGGCGAGGCTGACATAGACACCGTCGTAGTCCTCGGCCACCCGCGACCAATCCGGGATCACCCAGCGACCGCGACGTCCCGTCGCCTCGAACCAGACCTCCCGCCGTTGCGCAGTGACGTCGAGCGGATACTTCCGGCAGAGAACCGCCCACTGTTCCGGCCCGTTGACGATGAACACACCGAATGTGTCCCGCAGGCGCAGCCGACAGGCCCGCGCCCTTCTGAGCCCGAAATCGTCCTCGACGAGGCTGAGTCCGATCGGCTCTCCGCTCGGCCAGGTGCCGGTGGTCGTCACCAGCTCATGCGCGGGAGTCGACCACCATTCGCCGCTGGCCGCCATGCGTGGATCCTTCGCGAACTCCTGCCGGTACTCGCTCTCACTGGAGGCGACCTCTGCGGACCACGCCCGCAGCGCCGCCGCACCAGCACCTGACGGCGGTGCGCCTTCAGCTCCCGAAATCAATGCAGCAGGCTCCGCACTGAGGCGAGTCGGAATATCGCCGGTGTGATCTGAATCGTCCCAGGTCAGTTCCCAGAGGTCATCGAAATCGGGACCAGCCGACCATGAGTCGAGCAGGCCGCTGTCGATGATGACCTCGGCCCACGGGCGCAGGGCCTCGACCATCGCGGGGTCGGCCGCGATGACGTCTTCGGGATGAGGCGGTTGCCAATACATCGCACCCGCGATGACCTCGGCCATCGCACGCTCAAGTTCGGCCTGACTGGGAACGCGGGGACTCCGACGGCCCAACCCGATGGCTTCCGCAGCCGCATCGGCCACATATACCTCGGTGAGGTCGGCCCCGGATTCAGAGAGGAGAATTCCGGTCGCCCATTCCCTGTCGATCGTCTCGGCGGCGGTGAGGGCAACCCAGCCGAGAACGTCCGCCGGGTCGACCTCACTGTCGTCCACCGGCTCGACGTCACTGTCGTCCACCGGGTCGACCTCACTGTCGTCCACCGGCACCTCATCAGTCCCCGGGCCCACCTGCGAGGCAGCGACGACCGAGTGAAGCAGCGAGCGTCCCCGCGGGGAGGCGAGCAGATCGTCGACGGTGAGGCGAGCTGTGGACGCGGAGGCGGGGCGGGCGCCGGTTGGGGAGTCAGGCCCATCGCGATCGGCAGAGTTCTCGGACATGCTCACACCCTAGACGGTCCTCATCGGGCGTTTCCTCGGACTCGGCCATCGTCGAGGTGGGACCCCGTCGCCGTCCCCGCGGGGACGTCCTCCTCCCGCGTCAGCGCGGGGACGTCGGACACGGGGTTCGGTTCCCCGGCTGGCTCGGGCACATCCGGCACCGGCTCGGGCACCGCCTCGGCGAGGGCACCGGCGATCCGCGCCCCCTTCGCGGCCTTGAGTCCGGCACCGAGGACGCCGACGATGACGAGGCCGGCACCGCAGAGTTCGCCGAGGCTCACCGTCTCCCCGAAGACGAGCCACGCCGCGCTCATCCCGACGATCGGCACGAGCATGGAGAACGGGGCGACGACTCCGGCGGGGTTGCGCGCCATCAGCCATGACCACACGCCCGAGCCGATGACGGTGGCGATGACGACGGTGTAGATGAGCCCCGCGAGGCCGAGCAGACCCGTCGGGGTGGTCACGGTCGTCAGCGACTGCCCGATCCTGTCGGGTCCTTCGACGAGGAGGGCGACGATGAGCATCGGCACCGGCGGGACGACGGACATCCACATCGTCAGCTTCACCGGCTCGGTCGAATGCGCCTGCCGGTTGCAGATGTTGCCGATCGCCCAGCCGAAGGCGCCGGCAAGCGTGAGGAGGAAGGGGAGGAGGCTCGCCGAGGAGTCAAAGCGCTGCCAGCCGACGACTCCGAGCCCGGCCATCGCGACGAGGAGGAACGCCATCTGGGACGGACGGACCCGCTCGCGCAGGACCGTCATCCCGAGGAAGACCGTGAACGGCCCGGAAGCCTGGAGGACGAGTGAGGCGAGTCCCGCCGGCATGCCTGCGGCCATGCCCCAGTAGAGGAACGCGAACTGGAGGATCCCGAAGCCGAGCCCGTAGCCGAGGATCCAGCGGAACCTCACCTTCGGCATCGGCACGAAAAGGAGGGTGGGGATCGCGAGCAGGGCGAAGCGGAGTGCGACGAGGAAGAACGGCGGGAACTGCTCGAGCGAGAGGTCGATCGCGAGGAAGTTCAACCCCCACATCACGGCGACCGAGGCGGCGAGGAGACAGTGCTTGACGGACATACCTCCATCCTCGACGCCGCCACTGTTGAGCACAATCGCAAAGTTCTTCATCGACTGTGTAGCATGACTTCATGGTCCCCGAGCAGCGTGCCCTCGATCCGCGGCACCTCGAACTGCTCCGCGCCCTCGATGAGCACGGCAGCGTCACCGAGGTCGCCCGTCTCAGCCACCGCACGCCCTCGGCGGTCTCCCAGCAGCTCAGGCAGGCTGCCCGCGAACTCGGCCACGCTCTTGTCGAACCCGCCGGCCGCGGACTCAGGCTCACTGCCGCGGGCCGACTGCTCGCCGCGGGCGGGCGGGACGTGGCCCGCGCGATCGCCCGCGTGCAGGCGGACTGGGAGGGCCACCTCGGCGAACCGGTCGGGGAGATCACCCTGTCCGGACTGCCGAGCGCGCTCACCCACCTCCTGCCCGATGCGCTGCGTGAGCTCGCCGACACGCACCCGGGAATCGTCCTGCGCACCCACGACGTCGACCTCGCCGAACACGAGTTCGCAGGGCTGACGAGTGAGGTCGACATCGTCATCGCCCACAGCCTCGTCTCGGCCCGGCCGGCGGGCACCGAGGGACTCACCGTCGTCCCCCTGGCGAGGGAGCCGATCGACGTCGCCGTCGCCGACGCCCACCCGCTCGCCGGGCGCACGTCACTGCACCCGACCGATGTCGTCGACTGGCAGTGGGTGGGGGTTCCGATCGGCTACCCGTTCAACTCCGTTCTCACCTCGATCGAGCACGTCACCGGTCGCGACCTCGACGTCGTCCAACGGATCCGGGACAACCGCCTCATCGAGGCGATCGTCGCCTCCTCGGACCAGCTCGCGCTCCTCCCCCGATACACGACCCCGCGGAATGCCGGCATCACCCTCATCCCGCTCACCGGGGTCGCGACGAGGCGGTGGGTCGTCGCGGTCATGCGCCCGGACACCGCCGAGCGCGTCGCCGTCAGGCGCGTGCTCGACGCCCTGAAGCGAACCGACGAGGGACGAGCTTCTCCAGAGGCAGGAACGCCGCCCAGCAGATGACGGTGGGCAGGAAGTGGATGCCGAGAGCGAAGTACGTCATGAGGTGGAAGAGGCAGAAGAACGCGACGACGAAGTAGAGCCACTTGCCCTTGAGGAAGAGCGCGATCGGAGAGAGGAACTCGAAGGCGAGCGTCGCCCACTGCGCGGCGATGAGGAGGCCGGGCATCTCGAGGAACGGCTTCGACCACTCCGCGCCGCGGCGCATGAGCGCCCAGATGATCACCGCGCCGTTGGCCCAGTGCGTGATGTTGCCCGAGGCGATCCACTTCATGAGCACGGAGTAGAAGTACGTGAGGACGACGGCGATCTGGACGACCCGCAGCGCCCATCCCGCCTTCGCCGAGGTGGCTCCCCCGTCCCGGAACCGCGCGACGCCGACCGTGGGGAGGACGACGGAGGCGATGACGAGCGCCATGTGATCGTGGGCGACGTACCCGTAGCCCTGCGTGTAGAACATCCACAGCCCGAAGGTGACCGCGACCGCCCAGCCGCTGATGCGCTGAAGGATGCCGGCGGCGGCGAGGAGGGAGAAGACGATGATCGCGGCGAGCAGGAGCTGCGCGCCGAGCACGCTCACCGGAGGGATGCCGAGCACCCGGGCCAGCCACAGCGGCTGGTAGAGCTCGGGCGTCCAGCCGTGCGGGATGACGTCGGCGGAGATCGTGAGGACGTCGATGATGATGAAGAGGTAGATGACAACGCGGAAGACCGCGACCCGGGCGAGCGGGAGCTGCGGCATGAACCAGCGGAGGAACGCATTGCGGGTGTCCGGCGCTGTGCCGGGCGCTGCGGCGGGGGCCGGGCTCATCGCACCTCCCATTCCGCGAGGACCTTCGTCACCGGTTCGCCGACGCTGCGCCCGTTCTCGAGCTGCGTGGTCGTACGGCAGAGGATCATCCGCTCGGGTTCGGGCTGGCCGGGGTGGAGGCGGATGTAGGAGTCCGCGAGCGTCTGGAGCAGCTCGGGGTTCGCGATGACCCGCGGCAGCTGGGACTCGACGTCGCCGCGTTCGATGCCGACCGTGTCGATGTTGAACGCGAGCTTGGTCGGCTCGTCCTCGCCGGGGAACTGCGCGGCGATGCACGTCGAATTCACCTCACCGTTGAGATCCTTCGCCGTCGCGTACTGCGTGAGCGAGCCGAGCGGGAAGAAGTCGTTGGTATTGAGGAACTGCCCCGCCGTGAGGATGACGAGGGCGATCGCCGTCGCCCCGATGCGCCAGCCCATGCCGATCCTCGACATCGGCTTCGGGGACTTCCCAGTGCGGGCCTTCGCGGCCCCTGCCTTCGCCGAGGCGGCTGACGCGCCGGAGGCATCCGCGGTTCCGGGGGCGTCCGTCACTCCGGAGGCGTCCGTCGGGGGCTCGCCGGGCGGGGTGCTCGTGAGGAGTCGGCGCTTCTTCTCATCCATGTGCTGCGGGGTTCACCTTCTCATGCCGCGGTCGGTCCCTCAGTCCGGCACCTGGGCTGCGCGGACGGTGTTCTCAGACGATGCAGGGGCCCCACCTCGTCGATCTCGGAGACAATCGTAGCGTCCCGGGTCACGACCGACGCTCAGCGAGCGAGGCACCTGTGGCCGGAATCTCGCACTCTCGGCAGCCCTCCGGGCGCTGGGCAACCCGGCACCGGGTTGCTCAGCGCTCGCAGGGCTGCCGGGGACGGTCGGTCACGAACCGCGGGCGTAGAGGTTGAGCTGCTCCCACGCCGCCGCGTACTTCTGGAACGCGGCGGTCGCGGATTCGAGGTCGTCATTGCTCAGCGCCGTCACCCACGCGTCGACGAGCTCGGGACCCTCGTTGGGCCAGAGCACCTCGCTCATCCCGCCGAGGTCGAGTTCGAGGATCGAGTTCATGTCGAAGCTGTCGATCCACTGCGCGAGCACGCTCGTCTGCTCGACCATGTCGACGACCTTCGACTTCTCCGCAATGGTCTCCGACGCCCATTCCATACGCGCCGAGGCGGCGAGGATGTCGGTGCGGATGAGCACCCGCAGCCCCTCGTCGGTCTCCTCGGTGATCACCTGGTCCTCCCCGAGGGAAAAGAACAGCCACCACGCCGGGGGCACATCCCACGCCGAGACCCGAGCGAAGATCCGCGTGTCCTTGGTGTCCTGGAGCCACTCCGCACGCAGGCTCGCCGCGCGCCTGCGCGCGGACTTCGGAGCGATGATGTCAAGGGTCGCCTTCGACGTGTGCTCGGTGAGCGATTCGAGGGCCTCCCACCCGCGGATGTCCTCCTGCGCGGGCGAGAACCGATCCACTCCGTCCGGGGTCTGAGACGCGGGAAGGAAGATCGGTGTGTTCCGGAACGACTCGGCGACCGGGCTAGGAGGAAGCGAGATCAGGCGCTGATCCGCGTCATCGGCCACCTGCGCCTCGATGCGCGCACGGTTGTCCTCGACCTGCCTGTCTTGCAATTCGGAATGAACCACGATGGGTTCGAAGATCCGCAGGGAGACGAGATATTCGCGACTGTAGGACATGGGATCACCCTATCCAAGGTCGGTTCGCGAAATGGAACTTCCCACCGCGAACAGGTAGGATTTAAGCGCATAGCAGAGATCTAGTCCGGGGTTGCACACCCCACATGACGACGGAGGGGGTCACGCCAGTGGGTCGCGGCCGCGCAAAGGCAAAGCAGATCAAGGTAGCCCGGAAGCTCAAGTACTACAGCCCGGACACCGACCTGAATCGTCTCCAAGAAGAGCTTGGCTCCGACTCGCAGAAGTCCGGCGCCTCCGATCCCTACGACGATGAGCCTGACTACTCCGAGTACGCGGACAAGTACAACGTCGACGACGAAGACGACGACGACTACTCCGAGCGCCGGTCCTGATCGCAGACGCTGATCACACACGCTGAACTCAGACACTGAGAGAGGGGCGGAGACTTCGGTCTCCGCCCCTCTTCCGTGTGCGCAGCTCGCCGCGCGTGCGGCTGTGGCCCGCCGGCGGACGCCCGCCGGCTGCGGCCCGTCAGCGGAGGATCGCCGCTCCCCCGTCGACGCCCTTCGCGCCCTGGACGTAGTCGAGCTCTGTGGCCAGTGCCCCGTCGTCGGTGCGGACCTCGCCGAGGACCCACGACCCGGGGCTGGCGGCGAGCACCTCGTCGGCGGCCTCGGCGGCCGTGACGAGGACCATGCCGACACCGAGGTTCCAGGTCCTCTCGCGGTCGGCGCGCGGCACCCCGCCCAGGTCGCCGAGGACGGAGAAGACCGCGGGGATCTCCCACGAGTCGCGCGACATCGCGGCGACGAGTCCGGGCGGCAGCACCCGGGCGACGTTGGCCGAGAGTCCCCCGCCGGTGACGTGCGAGACGGCGTGGACGGCACCGGGCAGCGCGGTGAAGAGCGCGTTGAGCTCGCCCGTGTAGACATGGGTGGGAACGAGCAGCTCCTCGCCGAGGGTGCGCCCGAACTCGGGGACCTCACGGTCGAGCGTCCATCCCGCCTCGGCGATGATGTGCCGGACGAGCGAGTACCCGTTGGAGTGGATCCCTGAGGACGGCAGGGCGATGAGGACGTCTCCGGCGGTGACCTTGTCGGGCCCGAGGAGGTTCTCGGCATCGACGACACCGGTCGCAGCGCCCGCGACGTCGTACTCGTCGACGCCGAGGAGACCCGGGTGCTCCGCGGTCTCACCGCCGACGAGCGCGACATCGGCCTGCGCGCAGGCCTCGGCGATGCCGCGGACGATCGCGGCGATGCGTTCGGCGTGGACCTTCCCGCACGCGATGTAGTCGGTCATGAACAGCGGCTTCGCGCCGCACACGATGATGTCGTCGACGACCATGCCGACGAGGTCGAAGCCGATCGTGTCGTGGATGTCGAGCGCCTGGGCGATCGCGACCTTCGTGCCCACCCCATCGGTCGACGTCGCGAGCAGCGGACGCGTGTAGTCCTTGAGGACGGAGACGTCGAAGAGTCCCGCGAACCCGCCGACGCCGCCAACGACGCTGGCGTTGTGGGTGGCGGCGACCGCTGACTTCATCAGTTCGACGGCCCGGTCGCCGGCTTCGACGTCGACGCCGGCCGCGGCATAGGTCGTGGACTGCGGGGCAGCCTCCACAGCATTGTCGTCGTGGCTCAACTCAGCATCCTTTGTCGACGGGGGTGGTGTTGACGGGAATCGGGTACTCGCCGGAGAAGCAGGCGGTGCACAGCTGGTCGCGCTTCTGCCGTGTCGCCTCGATCATCCCGTCGAGGGAGATGTAGCCGAGCGAATCGGCGCCGAGCGAGGTGCAGATCTCCTCGACGCCCAGACCGTTGGCGATGAGCTCGGCACGGGTGGCGAAGTCGATGCCGTAGTAGCAGGGCCATTTGACCGGCGGGGAGGAGATGCGGATGTGGATCTCCTTGGCCCCGGCCTCCCGGAGCATGCGCACAAGCGCCCGCTGCGTGTTGCCGCGCACGATCGAGTCGTCGACGACAACGAGGCGCTTGCCCTCGATGTTCTCGCGGATCGGGTTGAGTTTGAGGCGGATGCCGAGTTCGCGCAGCGTCTGCGAAGGCTGGATGAACGTCCGTCCGACGTACGCGTTCTTCATCAGCCCCTGTCCGAACGGGATCCCGGACTCCTCGGCGTAGCCGACGGCGGCGGGAGTGCCCGACTCGGGGGTGGCGATGACGAGGTCGGCGTCGACCGGGTACTCCCGGGCGAGCCTGCGTCCCATCTCCGTGCGCGCGCCGTGGACGATCTGCCCGTCGAGGACGCTGTCGGGACGAGCGAGGTAGACGTACTCGAAGACGCAGCGGGCCTGCTTCTCCTCGGCGAAGCGGAACGAGCGCAGTCCGTCCTCGTCTATGGCGATGAGTTCACCGGGTTCGACGTCGCGCACGTGCGAGGCGCCGACGATGTCGAGGGCCGCGGTCTCCGAGGCGACGACCCACCCAGTGGAGAGGCGGCCGAGCGAGAGCGGTCGCACGCCCTGCGGGTCGCGGGCGGCGTAGAGCGTGTTCTCGTCCATGAAGACGAGCGAGAACGCGCCTTCGACCTGCGGCAGGAGTTTGAGCGCGGCGTCGGTGAGGTCCTCGCCCTGCTCGGTCGCGAAGAGCTCGGTGACGAGTGAGGTGTCGTTGGACGAGTCGCGGAAGGCCCGGGTGCGGGTGCGCTTCTTCGTCGCCTCGGCGACGACACGGTGCGCGTGGTCGCTGCGGGAGTCGGCGAGGGCCTCGAGCTCGTCGAAGTTCGTGAGGTTGCCGTTGTGGGCGAGCGCCACCGTGCCGAACGGGGTCGGTCCGAGCGTCGGCTGGGCGTTCTCGAACGACGGCGATCCCGTCGTCGAGTACCGGGTGTGCCCGACGGCGATGTGTCCCTGGAGGAGTTCGAGATCGCGCTCCTGGAACACCTGGGAGACGAGTCCCATGTCCCGGTAGATGAGGATCTGGCTGCCGTTCGAGGCGGCGATGCCCGCGGACTCCTGCCCGCGGTGCTGGAGGGCGTAGAGCCCGAAGTACGAAAGTTTGGCGACTTCCTCGCCCGGAGCCCAGACTCCGAACACTCCACAGGCGTCCTGTGGGCCGCGGTCCAGGGGGTCGATTTCGTGGGTCAGCTGCCCGTCTCCTCTTGCCACGTGAAGAATTGTCTCACACTGCCGGAGGGCCGCCGACCGCCGCCTCAGGCGCCGGAACCCGGCCGTTCGGAGCGTCCCAGGTCACCCCGGTCGCCGGTGTCGTCGGCAGGAGTCCCGGGGGCCGCCTCGGCGGGGGAATCCGGGGACTCACCGCCCGCCTCGGGGCCGGGTTCGGTCCCGGGATCGGGGACCGGCTCACCGCGCATCTCCGCGAGACGCCGGGCGGCGACGGCCTTGGGATCGTCGACCATGTCGATCTGCGCCTCAACCCGGAATTCGCGGGCCCTGCGCCGGCCGCGCCAGTCGAGGAGGAGCGCGACGAGGCCGCCGAGGAAGAGGCCGATGATGCCGAGGAAGACGACGAGGAGGCCCGCGCCCTTGGCCACGGTCGTCTCCGCGGGGATCTCACTGGGATCGACGACGAGCGTGAGCAGTCCGGCGACGAGGACGCCGAGGATCGCGCCCACGGCCATGAACGCGGCGTACTTGGGGCTGCGACGCACCGAGACGTCGATCTGGTCCTTCATGATCTCCTTGCGCGGGGGATGGCGTCGGCCGGGCCGACGAAGTCGCACACAGTCTAGTCCAGCGGCCCTGCCCCGATTCCCAGGCAATCCCATAGACTGAGGAGACGATACGCGAAGGCTCTCACAAGGGGTGGACATGTCAGAAACGATCATCGTCGGAATCGACGGCTCCGCCAACAGCCGCTGTGCGCTCAACTGGGCCATCGACCACGCCCAGCTCACCGGCGCGCAGATCCGCCTCATCGCCGCGTACACGGTCCCCGGAGTGAACATGAGCCGGGCCGACATCGTCTACCCGGCCGACTTCGACACCACCGTCAAGGACTCGACGAAGCAGCTCGCCGAGGCGGCCGCCGCCGTCGTCACCGAAGCCGGAGTCCCCGTGTCGACCCTCGTCTCCTCCGGAGACGCCTCCGGCGTCCTCATCGACGCATCGACGAACGCCGACCTCGCCGTCGTCGGCGCCCGCGGCCACGGCGGGTTCTCCGGTCGCCTGCTCGGCTCGGTGGCGCTCGCGATGCCCGCGCACGCGCACTGCCCGACCGTCGTCATCCCGACCACATGGCCCGAGCGCCCGCCGCACGATGAGCACAACCCCATCGAACCGCCCGTGCGCACCTCGCAGGAGGGTCCGACGGTCGACGCCTCGAAGGGCCCGGGCGCTCATCCCGAGTTCACGGGGCAGATCGTCGCCGGCCTCGACCCCTTCGACACCGACAGCCCGGTGCTGCGCGCCGGCGCCGAGCAGGCCCGCATCTACGGCAAGCCCCTCCACCTCGTCGGCGTCACCGCCGCCCACATCCTCTCCCCCGAGTGGCTGCCGAGCGAAGAGCACCTGACGAAGCTCTACGACGAGGCCGCAGCCGGGTTCGAACTCGCCTCCGCGACCCTGCGCGACGAGTTCCCCGACCTCGACGTCCGCTGGACGATCTGCGACGCCCCGGCCACGGAGGTCCTCGTCGCGGCGACCCAGACGGCCGACCAGATGGTCATCGGCTCGCGCGGGCGCAGCGGCTTCGCCGCGACACTCCTCGGGTCGACCTCGCAGGGTGTCCTCGCGCATGCGCTCTGCCCCGTCCGCGTCGTCCGCGTCCCCCGTCGGAAGAAGGCCGCCAAGAGCTGAGGCACAGCCGAAGGCTGACCCGCTCGTCGTCCGCTCATCGTCCGCTCAGCCGAGAGCGATGAGGCCGATGCCGGCGACGACGACGATCGCACCGATGAGCTTCGCGGCCACACCCCGCTCACCGAAGAACCACCACGCGAGCAGGGTGCCGACGATGATCGACGTCTCGCGCACCGGTGCGACGAGGGAGACCGGGGCGCGCTGCATCGCATAGAGGACGAGCAGGTAGGCGACCGGGGAGAGGACCGCGACCGTGATGAGCGCCCACCTGTGCTCGGTGACGATCGACCGGAGGTCCGCCCGCCTGCTCGCCCCACCGGGAAGCGTGACGATGCCCGCGCCCATGACCAGCGCCACGCATACCTCGGAGACGGCGAAGTAGAGCAGCGGGGAGCCGGTGATGTGGTTGACGGCGAAGTCGTCCCAGAGAGTGTAGGCGGCGATGAACGCCCCGATGAGACCGCCCCACGCGAGGCCCCGGACGACGCCGGCGGACCCCGCCCGCCCGGTGATCCCGCGCGGCTGACCGGTGGTCCGGCGCGGCTGGAGCGTGACGACGGCGATGCCGGCGAGGACGATGAGGGCCCCGGTGATCTCGAACCCGCTCGGCCTCTCCCCGAGGAAGGCGACGGCGACGATGATCGTGAGCACCGGCCCGAACCCCCGGGCGCTGGGGTAGACGACCCCGAGCGGTGCGTGGTCGTAGCCGGACTGCAGGGAGATCGAGTACCCGATGTGGAGAACAGCGGAGACGAGCGCTGCGATGATGAGCGCCCAGTCCAGCGGCTGCGCACCGGTGGCGACGAGCCAGATCGCGATCGGGGCGAGCAGGATCGCGGAGAGCCCGTGGTAGGCGAGGACGAACGCATAGCCCTTGCCGGCGACGGTCTTCGCCGCGAGGTTCCACACGGCGTGGGCGACCGCGGCGACGAGCACCAGGGTGAGGACCGCCGGAGTCACAGTCTGATGACGACCGTCTTCGTCTGCGTGTACTCGTCGAGGGCCTCGATCGACTTCTCGCGGCCGTACCCTGACTTCTTGAACCCGCCGAAGGGCAGTTCGACTCCCCCGCCGGCCCCGTAGGTGTTGACGAAGACCTGCCCGGCCTCCACCTCGGCGGCGATCCGGTGGGCACGGGAGAGCTCCCGGGTCCACAGGGCGGAGACGAGACCGTACTCGGTGCCGTTGGCCAGGTCCACGGCCTCCTCGTCGTCGGCGAAGGTCATCGCGACGACGACGGGGCCGAACACCTCCTGCTGGGCGATCGTCGACCCCGGGGTGACGCCGTCGACGAGGGTCGGGGCGATGAAGGCACCCCCGCCGAGGTCGTCGGCCAGTCCCTGCGGACGGGACCCACCGGTGACGATGCGGGCGTCGCCGATGTCGGTGAGGAAGCCCTCGACCCGGGCCTGCTGCCCCACCGAGATGAGCGGGCCGAGCATCGGGTCGTCGAGTCCGTGGCCGATCGTCACCTGCTCCATGGCCGCAGCGAGCTTCTCGATGACCTCGGCATGGACCTCGCGGGCGACGATGAGGCGGGCTCCGGCCGAACACGTCTGTCCGGCGTTCTGGATGATCGAGCGCACGAGCGAGGGGATCGCCGCATCGATATCGGCGTCGGCGAAGACGATGTTCGCCGACTTCCCGCCGAGTTCGAGGATCGTCGGCACGACCCTCTCGGCCGCGGCGTGGGCGATCTGCGCACCGACCTCCGTGGAGCCGACGAAGCCGAGGTGGGCGACGCCGTGATGCGCGGCCAGAGCCGCCCCCGCCTCGGCGCCGAGACCGGTGACGACGTTGAAGGCCCCTGCGGGGAACCCGACGGAGTGGAGGAGCTCGGCGAGGCGAACGGTCGACCGGGGCGTCTCATCGGCGGGTTTGGCGACCGCGCAGTTGCCAGTGGCCAGCGAAGTGGCCGCAGCCCGGCCGATGAGCTGGAGCGGGTAGTTCCACGCGACGATGTGCCCGGTCACCCCGTAGGGTTCGCGGCGCGTGTAGACGTGCATGTCCTCGGCCAGCGGGATCGTCGTGCCGTAGTACGCCTCGATGGTGTGCCCGTAGAACTCGAAGTAGCGGGCGCACACATCGACGTCGGCGTAGGCCTGGGTGAGCGGTTTGCCCGTGTCCTCGGATTCGATGCGCGCGAGTTCGTCGCGGTGGGTGCGGATCGCCTCGGCGGTGGTGACGAGGAGACGGGAGCGCTGCTCGGGGCTCGAGCGCTTCCACTCCCGCTGTGCCTTCGCCGCCGCCTTGACCGCCCGGTCGACCTCGTCCGCACCGCCCCGGGAGACGTCGCCGAGGTGGTCGCCGGTGGCAGGGTCGATGTTCGCGTATGTCGTCAGCGAGGGCACGTGTCGGCCGCCGATGAACGAGGTCGTCTTGGTGATCTGGGCGCTCATCGCGGTCCTTCGAGCTCGGCTGAGGTGAAGAGCGGAACGAAGTCGGAGAGGTCGGCGCGGGTGCCCGAGGCGTCGACGGTGCCGGCGGCGAGCGCCTCGGCGAAGTCAGTGCGTCCGGTGACGAGGTCGAGCCACACCTCGGCGGAGGTCTCGACGACATTGGGCGGGGTGCCGCGGGTGTGCCGGGGGCCGGGGATGCACTGGGTGACGCCGAAGGGCGGGACCCGGACCTCGACGCTGTTGCCCTCGGCGCGGGAGGCGAGCTCCTCGAGGGTGTAGCGCACCGCGGTCGCCAGTGTCGCCCGATCGCCCGGGGCTGCGTCGGCGTCTGCGTGGGCCACCCACATCTCGAGTGCGCGCCTGCCCTCGTCGGGGTCTATCCGTCGTCGAATCGCCATCTCAGCTCCCTCCTCCTGCTGCATCTTCGCTCACGCGCACGGTGCCGACGACCGCTGTCCGCCCCTCGGAATCCGTGCCTCCCGTGACGGGCTCGGTGATGAGACGGGCGACCTCGGCGAGTTCGTCGTCGCCGACCTCCGGCAGGGCACCCGCCCGCCGAAGCAGGGTGAGGGCGACGAGGCCGGTGGCTCGCGACGAGCCGTCGAGGCATTTGAGCGCAACGGCGTGACCGTCCCGGGTGGCCATGACGATGACGCCTTCGGCACCGCCCTTCGCGAAGACGCCGAGGCGCTCGATGACCGTCGTGTTCGGTCGCCCGTGCCCTTCGATCGCCCACGGCTGCGCGAACACCGCCTCGATGAGGGTGCGGGCGTGGTCGGCGAAGTCGGCGAGCCCGGGTGCCACGGATCCGGGTGTCGCAGATCCGGGCACAGCTGAACCGAGGCCGACGACGCGGCCGATCGCCCGGGCGAGACCGGTGAGACTGAGCGCGAACACGGGAGCCCCGCACCCGTCGGTGCCGACCGCGGGCGGCGTTTCCTCGGCGAAGGCGGCGACCACCTCGGCGACCCGGACCTGGACGGGATGGGCGGGATCGAGGTAGCTCGCGGTGTCCGCACCGACGGCGTGGGCGGCACGGAGGAAGGCTGCGTGTTTGCCGGAGCAGTTGAAGTGCACGGGCGAGATCGGGTCTCCCGCCTCGGCGAGGCTGCGCCGGTAGGCCCCGTCGGCGGGGTGGACGGAGGGGCACCGGAGGTCGTCGGCGCTCAGTCCCGCGGACTCAAGCATCGCGGTCACGGTCTCGACGTGCCCGGCCTCTGAGCGGTGGGAGGCGGTGGCGAGCGCCGCCGCGGTCCCGGTGAGGTCGGCGCCGAGCGACATCGCGGCGAGCGCCTGAAGCGGTTTGAGGCTCGAGCGGGTGAAGATCGGGGCAGTGGGCGACCCGAGGCTGAGCGCCGGGGACCCGTCAGGGTCGAGGACGACGGCGGAACCGAGGTGACGGGACTCGACGAATCCGCTGCGCTCGACGACGGCGAGCTCGACCGCCTCGGCGGGGGTGAAGGTGGAGAGGCTCACGCACTCAAGCGTACGACCTTATAGGCTGGTCGTGTGAAGGTTCTCGTCATCGGGTCGGGCTCCCGCGAACATGCCCTCGTCCTTGCTCTCAGCCGCGACCCCCAGGTCGACGCCGTCATCGCCGCCCCCGGGAATCCGGGGATCGCGGCGATCGCCCACACCGAGGCGCTCGACGCCTCCGACGCGCAGGCGGTGACCGCGCTCGCCGAACGCCTCGACGTCGACCTCGTCGTCGTCGGACCCGAGGCCCCGCTCGTCGCCGGGGTCGCCGACGCCCTGCGTGAGGCCTCGTTCCCGGTCTTCGGTCCGAGCGCCGAGGCCGCACACCTCGAAGGCTCGAAGGCGTTTGCCAAGGAGATCATGGAGGCGGCGGGGGTGCCGACCGCGCGCACCGTCGTCGCCTACACCACAGACGAGGCGGCCGCTGCGATCGACGACTTCGGCGCCCCGTACGTCGTCAAGGCCGACGGGCTCGCCGCGGGCAAGGGCGTCGTCGTCACCACCGACCGGCAGGCAGCCCTCGACCACGCGCACTCGTGCCTCGAGGTCTCCGACCGGGTCGTCATCGAGGACTACCTCGACGGACCCGAGGTCTCCCTCTTCGTCCTCTGCGACGGGTCCCGGACCGTGCCGCTCGCCCCCGCCCAGGACTTCAAGCGCATCGGCGACGGCGACTCGGGACCGAACACCGGCGGCATGGGCGCCTACTCGCCGCTGCCGTGGGCACCTGCGGGCATGGTCGAGGGCATCGTCAGCACCGTCGCCCAGCCCGTCGTCGACGAGATGGCCCGCCGCGGCACCCCGTTCACCGGTCTCCTCTACTGCGGGCTGGCCCTGACCTCGAAGGGCCTGCGCGTCGTCGAATTCAACGTCCGCTTCGGCGACCCCGAGACCCAGTCCGTCCTCGCCCGCCTGCGCACCCCGCTCGGGCAGCCGCTGCTCGCCGCCGCCGAGGGCCGCCTCGACGAGGTCGGCGAGCTCGACTGGGATCCGCGCACCGCGGTCACCGTCGTCATGGCCGCCGAAGGCTACCCGGAGAGCCCTCGCACGGGCGATGTCATCGCCGGACTCGAGGCCGCCGACGCCCGCGAGGACGTCTCCGTCCTCCACGCCGGCACCCGCACGTCCGAGGACGGCGCCGGCGACGTCCTCACCGCCGGGGGACGCGTCCTCTCGGTCGTCGCCCTCGGCGCCGACCTCGACGAGGCACGGGCCCGAGCGTACGCCGCCGTCGACGAGATCTCCTGGGACGGCGAGCAGCACCGCACGGACATCGCCGAGGCGGCCGCGGCCGGGACGATCGAAGTCGCCGACATCTATGCCGCCCCCGAGGCAGGAGCGGAGGCAGGCCCTGCCGGTTCGAGTGACACCGCTCCCACCGCAGCGCCCGGCTCTGATGCCCCGGTGCTCCCGGGCTGGACTCACGTGTACTCGGGCAAGGTCCGTGACCTCTACATCCCCGAGGACGCAGCAGACATCGCCTCGGCCGAGCGCCTGCTCATGGTCGCCTCGGACCGGATCTCCGCCTACGACTGGGTCCTCGACACCGAGATCCCCGACAAGGGCCGGGTGCTCACCGGGCTGAGCCTGTGGTGGTTCGATCAGCTGTCCGACATCATCGGCAACCACGTCATCAGCACCGACGTCCCCGCGGCCGTGCGCGGGCGCGGGCTCATCGTCCAGAACCTCACGATGATCCCCGTCGAGTGCGTCGCCCGCGGCTACCTCACCGGCTCCGGCCTGAGCGACTACCGGGAGACGGGTGCCGTGTGCGGCGTCGAGCTGCCCGCGGGTCTCACCGAGGCCGACAGGCTCGAGCCGCCGATCTTCACCCCGGCGACGAAGGCCGCACTGGGCGACCACGACGAGAACGTGTCCTTCGAGCAGGTCGCCGAGACCATCGGCGCCGACCAGGCCAAGCGGATCCGCGACCTCACCCTGAACATCTACTCCCGCGCCGAGGAGATCGCCCGGGAGCGCGGCATCGTGCTCGCCGACACGAAGTTCGAGTTCGGGACGCTGCCCGACGGGACGATCGTCCTCGCCGACGAGGTCCTCACTCCCGACTCCTCCCGCTTCTGGGACGCCGAGTCCTACGCGCCCGGCACCGTGCAGGCGAGCTTCGACAAGCAGTTCGTCCGCGACTGGCTGACGACCGAGTCCGGGTGGGACAGGTCCTCGGACACTCCCCCGCCGGCCCTGCCCGCCGAGGTGGTCGAGAAGACCCGCGCCCGCTACATCGAGGCGTTCGAGACGCTCACCGGCGAGTCCTTCCCCGCGTAATCCCGCGCCTCCAACACGAGTTGAGGACGCTGAGTGTCGGTTTCCGACTGAGGAATCGACACTCAGCGTCATCTGCTCGTCGGTGGGCGCCTCACCTCGTCACCACCTCGGCGGACCACTGTTTCAGCAGGTCATTCGCGCTTTCGGCAAGCGTTCTCCCGTCACTTCCGGTCTCATACGACGGATCTAGTGGAACTCATGAGCGAAATCCGTTACTGTGATCCGAAACAGTGACCCGCGCCACACCGCATCACCGGCGCAGGTCCACACGCACAAGGCGGGAACCGATATGCATGCACCACTGGAACGGCGAACAGCACGAGGGACGGGGAGCACCGTTCACCCTGACGAACCCCGCCACGGCAGCGACGACCGGTACGTATCGGCTCGCCACCGCTGACGGCGTCGACGAGGCCGTCGCTGCCGCGAAGGCGGCGTACCCGGCGTTCAAGGCGCTCACTCCGGGCGAGCGCGCCGACCTCCTCCTCGGCCTCGCCGACGAGCTCGAGGCGCGCAGCGAGGAGATCGCGGCCCTCGAGTCGGCGCAGACGGGCAAGACGATCCGTCTGGCCACCGAGTTCGACGTCCCCGGGTCGATCGACAACGCCCGGTTCTTCGCCGGCGCCGCCCGGCAGCTCACCGGCCTGTCGGCAGGCACGTACTGGGAGAAGTCGACGTCGATGATCCGTCGGGAGCCCCTCGGGGTGGTCGGTTCGATCGCCCCGTGGAACTACCCGCTGCAGATGGCGGCGTGGAAGATCCTCCCTGCCGTGGCCGCGGGCAACACGATCGTCCTCAAGACCTCGGAGATGACACCGGGGACCTCCCTCATCCTCGCCGAGGCGGCCACCGCAGCCGGATTCCCACCCGGAGTCATCAACGTCATCGCCGGTGACGGCCGGGACGCCGGCGAAGCGCTCGTCACCCATCCCGACGTCGTCATGACCTCATTCACCGGATCGACTCCCGTGGGCCGGCGGATCATGGATCTCGCCGCACGCAAGGGGGCCCGCGTCCACCTCGAACTC
This sequence comes from Brevibacterium sp. Z349TD_9, assembly GCF_056173565.1. Lineage (NCBI taxonomy): Bacteria > Bacillati > Actinomycetota > Actinomycetes > Micrococcales > Brevibacteriaceae > Brevibacterium > Brevibacterium sp. Z349TD_9. The sequence goes on along the minus strand of NZ_CM149680.1, from coordinate 582,823 downwards.
GGCGGCAAGGCCCCGCTCGTCGTCTTCGCCGACGCCGATATCGAAGCCGCAGCCCGCGGCGCCGTGGCCGGCTCGCTCATCAACTCCGGACAGGACTGCACCGCGGCGACCCGCGCGATCGTCGCCGCCGAACACTTCGAGGCCTTCACCGACCGTGTCGCCGAGCTCATGGCAGGCGTGCGCCTCGGCGACCCGGCCGAACCGGCCACCGACATGGGCTCGCTCATCTCGCTCACCCACCGCGACCGCGTCGCCGCGATGGTCGAGCGCGCCCGGGAGGCCGGGGCGACGATCCGCACCGGCGGGCAGATCCCCACCCGGGACCACCTCGGCGGGGATCTTCCCGGAGACCCCGAGTCGACGGCCTACTACGCTCCGACGCTCATCACCGGCATCGACACCGACGCCGAGGTGTGGCGGGACGAGATCTTCGGACCCGTCCTCGTCGCGGTCCCCTTCGACACCGACGACGAGGCGATCGCGCTCGCCAACGACACCCCGTACGGGCTCGCGGCGAGCGCCTGGACCCGGTCGACGAACCGGGCGCTGCGGGCCGCGGCGGACATCGAGGCCGGGTGCGTGTGGATCAACGAGCACATCCCGATCGTCTCCGACATGCCGCACGGCGGGTACAAGGCGTCCGGCTTCGGCAAGGACATGAGCCAGTACTCGTTCGACGAGTACACCCAGATCAAGCACGTCTTCATCGACCAGCATGAGGACCCGCACCACGCGTGGCAGGACACGATCTTCACGACGTGATGGACCGTCCCGGTCACCTCCGGGACACGATCGGATCACGGCTCCAGACAGCGACTGCCGCCGGGAGCGAACCCAGACCCAGAATGACAGCCAGTGCGCCCCTCTTGAGGAGACGCGCACCAGACGACAAGGAAGTCGGTGGACCCCAGTGACCCCTGACCCTTCAGCAGCACCCGCCGCTGCCACCCCCGCATACACACCTGCCGATCTCGACATCGTCGACGCCGTCGTCTTCGACGGCGGCGAGGTCATTCCTGCGACGTCCGTGAGCATCCGCGACGGCAGGATCGCCGCGCTCGGCGAGCTCGCGCCGGCGACCCCGGACACCCGCACCGTCGACGCCCGAGGCGGGCTGCTCACCCCCGGGTTCGTCGACGCCCACGTCCACACGACCTTCGGCGGCCTCGAATCGCTCGGCTGCGACCTCAGCGGGACCCACGGCGCGGACGAGGTGCGCGCGGTCGTCGCCGACCACCTCGCTGCGACTGCCGACCGCGGCGAGGCGAGCGCGAACTGGCTCGTCGGCGGCGGCTGGTCGATGGCCGACTTCGCAGGCGGCGTGCCGACCGCAGACCTCCTCGACGACCTCAGCGCCGACCGTCCGATCCTCCTGCTCAGCGCCGATCACCATTCGGCGTGGGTGAACAGTGCGGCGATGCGCCTGGCCGGTCTCGACGCGCGGACGCCGACCCCCGAGGGCGGGGTCATCGAGAAGGACACGGCCGGTGAGCCGATCGGCTGCCTCCACGAGTCCGCGATGGACCTCGTCTCCTCCCACCTCCCTCCCACCTCCGACGAGGACCTGCGCGCGGGACTGCTCGCCGGACAGTCCTACCTCGCCTCCTTCGGGGTCACCGCATGGATGGACGCGATCGTCGGCGACTACGGCGGGCACCGGTCGAACTTCGACAGCTATGTCCGAGCCGCAGAGTCCGGCGAGCTCACCGCCGAGGTCGTCGGGAGCCTGTGGTGGCCGCGCGACGTCGACGACGTCCCCGCCCAGGTCGCCGAGCTCACCACCCGCCGCCGCACGGACGGATCCTTCCGCACTACCTCGGTGAAATTCATGCTCGACGGCATCGTCGAATCCCGCACCGCGGCGATGAGCGAGGAGTACACGTGTGGCTGCGGAGGCTTCGGCACGAGCTACTTCACGAGAGAGCACCTCAACGAGGCGTTCGCCGCCCTCGACGCCGCCGGCTTCGACATCCACTGCCATGCGATCGGCGACGCCGCGGTGCGCGCGGCCCTCGACGCGTTCGCCGCCCTCGGCGCGGACCGCAGACCCGATGCCCGCCACCACATCGCCCACGTCCAGGTCGTCGACCCCGCCGACATCCCCCGCTTCGCCGACCTCGGGATCACCGCGAACCTCCAGGCCCTGTGGGCCAGCCGCGACGAACAGATGGTCGACCTCAACATCCCGTGCCTCGGCGAGCAGCGCACCGACTGGCAGTACCCGTTCCGCGGCTTCGCCGACTCCGGGACGCATCTGGCGATGGGCTCGGACTGGCCGGTGTCGACGCCGAACCCGTGGGACGCCATCCACGTCGCCGTCAACCGCTCGCACCCCGAGTCGAGCGACCCTGCTCCGCTTGTGCCTGCGCAGGCCATCGACGTCGCCACCGCGCTGCGCGCCTACACCGCCGGCTCCGCGCACCTGCTGCGCTCGGAGGCCAACGGCGGGATCCGCCTCGGCGAGAGAGCCAACCTCGCACTCGCCGACCGCAACCCCCTCGACCTCGACCCCGGCCGCATCTCCGAGACCCGGACTGCGCTGACGATCGCGGGCGGCATCGTCGTCCACGACACCACCTCTGAAGAAAGGCCATCATGACCGTCACGACTGAGGCCGCCACGGCCCACCCCGCCCCGGCCGGAACCGATCACCTCGAGATCCGCGGAGTGAAGAAGGTCTTCGGTGAGAACACCGCGATCGAGAGACTCGACCTCGGCGTCAGACAGGGCGAGTTCCTCTCCCTGCTCGGACCCTCGGGCTGCGGGAAGACGACGCTGCTGCGGATGATCGCCGGCTTCGAAGCGCCGACCGACGGGCAGATCCTGTTGGCCGGCCGCGACATCGTCTCCCTGCCCCCGCACAAGCGGCCGGTCAACACGGTGTTCCAGTCCTACCTGCTCTTCCCGCACATGAACATCGCCGACAACATCGCCTACGGCCTCAAGCAGTCGAAGACCCCGAAGGCCGAGATCGCCGACCGCGTCCGCGAAGTGCTCTCCCTCGTGCGGATGGAGGACTTCGCCGGCCGCAAACCCGAGCAGCTCTCCGGCGGCCAACAGCAGCGCATCGCCCTGGCCCGGGCACTCGTCAACCGGCCGCAGGTCCTCCTCCTCGACGAGCCGATGTCGGCCCTCGACCGGAAGCTGCGCGAGGAGATGCAGCTCGAGCTCAAACGCCTCCACGCGAAGCTCGACACGACGTTCGTCTTCGTCACCCACGACCAGGAGGAGGCGCTGGCGATGAGCGATCGCATCGTCGTCATGTACGACGGCGTCATCCAGCAGATCGGCTCCGGGGAGGAGATCTACGCGGACCCGGCCAACGGCTTCGTCGCCGGCTTCATCGGCAAGCAGAACTTCGTCCCCGCCGAGGTGATCGCCGCCGACGGCGACACCGTGCGGCTGCGGACGGCGAACACCGTGATGGAGACGGCCGTGACCGAGCTCCGCCCCGCCTCGGCGAGCACCGAGGCCCGCACCCTGACCGTGGGCGACCGGGTCCGTGCTGCCATCCGACCCGAACGGATGCGCGTGAGTCCGGCAGGCTCCCAGCCCCCGACCACGAACGGTGCCCGCGGCCGGGTGCTCTCGACGTCCTTCCTCGGCGATGTCGTCCAGTACATGGTCGTCGTCGGCGACAACGACGAGATCCTCGCCCGCGTGCCCGCCGCCGGTTCCCAGATCCTCGGTCCCGACGCCGAGGTGGACCTGAGCTGGGATGCCGACGCCGTCGCCGTCTACGGCACGGAAGGCGGTGAGTGAGGTGGCCGATGTGCACTTCCTCGCCCCACGGGCGGCGGCGAAGCGGCTGAGCCGGCGGGCCGTGCTCGCCGGGTTCGGCGTCGCCTCGCTCGGGGCGCTGAGCGCGTGCGGGAAGACGACGAAGATGGCGGCCTCTCCCCCGGTCGACGGCGAACTCGAGTCGAAGCTCAACCTCTACACGTGGGGTGACTACGACAACCCCGAGCTCATCGACGCGTTCAAGAAGAAGAACGACGTCCTCGTCCAGGTCGACAGCTACGGCTCGAACGAGGAGCTCGTCGCCAAGCTCTCGACCACGCGCGGGACCTCGGGCTATGACGTCGTCGTCCCCACCGGGTCGAACATCCCGCAGATGCTCAACCACAATCTTCTCCAGAAGCTCGACCTCGACCTCATCCCGAACTTCTCGAACATGGATCCGAACTTCACCGGTCAGTACTTCGACCCGAAGAACGAGTACACGATCTGCAAGGCCTGGGGCACCACCGGCTTCGTCTACGACACCTCGGCCATCGACCGGGAGCTCACCAGCTGGCAGGACTTCATCGACACCGCACAGAACGAGGCGGCGGGCACGACCTCGCTGCTCGAGGACCCGTGGGAGGTCACGGCGATCGCCCTGGCCACCCTCGGCTACAGCCTCAACACCGAGGACGAGAGGGAACTCGAGGAGGCCCGCGCCGTCGTCGTCGACCAGATCGCCCCGAACACGAAGGCCTACATCGGCAACGTCGCCACCGGGATGATCCAGGGCAGCTTCACGCTCCTCCAGGCGTTCAACGGCGACGCCCGGCAGGGCCTGTCGGAGGTGACGAACCCCGAGGACTGGAAGTTCGTCTTCCCGACCCCGACGGCAAACCTGTGGATGGACAACTGGGCGATCGCGACCGGGGCACCGCACCCGGACTCGGCGCACGCGTTCATCAACCAGATGATCTCGCCGGAGACCGCGGTCGCCCAGCTCGACTACATCGGCTACCCGATCGGGACGAAGGGCCTCGCCGAGCAGGCGAAGGCCGCCGATCTCAGCGAACAGGCACTGATCTTTCCCACGCAGGAGGTCCTCGACCGACTGGAGCCGAGCATTCAGACTCCGGCCGACCAGATCCGGACGACGATCCTCGCCGACGCCCAGGCAAGGAGCGGAGCATGAGCACACCCACCCAGCAGCCGACCACGGCAGCAGAGCGTCCCGACGAGAACGGCACCACCGCCTCGGCGCCGGCACCGCAGCGCAGGTCCGGCGGCCTGGCCACCCGGGTCTTCGGTGCGGCTGCGATGTCGTTCCCGACCTGGGCGTACGCGCTGTTCTTCTTCGTCATCCCCGTCGCCCTCGTCGTCTTCTACAGCTTCGGCTACAAACCCGACCAGTTCACGGCCGTGGCCACCGATCAGCTCTCCTTCGACCGCTACCCCGAAGCACTGTCTGCGAGCTTCATCGCGACGTTCTTCGCGACCCTGCGGATCTCACTGCTCGGCACGTTCCTCTGCCTCGTCATCGCCCTGCCGTTTGCGTACTGGCTAGCGATCAAGGTCGCCCCGGCGAGGCGCTCGCTCGCATTGGCGCTGGTCATGGTCCCGTTCTGGACGAACTTCCTCGTCCGCACCCTCGGCTGGCAGATCATGCTCTCCCCCGACGGGTTCCTCTCGCAGTGGATGCAGGGCATCGGGATCCTCGACGCCCCGCTCGACATCCTCTACACCCGTGCCGCGGTGCAGATCGGCGTCGTCTACAACTACCTGCCGCTGATGATCCTGCCGCTCTTCGTCGCCATCGACGCCTCCGGCAGCAGACTGCGGGAAGCCAGCTACGACCTCGGCGCGGGCAAGGTGACGACGTTCCTCCGGGTCACCCTGCCGATGGCGATGCCAGGCATCATCTCCGGCTGCCTGCTCGTCTTCATCCCGCTCAACGGCGACTACGTCACGGCCACCGTCCTCGGCGGGGCCAGCGGGTCGATGATCGGCCAGCTCATCGCCAACCAATTCAACGCCTCGCAGAACTGGGCGCTCGGGGCCGCCATGGCGCTCATCCTCATCGCAGCGACCCTCGCCGTCGTCGGCATCGGGTTCGCGCTGCTGTGGCTGGGCCAGAAGATCGCAGCGAAGCTGAACAGCGTTCCGCTCACCGACGGGAGGGCATGACATGTCGAAGAAGAACACCTTCGCCCGGAGGACGCCCACGGACATCGGACTCAACGTCTGGGGCATCCTCGTCTTCATCTACCTCTTCATCCCGATCGCCGTGATCATCGCCTACTCGTTCAACACCGGGCGGGTGCTCGCGGCCTTCCGCGGCTTCGGCCTCGACGCCTACATCACGGGGCTGAACAACGACATCATCATCTCCTCGGTCGTCACCAGCCTCCAGGCCGCCGTCGGTGCCGCGATCGTCTCGACGGTCTTCGGCACCCTCGGCGGAGTGGCGCTGGCCCGGGCGCCGAAGGGCGCGTGGTGGGCGCTCGGACTCACCGGCCTGCTCGCCCTCACCCTCGTCACCCCGGAGATCGTCGACGGCATCTCGTTCCTGCCGTGGTTCGTCACCCTCGGCGTCGACTGGGGCATCACCCCGATCAACAACGGCCTGGTGCGCCTCATCATCTCCCATGCGATGTTCTCGATGGCGATCGTCACCTTCATCGTCCGGGCCCGCCTGGCCGGCATCGACACCCAGCTCGAGGATGCCGCAGCCGACTTGGGCGCCACCCCGTGGCGGCGGTTCCGCGACATCACCCTGCCGATCGCAGCACCCGGCATCCTCGCCGGTGCGCTCATGTCGTTCACCGTCAGCCTCGACAACACGATCCTCTCGAGCTTCGTCCAGCAGCCCGGCTACACCCCGTGGCCGGTCTACATCTTCTCCGCCGTCCGCGTGGCCCTGCGCCCCGAGGTCGCGGCGATCTCAACGGTGATGTTCGTCCTCACCCTGGCAGCCCTGGCCTTCGTCGGCTTCGTGCTGCGCAGGGCCGGCAGCAACTCGACCGAGATCATCAAGACGATGGCAGGATGACGGTGGGGACCCCACTGACCCACCCAGCACCACCAGTGCCGCAAGGCAGAAAGCGAAGTGACATGGACGTCAAAGCCGCCCTGGCCGACGCCTCAACCGTTCCGTTCTGGCTCGACACCGATGAGCGCCCGGCACCCCTGCCGCCGCTGACCGGAGACACCGACGCCGACCTCGTCGTCGTCGGCGGCGGGTTCACCGGGCTGTGGACCGCGCTCCAGGCCAAGGAGCGCGACCCCGATCGGCGGGTCATCCTCCTCGAGGCCAACACCGTCGGGTGGGCGGCCTCGGGACGCAACGGCGGTTTCTGCGCCGCGAGCCTCACCCACGGCTACGACAACGGTGAGACCCACCTGCCGGCGGAGAACGATCGCCTCGCCGCGCTCGGCCGGGAGAACCTCGACGCGATCGAGGCCGCCGTGGCGAAGTACGGCATGGACTGCGAGTTCGAACGCACCGGCGAACTCGACGTCGCGACCGAAGACTACCAGGTCGCCGACCTCCGCGCAGGCCACGACCCCGATGCCGGATTCATCTTCTACTCGCAGCAGGAGCTCGCCGACATCGTCCGCTCCCCCACGTACAAAGGAGCGCTCTGGGACTCCCGCGAGGTCGCGATGCTCAACCCGGCGAAGCTGTGCTGGGAGCTGCTGCGCGTCATCCGGGAACTCGGCGTCGAGGTGTACGAGGGCACGAAGGTCACCGGGCTCCGCGATCGGAAGACGACGGTGACCGTGACCACCGAACCCGTCTCCGGTGACCGGACGAGCCTCGCCGGGCAGGCGTCGATCAGCGCCCACCGGGTGGCGCTCGCGACCAACGTCTTCCCCTCCCTACTCAAGCGCGCCCGTCTCCACACCGTGCCGGTCTACGACTATGCGCTCATGACGGAGCCGCTGAGCGATGAGCAGATGGCGGCGATCGGCTGGGAGGGGCGGCAGGGCATCGGCGACTGCGCGAATCGGTTCCACTACTACCGGCTCACCGCCGACAACCGGATCCTCTTCGGCGGGTGGGACGCCGTGTACCACTACGGCCGTCAGGTGTCGTGGAAGTACGACCAGAACCAGGCGACGTTCGAAACCCTCGCCCGGCACTTCTACGAGACGTTCCCGCAGCTCGAGGGGGTGCGTTTCACCCACAAGTGGGGCGGGGCGATCGACACGTGCTCGCGCTTCTTCGCGTTCTTCACCACCGCCTACGACCAGAAGGTGGCGATGGCGGCTGGCTTCACCGGCCTCGGCGTCGGCGCCTCGCGCTTCGCGGGCACCGTCATGCTCGATCTCCTCTCCGGGGAGGACACCGAGCTCACCCGGCTCGAGATGGTGCGGAAGCAGCCGCTGCCGTTCCCGCCCGAACCCGTTGCGTGGCTGGGGATCACGATGACGACCAAGGCGCTCATCAAGGCCGATGAGAACCAGGGACGCCGCGGCCCGCTGCTCAAGATCCTCGACGCCGTGGGCATGGGCTTCGACTCCTGAGGCCGACCACCTCCGCCCGCCCTGTCTCCCGGTGTCCGCACCGGGAGCCGGGGCGGCTATGTGCTCCCCGTGCTTGCTAGACTTGGGGCGAGCGCGGGAGGCGGCTCCCGACCACATTCTCAAAGGAGTCAAACACGCATGGCACGTGTCGTCGTTGAAGTGATGCCCAAGCCCGAGATCCTCGATCCGCAGGGCAAGGCGCTCGCCGGTGGCCTCACCCGACTCGGGTTCTCCGGCTTCGGAGAGGTCCGGCAGGGAAAGCGCTTCGAACTCGAGGTCGACGGCGAGGCCACCGATGAGGTTCTCGCGCAGGCTCGCGAAGCCGCTGAGACTCTGCTGTCGAACCCGGTCATCGAGAACGTCGTCGCCGTGCGCGTCGCCGAGGACGCCTGATGACAGCAACGACCGCTCCCGCCGCCGAGGCGGTTGCCGACTCCGGTGCGAGGATCGGCGTCGTCACGTTCCCCGGGACCCTGGACGACCGTGACGCCGCACGCGCCGTCACCCTGGCCGGCGCCTCGGCGGTCAATCTCTGGCACGCCGACACGAGCCTCGACGGGGTCGACGCGGTCATTCTGCCGGGCGGATTCTCCTACGGCGACTACCTGCGCGCCGGGGCGATCGCCCGGTTCGCCCCGATCATGGAGTCCGTCGTCAAAGCGGCTGAGTCGGGGATGCCCGTCCTCGGGATCTGCAACGGCTTCCAGGTGCTCTGCGAATCGCACCTGCTGCCGGGCGCCCTCATCCGCAACGACCACCAGCACTTCATCTGCCGCGATCAGGACCTCCTCGTCGAGAACGCGGACACTCCGTGGACAAGCGACTACGAGCAGGGTCAGACGATCCGGATCCCGCTGAAGAACGGTGAGGGCGGCTACGTCGCAACCCCGGAGGTCCTCGACGAGCTCGAAGCCACCGGTCGCGTCGTCTTCCGCTATCAGGGCGGCAACCCCAACGGATCGATGCGCGACATCGCCGGGATCACGAACGAGGCCGGGAACGTCGTCGGCCTCATGCCCCACCCTGAGCACGCCGTCGAGGCCGGTTTCGGCCCGGACGGCAGCGGTGTCGACGGCCAGGGGTTCTTCTCCTCCGCCGTGCGCACCCTCGTCTCGACCCGCTGAATCCGGAGATCGCTTCAGCCTGCCGAGCGCAGCGCTGATCTCTGCCGGCTGAGCACAGTGAACGGCCCTGGGGCTTCGACATCTCGTCGAGGCTCCGGGGCCGCTCTGCGTTCGCCGTCGGGCCGGGTGGGGTCACCGACCTGACGGGAGACCTGTCACTTCTCGAGCTGTCCGCGTCGGCGGGCGAAGAGGACTGCGCCTGCACCGGCGAGGATGAGGAGTGCACCTGCTCCGAGTCCGGTGAGTTCGGCACCCGTGCGGGGCATCGAACCGGAGTTGCCTCCGCCGCCTCCGCCGCCGTTGCCGTTGTCTCCTCCACCTCCGCCGCCAGAGGCGGTGACGACGAACTGTCCGGTGAGCGTCTCCTCACCGCACGTGGCCTCGACCTGGTACTTGCCGACGTAGGCTGAGGCATCGTTCGAGAGGCCGTAGGTCTGGACGGCTGCGCGTCCCACCTCGTTGGTCGGAGCAGTCCGATCGTAGAGGAGTTCTCCGGGCTCGAAGCCCCAGACCTGGAAGCGCACCTCACCGGCAGTGCAGTTGTTCATCGTCATGGTCACGCCTTTGTCGCGGTTGATGAAGTCGACGGCAGGCAGTCGCTCAGGATCGACCGAGAGGGTGAGGTCGATCGTGTCGCTGCCGTTCGGCGTCACCGTGAACGACCCTTCCTCATACTGGTCGCCACACGAGGCCATGACGAGGTATTCGCCGATGAAGCCGTAGCCGTCGTCGACCTCGGGCGGGGTGTAGTTGACTGCCGCAGCGGCGTCCTCACCGGCGACCTGGGTGGTCTCCCACACCGTGGTGTCGGGGTCGTACATGGTGCTGATGCGGAAGCTCACCTCGGAGTCGACGTTGCAGCCGGTCATCATCAGGTCCACGCCGCCCTTGAGGAAGTCGTTGAGCTGCTGTGATCCGGGGCTGATGTCGAGAGTCGACGTGTCTGCCGGAGGCTCAGTCTCCCCCTCGCCTTCGATGACGGTGGCGGATGCGGAGAGCGTCGCGCTCTCCTCACCCCGCTGCACGTCGACGGTGACCGTGACTGTGTCGCCGGGCGAGACGTCCTGGGTGGTGAAGAACGTCCCGGTGAAGGTGCCGTCCTCCTGGGCCGTCGCGTGGGTTCCGTCGCCGTCGCCCCAGGCGATGGTGTCACCGGCGAGGACTCCCTCGACGAAGAACCGGAGTCCCACGTCGGGGTTGGTGATGTCGCTGACGGTGACCTCGCCGGAATCGAGGAACAGCGCGGGATTGAGAGGTTCTGCCTCCGGGGATTCAGTGGGAGTGCCGTCGGTGTCGTCGGTGCCTTCGGTCTCGTCGGTGCCGTCGGTATCGGCTTCACCGGGGGTGGTGGGTCCGGTGGTGCCGTCGACACCGCCTTCTGCCTGTCCCTGCGTGTCGGCGGTGCCCGAGTCGGTGTCCGTTCCGTCGGCGGCGCCGGCGTCATCGGTGCCCTCCGAGGTGGACGTGCCGTCGGGCTCGTCGGTGGAGCCGTCGGCATCGGCAGCAGGGTCTGGGGATGGGTCCGTGGTGCTGCTCGCCTGTGCCACGATGTCCGGTGCCGTTGCAGCGGCAGGCATGGCACCCAGGGTGGTGACGGCGAGTGCGAGGGTGGTCGCGAGGATGAGCCGTTTCATGATCGTCCTTCCAACGGTGTCCGCTCGGCCGGCGGACCTGTTGCTGTGGGTGATCTGGACGGTACTCAGGTTGAGCACGACTGGGGAGTTTCGTTCATTGAATTCATGACGGATCTGTGATGCACATCACGGCCGACCGTTATCACATTGTCACCACATCTGTGGTCAAATCTGTGGACAAGATCGCCTGTCAGCTCCTGCCGCGCTCACCGTCGGCGCCGGCCGTGCGTCGATCGGTCCTGGTGAGACTGCCGCCTCGAGCCGCGTCGGGCACCGCGCTGGGCGATGCCGGTCGAGTGGGTCGGCGTCCGCCGAGGAGATGTCACGATGTTGCGATTGTGCGAAGTCGGCCGATCCATCGCCGAATATCGTTACCTGCGGACCGCCCGGGTTCTCCCGCCCCATAGGCAACCGAGCACTCCTTGCGCTGCGGCTGCGGCGACGCGTCGGCCCCGTCATCGACGGGACCGACGCTCGATGCTACTCCGGCTTCGATCGCTCGACCGCGGCGTCGGCGACTCCGGGGCTCTCGACCTCGTCGCCTTCTGTCGCTTCGGCCCGAGCCACCGTCGCGTCGGCCTCGTCCTCGGCGAGGGCCGCCGCATCGCCGCGGATGCCGGGCTCGGATTCCGCTTCGTCGAGGACCTCGGAGGTGAAGTGCTCCTCCGCGTCCTCACCGCGGAACTGGGTCATGTAGAGCCGGTGGTAGGCGCCGTCGGCGGCGAGCAGCTCCTCGTGAGTGCCCTGTTCGACGATCGCGCCGTTCTCCATGACGAGGATCGTGTCAGCATCGCGAATCGTCGAGAGGCGGTGAGCGATGACGAACGAGGTCCTGTCCGTGCGCAGCGCGGCCATCGCCTGCTGGACGAGGAGTTCGGTGCGCGTGTCGACCGACGAGGTGGCCTCATCGAGGATGAGCAGCGAGGGATCGGCGAGGAAGGCCCGTGCGATCGTGATGAGCTGACGCTCACCTGCTGACACGCTTCCCCCGTCGGAGTCGATGACCGTGTCATAGCCGTCGGGAAGCTGGCGGACGAAGCGGTCGACCATCGTCGCCTTCGCCGCCTCGACGACCTCCTCGTCCGTGGCATCGAGCCGCCCGTAGCGGATGTTGTCACGGATCGTTCCCTCGAACAGCCACGCATCCTGGAGGACCATGCCGACATGCGAGCGCAGATCGGCGCGGGTGAGGTCGCGGATGTCGACGCCGTCGAGGAAGATCGTCCCTCCGGTGAGTTCGTAGAACCGCATGACGAGGTTGACCAGGGTCGTCTTGCCGGCACCGGTGGGTCCGACGATCGCGATGGTGTGCCCGGGATCGGCGGTGAAGGAGACGTCCTCGATGAGCGGGCTGTCCTCGGCATAGCGGAAGCTCACGTGTGAGAAGTCGACCTGACCGGGAGTCCGCGGCGGCAGCTGCGCCCTCGCGTCGTCGGGTTCCTCCTCGTCGGCGTCGAGGAGCTCGAACGTCCGCTCCGCCGAGGCGACGCCGGACTGGAGCATGTTCGCCACCCCGGCCATCTCGGAGATGGGCTGCGAGAACTCCCGGGAGTACTGGATGAACGCCGTTGCGTCGCCGAGCGTCATCTGCCCCGAGGCCACGCGCAGACCGCCGGCGACGGCGATGAGGACGTAGCTGAGGTAGGAGACGAACTGCATCGAGGGCATGATCATCCCGGAGACGAACTGAGCACCCGACGAGGCACGGTAGAGCTCCTCGTTGCGGCGGTCGAACTCGTCGAGCATGACCTGGTCACGACCGAAGGCCCGGACGACGTCGAGTCCTGAGAAGGACTCCTCGACGTGGCCGTTGACCTCGCCGGTGTACTTCCACTGCGCTTTGAACCTCTTCTGCGCCTGGGTGCCGATGACCCCGGCGATGATCGCCGAGAGCGGAAGCGCGATGAGGGCGAGCAGCGCGAGCTGCCAGGACACGACGAACATCATCACGCCGATGCCGATGATCGTCAGCGCCGACTGGATGAGCTGGGAGAACGCCTGCTGCAGGGCCTGTTGGATGTTGTCGACGTCGTTCGTCACCCGCGACATCACGTCACCGCGCTGCCGCGTGTCGAAATACCGCAGCGGCAGACGGTTGATCTTGCGTTCGATGTCCTCACGCAGTCGGTAGATCACGCGCATGACGAGGGCGTTGAGGATGTAGCCCTGCGCCCACATGAGCATCGAGGCGACGAGGTACATGAGGAGGACGATGATGATGATCTGGCCGAGCGCGGTGAAGTCGATGCCCTGTCCCGGCACCACTCCGGCGGTGGCGAGCATGTCCGCGTAGTCGTCGCGGCCCTGCGCACGTGCGCCGGCGATGATGTCCTCGATGTTCGCTCCGGCGGGCAGCTGAGCGCCGATGACGCCGGAGTAGATGACGTCCATCGCCTTGCCGAGCACCTTGGGGGCGACGACGGTGAGGACGACCGAGCCGATGACAAGGAGGACGACCCTGACCAGGCCGGCCTTCTCACTGGCCATGAGCCCGAAGAGCCGTTTGACCGAGGGCCAGAAGTGCTTGGGCTTGCGGGCCGGGGTGCCCCCGAACATGTCTCCGTCGTCGCCGTGGGGAACGTAGTCGTCCTCGGCTTCGGCGGCCACGGCCGCACCGCTCGTCGCGGTGGGTTCGGCGTCGTGCGGGTCCTTCTTCGCCATGTCAGTTCACCCCTTCCGCGGTGAGCTGGGATTCGACGATCTCCTGGTAGGTCGCATTGGTCTCGAGGAGTTCGTCGTGGGTGCCGCGGCCGACGATCTTCCCATCGTCGAGGACGAGGATCTGGTCGGCGTCGCGGATCGTCGAGACCCGCTGGGCGACGACGACGACCGTCGACTCTCCCGTGGTGCGTCCGAGGGCTTCCCGCAAACGGGCATCGGTGGCGACGTCGAGGGCGGAGAACGAATCGTCGAAGACGTAGACGAGCGGCTTGGCAGCGAGCGCTCGGGCGATGCACAACCGCTGACGCTGACCGCCGGAGAAGTTCGTCCCGCCCTGGGAGACGCTCTCCTCGAGCCGGTCGGGCTTCTCGGCGACGAAGTCGGCGGCCTGTGCGGTCTCGAGCGCCTCCCACAGCTGCGCGTCGTCGGCGAACTCGCTGCCGAAGCGCAGGTTCGAGGCGATCGTGCCGGAGAACAGGTACGGCTTCTGCGGGACGAGGCCGACGAGCTGAGCGAGCTGCCGGCGGTTGAATGCACTCACGGGCACACCGTCGATGAGCACCTCGCCGGCCTGCGGGTCGATGAGCCGCGGGATGAGCCCGACGATCGTCGACTTGCCGGATCCGGTCGCCCCGATGATCGCCGTCGTCGTGCCCGGCTGGGCGGTGAAGGTGAGGTCCTCGAGGACCGGAACCTCGGCGCCGGGATAACCGAAGGTGACGTTGCGGAACTCGAGTTCGCCTCGGCGGGGCAGCTCCGCGACCCCGTCGGGGATGACCATCGACGATTTCGTGTCGAGGACTTCGCAGATGCGTTCGGCGCACACGACGGCACGCGGGATCATCATCACCATGAACACGCCCATCATCACGGCGACGAGGATCTGGAGGAGGTACTGGAGGAACGCGGTGAGCGACCCGACCTCCATGACACCCGCGTCGACGCGGTGCCCGCCGAACCAGAGGACGGCTGCGGTGGCGAGGTGGAGGATCATCATGATCGCAGGGAACATGAGGACGAAGAGGTTGCCGACCTTGACCGAGGTCTCGGTCAGGGCGCGGTTGGCGTCGGCGTACCGGTCGGCTTCGAACGGCTCGCGGACGAATGCGCGGATGACCCGGATGCCGCTGATCTGCTCCCGGAGGACTCCGTTGATGTCGTCGACCTGGTCCTGCATACGCCGGAACAGCGGCATGAGGAGGACGACGAGGATGCCGACGACGACGAAGAGGACGGGCACCGAGACCCAGACGAGCCACGAGAGCCCCGGGTCCTCACGGAAGGCCATGATGATGCCGCCGATGCACATGATCGGGGTCGAGACCATGAAGTTGAGCGTCATGAGGACCAGCATCTGCACCTGCTGGACGTCGTTGGTGTTGCGGGTGATGAGGGTGGCGCTGCCGAACCTCCCGACCTCGAGCGTCGAGAGTTCGTCGACGCGGCTGTAGATCGCACGGCGGATGTCGCGGCCGACTCCCATCGCCGACCGGGCCCCGAAGTAGATCGCGGTGACCGCGGTGATGACCTGGACGAGGCAGACGATGAGCATCGTCATGCCCGTCGACCAGATGAAGTCGGTGTCGCCCTCGGCCACACCTTCGTCGATGATCCGGGCGTTGAGGCTCGGCAGGTAGAGGGCGGCGATCGTCGACGCCAGCTGGAGGACGACGACGAAGACGATGAAGAGCCAGTAGGACTTCGCAAATTTCAGGGTCAGGCGCAAGAGGGCCACAGTGGACATCCTGGGGTTCGTGATTCGAGACTGAACAGTCGAGTGCTGAGAGCGCAACACATCATCTTACATCGATCCTCCTCCTTCGCATGATCCGGATCCGCCGAGCGCCGTGCCCTCAGGACACCAGACGGCACTGACACGAGCCGGGAATCCGCGTGCCTCCTCGCATTGTCGGTGCACCCCCGTACGCTTGAGGGCATGAGCACAACACTGCAGGACCTCGTCAACCGCGCCGTCTTCCTCTCGACGGAGACGCAGACGCATTTCGGCGGCCTCATCGCCGATGCCGCCTGGGAGGTCGACTTCACCGCGGATCCGCATCTCACGTTCACCGACGAGGACGGCGCAGCGCTGCGCACCCGACCGCATCTCCTCGGATCGGAGTCGACGTCCCAGGGGACATGGCTGTGGGGGTGGGAGAACATCAACGAGTTCCCCGAGGCCGTCGTCGGCCTCTCCCACGAGGTGCGGAAGTTCGGAGCCGCAGAGGATCTCAGCGAATTCGTCACCCCGGAACTCGACCTCGACGACGAGCTCGCTCTGCGTCTCACGCTCGCGGCGAAGGAGGCGACCGGCAAGTGGGCGCACTATCCGGCTGCGGCCGGTGCGGGGACGACGGTCTGGCTGCTCGTCGACGTGCCCGAGCTCGTGCTTCCCGAGCCCACGGTCAAGGCATCCGTGCGCGCCCTCATGCAGGGGCTGACCCAGACGACGGTCAACGACCATCGCGCCGCCCTCGCAGCGTACGTCGCCAAGCGCGGCATCCCCACCGCACCGCTGGCAGGTGGCGGCCTGCGACTGCTCTTCGCCGACGGCAGCGCCGACATCAGCTTCGACGAGATGCGACGGATCTCCAACTGCGAGGTCCACGCCCCCCTCGAGGGAGAAGCCGCGACGCAGTACTCGGAGATCACCGGAATCACGGTGGCGACCGAGGAGCCGACCCCGGCCGCCGCCTCGCCTGCGGAGACGCCGACTCCCGACCGCGCCGAGGCTCCGGTCGCTGCCGACTCCTCCCCCGAGGCCGACGAGGCAGCCGCTGCGGCGGGCACCACGGGTGAGGAATCGTCCGCAGGGACTTCGACTCCTGCACGTCCGGAGGAGCCTCGGTCCGACCGTGCCGAAGTGCCGGCTGCAGAGACCCCTGAGCGCTCCGATGTCCGACCCTCCCCCGCCGAGGCGGCCGCTGCCACGGCCGGAACCGACCGTGGCGCGGAGGCTGAGTCCGAACCCGCCGCTCGCGAGCGGGACACCGCCTCTGCCGAAGGCGAGGCCGCACCGGCCGACGAGGCCGCGCGCAGCGAGGAGCCCAAGGAGAAGAAGAAGGGGCTGTTCTCCCGCCTGTTCGGCCGCTGAGTGTCGCGAACCGTACGGCGCTGTCGGGGTCGGGGCGGCAAGGCGAACCCTGCCGTCTATGGGCACGATCAGCGGTTGATCGGTTCCCGGGGCGACCAGCTGAAGTCGCGGTCGAAGAGGTAGCGCCTCTCCGAATCGCTGACGAGCGTGAGGTCGAGGCCCTCGCCCGAGAGCCTCAGGTCTCCCGAGCCGGCTTTCACAAATGCGAGGCTGATCGTCGTCTCCACGTCTCGGATGAGGCCCTGATCGCCGTTGCGCTTCGGGTAGAGGGACAGCGTCACCGTACTGCCGTCCTCGAGCGAGTACATGCCGTCCTGGTAGGTCCCGTCCGTGTACCGGATGGCCGCCCTCGCCCGCCCTGCCACGGCGATCTGCCCGAACGCGACCTGACTGATCTCAGACCCCGCGAAGGTCCGCTGCCCGACGTCGGTCACGCGGTAGACCCCTGCGATCGCCGACGGCGCGTCGGGTTGGCCCCAGTTCGCGCGGAGCCCCAGGGCGAGGCCCGAACCGACGACAAGGACGAGGGCGAGCAGTGGACTTGCCCACCGCACAACGGCGCGGAAGCGACGGTTCTCGGTGATCGTGCCCTGCACCGGCGGTCCGGTCGGCAACCCGACGACGAACCGTCCGAGCCGCACGATGTTGGGAAGGAGCAGGATGAGCCCAACGAGGGCCATCAGCCCGGAGAGCTGCTTCACGGGCACGTCGAACGTGAGGTTGAGCAGGAAGACGACCGACATGTCGATAGCGGCGAGAAGCGCCCCCAGCCAGGCGGTGCGGCGGAAGAGGAGGAGCACGGCCGCTGCGACTTCGGCGAGGCCGGCGAGCAACTGCACCGTCGGCGAGAACGCCATGAATCGCCAGAGCAGGCCCATCGGGCTCATCTCACCGTATTGGACGAGCGCATCGGCGAAGTCCGCGTACCCCATCTGCATATGGAAGACCTTCGACCAGCCGTAGATGAGGAGGTAGCCGGCCAGCCAGAGCCGCAGCAGCCAGTGGCCGGCCCACAGGAGGCTGGTCACCACGGCTCGAGTGCGGGAACGGGACGGATGCGTTCCCTGGTCAGGTGCTGTGGAGACTACAGTGTCGTTGCGCATGTCTTCAGGTTAGAGTCGCCGAGGCGGCGCCTCCATGCGGATTTCACGTCAGTGAGGGACTGGAAAACCCCACCCGACGCGCATGGTCACTTTTGCCGGTGAATGAAAAAGTGGGGGCACCCCTTCGAAAAGGAGTGCCCCCACCAACAATTATTGCGGCAGTCACTTACTCTCCCACAACCACCAAGTTGCAGTACCATCAGCATGACATGGGCTTAGCTACCGGGATCGGAACGGTTAACCGGGCGTTTCCCCACCACTATCACCACCGCAAAACCATCAGACAACCACCACACACGAGAGTGTGTGTGGTAGTGGTCCAAGAACCGTACAGCGAACGCGAACACCATCGTGTCATCTCGTCAAAAAATCGTTAATGCTTTTCACGCACACACCAACCCTCTTGGGTTGTGTGAGTGATCGGCGTATTAGTACCAGTCAACTCCACACCTCACAGTGCTTCCATACCCGGCCTATCAACCCAGTGTTCTCCTGGGCACCTCTCCCCACAAAGGGATGGAAATCTCATCTCGGAGCAGGCTTCCCGCTTAGATGCTTTCAGCGGTTATCCTTCCCGAACGTAGCCAACCAGCCATGCACCTGGCGGTACAACTGGCACACCAGAGGTTCGTCCGTCCCGGTCCTCTCGTACTAAGGACAGCCCTCCACAAATTTCCTACGCACGCAGCGGATAGGGACCGAACTGTCTCACGACGTTCTAAACCCAGCTCGCGTACCGCTTTAATGGGCGAACAGCCCAACCCTTGGGACCGACTCCAGCCCCAGGATGCGACGAGCCGACATCGAGGTGCCAAACCATGCCGTCGATATGGACTCTTGGGCAAGATCAGCCTGTTATCCCCGAGGTACCTTTTATCCGTTGAGCGACCACGCTTCCACAAGCCATGGCCGGGTCACTAGTCCCAGCTTTCGCTCCTGCTCGACACGTCCGTCTCACAGTCAAGCTCCCTTGTGCACTTACACTCGACACCTGATTGCCAACCAGGCTGAGGGAACCTTTGGGCGCCTCCGTTACTCTTTAGGAGGCAACCGCCCCAGTTAAACTACCCATCAGGCACTGTCCCTGAACCCGATCAGGGTCCGAAGTTAAGGAATCCAGAATGGTCAGAGTGGTATTTCACTTGCCGACTCCACCCGATCTGGCGACCAGGCTTCAACATCTCCCACCTATCCTACACAAACCACACCGAAGCCCAATACCAAACTATAGTGAAGGTCTCGGGGTCTTTCCGTCCTGCTGCGCGTAACGAGCATCTTTACTCGTAATGCAATTTCGCCGAGTTCGTGGTTGAGACAGCAGAGAAGTCGTTACGCCATTCGTGCAGGTCGGAACTTACCCGACAAGGAATTTCGCTACCTTAGGATGGTTATAGTTACCACCGCCGTTTACTGGGGCTTAAATTCTCCGCTTCACCCCAAAGGGTTAACGGGTCCTCTTAACCTTCCAGCACCGGGCAGGCGTCAGTCCGTATACATCGACTTACATCTTCGCACGGACCTGTGTTTTTAATAAACAGTCGCTTCTCTCTGGCCTCTGCGACCACCACCAGCTCCCAACCGCAAGGGCTGTTCACCAGGATGGCCCCCCTTCTCCCGAAGTTACGGGGGCATTTTGCCGAGTTCCTTAACCACGATTCTCTCGATCACCTTAGTATTCTCTACCTGACCACCTGTGTCGGTTATAGGGTACGGGCAACACACACCCTCACGTCGATGCTTTTCTCGGCAGCAGAGGATCACCAGATCACCCCACCACTGTGGGGCGCCCATCAGCTCTCACACTTGTGTGGGGACGGATTTGCCTACCCCCACATGCTACGACCTTAGACCACGACTACCATCGCGTGGCCTGGCTACCTTTCTGCGTCACACCTCACGCTTACCGACTCCACACTCAGGTCCTCACCGGTCCACCCAAACCAAGTACCGAAGTACTCAGGGGTGAGCGATGAGTTAGTGTCATGTGTTTTGGTATTGTCGGTTGTGTGTCGGTACCAGAATATCAACTGGTTGTCCATCGACTACGCCTGTCGGCCTCGCCTTAGGTCCCGACTTACCCAGGGCGGATTAGCCTAGCCCTGGAACCCTTGGTCATCCGGTGGACGGGTTTCTCACCCGTCTTTCGCTACTCATGCCTGCATTCTCACTCGTGACGCCTCCACCACTCGTTCACACGGCGACTTCACTGGCGACACGACGCTCCCCTACCCAACACCACACCATTACAGTATCGTGATGCTGCCACAACTTCGGCGGTGTACTTAGCCCCGCTACATTATCGGCGCTCAATCACTTGACCAGTGAGCTATTACGCACTCTTTCAAGGGTGGCTGCTTCTAAGCCAACCTCCTGGTTGTCTTCGCAACTGAACATCCTTTCCCACTCAGCACACGCTTAGGGGCCTTAGTTGATGGTCTGGGCTGTTTCCCTCTCGACAATGAAGCTTATCCCCCACTGTCTCACTGCCACGCTGAACCTTACCGGCATTCGGAGTTTAGTTGACGTCAGTAACCCGGTGGGGCCCATCAGCCATCCAGTAGCTCTACCTCCGGCAAGAACCACGCAACGCTGCACCTAAATGCATTTCGGGGAGAACCAGCTATCACAGAGTTTGATTGGCCTTTCACCCCTAACCACAGGTCATCCCCTCCATTTTCAACTGAAGTGGGTGCGGGCCTCCACAACATCTTACTGCTGCTTCACCCTGCCCATGGCTAGATCACTCCGCTTCGGGTCTAGGACACGCGACTGGACCGCCCTATTCGGACTCGCTTTCGCTACGGCTACCCCACACGGGTTAACCTCGCCACGCACCGCTAACTCGCAGGCTCATTCTTCAAAAGGCACGCCATCACACCAACACGGGTGCTCTGACGGATTGTAAGCACATGGTTTCAGGTACTCTTTCACTCCCCTCCCGGGGTACTTTTCACCATTCCCTCACGGTACTGATCCGCTATCGGTCATCAGGAAGTATTTAGCCTTACCAGGTGGTCCTGGCAGATTCACACGGAATTCCACGAGTTCCGTGCTACTCGGGAGAGTGTGTAACACTGGGGCCACGCGTTTCGTCTACGGGACTCTCACCCACTCCGGTACTGTTTCCCACCAGCTTCGACTACACGTAAGCACTCATCAGCGTCTCGGTCATGCTGAACCGAACACACACACCCCACAACACCATGTACGCAACACCAGCACGCTTGACACGCACACGGTTTAGGCTCATCCAGTTTCGCTCGCCACTACTCCCGGAATCATTCTTATTTTCTCTTCCTACGGGTACTGAGATGTTTCACTTCCCCGCGTTCCCTCCACACACCCTATATATTCAGGTGCGGGTCACCGCACTCGCATGCGGCGGGGTTCCCCCATTCGGACATCCTCGGATCACAGCCCGTTTATCGGCTCCCCGAGGCTTATCGCAGATTTCCACGTCCTTCATCGGCTCCTGATGCCAAGGCATCCACCATGCGCTCTTACACACTCACACCCACCCCTAGAGGTTGGTATCAGTGTGCGCGAAAATATCACACTAAGATTTTTTGACTCAAAGAAAATCACACTACACACCAGCACAAAGGCTGGTGCTTGATGCTCGCGTCCACTATACGATTCTCAAACCACTACCAATCACCACCCCAGCCAGCACCAGCACTGCTGCTGCCTCTGGGTTGGGTCGGTGCCTGGTGAAACCACTTGTGGTTCCAGGACCCAACAGCGTGTCTGTTCTATCCGACCACCCACCCACCGTGCCCGGGGCATTGACCCCAGCCCGGCTGGTTGGGCGAGCGAAGTATGTGATGTTCCACCCTTGAGCAACCCACCCGAACCACACATGGGTTCTGTTGGTGGGCACCATACTGGTGTGCTCCTTAGAAAGGAGGTGATCCAGCCGCACCTTCCGGTACGGCTACCTTGTTACGACTTAGTCCCAATCACCAGTCCCACCTTAGACGGCCCCCTCCTTACGGTTAGGCCACCGGCTTCGGGTGTTACCGACTTTCGTGACTTGACGGGCGGTGTGTACAAGGCCCGGGAACGTATTCACCGCAGCGTTGCTGATCTGCGATTACTAGCGACTCCGACTTCACGTAGTCGAATTGCAGACTACGATCCGAACTGAGACTGGCTTTAAGGGATTCGCTTGCCCTCACGGGTTCGCCTCTCTCTGTACCAGCCATTGTAGCATGCGTGAAGCCCAAGACATAAAGGGCATGATGATTTGACGTCATCCCCACCTTCCTCCGAGTTGACCCCGGCAGTCTCCTATGAGTTCCCACCATCACGTGCTGGCAACATAGAACGAGGGTTGCGCTCGTTGCGGGACTTAACCCAACATCTCACGACACGAGCTGACGACAACCATGCACCACCTGTACACCAGCTTCAAAGAAGAGGACCTGTTTCCAGGACGGTCCGGTGTATGTCAAGCCTTGGTAAGGTTCTTCGCGTTGCATCGAATTAATCCGCATGCTCCGCCGCTTGTGCGGGCCCCCGTCAATTCCTTTGAGTTTTAGCCTTGCGACCGTACTCCCCAGGCGGGGCACTTAATGCGTTAGCTACGGCGCGGAGAACGTGGAATGCCCCCCACACCTAGTGCCCAACGTTTACGGCATGGACTACCAGGGTATCTAATCCTGTTCGCTCCCCATGCTTTCGCTCCTCAGTGTCAGTTACAGCCCAGAGTCCCGCCTTCGCCACCGGTGTTCCTCCTGATATCTGCGCATTTCACCGCTACACCAGGAATTCCAGACTCCCCTACTGCACTCTAGTCAGCCCGTACCCACTGCACGCGCAACGTTAAGCGTTGCGTTTCCACAGCAGACGTGACCAACCACCTACGAGCTCTTTACGCCCAATAATTCCGGACAACGCTCGTACCCTACGTATTACCGCGGCTGCTGGCACGTAGTTAGCCGGTACTTCTTCTGCAGGTACCGTCACTTGCGCTTCTTCCCTGCTGAAAGCGGTTTACAACCCGAAGGCCGTCATCCCGCACGCTGCGTCGCTGCATCAGGGTTTCCCCCATTGTGCAATATTCCCCACTGCTGCCTCCCGTAGGAGTCTGGGCCGTGTCTCAGTCCCAGTGTGGCCGGTCGCCCTCTCAGGCCGGCTACCCGTCGTCGTCTTGGTGAGCCATTACCTCACCAACAAACTGATAGGCCGCGAGCCCATCCCCAACCGAAAAAACTTTCCACCACCAGACATGCGTCCGACGGTCGTATCCGGTATTAGACCCAGTTTCCCGGGCTTATCCCGAAGTCAGGGGCAGGTTACTCACGTGTTACTCACCCGTTCGCCACTCATCCACCCGGTGCAAGCACCAGGCTTCAGCGTTCGACTTGCATGTGTTAAGCACGCAGCCAGCGTTCGTCCTGAGCCAGGATCAAACTCTCCATAAAAAACTTCTTACTTCAGTGATCCCGGCAAGACAGTCACCCATCCACGGGGGTGGACGGTGACCCCACCATGAACCGAAACAGTCCATGGATTTTGGTTGTCTTACCAGAAAAAATTTCTGGCATCACATTGTTCAAACAAACACGCTATTGGATTCTCAAACCACAAACACACACCCACACCACACACGAATATTCGCGTGCTCGCTGGGGGCATCCACAGGATTGCGTCCGCCCGATCCACACACCCGGACTGTCCTGGCCAAACTTGTGTTTGCGCTGGTGACACCCGGTGGAAACACCGCGTTGTTGTGGTGTTCCCGGTGAGGCGAACGAGATATAACTCTAGACCACCAGAACACCCCCACGCAACCCCGAAACCACACCAGGCAGGGTGACAACCACCACATGACCCACGCCACCCGAATCGGGCCGCGCCAGCCGCCTCGAATCGAGCACTGCAACCCAGGACCAGGACCATCAGCGAGCCGCGCGCTGAGACGCAGCGTTTCGCCAGAAGCCGGCACCCGAGAGTCCGATGCTCGCCACGCTACGGTGACCTCATGAGCGAGCCTGCCGCATCTCCCGTCCACTCCCCCACCGCCGTCATCGCCGGCGCCTCAGGATTCATCGGCCGCTCACTCATCGGCCCGCTCGAGGAGTGGGGCTACCGGGTGCGCACGATCGGTCGCGGTAGCTCTGCCGATACCGGATGGGATGACCCGGACGGCATCAGAGTCACAGTCGACGGCGCCGATCTCCTCATCAACCTCGCCGGCCGAAGCGTCGGATGCCGCTACACCGACCGTAATCGGCAAGAGATTCGGGATTCCCGCATCCTCACGACCCGGGCACTCCACGACGCGGTGAGCTCCGCCTCGGCGCCGCCGCGGCTGTGGATCAACGCGAGCACGGCGACGATCTACCGTCACGCGATCGACCGCCCGCAGACCGAATCGACCGGAGACATCGGGGAGGGATTCTCCGTCGACGTCGCCACCGGCTGGGAAGCGGAGTTCTTCCGCGGCAAACTGCCGCGCACTCGCCGCGTGGCCGCCCGGATGGCGATCGTCCTCGGTGATGGTGCGGCCCTGAGCATGCTCGCGACGGCCGCTCGCTTCGGCGCAGGCGGTCGCCAGCTCGAGGGACGGTGGTTCGGTCATCGGCGTTACCGTGGAATAGGACCGCACGCCTCCGGACCGACCGTGTGGCGGGGGCACGAGCCGACTCACGGCCGTCAGCGCTTCAGCTGGATCCACATCGACGACCTCGTCGCCGCGATACGCTTCATCGACACGCATCCGGAGATCTCGGGGCCGGTCAATCTCTCCAGCCCGGGAGTCTCGGACAACGCCGCACTCATGGCCGCCCTGCGCAGCGCGGTGCGGATGCCGATCGGGATCCCCGCGCCGAGGTGGCTCCTCGAGACCGGCATGGCGGTCCTCCGGCAGGAGTCGGAGCTCGTCCTCAAGAGCCGGTGGGTCCTGCCGGAGAGGCTCGAAGCCGCCGGCTTCGACTTCCGCTGGACCGACGTCAGCGCGGCGGTGAGGAGTCTCCTGCGCTGACGAAGAGGTGAGACGGTGGCGGAGTGAGGCGACACCCGAAGCGCGACGGTTGGTGTCCGGCATCGAGCGCCTGGGTCGTCCGCCCGCAGTCAGGCCTGCTCGTCTGCGCTCTCTGTCGCATTCGGCTCCGCTGACCGAGCACCCCATTCGGATGAGTCACTGCCGAGGATCTCGCCAAGCGTCACACGCACCTGCGCAACCGCCTCGGCGCCGATGCGCTCATCAAGCCACGCGTCGAAGCGGGTGATCACCGCCTCGGCGATCTCGACTCCCTCCCAACCGGATGCGGTCAGCCGCACGAGCCGTGCCCTGCCGTCGCTCGGGTCGGGCACGACCTCGACGTAGCCGAGCCTCTCGAGGTGACGGACCTGCTCCCCCATCGCCTGCTTCGTCATCTTCGTCCGCTTCGCGAGCTCCGACGCCCTCGTCCCCTCGGGATCGATGACGAGGAACAGCGGCGCGTGCGCGGACCGGATCCCCGCCAGTCCCGCATGAGCGAGGGCATCGTCGAGGCCGCCGAGGAGGTGCTGCGCCGTCGACGAGAGCAGGGAACCGAGCGGCAGCGGTCGCTCCCGCAGAGGATTGGTAAAGTCCTTGACCATTTCTCCCCAGCCTCCTATCCTGAAATCAGTCAACCACCTTACCATTCGGGCGGCGGCCGTGAGGGCGCGGGGAGTGCGTCAGGACGGGCATCGGAGCCACAGCAGGCGTCACAGGCCGAGACGTGGGGCGGGCAGCAATCACCATGACCACCGCCGCGGACCACGGCGGTTCAGGAGCACAGGAGTGAACATGGAGTACATGGACAGGTACCGCCTGGCAGGCGGTCTCATCTGGACGGCACTCGGCGTCATCGTCGCCGGCATCGGCGTGCTGCAGGGCGTGACGGTCGGTCCAATCGTCACGGCCCTCACCGCACTCACCGTCATCGCGGGCGTGGCAGCTCTGACCCGCAGTCGGTGGGCACGGTGGCTGACCGGCCGTCTCCTCGGCGCGGTCGTCGGGATCGAACTGCTGCTCTCGGTCGCCGATCGCTTCGGACTCCTCGGAGCGCCCGGCGCTCCCGGAGTCTCATGGGGATCGTGGCCGGAGTTCCTCGCCTATGTCGGGGTGCTGCTGCCGTGGGCGCCGAGTCCGCTCGCCGCCGTCGCCGGGGTGATCGCGACGGTCGCCGAGGCGGCACTCGGCACCCTGCTCATCGTCGGTCCGCTGTGGCGCTGGGTCGGCAAACTCGCGGCCGGCCTGCTCCTCTGCTTCCTCATCGCGATGCTGCCGACCGTCGGCTTCGCCGAGGTCGTCCGCTACGGTGTCGTCCTCCAGATCGGCGCCGTCCTCATCGTCTCGGCGCGCGGGTCCTGGCCGAGGCGGGATCACCGCGCCGAGGCGGACGCCTCCCAGCGCCGCCCGATCGACCGGAGCAGGGCCGGGTAGACGAAGAGCAGCCTCAAGGGCTTGATCGCCGTCATGTAGAACGCGCCGAGTCGGCCGTTGGGGCGGACGAGCACGGTCATCCGGCAGACATAGCGGCCGGCGTCGCCGGGCAGCCAGCCCAGGTGCATCGCCGTGTGGACGGTGCGGTTCGCCAGCTCGGCCGCGAACTCGTCCTCGGTCTCAAAGACCAGCGTGAAGGGGTCCACTCGGACGTCCGCGTCGGGTCGGAGGTCGTCGGGCAGCCGCTGCCGCAGAGACGGCACGCGTTCGTCGAGTCCGCCACCGACGTCGTCCCACCCGAGCAGCGCGCCGATCTTCCACCGGGCTGCCCAGAGGACGCGGACGACGGCCGGCGCCTCATCGGGGAACGCGCTGCCGAAGATTGCGTCGACGACCCGGGGCAGCTCGTCGCGGTCTCCGCGGATCGGCAGCTCCCAGACGTCTTCGACCGTGAAGTCGGGAGCGATCTCGTGCATGCGCCAGTGCCTGGAGGTGTAGGCGCTCCGGGGCAGTCTCATGGTCACCTCGATATATACGTAAGCGTATAGAAGCACGCTACCACGGTCTATGCGCTACCGTATAGATCTGAAGTGAGAGAGGTGACCATGGCCCATCCACGAACTCCCCGGCGCGCCTGGATCGACGAGGGCCTGCGGGCACTCGCCGTCGGCGGTCCGGAGGCGGTGAGAGTCGAGGCTCTCGCGCAGTCCCTCGGCGTCACCAAGGGCGGCTTCTACGGCTATTTCGCCGATCGGTCGGCGCTGCTGACGGAGATGCTCGACGTGTGGGAGCACGAGGTGACCGACCGCATCGTCGACCGGACCGAGCAGAGCGCCGGAGACGACCCTCGCGAGCGGCTGCGGCGTCTCGTCGACGTCGTCGACGAGGCAGACGACCGACCTGCCACCGGTGTCGACGTCGAGCTCGCGATCCGCCACTGGGGTCTCCGGGATCCGGATGTGGCACGCCGATTGCGCCGAGTCGATGAGAAGCACCTCGGTTACCTCCGGGAGCTCGTCGGCGAGATCTGCGCCGATCCAGTCGAGGTCGAGGCCCGGTGCGTGATCGCGATGTCGACCCGCCTCGGCGATCACCTCATGCCCGCGATCGCGGAGAGCCGCTCTGCCTACGCGGCCCGCGAGCACATCCTCGACCGACTCCTCGCCTGACGTCCGACGCCGGCTCCTCACGTGACGGCGACGATCGGGCGTTGTCGACCCTCGGTCGACGACGGGATTCAGCCGGCGGCCGCCTCGGCGAGGGCGGGATCCTCGGCACAGTCCGTGCACTCGGGCTGGAGCCCGGCAGCCGTGCACTCCGCGCACCGGAGGTACTGCTTCCGACATTCGAGGTTCGCGCAGTTGACGAATTCGGGAGTCCGCGTCCCGCACTCGACGCAGTGGCCGATCGACTCGGCACCCTCACCGAATTCGACGTGCATGCGCTTGTCGAAGACGTAGAGCGAACCGTCCCAGTAGCCGGTGTTGCCGAAGGTCTCGCCGTAGCGGACGATGCCGCCCTCGAGCTGATAGACCTCATCGAAGCCGCGGTTCTTCATGAGCACGGACAGCACCTCGCAGCGGATGCCGCCGGTGCAGTACGTGACCACGGGCTTGTCCTTGAGGTCGTCGTATTTGCCGGATTCGATCTCGGCGATGAAGTCGCGGGTGGTCTCGGTGTCGGGGACGATCGCATCGCGGAACTTCCCGATCTGCGCCTCCATCGCGTTGCGCCCGTCGAAGAAGACGACCTCATCGCCGCGTTCGTCGAGGAGCTTGTGCAGCGCTCCCGGCCCCAGGTGGACTCCCCCGCCCTGCACGCCGTCGGTCGTCACCGTGATCTCGTCCGTGGTGCCGAAGGTGACGAGTTCGGGGCGGACCTTCACACTCAGACGCGGGAAGTCATCGCCCTGTCCGTTCGACCATTTGATGTCGGCCTTCCGGAACGGTTCGTAGGACTTCGTCGCCCGCACGTAGGCCTTGACCTCGTCGATGTCACCGCCGAGAGTCGCGTTGATCCCATCCTTCGACACGATGACCCGCCCTTTGAGCCCGAGGCTCTGCGCGAGCGTGTGCTGCCACAGCCTGACCGCTTCAGGGTCGGGCAGTGGGGTGAAGACGTAGAAGAGCACGATCTTGGGAGTTGCCATGGCTCCCAGTCTAATTTGCGGACAGTTCGTCCGGCGAGGCGGAGCCCGATCGCCCTCGCCGAGGCGGTTGCCCCGTCCTCGCCGAGGCGGGCTGTCCCAGGGGCGAGGGCGCGCGGCGTTGCCCTGCCCGGATAAGATGGACGGCGAGCTCCGTGTCGTAGGAAAGGGCCACCCAGAGGACATGTCAGAAAACCTCATCTCCGCGAATTCCGAGTCTGCTCGCGCGGACGAGTCCCAGGAGGTCCCGGCGACCTCGAAGAAGGTCAGGGAGACGGTCGAGTTCGCCACCGCGAACCCCGACGTCGACCAGCCGTTCGCCGAACTCGGCCTCAAAGCCGACGAATACGCACGGATCAAGGAGATCCTCGGACGTCGCCCCACCTCGGCGGAGTTGGCGATGTACTCGGTCATGTGGTCCGAGCACTGCTCCTACAAGTCCTCCAAGGTCCACCTGTCGAAGTTCGGCGACTACGTCACCGACGAGATGAAGGAGCACCTCCTCGTCGGCATCGGCGAGAACGCCGGCGTCGTCGACATCGGCGACGGCTGGGCCGTGACCTTCAAGGTCGAGTCCCACAACCACCCGAGCTACGTCGAACCGCACCAGGGTGCTGCGACCGGCGTCGGCGGCATCGTCCGCGACATCATCTCGATGGGCGCCCGCCCCGTGGCTGTGATGGACCAGCTGCGCTTCGGCGCCATCGACCACCCCGACACCTCCCGCGTCGTCCACGGCGTCGTCTCCGGCATCAGCCAGTACGGCAACTCCCTCGGCCTGCCCAACATCGGTGGCGAGACGGTCTTCGACTCCGTCTATCAGGGCAACCCGCTCGTCAATGCGTTGGCCGTGGGCGTCATGCGCCATGAGGACATCCGGCTGGCGAACGCCTCGGGCAAGGGCAACAAGGTCGTCCTCTTCGGTGCCCGCACCGGCGGCGACGGCATCGGCGGGGCCTCGATCCTCGCCTCGGAGTCCTTCGACGACACGAAGCCCTCGAAGCGCCCGGCCGTCCAGGTCGGCGACCCCTTCGCGGAGAAGGTCCTCATCGAATGCTGTCTCGAGCTCTTCCGCGCCGGCGTCGTCGAGGGCATCCAGGACCTCGGTGCCGCGGGCATCAGCTGCGCGACCTCGGAACTCGCCTCGAACGGCGACGGCGGCATGCACATCGCCCTCGACGATGTCCTGCTGCGCGATGACACGCTCACGCCCGAGGAGATCCTCATGTCCGAGTCGCAGGAGCGGATGATGGCCGTCGTCCGCCCCGACCGCCTCGACGAGTTCATGGCCATCGTCGACAAGTGGGACGTCGAGACCTCCGTCCTCGGCGAGGTCACCGACACCGGCCGCCTCATCATCGAATGGCACGGCGACGTCATCGTCGACGTGCCCCCGCGGTCGGTCGCCCACGACGGTCCCGTCTACCAGCGTCCGATGACCGAACCGTCTTGGACCGCCGAGGTGGCCGCGAACTCCGTCGAGTCCGCAGGCCTTCCGCGACCGGAGACCGATGAGGAGCTCAAGGCGACGATGGTCGCGCTCGCGGGCTCGCCCAACCTCGCGTCGAAAGAGTGGATCACCACCCAGTACGACCGCTACGTCCAGGGCAACACCGCCCAGGCCTTCCCCGACGATGCCGGTGTCATCCGCGTCGATGAGGAGTCCGGTCTGGGCGTGGCGATCGCCACCGACGCCAACGGCCGCTACGGCTACCTCGACCCGGCCCGCGGCGCGCAGCTCGCCCTGGCCGAGGCGTACCGCAACGTCGCCACCGCCGGTGCCATCCCGCGGGCGGTCACCGACTGCCTCAACTTCGGTTCCCCCGAGGACCCGGAGATCATGTGGCAGTTCGCCGCCGCCGTCGAAGGCCTCGCCGAGGCGTGCCAGGACCTCGGCATCCCCGTCACCGGCGGCAATGTGTCCCTGTACAACCAGACCGGGGGCGTGGCCATCCACCCGACCCCGGTCGTCGGCGTGCTCGGCATCTTCGACGACGTCGCCCGCCGCACCCCGAGCGGCTGGAAGGAGCCGGGGCAGACGATCTACCTGCTCGGCACCACCGAGGCCGAGCTCGACGGGTCGGCGTGGGCCGACGTCACGGCCGGCCACCTCGGCGGGGTTCCTCCGAAGTACCGGCCGGAGACCGAGCGCGAACTCGCGGAGATCCTCATCAACTCCTCGCGCGACGGGATGGTCGATGCCGCCCACGATCTCTCCGAGGGCGGCCTCTCGCAGGCCCTCGTCGAGTCGTGCCTGCGCTACGGCACGGGGGCGCGGATCTGGCTCGACGAGCTGTGCGAGCGCGACGGCATCGACGTCTTCACCGCCCTGTTCTCCGAGTCGACGGCGCGGGCGATCGTCGCCGTCCCGCGCTCGGAGGAGGTCCGGTTCAAGGACATGTGCACCGCCAGGAACTTCCCATTCATCCGCATCGGCATGACCGACACCGGGGACGGTTCGCCTCAGCTCGAGGTCGTCGACCACTTCTCCGTCGGTCTCGACGAACTGCGCAACGCCCACGCGGAGACCCTGCCGAAGCACTTCGGCTGAGCCGTCCGGCCGGACCGTACAGCGCAGAGCCCCGCCTCTCGACATCTCACTGTCGGGATGCGGGGCTCTTGCGTTGGCGGGGCTCTGTCGTCAGCGTTGGCGGGGATGTGCCTTCGGCGGGGATGGTTCTCGTCAGCTGAGGGGTCGGGCGTCTGTCGCCGCGTTCGGCGCCACCGGCCTGCGCCTGGCCAGGAGCAGGATGCCGAGGCTGTAGTACGCCGCACCCAGGCAACCGAAGACCACCGGCCACAGTGGGGCGATGTCGAGCAGGGAGGCGATCGCGACGACCACCGTGGCCAACAGCAGTCCGACGACGACCCAGCGGTGCCACGGCTGTCTCGGAGGGGCATCGTCGCTTCCGCGAACGATGAGGGCGATCGGCAGGGCTGCCATCGCGGCCGCGAGGATGAGCGCCGGCAGGCTCACCCAGAAGACTCCGATGCCGATGACCGCGGCGCCGAGCACGCCGCAGATCAGTCCGACGATGCGGTCTCGTTTCGGGTTCACACGATCAGCTCCTTCGGGGTGTCTCGTCGCTCGCCGTGGTGCTCACTACGCTAACGGTGCAGCACGTCGCAGACAAGGCAACGTCGCTGGTGGGAGCGCACAGCCGTCGAATACACCGATGTCGTTCGCGCCGAGGTCGGCAGTCGAGGTACCGGTGTGGTTGACGAGTCCATCCCGTCTGTGTTCACCTCGAAGGACCGGACGAGGACGGTGACTGCGGTCCGACCGATGAGACTCTGAGCACCCCGAACACCCCGAGCGCTCCGATGACCCTGAGCACCCCGATCTCGCAGAAACGAGAAGGCATCATGGCACGCGACGACAACCCGCAATCAACAAAGCCGAGCGGGCACCCCAGGCGGACGATCAGGTTCTTCCCTGACTACTGTCGAACTGTCCTCTGGGAGAACGGATCGGCCAACTACGCGCTCTACCCCGAGGACCTCGGACTGTCGGAGGCGTTGAGCGCAGACATCGTTGCTTGGAACTCGTACTGGAACAGTCATTTCGACCCGTTCGACGGCTGGAAGTCCGAGGAGAGCCGCCGACGAAGCCAAGCTGAAGGCGACGCACTCGTCGAGCGCCTGCGGGACGAGATCGGCAGATTTGCCGACGTCGTTGACGACAGGTGGGCCTAAGACCTCGCCGCCGCGGTGGGGGTCGCCCCGTGTCAGTGCCGGGGGCGGTGCGGAGACTGCTGGTCTGAGGAGTTCGGCTGCTGACCTGCCGGGCCCGGTTGCTGGTCAGACGGTCTCGGCTTCCACCGTTGCGAGTCCCCTGCCTGGTCAGGTCGACGGTCCGCCTGTTGCCTCGAGTCATCGGGCGCCCGGTACGGATCAGGCCCAGCGTTCGGCTGGGGCCGACTCGCCGGTCCACTGAAACCGCCGCCAGACGACTGCTGACCGTACGGCGTCTGACCGCCGTCTGAGACGTGGCCATAGGGCTGCTGGCCGCCAGAGGACGCCTGACCGTACGGGTGGTGACTGTTCGAGTCCTGCCCGCGTCCTTGACCCAGAGGACCCTGGCCCGGCGCCCCGCCCGGATACGGAGCCAGCGCTGTGCTCGACGCGCTGCGGCGCGGCCGTCCTTCACCGAGCGTCGGCTGCGCGACGATGGGAGCCGCTCCGCCGCGGAGTCCCCCGAGGACGTGCAGGAGTCCCAGCGCCCCCAAGAAGAGGAGCAGCGCGATGATCGGAACGAGGACGCCGCCCACCCAGTACGGCAGCCCGGGCCGGTCGATCGTGGTGCTCGTCGCCGCCTGGAGCACCGCGTTGATCACCGGAATGATCACACCGCAACCGGCCGCAACGAGGAGCACCCACCAGCGCCGATTGCGCGCGATCGACCATCCGACAAGGCGGAGGGTGAGCGTGAAGGCGGAGAACACGGCGAAGACAACCGTGCTCACCCAGAACCCCGCATTGAACTGGTAGGAGATCTCAGCGACGAACGCCCCGAGGGCGGGCGGGACGGTCAGCGTGAGGATGATCGCGAAGACGTAGAGTCCACCGCCGATGAGCCGCCGCGCCCACGAAGTGTTCCGGACGAGCGCGAACGCCGCCGCACCGAGGAGCAGAGCGAGGATTCCCGTGAATACCGTGACGAGTGAGTGGAGGCGGCGCACCTCTTCGAAGTCGCCGCTCATGAGGATCGGTGCCAGCAGGACCGCCGGCAGGAAGCCGACGACCATCCCTGTCCAGAGGAGGAACCGCGCGAGCCACCCCGGCGTGTTCGGGGCGATCACCGCAGCAGACCGAGATCCCAGAGGACCCGACTGCCCCATCGCCGACGGGTACGGCGGCTGTCCGCCTGCCTGCCCCCACCCGGCGTCAGGACCGTCCTGGCGCAGATGGGCGGGCACACCCGCGTTCCGCGGCGGCACGTTCCCGGGGCCGGTCCACTGATTCGGCCGGTTCCACTGGTCGGCCCTGCCATGCGGGTAATGGTCGCTCATGCCCTCACTCTATGCGCTCGACCGGGGCGCGGAGGCGACTCCCTCGCCCCCTGCGACCGCAGATGACGACTCACACCCCTGAGCGGACACGCATGTGATTGCCTGAAAGGGCCCGCCGATGCGCTCCGCGCCGGCCGCCGCCCGGCGACCACCGCGGCGACCACCTCGGCGAACGACATCCGAACGAGAGAAGGAGTCCCTCCATGGCCACGATCCGCACCTCGCACGCCGGTTCCCTGCCCCGCACCCCCGAACTGCTCGAGGCGAACAGGGCCAAGCAGGCCCAGAACACCGCCCGCCTCGCCGGGGAGACCGTGACCGACGACGACACCGAACGCTACGACGAGCTGCTCACCGCGAGCGTCGTCGACCTCGTGGGGCGCCAGCGCGACCTGGGGATCTCGCTCCCCAACGACGGCGAGTACGGTCATGCGATGGCTGCCGACTTCGACTACGGCGCGTGGTGGCACTACTCGTTCGCCCGCACCGACGGCCTCGAACTCGACGACGTCGACAAGTGGGAGGCCCCGGCGAAGCGCTCCGAGCCCGGAGCGATCCGGCTGACGAGCTTCGGCGACCGCCGCGACCGCAACCTCTTCGCCGGTGTCTACGGAGATGAGAGTGCGGGCACCGACACCGGCACCCAGCCCCAGTTCCCCAAGGCCACAGGACCGATCAGCTACATCGGCCAGGCCCAGGTCGCCGCCGACATCGCGAACCTCAAAGCCGGTCTGTCGGCTGCCGGATACGACACTCGCGACGGCTACATCAATGCGCTCTCACCCGGCTCGGCGTCCCGCATCGCCAACGAGCACTACGCCACCGAGGAGGAGTTCATCTGGGCGTGGGCCGATGTCCTCCGGGAGGAGTACCTCGCCATCACCGAGGCGGGGCTGACCGTCCAGATCGACGACCCCTCGCTCGCGGAGAACTTCGACCAGATCAATCCCGAGCCGAGCTTCGACGACTATCGGGCCTTCACGCAGATCCGCATCGACGCCCTCAACCACGCCCTGCGCGGCATCGACCCCGCCCAGGTCCGGGTCCACACGTGCTGGGGCTCCTGGCACGGCCCGCATGTCACCGACCTGCCGTTCGCCGAGATCGTCGACCAGGTGCTCACGATCAACGCCGCCGGCATCACCTTCGAAGCCGCGAACGTCCGCCACGAGCACGAGTGGCGGATCTGGGAGGACACGACACTGCCCGAGGGCAAGTACCTCATCCCCGGCATCGTCTCGCATGCGACGAACGTCGTCGAGCATCCCGAGCTCGTCGCCGAACGCATCAGCCGCTTCGCGAAACTCGTCGGCCCCGACAACGTCGTCGCCTCGACCGACTGCGGCCTCGGCGGGCGCGTCCACCCGGAGATCGCCGTCGCGAAGCTCCAGGCGCTCACCGAAGGCGCGGCACTCGCCTCGGCGCGACTCTGACACCGATCGCCCGCACCGAGCCGGTCGCTCAGGCGCCCTTGCCGAGCTCCTCGACGAGGCAGTCGTCGAGCGTCGGATGGGCGAACTGGTACCCGGTCTCCTCGAGCTTGGTCGGCAGGACCTTCTGATCGGCCAGGGCGAGCTCCCTGGCACCGTCCCGACCGAGGACGAGTTCGGTGACGAACCCGGGCGTCGGGATCCGGGCGGGGCGGTGGAGGTGGGAGGCGAGCGCCTCGGCGAACTCCTTCTGTGTGATGAGCTCGGGGGCGACCGCATTGACCGGGCCGCGCACATAGTCGGTGAGCACGGCGTGGACGTACGAGCGGGCAAGATCGTCGAGGGAGACCCAGGCCAGACCCTGCTCTCCGCTGCCGAGCCGCCCGCCGGCTCCGGCGAGGTAGAGCGGGGCCTGCGCTCTGAGGAACCCGCCGAGCGTCGTCAGCGCGATGCCCGAGCGGATCGAGACCCACCGGATGCCGGCGTCCTCGACCCGGGAGGCGGCGGCCTCCCAGTCACGGCAGAGCTCGGCGAGGAACCCCTCCCCGAACGCTCCCGATTCGTCGACGGGCACCTCGGCATGGGCACCGTAGGCGCCGACCGCCGAGGCGCAGACGAAGACCTCGGGGCGCTTCGCCTCGGGCAGGGAGCACATCGTCTCGGCGAGCAGCGTCGTCGAGTCGATCCGCGAGGACCGGATCTCCTCCTTCGCCTTCTTCGTGAACCGGGTTGCGATCGACTTCCCGCCGAGGTGGACGACCGCATCCGCCCACGCGAGGTTCTGCGGATTGAGGATCCCGACCTCGGGATCCCAGTGCACCTCGTAGGGGAACTTCGGCGTCCCGCGCACGAGGAGGCGCACATAGTGCCCGGCGGTGGAGAAGAGAGCCGCGACCTGCCGCCCGACGAGTCCGCTGCCGCCGGCGATGAGGATGTGCTTGCCTTTGCCCTTGCCGATCCGCAGCAGCGGTGCGCTCATCCGTTCGAGGAACGCGAAGTCCATGAGCAGGCGCCGCTGACGGGCTTCGAACGTCGCCTCGATGTAGTGGGTGATGGAGCGGTCGATCGTCTCGAAGCCCTGCGGGGTCATCGAGAACTCGATCGTGTCGGTGATCTGTGAGCCCCCAGCCTCCGAGGTGAACTCATGAGTGTGCTTCCACTGGCTGAGCGGGCCCTTCATCAGCTCGTCGACGAAGGAGAACCGCGACGGCCCTTCGGAGTGGACGGCGGTGAAGGGGCGGCGGACAAGTCCGTAGCTGCCGGGCAGGCTCGCCTTGACCTCGGCGACCGAGCCGGGCGCGAGCGGAGGATAGCTCTCCTGGACGACCTCCTGGGCCCAATGCGGTGAGACGCGGGTGAGTGCTCCGGGCTGAGCGTGCCAGTCGAAGACGGTCTCTGCGGCGAGCGGGACTTCCGAGGTCCACTCGAACTTGGTCATGACATCCCTCCTGTCCTCCGATCTTCCCACCCCAACCTCAAAGTGTGATCCACAACTCGCCCAATGCCCGGTGAATTGGCAGACAACCGACCTTGACCGATCACCGTCGGCACCCATTGCGCAGATGTATGCATGACGCATATGATTCCCGGCATGGCAACGCCCCAGCACTCCGACCTCGAGACCGCGGTGAATGCGTGGCATGAGGCAGTGAACTCAGGAGACCTCGACCGGTGCGCCGAGGCGGTCGGCGATCCCGTCGTCGTCCTCGGTCCCAAGGGGGCGGGACCGATCAGTCCCGCGGACTTCGCCGGCTGGGTCGCACGCTCGGGCATCCGTCTGCGCCCCCGCTCCTGGCACCCGATCAGCGAACGCCTCATCGTCGTCGAGCAGGACGCGACCTGGCCGCAGACTCCGACGCCGACGCGCGTGGCCACGGTCTTCCGCGCCTCCGGCGATGTCGTCACCGCCGCCCTGCGGCTCCCGGATCTCCGGTCCGCACTCGAGCTCGCCTTCATCTGCAGGGAGATGGCGGCCACCGAGGAGCCGCCCACACCATGAGCGCCCCCGCCGCCCACCCGCTCTTCGCCTTCGTCCGCCGGTTCTCCCGCATGCCCATCACCGGCGAAGACGCCGTGGCCGAGAATGGTCGGCTCGTCCTCGTCGCCGAGGCGGTCGATGCCCTCGCACGGCAGGACATCGAGCCCACGGTCAACGCTGTCGCCGCTGAGATCGGGATCGACCAGTCCGGAGCGTCACGGCTCATCACGGCCGCCGCGGACGCCGGACTCGTCGCCACCGCCGCCTCGGCCCATGACGCGAGACGGCGGACCGTGCACCTCACGCCGACCGGGCAGCGGCTGCTCGTCGATGCCCGTCAGTGGCAGGGCGAGGTCGCCGACCGGCTCACCGCCGGCTGGTCCCGCAAGCGCCGGGAGGAGTTCTTCGCGGCGCTGAGCGAAGTCGTCGCCACGGCCGACGCCCTCGACCTCTGAATCGCGCCCAGCCGCCGGTCGCCGTGTGAACGCCGGGCCGCGCACTTCCGCTCCCCGCCCAGCCGCCTGCTCGCGCAGGTCCGGGATCTTCCCGAACCGGAACGCCGCCCAGAAGTCCCCGCGGACGTACCCGTTGTCGACCGTCGGTTCGAAGTCCCAGTGGCGGACGTGCCCGACCCGGAGGGCATCGGCGACGAGGTGACGGCTGCGCTGGGAGGCGAGCACATGGTCTTCGATGACCTCGAGGTCGCAGCGGGCCGCGATCGCCGTCCGCAGCTGCGCGACGGCCTCGGCATACTCCGGTGAATCCGCGCGATTGTGCAGCTCGTCCGGATCGTCCGCGAGGTCGAAGAGCAGGTCGGGATCGCCGGGGCAGACGGTGAGCTTGAGAGTCCCGCGCACGATCGTCACCTGCGGTCGGTACGTCCCCTCGGCGAAGTACTCGATGAGGATGTCCCTGTCCCCCGGCCCCTGCTCCCCTGCTGCCTCCCGACGAGCCGATTCGAGGAGGGAGAGCCCCGAGAGACCCCGATCGGCGTGGTGGGCGACCCCGCCGGTGCCGGTGTGCGCGATCTCGACGAGGGTGGGGGCGAGGTCGAGCAGGGAGACGGGGTCGGCGTACCGGCCGGGGAGGACCACCTCGGCGGGGCCTGCGACGATGAGCGGGACCCGGGACGACTGCTCGTACGGGGACATCTTGTACCAGAGCCCTTTCTCCCCGAGCATGTCGCCGTGATCGCTCGTGACGATGACGACGGTGTTCGCGTCAAGTCCGAGATCGCGCAGGCGCGCCATGATCGCCCCGACGTGGTCGTCGATGTAGGACACGGCGGCATAGTAGGCCCGCCGGGCACGGCGGACATCCTCGATGGCAGGCTCCCGTTCGTCGAGCCCGGACATCGTCCGCAGCCGGTGGCTGTGGGGATCGACGGCCGGGTCGGGAACCTCGGGGTGGGCGGGGTCGGGGATGGCCGTCTCGGCGAAGCGGTCCCAGTGCTCCCTGGGCGGTTCGTACGGGTCGTGGGGGTGGATGAACGAGGTGACCATGAGGAACGGCTGGTCCTCGCCGGCCGCCTGGTTCGCCCGCTTCCGGTCGCCCAGGTGGCGCAGGGTCCGGAAGATCACCTCGTCGTCGAAGTCCTGCTGGACGTTCGCCGTCGCCGCGCCCGCGGTGAAGACGGGGTCGGCCTCGTGGTACCACTGGAGCCTGTCGTGGAGCGGTCGCGTCCAGTCGGGGACCATGTCGAGGTCGGCCGGGTAGACGTCGGTCGTCAGCCGCTCCTCGAAGCCGTGGTGCTGGTCGGGGCCGATGAAGTGCATCCGCCCGATGAGGGCGGTGTGGTAGCCGAGCTTGCGCAGCCGGTGGGCGAACGTCGGCACCGAAGCGGCGAAGTCATCGCCGTTGTCGAGGCAGTCGATCTCCGAGGGCATGCGCCCGGTCATCATCGACGCCCGCGAGGGGGCGCACAGCGGAGTCGTGCAGTAGGCACGGTCGAAGACGGCACCGGATTCTGCGAGCTCGTCGATGTGCGGGGTCAGGGCCGCCTCGTTGCCGTAGGCGCCGAGAGCTTCGGCCGCCATCTGGTCGGCCTGGATGACGACGATGTTCGGGGGTTGCATATGCTGGTCACGTCCTTGCGAATGAGGGCGCGACCATCGTCGGGCGCGCCGTGAGCTACGTCGGTGAGGTGGGGAATGGAGTCATGCTGCGGTCCTTCGCGGACATCGCCGACCGAGTCCGACGGGCAGGCGTCGCCCCCACCCGAGGTGG
Organism: Brevibacterium sp. Z349TD_9; assembly: GCF_056173565.1. Classification (NCBI taxonomy): domain Bacteria; kingdom Bacillati; phylum Actinomycetota; class Actinomycetes; order Micrococcales; family Brevibacteriaceae; genus Brevibacterium; species Brevibacterium sp. Z349TD_9. The sequence goes on along the minus strand of NZ_CM149680.1, from coordinate 543,746 downwards.
GTGTTGTGGAAGAAGAATCCCCCGCCGAGGTGGCTGTGCCGAGCCGGGAACCGTCCCGCGACGAGGACGGCGTCATCGCCGCCCTCGCCGAGTACGCGTCCGCCGAGATGCGCATGGTCGGCCTCACCGGCGGGGTCTTCCGCATGGGCAGCGAGGATTCCCTCGCCTACCCGGAGGACGGTGAGGGGCCGGTCCGTGAGGTGGATATCGCTCCATTCGCGATCGCGGCGACGACGGTCACACGCGCCGAGTTCGCCGCGTTCGTCCTCGCCACCGGTCACCGCACCGGCGCCGAGGCGTACGGTGATTCGCTCGTCTTCGCCGGTCTCCTCGACGCCGAGGCCCTCGAAACCTCCCCGGCTGTGGCGGCGACCCCGTGGTGGCGGCAGGTCGCGGGTGCGTCGTGGCTGCACCCCGAGGGCCCGGGCCGCACTCTGGTCGGGCAGGGCACCGCCGCCGGCGGCGAGCACGGCAACGGCCAGGAGCGCGGTGCCGACGCGAGGCTGAGAGCGGACCATGCGTTCATCGTCGCACGCCCCGACCATCCCGTCACCCACGTGACGCGGTATGACGCCGAGGCCTATGCCGAGTGGGTGGGCGCCCGGCTGCCGACCGAGGCCGAATGGGAGTTCGCGGCCCGCGGCGGACTCGACCAGCAACCCTACCCGTGGGGGTCGATCCGGGAACCTGACGGTGTCCCGCGGATGAAGACCTTCGTCGGCGCCTTCCCCGACCACCCCACCGAACCGGTCGGCACCGTCGCTGTCGACGCGTACCCGCCGAACGGCTTCGGGCTGCACAACATGACCGGCAACGTCTGGGAGTGGACGAGCGGAAGCTTCGGTCCCGATGATGCGCGGGCGGTCATCCGCGGCGGCTCGCACCTCTGCCACGCCTCGTACTGCCGCCGTTACCGCACCTCAGCGCGCAGCGCGGTCACCCCGGAGACGTCACTCGGTCACACGGGATTTCGCCTCGCCGTCGACCTCTGAGGCCGACCGGGGCTCGGCGTCTGCGGACTCATCCGGCGCGGACTCAGCGTCCGAGGCGGAGTCGGGGGTCGCCTCGGCGGGGGCGGTGTCCTTCGTCTCCGGAGTCCAGCCGTCCTCCCACTCCCCGGTGCCGTAGTCGTAGCCGACGGGCTCGCCGTCCTCATCGGTGCGCTGGTACCAGTCGGTGTAGGCCTCGTCCTCGGAGACGATGTCGCCGTTCGCACCGTCGCCGGGTTCGGTCGGCACGACCTGGAGGGCGAAGTTGTCGCCGTAGGTCTCGGCGCCGGCGACGACGGCGTTGTCGACGGCGTTCTGCGCGTACCGGCGGCGCAGGGCCATCGGGTCGGTGCGCAGCTCCTTGACCCACGCGACGATGATGAAGAGCATGACGAGGGCGAAGGGGACGGCGGTGACGATGACGAGCTGCTGGAGACCCTCGAGTGCGCTCGCGTCGCCGAGGAGGAGCATGACGACGGCGATGCCCGACATCACGAGACCCCAGAAGACGACGACCCACTTCCGCGGTGACTGGTCGCCGCGGCTCGTGAGCATGCCCATGACGACGGACGCGGAGTCGGCCGAGGTGATGAAGAAGATCGCGAGGACGACGATCGCGACCGCCGGCAGCCAGCCGAGGAAGGGGAGGTTGTCGATGAGGGTGAAGAACACCTCGGGGGCGGCCATGGTGTCGGTGAAGCCCGCCGCGCCCTCCCGGTAGAGCCAGATCGACGTTCCGCCCATGATTCCGTAGGCGACGAAGAGGAGCGTCGAGGGGATGAAGATCGTGCCGAGGATGAACTGGCGGATCGAACGGCCACGGGAGATGCGGGCGATGAACGTGCCGACGAACGGCGACCACGAGATCCACCACGCCCAGTAGTAGACGGTCCACACGGACTGGAACTCCTGGGTCTCGGCACCCCACGACAGCGACCGGCCCATGAGGTCGAAGAACGACCCGAGGTACTCCATGAGCGCCGAGGGCAGGAGGTTGAGGAGGAAGAGGGTGGGGCCGAGGAAGAGGACGAGGCCGACGATGCCGATCGTGAGCACGATGTTGATCGAGGACAGGTAGCGGATGCCGCGGGAGACCCCGGAGACGGCGGAGATGATGAAGCCGATCGTGAGCACGCAGATGATGAGGACGAGCATCGTGTTCGTCATCGGGCCGATGCCGGAGACGATCGAGACCCCGGTGCCGATCTGCATCGCGGCGATCCCGAGGGCCGCGGCGGTGCCGAAGAGGGTCGCGACGATCGCGAAGATGTCGACGAGCTTGCCGGCGAAGCCCTCCGTCTGACGCTGGCCGAAGAGGGTGCGGAAAATCGAGGAGAGCAGCAGGGACCGGCCCCGCCGGTAGGCGGCGTAGGCGATCGCGCCGCCGACGAGGGCGTACATCGCCCACGCGTGGAAGCCCCAGTGGTAGTACGTCTGGGCCATCGCCCCGTGGAGGGCCTCGGTCGTCTCGGGGTCGTTCGTCAGCGGCGGCGGGGTGATGAAGTAGGTGAGCGGTTCGGAGGGTCCGAAGAAGAGGACGCCGATGCCGATGCCCGCGGCGAAGAGCATCGCCACCCATGCGAAGGTGCTGAACTCGGCCTTCTCCCCGTCCTTGCCCAGCGGGATCCGCCCGTACGGGGAGAACGCGAGGATGAGGAGGGAGACGAGGACGACGATGGCGACGAGGTTGAAGAACCAGCCGACGTTGAGCGTCGACCAGTCGAAGGCGGTCTTCGCCACCGAGGCGACGCTGCCGGGATCGGTGATGCCCCAGATGACGAACGCCACCGTCAGAGACCCGGCGATCGCGAAGATCACTGTGTCGAGGGAGTAGCGTCGCCGCTGCTCGTCGATGGCGATGCCGGGGACGAGGATCGGGTGGATGTCGTGCGGGTACTGGGCGTTCGGGCCCTCGGGAGCCGGGTCGGCTGCCTCGTTGGGGCGCTTGGGGCGGGCATAGTCAAGGGCGCCGAGGCGTTTGCCGGTGCCCTTGCCCACCCGTTTCGCATCGTTGCCCACGCGTTTCGCATCGGCCTTGAGCCGGTCGCGGGCTGCCCGGCGCGCGGTGGTGTGCTCGGGCGGGGTGCCGTTAACGGTGGTGGGCGGGGTGTCGCTTCCCGGGGTGTGCGGGGTGTCGTTCGCCGAGTCATCGGACATGACGAAGGGCCTTTCTCAGTCGTCGTTCTCTCGTGGTTCGTGCGCGTGTGGCCTGTGCGAGTTCGGTCTGCGCGCGGCCGCTCTCTGCGTGTGCGGTCTGTGCGCGTGTGGCCTGTGCGAGTTCGGTCTGCGCGCGTGTGGTCGGTGCGCGCGCCTTCACGGACCGGTCGACGGCGGCGACGAATACGGCTGTCCGGCGCACCGTGTCCGACCTGCGCGCCAAGTCCGCCGGGGGCACCTGCTCGGCCCGGCACACCTGGTCTGACGGAGGTCACGTGCGGGGTTCAGAACGTCCCGCCGCTCGGATCGACTGCCTTCGGGGTCGCCGGTTGACGACAGTGCGACTTGGCATCTCCGAAGCGGCTCATGGTCTGTGAGGCTAACAGCATCGCCGAGGCTTCTCAAAGGCGCGCTGACGCATTCGGTCGCATCCGGGGCTCGACCCCGCAAAAGAGACGGCCGGTCCGCGAGATCGCGGACCGGCCGTTCCAGTGCCCGGCTCCGGCGGGCAGCGCATGCAGCTGCGCCAGGTGTTCAGTCGGGCATCGTGCTCTGTCGGGCAGCCCTCAGTTGAGCAGCGCCCGGTCTCCGAGCGAGGCCCCCTTGAGCTTCGAGAACTCCCCGAGGAGGGTCTCGACGGTGAGGGTCTTCTTCGCCTCGGCGTCGGCTTCGTAGATGATGCGTCCCTCGTGCATCATGATCAGCCGGTTGCCCAGCGCGATCGCCTGCTCCATGTTGTGGGTGACCATGAGCGTGGTCAGCCCGTCGGCGGCGACGATCTTCTCCGTCAGCTCCGTCACCAGTGCTGCCCGCTGCGGGTCGAGGGCGGCCGTGTGCTCGTCGAGGAGGAGGATCCGCGGCTGGGTGAACCCGGCCATGAGCAGGCTCAGCGCCTGCCGCTGACCGCCCGAGAGCAGCCCGACCTTCGTCTTCAGCCGGTTCTCGAGTCCGAGTTCGAGCGTTTCGAGTTCCGCACGGAACTTCTTCCGCCTCGCCGAGGTGGTCCCCCGCCCCAGCCCGCGCCGACGTCCGCGCTTGAGGGCGAGCGAGAGGTTCTGTTCGATCGTCAGGTCCGGTGCGGTGCCGGCCATCGGGTCCTGGAACACCCGCCCGAGGTAGGCGGCACGATGGTACTCGCGCTTCTTCGACACCTCGGCGCCGTCGATGGTGATCGACCCGGAGTCGATGGGCAGGCGCCCGGAGATCGTGTTGAGCAGGGTCGACTTGCCGGCGCCGTTCGAGCCGATGACGGTGACGAAATCGGATTCGGAGAGGGTGAGCGAGAGCCCTTGGAGGGCTTTGCGCTCATTGACGGTGCCGGGGAAGAACGTCTTCGAGATCGTGTCGATGGTCAGCATCGCTCAGCCCTCCTTGACCGTCGAGGCAGTACCCGCCGTACCCTGGCCGGTGGCGGCCGGTGCCCCGTGGAGGGCGGCCGGATCATCAGTGGTGCCCGGCGGCAGCTTCGCCGGGGCCCGGTTGCCCCGGGAGCCGAACGACGGGATCCGTTTGAGGAAGCCCCACCTCGGCAGGAGAAGGGCGATGATGACGAGGAGCGCGGTGGTCAGCTTCATGTCATCGGTGTTCAGTCCCGCCCGCAGCGCGAGGAAGATGATGATCCGGTAGATGACGGATCCGAGGATCGCGCCGAGGCTGGACATGAAGATGTTCCGGTTGCCGAAGATCGCCTGCCCGAGGATGACCGAGGCGAGGCCGACGAGGATGAGGCCGATGCCCATGCTGATGTCGGCGAAGCCCTGGTACTGCGCGATGAGCGCCCCGCACAGGGCGACGAGCCCGTTGGACAGGGCGAGTGTGAGCATCGTCGTGTTGTCGGTGTTGACGCCGAGGCTGCGGATCATCTCGCGGTTGTTGCCGGTGGCCTGGATGGCCAATCCGAGATCGGTGGTGAGGAACCAGTCGACGAGGAACTTGAGCACGAGGACGAAGGCGATGAGGATCGCGATCGACACCCAGGTGCCCAGCCACATGTTCTCCCGCAGCGGGGTGAAGACGGTGTCCTCACGCAGCAGGGAGAGGTTCGCGGCCCCCATGATCCGCAGGTTGATCGACCACAGGCCGATCATCGTGAGGATGCCGGCGAGGAGACCGTCGATGCCGCCCTTGGTGTGGAGGAGGCCGGTGATGAAACCGGCGACGAGGCCCGCGCCGATTGCGGCGAGGGTGGCGAGGAACGGGTTGACCCCGGCGATGATGAGGGAGGCCGCGGTGGCCCCGCCGGTGGTGAAGCTTCCGTCGACGGTGAGGTCGGGGAAGTTGAGGACCTTGAAGGTGAGGTAGACGCCCAAGGCCATGGCTGCGTAGATGAGCCCGAGCTCCAGTGCTCCGTACATTGCTGTCCGATCGTGTCGTCAGGGGCGGGTGCCGGCAGGTGAACCGGGTCCGCCCCGAGTGGTGGTGCCGTGTCAGCCGGGGTTCCGGCACCGCCGCACGGCACGGCGGAAGACGCCGGCGGACCCGCGGAGACCTGGGGTCCCCGCGGGTCCGCCGCGGTCTCACTCGATGACTTTGTCGGCCTCGTCGACGAGCTTCTGCGGGATCTCGACACCCTGCTTCTTCGCCGCCGCCGGGTTGACGACGAGTTCGAGGGTGTCACTGGTCTCGACGGGAAGGTCGGCGGGCTTGGCCCCGTCCTGGAGGATCTTCAGCGCCATCTTCCCGGTCTGCTCACCGAGCTTCGTGTAGTCGATGCCGCGGGTGATCGCCGCACCCTGCTCGACCTGTCCGGCCTCCGAACCGACGAGCAGCGCCTGGTTCTTCTCCGCGGCCTGGACCATCGTCGTCACAGCGGAGACGACGTTGTTGTCGGTGGGCACGTAGTAGGCGTCGACCTTGCCGAGGGAGTCCACGGCCTGACCGAGCTCGCCCGAGTTCGCGATCGTCGCTTCCTTGATCTCGAGGCCCATGCCCTTCGCGGCCTCCTTCGCGAGGTCGACCTGGACCTGCGAGTTGACCTCACCGGAGCTGTAGACGATGCCGACGGTCTTCGCGTCCGGCTTGACCTCCTTGACCAGTCCGAGCTGGTCGGCAACCGGGTTGAGGTCGGAGGTGCCGGTGACGTTGCCGCCCGGGGCTTCGTTGGACTTGACGAGTCCGGCCTCGACGGGGTCGGTGACCGCGGTGAAGAGCACGGGCTTGTCGGTGATCGCCTGGGCCGCGGCCTGCGCGGCCGGAGTCGCGACGGCGAGGACGAGGTCGAGGTCGGAGCTCGCGAAGTTCTGCGCGATCGACGTCGCATTGGCCTGCTCGCCGTTGGCGTTCTTCTCGTCCCATTCGACCGTGACCCCGGCGTCCTCGAAGGACTTCTTGAACCCGGCGGTGGCCGCATCGAGAGCGGGGTGCTGCACGAGCTGGGAGATGCCGACCTTGTACGAGTCGCCTCCCTCTCCCCCACCGCTGTCGCCGCCGCCGGAGCAGGCGGACACGGCGACCATCGAACCGACGGCGACGATGGCGACGGCCAGTTGCTTGAGACGCATACTTCTCCCCTTTGAAAAAATCGGCCCGCGTCTGCGGACCGAAACGAACCCATGCGCATCCTCGCCCGTCACCGTCGACGGAGGTGATCTCCATCTGCGGCGGTGGGCGAGGCGTCAGACGTCCCATCCGGACCCTCCGGCTCAGCGATGAGCGCGGGCATCCGGTGCGGACGACTGCGATAGTACCAACTCTATTCGGCGCCCCGGACACCGGTGTCCCAAATCACGCTTTGGGGACGTTTCGACGACAGATCGTTACCTCGGCGGCCACACGTCCCCTCAGGGTGTGATGACGACGTCCGATCGTCCCAGCACGGAGAGCATCCACGCGAAGTCGAAGGCCGTCTCCTTCCACGCGTCGTAGCGTCCCGAGGCCCCACCGTGCCCGGCGGCCATCTCGGTGCGCAGCAGCGCATCGGCACCGACCTCGCGCAGCCGGGCCACCCATTTCGCGGGTTCGACGTAGAGGACCCGGGTGTCGTTGAGCGAGGTCACGGCGAGGATCTTCGGATGGTCCGCCTCGGCGACGTTCTCATACGGGGAGTACGAGCGCATGTACGCATAGATCTCCGGGTCGTGGAGGGGATCTCCCCACTCCTCCCATTCGATGACCGTCAGCGGCAGTTCGGGCATGAGGATCGAGGTGAGCGCGTCGACGAAGGGCACGTGGGCGCTCACTCCGGCGAAGAGCTCGGGTGCCATGTTGACGATCGCGCCCATGAGCAGTCCGCCGGCCGAGCCGCCGGTGGCGACGAGCCTCTCCGGCGTCGTCCACCCGGTGTCGATGAGGTGGCGGGCTGCGGCGATGAAGTCGGTGAACGTGTTCCTCTTCGCCGTCGTCTTGCCCTCGTCGTACCAGTGGCGGCCCATCTCACCGCCGCCGCGGACGTGGGCGATCGCGTAGACGACGCCGCGGTCGAGCAGGGAGAGGCGGGCGACGGAGAAGTACGGATCGACGCTGACCTCGTACGATCCGTAGCCGTAGAGGACAAGGGGCGCCGAGGCGGTCGGTCGTCCGTCGGCATCGACGTCGACGAGGTCGGTGCGGTAGACGAGCGAGACGGGAACCCGGGTGCCGCCCTCGGCAGTGGCCCACACGAGGGTCTCCCCGTAGGCGCCGAGGTCGACGGATCCGAGCACCGGCTGGCGTTTGAGGACGGTGTCCTCACCGGTGGCGATCTCGTGCTGGAAGACGACGGCCGGGGTCGACATCGAGGTGAAGGTCAGCCGGATGGAGGGCTGGTCGAACTCGGGGTTCGAGGCGAGGCCGAGGGTGCCGGTCTCCCGATCGAAGGGCAGCTCCTCGAGCGGACCGAACGGAGAGGATGCATCGCCGAACCCGGACGCCTGGCCGCCGGCCTCTGCCGTCGCGTCGTCGGACCCGGCCGGGCGGAGACGGACGATGCCGACTCGGGCGAAGCCGCCTCGGCGATAGCTGACGACGACGAAGTCGGCGAACGCGTCGACCTCCTCGATGCGCAGCCCGGAGACATCGGCGAGCACGCGGCGACCGGCCGCGGTCGGGTCCGCCCCGGTCCCGGCCGGGGCGTCGACGGCATCGGCGGGTTCAGCGGCCTCACCGGTGGGGTCGGCGGCGGGGACGTCGACGACGTCAAAGTCCGCGCGGTCCCGGTTGTGGGTGATGAGGAAGCGGTCGCTGCCGGCGATGATCGCGTGGTCGACGGAGTATTCGACGCCGTCGACGCGCGGCCACACGACCGCGGGCTCGGCTTCGAGGTCGCCGGCACGCAGGGTCCAGTAACCGGTCGTCGTCTTCGATCCGGTGACGATGAAGAGATAGTCACCGGACCGGGAGAAGCCGGCGCCGACGAAGAAGCGCTCGTCGGGTTCATGGAAGATGCAGACGTCAGCGTCGTTCGCCTCGGCGCCCCCGCCGGCCGCGGCAGCGCCGATCGCGTGTCGCCATACCTTCTCCGGTCGCCACGCCTCGTCGACGGTCGTGTAGAAGACGAAGCGGCCCGCCGGGTCGATCGAAGCGCCGGCGAAGGTGTTCTCGATCCGGTCCGGCAGATCCTCACCGGTCGTCAGGTCGCGGATGCGCAGGACGTAGCGTTCGTCGCCTGTGGTGTCGACGCCGTAGAGGAGGAAGCGGCCGTCGTCGGTGAGCGAGAACGTGCCGAGGGAGAAGAAGTCGGTGCCGTGGGCGGCCTCGTTCGAGTCGAAGACGACCTCTTCGCCGGGCAGCGGGTCCTCGCCGACCTCGGGCGGGGTCCAGTCGGTCTCGTCGGCCACGGGCACGCGGACGTGGATGCCGTAGTCGAGGCCGGCCTGCGTCCGGGTGAAGTACCAGTACCCGCCGCGGCGGCTGGGCACCGACATGTCGGTCTCCTTGATCCGCGTCCTGATCTCGGTGAAGATCGCCTCGCGCAGGGGTGCGAGCTCCGCGGCCTGCGCCTCCGTCCACGCGTTCTCCGCCTCGAGGTGGGCGATGACCTCGGGCGATTCCTTCTCCCGCATCCATTCGTAGTCGTCGACGAAGGTGTGGCCATGGTGGGTCCGCTCGTGCGGAACCTTCTTCGCCACCGGCGCCGAGGTGGGGGTGGGAGTCGAGTCCGAGGTGGAGCGGGATTCAGGTTCTGGGGTGTCGTGCGACTGGTCGGGAGACGTCATGACCCCACCTTAGCCACCGGGAGCAAGGACGGCCGTGGTCACCTGCGTCCAGACGGGTTCCGACGTCAGAGGCGATCCTCGACGCGAGAGACGAGACGTGGCAGTGATCGAGGCGTACGCTCGAAGGCATGGACGGCGAAGTCACTCTTGTCAGCGCGTGCCTCGCTGGGCAACCGTGCCGCTACGACGGTCGTGCCCGCCCCGATGAGGCCGTCATCGCCGACGTTCGGGCCGGGCGTGCGGTCCCCGCCTGTGCCGAACAGCTCGGCGGCATGTCGACACCGCGCCCGCCCGCTGAGATCGTCGACGGCGACGGCGACGACGTGCTCGACGGGACCGCCCGAGTGGAGACCATCGACGGAGAGGACGTCACCGCGGAGTTCGTCGCCGGCGCACAGGCCGTCGCCGACATCGCCGCCGAACACGGTGCGACCCATGCGGTCCTCCAGGCCCGCAGCCCCTCGTGCGGATGCGGAGTCGTCTACGACGGCACCCATTCAGGGGAGCTCGTCGACGGCGACGGCATCGTCGCTGCTCTGCTCAAACGTCGCGGACTGACGATCACCTCGGTGCGGGGACAGTCCCAGCGCTGACGCGGGCCCACCTTCCGTCGCACCCTCCCCGACACCAGGAGTGAGCAGAATGCGCAGAAGGCGCACAACGCGCGAAACGAGAACAATGCGCGCAAGCCCTCACGGTGACTCAGGCCACAATAGACTCGGTCGCACATGCAGTCGGCGCACAGACGCACCGACGCACATCTTCGATGGAGAAGAAGGGACCTGACGATGCAGTCATCCGGCGGCGCGAGCCCACCAGGGCGCCCCGACCCGAGCCCATCCACCACGGAATCCGGCGTCTCCCGGCGCATGTTCGGCAAGGTCGCCTACGGGGTCATCGCGGTCGCCGCGATCGGCACGGCGACGACCTATTCGATCCGGGCCGCCTCGGCGACCGGGGACCTCTCGAAGAACCTCACGCTCTTCGCCCCGGCCGGGGCCGGCGGCGGCTGGGACGGCTTCGCTCGCGAAACCCAGCAGGCGATGCGGCTGACGGGGGCGGCGAACAACGCCCAGGTCGTCAACATCCCCGGCGCGGGCGGCACGATCGGCCTAGGCAAGTTCTCGACGATGGACGGTCGGGCGGACACGATCCTGGCCACCGGCACCGCGATGGTCGGCGGCATCGCCCTCAACGACTCCCCCGTCGGCTTCTCCGACACGACGCTGCTCGCCCGCGTCGCCGAGGACTACGACGTCCTCATCGCCGCCGCCGACTCCCCGTACAACACCCTCGACGACGTGATGACGGCGTGGAAGAAGGACCCGGAAGGGTTCGTGTGGACGGGCGGATCGGCCGGTTCGGTCGACCATCTCACGATCGCGCAGCTCGCCCAGCTCGGCGGGATCGCGGGATCGGCGATCACCTACATCCCGAAGTCCGGCGGCGGCGAAGCCATCCAGACCTTGCTCGCCGGCACGACGGACTTCGCGTCGACCGGCTTCAACGAGGTCTCCGACCAGATCGACTCCGGCCGCGTCAAGGCCCTCGGGGTCGCGGCTCCCGAACGCATCAGTGGCTTCGAGGACATTCCGACGATGAGCGAACAGGGCTACGAGGTGACGCTGACGAACTGGCGCGGCTGGCTGGGTGCGCCGGGCATCACCGCGGAGGAGACGACGCAGCTCGTCGGCCTCCTCGAGACGACCCGCAACAGTGCCGAATGGAAGGATGCGCTGACCCGCAACCAGTGGTCGGACGTGTGGCTGACCGGTCAGGCGTTCGCGGACTTCATCGTCGAGGACACCAAGCGCATCGAGAGCCTGCTGAAGGAGCTGGGACTGTGAGCACGACGACCGAGAGATCCACGACCCGGACCAGCCACCTCGGCGCGGGCACCTGGTGGCACGGCCGCTCCGGCCTCCTCGTCCCCCTCATCCTCGCCGCGTTCTCGACGTACCTGCTCATCGGGCTGCTGACGATGGAGGTGCCCGAGGACGTCGACCCGCCCGGCCCCCAGTTCTTCCCGATGATCATCATGGTCGCCGGCTTCGTCATCGCCGTGCTGCTCGCGATCGCGATCATCCGCAACCCCGAACCCGTCGACGTCGATGAGGAGATCCCCGCCGAGGCGGCCGAGGCCAAGGCGTTCTCCACGCCGGTGACCTCGGCGGTCGCCGCTTCCCGGCTCTCCCCGCACGAGGAGGATGAGCCGCAGGCCGACAGGGAGGCCCTCGCCGAGGCGCGTGCCGCCGACGTCACGCACCGCACCCATTCGGACTTCCGGGCACTCGGCTGGGCGGTCGGCGGATTCGCGGCCTTCGCAGCGGTCCTCGAGTTCGCCGGCTGGATCCTCGCCGCGGCGCTGCTCTTCTGGTGTGTGGCGCGGGCGATGGGCTCGCGGAGACCGCTGTTCGACCTCACGGTCGCGCTGACGTTCTCCTCGCTCGTCTACATCGCCTTCGCGGTCCTGCTGGGACTCAACCTGCCTTCGGGCATCGTGGGAGGCGGCTTCTGATGGATGCTCTCGCCAACCTCATGGAGGGGTTCACCCACGCCCTGACCCCGATGAACCTGCTGTGGGTGCTCGTCGGCTGCTTCCTCGGAACCGCGGTCGGCGTGCTCCCGGGACTCGGGTCGTCGATGGCGGTGGCGCTGCTGCTGCCGATGACCTTCGCCCTCGACCCGACCGGGGCGTTCATCATGTTCGCCGGCGTCTACTTCGGCGGTCTGTTCGGGGATTCGACGATGGCGATCCTCATGAACACCCCGGGTCAGGCCTCGGCGATCGCCTCGACCTTCGAGGGTCACCGCATGGCCCGGGACGGCAGAGCCCCGCAGGCCCTGGCCACCGCGGCGATCGGCGCGTTCATCGGCGGCATCGTCTCGTGCTTCCTCGTCGTCTTCATCGCCCCGCTGCTCGCGGACCTGTCGACGAAGTTCGGGCCGGCCGAGTACTTCGCGCTCGCGCTCTTCGCGTTCGTCGCGACGTCCTCGGTCGTCGCCGACTCCGTGCTCAAGGGCCTCATGGCGCTCGTCCTCGGCATCGGGATCTCGGTCATCGGCATCGACTCGGTCTCCGGCACCGAGCGGTTCATCTTCGGTGTGCCGGAGCTCTTCGACGGCGTCTCCCTCGTCACGGTCACCGTCGGCATGCTCGCCCTCGGCGAGGTGTTCTTCATCGCCTCCCGCATCCGGCGGCAGGCCAGCGACAACACGATCAACGCCTCGGGGCGGCCGTTCCTCTCGCGCCGCGAGTTCACCGAGGCGCTGCCCGCGTGGCTGCGCGGCACGGCGATCGGGCTGCCCTTCGGTGTCATCCCCGTCGGCGGTGCCGATGTGCCGACGTTCATGGCCTACGGTCTCGAACGCAAGCTCGACTCCCGCCGGAAGGACCCGCAGTTCGGGAAGGGCGCGATCCGCGGTCTGGCCGCCCCCGAGGCGGCGGGCAGTGCGACGACGGGCATCTCGATGGGCGCCCTGTTCGCCCTCGGTCTGCCGGTCTCGGCGACGGCGGCGATCATGCTCGCGGCATTCCGCCAGTACGGTCTGCAGCCGGGACCGCTGCTCTTCGACCGCGCACCCGAGCTGGTGTGGGGTCTCATCGCGAGCTTCTTCGTCGCGATGATCGTCCTCCTCATCATCAACCTCCCGTTCGCGCCGCTGTGGGCGAAGCTGCTCCTCATCCCCGACCCGTACCTCTACGGTGGGATCGCGGTGTTCTGTGGGCTGGGCATCTATGCGACCTCGGCGTCGACGTTCGAGCTCTTCGTCCTCCTCGGCGTCGCGATCGTCAGCTTCGTGCTCAAACGCTACGGGGTCCCGCTCGCACCGCTGATGATCGGCATGGTGCTCGGACCGCTCGCGGAGACGAGCCTGCGCGACGCCCTGCTCTCGGCAGGCGGTGATCCGGCGGTGCTCGTGTCCTCGCCGATCACCATCGTCCTCTACATCATCCTCATCGTCGCCCTCCTCTACACCGGTATCGGCCGGGTGCTCGCCCGCCGGCGGCAGAAGGTGAGAACCGGCCAGGAGGCTCTCGCCGAGCGGTGAGCACGGGGTGCGCGTGCCGTGAGCGACAGCCCCGCGGTCACCCGACTGTGCAGCACTCCGCAACGAACGAAGCGCCGAGGTGGGGCAGGGAAGCCTGCACCACCTCGGCGCTTCGTGTGTGTGAGCGTCACCGCGGGGACATCGCTCAGGGGCGAGACCCCGGTGCGTGGCCGCCGGGTCGCCCTGACGGCTCAGTGCGCGGACACGGATTCCCGATCCACCGTGTCCGCCGTCGCCTCCCGGCCGGCGCCCTTGAGGCCGATGGCCGTGAGCACGGCGGCGGCGAGGACGACGATCGCGGCACCGCCGGCGGCCCACTGCACGCCGAGATCGAAGGCCCGGATGACCGTGTCGGTGAGCTCCGCGCCGAGGTGGCCGCCGAGCTCCCCGGCATGTTCGAGCGCGGATCCGAGGGTCTCGAACGCGGGATCCTTCGCCTCTTCACCGAGCGAGGCGGCGAGCTGCCTGCCGAAGACCATCGTCGTCAGCCCGCCGAGGACGGCGGTGCCCATGACGGAGCCGAACTCGTACGCGGTCTCGGAGATCGCCGAGGCGGCTCCGGCCTTGTCCGCAGGCACCGCGGTGAGGATGAGGTCGTTGGTGATCACCTCGGCGGTGCCGATTCCCGCACCGAGGACGATGAAGGAGATGACCATCCCGGCCACGCTCGGCTCCGGGGTGAAGGCGACGAAGCCGAGGCCCATCGCATTGAGGGCGAGCGCGGCGGGCACGACGATGCGCGGCTGGATCCGGGCGACGAGGGGAACGGCGAGGTAGCCGGCGGTGATCGACATGATGAGTCCGGGCACCAGCGCCAGCGCCGCGGTCACCGGGGAGAGTCCGAGGACGAGCTGGAGGACCTGCGTGCCGAAGTAGAGGAACCCGGCCAGGCCCATGAGGCTGAGCAGGTTCGCCGTCACCGCCGAGGTGAACACGGCATTCGCGAAGAGACGGACGTCGAGCATCGGGTTGTCCGCGGCGAGCTGGCGGCGGACGAACAGGGTGCCGGAGATGACCGAAACGAGAACGGCTGCGGCGAAGAGCCAGTCGAGGCCGTCCGACATGCCGTGCTTGATCGCGAAGACGAGCGGGGTGAGCGTGAGCATCGAGAGCACGATCGAGAGCGGGTCGATACGGCCCGGATTGGGGTCGCGCGACTCGGGCAGGAGGAGGAGTGCCGCAGGGATGAAGAGGGCGATGAGCGGGAGGTTGATGAAGAAGATCGAGCTCCAGTGGAAGTGCTCGAGCAGCACACCACCGACGACCGGGCCGAGCGCGGCGCCGCCGCCGAAGAGCGCGGCCCAGGTCGCGATCGCGATGCGGCGGTCGCGGGGGTCGAGGAAGATGTTGCGGATGAGCGAGAGCGTCGAGGGCATGAGCGTGGCCCCGAAGACGCCGAGGAGGGCGCGGGCGACGATGAGCATCTCCGCTGAGGTCGAGAATGCTGCGAGCAGGGACGCAAGCCCGAAGCCGGTGGCGCCGATGACGAGGAGGAGCCGGCGGCCGAAGCGGTCGCCGATGCTGCCCATGGCCACGAGGAGACCGGCGAGCATGAGGGCGTAGATGTCGACGATCCACAGCAGCTGGGTGCCGGTGGGATGGAGGCCCGTACTGATCGCCGGCAGGGCGAAGCCGAGGACCGTGTTGTCGATCGAGATGAGGAGGACAGGGATCATCAGCACAGCCAGGCCGAGCCATTCACGCCGGCCGGCGCGCACGTGTGGAGTCTGTGTGGTGAACATGCCTCTACTGTACCGTCTAGACGGTACAGTAGCAACAGCGGGTTGGTGCACTGAGGTGCAATGAGTCGGGTTTCACACTTGCCCGGGACGAACTCGGTTAGGCTCATGCCCATGACACGCAATTCCTCCGACACCAAGGAGAAGCTGCTCGACGCCTTCGACGCTCTGCTCGAGCAGCATGGGACCGCCGGGGCGACGCTCGACGCGGTCGCCGCCGAGGCGGGTGTCTCCAAGGGCGGACTGCTCTACCATTTCGGGTCGAAGGCGAAGCTCGTCGAGGGTAGCCTGGAGCGCCTGCGCCGCTATGTCGACGCCGACATCGAGCAGATGCGCGCGGCCGAGCTCGGTCCGCACGTGTACTACCTCGACACCGCCGCCGAGACGGGCACTCCCCTCGACCGCAGCCTCATCGCCGCGAGCCGCCTGGCCCAGGAGTACGACGAGGCACGCGAGGCCCTCGGCGAGACCCGCGTGCAGTGGTTCGATGCGCTCAACGACCACCTCGGCGACCCCGACCTCGCGATGACCATCCAGCTCATCGGCGACGGGATGTACCTCAACCAGAACTTCGGGCTCTTGGAGTCCGAGGCGCTCGGTCACGTCAAGAAGGTCCTCGCCCGCCTCGGCCTGTAGGGGCGCCGGGGCTGGCACTGGTTCCGGCGCTTGCCTCGCACCCTCGGCACGTGCCTGTAACTCACTTCCCGGCGCTTGACTGCACCCGCACTTCCGGCGCTCGCTCGTTTCCTGGACGCTGGGTGACGATTCCGGCGCGTGATTTCGCCACTCAGCGTCCAGAGAACGCGCGCCTCACCCCGGGAACCTCGTGTCCGCGCGCTCACCGCGGGAACCTCGTGCCCACGGGCTTGCCACAGCCCACTCATGTTCACCTCTTTGGGGACGACCAGCCGGCAACCACCGACCTCGTTGGCGGTCCCCCCCAGCGCCGGCTCGACTTTCCACGGGCCCAGCCCGGCGTCCACTCGGCGCCGGCGAGTTTCCCGGACTCCCAGTGTCGAGATCCGCACGCGAAATCGACACTCACCGTCCAGGGAACGCGCCCTCGACCATGCTGCTCGCGCCAGGACCTGTTTCGTCCGCTGCCGGCTGGCTGCTCGAAGTCCCACACGCATTCCACTCTCGTGCACTGCCTGTGCAGAACCGCGGGCACTCGCGCGCAGAGCCCCTGTGGACGCTCGACCGGTTTCCACAGGGACATTCGCCGCTCTTCCCTCGCAGCCTCGGCCGAGAGACCATCGTCGTCATGTTCCACGGAGGCGACCACACCGGCGAATGGGAGCTGCGCGATTGCCCGGAGCTCTTCACCAGCGCGACCGCACCGAAGCGGGGCATCACTCGGCACAGACTGTTCCACACCAGCGCCTACCCCACCATCGTCAAAGGCGTCAGAGCCGATGCATCCACGACTATCGCACGCCCGACCCCCGGTTGGGCCGACGAGGAATGGACGGACACGGCGCAGCGTCTGCGCGCGATCCTGCTGAAGTTTCCGCAGGTGGCGGCGGGACACGTGACCGCGGCGCGCCTCTACGGATGGCCACTGCCCTGGCACCAACCGCAGCTTCCGACCCACGTCTTCTCCGCCGATGGGAATGCGCGCATTCGAGTGCAGGGCATCCGCTTCCACCGCACGACGCTGTTCACCTCGCGCCTGTTCTTCGACCTGCCCGTCCTCGAACCTGCGGATGCCTTCATCTCACTCGGCGCGGATTTGGACGTCGACGACCTGGTCAGGGTCGGCGACGCCGCAGTCGGCAACTGGCATGGACCGCCACTCATCACACTCGAGAAGCTCACCGCCGCCGTGGTCGGAACCAGGAGAATCCGCTCGCGAGGACGCCTGCTCACCGCGCTCGACCTGGTCCGACCCACCGTGGACTCGCCGCGCGAGACCGATCTTCGCCTCTGGCTGCGTTCCGTCGGCCTGCCCGAACCGACCGTGCACCCGCAGATCTTCTGTGCGGAGCTCAGCCGTGTCGTCGAGCCCGACCTCGGCTACGAGCACGCGCGCCTCGCCCTGGAGTACGACGGCGACCACCACCGAACCTCCAAGGGCCAGTGGAACAGCGACATCGCGCGAGACGAAGCGATGCGTCAGGAAGGCTGGACGGTGCTCAGAGTGACCGGCCGCACCGACTACAGGCTCCTCGAAGCGAAGATCCGGCGCCACCTCGGACTCGTTCAGACTCCGCGGGACGGCACGCGACCGCCGGGAGACTGGACAAATGGACGCTGAGTGTCGATTCTGCTCACGAGAATCGACACTCAGCGTCCAGAAGGCCGGCCCAGCGCGGCGCGCAGCACCCCACGCCCCAGCGCGGCGCGCACCCCTGCGCAGCGGGAGTGCCGCACACCACCCCCTCACCCGAGGTGGTGGACCTCCTGCAGCCGGTAGACCGGCGTCGGGATCCCTTCGTAGCGGGCCTTGAGCTGGAGAGCGAGGTAGAGGGAGTAGTGCCGCGACTGGTGGAGGTTGCCGCCCTGGAACCACAGGTTCTCCTGCTGGGTGGGCTTCCACATGTTGCGCTGCTCGCCCTCCCACGGGCCGGGATCCTTCGTCGTGTCCGAGCCGAGACCCCAGCACTTGCCGACCCGGTCCGCGGTCTCCTCGTCGACGAGATCGGCGACCCAGCCGTTCATCGACCCGTAGCCGGTGGCATAGACGACGAGGTCGGCGGGCAGGACCGTGCCGTCCGAGAGCACCACCGCATCCTCGGTGAGGTGATCGACCTGACCCTTCGCGAGTCCCACCTTGCCGTCGGCGACGAGTTCGGCCGCACCGACGTCGATGTAGTAGCCCGATCCTCGGCGCAGGTACTTGAGGAAGAGTCCCGACCCGTCGTCACCGAAGTCAAGGTCGAATCCGGCAGCCTCCATCCGCCGGTAGAAGTCCGCGTCCCGGTCCTTCATCTGTTCGTAGAGCGGGATCTGGAACTCGTGCATGATCCGGTAAGGCAGGGACGCGAAGACGAGGTCGGCCTTCTCCGTCGTCATCCCGGCGGCGACCGCCCGCTCCGAGTAGAGGTCCCCGAGACCGATCTCCATGAGCGAATCGCTCTTGACGATGTGCGTGCTCGAACGCTGCACCATCGTCACCTCGGCGCCGTTCTCATAGAGTGCCCCGCAGATGTCGAACGCGGAGTTGTTGCTGCCGATGACGACGACCTTCTTCCCCGCGTAGGCATCGGGTCCCGGGTGCTGGGAGGAGTGCTGCTGCTCGCCGCGGAAGACCTCGCTGCCGGGGAAGGTCGGGATGTTCGGCTTCCCGGACATCCCCGTGGCCATGACCAGGTGCGCTGGCGTGAGGGTGCGGCGCTGCCCGTCCCGCTCGATCTCGACCGTCCACCGGCCTTCCGCCTCGTCATACCTCGCCGAGTTGGCTGTCGTCGACGACCAGTACGGGATCTCCATGACCCGGGTGTAGAACTCCAGCCAGTCCGCGATCTTGTCCTTCGGAGCAAAGACCGGCCAGTTGTCGGGGAACTTCAGGTACGGCAGGTGGTCGTACCAGACGGGGTCGTGCAGGCACAGCGACTTGTACCGCGACCGCCACTGGTCACCCGGCCGCTCCCACCGGTCGATGACCAGCGAGGGCACCCCGAGTTGGCGGAGGCGAGCGCCGAGGGCGATCCCGCCCTGGCCGCCGCCGACGACGAGGATGTAGGGGTCGGCGCTCTTGCCCCAGGCGGCGTCCTCTTCGGCGAGCTTCTCCGACCAGCTCTTCCGTTCGGCATCGACGCCGTGCTCGGCGCCCTTGACCCGGCGGGTGCCGCGGGGCTCTTCGTGTCCGGTGATCTCCTGCAGCGAGGTGAGCACGGTCCAGGCCTTGATGCCGTCTTCGTCGATGAGGCGGACGAGTCCTTTGCCGCGCCCCACCGAGGTGGTGAAGGTGAACCACGCTTCCGTCACTCCGTCGGCGGTTGCTGCCGGTTCATTGAGTTCGAATTTCGCCGGCGAGACACGATCGAGGTTGTGGGTGAGCAGGTCGGTGACCCCATCGGGGTTCTCCACGGTTTTGAGGTTCCAGGTGAAGGACACAAGGTCCCTCCAATAGCTGTCGGTGGCGAACAGACCGGCGGCGGCCGGAATATCCCGCCGGCTGAGCGCCGATTCGAAATCCTGCAGCCACCTCATAGCGATGTCGTCGGCGGTCAACTGGGGACGGTCGAGCGTCGTTGTCATGTCACTCCTCCTCATTGAGTTCAGTGACTCCAAACTAGGCCGGGCACTCCCGGTTCAAAAGAGTTGCACCGGATTGCATGGACCACGCTGTGCCGGGATTCTCACCAGAGCTTCGACCCCATGGTCAGGGGTGCGTTCCCGTCCTATACTCAAGGCATGCTTCAGCCGGATCTGGCGCATCTCGCCAGAGATCTGACACGCATTCACGATGCTGTGATCACCGGGGCGTCGCCGCCGGTGCAACCGCGCGCGCTGGTCAGGCGCTCGTGGGATCGGATGCTGCGCTTGGGGCTGGACCCGGATGGCGCGAATGCGCGGATCGTCGCCGATGGGGCCGAGCTGGAGACTCGGCGGAGGATGTCACGGCTGAGGCTGGTCGTCGATGAGATGCGCTCAGTGCTGTTGCGGGCTCCCGACGCCGCGCCGTTCATCCTCGTCGTCACGGATGCCGATGGAGTCATTCTGTGGAGAGATGGTGCGGCTTCCGCCAGACGGCAAGCCGATGAGCTCGGATTCGTCGAAGGAGCGCATTGGTCCGAAGCCAAGGTCGGTACGAACGCCATCGGCACGGCGCTGGCCGAGGAGGCACCCGTCCAGCTCTTCTCCGCCGAACATTTTGAGGCCTCTCAGCACCCTTGGTACTGCAGTGCCGTGCCCGTGCACGACCCGCATGACGGGACTCTCTTGGGAGTCGTCGACATCAGCGGTCCGGCGATGACTCTTCATCCTGCTGTGCAGTCGTTGGTGACTACGGCCGTACGTCTGGCCGAAGCCCGGCTGATGATCGCTCAGCAGGAGGCACTGAACACTCTGCGCGATCGGATGTCGGCCATGCTCGCCGGCACATCCGGTCCGGCCCTCGTCGTCGATGATGCCGGATGGGTGGCTTATCAGCAGGGAGTGCGCAGCCGCGACCGCATCGAGGTGCCGGCCGCTGACCGTTCGATCCTCATCCCCGGTGCCGGTCTGTGCCTGCCGGAGAAGATCACCGGTGGATGGCTGCTGCGGCCCACCGGCGACCGTCGCGCCTCGGTGACTCTGCGGACGAAGCAGGATCCACCCGTTCTCGATATCCATTCCGGCACCGAACCCCTGGTCGTTCCGCTCACGCCACGGCGGGCGCAGATTCTGGCGGCGGTCACCTCGGCGGGGTCTGCCGGTATCAGTGCCGCCGACCTCAGCCAGCGCCTCTACGGGGACGGCGACCATCTGGTCACCGTCCGCGCCGAGGTGTCTCGTCTGCGCCGCTCGGTTGGGGCGCTGCTCGCCACCCGACCGTACCGATGGGCCGATGGCGTCGACGCGCGGGTGGACTAGACCGGTCACGACGCCGCCGGGGAACAGAATCGGCTGAGAGACCGAGAAGCACGAAAGAGGCACTCCTGAGCGACGGCTAGTTTCCCACCGCGCCGAGCCACCAGGGACAGCGCATTCGCAACGTTCTTTCGGTGCTCGCCAACGCGGTCACGACGCCGATGCTTATCGGGCACTGCAGCCGCTTTTGTCTGCAACCCGTGAAGATTCGGTGAAGTAAAATCTGAGGCACACCCCTTGACTCCGAAGAACGGTTCACCAGAGTTGACTCTTTCCCAACAGGCTTACAGTGTCATCGAAGACATGATCATCAGTGGGTCGATTCCTGCCGGCAGCTACATCACCGAGCCCGAACTCGTGGAGAAGACCGGCTTGGGCAGGACACCCATCCGCGAGGCGTTGCAGCGCCTCGCACGCGAGCACATGGTGACCATCCGACCCCGCCGAGGCATCTACGTTCCCTCTCTGGAGTATGAGACCGAATTGCGTATCCTCGAAGTCCGCAGAGAGCTCGACGTCGTCGCCGTCCGCCTCGCCGCCAGACGAGCCTCAGATGACCAGCGCAGCAAGATGCGATCTCTGGCCGCGCAACTCGAGCAGATCGGATCCGACTTTCCGACTTACGCGGAGACCATCCGCGAAACTCATCAACTGCTGGCAGCCGCCACCAAGAACACCTACCTCATCGAATCTCTGCTTCCGCTGCAGAACCTCTCTCGACGCTACTGGATCTCCAACGTCGTCGATGTCGAGAAGGAGATCGCAGCCAGTTCCGGCTGCCATCTGCGCATGCTCAGAGGCGCGGCGGACATGGACGTTGACGCGGCAGAGAAAGCCGCCTACGATCTCAACGACTATCTGGTCGACTATGCAACGAGAGCGGCGCAGATGGCCTGACTCAGCTATCTGCGCCGCAACGGGTTCGCCTGCCGGCTCAGTCCGCTGACCCAGCCGGAGCCTTCCCGGTCAGGTCGGGTTTCCCGACAACCCCGCTTGTGCGTCCCCATCGGCACCCGGCACGCGCATCTCGAAGGTCTCGGTCACGACCGTGTAGTCGAAGTAGCCCATGCGCGCAATCGGCTTGGCCTTGAGGATGTCGATCTTGCCTTCCGCCGAGACATAGTCATCGTTGAGGTGGATGCGCTCGACCGAGGCGTAGACGATGTCGATCGAGCCCACCTTCGAGTTGCCGGGCAGCCGGTGGGTGGAGATGTACTTGCACTCGTACTGGAACGGGCTCTCTGCGATCATCGGCGTCGCTGACAGGTCGGCGGAGCGACGGGTGACTTCCATCTGGTCGAACTCGGATTCGTGCGCATCCATCACCTGGGCGCTGATGTTGACCTGTTCGCGCAGATCCCAGGTGGCCATGTTCCACACGAACCAGCCGGTCTCCTCGGCGTTGAGCACGGTGTCTTTGCGACGCCCATCGGGGTACTGGTTGGCCGCGAACATCACCATCGGCGGATCGAATGTGAGGTTCTGCCACTGGCTGTAGGGAGCGATGTTCTCGACTCCATCGGCGCTCACGCTCGAGAGCCAGCCGATGGGACGCGGCACCGTCAGCGCCTTGAACGGCGAATGTTCGAGGGGACGGTTCTTCGACGAAGGATCGTATTTCATCTGGATTTTCCTTTGTTGGGTTCGAAGTGGAAGAGATGGTGCCGGCACCGAAGGCCGGGGCGGCAGCCAGGCTCAGGCTGCGGCGGCCTTGACCCGGCGGCGCAGGTTTCCGGTCATGAGGTAGT
This sequence comes from Brevibacterium sp. Z349TD_9, assembly GCF_056173565.1. Taxonomy (NCBI): domain Bacteria; kingdom Bacillati; phylum Actinomycetota; class Actinomycetes; order Micrococcales; family Brevibacteriaceae; genus Brevibacterium; species Brevibacterium sp. Z349TD_9. The sequence goes on along the minus strand of NZ_CM149680.1, from coordinate 521,412 downwards.
AGAGCACGGCGGAGACGACGACGCCGAGGATCCAGGCGATCTCCGCGCCATTGAGCAGGTAGGCGATCGGTCCGACGTAGATTGCGCTGTTCATGAATGGGATCTGGACGATGACGCCCGCGAGGTAGGCGACGTAGGCGATCCAGTTGAACTTCCCGTAGATCCCATTCGGGTCGAACAGGCCCTTGATGTCGTACTTCTTATTGCGCACCAGGTAGAAGTCGACGAGGTTGACCGCCGACCACGGTGTCATGAAGTAGAGGAGGAAGAGCAGGAAGTTCTGGAACACAGTGAGGAAGTTCTCCGAGGCGGCCAGGGCGATGGCAAGCGCCACCGCGGTCACGCCGAGGATGAACAGCGTGCGCGTGTACGACTTCAGATGGTTCTGCTTGGTGAAGGCGGAGACGATCGTCGTGATCGACATGAACCCGCCGTAGGCGCTGAGCGTGTTCCCGGCAAGCTTGCCCAGGATGACCGCGAGGAGGACGATCACGCCGAACTTCCCTGCCAGGTCGGTGATGTAGCCGACCTCGCTGCCGCTGAACGCGTCACCGCCGAGGAACGCGGCGAAGGCGCCGACGGTCATCGCGAGGCTCGCACCGAGGACGCTGCCAAGGAACGTCCACCCGACGGTGGCGTTCTGCGAGGTAGTCTCGGGCAGGTAGCGGCTGTAATCGGCGATGTACGGGCCGAAGGTCAGCTGCCACGAGGCGGAGAGCGAGACGCCGAGGACGAACGGAGCCATCGCGAATCCGTTGCTCGCCGTGATGGACTCTCCCATATCGCCCGTGACCATGACGACGATGAGCCAGACGAAGACGATGGCGCTGAGGAATGCCGGCAGGTGCGAGAACCGGTGGATCCAGCGATAGCCGACGATGGCCGAGAGCGCACAGAAGACCGCGAAGAGGATCGCACCGATCTGCGGCGAGACGTGGAACAGCAGCCCGAGCGCCTGACCTCCAAGGACGAGCCCCGTGGCATAGAAGCCGATGTAGATGAAGAGTGCGAGGACCAGCGGCAGGATCGCACCATAGAAGCCGAACTGTGCCCGGCTCTGGATCATCTGCGGCACCCCAAGCTGCGGTCCCTGCGCCGAGTGCAGAGCGGTGATGTACCCGCCGAGGATGTTGCCGAGCAGGATCGCCGGGATCGACCACAGCGCCGAGTTCCCGAGAATCGTCATGAGCGCACCCGTGACGAGAGCGGTGATGGAGCTGTTCGCGGCGAACCACACGAAGAGCAGGGAGATCGGGCGTCCGTGACGTTCGGACGGCGGGATGTAGTCGATGGTTCGCTTCTCGACGAATTTAGGTTGAAGCTCGGGTGTAGCAGTCATCATGACCTCCATTGCACGGCTGCGTTAAGTGCAGTGTCGTGAAATATATCACCAATATATCTTTGGTCACAATACCGTCGGACCCTTTTCATTCGGCCGCGACGAGCAACGATCCGCGGAGTTCCGCGCGTCGTCGAGACAGGTAATCGCCCGCTCGGAACAGCGCCGAAACTGTGCTTGCCGACCGAGTCTGTGCTGAAAAGAGAGCCGTCACGTGTACCAGCATTGGGAGGTCGGAATGGCTGACGAGAAGATCGACGTCGAGATGCAGGACACAGGCGAGTTCCTGACCCGAATCCACACGGCGACGGGAACCGACGAGATCGTTCTGATGTTCGACGATGCCGAGAATCACTGTGCAGACTGTGAAGGGCGGGGCCGACATCGTCTGTCGGCCCCGCCCTCAGTGTTCAGTTCTGCTGAGACCTCAGTCCAGCAGGTCGTGTCGCACGATCGACTGTTCGCGATCGGGACCGACGCCGATGACCGACATCCGGCAGCCCGAGAGCTCCTCGAGTGCGAGCACGTACTTCTGCGCGTTCTCCGGCAGATCGTCGAAGGTCCGAGCCTTCGTGATGTCCTCGGTCCAGCCGTCGAAGTACTCGAAGATCGGCTTCGCATGGTGGAACTCGGTCTGCGACACCGGCATCTCGTCATGACGCTCGCCGTCGACTTCGTAGGCCACGCACACGGGGATCTTCTCGATGCCGGTGAGGACGTCGAGCTTCGTGAGCACGTAGTCGGTGAACCCGTTGACGCGGGAGGCGTAGCGGGCGATGACGGAGTCGTACCAGCCGCAGCGGCGCGGGCGTCCGGTGTTGACGCCGAACTCACCGCCGGCTTTCTGCAGGTATTCGCCCATCTCGTCGAAGAGCTCGGTCGGGAAGGGACCGGCGCCCACGCGCGTCGTGTAGGCCTTGACGATGCCGACGACGCGGTTGATGCGCGTGGGTCCGATGCCCGAGCCCACACACGACCCGCCGGCCGTCGGGTTCGAGGAGGTGACGAACGGGTAGGTGCCGTGGTCGACGTCGAGCATCGTCGCCTGGCCGCCCTCCATGACGACGACCTCACCGCGGTCGAGGGCGTCGTTGAGCATGAGCTCGGTCTCGGCAACGTAGGGCCGCAGACGTTCGACGTAGGGCAGGAAGTAGTCGACGACCTCGTCGACGCTCACGGCGCGACGGTTGTAGACCTTGACGAGGAGTTCGTTCTTCTGGTGCAGGGACCCTTCGATCTTCTGCCGCAGGATCGATTCGTCGAAGATGTCCTGGACGCGGATGCCCAGACGCCCGATCTTGTCCATGTACGCCGGGCCGATGCCGCGCCCGGTCGTGCCGATCGCCCGCTTGCCGAGGAAGCGCTCGGTCACCTTGTCCAGGGTCTGGTGGTAGGGGGCGACGAGGTGCGCGTTCGCCGAGATCCGCAGCTTCGAGGTGTCGGCTCCGCGGGATTCGAGGGCGTCGATCTCCTCGAACAGCGCTTCGAGGTTGACGACGACGCCGTTGCCGATGACCGGGGTGACGTTCGGGGAGAGGATGCCCGCGGGAAGGAGCTTGAGCTCGTACTTCTCACCGCCGACGACGACCGTGTGACCCGCGTTGTTCCCGCCGTTGGGCTTGACGACGTAGTCGACGCTGGTGCCGAGGATGTCGGTGGTCTTCCCTTTACCTTCGTCGCCCCACTGAGCGCCGACGACAACGATTGCTGGCATGAGTGTGTTCACCTCAGGAGAGAAAAGGGGATCTTTACCACCACAGTCTACGTGCTGGCCCCGACATGACCCCGCACCGGTAGCATTGGGGCTGACGAGGCTGCGGACGAAGGAGCTGATGGTCGATGACGACTCCCGACACTGCTGCCGAACGCGTCGTCCTCCTCGACGAGGCAGGTCGCAGCCGCGGTTCGATGCTCAAGGCCGAGGTCCACACCACCGACACCCCCTTGCATTCGGCGTTCTCCTGCTACCTCCTCGACGACGACGGACGCGTCCTCCTCACCCGGCGGGCGCTGACGAAGACGACATGGCCGGGGGTGTGGACGAACAGCTTCTGCGGGCATCCTGCCCCCGGTGAGAGCGTTGAGGATGCGATCATCCGCCGCGCATCCGCGGAGCTCGGCACCACCGTGACCGCTCTGCGCGTCATCGCCCCCGACTTCCGCTACCGTGCCGTCGATGCCAGCGGCATCGTCGAGAACGAGGTGTGCCCGGTCTACGTCGCCCGCATCGCCTCCCCGCTCGACCCCTCCCCCGCCGAGGTGGCCGAATGGCAATGGGCTCCGATCACTGAGGTCCGTACGGCGCTGCGTGCCGCCCCGTTCGTCTTCAGCCCGTGGATGGTCGACCAGTTCGCGGCCGGTGTCCTCGAGAGCCTGAGGACATGAGCCAGACCGACGTCGTGCACCCCGGCTCTGCCGCCGGCGTCCACCGGGTCCGCTCCTTCGCGGCGGCTCGCGCGATCCTCCGTGCCCGCCATGCGACCGCTCAGGCCGGCTTCACCGCGGAGCGGATCCCGCAGGGCTGGTTCCGGCACCGTCCCATCCTCATCTCCGACGGTCCCGCCCACGACTCCCAGCGGCGCGCCCTCGCCCGGTTCTTCGCCCCCGCCGTCATCGACGACCGCTACGCCGACGACATCGCGTCGGCCGCTCAGGCGATCGTCGATGAGGCCGTCGTCGCCGGCCGCTGTCGCCTCGACGACGCCGCTCTGCTCTACACCGTCGGCGTCACCGCACGCATCGTCGGCCTCACCGAGGCACCGGTGCCCGCATTGGCCTCCCGCCTCACGGCGTTCTTCCGTCAGCCCCCGGTCGACCTCGCCGCACCGAACTGGGGTCGGACCCGACGCCAATGGCTGCAGGCCGCCGTCAACGGTCTACTTCCGCTTGCCGCCTTCCACCTCGCCGACGTGCTGCCCGCCATCAGAGCGCACCGCCGCACCCCAAGCGACGACGTCATCTCCCACCTCATCGATGCAGGCTCGAGCACCGCCGACATCCTCGTCGAATGCGTCACCTACGGCACCGCGGGCATGGTGACGACGCGGGAGTTCATCTCCTTCGCCGCGTGGCGGCTGCTCACGGACGATCGGCTGCGCCGGGACTACCTCGGCGCAGCCCGGGATGTCCGGCTCGCTCTGCTCGAGGAGATCATCCGCGTCGAGCCCATCGTCGCTCACCTCTACCGGCGTGCGCGTGAGGACCTCACGATCGACGGCGACGGGCAGACCACGACGATCCGGACCGGTGACCTCGTCGACATCGACGTCGCCGCGGCCAATGTCGATCCGGAAGCCTTCGGTCCCGACGCCGAGGCGGTGTGCCCGGCCCGTGCCGAGCACCGCGGCGAGCGTGGGCGCCCCCGCACCGTGCTTCCGGCGGGGCTGAGCTTCAGCGACGGGGCGCACCGGTGCCCGGGTCAGCCCTTGGCGCTCATCGTCACCGACGCTCTCCTCCACCGCCTCCTCGCGTGCGAACCCACCCTCCTCACCACCCCTGTCATCGGCTACGAATCCGTCACCGCCGGCGCCCACCTGCGCGGTCTCGACCTCGGCTTCACCGTCCCGTCCCGTCCGCGGCGGCGCTGATGTTCGGCCACTGGGAGTATCTGGCGCTCATGGCAGCGTGCGTGCTCATCACGCTGCCACTCGAATTCGTCTTCTCCGCCCGCGTCTACCGCAGGTGGCGACTGCTCCTCGCCGCGCTGCTGCCCGTCGTCATCGTCTTCGCGGTCTGGGACCTCATCGCGATCGCCCGGGACCACTGGACGTACAGTCCGGAGTTCGTCACCGGAATCGAGTTCGGCGCCCTGCCGCTGGAGGAACTCGTCTTCTTCATCGTCATCCCCGTCTGCGCCCTGCTCAGCTATGAGGCCGTCGGCACGATGCTCGCCCGCGTCCGGCGCCGGCGGGCGAGCGCGGCCGAGCGGAGGAGGAACCGATGATCCCCGAATACACCGTCATGACGGTCGCCGGCATCGTCCTCGTCATCGTCCTCGAGGGGGTCGTGTTCCGCAGCGGCATCTTCCGCCGCGCCCAGTACTGGATCGCGCTGGCGATCTGCCTTGCGTTCCAGTGCCTCGTCGACGGCTGGCTGACGAAGCTCAGCGCCCCCATCGTCGTCTACAACCCCGACATGTTCTCCGGCATCCGCTTCCCCTTCGACATCCCGATCGAGGACTTCGGGTTCGGGTTCGCGATGATCACCGCGGTCCTCATGCTCTGGCAGTGGCACCTCAACCGGAGGGCCGGCACGGACTCCCCCGCCGAGGCGGACATCGGCTCCGGCACCGAGGCTGACACATGAACCGCACCGATCACGACCCCCGCCCCCGCGACCGGCATGCCGTCCTCTTGCCTGCCCCTCCCGGGAGGGCCCGCCCGCTGCGTCCGAAGCGTGTCACCGTCGTCGGCGGCGGCATCGCCGGACTCAACGCCGCCGCCGTGCTGGCCGAACGCGGGGTCGACGTCGTGCTCCTCGAATCCGGCCCCCGCCTCGGCGGGAGGGTGAGCGCGTGGCCGCTGGACGGACAGCGGACGATGAGCCGCGGATTCCACGCCTTCTTCCGGCAGTACTACAACCTCCGCGATCTCCTCCGGCGCACCGACCCCGATCTGTCCCGACTCCGCCCGATCGCCGACTATCCCCTGACCCGCCGAGGCGGTGCGACCGATTCGTTCGCCGGGATCCCCAGGACGCCGCCGTTCAACCTCGCCGGGTTCGTCCTCACGAGCCCGACCTTCCCGCTCTCGGCGCTCGCCGAGGTCGACATCGACGCGGCGATCGAGCTCATCGACGTCGACTTCCCGGCGTCGTTCTCCCGGTACGACGGCGAATCGGCGGCGGCCTTCCTCGATCGGCTGCGCTTCCCCGCCGAGGCCCGACACCTCGCGCTCGAGGTCTTCGCCCGGTCGTTCTTCGCCGATCCCGACGACTTCTCCGCCGGTGAACTCGTCGCGATGTTCCACACGTATTTCGCCGGCTCCTCCGAGGGACTCCTCTTCGACGTCCCCGTAGACGACTACGACACGGCGCTGTGGGCGCCGTTCGGTGAGTTCCTGAGCGCTCTCGGGGTGCGCATCGAGACCGGGCGCACGGCGACGGCGCTGCAACGGGGACCCACGACGTGGACGGTGACGACGGACCGCGGGGAGATCGACTCCGACGCCGTCGTCCTCGCCGCGGATCCGGCCTCGGCCCGCAGCCTCGTCTCCACACTGCGCCCGGACGCACCGTCGGAGGTCGAGTGGCTGAGCCGGGTCGCCGCGACCCGCAGCGCCCCACCGTTCGCCGTGCTCAGGCTGTGGTTCGACGGATCCGTCAACTCCGACCGGCCCGCGTTCCTCGGCACGAGCGGCTTCAATCTCCTCGACAACGTCTCCGTCGTCGATCGCTTCGAGGCCGGAGCCGCCCGGTGGACACGCGACCACGGCGGGTCCGTGGTCGAACTCCATGCCTACGCCCTGCCCGAGGCCGCACTTCCGCAGCCCGCGATGCCGCACGGCGGGGCGTCCTCGGACGCGTTGTCCCTGGGCCCGGGGACCGAAAAGGAGATCACCGACCGGCTGCTGGCCGACCTCCACACGGTCTGGCCGGAGACGTCGCGATTGGTCGCCTGTGAGTCGCAGCTGCTCATCCGCGACGACTGCGGACTCACGGACCCACGCCCATGGCACGAACGACCCGGCGTCGGAACCCCGCTGCCCGGACTCGTCCTCGCCGGGGATTGGGTGCGCTGCGATGCGCCCGTCGCTCTCATGGAGCGGGCGGCGACGACCGGGGCGCAGGCTGCGAACGCCCTGCTCGCCCGGTGGCGGGTCGCCGGAGCCGACCTCTGGTCCCCGCCGCCGCGCGGACTGCTCAGGCGCGGACTGCTCCGACGCGGACTGCTCGGGCGGATGCGACGGCACTGACGGGGCAGGCGGCGTGGGCAGGTGGCCCTAGACGTCGTCGCCGACCGGCAGCGGGCCGGGACTCGAGTCGCCGCGGATGTGTTTGAGCACCACCTCGGCGCTGATGAGGCACATCGGCACCCCGACCCCCGGTGCCGTCGTCGCCCCGGCGAAGTAGAGGCCGTCGACGGTGCGGGAGCGGTTCTGTGCCCGGAACATCGCACTCTGGCGCAGGGTGTGGGCGGGACCGAGCATGCCGCCGAGCCACGAATGGTAGTCACTGGCGAAGTCGGTCGGACCGATCGTGTGCCGGACGACGATGCGCTCGGCCAAGTCGGGGATGTCTGCCCAGGCCGCGATCTGGGCGATCGCCCGATCGGCGGTGCGTTCGATGAGCGGGTCACCGGTGCCGTCGGGACCGCCGGCTCCGAGCCCGGCATCGGCGGGGACGGGAACGAGCACGAAGAGGTTCTCGCATCCCGGCGGCGCCACGCTCGGATCCGTCGCGCTGGGGCGGCAGACGTAGAGCGATGCCGGGTGGGGCACTCCGGTGTGCGGCCCGAAGATCGCATCGAAGTTCTCCGACCAGTCCGGGGTGAAGAGGAGGGAGTGGTGCGGCAGGCGCGGAAGCCCGCCGGTGACGCCGAGGAGGACGAGGACCGCCCCGGGTCCGCTCGTCACCCGTGACCACCACGCGTCGGAATGGCCGCGCAGGGCCGGGTCAAGCAGCCGGGTCTCCGTGTGGTGGAGGTCGGCTGCGGAGACGACGATCTCTGCGGGGGTGCGACGCCGGCGACCGTCGGCATCGCTCCATCGCACCCCGGTGACGCGCGGTCGCCCGCCCTCCGGTGCCTGAGTCTCGATCTCCTCGACTTCCGCCGAGGTGCGGATGCGGGCGCCTGCACGTTCGGCGACACGGGTGAGCGCGTCGACGATCGTGCGGAATCCGCCCATCGGGTAGTCCACCCCGTCGTCAAGGTCGAGGGAGCTCATGAGGTGGTAGATCGCGGGTGCCCGACGCGGATCTGTGCCGAGGAAGACGGCGGGGTATTGGAGGATCTGGCGCAGACGCGGGTGAACGACGACCCGTTCGGCCCGTCGGGCGAGGCTCTCGGTCAGCAGCCGGGCCACGGTCGGCAGCGATCCGATGACCGATCGGTCGAGGACGGAGAGCGGCGAGGTGAAGGGGTTGTAGAGGAAGAGCCTCAGAGCCAGCGCCTTCGTGTGTGCGGCCGAGCGCAGATGCCGCTCCAGACGCCCGCCGGATCCGGCTTCGAACGAGTCGAAGACCTCGAGCACCCGGTCGAGTCCGCGGGGAATCGTCACCGGCGCCGCGTCGGCGGTGACGCTGCGGGCCGCAGCCGCCCGGGGGTCGGTGAACACGGTGTACGCGGGGTCGAGGGGTGCGAGGTCGAGTTCGGCGTCCGTGCTCGTGCCCATGAGGGCGAAGAAGTGGTCGTAGACCTCGGGGAGCAGATACCAGGATGGACCGGTGTCGAACCGGAACCCCTCCCTGTCGATTCTCCCGATGCGCCCGCCCACCTCGGCGTTCTGTTCGAAGACGTCGACGCGGTGGCCGTCACGGGCGAGCAGCGCCGCGCTCGCCAGGCCCGCAGCGCCGGCTCCGACGATGCACACCTGCGCCATCACGAACTCCGACCGCGGAGGGTGCCGAGCGTCGACCGTGCGAGGAGCCGCGCTTTGACGTGGGCGGGGATGCGGATCCGTTCGCGGTAGAGCCTTTCGACCGGGGAGGCGGCGATCTCGTCGATGAGGGCGCGGAAGAGGGCGGTGGCGGCGCCGGCGGCGAGTCGGGCGTCGTAGGGCAGCAGCGGGATCGCGGCCTGCGCGTCGGCGAGCTGGTCCCGGATGGCGCGGATCCAGTCGTCCCGGGCCCGTGCGCTCAGGCGCGGTTCCTCCGTGAGGTAGCTGCGGCCGAGGCGGTCATGGTCGTCGGCGAGGTCCCGGAGGAAGTTGATGTTCTGGAAGGCCGCTCCCAGGCGGCGGGCACCGCATTCGAGGACGGCGGACTCGGCGGGGCCGCGGGGGTTGTCGTGGAGGAAGACGCGCAGGCACATGAGGCCGACGACCTCGGCGGACCCGTAGACGTAGTCGGCGTGCTCGTCGGGGGCGAAGCAGCGCACCGGGGCCTCTGCGGTGTCCCCGGTCGGTCGGTGGACATCGAGGTCGGAGCGCATCGCGGTGAAGAAGGGGTCGATGAGATCCGAGCCGATCCCCGTGTGCCGGGCAGTCCGGGCGAACGCGTGGATGATGAGGTTGGCGCTCACCCCGCATGCGAGTGCCCGAAAGGTCTCCGTGACGAAGTCCTCGAACATCTCCTCCACCTCGGCCGGTCCCATCCCGGCGCCGGCCGGCATTCCGTCGACGATCTCATCGGCGACCCGCACGAGGGCGTAGATGTTGCGGACATGCGCACGGTGGGAGGGCCCCAGCAGCGCCGTCGCCGTGCCGAACGACGTCGAGTAGCCGTCGATGACGGTCTTCGCTGCGCGCTCTGCCGTCCGCGAGTAGGTCTCGAGCGGCGATCGCCCGCTCATCGCCGCCGCCTCTCGTTGCGCCGGGCGGCGCGTTCGATGTTGCGGGCCATGGCCGGGAAGATGAACCGGTGGAAGGGGGAGACGAACACCCAGTAGAGGCGACCGCGGATGCCGCGGGGGAAGAAGATCGCCCGCTGCCGGTACTCGCAGTCGGGTCCGAGCTGGCTGACGGTGAATTCGAGCCAGGCATCGCCGGAGACCTTCATCTCCGCGCGCAGGAGGAGCGTGTGGTCGGGGATGATCTCATCGACCCGCCACCAGTCGACGGGATCGCCGACCCGCAGGACATCGGGCAGACGGCGTCCCCGGTTGAGGCCGGCCCCGCCGACGATCTTGTCCCAGACGCCGCGGATCTTCCACGCCAGCGGCCACGAATACCAGCCGTTGCGTCCGCCGATGCCGACGATGACCGGCCAGATGTCGGAGACGCTGAGGTCCGGCAGCAGCCGTCGGCGGTCATCGACGAATGCCTTCTTGCCCGCCCACTGCGGGTCGTTGGGCAGCGGCTTCGCCGCCTGTTCGAGCTCTCCCGAATCGGCGTCCCAGTTCGTCGCGACCGCCCCCTCCGATTCCCGACGCAGGGCGAGCCGGACCGCCTGGTCGTAGCTGAGCAGTCCCGAACTCGGCGGTGGGATGACGGTGTCGATGTCGTCGTTGCGAGTGACCGCGTCCTCCTGGAGTGACTGGACGAGCGGGAGGGTGAGGGCGAACGGCAGCGGAGTGACCAAGCCGACCCAGATGCCCGAGAGCGTGGGGGCCGGCAGCGGGAGGGCGATGACGTGACGCGGGGGCAGACCGCGGATGCGCGCGAAGTCCTTCATCACCTCGGCGTAGGTGAGGACGTCTCCGGACCCGATGTCGAAGGCGCGGTTGACCGGTTCGGGGAGGTCGCAGGCAGCGACGAGGTAGTAGAGGACGTCGCGGACGGACAGGGGCTCGACCCGGTTGGCCACCCAGTCGGGGGCGGGCATCCACCGCAGGGCGTCGGCGAGGTGCCTGATCATCTCGAACGACGCCGACCCGGAGCCGATGATGATCCCGGCCTGGAAGACGATCGCCGGGGTGCTCGAGTTCAGGAAGATCTCCCCGACCTTCGCCCGCGAGCGCATGTGGGCGGACAACTTCGCCGTCTCAGGATGGAGGCCGCCGAGGTAGATGATCTGCCGGACTCCGGCGGCTGCTGTGGCCGTGACGAGCCGCGTCGCCTCCTGTGCCTCCCGCTGTTCGAAGTCGCGGCCGGAGCTCATCGAGTGGACGAGATAGCAGACGACGTCGATGCCCTCCATCGCCGTCCCGAGTCCGCTGCCGTCGTCGAGGTCGACGGTGTGGATGGTGACCTCGTCGGCCCACGGAACGGCGCTGAGCTTGTCCGGAGAGCGCACGCCCACGCTCACGGAGTGACCGGCCTGGAGGAGCCGGGGGACGAGGCGGCCGCCGATGTAGCCGGTGGCGCCGAGGACGAGCACCGACCGGGGACGGCGCGCGGACGGGATGGTCTCGGTGAGGTCGGTCGCTGCCATCGGGTCCTCGCTGACGGTGTGATGGGCCGCGCCTTTGCGGCTCGATGCGAACCTGCACGAGGGCCGTTGCGAAGCCTCTCATGCGAGAATATGGGAACAGACTACCCTGCCGCCAAGCTGCCGGCATCCGGTCGAGCCGATTCCAGGAGGAACCATGACCGAGACCCCGATCCCCCAGCCCGTCGCCGACTTCATCGACATCGTCAACGCCCACGACGACGCCGGCTTCCTCGCCGCCCTCTCCCCCGAGGCCACCGTCGACGACTGGGGCCGGACCTTCACCGGCCGCGACGAGATCAAGGCGTGGAGCGACACCGAGTTCATCGGCTCGAAGCCGACACTCACCCCCGAACGGGTCGACGTCGACGGCAACGCCGTGACCGTCATCGGCGACTGGCGATCGAACCATGCCAACGGCCGTTCGGCGTTCACGTTCATCACCTCGGGCCACGAGATCACCTCGATGACCATCCGCGAGGGCTGAGCCCGGCACCGCCTCGGCGCAGATGTGCCACAATGACAGTGACGCCTGCGCGTCACGGCGGTGGGGCTCGCCGTACCCAACCTCGGATCACCGACAACAGTCCCTACCTCGACCGGCGCAAGCATGCCCGAAAGGTAGGAGAGACCATGGGCACCGCCCCCGCGAATCCCCCTCGGCCCCGCATCGTCGTCGGCGTCGTCCCTGATCAGCCCGCCGAGGCGGAGCGCGCATGAGTCGGCCCGTGCACCTGCGAGCCTCCTTCCTCGGCCCCGCCCTCCTCGGCGGGACGCTCGGCACGGCCGCCCGCGAAGCGCTCAGCCTCACGATCCCCTCCCTCGGCGGGGTTCCCGTGGCGATCTTCGGGATCAACCTCCTCGGCGCGTTGCTCCTCGGCCTCCTCCTCGAGAGCCTCGCCCGTCTCGGCCCCGACGAGGGGTGGCGGCAGAGAGTCCGGATCCTGCTGGGCACCGGGTTCATGGGCGGGTTCACGACGTACAGCGCTCTCGCCGTCGACACGGCGGGCCTCCTCGGTGAGGGGCGAGTCGGCACCGGCATCGGCTACGGTCTGGCCACGGTCATCCTCGGCGGGATGGCGACGTGGGCGGGCATCGTCCTCGGCTCGCTCACCCGCCGGTCAGGCCAACCGCGGGTCGGTGTCGGACTGCCCATCGACCCCGACACCGCCGAGGTGGGTGACCGGCTGGGCGCCTCCCCCGAGGTGGGAAACCGACAGGACCGCGGTGCCTCCCCCGAGGCCAGAGCCCAGCAGGCTGACTTCCCCGAGTCGGAAGACAGCCTGGACCATAGTGAGGGAGGCCCGCGATGACCCCGCTTCTCTTCGCCGCGATCGCCGTGGCCGGCGGCCTCGGCGCGGTGGCCCGGATGGTCGTCGACGGGCTCATCAAGTCACGGATGGGCGGGGCGATTCCGTGGGGAACGATCGCGATCAACGTCTCCGGCTCGCTGCTCCTCGGCTTCGCCGCCGGACTCGCTGCCGGTCAGATGCTGCCCGAGGAGTGGTTCCTCATCGTCGGCACGGGATTCCTCGGCGGGTACACGACGTTCTCGACGGCGAGCTTTGAGACGGTCCGCCTCGTCCAGGAGCGCGCATGGGCGGCGAGCGCGATCAGTGCGCTCGGCACCCTCGTCATCGCGACCGGGGCAGCCGGAGTCGGACTGTGGCTGGGCGGAATGGTCTGAACCGCAACAGCCCCACGGAATTGTCGACAACCTCGGCGACAATTGTCGTCTTTCGACAACACACCTGTTGCTTAAATATCGCGGACGCCCACGGATCCACTCGCCCCCTGCCACTTGGATGGGAACTCTCTGACTCCCTTTGCCGAGTCGTCGGCGCGGTCCTAGAGTGAGGACAGAGGTGCCCGTGCGGCGGGTCGTCGCGCGGTGGTCACTCCTCTTCAACACCGATGTGAATGGAGAACTGATATGCCTACGCCTGAAGAACAAGTCGACCAGTGGTTCGATCCGAAGAAGCCCTCGACCACCGAGGTGGGGGCGAAGCGCGAATCGGACGCGCACTCGCTGAGCGTGGGACCCGACGGACCTCTCCTGCTCCATGATGTCGCGCTGGTCGAGAAGCTCGCCCGCTTCGACCGGGAGCGCGTGCCCGAGCGCAGCCCGCACGCGAAGGGCTCGGGTGCGTTCGGCGAGTTCGTCGTCACCGGCGACGTCTCGAAGTACACGAAGGCGGACTTCCTCCAGCCCGGGAAGACCACGCCGATGCTCGCCCGCTTCTCCACCGTCGCCGGTGAGCTCGGCTCCCCCGACTCGTGGCGCGACGTCCGCGGGTTCGCGCTGAAGTTCTACACCGAAGAGGGCAACTTCGACATGGTCGGCAACAACACGCCGGTCTTCTTCGTCCGCGACCCGATGAAGTTCCCCGACTTCATCCACTCGCAGAAGCGCCTGCCCGACTCCGGCCTGCGCAGCCCGAACATGCAGTGGGACTTCTGGTCACTCTCCCCCGAATCCGCCCACCAGGTCGCCTACCTCATGGGACCCCGCGGCCTGCCGAAGACCTGGCGGAACATGAACGGGTACTCCTCGCACACGTACATGTGGGTCAACGAGGACGGGGAGAAGTTCTGGGTCAAGTACCACTTCCTCACCGACCAGGGCGTGGAGAACATGTCGAACGAGGAAGCCGAGAAGCTCGCCGGTTCGGATGCCGACATCCACCGCCGTGATCTCTTCGAGGCGATCAAGAAGGGCGACTACCCGTCGTGGACGCTGCACGTCCAGATCATGCCCTTCGAGGACGCGAAGACCTACCGGTTCAACCCCTTCGACCTCACCAAGACCTGGTCGAAGAACGACTACCCGCGCATCGAGGTCGGTCGGTTCACCCTCAACCAGAACCCGATCAACCACTATGCGCAGATCGAGCAGGCCGCGTTCAGCCCGTCGAACACCGTGCCCGGCACGGGGGTCTCACCGGACAAGATGCTGCTCGGCCGCGTGTTCTCCTACCCCGACGCGCACCGCAACCGCATCGGCACGAACTTCAACCAGCTGCCGGTCAACGCGCCAGTGACGAAGACGAACAACTACGACAAGGAAGGCCACATGCAGTACCACCACACCGGTGCTGCTCCCGTGTACGCCCCGAACTCGTACGGCCGCGCCTTCCAGGACACGCAGGGCGTCGTCGACAACGGCTGGGAGTCCGACGGCGAACTCGTCCGCATGGCCTACACCCTGCACAAGGACGACGACGACTTCGGTCAGGCCCACACGCTCGTCCGTGAGGTCTACACCGATGCCGAGCGGGCCGAACTCGTCAACACCGTCGTCGACATGCTCAAGTCCGACCTCGAGGAACCGGTCCTGTCGAACGTGTTCGCGTACTGGAAGAGCATCGACGAGGAGGTCGGCCAGGCCATCGAGGACGGCTACCGCAAGGGCTGAGGCCCCCACGGTCGCCCGACCCATGGTCAGGTGAGCAGCCGGCCCACCGCCGGCGGCTGACCCCGGCCGGTTGGTGAGCCTCCGACAGACCCAAGCGCCCGAGTCCCGATCCGCCTCCCCCGGGAGCGGATCGGGACTCGGGCGTTTCATTGTCTGGAAATTTAGTTAACTTGGTGAAATACTATTGGCATGCAGGACTCCCCTGGGGCACCCGGCGCCCTCCGCATCGTCGTCCCCATCGTGCTCATCCTCGCCTGGCTCGCGGTCTTCGGCCTCGGCGGTGCGAGCTTCGGCGACATCAGCGAGGTCTCCTCGGACGAACGGTCGAGCTACCTTCCCGACAGCGCGGAATCGACCCGCGTGCAGAACGAGATCACGGAGTTCACCGGCTCCGACGCCGTCCCCGCGATCATCGTCGCCGAACGCCGTGACGGCCTCACCGAGGCGGATCTCTCCGGTCTCGCAGAACTCGCCGACACCGCCGAGGAGAGCGTCGCCGGGGCGTCAGCGTCTCCGCTGATCCCGTCCGAGGACGGACAGGCCGCGGAGATCATCGTCGCGGTCCCCTCCGACGCCGAGGTCGGCGGCGCCGTCACCGCCCTGGAAGCGCAGGCGCAGGAGATCCTGCCGAACGACCTCGGCGTGTGGGTGAGCGGACCCGCCGGGTTGTCGGCCGACCTCGAGGAGGCGTTCAGCGGCATCGACGGCATCCTCCTCCTCGTCGCCCTCGCCGTCGTCTTCGTCATCCTCGTCATCGTCTACCGTTCACCGCTGCTGCCGATCCTCGTCCTCCTCTCCTCGATGACCGCGCTCTGCGCCGCCGTCCTCATCAACGTCGCCCTCGCCCGGGCCGGCTTCGTCACCCTCAACGGCCAGGTGCAGGGGATCCTCTTCATCCTCGTCATCGGCGCCGCCACCGACTACTCCCTGCTCTTCATCGCCCGCTACCGGGAGGAGCTGCGCGACAATCGGTCGTCCTTCGCCGCAGGCCTGCGTGCCGTCCGGGGTGTGCTCGAACCGATCGCCGCCTCGGGCGGCACCGTCATCGCCGGTCTCCTCTGCCTGCTCTTGTCCGACCTCGGATCGAACTCCGCTCTCGGCCCGGTCGCCGCGATCGGCATCGTCTGCGCCATACTCACCTCGCTCACCTTCCTCCCGGCGCTGCTCGCCGTCACCGGTCGCGTCGCGTTCTGGCCCCGGGCTCCCCGGTTCGGCTCCGACCACCGGGTCCTCACCGGCGCCGAGGCGACAGGGCTCTGGGCCCGCATCGGCCGTACCGTCGCCGCCGGTCCCAAGCGGACGGCCGCCGGGGTCACCGTCGTCCTCGTCCTCGGCTGCGGGGGTCTTCTCGTTCTCGACGCCGAGGGCGTCCCGCAGAGCGAGTTCGTCCTCGGCGAGTCCCAGGCCCGCGACGGGCAGGTCGTCATCGACCGGCACTTCCCCGGCGGTTCGGGCTCGCCGGCGTATGTGCTCGCCCCGGAGTCCGATCGGCAGGAGGTCGCCGAGGCGATCGCCGGGACCCCCGGTGTCGACGAGCTCGCGCTCATCGCCCAGGACTCACCGGCCGGGACGGTTCCCGTCGATGCCTCAGGTGATGTCGCGAGCGCAGGCCCGGGCGAAGGTGTCCCCGGCGGTGCTCAGGTCCCGGCGGTCGAACCGACCGTCATCGACGGTGAGCTGATGTTCTCCGTCACGCTGGCCGACCCTGCCGATTCCCTTGCCGCCGAGCAGACCATCCGCGACCTCCGTGCCGAGCTGGCACCCTTTGATGCGGCAGTCGGCGGCACCACCGCCGTCGACCTCGACACCAATGAGACCTCGTCGGCGGACCGAACGGTGATCATCCCGATCGTCCTCGTCGTCATCACCATCATGCTCGCCCTGCTGTTGCGCTCCCTCGTCGCTCCGCTCGTCCTCCTCGCGACGACGGTGCTCAGCTTCGGCACGGCATTGGGGCTCAGTGCGCTCATCTTCCAGGTCATCGGTCAGCCGCAGTCGGATCCCTCGGTGCCGCTCTATGCGTTCGTCTTCCTCGTCGCTCTCGGCATCGACTACAACATCTTCCTCATGACCCGCGTGCGGGAGGAATCGTTCGCGCACGGCACGAGGGAAGGCACGCTGCGGGGTCTATCGGTGACCGGCGGGGTGATCACGAGCGCGGGCATCGTCCTCGCCGCGACCTTCGCCGCCCTTGTCGTCATCCCGATCCAGTTCCTCCTCCAGCTCGCGATCATCGTCGCCCTCGGCGTCCTCCTCGACGCGCTCGTCGTGCGCACTCTGCTCGTGCCGGCGCTGGCGATCTGGATCGGCGACCGACTGTGGTGGCCCTCGCGGCTGGCTCGGAGAACCCAGGAGCAGCCGGCAGAGACACCACCGCGGTCCCGCCGGGAGGCGACGAGGCTCCTCGCCGAGCACTGACGGTCCGTGCGATCTCAGTCGTCGACGGAGGAAGGGCCGTCCGCCTTGGTGGCGGCATCGGCCCAGTCCTCACCGCCCAGGGCGATCTCGTTGCGGGTGTCGCGGAGGAAGCGGATGACGACGTCGCGTTCGTCGCGGGTGAGCCTGGCCGCGGCGTGGAAGCGCTTGGCCTGTTGGCGTCCCACGGTCTCCATCGCCGAGGCGTAGGTCTCCGGGGTGATCGACACGGTCTGGGCGCGGCGGTCGCGGGGGTGCGGGGCGCGGGTGATGTGGCCGCCGCGTTCGAGGCGGTCGAGGAGCTTCGTCGTCGCCGCCGGTGAGATGGTCAGGTGGGCGGCGATCCCGCCGGGTGTGCCGAGGATGTCGCGATGACGGCAGACGATGAGGTAATGAAGCGCCTTCATGTCCGTGGCGCCGAGGCGCATATAGCGGCGGGAGGCCTCGGAGATCTCCTGCTCGGTGTCGCGGAGCTCGCCGAAGGCGGTCATGAGCTCCGTGATCTGCTCGACGTCGGCGGGGTCCATGCCGGAGCGGTCGACGAGGCTCTGCTGCGGGTCGCTGGCGTCGACGTCATAGACGGCCGATCTCTCGACGGCTTCGCTCGCCACGCCCTGCTCCCACTCTGCCTCGTCATTCCGGGGCCCATCGCACCCCGTGAGTCTCCCACCCATGCTACAGCGCGGGCCCGAGGCTCGACCTCCGCCGCCAGGAGCGCCCAAGTCTGCCCTCGCCCAACCGTCGGTTGCCTCCGCGAGGAGGATCCGGTTCGAAACCGGGCTGGTTTTCGCACCCGGTCCTCCTCGGTGGCGAGTCCTCACACTCGCCGCGTCGACCCACCGCAGCCTCTGGCTCCCCCACTCCTCGCTCCGTCGGCAGGTCAGAGTTCAGCGACGATGCCCCAACGGGCGAGTCGGGCCGCAAGCCAGTCGAAGCCGCCATCGTCACTGAGGTCGTCGAACGACTGCAGCAGGTCCCCCGGGCGGGCTCTCTCGAACACAGGGGCCGATCGCCCCGAGTCGAAGAAGACGAAGGCCAGCCCTGAGGGATCTCGCCGCGACACATAGCGGATTCCGTCGAAGCCCGCTCGCCAGGCGGTGCGCGCCCACGGAATCGTCTCCGCATATCGGTCCGACCCGGGAGATGTCAGTTCATCCGGCGGCAGGTTGAAAGTGTGCATGTCAGCGCCCGCCAGAGAGGCCACCCTGAGGTCCCGGCTCGCACGGACCTGTGCCAACACCCGACCGCGGAACAGCGCGCGTGGAAGGGCATCGGTGTCGTCAGGCGCGCGGTCGCGAAGCAGCATCTCCCAGAGCGCGACGTTCTCCGAGGGCGACGCATAGAGCGTCGGGACCGGCCTCGCGGGCACTGCATCGTCGAGGAAGAACGAGAACCGCGAAACTGGGAAGACATCGCCCTTCTGCGTCGCCCGGACTGCCAAGGACGTTCCCGGATTGAAGTCGTTCGGCGCACGGTTCGATGGTCCCGGCGAGTACACGCGCAGGAGAACGGTCCCTGCAGGAACCAGGTCCTCGGCGGGCTTGAAAGGGTCTGGCGGCGTCGCCACCGGTCGCGCCATCAGGCGTCCGCGAGGGCGGCCGCTGCCGTGGAGAGGAAGTCGGAGTCTCCCGCGCGCCGCGCCGGCAGGTCGCCTGAGAACCTCGGAGAGGGCGCGGCCGCCCAGATCGCGAAGTCTCGCCCCATTAATCCGAGCTCGTCGAGCACGGCAGCCATCGGAGCGACCCAATCACGGACGGCTCGGGTTTCGGGATCGATCTGGAAGGCGGGGTAGAGCGTCCTTCCTGCATGCTCGACGCGGATGAGGTTGCCGGATTTGGCGCGCTGAGCCGCCCAATTGCGACCGCGGCCGACATACTCAGCCATCTCACCCGCGCTGAGCAGACGCGTCTCGTCACTGCCCTCGAGCGCGGCCAGTCGTCGCTGGGATGCCGCCAAGCCCGCAGCGATGGCCGGGCTCGGCTGCGCGTCCGCGATGCTGCTCTGCAGTTCGCCCTCGAGCACCTCGAATCGCAGGAGGCGCAGATCGTCTTCGAGTTCGTCCAGACGGGTGATCGCAGCGTGGGGAGAGAGTCCTCTGAGCGAAGCGCGCAGAGATTCGACAGTGTCGTGGACCGGCTGTCCGCCCTCGGCGTCCGCCCACGACCCGAAAACTGCGCCCATCACCCACTCCAATCGTGCGTATCGTGCATTCCATTCTATTGCCTTAACTGCACGAATGGAACCGATCGAGCCACTGGGCGTCGCCGAGGCGGCGAGAAGCCAGCCCGGCAGGGCGACCAAGCACCCTTCCCGAGGAGGATCCGGTTCGAATCCCAGCCCGATCTCGCACTCGATCCTCCTCGGGGACGCGCCTCAGACCCGCCGCGCCTCGATGAGATTGCGGGTCGAGTGGGCGACGAACGGACCGTCGGAGGCGATGCGTTCATGGAGTTCGCGCAGGCGGTCCCGGTATCCCTCGACGGTGAAGCCGGGCACCCACCAGACGACCTTGCGCAGGAGGTAGACGACAGCGGCGACGTCGTGGATCTCGATGCGCAGGTCCACGGTCCGGAGGTCGACGACCTTGAGGCCCGCCGCCTCGGCGGCAGCGGCCTCGTCCTCGGGGTGCCGCGCCCGCCTGGCCTGAGGCTGGGGGCCGAGGAAGAACTCGATGAGTTCGAAGACACTCGCCGGACCGACGTGCTGGGCGAAGTACATCCCTCCCGGCCGGAGCACGCGAGCGATCTCCTCCCACCAGATCGTCGCCGGGTGTCGACTCGTCACGAGGTCGAAGGCGGCATCGGCGAAGGGCAGCGGGGGTTCGTCGGGATCGGCGACGACGACCACCCCGCGGGGATGGAGGAGGCTGGTGGCCCGTGCGATGTTCGGCGGCCACGATTCGGTGGCCACCGCCGTCGGCGGGAACCGAGCCGCCTCGGCGAGGACCTCTCCCCCACCGGTCTGGATGTCGAGCGACGCCGAGGCGGCAGCCAATCTCTCGGCCAGTTGCCGGGCGTAGCCCCACGGGGGCCGCTCCTCGGTGGCGCGGCCCTCGAGCCATGCGAAGTCCCAGCCGGTGACGTCGGCGTCGGCGCCGAGGGCGATGAGATCGTCGAAGGAAGTGCTCACCCCGCGACGATGGCGTCGATCGCGGCCGGGTCGGAGGAGCGGAGGAACTCCTCGATGCGCGCGGCTTCTTCGCTCTCCCCGATCCCCGCCGAGGCGCGGCCGAGGGCATAGAGCGCGCGGAGGAACCCGCGGTTGACCTCGTGCGACCACGGGATCGGACCGGCGCCGCGCCAGCCGGCGGCGCGCAGGGCGTCGAGCCCGCGGTGGTAGCCGACACGGGCATAGGCGTAGGAGTCGACGAGTCGTCCTTCGGCGTGGGCCTCATCGGCGAGCACCGCCCACGCGAGCGACGAGGCGGGGAGGTCGGCGACGATGTCGAGGGCCTCCTCACCGGCATCGAGGCGGCGCTTCGCCTCGACGTCGGGGTGGTCGTCGGGCAGGAACGTCGGCTGCGGGCCGAGCTGCCCGGCATCGAGGTTGCCGATGTGGGAGGGATTGCCGATGGGCTGCGTCATGGTCGTCTCCTGTTCGTTGGGCGAGCGGTGCGGATCCGCCGAGGCGGGTCCCCGGTCATCGTGTCACACTCAGTTCGTCTTCACGGTCGAGGGCAGGACCGCGTACGGGTTCGTCGCCAGCGCACCGATGACGCCCTGTGAGGCGAGCTCGTCGAGCTGCTTCTTGTCCGCGACTCCGGTCGCCCAGACCCCCAGACCCGAGTCCGTCCAGTCACCGGCATCGGCGGCGTCGACGGCGACCATCGTGTACCCCTGATCGGCGAGCTCCGTCTCCGCCGTGGCGGTCGGATCCCCGACGAACATCGCAGCGATCCCGGCATCGGCGGCGGCGCGGGCCACCTCGGCGTCGGCGGTGCGCACGATCGTCGAGGCCGCCATGTCCGCCTTCGCGATCGCGGCCAGGGCCGGTTCCGCGGTGGCCGTGTCGGGGATGAGCGGCACGACCACGGTGCTGCCGGCGACGGCGTCGAGCACCTGCTGCCACGTCATCGGCGTGCCCGGTTCGGTGCCTTCGCGCGGGGGTTTGATCGTCCTGTCCTCGAACTCATCGACGGTGAGCCCGCCGAGGCCGTCGGGCAGTCCCAGCGTCTCGGCGGCGGTCTCGGGGTCGGCGGCGACGACGGTGCCGTCGTCGAGGGTGGTCAGCGTCGGGGCCGGAAGGTAGCCGAACTTGACGTTCTCGGTGAAGGCGAGCTCCGAGTTCGGCGGGTAGACCTCCGAGCCGCCGTCGAGGGCGGCCACGGCCGGTGGGTTGAGGTCGTCGACGGTGAGCGTGTCCTTGTCGCCGAAGACGTTGACGAGGAGGACGATGATGAGGCCGACGACGACCACGGCACCGGCCCACAGGGGCGCGTTGAACTTCTTCGGCTCCGGCTGTTCGGGCATCGGGATGCGGTCCTCGCTCATCGGCTGCCGTCCTTCGTCGAACCGGCGCCGGTGACAAGGCCGCGGAGGAAGCCCGCCCCCCAGCACAGGTGCATCGTCGGGAGGATGAGGCCGAACCAGAACCGTTCGCGGCGTCCGCAGTCCTTCGCGGTTCCCGCGGCGGCGACGATGCCGGCGATATACGTGAGACTGGGGACGTGGACGAGTGAGGTGAAGCGCCGGACGGGCTTCGGCCACCGCTTCGTGCGCCCGGTCAGCTGGAGGAGGGCCTCGATGACGCTCGCGGACATGCCGAGGACGAGCAGCGGCGGCGCAAAGTACCGCAGCGAGTTCTTCGACCCGTACCGCCGGATGAGCTCGGCACGCCAGATGCCCGTCGCCCAGAACTGTCGGGCGATCTTCGACCAGGTGCCCCGCGGCCAGTACGTGACCTCCATGTCCGGGTTGAACCAGATCCGTCCCCCGGCCGAGCGGATGCGCAGGTTGAGCTCCCAGTCCTGTCCGCGTCGGATGTCCTCATCGAACCCGCCGAGGTGGTCGAACACCTCCCGGCGGTAGACGCCGAGGTACGCCGACTCCGACTCCCCCGCCTCGTCGCCGGAGTGGTAGGCGGGTCCGCCGAGTCCGATCGGGGACATGTATGCGCGGGCGACGGCCTTCTGGAAGGCCGACTTCCCGCGGGCGCGCATGAGCCCGCCGCAGTTGGCCGACTGCGTCTCCCGCAGGGTCTCGATGGCCTGGCGAGTGTAGTCGGGTTCGAGGCCCGAGTGGGCGTCGACGCGGATGACGATCGGGTGACGGGTGTGCCGGATCGCGCGGTTGAGTCCGATCGGAGTGGCGCCCTCGGGATTGTCGACGGTCTGGATGCGCGGATCGGCCTGCGCCATGCGGGCGATGATCGCGTCCGTGTCGTCGGTCGAGGGGCCGAGGGCGAGGACGACCTCCTTCTCGCCGTCGTAGTCCTGGGAGAGGACGGTCGTGATCGCCTGCCTGATGTGCTCGGCTTCGTTGAGCACGGGCATGATGTAGGAGACTCCGGGCTTCTCCGCCAGCGGGGGAAGCCCTTCGGGGGTGAGGGGGGTGAGAACGTTCGGCACGCTCTCAATCCTCCCATACCCCCACCTCGGCGGGCGTGCAGGAGGCCCTCAGCCTCGGGGAGGGTCTCACCGGTTCGCCGAGGCGGATGCCCAGCCGGTCAGTGCGGGCTGGAGGATCACTGAGAGCCGGATATGGGGGATGTCGGGGATGTAGGGTTCACCGAGCTGGAGACACGGCAGGCTCTCGTTGCAAGTTCAACGATCAATCTACTATGGGAACCCATGATTTCGGTCACGAATTCATAACTTTCACAAGATTCCCTGTGATTCGCCTGGCTGATTGCCCTCCGCTCACGGTACGGCTCCCCTGTGCGAACGCTGAGATCTCACGGGCAAGACCGCTTCCCACGCCACCGAATAGACTGCGAGAACCACGAAGCCGTTTCGGCGTGTCATACCAGGGCCTCGACCGTTCATCGACGTCAAGAACTCCTGCCGAGGGTCGCCTCTCACCCTCGCACCGCGGACATCAGACCTGGGCACAGACTCGGACGCCCGGCACCGCGCGCTCCCGACGCCGCACTCGAACGCCGGCGCGTCAAGACATCTTCCTGTTTTCGTTCCACAATTCGCGCCTCGATTGTTCAACAAAAAGCGGCCCCGGGAGTCCTCCCGGGGCCGCTGACCGTTTCCGGTCACTGATCAGTCATGTGCAGTCATCCCTCGATCACCCGCGCGCGACCGCCTCGACCGCGGCGGCGACTGCGGGGGCCACCCGCTCGTCGAGAGCTCCGGGGACGATGTAGTCCGGCGCGAGGTCGTCGCCGACGAGCGCTGCGATCGCACTGGCAGCGGCGAGCTTCATCTCCTCGGTGATGTACGTGGCGTCGGCGTCGAGCGCGCCGCGGAAGACTCCGGGGAACGCGAGGACGTTGTTGATCTGGTTGGGGAAGTCGCTGCGTCCGGTGGCGACGACCGTCGCGTACTGCGCGGCGACGTCGGGGGCGACCTCGGGATTGGGGTTCGACAGCGCGAAGATGATCGCGTCGTCGGCCATGTGGGCCAGCAGCTCGGGATCGACCGTGCCCGAGGACAGTCCGATGAACACGTCGGCTCCGTCGAGCGCAGTGCCCACTCCCCCGCTGATGCCGCGCGGGTTCGAGTTGTCGGAGATCGCCTGCTTCGTCGGGGTGAGGTCGTCACGCCCGGATTCGACGATGCCTTTCGAGTCGAGGACGACGATGTCGGAGACACCGGCCTCGTGGAGGATCTTCGTCACTGCGACGCCTGCGGCCCCCGAGCCGGAGATGACAACCTTGAGGTCGGAGATGTCCTTGCCGACGACCTTCGCTGCGTTCATCAGCGCCGCGAGGACGACGATGGCGGTGCCGTGCTGGTCATCGTGCATGACCGGAATGTCGAGGGCGGCCTTGACCCGGTCCTCGATCTCGAAGCAGCGGGGTGCGGAGATGTCCTCGAGGTTGATCGCCCCAAAGGTCGGGGAGATCCGCACAATCGTGTCGACGATCTCGTCGGCGTCGTTGGTGTCGATGACGATGGGGATCGCGTTGAGACCGGCGAAGCGCTTGAACAGCGTACACTTGCCCTCCATCACCGGCAGCGAGGCGGTCGCGCCGATGTCCCCGAGACCGAGCACCGCCGAGCCGTCGGAGATGACAGCGACGAGGCGGCCGGTCCACGTCAGGTCCTTCGCCCGCTCCGGTTCCTCGGCGATCGCAGTGCAGACCTTGGCGACGCCCGGGGTGTAGGCGATCGAGAGATCGCGCTGGGTCTCGAGCGGACGGGTGAGTTCGACGGCGAGCTTGCCGTGGTGGTGTCCTGCGAAGATCTCGTCTTCGGTGATGGCAGCTGCCGGAGTCTGTCCCTTGTCGCCAGCGGTCGGTGTCGTCATCGATGATCCTCATCGTCAGTGGGGACGGCCCGCCTCGGCGGCCGTCGTCGTGGTCTCAAATCGCAGGTCGGACCGGTGAGCCGGTCGGACGCTGGCACAGTCGCAGTCGCCGCAGGGTGGCCGGTGACGCCGCGCGCACCCTGCCGACCGGGGTGCGGGTCGGACGATCGCGCGCTCCACGACCGGCCCGCCTGAGGCGGGCCCGGACCTCCTGGGTCGGTCGTCGTGCCAGCATAACCCATGGATCGGACACGGAGGTGTCCCAGCTCACCCCGCCGAGGCGGCCGGTCCGCTCCGCCCGCACCCGTGCTCTCCGCGCGGCTGACGCCAACTCTCCGCGCGGCTCGCTCCAGGAAGTCCGGCCCGGACTCAGAGCGTGATACTCGACCCGTCGGGCAGGATCCGCCGGAGCATGTCGGCCATCGTCACCGCCCCGACGATGCGCTCGTCACGGGTGACGACGGCGAGCTGCTCGGCCTCGTCGCGCATGAGGGTGAGCGCCTCGTGGACCGGCAGTTCCGCGTCGAGGACGAGGCAGTCGCGGGTGAACTCCTCGATCCCGTGGTCGGCGGGCAGGAGGAGCACGTCGCGGACGTGGACGACCCCCGGTGCCTTCCCCGCGCGCTCGACGAGGATGCGCATGTGCCCGGACTCCGCCGCGAGGTCGCGCACCTGCCCGGCCGTCGCCGTCTCCGGCACCGAGGTCAGGGCACGCGTCCCGCCGGGCAGCAGGCTGCCCACGCTCATCCTCTGGAGTTCGAAGACGTGGGTGAGCTGGTCGCGGTAGGCGTCGTCGAGTTCGCCGGCGGCCGCCGAATGCTCGACGAGCTGCCGGATCGTATCGATGTCCTGCCCGCCGAGCGCCCGCGATTCCGCGGGTGTGTATCCGCTTGCGGCCACGAGCCTGTTGGCGACGCTGTTGACCCAGACGAGCAGAGGCCGCAGCAGCCACGCGAGGGCTCGGGCCGGCAGGGCGATGATCGTCGCCGCGAGCTCGGGGTGGGCGATGGCCCACGACTTCGGCGCCATCTCACCGATGACGAGGTGGAGGAACGTGACGAAGAGGAGGGAGAGGACGAAGGCGGCCGAGTCGGCGAGCCAGAACGGCGCGCCCACCGCGGTGAAGAGCGGAGCCAACCACGCGTCGACGGCAGGCTTCGTGATCGCACCGAGGGCGAAGGTGCAGATCGTGATGCCGAACTGGGCGACGGCGAGCATGATCGTCAGCTCATTCATTCCCCGCAGCGCCGCCCGCGCAGGCGCCGACGTCGACGCCTGCTCCTCGAGTCGGTGCCGGCGGGCGGCGAGCAGGGAGAACTCGATGATGACGAAGAACGCGCTGAGCACGATGAGTGCGATCGTGCCGACGATGACGAAGAGCGGTGCGTCGGTCATCGGTCCCTCCCTTCCTCAGCGGCGGACTCACCCGTGTCGCGGCCATCCGCAACAGGGTCGTCGGCGGCCGAATCGTCGGCGGCCGAGTCATCGGCGGTGGTCTCGATGAGCGTCACCCGCATCTGCCCGGGCACGTGCCGGTCGACGGTGAGCACTTCGACGTCGAGCTCGCGTTCGACGGGGTCGTCGGCGAGGAGGTCGGACGCCTCGGCGAGGACGGGCACGGTGACCCGGTCGCCCGCCTCGGGGAACCCGCCGCTCGTGGCGATGACGAGCCCCGCGAGGGTCTCGAAGTCGCCCTCGGGCAGGTCGTAGCCGACGATGCGGCGCACCTCGTCGAGCGGCATGCCTCCGTCGGCCATCCAGGTCCGCGGGGCCTCTTCGACCATCGCGGTGGGGCTCTCCTCGTCGTGTTCGTCGGTGATCTCGCCGACGAGCTCCTCGGCGACGTCCTCGGTCGTGAGGATGCCGGCGAGGTCGCCGTACTCGTCGATGACGCAGGCGAGCTGCGAATCGCCGCGGTTCATCTCCGCGAGCGCATCGGGCAGAGCCATGAGAGTGGGGACGACGACGGGCGGACGCATGATCGTCGTCACCGGAGCGTCCATCGGCTCACGCGTCCGCAGGAGGTCGACGAGTTCGACGACGCCGACCGGCGCCTCGGTCTCGTCGAGGACCGGGTAGCGGCTGTGCGCATGGGCCATGAGCTCGCGCAGCTTCCCGAGGGTGACCTCGTGGTCGACAGTGGCCACACGGGAGCCGGGGATCATCGCGTGTTCGACGTCGGCGTCGGGGAACTCGAGCACTCGGTCGATGAGGAGGGAGAGGTCTGCGGGCAGGTCGCCGGTCTGCCGGGACTCCTCGATGACGCGGCGGAGTTCGTCGGCGGACACGCTCGGGTCGACGTCGTGGACGGGTTCGACGCGCAGCAGCCTGAGGAAGAGGTTCGCGGCGACGTCGAAGATCGCGATGAGCCAGCCGAAGACGGCGAGGTAGATCTGCGTCGACCGGGCGAGGGCGAGCGCGAGGGTCTCGGGGGCGGCGATCGCAAGGTTCTTCGGGTAGAGCTCGCCGAAGACCATCTGCACGATCGTCGCGACGAGGAGCACGCCGACGGTCGTCACGGCGACGGTGACCGCCGGCGGGATGTCGAGTCCCCCGAGGAGCGCGCCGAGGGACTGGCCGATCATCGGTTCGGCGACGTAGCCGACGAGCAGACCGGTGACGGTGATGCCCAGCTGCGCGCCGGAGAGCATGAATGATGTGCGTTTGGTGACGGCGAGCGCCCGCTTGGCGGCGGGGTCCCCGGTCTCCGCGCGGGCTGCGAGCCGCGAGCGGTCGACGGACATGTACGCGAACTCCTGGGCGACGAAGTACCCGTTCGCGGCGATGATGATGAGGACGAGGACGCAGCCGATCGCCAACATCAGGAGTTCGGAGCCCATGGGGCGCTCACCCCCGCCCCGGCCGGCCGATCAGAGGCGCGACGATGCGCGCTCAGTTCACAGATCCAACAGTCGCCGGGGTCGTCGGACGACGACCCCATATCCGCGGTGGTTCCCACGTGCGGCTTCACTCCATTTCAGTTCTTGAAAAGTCAACTCTCCCCAGCGTACCAAGTTCCCCTGACGCGACAGGATTCTCACATCATCCTGCGTGGGACTTCTCAGCATCGATGTCGCCGAGGCGGCCGTCCGTCTCGTCGGCGAGCTCCCGCAGGTAGGTGCTGAATCCTCCGTGACAGCGACCGAGCATCCGCGCCGAGGTGACGACCCGGCAGTCGTCGGTCCGCCGGACGGTGCCCCCGACCGCGGTCACGGCGTGGACCATCGCAACGTCCTCGCCGAGGCGCAACGGCGGACATCCGCCGATCCGCACGAAGTGCGAGCCCCGGATCCCGAGGTTCGCTCCGAACACGTGGTTGTGTCCCTCGCCGAGGTGGTGCGCGGCGAACCATGCCTCGATGAGGTCGTCGTTGCCGACGTCGGCCCGGGGTTCGACGGTGCCGACGACACAGTCCGCGCCCTGTCCGGCATGGTCGAGGTGCGCGGTGATCCAGTTCTCGGGCACCCGGGTGTCCGCGTCGGTGAAGACGAGCCACGTGCGCTCGAGCACAGCCTCGTCGGCATCGACCGCGGCGATCGCATCGAGTGCCGCCTGTGCCCCGGCGTCGCGGGCGCGGCCGACGTTGCCGAAGGGCACGGTCATAGGAGTGACGACGGGGTGCCTGGCGGCGAAGCGCTCGATGAGGCCGGCGGTGCCGTCGGCGCATCTGTCGGCGACGGCGATGATCTGCACCGAGGACAGGGGGCTCGCGGCCTCGACGGCGGCGAAGAGCGCGGTGAGGCAGCCGAGGATCTCCGCTTCCTCGTTGTGGGCGGGCACGACGACGGCGACGTGGTCGATCATCACGCCTCCTCCCCTCCGACGCGCACCGTGCGGGAGACGTGGAGGACGTCGAGCCGGTAGTCGCCGACATCGTGGTGGAGACGAAGGGCATCCGGCCAGCGGCCGAGGCAGATGGCGTGGACCTGCGCGGCGTCGAGCGGCCAGTCCTCGATCTCCCCGGTCCAGTGGCAGAGGACGAGAATGAAGTCGTCGCGGGTCGACTCCGCGATCTGGTCGAGGGTCTGCTCGAGCTGCACGGGTGTGAGGTAGTAGCCGGTCTCGGCGAGGACAACGGCGTCGAAGCGGCCTGCCGGCCAATCGTCGGGCAGGGTGCCGTGGACGAAGTCGATGCCGTGCCCGGAATGCCGGCGACGCGCCTCGGCGAGCGCTGCGGAACTCGCGTCGACCGCGGTGACGTGGTCGGCGACCTCGGCGAGGGCACGGCTGAGCTCGCCGATCGAGCAGCCGATCTCGAGGATGTGGTCGAACCGTCCCTCCGGCAGGGCAGCGATGAGGGCGCGGCGTTTGGCGATCTCGTAGGCCGAGGTGCGCACCTCCCACGGGTCGGGTCGTTCGGTGTGCACGCGATCGAAGACCGCCTCGGCGGTGCGGGCATCGTTCGTCTCCCGCACCTGACCGGTTCCGGTGTGGTCGTCGGCAGATCCGAAGCGGGTGACGGCGAACGTGTCCCCGCCGCGGGCGAAGTGCGCGAGGAACTCTGCCGGGAGGATCGCCTCGTCTCCGGGCCGGTCCGACAGCGGTCGGATCTGCGAGGGATAGTGCGCCCACAGTCCCTGCCGGTCGAGGCCGGCGGGATCGGGGAGGAACGCCCACTCCCGCCACGCACGGTCGGTGGGGTCGGCCCAATGCCAGTACCAGATGGGGAACTCGAGCACCGTCGCCGACCGCCGCCGGCCGACCTCGAGGGCCGCCCGCCCGAGGGTCTCGTGGTCGCCGTGGCCGTCACGGCTGTACGGAGCGACGATCGTCACCGGGGCGGGCAGGGCGGAGACGGCGGCGTCCACCTCCGCGAGGATCTCCTCATACCGGGCCGGAAGCCCACCGTCGCCGAGGTCGAGGAACCGCGCCGTGATCGACCCTCCCAGCCCGGTGAGGGCGGAGTCGAACTCGGCAAGGCGGATCTCCCGCAGCTGCTCGGGGGTGTGCGTCGGGGACTGCGGGTGGGAGTTCTCCCCAGCCGTGCACAGAAGGACATCGACGTCGCGCCCCTCCGCACCGAGGCGGGTGAGCAGTCCCGGACAGCCGAGGGCCTCGTCGTCGGGGTGGGCGAGGAGGACGACGACGGACCCGCCCGGCAGGGTGTCCGGCGCGAACCGGGGCAGCTCGGCGACCCCGGCCTCCGCCCACGCGTCCTCCGGGGTCGTCTCGTCGAGGTGGGTGAAGGTCATCGTGGTGTCGCGTCGGCGACGATCGCCTCGCCGAGGGAGGCTTCGTCGCGGGGGCCGTGGTGCTGGCTGAGGTAGACGGTGAGGTCGGCGTCGGCCTTCGCGAACTCTCGGTCGCCGGTGAGCGCTGCGGGACCGGCGAGTTCGCGGCTGAGCTCCTGGATGCGCTGGCACGCGCGGTAGACGAGGTTGCGCACGCGCAGGGCCTGGGTCCACGAGTCGTCGTGGGAGTCGATGTCGCCGCTGCCGGCGAGCTGCGCGGCGTGGGCGAGGACCGTGCGGGCGGCCGTGATCTCCGTGTCGATCTGTCCCAGCGTCATCGCCCCCAGGGGTGAGGGCTGGGGCCTTCCGAAGTGGCGCTGGGCTGCGTTGCGGGCGAGCCCGAGCGCCCCGCCGAACCAGCACGCCGCGACGCGGATGCCGCCCCACGCGAACCCGGGCCGCTGCAGGTACCACTCAGGCGGTCCGACCGCGGTGGCACGCGCGCCGTCGAAGACGATGGGGCCGCTGGGGATCTCGGCGAGCCCGAGGGCCGGCCAGTCCGCCTCGGCGGGGTGGACCCCGGGCCCGGTGAGGTCGACGGCCACGGTCTGTCGGGCCTCGCCGAGGCGGACGGAGACGATGGCGTGGGTGAGCTCGGTCGCGAGCGAGCACCAGGCCTTCTCCCCGTGGAGGACGAGCGTGCCGTCGGCCGCCGGGGTCGCGGTGACGACTCTGCCGGGGATCTCGGCGGCGAAGACGCCCCATGAGGACTCCGGCCCCGGGGTGGGGTGTCCCGCCTCGGCGAGGATGCCGAGGGCGTCGATGTGGGGTTCGAGCATGCGGGCGACGGCGACATCAGCGGAGGCGATCGCGGTGAGCGCATCCCACTGCTTGAGCGCCGAGGAGGTGCCGGTGAGGTTCCAGAACCCCTGGAGTGCTGCGAGTCGCGTGGCCAGTGGCGCGGTGCTCGTGACGAGTTTGAGGAATTCGTCCTCATGGGGCGAATCGGTGCCCGGCCGGTACCAAGGCTTGGTGAGTTCGGTGAGGGCTCTGACGAGCGGTGTGTGCATGGGCGGGACTCATCCCTTCGATCGGTGGGGCGGTTCCGAAGTCGACAGTCGAGGACCCGTCAGGACCTGACCGTCATGATGTGAGGCCGGCGCCACCTGGCTGCCGTCGGCGGCCCGCGCCGACGTCGGCGCGGTGGTCCGTTCGGTGGGGGCGGCTCGGGTCACGAGTCCTTGGTCGTGCGGATGCGTTCGATGAGGTCGTCGAGGCCGTCATCGAACTCGCGGTCGGAGTGGTCTTCGGCGAGCATGTCCTGGAGGCGGTTGAGCGTCGGGTAGTTCCCGAGGCTCTCACTGCTCTCCCCGCCGTCGGCGTCGTCGTCGATCTCGGAGGCGATGTCGATGCCGAGCGCGGAGACCTCGAGGACGAGGTGACCGAGGAGGAAGCTCGTGAAGGCCTTGTAGGCGTCGACGACACGGTCGTCGGAGAAGCCGTAGTCCTGGAGCGTGGAGAGGAAGTAGTCGACCCAGCGCACGCTGCGCAGCGGCGGGCGCAGCCACGGCGCCTCCGGCGGTTGGGTGATCATGAGCGGGAACATCCGCGGATGGCTGAGCGCGAGGTCGCGCATTGCGTTCGCGACGAACCGCAGAAACGCCTCCCATGATGCGGGCTGCTCCTGCATCAGCTCGTCGTCGAAGAGATCGTCGATGAGCTCATCGACGGCCAGCGAGACGAGCTCTTCGCGTCCCGAGACATAGTTGTACAGGGCCATTGCCTCCACCTCGAGCGACATCCCCAGTCGGCGCATGGACAGCGATTGCACACCGAACTCATCGATGAAGGCAATCGCCGCCCGGACGATGTCCTCTTGGCGCAAGCGCTGACGGGCCATTACTACTCCTGGAATCACTGATCCCGGTCGGGGAGGCCGATGCCACCCCGACCGCGATCTGTCGCGAGGTCCTCGTTCGTGCCCGAACCGTCGGACCGGCGTCGGCGGCGGGCGCGTTCACTGCCCAGTTTAGTGCACTGAACGCGCCCGCCGAGATGACCTGCGACCAAGTGTTCACAGGTCAGCGACTCACGCGTTGGTCGCGCGCGAACGACCGGTGATCAGTCCCCAGATGAGGAGGACGATGATCGAACCGCCGATGGCGCACAGCCACGTCGAGAGCGAGAAGAACGCATTCATCTCAGCGCCGAAGATCAGCCCGCCGAGCCATCCACCGACCAGGGCGCCGATGACGCCGAGGATGAGGGTGGCGATCCAGCCGCCGCCCTGCCGACCGGGCAGGATGGCCTTGGCGATGGCACCGGCGATGAGGCCGAGAATGAGATAAGCGATGAAACCCATAAGTAACTTCCTTCAACTGCATAATGGGATCCGGTGGGCCTCTGAGTCCGCCGCGACCGTATCGGTCGCTCGTGCTCACAGGAGTCGCGGATCAGCGGCCTGGCCTTGGTTTCCAGGGCCAGGAGATCAGCGCGGAGACAAGCCGCCTCGCTACTTTCTTACACTGTAATCCCACTGGGATCCCAATGCCAACAAAAGCCATGAGACCGCCGCGAGAAGGCGATTCACCGGCAAGTCGACCAGGGTTCATTTTTTCGGCTTTACGACGTAAAGTAGAGGGCGGTATTCTCGTCGCGAACAGGCAGCGCCTCCCGGTGCGCCCGGCCCCGAGAATCGCGGCAGCCGTCCGGCCGTCGCTGAGAGATCATCGTGTCCACACAAGCACAGCGCCACAGGTTCCTTGTCGTCGCCAACCGGCTGCCCTGCCAGCGGGCCGCCGACGCCTGGCGGTCCTCTCCCGGCGGTCTCGTCTCCGCCCTCTCCCCCGTCGCCCAGCGCCACGGCGGCGCGTGGGTCGGCTGGTCCGGCGTCGCCGACGACGAGACCGAACCCGAGCAGCAGTCCGACATGGCGCTCATCCCCGTGCGGCTGAGCGCAGACGAGGTCGAATCCCATTACGAAGGGTTCGCCAACAGCACCGTCTGGCCGCTCTATCACGACCATGTCGTCGCCCCGCAGTTCAAGCGGTCATGGTGGGAGGCCCACCAGCGGGTCAACCGTCGCTTCGCCGAGGAGGTCGCCGCCTCGGCGGCACCCGATGCGCTCGTGTGGGTCCATGACTATCAGCTCCAGCTCGTTCCCGGACTCGTCCGCTCGATGCGCTCCGATGTGCGCCTCGGGTACTTCTCGCACATCCCGTTCCCGCCCGTCGAGCTCTTCGCGCAGCTGCCATGGCGGACCGAGGTGCTCTCGGGCATCCTCGGCGCCGACGTCATCGGCTTCCAACGGCAGGCCGACGTCGAGAACTTCATCGCCGCGTGCACCCGCATCCTCGGCGTCGACCCGCGCGAGGACGGCACCATCGTCGGCGCCTATCCGGTCTCCGTCGACTCCGAGCACATCGGCACGCTCGCGAAGAGCGCCGTGCGCGACGGGGCACCGTCCCGGATCCGGTCCGAGCTCGGCGATCCGGAGACCGTGCTCCTCGGCATCGACCGACTCGACCACACGAAGGGGATCCTCGAGCGGCTGCTCGCCGTCGAGGAGCTCTTCGACGACGGCACCCTCGACCCGGCGACGACACGGTTCGTCCAGATCGCCGTACCCTCACGTGAGGCGATCCCGGCCTACCGTCAGCTGCGCGCCGACGTCGAACGGACGGTGGGGCGAATCAACGGGAAGTTCGGCGGCCTCGGCGGGGCGAGCATCCACTACCTCCACCGCGAGTACCCGTTCGACGACGTCGTCAAGTGGTACCTCACCGCCGATGTCCTGCTCGCGACCTCGCTGCGCGACGGGATGAACCTCGTCGCCAAGGAGTATGTCGCCGCCCGGCGCGGCCGCGGCGGGGTGCTCGTCCTCTCGGAGTTCGCCGGTGCCGCCGATGAGCTCACCGAGGCCCTCATCGTCAACCCGCACGACCGCGATGCGCTCAAGGACGCGATCGCCGAGGCGGTGGCGACGGAGGCGGCGAGCGCGCACTCGCGCATCGAGGCGATGGCGACGACGGTGGCAGATCACAGTCTCTGCCGGTGGGCCACCCGGTTCCTCGACGACCTCGAGGCCGCGGTCCACGAGACCCCCGGAGCCCTGCCGAGGCTGAGCGCCCTGCAGTGAGGGGGCAGGCAGTGACGCGCCGACGGTGGCCTGCCGCCGCGGTCCTCTCCGCGCGCCCCTACGCCCAGCGGTACTCGTACTCGGGGCGGCCCGGGGTGCCGTGCCGGGGCTGCTTGACCGCCTGCCGGGTGGTCACGAGGTGTTCGAGGTAGCGACGGACCGTGACCCGGGAGAGGTCGAGCGCCCGCCCCACCTCGGTCGCCGACACCGGCGCCGGTGCCTCCCGCACCGCCGCCGAGACCGTCTCGAGCGTCTCCTCGATGAGCCCCTTGGGCAGGCGCCCCGGGGCGACCGACCTAAGGGCGCTGAGCGCGCTGTCGACCGATTCCTGCGTCGCGAGCTCGCCTCCCCCGCTCAGACCCCGCCGGAACGCTCGCTGGTTCTCGAGCTTCTCCCGGAACGCGGCGAACGCGAACGGTTTGATGAGGTACTGCGTGATCCCCACCGCGATCGCCGAGCGGATCACCGGCAGATGCCGCACCGCGGTGATCGCGATGATGTCGACCCCGGTGTTCCGACTCGTCATCCGCTTGGCCACCTCCAGCCCGTGGGCGTCGACGAGGTTCATGTCGAGGAGGACGAGGTCGACCGGCCTGCCCTCTGCGGTCAACGCGTCGAAGCGCTCGAGTGCCGCAGTCCCGCCGAGGCTGATCCCGGCCACCGTGAAGCCGGGGACCCGCCGGACGAAGTCCGCGTGGGCCTCTGCCGTCATCGGGTCGTCCTCGACGATGAGGACCCGCAGGTCGTTCTCCTCAGCGGCCATCGGTGCGCTCCCGCCCCTTCCCTGTCACTGTCTCTGTCTCCGTCGTCGTCTCATCCCCCTCGCCGAGGCGGTCGTTCCCTGCCGCCGGATCGTCGGCCCGTGTCACCGGCAGCGTCACCGTGACGATCGCCCCTCCGTCGGATTCGACCGTGAGCTGCCCGCCGAGGCGGGCGACCGCCTGCCGGACGAGCGCGAGGCCGAACCCTCGCCCGCCGGGGTGCGCGGCCTCGGCTTTGCCTGTGGCGCCGAGGCGGAGCATCGCGTCGATCTCCGTCTCGTCGATGCCGGCACCGGAGTCGGCGATGGTGATGATGAGCTCGCCGTCGGCGGCGACGAAGTCCGCCCACACGGGCCGTTCCGCCGAGTCCGCGGCGGCGTCGAGGGCGTTGTCGATGAGGTTGCCGGCGATCGTGACAAGATCGCGGGCGTCGAGGCTGCCCGGCGGCAGCTCCCCGGTCGCGGAGACGGTGAGTTCGATGCCGCGTTCGTGGGCCTGGGCGGCCTTGCCGACCATGAGCGCGGTGATGAAGGGTTCGTCGAGGGAGTCGACGAAGGTGTCGGTGAGCCGCTGGGACTCCTGTTCGTCGCGGACGGCGAAGTCGACCGCCTCGGCGCTGCGCCCGAGTTCGATGAGCGTCGAGACGGTGTGCATGCGATTGGCGTGCTCATGGGTCTGCGCGCGCAGCGCCTCGGAGAGGGTCCGCATCGTCTCGAGCTCACCGGTGAGTTCGGTGAGGTCCGTGCGGTCGCGCAGGGTGACGACGGTGCCGCTCGCCGCGGAAGCCTCCCCCTGCCGGGAAGCGCGATCGTGAGGCTGTGTGGCCCGCTTCTGGTTGAGGACGAGGACACGATCGGCGGTGAGGTGGGTTTCGTCGACGGCGACCCGACCGGAGTCGAGGAGGTCACGGATCGAGGTCGGCAGCGCCACCTCGGCGAGGGGAACCGGCTCATCGTCGGTGGGACGGGGAAGGTCGAGGAGGGCGGCGGCCTCATCGTTGTAGAGGACGAGCTGTCCGCGGTCGTCGACGAGGATGAGGCCCTCACGGAGTGAATGGAGCGCGGAGTCGTAGAACGCGAAGAGCCGTTTGAGCTCCTCGGGCCCGTAGCCGAGGGTGACACGGCGGAGGTAGCGGCTGAGGATCCACGCGCCGAGCCCGCCGAGGGCGATGGCGACGGCGGCGATGATGAGGATCTGCGGCAGCGCCGCGGCGTGGGTGAGCGAGATCGTCTCGAGGGTGACGCCGACGGCGACCATCGCGGTGACTCCACCGGTGTCGTCGACGATGGGGACGATCGCCCGCACCGAGGGACCGAGGGTGCCGACGTACTCCTCGGTCTCGGCCCGCCCGGTCAGGGCGGTGTCGATGCTGCCGATGTAGGGCCGGCCGATCTCGTCGGGATCCGGGTGGGTGTAGCGGGTGCGGTCGCGGTCCATGATCGTCACGAAGTCGACGTCGGCGGTGTCGACGACGGTCTGCGCGTACGGCTGGAGCCGGGCGGACGGGTCGGGGCCGGTCACCGCCTCGGCGACGAAGGGGTCGTTGGCCAGGGTCTCGGCGATGCTGAGGACCCGGTCCGCGGTCGCATCCCGCGCGGAGTCACGGGCGGTGAGGTAGCTGGTGACGCTGAGGACCGCGCACACGGCGACGATGAGGACGAGCTGGAGGACGAAGAGCCGCCGCGCCAAGGGCACCGACCGGCGCCCGGACGTGCGTGATGTCGCCATCGTCTCTCCTTCCCACCGAGACAAGCTTCGCACGCCCGCCCGGCCATGAACACTATGAACGCAACCGTGACAGGCGTCACGACCCTTGCCACTCTGGGTGAGCGAAAAACCCATCGATCACTCAATGAGGAGACAAGGCAATGCCGCCTGAGAACACGACCCCCGCGCCCACAGCGCAGACTCCTGCGAAGAAGCGGGACCGCACCCACTGGCTCTACATCATGGTCATCGTCGCCGTGGTCTCGGGAGCCGCGATCGGCCTCATCGCCCCGGAGGTCGGCATCGCGCTCAAGCCGCTGGGCACGGCGTTCATCGCGCTCATCAAGATGATCATCGCCCCGATCATCTTCTGCACGATCGTCCTCGGCGTCGGATCGGTCGCGAAGGCCGCGACCGTCGGCAAGGTCGGGGGTCTGGCGATGATCTACTTCCTCTGCATGGCCACCCTGGCGCTCATCATCGGCCTCGTCGTCGGCAACATCATCCACCCCGGCACCGGGCTTCAGCTCAAGCCGTACGAGGATGCCGCCGGCGGGGAGGAGAACGCGACCGTCGTCTTCCTCCTCGGCCTCATCCCCGGGGACATCCCGGTGCTGCCGACCCTCGTCCTCGCCCTCCTCGTCGGGTTCGCCCTGCAGTCGATGGGCCAGGCGGGCGAACCGGTGATCACCGGCATCCGCCACATCCAGGCCGTCGTCTTCAAGCTCATGATGATGATCATGTGGGCAGCCCCCGTTGGCGCCTTCGGTGCCATCGCCGCGGTCGTCGGCGCCACCGGGTGGGCGGCGATCGGGTCGATGGCCGTGCTCATGGGCGCCTTCTACCTCACGTGCGCGCTCTTCATCGTCATCGTCCTCGGCGGTCTGCTCAAGATCGTCACCGGACTCAACATCTTCCTCCTCATGAAGTACCTCGCCCGCGAGTACCTGCTCATCTTCTCGACCTCGTCGTCGGAGTCGGCGCTGCCGCGTTTGCTCGCGAAGATGGAGCATGCCGGGGTCTCGAAGCCGGTCGTCGGCATCACCGTGCCCACCGGGTACTCGTTCAACCTCGACGGCACTGCGATCTATCTGACGATGGCCGCGCTCTTCGTCTCGAGTGCGATGGGCATGCCGATGGATCTTGGGCAGCAGATCTCGCTCCTCGTCTTCATGATCATCGCCTCGAAGGGTGCGGCCGGTGTCACCGGTGCCGGGCTCGCGACCCTTGCCGCCGGTCTCCAGGCGCACCGGCCCGAGCTGCTTGACGGCATGGGCGTCATCGTCGGCATCGACAAGTTCATGTCCGAGGCCCGCGCGCTGACGAACTTCACCGGCAACGCCGTCGCCACCCTGCTCATCGGCCGGTGGACGAAGGAGCTCGATCTCAACCAGGCGCGGGCGGCGCTCGACGGGTCGAGTCCCTTCGACGAGCTCAGCCTCGACCCGGAGAACCACGGCGGCACCGTCGAGTCGCCCGAGGTGGAGGCACCGGAGTCCGGGTCACCGGCCACGCTGTCGCGGACGTGAGCGCGAGATGACGGCGGACTGAACAGTTGCCCATCCGACGGGGCGGAGGCGCGATTGCGCCTCCGCCCCGTCGTGTTCGCTCCCTTTGTCCTGCCGGTGGCGATAGAGTTTGAGGTGCGTCAGTGAGCCTCTCACCTCCCCTTCCACCTGGATCTCGTCCGTGGTCGGCGACTGAGGTGTGAGTCCGCACGGGGTCGATTGCCGTCGGCTTCCCGGGTCGGGTTCACCGACGCGGAGAATCGAGAGGCGCTGAGAGGGGAACGGCGATGGTCAAGCTCAAGACGGTGGCATCGGCCCTGGGGTCGCTCGGCGACATCAACAAGGCCCGGGCGGCGTTCGACGACTCCTCCCGCAAGCTCACCGACGAGCAGGCGTTCCCGCCCGCCGACATCCGCCCCTCGGCCAGTGGCGCACGGATGATCGCTCTGCGCGTCACCACCCCGGCTGGGTCCGGGTCGGCTCCGGTCGAACCCGGCGCGACGGCGGACTCGAGCGTCAACGACCTCTTCGCCCTCGTCCATGTGCCGGCGACCGGTGACACGGCAGGATTCCTCGCCCTCAACCCGTCCGTCGAGATCGAATCCGGGCGCAGCCTCGCCTCCCTCGTCGACGAGGGCGGGTGGCCGGTCTTCGTCGCCATCGCCGAGGAGGTCTTCGGGGTCCGCGTCGACCATGTCGTCGAGCTCTCCGCCGAGGCGCTCGGCAACGTCATCGACGTCATCGGTCCCGTCGCCGTCTACGGTCGGACCGCGTTCGTGGCTGGGGGTACGTCGTTCGTCGAAGGGACGAACGCCCTCGACGGCGCCGCCGCGGTGACGTTCGCGTCGGCGGCTGTCGTCGACGATGCCGGGCAGACGCGCACCCGCAATCAGCGGGCGCTACTGCGCGCCCTCGTCCAGGCGCTGCGGCAGGGCGGGCTGGCGAAGGATCCGGCGAAGCTCACCGCGGTGCTGGGCGCGGTGTCAGCCGGGGTCCGCACCGATCGTGGGCTGACGACGATCGAGTTGGGGAAGTTCGCCAATGTCATCCGGCAGATCCCGCAGGACGACGTCGTCGCCGTCACGGTGCCGGCGACCTCGGAGCGCCTCGAGGACGGCACGGTACGAGTGTCCTTCGACGCCGAGGCGCTACCGGCTCTCCGGCAGGCGCTCGGCGGGCATGACCTCAAGGAGTTCCTCCGCTACGTCGCGTCGCTCGGGTACTGAGGCGAAGCCGAGAGAGTGCGAGCCGCGTCAGTCCCTACTCATGATGAACACGGTCGCTGAACTCGCGGCGAGGTCGATGCGCAGGTCGTTGTCGTCCGTGGGGCTCGCTGTCGGGGTCGGCCCGCTGTAGGGAACACTGTCGGGCAGCGGGTTCGCGGGGATGACCTCGGTGGCGTTCGTCGCTTCGTTCGAGGGTCCGTAGATCTGGGAGGCCCGGTCGACGGAGAAGCCGTCGGGGATCTCGAGCGTGACAGGGTTGCCGCCGATGTCAGCGGCGTCGTTGGCGTTGATGACCGTCGTCACCAACGTCTTCCCGTCGTTCTTCGTCACGGTGTAGGCGCTCATGTTTCCGCCGCCGTCGATGCCCGTCTTCGTGAAGGTGCCGCCGATGCTCGGGACGAGGAGGCGCATCGCCGCGAAGTGCGGTCGGCCTTGGAGAGTGGACGACGCGGTGCCGTGGTCGGCGGGGTCGCAGACGAGCGACATCGGGGCACCGCCGTTGCAGGCGCCGAGCATCGAGTGCATGGCCAGGCGATCGACGCCGAGGGAGGCGGCGTAGAGGGTGAAGTCGGCGGCCCAGAGGGACATCGCGTTGGTCAGGGAGGTGTCGTTCGTGCCGCCGCAGCTCGTCGGGCCGGTCTCCTCGAGCCAGAGCGGGAGGCCGGCGGCGTCGGCCTTGGCCAGGCCGATCTCGAGGTTCTCCTTCGCCGCTGCCTTCGCGGACGGGGCAACGAGGTTCTCCGCCTGCGGGCCACGGCCGGGCACCTGCGTGGAGTCGCATTCGTAGAGTTGGTACCAGTGCTGCGCGATGGCGGTCGTGTTGTCGACATCAGCTCCGACGAAGGCGTCCATCCAGGCGCCGTCGTAGGCGTCGGGGCCGATGATGGGGGCGTCCGGGCGCTTCGCGTGGATGGCGTCGGCGTAGGCTTCGAGCTGCTTGACGTATTCGCCGCGGTTCCAGCCGTCCCCGCGGACGGCGCCGTTGGGCACGTCTGTGACGGTGTAGCCGTTGGGTTCGTTGCCGATCGCCAGTCCCACGAGGGAATCGCCGAGGATGTCGACGGCGTTGACCGCCATGTCGGCACCACGTTCGGGGTCGTAGGTGCCGAGCGGAATGCCGATCGTCACGGTCGAGCCGGTGGCGTCGACGAGCTTCTTGAGGTTCCTCAGGTTGTCAGGCGTGACCGCCACCTGCTCGGGCTTCGGCGGGGTCTCCCCTGTCGATGTCCAGAACGTCCGTCGGTCGAGTCCGTTGCCGCCGAATCGCAGCGCCGGGCTGCCGAGGGATCTGAGCAGATCGTCGAGGTTGGATGCCGCCGGGTCGAGTCGCGGATCGGCGAGGTCGGTCGCCTCGAACGAGATGCCGATATTCGATGCGCCGAAGTCCTCGCCCTCTGCGTCTTCGCTGATGGCGATCGTTCCGGCATCGCCGGGCGGTCCGGAACCGAGGTTCTGGGTAAACACCGTCGGTGTAGGACTGGGCGCCGTCTGAGACGAATCCGTTGCGGAGTCCCTCGTCGCCGGGTTGAACGAGCATCCCACGATCACCAGCGCTGACGCCAGCGCACCAACGACCTGCAGAGTTCGCTTCACGTTTCACCACCCCGGCAGACTCTTCGGCATCGACATCCGACAGCCTGCATGAGCCGTCGATCTCTATCGTAGGGGACGCACAGGACAGGTCGAAGCTGGTTCGTCACTTGCGGTCGGCGACGAGCTCGCGGATGCTTTCGACCAGTGACCGGTAGTCCTCATCGCGGTAGTGGAAGGGCTGAGGACCCCATTTGTGCTCTCGGCTGATCCGCACCTCACTGCTCGACCGAACGATTCCCCTGCCTAGCAGAGAATGCGCGGTTTCACGGTAGCGCACGAACTTCTCGTTGGCTTCGGCAGCGCGATCGGCGAACTCTTCGGCTTCAGTCGGTTTGATCTCGGAGAAGCGCCGCCACGCCTCCGCCACCGAAGCACCGGTGGACAGTCTGCGGCCGGCTTCTCGTGCTCCTCGACGCAACCGCCGGCCATGACGGCTGAGTACGCTCGCAACATCTCCCCGCGGGTGTGGCGACCCTTCGATCGCTGCGGCCCACTCAACGTCGACGAACACGGTCTTCTCGAGGAGACCTGCTCGACGAAGTTCAGCGACGAGGTACTCGAAGCCTTCTCTCCACGCTGAGAAATGCTCATCGGTACCGAATTCCACCAAGCGCGCGCCTTCACGTCGTGCGGCTCTCGCAGCCCCCGAGAGTTCCACCTCGATCGAGTTGGTCATGGACGAACCGTCCTCGTAGAGCCAATATCCACGCCGCTCGTCGACAAGATCGACGAGAACGACGTCAAGGTCGTCGGCAATCTCGATGATGCGGCGAGCGCCATTGCCTTCGAGGTCTCCGACGACCATCCGCTCCTGGAACGGTGATGTCAGGTCGCTCAGGTCGACACCGGCCGTTCCGTGGGGGTTCTGCAGACTCCTCACCGACTGCCGAGCGACGTACGCACGAACCGCCCCATCGGTCATGAACTCACACGTGTCGCGACTGACGCACGAGCCGAAGATCGCGATGTTCACCGCCGAGCGTCCTCTGTGGTGTGAGACCGACGTCGAGGCTCCGAAGAGTCGTCAATGCCTGTTGCCGGGGCATGTGGAGCTTCACCCGACGCCCGTCGTTTGCGCATCCGATCGGCGTACCGCTGATCCGCGATCAAGCGGACCTTGGAAGCGAGACGCTGACCCGTGAGGTCACCGGAAGCCGCCACCGACGATGCCCTGTCGTTGGGATCGGCCGCGCGGAGGATCACTCTCTTGTCACCTGGGTGGAGCCGCAGCGGCGGCGGTTCTTCGTTCCAGTGCTGTGAGCCGACCGCCTCGGTTGCCCGTTTGGGCAGGACAGGGAACGTCGCGGTCGAGGTGGGTGCAGTGATCTCCTCAGGCCACGCGTGAGGCTCAGCAGCCGCGAATTGGGGTATCGACTCTTCCTCGACCTCACGTCGTTCGTCTCGCCTTCTCACGTGACGCGCAGCAATACCCTTCTTCTTTGTCGGCCGCGCAGCATGGCGCGGTATCGGATTCCGAACCAGCTCCGGCTCGAGGACGTTGATCTCTTCCTGCCGCGCATTGCTCATCACGTCCGCAAGGAGTTTGTCGGCAATGTCCTCTTCACCCTTGGCGACGTTCCACGCCCACCAACGGTATTTCTCAGCGACCGCCTCAGCTGGACCGTCCATGAGAATCTCGCCCTTGTGCATCCACACGGCGCGGGTGCACAGTTCCTGGATCACCTTCGCTGCGTGGTTGACGAGCAGGACGGTACCCGCCTCGGCAAGGAGCTCGTCCATCGCCCGTTCGCTGCGCTCAGCGAATGTCGCGTCACCCGTCGAGAGCGCCTCGTCGATGAGCAGGATCTTCGGCCTGGCAGCAAGCGCGATCGCAAACCGCAGACGTGCCCCCATACCGGATGAATATGTGCCCATGGGACGATGGATCGCCGATCCCAATGCAGAAAGATCGACGACGTAGTCATAGGCATCTGAAGCTTCATCCGGGGTCAGACCCATCGCCAAGCAGCCGAGGCGGACATTCTCTCCTCCGGAGAGTGACGGCTGCAGAGCTGCGCTGACGCCGAGCAGGAGCGGCTGAAAGCGCACGAGGACCCGTCCTCGGTCCGGCTGCTCAACGCCAGCGATATTGCGCAGAAGCGTTGACTTGCCTGACCCGTTCGCCCCGACGATTCCGACCATCTCGCCTTCTCGAGCGACGAGATTGACTCCGCGCAGTGCACGCACAGTCGTCGTACCGTTGCGTCCCGAGATGGCATTCGCAACGCGCCTGATCCCTTTGGATCCCTTCGAAGGATCGTTAGTAGGCACGGTGTATCGTACCTGCACGTTCTCTGCCACGATATTCGGTTCGGACGCCGCCAGGTCGGGGGTGACTGCAGATTTAGAGTCGGCCATAGTTCTCCTCCCCTCGCCAGAAGAATAGGAATCCCACGATGAGAAGTCCGAGAGACCAGAGAATGGCGGATGCCCACATCCACGTCGGCGAAGCAACTCCGTAGAGCAGCGAGTCTCTGGCCAGAGTGAGGAACGAGTGCATTGGATTGACCTGCATAACAGCCAGAAGAGTTGGATGATCCGCAAGACGTTGTTCGATGGAGAAGAACACGCCAGAGCCATAGAGCCAGAATCGACTGATGATGGACATGAGATTCGAGGTGTCGGGAAACTTGTGCCCGACTCGTGCCAAGAAGCATGCCAGTCCGACATTGAACATCGTCTGGAGGACAACGATAGGGACAAGGAACAAGATGCGCCAAGTGAGCACTTCTGCAGGCGGGAGAACCGCGAGGACAACGGCCATCACTGCCAGGCTCGGAATGAAGTCGAGGAAGTTGCGCACGACGACCGAGATCGGCAAGGCTGCACGGGGAAACTGGAATCCTTTGATCATCGACGCACCACCCCGGATGGCGCCGGTGCCGCCAGTCATGGACTT
Organism: Brevibacterium sp. Z349TD_9; assembly: GCF_056173565.1. Lineage (NCBI taxonomy): Bacteria > Bacillati > Actinomycetota > Actinomycetes > Micrococcales > Brevibacteriaceae > Brevibacterium > Brevibacterium sp. Z349TD_9. Next base: position 477,856 of record NZ_CM149680.1, on the reverse strand, counting down.
GCCGGTGTAACCGAAGAAGAACACACCGATCACGAGATAGCCGATGAAGTTGTCGATACCTCGAGAGGACTGGAGGATGAATCCGAAGATGAACCAGAATGCGAGCACGGAGAGCAATGGATTGATGAAAAGCCAGGCATAACCGAGGATGTTCTTCCGAGTCGAACCACTGACCTTTGCACGGGATTCCGCGATGATGAAGAACCGTCGCTCCCACAGGCTCGACAGATAGCTTCGCAGACTTGTCCGTTTGCCGACAGGAACGAGGCCCTCACTGGACACCGAGGGAATCGACATCAGGCCAAGCGGGTTCATGGACTTACTCACTTCGGTTCCGCTCCCAACAGCTGGGCATAGACCTCACCATAACGTTGACCGATGTCCTTCCACCGCTTCGTTGACAACACATACTCTCGACCACTATTTCCGAAGCGCTCTCTTGCCGTCGCATCTAGCGCGAGCTCGGCGAGCACAGCGGCCAGGCACTGCGGGTTCTCCGGATCGGTCCACCGCCCAGCCTTGGCTGGTACCAATTCTCTCAGAGCGGGAAGGTCGGAGATGACCACCGGTCGCGCCAGACCCATCGCTTCGACAGGTTTGATTGGCGTGACGAGCCGACACACTGGTTCGTCCTTCCGTGGCACGACGATGGCATCGAGCGCAAGCTGGTACTCGATCGCGGCGGGCTGAGAGACTCGCCCCGTGAACACCGCACTGTCTCCGAGCGCTGCCGCTCGCTCGCGCAACTCGGGAAGTGCCACACCGTCCCCGGCGACGAGGAGCCGGAGATCGACTCCCTGACTCCGGGCGATCGCAACTGCATCGACGAGGTCGTCCAGACCTTCGTACCCGACGATTGACGCCGCGGTCCCTACCCAAATGCCGTCTCTGGGCAAGCCGAGTTCGGCTCTGACTTCCGCTGGGGACCGTGTGACGTCGGCATTGACCACGGCCTCTGACACCGAGTTGGGAATCAGGGTAATCGTATCTGCAGGGACCCCACTGTCGATGAGATGCTCCCGCATCGTCTCCCCCAGGGTGATGACGGCGTCGGCGGCTCGAGCGACCTCGATTTCCTTCTCCCGCATCATGGCGAAACGCTGGCTGGCTCGACGGGCCGCGCGCGCCGCGACTCCACCGCCGGCCGCGGCCCAGGTCTCCTCCAGCACTCCTCGGACTTCATAGACCCAAGGAATTCCGATCGCACGCGCTGCGGCACCGGTAGCCAGCCCGTTGACGTAATGCGTGGTGGTATGCAGAATATCGACTTCTCGCCGGGAGACTTGGTCGGATATCCAACTCACCTGCTCATTCAGGCGCGCCGTGGGTGTGCTGGTCGGCAGCAGCGGGACATAGCGGAGATAATCGACGCCGTCCACGGATTCGACAGGCGTCGGACTCAGCCTGCCGATAGTCATCGGGTAGGAAGGGCGGGTCGCGGCCATCACTGTATGGCCGGCATCCCGCAGGGTCTTGAGAATGAGGTGGCTGCGATAGGCGTAGCCCGAGCGCGTATGCGGAAGGGAGTTCGTCAGCACATGCAGAGACGCTGGGTGTGCCGAACCATGTTCGGTCGGCGCTCGGTCCCGCGATGGAACGCCGGAGACTTCTGGCCACCATCCGGGTTCAAGCGACCGCTTCTCAGCGACGAGACGCCGGCGCCTGCCGCCGTCGTCGAGTGCGGCGATGGCGTCATCGATGCGTCCATCGCTCCAGAGAACTCTCGAGCGCAGTGACGAACCGTTGGCGATTCTGTCGGCGATCCGCGCTGCCGATTCCAGTTGACCGAGGTTGAGCGCAATCTCACCGAGAAGACGCGAGGGCCGCGCTGCTTCGTACTTGCTGACCAGCTCGCGAGCGCAAGATTCCTTTCCGAGCAGCCATGCCGCTGCCGTTCGGCTCGCGGGGCTGGGGAGAGGCTTGAGGAGCCGACCGACCGTTCGCGATGCCGAGGAGGGAAGGCGCCTCGCGAGTTGCATGCCGAAGAAGACCCTGTCCTCACACACGTGTGCCGCTGTCGTGGCGATCACGTTGACCATCTGCCGACACAAGAAGAGCGGATTCACCGGCACACCTCCTCCAATAAGGCGTCGTAGGAACTGCCCATGACCTCCACCGAGGCATGGTCGACCGCCCACTGCCGCGCACGGAGACTCGGTTCGACGACTGAACTGGAGAAGAGCCTCATCGCCTCGGCGATCGAAGCGATGTCCCCTGGATGCGCCACGATTCCTGCACCGTTGATTGTGATGATCTCTGCAGCCTCCCCCGCGACGATGCCCAATACGGGCACACGTCGAACCATCAGCGAATACAGTTTCGACGGCACCGTGCGAGTGTGTGCGGGAACATCACCCAGACTGACGAGGCCGGCGTCCGCCCAGTCCCAATGCGACGCAAGTTCGGTGCCTGTCGATTGTGGGTAGAAGTCGACAGGCGCGGCGAGCTTCTCCGCCAATGCGACAAGGGCGGCTTTGTCCGCTCCGTCTCCGACGATTCGTAGGCAGACTCCCGGCACCAGCGCCGCGGCCCGGATGGCACAACCCAGGTCCTGTGACCGGCCGACTGTGCCGACGTAGAGTAGATTCACCCCGTCGCGGCTCTGCGACCGGACACCGGCGTCGAAATTCTCGGATTCGATCTCCGCGCGGCTCACCCCACTCCGCACCACAGTCGCGTTGATACCTCGATCGCGAAGACGGTGGGCAAAGCTCTCTGTGGTCACGACGACAGCCGCGGCGCGTTGCTGCGCCCTCGTGAAGAATCCGGGCAGAACAGAGTCCTCGAGCTTTCCGGTCAGACCCGTTGGGAGTAAGCGTCCCGTCGCATTCGTCACCAGAGACAATTCATGGATGAGGTCCGGCCACGCATCGCGCACCTCGGCGATATGGGGTACGTGAAGCAGTCGGGACACGACATCGCCGGCCAGCAGCGTCGGCAGCGCCGGTGTGGTCGAGATGATGACGTCGGGTCGCTGTGTCCCCCGCATGGAGCGTAGCGAGGTGCTGACCGCTGCCGCTGCCGCGACCGTCTGGTCGAGCATCTGCCGGGCCATCGACGCTCCACTGTGGAGATAGGGCACGCGGATGATGCGCTCACCGAATTCCCCCGTGTCCCAACTTCCACCCAGACGAGCCTCAACGCGGGTTCGCCGGTGCCCGACGCGTGATCCGAAGAACTCGTCGCGCCGAGTATACGGATAGTGAGGATGCGGGGCGGCGACGACGATCTCATGGCCGTTGGCAATGAGATGACTGACCAAGGTGCTCCACCGGCGCTGCGGCGCTCCGACTTCCGGCCAGTAGTAGTGCGAGAACAGGAGGATCCTCACGCCGCCACCGTCCGAGTCGGGTCGCGTCGTCGCAGCCACAGCGGAACGAAGGTGTAGAGCACGATCAGGCCGACCCAGAACACATGCGCCGGATAGGTCGAAGCAGTGTTCCCGGAGATGAGGGTCGGCACGGCGAGCACACATGCCACTACTGTGAGCGCGGCGTGAAACAGCGACACCGTCCCGTGGGACCAACCGGCCTGTTGGATCCGCTGATAGATGTGCTTGCGATGAGCGAGGAGGATGTTCTCGCCCTGGAACAGCCGCCACACAATCGTGGATCCGACATCGAAGAGAACGAACACGAGCGGTGCGACGACAACGACAATAGGAGTACCAGAGACGAAGAGCCACACGGCGAGAGCGAAGACTGCTGCCCCGATCCCGTAGCTTCCGGTATCTCCAAGGAACGCTCGTGCCCTCCCAATGTTGAAGGGTAAGAAGCCGCAGGCGGCTCCTGTCAGCGCCAGTGCGAGCAACATGACGTCGTCCTGCCCGGTCCATGAAGCGACGAAAGCGTACCAAGAGCCGGTGACGATCGCCCAGCCGGTGACGTAGCCGTTGAGTCCGTCGACGAAGTTCACCGCATTGACAAGGGTTACACCGATCGCCGCGAAGACGATCACCTGGGAGATTCCATGGTCCGAGACCAGCGTGATGCATCCACTGAAGATGAGCGCCAGCGCCACCTGGCCGATCAGACGTGCGACAGGTTGAAGCGAATCGAGATCGTCACTCATTCCGATCACCGAATAGCACCAGGTCAGGACGAGGAAACCGACGGACATGAGGATTCCGCCGAGCCCGAAGGCACCGTTCTCAAGTATGTTCCATACGGTGGCGACGATCGTCGCGATGGTGACACCGCAACCGATCGCGATTCCGCCGCCGCGCACTGTGACCTCGGTGTGTGACGACCGATGCGATGGCACATCAACGACGCCTGCGCGGCGGAGCAAAGGGAATACCGCCAATGCAGTGCCTATCGTCGTTGTTGCCGCGACGAAGTAGACAACAACGGGCAGCACAGTCATCTGCTCGCGTCCCCCACACCTGCGCCTTCGTCGGGAGTGACGTCTGCCTCGTCGGCAATGCGTGACCTCTGTGCCTCGAGGGTTCGAGTTGCCTGAGTTGAGAGCGCGCCGTCGTCCCTGAGATCAGAAACGTCGAGGACACTCTCGAGTTCGGAAGCCAGATCGTCGCGCCGATCATAGGCACTGGCGTCACGAGCGTGAGTGACCACGGCGCGCAGAGCGGAGATCTCAATCGGGACGATCTTCACCTGTGTGATCAACGGGTGCACCGGGCGGATGTCTTCCTCACCAAGCGACAGCAGAGACTCCGTGAGCTTCTCACCCGGGCGCAGACCCGTGTAGACGATCTGGGCATCCGAGCGGCCACTGAGCGCGATCACCCGACGAGCGAGGTCGTCGATCTTGATGGGTAAACCCATGTCGAGGACGAGAGTCTCACCCGGCTGACCGATCGCCGCGGCTTGGAGCACCAATTCGCAAGCTTCGTCTGCTGTCATGAAGTAGCGAGTGACCTCGGGATCGGTCACTGTCACCGGGTCACCTGCAGCGACCTGAGCAACGAACGTCTCGAGGACTGATCCCCGTGAGCCGAGAACGTTGCCGAATCGCACCGACATGTAGCGACGCCCCGATTCGGCTGCCACCGAGGCGATGGCGCGTTCGATCGAGAACTTCGTCCGGCCGAGTACCGACGTCGCGTTCACAGCCTTGTCTGTCGAGATGTGGACGAACGAATCGACATCATTGGCGAGGGAGGCGTTGAGCAGGTCCAGGCTCGCGCCGACATTCGTGCGGATGGCTTCCTCGGGGAACCGCTCGAGGAACGTGAGATGTTTCAGGGCTGCAGCATGGAAGATGATATCCGGCTTGACCTCAGCTATGAGAGCGTCGACGAATGCGGGGTCTCGAAGATCTCCCAGCACGAGGTCATCGCTGGTCAGCAGGGCCGATCCTTCGAGACCGAGCTGAGTCGCGTGTAGGCCGGACTCGTCACGGTCGGTCATCACAAGTCTTGCCGGGGTGAATCGTGCGACTTGTCGGCACAGTTGCGAACCGATCGAGCCGCCGGCTCCGGTGACGAGAACCACGCGGTTGCTGATCGCGGTCGAGATGTCGTCGATATTCGTTGAGATCGGTTTGCGTCCGATGAGGTCTTCGAGGCTGATGTCGCGGAAGTGTCTGGTGCGCAGATCCGAGACGGCGGGGACGTGTGATTCCTGACGACCGAGATCGGATTCGGAAATTGTCGGGAGGATCTTGATAGAGACGGGCCGACCGTCGAGGCTTGAGGCGATGCGGTGGAGCATTTCGGGGGGAAGATCGGCAATCGCGATGATGACAACCGTGGCGCCGGTCCTGTCGACCTGATTGGCCAGGTCGGAGATCGGTCCCAAAACGCGAATACCGTTGTAGCGCAGATGGCGTTTGTGGGGATCATCATCGAGCAGTCCAACGGCCGCGTACTCGTGGCTCCTGTCTTCTGCGATCATATCGAGAGCCCGCGTACCCTGCGTCCCCGCTCCGATGATGAGTGCAGGTTTGGAAGAACGGGATCCCGCCCGCAGTCGTTGCCGATAGTTTCGCCGGATCCATTTTTCCAAGCTCTTGACTACAAGCATCATTGCGCCCGCGGCAATGGGAACGCTGGTGGGAATCAGCAGTTGAGAGGCGAACGCGAATTCGGCCACCCACATCAGGCCGACGGCCAAAGCGACCGTGCCGGCCATTGCAGCGAATTGATCCGGGGAACCGGAATGGTAGCGTCCGCGATAAACAGCGAGCGGACCGCATACGAGGAATACGACGAGGGCGATACCCGCAGACACGAGCATCCCGGAGAGACTGAGCGACGTGAGGTGGAAGTCGAAGCGGAAGAGAACCATCGCACAGACGATGAGTGCGAAGACGAGGCCATCCGCCAAGGATCGAACAATGGCCAGAAGATCCTTGGCGAAACGGGTGCGTGAGGCTTCGGGTCCAGTCCTACTTCCCACATTCCTCATTTCACTCAGCGAGAACGCTCGGTTTCCTGCCAAATGCCCGCTTCGCCATGAGCGCTAGAGGGCACTGGCCAGCGCCGATCAACTCAACGATTGTACTATTGATCCAGACTTGGCAGATACACAGATCGCGTCTGAGGCGAAGTCGAAAGAGCTCAAACTCGGCGCTTCACCGTGAACATTGAGAAACGGCATCGTCGTGTCGTTCACAAAATCGCACTCGGCACGGAGAGTTCACCTCTAGTTCGCAAGAGCATCCATCAGCGATCGAAAACAGCTTGTCGGCTCAGAAGGGACATGAACATTGGTTGCGACGCGAATGCGCACAGTTAGGACTGCCCTGTGGCACCTCAGGCGCGGGGGAATCGGTCAGTTTAGGACCTGGCAACGGCGGCGTCGCATCTGGCAACCCGGCGTGGAACCTGCGCCTACGATCAGGGCAGCCAAGCTCGACTCCTTATCTCTTACCGAACTGTTTCCTGAGCAGCCACGGTCATCTCGGCGCCCTATCTTCGACGAAATCCGTGCCGGGGTAATCCTCGACGAGTTCTCGGCCGAAAGCTTCGGCTACGAATGGACCCTGGTTCCGCTCAGTCGTGCCGACTGGAACAGGCAGCTCGACGACCTTGACTTCGTGTTCATCGAATCTGCGTGGAACGGCAACGGGGGAGAATGGAAGTACCAACTCACCGGCGATTCCGGCCTCAAGCCTGACGTAATCGCACTTTTGGACGAATGCCGACGCAGGGAACTCACCACAGTGTTCTGGAACAAGGAAGATCCACCCCACTACGATGACTTTCTTCCTCTGGCGAAGCGTTGTGATGTCGTCTTCACGAGCGACGTTCGCCTGATACCGAAGTACCGCGTTGAGCTGGGACATGACAGGGTCGACGTCCTGCCCTTCGCCGCTCAACCAGCGATACATTCGCCGGCTCGGCCAGCTCGAGGCTTTGCGGCCCGCGACATCGCCTTCGCTGGAATGTACTTCGCCCACAAGTTCCCTGAGCGCAGGGCGCAGATGGACCTACTGCTGGGAGCCGCGGAAGCTGTCTCCAATCGGATGGATTTCGGCCTCGAGATCTTCTCAAGATTCCTCGGCGACGACGAACGTTATCAGTTCCCGGACGGACTCGCAGATCGGGTCGTAGGGTCTCTGCCCTATCGCAGTCTCCTCACTGCGTACAAGCATTACAAAGTGTTCCTCAACGTCAATTCGGTCGTGGATTCTCCCAGTATGTGTGCGCGCAGGATATTCGAAATCTCCGCGTCTGGAACTCCGGTCGTGACGACACCGAGCGCCGCGACAAAAAGGTTCTTCGAGCAAGATGAGGTACCTCAGCCCGAAACGAAGTCTGATGCGGAATGGACGCTCCGGGCCCTCGTCCGCAGCCAAGAGTTACGCAGTCGAATCGTGCACAAGGCACAACGTCGAATCTGGAACGAGCACACGTATAGCCACAGGGCAATGACCGTGATGAAATCGATCGGGGTGGATTTCGACGATCCGTTGCGGACCACCGTGTCAGCGGTTGTCTCGACCAACCGTCGGGAGCATCTTTCCCATGTCATTGAAACTCACGCGGCGCAAAGCTTCGCGGGCAAGCAGCTGATTTTGGTCGCGCACGGCATCGACGTCCCGAAGGATCTGTTCGCTCAGGCACGTGATCTCGGAATCGACCACTTCGAACTGGTGCGCGTGGATGCCACCGAGACACTCGGCACTTGTCTCAACCGAGGCATCCAAGCATCTGATGGCCAGACAATTGCAAAGATGGATGATGACGACCTCTACGGACGACACTATTTGTCGGATCAGCTGGCCGCATTGCGATATTCGGGAGCGGATCTAGTCGGCAAGCAGGCCCACTACCTACACCTGCGAAGTCGAAACATCGTCATGTGCCGGTTCCCGGAGCGCGAACATCGCTTCACCGACCTTGTCATGGGCCCGACGCTCGTCGGCGCGCGCGAACTATTCCGAAAGCATCAGTTCGAAGAACGCACGGTCGGCGAAGACACCGAGCTCCAGCAACGTCTCATTTCAGAAGGCGCGCGCATCTATTCTGCTGATCGATTCAACTTCGTTCAGGTGCGCGGTGACCATGGCCACACCTGGACTATCGACGACAATGAACTCCTTGCGAACAGCGACGTCCATTCTTTCGGGTTCAACCCCGACCACTACCTTTTCTGAACCCAACGTGGCAATTGGCTGCGTGCGGGCACACGTAACCCACCGGTGCTGTCGGGTGCCAGGCACGTGTGGTTTGGCCCGAAGAAAGATCGATTGAGACTTCCCCACACCGGAACCAAATCCAAGGTGTCCGCCACACTGCGAATAGAGCAAAGCCGAAGTCAACTGGCTTGGAAGAGTACATGACACGCGACAACCAGGCGAGTCGACGTGCACGTCCTTCGGATGAGCCTATTCACAATGCTAGTTGTGGCGGCGACCTGCATTCCTCAGCGCACGCGGACCGCGGTAGTGGTAAAAGCAATAGGCTCGGCAAACCTGGGACCGCGGATGTGGACCCGAAGACGGTGCGGACCGATCGCACCAGTGTACGCAATGCGGTGGACAGCGCCGAAGGCGTACGGCATCGCGTGCATTTGCTTCTTGCCGTGGAAGACCCGTACCGAGACCTCGGCGTCGACAGCGTCGGGCACTTCTAGGATGAATTCCTTTGAAACGCGGTCATAAACTGCGAAGTATCTCAGCGAAGTCCCTTCTCTGGCGTCGAGGACGTTTGCCAGAAAGCCCGAGAAGCTGTCTTCAACATCTGCACGCAGAAGATCGTCGAACTTGTGATGGACGCTCACCGACGAGCCGACTAGGCAAAGGATGCGGCCGACATCGTCAATCGAATCACTGGTGGAAACAACTTCGACGTCGCCGTATTGCCGATCCGACGCCAGCTCGGAAATGCGCTCCTCGACCCCGCCACCACGGGCGTCTCCTGGTGAGTATGGAAGGGCTGGGTCGAAAGCGATTAGCGGCACCTTAGTTTCCAAAGCTGCTAGTGCGCCAGGTCCGAAGCTTTGCCCAACTGTAGCGACACTCATTTGCACACCACGCTTAGTTTGCGAATGGATGAGGTCGGTGATTGCTTGTACGACCTCTTCGGGTGGCAGCCCTCCAGGGGTAGTGTCTTCGGCTCCAACTTCAGCACCGAGGCGCTTCGGTTCTGAGTTCTTTGGTTCAGTGGTCAGACCCACCATGTTGGTCATGTACACGACCGTGTGATCGGAGTTGGCAAGCGCGGCGACCAGGCGATGCCGATGAGCGTCGTCGGTATAATTGGTGATAATCAGTACGCCGTGTTTGCTCGATCCCAGCGAAGACCAGGTTTCCAACGCCTGTTCACCCACGTTGAGGATTTCAACCGGCTCGGGGGCGTCGTTGAAACTCCTTGGTTCGCCCTGAGTCCACACAAAGTCAGACAGCCTTACCTCCGTCGTCAATGTGAGATCCGCAGCGTGTATGTCCAAAAGGATGACGGGGGCGGGAATGCTTTGACCGAAGTCAGGAAAGTACCAACCTTGGATGCTCGGATCCTCACTGCCTTCGACGACCCGCAGCTTCAGAGCAGACTCAGCACGGAACTCGATTTCCATGACTTTCTCAGTTCCGTCGAACACCTCGGCGCCTGCGGTTCTCAGGTTCACGGTCAACCCGGGACCCATATGCCAGAAGAAGGTCAGGTCCTCGGAACCAACTTCCGAACGAATCGTGTCCGTGATCGTCAGAACCGAGTCCGCAGGCTCAGCCCCATGTCGCACATTGAGACTCCGACGCCAAATGCGACCGCGGAACCTGCACGTCGTGCCGATTACGTCGATCTCATCGTCCTCCGCGATTCGGACCTCAAGTGCGTTCATAGGGCGTTCGCCCTTGTCGCGTTGAATTTGCGGTTCGGTTCGGGGCAATCCAGTTCCGCCGATAACCAAAGAATTGTGGGCGGCAGAAGAATAAGCGTACTTCGTGAACGGGTCACGCCAGTTGTACCCGTAGGGGCCGGCCTCGCACAGCAGGTCCCGGCCTCCTGAACGCAGGTAGATGCTCAGCTCGTCGGAATGCTTATGGTAATCGGCGTTATAGGCACATACAAAGTGGACAAAAGTAGCGCCCGGGTCACCCCATGCAGAGCGGGTCATGGCATACCCCGACGTCGGGAATACTTTGGTACGTGTGTCTGGTCGCTTGCCACGGGCACCACCCGTCGCCGCGTACTCGAACTCCCCACCGGGAAAAGTCGATAGATTTGCGGCGGTATCCAGTCGACGGTGGTGAGTGTCCGAAACTGGGGGGTAGAATGCTTCCGGTGTCACACTGTGAACCGCGTATGCGACCGCGCCGGGCAGTAGGCGATCGTAGAGGTCTGCACCTGCAGATCCGGTGAGGACAAACAGATCCGAGAGTATCGGAAGGTAGCGTGCGACCATGACATGGTATGTGGGCGTGTTCTCCACGTGCACACCTTCCACGGTGAAGCACGTGGAAAAGTAGGCGTGCAGACGATCTGCGGCAAGTTCCCATGCGCGGTCGCCGAGCTCGTCATCGGCCGTCGAGACTAGAGACGACCATGCCAGCAGAGCAAGATCCTGGAACATTCCGTGGTTGTTGACGCCGCCGTAGAAGTCGGGCTCTACCAGGATCGCTGCCGTCTGACGGGCGAAATCAGTCAGACCAACACGTTGTTGGTCTGTCAAGGCAAAGCGGTCGAGCGCTCCAACGACTCCCAGTAGGCGCTGCGCCGTGGTCTCGTCGTGGAACGCCATCTCCGGGGCGGAATCACGCAACATGCCGAAATTTTCGTTCCACGCAAGTATCATGCCATGCATCAACTCTGACAGATCCGCAGCGTCTTTTTCGTCGAGGTTGGGAGCAGCACCGAGCCAGTCAGCGACGAATGTGAATCCGTGCGCGTGGCGTCCGCGAGACCGATTCGTCCCGTATTCCCACAACGCTTTGGGGTCGATCGGTGACGAGTCGACGGCACCGAGACGCACAGTTCGCTTGTGAATCGAGGTTCGTGTCCGTGCGAGGGTCCACGGGCCGTGATTGACCGGCAAGAGCCTTCGGACCGAATCAGCGACCGTGGGCGCGGTCCGATCATACACGCGGCGGCTCCCCGGGTCGCATCATAATTGCTGACTGGCCATCGCCGGCTTCTTTCCCGAGCAGGAGAGCGGTGAACTGTCGATAAACAACGTGTTCGTCAAAGGAAGCGACCACGTGTTTGAGGTCACATTTTCTCCGGTCGCGCTCTTCCAGGTTGAAGATTCCCGCAGCCATGGTCGCGACGTCTGGGTATAGAACCGAATCAGGGTAGATGAGGTCGGCACCATCCCATGCCAGCGAGACCGCGTCGGCCCCGCTGGCCGCGCCGTCCGCGAGAGTGAGGTGAAACGACTCAAAATCGCTGAGTGAGATTGCTGTGCCGATCCCGGTGTACCACTCAGCCATGTCAGGGCCGTGGGGGTCGAAACCGATAACCTCTTCATTCGCAGCTCCGTTGATACGGTCGATGCGGTCGAACTGCTCGCGGTAGAACTGCATCTCCTCGGGTCGCTTGTCCATCCACGAGTACTCTTCGGGGCGCTTACCTTTGATGCGCAGTCGGTACCGCGAATCATTCTCGCGCAGTGCTTCGACGAGGTCGACGGCCAGGTCAAGGCGCTTGCGTTGGGGCACGATGCCCACAAGGCCCAGGGTATGTGCCGCGGCCTCGGTCTTGGGCCTGGCGAGCGCATCGGTGCGGACGAAGTTGGGAACGACAAAGCTTCGGTCGGATGGGACCTCGTGCCCCTCGATAGCGGAGCGCCGGATCAACTCACCGACGAAGACGAAAGCATCGACTGTGTCCTTGTTTATTCTGCGCAGATAGGGCAGATCGATCTCCTGAAGATGAACGCGCACCACTAAGCGCTGAGAAGATGTGATGTGTTCGGAGTACCAAACAGCGTTCCCCAGCCCCCATTCACACCAGACGACATCGGCTTGTGCGAGAAGCGAACGGGACTTCTCCTCATCGTGGCCACTATGTCCAGCCCATTGGTCGATGAGCACCGTATGCCCCTGTTCCTCAAGGTCGGCAATATAGGGCGCGAGGAACTTGAGGTCGTGACCTGCGATGAGAACTACGGCGGGGCGAGCGCCCGCGTTGTCGATTGTGGGCGGAACTGTGCTCACCGGCTCATCAGCTGATGTCTCCATTTCCGGAGCAGCTGGAGGTAGCGCCGGGGGAACGATCAAAGACAGTGCGCCGACACCTGATGCGGAATGAGGTCGTGATTCTTCGTCCGGGGCCACCTCCACCCCTGTTTCTTTGACTGCTTTGTCTGCGCGAACGCTCATTGTGAATGCACCGATGACTCGGTCAGTCTTGTGAATCGGAAGCTGATCGGCAGGCGCGGCAAGCAGGCGAGAGTCGTCGCCAGGTTCGAACTCCCGGGCTGTGATCGTGGTGTCACCGCGGAACCGGTGGGCAATGAGGAGATCCTCAACGAAAGTGCGTGACGTGGGTTCGGTGAAATCGACGAGAGCCTCAGCGCGTGCGCCCTGCAACCACTCCTGCGCTTCCTCCAGAGTGATAACGGTTAGGTCAGTGAGCCGCTGTACGTCGGCCAGTTCCTCCTGAGGCACAGCTACAGCTGCGGGCTTTACAGACTGGGTGACCACAGCCGTCAGCTTCGACGACAGCTCCTCACCGCGAGCCCCGGCCACAGGTGTATTTTCAATCGCAGTGGCAGAAGAGCCGCAGTCCAATACCGCGATATACCGCGGATCGCAAAGCCCGTCGACTCCGACTCCGGCGGTGCGCAACATGATTGCCAACGCTGTCTCAGTAGAGTGCGCACGTGCGACGGCACGAAGTTGGAACCACGCTTCGTCGAAGCGCTCCTCAGGATCGGAGTTCCAGGCACGCAACAGCGCCCGGTGGAAATACGGGTCACGCGAGGAAGGAATTGCTCCACCAAACGTCTCGTCGACCCCGCGACCGGGGCCGCTGAGCACGACGCCGCCGCTCGCGGCAATCTCAACAACACGGCGGGAATACATTGTGGGGCTGTCAGTTACGGAATTGACGTTGAGGTTGACGAAATGTGAACGATAAGCGCTCAGCACTTCGGAGTAGGGCAAAGATCCGCGCACCTGCGGCGCGAACTCTTGAGGGAAGTGGTACGGCGAATCCGGCTTGCCATACTGACGGTCGTAGATCGTCAAGCCGTGCGGCACTGCCGCTCGCAACATCGCGACAAGTTCCTTGGAGCGAGCAGCATAGCGGTCCCCATAGTAAGTGCCTGCGTACATCGCCGTCGGCGCGCCCAGCGAAGCAGGCGTCTGCACCGGGTTATGCAGGGAGAGCTCGGCGTAGAACGGCAATGCCGAAGCGGTCCGCACAGTCGATTCACCCGCAGCAAGATAGTCACTCAGCAGAGACGCGTCTGTGGTGAACACGTGATCGAAATGCACTGCTGTGGGCAGGAAGCGGCGGATATGCACGGGGTCTTCTTTGTTCCAGAATATTCGGGGGATGCCCCTGTCCCCGGCACTCCGCAACAAGCGTTCGAGCGCCTCGAACTCTTCTTCACCGTAATGGCCAACGCCGCGGAACCATTCTCCATCGTTTCCTTCCCAAGCAGATTCGATGAAAACGGCGTCCAGATCTTGATCAAGAACCGCGAGAGGATCCTCGCGAGAAATGGGGACGACCTGAACTCGGTGGCTTAGGGTTTCAGTCGTAAACTCATCGGCGATGATGCCGAGCCGGATCTGTTCAAGTGGTTTTCGAGGCACTTCAGCGAGAGATGACGTCCAATACCGGTCTGCGCTTTCATATGCCGCGCGAATTTCGGAACTCAGTGCTGTCCACGTGCGCTCTCGAACTACCCAGAGTCGACCGGCGCGGGCCGCGGCGCGCGCAGTATCGGGATTCAGCAAAACCTCGATGAGCACGTTTGACAGCGCCGCGGGGTCGCCGGCGGGAAAGAGGAAGCCTCGACCACTCGCCGGTGGCGCAAGGTCCACTTGGGGACTGACATCGGAGAGCACCACGACCTTGCCTGCCGCGTACGACTCGAGTGGTTTGAGCGGGGAAACGAGCTCCGTCACACGGGTGGACAACCGTGGGCACGGCATTACATCCACTACGCTCATTAGCCGCGGAATATCTTCGTTAGGCACTCTGCCAACGAACGTCACATCGTCCTTGAGGTGCAGTTGCTCTGTCAGCGCGTGCAGTTCCTTTGCCGCTGGGCCCGAACCCGCTATGACCACCTGGACACGAATGTCCCGATCGCGGACCATCCGAACTGCCTCGAGGAGAATATCAAGACCCTCGTACGTGACAAGACTGCCCGCGAAACCGATCACTGGACAGTCCAGCGTAACTCCGATGCTCCGGGCAAAATCACGGTCTGGCGGAAGCGGAACGAACTCATCAGCATTGACTGCGTTAGGAGCTAATGTGATGCGCTCAGGGGCGACTCCGCGTGCTATCAGCTCATCACGCACCTGTGCGGTGATCGCAAGGACGTGATCGGCTTCAGTCGCTACAAGGTTCTCAAGTTCCACCTGCAGTGCGAAACGCTCACTGTGCTCCCAATCCTCCTTGGACGCGGCTTCTGTGAGCTCCCACAGGCCGCGGACTTCATACACGAAGGGGACACCGACGCGACGCGACGCGATGAGCGCGGCGAGCGCCTGTCGAAAGTTAGAGGCCGCATGAATGCGCTGCGGACGACGTATCTTCGCCTCACGCACATAGGCGTCGGCTGCTTTGAGGACGTACTCGTCGATGGGGTCACGATTAATATTCGCGCCCGGCAGATGAACGTATTCCACACCACCCAGTTCGGCCACGTCGCGCACGCTGTCCTTGGGAGCGGCACCGGGGTGAACGTCCCAAGGGTAACCAATACGAGAGACGACCGAAATGTCGACGCCCGCCTCGTGCAGAGCCTCGACCAGACCCCGCGTGCGGGTCGAGTAGCCATTGGAATCAAACACGGGGTCTGAGTGCACGCAGTACATCACGCGGCCGGATTCGACGCGATATGCGGCGTTATGGGATCGCGGGGGTATGCTGACCCTTCCTCGCCGCATCCGCGCCGCACCGCGGATTCGAGCCACCAACTCTTTCCCTTGTGCAGATAGATTCTCTGCAAGATCGTGGTGGGCCGCCAGCAGGCCCTCGCATTTGGATATATTGCCGCGTTGAAACCAAGTTCGGTTGAGCAACGCGCTCAGCACGTCCACAGCCGGCTCGTCCACAAGCCGTTCCTCAAGCTGCTCGTCGCTAAGTTCCCATAGTATTGTCGCGGGTCGCGGTTCTATAGACGAAGCGGCGTCCTTGCAGGAATCAACCGCCGTGCTCGGTTGGTTGCCAGCTTCTGATTCTGAACCTAAGACGATCTTTGCTTTGGATTGACTACCTGACCGTTTAACGGATTCGACGGCGGGTGCAGGCGAGCTTTGAGAAGCAGCCGCCTCCAATTGCTCTCCTGAACTCCGAGCACTCGGAGCTCGACGAAATGCATTCAATGACTGAGTGACTGCCCTACCAATTCGCATGCTACGCGAACCGCGGACCCGTTTCAGATCATCTTTGAGTCGACGGGTTTCTTTTCGATAGGCGTCTAGTGAACTTCGAGCAGTGGCCAACTTGCGCTCAATTTCAGCCTTTTCGCGGTTAAGCTCTTTCAGTCGATGCTCAAAATTGCGAGCTTCAGACTCGTGGCTCGTGTTTTGAGACTCGCGCTGAGTCAGGTCCAAATATTCTCGGAACAACTCATTCGGATTCGCGGCGAAGTATTTGAAGAGAAATTCCTGTTGTTGATTCGGTTGCCGCCGCTCGTCGTTATGCATCAATCATCCTCACGGAATCCGAAGTTCACCATCTACTGTCTTGTGTGCCGGCCCGGACTGTTTCCTAGTCTCAGCCCATTGCTCATCTGCGCGTTCCGTTCCGCTTCCGACGCAGGTATCAAAGTCGCGATCGCGCGGAATACGGTGCCCCAGTACGAGTTCTACATCAGGCCCCATTCTCTCATCCGTGACACCGCCCCTCCACTCCTGGCTGTCCTCCGCTACATCCAGGCAGAGACATTCACGCACGTTCATAGAGTACCGTGGGGATTCGGTAGCTATGACAGGTGACGTCCTGGTCGGCAGCTACACGAGTCGCGGAGGAGTTTCGTTGGAAAGCATGCCAATTCACGCACCCGAACGCGTCCCACATTTACGCGCACCGGTTGTCATCTGGGCAGACCACGACGTGAACGTCGACGGCGTGATTCGACTCGCAAATCGACTTCACGTTCGAATCCCGGAGATCGTTGGAGACGAAATTACAACCGCTACGTTGCGTGCCCGGAGCGAGAAGGCAGGCAGGACGGTCCTGGGAATCCATGGCTCCGGTGTGATCGATGGAACGTTTGTACGCTCCGCGGCGGACGCCCGCAAAGTCCTCGCACGTCATCAAAATACAGATCCGGACCGTTTGGGTTCCTCGATTCGGGGGGTACTGACGCTGTACCTGTGGAGCCCGAATCCGGCGCAAGTTGATATCGTCCCAGATCCGTGGGGTGGTTTTGTCTTTCACTTCCGCGATATTCACGTGCATGCGTTCTCGACGGACCTGAGAGCTCTCGTGGAAACCTTGCGCTCAATGGGGTATTGGGCTGACCCCGGGATGTAGGTCCAGTCGTTGTGTGAGTCGTCTTGATGCTCGCTGCTGCGGGCAGGAAGACTGGTCTCATCATGACGAACACGAGGAAGCGGCACACGCCTGAGCAGGTCGTGCGCAAGCTCGGACAGGCCGACCGGATGCTGGCCGATGGCGCGGACGTCGCGGCGGTGTGCCGCGAGCTGGGCGTGTCGGAACAGACGTACTACCGGTGGCGCAACCAGTACGGCGGGCTCAAGGCCGACGACGCCAAGCGCCTCAAGGAGCTCGAGAAGCAGAACGCCACCCTCAAGCGTCTGCTCGCTGAAGCAGAGCTGGAGAAGGCGGCGCTGAAGGAGCTGGCAGAGGGAAACTTCTAGGCCCGGGCAGGAGGCGCGCCGCTGTCGCTCACCTCATCGCGAAGATGCGGGTGAGCGAGCGGATGGCGTGCCGGCTGACCGGGCTATCCAGGTCCGCCTACCGGCGCACCCTCAAGGCCGATACCGTCGCCGACCCCGACGCCGCCTTGCGTGAATGGCTGCGCGGTTACGCGAAGAAGCACCCCCGCTGGGGCTACCGGCGCGCGTGCCACGACGCCCGCGGCGAGGGCTGGCAGGTCAACCACAAGAAGATCCAGCGGCTATGGCGCGAGGAAGGCCTACGCGTGCCCCAGCGACGTCGCCGTAAGCGCATCGGCTCCTCGACCACGGACGCCCCCAAGGCGTGCGCCCCGAACGTGGTGTGGGCCATCGACTTCCAGTTCGACGTCGACGAGGCCGGGCGTCCGATCAAAATCGCGTCGATCGTGGACGAGCACACCCGGGTCTGCCTCGGCGGCCTCGTGGAACGCTCCATCACCGCCGACCGTCTCACCGACCATCTCGACGACCTCGTTAAGCTGCACGGACCGCCCGCGGTCCTCAGAAGCGACAACGGGCCCGAGTTCATCAGCCAGGCGATCGCCGACTGGGCCGGCACCCGCACCGGCTTGTCGTACATCCCGCCCGGCTCGCCGTGGCTCAACGGCTACGTCGAGTCGTTCAACTCCCGCCTGCGCGACGAGTGCTTGAACATCAACAGCTTCTACTCACTGCTGCACGCCCAGGTCGTCATCGGCGACTGGAAGGTCGAGTACAACACCGTGCGACGCCACTCGGCGCTGGGCTACCTCACCCCGGCCGACTATGCTCGCCACTGCACCCACGAAATGGAACCCGACGACTCACACAGAGACCGGACCTAACAACGGGGGCGGCCCAGTATCGCCCTCGGCGCAGTCTCGACTTCGCGACTGAAGTTGCAGCGACGGGCAGCGGCGGCTTGAGTCCCAGCAGTTATGAGGACGTAGACGTTCTCGATTCATTCGAGCGGGTTAAGGTCACATCGGAGGGCATACAGATCTCCCGCTACTCGGTTGCGGACAAAGTGCTTACGCCATTCGAATCGTACGCCGAGGGCCTCGAGCAAGTGCGTACCGAGATCGAAGACAACATCCGTGCAGTTTCTGCGGCTAGTGAAGCCGGAGGCCCGGAGATAATTGCTCATCTCACCGGCGGACTCGACACTCGGATGATTCTTGCGGCATCGAAGTCATTGGGACTCGCTTCTAAGTTCACGTTCCTGTCGATGGGGCCGGAGACGATGGCCGACCGATGGGTCGCGGGGCGCCTTGCGGCTGAATTTGGGCTGACTATGACCGAATGGCGCGCGACACAGGTGCTCCGCAATCCTTCGACTATCGCTGAACAGGCACTGTGGCCAATGGAATTCTCGTCTGGCTTACTAACTGCTGGACCCCACGAACATATGGCTGGCGCCGATACCGTCGTGCTTTCCGGAGGCTTTGGAGGCAACTTCAAGGGGAACTATTCTAAGTCGCTGGATGATGCCTCAGCACCGGGCGATGTCAAGGCGTCGAAGCAACATGGGGCTCGCCGGCGAGCAGTCGAGCGAATGCCTCGGTGGGCGTGAGATAGCCCAGTCGGCGGCGGGGTCGATTGTTGATCTCCTCGGCGATGGTGGTGAGGTAGGGCTGGTGATCGGGGATCACCGTGCCCTTGGGCAGATACTCCCGGTAGAGCCGGTTCGTGTTCTCGTTGCTGGGCCTCTGCCAGGGCGAGTGGGGATCGGCGAAGTAGACCGGCATCGCCGTGGCCAGGGAGACCTTCGCGTGCTGGGCCATCTCGCTGCCCTGGTCCCACGCCAACGATGCCTTCATCATCTCGGGCAGGTCGTTGAAAAACTCGATGACCGCGTCAGCGGTTGGCTCGGCGTGTTTCGAGGGCAGGGCCAGCAGCCCGGTGAACCCGCTCATCCGCTCCACCAGCGTCGCCGCGCACGAGGTGCCGTTCTTCCCGATGATCAGGTCACCCTCCCAGTGCCCCGGCACCCGACGCTGGGCGGCGTCCTCACCTCGCTCCGCGATCGGGACCATACCTACGATTGGGCCACCGCGCGTCCGCCCGGTCGTACGTGGTCGGCGCTTGGTCCGCTTGGACTGCAGGAAGATGCCCTTGCGGGCGAGCTCACCCTTCGGGATTGCGTAGATGTACTGGTAGATAGCCTCACCGGAGACGGTTCGGCCGCGTGCGTCAGGAGAGTTCGCCATGCGTTCAACGGTCGGGTCTGTCGCCTCCAGACGCAACCGGCCCGCTATCTCGTTCGGCGTCCAGGACGCGGCCAGGTCGGCGTCCACCCTCGCCTGCAGCACCGGATCCCCCGCGACCTTCCGCTGCTGCGGGCGAGCTCGCCGACGCTGCGCTCTGACGTCTGCGGTCACGGCCTGGTAGCCGCGGGTCTTCGTCGAGTTCCGGTGAAGCTCCCGCGAGATCACCGACGGGCAACGCCCCAGGTGACGGGCGATCCTCCGCACCGACCAGCCCGCTTTCGAGGCCGCCGAGATCTCCGACCTGTCGCTGAACGACAACCCCACCCGCGCCATCTGCACACTCCACCGATCAGACCCCCGCCGACCGGGAGTGTTGCTTCGACGCTATGACACCACCCCGGTCACATTCGAAGAAACTGCCAGAATCGCTGAGCGAATCTGGGGAGGTCGCGCCTACTCCACCGATTCTGACATCGGTTTGTATTCGAGCGAAACTGTGAACCGGCGGATAAGCCGCTTCCACGAAATAAGGCTCGCCGCGGAGCAAATGGGCATGGACTCAGGAGCCGGCCTGGATTGGGCATTCATTAACGTGCGCAATCGGTACTTCGTCGTCCCGACCACCTTGGAGTGGAATACCTACGTACACCGATTCGACCCGTTGTACTGCCTTTCTGGCGCGCGTCTCGCGCTATCACTCTCCGTTAAGGAAAGAGCAGCGAATTGGGTGGTGTTTGACCTTCTCCGCGGATGGGACGAGCGATTGCTTAGCCTGCCGTTCGACACCCCGCGGATGAACAGCACTTACCAGGAGCTGCGCGGACCAGTGCCAAGTCTTGATTTTACGGACCTACAGAGACAACCGTCCTTCGACGGCCGCAAGTCCGACAAACCGCTCAACGGTCGTGTTGACCTGCTCCCGACAACGCCACAGGTCATCGAACTCGCAAACGCGATGAATGCCCCCCTGTGGCAGATCCGTGACCTAGAAGCGGTAAGGACCGCTCTTCGAGACGTCATTGACCGCACAGACAGCGCATTGGTCGACGCGATCTTCAACCGCCGTCGACTGAACACACTGCTCCGTGCCGACCTCAAGAATCGTGTCGCGGTAAGGCAAGTTCATCACCTGCACGCCACACTATTGTGGTTCGCAAACAACTGACGACATTATTCAGGACTTCCGACCGCTCAACCACATAGTTCTCCGCCCTGAACAGCTACTTTCACAGAGACTACCAGTAACGACGGAGAAGCCGCTCCCGAAACCCGATGGGTAGCAGGGCGGTCTGAACCACGTGTAACTTGCCGCCGCACATCCGCTAGGAGAGAAGTGCTAACATCAGCAAGCAGGCGCATTCGCACCTCTGTCTACTACTCAGCGCGGAACCGTCCACCATCCGCGCGGAACGAGGCCGTTTGCGCGCCCCTCGCTTCGGCGGTTAGCGGCAGCGAAATTGACGTACTGCGACTTTGAGAAGTGCTTTAAGTCCGAGTTCGCTTGACCTTGTCCTGTCATAACTGCTCTTGAAAGGAACCGCCACATGGTTGACTCCCTCACGTTCCGATTGCTCGAAACTGCGATACCCGTGAGGCCAGTCCTCAGGTTGGTTGAAGACATCCAATACAAGGATTACGTGCTCACTGTCACATTCGACGGGTCCAATCTCGGCCTCGCCAAAGGCAGTGCCCCAGCTGGCCTACACTGGTCGACAACGCTGGACTGCGCTTTTGTTTATCTGCCTGAGGCCAAAGCCTCGACAACTCTGCGCCTACCCGAATTTGTTCCACCAACCGGAGCACTGAGCGCAACGCTGTCAGTCGCTCCGTGGGCCGAAGTTGCACAACAGTCAGCTGCCCCGGTAAGCGAGATAGTTCTGGAAACCAGTGTTATTGATCGACCTGCCGTCATCGTCGGCGAGGAGGGGTAAGCCGTGAACGAATTGGACGTATCAGTAGTAATAGGATTTCGAGACTGGGGCGCAGATCGCATCCGGCGCTCAGCCAAGAGCATCATTCAATCCTTTGGAGCAATTCGTGGCGAAGTGATCATTTCTGACTACGGCAGTGCCAACCCTGCGCCTGCCCGGCAGGTCGCCGCAGATCTAGGAGCAGAATACGTTTACACACAAGGTGACGCCGTCTGGTCACGATCCCGAGCGCTAAATGCTGGGTTCGCCATCGCGCGAGGCGATCTCCTCATCTCGACAGATGCAGACATGCTCTTTTCACCAGGCTCTATGCAAAACATTGTGGAAACCGCCCGCGAAGCAGAGCACTGCGCATTGTTCCTCCAATGTAGAGACCTACCGGAAAGAATGGGAGACGACTTCTTCGCATCGCGGACAGAAATAGACTGGGACGAGCTTGAACGCGCTGGCCGTTTACGACCACGATGGGGCATGGGCGGAATGATGGCAATTCCTGCTGCTGGCTATCAGAAGATACGCGGCTTTGACGAACGCCTCCACACATACGGGGGTGAGGACCTCGACTTCGCGCAAAGAGCCCGACGCGCTGGTTACCGAACTGTCTGGGTTGACGAACCCGGGGTTCGAATGTATCACATGTGGCATCCGCCCACACTTCGCGCGGTTGAACTGACCGAGGCCGGTCGAGAAGCAGTGAACTTCAATAAAGATGTCGTTTATAACGACAAATCGTATACCAGAAACACCAAACATTGGCGGTTTCGACCAGACAACGCGGCTCCTTTGGTAAGCGTAGTGTTTGCAACCCGCGACCGGGCCGACCTCCTGGAAGAATCTATCCGTTCGGTACTTATTCAAACTGTCCAGGATTTCGAGATTGTCGTTATTGACGATGGCTCCTCGGACGACTCGACTGAACGCCTAGTGCACTCGTTTGATGATCCAAGAATCAGGTACTTCCGACAGGATCACCAGGGAATCTCCGTAGCCCGAAATTACGCGCTTGACGAAAGCACGGGTATCTACACAGCAGTTATGGACGACGACGATTTGATGCCGCCGCGACGCCTCGAGTGGCAACTTGAGGCAATCACGACAGGTTTCGTCGGCTCCGCGGGATCGTTTATCAACTTCGATGACACAACCGGCGAGAAAGAACTTATCGTCTCCAGAGTTCCAACACTTGCTCAGGCAGCAGAAAAAGGAGGAGCCCCAGGGCACGGCACCTGGATGATTCGCACAGACGTAATGCGAACCATCCGCTACGACGAAGCCATTAGCAGTGGAGTCGACAATAACTTCTTCCTCCGACTGCTTCGTTCCGGATACAAAATAAGCCACAGTGGTAAACCTATTCTGCTCCGGCGCCGGCACAACAGTCAGGTGACGGCGATTGATTCCTCAAATCAGAGTGACGCCGCAAAACAAGCCCTCCAGTATTTCCAATTCGGACTGAGCAACTGGCACAAGACTAAACTTGCTGAGGAAGCCAAGCTGAATGCGTACCCGCCTATTGGAGACCGGGAAACATACTCGCACTTGCTGGACGCATATCTCCCCGACCACCTAGTGGTTCGGAACGCGACTGTTCAGCTCGAAGAAGTTCCACACGAGCTTCCTCCATTCGACGGGCTTCCGCGGGTGAGGTCTGTTACCCGTGACGGTACTGTCTTGAAATCCCACCTCTCTGTCGAGGGTGCGACATACAAGGATATGGTCTTGTTAATGAAACTTGGCTTCGACCTAAAGGCTGAGGTGGTGGGGCATGAAGTTACCACCGACTCCGCACCCGACGCATGGGAACTCGAAGCTGTTAAGGACTATATGAACCATGCGCCTGAAGGGCAGGTTATCGAGGTTCATCGCATATCCAATCAGCAAACAGTTCCTAACAATTCGCAGCTTTACGTTATGGGAACCGGGTCCGAGCGCGATTCAATTGCGATAACGCACTCCGAAAATATCAACAGGAACTCGCAGAGCCAATGGCTCGTCATTGGGCGCACCGCAGAGGAGTATTTCGCGTGAGAATCACCTGGAAGGGCACCAACTATGGACAGGTCGGATTTCACACCGAACTGCAAGAATACGACGCCGTTCCACCAACGGACTCGTTGGTTATGGATCGCGCCCCCGCAACGGTCAATTTTGAGCGCGAAGCAATCGCGGCATATCTCGCATTCGGTCACTGGACTAGCGGCGATTTGCAATTGCCTCATCGCTTGGGTCCAAATACTGCAGCAGCGATTGAGGCTGATATGAAACACGTCGCGGTGCGCCCAGGCCCAATTGAATACTATCCAAAACCCCTTGAGGTGGGACTCCGCGATGTGCATGTTGGTTTCGATGCCACCCACGTCCGAAGCGACATCCCGTCACTGGCAGTTCTGCCATCCTCTGAATGGGCTGGGGGGCTCCGAGGGCTTTCCTCGATGACTGTTGCGTCAAATGCATTCGTATTCGATAAGGCCACGTCTTCCAGCGATTTTGAGGAAATACGTTCCAGATTGGCAGTGGCCGTGCTCTTCGCTGGGGACCTCTCCGCTGATAGGCTCATCATTAACGGCGAGAAGATCTCTCTGTCGGAACGTGAACGGCTCTCTGCCCTCTTGCTAGCAGTTAGGCTGGGAATTCTATTTGTTGAGTAATTCGACCAGGGCACTGATTGCTACGCCGATCGGTTCAGTTTCCGCTATATCTTCGATACGAAGCGGTTCCGGGCTAGCTCTATGCGCTCCTTCGCTAAAGCCACTTTGCATTTGGGCCAATGCGCAGGTCGGAAGCGTCACCGTCGTTGATTGAAATTTGTCCCTACGGCGCCGATGCACTTTTCGCTGATTTTCTGCGGGAAGATTTCAGCAGCTTTCGCACCGAATTCGCGAGCCATGAACTGACCGCGATATAATGCGTCAGTGTTGTTACTGTGAAACCAACGGGGTAACGTTCCGTTTCCAGCACGATGGCAATTGAGTTCCGCCTGTCACCCGGAATCAGTTTCCTCGGAGCGCCTCGAGAGGCAGCCGATTCGCTTTTAGAACCGACTCCTGTCCGAACGCACATTCATTGATCAAACGATGGACCGACGCCCGTTACATTCATTGTCTAGCAGCCGCCGGGGTCTTCACCTCGTAGAAGACCCCGGCCCTGACCATCGCGAACAGAACGCTGAGCCGGCAACGAGCCAGACACATCACCGCAGCATTATCCCGCTTACCC
This sequence comes from Brevibacterium sp. Z349TD_9, assembly GCF_056173565.1. Classification (NCBI taxonomy): domain Bacteria; kingdom Bacillati; phylum Actinomycetota; class Actinomycetes; order Micrococcales; family Brevibacteriaceae; genus Brevibacterium; species Brevibacterium sp. Z349TD_9. The sequence continues at coordinate 453,063 of NZ_CM149680.1, read as the reverse complement.
TCATCCCGTTTCCGCTCGTAGTACGCCTTCGACACCGAGTCACGACACGACGCCACCCACGCTGTGTGGAACGACGCGTTCTTCAACCTCTTGTTCGCAGCCCGCGACGGAAACTCATCACGAATCGATGCCCCCGACCGCCGCGTCACCGGAGCGATTCCGCCATACGCAGCCAAATGCGCAGCAGTCTTGATCGCGCTGAAATCACAGGCGGCCAGGAGGATCTGGGTTGCAGTCTTAACGGCGACTCCCGGTATCGACGTGAAGACCTGAAGAAGAGGGAGTGCATCAGCCAGTTCCTCCGCGTCAGTCTCGATCTCGGTCCTCTCAGCCTTCAGCGCCTTCATCCTGACTGCGTGGCGAGGCACCACCGACTCCGATGCCTGACTGCCCGGCACGGTCGCCGTCTGCTCAGCCAGAGCGTCAAAGATCGTATCGATCAAGGACGAGGGGTCCTTTCGGGTTTGGTTGCGTGCCCACCGTTTCACCCCTGACTTCCCTGCCGCACGCAACCCTGCCGGACCGCGATAACGCGCAAGCAAATCCAGCACGATGCTCCTGGCCAACATGGTGCCCTTGAAGACGCGTTCGAGCGCCGGGTGGATCTGGACCAACAAGGACCGCAGCCGGTTGATCGCTAGGGTGATGTCATGCGCGAGGTCCTCGTCGGTGTCGGCCAACAACTTGAGATTTGCCAGCACATCCGATTCCCGATCCACCGATCGCAGCGTGTGCGGCATCGTGCGCGCAGTGCCAGCGATGATGAACGCATCCCTGGCATCCGTCTTCGTCTGCTCCGGATACAAGTCGGCAGCCTTCCGCATCGCCAACCGCGGAATATAGGCGATATCGGCACCACAATCCCGGGCGACCGCGACGGGCAGAGCTGCGATCGTGTTGGGCTAATCAACGATGACGAGCGCACGACCGTGTTCGTGCTCCAGATTCGTCATCGCGTGCCGAAGTGCTACTTCATCCTGTGGGAGCTCGCGGTCGAAAACCCGCTCCCCTGCGGGGTTGAGCCCGCACCCGTGATGCATGGCTTTGCCGATCTCGAGGCCGAGCCATACGTCGTAATCGATGTTCATGACAGTTCTCCTCGACCATCCAACCCTGTGGCCGTTGGTTGCCATGACACCCGATGCTGGCCCCTCGTTACGACGAGTGTTGGGCCGAGCCCCCTATCAGCAGTCAACGCGTGTCCTGGATTCCTGGTGGCAACACCCCCGGATCATCAATGACAGGGCAAATCGGCCGTACCAGGACCAGCGTCCAGACCCCGTTCGGGGCGTACTAATGAATATAGGGACACCCCACTAGCGATCGTTGTCTGCAAGCGTCAATTTCAAGTTGACACTTCCTGGCTCGAAAGCCTGGAACATTAGCCACGCGAACTAAATGTCGATATGAAGTAGCGCGGATATTGGCTATTTGATGCCGAACAACTCCGGGTTTACGCCCTTTGTTGGGAGCCCATTCCGATGTAGGTATACCTCGAAGCGTTCGCGAATTTCAGGCAAACCCTTGAAAAAGTCGCCGTATAAAGAATGCCAATCGATGTCCAGATCATCTTCTGGGCGAAACTTCTCAATATCGATATTGGGCAAGTTCATGTAGTCCACGAGCTCCCGAGTTCTCGAGTCGTGGGTCAGCCAAAAGGCTGGAACTCCAGACAGGATCGAAGCCATGTTCACATGGAATCTGCTTCCATAGGTAAACGATACCGACTCTGCATTGAAGGCGAACCAATCAGACGGAGATCGGAACAACCTGTAATTTTTTCTGAAGAACTCAACTAGATATTCTTTTCTTTCACTCGAACCGTCGACATAACCGTTCAGGAAGTAGGGGATGTCAGCATCGGAGTTGCTTCCATTAACCGCGGTATGAAAACCGTGGTTAAACTTATTTACCGGCTCGACCAGAAATTGATCGCGATCGATCGCGCTCCAAAGCAGTCTTCTTTCGTGATGTTCATGAAACTTGGTGCCATTGAACGCGGGACGACCATCAACCGCGTCAAGATTGTCCCTGAGAGCCTTAATTCCCTCAGGCCGTGAGAATACGGATGGGCACCCAGTAACATACACATTTCGAACGCCGGCCTTCTTTCGAACAATCTCGGCCGTGATCTCACCCCTAACGCCAAGAAGCTCAGTTTTCTCCGAAATTTCCTGTACCAGTTTTATGGCCTCCGGGGCGAGTATTTGATCGTCTATCGAGTCGACTTGGCTTTGTCCACCTAGACCAAATGTGACAACAGGCTTTTCGATTTTCGCAAGCAGCGAGCTCATCCGTTCCAGATTGGGGAGGGATTCCTGGCCAAGCTTCAAAGTGTTCGCGAGAGTTAAGATCAAATGCGAGCATTCATTATTAACAAACTCTACAAAATTTTTATATCCACGAGAGTTGTAGCTGGCGAAGTCAGTTGCCAGAACCGCATTGTCGAGAATCACAAACGGCGCATTTCCGTGAATCATATTTCCGGCGTTTTCCGCTTTATTGATTGGGAACTCAACAGGCAAATCTCTGACGCATCCCATCACCCCAATGTTCACAGTATCATCCTTTCCGTTTACGCCTAATCAGCCCTGGACGCACTTTTCATTATCATTTCTTCATCAAACTTCGAGTAAACTAGTTGGAGTATGGCCCCACACCGCCGCAGTGAACAGCCTCATGTAATCGCCTCACGTGTGCTTCCACGTTTCAGCTTGAAGCAACTGACAATCAATTCTACCATTCGACGATTCGGCCGGATCCACCGACCGTTCAGGAACACAGAATAGATGGCCTTATACCGATTTTGTCCTCTCGAAATGCATTGGATCCTTCGAGACCATACTGGCGTCCCCAGATTTATTTGATCGGCACTTTTAGACACGCGACGATAGTGCGACTTCCGTGTTATTCCCGTCGAAGCGATTTCACGTTCGGCACCAAGCAATTGATTCGGCGCGCGTTCCCCTTATGTTATTCATTAATGTACCGCGTCTTGGTTCTGCCTTCAAGGAATTTAATCACAATTCGAACCGCGCGGTCGGCCGAAAAACCATCGCCGTATGGATTGGAGGCTTTTGACATCTTGCTATATGCGGTAGCGTCATCTAGTAAATTCGAGACTTCTTTGACGATTCTACTCGTGCTTGTGCCGACGAGTTTGACCGTGCCGGCCTCTACTGCCTCCGGGCGTTCGGTATTTTCGCGTAGCACCAATACTGGTTTGCCTAAACTAGGCGCTTCTTCCTGTATGCCCCCAGAATCCGTAAGCACAATATCTGAACGTGCAATCAGGTGCGAGAACTTACCATACTCAACTGGCTCGATAGTCAGGATATTTCCGATGTCTTCAACTTCTGGCGCAATTGTCGCCCTGACTTTAGGATTCTTATGTGCAGGCCAAATTATGAGCAGGTCAGGATACTTGATGGCCAGCTCCCTCATAGCACGTCCTATGTTGATCATATTATCACCGAGATTTTCTCGACGATGGGTCGTGACCAAGAGTAATCGCTGGTTTAGTTCTTCAGATTGACCGAACGACGAACTGTCGGGTGGTGTCTCTCTTCCGACTGCCCAATGTAGCGCGTCAATAACCGTATTGCCTATGACATATATGTTTTCGTCAGGAACACCGTCAGCAAGCAAATTGGCGCGGGAGACCTCTGTCGGCGCTAAGTGGATGCTGGCAATCTGCGACACGATCTTGCGGTTCGCCTCTTCCGGGAACGGCGAGGTGATGTCGCCGCTGCGTAGTCCCGCTTCGAGGTGGACGACAGGGATTTCGCGATTGAATGCAGCTATTGCGGCCGCCATAACTGTTGTGGTGTCACCCTGAACTAAAACGGCATCGGGTTGATGAGCGTCTAGGACTTCGTCGATCTTGCTGATCACGGTACCAGCGATCCCGTTGAGAGTCTGTCCATGGGCCATGAGATTGAGATCAACGTGCGGTGAGATGTCGAAGACATCGTTGACCTGGTCGAGCATTTCTCGGTGCTGGGCCGTAACGACGACTATTGGCGACAATGTCGGGTCGTTTTCGAGCGCCTTGATCACCGGCGCGACCTTTATTGCTTCTGGACGGGTTCCGTAGATGACCATCACTGTCGGCTCAGCAGCTTCTTGAATACTGCTCACTCAATCACCCCTGCTTCAGGACGCCTTCTCCTGCAAAGCGTCTCGCAGGTTCCATGAGGTTATGCGTCATTGGAGGGCGCGATAGCTACGGAGTCACGTCGGGATCGGCGAGATCACCTCCCGCACTCTGTCGGTGACAATATAACACTGTCGACGGCATTGACGTGGCTGCTCCGGTGCGTACTATAGATGGTTCCATGTACGGATGACCGGGTCATCCTATGCTATGCCGAGCGCTGCAATTGGTGTCATAAAGGCGTTGATATAGTGATACGTGTTTGTGGTCGTACCGATGCGCTCAGCTTGAGACGCTGTTCATTGGTCGATTCATTCAGTCACAGATCGTGCCCAGCGTACGACACAGAGAGCCGTGTCCACGCCGAGAAAGCTTGGAGTATCCCGCCTATGAATGCGCCCAGAATTGAAGAGCGCCCAACTGTCGCGGTCATCGGCCTCGGCTACATCGGCTTGCCGACAGCGGCAATCCTTGCCAGCACCGGTGCCGATGTCATCGGCGTCGATATCAACCCCGAGAACGTAGCGGTCATCAATAAGGGTGAGGTGCCTTTTGTCGAGCCGGACATGGCCACTACCGTGGCCGGTGTCGTCTCGCAGGGATTCCTCAGAGCGACTACCGAAACACCCCACGCTGACAACTACATCGTGGCAGTCCCAACACCGTTCACTACAGGGCACGAGCCCGATCTCTCCTACATCGAGACCGCCGGTAAGCAGATTGCGCCGTTGCTTACCGGCGTCGAGCTCATCATTCTCGAGTCCACTTCTCCTCCGGGGGCCACAGAGTTCCTTGCCAAGACAGTGCTCTCCGCTCGTCCGGACCTTACTTTGGAACCCGGAACCCCGAGATCTGTTTACTTCGCTCATTGCCCGGAACGGGTTCTTCCCGGCCGCATTATGATCGAGTTGCGAACGAATGATCGCATCGTCGGCACGCTCAATGGCGATGCCGGCGAAAGAGCTCGTGACCTCTATCGACTGTTCTGTGAAGGTGAATTCCTTATGACGGATGCGCGCACCGCTGAGCTGTCGAAGCTCGCGGAGAACGCTTACCGTGATGTCAATATTGCCTTCGCCAACGAGCTATCTATGATCGCCGACTCGCTCGATATCAACGCATGGGATCTCATCGATCTTGCCAATCATCATCCGCGTGTGAACATCTTGCAGCCTGGCCCTGGAGTTGGTGGTCATTGCATCGCCGTCGATCCGTGGTTCATCGTGGCAACTTCACCCAAGCATTCGGCGCTTATCAAGACTGCTCGTCAAGTCAATGATTCGAAGCCTCAATTCGTTATTGACAAGCTATTGGAACAGGCCAAACGGATCACCGGGGTCAAGATCGCAACCCTTGGACTCGCTTTCAAGCCGAACATCGACGATCTCCGAGAGAGCCCTGCGCGACAGATAGTCCATCAATTATCTGTGGAACTTCCTGATGCGACGATAATGGCAGTCGAACCAAACATAGACGACCTTCCGCCCGACCTCGCCACACGAGACAACGTCACACTTGGCGAACTAGGTCAATCGGTAGAAGAGGCCGATATCATACTCCTCCTTGTCGACCACGACGAGTTCGCGCGTCTCGACCGATCATTGATTGCCGAAAAGATCGTGCACGACACTCGAGGACTGTGGAACAAAGTGGCCGCCGACTGATCAACCAGAGGAATCCGTCGACCCGCGCGGATCAGTCCCGTCCAAATATGTCCCGAGAGTAGACTTTATCGACGACTGGGCTCAGTTCATCGGTAATCCGATTGGAGACGATCACATCACTTCGTCGATTGAACTCGTCGAAGTCCTTCACAACTTCCGAATGGTAGAACGATTCATCTGGGAGGTTGGGCTCATACACGATGACTTCGATACCCTTCGCTTTGATGCGTTTCATCACACCCTGCACGGAAGACGACCGGAAATTATCTGAACCTGACTTCATCGTCAATCTGTAAATGCCGACAGTGGTCGGGTCCTGACGAAGAATATCCTCAGCGATGAAGTCTTTTCTCGTCCTATTAGCGTCGACGACGGCAGCAATAAGGTCCTGCGGTACGTCCGTGTAATTGGCAAGCAGCTGCTTTGTATCCTTCGGGAGGCAGTAACCGCCGTAACCGAAGGATGGGTTGTTGTAGTGGCCACCGATCCGCGCGTCCAGACTGACTCCTTCGATAATCTGACGCGTATTGAGCCGATGAGTTGCTGCGTAGGTGTCGAGCTCATTGAAGTACGCAACCCGAAGCGCAAGATAGGTGTTGGCGAAGAGCTTGATCGCTTCCGCCTCCGTGGGATCTGTGAGGAGCACTGGGGGGTCATCATCGAGAGCACCCTGAACAAGAAGGTCGGCAAATTGTTGCCCTAGCCGGGACTGATCACCTACGACGATCCGGGAGGGATGCAGATTGTCGTGCAATGCCCGTCCTTCACGGAGAAACTCCGGAGAGAACAGGATCTGACGCGTTGCGTACTCTTCCTGCATGGACTGGGTGAAGCCGACAGGAACAGTCGATTTGACGACTATCGTTGCGTCCGGAGCGAGATCGCGAACTTGGTTGAGCACAGTTTCGACAGACGAGGTGTCGAACTTGCCGGATTCCGGGTCGTAGTCTGTCGGCGTAGCAACTATAACGAAGGCTGATCCGTTCAGGGCATCTGCCAGATCGGTCGAGGCTGTCAGTTGTATCGGCTGATCAGTGAGGTATCGCTGGATGTCCGCGTCCTCAATGGGAGAAATCCCGTTATTAATGGCATTCACCTTGTCCAGATCAATATCCACTGCGACAACTTCGTTGTGCTGGGCCAGAAGGACCGCATTTGAGAGGCCGACGTATCCGGTGCCGACGACAGTGATCTTCATAAAGCAGCCTCTCATGAGTGTCATGGAATGGGTTGACCAGGGTCAGGTTGAAGGTACGTTCAACGCACCGATTCTACTGGCACCGTCCGACTACTTGGGTATCGGTTGCGTGACGACACAACTAAATCCGCTACTACTTGTGAGTGAATACCTTCTTGGAGCCTATCGCGTGGTTCGCAGGCGGAACTTTGTGCCGCCTGCGAACCACGCGGAAACGTCGTGGATCGGTGGCGACACCCGCCGAAATGTAACGTACCCTTGGGCTGACCCCGGGATGTAGGTCCAGTCGTTGTGTGAGTCGTCTTGATGCTCGCTGCTGCGGGCAGGAAGACTGGTCTCATCATGACGAACACGAGGAAGCGGCACACGCCTGAGCAGGTCGTGCGCAAGCTCGGACAGGCCGACCGGATGCTGGCCGATGGCGCGGACGTCGCGGCGGTGTGCCGCGAGCTGGGCGTGTCGGAACAGACGTACTACCGGTGGCGCAACCAGTACGGCGGGCTCAAGGCCGACGACGCCAAGCGCCTCAAGGAGCTCGAGAAGCAGAACGCCACCCTCAAGCGTCTGCTCGCTGAAGCAGAGCTGGAGAAGGCGGCGCTGAAGGAGCTGGCAGAGGGAAACTTCTAGGCCCGGGCAGGAGGCGCGCCGCTGTCGCTCACCTCATCGCGAAGATGCGGGTGAGCGAGCGGATGGCGTGCCGGCTGACCGGGCTATCCAGGTCCGCCTACCGGCGCACCCTCAAGGCCGATACCGTCGCCGACCCCGACGCCGCCTTGCGTGAATGGCTGCGCGGTTACGCGAAGAAGCACCCCCGCTGGGGCTACCGGCGCGCGTGCCACGACGCCCGCGGCGAGGGCTGGCAGGTCAACCACAAGAAGATCCAGCGGCTATGGCGCGAGGAAGGCCTACGCGTGCCCCAGCGACGTCGCCGTAAGCGCATCGGCTCCTCGACCACGGACGCCCCCAAGGCGTGCGCCCCGAACGTGGTGTGGGCCATCGACTTCCAGTTCGACGTCGACGAGGCCGGGCGTCCGATCAAAATCGCGTCGATCGTGGACGAGCACACCCGGGTCTGCCTCGGCGGCCTCGTGGAACGCTCCATCACCGCCGACCGTCTCACCGACCATCTCGACGACCTCGTTAAGCTGCACGGACCGCCCGCGGTCCTCAGAAGCGACAACGGGCCCGAGTTCATCAGCCAGGCGATCGCCGACTGGGCCGGCACCCGCACCGGCTTGTCGTACATCCCGCCCGGCTCGCCGTGGCTCAACGGCTACGTCGAGTCGTTCAACTCCCGCCTGCGCGACGAGTGCTTGAACATCAACAGCTTCTACTCACTGCTGCACGCCCAGGTCGTCATCGGCGACTGGAAGGTCGAGTACAACACCGTGCGACGCCACTCGGCGCTGGGCTACCTCACCCCGGCCGACTATGCTCGCCACTGCACCCACGAAATGGAACCCGACGACTCACACAGAGACCGGACCTAACAACGGGGGCGGCCCACCCTCACAACCCTCAACTTGAGCGATGGGGCCAAATTGCGGTGTTCGAGTCTTGCTTGCCGTTACGAAGCACGCGGACATCGTCCTCCTCGTCGACCACACCGAGTTCGGAGGAATCGACCGTTCTATGCTCGCCCAGAAGATCGTCCACGACACCCGAGGCGTCTGGAACTGAGCCAACGCCAGCACCAAGAGGGGAGGACTTCTCGTCAATTGAGCGGTCCTGCTCTTGGCTTTTCAGTGCGTGTCAAGTTGATTCCGGGCCGCTTCGCGAAGATGACTCACAACGCGAAAGACTAGTTCCTGAACCTGTTCACGATTAAGGCCAGCGGTGTCGAGCGAGAGGATGGAAGCGAGTCTCCTCCCCCAGTCATAGCCGAATGGACCGGCGCCCGGGTAACGGTCCGAGTTTCCAATGAGCGCTGAGTGGTTTTCAAAGTCGAACGCATCGATGTCTGATTTGAAGCCGTCGAATCTCCCACCAGATAGAGACTCTGAGAGGTCGCCAAGGCCCTGAGATTTGAGCATCTGCTGGATCGTTGAACATCGCAGCGCTTCGCGGATTCCAACCGCCCGGTCGAACGCCGATCGTCGATCTTCCGAGAGGGGACGATCGTCGTTTCGGAGAACTTGGATGAAGGGGCGAAAACTCCACACCGACGACATCGAGCGTCGAGTCTCGCTTCTCAGATCCACTCCCAGCCACACTTCGTCTTCGCCTGTCTGCCCCGGATAGGGAGTCCAAGCAATAAGCATTGGACTGCCAGCCATGTCCCGATCTGGTTCGGCGCACGAACCATCGCCGAATTCCAGGGAAAGTCGCGCATTGAGGCCTATCGCTATTCGCTTCGAGGTGATGTCTGGCGAATAGTAGCCTTTGCGCGTTGCCGGCAACTCATCGGCTTCGACTGACCATGTATCCAAGATTGCCGTGATCCCAGAAGCAAGCCATCTTGCCTCTGGAGAATTCGAGCGTTCCCAAGCCCCGAAGACGTCGCGCAATCGCAGTGTGGTCCAATCCTCGTTTGCTTCGGACTCTTCGACGTCGAACGCACAATGGATGAGTTCTGGGCGCGGATCGAACTTGCTTGCCCATAGAGCGTACCGATCGAGCTGATCGCCGTGGATTGAGGAGGCGCCTTTGAGCTCGACAACGGCCGCAGGTGATCCAGAACTGTGTTCTTGAACCAAGAGATCAATACGGCCTCGTCCAGTGGCGTATTCGCGCACTCCGACATAAACACCATCCGGGTCCAGGTCGAGGGCCGACGAGACACTGCTCGGATCGAGTTCGATAAGAAGCGCCAAGAGATCGCTGGCTGAGCTCTCTTGTGCTAGGAGCCTGCTGAGCCCTTCGAAGTTGCCGCCAGTACTATCCATTGCCACTTCCCCTTCTCGCTCTGGCTCCAGGAGGCTTCGAGATGAGCGTCCCTTTGTGAACCAGATCGTACAGGGTTACACAACAGATGTAGAGGAGAGAAGGCTAGTCGGCGACATAAGGTGTCCGAAGCCCTACTTGTACGACTCGTACTCCTTGACGACGTCGTCGGTGGGACCGTCGGCTTTGAGGACGCCCTTCTCGATCCACAGCGTGCGGTTGCACGTGTCGCGAATCGAGCGCATCGAATGCGAGACGAGGAAGACCGTACCGGCGTTCTCGCGGATCTCGCGGATCCGCCCCTCACTCCGCTGCTGGAACTTCTTATCGCCCACGGCCAGAGCCTCATCGACGATGAGGATCTCGTGCTGCACCGCTGTCGCGATGGCGAACTTGAGACGCTGGGACATTCCCGACGAGTATGTGCGCATCGGCATGTCGATGAAGTCGCCGAGACCGGTGAAGTCGACGATGTCATCGAACTTCGCCTCGATCTGGGATCGAGTCATCCCGAGGGCCAGACCGCCGAGGATGATGTTGCGTCCGCCCGAGAGGTCGGGGATGAGCGCGGCACCGACGCCGAGGAGGTTCGGCCGCGCACTTGCGTACACGGCGCCCTGCGATGCCGGGGTCAGGCCGGTGATCGTGCGCATAAGCGTCGACTTGCCAGAGCCGTTGCTGCCGATGACGCCGATCGACTCGTTCGCGTACGCCACGAAGCTCACACCCTTGAGCGCATGGACCTCGCGCAGCCCGCGGGTCTTCTGCAACATGCCGCCGGCACCGCCGAGCTTGAGCTTCTTGCCCGTAGCCAGGGTCTTGTAGACGACGTGGACGTCATCGCAGACGACGACGGGCGAATGCGGTTCGTTCGTCTCGCCGGGGGTCGTGTTCTCACTCATCGCGACCGTACCTTTCCTCGGCCTGCCAGAAGAAGACGAAGCCGAAGGCGAAGATCACCGCGGCCCAGATGGCGAAGTACCCGAAGTATTCGTAGGGGATCTCGTAGCCGTTCATGAGGATGCCGCGAGAGATCGAGAGCACCTCGTTGAGCGGATGCCAGTCCGCCAGGGGCTGAAGATCGGGCCTGCCAAGGCGATCGATCATCTCGTTGAGGGAGAAGAACACACCCGAGGTGTAGAAGATCATCCGGGAGATGAATGGCGTGACCTGACTGAGATCCCTGAAATGGACGGTGATGCGAGCGAAGATGAACGCGACGCCCTGGCAGAAGATCCAGAAGAGGATGATGAGCGGGATGAAGAGCAGCCACTCCCACGAGGGCCTCGCCCCGTAGATGACCGCGACGATGATCATCAGCGCCATCGTCGGCATGAAGTTGAGCAGGTTCTGCATGACCGTCGCGATCGGCAGGACGATGCGCGGGAACGGCAGAGACTGGACGAGAGAGGCGTTCGAGATGATCGACTTCGCACCGCCGTTCATCGACGAGTTGAAGAACTCGAGCATGAAGACGCCGATGACGACGAAGGGCACGAAGTCCGGAGGCCGCACTCCCGCACCCTTGAGCAGCACACCGAAGATCGTGCCGTAGATGATCGCCGAGAACGTCGGCCGCAGCACGACCCAGAGCATGCCGAGCCGGTTGCGCTCATTCTCGGACTGAATCCGGTACCGGGACAGCGTCAGCGTGAAATCGCTGCGCTTCCACAGCTGCTTGATGTATTGGGGGAGAGACGGCCGCCCACCCACTCTGTCGAGTCCATGCTCGGCAGCAAGCTTGGCCATGTCCATGTAGGTAAAGATTCTCTCGTCGACAATGGGGGTTTGAACACAGGAAGTCTACGCGATGACCGCCTGCCGATCTCACAAGCGACTGTGAGCCTTGAAGTCGAATTCGGGATTCTCAAGCTGCGCGCGCGTCGGACGGTTGGACCCGGCGAGCACCCGTCGAGCCGCGGCCTGCATCGGCGGCCAGTTGAGCGTTTCGACGCCGACGAGCTCAGCTTCCGGCTCCGGTCCTGCGAAGTGGAAGACCTGGAACTTCGCCCCGCTGGGATCGCTGCGGACGATCGTGTCCGTGGCATCAGGACTGGTCAGACCGGCCGTGAAGACCTTCTCCGGGCCCTGGAAGCTCCAGTGCCACGGAACGTCGTCCCACGGCTCGACCCCCGCCGAGGCGGTCGTCCAGTCCCGTACGCCACTGTCGGCATCCTCGGCGAGGATCTGCTCGGCAAGGTACTTTCCGTGGCTCTCGGCCACCGGCTCGCACGCCCACGGATGGTTGAGCGGGAACCGGCCGCCGGTGATGTGGGCACAATCACCTGCCGCCCATACTCCCGGGTAGGCGGTGCGCAGGTGCGCGTCGACGTCCCATGCGAACGTCGGCGCCTCCCCCGACACCGTGCCCTCGGGATCGGCAGGATGCTCGTCGGTCGTCGGCAGGGACCCGTTGATGGGGATCCGCACCGGGCGGGCGCCGACGCTCGTGACGAAGAGATCGTGGACGCCCTGCGGGATCGCCGCGGCGTCGGTGTGTTCGGTGACGAAGCGGACGCCGGCCTCCTTGTGTTTGGCGAAGAGCGCCTGCCGCACCGGCGCCGAGAGCTGTCGGCGCAGCGGCTCGGTCCCGCGCAGGTAGACCGTCGCCTTGTGCCCGGCTGCGACCGCGGCACTGGCGACCTCGATCCCGAGGTACCCCGACCCGAGGACACCGACGTCGAGAGGGTCGCCCGCCTCGGCGACGAAACTGCGGATCCACTCCGCCTCGCCGAGGTTGTAGACCGGCAGCGCATCCGGGTATCCGGGGATCTCCGGCCGGTCGGCCTCCATTCCCGTTGCGAGGATGCAGTGCGTGAAGTCGAGGGTCTCCCCCGAGGCCAGGTGCACGGTTCCGGCGATCTCGGCCCCCGCCTCGGCGAGGGTGAGGGATACGGCCCGATGCCGGACAAAGGTGATGGCCTCATCGGATTCGAGGTGATATGGCAGGTGGTAGCGGGCGTCGTCGAAGAGGTGCTTCGACAGCGGCGGTCGCTCGTACGTGTCACCCGCCTCCGGGTCGACGAGGGTGACGGGCTGGCCCGCCTGGCTGAGTTCTCTGGCGGCGGTGGTCCCGGCCAAGCCGGCACCGATGATGACGATCTGCTTCCCCATAGCTCCATGCTAGACCGGGACCGCCCCATGTCAGACCGGGTGACGTGCCTGCCGGAGTGAGCGTCGTCACTGCCTGGTGAGTGGCTGGCTCGCTCAATCACAAGCGCACTTTTCGCGCTCGATCAGGCCTGATCGACGAAGGTCTGGATCATCGTCGGCGAGGCGTGGCCGCAGGTTGCCTTCCCCGGTGACGCGGAAGCGGTGAACGGTCTCGGTCGGTCCCGTTCTCTGCGGGTGCAGCAATTACCGATCAGCGCAAACGCGACTACGTGCGCTTCTTGCGGGGTGGTGGGTTGAGGACATTCTTGACGTCGCGCCAGACACGCTTCGCGTAGGTCGTCGAGGAGTGACGGTCGGACCTGCCGCCGTCATGCTCCTCGGCTCGCTCGCGTTCCTCTTGCTTGGCCAGTGCGTCGCGGACCATCTCGTCGAAGAGCACTTGGGCTCGCTCATTGCTCAGGCCCGGCACCGATTCGGGATCAATCCGGGGATCGGTCATCACGACTCCACTCACTTGCCCGGTCGAGATCTCAACCGGTGTCTATCAATTGTCGGTGTCGGCTCCGGATTTTTCAACGTCCATCTCGTCCTTCTTTTCCTGCTGTTCCTCCCTCCTTTCCTGTTCCTTTCCTGCTGCTCCTTCTCCAACTCCGCCAAGACCCTGGAGTGAACCTCGGCCGCCAACTCTTTGTTCTTCTGATCAAGGAACTTCGGCGGTGTTTCAGCAAACTGTTTGACGACCTCAAACGCAAACAGTCTCGACACGATGTCATCGTTTTGGTTGAGGTTCTCGAGAGCCCATTGCATGAACTCGCGGAAGTCGTTCCGAACAGCTTCACGCGCTCGCGTGCGATTGGTCTTGGCCAAGACCGCCACTGTCGTGAGCCCGACGATGCCGGCGGCCCACGCGCCGAAGGGGCCGGCATTCTCTCCGATCACCCGGAACGCGTTGTCGTGGTCGGTCACCACTTCGATGATCGCCCAGACGATGAGGCTTGCCACGAGGCCGATCACGGCCAGAATCACCAATGCGATGGCGACGACGACTATCACAATCAGCGATATGACAAACCACCCAGGGGAGTCCGAACTTTCCTGTTCGCCCTGCTCGTTCATCCGTCAATCGTCACACAGTTGCGCAGGCATCTGTAGTGTTTCTATTTCAATTATCGATTGGTCTTCCCCGGGCGTGGTCCGACGATCACAGACCGCTTTCCAGACATCTGCGTGAGCGCCGACCTTCGTCTCATCCCCGCGAGAGGCGAACGTCGTCCGCTCGAACCGCGTGGCAGGACGAACGAGGCGAGACCCACCTCAAACAAGCCGGAGAGCACTTTTCGACTGTTCCTCGCGTCGAAAAGTGCGCTCCGGCTCGACCGAGGGCGCTGCTACCGCTGGCGCGCGTCCGCCTCTCGGCCCGCCAGCTCCTCATTGTTCGCGCGGGCGACGGCGACGGCGGCCGGCGGGTTCTCCCCCGTCCACGCGTCGGCGCCGCGGATGCCGAGTTTGATCGGATCGAAGACCGGGTCGAGTCCCGCCTTCTTCTGCGCCGTGTAGTCGCGGAGCACCTTCGCGACGAGTGGGGCGAGGAAGACGAGGCAGACCATGTTGATCCAGCCGAGCGAACCGTAGCCGATGTCGCCGATGCCCCAGATGAGGTCCGCGGGAAGGATCGCCGAGAGGAACGCGATGACGACCATGAGGACCTGGAGGATGCGGGTGACGATCCGCAACGCTGTGCCCTTGAAGAGGTATGCGGCCGCCGAGGTGGAGATGTAGTTGAACGCGATGAGCGTCGTGAACGCGAAGAGGAAGAGGGCGAGGGCGACGAAGACCGAGTCGAGGGCGACCTGGGTATTCTCGGTGCCGGGTTCGATCCCCGGCATGTTCTCCACGAGGGTCCGTCCCGCCTCGGTGACGACGTTGTAGCTGTCGGTCATGAGGATCATGATTCCCGTCGCCGAGCACACGAGGACCGTGTCGACGTAGATCGAGAACGCCTGGACGATGCCCTGCTTGGCCGGGTGGGAGACCGAGGCCGCCGCCGAGGCGTAGGTGCCCTCACCGACGCCGGCGACGTTGGAGAACACGGCCCGGCGCACACCCCACGCCACGGCCGCGCCGACGATGCCGCCGAAGACCTCGTGGACGCCGAAGGCCGAGCTGAAGACGAGCGCGATGACCGCGGGCACCTTGTCGAGGTTGACGACGATGACGACGATCGCGAGCAGGATGTAGCCTGCGGCCATGAACGGCACCGCCTTGTCGGCGACCGCGGTGATCCGCTTCGTGCCGCCGATGACGATGATGCCGAAGACGACGGCGACGATGAGGCCGGTCACCCATTCGGGGGTGCCGAAGGCGACGTTGGCGCTGTTGGCGATGTTGTAGCTCTGCACGCCGGGGGCGAGGATCGCGTAGAGGATGACGGTGGCAGCGGCGGCGATGACGGCGAGCCACTTCTGTCCGAGGCCGCGCTCGATGTAGTAGGGGATGCCGCCGCGGAACTCGCCGTCGATGCGGCGTTTGAAGACCTGGGCGAGCGTCGACTCGGCGAACGCCGTCGCCCCGCCGAGGATGCCCATGACGATCATCCAGAACAGGGCGCCGGGTCCGGCCACGGCGATCGCCGTGGCAACACCGGCGATGTTGCCGACGCCGACACGGCTCGAGAGCGTCAGAGCGAGCGCCTGAAAGCTCGAGATCCCTCCCTCGTCGCCGGCGGAGCTCTCCTTGAGGATCTTCACGAGGTCGGGCAGCCGCCGGATCTGCACGGCCCCCGTCCAGATCGTGTAGAGCAGGCCGAGGCCGAGGGCCATATAGGCCATGGGATTCCAGATGCCGGTGTTGATCGTGCCGATGACGTCGAGCAGGTCGTCCATTGGTCGACTCCTTTGTGACATGGACTCAGTGACAGGGGCTGCGGAAACGGGACCGTGGAACGGGGAACCGGGGAACGTGACACGCACCACTCCGTGTGTGTACCATTGCACAGTAACATGTCACACCGCATTAAAGAAGATGCGATCGATCCAGAGGGAGAACCCATGTCGACCAAGCCCTGGCACGGTGTCATCGTCGCCACCGCCCTGCCGTTCACCGACGACTTCGCCGTCGACTACGACGCCTTCGCCGAGCACGTCGCGTGGCTCGCCGCCAATGGCTGCGACGGTGTCGCCCCCAACGGCTCGCTCGGTGAGTACCAGACACTCTCGGACGACGAACGCGCCCGCGTCATCACCACCGCGGTCGAGGCGAGCCCCTCAGGCTTCCACGTCATGGCCGGCACCGGCGCCTACGGTGCCCTCCAGTCCCAGCGGTGGGCGGAGCAGGCAGCGGAGGCCGGCGCCACCTCGGTGATGCAGCTGCCGCCGAACACCTACCGAGCCGATGCCGAGATCGTCAAGGACCACTACGCAAGGGTCGCCGCCGTCGGCCTGCCCGTCGTCGCCTACAACAACCCCATCGACACGAAGGTCGACCTCGTCCCCTCCCTCATCGCCGAGATCCACGCCGCCGGCCACGTCGTCGGCGTCAAGGAGTTCTCCGGCGACCCCCGCCGCATCTACGAGATCAAGGAGCTCGCCCCCACCCTCGACATCCTCATCGGCACCGACGACACCGTCCTCGAGGTCGGCCTCGCCGGCGCCGTCGGCTGGGTCTCGGGCTACCCGAACGCGATCCCCCGCGCGTGCATCGAGCTCTTCGAGCTGTGCACCTCCGGCGACGTCGCCGACCTCGTCCGCGCCCAGGAGATCTACCGCGACCTCCACTCGCTCCTGCGCTGGGACTCGAAGACCGAGTTCGTTCAGGCGATCAAACTCTCGATGGACGTCCTCGGCCTGCGCGGCGGACTCTGCCGTCCCCCGCGCCTGCCGCTGTCCCAGCCATTGGTCGAGCGCATCGTCGCCGACACCGAAACGGCCGCCGCGAAGGGGTACGCGTCCGAGACGCGAGCGACCGCCTCGGCGCTCTAGATATCATGCGAAGATCGGATCCCGGGACCTCCCGGGATCCGGTCACCCGAACCCCACCCCCTCACCGTCGAGGGGACCCCGGCCATCAACGAGGAGGCCGCCTTGCGCACATCCCGCGTCTTTCACGCCGTCGACTCGCACACCGAAGGCATGCCCACCCGCGTCATCACCGGCGGGGTCGGCGTGCTCCCGGGAGCGACGATGGCCGAGCGCCGCACATGGTTCATCACCCACCGCGACGAGCTGCGCACCCTGCTCATGACCGAACCCCGCGGGCACGCGTCGATGTCGGGGGCGATCCTCCAACCCCCGACCCGACCCGACGCGGACTGGGGTGTCCTCTACATCGAGGTCTCCGGATGCCTGCCGATGTGCGGACACGGGACCATCGGCGTCGCCACCGTCCTCGTCGAGACGGGAATGGTCGAGGTGAGCGAACCGGTGACGACGATCCGCCTCGACACCCCGGCAGGGCTCGTCCTCGCCGAGGTGGCCGTCACCGACGGTCACGCCGATGCCGTGACGATCACGAACGTCCCCTCCTTCTCCGACCGCCTCGGCGCCGAGGTGGAGGTGCCGGGCCTGGGGACCGTCACCTACGACCTCGCGTTCGGGGGCAATTTCTATGCGATCGTCGACACCGAGAGTCTCGGGATCGAGTTCCGGGAGGATCGGAGCAACAAGGACGAGCTGCTGGCGGCGGGGATGGCGATCATGGACGCGGTCAACGCGAGCGATCCGCCGGTCCACCCGGAGCGCGACGACATCAGCGGCCTCCACCACGTCTACCTCATGGCCCCGGGCTCGGATGCCCGGCGGTCCCGGCATGCGATGGCGATCTCCCCGGGCTGGTTCGACCGGTCCCCGTGCGGGACGGGCACGAGTGCGCGGATGGCGCAGCTCCACGCGCGCGGGCAGCTGCCGCTCGAGACCGACTTCGTCAACGAGTCCTACATCGGCTCCCGGTTCGTCGGCCGCCTCGTCTGGGAGACCACGGTGGGTGGCCGTCCGGCGGTCGTGCCCACGGTGACGGGACGGGCCTGGGTGACGGGCACCGCGCAGTACTTCCTCGATCCGTCCGATCCGTTCCCGGCGGGATTCCTCCTATGAGTATCCTCGTAGTCAGCCGACGAAAGGACTCTCCCGTGCCGGATCTCCCCCGCCTCGATCGCCCGAAGAACCTGCGCGAGACTGTGCTGGGCCGCCTGCGCACGGCGATCATCACCGGCGACCTCGCCGAGGGGGAGCTCGTCTCGGCGCCGGTGCTCGGCGAGCAGCTCGGGGTCTCGGCGACCCCGGTGCGCGAGGCGATGATGGACCTCTCTCGGGAGGGTCTTGTCGAGACCGTGAAGAACAAGGGCTTCCGGGTGACGACGATGACGGACAAGGACCTCGACGACCTCGCCGCGATCCGCCTCCTCATCGAACCGCCAGTCATGCACGCGGTCGCCGAGAACATCACCGAGGAGGCCTTCGCCGAGCTCACGGCACTCGCCGATGCGTGCGCCCGGGGTGCCGCCGAGGAGGACCTCGCCGAGTACCTCGCCCACGACCGCAGCTTCCACGCGCGCGTCCTCTCCTATGCCGACAACCCGCAGCTCACCGAACTCGCGACCTCCCTGCGCCTGCGTACCCGCCTCTACGGCATCGCCGCGCTCGCCCGCCAGGGCAGACTCGTCGCCTCCGCGCAGGAGCACCATGAGCTCATCCGTCTCCTCCGCGACCGTGACGGGGCCGGCGCCGAGGCGCTCATGCGCGCCCACATCGGCCATGCCCGCTCGATCTGGGCGACCGGCGGCGAGGCGGGCGACGCCGGCGATGCCGGCGGTGCAGGTGCCGGTGGTAGGAGCGCCGGCGGTGCGAGTGCGGGCAGTACGGGAGGTTCGGGCGGCCTGGGAGATGCACCGTGATGGGCCTCGGCGCATGAGGCGGCCGGACGGGACCAGCGACGTTCTCGTCATCGGCGCCGGCATCGTCGGCAGCGCGATCGCCTACTACGCCACCCGCGCGGGTCTGAGCGTCACCGTCGTCGACCGCGGTCTGCCCGCCTCGGGAACCTCGTCCCGCTGTGAGGGCAACCTCCTCGTCTCCGACAAGGAACTCGGACCCGAGCTCGCGCTCACCCAGTATTCGCTGAGCCTGTGGAAGGGCGAACTCGCCGAGTTCGCCGACCGCTGGGAGTTCGAGGCCAAGGGCGGGATCATCGTCGCCTCCCGCGAATCGAGCCTGGCCTCTCTCGACCGAGTGACCGCTGCCCAGCGGGCCTTCGGCGTCGAAGCGATCCCGCTCGACCCGAATCAGCTGCGCGAGCTCGAACCCCATATCACCGCCGAGGCGCTCGGGGCCGCGTTCTATCCCGATGACTCCCAGGTCCAGCCCATGCTCGCCGCCGGCCATCTCCTCGCCCTCGCCGAGGACCGCGGGGCGCGGCTCGTCACCGACTCCCCCGTCGTCGAGCTGCTGCGCGCCGGCGATCGGGTCACCGGGGTTCGAACGCCGACCGGGTCGTACTCCGCCGGGCACATCGTCAATGCCGCAGGGACGTGGGCGAGCGAGATCGCCGCGATGGCCGGGATCGAGCTCGCCGTCCTGCCGCGGCGCGGCTTCGTCCTCGTCACCGAACCCCTGCCGCCGATGATCGCCCACAAGGTCTACGCCGCCGAGTACATCGACAACGTCGGAAGCTCCGCCGACGACCTCCAGGCGAGTCCCGTCGTCGAGGGAACCCCGGCCGGGTCGATCCTCATCGGTTCGAGCCGGGAGCGCGTCGGCTTCGACGAACGGGTGAGCAGTGAGGCGCTCGGGGCGATCGCCCGGAACGCCGCCGCCCTCTTCCCTTTCCTCTCAGACACCCGCATCCTCCGTCACTACCACGGCTTCCGCCCGTACTGTCCCGATCATCTGCCGGTCATCGGACCCGATCCGCGGGCGCCGGGGCTCTGGCATGCGTGCGGTCATGAAGGTGCGGGCATCGGACTGTCGGTGGGCACGGGCAAGCTCCTTGCCCAGGCGATGGCAGGCGAGGACGCGGACCGCGACCTCACGCCGTTCGCCCCCGAACGGTTCGAGCAGTCGGGACTCCTCGACGGGCCGGCAGAAGTCACCGGGGATTCGGGGATCGTCGGGCCGGCGGGGGTCGAGGCGACAGTGCGAAATGCTGTCCCCACACGGAGGGAGGAGTCGGCATGAGCGATGAGGTCACCGCGTCCTTCGACGGATCCCCGCTGAGCGCGCCCGCGGGAGCGAGCGTCGCCGCCGCCCTCCTCGCTTCGGGACGCACGAGCTGGCGGACGACCCGGGCTGGTCGGCCGCGCGGACTCTTCTGCGGGATCGGCGTGTGCTTCGACTGCCTCGTCGACATCGACGGTCAGACCGGGCAGCGGGCGTGCATGATCCCGCTCGCCGAGGGCATGGACATCCGCAGTGCGGGCGGACACGCTCGTCGGGTGCGTCCGACACCCCGCGGTGGCGGTCGGCCTTCCCGCGCCGACGGCCCACCTCCCCGCGGTGACGATGGGACGACCGCCGACAATCGGGGCAGACGATGAGTCCCGCTCTCACGGCAGACATCGCCGTCATCGGAGCCGGGCCGGCCGGCCTCGCGGCAGCGAATGCCGCTGCCGCCGGCGGAGCGTCGACCATCCTCGTCGTCGATTCGGCCATCCAACCGGGAGGTCAGTTCTGGCGGCACCGCACCGAAGCCTCGGCGGGCGATGACGGGCACCTCCACCACGGGTGGGACGACTACCTCGCTCTGCGGGCGGCCTTCGATGCGAGCATCGCCACCGGCGTCATCGACTTCCGGCCCTCAACCTCGGTGTGGGCGGTGGCAGCGGGCGAGGACGGCTTCATCCTGCGGCTCGCCCCGAGCCACGGCCCCGGACAGTCTCCCGACCCGGTCGTCCGGGCGTCGCGCCTCATCATCGCCACCGGCGGTTACGACCGGCAGATCCCCATCCCCGGCTGGGACCTGCCCGGGGTCATAGCCGCCGGCGGTGTCCAGGGGTTCGCGAAGCAGAACGGCCTGCTGCCCGGCAGCCGCTTCGTCATCGCCGGGACAGGCCCGTTCCTCCTCCCCGTCGCCGACACCGTCGTCCGGCTCGGCGGCGAGGTCGCCGCCGTCCTCGAATCCTCCCGCCTCACCGGATGGCTTCCCCACGTGAGGTCGGCCGCCGGGGTGCCGGAGAAGGCGCTCGAGGGCGCCGGCTACGCGTGGACGTTCCTCCGCGAGCGCATCCCCTATCGGACCCAGACCGTGGTCACGGAGATCCTCGGCGACGACCGGGTCGAGGCCGTGCGCACGGCACGGATCGACCACCTCGGCGAGGTGGTGCCCGGCACTGAACGGATCCTCGACGACATCGACGCCGTCGGTCTGGGGTGGGGGTTCACCCCGCAGCTCGAGCTGCCGGTGTCCCTCGGGGCGGGCACACGGGTCGATGTCGACGGGTCGCTCGTCGCCATCGTCGACGAGGGTCAGCGGTCCTCGGTGCCCGGACTCCTCCTCGCCGGAGAGGTCACCGGGGTCGGAGGTGCCGTGCTCGCGGTCGCCGAGGGCAGGGTCGCCGGTGCCGTCGCCGCCGCTGAGGTCACCGGGCGGACGGCGCCGGGGCTGCGCGCCGAGCGGGCGACGATCGCCCGTCACCGGGCGTTCGCCGCAGCGATGCACCGGGCTCATCCGGTGCCTGCTGGGTGGGAGGACCGCCTCGGCGAGGAGACGATCGTCTGCCGGTGCGAGGAGGTCTCAGCGGGTGCGATCGTCCGTGCTCGCGACGGGCTGGCCGCCACCGATACCCGGTCGCAGAAGAACATGACGCGTGCCGGCATGGGCTGGTGCCAGGGCCGCGAGTGCGGATTCGCCGTGACGTGCCTGGCGGGTCGCGGCGGCGAGGCTCCAGCCGGTGCCGGCGATCCGGCGCGTGCCGAGGATGCAGCTGCCTCACTGGCGCAGACGATGAAACGGCCGGTCGCCCAGCCGGTGCCCCTGTCGACGTTCTTCGACCTGTGAAGCCGAAGACCCTCCTCGGTCAAGCCGGAGCGCACATATCGAGGCGAGGAACCGTCGAAAAGTGCGCTCCGGCTTGACCGAGGGCCGGACTCAGAGCTCCGTCGTCTGGCTTCCGCCTTCGGGACGCTGGCCGGTGACCTTGGCCTTGATCATCTGCGCAAGGCCCGCGACCTTCCCGCCCTTGAGCCCCCAGTGCTGAGCGGAGTCGGTGACGACGTGGAGGAGGCCGAGGTTCGGGTCCTCCTTGCCGCCCTCGAACCATGTGGCCGCATCGTCGTTCCAGAGGTAGTCGATCTTCGCCTGGCTGTCGACGAATTCGACCATGCCGGCCACCGAGAGCCAGTTCCCAGCCTCGGAGACGGCGATGTTGACGTGCGGGTTCTGCCGCAGGGCTCCGGCCTGATCGCCGTCGAGGCCGATGAAGAACCAGACGTCGGCATCGTCGGTGACCTGCTGCGGCACCATCGGGTGGGCGAGGAGCTTGCCGTCGGCGAGCGCTGTCGTGAGCATGACGTATTTGGCGTCACGGAGGATGCGCACGACGTCGCGCTGGTCGAGATCGTCGGTCGCGGACTCGTCCCGTCGGTGACGACGGTCAGTGGCGTCGCGCTGCGGACCGGTGGCGGCGTATCCGACGGTCGCGGACTCGTCGATCGCGGTGTGCGAGCCGTCCGGGTTGCGGTAGAGGGTGAAGCCCTCGGCGGTCGCGGTCTCCTGGGCGCGGACTTCGACGTTCTCCTCGGTGTAGCCGACCTTCGCACCCTCTTCGATGTCGGACGTGCCGCCGATCTTCTCAGTGGCGTGGTCGAGGCCGGCGGCGGCGTCGCGTGCCGTCTCTTCTCCGTTGGACTCATTCCTGTTGCGGCTCATGATGCTCCCCTTCGCAGACGGATTCCGTCCCTGAGTGCCTGCACTCGAGCGGTTGCCCGGCAGGCCACGGACGGTCATGCCGTCATTCTCACACGAGCGCGCCGAAAACAACAGTGGCCTTGTCTCAACTGGCGGCTCTCAGCCGGCGGCGGGCGCATCGCACTCGGCTGCGCGCGTTCGGCCACCTCGGCGAAACACTGCGACTGCGGAACCGCGGACCCACCGGGGACGGTCCGACCGCCTCGGCGAGGGGATGGGGCTGATGCGGCCGCCTGGGCACGGTCCTACACTGGGAGGCATGAGCGAACCATCTGTCACCGTGACCGAGATCCCCGACGGCGCCGCGATCATCGACGTGCGCGAGGACGACGAGTGGGAAGCCGGACACATCGAGGGCGCGATCCACGTTCCCCTCGGCGAACTGCCCGAACGCCTCGACGATCTGCCGCTCGACGATGACATGTACATCATCTGCCGCACCGGCGGACGGTCGCTGCGGGCGACGGCGTGGCTCAACCTCAACGGCTTCGACGCCTACAACGTCGAAGGCGGTATGGGCTCGTGGAACATCGACAACGGCAAGCCCATCGTCTCGGAGACCGGCCAGGAACCCTGGGTGAAGTGAAGCGGTCGCGGCACGACGCCGCGACCCTGGACGTGGGCTGACCACCGCCTGTGACCTGCCCTCATGCATGGGCGTCTGCGTCCACGATGCAAGAACTCGGGGGCCCTGACTGTGTCGACGCGGACGCATTTGGCAAGGTAGGCATATGACTACTCGTGCCGGCCAGCTCGCCCAGGACAGGGACCTCATCGACGTCCCCGCACTCCTCGACTCCTATTACGACCTCGTTCCGGACCCTTCGGTGCCGGGACAGGCCGTGAGCTTCGGGACCTCGGGGCACCGCGGCTCGAGCTTCAATCGGGCGTTCAACGAAGCCCACATCGCCGCGATCACCGCGGCCATCGTCGACTACCGCAAGGACCACGGCGTGCGCGGGCCGATCTTCCTCGGCCGCGACACCCATGCGCTGAGCGAACCGGCGTTCCTCACCGCCCTCGAGGTCCTCGCCGCCGCCGACGTCCCCGCCCTCATCGACGAACGCGATGGCTACACGCCGACCCCGGCGCTCTCGCACGCGATCCTCGGCTTCAATGCGGGCAAGTCGATCGGCGACGCCCAGGCCGACGGCATAATCATCACCCCCAGCCACAATCCCCCGGCCGACGGCGGCATCAAGTACAACCCGCCCCACGGTGGGCCCGCCGGCACCGAGGCGACGAAATGGATCGCCGACCGCGCCAACGCCTACCTCGAAGCCGGGTGGGAGAAGATCCCGCGCACGAGCTTCCAGCGTGCCTTCCATCTCGAGAACACCGAGAACTTCGACTTCATCTCCAACTACGTCGGCGACCTCTCCTCGGTCATCGACATGGACCTCATCCGCGACTCCGGGCTGAGGATCGGTGCGGACCCGCTCGGCGGGGCGAGCGTCGACTACTGGGCGGCCATCGCCGAGGACTTCGACCTCAACCTCACCGTCGTCCACCCCGAACTCGACCCCACCTGGTCGTTCATGACGCTGGACTGGGACGAGAACATCCGCATGGACTGCTCATCGCCGTTCGCGATGGCCGGGCTCATCGCCTCCCGGAACGACTACGACATCGCCACCGGCAACGACGCCGACGCCGACCGCCACGGCATCGTCACCCCCGACGCCGGGCTGATGAACCCCAACCACTACCTCGCGGCCGCCATCGACTACCTCCTGGAGAACCGTCCCGACTGGCCCGCCGAGGCGGCCATCGGCAAGACGCTCGTCACCTCCTCGATCGTCGACCGGGTCGTCGCCGCCCACGGGCGCCGCCTCTTCGAGGTCCCCGTCGGCTTCAAGTGGTTCGTCCCCGGCCTCCTCGACTCGACCCTGGCCTTCGGTGGTGAGGAATCCGCCGGTGCATCCTTCCTTCGCCGAGGCGGCAAGGTATGGTCGACGGACAAGGACGGCATCATCCTCGCCCTGCTGGCCTCCGAGATGACGGCGAAGACCGGGCAGACTCCGTCGCAGCGCTATGCGAAGCTCGCCGAGAAGTTCGGCACGAGTGCCTACGCCCGCCAGGACGCGCCGGCCAACCGCGAGCAGAAGGCCCGCCTCGGCGCCCTCGAACCCTCGCAGGTCACCGCATCGACGATCGGCGGGGAGGATGTCACCTCGGTGCTCACCTCGGCACCCGGCAACGACGCCCCGATCGGCGGGCTCAAGGTGACGACCGACAACGCCTGGTTCGCCGTGCGACCGTCGGGCACCGAGGACGTCTACAAGATCTACGCCGAGTCCCTGCGCGACGAGGACCACCTGCGCGCCGTCCAGCACGATGCCCGCAGCCTCGTCGACGGGGTGCTCGGCAAGCAGCCGCAGGGGTGAGGCTCGGACGCTAGGGCCTGCGGAATACTCTCGCCTGGTTCTCCGTTGACTCATTCAATCGTCAACTAGGAGGCAGTCATGCAGGCCAGGAATTCCCTTCGCTCGATCAAGAAGCAGCCGGGTTCGCAGGTCGTCCGTCGTCGCGGACGCACCTACGTCATCAACAAGCTCAACCCGCGCTTCAAGTCGCGCCAGGGCTGATCAGCTGAGACATGCAGAAGGGCGCCGGTTCCCATCTCGGGAACCGGCGCCCTTCTCGTGTGCGGTCGTCGGCGAGACGGCCCAGGACGTCCCCGCGGGGACGTCTCTCACTCTGCTGCCGCGTCGTAGGCGTCGCGGTTGGCAGCGATCTCGGCCGTGTGGGTGGCCGCCCATTCGGCAAGTGCGAGGACGGCGGGCACGAGGGACAGGCCCAACGGCGTCACCTGGTACTCGACGCGGGGAGGGATCTCCGCGAACATCTCCCGCTCGACGAGACCGTCGCGCTCGAGCTGACGCAGCGTCTGCGTGAGCATGCGCGACGAGATCCCCGGAGTCATCGACTTGAGCTCGGAGAACCTCCGCGGACCCTCCTGCAGCATGCCGATGAGCATCATCGACCACTTGTCGCCGACGCGGGCGAGGATCGATCGGAACACCTCCGGGTCGACGTTCGGACCCTCACAGATCGCCTCCATGCGCGGTTCGTCGACGCCTCCACGGGCATCGTTCCTCACTGATGGGTCAGTCATCGCCTTCCTCTCATCCCCTCGCATTGCCGGCCTCGCTGGGCACCCCGAGCTCGCCTCATTCGTCGAGGCGGGTCTCACCTGGCACGGACATCGCTCCTGGCCAGGTCAAATGGTTACCTCCGTGTGACTCGGTGACGTTGCTGTGCGTGCCACACCCTGCGGAATAATTACCGACGGTATCTAGGTTACCACTGGTAACTATTGACAGTACGAACCGTCCGAAAGGGGCACAATGCTCGTTCTCTCCATCATCACGTGGGTCCTCTCCGGCCTCCTCGCCGCACTCTTCCTCATGGCCGGCCTCGCCAAGGTGCGCAGCCCGCACAATTCGACGAAGCCGATGCCCACCCTCCTCGACTACACACCCGGTCAGGTCCGGTGGATCGGCATCGTCGAGATCCTCGGGGCGATCGGCATCATCCTGCCCGCACTTCTCGGCATCCTCCCCTGGCTCACTGTCGTCTCCGCGCTCGGACTCGCCCTCATCCAGTTCCTCGCGATCTTCGCCCACAGGAAGCACAATGAGCCGTTCGTGCCGAACATCGTCTTCCTGATCATCGCGCTCGCCGTCGCAGGTCTGCGCATAGCGGGGGTCTGATGACGATGAGGGAATCCACTGAAGTCGACCGGGCCTCGGTCGCTGACCCGACTCCCGAGCCGGCAACCCCGCGCTCGGGCACGGGGGTGATCTGGCTCCTCCTCGGCGCCGCCTTCGTCACCCTCCTCAACGAAACGGTCATGGGTGTCGCCATCCCGCACCTCGTCACCGACCTCGGCGTCACGCTCACCCTCGCCCAATGGACGACGACGGCGTTCATGCTCACCATGGCTGTCGTCATTCCGACGACGGGTTACCTGCTCAAGCGGCTGAGCACTCGACAGGTGTTCCTCTTGGCGATGAGCCTCTTCACCGCGGGTACACTACTCGGCGCACTCGCACCGGAGTTCTCCGTCCTCCTCGTCGCCCGCGTCATCCAGGCCTCGGGCACCGCGATGATGATGCCGCTGCTCATGACGACGATCATGACCCTCGTTCCCGCGCACGAACGCGGTCGGTTCATGGGTCGGATCACGATCGTCATGGCCGTCGCCCCGGCTCTCGGACCGACGCTGTCGGGATTCATCCTCAACGTGCTCAACTGGCACTTCCTGTTCTGGACGATTCTGCCCGTGGCGATCCTCATGATGATCATCGGGGCCCTGCGTCTGCGCAACATCGGCGAACAGAGCCACTCACCGCTGGACTGGGTCTCCCTGCCGCTGTCCGCCTTCGGCTTCGGTGGACTCGTCTACGGGTTCAGCACGCTCGGCAGTGCCGCTGCCGATTCCGCCCCTCAAGCGCTGATCGCCCTGGCCGTCGGTGTGCTCAGCCTGGGACTGTTCATTTGGCGGCAGATCGTCCTCCAGCGCGACGACCGGGCCCTGCTCGATCTGCGGGTGTTCCGGTCACGGACGTTCGCCCTGGCCATCGGCCTCGTCGTCGTCATGATGGCAGCGATGTTCGGTTCGATCATCCTCCTGCCGATCTACCTGCAGAGCGTCCTCGCCCTCGATTCGGTGACGACTGGGATGCTCCTGCTCCCCGGTGGCCTCGTCATGGGCTTGGCCGCGCCGATCGTCGGTCGCCTCTTCGACCGCTTCGGTCCGCGACCGCTCGTCATCCCCGGGGCGCTCATAGCCAGCGGCGTGCTCTGGTCACTCACCCAGCTGGACGAGAACTCACCGGCCTGGTTCGTCCTCCTCGGACACATGGGGCTCTCGATCGGCGTCGCCTTCATGATGACGCCGCTGCTCACCTCGGCGCTCGGATCGCTTACCCCGCAGCTCTACTCGCACGGGTCGGCGACGGTCGGTGCGATCCAGCAGGTCGCCGGGGCGATCGGCACGGCACTGTTCATCACCGTGCTCAGCATCGGCACCGTCGAGGCCGCCGGTTCGGGAGCGGCCCCGGTCGCCGCGCAGGCAGACGGGGTCTCGGTGGCGTTCCTCGCCGGCGCGGTACTCTCGCTCATCGCCGTCGTCGGCAGCTGGTTCGTCCGCAATCCGGCCCCGCTCGCCGCTCCAGCGTCGCCGTCCGCGAAATGAACCGGCCAGAGAGCTGAGCAGCGCAGAGCGCCCCGTCCCGGAGGAATCCGGGGCGGGGCGCTCTGCTGTGATCACCCGCCTCGGCGGGGTTCGCACGGTTCCGGACGACCGCCTCGGCGAGGGGCTGTCGGAACCGAAGCGATCAGAGGTGAGCTTCGGGCGCAGACTTGACGTACTCGTCGACGGTGTCGTTCTTGAACGCGTCCTGGAGCTTCTTCAGCTCGTCCTGGTCGACGTTGACGATCGACTGACCATCAGCCGAACGGCCGACGCCGGCGGTCGGGGACGTGAAGAACTCGATGTCGCCGGGGCGGACGTCGCGCATAGCGAACGCGGTCGAGGAGATGTACTGGGCGTTGAGACCGGAGTCGACGTACATGTACGGGGCGAACTCGGTGACCATCTCCTGGATCTTTGCCGGATTCGACAGGGTGTCGGCAGAGATGAGCTCATTGATGAGGCCCTTGATGAACGCCTGCTGATTGCGGGCGCGCTGGAAGTCGCCGTCCTTGAAGCTCTTGCGCTCGCGCACGAAGGTGAGCGCCTCGTCGCCGTTGAGGAGGTTCTCGCCCTTCTCGAACGTGTACCCGTTCTGGGTGAACGCCTGTTCGGAGTTGACCCGGACCCCGCCGAGGCTGTCGGTGAGTCCCTTGAAGCCCTCGAAGTCGATGATGGCGACGTGGTCGATGGGGGTGCCGATGAAGTCAGAGACCGTCTTCACGGCCAGGGGCAGTCCGCCGTAGGACAGTGCCGCGTTGATCTTCGCCTTGCCCTGGCCTTCGATGTCGACCCAGCTGTCGCGCGGGATCGACATGATCTGGACGTTCGACCCGTTCTGCGGAAGGTGCATGACGAGGATCGAGTCCGAGCGCAGGCCGCGCGAGGAGTTGACGTCGACGTCCTTCATCGGCTCGTCGGAGCCGAGGAGGAGGATGTTCGTTCCGCCCTCGGGGTTGGCATCGGGGCGCTGCGAACCGAAGACCTGCTCGTCGGTCAGCTGGTTGGCCTTGTCATCGAAGGTGCGTCCGACGTTCCACAGGTAGAGGCCGACGCCGAGGACGCCGAGGACGACGACGACGAGGACGCCGACGAGGACCTTGCGCCACACGCGCTTCTTCTTCCGTCGAGGTCGTCGGGATTCCTCACTGTCGTTGTCGTTGGTGAAGATGTCATCGAACGGGTTGTTGTCCGTCATCGGCGCTCCGGATCTGGGTTCGGGGCGGCGCAGGGGCCGGCAGAGGAGAGTGGGCAATCCCGCTCATTGTATAGGGGTCCGATGACGTCCCGATGACCCGCTCTGCCGATTCGCGTGGCCTGTCGAACCCCTGATGGCAGGGCTGCTTGCCGGGTCGGGAGCCGGTTGCGGCGGGGGCCGTCAGGCGGCCTGGAGGGACGGGTCGGCAAGGGGCGATGCCGGTCGGAGGACCACCTCGGCGAGGGGATGTCCACCTACGACGCCGGGCACGGATTCCGCACCGAGAGCAGAAGGATCCGACGGAAGAGGACGGAACGGCGACGGATCCCGGCGAGATCGCAGGGTGAGATGCCACTCAACCTGCGGGATCCGCGGTTGCGGGTCGCAAGGGCGGAGATAGACTCGTCTGATGTTCACAAACTATCGGGAAATTCTGTCGCTTCCCGGTGCTCTCAAGTTCTCCTTGGCAGGTCTTGTCGCACGGATGCCGATCGCCGTCCTCGGACTCGGGATCGTCCTCTTCATCCAAGGCGTCACCGGTTCGTACGGCCTGGCAGGCATCGTCGCCGCCGTGTACATGATCGTCCAAGCCCTTGCAGGTCCCGGGATCGCGCGCCTCGTCGACCGTCGCGGCCAGGCGAAGGTCATGGTGCCCATCGTCATCACGCACCTCATCGCGCTCACCCTCCTCATCGTCTCCGTCTACCTCGACTGGTGGGTCGGTCTCACCTTCGTCTTCGCCGGCATCGGCGGCGCCACTGTCGGCTCCGTCGGATCGCTCGTGCGGTCGCGCTGGTCGCACCTCGTGAACTCGCCGAACCAGCTGCAGACGGCGTTCTCCTGGGAATCCGTCGCCGACGAGCTGCTCTTCGTCTCCGGACCGGTGCTCGCCACGGTGCTCGCGACCGCCGTGTGGCCGCCCGCGGGCATCATCCTCTCGATGATCTCCGCCGGTGTGGGATCCGCGTTGCTCTACATCCAGAAGTCGACCGAGCCGCCTCCGATCGAACGATCCACCGAGGCGAAGGGCCACGTCTTCTCCAACCCGGGGATCTTCACGATCATCATCGTCAACGTCTTCCTCGGCGTGAACTTCGGCGCCATCGACGTCATCGCCGTCGCGTTCTCCGACGAGCAGGGCGTGAAGTCGCTCGCCGGCTTCCTCCTCAGTGCGTTCGCGCTCGGATCCCTCATCTCCGGTGCCATCTACGGGGCGAGGAACTGGAACTCCGCGACCCACCACCGTTTCGGGGTGACGGTCTCGCTGCTGGCGATCGGCACGTGCACGATGCTGCTCGCCCGCGACATGTTCACCTTCGGCCTCATCCTCTTCATCGTCGGCTTCACGATCGCGCCGAGCCTCGTCGGCGCGAACTCCGTCATCCAGCAGCTCGCCCCGCCGAGGCGGCTCACCGAGGCCTTCGCGTGGCTCGGCACCTCGCTCGGCTTCGGCGTCGCGTTCGGGTCGGCGATCGCCGGCAATCTCATCGACCACTACGGGGCGCACACCGCGATGCTTCTGCCCGCAGGCTGTGCGGTGCTCGGGGCGATCCTCGCGCTCTCGCTGCTCAAGCTGCTCAACCCGTCGCGGTCGAGCCACGAAGTCCGCATCGAGAAGGACCGCCGCAGGGCCCGCGTCGAGGAGTGAGGCCGCCGGGCGGGTTGGGAGACCGGCCTGGCGATTTGCTGGTCACTGCGCCGAGGTGGCGTGACAATCACTGGTCACGGCGCCGAGGTGGCGCGGCCGAAATCAGCCCAGCCACCTCGGTGGAGCGACCAGCAAGTCAAAGGGCACCTCGGTGGAGTGACCAGCAAATCGCTCCGGAACCTACGGGGTGAAGCGGTAGCCGATGCCCATCTGCGTGTGGAGGTACTGCGGGCGCGCCGGATCGGCCTCGAGCTTCGAGCGCAGCTGCGACATGTAGACGCGCAGATAGTTCCGCTCCTTGCCGAACTCCGGCCCCCACACCTCGGTGAGGAGGGTCCGCGCCTCGACGAGCGCGCCCTTGTGCTTGACGAAGACCTCGAGCATCTTCCACTCGATCGGCGTGAGATGGACCGGCGCGCACTCGACCTCGAGCAGGTGGGCGGCGAGGTCGATGACGACGCGCCCGTCCGCGGTCCGCACGACCCCGGACTCCCCCGTCCGGCCCGTCCGCCGCTCGATCGCCCGCAGCCTCGCGAGCACTTCGCCGAGAGAGAACGGCTTCGTCACATAGTCGTCCGCTCCGGCGTCGAGGGCGGCGATCTTCCCGTGCGAATCGTGCCGGGCCGAGACGACGACGATGGGCACCTCGCTCCACCGCCGCACCTGGGAGATGAGCTCGATACCGTCGACATCGGGCAGTCCGAGATCGAGGAGGATGACATCGACCTCCGACTCACTGAGCACTTCGTTCATCCGCCGTCCGCTGCCGGCGACGACGACATCGTGCCCCTTCGCCTGGAGGCCGATGCCCACAGCCGTGGCGATGTCGGCATCGTCTTCGACGATGAGCACCCGCTTCATCGGCGGCCCTCCCCTGCCTGCAGTCGGTCATCCTCGGTCGTCGTCGCCACGTCGTCGGCCGCTTTCTCGCCGACGTCTGCCCTCACGGAGTCATCGTCGCCCGCCGAGGCGGTTCCCGCGGCGGCGCCGATGAGTTCGTCGTCCTCGCCGCCGGGTTCGCCCACCGAGGCGGTTCCTGAGGTCCCGCCGAAGAGGTCGTCGGTCGCGGGGCCGGCGTCCGACCCGACCGGCGGCGTCATCGCACCCTTCCCGCAGCGCGGGAACGTGAGCACCGCGGTGAAGCCGCCGCCCGGCGTGTGCTCGGCGGCCAGGTCAATGCCCATCGCCCGGCACAGGCCGAGCGCGACGGCCATGCCGAGTCCCAGGCCCTTCGCGTTCGACTCATCGAGCCGGGTGAACGGAGTGAAGATCGTCTCGAGCGCATCATCGCTCACGCCCGGTCCGGAGTCGGCGACGCGGAGGTAAACGGCCTCGGCACCGGTCGAGGCATCGATCGTCAGCGGTGCCCCGTCGCCGTACTTGAGTGAGTTCTCGACGATGTTGACGAGCACCCGCTCGAGGAGCCCGAAGTCGACGTCGACCCACGCCTCGGGATCGATGTCGACGGTGATCTCGGGGCCGGACACGCCAGCGTCACCCCGGCCCGACACAGTACGCGAACTCGACCGGTCCGCGTTCCCGACCGACGCGGCCGCGCCACCAGCAGGCCCGACCACAGCCCCGTCGTTCTCCGCGCCCCCGACCGCACCCCGCCCGCCCGCGGTCACGGTGCGGACATTGTCGGCCCCCACCTCGGCGAGGGCGGAGGCAACGAGATCGGACACGGGGACCGGGGACGTCGAGATCGTCACCGCACCGGACTGGATCCGGCTCATGTCGAGGAGGTTGTCGATGAGCTTCTCGAGCCGCAGCGTGCCGTTCTCGATGGTCGTGAGCATGAGGCGCTCATCGGCGTCGGAGAGCTCGATCCCGTCGAGCATGAGCGTCGACGTCGCCGCCTTGATCGCCCCGAGCGGGGTCCGCAGATCGTGCGAGACCGCGGTGAGCAGGGCCGTGCGCACGGCGTTGCCGGCGCTGAGCTCGCGGGCCTGCGACCGGGTCGCGGCGAGCTCGGACTCCGTGAGCACCCGCAGCAGACGCCCCGCGTAGGCGTCGAGGATCCGCTGTTCGCCGGCGCTGAGCGGCTGGCCCTTGAGGAGGAGGGCGGTGTCGTCGTCAAGGTCGAAGGTCTCGGTCGCCTCGGCCCGCGTGGTCACCGGCTCCCCCGCCGAGGCGGTCACCGCCCACTCCCCTGCCTCGTCCTTGCTCAGCACGGCGACACCGTCGAGGACGAAGGTCGTGCGGATGCTCTCGACCATCGACTCGGGGCTGTCGCCTTCGGCGATCATCGACCGGGCGAGCTCGCTGAGCACCGACCCCTCGTGTTCGGCGGCCTGGGCCTGCCGGCTGCGGCGCGCAGCGAGGTCGACGACGGTGGCGACCGCGACGGCCACGGCGATGAAGATCGCGAGCGCGAGGATGTTCTCGAACTCGGCGATCGTGAATGATCCGACGGGATGGGTGAAGAACCAGTTGATGGGGGCGGTGCCGAGCACGGCTGTCATCAACGCCGGCCACAGCCCGCCGATGAGGGCGACGATGACGACGACGGTGATGTAGCTGAGGAAGTTGATGCTCAGCGACACCGCTCCCGGTCCGAGCGCGATGAAGAGGACGGTGAGTGCGAGTGGGGCGAGCGCGCCGATGACCCAGCCCAGTATCCGGCGCAGCTTCGAGATCGCACTGCCCGGCCGGGTCTCCCGGCGGGGCCGCCACACGCGCGCGGCCTGCGAGTGGGTGACCATGTGGACGTCGATGTCCGCGGCGGAGGCGATGACACGACTGGCCACCCCGGGGCTGAAGATCCGGCCGTACCAGGGGGTGCGGGAGACGCCGAGGACGATCTGGGAGGCGTTGACGGTGCGGGCGAACTCGACGAGCGCAGTGGCGACGTCGTCGCCGACGACGGTGTGCCACGTCGCATTGTTCGCCTCGGCGAGCTCGCGGGCGCGCATGAGGTCAGGGGCGGTGGCCGAGCGGGTGCCGTCGGGTTCGACGACATGGACGACGAGGAGTTCCCGGCCGGCCACCCGACCGGCGATGCGCAGGCCGCGGCGGATGAGGGTGATCGACTCGGCACCCCCGGTGACGGCGACGATGATCCGGTCGCGGGCGGCCCACGTGTCGCGGATGCCCTTGGCATCCCGGTACTCCTCGAGGCCTTCGTCGACCCGGTCGGCGAGCCAGAGGAGGGCGAGTTCGCGCAGGGCGGTGAGGTTGCCGAGCCGGAAGTAGTTCGACATCGCTGCATCGACCTTCGCCGCGGCGTAGATGTTGCCCTCGGACAGGCGAGCGCGCAGGGCGACCGGGGAGATGTCGACGAGCTCGACCTCGTCGGCGGTGCGGAGGAACGGGTCGGGGACGCGTTCGTGTTGGACGCGGCCGATGATCGAGCCGACGACGTCGCCCAAGGATTCGAGGTGCTGGATGTTGATCGTCGTGAACACGTCGATCCCGGCAGTGAGGATCGCCGCGACGTCCTCCCACCGCTTCTCCCGGTCCCCGGAGCCGGGGACGTTCGTGTGGGCGAGTTCGTCGATGACGACGAGCTCGGGCGCTCGGGTGAGCACCGCCTCGGCGTCGAGTTCCTCGAAGGTCCGCCCCTGGTAGGGCACCTGGGCGCGCGGCAGGGTCTCGAACCCCTGCGCGAGTGCCGCGGTGTGGGCGCGCCCGTGGTCCTCGACGATGCCGACGACGACGTCGCGACCGGCGCTCTTGGCCCCAGCGGCGGCTTCGAGCATCGCCACGGTCTTGCCGACTCCGGGTGCGTACCCGAGGAAGACCGTGAGCTTCCCCCGCCGAGGTGAGCCCATCAGTTCTCGGGATCCGCGACGTCGACGGCGGTGCCGGGGGTATTCTGCAGGTCGTTGTTGAGCGTGACGACGTTGACCCGGGGTTCGCCGATGAAGCCGAGGATCGGCTGCTTCGTGTTCCTCTCGACCATCGTTGTCACTTCCTCCCTGCTCAGTCCCGTCTCCCGGGCGACCCGATCGATCTGCAGTCGAGCATACTCAGGACTGATTTCCGGATCGAGACCCGACGCCGAGGCGGTCACCGCGTCTGCGGGAATCCTCGCCGGATCGACGTCCTCCCGCTCGGCGATCTCGGTGCGGCGGGCGGTGATCGCCGCGACGAGTTCGGGGTTGGTCGCGGCAAGGTTCGACGCGCCCGAGGCGAGCCCATCGTAGTCGCCGGCCGAGGGGCGCGGGTAGAACCAGTCGTCGCCGGTGACCGGCTGCGCCATGAGGGCGGAGCCGACGACCTTGCCGTCGGCGTTGCGGATCGTCGAGTCCTGGGTGGGCACGACCTGGGCGATGAAGACCATCGTCAGCGGGTAGGCGAGGCCGAGGAGGAGGGTGAAGACGAGGAGGGCTTTGAGCCCGGTGAGGGCCTGGCGGATGAGCATGGTCTGTCCTGTCTGAGTGAGGTGGGCGGAGGGCCGACGGGCACGGAGTGGGTGATGGCCCCGGGAGGGGCGCCGCGGCGGCGTGAGACCCGGCCGCCGCGGACGGGGGTGTGTCGGCCGGTCAGAGGAACGGGCTGATGACGAGGTCGATGAGCTTGATCCCGATGAAGGGGACGATGAGCCCGCCGAGTCCGAAGATGAGCAGGTTGCGCCGCAGCAGGCTCGCCGCGCTCGTCGTGGCGAACCGCACCCCGCGCAGGGCGACGGGGATGAGGGCGACGATGATGAGCGCGTTGAAGATCACCGCGGAGAGGATCGCCGACTCCGGGCTGTGCAGGCCCATGATGTTGAGCGCCCCGAGCCCGGGGAACGCGAGGAGGAACATCGCGGGCACGATCGCGAAGTACTTCGCGACGTCATTGGCGATCGAGAACGTCGTCAGCGCCCCTCGGGTGATGAGCAGCTGCTTGCCGATGGCGACGATGTCGATGAGCTTCGTCGGATCCGAATCGAGGTCGACGAGGTTGCCGGCCTCCTTCGCCGCCGAGGTGCCGGTGTTCATCGCGACCCCGACGTCGGCCTGCGCGAGCGCGGGCGCATCGTTCGTCCCGTCCCCCGTCATCGCGACCATCCGGCCCCCGGCCTGCTCAGACCTGATGAGAGCGAGCTTGTCCTCAGGGGTCGCCTCGGCGAGGTAGTCGTCGACCCCCGCCTCCCGGGCGATCGAACGGGCCGTGAGCTCGTTGTCGCCGGTGATCATCACCGTGCGGATGCCCATCTCCCGCAGCTGCGCGAAGCGATCGGCCATGCCCGGCTTGACGATGTCGCGGAGGTCGATGACCCCAAGCACCCGAGCGGAGGAGGCGTCGGCGGCATCCGCCGTCGAGGCGGTCGCCTCGGCGACGAGGAGGGCGGTGCCGCCGCCGGTGTTGATGCGCTCGACCTCTTCGCTCGCCTCGGCGGGGATGTCGGCACCCCGGTCGATCGACCAGGCGATGACCTCACGGGCCGCTCCCTTGACGATCGTGCGGGACCCGGCTCCGTTCTCACCGGGAAGGATGATGCCCGAGAGCCTCGTGGCGGCGGAGAACGGGATGAACTCGGCGTCGGGGAAGGCCTCGAGGCCGGCGGCGTCGATGCGGAAGTCGCCTTCGGCCAGGGCGACGACGGACCGGCCCTCCGGGGTCTCGTCGGCGAGTGAGGACAGGCGGGCCGCCTCGGCGATCTCCTCATCGGTCGTCCCACCGAGGGCGACGAAGTCGGTGGCCTGGCGGTCGCCCATCGTGATCGTCCCGGTCTTGTCGAGCAGGAGCGTCGAGACGTCGCCGGCGGCCTCGACGGCGCGCCCGGACTTCGCGAGGACGTTCGCGGCGACGAGCCGGTCCATGCCGGCGATGCCGATCGCCGAGAGCAGCGCGCCGATCGTCGTCGGGATGAGGCAGACGAGGAGGGCGATGAGGACGGTGAGGGACTGCGGGGCGCCGGAGAACGCCGCGATCGGGGCGAGCGTGGCGACGACGAGGATGAAGATGAGGGTGAGGACGGAGAGGAAGACGCCGAGGGCGACCTCGTTCGGGGTCTTCTGGCGGCTCGCGCCTTCGACCATCGCGATCATCTTGTCGAGGAAGGATTCGCCGGGGCTCGCGGTGATCGCGACCGTGATCTCGTCGGAGAGGACCTTCGTCCCTCCGGTCACGGCACACCGGTCGCCGCCGGCCTCGCGGATGACGGGGGCGGACTCACCGGTGATCGCCGATTCGTCGACGGTGGCTGCGCCCTCGATGACGTCGCCGTCGCCGGGGATGACCTCACCGGCGGTGACGAGGACGCGGTCCCCGGCGCGCAGCTGGGAGGCGGGGACGGTCTCCCGCTGCCCCTTGTCGAGGATCCGGGTCGCGTTCGCCGTCACCCGGGTCGCCCGCAACGAGTCGGCCTGCGCTTTGCCGCGGCCCTCGGCGAGCGCCTCGGCGGTGTTGGCGAAGACGCAGGTGAGGAACAGCCAGATGCTGATCGCCCACGTGAACGGGGTGGGGCCTGTGATCGCGAGGACGAGGGTGACGACCGCGCCGATCTCGACGAGGAACATCACCGGGTTGCGCCACGCGACCCTGGGGTCGAACTTCTTCAGCCCGAGGAGTACGGCCTGAGTGAGCGCCGGAACCGTGATCGAGTGGCCGGTGCTTGTCGGCCGGTCGGTGGGTTCGGGTCGGTGTCCTGTGCCGGACGGCGTCGTCGGGGTGTCCTCGACGAGGCGGGAGGGCGTCGGGCTGCTGGTGAGCTTGGAGGCCTTGGTGTCGGTGCGCATATCAGAGAAGTCCTTCGTTGATCGGGCCAAGGGCGAGGACGGGCAGGAACGTCAGGGCGCTGACGATGAGTCCGGTGCCGACGGTGACCCCGACGAACAGGGGTCGGTGAGTGGGCAGGGTGCCGGGGGTCGCCTCGGTGGAGGGTTGGGCGGCGAACGCACCGGCGAGCGCGAGGACCGCACAGATCGGACCGAACCGGCCGATGAGCATCGCGAGTCCCAGGGCAGTGTTGAAGAACGGGGTGTTCGCGTTGAGTCCCGCGAACGCGGATCCGTTGTTGTTCGCCGCCGAGGTGAACGCGTAGAGGATCTCGGACAGACCGTGGGGGCTGTCGGCATTGAGGATCGAGTCCGCGGCGTTCGGCCACATCGTCGCGACCGCGGTGCCGGTGAGCACGAGGGTCGGGGTGATGAGGATGACGGCGGAGGCGAGCGTGATCTCCGTGCGTCCGATCTTCTTGCCGAGGAACTCCGGTGTCCGGCCGACCATGAGGCCGCAGATGAAGACGGCGAGGACGGCGACGACGAGCATGCCGTAGAGGCCGGAGCCGACGCCGCCGGGGGCGATCTCGCCGAGCATCATGTTGAGCATGAGGACGCCGCCGCCGAGGCCGGAGTAGTTCGAGTGGAACGAGTCGACAGCACCCGTCGAGGTCAGGGTCGTCGAGACGGCGAAGAACGCGGAGGTGATGACGCCGAAGCGGGTCTCCCTGCCTTCCATCGCGGCCCCGGCCGCATCGGTGGCGGGGGTGGACAGTGTCGTCTCGGTGAGGATGACGGCGACGAGGGAGAGGACGAAGAACGAGGCCATCGCGCCCAGGATCGCCCATCCGTGCCTGCGGCTGCCGACCATGACGCCGAAGGTGCGCGGCAGGGCGGAGGGGATGAGGAGGATGAGGAAGATGTTGGCGAGGTTGATGAGCGGGCTCGGTGCCGAGAGCGGGTGGGCGGAGTTCGCGTTGAAGAAGCCGCCGCCGTTCGTGCCGAGGTGCTTGATGACCTCCTGGCTCGCGTTCGGTCCGCCCGGGATCGTCTGCGTCACCTGTGATCCGCCGGCCACGGTCTGGACGACCTGGTCCGGGGTGAGGTTCTCGATGACGCCGAAGCCGATGTAGATGAGGGCGAAGACCACCGAGACCGGCAGGAGGATGCGGAGGACGGTGCGGGTGAGGTCGACCCAGAAGTTGCCGATGAAGAGGGAGCGCTGCCGCATGAACCCGCGGATGAGGGCGACGGCGACGGCGATGCCGACGGCGGCGGAGACGAAGTTCTGCACGGCGAGGCCGGCCATCTGGACGAGGTAGCCCATCGTCGCCTCACCGGAGTACGACTGCCAGTTCGTGTTCGTGACGAACGAGACCGCCGTGTTGAACGCCTGATCGGCGGTGACGGCGGGCTTGCCGTTGGACAGGGGCAGGAACTCCTGGAGCCGCATGAGGCCGTAGAGGAGAAGGATCGAGACGAGGGAGAACCCGAGGACGGAGAGGAAGTAGGTCTTCCACCGCTGCTCGGATGAGGAGTCGACGCCGGTGAGACGGTAGAAGAGCCGCTCGGCCTTCGTGTCCTTCGTCGAGAGGAAGACGCCTGCCATGTAGTTGCCGAAGGGCACATGGACGGCGGCGAGGACGGCGAGGACGAGGAGGATCTGCGTGATGCCGGTGAACCAGGTCATGCGCGTGCCTCCCCGCTCGAATCGGGGGTGGTGGGGGTGCCGGGGGTGCTGCCGGTGGTTCCGGGCGTCGTGCCGGGGGTGCTGCTCGGGTCGGTGATGCGCGCGGTCGTCGCGCTCTCAGCGGTGACCTTCTCGAAGACCTTCGCCAGGGCGGCAAGCCCGGCGACTGTCGCGACGGCGAGCAGCAGGTAGAGGAGATCGGCGAAAGGAGCGTCCATACGGTGTGGCCTCGTTCTTCTCGTGCGGGTGGGTCAGTGCACGACGGCGCGGTGCGCCGCTGTGCGGTACTCCCCCATCACACACGTCTCCCGAGGTCACGGACCCGGATCCTAACGCGGTCTTAACACCTCCTAACGCACTTTTGACACCCCGCCGAGGCGGTCGCCCCCACAGCAGCCCATTCAGTGGTCACTCCCCCGAGGCGGTCGGATTCGGTGGTCACTCCCCCGAGGTCGGGGACGCGATGTCGGCCCGACCACCTCGGCGCGGTGACCAACGCGCGAGCGCGGGACCTCCGGGGTCCCGCGCTCGGCTCACGTGCTCACTTCACGCGTCCGCCTCACTCGACGAGTTTGCCCTCGACGCTGATCTCCCCGGAGTGCATGAGCGCTGCGACCTCGGGGTCGACGGCCGGGATCGTCTCGCGGACGACTCCGGTCGCAGGCGACCACACGAGGTTGACGGTGAGCTCAGGGTCGAGCTCGGGGTAGTCGCTGCGGTTGTGGCAGCCGCGGGTCTCCCGCCGCTCGAGCGCGGACTCAAGGGTCGCGCGGGCCGCGAGCACCGAGGATCTGAGGTCGAAGGCGTGCGCGAGATCGGAGTAGCCGGCGATGTCGGGGTGGATGCCGACGTCTGCCATCCGCGCTTCGATCGCCGCGAGCTTCTCGAGTCCCGCGAGCAGTCCGGCCTCGTCGCGGACGACGCCGGCGTGCTCGGTCATGAGGTTGCGGACCTCGCGCTGCAGGGCCCGGACGTTCTCCGCCCCATCGGAGGCGAGCAGGTCATCGATCTCGGCCCGCGCCTCGGCGAGGGACTCCTGCGAGCGCACCTGAGCCTCGAGCTCATCGGAGTAGGCGATCGCCGACTGTCCGACGATCCGGCCGAAGACGAGGAGTTCGATGAGGGAATTGCCGCCGAGGCGGTTGGCCCCGTGGAGGCCGGACGAGGCCTCGCCGATCGCCCACAGTCCCTCGACGTCGGTGCTGTGGTCGACGGGATCGACCCACACTCCGCCCATCGAATAGTGCGCGGTCGGAGCGATCTCGATCGGGTCCTTCGTGATGTCGAGCATCTGAGTCTCCATGAGCGTCTGGTAGACGCGCGGGAGCCGGGACATGATCGTCTCGCGCGGCAGGTGGGAGACGTCGAGCCAGACGCCGCCGTTCTCCGTGCCCCGGCCCTCGGCGATCTCCGTGTACGCGGCGAGCGCGACCCGGTCGCGGGTGGACAGTTCCATCCGCTCGGGATCGTAGCGCTCCATGAACCGCTCGCCGAGGGCGTTGCGGAGGATGCCGCCCTCACCGCGGGCGGCTTCGGAGACGAGCGTGCCCGCTGCGTTCTCGGGTTCGAGGATGCCCGAGGGGTGGAACTGGACGAGTTCGGCGTCGCGGAGCCGGCCGCCGGCTTCGACGGCGAGGCGGAAGGAATCGCCCGTGTTCTCATCGCGGCGTGAGGACGTGCGGCGCCAGATCCGGTTGTGACCGCCGGCGGCGAGGATGACGGCGTCGGCGTGGATGCGATAGCGGGTGCCGTCGACGAGGTCGAAGCCGTAGGCGCCGAAGATCCGGCCGTCGGCGGTGAGCAGCTTGGTGATGTAGACGGTGTCGAGGATCGGGATGTCGAGCTCGGCGGAGCGGTGGATGAGGGCGCGCTGGATCTCCAGGCCCGTGTAGTCGCCGGCGAAGGCGGTCCGCCGCCATGTGTGAGCGCCGAAGAAGCGCTGCGAAATCCGGCCGTCGTCCTCCTTCGCGAAGTCCATCCCGTAGCGCTCGAGGTCGGCGATGCCCTGCTCGGCACCCTGGGTGACGATCTCGACGGTGCGCGGGTTGGCGAGGTCGTAGGATTCCTTGATCGTGTCCGCGGCGTGCTGCTGCCACGAGTCCTCGGGGTCCATCGTCGCGAGAGCGGCGTTGATGCCGCCGGCGGCGAGGGAGGTGTGGGCGTCGTCCTTCGAACGCTTGCCCACGGCGATGACGTCGACGCCGGATTCGGCGACCTCGATGGCCGCCCGGAGACCGGAGCCGCCGGTGCCGATGACGAGGACGGAGGTCGAGAGAGCGTGTTCTCTGATGCGGGCGTTGCCCTGTGTTCTGCTCATGCCTTCCACGTTAGGATCGCCTACACGATACGTCCAATGCATTGTTCGACTCAACACGATAGCAATAGACTATTGCCATGAATCTCGAACAGCTCGCGAGCTTCGTCGAGGTCGCCGACACCGGGCACTTCACGAAGGCCGCCGCGACCCTCCATCTCGCGCAGCCCTCCCTGTCCCGGCAGATCTCGACCCTGGAGAAGGAGCTCGGGGCCGAGCTCTTCCATCGCGCCCGCGGCCACATCACCCTCACCGCGGCCGGTGAGGCGCTGCTGCCGACCGCGCGGAGGATGCTCGCCGACGCCGAGGCGATCCGCCTCGACATGGACGAACTCGCCGGTCTGCGGCAGGGTCGAGTCCGTCTCGGGGCGACTCCGACCCTGTGCGTGAGCCTCGTCGCCGAGGCGCTCAGCCGCTTCCACGCCGAGCATCCCGGAATCGAACTCGAGGTCATGGAGAAGGGCTCGCGCGAACTCGTCGAGGCCCTCGGT
The DNA here is from genome assembly GCF_056173565.1 of Brevibacterium sp. Z349TD_9. NCBI lineage: Bacteria > Bacillati > Actinomycetota > Actinomycetes > Micrococcales > Brevibacteriaceae > Brevibacterium > Brevibacterium sp. Z349TD_9. The sequence goes on along the minus strand of NZ_CM149680.1, from coordinate 410,960 downwards.
GCCGGGCAGCTCGACCTCGCGCTCATCACCCGGACCTTCGACCTCGGGGCGATCGCCCCGCGCCTGCACATGCAAGAGGTGCTGCGCGAAGACCTCGTCGTCATCGCCGCCGCCGACGCACCGGAGGCGGCCGACGCACCCGGAACCGCGGATACGGGCTCGGCATCCGCGCCGGCCCTCGGGGACACGATCACCCTCGCCGAGGTGGCCCGCCGCCCCCAGGTCGTCTTCCACCACGGCTACGACCTCCGGGAAGCCACCTCGGCGGCGTTCGAGGCGGCGGGACTCACCCCCGACGTCGTCGTCGCAGGGGTCGAGATGGATGCGGCGATCCGCTTCGTCGAACGCGGACTCGGGATCGCCATCGTCCCCGCGATGGTCCTCGTCGACCGGCCGCGGCTGCGCTCGGTCCGCCTCGTCGACCCCGGCCTCTCGCGCGCCGTCAGCCTCGCCCAGCGCGCGGACGTACGGCCGACCACGGCCGCCTCGGCGATGGAGAGGACGGTGCTGAGCACGGCCCGGGCACTCGCCTCGGCGGAGTCGGAGCTCTCCCGGTACGTACGGCTCGAGGGATAGGGCGACGGGGTCGGGTGAGCGGTCTCCACCCGGATCTCCACCCGCGGGTGGTTCGCGTCGGCTCGACCTCGACGAAGGATGGGGGCAGCGGATCGCACCCGGCGATCCCCCTCACTCTGGAGACCAACCGTGACTCTCGATGCCCCGTGGATCCCGATCGCCAACGTGCTGCTCGCCCTCGTCGTCCTCGCCCTCATCCTCTACCGTCAGCTCAGTTGGCGGCGCCTGTCCCGGATGGTGCGCGTCGCCGTCATCGTCATCGTCCTCGGCACGATGACCCTGCCCCTCCAGCTCGGAGACGCCGACCTCACCTGGGCATCGGCCGTGACCGCCATCGTCCTCATCGTCGCCGTCTCGCTCGCCGGCGGATGGGTGATGGGCCGGTTCGCGGAGGTCTCGACCGGCCCGGACGGTGAAGTCCGCATGCGCGGGGGATGGCTCGGTGTCGCCCTCTGGCTCGGCTTCATCGCCGTGCGCATCGGCATGGATCTCGGGCTGGCGGCCGTGATCTCCCCGGAGATGGCCACCGCCACCGGACTGCTCCTCATCTCGATCGGCCTCGCCCGGCTGACGAGCACCCGCATCGCCGCCCGGTGGGCCGCTCACCAACTGAGCGGCGGAGTCGATGCCGGGGCGCCGGTCCGCCGCGACCCTCCTCGCCCGTGAGCCGACCAAGGTCCGGACCGCATTCGCGTACGCCGTCTCGCCCGTTCGGTGGTGGGGTAGGATCGCGGCCATGAGGCCGGATCCGTCCCGCCGCACCGACGAACGCGGGAATCTGAGCAGTCGATGGCGACCCGCGGATGTCCTCACCCTCATCCTCGGCGTCGTCTTCGGCGGGTTCTTCACACTCTTCGCATGGGAGGTGTCCGTACCCGAACTGCGAGCAGTGGCGCTGGCGGCAGTGGCGCTCTGGGTCGCGGAGATGATGCTCGGGGCGACGACGAACGACTACCGCCGGGCCTCACCCGGACAGCACGCGGTGGGCACGGGGCTGCTCGTCGTCTCCCAGATCATCGCGTGCGCCCTCGCCTTCGCCCCGGGGTCGACGATGATCCCGCTCGCCGTCGCCGGCCTCGCCCGACTGGTCCGCCGCTCCGACCGCTCGGTCCTCGTCGTCACGCTCACCATCGTCGCCGATGCCTGCGCCCTTCTCGCAGCGGCGATCGCCGTCGGCGCCCCGACCGAACTCCTCATCATCTACCTGCTCGTCGGCGCCGGCGTGGGACTGCTCACCCGACTCCGGGCCGGCCGCCTCCTCGCCGAGACCCAGGAACGCGCGCTCCTCGAAGAGCAGCTGATCTCCCAGCGCGAGCGGGCGACGACCGCGGCGCTCGCCGAACGTGCCCGCATCGCCCGCGACCTCCACGACGTGCTCGCGCACTCCCTGGGGGCGCTGACGCTCCAGCTCGACGCGGCCGCCGCGCTCGCCCAGGCCCGCCGCTGGGAGGGACTCGACGCCCGCATCGACCGGGCGCGAGGGCTCGCCGCCGACGGTCTCGCCGAATCCCGCCGGGCGGTGGCAGCCCTGAGGGAGCAGCCGCGCCAGGACCTGCTCGACGGCGTCGCCGAGCTGCTGCGCGCTCATCGTGACAGCGGCGCCGACGTGCTCACGATCCTTCCGAACCGACCGCAGGCGGTGCTCGCCCGGCTCAGCCCGGAAGGGGTCGAGGCCCTGCTCCGCGCCGTCCAGGAGATGCTCACCAATGTCCGCCGCCATGCGCCCGGGCAGGCGGTGACCCTCGAGATGAGGTTCGCGGACGCCTCTCTCGATTCGGGCGCGGGCCACGGACCCGGCCCTGCCGGCGCCGAGGTGCCTCCCGTTCCCATCGTGCGCATCAGCGCCCGCAACCTCGTCGGGGACACTTCGGAGATGCGTGAGGCGATGTCACGCTCCTCCACTCCCGCGGCGGGAACAGGCACCGGCGGGTTCGGACTGCTCGGCATGCGCGAACGCTGCGAGGCTCTCGGCGGCGGCGCGGAGGGGCGCCTCGTCGGCGGGCGAACCTTCGTCGCCGAGGCATGGGTGCCGGTGGTGCCCCCGACCGATGCGGATCACTCCACGACCTCACCCGTCACACCATCGAGGGCCGACCGATGAGCATCACGGTGCTCGTCGCCGACGACCAGGCCCTCGTCCGCGACGGCATCGTCGTCGTCCTCTCCCTCACCGACGGCATCGAGGTCATCGGCGAAGCCCGCAACGGAACCGAGGCCATCGCCCTCGCCGCGGAACTCGAGCCGGACGTCGTCCTCATGGACCTGCGCATGCCCGGCCTCAGCGGGGCCGAGGCGACCGCACAGTTGACGCAGAGCCGTCCCGACATCCGAGTCCTCGTGCTCACAACCTTCGCCGACGACGCGAGCATCGACTCGGCGCTGCGGGCCGGTGCCGCAGGCTATCTGACGAAGGACGCCGGTCGTGAGGAGATGGTCGCCGCCATCCGTGCGACGGCCGTGGGCGGCACTCCGTTGGACACCCGCATCGCCGGACGGGTCGTCGCCGGCCTCCCGGAGGCGCGCCCGGCCTCGGTGCGCGACCGGTTCCCCGAGCTCACCGCGAGGGAGGCCGAGGTCCTCAACCTCATGGCCGAAGGCGCATCGAACCCCGAGATCGCCGAGCGCCTCTTCCTCGGCGTCTCGACTGTGAAGTCCCACATCAACGCCCTCTTCGCGAAGCTCGGGGTGAGCCGGCGACAGGACGCGATCGCCCTCGCCCACGGGGAGGATCGCCCGCCCGAGAGCTGATCGAGGTCGAGGCCCTGCGATGGAGTGTGCTCAGCCCTCTGCCGTCAGACGCCATCCGGAACGGGCATCGAAGGTGACGAGGCCGAGGTCGCGGAAGGCGTGCAGCCACCCCTCCATCGGCCATATCCTCCACCGGTCGAAGAAGATCCGCGCATTGGCGACGATGTCGGCGACGTGTTCGACGGGTGGGGAGCTCACCGGGTGGTACCGGTGGAAGGCGTGCGCGCCGCCGACCCAGCGCAGTCCCACCCCGGCCCTCCTGGCAGCGAACGCGAAGTCGGTGTCCTCGCCCCCGTATCCGGCGTAGGTCTCGTCGAATCCGCCGATCCGGGCGAAGACCTCGGGACGGCACGCGAACGACAGCGACCAGAAGAGGGCGAACGGATCGGGAGCGCCCGGTCCGTCTGCCGTCGCGTCCGGGTCGACGTCGACGACCTCGCCATCGTTCGGATCGGGTCGAGCGGGGTGAGGGTGTGGGATGACCGGCGCCGAGGCGGCCAGCCCTTCCGTCTCCTCCTCCGTGAGGTAGGTGACCGGCCCGAGGAGGAGCCGACGGGTCGCAGTGCCGTCGCGCCCGGCCGCAGCGCGCTCGACAGTCCCGGCAGCTTCCTCGTAGCGTTCGAGGAGGCGCTCTGCCGGCAGGCAGTCGGCGTCGAGGAAGACGAGCAGCGTGGCGCCGAGCTCGACTGCGGCGGCGGCTCCGGCGTTCCGTGCCGCTCCGAGTCTGACCTTCCCGCCCGTCGCGTCGGCGGCGGTGGTGTCGATCGTCGCCGGCAGCGCGCCTGCATGATCGGCGAGGACGGATTCCGCGGAGGCTCCGGGGGAGAGCAGGCACACGACATGGCGGAGACTGCCGTCGTCGATGCGGTCGGGGTGGAGGCGCCGGAGTTCCGCGTGCTGACTCCGGATCCGGTCGAAGCGGTCGGGTGAGGCGAGGCTGATGACCACGGTCCGCTCAGACGACATGGGTCAGACCTCCGGAACTCGCGCACACCCGATGGATGACGTCGGCGGCCCGGCCGGGTGCCCCCTCGGTCTGCCAGGCCTCCCATGGGAAGTCACACCGGGAGACGGCGTCGACCTCCGCGTCGAAAGGCTCCCCGATCTCGAGTCGGTCGCGCACGGGGAACCCGAGGGCCTGCAGGAGGAGGCCGTTGGCGACCTGCTCGTCGAAGGGCCTGGTCTGAGGGACGAAGATCGCGGGGCTGCGCGCGGCCATGATGTCAGCGATCGCACCGAGACCGGCATTGCTGAGCACGAGCGCCGAGGACCTCAGCGCGGCATGGACGTCAGAGGTCCACGACTGCACATCGAGTCCGATCGCGCTCCAGTCATGGCGACTCCTCTCCCGCAGCCGCTCGAACGTCGAGGCTCCGAGGCTCGTTCCGCCGCGCGATCCGAGGAGGAGGAAGCGTCGACCTTCACCCGCCTCGGCGCTGCCATCGGTCGGAGTGGTGCTGTCATCGGTCGGAGCGGTGCTGCCGCCGGCCGCTTCGGTGCTGTCGTCGGTGGGCGCGGATGCGGAGATCCCGCCGACGAACGTCGTCTTCGCCGCATGCCTGACCGTGTGCGGCAGAGCCCGGGCATAGACCGCGTCATCGGCGGCCTGCGGTGCCGGCAGGGGGACGAGGAGTGCGTCGGCGAGCGCGTAGGCCTGCCGGTGCGCGGCGTCGGTGCGCTCTCCAGCCTGCGCGATGACCGTCACCGGCACGCCGAGGAGACGGGAGAGGAGGACGACCTCAGCCGAGACGTCGACGACCATGCCCGAGAGACGCGGTGCCGCCTCGGCGATCCTGACCATCCTTCGCCGGTGACCGGGAGCGTTCGTCGGCACCCAATGGAGGTGCCCACCGGCGGTCGGGTCGGCGGGCTCCCCGTGCGGGGGCGTGTCCGCCTCGAGCTCGATCCACTCCACGTCACTCGTGCGCGAGCGCGGCAGCCGCTGCGGCCGGGGCAGGCTCGAGAAGACGACGACGTCGTCGTCGAGGTGGGGGACGACCGCGGTCATCCGCCGCAGATGCCCGTGCCCGTGGTGGTGGACGTACCAGCCGATCACCCGGCGCCTCCGGTCCGCGCCAGCCGGGAGGCGCCGAGGCGGGAGCCCTCGCGATCGGGCCCGACGGTTCCGAGGTCAGGGGTGCGCGCGGCCACGGCGGCGGTGAACCGGTCGAGGAGGACCTCGGCGCACGCCCCGACGCTGAACCGGGACACGGCGTGGTCTCGGATCCTCGCGCGAGCGGTGCCGACCGCGCCGGAACTGCTCGCGGTGAGCACACGGCGGGTCGCCTCGGCGAGGTCGTCGAGGACCTCGTCGTCGGCGCGGGCCGCGGGGACGAGGGTGACGCCGTCGACGTCGGAGTAGAGGTCGGCGAAGGCACCACGCTCGAGTGCGACGACGGGGGTGCCGCAGAACAGGGATTCGATGACGACCTGGCCGAACGGCTCGTTCCACATCGGGGTGACGACGGTGGCAGCGGAGGCGCCGACGACCTCGGCGGTCTCCCGCTGGCTGAGGCACCCGAGGTAGTCGACGAGTCCATGGGAGCGCGCGATCGCGGGGGCGACGTAGGCGTCGAAGTAGTCGGGGTCGCCGATCGGACCGATGATCCGCAGCGGCACCCCGATGCGGGTGGCGACGTCGACAGCGAGGTGCGGGTACTTCTCGGGCACGATCCGCCCGAACCAGCACAGGCCGGGACCGCCCGCGCCCAGCGGCCAGACGGTCGCGTCCGCACCGTTGGTGACGACGTCGGTGGCGACTCCGGCGTTCGCCCACGAGGACTGGGCGTACCGGGAGACGGTGAAGACCCGCTCCGCTCCGGCGGAGTCGATGACGTCGACGAGGTCCATCCGCGGCGGGGTGTGGAGGGTTGTGAACAGCGGCACCGGGATCTCGGCCGCTCGGGTGAGGGGGACGGTGCTCACGGCGTGGTTGTGGACGACGTCGAACCCTCGCCCTTCGACCGCGAGGTGGTCCATGACGGTGTGGAGGCACGCGGCCTGGTGAGCGGCGACCTCGTCGGGCAGGTGCGCATCCGATCGGGGAGCGCTCAGCGGCCATGGCAGCTCGGGGTAGACGAGGGCCGGCGGCGAGTTCTCGAGGAAGTCGGAGCCCTCCTTCGCTGCGAGGGTGACGTCGTGGCCGCGCCGCCGCAGCTCCCGCACGAGGTTCCACTCGTGCGTCTCGAGCCCGCCGCGCAGCGGTTCGCGCAACGGGTAGCGGTAGTCGGCGATGACGAGGATGCGCAGCGGCCGGTTCACCGGGCACCTGCCGTGTCAGCGGGTGAGGGCGTTGCCGGTGTCGTTGCAGTTGCCGCAGTGGCTGGCGGTGTCGCAGTTGGCGGCGTCACTGCCGGAGCCGCGGCTGGCGTCTTCGCCCGTCTCGCCGCGACCGACCGGTAGAGCCGTGTGTGCGCGTCACGGACCTCGGCGAGCAGGCGGAGTCCGTCCTCACGGGAGCGGGGTGGCAGCGGCGGCGCCTCGGCGATCGCGTGCAGGCCAGCGCGCAGCGAGTCGGCATCATGGAAGTCCACGCCGAGGTTCGTCCCGGGCCGCTGATCGGCGAGATGGCCGACCTCGGCGTAGAGGACCCGCGTGCCGAGGTCGTTGGCCAGATCGAGCAGCCCTGAGTGAGTTCCGTGCCGGTAGGGCAGGACGAGGACATCGAGACGGGCGAGCCAGTCCTCGAGTTCGCGATCCGACATCGACGCCCAGACCTCGACGTCGGCGGATTCGGACCGGTCGAGCAGGCGCTTGAGCTCGGCGACCTCGGATTCCCGACCGGCGCGCACGGTCGGTCGCCGGATCACGGTGAGCCGCCAGTCATCATTGCGGAGAGGATCGGTCCCGAGGGCCCGGGCGAGGGCGGCGATCGCCGCGAGATCAAGCGACGGGCGGGCATCCTTGAGGAGGATTCCGGCAGTGTACGGTCGCCGCGCGGTGAACGGTCGCCGTGCGGCGAACGGTTGCCGCGCCGCGACGGGCGCGCCGGGCGACGACGGACGGTTCGCGACGGGCGCGCCGGGCGGTTGAGTGCTCGCCACCACAGCCTCGGCGACGTCGGAGCCCAGCGGCGGGTGCGGCACAACGGACACCTCGCGTGACCACCGCCGGATGATCTCCGCACGTGCGCCCTCGGTGAGGGTGATGACACGGACGACATGCCGGAGGAGGACCTCGAGTCGGCGAGCGAAGTCGTCCTGGGCATGCTCGGGCAGCTGCGGATTCTCGAGGTCGTGGACCGTGAGGACGAGCGGCAGTCCGAGCCTGTCGAGGGCTGCGACGAATCGCTCGAGTGCGGACAGAGGAACGAGTTCGAAGCCGAAGTGAACGTGGACGAGATCGGCGTCCGCTGCCTGGTCCTCGTCCCACGCCTCGATGAGGAACTGTTCGACGACGGCGTCGGCACCGGAGGATCCGTCACCCGGCGCGGGCAGGATCTCGACCGCCGTCGGGTCCGTGATCGCGAGAACGTAGGGGTGATCGGCGGGAAGGGAGATCGCTCTGATCCTCTCCGCTGTCACCCTGTCACCTCCGTCGAATCGTCATGGTCGGAACGCTGAGAACGGCCGGTCCCGTCTCCTCGGCGCTCACAGTCTTCTCAGTGCTCAGGCCGTCGTCCCCGCATGCAGAAGCGGCAATGCACGTACTTGCGGCAGCGCACGGACGAGCAGCAACACACCCTGCCGATCGAACATTACCTTACGATGTAAACAAGTGATAGGGGCTATTTGATCGGATGCCGTCATCGCGGCCGGCTGACCTGTCGCGCCCTGGCGGCTAGACTGCGTGGCACAGGTCACCGCACCATCCGTTCGAATGGTTGCCCGCCCCGAGGAAGGACCCGACCATGACCGCAGGCCCCGATCGCCGCGACCTCCTCATCAGCGAGGACCTCATGCTCCTGCTCCTGCCCGAATCCGGGAAGATCCCCGAGATCACCCCCGGACTCGAGTCCGCACTCACCGGGGCACTCCTCGTCGACCTCGCCGAGGCGGGGTTCATCGACATCCTCCCCGGCTCCGACCCGGCCTCGCCGTTCGTCCGTCCCGCCGAGGTGCCGCGCCCGACCGATCCGATGTTCGTCAACGCGATCGCGCTCCTCGGGCAGAAGGAGCGACCGCTGTCGTCGGCGCTGCCGATCCTCCTCCCCCGCCTCGACGACGTCCTCCTCGTCCGGCTCGGCAACCACGGCGTTCTCCACCACCGCAGTTCCCGCTTCCTCGGACTCTTCCCCACCTCGTCGTGGCAGGTGCTCGACCCGGCACCCGAGGAACGGCTGCGCGCGGAGATCGGCGCCGTCCTCGACGGCGGTGAGTCGGTCGACGTCCGCACGGGCACGATCATCGCGCTCCTCCACGGCGCCGAGGCGGCCCGGCAGATCTCCCCGCCGCTGACCTGGGATGACAAGGTCGCCCAGCAGGTGGCGATGGCCGCATGGGCGAGCGCACCGATCCGGGAAATCCTCGAGGCGGCGACCGCCTCGGCGAAGCACACGACCGAGACCGCGAGCGCGACAAGCGACTCCGCGACCGGGGCACGGGTGGCCCGCGCCTCGACCTGGCCCGACACCTGAGCCTGGCCGCCAACCGCCAACGGCGAGCTCATCGAGCCACGCTCGCAACCCCCGATCAGCGCTCGCAACCCCCGATCCACGCGACACTCGAAATCCGCGCCGCGGGCGACGCGGATTTCCGGCCCCGCGTGGAACGAGAGAACCGGGATTCGCCGGAGCGTCGATATTCGAGCCCCGCGTGGATCGAGAGCCGAGCCCCACCGCCGACCGATCTCCACCCCACCACCCGTGAATGCGACCGGCCGCCACCCATGAATAGAGCAGGTCCCCGGACGCCTCCGTCCGGGGACCTGCTGTGCTGAGTCGAGGCTCAGCGCGGGATGCGACCCGCGGTGACGAGTCTCAGCTGTTCGTGCCGCCCTTGCCCTCGTCCTTGGTCCCGGGCAGGCCCTGGGCCTTGCGGCGCATGAGGAGGACGACGATGACGATGATGGCGAGCGCTCCGACGCCGAGGAGGATGATCATCGGCATCGACATGCCGGTGTCGCTGCCGGTCGATTCGCCGATCTGACCGCGCTCTTCGGTGTTCTTGCCGGGTTCGTCGACGACGGCTCCGCCGAGACCGGCCTTCGTGGACTGCTCGACCGAACCGCCGGCGCCCTCGGCGTCGCCGATGGTGAAGGCGAAGTCGCCGGAGATCGGGTGGCCGTCGGAGGAGACGACGCGCCACACCACGGTGTACGCGCCGGGCTTGAGGTTGTCGGGCAGCGCGACGGAGAGCGTCGTGCCTTCCGCGGTGAGCTCACCTGCGGAGACGTCGGTGCCGTCGACCTTGACCATGACCTCGGAGCCCACGGCCTGGATCTCGCCGGAGAACTTCATCTCGAGCCACTCCGGCTGCTTGTCGAGCTGTGCCCCGTTCTCGGGGTTCGTCGAGATCAGCTGATCATGGGCGCTGGCCGGTGCCGCCGCGACGACGCTGAGCGCGGCGACGATGAGGGCGGCGAACACGAGCCTGAGAGCGGACCACTGTGTTCGAGTCATTTGCGATTCTCCTTCAACGATTGTCACGGCAAGGGGACTTCGCCATCGGCGAGTCCCGCCCCCTCCAGTATCCCAGATCCCGACCTCACCGAGGGTGCGCTGCGACGGCGCGCAGGTGATCTGTGAGGCCGGTCACAGACCTCTCCATTGTCTCAAGGGTTTCTTCGAAATCGGTCAATCGGCCGCCGTACCACGGGTCGGGGACGTCGGGAGCGGGTGCGTCATCGTCTCCCCCGCCGAGGCGACCCCCGCTCCCGTACGGATCCGCCGTCCCGCCTCGGCGGGGGTCGGCCGACGCCTCGGGGTCGAACTCCCGCAGCATCCGCAGCTCCGGGCGCGCCTCGGCGGGAAGGTCGGCGATGAGTCGCTCGAGGGCGCGGTAGTGGCGGGCGGTCATCGCGACGGCGAGGTCCCGGTCGGCGAGCCATTCGGCGGTGATCTGCCGGGCGGCATGGTCGTCGGTGCGGTAGCCGGCAGCGGCGAGCACCCGCGCCTGCCGGGGGTCGATGGGGTTGCCCTCCTCCTCGTCGCTGATGCCGGCGGAGTCGACGACCGCCTCGGCGCCGATGGTCTCCAAGTGACGTTCGAGGACGCGTTCGGCGGTGACGGACCGGCAGATGTTGCCGGTGCACACGAACACGACGGACGGCAGAGCCATACTCTCACTCCTCACTCAGGGACAAGGCCACCGTCCACGATACTGTTGCACCATGACTTCTCACACCTCGACGTCACCGGTGAATCCCGAGTCCGCGGGAGCCTCTGCCGACATCGCTCCCCTCGAGTCGGTGCGCCCGCAGGACGACCTCTTCCGCCACATCAACGGGCGGTGGATCGACGCGTTCACGATCCCCGACGACCGCGCCGGCGACGGAGCCATGCGCGAGCTCTTCGACACCGCGGAGACGAAGGTGCGCTCGATCATCCGCTCCGTCGTCGACGACCCGCAGGAGGCCGGCGGCGAGGGTCAGAAGGTCGCCGACCTCTTCTCCTCGTTCATGGACCTCGAGCGGATCAACGAGCTCGGCATCACCCCGCTCGAGGCGACGTTCGCCGCCATCGACTCAGCCGAGTCGAAGACGGAGCTCGCGAACCTCCTCGGGCGGCTGGAGACCGAGGGCATCGGGGGGCTGCTCGGCGGGTACGTCACCGCCGACGCCAAGGACTCCGACATCTACGCCCTCTACCTCGTCCAGGCCGGAATCTCCCTGCCCGACGAGGACTACTACTTCAACGACGACTTCGCCGAGGTGCGTGAGAAGTTCCTCGCGCACGTGCAGAGGATGTCCGGATTCGCCGGCCTCGGTGAGGCTGCAGGGATCACCGACGCCGAGGTGGCCGCGAAGGTCATGGCGTTCGAGACCGCACTCGCCCGCCACCACTGGGACCGCGTGGCCACCCGTGATGCCGAGAAGACGTACAACAAGCACACGATCGCGCAGCTGCGCGAGCTCGGCCCCGGGTTCGACTTCGATGCGTGGTTCGCCGCGGTCGCCGCCGACATCGACGGCGAACTCGAGACCGTCGTCGTCGGCCAGCCCTCGTACGTTGCCGGCATGGCCCAGGTCTGGGAGGACACCGACCTCGAGACGCTCAAGGTGTGGCTGCGGTGGTCGGTGCTCACCTCGACGGCGTCCCTGCTCACCGACGACATCGTCGAAGAGGACTTCGACTTCAACTCCCGCACGCTCTCGGGCACTCCGGCGCTGCGGGACCGCTGGAAGCGCGGGGTCGGGCTCGTCGAGTCCCTCCTCGGCGAGGCGGTCGGCAAGCTCTACGTCGAGGCCGAGTTCCCGCCTGCCGCGAAGGACGCGATCGACCACCTCGTCGACATGCTCATCAAGGCGTACGAGAAGTCGATCACCGAACTCGACTGGATGAGTGAGGAGACGAAGCAGCGGGCGCTCGTCAAGCTCTCGAAGTTCACGCCGAAGGTCGGCTATCCGGTCAAGTGGCGCGAGTACCCGGCCGAGATGGCCGCCGACGACCTCGTCGGCAACGTCCGCCGCGCCGCCCGAGCCGAGCACGCCCGCCAGATCACGCGCATCGGCGGTGAGATCGACCGCACCGAGTGGCTGATGACCCCGCAGACGGTCAACGCCTACTACCACCCGGTGATGAACGAGATCGTCTTCCCCGCCGCGATCCTCCAGCCCCCGTTCTTCGACGCCGAGGGCTCGGTGGCGGCGAACTTCGGGGCGATCGGCGCGGTCATCGGCCACGAGATCGGACACGGCTTCGACGATCAGGGCTCGCGCTACGACGGCGACGGCAACCTCGTCGACTGGTGGACGGCCGAGGATCGGGAGCGCTTCGAGGAGCGCACGAAGGCCCTCATCGACCAGTACGACGCGCTCGTTCCCGCCGGTCTCGAGGCCGGTCAGCACGTCAACGGGGCGCTCACCGTGGGAGAGAACATCGGCGACCTCGGCGGACTGTCGATCGGGTGGAAGGCGCTCGAACTCGAACTCGGCCGCACCCCCACCGAAGCGGAGGCCGCGGAGTTCTTCGCCGCATGGGCGAAGGCGTGGCGGACGAAGATGCGCACCGAGGAGCGCGTCCGCAGGCTGAGCATCGACCCGCATTCGCCGGAGGAGTTCCGGTGCAACCAGGTCGTGAAGAACATGACGGCGTTCCACGACACCTTCGGCGTGAGCGAGTCCGATGCCATGTACCTCGCGCCCGAGGCCCGTGTGACGATCTGGTAGATCTCGTCCCGGCAGCCCTCCGGGCGCTGAGCAACCCTGCGCGGGTTTGCCGAGCGCCCGGAGGGATGCCGGAATCGGGGTCGCCGCGCCTCTAGCGGTGCCGGCGGACCATCGTGACGACGCGGAAGTCGAACTCCTCCCAGCTGCCGATCGGCGCCTTCGCCGCCAGCGCCGCCTCGAATTCGCCGATCTCGCGGTACGTCGATTCGAGCGGCAGCGTCATGTCCGCCTCCGCGTAGATGAGTCCGGTCGCGTCGGTGCCGACGACGTCGAGTCCCACCGAGGCCGGGTCGAGTTCGTTGTTCATGACGATCGGCACCCGACCGGGTGTCGTCGCGCGCGGTTCGGGGGTCGCCTCGGTGTGGCCCTGCTGGTCGCGCAGCTCCCGTTGGGCGGTGATGACGAACTCCGCGAACGCCCCGATCCCGATGACCGGCAGCCGTGAGGTGAGCGCATCGGTGGCGACCCTGACGAGCCGCGAGCGCGCCTTGCGCGTGAGCGGGGCGAGGTCGCCGCCGGACATCGCGACTCCGTCGAAGCCGACGAGCGACTGGTCGATCTCATCCTCGTTGGGGTTGAGGACGGTCATGTCGAGGCCGAACCGGGCGTACCACGGTCGGGTCGCCTCGGCGCTCGCCTCGTCCCACCAGCGGTAGAAGAGGAAGGGGACATTGATGCCGGCCTCCGAGTAGAAGAACGGGGGCCGCCGTTCTCCGGCGGTGACGGCGAAGGGCACGACGTTGCCCGGCACCGGGGCGGGGCACGTGGCGAACGCGGAGAACGCGAACGGGTAGTTCACCGCGCGGTTGAAGTCGACGACGAGCGATCCGTCGGCGTTGGGGATGCCCAGATCGAGCGTCCGCCACGCCGAGGTGGTCCTCCCGTTCGTGGCATCGTGGAAGTCGAGCTGGAGTCCGGTCGCCGGGCACCCGGAGGCGATGAGCGTGACCTCGCCGTCGGGGCCGGTGAACGTGACCTCGCCGACGACCGTCGTCGTCAGCTCGAGACCCTCCTGCGCGGTGGAGACCGGTTGTGCCTGCGGCTGCTCATAGGGGGTGAAGCGACCGAGGAAGACGAACTCACGGTTGGGGTCGTAGACGGGGACCTCGACGAATTTGCTCAGCAGCGGCGACTTCGCGTCGCGGATCCTCACACCGATCCGCCCACCGCGGTCGATGAGCTCGTAGAGCACGTGCCCGACGGTGAACCAGCCGAGCGAACCGCCCGTCGGCAGCTTCGCACTGAAACCGGTGTCGTCGACCCTGACCTGGGGCGAGTCGTCGGCGGGGGCCTCCCCGGCGGTAGCTCCGTCCTCGGCGTTAGCTCCGTCCTCGGCGGGGCGGGAGAGGAGGTCCAAGGTCTGTGCGGCGGGGCCGGCCTTCGTGCTCGGGTCGAGCGCGAGGCGCACCCAGCCGTCGTCGTCGACGGTGAAGGTTCCAGGGGCGTCGGGCCAGGTCGACTCCCCATCGAGCCAGTGCAGGCCGACGACGCTGAGCCAGCCGAAGGGTGTCGCCAACGACGAGTTCCGCGAGTCCCGCCAGGTGTTCCATTCGGCCACGAATTGGTTCACGTCGAAGTCCCCTCGCAATCTCATTCGTCGTCCCGGGTCTGCCGCTTCGGAGCTGTGATCAAAGCACCTGTGATCAAAGCTACCGCAAAGGATAGGCTGAGAAAATGAGCACTCCTCCCACCGACCAGACAGCAAACGCGCAGGTCGCAGCCGATCTCTCGGAATTCGTCTCTGCCTCTCCCAGTTCCTATCATGCCACCGCTGCCGCCGCCGACCGTCTCGGCGCCGCCGGCTTCCACCGGCTCGACGAACGCGACTCCTGGGCGCTCGAACCCGGCCGCGGATACTTCGTCGTCCGCGACGGTGCGATCATCGCGTGGATGACCCCGACAGAGACCACCTCGGTGATCCCGCCGTTCCGCGTCCTCGGGTCGCACACCGACTCCCCCGCCTTCAAGCTCAAGCCCGGTGAGGAGTTCGCGACCGCCGGGGTGCGCCAGGTCGGCGTCGAGATCTACGGCGGGCCGCTGCTCAACTCGTGGCTCGACCGGGAGCTCGCGTTCGCCGGGCGCCTCAGCCTCGCCGACGGCACCGTCGTTCTCGCGCGCACCGGGGCGATCGCGCGCATCCCGCAGCTGGCCATCCACCTCGACCGGCAGGTCAACGAGGGCCTCACCCTCGACAAGCAGCGGCACACGACCCCGATCGTCGGTCTCGCCGACCTCGCCGAGGCCGACGTCCTCGAGCTCCTCGCCGCCTCCGCCGAGGTGGATCCCGAGCTCATCGTCGGCCACGACGTCTACACGATCCCCGTCCAGGAGCCTGCGCTCTTCGGTGCCGCAGACGAGTTCTTCGCCTCGCCGAGGCTGGACAACCTCCTCTCCGTCCACGCCGGGGTCACCGCGATGGTCGGGCTCGACGCCGAGGCGCTCGACCACCTCGCCCTCTTCGCCGGGTTCGACCACGAGGAGATCGGGTCGAACTCTCGGTCCGGGGCGAGCGGACCGTTCCTCGCCGACGTCGCCGAGCGCATCGTCGCCTCCCTCTACCCCGACGCGACGCGCAGCGACCACCTCGCCGCGCTGGCCGGGTCGGTGTGCGTGTCCTCGGACGCCGGTCATGCCGTCCACCCGAACTATCAGGAGCGGCACGACCCGCAGGTGCGGCCCCGCCTCGGCGGCGGACCCCTGCTCAAGCACAATGCCCAGCAGCGGTATGCAACCGACGCCGTGGGCACCGCGGTGTGGGCGCAGGCGTGCGCTGCGGCCGGGGTCGAATACCAGGACTTCGTGTCGAACAACGCCGTGCCGTGCGGGTCGACGATCGGACCGCTGACGGCGACGCGGATGGGGATGACGACCGTCGACGTGGGACCGGCGCTCTATTCGATGCACTCGGCGCGGGAGATGTGCGCGATCAGCGACGTCGTCGCCCTCGGTGCCGCCGCCAAGGCCTTCTTCCAGGGAGCGTAGGGGCCGGCGCCGGCACTCCGCACGCCGATCCACGCGCAGCCGACACTTCCAGCCTCGATCCACGCGCAGCCGACACTTCCAGCCCCGATCCACGCGGGGCCCGAATTCCGCGTCGCCCCGGACTCGGAATTCCGGCTGCGCGTTGATCGAAAGCGACCGACTTCGCGGGAGCATCGATTTTCTCCCGCCGCGTTGATCGAGAGCGACCGGGTGCGCGTTAATCGAGGGCGATCGGCAGTCGCCGAACGGTCGACGGGACGCGCTGTTTTGTGGCGACGCGCACACTGTGATAGTCGTTGTGTGACCCCACGGGGGCCTCCGGCAGGAGGCTGAGATCGGGCTAGGGCCGCTCGAGACCGTTGAACCTGATCCGGTTGATACCGGCGGAGGAAGAGAGGATCGCAGATGACTGCGCCTACCCCTGACACACCCGAAAACACCACGCCCGCCGAGGACTTCCCCCTCGAGCAGTACCCCTCGCACTCCCTGGCCTGGCTCGAGGACAGCGAGCACGACATCCGCGTGCCGGTCACCCGCATCGACCTCGAGGACACGAACGGCCGCCCCAACGAGCCCGTCCACGTCTACCGCACCGTCGGCCCCGGCGCCGTTCCCGAACACGGGCTTCCGCCGCACCGCGCGCCCTGGATCGCCGACCGCGACGACACGGAGACCTACGAGGCGCGCGGACACCTCATCGAAGACGACGGCCGAGCCGCCGTCCGCCGCGGGGCGCCCTCTCAGCAGTGGCAGGGTCCGGAGCGGTCACCTCGGCGAGCGAAGAACGGACGCACCGTCACGCAGATGCACTACGCCAGGAAGGGCATCATCACTCCGGAGATGCGCTACGTCGCGATCCGCGAACAGTGCGACGTCGAACTCGTCCGCTCCGAGGTCGCCGCCGGCCGGGCGATCATCCCCTCGAACATCAACCATCCCGAGTCCGAACCGATGATCATCGGCAAGGCGTTCCTCGTCAAGATCAACGCGAACATCGGCAATTCCGCGGTGACGAGCTCGATCGCCGAGGAGGTGGAGAAGCTCCAGTGGGCCGCGAAGTGGGGTGCCGACACCCTCATGGACCTCTCGACGGGCAACGACATCCACACCACCCGCGAATGGATCATCCGCAACTCCCCGATCCCCATCGGCACCGTCCCCATCTACCAGGCACTTGAGAAGGTCGACGGCGACGCCGAGGCGCTCACCTGGGAGATCTACCGCGACACCGTCATCGAACAGTGCGAGCAGGGCGTCGACTACATGACCGTGCACGCGGGCGTGCTGCTCCGCTACGTCCCGCTCACCGCGGACCGGGTCACCGGCATGGTCTCTCGCGGGGGCTCGATCATGGCCGGCTGGTGCCTGGCCCACCACGAGGAGAACTTCCTCTACACCCACTTCGACGAGCTCTGCGAGATCTTCGCCCAGTACGACGTCGCCTTCTCCCTCGGCGACGGGCTGCGTCCCGGATCGATCGCCGACGCCAACGACGCCGCACAGTTCGCCGAACTCGACACCCTCGCCGAGCTGACGAAGCGCGCGTGGGCCCACGACGTCCAGGTCATGGTCGAAGGCCCCGGCCACATCCCGCTCCACCTCGTGCGGGAGAACGTCGAGAGGCAGCAGGAGCTCTGCGACGGCGCGCCCTTCTACACCTTGGGCCCGCTGGTCACGGACATCGCTCCCGGCTACGACCACATCACCTCGGCGATCGGGGCCACGGAGATCGCCCGCTACGGCACCGCGATGCTCTGCTACGTCACCCCGAAGGAGCACCTGGGCCTGCCCGACCTCGAGGACGTCAAGACGGGCGTGATCACGTACAAGATCGCCGCGCACGCCGCCGACGTCGCGAAGGGACATCCCGGGGCGAGCGCCCGTGACGATGCACTGTCGAAGGCGCGGTTCGAGTTCCGCTGGCGCGATCAGTTCGCCCTCGGCCTCGACCCGGAGACAGCGGAGGCATTCCACGACGAGACCCTGCCCGCCGAACCGGCGAAGACCGCGCACTTCTGCTCGATGTGCGGGCCGAAGTTCTGCTCGATGCGCATCTCCCAGGACATCCGCGACACCTACGGAAGCGCCGAGGCGCAGGCCGCGATCGCGGGCATGCAGGCCAAGAGCCGGGAGTTCCTCGAGCGCGGGGCCCAGGTGTACCTTCCCGAGCCGACGGTCGGCCCCCGCCGAGGCTGAGGCGCGGGGCGCGCTGGCAGCGTCGCTCCACGCGGGGCCGGGACCCGGGCCGCCGATCCACGCGGGGCCGGGACCCAGGCCGCCGATCCACGCGCAGCCGGAAATCCGAGTCGCCCCGGACGCGGATTTCGAGCGCCGCGTGGATCGAGCGCTGACCATCGTCGACGGACTCAGTCCCTCACTTCTGCAGCTCGTCGAGGGCCTTCTGCGAGCCGGGTGCGAGTGTGATCGGCTCCGGCGGCACCGCAGTGTCGAGTGTGATGTCCTTCGCGGCCGCATGGACCTTCTCGAGGTCGGCCTTCTTGTCATAGATGAGCTTCGTCAGCGCGCACTGCGTGCCCTCATCCATGTCGTTGCGGACCATGAGAACGTTCGGGGTGACGATCGTCTTCACCGTGCCCGCGCCCTTGTAGGTGTCGGCGGGGATCTCGGCCACCTCGTAGACGGGGTTGAGCTCCTTCATCTTGCTCTCGAGCCCGGAGATGTCGACGAACTCGACGTCCCCGCCGTTCGAGGTGAAGAGGTCGGTGACGCCTGCGGTGGGCAGACCGCCCGACCACACCATGCCGTCGATCGTCCCGTCTTTCATCCCGTCGACCGTCTTGGCGAGGTCGAGCCGCTGCTTCGTCACATCACCGTCGGCGAGGCCCGCGGATTCGATGAGGCGGTTGGCGATGACCTCGGTGCCGGACTTCGGTGACCCGGTCGAGATCGTCTTGCCCTTGAAGTCCTCGACGGACTTGATGTTCGCGTCCTTGCGGACGATGACGTGCGTGTAGTTGTCGTAGATGCGCGTGAGCGCCGAGATCTCCTCGGGCTTGTCGAAGTCGGCGTTGCCGGTGACGGCATCGGCTGCAGTGTCGGCGAGCGAGAACGCGATGTCGTAGTCGCCCTTCGCCAGCTGCTGGAGGTTCTGCACCGAGGCGCCCGTCTCGGCGGCGGTGGCCTTGAGCTCGGTGTTGTCGGAGATCAGCTGCGCGAGACCGCCGCCGAGGACGTAGTACACGCCCGTCGAGTTGCCGGTGGCGATCGTGATCTGGCCCGACGCCGCCGTGCAGCCGTCACCGCCTTCGGCGGCCGGGGTGTTCTCGCGCTTGCCGCCGCACGAACTCAGGGCCAGGACTGCGGCGATCGCGGCCGCGGTGACGGTGAACATCTTCGTTCTCTTCATGGGCTCTTCCCTTTCTTTGTGGGTGTCTCAGTGGAGGTCCGGTGACAGCGGCTTCAATGGACGATCGGGTGCCAGCGGTTGGCGCCAGCAGTTGGCGTCGGCGGTCGGGCGGCTGGGCCGTCCGGTCCCCGCACCGGGCTGGGAGGTCAGGTGCGAGGTCATGGGTGGGCCGCCTCGGCGGGGGTGGCCTGCGGACTCCGAGGACGACGTCGGAGGATGAGGTGGACGATGACGGCGAGGGCGAGGGCGGCGAAGCCGATGGTCATCGACAGCGGCTGGAGGTAGAGGAGCGCGCCGGCGGCGATGAAGCAGAGGACGCGTTCGGGCCAGCCGGCTCGGCGGATGATCCAGCCGCCGGCCCCGGCGGCGAGCGCGGCGACGGCGCACGCGGACACGGCACCGGTCCACAGGGCCCCGAGGAATCCGCCCTGCGCGACGAGGGAGGCGCCTTCGGGGGTGAAGGTGAAGGCGAGCGGGACGAGGAAGGCGGGGATCGCGTACTTGCACGCTTGCCACATCGTCGCGATGACCCGGCCCCCGGTGATGGCCGAGGAGGCGACGGCGGCGAGCGCGGTCGGCGGGGACACCTCGGAGAGGACGGCGTAGTAGAAGATGAACATCGCGGCCGCCGCCTCGGGGACGCCGAGGGTGATGAGGGCCGGACCGACGATGACCCAGCTGATGATGAACGAGGCGGTCACGGGTACCGCGAGACCGAGTACGGTCACGGCGATCGCGGCGAAGATGCACGTGAAGACGAGGACGGCGGTCGGATTCGTCGAGATCGCCTGCGCGCCCTTGACGAGGATGTCGGAGATGACCTGGCCGAGCCCGGTCTTCGTGATCGTCGAGACGATGATGCCGGCGGCCGCGCACACGCTCGTCACCGGCAGGACCGAGCGGATGCCCGTCGAGAGTGCGCCGAAGATGACGTCCCAGATCGCCCGGAGGATCGCGGCCGGCTGCCTGCGGTGGGTGAGGACGATCTCGATGATGCCGAAGCCGATGCCGACGAGCGTCGCGTAGACGACGGCTTTGAACGGGGCCATGCCGAGGGCGAGGAAGACGACGATGATGCCGAGCGAGATGAAGTGGTAGAAGCCCTTCTTGAGGATCGGCCACGAGCGCAGCCCCGGCGGCGGGCGGTAGTCGACGTCGATCTTGCGCGAGTCGATCTCGATGGCGAGGAAGATGCCCAAGTAGTAGAGCAGGGTCGGGACGACCGCCCAGAGGAGGACGAGGCCGTAGGAGACGTTGAGGAGCTCGGCGATGATGAAGGCCGCGGCGCCAAGGGTCGGCGGAGAGAGGATCGCGCCGATGCCCGAGGCCGCGAGCATGCCGCCGGCGTTCTCCTTCGGGTAGCCGGCCTTCTTGAGCACCGGCCACGTCACCGCGCCGAGCGAGACGGCCGTGGCTGTGCCCGACCCCGACACCGTGCCGAGGAGGAAGCCCGAGAGCGCGACCGTGCGTCCCGGCGCGGCCTTCGACTTCTTGAAGAGTGAGAATGAGAGGTCGATGAAGAAGTTCGCCGCGCCCGTCTTGTCGAGCACCGCGCCGTAGATCGTGAAGAGGACGATGTAGGTCGCGGCGACGTCGAGCGGGATGCCGTAGAAGCCCGACGCGTCGTTGTAGAGCGCGTTGATGATCTGGTCGAAGTTCTGTCCCGCGTGCGCGCCGGGCCAGCCGACGGGGATGTAGGCCCCGTAGTAGCTGTAGAGGAAGAAGACGACGCAGAAGATCGGGAGGATGAGGCCGGTCGTCCGCCGCGTCGCTTCGAGGATGAGGAGCAGGAGGATCCCGCCCATCGTCACGTCGAGGGTCGAGAGCGAGCCCTGCCGGTTGAGGAATTCGTTGAAGCCGCCGGAGAAGAACGGCAGCACCGGATAGGCGCAGGTGAGGAAGGTGACGACGACGAGGATCCAGTCGATGACCGAGGGATTGTCCGTGGAGCGCTGGGGCTTCGACGGGGGCTGGGTCTTGGCTTTCGATGTCCTCGCCGAGGTGGGGCTGCCCTGGGTCGGGTCCGCTGAGCCGGTTGCCGTGGACGGTCCCGTCGCCGAGGCGGCGACCTCCTCGGCGGCGTCCGCGACCCGCTCCCCCACCTCCTTCTTCCGGCCTAAGCCGGGCCGGTAGCAGATGAAGACGAGCGGGAGGACGAAGGCGAGGAACCACATGAGGTAGTACTGGTTGCCCTGCCTGAGCGGGAAGAACACCTGGTTGAGCACGTAGAGCGAGATGAGGAAGCAGACGATGGAGACACCGAGGTCGAGCCGGCGCGTGAGCGTGCGCTGCGGCAGCTCTTCGTCGTACTGCGCGATGAGTTCGTCGACGTTCGCTTGGGGAAGCGGACTCGTGGCGGTCCCGGACGGACGCTCGGACATCGGTGTCCTCTCGCTCTCTCTGGTGTCTGCGGTGCGGGGGCGGTCAGTGGTTTCGGATTCGGCGATGACGGTTGCGGTGGTGCTGGGTGGGCTGGTGCGGGAGGCTCGGGTGCGCGGGGCGATCGAGCGTCATTGCCCTCTGCCCTCACACGCGATTGTGAGCTGATTCACAATATACTCAGTCGCCCGCCGGCTCTCCGCACATCGACGCGAACCGGCCGCGGTTTGGCGAGATCGTTATCCGCAGTGCCGTTATTCGGGACTCCCGGTTGCGGGAGGACGCAGTGTTCCGAGGGGTGCGCGTGTGTAGTTTGGGACCATGACCGTCCCTCGGCGCGTGTTCGACGCGCACTTTCACATCATCGATCCCGCACACCCGCTCGTCGAGAACGACGGCTTCCTTCCGGACCCGTTCACCGTCGCCGACTATCGCGCCCGCGTCGCCCACCTCGGGGCAACCCCCGACCGCGAGCCACCGACGACCGAGAAGTCGGCCTTCACCATCGCCGGCGGTGCCGTCGTGTCCGGGTCGTTCCAGGCTTTCGATCAGGGCTACCTCGTCGAGGCTCTGCGCGCACTGGGTCCGACGTTCGTCGGGGTCACCCAGCTGCCGGCGGACACCCCTGATGCGCGGATCCTGGGGCTCGCCGAGTCGGGCGTGCGCGCCGTGCGGTTCAACGTCGCCCGCGGCGGCTCGGCTCAGCTCGACGACCTCGACCGCTTCGCCCGCCGGGTCCACGATCTCGCCGGGTGGCACACCGAGCTCTACATCGACGCCCGGACGATCGACTCCGAACTGGCCGGTCGCCTCGTCGCGCTGCCGGCGGTGAGCATCGACCATCTCGGCATGCACGCCGATGGCCTGGCGAGGCTGCTCCGCCTCGTCGAGGGCGGCGTCAAGGTCAAGGCCACCGGATTCGGTCGCGTCGAGCTCAACCCCGCCGAGGTGATCCGCCGCATCGTCGACACCGACCCGAGAGCGCTCATGGTCGGCACCGACCTGCCCTCGACGCGGGCCCGGCGCCCGTTCGCCGACGACGACCTCCGACTCATCGAGAGTGTGCTCACCCCTGCCGAGGCTGACGCCGTGTTCTGGGACAATGCCGCCGCCTTCTACCTCGGGGAGGTCGGGACGCGGGAGTGAACACCGAGGTGACAGGACATCAGCCGGGGCTGAACACCCGCCCTGAGAGGAACACCGGTGGGGCAACCGTTCGGCCAGGGAGCGTGCGGACCTCGGACTGGTGCGGCCTCCGACATCGCACGACCGCCGGGCCCCGACGCCGTCGATGACTCGACGATGACGGGGACCCGGCGGCCGCCTCGGCGAGGGAAGGCCCTACTGCGCAGCCCGGCGTTCGTACGCGACGCGGGCGAGGACGTAGCCGAGGATGCCGATGCCGGCCAACCACAGCAGTGCGATCCACCAGTCGGCGCCGATCGGGGTGCCCATGAGCAGGCCGCGGACGGTTTCGATGATGGGCGTGAACGGCTGCCAGTCGGCGAAGGCCTGGATCCACCCGGGCATCGTGTCGGTGGGCACGAATCCGGAGCCGATCATCGGCAGGAGCATGAAGATCATCGGGAGGTTGCTCGCGGATTCGACGGACTTCGCGGTGACGCCGAGGGCGACGGAGAGCCAGCCGAGGGCGAGGATGATCGCCGCGGCGAACCCGGCGAAACCGAGCCAGCCGACGACGTCGGCGTGGGGGCGGAAGCCGATGGCCACTCCGACGAGGATGACGAGGACGATGGCGACGCACTGCTGGAGGCCGTTGCCGATGACGTGGCCGGCCATGACGGCGCCGCGCGAGATCGACATCGACCGGAACCGGGTGACGATGCCCTCGTTCATGTCCTGGGAGACCGAGAGCGCGGTCAGCTGCATGCCGCCGGCGATCGTCAGCGCGATCATCCCCGGCATGATGTAGTCGAGATAGTCCCCGGCGTCGCCGCCGAGCCCGCGCCCGAGCGTCCCGCCGAAGACGAAGACGGCGAGGAGGAGGATCGCGACAGGGGCGACGACGAGGAAGATCCAGACGGGGTAGCGGGCGGCGTGGACGAACTGCCGTCTGACCATCGTCGCCGTGTCCGACCAGGCATGTCGAAGCGGGCGGGAGTGCGTCTGCGGGGCGGGGGTGGAAAGTGTCGTGGCCATCATCATCGGTCCTTCGGCTCGGTGGGTGCGGGGTCTTGTGTGGCGGGGGCGGTGGCGTGGCCGGTGCGGGCGAAGAAGACGTCGTCGAGGCTCGGCGTCTCGACCGTGATTCCGAGCGGTTCGATCCCCGCCGTTTCGAGGCCGGTGAGGATCTGCCGCAGGTGTCCGGCTCCCCCATCGCCGGCCACGGACAGGGACAGCGCCTCGGATCGTGCGCTCGCCTCAGGCCAGAGGCTGCGGGCCCGGTCGAAATCCGTTGCCGAGGCGAAGGCGAGGTCGACGTGCCCGCCGGGGATGAGCCGCTTGAGCCCGGCCGCGGTGTCGTTCGCGACGATGCGTCCGCCGTCGAGGACGGCGATCCTGTCGGCGAGCGCGTCGGCCTCGTCGAGGTACTGGGTGGTGAGGAAGATCGTCACCCCGGAGGCGACGAGCTCGGAGACGATGTCCCACATCGTGCGGCGACTGCGCGGGTCGAGACCGGTCGTCGGCTCGTCGAGGAAGACGAGTCGGGGTCGGGCGATGAGCGTCATCGCCAGATCAAGGCGCCTGCGCATGCCGCCGGAGTACGTCGACGCCCGCTTCGATGCGGCGTCGCCGAGGTCGAAGCGCTCGAGCATCTCGTCCACGCGCTGGCGCTGCTGCGACTTCGGCAGGTGGGCGAGGGCGGCGACGAGGGCGAGGTTCTCGCGACCGGTGAGGAGGCCGTCGATCGCAGAGAACTGCCCGGTCAGGCCGATGAGGGGCCTCACCTGCGAGCCTTGGTGGACGACGTCGAGGCCGAACACCTCGGCGCAACCGCCGTCAGGTCGCTGCAGGGTGGAGAGAATGTTCACCGTCGTCGTCTTGCCGGCGCCGTTGGGGCCGAGGAGGGCGAACACCTCCCCCGCGGCGACCTCGAGGTCGATGCCGTCGAGGACGCTCTTGTCCCCGTATGACTTCATCAGCCGTGTGGTGCTGATCGCGAGATCCGACATGGGATCCTCCTGGTTCCCGGCTCGATGAGCCGTCGATGGGTGGGTTGGGTGTCGATGGATGTGTGGGGTGTGGGTTGTGACGGGTGATGCGTGGTTTCTGGCCCTGTTTTCGGGCGCGTTCGACCGCGGTCGGCGGTCCGGTCCGGTTTTCGGGCGCGTTCGTCCACGACCGCTGGTCCGGCACGGTTTTCGGGTGCGCTCAGCCAGGGTCTGTGGGCTGTTCCGGTTGTCGGGCGCTGGTCCACGGCCCGTGGACTGTTCCGGTTTCAGGGCGCGCTCGACCAGGGCAGGTCGTTGCTTGATGGCCGAGCGTGGTGGTCAGCGCGCTGAGTCAGTGCACGGTCGCGCTGTGCTCACCACACTGAGTGAGCGCGGTGTCAGCTCACCGAGTCAGCGCACTGAGTCAGCGCGCGCGGTCGATGGCGATGTCGCCGAACTTCGTGTGCGCATGCACCTCCACGGGCTTCTCATCGCCGAGCGGGCCGGCGTCGGATTCGAGGTCGGTGCGCACGACACCCCGCTTCGAGTCGGCGTCGATCCACACCGGTGCTCCCGGTGCCACGGCGACGTCGATGCCGCCGAAGTTCGAGCCGAGCTCGAGACGGCCGCCGCGGGCACGGCTGACCCGCACGGTGCCGTGCCCCGAGGTCGCCGAGACGTCGCCGTCGACCTCGCCGAGGGCGATGCCGCCGGTCGCGGTGATGAGTTCGGCGGAACCGGCGAAGTCGTCGATGCGGATCGAACCGTGTCCCGACTTGATCCTGGTCTCGCCGCCCCCGATGCGACCGATCTCGGCCTCACCGCTGGAGAGCTGGAGATCGGCGCCGTCGGCCACCTCGGCGAGGGCGATGCTTCCGTGGCTGACCTTGGCACGGATCGACACCATGGTGTCACCTGTGACGTCACCGGCGGAGATCTTCAGTCGAACAGCGCCGAGGTGGCCCCGCAGCCGCACTGCCCCTGCAGAGATGGTCGCCTCGAGGTCGGTGCCGGCGGGCACCGCGAGCCGGACGTCGGCCGATCCGTTCGCGCCGAGGAGCAGCCGCTTCTCGCCGGTGACGGCGATGCCGTTCTCGGTCTCGGTGACGGTGATCCGTTCGGCGGCCTCGCGGTCGGCGCTGCGGTCAGGGTTGGAGGGTTCGATCGTCACGTCGATGTCGGCGCGGTCGCTCGCGGTGACGAGCAGTGCGGCCGCGGGAACGTCGATCGTCACGGCCTGGTGGACTGTGGCAGTGGTGTCGGTCATCGCATCCATCCTGAGATTCGGCTGGTTCGGGTCCGGGCGGAGCCGCTGGTGTCGAGGCCGGCGGCGATGGCTCGCACGAGCCAGGCATTGAGCGAGAGGCCTTCGGCCTTCGCCGCCTTCTCGGCGCGGGCTTTGATGGTGTCGGGCAGGCGCAGGGTCGTGCGGGAGGTGCTCGCCTCGTCGAGGTCGAGAGCCTCGCCGGCATCGTCGGACGGGGGCGGCTGACTCGCCGAGGCGGGTGCCGGCTCCGTCGCGTCGGGCAGCCCGTCGACGACGAAGTCGATGTCGCGGCCGCGGAGGCGGACGTCGATCGAGGCCGGTGCGATCGCCGTCGTCAGTTCGGCGCTGGCGTCGGTGAGGGCGTCGAGGATCGTCACCCGCGCGGCGGGTTCGAGGGCCGAAGCGAGACGACCGGCGACTTCGCGCGTGGTGTCATCGCCGGCCGCGGCAGCCGTCGCGAGCTGATTCTGCAGCTGTTCGACATGTCGTGTGATGTTCATGCCTCCATCATGACACCATTCTGGTGTCATATGCAAGAGTCAATGACACCAGATTTTTCCGACGGCTGAGCGAGCCCCACAGCGGCGCGTCGTCACGTAGCATTCACAGATGAGTCCTCAACGGTCCCCGCTCGCTGAGACGCTCCACGGTCTCGACGGCAGAAGCTACGGCAACTACAAGCAGATCACCGGGCAGTACCGGTTCGGACCGGTCACGCTCACCGTCGATCGGGTCCAGGTCGATCCCTTCGCCTCCCCCTCGAAGGTGCGGGTGCGCGTCGACCGCGCCGACGCCGGGTTCCCGGCCGACCTCACGACCGATCGCCTCGACCGGATCGGAGCCTCCGACTTCCTCCTGCGGGCCGGCAATGCCGTGCTGCGGAAGCAGCATGGGCGCGCGATCAACCTCGGCCATCCCGGCCAGGAGGTCCTCGAGCGGACGAACGTCATCATCGACGACGCCGGGTTCGAGGCACGTCTGCTCGTCAACCTGCCCGCCCGCGGGCGGCGCATCCTCGGGCATCAGGCCGCTGACACCGTCACCCGCGACGTCGTCGAACTCGCCCGGCAGATGTTCCTCTTCGCCAACGTCGACGGCGAGGCGCTGGCCGACCACGTGCAGCTGCTCCGCGATCAGACCGAGCTGCAGGGCCGCCTCGGCGAGGAGGATCTGCTCGGCTTCGTCGGCAACGGTGCGGTCCTCCCCCGCCGGTCGGGCGACTCGGATCGTCCGATGGACGCCGAGGTGGCCGTGCCCTTCCGCAGTCCCGAGAGCCTTGAGCGGACCTTCGACCTCAGCAGCGGGCGCAGCGTCACGGGCATGGCGATCCCCCGCGGTGTCACCGTCATCGTCGGCGGCGGCTACCACGGCAAGTCGACGATCCTGCGCGCGCTCGAACGCGGCGTCTACCCGCACGTGGCCGGCGACGGGCGCGAATGGGTCATCACCGAGCCGACCGCGACGGCGATCCGGGCCGAAGACGGCCGCGCGGTGACCGGTGACGACATCTCGCCGTTCATCAACAATCTCCCATCCGGTACTGACACGAGGTTCTTCTCGACGACGAACGCGAGCGGCTCGACCTCGCAGGCGGCCAACCTCGTCGAGGCCGTCGAGGCGTCTGCGCAGACGCTGCTCATCGACGAGGACACCTCCGCGACGAACTTCATGATCCGCGATGAGCGGATGCGTGCCCTCATTCCTTCGAACCGGGAGCCGATCACGCCGTTCGTCGAACGCGTCCGCCCGCTGCTCGCCGAGCGGGGCGTCTCGACGGTGCTCGTCGCCGGCGGATCGAGTGCGTTCTTCGAGGTCGCCGACCTCGTCATCGCGATGGACGCCTATGTGCCGAGCGATGTCACGGAGAAGGCGCATGAGCTCGTCGGGGTCGATGCCGCCGATCTCGTCGCCGACGCCGAGTCCGGTGACGACGTCTTCGGCGATCCGCCTGCCAGGATCCCCACCGCCGATGCGCTCAAACCGGCGGCGAAGACCAAGGGAGCGAAGGCGAAGGGCCTCGATCTCATCCAGTTCGGCAAGTCCTTCATCGATCTCGCCGCGGTCTCCCAGCTCGTCGATCCCGAGCAGACGAACGGCGTGGCCGAGGCCCTGGAGTACATGGCGAAGATCTTCGACGGTCGCACCTCGGTCGTCGAGGCGCTGGCGGAGATCGAGGAGATGCTCGACGCGCAGGGCATCGACGGGCTCACCGGCCATCGCAGGCATCCCGGGCACGTGGCGAGGCCGCGCCCGCAGGAGATGGCGGCCGCCCTCAACCGCTACCGGGGTCTGCGCCTGGTCGAGTGAGGGCGGAGTTGCTCACCCCACCCGCCGGCGACGGACTCGACCGGTATCACCAGCGCGTCCATCTGGAAACACTCGGGCATCACTGAGGAATACGACGAGGTCGGGGCGATTTGGGGCAGCATCGCTGCCTACCGGAAACCCGACCCAACCAAGAGCGACGCGATGATACACGCCGTGATCTGTTCGCCCAGCAGCGGTGTTCACGTCGGGATCCGCGTTCGCGGTCGTTCACTGAAACAGTGCGTCGCTGGCTTCCTCGCATACTCCGACCGACCCAGGACAGGCAACCTCCCCGCCCCAGCAATCAATGGTCGTTTCGAACATTTTCGTGGCATCGTTCTTGACGTCCGAAATCCTACCGACTGCATCGCAATATCGTTGCTCGATGCCGACGGCTTCCGACCCCAATTGCAGCTTCGATCGCGCAGCGCCGCTTTCGGGTGCACGTGACAGGCAGTTCAATCGCGGCGTCGGGGTGTTCTCAAATTGGTCACGCGACTCCAGAGATGAACGACACGTACACATAATTTCCTCTGCGAAGATCGGCGTGATAAATGCGTCCATAAATCTTGACCAAGCATCGCAGAGCTATCATTACCACCGCCGAGAATCAAACCGAAAATCTACCTCAGAAGCATGAAGACGAAACTCGTCATCCCCGCTATCGTGGCTCTCGCTGCTGTGCGCCTCACTTACTTCGTGGCGAGGAAGAAGTGCTCTACTACACATGCATATCAGTTGACAATAGTAGAAGTATCAATCAAAAGGATGAAATGAGTTTCCTCAAGAAACCTGCCAATGGCGTTGCGATTGCCGTAGTGGTCTCGGTCGCATCCGCAACGGCTGTGTCCGCAAGTGAACAACAGCCTCAAGTGTATGGAGGCTGGTCCGAAGAGAAGACAATCAAGGGCACGACCAATAAGCGGTCGCATGGATGGACGACGTGGAAGGGCGTGAAACACTATACGACTGCCCGTCTGGAACACTACTGGCCGAACAAGGGTGTCATTACAAGCTCGGGCAGGAAATACGGGACAGGAAAATCACAAGCGGTGACTAAGTGGGTTCCGTTCAATCCAAATGCCAAGAGCAACGGCTACGGCAAGGCTCGCACCTACTACGGTCGATGAGGTCCTACCAGTATCTGATTGTGGGACTGTTGTTCGTCGTCATGTCGGTGGCTCTCCTGGGGGTCCGGATCTATGACACCCGGCAGTCCGAAATCACCCGAGAGGGCAACCATCTGCTCACGCAGCACACGGTTGCCTTCTCGGGCACGGCCCAAGAGGCACGTACCCTCCTTGACGAATCCTTGGGGCACTATTCCATCTTCCGCGACCTCGACGATGGCGGAGCAATTCGCGCTGTCGACAGCGATCGCCTCGATCTTCTCGAGCTTCCTATCCACGAGGGGCGCAGCTTTCGCCGTGGTGAGCAGCACGTGGCACTGGTCGGCGATCAGGTGCCTGTGACACGCGAAAACGGGGTGTCCGTCTACGAACTCGACGGAGTCGGATACGAGGTGATCGGTCGACTGGGTCGAGATAGTCGCAGTCTCCTGGCCGATGACGTCATCGTCGCCGATCGCGACATCGTGGACTCTCCGGATCTTCAGAGTGGAGTCATTCTCGACGGGCCTGCAATGGAGGAACAGGCAGCAGCACTGCCGGCTGACAAGGTGACGAGGAGTGATGCCAGTGTCAATCGCCGAGCCAGGGTTGACCTCGTCTCGCCGGTCGTCGACTTCGTCGTTGTCGCTGTTGTGGGAATCTGCGCGGTGTTCACCGGGATCCTCGCCAGTCAGCTCTCGCGGCGGACCTTTCGGGTCGGTTTCCTGGTCGGGCGCAGCCCGCTGCGGATGTTCACGGTTGCTCTCATGGCACTCCTGTTGACCGCGGCCGTGGGAGCCGGACTCAGCCTCACCGCCGGACAGCACTTGTTCACTGAACTCCGAAGCAGCTCGGGAATCACTGTGGTTGCGCCCGTGGTCATTGCGGTTCTGGCGTTCACTGGCGGGTCGTCCATCGAATTACTGAGGATGCGGAAATGGAGATAGTTCGCGATCTCAGACAGAACTGGGTCTTCGTTGTGATGAAGATGATCATTCTCGGGCTCGTGCTGACTTTGATCTACCAAGTGGTGGCGTTCGCCGGAATCAGCAAGAGCGAGATCTCGCGAAGCTTCTCAAGCGATGCCGAAGTCGACATGTACGGGATCACCGATACTCTGGCCGACCCCGATGCGTTCTCCTCGTTCCGCGAATCAGGGGAACGGCTCGATACTGTCGCTCGTTTCTACAACGAGCTCAACGACAGCACCGAGATGCCGTTCCTCTCAGTGTTCGACCAGCCCGTTTCAATCCCTGACTTCCGCGGAGGACCCGAATTCGACGCCTCGCTCCAGGGTGGCTTGGACGCTGGCGGCGAGTATGTCGATGACGAGACCGGACAGCTCCTGACTGACGTCAGATCATTTCAGATGAATGAGCGGGCCTTCAACTTCTATTCACTCGAGGCGGTGGACGGTCCAGGAATCGACTGGTCGGAGGTCGACTATTCGGCGCGGACGATTCCCGTGATTCTCGGCGCGGACTACTCGGGGATCTACGCCGTCGGCGACGTCGTGGAGGCCAGCTACTACTTCGAGGATTTCTCACTCGTCGTCAGTGGTTTCCTTCCCCCCGATTCGTCGATCTACTTCCAGGGGGAACTCAATACGTTCCTCGATGATGCAGTCATCGTTCCATATCCGCCAGTGATGGAGCGGACGACCGAAGCAAGTCAGTACTTCTTCGGGATACTCGCATTCGCGATGATCGCCGGTGACCTTGCAGTCGACACCGAGGCCGATTCGGACGAGGTGCTGCGTCATCTTGGAGAGGTCTCCACGCGTGCAGGATTCGACGACTTCACCGTTCTCAACGCACCGACGTACCTTGTGCAGTTCCAGTTGACGAGGCAACTCATCCAGGACAACACGGCCCTGCTCACTGGTATCGCGGTGCTCCTGATGATCTGCGTGGGACTGTCGAACGGAATCATCGGCGCACACGTCGCCAGGCGACGTTGGCGCATCCAGAAGATCGAGCATCTGCTCGGCGTCAGCAGCCGCGTGACACTGACCCGGATCATCACGGTGACTGCGGTCGAATACGCATGTCTGCTGATCGCGTTCGCGCTTCTTCTTCTGTCCGTTCCGCAGATGAATCTCGCCGCGTTGGCACCGGTCGCGCTCATCGCGGTGGCCTGTCTCGTCATTGACAGTGCACTGCAGGCTCTGCTCCGCACAAACAACATACGCAGGCATCTTCTGGAAGGAGAGGAATCATGACCGTGGAACTGCTGTCAGTGGGCAAACGCATCAAAGAACCGAACGGGGAGACTCGAGTTCTCTTCGACGATCTCGACTTCCGTCTCGGCCGGACTCCGAGCGCCGTCGCGATCATGGGCAGAAGCGGCTCCGGCAAGACGTCGCTGCTGCGCATCATCGCGGGGCTCGACACGGGGTATACGGGAACATACACGTTCGAGGGTGAAACCGTCGACCGAGATGCGAGTCGTCTGTCGCGCCTTCGCTGGTCATCGATCGGCTATGTGACGCAGCGGTTCGATCTGCTCGACGATCGCAGTGCTCTGCGCAATGTGATGTTCGGCTGCCCGGACCGACGAACGGCGAAGGAACGATCTCAGGAGTGCCTCGAACGCCTGGGGATCGGCTCACTCGCACGCAACCGGGTCAAGCAGCTCTCCGGCGGCGAAGCTCAGCGAGTCGCCATTGCACGGGCCATGGTGAAACGGCCCAGAGTCATCCTTGCCGACGAGCCCACCGGCTCGCTGGACGCAGAATCCGAAGATCGCATCCTCGGGGTCTTCGAGATCGTGAAGAGCATGGGCACGAGCCTGATCATCGCCACCCACAGTGAACGGGTCGCCGAGCGCTGCGACAGGATTCTGCATCTGAGCGACCGCCGCCTGTGCGATTCGGCAGACAACACGTTGTGATCGACGCCAGCAGGCCGGTCTGAGTCACTTTTCGCCCGATCAGTCGGTTCTTGAACCGAGCGATCGGGCGAAAAGTGAATCACATGGAAGAGGGGCCTTCACAAAGGGTTTCAGCGACCGGGGAACGCCCTCTGCTGGGTGAGATCCCTGCGGC
Source organism: Brevibacterium sp. Z349TD_9 (assembly GCF_056173565.1). Classification (NCBI taxonomy): domain Bacteria; kingdom Bacillati; phylum Actinomycetota; class Actinomycetes; order Micrococcales; family Brevibacteriaceae; genus Brevibacterium; species Brevibacterium sp. Z349TD_9. The sequence goes on along the minus strand of NZ_CM149680.1, from coordinate 378,799 downwards.
CACCGAGGCGACTGACCCTGGTTCCGAAACGATCCCCGATCTCATCCGTCCAGCAGCTTGGCCAGCTCCTCGGCCGTCCTCACCGGCAGCGAGCATTCCGTTCCCCGGCAGACGATCGCCGCGCCCTCGGGGACGGCGACCTCTTCCCCGTTGTCATCCGGCACCCCCGTCGAATCGGTGAGCACCGTGACCGCGGGATGCTTCGACGCGAGAGCGAGCAGGGCGTCGTCGCGACTGGCGACGCGGATCGGGGCGAGCGCCCGCTCGGCCTGCCAGAGCGCGTGCCCGCACCCGCGCGGTGCCCGCTGGGCAAGCGCCCGATAGACCCCGAGCAGGCGGTCGCGGATCTCGAGGATCGTCCCCGTCGTCAGAGGCGGGTGCCCGTCGGTCCGCGCGGTGCCCGCATCGTCTCGATCACCGTCGCCGAGGCGCCCCTCCGACCCAGCGCTGCCCTCGACTCCGAGTTCGCCGAGGAGGAGCATCGCCTCGGCGGCCGCTGCCCGTGCCGAGGGCAGGGCGTTGTCGACCGGGTCGGAGCCGCGGACGCCGATGAGGTCATCGGGGGCCGAGTCGACGACGGTGAGAGTGCCGTCCTCGTTCCGCGAGGTGAACCTCTCGAGCATGACCGCGGCCATCTCGGTCAGCCCCGCCGGCGAGAGCGCGCCATCGTCGAAGCTCACTTGCGGCCGCGCATGCTCGCCCGCGCCATCGGCCAGCCCGGCGTTGCGCAACTGGAGAACGGTGAGGCCGGCGACGAGCATCTGCGCCCAGTCGGCCAATCCCGCGGCACCCGGCCCGGGATCGTCGCCGGTGAAGCTGCGCCGGACGTCGAGGTCGCGAACGGCCGGAACTTCGACCTCGTCTGGGGCCGCGTCGATGTCTCCGACTCCGGTGACGAACCGATTGTGCATCTCCTCCCAGAAGAACGCAGCGGCACTCCCCCACACGGAGGCGCGTTGATCCGGGTGACGGTAGAGGGTCGCCTCGGAGAGGGCCGTGATGGCCAGGGCATTCCATTCGGTGATCGTCTTCTCATCCCGCGCCGGACGAGGCCGCTCATCGAGGATGTCCCGCAGCGCCAACCGCTGCCTCTCAGTGCCCTCGGTCGCCCACGGCGCGGGGTGATCGGCGTCGAAGGGCACATCGTCCATTCCGAGCCAGTCGACGATCCGCGGTGCCCCGATGACCTGACCCGGCAGCTCGGCGGCGGCCGGAGAATCGACGAGCTGGAGCACCCCGACACCGTCGACCGGTGCGAACTCCTCCGGCGTGACGACGTAGGCGGCCCCTTCCTCGAGCTTCCCGTCGGCCCCCAACGAGTCCGCGTCGAGGGCGGCGATGAAGCGGTCGCCGTCGGAGAGGTCGGCGATCATGAAGTCGGCAGTGTCGTCGATCTCGCGTTCGGCGAGGGCGAGCCACTTCGAGGCCGGGTCGAGGCTGCGTTCGACCTTGGCCCAGGCGACGGCGGCGCGCAGGTAGAGGGCGTTGTCGTAGAGCATCTTCTCGAAGTGGGGGACGAACCACTGCCGGTCGACGCTGTAGCGGGCGATGCCGCCGCGGATCTGGTCGCGCATGCCGCCGGCCGCGATGTGGGCGAACGTCGACCGGACCGCGATGAGGCAGTCGAGGACGAGCTCACCGGTGAGGTGCCCGTCCGCCCCGAGGACGTTCAGCCGTCCTGTCCGCTTCGCCTCGGCGACGGGGTCTCCGTCATCGGATCCTTCCCCCGCCGAGGTGGTCCCGCCCAAGCGGACGAAAGTGGAGAGGAGTTGGAGGAGGTTCATCGACGGCGGGAACTTCGGGGCACTGCCGAAGCCGCCCCATGCGGGGTCGTAGGAGTCGAGGAGCGTTGCGGCGGCCGCGTCGAGTTCGTCGGCGGAAAGGGACTCGGCGACCGCCTCGGCGGGGAGAGCATCGGTGACGGCGGTGGCCATCTCCGCAAGCCCCCGGTCCATGCGCTGGGACATCTCGGTCACCTCGGCGCGGCGGTCCGTCCAGGTCTGGGACACGGCGTCGAGGACCTGGGTGAAGGAGGGAAGGTTGCCGCGCGGGGTCGGCGGGAAGTACGTGCCGGCGTAGAAGGGGCTGCCGGTCGGGGTCGCGAAGATCGTCATCGGCCAGCCGCCCTGCCCGCGCATCGCCTGGAGGGCGTTCATGTAGTGGGCGTCGATGTCGGGCAGCTCCTCCCGGTCGATCTTGATCGGCAGGAAGCGGTCGTTGATGCGGGCGGCGACGTCGGGGTCCTCGAAGGATTCGTGGGCCATGACGTGGCACCAGTGGCACGTGGAGTAGCCGATGGAGATGAGGAGGGGGAGGTCGCGGTCGGCCGCCTCGGCGAGGGATTCCTTCGTCCACATCCGCCAGTCGACGGGGTTGTCGGCGTGCGCGCGGAGGTAGGGGCTCGTCGATGCTGCGAGTTCGTTGGCCATGTCTCCAGCGTCTCATCTCCGCGCGGGGACCGCGAGGGCGGCAACCGCACCTGTGCCCGTGATGAGACGGCGGGTGCCGCATTGCGGCGGACCGCGCCTCACCACTGGCAGTTATTCTACGCTGTGTAGAAGAACCCGGGACGGCAGTCGCATCCGGCGACGGCCGCCGGGCCAGAGCAGGAGGCAGCGCGATGAATGCAGACCCGACCATGGTCCTCGGTGTCAACGAGTGCTGGGATCGCCTGCGGAGCACGTCAATCGGATGCCTGGCCGTCATCGTCGGCGACGGCGCTGATCTCCACCCGGAGATCTTCCCCGTCAACTACGCCGTCGATCACGCCTCGGTCGTCTTCCGCTCCGGCGAGGGCACGAAGGTCGAGGCGATCCACGACCATCCGCAGGTCGCCTTCGAGGTCGACGGTTTCGACCCGGAGACCGGCACCGCGTGGAGCGTCGTCGTCAAGGGCACGGCGAAGCCGATCAACCGCACCGATGAGCTTCTCGACACGATCTCCCTCGACGTCACCCCGTGGCAGGGAGGCAGGAAGAACCGGTTCGTCCGCATCCACACCGGCGAGATCACCGGCCTGAGCTTCCCTGTGGCGGAGCCGGCGGAGTGGGACACCCCGCTGAGCGGAAAGCTTCGCGCCCCGCGGGAGTGAGCGGCGCCTACAGCTCTTCGACGACCTCGACGAGGACGTCGGGGACGTTGGTGATGATCCCGTCGGCACCGTACTCGATCGACTTCTCCATGTCGGTGACGGCGTCGACCGTCCACACGAGGCTCGACATGCCGAGCTCGTGGACGGTCGTCAGGTACTCGGCATCGGCGTCGATGTGCTCGGGATTGATCTGGTCGACCCACGCGGCGAATTCGCGCAGCTGCTCGAGCGTCGGGCGGCCGAGGAGACCGACGGGCACCTCGGGCGCGAGCTCGTGGAACTCGCGGACGAAGTCCCAGTCGGCGGACTGGACGACGAGGAGGCCGGCGGCAAGAGAGCGGTCGAGGTAGTCGGGCAGCTCATCGCAGGCACGGACGATTGCCTCGGCGATGCCGGGATAGAGGTTCGGGTGCTTGACCTCGAGGAGCAGACCGGTGCGGGTCGTGTGGACGAGGGCGAGCACCTCGGCGAGGGTGGGGACCTGCAGACCGACGAACGACTCGTCCTTCCAGCTGCCCGCGTCGAGTTCGGCAATCTCGGCCGCGGTCAGGGACTTCACTCTCGTGTCGGTGCGCTCGGGGTGGAGGGTGCGGATGTTCGTCGTCCGATCAAGGGTGACATCGTGGACGACGACGAGCTCGCCGTCGGCACTCAGGTGCACGTCGACCTCGATCATGTCCGCCCCCTGATCGATCCCGGCGACGAACGCCGGGATCGTGTTCTCAGGCCAGCCCGCGGACGCACCTCGATGTGCGATGACGAGCGGCGGCACCGGGGTGCGCACACCGCCCTTTGGCGGATGGGTGAGGACGGTGATGGGCATGGGGAGACTCCTTCGGGGATGATCGCCGAGGCGGTGCCGGTGGTGCCGTCATCGTGGTACCTCAAGGGCGATTGCGGATCAGCCTAGTCTCGGGAGGCGATGTGCGAGTGATGTTTGGGTTGCGCGCACGTGAATCCTGGATCGGAGCGAGCTGACTTCTGGGAGAATCGACGCTGGACGGATCTCGCGAACGGCCGCGTCAGCGTTTCGCGGTCTTCGACGTCGCCCCGGTCGCCCAGCTGACCTGATCGAACGTGACGCGGTAGGTCTTCTTGCCCTTCGACGTCACCTTGAGCGTCGCCTTTCCCTTCTTGGCGGAGACGGTCTTGATGGTCTTCCACTTGCTGCCGGACTTGACCTGGAACTTCACCTTCGGGTTGTAGTTGACCTTGCCGTAGTCCTCCGGGCTGTAGACCTTGGTCGTCGACGTCAGGGTCACCGTTTTCCCGCTGCGCTTGGTGGACAGCGACGCGTAGGCCTTGCCGCGGACATAGAAGCTGCCCTTGGTGTGGTCGGTACCGGCATAGTGATCGTAGTAGTCACCGCTGTAGTTTTCCGCTGTCACCTCCGAGGGCCCCAAGGTGTACTTCCCCAGACCGTCGCTGCTGGGGCAGACCATCCCACGGTCAACATCGTTCGGACGAAATGTAGATGCGAAGAACAGGTCGCCTGCGTACCCGTGCCGCCCAATGATTTCAGGCATGACTGTCCACGAGTCGGTTCCTGAGGACCGGTATTTGAGGTAGACGTTGAAATACTTGCAGTTCGAATCAGACACAACGAGGTTGTCTGCTGTCAGCTTGGTGACGTCGAACGAGACATTCGCGGCGTCCGCCGAGGCGGCGGGGGCGATGACGAGGGCAACGGCGGCGAGCGCGGACACGGCGGCGCGACGGATGAGTTTCACGGAGACTCCATCAAGGGGAACTGAACAGGGTGGGTGCCGGAGTAGGAGTCTCAGAGGTATGCGTCGGCAGGCTGCGTCACGATGTCTTCGGGTCGAATCCATCGAAGCGTACCACGCCTGAAGTGCACGGCCGTGATCTCAGTCACCGACCGCCTCGGCGGGGGGGCGCCCTGACCTCGGCACGGAAGGATCACCGCACCTTCCGAACGCTCCCCAGGTGCGGCTCGGCTCACAGCGGAGTGGCACAATGAGGTGAGGAAACTCTCAAGAACTCCTGACGAATTGGACCATCGCATGCAAACCCTCCAGGACCTCATCGCACTCGTCAATGACAGGCTCGGCTGGGTGCTCATCGTCGTCCTCATCGCCGTCGCCCTCTACCTGACCATCCGCACCGGCGTCGTCCAGCTGCGGATGCTGCCGGAGATGTTCCGCGTCATCGGCGAGAGCCCCGGGGAGAACAAGGACGGCACGAAGTCGATCTCCTCGTTCAAGGCCTTCTGGATCTCCGCGGCCTCGCGCGTGGGCACCGGCAACATCGCCGGCATCGCGCTCGCGATCTCGATCGGCGGTCCGGGCGCGATCTTCTGGATGTGGCTGATGGCGATCTTCGGCGCGGCCACCGCGTTCGTCGAATCGACTCTCGGTCAGCTCTACAAGGTCAAGGACAAGGACTCCTACCGCGGCGGTCCTGCCTACTACATGAGCGTCGGGCTCAAGCAGCCGTGGATGGGCGCGTTCTTCGCCGTCATCATCACCGTCACCTACGGCCTCGTGTTCAACTCGCTTCAGGCGAACTCGATCGTCGACGCCACCGCGACGAGCCTCAACGTCGACACCACGCAGAGCTTCTGGCTGCCGGTCGGCCTCGGCATCTTCCTCGCCCTCGTCACCGGCGCGGTCTTCCTCGGCGGCGTGCAGCGGATCTCAGCATGGTCCTCGGTCATCGTCCCGGTCATGGCCGGGGCCTACCTGCTGCTCGGCATCCTCGTCGTCGCGATGAACATCACCGAGGTCCCCGCGATGATCGCCCTCATCTTCGAGAACGCGTTCGGCATCCAGTCCGTCGTCGGCGGCGGCATCGGCATCGTCATCCTCCAGGGCATCCGCCGCGGCCTCTTCTCCAACGAGGCCGGCATGGGTTCGGTCCCCAACGCCGCAGCCACCTCGTCGGTGTCGCACCCGGCCAAGCAGGGTCTCGTGCAGAGCCTCGGCGTCTACTTCGACACCATCCTCGTCTGCTCGATCACCGCGTTCATCGTCCTCCTGTCCAACCCCGTCTATGACGAGGCCCAGGGTGCCTCCCTCACGCAGACCGCGCTGGCCTCGCAGCTGGGCACGTGGGCGGTGCACTTCCTCACCGTGGCGATCTTCCTCTTCGCGTTCTCCTCGATCCTCGGCAACTACTACTACGGCGAGGCGAACATCTCCTACCTGTTCAAGAAGAACGCGCGTCCGGCGATCATGACCTACCGTCTCATCGTCATGGCGGCCGTCTTCACCGGCTCCGTCATCGCCCTGCCTCTGGCCTGGTCGGCAGCCGACGTGTTCATGTCGATCATGGCGCTGACGAACCTCGTGGCCGTCTTCCTCCTCGGACGCATCGCGCTCAAGGTGCTCAAGAACTACACCGCTCAGCGCAAGCAGGGTCTCGAGCCGGTCTTCAACCGCGATGACCTGCCCGGTGTCACCGGCATCGACGCGTGGGACGGTTCGGACGAAGTGACGACCCGCGCGTACTGGGAGAAGAAGGACGCTGCGAAGGGCGCGAAAGGCGCGAAGGGCGCGCAGACCCGCTGAGAAGGCGCCGGCCGGTCGCGGGTGCGGGCCGGCGGCGCGCTGGCGTGCAGCCCGACGGCGCTGCAAACAGAAGTGACCAGTTTCCGCCGAGAAGGTCAGGTTGCGACCTGACCGATCCGGCGAAAACTGGTCACTTCTGCGCGTGAGGATTTCGGCAGAGAGCCCCCGAGCGCCTCAGAGTCCCTCAGCACCTCACACTGCGGCGGTCTCCTCGATGATGAGCGGGTAGACGCCGTTCTCGTCGTGGACCTCCCGGCCGGTGACCGGAGGGTTGAACACGCACGCCATGCGCAACTCGGTGTTGGCGACGACGGTGTGCTTCTCGTGCCCGTCGAGGAGATACATCGTTCCGTCCGAGAGCGGGTAGGTCTTGCCCGTCTCCTCGTCGGTGAGCGTCCCCTCGCCCTGCACGCAGTACACGGCTTCGATGTGGTTCTGGTAGTGGAACGTCGAGCGCGTGCCGGCGTAGATGACGGTGTCGTGGAAGGAGAAGCCGACGCCCTCCCGTCCGAGCACCATCCGGCGGCTGCGCCACGTCTCGGACTGGACGTCGCGGTCGGTGTCGTTGAGGTCGTCACGGTTGATCACGTACATGGAGAGTCCTTTCGAAGTGGTAAGTCTGCGGTCCTGCCCAGCGTTCTGGCCTCAGCCCATCGCCGAAGCATCCGGCCTTCAGCCCATCGCCGGAGCGTCCGGGCCTCAGGCCATCGCCGGCGCAGCCTCAGCTCCAGCCGGAGCGACCTTGAGCACCGAGGCTTCGAGGATGTCGAGCCCGGCGGTGAGGTCGGCCTCCGAGATCGTCAGCGGCGGCATGATCTTGACGACCTCGTCGCGCGGACCGGAGGTCTCGATGAGCAGACCGCCTGCAAAGGCATCGGCCGCGACCTGGCCGGCGACCTCGGGGTCGTCGAAGAGCAGACCGGCGAGCATGCCGCGCCCGCGGACCGTCGCCCCCTCGGCCTTCTCAGCGATCTGGTCGAGGCGCTGGTGGAGGTGGGCGATCGTGTCGGCGAGCCGATTCTGGAAGCCGTTGTCGGCCCAGAAGGTCTTCAGCGCCGCGGTCGCGGTGACGAAAGCGGGGTTGTTGCCGCGGAACGTCCCGTTGTGCTCACCGGGCTCCCAGGCGTCGAGCTCGGGGCGGAAGAGCGTGAGCGCCATCGGCAGGCCCGACCCGGAGATCGACTTCGACAGGCACACAATGTCGGGTTCGATGCCGGCGTCCTCGAAGCTGAAGAACGTTCCTGTGCGACCGCAGCCGGCCTGGACGTCGTCGACGATGAGGAGGATGTCGTGCTTCTTGCACAGCGCCGAGAGCTCCCGCAGCCACTCGGCCCTGGCAGCGCGAACGCCGCCCTCGCCCTGGACGGTCTCGACGATGATCGCCGCGGGCTTGTCGACACCAGAGCCGGAGTCCTCGAGCACCCGCTCGAGCCAGAGGAAGTCCGGGGTCTCCCCGTCGAGGTAGTCTTCGTAGGGGATCTTCGAACTGTTCGTCAGCGGGATGCCCGCACCCTCGCGCTTCATCGAGTTCCCGGTCACCGACAGCGACCCGAGCGTCATCCCGTGGAACGCGTTCGTGAATGAGAGCAGGTGCTGGCGCCCGGTGACCTTGCGGGCGAGCTTGAGCGCCGCCTCGACGGTGTTCGTCCCCGTCGGGCCGGGGAACATCACCGTGTAGTCGAGTCCCCGCGGCTTGAGGATGAGCTCTTCGAAGGTCTCGAGGAACTCCCGTTTGGCCGGAGTCTTCATGTCGAGCGAGTGGAGCACGGCCCCCGACTGCAGGTACTCGACGAGCGGGGTCATCACGGCCGGGTTGTTGTGCCCGTAGTTGAGCGCGCCGGCACCGGAGAAGAAGTCGAGGTACTCCTTGCCGTCCTCGTCCCACTGCTTGGGGCCCTGAGCGCGGGCGAAGGTCGCCGGCCACGAACGCGAGTATCCGCGCACCGCCGATTCGCGGGTCTCGAAGATGTCAGGGGTGGTCTCGGTCGTCGTATCAGTGCTGGTCGTCGTCATCGTGTGATTCCTTTCGACTGCTGATGCAGGCCGACGGGTCGCCGGTCGTCTGCGGGTGCGGGCGTCGGGCCCGGCAATGGTGCGTGGATGGTCGCCGAGGCGGTCGGAGCGTTCCGGACCACCGCCTCGGCGAGGTGTGCGCCACCCCTCCGCGGTCAGAGCGGGGCGATCTCATAGAGGTATTCGGTGTCGTGGCCGTCCGGATAGAGGTCCGGGGTGAAGAGCGGCCGCCGGTCGAAGCCGGCTCCGCGCTGCTCCGCGAAGGCCTGGAACAGGCGGTTCGAGGCCGCGTTGTCGTCGGTGATCGTCGTCTCCAGGCGCAGGGCCCCGGTCCGGTCGGCGAGTGCGTGGAGCATCGTCGAGGCCAGCCCGCGGCCGCGGAAGCGCTCGGAGACGGCGACCTGCCAGATCATCAGGGTGTCCGGTGACTCGGGTCGCGTGTACCCGGTGACGAACCCTGCGGGTTCGTTCTCGATCCACGCGATCGCCGAGGTGTCCGCGAAGTCCCGGCACCACAGCAGGTACGAGTACGAGGAGTTGAGATCGAGGACGGCCGAATCCTTCGCCAGCCGCCACAAATGCTGTCCGTCCTCCAGCGAGGGAGTCCGAACGTCGGTTTCCGTCTTCGGTTGAGCGAGTGCGTTTCTCACGCCCACCAACCTAACGAGATGACTTCCGGCGTCAATCTCGCCTCGGCGATTTCACCCCCGATTCGCCCCGGTGCGACCGGGAGCACCGCCGGGATCGCGCCGTGAGCGCAGCGGAGCTTCCCCAGAGCATCTCTGGGGATCGCCGGATCGAGTCGTCGAGGCCGCCTCGGCGGAAGTCTTCGTTATCGGTTCGTTACATTTATCGTGACGTGGAACTCGAGTTCCAGGCGCTGGGAGCGGCCAGCGGCGTCACCGAGGCGCCCTCCCGATCCCCCGGATGGGCCGCTCTCCTCAGGGGCGGCCCCTCCGAGGAGGATCCGGTGCGAAAAACGACCCCACATCGAACTCGATCCTCCTCGGGAGTTCCGCGCCGACTCCGGCGGTCGCTCGCGCGACGCCGCGGACCACCCGAACGTCGCCGACCGTCGACCGCGGCACAGCCTCCCGAGGAGGATCCGATGCGAAAATCGACCCGTTCTCGAACTCGATCCTCCTCCGGACAGTCGTCGAACTTGGCCGGACGGTCGTCGACGGCCGCGGACGGTCGCCGAGGTGCCCGCGCGGATCAGCACTCGACGACGTTGACGGCGAGTCCGCCGAGCGCTGTCTCCTTGTACTTCGAACTCATGTCCGCACCGGTCTGGCGCATCGTCTCGATGACCTCGTCGAGGCTGACCCGGTGCTGTCCGTCGCCCCAGAGCGCCATCCGGGAGGCGTTGATCGCCTTGCCCGCGGCGATCGCGTTGCGTTCGATGCAGGGGACCTGGACGAGCCCGGCGATCGGATCGCACGTGAGCCCGAGGTTGTGCTCCATCGCGATCTCGGCGGCGTTCTCGACCTGCTCGGGGGTGCCGCCCATGACGGCGGCCAGTCCTCCGGCGGCCATCGACGAGGCGGATCCGACCTCGCCCTGGCAGCCCACCTCGGCGCCGGAGATCGAAGCCCGCTCCTTGTAGAGGACGCCGATCGCGGCGGCGGTGAGGAGGAAGGTCATGATCGCCTCGTGCTTGGCGCCCTCACCCCCGTCGACGACGGAGTCGACGTAGTTGAGCGCGTAGTGGAGGACGGCAGGGATGATGCCGGCCGCACCGTTGGTCGGGGCGGTGACGACCCGGCCGCCCGAGGCGTTCTCCTCGTTGACGGCCATCGCGACGAGGTTGACCCACTCGAGGTAGTACCGCGGGTCCCGGTCGGGGTCCTCGGCCTTGAGCTTGAGGTACCAGTCGTGCGCGCGCCGGCGCACCTTGAGGCCCCCGGGCAGATGCCCGGAGCGGTCGAGCGAATTCGCCGCGCACTCCTCCATCACCGAGTAGATGTGGAGGAGCCCGTGACGGATCTCGTCTTCGTCGCGCATCGTCAGCTCGTTGCCGAGCATCACCTCTGCGACCGAGAGTTCGTTCTTCCGGCACTGCTCGAGGAGGTCGGCGGCGGAGTGGAACGGGTAGGGCAGCTCTTCGCTGGCGGCTTCGAGTTCGGCGTCGATGACCGCCTCGGCGACGGCGAACTCCTGGTCCTCGTCCGCGTTCGACGGGTCGTCGACCTCGTCGTCGAACCCTTCGTCGGCGTCCTCGGCGAGGGCGGCCTCGGTGGTCACGACCGCCTCGGCGGCCCTCTCCTTCTCGACGAACTCGGTCTCCGAGGTGACGAAGCCGCCGCCGACGGAGTAGTACGTCTCCTCGGCCAGGGGCTCCCCCGCCTCGTCGAAGGCGGTGAGGGTGAGCGCGTTCGTGTGCCGGGGAAGGACCGTGAGGGGGCGTTTGACCATGTCAGCCTCGGTGAAGGCGAGCTCGACGCCCTGGCCGGTGGCATCGCCGAGGATGATCTCGCCGGTCTCGGCCATCCGGGTGCGGCGGGCGGTGAGCTCGTTGCCCTCGACCGTGTCGGGACGGCATCCCTCGAGGCCGAGGAGGATCGCGTCGAAGGTCCCGTGACCGGCACCGGTGGCAGCCAGGGAACCGAAGACGTCGACGCGGATGCTCGCGACGGACTCGAGCTTCTCGCCGAGGAGGTCGAGGAAGCTCGCGGCCGCGCGCATCGGACCCACGGTGTGGGAGCTCGACGGGCCGATGCCGACGGTGAAGAGGTCGAAGACGCTCAGAGGCATGGTGTCCTTCCCTGGAACGGTCATGTGCGGGAACGACAAGGTCGGCCGCATCCGGACGCTTGCGGATATGACCGACCCTGTCGTTTTCGGTTCGCAGAACCCGATTCCGACGGCGCTGGGGCCGCCTGACACGGGTTCTGCACGGTGGGGTGGGCGCTGCGGCGTCCCACCCACCCTGCTGGTCTACAGCGAGTTGTTCTTCGCGTAGCTGTCGGCGTCCATGACGACACCGACCTCGTCGACGTTGACCTCGAAGAGCCAGCCCTCGCCGTAGGGATCGGAGTTGACGAGCCCGGGAGAGTCGAGGACCTTCTGGTTGATCGAGGTGACCTCCCCGCCGACGGGCGAGTAGAGGTCGGAGACCGACTTCGTCGACTCGACCTCGCCGCAGGTCTCGCCGGCCTTGACGCCGTCGCCGACGCTCGGCAGATCGAGGTAGACGACCTCGCCGAGGGCGTCGGCGGCGACGGCGGTGATGCCGATCTTCACGGTCTGTCCGGCGATCGTGTCGGGGCCCTGGTTGACCCATTCGTGCTCAGCGGAGTACGAGAAGTCCTTCGGAAGTGCAGGCAGATCAGCCATGATCTTCCCTTTCTGCTGTCGAACAGCGGTTGTGGCGAGCAGGTGTGACCAGTGTACGAGCCGCGCGGGCAAGTCTCATCGGTTCCGACAGGTCAGTTTTCCGAACGCCGGTAGAACGGCAGCTCGACCACGGTGAACTCGTGGGCCTTGCCGCGGATGTCGACTTCGACCTCGGTGCCCGGCACCGCCAGGCCACGGTCGAGATACGCGAGCGCGATGGGACGGCCGAGCGTCGGGGAGGGCTGTCCCGAGGTGACGACACCCACCTCGGCGCCGTCGGAGAGGATCACCGAACCCGACCGGGCAGCGCGACGTCCCGTCGCGGTGAGGCCGACGAGGATGCGCTCGGGTTCGGTCTCCCCGAGGGCGGCCAGCGCGTCCCGGGCGACGAACTCACCCTTGGTCTTGAACCCGATCATCCGGCCGAGGCCCGCGTCGTACGGGGTCGTCGAGAGGGTGAGCTCGTTGCCGTAGAGCGGCATGCCCGCCTCGAGGCGCAGCGAGTCCCTCGCCGCGAGACCGCAGGGCACGAGCCCGTGGTCGGCACCGGCGGTGACGAGTGTGTCCCACAGACGCTCGGCCCCGATGTTGGGCACGTAGAGTTCGAACCCGTCCTCACCGGTGTAGCCGGTGCGGGCGAGGATGAGGTCGATACCGGCGATCGTCAGCGGCATCCACGCGTAGTAGCCGAGCTGGTCGACGGCCTCGCCGACGGTGATCGTCCCGGAGGGATCCTCGTCGCTCGTCGTCGTCCGCGGCCCGAACTCCCCCTTGGCACCCTCGTCGAGGGCGGCGAGGATGATGGCCTGCGAGTGCGGTCCCTGCACCGCGATGAGCGCGGTGTCCCCGGACTCGTCGAACATGCGGACGTCGGCGCCGGGTTCGACCTCGGTGAGGAAGGTCTGCAGACGGTCCTGCAGGGCCTCGACGACGGCGGGCGTGTTCGAGGCGTTGGGGACGATGAGGAACTCCTCCTCGCCGAGGCGGTACGTGATGAGATCGTCGAGCAGATACCCCTGCTCGTTGACGATGACTCCGTACTTCGCCTTCCCGACCTTCATCGACGAGTACTTCGCGACGAGCGCGTAGTCGAGGAAGGCTGCGGCACCGGCACCGGTGATGCGGACCTCGCCCATGTGGGAGAGGTCGAAGATGCCGGCGGCCTCGCGCACGGCGCGGTGTTCGGCGAGTTCGGAGCCGTACTTGAGCGGCATGTCCCAGCCGCCGAAGTCGGTGAACGTCGCGCCGAGCTTCGCGTGGGTCTCGTGGAGCGGGGTCTCTTTGATCTCAGCGGTCATCAGGCGGCCTCGGTCTCGGTGGTCTCGGTGGTCTCGGTCATCTCGAAGGCCTCGGGCGGCGGGCACGAGCACACGAGGTTGCGGTCGCCGTAGGCGCCGTCGATGCGGCTCACCGGCGGGAAGTACTTCGACAGGGTGAGGCCGGGAACCGGGAAGACCGCGGTCTCGCGGGTGTACTTGCCGTCCCAGTCGTCCATGACGACGGTCGCCGGGTGCGGAGCGGCCTTGAGCGGGGACTCCTCGTAGCTGTAGTCGGTGCCGATCGCGTCGATCTCCGCGCGGATGCTGCGCATCGCCTCGATGAACCGGTCGAGTTCGGCCTTGTCCTCGGATTCGGTCGGTTCGACCATGAGAGTGCCGGGCACGGGGAAGGCGAGCGTCGGCGCATGGAAGCCGTAGTCGATGAGGCGCTTGGCGACGTCCTCGGCGGTCACCCCGGTCTTCGCCGTGATCTCACGGAGATCGAGGATCGTCTCGTGACCGACGAGCCCGTTCTCTCCCGAGTAGAGGACCGGGTAGTAGTCATTGAGCTTTTTCGCGATGTAGTTCGCACCGAGCAGGGCCGCCCGGGTCGCCTCGCGCAGTCCCTCGCCGCCCATGAGCTCGAGGTACGCGTAGCTGATCGGCAGGACCCCGGCAGAACCGTAGAGCGAGCCGGAGACCGGCAGGTCGACCGTCGACATGTCGCCGGAGACGAGGTCGGGGTTGACCGGGTTGCCGGGCAGGTGCGGGGCGAGGTGCTCGCGGACCGCGACCGGTCCGACGCCGGGGCCGCCGCCGCCGTGCGGGATGCAGAAGGTCTTGTGGAGGTTGAGGTGGGAGACATCGCCGCCGAAGTCGCCGGGCTTGGCGAGTCCCACGAGCGCGTTGAGGTTCGCCCCGTCGACGTAGACCTGACCGCCGGCGGCGTGGACCTTGTCGCAGACGATGCGGACATCGGACTCGAAGACTCCGTGCGTCGACGGGTAGGTGATCATGATCGCGGCGAGCCGATCACCGTGTTTGGCGATCTTCTCATCGAGGTCGTCGAGGTCGATCGAACCGTCGCCGTCGGTCGTCTTGACGACCTGGACGTCGAGGCCCGCGAGGACGGCGGAGGCGGCATTCGTCCCGTGCGCCGACTGCGGGATGAGGCAGACGGTGCGCTGCGGGTCGCCGTTCTCCCGGTGGTAGAGGCGGATCGCGAGCAGGCCCGCGAACTCGCCCTGCGAACCGGCGTTGGGCTGGAGCGAGACACGATCGTAGCCGGTCACCTCGACGAGGGAGTCCTCGAGGCGGCCGATGAGGGTGCGCCATCCCTGGGTCTGCTCGATGGGGGCGAAGGGGTGGATGGTCGCGAACTCGGGCCAGGTGATCGGCTCCATCTCGATGGCCGAGTTGAGCTTCATCGTGCACGAGCCCAGCGGGATCATCGTCCGGTCGAGTGCGAGGTCGCGGTCGGCCAGCGTGCGCAGGTAGCGCATCATCGACGTCTCGGAGCCGTGCGTGTTGAACACCGGGTGGGTGAGGAACTCGGTGTCGCGGTGGAGGTCGGAGGCGAACTGCGGTTCCGGCACCTGGTTGGGTCCGAAGGTCCCCGCCGAGGCGGCTGCGAAGTCGTCCTCGTCGATCCGGGCGATGATGCCGAGGGCTTCGAGGAGTCCGTTGGCGTCGGAGACGGTGTGGGATTCGCCGAAGGAGACGCCGATCGTCGTCTCGTCGATGACGCGGATGTTGTATCCGGCGGCCTCGGCGACGACGCGGGCCGCTTCGGCGTCGGCCACGCGCAGGGCGACGGTGTCGAAGAAGTCGTAACTGAGCACCTCGGCGCCGGGGGCCGTGTCAGCGGCAGCGGCGAACGCCTCAGCGAGGCGGTGGATGCGGGAGGCGATGCGGGTCAGTCCGATGGGGCCGTGGAAGACGGCGTACATCGAGGCGACGTTGGCGAGCAGGGCCTGGGCGGTGCAGATGTTGCTCGTCGCCTTCTGACGGCGGATGTGCTGCTCGCGGGTCTGGAGCGCCAGCCGGTAGCCGGGCTTGCCCTGAGCGTCCTTCGAGACGCCGACGAGGCGGCCGGGGAGCTGACGCTGCAGGGAGTCCTTGACCGCCATGAACGCCGCGTGGGGTCCGCCGAAGAACAGCGGCACGCCGAAGCGCTGAGCCGAGCCGACGGCGATGTCCGCACCCTGCGAGCCCGGATCCTTGAGCAGGGTGAGGGCGAGGAGGTCGGTGTCGAAGGTGACGAGGGCACCGCGCTCGTGGGCGCCCTCGACGGCTGCCGAGAGGTCGCGGATGACGCCGGTGGTGCCGGGCTGGGCGCAGACGATGCCGAAGATGTCCTCGCCGACGAGACCCTGCGAGAGGTCGGCGACGACGACGTCGAACTCGAGTGCCCGGGCGCGGACGTGGACGTTGGCGATGACCTGCGGATGGAGCTCGGAGTCGAGGACGACCGTCGAGCCCTTCTTCACGGACCGACGCATGAGGAGGACCGCCTCGGCGACGGCGGTGGCCTCATCGAGGAGGGAGGCGTTGGCGATGTCGAGGCCGGTGAGGTCCTGGACGACCTGCTGGAAGTTGAGCAGAGCCTCGAGGCGTCCCTGCGAGATCTCCGGCTGGTAGGGCGTGTACGCGGTGTACCAGGCGGGGTTCTCGACGAGGTTGCGGCGGATGACGGCGGGCGTGACGGTGTCGTAGTAGCCCTGGCCGATCATCTGCGTGCGCATGACGTTCTGGGAGGCGAGATTGCGGAGGTCGGCGAGCACCTCGGACTCGGACTTGCCGGTGGGCAGGTCGAGGCCGTCGATCTGGATGGTGGCCGGGACGGCGGCGGTCGAGAGCGCTTCGAGGGACTCGTAGCCGAGTTCGGCGAGCATCGCCTCGGTGTCGTCGGCACGGGGACCGATGTGGCGGTCGGAGAACGGCCGCGCCGTGTCCCCGGTGGCCTGCGTGGTGTGGGCGAGTGAACTGGTCATGGCCGTCCTTGATCGGTGTCGCGCCCACCTGTGGAGGACGCACTGAACAGTGAGGGTCCTCCCCGATCTGTCGGATCACGAGCTCGCTGCACGGGATGCTGCGAGGAAGCGGTCCTCCAGATATGCCTGCAATCGGTGGTACTGGGCCTGAGAGTTTCCCGGGGAGGGAATTGCACCTACGGCGCTGCACTGCGGTCCGGGTCACAGGCTCGGAGGGTGTCCGAGGAGCGATCGCGGAGACCGGGCAGCTCTCCCACGTCATGTCTTAACGGCGTATGAAATTGTCCGCATTCATTCTAGTGGCATGGCGCACTCGGCGACAACCGACGAGGTGGCGGGGGCGACCGCTGTCGGCAACCCTGCAGGCGCTCGGCAACCCTGTGCCGGGGTGCCGAGCGCCCGGAGGGTTGCTCGGGATTCACACCTCGGCGAGGTCCGCGCCCTTCGTCTCCGGCAGGAGCGCGCCGGCGGCGATCGTGCAGCCGCACAGGAGGATCACCCACCCGCTCGAGAGCCACGGCAGTCCGAGCGAATTGAACAGTCCGTTGAGGTAGGGCGCGGTCCCGCCGAAGACCGCGACGGAGATCGAGTAGGCGAAGCCGATGCCCTGCGTGCGGACGGTCGTCGGAAACGCCTCGGAGAGGACTGCCGAGAGCAGGGCTCCGGCCATCGCGACGACGAGGAGAGCGATCGACGAGGCGAGGAAGAGCGTCCACCCCACCGAGGTGATCATCCCCATGAGCGGATACTGGAGGACCGCCATGAGCACCCCGAATCCGATGAGGACGGGGCGCCGGCCGATCCGATCCGACACGGCTCCCCAGAACGGCAGCGAGACGAGTGCGATGACCTGCGCACCGACCGTCGCCCAGTAGGCGGCCTGCGGATCCATCCCGCGTTCGGTGATCGCCAGCGTCGAGGCGTACGACGACCATGTGTAGTGGGCGGCGGTGATGCCGGCGGTCATGAGGACGACGAGGACGATCGACCGGGCGACCCGGCGGCGGTCGAGGGCGGGAGGAAGCGCCGGGGTCGGGGCGGCGGTGTCGGCGGCCGCCTCGGCGAGGGTGGCGTCCTCTGCCGCGAAGACCTCGCTTTCGATCATGCCCCGCCGCATCCACAGCGCAACGAGGGCGAGGAGGGCACCGAGGGCGAACGGGATCCGCCAGGCCCAGTCGGTGACCGCGGTTTCGGGGAAGAGGTTCGTCACGGCACCGCCGACGGTGTAGGCGAGGACCGAACCGCCGAAGATCGCGACGAAGACGATGCTGCCCCAGAGGCCGCGGCGGTGGGCGGGGGCGATCTCGGCGATGTACGAGTTCGCCGTCGCCGACTCCCCGCCGTGGGCGAAGCCCTGGGCCACGCGGACGATGAGGAGGACGAACGACGCTGCTGCCCCGATCTGCGCGTACCCGGGCATGACCGCGATGAGGAAGGAGCCTGCGGCCATGATGAGCATCGTCGTGATGAGGACGAACTTGCGTCCCCTGCGGTCGGCGATGCGTCCGAAGACGATGCCGCCGAGAGGCCGCATGAGGAAGCCGACGGCGAAGACGCCGAGGGTCGCGAGCACCGCTGAGACCGGATCGTCGCTGTCGAACATCGCCGCGGCGATGAAGGGGGTGAAGACGGCGTATGCGCTCCACTCGTACCATTCGAGGATGTTGCCGACGGTGCTCGCGACGACCGATCGCCGCTTCTCGCGCAGGGTCACCATCGTCCCTGTCGTCTGTGCAGTCATGTCTGCCTTTCCCGTGCTGGGTGGTGGTGGGTAGCTGGGTTCGCTGTGACCGAGGGAGACGGCCCAGCGGGTGGTTCGGGTTCGGATTCGGGCACGAAATCGGGCCGGAATAGGGCGGAGTCGACCCCGGAATCGGGTCGGGATCGGGGGCGGAATCGGGATGAAATCGGGCGCACTCGAGGAGGGAACCTCGCCCCGGGGTCGTGTGGACGCGGGCGGGGGCGGTCACCCCTCAGAGGCGGGGCGTGATCAGGGTCGTCTGCGGCAGGACCGCTTACCTGAGAGTCGCCGCCACCTCCCCTGCGACGTCGAGGAGGGCCGGCACTCCCTGCTCGAGCGCCCCGGTGAAGTCCCCGGCTGCCGGCGCCTCCCCGGCGAGCCACCGGGTGTAGATCGCCTCGGAGAAGATCGCGGCCTTCCACAGCGCCAGCGCCTGGTACCAGGGCAGACTCGTCAGATCGAGTCCCGTCCGGTCCCGGTAGCGCGCGGTGAGCTCGGCACGATCGGGGAATCCGGGCCCGGAGGTCACCGGGGTGAGGTCCATGACCGTTCGCGGATGCCGCCCATCGGTGTAGGTCGCGAGGAAGTATCCGAGGTCGGCGAGCGGATCCCCGAGCGTCGACATCTCCCAGTCGAGGATCGCCGTGACCCGCACCGGCGCGGTCGGCGCGAGCATCGCGTTCCCCGCCCGATAGTCGCCGTGGACGACGGAATGACGCTGAGTCTCCGGCCGGTTGGCCTCCAGCCACTCGCCGAGGTGGCCGACCGCGGGCAGCGCACGCCGGGTGTTCTTCTCCCAGAGTGCGGAGAAGAGCGCGACCTGGCGTTCGAGGTAGCCCTCGGGGCGCCCGAGGGCGGCGACTTCGGGGACCGCGACGTCGACGTCGTGGAGGGAGGCGAGGCGGTCGATGAGCTCCTCCCCGAACGCCTGCCGCGCCTCGGCGGGGGCGAGGATCTCGGGCAAAGTGTCGGTGACGACGCTTCCGGGCACGAAGTCCATGAGGTAGAAGGGGACGCCGAGGACGGTCTCGTCCTCGCAGACGTCGATGATCCTCGGCACCGCGACTCCCTGGCCGCGCAGCACGGTCTGGATGCGTGCCTCCCGGACCATGTCGTGGGTCGACCGGGGAAGGGGCGGTCGGGGTCCGCGCCGGAGCACGACGTCGGCGCCGTCGCGGCGAATCCGGTAGGTGACGTTCGACTGGCCCTCACCGATCCGCTCCCAGTGGATGGGACCGGTGCCGATTCCGCGATCGTCGAGGTGGCGCGCGAGCGCGTCGAGGACGAGCAGCGGCGGGATGTCGAGGGCCGCGGCTTCGGCTGAGGTCTCGACGACGTCGACGAGCTGGGCGGTCATCGCGCGTCCTCCTCGGTTTCCGTTCGCGGGCCGGCGACGACGTCAAGGCGCGGGGCGCCGGCGGCGACCTCCTTGCGGCGTCGCGAGGACGCTCGGCGCGAGATCGCGAACTTGTGGGTCTCGGTCGATCCGTCGTAGATCCGGAAGGGCCGCACTTCGTTGAGGTACTGGATGAGCGGCAGCTCGTCGGAGATCCCGTCGCCGCCGGTGAGCTGGACGGCCCGATCGATGACACGATAAATGGCCTCCGAGCAGTGGACCTTCGCGATCGACGACAGCGAGTTCGCCTCGTGTTGGTCGCCGTCGAGGACGAGGGAGGTCTTCGCGATGATCGCATCAGAGGTCTCGATGTCGATGACCGAGGCGGCGATGAGCTCCTGGGCGAGTCCCTGTCGGGCGAGGACGTCGCCGAAGACGGAACGGTGCTCGGCCCGGTCGAGCGCGATGTCGAGTGCCCGCCTGGCCAGACCGAGCCAGCGCATGCAGTGCGTGAGGCGGGCGGGGGCGAGTCGCACCTGGGCGTAGGCGAACCCCTTGCCCGGTTCGCCGAGAACGGCGGACTCGGGCACGCGGACACCCTCGAAGCGGACATAGGGGTGACCGCCGGCGATCGTCGTGTCGACCGTGTGGATCGACCGTCCGACCTCGACGCCCGGGGCGCTGCGGTCGACAAGGAACATCGTCGCCTCCTGGCCGCGGCGCTTCCCGGCCCCAGCCGAACTCCCGTTGTCAGCGGGACTCCCGGCCGCCTCGGCGCCGGACTCCTCCGGATCACCGTCACCGGTGGCGGCCATGACGATGAAGAAGTCGCAGAGTTCGGCCCCGGAGATGAAGCGCTTGTCTCCGGTGATCACCCACTCATCGCCGTCGCGCACGGCGCGGGTCGACAGTGCCGCCGGATCGGATCCGGCACCGGGGTGGGGTTCGGTCATGGCGAAGCTCGACCGGACCTCGCCGGCGGCGAGCGGACGCAGGTACCGCTCCTTCTGGTCTGCGGTGCCGATGCGGGCGAGCATGTGCATATTGCCCTCGTCGGGAGCCATGCAGCCCAGCACCGCCGGTCCGATCGGCGAGTACCCCGCCTCCTGGAAGATCGGCGACCAGTGCTCGATGGGCACCCCGAGGCCGCCCCACTCCGTGGGCACGTGCGGGGCGAAGACGCCGGCGGTCTTCGCTCTGGCCTGCAGGTCGGCGAGGACCGCCTCGTCGAGTGTCGCTCCCGGCCTCGGCTCGGACGGGACGACGACCTCGCGGATGAAGGTCCGGGTCCGCTGGCGGACGTCCTCGACCTCGGTCGGCAGCGTGCTCATGCCGTGCCTCCTGCCGTGATGAGTCCCCCATCGGCGGTGAGGACCTGAGCGGTGATCCAGTCGGCGTCGGCCGAGGCGAGGTACGCGACAGCAGCCCCGATGTCCTCAGGGGTGCCGAGGCGGCCCACCGGGTAGGCCCGAGCGACCTCGTCCTCCCGGCCTTCGTAGAGAGCGGTCGCGAACTGCGTTTTGACGACAGCGGGCGCGACAGCGTTGACCCTGATGTCGGGTCCGAGTTCGACAGCGAGCGTGCGCGTGAGGTGCGAGACCGCGGCCTTCGAGACGCCGTAGAAGCCGATGCCCGGGCTCGGCACCTCCCCGGCGACCGAGGAGACTGAGACGATCCGGCCACGGTTCTCGCGGAAGTGCAGGCCGGCGTGTCCGACGGCGCCCTGCACCCACGCGAGCGTGCCGATGACGTTGACGTCGAGGATCTTCCGTGCGGCGTCGAGGTCGATGTCGATCGTCGGGCCGTAGACGGGGTTGATCCCGACGTTGGTGATGAGGACGTCGAGGCGGCCGAACCGCTCGGCGATGGTGTCGAAGACTTCGGCTCGGTGCGCGGGGTCATCGGACTTTCCGGCGATGCCGAGGGCGGTGCCTGCGGGGAAGGAGGCGACCGCCTCGGCGAGGGGGTCGGGTTTGCGTGCGGTGAGGACGACGCTCGCCCCCTCGGCGGCGAGGCGTTCGGCGATGCCGAGCCCGATGCCGCGGCTGGCTCCGGTGACGAGGGCGACCTGCCCCTCGAACCTGCGACCGGTGATGGGTGCACTCATGATGTCTCCTCTGTCGGGGCTGGGGCTGTCGGGGCTGAGGTGGGCGGGTTCGCGTCCGGTCGGTTTGCGTCCGGCGAGCCCGGTGAGCGCTGGTCCCGCAGCAGTCGCCGTTGGATCTTGCCGGTGTGGGTCTTCGGGAGGTCGGCGATGATGTGGACGATACGCGGGGACTTGTACGCGGCCAAGCGTTCGCGGGCGAAGGCGATGAGGTCCGGCGCGCTGACGGTCTGTCCGGCGCGGAGGGAGACGTAGGCGACGACGGTCTCGCCCCGGTAGTCGTCGGGCTGGCCGACGACGGCCGCCTCGAGCACGGCCGGGTGTTCGTAGAGCGCGTCCTCGACCTCGCGCGGCCAGACCTTGTACCCGGAGACGTTGATCTGGTCCTTGATCCGGTCGACGAGGTAGATCCATCCCGCGGAGTCCATGACCCCGACGTCGCCGGTGCGCAGCCAGCCGTCAACGAAGGCGCGCTCGTTCGCGTCGGGACGGCCGAGGTAACCGGGAGTGACCTGCGGGCCGCGGAGCTGGAGCTCCCCTGCGGTCCCGTCGGTGACGACCTCACCTGTGGCGATGTCGACGATGCGCGCGTCGAGTCCGGGGAATGGCACCCCGATCGCGAGCGTGTCGGTCGCCTGGTCGACCGGTGCGTCGATCCCCGCCGGCACGCCGATGACCGCCGAGGCCGTCTCCGTCATCCCGTAGATGTTGTGGACGTAGTGGCCGAAGCGGTCCCGGAACTTCGCGACCGTGGCCGGGGGCACCGGTGCGCCACCGGAGTAGAGGAGGCGGATGCTCCCGAAGTCCGCCGAGGTGGCCCCCGGGTGTTCGAGGAGGGCGTTGAAGACCGTGATCGACCCGATCGTCACGGTCACACCGTCCTCGCGGATTGCGGTGACGATCTTCTCCGCATCGGGGCGGCCGACGAAGTCGAGGACGATCGGATGGATGAGCGAGGTGGTCGCGCACGCGACGGCGCCGGTGATGTGGAAGAGCGGGGCGACGGCGAGCATGACGTCGCCCTCGCCCAGACCAAACCACTGTCCGCATGTCTGCGCGACGCTGAGCAGATTCCAATGCGTCGCCACCGATCCCTTCGCCGGTCCCGTCGTCCCCGAGGTGTAGGTGAGCAGCCCTGGGTCGTCGAGGCCGGGGAGCAGGTCGTCGCGGAGTTCGGCATCCCTCGCCGAGGTGGGACGACGAGTCCCGAGCACCTCGGCCCACCCGGTCGTGGGGATCTCGGTCCGGTGAGGCGTTCGGGCCGTCCCTGCCGACGGGGAGTCGGACGAGACGGCGTCGACCGCCTCGCCGCCGGGGCCTGCCGCCTCGCCGCCGGGGTCAGGGTCTGCAGCGGCGTACTCGTCGTCGGTCGTCGTGATGATCCACGACACCGAGCTCCCGGACAGGGACTGGGCGACCGCCTCGGCGTCGGAGGCATCGCAGATGAACCCGAGGGCACGGGAGTCGTCGATGAGGGCGCGGAGCTCGCGGCCGCGGTACATGGGGTTGAGGACGAGCGGGACGGCGCCGATCTTCCACGCCGCGAGGAGGGCGACGGCGAACTGGGGGACGTTCTGGAGGCAGATGCCCACGATCCCGCCCCGGTCGAGTTCGAGGAAGCCGGCGGCGAGCGCCTCGGCGTCGCGGTCGACTTCGCCCACGGTCAGGCGTCGGCCGCGGTAGAGGATCGCTGTGGCCTCCGGGTGTGCGGCGACGCGGTCGTGCCAGGCGTGGGCGACCGAGTCCCACGGCAGATCGGCCTGCGGATCGACCGTCTCGGGGTAGAGCGCCGTCCACACGGGTGCGGTTGCCGTCATCGGCCGGTGCGTCATCGGCTGGTCCGTCGTCATCGTTGTCCACTCCGTCGTCTCGGGCACCTCGGCACATCGCCTCTGCGCCCGACCGAGCGCTCGCTCGGTTTTCATGTAGCTTAGGTCACATCCTTGAGAGGCACAAGGGCACGACTGGTACTCGTCGTCGGGTTTGGCGCTCGTCGCGTGAGCCGCGGCTGCAGGCAGCGCTGACTTCTCGTCGGGCGCTCACACGGAACTCGGCTCCGGGATTTCGGACGGAACACGGCCTCAGCACACTAGATTGGTACCCGGGGCAGCGTTCGGGTCGGACTTCGGCGACTGCCCAAGCACGCCCGTCGGCGGAATCCCCCTGCCGGCACGAGACAAGGATGACGCCGTGGCACCGTGGAGAACGTACGACACTCCCCTCCTCCCCCCGCTGCTGCGGGCTGCTCTCGACTGCTTCGTCCGCGGCGGGTTCCACGGCACGTCGATCCGCCAGGTCGCCCAGGCGGCCGGACTCTCGGTTCCCGGCCTCTACCACCACTTCGCGTCGAAGCAGGCGATCCTCACCGAGATCGACCGGTTGGCAATGGCCGATCTCTGGGAGCGGAGCACCGCGGCGCTCGCAGACGGCCCGCAGGAACCTCTGCCCCGGTTCGACCGCCTCGTCGAGTGCCTCCTCCTCTTCCACGCGCACCAGGCCGACATCGCCTTCATCGCGTTCAGCGAGATCCGCAGCCTCCCGACCGAGGCACGCGACTCGCACATCGCGGCCAGGGACCGGCAGCAGATGCTTCTCGATGACTGCGTCGTCGCATGCGTCGACGCCGAGGTGTTCTCGACTCCGTACCCGCGGGACGCCGCGCGGGCGATCACGACGATCTGCACGGGAGTGGCCCAGTGGTATCGGCCCGATGGTGAGCTCGATCCCGAAGGCGTTGCGTCACGGTATGGCGAGATCTGCCGTCACGCCGCCGGACAGGGTGCCGGTTCTGCCGGCGGCGAGACGGGGCCGACATCGGATTCTGCCTCGAGGAGATCACGCCCGGCATCGAGGGGAACCCGATGAACCACCTCGAGCACGTCCGCGACATCGGGCCGGCCGAGCTGTTCCCGCTGGCCAGCGAAGCGATCCTCACATGGCAGCTGCAGGAGGGTGCCGGCGTCATCGCCCGCCCGCAGCGTCGGGTGCGGCCGGGAATGGTCGTCGACCTCTGGCTCAATCCGCGGTGGCCGGCTCCGCCGCTGCGGCAGCGCGGTGAGGACCTCGTCATCCCGGTCGGTTCGTGCATCGTCGTCGATGTCATCGACACCGACCGGCAGGCCGGCTTCGTCTACCGCACGCGGCCTGGGCATCTGGAGTCGGGCGTGCAGACGTTCCTCGTCTCCATCGACGATGACGATCGGCTCGTCGTCTCGATCACCTCCCGCTCGCTGCCGGGACATCCCCTGCTCAAGGCGGCCGCTCCCCTGTCCGTTGCGGCGCAGAAGATGATGGCCGCCCGCTACGCTGCCGGTCTCGAACGCCTGCTCGCGCAGCACGGGGACCAATGACGTCTCCTCCGGCAGAGTCAGGATGGTCTCCTGACGAGGCGGTGAATTCGGCATCACGCTTGCTCGGACGCCACCTCACTCTCAAGTCGGTCCTGTCCGGCGGACAGCATGCGACCACGGTTCGCGCCTCCGACGGCACGACCGACTTCATCGTCCGCAGCTTCCCCAACGGGGATGATGCGGCCCAGCGCGAGACCGGCGTCCTTTCCCGACTCTCCTCATTGGGTGAGTTCGTTCCGCGGCTCATCGCGGCCGACGCGTCGTTGGACCACCCGCTCGTGGTCACGACCGTCGTACCGGGAGGGGCTCCCGATCCAACACTGCCCACCGACACCATCGCCCGTGAGATGGCCGCTGCTCTGATTCGGATTCACGCACTGAGCGGTGAAGGACTACCCGCAGCTCCGGCCGCGCCGCCCACAGGGACCTCTCGCCTGGCACAACGCGCGCAGGACGAATGGAACTCCCTCGATCTCGAAGACCCGGTGCTTACCCATTTCGACTTCTGGTCGGGCAACGCGCTCTGGTCAGGGCGGCGACTCACCGGTGTCGTCGACTGGGCAGGTGCCCGACAGGGTCCTCGCGGCATCGATCTCGCGTGGTGCCGTCAGGATCTCGTGCTCCTCGGGTCCACCTCGGCACCGGAAGTCTTCCTCAACGAGTACGAACGAGGACTCGGTCGCACCGTCGGCGACATCCGACCTTGGGACGTCCAAGCCGCGGCCAGCGCGCACGAGCGCGTCGAGACCTGGCTGCCCAACTACCACGGGATAGGTCGCACCGATATGACCGAGCGCGACCTCCGCCATCGCCTCGATGCATGGAACGCAACCCTCTGAGAACCAGCGCATCCCTCGGAGCAGCCGTTCGGCACGCCAATACTCGTTAACGTATCCGCTCGATGTCGCGTCGATCTGGGCCGGACGCCTGCTTTTGAGTCACTTTCCGCCCGATCGGTCGGTTCATTCTCCGACTGGTCGGGCGGAATGCGACTCGTTTCGGCAGTCAGACGGGCTGCCTGCCCGAGCAACGAACAGGACATCGCCTCCCGCCACTACACCGAGTGCTTGATCTCGCCGCCGACGACCGTGAGGAACACCCGCGCGTCGCGGATCGCCTCGGCGTGGGCGAAGAGCGCCTCCTCGGACTCGTAGCCGAGCAGACCCTCCGGCCCGGCCTCCGCCTCGGCGTCGGTGAGCCCTTCGGCGGTGAACGGGTCGACGTCGACGACGATGAAGTCCGCGTCCATGCCCGGCGCCAGATACCCGCGTCGATCACCGAGACCGGCGGCCACCGAAGGGGCGTGCGTGTGCAGTCGCAGCGCCTCGACCGCCGAGAGCCGACGCCACGGCTGGAAGCTCGTGCTCGCATCCCCGGAGATGTCGGCCCTCGTCATCGCCGCGTAGATCGCCGCGAACGGGTTCGCATGCTCGACCGGCCCGTCCGAGCCGAAGATCACCTGCGCACCCGAGTGCACGAGATCCGGCCACGCGTAGGCGGCGAGCTGAGCGGACTCGTCGACGAGGTGGAGGAGATGGAGGTCGGAGATGCAGTGCCGCGGCTGCATCGAGGCGGTGACGTCGAGTTCGGCGAAGCGCGCAACGTCCTCGGGCTGGATGAACTGGGCGTGCTCGATGCGGTGGCGCAGACGCCGCCCGGTCTTCTCCTCGACGGCGAGAGTGATCGGCCGCAGCCGCTCGAAGACGTTGAGCACGTGGTGGTTGGCCTGGTCGCCGATCGCGTGGATCGCCACGGAGATACCCACCTCGGTCGCGATCCGCGCCTGCTCGAAGAGCTCGTCCTCGCTCATCTGTGCTATCCCGTAGTTGAGGTGGGACTCGGCAACCGGCAGCGCAGGGCCGCCGTCTTCGGTTCCGACCGACGCCTCGGCCGCGGCCTCGCGCACCTCGGCCCCGTGGACGCCGACGCCCGCCGGCTCCGGTTCGGGATAGGGCGAGGACATGTGGCTCGTGTGCGAGCCGAGCGCACCGTCGGCGAAGAGCTTGACCCCACCGCGTTGCAGCCAGTCGTCCCCGCCGCCGGTCACCCACCCGGTCTCGATCGCCCACGGCACCTCGGGCTGGCGGAGGAACTTCGTCACCCGCAGATCCTGCCGACCGGCCTCCCGCAGATCGTTCCACCCCAGCGTCGAGGCGATTCCGTCGAAGTCGTGGATGCCGGTGAGTCCGAGCGAGAGGAAGAGCCGCTGGGTCGCCTCGAGCCGTTCGGCCTGCTCCTCCCGCGTCGGTTCCGGGATGTAGCGCATGAGCAGATCCGCGGCATCCTCCCTGATCAGACCAGTGGCCACGCCGTCGGGTCCGCGGACGATCTCACCGCCGGACGGGTCAGGGGTGTCGTCGTCGATGCCGGCGATTACGAGCGCACTGCCGTTCGCCCACACCGTGTGCAGGTCGATCGACCACATCGCGACCGGGTGGTCGGGGACCTCGCGGTCGAGCAGCTGCCGGTCGGGGTAGCGCGGGTCGTCCCAGCGGTTGAGGTCCCAGCCGGCGCCGACGACCCAGCTGCCCACCGGCAGCGTCTGGGCACGTTCGCGGATGGCGGCGACCGCCTCGGCGAGGGAGCGGGAACCGGAGAGATCGAGGTTCGTCAGCGAATCCGCGTACGCGACCGAATGCATGTGGGCGTCGATGAGGCCGGGGAGGATGACCCGGCCCCCGCAGTCGATCTCCTCGACGGCGGCTCCCGGGATGACCGCGGTCGCCCCGACCCCGCCCGCCGAGGCGAGCGCCGCCGTCGATGACGTCTGCGCGGCGGCGATGTCGAGGAGGTCATCGCGGGTGCCTACGGCGACGATCGTCTCCCCGTCGACGAGGATCGCGTCGGGCGGGGTCGCGGAGGGGTCGTCGTCGGGCGCGAATGAACGCACGACGGCATGGGAGAACAGGCGCATTCGCCCAGTCTAAGGCGCGATTCCACCGCTCTGTCGACCCCGCCGCGAGCCGCGTTCCGACCGCCTCGCCGGCACGGTACCGAGGCCCGGTCCGACCGCACCACCGGCCCGACCCAGATACGCGTTCCGACCTCCCGGCCGACCCGTCAGTTGTGGTTGCAAACGATGACTCAGGACAATGGTGGCATGCCCGCTTCCCAGCACCCCTCCCCCGCAGATTCCCCTGGCCACGGCCTCCCCGTCCCCACCGGAGCCCGCGATGCCCGCCCGACCCGCCGAGTCATCGGCGTCGTCGAGATCCTCGTCATCGCCGGCCTCCTCTCGGTGTTCGGCTTCGCGTTCAACGCCATCGGCATCCTCCCGCTCCTCGCGCTCGGCATCACCGACACCCAGCCGTGGACCCTCCCCGACGGATCGGGTCGCGCCCTCGGCTACCTCGTCGCGATCGTCGCCACCGTCGGGATCATCGCGTTCTACCTGCGGCGGCGGCTCGGAGTCGGTTTGACGGCGATCGGGCTCACCCGCCCGCGCTGGGGATCCGCGGTCATCGGCCTGCTCGTCGGTGCGGCTGTGAGCGCCGGCGGCACAGCGATCGCCTGGAGCGGCGGATGGGTGCGCCCGGCCGAGCCGGCCACCCTCCCCTCCGGGATCGTCCTCGCCGTCGTCGCCGTGCTCTACCTCGTCACCTACATCGCCCAGGGCGCCGGCGAGGAGGTCGTCGCCCGCGGCCTGCTCCTGCGCGGGACCTCGTGGTGGATCGGACTCGGCCCCGCCGTCGTCCTCCAGGCGCTCTTCTTCCTCGCAATCCACGTCGGCAACCCCGGCTTCACCCCGCTCTACGGCGCCTTCGTCCTCTCCTATGCGATCTTCGCGGGCCTGCTCGTCGTCTGGCAGCGCCATCTGTGGGGTGCGATCGGCGTCCACGGCGGGTACAACGTCGTCTTCTTCGCCGTCGACCAGCGCGGGCTCGGCCTCCGCGATGTCGGCGACACCGCGAACCTCTCGTTTCCCGACATCGCCTCGACCCCGTTCTTCGCCCTCGGAGCGATCGTGCTCGGCATCCTCCTCTACCGTCACCGAGGCGGTGCCGGCCGCGCACGCGACTTCTACGAGGCGTAGAATTCAGGCATGGTCAACGCTCTCGGCTCCCAGGACTCCCGGCTCGCCGCCTCGGCGCGGCTCATCCTCCCGGCGGTGTGGCTCGGTCTCATCATCGGCATCTCGCTCATCGAGGCGCCGCTGAAGTTCCAGGCTCCGGGCATCACGATCCCGCTGGGACTGGGCATCGGCCGCCTCGTGTTCACGGCGATGAACTGGGTCGAGATCGTCATCGCCGTCATCCTCCTCTGGGCGATCCTCAAGGACGGAGTCGGACCGCTCTTCCGCGGTCTCACCAGCGGAATCATCGGCGTGCTCATCCTCAAGGTCGCATTCGTCCGACCCCTGCTCAACCAGCGCACGGACGCCGTGCTCGCCGGCATCGACGACGGCGGTTCGGCCATGCATCTCTTCTACATCGCCGCCGACGGGCTGCTCATCCTCGGCCTCATCGCCCTCATCGTCGTCGGAGCGCGCAAGTGGATCCGCGTCCCCGCCGAGGCGGCCGCCCCCGGTTCCATTGACCGCTGAGGGGCTCTTGGGCCGGGTCGCGGCGAGTTTGTGGTCGAAGAACCGAGGGAAAATCGCCGATTCGGCCTGAAACCCTCGGTTCTTCGACCACTAACGCGCGCGGGGGAACCCTCCAGCCACGAGCGCGGGCTGCGGTGAACTTCAGCAGCAGGAGAGCGGCAGCATCCCCAAGCAGCGGGCGGGCTGCAACGTTCTTCAGAAGCACTGCGGCGCTGGGGCGAGTTGTGGTCGCAGAACCGAGGGAAAATCGCCGATTCGGCCTGAAACCCTCGGTTTATTGACCACAAACGCGGGCGGCGCCAGCCATCACGGCGGTGGCGCCGCTCAGCAGCGGACGATCACCACCGCTCAGGCCACCATCTCTCAGTAGTAGACGGCGAGGCGGCCGCGGGGGCCGTCGACGACGTCGACGGGGGTGTCGAAGACCCGGGTGAGCACCTCGGCGGTCATGATCTCCTCGGGGGTGCCGAACTCGGCGACCTTCCCGTTCTTCACCGCGCAGATGTGGTCGGCGT
The DNA here is from genome assembly GCF_056173565.1 of Brevibacterium sp. Z349TD_9. NCBI lineage: Bacteria > Bacillati > Actinomycetota > Actinomycetes > Micrococcales > Brevibacteriaceae > Brevibacterium > Brevibacterium sp. Z349TD_9. Next base: position 348,988 of record NZ_CM149680.1, on the reverse strand, counting down.
AGTGGCCGGCGAAGTTGATGTCGTGGATGACGATGACGATCGTACGTCCCATCTCGGTCGCGGCCCGGCGCAGATGCTGCATCATCTGCACGGAGTGCTTCATGTCGAGGTTGTTGAGCGGCTCGTCGAGGAGGACGTAGTCGGTGTCCTGGGCGAGCACCATCGCGACGTAGGCACGCTGCCGCTGACCGCCGGAGAGCTCGTCGATGAACCGGTTCTCGAGCTCCCCGAGTTCGAGGAAGTCGATCGCCCGGGAGATGATCTCCTCATCGGCCGTGGTCAGCCGCCCCTTCGAGTACGGGAAGCGGCCGAAGCCGACGAGCTGCCGGATCGTCAGCCGGGTGATGAAGTGGTTCTCCTGGCGGAGGATGGAGACGATCTTCGCGAGGTCCTTCGACTTCGTCGAGGCGACATCGTATCCGGCGATCTCGATCGCCCCGGAATCGATGTCGAGCAGGCGCCCGATCATCGTCAGCAGCGTCGATTTGCCCGCCCCGTTGGGTCCGACGAGGGCGGTCACCCCGCCGGCGGGGATCGTCACGTCGACGGGACCGATCTGCACGGTCTCGCTGTAGTTCTTGGCCACGTCGCCGAGTGTGATCACAGTCGACCCTTCCGCATGATGACGAAGAGGAACACGCCTCCGCCGATGACTTCGATGATGATGGAGACCACGCCTTCGGCGTAGAAGATGTTCTTGAGGATGAAGTACGCTCCGCCGAGGATGACGAACCCGAGCAGGCCCGCCATCGGCAGCACGTACCGATGGTCGTAGGTGTCGGAGAACTGGTAGGAGAGCATCGCGACGAGGAAGCCGAGGAAGATCATCGGCCCGATCATCGACACCGACACCGCCATGAGGATCGAGACGAAGAAGAGGATTGTGATCGTCGCGGCCCTGTGATTGAGCCCGAGGTTGCCGGTCACGTCCTTGCCGAGCGCGAGCACGTTGAGCCGCGGCGCGGACAGGTAGATGGCCGCACATGCGATGAGGCAGAGGGGGATCGCCACCGGCAGGTAGGTCGCATCGGAGTTCGCGATCGATCCGAAGAGGCGCGCGGAGAGGACGTCGAACTCGCTCGGGGTGAGCGTGCGCTGCATGAACGTCGCCACCGCCCCGAGTCCGCCGCCGATGACGATGCCGACGAGAAGCATGACCTCGACGTTCGCGTACTTCCCCGAGAGCAGCCAGCCGTAGAGGGCGAGCGATAGCCCGATCATCGCGACCAGCTGCATCGTGAAGGGCAGCACCCCGCGCAGCTCGACGAGTGCGGTCACCCCGAAGAAGTACATCGTCGCCGTCTGGATCGCGACGTAGAGGGACTCGAAGCCCATGATCGAGGGCGTGATGATCCGGTTGTTCGTCACCGTCTGGAACGCGACCGTCGCGAACGCCTGGCACAGGGCGACGATGATGAGGACGACGAGGCTGCGTCCGCGCAGGCCCGCGATGAGCCAGAAGCCTTCGTCCGTGATCGGCAGCGGGTTGTCCCATGCGAGGAGTCCGAAGGCGATCCCGAGCGCGGCCGCCGCGAGCACGCCCATGATCGTCCAGTACCGTCGTCGGGCCGCAGCCGTCGTCAGTGCCCCCGAATGGCGTCCGGTCGTCCTCGCCGAGGCGGCTGCCGGGGTGGTCGCGGAAGTGCGCGGTTCCGCACCGCGGTCGTCGGTGTCCATGCTGCGCATGTCAGCTCCTCCTCCGCTGCCGCAGCAGCAGGACGATGAAGACGGCGGCCCCGACGATGCCGAGGATGAGGGAGACGGGGATCTCGAAGGGGGCGATGATGAGACGTCCGATGAGGTCGCAGACGGTGACGATCGCGATCCCGAGCAGGCACACCCACGGCAGGTTCGAGCGCAGGTCGTCGCCGCGCATCATCGAGACGATGTTGGGCACGATGAGCCCGAGGAAGGGGAGGTTGCCGACGACGACGGTGACGACGCCGGTGGCGATGGCCACGAGGACGGTGCCGATGAGGATGATCTGGTTGTACTTGAGTCCGACGCTCGTCGAGATCTCCTTGCCCAGGCCCGCGACGGTGAACCGGTCGGCGGTGATGAACACGGCGACGACGACGATCGCGACGATCCAGAGGACCTCGTACTGTCCGCGCAGGATCGAGGTGAAGCTGCCGGCGAACCAGATCCCGAGGCTCTGGAGCATGTCCGTGGACACGGCGATGAAGGTCGAGACCGCTCCGACGACGGCGCCGAGCATGATCCCGACGATGGGGACGATGAGCGAGGACTTCAGCGAGACGCGGCGGAGGAAGAGGAAGAAGACGAGGGTGCCGATGAAGGCGGCGAGGATCGCGCCGATCATCCGCTGCACGATCGTCGCCTCGGGGTAGATGATGACGGTGAGCATGAGCCCGAGGCCCGCCCATTCCGTCGTGCCCGTCGTCGTCGGCTCGACGAATCGGTTCTGCGTGAGCAGCTGCATGACAAGCCCGCACATCGCCATCGCCGCGCCGGCGAGGACGAGCGCGACCGTCCGCGGGACCCGGGTGATCTGGAACATCTCCGCCCCGTCGGCCGCGCCGAAGATGTCGTAGACCCCGGTGAGCAGGGAGGCGACGAGGAGGCCCGCCACCGCGAGGGTCGCGAGTCCCAGCTGCCAGCTGAAGAGCGGTCCCCGACTCGTCGCCGGGCGACCGGTCCTGCCGGTCCTGCCGGTGCCGTCCGTGTCCTGGGGCTCGTTCGTGTCCTCGCCGAGGCGGTCGTCCGCCGAGGCGGCCGTCCGGTCGTCCGTGGTCCCTGAGTTCGTCATGCTGCCGTTCCCGCTCGCACCGCGGCGGCGCGTGGGCGCCGCCGCGGTGGTTCCGGTGCGGGTCTCACCCGCACCCGGTTCTGCTTACTTCTGCGCTTCGAGCTTGTCGGCGAAGCCGTTGAAGAACTCGGTGTACGTCTGGATGCCCTCGTTGAGGTAGGTGTCCTCGGGGAAGTAGACGATCTTGTCGTTCTTCACCGCGGGAACGTCCTTGAGGGCTTCGGACTTCTCGAGCACCTCGGCGGCCGGAGCCGATCCCTTCTCCCGGCGGTCGGCGGTGAAGGAGGCATCGCGGTCCATGACGATCATGAGGTCGGGCTGGGACTCGGCGATCGCCTCGACGGAGATGTCGTCGCCCTTGTCGCCTTCGCTGCCGCCTTCGACCTCGAGGGCCGGATCGAGGTCGAGGATGTCGAAGACCGGTCCGACGGTGCGCCCGACCGACGGGGCGACGTAGCCGATGTCGCCGGCGGTGGTGATGACGCCCATCGCCTTGTCGCTGCCGTTGTAGGCGGCCTTGGCACGGTCGATCGAGGCGTCGAAGTCCTCGACGAGCTTCTTCGCCTCGTCCTGCTTGCCGAAGACCTCACCGAGGACGGTGGTCTGGCGACGCAGTTCCTCGTCGAAGGCTTCGCCGTCGCGCGGGTCGAGCTCGAGGACGACGGCCTCGGGGGCGAGCTTCTGCAGATCGTCGTGGAACTGGGCGAAGCGCTGCCCGTTGACGATGAGGTCGGGCTTGGCGGCGGCGACCTGCTCGAGGTCGGGCTCACGGTGGGTGCCGAGGTCGGGGATCGACTCGTCGCTCGTGTAGGAGAGTCCCTGCGGCATGAGGCCGCGGGCGCCCGCGCTCAGCTTGATGCCCCACGCGTCGAGTGTCTCGAAGGTGCGGTTGTCCGTGGCGACGACGGAGGTCGGAGGGGTCGTCACGGTCTGCGTGCCGTTGTTGTCCTCGACCTTGATCGTGCTCGAGGCGGCGGTGTCGGCCTGGGCTTCGGACTCCGCGGAGGAGCAGCCGGACAGGGCCAGGGCCAGGACACCGAGGGCGGCGCCGAGGCGGAGGCGGGTCGAGATCATCGTGTTCTACTTCCTTGAGGCGATCGGTACGCAGATGTGAGCCATCTGTGAGTTAGCTTAGCCTAATCTCTCAGAAATAGACGACGCCTGTCTTGCGTTATCCCTGTCACAGTTCCCGCGCCGAGGCTCTCGAACGAGTATCGGCGCAGGTCGACCGGGTCGGGCCCCGGCCTCAGATGGTGTCGATGAGGCGCGCGAGCTCTGCGGCCGAATCGGCCGCGGCCGTCGGACCGCCACTGCCCCCGCGGTGGACGAAGGCTCCGGCCTCCTCGGCGACGAGGGCGCCGCCGGCGTAGTCGTAGATGCCGAGCCCGCGTTCGGCGTAGCACGTGACTCGTCCCTCGGCGACCATGCAGAGATCGAGCGCGGCCGACCCGCAGCGGCGGATGTCGTCATAGCCGTCCATGAGAGCGGGCAGCTTGGCCAGCTGTCGGCCGCGGTTGTCACCGCGGTAGGCGAACCCGGTCGCGAGCAGCCGTCCCGAGAGACCGACGGGCGCCCCCGAGAGCCGAGTCGCGGACGTGGCCGCCGCGGGCACGCCGGCGGCGGGGGCATCGGCGGCGCTGAGATCCGGCTCCGGCATCCGGTCGAAGAGCCGACCCTCGACGCGGTAGGCACCCCGAGACCGTCCGGCCACCCATGTGGCTCCGAGCCCGGGAGAGGCGACGAGTCCGACTGCCCAGGCGTCGGTCGCTGTGTCGAGGACGCCGACGGAGAAGGCGAAGTGCTCGATGCCGCGGACGAAGTTGACGGTGCCGTCGATCGGGTCGACGTGCCATTCGAAGCGGCCCTCGCTCCCCGCCTCGGCGAGGGCACCGGCGACAGGATCGAACGCGGCGAGGCGGCGCAGCAGATCGCGGTCGAAGAACTCCACCGGGTCGATCGCCTCGGCGCCCTCCTCGCCGACCATGACGTCGCCGGGACGCACAGCGCTGAGGTACCCGCGCACGAGTGCTTCGATCTGCGCGTCGGCGAGGGTGACGAGGTCGTTCGGCGAGGTCTTCGTGTCGACGACCGACTCGTCGAGATCGGCACCGAGCGATGCCCGCCATGCCGTCATCCGCTCCCAGGCGATGACGGCCAAGTCAGCGGCGATGCGGACGAGAGGGTCCGCGGCGAGGTCGGCGGGCAGGTGCGTGGATGCGCTCATGCCGCCACTCTAACGCGCACGATCCGCGAGTCCGGTTCGCGTCCCAGCGAGGGTCCGGCCGATGCCCCGGCCGGGGTCGGGGCGAGGTTTCGGCATGGGCTCGGCTCCCACCCCGGCAGGGGTGCGGATTCCGCACAGGGCGGGCCCGCTGCGACCGCAGTGAAATGAGGGATCCCTGCCAGCGGGAAAAGACAAGACGACCAGCCGAATTGTTTATTGAAGAATTCGACAACTTACCGTGTAAACACCAGTCGAATTGTCCGATAAACCGGAATGGCTACAATTTGCCTTACCCTATAAAAATTCACGATCTCGGGGCACTACGCCCATCTCGCATCAACGCACACGGGGAGGCCGACGGCGGGTCGTCCCGCCGTCACCCTGCCCGACTGCGTCACTCGGCGGCTGCTGCCGGCGCTTCGGCGCCGACCGATTCGGGCTGCTTCCGAGCAGCGTCGCCCGATCCCTCGGAGCGCTGCACACGCCCGTGCCTGCGCACGATCTCCTGCACTGCCTGGGAGGAGGTGCCTGCGGCCTCGGCGATGGCACCGAAGGTGGCTCCCTCCTCGCGTGCGCGGAGGATGGACATGACGTAGTTCGTGTTGATCTTGGTTCGCTGCCGTGAAATTCTGCGCACAGCCGCAACCAGGGCTGTCTGATCCACTGTTAATTCGCGAGCGCGACGTGACATTGTTTCTTTCCTTGCCTGCACATGTGGCACACCGCCACAGGAAAATGTACTTCTATTAAATACCACGACGCCTATGTCACGCCAATTTTTCCCGAATACTGGAAGGTTCGGTCCTAATCTGAGTACGAGGTGTGCGAATTCCGCACATCGGCACAATATCCGACCGTGACAATGCCGATTGCGAAAAGGGCATTGCTCGTTCCGCACGGACTCGGGCGCCGCCGCCTCCGCACCGGTGGCACAATGCTCCCATGAGCGCTCCATCCTCCGCCTCGGCCGAGGCACTCGTCGCCGAGCTCTCCGCCGCCGGTGTCGGCGATGTCACCGGAGAAACCGCCGACCGCGCCGCCTACTCTTCGGATGCCTCCCTCTTCCGTCTCGTGCCCCAGGCTGTCGTCTTCCCCTGCGGCGAGGACGACGTCGCGGCTGCGCTCTCGGTCGCCCGCCGCCTCGGCGTGCCGATCACCTGTCGTGGTGCGGGGACGTCGATCGCAGGCAACGCGATCGGCACCGGGATCGTCCTCGACTTCTCTCGGCACATGAACACGGTGCTCGACCTCGACCCCGTCGAGCAGAGCGCGTGGGTCGAAGCCGGGTGCGTCCATGCGAGCCTGCAGGCACGAGCGCGGGAGCACGGTCTGCGCTTCGGTCCCGATCCGTCGACGCACACCCGGTGCACGATCGGAGGGATGATCGGCAACAACGCGTGCGGTCCGCGTGCGCTCGGCTACGGACGCACGGGGGAGAACATCCTCGCGCTGCGGATCATGCTCGTCGACGGCACGGTCGTCGACCTCGATGATGCGGATCCCCGGGAACTGTTCCCGCGCCTCCATGCACTCATCGGTGAGCACCTGGGCACGATCCGCACCCATCTCGGCACGTTCTCCCGTCAGGTCTCCGGCTACGGTCTCGAGGCGCTGCTGCCGGAGAACGGGTTTGACGTCCGTCGTGCCTTCGCCGGGTCCGAGGGCACGTGGGGCATCGTGCTCGCCGCGAAGATGCGGCTCGTACCCGAACCCGCCCATACGGCCGCGGTCGTCCTCGGGTATCCGGACATGGTCGCCGCCGCCCACGACGCTCCGCTGCTGCGCGATTTCCCCGTCGCGGCGTGCGAGGGTCTCGATTCGCGGATGCTCGACCGGGTCATCGCGGCCAAGGGCGGGAACGCCGTTCCCGCTCTGCCTGAGGGCGCCGGTTGGCTCGTCGTCGAACTCACCGGCGACGATGCCGAGATCCTCGCCGAGGAGGCGCACCGTCTCATCGATGAGTCCCGTGCTCTCGACTCCGCCGTCGTCGACGCGGAGACCGCAGCGGCGGTGTGGGCGATCCGCGCCGACGGTGCGGGGCTCGTCTCGCGCACCCCCGACGGGCGCGACGCCCACGCCGGGTGGGAGGATTCCGCGGTTCCGGTCGAGCACCTCGGCGACTATCTGCGGGATCTCATGGACCTCCTCGACGAGCACGGGCTGTGGGGGATCCCGTACGGGCACTTCGGGGACGGATGCCTGCACATGCGCGTCGACTTCCCCCTCGAGGAGCCCGACGGCCCGGCGGTGCTGCGGCGATTCCTCGTCGCGGCGACCGAGCTCGTCGCCGGCTACGGCGGGTCGGTCTCGGGAGAGCACGGTGACGGTCGCGCGCGCTCCGAGTTGCTGCCGCTGCTCTACCCGCCCGAGGTCATCGACCTCAACCGAACGGTCAAGGAGCTCTTCGATCCCCGCCACCTTCTCGGCCCCGGGGTCATCGTCGACCCCGACCCCCTCGACGCATCGATCCGGCTGACCGAGCTGCCCAGCCGCGATCGGCTGCCCGGTCCGCTCGCGATGGCGTATCCGGACGAGTCCGACGGGTTCGCCTCGGCCGTCCACCGGTGCACGGGGGTCGGCAAATGCCGCGCGGATTCCGCGGCGAACGGTGGGATCATGTGCCCATCGTTCCAGGCCACGAGGGATGAGCTGCACTCGACGAGGGGGCGCGCCCGGGTGCTCCAGGAGATGGTCTCCGGTGACCTGGTCACGACCGCATGGGACTCCCCTGCCGTCGCCGAGGCGCTCGACCTCTGTCTGTCCTGCAAGGCGTGCGGCAGCGAGTGCCCGACGGGCACGGACATGGCCACATACAAAGCCGAAGTCCTCCACCAGTCCTATCGGGGTCGGATGCGGCCGCCCTCGCACTATGCGCTCGGCTTCCTCCCGCAGCTGGCGAACGCTCTCACCCCGGTCGCGCACCTGGTCAACCGGGTCGCCCGGGTGCCGGGGGTCGGTGCGCTGGGAAAGCGGGTGGCGGGGATCGATCCCCGCCGGTCGATTCCGACGTTCGCGACGACGACGTTCCGGAGCTGGTGGCGGTCCCGCGCCGAGGCGGGTGCTGGGGCCTCCGACCGCCTCGGCGAGGTCATCCTCTTCGCGGATTCGTGGTCGAACCACTTCGCGCCGAGGATCCTTGCCGCCGCGGTCGCCGTCCTCGAGCATGCGGGCGTGCGGGTACGGGTGGTCGAGCAGACGGTGTGCTGCGGTCTGCCCCTCATCTCGACCGGCCAGCTCGATGCCGCGCGCAACCACCTCGGCGAGACGGTCGCCGCCCTCGATGCGACCGGGGATGCGCCGATCGTCGGGGTCGAGCCCTCGTGCCTGGCCACACTGGCCGACGATGCGCAGAAGCTGCTCGCGAGCGATGCGGCCGAGCGGGTCGGGTCGCGGGTGCAGACGCTCGCGGAATATCTCCTCGGGATCGGTGTCGAACTGCCCGACCTCGCCGGCGTCGACGCGGTCGTCCAACCGCACTGCCATCAGTCGGCGGTGCTCGGGACAGCCCCAGACCGAGAGCTCCTCTCCCGGGCGGGAGCGAGCGCCGACTTCCTCGGCGGGTGCTGCGGGCTGGCGGGGAACTTCGGGGTCGAGGCCGGTCACTTCGAGACCTCGGTCGCCGTGGCCGAACTCGCGCTGCTGCCCGCACTGCGCGTCGAGCGCGAACGCGCCGACCGCGAACGCGCCGAACGAGAGCGGGACGACGACGAGCGGATGCGCGTCGTCCTCGCCGACGGCTATTCGTGCAGGACGCAGATCGCCGATCTCAGTGACTCAGCCGGGGTCTCCTTGGCCGAGCTCCTCGCGTGGGGGCACGGTCTCGAGGTGGGGCGCTGAGTCTCAGGCCTTCGCGGTGAGGACGGGGACTTCGGCTTCGAGGAGGATGCGCTGGGCCTGGGATCCGAGGATGAACTTTCCGATCGCCGAGCGCTTCCGCAGGCCGATGACGATGAGCTGGGCATCGTGCTCGGCGGCGAGGTCGTTGAGGGTTCCCGGGACGTCGTCCTCATGGTCGGGCTGGAGCACGGTGACCGCGACTCCCGCCTCCTCACCGAGGGCGACGATGCGATCGATGTCGTCCTTGTCGATCTCGGTCGGGGTGCCGCTGGCACCGCGTCGCTGTGAGTTGACCACGACGGCGTCGCACGTGCGCAGCGCGGCCTCTGCGAATCCCGCGCGCAGCGCCGCCTCGCCTTCCGGGGCAGGGAGATAGCCGATGAGAATCGTCATGGCATCAGTATATGGACGACTCCCGTTGTCGTTCACCGTCCGGTCACTTCCCGGACACCTCGGTGTCACTTGCGGCCATGATCGCGCCGATCCGCCCGCGCATCACTGAGAGCTCCGCGACGAACTCCGGCGGATCGACGACGCGGCACGGGAACGGGATGTTTGCGGTGTAGATCGCCGCCGCGCCGAGGTCTGGCACCCCGAACGTCACGCGCACACCCCCGCTGACCTCGGCGATCGTCGCGGCACGGGTGGAGAACCATGGCTCGATCTCGGCCGGGGTGGCCTCGAGGTCGAGGACGATCGTGTGCTCGTACGCGGCGACGGTGACCGCGCGACGCACCGCCGCCTCGGCGTCGGGGGCAGGTCGCAGCGGAAAGCCGAACGTCGTCACATGGACCTCGCTCAGCCGGTCGAGACGGAAGACCCGCCAGTCGCTGCGGTCGAGATCCCACGCGTAGAGGTACCAATGAGAGCCGAGCACGACGAGCTGGGCGGGTTCGACCCGTCGGACGGCCGGCGCGGCGTCGGTCCACGGCTTCGCGTAGGCGAAGGTGATGCGACGGCGGGCGGCGATCGCCGAGGCGATGGCCCCGACCGCGGCATGGTCGACGTCGGGCTCGTTGCCGGGGGCGACGGTGACCGCGGTCCCGATCTCCCTCACCGCGGAGGCGGCCGTGGTCGGGAGCATCGCCTCGAGTTTCCCGCTCGCCGAGGCGGTGTCCGCACTTCCGAGGCCCGCGCCAGCGAGGAGTGAGAGACCGAGCGCGGTCGCGAAGGCCTCCCCAGATTCGAGTTGAAGGGGCGGCAGCACGGTCCGGCTGCCGGCCCGGTACCCGCCGTCGACTCCGGGGGCGGCATCGACGGTGTAGCCGAGCTCGCGCAGGGTCGCGATGTCGCGTCGGATCGTCCGTTCGGTGACGCCGAACTCCACGGCGAGGTCAGTCGCGGTGAACGACCGACCGGTCCCGAGCCGCGCGAGGAGGGAGAGGAGGCGGGATTCGGAGCTCATGGGCACCTGGCCGGATCATCGTGCATGCGGACATCATATGTCCGCAATCGGTCGGATGATGGTTTCAAGCGCATCGCCGATCGCGCCGAGCCGCTCACCCCACACCAGGCCGGACCCGACCATCAGGAGTCGTCATGCCCTTCTTCGCCCCGCCCGTGACCACCGAGACCGACGCCCAGCTGAGCTTCCTCGAACAGCAGTGCCAGCAGCTGCGCCTCACCGCCGCAGGCCTCACCGACGAGCAGGCCCGCAGCACCCCGACGGTGAGTTCGCTGAGCATCGCCGGGCTGCTCGCCCACTCAGCCCACGTCGTCTATGGCTGGCTGCAGCAGGTCCGCGACCCGTCGCTTGTCGCCACCGAGGAGGACTACGCCGCGTTCGGTGAGGAACTCGGGCTCTTAGGATCCTTCGAGGGCGCGACCCTGCCGGATCTGACCCTGGCCGAGGTGCTCGCCGCCTTCGACCGCGCCGTCGCCGAGATCACCGCCACCCGCACCCAGGCCGCGGCGGACGGGATCGACCTCGACGCGAAGGTCCCGGTGAACAACCCGTGGATGCCGAAGGACTTCGACATGTCGGTGCGCTGGATCCTCGCCCACCTCAACACGGAGATCGCGCGGCACGCCGGCCACGCCGACATCATCCGCGAATCGATCGACGGCGCGGTCTCGTACCAGCTCAACGCCCAGGCCGAGGGGCTGCCGTGGCCGCCCGAGGGCTGAGCCGAACCCACACATCGGCACCCCGTTCCTGCCGTGACTCGCTGTGCAGTGCGAGTCCGAACAGGTCCAGGGTGCCGATGCGGATCGATGGTCCCCGCCGAGACGGTCCGCCGTCTGACGTCTCCCGCCGAGGCGGACCACTCAGGCTGCGCTGACCGCGGCCTTGGCGACGCGGTCGACGAGGTGCTCGGTGTAGGCGGGCACCGTGAGGAACTCGGGGAAGTCGTCGGTGAGCGCTGAGGCCCGGAAGATCTCGACCGCCTCGGTGACGTGGTCAGCGGGGGTGCGCTCCATGAGCGCGAGCTCCTCGCCGAGGTAGCGCTCGACGAGCTGCCGCGTCACCGGCTGGCCGTTGTCGAGGGTGACCTCGTGGTGGATCCACTGCCAGATCTGCGACCGGGAGATCTCCGCGGTCGAGACGTCCTCGAGCAGGTTCTCCAGCGCCACGTTGCCGTTGCCGCCGAGCCACTCGTTGAGGTAGCCGATGGCGACGCGGATGTTGACCCGCACGCCCTCTTCGGTGACGACCGGCTCTAGTCCGGTGATGTCGAGGAGGTTCTCGGCGCACACGCGGACGTCGGGGCGCATGTTCTCCAGCTGGTGCGCCTTCTCACCGAGGGCTGCGTCGTAGACGGCGAGTGCGGCCGGGACGAGGCCGGGATCGGCGACCCACGTGCCGTCGAAGCCCTGCCAGGCCTCACGGGCCTTGTCCTCACGCATCCGCGCGAACTCGGCGGCGACGAAGCCTTCGTCGGGGTGGCTGGTCATGAGGTTCGTCATCGTCCCGATCGCGTGGGCGCCGCGGCGGTGGCAGGTCCACACGAGACGGTCGGTGAAGGCCTTCATCAGGGGCAGCGAGTTCGTCAGACGGTCGCGGTCGGGGAGGATGAACTCCGTCGAGTGGCGGAGGTTCTTCACCACCGAGAACAGGTAGTCCCAGCCGGCGGCCTGGAGACCGGCGCAGTGGTCGCGCAGCTCCCAGAGGATCTCCTCCATGTGGAATGCGGCGGCGATCGTCTCGATGTGGACGGTCGCGCGGATCGTGCCCTGCGGGATGCCGAGCTCATCCTGCGCCCAGACGAAGATCTGGTTCCACAGCCGGGCCTCGAGCGAGGACTCGAGCTTGGGGAGGTAGAAGTACGGTCCCGAACCGGAATCGATGAGCGTCTTCGCGTTGTGGAAGAAGTAGAGGCCGAAGTCGACGAGCGCGCCGATCGCCGGGGTCTGCTCACCGTCGTCGCCGGTCACCATGAGGTGCTTCTCCGGCAGGTGCCAGCCGCGGGGGCGCATGCCGATGGTCGGCTGGTTGCGGTTGCTCACGCCGGGCAGCTGGTCGCGCACGGCCAGGTAGAGGGCGTGCTGTCCGCCGAGGATGTTCGCCCACGTCGGGCTCGTCGAGTCCTCGAAGTCGGCGATCCAGACCTTGGCCTGGGAGTTGAGCGCCCGGACGACCTCGGGTTCGGTGACGGGGCCGGCGAGTTCGACCCGGCGGTCCTCGAGTCCCGGAGCGTCCTGAGAGCCGGCGACCTGCCAGGTGCGGTCGGCGCGGACGGCGGCGTAGTCGGGGGTGAAGCGGGGCAGGGTGCCGTCGTTCATCTCCGCCGAACGGCTGCCGCGCTTGGCCATGAGCCCGCCGAGGCGGTCGGCGAAGTTCTCGTGGAGGCCCGCGACGAAGTCGAGCGCCTGTGCCGAGAGAACGGTGTCGTGTCCGGGTGCCTCAGGTGCGTTGATCGTGATGCGGGACATTGTTTTCTCCTCACTCATTCGAGTGCTGTGTGGGACCGTGCTGGTGGGAACTGGAGTGGTGCGGTTGGTCGGGGTGGGTGCTGGGCGGAGGTGCCGGCGCGGATCGACGATGCAAACCCCGTGAAAACATCGCCGAACCGCGCCGAGTCTGGTGGGTCCTCACCTGCCGGGCCGTCTGGGCCCGGCAGGTGCGGAGCGGCTGCTCAGTGGAACTGGGCTTCCTCGGTCGAGCCGGACAGGGCGAGGGTCGATCCGTCCGGGTTGACTGCGGTCGAGACGAGGTCGAAGTATCCGGTGCCGACCTCGCGCTGGTGCTTGGTCGCGGTGTAGCCGCGATCCTCGGCGGCGAACTCGCGCTCCTGCAGGTCGACGTAGGCCTTCATCTGCTCGCGGGCGTAGCCGTGGGCGAGGTCGAACATCGAGTAGTTGAGGGCGTGGAAGCCGGCCAGCGTGATGAACTGGAACTTGTAGCCCATCGCTCCGAGCTCGCGCTGGAACTTCGCGATCGTGTCGTCGTCGAGGTGCTTCTTCCAGTTGAACGACGGCGAGCAGTTGTAGGCGAGCAGCTGGTCCGGGTGTTCGGCGTGGATCGCCTCGGCGAACTGCTTGGCGACTTCAAGGTCGGGCAGGGAGGTCTCCATCCACAGCAGATCCGAGTACGGGGCGTACGCGTTGCCGCGGGCGATGCAGGCCTCGAGTCCGTTGCGGACCTTGTAGTAGCCCTCAGCGGTGCGCTCTCCGGTGATGAACGGCTGGTCGCGTTCGTCGACGTCGGTGGTGATGAGCGTCGCGGCGTCGGCGTCGGTGCGGGCGATGATGACCGAGGGGACGTTCTCGACGTCGGCGGCCAGACGGGCCGACTGGAGGGTGCGGATGTGCTGCGAGGTCGGGATGAGGACCTTGCCGCCGAGGTGACCGCACTTCTTCTCGCTCGCGAGCTGATCCTCCCAGTGGACGCCGGCGGCGCCGGAGTTGATCATGCCCTTCATGAGCTCGAAGGCGTTGAGCGGACCGCCGAAGCCGGCCTCCGCGTCGGCGACGATCGGGACCATCCAGTCCTCGACGGTCTTGACGCCTTCGGCGTGCTCGATCTGGTCGGCGCGCATGAGTGCGTTGTTGATCCGGCGGACGACCGCGGGAACCGAGTTCGCCGGGTAGATCGACTGGTCCGGGTAGGTGTGGCCGGAGAGGTTCGCGTCGGCGGCGACCTGCCAGCCGGAGAGGTAGATGGCCTTGAGGCCGGCCTTGACCTGCTGGACGGCCTGGTTGCCGGTCAGCGCGCCGAGGGCGTTGACGAAGTCGAGGTCGTGGATCTCCTCCCAGAGCTTCTCGGCTCCGCGGCGGGCCAGCGTGTGCTCCTCGATCACCGAGCCGCGCAGCTTGACGACGTCTTCCGGCGAGTACTCGCGGGCGACTCCCTGCCAGCGGGGGTTGGTGGCCCAGTCGCGGCGGATCGCTTCGACGTCGTGCAGTTCGTTCGGCGTGGTGTTCATGGTTCTCTCCTGTGTCGTTCCGAGGTTCGTGTGATCCATCTTGCTGGGCGCGCAAGCCCTCCGACAGAGAAAAGTGAGGAGAAAATTCTGCGTTCTTCCCATTGGTGAAATTTCCCGGTTCTGTCATACTGGTCACATTCGCAATGCACCATCCGGATCGACGCCTCGGAGGCGGTTGTGACCAGTGTTCAAGCTTCAAAGTCGGAGTCGAAGCAGTCCGTCGACAGCCTCAGCATCGGCAGAAGAATCCGATTCTTTCGCAAACAGGCGGGGATGACGCTCGCCGAGCTCGGGGAGAAGGTGGACCGTGCGGCCTCGCAGATCTCGACGATCGAGAACGGCAAGCGAGAAACTTCTGTCACCCTGCTCACCGCGATCGCCGAGGCCCTGGGAACCGAAGTCGCGGACCTTCTCGACCCAACTCCCGTCGACGGTCGGCAGGGCCTCGAGCTCGAGGCCGAACGGAATCAGGCCTCCCCGATGTACTCGTCCCTCGGACTGCCGCAGGTGCGCATCAAGTCGCTGCCGCAGGATGCGCTCGAGGCGATCGTCGGCCTCCAGCGCCAGCTCGCCGAGGTGCTGACCAGGCGGGCGGCGACCCCGGAGGAGGCACGGCGAGCCAACCGTGAGCTGCGGGAGACGATGCGCGAGAAGCACAACTACTTCGCCGACCTCGAGGAGCAGGCGGCCGAGCTGCTCAGCCTCGCCGGCTACGAGTCGGGGACCGTGTCCCAGCGCGAGACGGCGACGATCGCGGAGAAGCTCGGCTTCAGCCTCCATTACGTCTCCGACCTGCCGAGCTCGACCCGGTCGATCTCCGACACCGCGAATCGGCGCATCTACCTGCCCAATGCCGATGCCGCGTTCGATCCGCGCACGCACCTGCTCACGAGCCTTGCCCCGCACGTCCTCGGGCACGGGGCGCCGAAGGACTTCCGCGAGTTCCTCCAGCAGCGCGTCGATGCGAACTACCTCGCCGCAGCCGTCCTCCTGCCCGAGAGCGCGGCGGTGCCCGTCCTCACCGAGGCGAAGCGGAAGCGCGAGCTGTCGGTGGAGTACCTGCGCGACATGTTCGGCGTCGGCTACGAGATGGCCGCGCACCGGTTCACCAACCTCGCCACCGAGCACCTCGGTCTGCCCGTCCACTTCATGAAGGTCCACGCCTCGGGCACGATCCACAAGGCGTACTCGAACGACGGGCTCCCCTTCCCCACGGACCCGCTCGGGGCCATCGAGGGGCAGTTCGCGTGCAAGCGGTTCACCTCGCGCACGGTCTTCCGGGTCGCCGACCGGTTCAGCCCGTACTACCAGTACACCGACACCCCGCAGGGGTCGTACTGGTGCACGGCCAGGGTGCTGCCGGGAGGCGACTACGCGATCAGCGTCGGCGTGCCGTTCGCCCACGTCAAATGGTTCGAAGGCCGGGAATCCTCGATCCGTTCGCAGTCACGCTGTCCCGACCCCTCGTGCTGCCGCACCGCCCCGGAGGAGCTCGCCGCGAAGTGGGAGGACAACTCCCTGCCCTCGGCGAAGATGCACGCCTCCCTCCTCGCTGCCGTCCCGCCCGGTGCCGTCCCCGGCGTCGACGACACCGAGGTCTACGAGTTCCTTGAGCGCCACTCCGGCTGAGGTCGCGCCCCGCGGACGATCCTTGAATGGCCTCCCACCAGCCACTACCGTGAGGTTGAGAAACGTGGGAGGTTGAGCAGTGCCGTCGTCGGAGAAGAGCGCGATCCGCAGATTCTTCACAGAGCGTCCGCAGACTCGCACGGACTTCGTCCTCACATGGGTCGGCATCTCCGCCGTGCCCATCATGATGTGGCCGATCCTCGGATTCCTCACCGGCGAGATGGGCGAGGCCTTCACCCGAATCCTGCCAAGCCTCATCGTCGTTCCGATCGTGTCCGGGCTTGTCCTCACCTATGTCTATTCGACCCAGAAGAAGGACTCGTCCCTGAGGAAGCGTTCCGCCGGAGATCCTGAGCGATAGTCCGCTCGATTCGGCCGACCTCAGCGACCGACCGCCGTGTCCCCTGTCCTCTCCGCTGACTTCAGCGAGCCGTCAAGCCTCACCGTCTCCCCGCGGACTTCAGGGCCGCGGTGACGACGTGCTCGGCGATCGCCAGCGCCGAGGTGGCTCCGGCCCGCGGGGTGTTCCGCACCTGAGTGAGCCGTCCGCGGGCGGTGACGACGAGCCCGGTGACGAGTTCGCCCTTGCCATCGATCGCCTGGCCGCTGACTCCCTTGGGTCCGGCAGCCATCCCCGCGGTGTCGAGGTCGGGGGCGTACTTCCTGATCCGCTCGACGAACGCCGAGGTGCTCGCCGCCGACCGCACTCCCTCCGCGGCCGAACGGACGTTGCGCTTCGCGAACTTCCAGAACCCGGAGAATCCGAACGAGGCACCGAGGTCGCCGAGGTCGATGTCGCCGACCGAACCGTCGCTGCGACCGAGCGCGATGTGCGTGTTCGGCCCGAGCAGCAGCCCACCAGTGACGGTCCGTGCGAGCACGGTCTCCTCGAACGGCTCCTCCGGGTCGGGCACGGACGAGATGATGCCGTGGACCGCCTCGGCGGCGGGAGCATCGAGTCGCGAATACGTCGTCGAGAACGGAACGATGCGCGGATCGGCGGAGAGCCCGGACGCCGCGGCGAGTCGATCGGACTGGAGTCCCACGGCGACGAGGACGAGGTCGAAGGTGCCGGCATCCACCTCGGCGCCGGTGGGACGGTTCCGATCGGACCACCCGTCGATCCGGTCCTCGGCCTGCTTGAACCAGTCCTTGTCGCCGAACCGGGTGCGCAGCTCATCGCCGAGGCGACCGCGCAGACCGCCCCGTGCCGACGCATCGGCGACGGCCTCGTCCTCACCGCCGCGGTAGGTGCGGGGACGGTCGTGGACCTCCCCGTCGGGGTCGGAGTCCGATTCGACGACGCGGTCGGTCGAATAGCCGGACTCGCTGGACACTCCCGAGTCGTCTTTGGGGCTGACGGCGCGGGTGCGGATGCGCACCTCGTTGCTCAGAGCGTCGATGCCGGTGACCTCGGTGAGGAAGCGGAAGCGTCCGCCTGCGTCGCGGACCTCGGAGGCGAGCGCCTCGGTGACGGCCTCGAAGTCGGTGATCGCGGTGTGCGGCGAGTAGAGAGCCTGGACTCCCCTGGCGGCCGGTTCGATCTCGCGCATCTCGGCCCGATCGACCATGCGCACCCCGGGCACGTCGTTCGCCTTCGCCCTGGTGAGCAGGTCGTCGAGGCGGTCGACCTCGTCGGTGTCCTGCGCGACGACGAGCTGCCCGCACTCTCGGTAGGCGAGTCCCTGCCCGACGAGGTAGGGGATGAGGAGTTCGAGCCCGCGGCGGGCGAGCGTCGCGTCGAGGGATCCGGGCTCGGCGTCGAGACCGGCATGGACGATGCCCGCGGTGTGACCGCTCTGCGCCGTGGCGATTCCCGGCCCGCGGTCGAAGACCGTGACCTCGGCGTCGGGGAGCTGACGGGTGATCTCGCGGGCGAGCGCCACACCGATGATGCCTGCGCCGACGACTGCCACTCGTGAAATACTCATACAGCAATCTTGGCATCGTCGAGGGAGTTGGAGAAGATGGCGACCGCTCTGAGCTGGCCCGGCAAGGAGAAGTCGCTCACCCTCGGACGGGAACTCAGCGCCACGGCAGGTCCGGGATTCACGGCTGCCGGCGGCCGCCTCGGCGAGGGGATGGATCCGAGTGCGAAGACAGCCGGGCCACGGTCGGTCGTGCCGGATCCGGACGAGAACCTCCTCATCGTCGGGGACAATCTGCCCGGCCTGCAGAGCCTGCTCGCCACGCATCGGGGGCGGGTCAAGGTCGTCTACATCGATCCGCCGTACAACACGGGCAATGCGCACGCGTACCGCGACCGCGGGCACGACCACGACAGCTGGCTCGACTTCATGGCGCCGCGGCTCATGCTCGCGCGCGAGCTCATGCGCGATGACGGGGTGCTCTACCTCCACCTCGACGACGGGGAGAGCGCGTGGGCGCAGCTGCTCGGGCACGAGGTCTTCGGGGAGGCGAATTCGCTCGGCACCCTCATCCACCAGCGCGCGAAAGGCGGGGGCAATTCGCCGTCGTTCGTCCGCGGGCACGACTACATCCACGTGTGGGGCAAGGACGCCCGGTCCGCGGGGACGTTCCTCACCGAGAAGAAGGCGCCGGCGAAGGTGGAGGTCATCGACGGGCGCAAGATGCTCGTCGAGACCGACGTCCTCCGTGCGAGCTTCGGCCGCTATGCGCGGGGGTCGGAGCGGCGGCTCATGTACGAGGACATCCTCGCGGTCAAAGGAGAGAAGAAGCTCGCCGAGGTGGACGCGAAGCTGGCCTCGGGCGAGTTCGTCCTCCGCCCGTGGGGGCCGGGCAAGCACGCGGTCGTGCGGGTGACGCCGTACGAACTCGCGAGTTCGAAGCTCTACTCGATCATCAAGGCGCTCGGCGGGCAGAACGACCTCGAGGACCTCGGGCTCGGCGGTGTGTTCGGGTATCCGAAGCCCGTCGAACTCGTCAAGACGCTCATCACCGCGCAGACCTTCTTCGACCCCACGGCGATCGTCCTCGATTTCTTCGCCGGATCCGGGACGACCGCGCAGGCGGTGATGGAGGCCAACCGCCGCGACGACGGGCAGCGGTCCTTCATCCTCATCCAGACGCCGGAGGAGCTGCGCGGCGGGCGCGGGGCCAGTGGCGGGCGCGGGGGCAGTGGCGGTCGTGGGGACGACGAGAACACGGCCCGCCCCGAGTTCGCGACGATCAGCGAGCTCACCGCCGAGCGCATCCGCCGCGCCGCCGAGGCCTCGGCGCCGGGCCTCACCTTCACCGAGGTGGCCGTCGCCGACAGCGCCGCCGCGCGGACCTGAGGACCCGCCGCCGCGGCCTGAACCGTCGGCGAAGTCACGGCCACCCGGCGAGTCGAGGACGCTCAGTGTCGATTCGCGGCGCCGGAATCGTCACTGAGCGTCCACCTTCCCGGCGCGGCCGACTCTCCGCAGCCCAGAAGCGCACGTGGGCAGGCGCGACCGCGACTGCACGCGATCGCGCAGGGATTTGCCCCACACCTCTTCCGTGATGGCGATCACACTGACAGAATGAGATTCCTCCGACGCTGATGACAGGGGTGGTGCAGTGCCCACGTATCTCTTCCGCTGCGACGCGTGCGGCGACTCCGAGCGTGCCTATCCGATGGCCGACAAACCCGGTTCCATCCCCTGCCCTGGCTGCGGCGGCAGTGCACGGTCGATCGTCGGGTCGCCCCACCTCGGCGCCGGATCATCTCAGGCGAAGCGACTCATCGAATCCACGGAACGCTCCGCCGAGTCTCCCGCCGTCGTCTCACGCCTTCCCGGTTCGAGCCGTCGGCGCCAGAAGGTCAGCCGCGATCCTCGGCACGCAAAGCTTCCGCGCGCCTAGCCGAACCGCGCCTCCACCTGCACGACCCGCACCGCCAGCCCCGCCCGCACGACCTGCACCACTCACATCGCCAGCTCCACCCGCCCCATGCGTACTGCCCGCACCATCCCCGCGGTCGACCGCGACCGCGGACACCCCAGAGGAAAGGAAGTGCCATGCCCGACGTCGTCTTCCCGCTCGATTCGACCAAGCCCTTCACCGACCAGAAGATCGTCGGCCACAACCGGTGGCACCCCGACATCCCCGCCGCCGTCCACGTCAAGCCGGGACAGTCCTTCCGCGTCGACTGCCGCGAATGGTTCGACGGCTTCATCAAGAACGACGACAGCGCCGATGACGTCCGCGATGCCCCGGTGGACATCGTCCATGCGCTCTCGGGACCGATCGCCGTCGAGGGAGCGAAGCCGGGCGACCTCCTCATCGTCGACATCCTCGACGTCGGGCCGATCCCGCAGGAGGAGGGCCCGCTCGCCGGTCAGGGATGGGGATACACTGGCATCTTCGCGAAGCAGAACGGCGGATCATTCCTCGTCGACCAGTTCCCCGACGCGTACAAGGCGATCTGGGACTTCAGCGGCGGGACCGCGACCTCCCGCCATGTCCCGCACGTCTCGTTCACCGGCATCATCCACCCCGGCCTCATGGGCACCGCGCCGAGTGCGGACCTGCTCGGAACGTGGAACACCCGCGAGGCCGCGCTCATCGCCACCGACCCCGACCGCGAACCCCCGCTCGCGCTGCCGCCGGAGCCCAACGGTGCGATCCTCGGGTCGCTCACCGGTGAGGACTTCGACCGGGTCGCCGAGGAGGGGGCGCGGACCGCTCCCCCACGGGAGAACGGCGGCAACCAGGACATCAAGAACCTCACGAAGGGCACCCGGGTGTTCTATCCGGTGTTCGTCGAGGGCGCGAACTTCTCCGTCGGCGACCTCCACTTCAGCCAGGGTGACGGCGAGATCACGTTCTGCGGGGCGATCGAGATGGGCGGGTTCATCGACTTCCGCGTCGAGATCATCGAGGGCGGCATGGACACGTACGGGGTGAGCGAAAACGCGATCTTCCAGCCGGGCAACACCGATCCGCAGTATTCGGAGTGGCTTGCGTTCTCCGGCACCTCGGTCACCCTTGACGGCGAGCAGCGCTACCTCGATTCGCAGCTCGCCTACCAGCGCGCGTGCCTCCACGCCATCGACTACCTGACGAAGTTCGGCTACAGCGCGGCACAGGCGTACCTGCTCCTCGGCGCGGCACCGATCGAGGGACGGTTCTCCGGCGTCGTCGACATCCCTAACTCGTGCGCGACGGTCTACCTGCCGACGGCGATGTTCGACTTCGACGTCACCCCCGGCCCCGGCGGTCCCGTGCAGATCGATCCCGGACAGGGGGCGCCGCACTCGACGTTCTGAGCGGGGTGGGGGCGCTGCGCGCGGCAGAGTGCTGGCGCCGCCGGCGGAGGCGGTGGGCGCGGCCGGCGGAGGCGGCGGGCGCGGCCCCGACCACCCGCCGAGTCGAGGACGCGGAGTGTCGATTCGACGCGCCGAAATCGTCACTGAGCGTCCTCGATTTCGCTTGAGCGCCGCGTCAGCGGCCCGGTTTCGCGCCGCCCCCGGCGAGTCAGCGCACTCCGCCCGGTGCCCTACGGCGACGAGACGCAGCGCGATCGCATGCGGACAGCCCAGCTCCGGCCCAGGGTGCGGTCGTAGTGTCGGAGGCGACAGCAGCCACACCGTCGATCACCCAAGGAGAAGACATGTCGGTCGTCGCCATCAACACCCTCACCGTCCCCGAGAACGCGGGACCCGAGCTCGAGAAGCGCTTCGCCGCGCGCAAGCACTCGGTCGACAACGCCCCGGGCTTCGAAGGCTTCCAGCTGCTGCGACCCACGGCCGGCGGCGACCGCTACTTCGTCTACACCCAGTGGGCGACGAAGGAGGACTTCGAGAACTGGAAGGCCAACCGCAAGTCCGCGCACGAGTCGACCGGCAAGGAGCCCGTGTCGACGGGTGCCGAACTCCTCGAGTTCGAGGTCGTCGACCTCGGCGACTGAACGGTCAACGACTGTGCAGCCTCGCAGCGACCCCTCCCGCAACGGGACGCTTCCTTTCTCATCTCAGGCGACCGGGTTTCCACCCGGTCGCCTGAGTCGCCACTGCCGAGCCGCTTACGCCACGACCCGTTCGACTTCGTCATCGAGGATCCGATAGGCCGAGGCCGGCAAGCGGACGTCGAGCATGACGTCCTGGGCCAGCCCCTTGGCGAGTGCGACAAGACGCACTGCGACATCGGCAGCCGACAGCACCGACCCGTCGCCCTTCACACCTGCTCGCTCCACCTTCGCCGTCGCCGCCTCCTCCGTCCTGCGATCGTTGGCGACGACGATCTCGGCGATGTCCGGGTCGCCGACCGCTTTGGCGACGTAGGTGAACCAGACGGACGCACCCATCCTCCTCGCCTCACTGCCCGGAATGAAGGCATGGAGGAACTCCGTGAGCTCAGCGACCCGATCCCCCGCATCCTCTCCGTCGCCGAGCTCGGCACTTGCCACCAGCTGCCGGCATCCCTCGAGGATGAGCCCTTCGCGTGAGGGGAAGTAGTGCTGGACTCGACCGATGGAGATCCCAGCGGCATCGGCGACGGACCTGAAGGTCACGGCGTCGATGCCGCGGGCGTAGATGACCTGCCACAGCCCATGGACGATCTCTGTGCGGCGGGCGGCGTGATCGACGATCTTCGGCATGCCGCCATTTTACAATATGCTTAACTTGCATCTTTACAATATGTCTAACTTGCATCAGTATTGCAGTATGCATATACCGCAAAAACAGACTCCGCCCTCGGGTACGGCGGACATGTCCGGCTTGCTCCGCACACCCCTCCGGGTGCCTCCGCAACCACCCCTCACAGAGGGCATCAGCGTCCGAGGACTGACGAAGAGTTTCGGCCGCTCGCGGGTCGTCGACGGACTCGACTTCGATGTCACTCCCGGACATGTCACCGGATTCCTCGGACCGAACGGAGCCGGGAAGTCGACGACTCTGCAGATGATCCTCGGTCTCACGACTCCGGACTCCGGGACAGCTCTCATCGGAGGTCGCCGCCTCGCCGAGCACTCGGCACCCGCGACTGCCGCCGGGTCCCTGCTGACGACCGAAAGGATGCTGCCCGGACTCACCGCAGAGGCTCATCTCGACGCGATCGCCAGAATCTCCGGCATCTCCGCCGCGCACCGCAGCCGGCGAATCTCCGAGCTCCTCGACCGTGTGGGCTTAGCCTCAGCACGGAAGAGGCGCATCGTCCACCTCTCTCTCGGCATGCGGCAGCGCCTCGGTCTCGCGGCCGCCGTGCTCGCCGACCCCGAGGTGCTCATCCTCGATGAGCCGCTCAACGGCCTCGACCCCGAAGGCATCACCTGGCTGCGAACGTTCCTTCAGGACTTCGCCGCCGCCGGACGCACCGTCTTCTTCTCCAGCCACCTCCTCTCGGAGATGGAACTCACCGCCGACCACGTCATCATCATCGGCAGAGGCCGGCTCGTCGCCGACGTCTCCTTAGCCGAACTGCGGTCGCACACCGACCGGGGCGTCTCGGTCACTGGGCCCGAGCTCGATCCGCTCATCGCGAGCCAGCGTGCCGCCGGGCGCACGGTCACCGTCACCGACGGCGGCACCACAGCACTCATCGCCGGCGCGAGGCCGCGAGACGTCCACCGCGACAGCATCCGTCTCGAGGTCGAGCTCGACGAGCTGCGCACCGTCGATCCCGGCCTTGAGGACATCTTCCTCCAGCTGACGAACCGTATCGAGCCCGCGACCGAGGAGAGCTGAATGCCGTCCCTGACCCTGCCTGCCACCCAACCCGCATCCGCAGGACGACTGCGTGACGTCCTCGGCTCCGAATGGGTGAAGTTCCGCAGTCTGCCCACCGCACGACGACTCACCGCAGCCGCCGTCATCCTCGGCACTGTGGCCGCAGCCGTGCTCATCCTCAGTTTTCCCGTCACCCGGGGCACCGCTCTCGCCGACGCCGAAGCGGTCGATGTCCTCTCGGCCAGCGTGCTCGGGCTTGACGTCGCCGCCATCGTCCTCGTCGTCCTGGCGTCGTGGTTCGTCGGCATCGAGTTCCGCACAGGAGCGATCACCGAGGCGCTCGTCCGTCTGCCTCGCCGCTCCGTGGTGATCACAGCGAAGGCGGTGGTCGCCGCCGGTGTCTCAGCCGGTGCCGCGCTGCTCACCGCCGCCGCGGTCACCCTCGTCGCCGTCGGGTTCTCCACCGCTGTCACGGGAGCGCCATGGTCAGTCGCCCTCGCCGAGGCGACCGCCCCCGATCATGTCCGTCTCCTTCTCGGCAGCATCCTCATGCCGGTCGAGTTCGCGGTGCTCGCGGTCTTCATCGCCGCAGCCGCCGGTTCTCTGGCCGCCGGGCTGCTGGGAGCCCTCGGGCTCATCGTGGCATCGACGCTGGCGTCGTGGCTGCCATCCGCGCTCGCTGTGCTCGTTCAACCCCTGCTGCCGCTGGCGGCTGTTCACACGATCAGCGGTGCCGCCGAGGTGGGATCGGCCGAGAACCTCGGCGTCGTCCCAGCGGTCGTCGTCCTTGCTGCGTGGGTGGCCGTCGGATGGGCGGTGGCAGCCTGGCGACTGCGTCGTCGGGATCTCTGAGGCTCGCATCGCGGGCCGCGCAGTTGCCCCCGTGGACTCGTCAGCAGACCGGCCAGCTCACCCGTCGCTGTCCTTGTCGAGTTCGCTGAAGGCCTCGACTTCGCGGGGGTGGCCGGCGATGAGGATCTCGTCGTCGGCGTAGACCGTCATGTCCCGGTCGGCGATGTCCCACGTCGACCCGCCGGCGCGCTTGACGGCGACGATCGTCACGCCGTACGCGGCGCGCACGCCGAGGGAGGCCAGCGGCACATCGGAGACCCGGACGGGCGGGGTCGTGCGGGCGAGGACGAAGTCCTCGTCGATGGGCAGGAAGTCGGAGATGTGCCCGCGGATGAGGTGGGCCAACCTCCGACCCATGTCGTTCTCGGGGCGGACGACGTTGCGGATGCCGAGCTGGTGGAGGATCTCCGCGTGCGTCTCGCTGATCGCCTTCGCCCAGATGTGCCGGTTGCCGAGCTTGAGGATGCGCGAAGCGGCGAGGATGCTCGCCTCGAGGTCGCTGCCGATGGCGATGACGACGCGGCTGACGTCATCGATGCCGAGCTGACGCAGCACCTCCTCGTCGGTGGCATCGGCCCGGGAGACGTGCGCGAGCTTGTCGGCGTACTCGGCGACGACGGCCTCGTCGCTGTCGATGCCGATGACGTCGACGCCGTGTTTGGCGAGCTCCATCGCCAGCGAACCCCCGAAGCGGCCGAGGCCGATGACGCCGACGGCACCGGCTTCGGCCATCGGCTTGGCGTCCCCGGCGAAGAAGGCCGCCGGACGGGCGAGCCAGGACTTCTCGTTCATATCAGTGTCCTTTCACGTGGTCACAGTTCACTGTTGACAGCGCCGGTCAGCCGATGAGCGGGCGCTCCTTGGGCAGTTCGTAGCGGATCGGCCGGGAGCGCAGAGCCAGCGCCGAGGCGACGGTGACAGGTCCGAGGCGACCGAAGATCATCGTGACGATGAGGACGGCCTGGCTGAAGGCGGGCAGCTGCGCGGTGATGCCGGTCGACAGGCCCACGGTGCCGAACGCGGAGACGACCTCGAAGAGGATCCGGTCGAAGCGCAGGTCCGGGGCGTTGAGCATGATCGCCATCGTCGAGACGACGATGAGGCCGAGGGCGAGGACGATGACCGTCGTCGCCTGACGGTGCACCGAACGGGAGACCCGGCGGCCGAAGAGGTTGACCGCCCGGCCGCCGCTGACCTCGGTCCACGTCATCGCGGCGAGGACGACGAAGGTCGTGATCTTCACGCCGCCGGCGGTGCCGGCGGGACCGCCGCCGATGAACATGAGGATGTCCATGCCGAACCACGACGCCGGGTGCATCTGAGAGATGTCGATCGAGTTGAAGCCGGCGGTGCGGGTGATCGTCGACTGAAACGACGCCGCCTGGATCTTCCCCCACCAGTCGAGGGCACCGAGCGTGGCCGGGTTGGTCCATTCGATCGCGGCGATGAAGACGGTGCCCGTGAGAAGGAGGATCGGGGTGACGACGACGACCGCACGCGTCGTCATGTTCCACGTCAGTGGGAAGCGGTACTTGCGGAAGAGCTCGATGAGGACGGGATAGCCGAGCCCGCCGAGGATGACGGCGAGCGCGATCGGACCGGTGACGAACGGGTCGGCGACGTAGGCCATGAGACTGTCGGCGTTGAGACCGAAACCGGCGTTGTTGAATGCGGAGATCGAATGGAAGATCGCACTCCACACTGCCTCGCCGACGGGGTCGCCGTAGAAGAACCGGAACCGCAGGTAGAGGAGGACGGCGACGATCGCCTCGGTGGTGAGGGTGAGCGCGATGATGCGCAGGACCATCGGCTTGATTCCGCCGATCCCCGAGCTCTTCGTCTCCGAGGCCACCGACTGGCGCAGGCGCAGGCCTGCCCGGCCTGCGACGACGAGGGCGAGCAGCGTCGTGAGGAGGAGGACGCCGAGGCCGCCGACCTGGATGAGGCTGAGGATGACGATCTGGCCGAAGAACGTGAAGTCCTGACCGGTGTCGAGGACGACGAGCCCGGTGACGCTGAGCGCCGAGGTGGCGGTGAAGAGTCCGGACAGCAGGGAGATCCCGCCCGGCGCCACGGTCGCGGCGGGGGTCATGAGCAGACCGGTCCCGACGACCAACGCCGTCAGGTAACCCAGCACCACGCGGACGATTGCATTTCGATGTGTGCTCTGCACAGAGGAAATCTAGCACCTGCCGCGATCAGGCCCCGAAATCCCTCAACTACCACCGAGTAAACTCCCAGAATCCTGTTACTGTGCATGTACCCACGGGGACGGGCAAGGGCCGCTGTCGGCCACCTCGGCGGGGTCAGCGGCACACGATGAGGGAGACGCCATGAGCACTCAGCAGGCAGAGACGGACGACCGGGGCCACGGCTTCGTCAAGGCGCTCGGCACCGTCGACGCCCTGTTCATCGGCTTCGGCGCGATGATCGGCTTCGGCTGGGTGGTCCTCACCGGGGAATGGCTGACCGGGGCGGGGACCCTGGGGGCGATCCTCGCGTTCGCCGTCGGCGGCATCATCATGTGCTTCGTCGGCACCGTGTACTCCGAACTCGTCGCCGCGATGCCGCACGCCGGCGGCGAGCACAACTACCTCATCCGGGCGATGGGCCCGAAGATCTCCCTCTTCGGCTCGTGGGCGATCACCGGCGGATACATCAGCGTCGTCATGTTCGAAGCCGTCGCCGTGCCGAGGACCGCGCTCTACCTCTTCCCCGACCTCGAGTACATCAAGCTGTGGACGATCGCCGACACCGACGTCTACCTCACGTGGGCCCTCATCGGCACGGTCACCGCGATCGTCATCGCGTGGATCAACATCCGCGGCGTGCGGCTGGCCTCCCTGGTCCAGACCTTCGTCGTCTCGTTCCTCATCATCGTCGCCCTCCTCCTGCTCACCGGCGGCCTCGTCGGCGGTGACCCGGCGAACACCGAGCCGCTCTTCACCGGCGGTGCGGCCGGGTTCATCGGCGTCGTCGCCGTCGTCCCGTTCCTCTTCGTCGGCTTCGACGTCATTCCGCAGTCGGCGGAGGAGATCAACCTGCCGGCGCGGAAGATCGGCAAGATCGTCGTCATCTCGGTGCTCATGGCGATCGCCTTCTACATCGTCATCATCTGGATGACCTCGCTCGCGATCCCCGCCTCCGAGCTCACCGCCCACGACCTCGTCACCGCCGATGCGCTCTCGGCGATGTTCGGCTCGGACGTCTGGGGCAAGATCGTCATCGCCGGCGGCCTTGCCGGCATCATCACCTCGTGGAACGCGTTCCTCATGGGATCCTCGCGGCTGATGTGGGCGATGGCTGTGGCCGGGATGATCCCCGCATGGTTCGGCAAGCTCCACCCGAAGTACCGCACCCCGGTCAACTCGATCATCTTCATCGGCATCCTCTCCGCGCTCGCTCCGTTCCTCGGCGCCGCGGCGCTGGGCTGGATCGTCGACGCCGGGTCGCCGGCGATCGTCATCGCCTACTTCCTCGTGAGCATCGCCTTCATCGTCCTGCGGAAGAACGAACCCGACATGGCCCGTCCGCTGCGCATCGGCGGGGCCGGGGGCGGCGGTATGGTCATCGGCGTCATCGCGGCCGTCCTCACGCTCGTCCTCTTCATCCTCTACATTCCCATCACCCCGTTCTCCGCGCAGCTCGCCTGGCAGTCGTGGGCGATGTTCGCCGCCTGGCTCCTCGTCGGCATCATCTTCATGCTCCGCCTCCCCGGCGGGGTCAAGGCCGGCCCCAACGCCGAGGCGGAACTCCTCGCCAAGGTCAAGTCCCGGTCCCAGCGGCGGTGAGTCCGACGGGTTCCGGTGAGTCCGGCGAGCTGGGTACGTCGGGCGCCGAGGCGGCGGGTCGGCCGGGCGCCGAGGCGGTGGGTCGGCCGGGCGCCGAGGCGGGCGCATGAGATCGCGGATGGCGGAGCGGATGATTCGGATCCTCGATCGGGCAACCCCCGCCCTCGACCGTCTCAACGACCGGTTCCCCTGGAGCCACAACGACCACTTCCATCCCTGGATCCGTGCGAATCTGCCCGCCCGCAGGCGCGGGGCGATCGACCTGGGATGCGGGCAGGGTGAACTCCTCGCCCAGCTCGCCGAGGAGTTCCGGCACGTCCACGGCACCGACACCTCTGCGCAGATGCGCGCCGATGCGCGGGCTCGCTGTGTGGGGCTGGACAACGTCGTCGTCGACGATGCGCAGCTTCCCGATCTCGGCCCGGAAACGGAGCCCGAGCCGGTCGACCTGGTGACGATGGTCGCCGCCCTCCACCACGTCGATGTCGACGAGACCCTCGCCGAGGCGGCCCGCCTCCTCTCCCCCGGCGGTCGGCTCCTCGTCGTCGGCCTCGCGCTCTCGGCCACGCCCCGCGACTACCTGTGGGAGGGGATCTCGGCGGTGACGAATCCGGTCATCGGGATCGCGAAGAACATCCCGCCTCGGCGAGGGGATCTGCGGCGGCCCGGATCCGCTGGGGGCCAACCCGATCCGTTCCCCGTCACCGATCCGACGACGACGTTCGACCAGGTCGCCGAGGCGGCCCGCCGTCACCTGCCCGGCGCGGACTTCCGGCATCGGGTGGGGTTCCGATACACGCTCGCGTGGACGAAGCCCGCCCGGTGAGGCACCGGCACCCGCAGCAGCAAATCCTCCCCGTGCAACAGGAGGATTCGGCACTAAGGGTGCGGGGTGCCGAGCCGCGGGGGCGATTTAAGCGTCCGGGTGCGGAGTGCCGCTAAGGGTAGGACGTGTCGCTGCGGGTGCGCACTGCCACGAACCCGTCCGGACATGCGAACGCGGCCACCGGCTTCTCGCACAGTGACCGCGCCCGGATCGGAGGGCGGCTTCTCAGATGGCCGCGTCGAGGCCCTTGACCTTGAGTCGCTCCCGCTGGTTGGGGTTGACGCTCGGGCGGAACGGCATCTCCACCACCTCGGCGCGCACGGGCTCACCGGGAGTGTCCGCGTACGGCTCGGGCAGATGCACCCAGAACTCGGTGCCGAGCTCGGCCTGCGCGACGGGGACGTGGGCCATCGCGATGTTCGACTCGAGCTCCGGCGAGTACCACGGCGAGGTCACGTAGCCGACAGCCTCACCGTCCGGAGTGTCGCTGACGAGCCAGAAGTCCGGCGCGTAGTCGGTGATCGGTTTGCCGCCGACGACGAGCCCGACGAGCTGCGTCTTGTACGGCGGCTTGCCTGCTTCGATCTCGGAACGGACCTGTTCGAGCCTCTCCTTGCCGATGTAGTCGGCCTCCTTCTTCCGCGGCACCTGATAGCCGAGGTTGACCTGGAACGGATAGGTCTCGAAGTCCATGTCCTGGCCCCACGAGAGGATGCCTGCGGCGATCCGCCTGTGGTGGCTCGGCGCGACGACCCGGAGGTTGTAGGGCACGCCGGCGGCGAGCACGGCATTCCACATGTCCTCGGCGTACTTCGTCGCATCCTTGAGGTAGATCTCATACCCCTTCTCACCGGTGAACCCGGTCTGGGAGATGATGACGTCGTGACCGCCGACCTGGGCGTCCATGAGCCCGTAGCTCGGCAGCTCACGCGCCTCCTCGCCGACGAGGTCGGCGATGACGTCGACGGACTTCGGTCCCTGCACCTGCACCGGCGCGACATCGATCTCCCGGATCGTCACGTCGAACTTCTTGCCGACGTTGACGCCCTGGAGCCAGAGCATGAGATCGGAGTCGGAGAGGCTGAACCAGAACTCGTCGACCGCCACGCGCAGGAGGATCGGGTCGTTGAGGATCCCTCCCGCCTCGTTGCACAGGATGACGTACCGGGCCCGCATCACCGGGATCTTCGTCGCATCCCGGGTGATGACGTAGTCGACGAACGCTTCGGCGTCGGGTCCCTTGACTTGGATCTGCCGCTCGACGGCGACATTCCACAGGGTGACGTCATTGACGAGGGGCTGGTACTCGGCCATCATTCCGCCCTCTTCACGAGGGATGTAGCCGCGCGGGTGGTACATGCGGTTGTAGATCGAGGCCCTCCAGCAGCCCTGCTGCATGGACAGCTCCCAGTACGGGGACTTGCGCACCCGGGTGTCGATGAGCATTTCCACTGGGGTCGGGCCGGACTGTCTCAGGTTGATCGGGACGGCTCTGTCGCTCTGATCAACGGATGGAACGTTATTGTCCATGGTGTTCCCCCTGCATACACAGTTCTATATTATGGAACTCAATTCCCATATTATGGGTGGTTTGAGTGTAGAATCGACGGCACAGAAGACGCAAGGACATCCGGCCGGAAATTTCAGCCGGGGGATCGCAACCGATCTTCACCACACGTTGCCTTGCTGGAAGGAGACACCGTTGTCTGCCTCTGCACTGCGCTCGCTGCTCACTTCCGCGCGCTACGAGATCCTGCCGACCTCAGGCATCATCGACCGCATCACCGACCACGTCGCCCCAGGTCGGACGATCACCGTCACCGCATCGACCGGGCTCGGCCTCGATGCGACCCTGTCCACGGCCGAGCAGCTCCAGGCCCTCGGCTACGACGCCGTCCCCCACATCGCCGCCCGCATGGTCCAAGGACGGACCGAGCTGACGGAGATCATCGACCGCATCGGACACGCCGGGATCGACACGATCTTCGTCCCCGCCGGCGACGCCACCCCACCGGCCGGCGGATATGCGAGCGCCCTCGACCTCCTCGTCGACCTCACGAGCATGGCGCCCCCGATCTCACGGATCGGGGTGAGCGCGTACCCCGAATCGCACCCGCTCATCCCCGACGACGTCACCGTCCAGGCGATGTGGGACAAACGCGACTACGCAACCCACATCGTCTCCAACCTCTGCTTCGATCCCGGGGTCGTGAGCACGTGGCTCGCCCGCGTCCGCGCCCGCGGCATCGAACTGCCCCTCATCCTCGGCATCCCCGGCAAGGTCGAGCTCGCCAAGCTCGCCAAGGTCGCCGCGAAGATCGGCGTCGGTGAGTCGACGCGCTTCCTCCGCAAGAACACCGGAACCTTCACCCGCATGGCTCGGCCCGGCGGCTACAACCCGCGGAAGTTCCTCGACCGCCTCTCCCCTGTCCTCGCCGACCCGTACATGGACGTCTCCGGCCTCCACATCTACACGTTCAACCAGGTCAAGGACACCGAGGCGTGGCGGCGCAAGCAGCTCGAGCTCCTCGGGGACCCCGACTCCTCGTCGTTCGTCTCCTGACCCGGTTCGCCTCCGCTGCCCCACCTCGCCGAGGGGGTCGTCTCGCACCCGTCCACCGCGGTTCTTCGCTCAGCTGTCACACTTTTCGTGCCCCATCCGACATCTCTGGTGCCGGGTGCGCGAGTGTGCCCGACAGACCGACACCAACGAACCGAAGGGAATCCCATGACCCGCATCAGCCTCGACCAGGTCAACCAGAAGGCGTACGCCGCCGTGGCGCGGATGGACACGTACTGCCGGGAGGCGCTCGGCGCCGAACTCTACGACCTCATCAAACTGCGCGCCTCGATCGTCAACGGCTGCGGCTTCTGCGTCGACATGCACTCGACCGACCTCGCCGCCCTCGGCGTTCCGGCGCGGACCATCAACGCCGTCGCCGCGTGGGAGCACACCGGCGCGATCTTCGACGACCGCCAGCGCAGCGTCTTCGCCCTCACTGATGCGGTGACCAGGATAAGCCCCGACAGCGTCACCGACGAGATCTGGGAGGGCGTCGCCGCGCACTTCGAACCCGAGGCGCTCGGCGACCTCCTCATGGCGATCTCGACGATCAATGTGTGGAACCGGCTGGCGATCTCGACCGAGACGGTCCCCGTCGTCGACGCCGAATCCGCGCAGCCCCGGTGATGTCCCGCCGAGGTGGTCTACATTGATGTCCGTGGACATCACCGACACCCGGTCGCCGGCGACCGTGGCCTGGGAGGAGAGCCGGGGGCGCCTCTTCGGCATCGCCTACCGCATGCTCGGCGACGTCGGCCATGCCGAGGACGTCGTCTCCGAGGTCGGCATGGCAGCGATCGTCGAGGAGCGCGACTCCCCTGAGCGCGTGCGCTCGTGGCCGGCGTGGCTGACGACCGTGGGCGTGCGCAAGTCGATCGACCGCGCCCGGCACCTCGCGAGCATCCGCGAGGACTACCCCGGCCCGTGGCTGCCCGAGCCCATCGCCACCGACCAGCTCCCCGAGGAGGCCGTGGCCAACCGCGAGCTGCTCTCGATCACGCTGCTCCACCTGGCCGAACAGCTCGCCCCGGAGTCCCGCGCGGCCCTCGTCCTCTCCAGGGCCTTCGCGATGCCCGCCGAGGAGGTCGGCCGGATCCTCGGCAAGTCCCCGGCCGCGGTGCGGCAGCTGATCTCCCGTGCCGCACGTCGCCTCGACCTCGACCGCGAGGTCTCGCGGCCGGCGGACCCGGCGGCGCTGCGGCGCCTCGGCGACGCCATCCACAGCGCCGATCTCGAGGCCACGCTGCGGGCACTGCTCGCCGATGACGCGGTGTACTGGAGCGACGGCGGCGGGAAGGTGCCGAGCGCGTTCAACCCGATCTTCGGCGCCGAGAAGATCGTCCGTTTCCTCGCCGGGGTGCTCACCCCCGAACTCCTCGACGGCGACCACTTCTCGAGGTTCCTCGAGGTCAACGGCGGTCTCGGTCTCGCGGTCGTCCACGAGGATCAGGTGCGGGTGCTCGAGATCGAACTCGGGACGGGCGGCCTCATCCGCGGGATGCGCCAGGTGAACAATCCGGACAAGCTCGACCACCTCGGCGAGGGGTGAGGGAGACCTACCGGCTGCTCACCTTGCGTTTGAGGCTGCGGGAGAGCAGACCGGATTCGGCGATGAGGAGTTCGCCGAACCGGTCGTGGTTCTCGGCGATGCGCATCGTCGGTCCGGAGATGCCGACGGCCGCGACGACCTGGTCGTCGGTGCCGAACACGGGCGCGGCAAGCGCATCGAGGCCCGGTTCGAACTCCTCGTGGACGACGGCGAAGCCCCGGTCGCGCACCTCGGCGAGGTCGGACATGAGCTCCCTGCGCGACCCCAGCGTCCGCTGGGTCAGGCGTTCGAGTCGGCCGGTGGGCACGGGAATGGCGCCGAACGCATACATCACCTTCCCCAGCGCCGAGGCGTGCGCGGGCACGGTGACGTCGGCCCAGTTCGTCGCCCCGAGGACGAAGGTCGAATCGACCTGCGCGACCTGGACGACCGCGTTCGAGCTCGGCACGGCGAGGTTGACGGTCTCCCCCGTCTCCTCGCTCACCCGCTGGAGGATCGGGTCGGCGGCGGCGACGAGGGTCTCGACCCGGTCGAAGCGGGAGGCGTACGTCGCGAAGAGGGATCCCCCGCGGTAGAGGCCGGCGGAGTTGCGTTCGACGAGGCCGTTGCGCTCGAGCGCGGAGAGCAGCCGGGACACCGTCGAT
This sequence comes from Brevibacterium sp. Z349TD_9, assembly GCF_056173565.1. Classification (NCBI taxonomy): domain Bacteria; kingdom Bacillati; phylum Actinomycetota; class Actinomycetes; order Micrococcales; family Brevibacteriaceae; genus Brevibacterium; species Brevibacterium sp. Z349TD_9. The sequence continues at coordinate 315,324 of NZ_CM149680.1, read as the reverse complement.
CGGGCCAGCGACGTCGCCTCGACGACGTCGGTGTACGAGATCGGCTCGTCCGCGGTGACGACGAGGGAGAGGATCTCTGCCGCCCGGTCGATCGACTGCGTCCCATTGCTCATACTGCTCAGCTCCGTCGGGGAAAGTTCAGCCGTCCGCGCCTCAGCGCTCCGGCGCCCCTCACCCTACCGCACCGTCCGGACGGGGCGGGTCGTGGTCGTCATCGGTCGAGACCTGCGATCACCTCGGCGGTGTCGTCCCCGATCCGCGGTGCCCGCCGAGGCGACCGCCCGGTCCCAGCGCCTGCGAACCGGGGCGCGGGGGCGGGCTGGTCGACGCCGTCGGCGTCGGGGGCGAAGAGCCCGCGCGCGACGTTGTGGGCATCGGCCTTCGCCTCGGCCATCGTGAGGACAGGTTCGACGCACGCGTCACGGTCGGCGAAGAGGGTCTCGAGTTCGGTCAGGGAGCGCGCAGCGATCGCCGGGGCGATGATCGCGCGCAGGGCCGGCCAGTGCTGCGGCTGCCAGTGGTCGAGGGACTCGAGCGGTTCGGGAAGCTCGTCCTCGAGGCCGAGAGCTCGGACGAACTCGTTGAAGAAGGGCCGCTCGATGCACGCGACGGAGAGGTGGCGACCGTCGGCGGTGGGATAGACGTCGTAGAACGGGGCCCCGGAGTCGAGGAGGTTGTGGCCCCGGGCGTCGTGGCGCCACAGGCCCATCGCGGCGAAGCCGTGCATCATCGCATAGAGGAGGTTCGCGCCGTCGATCATCGCCGCATCGACGACCGTGCCCTCCCCGCTAACCCGGGCCCGGGTGAGTCCCGAGAGGACGCCGACGACGAGGAGCATGCCCCCGCCCCCGAAGTCGCCGAGGAGGTTGGCCGGGAACTGGGGCGGACCGTCCGCGCGCCCGAGCTGCGCGAGCAGACCGGTCGAGGCGATGTAGCCGAGGTCGTGGCCGGCCTTCTGCGACTTCGGCCCGTCCTGCCCGTAGCCGGTGATGCGCCCGTAGACGAGGGCGGGGTTGAGGGCCTGGAGGTCGTCCGGTCCGAGGCCGAGGCGCTCCGCGGCCCCGGGTCGGAAGCCTTCGACGACGATGTCCGATCGTGCGGCGATGGCCCGGGCGAGCGCGATTCCCTCAGACGTCTTGAGGTCGGCGATCACGGACTTCTTGCCACGGTCGAGGACGGGGTTCATCGCCTCCCCCGTGGCCTGGGGCGGGTCGAGGCGGATGACCTCGGCACCGAGGTCGGCGAGCATCATCGTCGCGAACGGACCCGGCCCGATGCCGCCGAGGTCGAGGACGCGGACCCCGTCGAGCATGCCCGGGTCCGTCGCCGAGGCGGTCGGGTCCGTCGCCGTCGTCGGCGCGCTCCTCGTGCCCGTCTCCGGTGGCATCGTCATCGATTTCCCTTTCCTCGGCCCATCCTGATTTACTGTAGAACGTTCGATCAGTTTCGACAACGGAAGCGGTGCGGCGTGAAGACATTCGAGTACTCTCCCGAGGTGCGCTGGTCCGACCAGGATCTGCTCGGGCACGTCAACAACGCGCGGATGATCACGCTCATCGAGGAGTGCCGCGTGCGCTGGCTCCACGAGGAGAAGGCCACCCACATCACCGGCGGCGGGCTCCTCGTCGCCCACCAGTCGATCGACTATCTCATCCCCGTCATGTACGGCCCCGAACTCAGGCTCACGGTGAGCGTCAAGCGCATCGGCACCTCGTCGTTCACGGTGAATACGATCGGCGAGCAGAGCGGGAGGAAGGTCTTCGACTCCGACGTCGTCCTCGTCCACATCGACCGTCGGACCGGGCGCCCGACCCCGCTCACCGATGAGATCCGCGCCGTCTTCGAGCCCTACCTCGCGATCGAGGACGGCCTGAGCGAATAGGGCACGTCTACCCCAGCGAAACCCGGAGGCAAACCCCGAAGGCAAACCCTGCCGGCGCACCCCGCCGAGGATGGCCGTTTCGTTCATGCCCGCACCGGTTCCCCGCCCTAGGCTGAGGCCATGAAACTCGACGCGATCTCGATCGTCACCGCAGACATGGCCCGGGCAGTGGATTTCTACACCGCGCTCGGCCTCGACCTCACCGACGGCGGGCCGGAGGCTCCGCATACGGAGTTCTCGACCGGCACCATCCGCCTCCTCCTCGACACCGAGGCCGTCATGCTGAGCATCGACCCGGCATGGACACGGCCGACCGGTGGACATGTCATGGCCCTGGCCTTCGACTGCTCCAGCGCCGAGGCGGTCGATGCGACGTTCGTCCAGCTCACATCGCCGGGGGCTGGGTCCGCCCCGGTCGCTCAACCCGTGAAGGAACCGTGGGATGCCTTCTGGGGTCAGCGCTACGCCGTCATCGCCGACCCGGACGGCAACACGGTCGACCTCTTCGCCGCCCTGAGCTGAACGGCGTCACCGCCGACCGGATCATCGCCCCAGCAGCGCCCGCTCCTCGCGCCACAGGTGCGCGGCATCGGAGTACCCCGACCGCGCCGCGGCCTCGGTGCGGGTGAGTCCTGCGTCGATGAGGGCCCGGGCCCGCCGCCACCGCAGGATCTTCGCGAGATGCTTCGGCCCGTATCCGTACCACTGCGCCGAGAGCCTCCTCAGCTGCCTGGGCGAGTACGCGAAGTCGGCGGCCGCCTCGGCGATGCTCACCGAGGAACCGTCACCACGGGCGGCGAGGGCGTCGGCGAGCGCGAGCGGGCGACGATCGATCTCGGTTCGCGCGAGAAGATCCTCGGCGAGCCCGAGGAGGGACCGGACGCGCACGCTCGGTGAGGTCGCCTCGGCGAGGCGGGCACCGGGGATACGCACCCGCTTAGGTGGGGCCACCTCGGCGAGCGGGGTGAGACGATCCGCCAGCTCCGCCGCCGATGTCGCGAGCAGCTGCGGCAGCACCCCCGAATCGAAGCGCAGGCCCGCGATCGTCTCCCCGGTCGCGGGCACGGTCCGCGCCGCGGTGTCGGCACCGGCGATGACGACCCCGGAGCCGGTGGCGAGGAGATCCATGCACCCGTCGGGGGTGATCGTCGCCGTCGAAGGCTGGGCATCGACGGCCTCGGGCGCGTTGACCCAGAGGACGGCGTGGAGCCGGTGAATGCGGATCTCCCGGTACATCCCGACCCGACTCCTCTCGGCTGGTGGGCGGTATCCTGGGATCGAACGTCGACCTGGGCTCAGACTAGCCGGTCGCCCCCGCCGCTCTCAGGAAGGAACGATGGCAGCTGCATCCTCGTCGCCGGTCTCGGCGCGTCGGCAGGCCCGCCATGTCACCGTCTTCCTCGACGTCGACGGCGTCCTCAACTCCTACCCCGTCCCGCAGCTGCGTCTCATGACCGAAGGCCGGAAGAAGCTGCAGGCCTGGGACTTCGAACTCCACTACCGGCCCGCGGTCATCGAGTTCTTCGACCGCCTCGTCGAGACCCACGAGGTCGATGTCGTCTGGCTCTCGACGTGGTCGAGGCGGTGCAAGACCGAACTCGAGCCGAAGTTCGGTCTGCGCAACTCCTTCGACGTCATCGAGATGCCCGACGACACGCACAACCGCTACGCGAACGACCCAGAGAAGTGGTGGAAGGCCCGCGCCATGGAGGAGTGGCTCGACTCGCACGGCCATCAGCGGGCCGTGTGGATCGACGACGATCTCGCCGCCCCTGTGACCAGGCAGTACTTCACGGAGAGGTACTCGGCGCAGCGCCTGAAGATCATCGCCCCCGACTTCGCCCACGGTCTGACCAAAGCGCATCTCAAGGAGATCAGGGAGTTCGCGCACCCGCGCTCGAAGCCGGTGACCGCCGACGATGACGCCTCTGACGAGGACACCGAGCGCCCATGACCCGCATCGGACTCCTCGACTCGGGTCTCGGGCTCCTCGGCACCGCTGACGCGCTCTTCCACCTCGCCCCGCACGCCGACCTCGTGCTCGCGATGGACCCCGACCACACCCCGTACGGCAGCCTCAGCCCGCAGGCGCTCGAGGAGCGTGTGCTCACCTCGGCGGCTCTGCTTGCCGAATGGGAGCCCGACGCGATCGTCATCGCCTGCAACACCGCCTCGGTGCAGGCGCTCGAGGCCGTGCGCGCCCGCTATGAACCTACGATCCCCGTCATCGGCACGGTCCCGGCGGTGAAGATGGCCGCCGGCACCGGGCAGGACTTCGCGGTGTGGGCGACCCCGGCGACGACCGGCAGCTCCTACCAGCGCACGCTCATTGAGACCTTCGCCGGCGACCTCTCCGTCGCCCAGATCGCCTGCCCCGGACTCGCCGAGGCGATCAACGCCGCCGATGTCACCACGATCGATGCCGCGATCGAGGCGGCGCTGTCACAGATGGACCCAGGGATGGAGACGATCGTCCTCGGCTGCACGCATTACGGCCTCGTCGCCGACCGGATCACCGCGGCCCGCGCCGGCGCGATCACCCTCTTCGACTCCCCCGTCCCCGTCGCCAAGCAGACCCTGCGCCGGATCGGACTCGAACCCGGCGGGCAGGCAGCTCCCGCCGGGCAGCAGGCGCACGGCGCTTCGGCTCCCGGCGGAGCTGGGACCGAAGGCGACGACGGCACGGAGGGCCGCCTCGGCGAGATCCTCGCAACCTTCGCCTCAGGACGACGCGTCCACCTCCCCGCGGAACTCGCCGCCTACCCCGCAGGTCGGCGCCTCCTCGCTCGGGAGCGGCAGGAATCTTGAGGTAACTCGGCAATCGGCCGAGGATTGCACAGATGCCGGGTGCAAATCCGCCTCCCGGTGCTAGCGTTGTAAGGACAGCATTCGTCAGGGGAGGCGATCGTGATGCTGTTCCTCTACATCCTCATCGGTCTCGTCGCCGTCGGCGCCATCACCGCCGCGAACAGCCTCAAGATCATCCGGCAGTACGAACGCGGAGTGCTCTTCAGACTCGGCCGAGTCAGAGGCGAGGCGAAGGAACCCGGGCTCACCGCGATCATCCCCTTCGCCGACCGACTCCAACGCGTGAGCATGCAGATCATCACCATGCCGATCCCCGCACAGGACGGCATCACCCGCGACAATGTCACCGTCCGGGTCGACGCGGTCATCTACTTCAAGGTCGTCGACCCCCGGAAGGCGATCGTCGACGTCGAGGACTACAATCTCGCCGTCGGGCAGGTCGCGCAGACCTCGCTGCGCTCGATCATCGGGCAGAGCGAACTCGACGATCTGCTCACCAACCGGGAGCGCCTCAACCAGGGTCTGGCGATCATGATCGACAGTCCCGCCGTCGACTGGGGCATCCACATCGACCGCGTCGAGATCAAGGACGTCGCCCTGCCCGAGGCGATGAAGCGCTCGATGTCCCGCCAAGCCGAGGCCGAACGCGAACGCCGCTCACGCATCATCATCGCCGACGGTGAGCTGCAGGCGTCGAACAAGCTCTCGCAGGCGGCGGGTGCCATGGCCGACACCCCGGCAGCCCTCCAGCTGCGCCTGCTCCAGACGATCGTCGAGGTCGCCTCGGAGCGGAATTCGACCCTCGTCCTTCCCTTCCCCGTCGAACTCCTCCGGTTCCTCGAGGCGAACACCCCGCAGTCACCCGCGGGTGCTGCGGGTGCCGGGCAGGGTTCCTCGGGTGCTGCGGGATCCGGGCAGGGTGCCGCGGGTGCTGCGGGTGCCCGGCAGGGTGGCGGGTCGGACAGCCTCGCCGAGGCGGTCCCCGACCTCGATGTGGCCCACCTCATGGAGGCCGCGAAGCTCTCCCTCGACGACCTCGATTCGGTCGTCCGGGCGCTCGCGGATTCCGCGCCCGACGAAGAGCGCACCGACGGACTCGACGTCGACCTGCCATGGCTCGACGATTCCGCCGACCGCCCGGCACCGCCCGCCCGGCCGACCGGGCAGCCAGAGGTCCCCGTCTCCGACATCCCGCAGATGCCCGGGACGCCGCAGATGCCGGAGACCCCCGACGTCCCCCGGCCGGCGACGATGGGGCCGGCGTCGAGCCCGCGGACACCGTGGCATGCGGTCAGCCCCGCCGAGGTGGGCATCCCCACCACAGTCACGCCGCGGACCCAGCGCCGCAGCGCCCGCAATCGGGAGCGCAAGCAGCCGACGTGAGCTTCGCGAGGGCCGGTGCTCAGCCTCCTTCCATTCCCGCTGACTAGGCTTGGTCCATGGAACTCAAACGCACCGGAACCGTCGTGATCGTCAACGGGGTCATCGCCTTCCTCGTCGGAGTCCTCATGCTGGGTTGGCCGCATGCCACCGCCGAGGTGGTCGCCCGCATCTTCGCCTGCTGGGTCGCGCTCATCGCCGTCACCTCGCTCGTCCTCGCCCCGCGCGGAGGACGCTCGGGCGCGCTCGTCCTCCGGTCGGTGCTCATGATCGTCTTCGCGGCCGTCGTCTTCCTCGCCCCGATGCTCTTCGCCGCCGTCGTCACCGTCCTCGCGGGGCTCGCCATCATCGCGCTCAGCGTCTTCGGCATCGGCATCTCACTCTTCGTCCGGCAGATGGGCGTGCGCGCGTGGTGGCTCATCACCGTCATCGCCGTCGCCGGCATCGTCCTCGGCATGGTGTTCCTCTTCTCCCCGCAGACGGGCATCACCGCCCTCATCGTCACTCTCTCGATCTTCATCGCCGTCGTCGGCCTTGCGCTCATCTGGGTGGGCAGCCGGCTGCGCGCGCTCGAGTCGCGCATGGCCGCGGACCCGCGCTTCACCCGCCGCGACGACGGCGGAGGCGAGACCATCCGCGGAGAAGTCATCGAATAGCCACCGACACGCCTGCCGCGCGACCTGCGGCAGGCGGAGACCACCTCGGCGAAGGGACAGATCATGTCAGGGATCCAGCAGCTCTCACCGTTCCTCATGTTCGAGAACGGGCGCGCCGAGGAGGCGTTGAACTTCTACGTCGACCTCTTCGGCGGCGAGGTCGTCCTCATCGACCGGTACGGGCCCGAGAACCCGGCGATGGACGGCAGAGTCCGCCTCGCCACGTTCGCGATCGCAGGCACGCAGGTCAACATCATCGACAGTCCCGTCCCGCACGGGTTCGGGTTCACCCCGGCCCTCTCGCTCTTCTACCGGGCGACGTCGCAGGCCGAGCTCGACCGGCTGTGGACCGGCCTCCTCGGCGGGGGTGGGCACGCGCTTATGCCGCTGGGCGACTACGGGTTCGGGCCCTTCGGGTGGCTCAACGACCGGTATGGAGTGTCGTGGCAGCTCAACCTCGCTGCCGCGGACGCAGGGGTCGGTGACGGCGCTGACGGCGGGGCGGCCGGCGGCGGGATGGCCGAGCGGACCGCGTAACGGCGAGGGGACCGCTCCGGGACGGTCCCCTCGCGCCCGCCTGGTCCCCTCGGCGAACGCCGGCCGGCGGCCACCGGCTCAGCGGGCAACTGCATGCACGGTACCGGCTCAGCGGGCACCGGGGCTCAGCCCGACGAACTTCGCGCGAACCCTGGCCCGCGCGCGGCCACCTGTGCTACCTTGGCGCTCATGGGAACATTGAATCGCGGCGCAATGACTGCGCTCAACTTCTACATCCGTGACCGCCGCGCCTGACAGCGCGCACGTTCCTCGATCTTTCCTCAGCCGCTGAGCATCGCCCTCAGCCGGAGCTGACCGCGTCGGCACTCATACCCGTCGCGACCTGAACAGGAACCCCGATCCTCTCTCGGGTCGGGCTGTCACCGATCACGCAGTTGCGCGCTGTCCTCCCGGATAGTCATCGGCATCCGGGCGACGCGGCAACCACCGAAGACACACCGTCCGATCCCGCCATCACGGTCGGATCCCGGCATCTCACCAGTGTCTTCGCATTCCGCAGCCTCGGGTGCTCTCCATCCCATTCCTGGAGCACCACGCCATGCGACCCCATTCCCAGCGTCCGCATTCGCGGGCCGGCGGCCGAGAGGAACTCGGCCAGAACTTCCTCCGCGACCACAGCCACATCGCCACGATCGTCAGCCTCACCCGCGGCACCGAGGGCTCGATCCTCGAGATCGGACCCGGCGCGGGTGCCGTGACCGCCGAGCTCTACCGGCTCGGAAGGCCGCTCACCCTCGTGGAGATCGACGAGACGAGGATCAGTGAACTCTCACACCGATTCCCCCGCGCACGAGTCGAGCACGCCGATGCTCTGAGAACTCGGTTCGACGCCGAGGTGGTCGTCGGCAACCTGCCCTTCCACCTCACCACGCCCATCCTCCGGCGACTGCTGCGCGCTCGCACGTGGCGCACAGCGGTGCTCCTCACCCAGTGGGAGGTCGCACGCAAACGCGCCGGAGTGGGCGGGGCGACGATGATGACCGCACAGTGGAGCCCCTGGTTCGACTTCCGCCTCATCGAACGGGTCCCGGCCCACGCGTTCTCCCCGAAGCCGAGCGTCGACGGCGGCATCCTCACCGTCGACCGCCTCCCGACCGGGCTGGTCCCCCACCGGGACCGGTCCTCCTACCAGCAGTTCGTCCACGCGGCCTTCACCGGTCGCGGACGCGGAATGAAAGGAATCCTCACCCACATGAAGCTCACCGACCGACGACGACTGCAATCGACCATGGACCGCCATCACATCAGAGGAGACGCATTGCCCCGCGAACTCACCTCCGAACAGTGGGCCGGGCTCTACACCGCCCTGTCTGCCAGCAGCCCTGCGACACCGGCCGGACGACCGACCGGACGCCGGACGCAGAGGACCACCACCACGCCGGAGAAGGCACGAGGAAAGGAAGAGACAATGCGCAACGACAAAGGTGCGAAGAAGAACGCTCAGACGAAGGACAAGCCCGTCATCACCGGTGAGCTGCCGATCGTCGGCGTCGAGAAGCCGGCCGCTCGGCTCGACGCCCCGATCCCGGGAGTCGACACCTCGGCGAAGAGCCACGACAAGGCCCACCTGCAGGCCGAGCGCGGCTACATGCCCCAGCACGGGAAGAAGAGTCAGCCGCAGCCGCGGTGGAACCTGCCCCGCCGACAGGGGTGAGTGAATCCGCCGAGGTGGGTCGGCCGTTCGCGGTCGCCCCACCTCGGCGCTCCATCCCCCGACCGACCGATCGACGGCGATGACGAGTCCACCTCGGCGATGAATCCGCTCAGCGGCGAATGATCGTCACAGGAGGCGGATGTTGTCCTTCGCCTCTTCCCACAGCTCGGGGATCTCACCGTGGAGTGCGCGCTTGAAGACGCTGAGCGTGAACTTCCCGACGAGCTCGGCGTCGACCGTCGACGGCAGCGCGAGCGCGCGCTTGTCGACGACGACATCGACGACGACGGGCCCGTCCCTGTGCGCGAGCGCCTCGGTGAGCTGGTCGCGCAGGCGGGCAGGGTCCTCACACCGGATGCCCTTGACCCCGAAGCCTTCGGCGATGGCCGCATAGTTCGCCGCCGGGAAGCCCGTGCCCCAGGGCCGGAAGCCGGCTTCCTGTTGTTCGATGTTGACGAAGTCGAGCTCTTCGTTGTTGAGGACGACGTGGACGATCGGGGACCTGTGCTGGCGTTCGGTGAGGAGATCGCCGAGGCCGAGCATCGAGAATCCCCCGTCACCGCAGAACGCGATGACCTGACGGCCCGGCACCGCCTTCGTCGCGCCGAACGCATACGGGGAGGCGTCGGCCATCGAGGCCCACGAGTACGAGCCCAACTGGATCCGGTCGCCGCCGAAGCTCATCTGATGGGCGACCCAGATCACTGAGGTGCCGGTGTCGGCGGTGACGATCGCGTCCTCGTCGATGAGCTCGTCGAGCAGCGAGGCGAGGTACTCGGGGCGGATCGGCGAGCGCTTCTCTCCCCCGTCGACGTAGTGCCGCAGCCGCTTGGTCCAGCCCTCGGTCGTCTTCTGTGCGGTGCGGAGGAACTCGTCGTCGGACTTCCGTTCGACGAGCGGCAGGAGCTTCTCGAGGAAGGCCCGCACATCGGCGGGCACACCCATCTCGAGCGCGACACGACGCCCGAGGTGGGAGGCCAGGTTGTCGACCTGGACGACCTTCGCATGCCCGCGGTCGAGAAACCCGGGGAACGGGAAGTCGGCGCCGAGCATGACCATGACGTCGGCGTGCTTGATGCAGTCGTTGGCCGCCCCGTAGCCGAGGAGCCCAGTCATGCCCACGGCGTTGGGGTTGCCTGCCTCGAGCCAGTTCTTGCCTTTGAGCGTGTACCCGACCGGGGCACTCACCTTGTCGGAGAGCTCCTGCACGAGGTCAGCGGCGTGCTCGGTGCCGTTGCCGCCGAAGAGGAAGATCTTCTCGCGGGAGTTGATGAGGTCGGCGACCGCGCGGACGTCCTCATCGCGTGGGGTGAGCACGGAACGGCGCGAGGGCGTGTACTTCGGCGGTGCGTCCAAGGGCGACTTCGCGCTGGCGACGTCGCCGGGCAGGGCGATGACGGTGGGACCGAGGTCCTCGGTGGCGATCGTGATCGCCTGCTGGAAGACGGCCCGCGACTGTTCGGGGCTGACGACGCGCCCGGTATAGAGGGAGGCGGTGCGGAAGAGGTCGTACGGGCTGATCTCCTCGACGGCATCGGTGTCGATGATGCTCGTCTCGACATCACCGGCGATCGCGATGACCGGAGCCTGTTCGTGGAGGGCGTCGAGGAGACCATTGAGCAGATGGGTGACGCCGGGTCCCGCGGTCCCACAGACGACGACGGGCCCCGCGCTGAGCTGGGCGTCCGCCGAGGCGGCGAAGGCGCCCCACTCCTCGTGGCGGACGTGGATGAACTCGATCTGCGGGTGTCGGGAAAGGGAGTCGATCGTCGGGTTGAGTGCGTCTCCGACGATGCCGTAGACCCGTTCGACGCCTGCGTCGATGAGCATTCCCCACAGGTCGTCGGCCACTGTTCTTGCCATGTTCGCTGCTCCTCTACATCCGGAGCCGGCGCTCTCGTCGGCTGGTGACTGCGAGCCTACTCCCGTCTCGCGACGGCACGTCGGGTGGTTCCTGCGAATTCATCGAACGTCGATGCGCGCGGGCCGGCACACGAACCTCACCGATGGGGACGAGGCTGCAGATGCTCGCATCGCCGCAGTGTTCACCGCCTCCGGGCGGTACCCACGGCACGAGCCCAAGGCAGAATGACCTACAGGTCGCCACCCATCCGCCGACTATGCTGACGAGAACACTTCGCTGTCTGATGATCTTGGAGCAGAAATGGTGTCGAATATCGGTTCGCATATCCACCGGTACATCAACGGCTGGTGTCCGAGTTGCAATGAGTCCAGCAGCCTCAGCCCGGGCCCACTCAATGATGACGGCACCATCGAGTTCCGAACCTGCGTCGATTGCGGGACGACTGTCGAAGACCACGACCCGCGGTTCTGGTCGACCGATGCGGATGCCGAAGAGGACGGAATCGTCTGAGCGACAACTGATTCCCTAGGACAGATAGACCGCCGAGGCGGCCGCCGACTCGATCTCGGTCGGTGCGCCGCCGTCGACGGCGACCGCGACCATGCCCTCACCTGCACCGGGGACGACCATAACGGCGGCACCTGGGCGGAGTCCCGCCTCGGCGAGGATCGCAAGCATCTCCGGATCGGCGTCGGAAACTCGCAGCACCACGTACGTGCCCGGGTCCGCCTCGGCGAGGAGGAGCGAGGTCCTATGTGACTCGACGGCACCGTCGGGGCCGGGGATCGGGTCCCCGTGCGGATCCGCGGCGGGGTGCCCGAGAAACTCGTCGATCCGGTCGATGAGGAGGTCGGAGGCGGCGTGCTCGAGGGACTCGGCTTCGTCGTGGACCTCGTCCCAGCTGTAGCCGAGCGACTCGACGAGAAACGTCTCGATGAGCCTGTGGCGCCGAACCATCGACACGGCGATCGTCTCCCCCGCGGCAGTGAGCTCGGGCGGACGGTAGGGCACCCGGTGGATGAGGCCAAGCTCGTCGAGCCGCTTGAGGACCTCGGTGACGTTGGCCTTCGTCGTGCCGAAGCGCTGGGCGAGCTCGGTCGCCGTCATCGGGTCCCCGCCCCACTCGCGCGCTGACCAGATCGCCTTGAGGTAGTCCTGGCTGACCTCGGACACTTCGCCTGCACGCATGGGCTCAGCGTAGCGGATCGTCCTCCGCCGAGGCGGTCGGTCGGTGGGTCGAGCACGGCGTCGCCGAGTCAGCCCGGCAGTCGTCGTCGAGACTGCGGAAGAGGCGATGCGCCGGCTCAGGTCGCGCCGGCGGGCCTCACCTCGGTGACGGTGAAGACGTTGGCCACCGCCCGTTCGACCCCGCGGCAGGTGAGGAAGTTCGGGGCCGACCGGCTCACCCCGATGACGACGTCGAAGGATCCCAACTCAGGTCGTGTGCCCTCGACCCTCACCGTCCACACCCCACCCGCCGAGGTGGTCGCACCGATCGCGTAGTCGAAGCGTCCGGCCGGTCCCGCATGCTCGAGGACGGCCGCGACCGCGACCTGCTCGAGGGAGTTGAGGTCGGTGTATCCGCGCAGGTGAGACCCGTCGATCTCATCGGCGAGGTGGCCGGAGATGACGTCGAGCGCAGATTCCTCGTCGAGGTTGCCGTAGTAGACGCCGTCGGGGACGACGAGGATGTTCGCGGCGAACCGGTCACCGCCGACGTGCGTGCACTCCCACACGAGGTCGGGCCACTCCTCGGCGAGGACTGCGGCCACGGGCCTGCCGCGCACGGCGCAGCAGACATCGTGCTGACCGTGCGCGCAGACGAGGACGACCGGGGGCAGGAGCCCGGCGTCGTACGTCTCGTCGAGTTCGACGGAGGGGAGGTCGACCGCCTCGGCGAAGGGTGCCTCAGGGATCGCACCCGGAGTCGACTCCGCGGGTCGGTTCCGGATCGCCTCCAGGGCGCCGACGATCTCGAGGAGATCGGAGTCGTCGTCCCACGACCCCCACATCTGGTGAAGGCGCCCCGGTCCGGCGAGGTGCATGACACCCCAGACGCCGGGACCGCCGCGCGTGCGCCGGCCGGGACGGCGGATGAGGAGGATCCGCGCGCGCAGCGCTTGCGCGGCGTAGAAGACCTCGGAGCGGACGCGCCAGTCGATGTCGAGGCCCTCGAAGCCGTTGAGCGGCCAGCCCCCGCGATGCTCGATGAGCACCCAGAACGTGCCCATCGGCGCGGTGCCGACGATCCCGTCGCCGCGGTCCCGGGCGGCGTTCGAACAGCGGAAGGCCTGCGTCATCGTCGTCTGCTCATCCTCGGTGCTGCTGGTTCCGGGCCGGTCGGGAGTTCACACGCTCAGACGAGGGCAGGGACGAGGGCGCCGGCGGCCAGCAGCCGTTCGGCCAGGGGGCGTCCGATCTCATCGACCGAACGTGGGACGCCGTCGAGAAGGGCGCGCACGGCCGCGAGGTCGTCGGCGGTGAAGTCGAACCAGCCGATGCGCGTGTGCAGGCGCTCGCCGTTGAGCGTCGGGTCAAGTCCTGCCCGAAGCCGAAGGGGGGTGTCTCCGCTCAGCGACTTCATCGCCTCGTGCTGGGCGAGGGGGCCGAGTGGTGCGGGGCGGGCCTGCGATCGCCGGGTGCGGTCGATGCCTGCGGTCGGGTCGGCCTCGGTCACGGCGGCGATCATCGCCTGCTTGATGCGCTCGAGCACGTCCGCGTCGGGGCGGGACTCCCCCAGCGGCAGGCTCGCGCGCATCGCCGGGTCATCCTGGAGGTGTGCGAGCGCGACCTGGGCGAGCTGTTCGGCCACCGCGAAGCGGGTCCAGTTGTGGATGCCGAGGGTGAGATGGATCGAGACCTCACCCTGAGCCGTGGCCGCATGGAGCCATCCGCGAGGCAGGTAGAGGGCATCGCCGGGTTCGAGGACCGCGTCGATCGCCGGCTCTGTCGCGGCGGCCCGACCGACGGCCTCACGGCGGTCCGTCCACGGCTGGTCGCGCAACGGCGAGTCGAAGACCGGTTCGTGGATGACCCAGCGCTTCGTCCCCTGGATCTGGAGGACGAAGACGTCGTGGACGTCGTAGTGGTCGTCGAAGCCCTGGTTCTGTGGCGGGGTGATGTAGGCGTTCGCCTGGACCGGGTTGCCGAGCTCCTCGCTCAGCGCCGAGGAGAAGGCCCCGATCGGCTCCCAGGTCCGCTGCAGCGCCTGGAGGACGAGGGTCGCACCGTCATGGAACTGACGCCACAGGCGGGTGTCGTCGAGCTGGTCGCCGATCGTCGCTCCGACACCGGCGGGAGAGGTGAACGACGAGGTCGGAAGGGTCGCACCGTCCTTGGCGACCCGAAGGAACGGGGACCGCAGTCCTCGTGCGGAGATGAGTTCGTCGACCGCGTCGGCCGAGAACAGGTCGGAGAAGTCGCTGACACCACGGCTGAGCAGGGCGCGCCTGCCCCAGTAGTCATCGGCGAACGTCGTGCGGGGAATGTCGATGAGGCGTGATTCCAACACCCCGGCGCCGTTGTCGACGCCGGGGTGTCGGAGATCAGGGGAGAACGTGCTCAAAGCCGGTCGGCTCCTCCGTCGGCACCACCGTCGTGGACACCCGGCTCACCCGAGGCTCCACCGTCGGCGGGACCTTCGGCACCGCCGTCGGCGCCGCCGTCGTGGACGCCCTGGGTGCCGCCGGCGCCGCCATCGGCCGGACCTTCCGCTCCACCGTCGGCGCCACCGTCGTGGACACCGGGCTGACCTGAGGCGCCGCCGTCCGCGGGACCTTCGGCACCACCGTCGGCACCGCCATCGTGGACACCGGGCTGACCCGAAGCACCGCCGTCCGCGGGACCTTCCGCTCCACCGTCAGCACCGCCGTCGTGGACACCGGGCTGGCCTGCGGCGCCGCCGTCGGCCGGGCCCTCGTTCTCGTTGGGATCGAAGTTGGACTCTGTCATGATTCCTCCTTGATGTCACTTGCCCTCGGCGGCACCCGCGTCATCTCTCGAGTGGTGTGCGGGTCAGCGTCGTCCCCCGTGGAACGAGCCGCCATGCTGACAGGCTACTTGTGAAAACTGCCGTTGTGAACAGGGACGGAGAGGATTCTCACTGCGTTCACCGAACCGCCCTGGGAGTCACCGCCCGGCGAGCTCCTGAGCCTTCTTCTCGATCTCGGGAAGACCCGCGGCACTGAGGTCGATGACCCCGGAGGCGATGACGTGCTCGTGGAGCGGCTCATGCCGGTGGGCGAGGAACTTCTCGAACTCCTCGGCAGCGTTCGACGTGCCGGTCCCGTGCCCAAGGAGGACGAAGTCGCGACCGGCAGCCTCCTTATCGATCTCGGTGACGAGATCGTCGAAGAACCGGTCGAGGTCCTTCTTGTCGTCACGACCGGTCTTCTTCTCCACCGTGCGCATGTGGTGCCCGCGGGAGTCGGGGTTCTTCTCATGCTTGTGCTGGTCGACCTCGACGTCGTGGGCGCTGAGGTCGAAGTCGTAGAAGCGGGCGTCCTCGTCCGTCATCGTCACGACGAAGAGGTGCCCCTGGCCCTCGGTGCTCTCGTGGGAGGCGAAAAGGTGGCGAGCGCGTTCGATGTCCTCGATGCTCACGAGTCCGTCGTGCTGACGGCGGAAGACGACGCGGTGGCCGTTCATGTCCACCGCGAGACGATCGCCCGACTCCTGCTCGACCTTGTCGGCGTAGTTCTCCCACATCGTGATGAAGTGCTTCCACTCGATGTCTCGCGGAGCGGGATGGCCGAGGATGGCCTCCTTCGTCTTCTGCGGGTGATCGCTCATGATGCCTCCTGGGTGCTGTGGGGAAACCAGCCCGGCGGCTCTGCGACCGAGGTCGCGGCAAGCCGACGTGCTTCGACACGGGTTCGCGCCGTAGACCAGAGGATAGCGGTTCCCGCTGTTGCCCACATCACAGAAACGGTCCATAGTCGGAAGTGAGAGGCGTCGCGGCTGCGGCAACCGGCCCTGCGGGCGGGGACGGCAACCGAGCCTGCGGGCGGCTGCGGCGACCGCCTCGGCGGGAAGGAGGAGACGATGGACCTCAGCACACTGCTCGTCCTGCTCGAGGCGCCCGACTACACGATCGCCCGCGAGATCCTCCAACGCGGCTTCGCCGTCCTCTTCCTCATCGCCTTCCTCAACGCGTGGAACGAGTTCCCGGCCCTCCTCGGCGAGAAGGGTCTGCTGCCGGCACCGCGCTTCCTCGCGCTCACCACCGCGAAGCAGGCACCGAGTCTCTTCCGGTGGTCGCGCACTCCGTACTCCGACCGGAACCTGCGGATCGTCTGCGCCCTCGGCATGGTCCTCGCGGTCACCGTCATCGTCGGTCTCCCTCAGGCAGGTCCTGCGTGGGTGCCGATCCCGGTGTTCCTGACGATGTGGTGGTTCTACTTCTCGATCTCGTCCATCGGCCAGCGCTTCTACGGCTTCGGCTGGGAGAGCCTGCTGCTCGAGGCCGGATTCCTCGTCGGCTTCCTCGGATCGCACGCGGTCGCCCCGCCGCTGCTCATGATCCTCCTGCTGCGCTGGTTCACCCTCCGCGTCGAATTCGGTGCCGGGATGATCAAGATGCGCGGCGACAGCTCATGGCGCGATCTCACCGCGATGAACTACCACCATCAGACCCAGCCGATGCCGAATCCGCTCAGCCGCACCGCCCACCTCATGCCGACGTGGTGGCACAAGGGCGAGACCCTCGGCAGCCACATCGTCCAGCTCATCGCTCCGTGGCTGCTCTTCCTCCCCCAGCCGATCGCCTCGTTCGCGGCCACGGCGATCATCATCACCCAGCTCGCGCTCGTCATCACCGGCAACTATGCGTGGCTCAACTGGGCGACGATCCTCCTCGCGTGCGCGGGGATCAGCGACTCGTTCTTCCACTGGATCGTCGGGGGTCCGTGGCCCGAGTGGGGCATCGACGCCGCCGTTCGCCGGGTGGACGAGGCCTCCCTCGCCGAGGCGACCGGCACTCCCGCTGACACCCTGACCTCCCCGTTGTGGTGGGTCCTCCTCATCGTCGCGTTCGTCGTGTGGCAGTGCGTGCTCAATGTTCCCGCGCTGCGCAACCTCTTCTCCCCGCGGCAGCTGATGAACGCGCACTTCAACCGGTGGGGGCTCGGCAACGCCTACGGCGCGTTCGGGTCGATGTCCGAGGTCCGCCACGAGATCGCGATCGAGGGCACCCTCGACCCTTCGGGCACCGATGGGTGGAGAGAGTACGTGTTCAAGGGCAAACCCGGAGACGTCGACCGTCGCGGCCCCGTCGTCGCCCCCTACCATCTGCGCCTCGACTGGCTCATGTGGTTCGCCGCCCTCGGCGACTATCGGGACTCGTGGTTCCTCGCCCTCGTCGAACGCCTCGGCACCGGCGACCCCCTCATCCGCAGGCTGCTCGGCCCCGACCCCTTCGACGGCGAGGCACCGGCGCTCATCCGCGCTCGGATGTTCACCTACCGCTACGCCACCCGGGACGAACGCCGCGCGGCGAAGGCAGCCAGTGAGCCCGTGCCGTGGTGGGTGCGCTCCGACCCGCGGACTATCCTCCGCCCGGTCGACCTCCGCGGGCGCTGAGCCAGGCGAGACCGCCAGCGCGCCTCGTCGAGACCGCCACTCAGCGCCGAGACCGCCACTTCGCATCGAGACAGCCACCTGACGCCGAGACAACCACCTCGCCTCATCGAAACCGACACTTCGCGCCGAGACCGACGCTCAGAAGTGTCGGTCTCGGCGCGAAGTGTCCGTCTCGGCGCACCGGCTCGCGCGGCGCCGAGGCCACAATCGCCCCAGGGCGCCCGGCCTACTCGATGCCGAGGGCGAGCAGCACGAGGAGCGCGACATTGAGGGCGATGATGAGCGCCGAGGCGATAACCGCGGCCGTCGTGATCCACCGCCCGTTGGCGTACTCACCCATGATCGCCCGGTTCGCCGTCAGTCTCACGAGCGGAACCATGGCGAAGGGGATTCCGAGGCTGAGGACGACCTGGCTGAGGACGAGCGCCCACGTGGGATCGGCGCCGATCGCGAGCACGATGAGCGCGGGGATCATCGTCACCGCCCGCTGCCACACGATGGGAATGTCGACCCGCAGCAGCCCCTGCATGATCGAGGCCCCCGCATAGGAGCCGACCGCCGACGACGCGAGCCCCGAGGCGAGGAGTCCGATGCCGAAGAAGAGCCCGACCACCTCGCCGAGGTTAGCCGTGACGACCGCGTGCGCGCCCTCGATCGTGTCGGTGCCGCCCTCACCGCGCAGGGCAGCGGCGGCGAGGAGGAGCATCGCGATGTTGACCGATCCGGCGATGACGAGGGAGGCGACGACGTCCCAGCGGCTGGCCCGGAGCAGACGCGGGATCGCCGTGCGCGGCTGTCCGCCGTGCCGATCGACCGAGAGCGCGGAGTGGAGGTAGATCGCGTGCGGCATGACCGTGGCCCCGAGCATCGAGGCGGCGAGGACGAGCGAGTTCGTCCCCTCGAGCCGGGGAAGGAGCCCGCCGGCGGCCTGCCCCCAGTCGACATCGCCGACGACGAGCCCGGCGAGGAAGCCGATCGCGATGATGGCGAGGAAGCCGATGATGACGAACTCGAAAGGCCGCTGCCCGCGCGAGGACTGGATCGAGAGGAGGACAAGGGAGACGATGCCGACGATGACCCCGCCGAGGAGGAGCGGAAGGTCGAAGAGGATCTTGAGCGCGATGGCGCCGCCGACCACCTCGGCGAGGTCGGTGGCGATCGCGACGATCTCCGCCTGCCCCCAATAGGCGAGCCGACGCCTGCGCCCGAGTCGCCGACCGAGGATCCCGGACAGCGACTGCCCGGAGACGAGGCCGAGCTTCGAGGACAGGTACTGGACGAGGACGGCGATAAGGTTCGCGGCGACGAGGACCCAGACGAGGAGGTACCCGTACTCGGCGCCGGCGGTGAGGTTGGCCGCGACATTGCCGGGATCGACGTAGGCGACGGCCGCGACGAAGGCCGGCCCGAGCAGGAGGAGTGAGGACGTCCCCCGCTTCCTCGCCGAGGCGGTCCCCCGCTGTGTCTCCGACGCGTTCGATGGCATGAAGTTAAGGTACATTAACTCTTCTGTCGCGACAACACAGGGTGGGCGCACCTCCTGTGCGCGCGATCGTCATCTCTTCGACACCTCGGCGACCTTGTGCCGGATGACGCGCGGACCTAGAGTGGATGCATGTCCACTGAACGTGTTCAGTCGAATGCCCGTGCGGCGCAGCTACAGCGGACCGAGGAACGCATCCTCACCGTCGCCGCCGAGCTCTTCCTCGACCGCGGGTACCGGGGAACGACCGTACGGGCGATCGCGGAGTCCGCTGGAGTGTCCGTGGGCCGGGTGATGGCCGTCGGGGACAAGGACGCCCTCCTCATCGCCTGCTACGACCGGTGGATCGCGCAGCTCCAAGCGGGCACGTACGCGCTTCCGCACGCTCGGGCGGAACGGCCGCCCGCCTCGGCGGTCCAGGACCATCTGCTCGGGATCTTCCTCCCGTTCCTCGAGTTCTTCGCCGCGCACGAGGACCTCGCCCGCGACTACGCGGCCGCGCTCATCCGCGTCCACGGCAGGCCCGACGTCTTCGCCGGACTCTCCGAGGCGCTCCAGGCCTCGCTGCGGGACAACCTCGTCTCGATCGGGATCAGCGAACCCAATGCGCGGGCCTCGGCGGCGGCGCTCTACGACTCGTACATGGGTGTGCTCTTCCGATGGGCGGCCAGCGACATGGGCTTCGACGACGCCGTCGCGGCACTCGCCCACATCATCGCCTTCCACACCCGGTTCCGGGGTGCCCCGTGAGCGCGCCCACCGCGGTAGCTGCGGTGACGATCCCCTCGCCGAGGTGGCTGCCGTGACCCTGCTCCCCGATCCGTGGTGGCCGGTGGCGGTCCTCGCCCTCATCGTCTTCGGCGACGGCGTGATGACGTTCCGCCCGCCGAAGGCGATCGCGGCCTGCCTCGACGGGGTCGGGCTGCCCCGGGACTGGTGGTGGGTGCTCGCCGTCGTCAAGTTCCTCGCGGCGGCCGGACTCGTCGCCGGCTTCTGGATCCCCGGCGTCGGTCTCGCCGCGACCGTCGGCATCGTCGTCTACTTCCTCGCCGCGGCGTGGTCGCACCTCCGCGCCCGGTACATCGGTCGGGACTTCTGGCTCAACTGCCTCGGGCTGCTCGCGCTGAGCATCGTCGTCCTCGTCGTCTCCTTCCTCGTCTGAGTCGATCTTCTCGGCGCGTCGCCGGAGGATCCCGAGGCGCCACGTCGGCGATCCGTCGGCGCGCAACCGGCGATGTCGTCGGCGCGTCGCCGGCCACATCGTCGCCCGCCTGCGCCGGAGCCGCCGAGTCCGAATCGTGCTCGAACGGTGCTTCGCATGCCGCGGGGACTCGGCTACGCTCGAAGCAACGGCCGCCGTGCCAGACGAAGGAGCGTCGAGATGCCCGAATTCGCCGACAGCAGCCGCGCTCGCGCCGAATCCACGGCCGAACGCCATTCCCGGTGGACCTGGATCCACGAGACCGCAGCGATGACCGGATGGAACTTCACCGCCCTCGAAGGCCGCCTCATCGCCGATGACCCGCCCTGGGACTTCGACACCATGTGCCTCGACGCGATCGAGGACGCCGACGAGGTGCTCGACATGGGCACCGGCGGCGGCGAGCGCCTCATCTCCATCGTCAAGCGCTTCCGCGGCCGCAATGCCGCCTCCGTCCCGGATGTCGCGATCCACGCGAGCGAGGGGTGGGCACCCAATGTTCCCGTGGCCACCTCGGCGCTCGAGGACTACGGGATCGACGTCACCGAGTACGACAGCGAATCCGGGGACCCCATGCCGTGGGAGGACGGGCAGTTCGACGTCGTCATGAACCGGCATGAGAGCTATGACATCGCCGAGGTGGCCCGCATCCTCGCCCCTGGCGGCCTCTTCCTCACCCAGCAGGTCGACAGCACCGAGGCCGAGGAGTTCCGCCGGTGGTTCGGCGGGACCCCGGAGAACCCCGAGGTCCAGCTCGAACGCTGCGTCGACGAGGTCGAAGCGCAGGGGCTCACGGTCGAGGCGGCGCGGAGGTGGATGGGCACGATGCGGTTCACCGACGTCGAGGCGGTCATCGAGTACCTCGCCTACGTCCCCTGGGATGTTCCGGGCTTCGTCGTCGGCGATCACATCGGCGCCCTCGAACGACTTGCCGCCGAGCGCCGACCGATCGAGGTCACGCAGATGCGGTTCCTCATCGCCGCGACCAAGGGCTGAGAAGGGACTCGGGCGGGAGCAGGTCACTGGTGCCTCAGGGAGTGCTGCCCGCCGAGTGGGATGCACGCCGGGTGGGAGAGGCCGCCGGGTGGGATGCACCCCGGGTGGGAGAGGCGGCCGCACGTCGCTGCGATGAGAGTGTGAGGTTTTCCCGACCCGGGGCATGGGGAAGCCGCATGGGACCCGCGCTCGGGCGTGCGTAGCGTCGTGACCATGACCTCGCCGAACTTCGCGTTCCCCCAGCCCACCGATGACGAGCTCGCGGCACAGGGACCGGCCATCGCCCCGACCGACCCGCCTGCACGCGCCACTCTCGCCCAGCCCGGTGGCACCGTCTACCCAGGCCCAACCGTCTACGGCGGCACCGTCTACGGCGGCGCCACTGGTGCAGCCTCCGTGTCTGCCGACGCCGTCCCGGCGGTCCACCGCCCGGTGCAGACCGGCCCCGTCGACGCCGCCGTCGCATCGGGCACTCCCCGGGTCGTCTCGACTCGGGAGGTGGGCGCTCCTCCTCGCTCTCGCAGCTGCCGGCATCTCCCTCGTCGCCTCGGCGATCCTCGGAGTCACCGCGGGGCCTGCGGAGGCGGCGACCGGCTCGTACTTCGGCGACGATGCGTGGTACACGAACCTCGGGGTGACGCTCTTCAGCGTGCAGGCACTGTGCACGGTCGCAGGCCTCACCGGTCTCGTCCTCGGCATCGTCGCAGCCGTGTCCGACCGGGGCCGCACTCTGGGCATCATCGCAACCGCGGTCGCAGTGGTCGCCCCGATCGTCTCATTCGCGCTCTTCCTCATCCTCAGCTTCGCCTTCCTCTGAGCGCACAGCCTTCCTTCCTCTGAGCGCACAGCCCGCCGAATCGGCAGTCTCGGTGTCATAATCCTCTTCATGGCCTTCACCGATCCGCGCCACCTCACCCTGCTCTGGTTCCGCGACGATCTGCGCGTATCGGACCACGAAGCGCTCAGCGCCGCGCGCGCCGACGGCGACGTCGTCGCGATCTGGGTCCGCGAGGTCCGCGACGAGGAAGGCCGGGGCCCCCGACCGCTCGGCGCAGCCGCCCGGTGGTGGGTGCATGAGTCGCTCACCGTCCTCGAGCGGGAACTCGATTCGCTCGGCATCCCCCTTCTCGTCGCGGCCGGACCCGCGGCCGAGATCATCCCCGCGGTCGCAGCCGACCTCGGAGCGGACACGGTCCGCTGGTCGCGCCGCTACGCACCGGCCTCACGTGCTCTCGACGAGGTCGTCACCGACGCACTCGGCGAGAACGGCATCGCCGTCGAAGCCTCACCCGGCGCCCTCCTCGTCGAACCGTGGCAGGTCGAACCATCCTCGGCGAGCGCGTACTACAAGGTCTTCACCCCGTTCTGGAACGCCGCCCGCGAGGTTCCGGTCGGCTCGCCGCTGCCGGTACCGCCGGCGCAGACACTCGATTCCGACACCGCCGCCCGGATCGAGCAGGTCCGTGAGTCCGACTCGCATCTCGTCGCCACGATCGACGACCTCGCACTCCTCTCACCCGCGGGCCCCGCCGGTGGGGACAGCGGCACCGAGGGTTCGCGCACCTCACCGTTCCCGTGGTGGGAGGACACGATCGCCGGGCACTGGACGCCCGGATGCACTGCCGCCGAGGAGGAGGTCGACGACCTCGGCGCCCGGGTCGACGGCTACGCCGAGGACCGCGACATCCCCGCAGACCGGGACGGCACGTCGAGGCTCTCGCCGCGACTGCGGTTCGGCGAGGTCTCCCCGCGGCAGCTCCTCGCCGCCGTCACCGCTCTCACCGATGTCGGTGCCAGCGATCGCGAGGCGTGGGTGCGGCAGCTCTACTGGCGCGAGTTCGCGTGGCACCTCACCTTCCACGTGCCCGACCTGGACTGGCGTCCGATGAGACCCGAGTTCGCCGAATTCCCCTACGAGGACGACCCCGAGGCGCTCGCGGCCTGGCAGCAGGGCAGGACCGGCATCGCCCTCGTCGATGCGGGAATGCGGCAGCTGTGGCAGACCGGCTGGATGCACAACCGCGTGCGCATGGTCACCGCCAGCCTGCTCATGAAGAACCTGCTGCTGCCATGGCAGTCCGGGGAGCAGTGGTTCTGGGACACGCTCGTCGACGCCGATGAGGCGAACAACCCGGTGTCGTGGCAGTGGGTCGCCGGCTGCGGGGCCGATGCCTCACCGTTCTTCCGCGTCTTCAATCCCGAGCGGCAGCGCGCCCGCTTCGATCCTGAGCGCGTCTATGTCACACGGTGGCTCAAGGAGTCCGGACCCCGTCTCGACGGTCCGGTGGGTGAGGGCGATCCGATCGTCGACCTCGGCGAGTCACGGCAGGCGGCGCTGGCCGCCTACGATGCGATGAAGAGCGCCCAGACCGCGGACTGAGTCGCCCGCGCAGCCCCCTCGGGTCGACGGAACCATCCCGAGGGGACCGCTCCGAGGCGAGCGCACCAGCCTCGGCCGGTCCCCTCGCCGCGACATGGTTCCCGCGCGTCCCCACGACCCCTAAGTCCCCGCACGACCCCCAAGTCCGCGCACGACCCTCCCATCCCACGCCGGCGGCCGACCCGGCATCCCAGTATCCGAATCCGCCCTTGACAGTCGAGTGTGACTCCCGCCACGATTGAACAAATCGATTTGGCTCTAGTGAATCCCTACTCACGCGCCTGCGGCCTCGGCCGCGGTCGATGGGCCTCAGCGACGAGGTCCCTGGCGAAGGAGAGACCCCAGCGATGGCAGCTGACACGAACACCGACCATGCGGCATCCGACCCCTCGCGCATCCACCCTGTCGACCGATTGCGACCGGTGCACACGCTCATCCCGTTTGCGATCCAGCACGTGCTCGTCATGGTGGCGACGCCGATCTCAGCCGTCTTCCTCATCGCCAACGCACTGTCGCTGTCGCCGCAGACGACGTCGGCGGTCCTCTCGGCGGTGTTCGTCTTCTCCGGGCTCGGTTCGATCCTCCAATCGGTGGGCGTGTGGAGGATCGGGGTGCGACTGCCCTTCGTCATGGTTCCCGGCGGTGCGGCGACGATCCTCTTCATCTCGATCGGCCAAGGCACCGACCTCTCCACGGCGGTCGGAGCCGTGCTCATCACAGGCGTCTTCTACATCGTCGCCGTGACGCTGTTCGTCAGACTCCTCAAGTTCTTTCCTCCACTGGTCATCGGCGTCATGGTCGTCGTCATCGGAATCAACCTCATCCAGGTCACCGGCAAGCTCATCGTCGGAGAACCGGGAACCTACTCGTACGGAGACCCACAGAACCTCCTTCTCGGCTGCGTCACGATCGTCATCACCGTGCTCTCCTTCAGATTCCTGCGCGGCATGCTCGGCAAGCTCTCCATCGCCATTGGCCTCGTCGGAGGGACAGTGCTCGCGGCCGTCATGGGAAAGACCACCTTCACCGAACAGCTCGACGGTCCTCTGTTCGCGACCCCGACGCTCCTGCCGCTCGGGGCACCGACCTTCGATCTGGCCGCAGCGATCCCCATGCTCCTCTGGGCACTGGCCTCGATGGCCGAAGCCACCGGCCAGACGATCATCAACGGGGAGATCGTCGGGAAGAAGGTCGAACCCACCCGAGACGTTCCCCGCCTCATCCGGGCCGATGGCCTCATCACCGTGGCCGGAGCCCTCTTCGGCACCCCTGCGCTGGTGACGAGTGGGGAGAACGTCGGAATCGTGCGCGCATCAGGAGTCCGCAGCCGATTCGTCACCGCATTCGCGGGCATCCTGCTCATCCTCATCGGCGTCAGCCCGCTCGCCCGCATCCTCAACGGCATCCCGCCGGCCGTCGTCGGGGGCAGCGCGGTCGTCGTGTTCGCGATCATCGCCGTCCTCGGGATTCAGATGCTCGCCCGTGTCGACTTCAACCAGACCGGCAATCTCATCACGGCAACCGTCGGCCTCGCCGCTGGCCTGCTCCCCGTCCTCCTCCCCGGCATGTACGCACACCTGCCCGCGAATGCGGCATCTCTCCTCGGCAGCGGTGTGGCGATGGCGGCATTCGTCTCCGTCCTCCTCAATCTCCTCTTCCACCACACCGGACGCAGAGACAGGCACCCGAAGTCCCGCACCCCGATCGAGGATCCGAGCCGGCTCGAACAGCGGCCAGGGGACTACCGGATCTGAGGGCGCTCGCCGAGGTGGCCGCCTGGTCCCGCGGTCGACGCCCGGACGATCAGTCGTGGATCCGGCCGGTGGGGCCTCTCGACCTCCGGAGAGGCGGGCGATCCATCGAGCACGGCAAGCAGAAGCTCGACGGCGTCTCGCGCGACCT
Organism: Brevibacterium sp. Z349TD_9; assembly: GCF_056173565.1. NCBI lineage: Bacteria > Bacillati > Actinomycetota > Actinomycetes > Micrococcales > Brevibacteriaceae > Brevibacterium > Brevibacterium sp. Z349TD_9. The sequence goes on along the minus strand of NZ_CM149680.1, from coordinate 289,981 downwards.
CGTCGAGTCCGAGATCGACCGCGGTGAGCGGCGGGGTGCTCGTCCGCGCCCGCAGGCCGTCATACCGTGTCGCGACGAGGAGGTCGACGCCGACCGAGCGCCCCGCGGCCTCGGCCGCCCGCACCGCACCCGAGGCGAACGTGTCGATCGGCACGAACAGGGCGTCGACATCCGGGGCATCGCTGAGGATGGCCCCAGCCGCATCGGCACCGGCCGGCTCGCCTTCCTCTTCGTCCGCTTCGGCGATGACGGGTGCGAAGCCGTACTCGGCGGCGGCCGCCAGATACGCGTTTCGCGCGGCCACCTGGGCTCCGCGCTCGCTGGTGCCGACGATGAGGGCGGGCCTGCGAGCCCCCTGCGCGATGAGGTGCTCGACGAGCAGCTCTGCCGTCTGCGCATGCCGGAGGTCGACGACCCCACTGGCCTGCGCAGCCCCGCCGGGACCGTCGATCGTCACGTAGGGGATCCCCCGGGCCTCGAGGGCGGAGGCGATCGGGTCGTCGACGGCGGGTTCGAGGAGGACCGCACCGTCGATGTCGAGGCGGTCGACAGGGTCGGTGCCGCTCACCGGAGGCGTGAGCATGAAGACGTACCCGCGCAGCAGCGCGGTGCGGGCGCAGCTCATGGCCAGCTCTGTGAAGAAGCCGAGTTGCGAGGGGCCCGCTGAGACCGCCGCCGGCATCGAGGACAGGAGGGCGAGACTCTGCGATCTCCCCTTCCGCAGGCCCTGCGCCCGCACGCTCGGACGATAGTTGAGTTCGGCGGCAACAGCCATGACCCGCTCACGCGTCTGCGAGTTGACCTTGCCCAGACCGTTGAGGGCATGGGAGACCGTCGTCCGCGAGACTCCGGCCTCGCGGGCGACATCGGCGATCGTCGCGCGATGCGGACGCGGTTGAGCAGGCATGGGTTCAGGGTACTTGAGGTTGCACGGTGGAACGGCCGGCGCGGGGGACAGCCGAGCCTGTCGCATCACGCCTGGATGATGACGAGGGCACCCGAGACGATCGCGAACCCGAGGACCGTGTAACGGAGCACCGGACCATCGAGGCGGTGGTGGACGTAGCGGCTGAGGAAGGACCCGACGACGAGGAAGGGCAGCAGCATCGCCGTCGTGACCAGGGTCGGGCCGGCGACCTGGCCGCTCAGCGCCAGCACGAGCAGGGAGATCACCTCACCGACGAGGAAGCACACGGCCACGGTCGACCTCAGTTCGGGGCCGGGACTGTGCTGGTAGGCGAGCGCGTACGGCGGGCCGCCGACTCCTGTCGATGTCTCAGTCACCCCCGTGATGAGGCCGACGGCTGCGAGGGCGGTGCGATTCGGTGAGAACTTCGGTGCGAGCAGTGCTGCGACGGCGGCGATGAGCGTCGACCAGCCGATGAGGAGGGAGAGCTGGTGCAGGTTGACGATGAGGAGGATCCAGAGTCCTGCGAATGTCCCCGCGAAGCGTCCGACACTGATCCACTTCACCCCGTGCCAGTCGATGGCGCTCCTCTCCCGAGCCGCGACGTAGGCGTTGAGCGGGATCATGAGCACGAGGAGCATGACCGGGATGAGGGTCGGGTCGATGAAGCTGACGACCGGGGCGACGATCATCGCGAACCCCATACCTGTCGACCCCTGGACGAACGCGGAGATGAGGACCGTCGCTGCGACGATCGAGAATGCGAGGACCGTCATCCGCGGACCCCTGAGGCACCGCGGGCGCTCAGAGGCCCCGGAGTCTCGTAGGGATCGACTGCGCGGACAGCGGATTCCGCCTGAGCCACCTCGGCGCCGTGCTCCTTCATCCAGGACGCCCGATGCTCGGTGGACAGCGGGTCCACGCGGATGATCGGCGAACCGCCGACGACGCGATCGGCCGCCTGCCGGGCACGCTCAAGCAGACCGTGCCCGTCCCAGTCGACGGGCCACCCTCGGTGCAGGCGCACACGCCCGGCGACGATGACCGACTCGATCTGGTCGCGGTTGCCGAGGCGCACGAGTTCCCACGGAAGGTCCCACGAGGGCACGAACTCGGGCACATCGAGGTCGACGACGAGGAGGTCGGCATGGGCGCCGGGAGCGATCTCGCCGACTCTGCCGGCGAGTCCGACGGCGTCGGCGCCTCCGCGCAGGCCCTTCTCCAACCAGGTCCACCCACCGCCGCTCGAGGAGTCACCGGATGCCACGCCGGTCGTCAGCCGCTGGGCGGTCTCAGCGGCATCGAGGAGGCGGAACGCGTCGGACCGGGTGCCGTCCGTGCCCAGGCCCATGCGCACCCCGAGTTCGTGGAGGAGCAGGGCCGGGGCGACGGCGTTGCCCTTCCACGAACTCGCGACGGGGTTGTAGCTGATCGCCGCTCCGGACTCCGCGAGCAGGCGGATCTCCCGGGGAGTGACAAGGGTCGCGTGGGCGGCGAGGAGTTCGGGACCGAGCACGCCGAGGCGGTCGAGTCGTTCGAGCGGTCGTTCGCCGCCCGTGATGAGCGAGCGCTCGACCGCCGCCAGGTGCTCGTTGAGGTGCGTCTGGAAGACCGAACCCGCCTCGCGGGTGAGTTCGGCGAGGACGACCAGCGCCTCGTCCGAGGCGGCCTCGGGAATGGAGACGGCCAAGGACGGATGGACGAGGTCGGCATCGTCCCACCTGCTCAGATGGTGTTCGGCGGCGGCCCTCACCTCGGCGACGGAGGCCGTGCGCACCCCGCCGCCGAGGTCGTTGCCGATGATCCCGAGGACGCACCGGAGTCCGACCTCGTTCGTGGCTTCGGCCATCCTGGCGACGTCGACCCCGGCCCTCGTCCCGGCGTCGGCGACCGTGGTGAAGCCTCCGCGCAGCGACTCCCATGCCGCCAGCCTGGTGGCGACCTCGATGGCCTCCGCATCCATGTGTCCTTCCATGGGGACCCAGACTCGGGCGAAGATCTCGGACGGCTCTCCGAAGACGAGTGACTTGCCGAACGCCTGCGAGAGGTGATGGTGGGCGTCGATGAATCCCGGCATGAGGAGTCGGCGCGGAAGGTCGATGCGGTTCGCGCCCAGGCAGGCCGGGCGGGAGGCGAGGGCATCGAGGGAGTCGACCTCCGCGATCCTTCCGTCGACGACGAGGACCGCGCAGTCGCGCTGCGGGCCGTGGGGCATGAGGACCTGCTCGGGGACGAGGAGCGTCGGAGCTTCATGGAGGGTGCGCAGAGGATTCATGATGTCCTTCGGGATTCTCCGATGCCGTGGCAAACCGTAAGACAAATCGATTTGGTTACTCCGAGTCTAGGGCTCCTCTGTGAGGCGGTCAATGCATTCGGCCCTCCCCAGGTCGACGGAACCATTCCGAGGGGACCGCTCCGAGGCGAGCGCACCAGCCCCAGGCGGTCCCCTCGCCGCCACATGGTTCCCGCGACGTAAAATGGCGGTCATGACCACGCTGCCCCTCACCCCCGCCTCGGCGACCTCCGGGGGCCTGGTCTGCCCGTACTTCGAGGCGCACCGCTGCCGGTCGTGCACGCTCATCGAGACTCCGCACGCGCAGCAGGTCACCGATAAGGAATCCTGGTGCCGCGACGTCCTCGCCGATCACCCGCCGCGCACGTGGCTGCCGGCCGCCGCGGGTCCCGACCACGACTTCCGCAACCGGGCGAAGCTCGCCGTGGGCGGCAGCGCCGGTGCGGTGACGCTGGGCATCCTCGATGCCGAGTTCGACGGCGTCGACCTCCGCGACTGCGGCATCCAGGCACCGGCGATCTGCGCGGTCATCCCGACCCTCGCGGACTTCCTCGACGACACCGGACTCGACCCCTACGATGTCCCCAGCCGCCGAGGCGAACTCAAGTTCGTCCACGTCACCGCGGCCCCCTCGGGGGACCTCATGATCCGGTTCGTCGTCCGCTCCCAGTTCGGACTCGAGGTCATCACCGCACGTCAGGACCGGCTGCTCGCCGCCCTCCCGCAGGCGACGGTCGTCTCCGTCAATCTGCTGCCCGAGCACAAGGCCGCACTCGAGGGCAGTCGGGAGGTCATGCTCCGCGGAGAGACGCTGCGGATGGACCTCGAGCGCGTCGACCTGCACCTGCGCCCGCAGAGCTTCTTCCAGACGAACACCGAGGCGGCCACGCTCCTCTACGATCAGGTCGCGACCTGGGTCGACGAGATCGCACCCCGAACCCTGTGGGACCTCTACTGCGGCGTTGGCGGGTTCGCCCTGTGGTGCGCGGTGCCCGGCACGGGTGCAGACGCCGACCTTGGTCCGGGCGCCGACCCGAGACCCGGCATGGACACGGCCGCGGGAGACGACCACGGACTGCCGCCTCGGCGGGTGACCGGCATCGAGGTGAGCGAACAGGCGATCGAGTCGGCTCGAGCGAGCGCGGACGAACTCGGCGTCGACGTCGAGTTCACGGCCGCCGATGCCACGGAGTTCGCGCAGTCTCGGCTGGCGGACTCCCAGCAGGCGGACGGGGACCGGCCGGACTGCGTCATCGTCAATCCGCCTCGGCGAGGGATCGGGGCGACGCTGTCGACGACCCTCGAGGACTCCGGGGTCGAGCACATCGTCTATTCGAGCTGCAACCCCCTCACCTTGGCCAAGGACCTCGACCGGATGCCGAGCTACGTCGTCGAGCAGGCGCGCGTCTTCGACATGTTCCCGCACACGAAGCATCTCGAGGTCGCCGTCCTCCTCCGTCGACAGTGAGGACGCTTCGCCGGTACGGAAGGACGGGCGGTGAGGTCGCGGCGACGGCGAGGCAAGGACACCCCCACCGAGGCGGCCGGAGAAACTGTCAGCGGAAAACCCGTGCGCTTTCCCCATTCGGCAGGCTACATTGACTCCATGACGATCTCACTCAACACCGATGCCGTCGAGCACGCTCGTGAGCTCATCCGCGCCGGCAAGGTGGACAGCAACGACCTCGGCGACTGGTCGGCGGAGAAGCCGACGGCCGAAGGCGAAGACGTCTTCATCGCCAACAACGGCTGGGACGCGTACGCGAAATGGCACCTCGGCACCGACAAGGATGCGGATCCGCGGACGAAGAAGGCGTATTCGTTCCCCTACGGCGACTTCGTCGAGGTCCACCGCGCCGCCGTCATCGCCGCGGAATCTCGGGCCGGCGAGTACAAGCACACGGAGATCGAGAAGGCGGCGAAGGAGCTGCTCGACCTCATCGACAAGGACAAGTAGCGGGCGCACGTGTGGCGGAGTGCCGGCTGACCGGCCCCCGTCACGCTCCCTCCCGATCAGCGCCCGTAGTCCATGCCCATCGCCGTGCGCACCTCGGCGAGCGTCTCCTCGGCGATGACGTTCGCCCGGGCGTTGCCCGCTGAGAGGATCTCACGAACCGCGGACGGATTGCGTTCGAGCTCGCGCCGTCGGGTCCGGTGGTCGGCGAGGAACTCGTTGACCGCCTCGGTGGCGGCCTTCTTCAGGGCTCCCGCCCCGGCGTCCCCGATCTCCTCGGCGATCGCCTCGGGGGTCCGCCCGGTGCACACCGCCGCGGTGGTGAGCAGGGCGGAGACCCCGGGGCGGCTGTCCGGGTCGATGGTGATCCGCCGGTCGGAGTCCGTCGCCGCCCTGCGGATGACCTGCGCCGTCTCGTCCGCGCTCATCCCCAGGGCGATGGCGTTGCCGTAGCTCTTCGACATCTTCCGGCCGTCGAGTCCGGGCAGTTCCGGGGTCGTCGTGAGCATCGCCTCGGGTTCGGCGAAGACACGGTCGTAGCGTTCGTTGAACCGCCGGGCGATCGTCCGGGTGATCTCGACATGAGGCAGATTGTCCTTGCCGACCGGGACGAGATTGCCCCGGCAGAAGAGGATGTCCGCCGCCTGGTGCACGGGGTAGGTGAGCAGGAGTCCGCTGAGCGGTCGATCGGAGGCGGCGAGCTCCGCCTTGACCGTCGGGTTGCGCCGCAGTTCGCTGTCGCTGACGAGGCTGAGGAACGGCAGCATGAGCTGATTGAGCGCGGAGACCGCCGAATGCGTGAAGATCGTCGTCCGCTCAGGGTCGATCCCGGCGGCGACGTAGTCGAGGATCGCCGCGTGGACGTTGTCGGCGACGTTCGCCGAGGTGGCCCGATCGGTGATGACCTGATAGTCAGCGAGGACGATGAAGGTCTCGATCCCCTGGTTCTGCAGGGCGACGCGTTCGAGGATGGAGCCGAAGAGATGGCCGAGGTGAAGCCGGCCGGTGGGGCGTTCGCCGGTGAGCATCCGGTAGCGCTCGGGATGGGCATCGATGTCGGTGCGCAGCTGCGGCATGCGATCGAGGGTGGCGGAAAGGGAATCCATGTCTGTTCTCCGTGGGGTGCGAGTGCGGTCAGGGCTGCACGGGTCGCACGGAGAGATCCCACCTCGTCAGCGGGCTGCCATGCAGCCCGCGGGTATGCGTCAGTCGGCTGCGTCGTCGAGCAGCCACCACCAGTTGAGTCGGGTTGTGCGCATGGGACGAGTCTACGTCGTCGCCGAATCCGTGCGTAGACTGGTCGGCGATGACCGGACTGGCCCAGAGTCGCTCACGGATCGGTGACCCGGTCCGCACGTGAGCCGCCAGGGGCGCGAACGCGCCCCTCCTTTCGACACCACGACCTCAGATCGTCATGCCCATCTCGAAAGGACCGTCCATGTCAGCAACCTTCAACTACACCATCGTCGCCGCCGCGGACCCGCAGGAATCGGCGCAGTTCTACGTCGACATCCTCGACGCCGAGCACACCCGGTCATGGGGAGTCTTCGCCAACGTCATGCTCACCGGCGGGGTCATGCTCCAGTTCGCCTCTCCCCCGCCGCCCTACGAGGTCTCCCCGGTGCACATGGCCTTCCTCTGCACCGATGAGCAGTTCGATCGGGCACTCGGCCTCCTGCGGGACCGCGGCCTCGACCACTGGGCCGACCCGCAGCGCACCCGGCCGGGTGAGACGAACACCGAGCACGGGGGACGCGGCGTCTACTTCCTCGACCCTGCCGGTCACTACCTCGAGCTCATCACCGCGCCATACCTGTGAGCCCAGCACCCGACAACGCCAACGGCCGCCGCCCGCTCACCGCGCGCGTTTGGCGAGCTTGAGCACCTCCTCGGTGACAGTGACGTGACTGGTGCGGCGCACGGAGAGGTTCCGCCAGGTCACGGCGGCCAGACCTGCCGCGGCGAGACCGGCGATCGAGACTCCCTTGATCGTCGGACCCGTCCGGTTCGCGAGCAGCTGGGAGGCCGCGAGCAGCGACGATGAGGCCATGAGCCCATCGACGAGCTTGTCGGTGAGTTCGTCGGGGTCGCGGAGGTTGATCTCGAATCGGGTGTCGCCGTTGCGCAGCTGCTGGACGAGGATCTCGAGGTCACGGGGCAGGTTGTTCGCCATCCGCGTCCAGTTCGACGTCGACCGGACGAAACGCTCGAAGAGCTTCTGCGGAGAGTTCTCCTTCTGCGCATGCTCACGCAGATACGGCCCGAGGTACTCCTCCATCGTCACGGTGCTGCCGATCTGGATGCCGAAGCCTTCGAGCCTCGACATGACGCGCACGAGCATCGCGAGGTCGCTGGGGAAGCTGAGCTCCTTCTCGTGGAGGAGCTGCATGCACGCGTTCATCGCCGCACTGAGATCGATGTCGGCAGACGCCGTGTCCTCGGGCAGGTACTGCGCCATCCACTTGTCGATGGCCATCTCGAGGTCTTTGACGTCCGTCGAGGCCGGCGCTTTGCACACGACGATGATGACGTCGGTGAGCCCGGAGACGTCGCGTCCGACGACCGCGGTGAGCAGCCGGATGACGTCGTTGCGGCGGGGTCCGGCGAGGTAGCCGACGTCCCCGTAGTCGAGGAGGACGACGTGCTCGGAGTCGGAGACGAGGAAGTTCCCCGGGTGCGGATCGGCGTGGTAGAGACCATGGTCGAAGATCATCGTCATCCACGCATTGGTCACATGCTGGGTGAGGTCGTTGACGGTCCACCCGCTCGCGGTGACGTCGGCTGCCGTGCGCAACGACGACCCTGCCATCTGCTCCATCGTGAGCACTCCCGCGGCGCTGAGCTCCGGGAACGGCTTGGGCACGAGCAGCCAGTCGAATTCGCTGAGTTCCTGGGTGAAGCGCTGCATCGCACCGAGTTCGTTGCGCAGGTCGACGGCCTGGGTCATCATCTCGGCGAACTGTTCGACGGCCTTCACAGGGTGGAAGCGGGCGAGGTCGGGATCGGCGGATTCGGCGAAGCGGGCGACCTTGCGCATGAGGTCGAGATCCCCGCGCACCTTCTCCTCGGCGCCGAAGTGGAGGACCTTGACCACGGCCGGCGTTCCGTCCTTGAGCACGGCGTGGTGGGCCTGAGCCACCGATCCGGAGGCGAAGGGTTCGTCGTCGAAGGAGGCGAAGAGTTCGGTCACGGGCGCCCCGAGGTCGGCTTCGACGCGTTCCCGAGCCTTTCCCGGTGGATCGGCGGGCACTTCGGCCTGCAGCCCGGCGAGCGCCTCGGCGATGTCCGTGCCCACGAGGTCGGCGCGCATGCTCAGGGACTGGCCGAGTTTGACCCACGTCGTCCCGAGTTCGGTGAACGCCGCGGTCAGACGCGCTCCTGCGTCGAGTTCGACGAGGTCGGGGTCGGCGAGCTTCGTCGCCAGGCTGGTGTCCCCGTCGGCGGCGGCGAGCTTGCGGGCGGACTGTTCGGCGATGCCGTACCGGGCGAGGACTTCGAGGATCTCCCGCGCGCGGGCGGCGTCTCCGCCGAACATGGTCGGGTGTGGGGATGCCATGGCTGCTCCTGTGTCTGGCACGAAGATCCGGTCGACCTCCGCTTGAGGTGGGCACAGTGTAACCACCGGACATCGGCACGGGGTGCGAATCGACCCCGCCGAGGCGGGTGCCGGGTTCACGTCACCGCGTCCTCGGGGACCGGCTCGGGGGCCTTGGCCCTCACCGTCACCACCCGGACGAACACCGTGACCGTCGCGGCGACCGCGACCGTCGCGGCGACCGCGAGCACCGTGACGATGACGACGAGGGGCTCGCTGCGCAGCATCTGCGGGATGAGGCGAGCGGGAATGATCGAGGCGAAGACGAAGGCGATCAGGGTGCCGATGTAGGCGCCGATCATGAAGTGGCGGTGGACGCGGACCGAGCCCAGGCGAATCGCGGTGATCGCCGCGGCAACGCAGACGAGCGTCCAGATCGAGAGTCCGTGGAGCCAGGTGAATCCGTTGGGCATGATCCAGAAGCTCGAGACGCACACGGTGACGATGGCGGTCACCCAGCCGGCGCCGAGGATCCGGTGGGCCGTGTCGCGCCGGCGGCGGAAGATCTGCACAGGACCGAGCAGAAGGACGTAGAGGGCTGCGATGGCATGGATGGCGATGACCGGAGTGAGCGCGTCCATGCCTGTAGGATAGTTTCACTATCTACGCCGGCGCCATCAGGATAGTCGCCGGTGGGAGGACTATCCAAGCGGGGAGGGGACCATGCTGCTCAGTGAGTTGGCCGTCGCCAGCGGATGTTCGGCGGCGACGATCAAGTACTACCGCCGCGAGGGACTGCTGCCGCCCGGCGAGCGGATCACCGCGACTCGTCAGAACTACGGCACCCGACATCTCGAGAGGCTCGCTCTCATCCAGGTGCTGCGGGAGGTCGCCGATGCCCCGATTCCCGCGATCCGCAGGCTCACCGCGCTCCTTGATGATCCGTCAGTGCCCCTCATCCGGGCGCTCGAGGAGGCGCAGGCGATCGCCCTGGGCGACCTGGCGGCCGGAGGCCCGGCCGCCGGCGACCGCCCCGAACACCCCACAGTCGCCGCACTGCTCGAGCGGATGGACTGGCCGGACATCGGGTCGATCCCGCGCCGGGCTCTCGACGAGGTGCTGCACACTCTGGCGGCGTGGGAGATGCCCGATGGGATCGACACCGTCATGCGCTACGCGGTGCCGAGGGCGGAGATCTCCCGCGGGGACGTCGCGTCTCTGCACAGAGGCTCCCTGCAGAAGGGCTCCCTGCAGAGAACCGAGGACGGGGACGAGCCCTCGGAGGACGTCAAGGTCATGCGCGCCGTGGCCGGGACCATCGCCTTCGACCAGCTCATCCGGGCGCTGCGGGCGCTCGGTCACGTCTCGCTCAGCGTCACCGCCGACCCCAGCCAAGGATCCGAACAGCCCTGAGACCCGACCGAGCGCTCACCGCAGCTTCGCGGTCACCTCGGCGGCTGCGGCGAGCACACGCTCGACGAGGTCCTCGGACACCTCACCGGCGCCCGAGGTCACCGAAGCGTCATCGGACCCAGCGTCGGCCCGGTCTGCACTGTCCGCGCTCGCACCGGCTTCCGCCTCGGTCCCGGCACCCGCCTCGGTGTCGGCCTGAGCACCGACCGCAGGGTCGGCGACGGAAAGCCCGATCGCGGCGATCGGACGGGAGAGGACGTCGTAGACCGGAGCGGCGAGCGTCGAGATCCCCGGCGTCACCTCACCGTGCTCGATCGCCCACCCGGCACGCCTGGTCTGGGCGAGCAGAGCGCTCAGCTGTCTGAACGAACCCGGCCCGACCCCGGTGCGGGTGACGAACGACGACTCGGACTGGAACATCGCGAGCACCTCGGACTTCGGCAGCTGCGCGAGGATCGCGCGCCCCGTCGCCGTGAGGTAGCTCGGCATCCGCACGCCGGTCGCGGTGACGACGGCGACGGACCGCAGCGACTGCTCCTTGAGCACGTAGACCGTCTCCCACCCGCGGATGATCGCCAGCTGCGCGGTCGCCGAGGTGTCCTCGGCCAACTGCCGCACGACCGGCTGCGCGAGGCGCTGCAGCGGGTTGGTCCGCAGGTACGAGCTGCCGAGCTCGTGGACTCCGGGACCGAGCACATACCCCGGTTCGGTGCGCACGACGAGCCCGAGCTCCTCGAGCACGGAGAGGAGCTCGTAGACACTCGAGCGCGGGATCTCGAGGGCCCGGACGAGGGCACCCGCGGAGATCGCGCGGTTCGATGAGGCCAAGTGCCGCAGGATCGCCACCGACCGTCGCAACGCAGGGACCTCCGCCATGCCTCAGCTCGCCGCCGAGGCGTCGGCTGCGGACACGGCGGACGCCGGGGTCCCCGGGTCCATGCCGAGGGCGGCGAACGCCTCGGCGTAGAGCCCGGGGATCGGCCCGAGCGCGGTGTGGACGCCGTCGCGGACGCGCACGACTCCCCCGCTCACGGTCGAGTGGATGTCGGCTGCGGTCGCACTGAGCACAGCCTGCTCGCCCAGCGAGCCGAAGGTGCGCATGCTGTCGGTGCGCACGGCGATGAAGTCACACGCCTTCCCGACCGTGAGCTCGCCGACCGGCAGGTCGAGGCTGCGTGCCCCGCCGAGGGTGAGCGCGTCGATGAGTTCGGCCGGGGAGAAGCGACCGCGCTCACCGCTGCGCAGACGCTCACCGGCCTCGAGTCCCTGGGTCTCGCGCAGCGCATCGAGGACGACGTGCTGGTCGGAGCCGAGGGCGATCGTCGCTCCCGCCTCGGCGAGTTCGCGGGCGGGACCGATGCCGTCGGCGAGGTCGGCCTCCGTGCACGGGCACATGACGATCGTCGTCGCCCCCTCACCGAGGGTCGCGATGTCCGCATCGGTCAGGTGTGTGGCATGGACCGGGGAGAGCCGCTCCGTGACGACTCCGGCACGGGCGAGCACCTGGGTCGGGGTCGTCCCGTAGGCGGCGATCGAGGCCTCGTTCTCCGCCGGCTGTTCCGAGAGGTGGACGTGGAGGGGTCCGGTGATCTCGGCGAACCGCGGCAGGTCGGCGGCGGGCACCGCACGCACCGAGTGGATCGCGGCCCCGACGGTGACGAAGCTGTTGCCGGCGGCGTCGACGGGGAACTCCGTCGCGACGTCCGATGCGAGGCGGGTGTGCCGGTCGAGGTAGCCCTCGATCGTGCCGTCGCCGAAGCGGGCCTGCTCGTCGGAGAGTTCGGTGCCGATGCCGCCGGTGAGGTAGCAGGTGTCGAGGAGGCGGATCCGGATCCCCGCCGAGGCGGCTGCCCGTGCCAGCGCCCGTTCCATCGCGTGGGCCTCAGTGTAGGGGGTCCCGTCCAGGGCGTGGTGGACATAGTGGAATTCACCCACCGAGGTGTAGCCGCCGGCGAGCATCTCCGCGAAGACGGCGCGGGCGACGGTCTCGTAGCTCTCCGGGCTCAGGCGCCCGGCCACGGAATACATGACCTCGCGCCACGTCCAGAAGGTGCCGCCGTCGCCGTGGGTGCGTCCGCGCAGGATGCGATGGAAGGCGTGCGAGTGGGCGTTGACGCCTCCGGGCAGGGTGAGACCGGGGACGACCTCGGCGTCGGTCGGTGCCTGTGCGACCCCGGTCTCGACCGCGGTGAGCGTGCCGGTCTCATCGGCGGTGAGGAGGACGCCGGTGGCGACGGCCCCGTCGAGCCATGCGGATTCGCACCAGAAGCGGGTCATCGCGTGCCTCCTGTCGCCGGCACACCGAGGTCGTCGGTGGTCGCGCCGCCGAGTTCGTTCTCGAGCACGGCGACGAGCGCGGAGACGCCGGCGCGCGCATCGTCGTCCTCGCAGGCCTCCTCCGGCGCGTGGGAGACGCCGGTGGGGTTGCGGACGTAGAGCATCGCCGAGGGCACATGGGAGGCGAGGATCCCCGCGTCATGGCCGGCCCCCGAGGGCAGCATCGGCGATTCCGGCAGCACCGAGCGCAGACGGTCGTTGAGGTCGGCGGTGAAGCGCGTCGTCGGCGAGTACGACTCCTGGGAGACGGTGACGCTCACCCCGGTGTCGGCGGCGTGCTCACGGGCCCGGGCGGTGATCGCCGCGAGGACCTGGTCGACGACGGCATCGGATTCGTGCCGGATGTCGAGCCAGAAGCTCATGGCCGAGGCGATGACGTTCGTCCCGCCGGGGTGGATGAGCGTGCGTCCGACGGTGGCGACGGCTCTCGCGTCAGTGGCGGCCGCTAGGGTCGGGATGTCGCCGATCACTCGCGATGCGGCCACCACCGGATCGGCGCGGTGGCTCATCGGAGTCGTTCCCGCGTGATTGCCCTGACCGGCGAACGCGAGATGCCAGCGTCCGTGACCGATGATGGAGGATCCGATGGCCACAGCCTGATCAGTGCCGGCCAGTCCGATGCCCTGCTCGACGTGGAGTTCGATGAACGAGCCGATGCTCCGCAGGCGTTCGGGGTCGGTGCCGACGCGTGCGGGGTCGAGTCCGTAGCCGCGGGCGACGTCGGCGAACGTGTCCCCGTTCGCGTCGGTGAGCCCGAGCGCACGGTCGGCATCGATCGCTCCGGTGATGAGCCGCGACCCGAGGCAGGCGACACCGAAGCGCGAACCCTCCTCCTCAGGGAAGACGGCGAGGGCGAGCGGCCGGGTGGCGCGCTCGAGGGCGCCGGAGTCCCGGAGCTCGTCGAAGGCGGCGAGCGCCGAGGCGACCCCGAGGGGTCCGTCGAAGGCGCCACCGCCGGGCACGGAGTCGAGGTGGGATCCGGTGACGACGGCATTCGCCCGCCCCGCCGACGCGTCGCCTCCTGCCGAGTCGTCGCCGGTCGTCGCGTTGGGCGTGTGCGCCCACGCCCACGTGATGCCGTTGGCGTCGATCTCGGTGTCGAGACCGCGCCGGTTCGCCTCGGCGAGGAACCATTCGCGCAGATCGCGTTCCGTCGTCGAGAAGCCCGGCCGCTGGTAGCCCGGCCCTCGCGGGTCACGTCCGGTGTCTTCGATCTGCCCGAGCAGGGAGACGACGTCGCTCATCTCAGCGGCCCTCGCCCGCGGTGTCGCCGGCGGCGCCCGCCTCGTCGGGGTGGTACTCGGTCGTCGCGGCGGCCGTGCCCGAGGCCTCGGCGGCGGCCTCGAGGTTGCCGAGCGCCGTGAAGTCGGGGTCGTCGACGGCCGGACCGCCGCCAGCAGGCTGCCACGTGCCGGCGGCTGCGGTGACGGTGTGCGTGAGCGGGGTGACCGCCTCGGCGGCGGCGACGAGGGATCCGTCCTTGACCTTGGCGATCGTCTCAGCGAGCTCCGGGGAGAGGAAGCGATCGGGTCCGGGACCGGGCACGGTCTCACGGATCGCGGCGATGACCGCTCCGGTCACCGGTGCCGGCTCGGCCTCGCGCATGTCGCACGCGCGGGAGGCGGCGTAGAGCTCGATGCCGATGACGCTGGCGAGGTTGTCGACGACCTTGCGCAGCTTGCGCGCGGCCGACCAGCCCATCGACACATGGTCCTCCTGCATCGCCGAGGACGGGATCGAATCGACCGAAGCAGGAGTCGCGTTGCGCTTGGCCTCGGAGACCATGGCCGCCTGCGTGTAGTGGGCGATCATCAGACCCGAGTCGACGCCGGCGTCGTCGGCGAGGAAGGGGGTGAGGTCCTGGTTGCGGGCGACGTCCATCATCCGGTCGGTGCGACGCTCGGCCATTGATGCGACGTCGGCGGCGACGATCGCGAGGAAGTCGAGGGCGTGGGCGAGCGGGGCGCCGTGGAAGTTGCCGTTCGAGGACACCATCCCGTTGGTGAGCACGACGGGGTTGTCGATCGCCGCCCGCAGTTCGCGTTCGGCGACCTGCGTGGCGAAGGCGAGCGCGTCACGGGCGGCGCCGTTGACCTGCGGGGCGCAGCGCATCGAGTAGGCGTCCTGGATGAGGTGCGTCGAGTCGCGGTGGCTGGCGGTGATGCCCGAGTCCTTGAGGGCGGCGAGCATGTTCGCCGCCGAGGCGGCCTGACCGTCGTGCGGGCGCAGCGCGTAGTGGAGCTCCGGGGCGAAGACCGCGTCGGTGCCGAAGAGTCCTTCGATGCTCATCGCCGCAGAGATGTCGACGGCGGTGAGCAGGCTCTCGAGGTCGGTCAGGGCCATGATGAGCATGCCGAGCATCCCGTCGGTGCCGTTGACGAGGGCGAGGCCCTCCTTCTCGGCGAGCGTGACCGGGGTGATGCCCGCAGCGGCGAGGATCTCATCGGCGGGACCGGCGACACCGTCGGGACCCTCCGCGACGCCTTCGCCCATGACGACGAGCGCGCACGCGGACAGGGGCGCGAGGTCGCCCGAGCAGCCGAGCGAGCCGTACTCGTGGACGACCGGGGTGATGCCGGCGTTGAGCATGTCGACGTAGGTCTGGAGCACCTCGGCGCGGACACCGGCGCGACCGGTGGCGAGCGTCCGGGCGCGCAGAAGCATGAGGGCACGCACGACTTCGCGTTCGACGGGTTCGCCGACGCCCGCGGCATGCGAGCGGATGAGGGACTTCTGCAGCTGCGTGCGCAGTTCGGCGGGGATGTGGCGCTGGGCAAGCGCACCGAACCCGGTCGAGACACCGTAGACGGGCTTCGGGGCGGCGGCGAGCGCGTCGACGGCCTCGCGGTACTTCGCGACCCGGGCCAGGGTCCTCTCGCTCAGCGACACCTTCGCGTCGCCGCGGGCCACGTCGACCACCTCGGCGAAGGTGAGGGTGTCGGGATCGAGATCGATGACAGCGGGCATCGGGAGCCTTTCTTCTGTGTCGGTCGGACCGGTCGGTCCTGCCGGGGTGGTCGAGTTGGTCGGGTTGGTCGAACTGGTCGGTGTGGTCGGGGTCGGGCCCGCAGAGCAGTGTAGGCGCTGCGAGCCGGGACGTTACAGGAGCAGGTGGGCGAGCGGGGCGGAGATGAGGATCGTGAGGACGACGCGTTCGAACCAGATGATGACGAGCGCGCCGACGGAGATCGGGATCTCGGTGGCGAGGATCGAGGGCACCATGGCGGAGAAGAAGATGATGCCGGCCACGGAGACGACGGCGATGACGAAGCGCAGCACGAGGTCGTCGGAGCCGGCGACCTGGGTGGCGGGCAGGAACATCTCGACGAGCCCGAGTGCGGAGGCCTTGCCGGCGAGGACCGGGTCGGAGAGCTGAGTGACCCACGTTAAGGGGACGAAGATCCATCCGAGCCAGTCGAAGATCGGGGTGTACTTCGCCAGCAGCAGTCCGATGAGGCCGACGGAGAGGATCGAGGGCAGGATCGACGATGCCATGAGCAGACCGTCACGGAAGTTGATCCAGAGGTTCCGGCCCAGGCTCGGGGTCTCCGCCAGTGTCGCCTTCGCCTCCCGCCACGCGATGCGGAAACGGTGCTTGGTCACCTTCTCCTCGGGCTGCGGGGTCGCCCCCGGGTAGTAGGTGTCCGGGATCCGCCGCAGCGGCGGGAGGTGGACGGTGATCGCGGTGACGACGAACGTGACGACGAGGGTGAAGAAGAAGTAGAGCAGCCAGTGGTCCATGAGGTCGAGCGTCTTCGCGACGACGATCATGAACGTCGCCGAGACCGTGGAGAACCCGGTGGCGATGATCGCGGCCTCCCGTGCGGTGTACTTGCCCTCCTTGTACACGCGGTTGGTGATGAGCAGACCGAGCGAGTAGCTGCCAACGAACGAGGCGACCGCGTCGATGGCCGAACGGCCCGGGGTCTTGAACACCGGGCGCATGATCGGCTGGACGAGGACGCCGATGAACTCCATGAGCCCGTACCCGACGAGGAGGGCCAGGAAGATCGCACCGACGGGGACGATGAGGCCGACGGGGATGACGAGCTTGTCCCAGAGGAAGGGCCCGATGTCCTCAGCGGCGAGCCAGGCCGGCGGGGCGGTGAGGATGAGGATCGCGACGACGAGTCCGACGACGCCGAGGACGGCGAAGATCCCCTTCGTCACCGAGGACTTCCATGTTCCCGTGACGAAGGGGCGGACGGCGCCGAGGAGGATGAGCGCGAGCACGATGAACGGTACGACGGGTCCGGCGAAGGTGCGGATCGCGGTGACGATGTGGTCGAGCGGGATCGTCGAGGTGCCGGCGATCGTCACGGGCACGAAGAACATGACGATCCCGATCGCACTGTAGGCGAAGAACCGCCAGGTGCCGGGCCGTTTCGTCGAAGTCTGTGCCTCTGTCGGGGTGTCCATGATTCTCCTTCGAATCGGGCTCAGTGCTGGGGCCGGTTGTCGGCGACGAGCTCGCCGCCTGCGAAGACGCGGTCGACGAGCTGGACACCGGGCCGGTAGGCGAGGTGTCGGTAGCTCGGGGCGTCGAGGACGACGAGGTCGGCCTGCGCTCCGGCGCCGAGGTGGCCGACGTCGCTGCGATCAAGAGCGTGGGCTCCGCCGGCGGTCGCCGCCCACACGGCCTGGTCGACGGTGAAGTGCATGTCCCGCACGGCCACGGCGATGCAGAAGGGCAGGCTGTTGGTGAAGCACGAGCCGGGGTTGCAGTCCGAGGCGATGGCCAGGCGCACCCCGGCGGCGAGGTAGCGGCGGGCGTCCGGGTAGGGCTGACGGGTGGAGAACTCGACGCCGGGCAGCAGGGTGACGACGGTGCCCGCCTCGGCGAGGACGGCGAGGTCCTCATCGGAGGCGAAGGTCGCGTGGTCGACGGAGGTGCAGCCGAGCGCGGCGCCGAGGCGCAGTGTCCCGCCCTGGGTGAGCTGGTTGGCGTGGAGGCGGGCCTTCATGCCCACGGACTTGCCCGCTTCGATGATGCGCCGGGTCTGGTCCTCGTCGAAGGCGCCCTCTTCGCAGAAGACGTCGATCCACTTCGCCTTGCCGACGGCGGCGGGGATGATCTCGTCGATGACGAGGGCGACGTAGGCCTCCGGGTCGGCTTTGTACTCCGGGGGAACGACGTGGGCGGCGATGAGCGTCGACTCCGGTGTGTGCCGCCCGATGATCTCGAGCGCCCGGATCTCGTCGTCGAGCGTGAGTCCGTAGCCGGACTTGATCTCGAACGTCGTCGTTCCCTGCCGGGTGGCCTGGTCCACGAGGTGGACGAGGTTGGCTTCAAGCTCCTCGTCGGTGGCGGCGCGGGTCGCGGCGACCGTCGTCGCGATCCCCCCGGCCGAGTACTTCTCACCGGCCATGCGCGCGGCGAACTCGGCGGAGCGGTCACCGGCGAAGACGAGGTGGTTGTGGCTGTCGACGAAGCCGGGGATGACGGCCTTCCCACCGAGGTCGATCGTCTCGACGGGGGCGTCGGGCGAGGCGAGCGTGAGCGAGTTCAGGGCGGCGTCCGCCTCGGCGGCGGGACCCGACCAGGCCACCTTCCCGTCGTCGATGATGAGCGCCGCGTCGGTGAGGGTGTGGAGATCGCCCGCGCCGAGGCTGGGGCGGGCCATGAGCTCGGTCGAATCCGAGTTGGTGACGAGTTCGCTGATGCCGGTGATGAGCTTCATCGCAGGGCCTTTCGGGTCGGGAACGCCGGAGTCCCACCGCCCCGCAGGCCGGTCGTCCGAGGGACGGCATGGCCGGCGGGGCGATGGGATCGACGGGTCACTGGGCGGCGGATTCCTCGTCGCGGACGTCGAGTTCGGGGATCATCGGGATGCGCATGCCGCGCTCCTCGGCGACCTCGACGGCCCGTTCGTAGCCGGCGTCGACGTGGCGGATGACGCCCATGCCCGGGTCGTTGGTGAGCAGGCGGGCGAGCTTCTTCGCCGCGAGCTCGGTGCCGTCGGCCACGGACACCTGACCGGCGTGGATGGAGCGGCCGATGCCGACGCCGCCGCCGTGGTGGATCGAGACCCAGGTCGCACCCGAGGAGGTGTTGACCAGGGCGTTGAGCAGCGGCCAGTCGGCCACGGCGTCGGTGCCGTCGAGCATCGCCTCGGTCTCGCGGTAGGGGCTGGCCACCGAGCCGGAGTCGAGGTGGTCGCGACCGATGACGATCGGTGCGGAGACCTTGCCCTCGGCGACGAGCTGGTTGAACAGCAGTCCCGCCTGGTGGCGCTCCTTGTAGCCGAGCCAGCAGATGCGGGCGGGCAGGCCCTCGAACTCGACGTACTCGTGGGCGGCGTCGAGCCAGCGGTGGAGGGACTCGTTCTCGGGGAAGAGCTCCTTGAGGGCGGCGTCGGTGACCTCGATGTCCTTCGGATCGCCGGAGAGCGCGACCCAGCGGAACGGCCCCAGGCCCTCGCAGAAGAGGGGGCGGATGTAGGCGGGGACGAACCCGGGAAACTCGAAGGCCCGGTCGTAGCCGGCCTTGCGGGCCTCATCGCGGATCGAGTTGCCGTAGTCGAAGACCTCGGCACCGCGGTCCTGGAACTCGACCATGGCACGCACGTGCTTGGCCATGGCCTCCTCGGCGCGGAGCGTGAACTTCTCGGCGTCCTGTTCGGCCTCGGACTGCCAGTCCTCGAGGCTGACGCCGAGCGGGAGGTAGGAGAGCGGGTCGTGGGCGGAGGTCTGGTCGGTGACGATGTCGACCTCGGCGGCCTCATCGCGGTCGAGGATGAGCGGGAGGATCTCGGCGGCGTTGCCGACGAGTCCGACCGAGAGCGCCTGCTTGTTCCTCTTCGCCTCGATGACCTTGGCCAGTGCCGTGTCGAGGTCGGTCTCGACCTCGTCGAGGTAGCGCTTGGCCTGCCGGCGGTCGAGGCGGGTCTTGTCGACGTCGATGATGAGGCAGGCGCCGCCGTTGAGGGTGACGGCGAGCGGCTGGGCCCCGCCCATGCCGCCGCAGCCTGCGGTGATCGTCAGGGTTCCCGCGAGCGTCCCGTCGAAGCGCTTGCGGGCGATCGCGGCGAAGGTCTCGTACGTGCCCTGGAGGATGCCCTGGGTGGCGATGTAGATCCACGAGCCTGCGGTCATCTGACCGTACATCATCAGGCCCTCGGCTTCGAGTGCGCGGAAGTGCTCCCAGTTCGCCCAGTCGCCGACGAGGTTGGAGTTGGCGATGAGGACGCGCGGCGCCCATTCGTTGGTGCGCAGCACTCCGACGGGCTTGCCCGACTGGATGAGAAGGGTCTCGTCGTCCTCGAGGTCGTCGAGGGTGCGCACGATCGCGTCGTAGGCCTCCCACGAGCGGGCGGCGCGGCCGGTGCCGCCGTAGACGACGAGGTCCTCGGGACGTTCGGCGACCTCTGGGTCGAGGTTGTTCATGAGCATCCGCTTCGCGGCCTCGGTCTGCCAGTTCTTCGCGGTGATCTCGGTGCCGCGGTCGGCGCGGATGACCCGGCTGGGGTCGTGCTGGGTGAAGGTCGGCTTCGTCGCCGAGGTGGTCGCCCCGCTGTTCTCGGTCGTGGCGGTCATGTGGCTCCCTTTCGTTCCGTCCCCTCCTGCTGCGTGATGCCGCAGGTGGGGCCGCTGCTGTGTGCGATCTGAGCGGTTCGGCCTGTCCGACTGAGTGGAAGGCGGCCTGCTGCCCGTCCATGGCCGGTCGATGTGTCGCCTGCCGTGGAATCGTCTCTGTCTACACACACCATTGTGTCCGTTGGGAGCCGGAGCGGAAGTGGCCCGGATCAAGTTCTGTCCGAAATTTCGGACAGCACGTGATCCGGGCCCAGCGGAGCGGGTCGCTCAGAACCGGGTGATGATCGAGCGGATGACCTCGCCGCTCTTGAGCTTCGCGTAGGCCTCGTCGACCTCGTCGATGGAGATCTCCTGGCTGATGAGATCGTCGAGGTTGAGTCGGCCCTGCATGTAGAGGTCGGCGTACATGGGGATGTCGCGTTTGAGGTTGGTCGAGCCCATCGAGACTCCCTGGACGCTGGCGTGGGAGACGAGCGCCGCGAGTGAGGTGTCGAGGGTGACGGTGGCATCGGGCTTCGCGATCCCGATGAGATAGGCGTGCCCGCCGACCTTGCGCAGGGCGATCGCCTGCTCCTGGGTCGCCGGCAGGCCGATGACCTCGAAGGCGTGGTCGACGCCGCCCCCGGTGATCTCCCGGACGGCTGCGACGGCGTCGACGCTCGCGGAATTGATGACATCGGTGGCGCCGAAGCGTTTCGCCACCTCGAGTTTGTCGTCGATGATGTCGATGGCGATGACCGTGCTCGCTCCGGCGAGCAGGGCTCCGGAGATGACGTTGAGTCCGACTCCGCCGGTGCCGATGACGGCGACGGAGTCACCCACTCGCACCCCGGCGGTGTTGATCGCCGATCCGGCCCCGGTGACGACCGCGCAGCCGAGGATAGCCGCCTGCGGGAAGGGGATGTCGGCACGGACGACCGCGAGCTGGTTCTCGTGGACGAGGGCCTGCTCGGCGAATCCGCCGAGTGCCCATCCCTGCGCCAGCGGCGTTCCGTCCTCGGCGCTCAGCCGGGGAGGGGCGTCAGGGCCGCGCAGCGTCGCCTGCGGGTTCGGGCATTCGTAGGTGCGACCGGACAGGCAGGTGGTGCAGGCGCCGCAGAACTGGATGAGACAGCCGACGACATGGTCGCCGACGGCGATGGTGCTCACCTCCGGGCCGACGGCTGTGACGACGCCGGCGATCTCATGGCCGAAGACTCCCGGAAAGCCGAAACCGTAGCCGCTTTCGACGATGTGGAGGTCGGAGTGGCAGAGCCCTGAGGCTCGGACGTCGATGAGGACTTCGCGGTCGAGGGGGTCGGCGATCGAGATCTCCTTCGTCGTGAAGGGCGATCCGACCTGTTCGGACACTGATGCGCGCATAGCTGCTCCTTTGCAATCCCATGAAGTGGTGTCGACCAGCGGCACAGTCCCGACTGGCCCCGGACACCGGAGAGCGATCACTGCGAAGGAACGACGATCACAGAGAGATCAGTGATCGAACCATCGGCACCCACGTTGAGCGTACGCCCGTTAAGAAACGGTGTCGAGGGGTCGACAGCCACCCGCCACCAGCCTCTTTGCGCTGGTCAGCAGGCTGACCTGCCGATTCTCGAGAGCGGCGGGAAGGCCACCGGAAACCGCCCCGAGTTCGTCCGCCCGACGCCCACGGCGAGGCCCCGCTCACATCGTCACGGAGGAGAGGATCATCGAGACGAGGGTGGCGACGACGATGGAGTTGAAGGCGAAGGCGACGATGACGTTCGTGCGCACGAGCGTCCAGCCGGCCCGGGTGATCGCCTTGCCGGGCAGGGCCGCGGTCATCGTCGAGGAGAGCACGGAGAACGTCAGGTAATCGCCGAACGTTCGGTTCCCGCCCATGTCGAACTCGAGCTGGCGGGCCCCAGCGCTGCCGCCTTCGCGGAGGTCGAGACGCATGTACTCGAGCGCGAACGAGTAGACCATGACCGCCCAGGACGCGACGACGTTGGCCAACCCGAGCACCGCGGCCATGCCGCTGCGGGCCTCGTCGCCGACGGTGATGAGGTAGAGGTTGAGGAGGATCGCGACCGAGGCGGCGATGATCGTCCACGACACCGCTCCCCCGCTGCTCAAGAGGATCGAGATCCACCGGCGTCGGCGCGCGATCGCCCACCGCGAGTGGACGACGAGTTCGGTCTCCGAGAGGTCCTTGAGCCCGGCATGGGTCCACAGGAGGTAGACGAGGGCGTAGACCGGCCAGCCGATGAGGAAGATCTCGATGAGCCTCTGCGTCGCATCCGTGAGCTGGGAGTCATGCGACCCGAGCGGGGTGAGGCCGAACCCGAGGACGACGACTCCCCCGACGACGACGGCGGGCAGGATGCTTACGTTCGAGCGTGCGTCGTCGGAGATTGTGATCATCTGACTGTGGCGGGGTCTCATCGTCGGCATCTCTCCGGCTCGCGCGTCGCTGGTCTCCTTCCCGCTCACCCTAGCCGAGGCCGGCGGACCCTCCCGGGTGCACGGTCGACCCGTGTGCCGGATCGGGCAACCCCGTCACCCCGGCGCGAGCCCGGCCCACGGGCGGAGCAGTTCGACAGCGGCGGCGACGTCGAAGACGCTGCGGTCGGCGAAGGGATGTCCGACGATCTGGACGCCGGTGGGGATGCCGCAGTCGGCCATGCCCGAGGGCACATTGACGATGGGCACCCGGTTGCAGATGTTGAACGGCATCGTCATGTGCGCCTGCCAGTAGTGCTCGAGCCGGGCCCCGGCCCCGGTGCCCTCCCGACCGATGCCGTCGGCGCCGATCCGGATCCCGTCGAGGTAGCTCGCCCCCGCAAGGAGTCCTGCCACCGCCGAGGTGGG
Organism: Brevibacterium sp. Z349TD_9; assembly: GCF_056173565.1. Lineage (NCBI taxonomy): Bacteria > Bacillati > Actinomycetota > Actinomycetes > Micrococcales > Brevibacteriaceae > Brevibacterium > Brevibacterium sp. Z349TD_9. The sequence goes on along the minus strand of NZ_CM149680.1, from coordinate 267,177 downwards.
GGCGAGCAGAACGTCGAACCCGGCCATCGCGGTGGCGAGTTCGGCCTGGATCTCGGCCTCCATGACGAGCCCGTCGTAGAGGGACCGGCGGGCGGCGACCGCCTCGGCGTCGGCCATGAACCGCCTCGTGTAGTCGGCGAGGGAATCCTCGTTGCCCCGGGTGGCCGCCCTCATCGCGGGGGCGAGGATGGTGCCGAAGTGAGTGAAGGCGGTCTCGAAGATCCGCTCGGCCGTCCACGGCAGTTCGATCTCGGCGACCTCGGCCTCGGCGAAGGCGAGGGCCGAGGCGACGGCTCCGGTGTTGCGGATGATGTCGTCGCCGACGGGGAAGTCCCCGAGCCGCAGGCACACGGCCACGCGCTTGCCCTTGAGGCTCTCGACCACCTCGGCGGGGGTGCGGTCGAATCCGGCGAGGAAATGGGGTGAGTCGATCGACGACGGATCGGTCGAGTCGAGACCGACCATGACCCGGGCGAGGAGTGCGGTGTCGGCGACGGTGCGGGCCATCGGCCCGTCCCCGCGGTACCAGTCGGCCGAAAGCGGGGGCTCGCCGGGAATCCGGCCGTACGGGGCTTTGAACCCGACGGTGCCGGTGAACGCGGCGGGCAGCCTCGTCGATCCGGCGATGTCCGAGGCCGTGGCCAGGGGCCCGAAGCCTGAGGCGAGCGCGGCACCCGACCCGCCGGAGGACCCGCCCGGGGACAGCTCTTGGTTCCACGGGTTTCGGGTCACGCCCCACATCGGCGAGTGCGTGATCGTTGCGCAGCTGAACTCCGGGGTCGTCGACCGGGCGTGGATGTAGCCGCCGGCGTCGCGGATGCGGCGGATGACGGCGGCGTCGCGGTGGGCGACGGCGAAGCGGTTGTGGAGCAGCCCCTGGGTGAGGGTGTGCCCGGCGAGCGCGTGCTTCTCCTTGGCGATGACGGGCAGGCCCGCGAGCGGGCGCATCGCGAGGATCTCGTCGAGTTCGTCCGGCCGGGTCTTGGTGTAGAACCGTTCCGCGTCCCTCGCCGAGGCGGTCGCCTCCGGGAGGACCTCCGTGAGAGCGCCGAGGTCGTCGTCCCTGTCCTCGATGCGCGCGGTGAGCGCCTCGAGGTACTCGACCGGGGAGAGGTCTCTGGTCCGGAAGCGCGCGAGCACCTCGGTCGCCGACAGCGCCCAGAGCTCGGTGGCCGCGCTCATGCGCTCAGACCTGACATCGCACCCTCCTCGGCGTCGCGCAGCCGGGTGACGATGGTGCCGCTACACTGCCGACTATGCACGGTGATGTCATTATTCTCGCCGGTCCGCCCGGCGCTGGGAAGTCGACGACGGCGCGTGCGCTGGCCGCCGAGTTCGCTCTCTCCGTCCACCTGCACACCGACGACTTCTGGCACTTCATCGCTGCGGGATCGATCCCGCCCTATCTGCCGGAAGCGGACCGACAGAATCAGACGGTGATGACCGTCATCGCCTCGGCGGCGGGCATCTACGCCCGGGGCGGGTACACCGTCATCGTCGATGGGATCGTCGGTCCGTGGATGCTCGATCACTTCCGGGGGCTTGCCCGCGAACCGGAGGCGCCGACCATCCACTACTGCCTGCTCCGACCTCGGCGGGAGGTCGCCCTGGCTCGGGCGACGGCCCGCACCGGCCCGGACGACCTCAAGGACGCCGAGCCGATCACGGCGATGTGGGACCAGTTCGCCCACCTCGGCGAGCTCGAGCCCCACGCGATCGACAGCAGCGATCAGACGAGGGAGGAGACGCTGTCCGCCGTCCTCGACGGCATCGGGGCACAGCGGTTCCGCCTGCCCTGAGCCGACGTCCGGTGCCACCGCCTGCCGGCCCTCACCCCGCCTCGACCCACTCCCTCAGCTTCGTCAGGCCCTCGACGATGTCGTCTTCCCCGATGCCCGAGTAGGCGAGGCGGATGTACTTCCGGTCCTCGCCGGGCAGCGGGCGACCGAAGTGCTCGCGAGTGCAGAAGGAGACCCCGGTGGCGTGGAGGGCCTCGGTCGAGAAGTCGGAGAGGGTCGCGATCCCCTTCGCCGCCATCGCCTCGGTGGCGTCGGGGAAGATGTAGAACGTCGACTCGGGGACGGCGACCTCCATGCCGGGGATCGCGTTGATGAGCGTGCATGCGGCATCCCGGCGGGCCCGGAGGACGTCGAGCATCTCCGCGACCCCGCCCTGCGGACCCTGGAGTGCCGAGATCCCCGCCCACTGGACGTAGTGGGTCGTGCACGATTCGTCGTTGGTGTTCATCGTCGAGATCGCCTCGGCGATCTCCTTCGGGGCGACCGCACAGCCGAGCCGCGACCCGGTCATCGCGAACTTCTTCGAAAACGTGTAGAGGATGACGGTGCGCTCGCGCATGCCCGGCAGGGTCGCGATCGACGTCGACTCCCCGCCGTAGCGCATCTCGAAGTACGCCTCGTCGGAGAGCACCCAGAGGTCGTGCTCCTGGGCGATCTGCGCGATCGCCTCCCGCTCCTCGGCCGTCGATTCCGCGGAGATCGGGTTCTGCAGATCGTTGTAGATGATCGCCACGGTCGTCTCGTCGATCGAGTCCCGCAGCCGGTCGAGGTCGATGGCGAACCCGTCCTCGGTCGGCACGTACCCGTAGGGCAGGCCCCTGCCGCCGAGGTATTCGATCTGGGATTCGTAGATCGGGAACCCGGGGTTGGGGTAGAGCACGGACTGGCCGGGGTCCATGACGGCCTGGAGGAACTTCGTGATCACGGGCTTGCCGCCGGTCGTGACGACCACCTCGGCGGGGTCGATGTCGATGCCGCGGCGCGACCCGATGTCCTCGGCGAGCGCTGCCCGCAGTTCGGGGATCCCCGGACCCGGGCAGTACCCGGTCTTCCCGTCCGCGATCGCCCGGTTCATCGCCTCGACGATGTGCGGGGCCATCGGAAAGTCGAGGTCGCCGAGGTGGAACGGATAGACCCGGTTCCCCTGCGCCCTCCAGTCCGCGGCCGCCTGCGCGACACGGAACGCGGTCTCCGTGCCCAGGTCGGACAGTCGCTTGGCAGTCTTCATCGGCGGCTCCTTCGTGTGCCCCCGGCACCGGCGCCGAGGTGGTGGTGCAGCTGGCAGGAGGAGGCGCTCCGCAGAGCGGAGCGCCGACCTACCTCACACGATAATCGACGGCGTCAAGGGCGGCTGTCGAGTCCCGGCCGGCTCACTCGGTGACGCCGATGAAGACCTTCCGGGTCGGTTCGAGCGTGACCCACCGGCCGGAGAAGCCCTGCGGGATGGTGAACGCGTCTCCGGGGCCGTATTCGAAGCGCTGTGTGCCGTCGCTGCTCTCGACGGCGACCCTGCCGGAGACGATGACGCAGAACTCCCGGTAGGGCCACGAGTCGAATTCGACCCAGCCGGGTTCGCCCACCCATCGGCCTGCCACCGTCGACGGGCCGGTCTCGACCTGGAACTCCGTCTCCGACCAGCCCTCCGAGTGCGCGTCGTAGTCGCTCAGCGCCGGGGTGACGGCCCGGTTCGGGTCCTCGGTGAGCATCTGGACGGTGTCCGCTGCGCTCATCGCTGCTCCTTCGTGTTCGTCGCCGGCGCCTGGGCGCCGTCTCGTCCGGCCGCGATGAAGCGGTCGAGGACGTTGCGGGTGATGATCGTGACGAACGGGTCGTTCGCCTCGAGTCCGTAGGGCCAGTCGGTCGTCCCGGCGCAGAACACCTCACCGTCGCCGCGGGTGAAGGTCACGACCATGGACGATCCGTAGCCGGGCCCCTGATGGTGGGGTGGGATGCCGTCGGGGTAGATGCCCGCGTAGAGGTCGGCGAGTTCGGCGGCGGGTGCCCCGATCGGCACCTGCCCTGACCAGCGGTCCTCTCCCCCGGAGACCGCAGGCGCCATGGCGATGATCTCGAGGTCCTCGGGGGCACCGTCGGCACCGGTGGCGTAGGGCAGTCCGTGGCGGAACGTGTAGTCGCAGCCGTCGACTTCGAACGCCGCGATGCACAGTGGTGCCTGGCCGAACACGTCGCCGTAGTAGAGGTCGGTGCCCGTGAGTGCCCAGTGGTTCTCGCGGTAGACGGTGTATCCGCCGCTGCCGCGCGGCACCGCCGAGCCGTAGCGGATGTAGGCACCGCCGAGGCCGGTCAGGCCCATCGTCTCAGCGCCGGGCCGGCCGATCTCGGGGGCATCCCAGGCCGTGGTCAGGCGGGTGGGGTCGGTGGCGCGGATCGGGTCGGCGCTCGGGTCCTTGAAGCAGGTCTGCACACCGGTGTCGAGGTCGAGGCGGACCTGCCACACGTAGTTGCCGCCGAAGCGGGCGAGGTGCCCGCCGGCGTCGACGTAGGCGTCGAGGGTATCGCGCATCTCCCACGACCAGTACTCGTCGTGGCCGACGATGACGACGACTGGCGCCCCGTCGAGGCAGTCGGGTTCGCCGTGGAGTTCGTTCTGGGTGAGGTGGCCGACCCGGTAGCCCTGCTCCTCGGCCCAGATCGTGAACGGGCGTTCGTAGTTCGCCCACCCGGCGTCGTTGTGGTGGCGGGAGTACCCGCGTTGCCACGCCCACTCATACGTCGGGTGCCGCGGCTCCCACCCGATCGGGAGGCTGAGATCGGTGTGCGCGTTGCGCGGGGCCCCGACCGGTTTGCGCAGCATCCCGCGGGCGATGGGCCTGTGCATCGACGAGTACGGCGAGGGGATGTCGTTGCGGTCGCCGTCGGGCAGGCCCCGGTAGTGGTTGCCGCCGCCCCAGTCGTTGTAGGCGAGCATCGTCGAGGTGGCGTGGACGAGGAGGATGTCGACGTCGGCGGGGTCGTCGGGACGGACGATGAAGAACGACTCCTGCTCGATCTCCCGCCCGTGGTCGTCGTGGGTGCGGAAGACGACGAGGTGGTACCCGGGAGTGAAGTCCTCACCGAGGTCGATCGTCAGGCAGCTCGACCACCCGCAGCCGGTCGCGTACGCATCGGCGGGGGTCTCCTGCCGCGTGCCCGGCACACCGGTCGCCGTGAAGACGGTCTCGGGTCGGGCGCCTTCGCGGATGATCTCGACGTCGAAGGTCTCAGCGGTCGTGTGCACCCGGAGGTCGACCTGCTCTCCCTGCCGGTAGGCGAAGCGGTCGGTGTACCCCCAGAGTTCGGTGGTCTCCGGGTACTCTCCGGGGCGTTCGACGAGGCCTCTCGGGGTCGACCAGGCGTAGTCGGTGCGAGTGTTCATCATCCTTCTCTCTCTGTGCTGCGGTGATGGTCGGGGGTCGGGTTCTCGGGTCGGGGGTCGGGGCGATCGGCGGCGTCGATAGTCTCGGCACCGAGGGTGGCCAGCGTCGCCCGTCCGGGGTGGACCCTCCGTGCCCGGAGGAGGCCGTAGGCTCCGGCGAGGACGAGCGGGGCGATGACGCACGCGTTGCCCGCGGGACCGAGGCCGGTGAGCGCCCCCATCTGCGCGATGAGGAGGACGAGGGCGACGGTGACGAGGACGGCGGAGAGCGCGGGTGCGATCGCCGTCGTCCACCGAGTCTCTCTGCGGCGGTTGCGACGGAAGTAGCTGACGACCGAAATCGAGGTGAGGATCTGGAGAACGAGGACGGCGATGATCGTCGGAGTGTTCGTCCACGTGACGATCTGCGTATACGGATCGGCACCGACGGCTGCGAAGATGACGAGCGCGATGAGGACGAGGCCGGCTTGGACGAAGTTCGCCGTGAGCGGGCTGCCCGAGGTCGCCAGCCGGGAGAGTCCTCCCGGCAGCAGTCCGCCGCGGGCGAGGTTGACGAGGTAGCGGGCGGACGTGTTCTGCAGGGCGATGACGCCGGCGATGAAGCTCGTGACGACGAGGATGAGCATGACGGCTGTCGCCGCGGGGCCGACGAATTCGTCATTGAGGGTGAAGACGAGTTCGGACGGGTCGCCTGCGAGGAGGGCGGTGACGCGCGACTGCCCGGCGGCCTGGAGGATCACCCACGCGCCGAAGGTGTAGCCGACGAGCAGGATCGCGACGGCGAGGTAGGTCGCTCGCGGGATCGTGCGGTTCGGGGCCCGCGTCTCGGTGCGGTAGACCGTGGTCTGCTCGAAGCCGACGAAGGCGGTGAAGGTGAGGACGAAGACTCCCGGCAGCGCCGCGCTCACCCACTTCTCAGGAGCGAAGGCGGCCAAGCTCAGCCCTTCGTACCCGCCCTGGATGAGGACGGCGACGGCGAAGACGGCGAGGATCGCGCATTCGGCGACGAGGAGCACGGCCACGGTGGCCGCCCCCACCCCTACCCGTCGGAGTCCGAGGGTGAGGACGAGGACGGTGATGACGACGGCGATCGGCAGCCAGTGGAGACGGATTCCGGTGAGGGTCTCGATCGTGAAGGAGGCGAAGACCGACGCCGAGGCGGTGAAGCCGATCTGTCCGCCGAGGTAGCCGACGTAGGCGATCATGCCCGCCAGCGATCCGGTGCGGGCGCCGAGACCGGCGGCGATGTAGGTGAGGAACGCGCCGCCGCCGGGGACGTGGCGGGCGATCGTCGTGTAGCCGACGGCGAAGAGGAGGTAGACGAGCCCGGGGTAGAGGAATCCGAGGACGATCGCATCCCCGCCGGCGAGCATGCCGAGGGGAACGAAGCCGGCGAGGATCGTCAGCGGTGCGGCTGCCGCGAGGACGAAGAAGACGAGCCCCGGGGTGCCGATGCCCCGTCGGCTCGAGGGACTGGTTGTCTCGGTGGGCGCAGAGGGTGCCACATTGCATCCCTTCGTAGGAGGTGACGCCGAGGCGGTCGCAACCGGAGCGACCGCCGCTCGGATTAATCTATCAGTCGATAGATTAATGTGTAACCTATCATCCGATAGGCTGTTTGTGAATCATTTTTTCGGGAGGCGATGATGGCGAGGCCGCGCAGTGTCGACGTCAATGGCGACACGAGGGAGCGGATCCTCTCCGAGGCCGCCCGACTGTTCTCCGAGCTGGGATACCAAGGTGCGAGCACTCGGGCGATCACCGAGGCGGTGGGGATCAAGCAGCCGTCCCTGTTCCACTACTTCGCCGGCAAAGAGGCGATCGGCCAGGAGCTCATCGACCGGCGGGTGACGATGTCACCCCTGCTCAGCGACCGCTTCGACCACACCCCGGACGACCCTGCCCTCGATCTGTTCCGCCTCATCCGCGACGAGACGGCGCTCGAGCTGACGATGTCGCTCGACACGAGGTGGCTCTTCCGGCTCCCTCCTGCGACCGCGGAGCTCTTCCCCCGATGGGAGACCGCCGTCGAGGTGGCGCGCGCGACGACTGCGGCCGTCATCGGCCGCGGCATCGAGTCAGGCGATTTCACCGCCGAGCATCCCCGTGCCGTCCTCGAGATCTTCGATGCCGTGGCGAACGAGTCGATGTTCTGGTCCCACGACGATCACGGTGTCCCGCCGGATACGATCGCCGAGGTGCTGCTGCGTCTCGTCATCACCGACGCGAGCACGATCGCCGCCGTCGTCGAGCGGGCGAAGGAGTCGGCACCGGCTCTCGGGGCGCCGTCCAACGTCGCACCATCCGACGAGCCCGGGTGACCTCAGTCCTCGCTTGGGGCGATGAAGAGCTTCCGCAGCGGAGCGTCGTCGATGTACCAGCGGGTCTTCATCCCGTCTTCGAGGCGGACGAGACTGCCGGGTGAGAGCTCGACGGGCCCGCGCGCGGGGTCGTCGAACTCGATGCGTCCGGTTCCGGCGATGACGAGGAAGGCTTCGTCGCCTTCGATGTCGCGCATCGCGCCGGTGCTCATCTCCAACAGCCCGTAGTCGACTCCGCCGATGGTGCCGAGCTCGGCGAAGGCCGTCGTCGTCCCCTTGTCCGGATCTTCTGACGTCGAGTCGCTGGCTCCACCCGTCGCCTCTCCGCCCGTCGCAGCCGCGTTCTCGGCAGCCGGGTCGAGGCGCTGCCAGTCCTCGATGGGCTCGTGCTCGAGAGGCAGGGTGCGGGTGTCGATCGGCTCCATTGCGCTCATGGCCACAGTGTAGCCACACGATCACGGATTCCGGGGACAACCTCGGCGATTTCATATGCCAATACACGTACGGACAACCATTTACATCGTCAATGGGCATGGGATAGAACTGGATTCGTACGGTCGCAGACAGCGCCGTACCCCTGCGACTAGGAGATGTCCTGTGAGCTACCTCAACGGTGAGGCCTCGTTCTGGTTGGCCCAGTCCCCGGCCGAGCCCATCGATTCCCCTCTGCCGACGACCAAGCAGGACCTCGTCATCGTCGGCGGGGGCATGACCGGGCTGTGGTCGGCGTACTGCGCCCGGCAGGCGCACCCGGACTGGTCGATCACGGTCATCGAGGCGCGCACCGTCGGCTACGGCGCTTCGGGACGCAACGGCGGGTGGCTCTCGACGCTCATGCCCGGCAATCGCGCCCGCTTCGCCGAGGCGGTCGACCGCGCTGTCGCCACCGACGCGCACGGCCCGGTCGGGTCGGCGGGGGTCTCCGGCCTCGAGTCCGTCCGGGCGTTCCAGTCGGCGCTCTTCGACTCGATCGACGAGGTCCTCGAGACGCTCGAAACTGAGGGCATCGACGCGCAGCAGGTCCGCGGCGGGCACATCGACATCGCACAGTCCGAGGCGGGGATGGCCCGGGTGCGCGAGCTCGTCGACGCCAACCGCGAGTACGGCTACGGGCCGGATGACATGGAGGTCCTCGATGCCGAGCAGACGCGGGCGCGGATCAACGTCGACAACGCCCACGGCAGCGTCTTCGTCCCGGCCACCGCGCGCATCGATCCGGCGCTCCTCGTCGAGGGGCTCGCCCGCGTGCTCCGGGATCAGGGCGTGACGATCTGCGGGGGCACGAAGGCCGGGCACGTCGGCACAGGCACCGTCGTCACCGATCGCGGACCGGTGCACGGGGAGACGATCTTCGTGTGCCTCGAGGGGTATTCGGACACGGTGTCGGGGAGGCTGCCGGGGCTCGAGGGGCGGCAGGTCATCCCCGTGTTCTCGTCGATGATCGCGACCGCTCCCCTGCCGGCCGCGGCGTGGGAGGAGATCGGCTGGGAAGGCCGGGAGTGCCTCGGCGATGCCGCGCACACGTTCATCTACGCCCAACGCACGGCCGATGATCGGATCGCGCTCGGCGGCCGGGGTGCGCCGTACGCGTTCAACTCGGGTCTGCCCGGTGATGGGAGGGTCCCCGCCGAGGTGGTCGACCTCCTCCGCACGCGCCTGTCCTCGCTCTTCCCGAGCCTCGACTTCGAGGTCGCCCACGCGTGGCGCGGCGCACTCGGAGTGACGAGGGACTGGTGTGCCGGCATCTTCTTCGATCCCAGCCAGCGTATCGGCGTGGCGCGCGGGTATGCCGGGCACGGGGTGACGGCGACGCATCTGGCGGCGAAGACCCTGCTCGATCGGGCAGGCGGGACTCCGACTCCCCTGACCGCGCTGCCGTGGAACGACCACGTCTCCGGCCAGTGGGAACCGGAGCCGATCCGCTGGCTCGGCATCCGGTCGATGTACCGGATCTTCAACCTCGCCGATGAGTGGGAGCGCGTCACGGGAGCGACGAAGACGAGCCTGCTCGCCCGCTTCGGGGCAAAGTTGGCGGGGTTGGCGGAGTAGGTCGCGCCGGGCACGCGCGCCTCCCGTCGCCGACTCATGACTCGAGGACGCTCAGTGTCGATTCCGGTCGCAGAAATCGACACTGAGCGTCCTGGAATCGCACAGCGCCGGACGTCCGCGCCCGCTAGCGCCCCATCTGACACACTCGAGATGTCCTCACGACTCTCGAGACACCCCGACGAAGGAGCGCATCCGTGACCGACCCGTACCGGCGCATCTCCCCGATGGCGCAGACCTACCCTGCCTCGGACATCCGGAAGATGTTCAACCTCGCGCTCGACTTTCCCGAGGCCGTCAAGCTCACGGTCGGCGAACCGGACTTTTCCACACCCGAGCACATCAAGGCCGCAGGCATCCGCGCGATCGAGGACGACGCGACGAAGTATGTCGCCAACGCGGGGCTGCCCGGACTGCGGGAGGCGATCGCCGGGAAGTACTCCACGCGGTGGAATCGCGAGATCGGCATCGACAATGTCATGGTCACCTTCGGGGCGATGGAAGCGCTCACTCTCTCCCTCGACACGACGGTCTCCCCGGGTCAGGAGGTCATCATCGCCGACCCCTGCTTCCCGAACTATCTCGGGCAGATCCACCGCCTCGGCGCCGTTGCCGTTCCGGTGCCCGTGCGGGAGGAGTCGGGGTTCAAGGTCCGTGCCGACGACGTCCGGGCCGCGGTGACCGACAAGACGGCGGCGATCATCCTCAATAGTCCCTCGAATCCGCTCGGGTCGATCATCGATCGCGAGGACCTTGAGCTGATCGCCGATCTCGCCGACGAGTTCGGATTCACGATCATCTCCGACGAGGTCTATGACGAGATCGTCTTCGACGACTCGACGTTCACCTCCATCGCCGAGGTGCGACCCGGGTTCGATCGGTTCCTCGTCGTCGGCAGCTTCTCGAAGACCTATGCGATGACGGGCTGGCGGTGCGGCTTCGTCATCGCCCCGGCCGAGTTCATCCCGCCGATGCCTCTGCTCCAGGAGGGTCTGACGTCGAGCCTGCCCGGGTTCGTCCAGGAGGCGGCGATCGCCGCGATCACGGGCCCTCAGTCGGTCGTCGGGGAGATGGTGCAGTCCTACGCCGAACGCCGCGACCTCATCGTCGAGCGGCTCAACGCCATCGACGGGATCAGCGTACTCCGCCCCGAGGCGACGTTCTATGCGTTCGCGAACGTCAAGGACTGGGGAATGACGTCATGGGAGGTCGCAACCCAGTTGCTCGAGAAGCACGATCTCGCGACGATCCCCGGTTCCGCGTTCGGCCCTGAGGGTGAGGGGTATCTGCGCCTGACCTTCGCGGTGTCCCCGGAGACGATCATCGAGGCGTGCCGCCGGCTGGAGGCATTCGCCGCGACCCGCTAACCCCGAGCCGGTGAGCGCACCCCGCTGAGCCTGACCCGCTGAACGCTGTCCGCTGGGTCCGTCCGCCGGACATCGTCCGGACACAGCAGAGGCGGGTACAGCACGATCGTGCACCCGCCTCTGTGTCATCCGGTCAACCGCGGAGAGCACGATTGCCGGGGTCTATCGCCGACGCTCAGGCGCGCCGGAGTTCCTGCGACCGATCAGTGACGACGGTCGGTGACATCCTTTGCGGTGTCCTTGAGCTTCTCTCCGGCCTGCTTGGTGCCGGCGGCAGCCTGATCGGCCTTGCCTTCGGCCTGCATCTGCTCGTTGCCGATGGCCTTGCCGGTGGCGTCCTTGGCCTTGCCCTTGAGTTCCTGGGCCTTGTTGTCGAACTTGTCCTTCATGCTCACGGCATGCTCCTTTTCTCTGGGTGTATGCGTGCTGATCTGGTCAGTTGAGGGCTGACCAGCGTGCCGTCAGGCGGTCTTGGCTCCGCGGTTCTTCGTGATGAGGCCCCAGACGAACGCGAAGACGATCGCGCCGATCACAGCGATGAAGAACGAGCCCCACGACCAGGGATCCGAGAACACAGCGCCGATGCCCTTGCCGCCGAACAGTCCGAAGAGGAGTCCGCCGACGAAAGCGCCGATGACTCCGAGGATGATCGTGCTGATCCATCCTCCGGCCTGCTTACCCGGGAGGATGAGCTTCGCGAGGGCGCCCGCGAGCAGCCCGACGATGATCCAACCGATGACAACCATGATTTCCGTCCCTTCGATTCAGTCACCGAGCGCGTGCGCCATCTGCGCACGTCAGTCGGTTCCATCTATACAGACGTTCAGACACTACAAACCTCACGCACGATTCGCAAGGATTTTTGCCGGATCGTGTCCCAAGTGATGTTGTCGTTTCGAATCGTGGAACTCAGGCGACGAAAAGTGGATGAAGCCTCACTTCGCCGAGGTGAGAGCCGTGTTCCAGCTCCCGTAGAACTTTCGCACGGCGGCAGCCGAGGGCACTGTTCCCTTGTGTTCGGCGGCGTAGTTCCCGTACTCCTTGTAGGTCGCCGCGACTCCGCGGGATTCGCAGTCGGCGAGGAAGGCGGTGATCGCCGAATCGTAAGCGGCGGCATCGAATCGCAGTTGACCCTTCGCTCGCCCCACACTGCTCGTCGCCAACCCGGCGGCAGTGAGAGCGGCGTTCCATGATCCGAACCGCTGCACTGCCGTCTGGCTGGTCGGCGGCCACGTACTCGCCCCCTTGGTCGAACCCACGCCGAGGTGGTCGAGCACAGCCGTACGCGCCAGGTCGTACTTCGCGGCGGTGAGGCTCGGCTTCTCTCCACGGTTGCGGATGAACCCGATGGCGGAGGCCACCTCGTCGACGGTGTCGGTGATCAACGTGGTGGAATCGGAGAACTGGGCCTGCAGGACTGCCTCGACTCCGGCGATGATGTCCTTGTCGCCTCGGCCGAGCGGCCTCGTCGGATTCCGCGGAGGAGCGGCGTTGAGTAGATCGACCGTGCGCGCGGTCGCGAGCAGCAGTGCACCGAGAATCGCGGGAGACGAGATGTGGGACCGATCGGAGGCTTCATTCACGCCTCTCATCCTACGGTGGCACTATCGTTGTCGTCATGAGGATGGCCCACGAACTCACCGTCGAGGATCTCGCTGCACGCGTATTCAGCGACCTGCAGGTCTTCGTCGCCGAGTCGTCATTCGGGTGGGGCGAGCTGCGCGGCGAATAGGCACGCGTGAGCGATTTCGTGGCTATGCTCCGATCATGGACGCCACCGAACGCACATCCGCCGACAAGGCGATCGAGTGGGCGAAGACATCCCAGACTCCTCCAGCACGACTCACCGAGGTCTTCGCCATCATCAACGGACAGGGCAAACGCAAGGAATCCATCCTCATCGCTCGCTACGACCGCAGGCCACCGTTACCGCCGGGAGTCGAGCGCGAACCCTGGTACTCCGAGTCTTCCCTGACGTTGTCGTCATGACCCGATCACCGCGCCTGAGAGACGACCAGGTCATGGAGCGCATCGTCCGGCCCGCCGTCGATCGCATCCTCCGCGACGGCGAGCTCGACCGTCTCGACATCATCGAGGGCCGCAGCCGCAACCTCATCGACGTGCGCGTCACGGTCGGTGACGAAGTCTTCACCCTTCCGGTGACGGTTCCCCGCGCCGATGACGACGAGGAGATCACGGAGATGGCCCAGCACTTCTTCGACATGCTCCAGGACTTCGTCGCGGAGTCCTCCTTCGCATGGGGTGAACTCCGCGGGCAGTGACCATGAACCGTGTCACCGGGCAGTGAGAGGATGGGGTCGTGACCGCGAACCGACCGAGCACTCCCCCGAATCCGCGGGGTCGTGCATCCGGATCGGCCACCCCCGCCGACTGGAGGACGGCCTTCGCCTCCTTCGCCGAGGCGGCCGAGACAACGCACACGCCCGTGGCCTTGGGATTCGAGCTCGTCGAGGTCGTCCCCCGATCATGGTTCGAACCCCAGCACACCACTCTGCTCACGAGAGCCGAGGTGAGCCCGGGTGCGAATCCGTCGCTCGCGATCCGGCCGCTGGTCCTCAGCGACTCCGGCAACTGGGTGAAGAAGTCGCTGAGCTGGCGCACGATCGACCGCATGACCTCCCAGTTCGGTGTCGACCCCCGTCACCAGGAGTGGTTCTCCCAGCTCGCGGGCCTGCGTACCCGGGACAAGACGGACTTCACGCCCGATGGGGCGGCGTACAACCTCGGCGATTTCCACACCTCCCTGCTCTGGGACGTCTTCGCTCACGGTGCCGAGCTCGGGATCGCCCTCGTCGGGGTCAACCAGGGCATGGATGTGCGCATCGGTCGGGATGCGAAGGCCGTCATCGATGTGCGCACGGTGCGGGGCGGCCTGCGCGTGCAGCCGCAGGTGACGATCGACGAACGCCCTATTGCTCCGGGGCTCGCGAAGCCGATCTGGACGCACGGGTTCTTCGGCGTCGACACCCGCACCGGGTTCACGGTCACGCTGGCGCCCGCGGAGAAGGCCACGACCGCCTCGGCGCTGCCGGCCCTGTCTGCACCGGGACCGATCACAATCCCGCGCGACGACGCCGAGGAGTTCTTCGAGGAGTACTACCCGCTGCTGCGCACGAGCACCGAGGTCGTGAGCACCGACGAATCCGTCCGCTTCCCGCACTACCGGGATCCGCGGCTCACCCTCGACCTCACCTTCGGCGCGCAGGACCGACTGAGCCTGCGCTGGTACTGGGAGTACTCGGGTCCGCGCCGGACCCTGCCGGTGCGGCAGCCCTCCGGCTCCCGACGCGCCGAGGGAACGGTCCGGCCGACCCCGGGCCCCGCCTCGGCGGGGAGGGACACCGAACTGCGCGACGTCGACCACGAGGATTCCGTCCTCGCCGAGGTCACCGCCCTGCTGCAGACGTTCACCCCCTCCGAACCGGGCACGGACTTCCCGGCCGCACCGACCGACTTCGAGCTCACCGACGTCGACACCGCCGACTTCGTCACCACGGTCCTGCCCGGGCTCGAGGAGATCGAGCACGTCCACGTCGTCACCCGTGGGAAGCGGCAGCCCTACCGTGAGCTCGGCGGGGAGCCGAGCGTGACGATCACCTCGGTCGAGGCGGCGAAGAACGACTGGTTCGAGCTCGGCTTCCAGATCAGCATTGGCGGGAGGCCCGTGCCCTTCGTCAAGCTCTTCACCGCGCTTGCGAAGGGCCAGCGCAAGCTCAAGCTCGCCGACGACTCGTACCTCTCCCTCGACCGTCCCGTCTTCGACCGGCTCAAGTCCCTCCTCGCCGAGGCGGACCTCATCCCCGAATGGGAACCCGAGTCCCCGAAGATCAGCCGCCTCCACGTCGGTCTGTGGTCCGAGTTCGAAGACCTCGCCGACGAGGCCGAACCCGCCGTGACCTGGCGCGAGTCCGCACAGGCCCTGCGTGATCTCGAGCATCTGCCGGCCACCGAGGTGCCCGAACTCGACGGCGTCACCCTCCGCCCGTACCAGGTGCAAGGGTTCCGCTGGCTGTCCCTCCTCCACCGGTGCCGCATCGGCGGGATCCTCGCCGACGACATGGGGCTCGGCAAGACCGTGCAGACGCTCGCGCTCGTCGCCCACGCCCGCCGCACGGAGTGGGAGGGTGACCGCGGGACCGGTGCAAGCCGGAAGAGCCCGCCGTTCCTCGTCGTCGCCCCCACCTCTGTGGTCCCGGTGTGGGCGCAGGAGGCGGCGAAGGTCACCCCTGACCTCGACGTCCGCGTCATCGGTGAGTCCCGGCGGAAGCGGAAGATCCCCCTCGCCGAGGTGGCCGCCGGGGCCGATGTCATCGTCGTCTCGTACGCGATCCTCCGGCTTGATGAGGACGAGATCGCCGCCCTCGAGTGGGCGGGGCTCATCCTCGACGAGGCGCAGTTCGTCAAGAACGGCTCCTCCCAGGTCCATCAGGCGGCGAAGGCGGTGATCGCCCCGTTCCGGCTCGCGCTCACGGGCACACCCCTCGAGAACTCGCTGCGGGATGTGTGGTCGCTGTTCTCGATCACCGCCCCCGGGCTCTTCCCCTCCCCGCACCGGTTCGAGGAGGAGTACGTCCGGCCGATCGAATCGGGGGAGAATCCGGGGCGGATGCAGCGCCTGCAGCGGCGGATCCGCCCGTTCCTCCTGCGCCGGACGAAGGACCTCGTCGCCGCCGACCTGCCGGAGAAGCAGGAGCAGGTCATCACTGTCGAGCTCAGTCCCGCACACCGACAGCTCTACGACCGGATCCTGCAGAAGGAGCGGAAGAAGCTGCTCGGGTTCATCGACAGTGACTACGACCGGCAGCGCTTCATCGTCTTCCGCTCGCTCACGCTCCTGCGCATGCTCGCCCTCGACCCGCGCATCGTCGACGCCGAGCACGCCGAGGTGCCCTCGAGCAAGCTCACCGCGCTCCTCGAGCGTCTCGACGAGGTCGTCACCGAAGGCCACCGGTCGATCGTGTTCAGCCAGTTCACCTCGTTCCTCGACCATGTCGGCGAGGAGTTGGAGTCCCGCGGGATCCCCTACGTCGTCCTCGACGGGTCGACCCGCAACCGCGCCGAGGTGGTCGAGGCCTTCCGCACCGGCACAGCACCCGTGTTCCTCATCAGTCTCAAGGCCGGCGGGTTCGGTCTCACGCTCACCGAGGCGGACTACGTCTTCCTCATGGATCCGTGGTGGAATCCCGCCGCGGAGAATCAGGCGATCGACCGCGCCCACCGGATAGGGCAGACCGATCACGTCATCGTCTACCGCTACGTCGCCGAAGGCACGATCGAGGAGAAGGTGCTCGGCCTGCAGCGGAAGAAGGCCGAGCTCTTCGACGACCTCATGACAGACGAGCTCGCCGACCGCGACGCTCCCCTGCGCAACGCTTCAGGTCAGGCGTTCAGTCAGACGATCAGTGCCGAGGACATCCGTCAGCTCTTCGATGGGTGAGGGCCCTGGAGGCGGGTAACGACATCTCGTCACTGCCCGTTCGGCACCAACGCCTTCTCCCCCGGCGCGGCCGGGGTGAGGATGATCTCCTCGACCATCGGGTGCTCCTCGAGGTGGCGTTCGACGGTGCGCAGGCGCACGGCGAGCTCGCTCTCCCTCGCATCGCCGACGAGGTCGACGGCCGCGACGACGAAGACCTTGCCCGAGCCGACGAACTCGACGTGGAGGTAGGTGACCTCGACGATGTCCTTGTCCGCGAGCAGGTCGGTGAGGATCATGTCGCGGATGTGCGGGGTGACGTTCTCGCCCACGAGGTACCGGCGATTGCGGTCGATGAGCACGATCGCGACGATGCCGAGGAGCACCCCGACGAGGATCGACCCGATCGCGTCGAACGCGGCGATGCCCGTGATCTGGTGGAGGAACATCGCAAGGAACGCGATGACGAGGCCGATGAGCGCCGCGGCGTCCTCGGCGAAGACCGCCCGCAGGGTCGGGTTCGATCCCTTGAGGACGTAGCGCAGGGTCGGCTGCCGCAGCTGACCGGCTCGCCTCCGCGACTGCCGGACCGACTGGAGGAAAGAGAAGCCCTCGAGGACCGCGGAGATCGCGAGGACGATGTAGCCGACCGTGTAGTCGGAGTCGGCCTCGTCGACGAAGAGGGACTGGAAGCCGTGCCCGATCGAGACCGCCGAGCCGACGGTGAAGATCCCGAACGCCGCGAACATCGACCACACGTAGGCTTCCCGCCCGTACCCGAGCGGATGCGACGCATCGGCGGGCCGGGCGGCCTTGCGTTCAGCGATGAGGAGGAAGACCTCGTTGCCGGCATCCGCCCACGAGTGGGCCGCCTCGGCGACCAGGGCCGCCGATCCGGTCATCCCCGCCGCGATCGTCTTCGCGATGGCGACGGCGACGTTCGCGGCGAACGCGATGATGACGGTGATCCAACTGCTGCCCGCGGCCTTGTGCGCCTCGGTGTCGACTCGGCCCGAACGCTCGGCCATGGCAATGTCCTCCCCGTCGCAGGTCGTTGAGCCGTCGGTCGGCCCGCAGGTGACCAGCATACGGTGAACCGCCTCGGCGAACGAGACCCTCGCCCCTCGGAACGGGTCGCAACCCGCCCTGCCGGGCGAGGGCCCGGTTCACACCCCTGTCAGCCGTGACGGAGTGAGCAGCGCATCGATCTCACCGAACTCGAGCAGACCGCGACTCTCGACGAGATCGGCGACCCGGGCATCGCCGGTGAGCGCCTCCTTCGCGAGGGCGGCCGCCGAGGCATAGCCGATGACCGGGGCGAGCGCGGTGATGACGGTGACCGACCGCGCGACGGTGTCGGCGAGCCTGGCCTCGTTCGCGGTGATCCCCTCGACGCAGTTGACCCGGAACGTCCGGCACGCACGTTCGAGCCACGTGACCGACTGGAACAGCGAGTGCGCGATGATCGGCTCGAACGCGTTGAGCTGCAGCTGCCCCGCCTCGACGGCCATCGACACCGTGACATCGGCCCCGGCCACAGCGAACGCGACCTGTGTGACCGCCTCGGGGATGACCGGATTGACCTTGCCCGGCATGATCGACGACCCCGCCTGCCGCGGCGGCAGGCCGATCTCGCCGAGGCCGGCCTGCGGACCCGAGGAGAGCAGCCGCAGATCACCGGCGATCTTCGAGAGCTTGAGGGCACTGCGTTTGAGTGCGGCCGAGAACGTCACGAACGCCCCCGTGTCACTCGTCGATTCGACGAGATCGCCGGCCGTGACGAGGTCGAGTCCCGTGACCGTGCGCAGGTGCCGGATGACCGCGTCCCGGTAGCCGACCGGGGCGTTGATCCCCGTCCCGATCGCCGTCGCCCCCATATTCACCTCGCCGAGGAGGCCGACCGCCTCGTCGAGCCGGTCGATGTCCTCCCGCAGGGTCACAGCGAAGGCCGTGAACTCCTGCCCGAGCGTCATCGGCACGGCGTCCTGGAGCTGGGTGCGCCCGACCTTGACGATGTGCGCGAACTCGGCTCCCTTGGCCGCGAACGCCTCGGCGAGCAGACCGAGTTCCCTGGTCAGCGACGTGAGCGAGAAGGCGAGCGCGATCTTCACCGCCGTCGGGTACGTGTCGTTCGTCGACTGGCTGCGGTTCGTGTGGTCGTTGGGGTTGAGGTGCGCGTAGTCGCCCTTGCACCACCCGCCGAGTTCGAGCGCCCTGTTCGTCACCACCTCGTTGACGTTCATGTTCGTCGACGTCCCCGCCCCGCCCTGGACGACGCCGACCGTGAACTCGTCGAGGAGCCGACCGGCCTTGATCTCTTCGCACGCGGCATCGATGAGGCCTGATCGTTCGGCGTCGAGGGCGCCGATCTCGAGGTTCGCCCGGGCGGCCGCCTGCTTGACGCATGCGTAGGCGCGGACGAACTCCGGGTAGACGGAGATCGGGCGGGCCGCGATCGGGAAGTTCTCCATCGCCCGGGCCGTATGGACGCCCCAGTAAGCGCCGGCGGGGATCTCAAGGCTGCCGAGCGCATCAGTCTCGGTGCGGGTGGCGCCTTCGCCGAGGCGGGCGGTCATCCCGCTGCCTCGAGCAGTTCCGCAGTCGCGGACTCACCGGTGCGGGCGGTGCCGGGCTGGGCACCGGAGCGGGTCCCCGTCGGCGTGTAGTCGCGGTACATCCGCTGGATCCCGATCTGGTCGGCGAGGTACTTCGCGTCGTGCCACACGCCCCAGATGAAGCTCGAGCCCCTCCTCGACAGCCATGGCAGGCCGAGGAAGTAGACCCCGGGCACCGGGGTGACTCCGCGCTGCTGGACGGGGTAACCGCGATCGTCGAGAACCCCGGGCACGTCGAGCCACGAGTAGTCGACGCCGAACCCGGTCGCCCAGATCACCGTGCGCACACCCGCCTCGGCGAGGTCGAGTTCGCGGATCGGATTCCGCACACCCTCGGGGTCGGGCCCGAGTTCGTGTGCTTCGGGCTCCTCCGGCAGGTCGAGGCCGTTGCGCTCGATAAAGTCATCGGCGGCCCGGAGCAAGGAGAGGTAGTTCTCGTCCCCGCGGGCGATGTTCGCGCCGAGGTCGTCGCCGACGAAGAGTGTTCCATCCGAGAAGCCGTTCGCCCGTCCGAGCAGGGTGATGCCGGAGGCCTCGAGGTCGCGGAAGTCGACGGTGTGGCCGCCGCGGGCACCGCTGACAGCGATCGTCACATGGTCGGCTCCGACCGGAGGCGCCGCGAGGTCCCAGAGGCCGAGCGCTCCGAGCCACCAGCAGAAGTCCCGGCCGCGGTAGGAGCGCGGCGGCCGGTCGTGGGGTCCGACGGCGAGGTGGACCTTCCGGCCCGAGGCCTGGATCTCGGCGGCGATCTGGACCCCGGAGGAGCCGGCACCGACGACGAGGACCCCACCGTCGTCGAGCTGCTCGGGGTTCTTGTACGCGTTCGAGTGCAGCTGGGTGAGACCCGCCTCGGCGGGGATGATCGCGGGGACGTTGGGCACCTGGAACGGTCCGGTGGCGGCGACGACGTAGTCCGCGTCGATCGTCCCGGTGTCGGTCTCGACGCGGTAGCCGGGAGCTCCGTCGAGCGCCTTCACCGAGGTGACGGTGACCCCGGTGCGCACCGGCAGGCGCTTGCGGTCGACGAGGGTCTGGAAGTAGTCGGCGACCTCGGTCTTCGTCGCGAACGCCTCGGGGTCGGTGTCTTCGAACTCCTGGGTGGGGAACCGGTCGTGCCAGGCGGGGCCGTTGGCGACGAGGGAGTCCCAGCGGCGGGTCCGCCACGCCTCGGCGACGCGGTCGCGTTCGAGGACGATGTGGGGGACGCCTTGGGACTCGAGGTGCTCGCTCATCGCGATTCCGGCTTGTCCGCCGCCGACGATGACGACCTCGGTGGTTTCTGCGGCTCTCTGCGGCATGGGATGCCCTTTCTCCGGCCCGCATCCGGCGATCGGTGCGGGGTGTGCGTCGTTGCTGTCAGGGCCGAACGTCGTCGTCGCCCTTCGCTTTCCAGCAAACCGCAGGGCAGAGCGCCGATGCCAATAGTCGTTGGCGGACCACTGCATCTACTGGGCAGATGCAGTCGTCGAATCCCCATCGCTTCAGGGGATGGGAAGGTGCGGTCGGAGCCCTACTCCGGGGCCGCCTCGGCGAGGATCGACCGAGCAGCGGCGGTGACGGCCTGCGCCTTCGCCGTCGTTCCCGAGCGGGAGAGCGTCGAGGTGACGACGTGGAGGCTCGGGGCGGGGTCGGCGATCTCGAGGATCACCGTCCGCTCACCGGTGTAGGTCTCGGCGATCCGTGGGCGCTGGTTGAGGATCGAGTAGCCGAGCCCCATCGCGACCATCGAACGCACGGTCTCGTAGCTCGAGCTGCGGTGTTTGACCCGGGGCGTGATCCCGCCGGAGCGGAGGATGCTGAGGAAATACTCGCGGCTGTCGGGGAGGTCGAGGAGGACGAGCGGGTCGTCGTCGAGGTCGGCCAGGCGCACCTCGGTGCGGCCGGCGAGGCGGTGATCGGTGCCGACGATGAGGTGCGGGCGGACCGTGCCGACGCGTTCGGCGGCGATGCCGTCGTTCTCGGTGAGGTCGTAGTTGAGGGCGATCTCGGCGCGACCGCTGCGCAGGGCGGCGAGGCACTCCTCGTGGTCGCCTTCGACGACCTCGACGGTGAGCTCGGGATGCTCGGCCTCGAGCGCGCCGAGGAGCTGCGGGAGGAGGAACGGGGCGATCGTCTTGAAGCACGCGAGGACGATCGTGCCGCGGACCTCCTTCTGCCCGGCCTGGATCGTCTCGACGGCGTCGGTGATGAGCCCGAAGATCTGCCGCGTCTCCTGGAGCAGGCTCTCCCCCGCCGAGGTGAGGACGAGCCCCTTCGAGTGCTGCCGGACGAAGAGCGGGGCGCCGAGCGCCTTCTCGAGCTGGTTGATCGCCGTCGACACCGCCGACTGGGCGATGTGGAGCTCCTGGCTCGCCGTCGTCATGTTGAGCGTCTTCGCGCATTCGACGAAGTACGTCAGCTGCGTGAGCGTGATCGGGAATCTGTGGACCATACCGGCCTCCTCGCCGTCGTCATCTGTTTTCCAGATGAACTGTCTAGATAATAACTATTTCACAGATGAAGCGTGGGTTCCCAGAATGGAGGTCAGCACAGCCGCACTCGACGAGGAGAGACGATGACCGCACCGACGCACACCCGACTGCGCATGTTCAACACGAAGGACACGTACCCCGAGCAGAACCTCGACAACGACCTCTGCCAGGCCGTCGTCGCCGGCGGAGTCGTCTACCTCCGCGGGCAGATCGGCCAGGACCTCGAGACCCGCGAATCGGTGGGCATCGGCGACGTCGTCGCACAGACGGAGAAGGCGATGGCGAACATCGCGATGCTCCTCGCCGAGGCGGGCAGCCGTCTCGAGGACATCGTCAAGGTCACCGTCTACATCGTCGATCCCCGCTACCGCGAGGACGTCTACCGGACGATGGGCACATGGCTGCGCGGCGTCTTCCCCGTCTCGACGGGCATCGTCGTCCAGGCCCTCGCCCGCCCCGAATGGCTCGTCGAGATCGACGCGACCGCCGTCATCAGCGACCCCGACACCGGGCAGGCACCGCGTGCCATCCGTGCCGAGCCCTCCCCCGCCGAGGTGGCCCGATGACCTTCTCCCTCCTCCTCCACGACCCGGACACCGGGGAGTTCGGCGCCGCGATCTCCTCGTCGTCGCCGGCCGTCGCCGCCCGCTGCCTCACGCTGAGCGACGGCGTCGGCGGCGTGAACTCGCAGAACATCACCGACCCGCGCCTGGGACCGGCGATCGTCGCAGAGATGGCCGCCGGGGCCTCTGCGCAGACGGCCCTCGACGCCGTCGTCGCGGCGAGTGATCCGGAGACGATCGCCTACCGACAGCTGCTCGTCATCGATGCGAACGGGGAGACCGCCGCGCATTCGGGCACGGAGGCGCTCGGGATCTTCGGCGCCCGCACCGAGCGCAATGCGGTCGCCGGGGGCAACATGCTCGCCTCGCTCGAGGTCCTCGACGCCTTCGTCGAGACCGCGCTGGCAGCGACCGGTCGGATCGAGGAGCGACTCTTCGCCGGCTTCGAGGCGGCGATGGCCGCCGGCGGAGAGGCCGGACCGGTCCACTCCGCGGGACTTGCCGTCGTCGGCGACGCCGGGTGGCGAGTGACCGACCTGCGCGTCGACTGGGCCGAGGACGACCCGATCGGCGAGCTCGGCCGCCTCCTCGACATCTGGATGCCCCAGCGCGAGGACTACATCACCCGCGGACGCGCCCCTGCCGCGTCCCCGTCCTACGGCGTGCCCGGAGACGACCGATGACCCCGTCGACCGTCACGTCCTCGGGGGCGACACCCGGCCAGTCGACTGAGGCCGCTGGCTTCGCGACTGCCTCTGCCGCCTCGGCGGGGACCGCGGGGTCGCCTGCGACCCGGACCGCGGACCCTGCGCTCAAGGAGCGGATCGCCGAGCGCATCGCCGAGGTGACCGAGCCCCTCATCGCGCTCTCGACCTCTCTCCACGACGATCCCGAACTCGGGTGGCAGGAGCACCGGTCGTCCGCCTCGGTGGCCGACGTCCTCACCGCCCACGGGTTCGCCGTCGAACGCCCCTACCTCGGGTTCGAGACCGCACTGCGGGCGAGGATCGGGACCGGGGACTTCACGGTCGGCTTCCTCGCCGAATACGACGCGCTGCCCGGGCTCGGGCACGCGTGCGGGCACAACCTCATCTCCGCGATGAGCGTCGGCGGGGCGATCGGACTCGCCGCCGTCGCCGACGAGCTCGGCCTCACGGTCGAGGTCATCGGCACCCCAGCCGAGGAGGGAGGCGGCGGGAAGATCGAGCTGCTCGACCGCGGTGCGTTCACCGAACTCGACTTCGCCCTCATGGCCCATCCCGCCCCCGTCGACGTCGCCGAGGCGCGACCGTTCGCGGTCGCCCACTGGCACGTCGAGTACACCGGTCGGGCCGCGCATGCCGCGGCGTATCCCGAGCGCGGCATCAACGCCAACGATGCGTTCCTTATCGCGCAGACAGCGATCGGCCTCCTCCGACAGCAGCTGCCGCCGAGCGTGCGCGTCCACGGCGTGATGACGAACGGCGGGGAGGCACCCAATGCGATCCCCGAGAAGACCGAGGGCCGCTGGTACGTGAGGGCGGAGACGACCGAGGAGCTCCTCGCCGTCGAGCAGCGGGTCATCGACTGCTTCGAGGCCGGGGCCCTGGCCAGCGGCGCGAGACTGACGATCACCCCCGAGAGCCGTCGGTACGCGGAGATGCGCACCGATGAGGTCGCACTCGAGGCCTACCGGGCGAACGCCTCGGCGCTCGGTCGGTCCTTCGACGTCGACCCCGCCGAGGCGACGATGAACCGCGCGTCGACCGACATGGGCAACGTCTCCCAGGTCGTCGACGCCATCCACCCCTACATCGGCGTCGGCGGCACGGCGAGCAACCATCAGGCCGCGTTCGCCGACGCCTGCGTCGGGCCGCTCGCGGAGAAGGCGCTCGTCGACGGTGCCACCGCCCTCGCGTGGACGGCCGCCGACGTCGCGGCCGCCCGCAGGCCTGACCTGGCCGACACACGCACGCCCGACCTCGCCGCCGCGGCAGGTCTGAACCCACCGACGCGGTGAACCGACAAAAACGCGGTCTGCACACCGCGTAACTGTCGGCTCACCGCGTCGAAGCCACCACCGATTCCAATGGAGGAACTCGACATGACTGGCACAACACCCGTCCACAGCTCTGCCCTGACCCAGAAGAAGGGTCTGCAGAAGAGCATCGTCGCCGGATCGATCGGTGTCCTCGTGCACTGGTTCGACTGGGCAGTCTACGCGTACATGGCGACGACGATCGCCGCGATCTTCTTCCCCGAATCGGACAGGACGGCAGGGCTGCTCGCGACCTTCGCGGTCTTCGCCGTCTCGTTCCTCGTCCGTCCCCTCGGAGCGATCCTCTTCGGCCGCCTCGGCGACAAGCTCGGACGGAAGCTCACGCTCTCCGTCGTCATCCTCTCGATGGCGGTGTCGACGCTCATCCTCGGCATCCTCCCGACCTACCAGACGATCGGGGTGCTCGCCCCGATCCTGCTCATCCTCACCCGCATCGTCCAAGGACTGGCAGCGGGTGGCGAGTTCGGGAGCGCCGCGGCGTTCCTCGGGGAGTTCTCGCCCCGGAATCGCCGAGGCTTCGGCTGCAGCTGGCTCGAGTTCGGCTCGCTTCTCGGGTTCCTCCTCGCCTCGTTCGCCGTCTACCTCCTCAACCTCGCACTCACCCCTGAGCAGATCACCGAATGGGGATGGAGGATCCCGTTCCTCATCACCGTGCCACTCGGCTTCGTCGGCCTCTACATCCGCCGGAAGATCGAGGACACCCCGGAGTTCGAAGCACTGCAGAAGATGGAGACCGTCGCCCAGTCGCCTCTGCGGGAGGTCTTCAAGCGCAACCCGAAGGAATTCATCCAGACCTGCGGGATGGAGATCTTCATGAACGTGACGTTCTACGTCGTCCTCGTCTACCTGCTCACCTACCAGGAGACGAGCCTCGGCTTCGACGCCGGACGCGCCGCTCTCCTCTCGACCCTGGCCTCGGCGCTCGGGCTCATCATCGTCCCGCTCGCCGGCATCGCGTCGGACCGGTGGGAACGCAAGCCCGTGCTCATGACCGCGGCCGTCGCACTCACCGCCCTCTCGGTGCCGCTGTTCATGCTCATGGGGGTGCGCAGCGATTGGGCGGCATTCGCCTCGACGTTCGGGCTCGCCTTCATCCTCGCGATCATCCTCGGCACGCACGCCGCCACCGTCGTCGAGCTCTTCCCGACGCGGACCCGTCAGACCGGACTGTCGATCGCCTACGCCATCACTGCGGCGCTCTTCGCCGGCACCGCCCCGTATGCGCTCACCTGGCTCATCGACCGCACCGGCAGCACGCTCAGTCCAGGGTTCTTCCTTGCCGTCGTCGGAGTCATCGGCATCGTCACGGTCGCCTCGATCCCGGAGACCCGCGGCATCGACCTCCTCAAGGACTCAGACAAGCTCACAGACACCGACGACCCAGCCACCCACCACACCGCGTCGACCGCCGCCGAGGCGAAGACCACCTCGGCGACCGACTGACAACCCACCGACGCGGTGAACCGACAAAAACGCGGTCTGCACACCGCGTAACTGTCGGCTCACCGCGTCGAAGCCACGGAACACACGAAGGAGCACCACCATGACCGACACACTCACCCGCACCCCCGCCGCCGAGGAGTGGCGGACGAAGGCGGCTGCGCTCACCCTCGACGGGCGACCCGTCATCGACGGCGCGCGCGTCGACGCCCAGTCCGGGCAGACCCACGCGAAGACGAACCCGGCGACCGGCGAGGTCATCTCGACCCTCCACCTCGGCGACGGCGCCGACGTCGACCGTGCGGTGGCAAGCGCCCGCCGGGCCTACGACGACGGAGCGTGGTCGAGGGCCTCGGCGACGGAGCGGCGGGAAGTGCTGCTGCGCCTCGCCGACCTCATCGAGGCCCGGGCCGACGAGTTCGCGTGCCTCGACACCCTCGACATGGGCAAGCCGATCGGCGAGTCCTCGACGATCGACGCCCCCGGCGCGGCCGCCCTCTTCCGGTTCTACGGCGAGGCGATCGAGAAGGTCTCCGACGAGATCCCCGCGACCCCGAGCGGATCGACAGCGCTCGTCACCCGCGAACCGCTCGGTGTCATCGGCGTCATCGTGCCGTGGAACTACCCGCTCGAGATCGCGACGTGGAAGATCGCACCCGCCCTGGCGGCCGGCAACTCCCTCGTCGTCAAGCCTCCGGTCGAGGCCTCGCACTCGACCCTGCTCCTCGCCGAGCTCGCCGTCGAAGCCGGTCTGCCGGCCGGTGTGCTCAACGTCGTGCCCGGTCGCGGCTCAGTCGTCGGCACGGCGCTGGGCCGGCACATGGACGTCGACATGCTCGCGTTCACCGGCTCCACCGCCGTGGCCAAGCAGCTCCAGGTCTACGCCGGGGAGTCGAACATGAAGCGCCTCGCCCTCGAAGCCGGCGGCAAGAGCGCAAACGTCATCTTCGCCGACACCGACGACCTCGAGGCCGCCGCGCAGAAGGCGGCGTTCGGAGCGTTCTACAACCAGGGCGAAGTGTGCTCGGCGACCTCGCGGATCTTCGTCGAACGTCCCGTCTTCGACGAGTTCGTCCGCCTCCTCACCCGCGCCGCGGAGTCGTTCCAGCCCGGCGATCCGCTCGATCCGGACACCGCGATCGGCTCGCTCGTCTCCGAGAAGCACGCCGAGGAGGTGTGGGAGTGCGTCGAGCAGGCACGCGCCGATGGAACGATCGTCGCCGGCGGCGAGCGCCCGGCGATCAACGGGATGTCGACGTTCATCACCCCGACCGTCGTCACCGGCCTGCCCGCCGACCACCGGCTCCACGAGCACGAGATCTTCGGACCCGTCGCCCTCGTCACCCCGTTCGACTCCGAGGACGAGGCGATCGCGAAAGCGAACGAGACCCCGTACGGTCTTGCAGCGGCACTGTGGACCGGCAGCATGGCCCGCGCCCACCGGGTGGCCTCCCGCCTCGTCGCGGGCACGGTCTCGGTCAATACCGTCGACGCGCTCGGCTTCACGACGCCCTTCGGCGGGTTCAAGCAGTCCGGTTTCGGCCGCGACCTCTCGATCCACGCGCTCGAGAACTACACCGACCTCAAGACCACCTGGCTGCAGTGGGGGTGAGGGCTCCCGGTTCACCGTGCTGACAATGCGGCGTCCGGGCATGCCGCCGCGTCCACGCTCCCGACAATCTGTTTTTCAGATGCCCTTGAGAACGAGAAACTATTTCACTTATGGATCCGTGGGTGAAAGCATGAATGGACAAGGTGATCCACACCACCTCGATCACCGCTTCCCCGGCTCGGCAGTCGCGGCCACCACTCGCAGACACGGAGTCGCAGAGGCCGCACCGCAGACCACGAACCGCCGCAGACTCGGACTCCTGACCACGCACCACCGCTGACGTCGAACCACCGACACCGAACCACCACCGAACGTGCACCACCCAGCAGTTGAGCACCACCGCTCGAAAGGACACACCATGACACTCGACAGCACGCTGACCACGCCGGACGACACGGCCACCGCGGAAGCGTCGGCCGGCAACGACGCCGCCGGCGCACCGACGTCCTCGGCAGCGCCCGCCGCTGATGCCCCGGCCACCGAAGCCCCGGCAGCGCAACCCACAGCCACCGCGAACCCCGCCGCGAACCTCGCAGACACCCCCACCGAGAACCTCGCGGAGATCGCCAAGCGCCACCTCGTCATGAACTTCACCCCGGCGGCGAAGTACCGCGACGCCGAGCTGCCGATCTTCGTCCGCGGCGAGCACTGCTCGGTCTTCGACGAGAACGGCACCCGCTTCTTCGACGGACTCGCCGGTCTCTTCTGCGTCCAGCTCGGCTACACCTACGGCGCCGAGGTCGGCGACGCGGTCCGCGAGCAGATGGCGGCCCTGCCCTACCAGACGACATGGTCGGTCGCCCACCCGCCGGCTGCGAAGCTCGCGCAGAAGATCGCCCAGCTCGCCCCCGGCGACCTCAACCGCGTGTTCTTCGCCTCAGGCGGCGGCGAGTCGAACGAGGCCGCGATCAAGCTGGCCCGCCAGTACCACATCACCCGCGGCGAGTCCTCGCGGATGAAGTTCATCGCCCGCCGCGTCGCCTACCACGGCACGAGCTTCGGGGCGATGTCGCTCAACGGCATGACCGATGTGCGCAAGATGTTCGAACCCCTCATGCACGGGGTTCGCCACACGCACAACACGAAGCGCTACCGCCGCCCCGCGCAGGAGACGGAGCAGGAGTTCATGTCGTTCCTCCTCGGCGAGCTCGAATCGCTCATCATCCAGGAGGGCGCGGACACTGTCGCCGCGATCATCCTCGAACCCCTGCAGAACGCCGGCGGCAGCCTCACCCCGCCCACCGGCTACTTCCAGGGCGTGCGCGAACTGTGCGACAAGTACGGCATCCTCCTCATCGCCGACGAGGTCATCACCGGCTACGGCCGCCTGGGCTCGTGGTTCGGCTCCGAGCACTACGGCTTCCAGCCGGACATGATCACGTTCGCCAAGGGCATCGCCTCGGCGTACATGCCGCTCGGCGGCCTCATCGCCAGCGACCGCGTCATCGAGACCGTCCTCGACGGCCCGCTGGGCATGTACAACCATGCCCTGACCTACGGTGGGCACCCCGTCGCGTGTGCGGCGGCGCTGAAGAACATCGAGATCATGGAGCGCGAAGGCGTCGTCGACAACGTCGCCCAGCTCAGCCCCTACCTCGGTGAGAAGCTCGCCGAGGTGGCCGCCCGGCACTCCGCGATCGTCGGGGATCTGCGTGGTGACGGGTTCCACCGCACCTTCGAACTCGTCACCGATCAGGCCGCGAAGCGGTGGACCGATGAGGTCGTCAGTGCCGGTGAATTCGTCGGTCAGCACCTCAGCCCGGCCCTCGCCGAGGTGGGGCTCATCGCCCGTGTCGCCATCGACGCCGAGGGCAATCCGTTGGTCCAGGTCTCGCCGCCCCTGGTGATGACCGCGACCGACATCGACGAGCTCGCCGGTCTCCTGGACCGTGCGTTCACCCTGGCCACCGACCGCGCCGGGCTCTGAGCCCCGAATTCGCATCCGGCCGGGTGCCCTGACTGCGGTGAGCGCACCCGGCACGGTCGACGGATGGTCGGGGCTGCCTCGGAGAGGATCATCTGCCGATCACCGTGAGAGTCACTCAAAGGAGAGGAACTCATGAACAACCATTCCGAGTCGAAGACGTTCGTGCGCTTCGAACAGCAGCACATCATGCCGATCCCCGAGTCGGAGCGGACCGGGACGAACTGGTCGATCTTCGCGATCTGGGTCAGCCTCAACATGATGCCGCTGACCGTCGTCACCGGAGCCGTCGCCTCCGGCTCCTACAATCTGCCGATCGGGTGGAGCATCACCGCGATCCTCATCGGCAACGTCATCGGGGCCTTCGGCTCCGCACTCCACGCATCGCAGGGACCTCACCTGGGGATTCCGCAGATGCTGCAGGCCAGGGCGCAGTTCGGGTACATGGGCGCGAGCCTGTTCGCGATCATCGCCTTCATCATGTTCATCGGGTTCTTCGCATCGATCCTCATCGTCGCCAAGGATTCGCTGCTCGCGGTCTTCCCCGGCTTCGACGGGACGACGGCGATCATCGTCTTCGCACTCATCGGCGTCGGATTGTGCGCGGTCGGGTACGACCTGCTGCAGAAGACTATGGTGTGGCTCTCGATCCTCATCGGCGGCACGGTCGCGGTGTCGATGGTGCTGTTCTGGATGCAGCCCGACGTCACCTCCCGCCACGCGGACGCCTCGTTCAACGCCGAGGGGTTCTTCGCGATGCTCGCGATCGGCATCGTCTGGCAGCTCGCCTACGCCCCGTACGTCTCCGATTATTCGCGCTACCTGCCGAAGAAGACGGGTCCGAAGACGGCGTTCTGGAGCACGTATCTCGGTCTCGTCGTCAGCTCGGTGTTCGTCATGTCCTTGGGCGTCCTGCTCGGAGCGGCGAACCCGGAGAATCCGCTCACGGCGCTCGGTGAGCAGCTCGGTGCGGTCGGCATGGTCGTCCTCATCATCTTCGCGATCAGCTCCGCGCTCATCAACGGCGTCGAGCTCTATTCGGCGGTGATGAATGCGCTCACCGTCATGCAGTCGAACTTCAAGGCGACGATCACCGCCGGGACGCGGGTGTGGGTGACGATCGTCTGCGGTGCGGGGGCGACGCTCATCGCGATCCTCGGCCAGGGAGACTTCATGGCGACGTTCGAAAGCTTCCTCACCCTGCTGCTCTACGTGCTCATCCCGTGGTCGGCCATCAACCTCGCCGACTACTTCATCGTCCAGAAGGGCGAGTACCACGTCGACGATCTCTTCGCCCCCGATGGCGGTCGGTACGGGAAGTGGAACGCGGTCGGACTCTCAAGCTACGCGATCGGTCTGGCCGCACAGGTGCCGTTCATGATCACACCGCTCTTCACCGGGCCGCTTGCGGCGCCTTTGCAGAACATCGACATCGCGTGGCTCGTCGGCTTCGTAGTCACTGCCATCGTCTACCTGACGTTGTCGCGGTCGCGGGCCAGGCGTGGTCGGACGGATTCTCAGGAGGCGGCGCCGGTGCTTGACGGCGCGTAGGCATTCGACGCGCAGGCGCTTCGGCGTAGCTTCCGCTTGAGCGGTTTACCCTGGCGCAGCTTCCGCTGGAGCTGCCTCCCTGGATTCGGCGGCCGGTCACCTCTCCACCGCAGGTGACCGGCCGTCGTTGCGTGTGCGGATTCGGGAGTGCCTGCTCGCCGCCAGGGACTCGCTGCCGGCGGATCCTCGGTCGCGGCTTCGACGTCGCGAATTGCCAGTCGCGTCATTGCCGTCGGGCGCTCCTTCCGTGCATTGCTGTCACGTCAGGGTTCTCCCGAATTGCCAGTCGCCACCCCGCCACCGCAAAGCACACCAGGGCGAAGTAGTGACAGAATCGAGGCAGTGCGGAGGACGCGGCTCGTCACGGGTTGCTCGACTCCGACGCCGACCGCCTGAGAAGAGGACCCGCGCATGCCCACTCCCGACGACGTCGTCGACCAGTTCGCCCGAGTCGCGCTGACTAACATCACGCAGGACTACCCGTACGCTTCGCATCATGTGGCGAACAGCCTCGCCGACATCGTGCCGGCGGGTGAGAAGAATCCGGCGTTCGCGAATTCGTTCGACTGGCACTCGAGCGTGCACATGCACTATCTGCTCGTGAGGCTGCTCGGCACCGAGGTGGCCCAGGACGCGTCGTGGCGAGATGAGGCGATCGAGCTGCTGCAGTCACACCTCAGTGAGGCGAAGCTCAATGCCGAGGCGTGGTTCCTCCGGGAGAACCGGAGTTGGGAGCGTCCGTATGGGTGGGCGTGGGCGGTCGAACTCGCCGAGGCGCTGCGGACCAGTGAGGATCCGCAGCTGCGTGACTTGGCTGGGAATGCGCAGATCCTCGCCGACACGGTCTTCGATCTCACGGGTGAGTGGCTGCCGAAGGTTCCGGAGCCAGTGCGTCATGGAGTGCATACGAATACGGCTTTCGGTCTGCGGAGGATTCTCCTCGGCGCGCGGGCGCAGGGTCGGCGGGATGTCGTCGACGTCATCGCGGGAGTGGCAAGGAGGTTCTACGCCGAGGATCGGGCGTGGAACTTCGCCCAGGAGCGCAGCGGCCATGACTTCCTCTCGGCAGGTCTGTGCGAGGCCGATCTCATGGCGGAGATCCTCACCGAGGACGAGCTCGCCGTGTGGCTGCCCGCCTTCCTCTCGGAGCTTTCGCCCGAGTCACCTGCCCTCACACCCGTCGAGGTGCTCGATCCCACCGATGGATACCAGAGCCACCTCTACGGGTTGGGGCTGTCGGTTGCCGCATCAATCATGCAGCTGGCCCCGAAGCTCGAGACGATCGCCGAAAAGACCAGCAACCAGGATCTCGATCACTTGGCCAAGGGCATGCTCACCCGGGTCGAAACACTCATGGCGCCTGGCCTAGAGGCTGCAGTGTCCGACGAGTACATGTCTTCGCACTGGGTGGCGACATTCGCGTGGGAGGCGTTGGAGCTACAGGGACTGTGATGGCATCAGTCGGTCTTGACCGGCGGCTACGGAAGCCGTTGATTTAGCGCATCGGCGATTTTGGTGAGGCGCACAAACGTGGGGATCGTGCCTCGTGTAATGGGCTTCTTTTCTGACGGCTCCGGCCCTATTGCTCACCATTCGGGAGATCGGGCCCCCACTTCGCCCAGTGGTTGACAAACACCACTGGGGACCCTGCGGGTAGGCGTCCGAACAACTCGGGATCGGATCGTGGTTAGGACACCAGCTGCTCAATGCTGCCGCCTTACGACCGCAGCGAGACCTCGATGATTCTTATCCTCACCCCTGTGCCGGGCTTCGTCCCGGAGAAAGCTCCGCCCAGTCCGTCATACAGGTAGGCTCTTGTGCCGTCGAAGGATTCCGCCAGTGAATCAGGGGCGTCGACCGGCAGGACCGTCAGCTCCCAAGGCCAAGAAGCCTCCACGCGCCAAGCGGTCGAATGCTCGTTGGCGGCCCACCACGACGAATCACCTGCGTAAGCTCTGGGGTCCGGGGCCGCCCGGTGCGCCACCGAGACGATCAACCTTACGAGTTCATCGCTTTTCTCATTGTGGCTCCATATGACACCCGGCAAGTCCCCTGAGTAGCTGAAACGACCGATACAGGTGGGTGCCACGGTCGCTTCGGCGAGCAGTTCGACTGCCGTCTCTGCGTCGCCGCAGGTCTCGACCTTGTCGCGCGTGCCGAAGAACTGCACGGCACGGTGAGAGGCCGTGTCGTCACACACGTCGTCTGATTCGGCAGCCGTCTCCGACCCGCTGTGCACCGCCTGACCGTCTAATTCGCCGCCCGAACAGCCACGGGCGCCATTGCACCAAGAGATCCGCTTCGTCAATCGTTCCTCGATCCAAGAGATTCCGGAAGACCGATATGCCCCTGCGTGGAAACAGCCGAGGCTTGACAGGCGATTGGACACCGGGTCAAACGGACCAATCACCCGAAGCGTCGGCAACGGCGTTTGGGTAAGCTGACCTCGGTCGAATACGAGCTTGTTCACCACAAGGCCGGCACCCTGGCGGCATAAACCTGAAATCAACTCAACCTTCAGCAATCCGCTGCAGTAGCACAAAGCCGGGAGGCCAGTTCCAACGAAGTGTTGCGCTCGTCATATCTCACCGCCTATCTGGGGAGTTCCAGGCGAGCGTCAGACCAACTGTCGGTGGGTGGCAGTATCCTTGAAGTCATTAAGCAAAGGAGTCACGCATGGCCGACGAGGCAGCAACTTTCCGGTTCATAGATCTCTTCTCCGGGCTGGGGGGCTTCCACGTCGCGCTGCGACAGCTTGGTGGCGAGGGCGTGTTCGCTGCCGAGTGGGATACAACGCTGAACGAACTATACGAGGTCAACTTTGATATCCAGCCTTGGTGCGACGTTGAAGATTTGAAGGACGAAGCGACGATCGCTCGGGAAATTCCTGCGCACGACGTTCTGACGGCAGGTTTCCCTTGTCAGCCATTCTCGAAAGCTGGTGAGCAACTCGGCTTCGGCCACACGCTTCAGGGCAAGCTATTCTTCAAGGTTCTTGCAATTCTCAAAGAAAAACGTCCCCGGCGATTCATCCTTGAGAACGTGCCGAACATCTTGCGTCACCAGAATGGCGACACTCTTGCCACCATTCGTAAGGAACTCCAAGGCCTCGGCTATGAGGTCGATGTACACAAATTCTCGCCGCACGAATTCGGCGTGCCGCAAATCCGAGAGCGAGCCTACTTCGTGGGTTCGCTGGATGGACTTAATGAATTCAAGTGGCCTGCACCCTCCCGGCAGAAGACTGACATCGGCAGCGTATTGGATAAGCATGCGAAGCCATCCCGCGAAATCTCAGACCAGACGATGAAGGCTATTGACATGTGGGACGACTTCCTAAAGCGCGCCCCGAAGTCGCTAAAGTTGCCATCTTTCCCAATTTGGTCGATGGAGTTCGGGGCGACCTATCCCTTCGAAGACGCCACACCCCCGGCGATATGGAAGGAACTCGGGCCGCGCGATTTGGATCACGCCCGTGGCAGCTTTGGGTTTGAGCTGAGAGGGCTGACGCAAGCCGATCAGTTTGATCTCCTTCCAAGCCATGCGCGGCGGCAAGCCGACCTTAAGTTCCCCTCATGGAAACAAGCCTTTATCCGCCAAAACCGGCAGTTCTACAAGGCGAATAAGAAATGGATTGCCCCATGGCTTGACTTGTGGGAGCCGTGGAATCTTTCGTCGAGCCTTCAGAAGTTCGAGTGGAACGTGCAAGGCGGCGAACGGCGAATTGACAATTATGTTCTGCAAGTGCGGGCCTCGGGCCTCCGCGTAAAGCGGACTTCCACTGCTCCGAGCCTCATCGCTATGACGCACACCCAGGTCCCGATTCTCGGTAAAGACATCGTCGGCATTCGCCGCTATATGACTCCGGCAGAGTGCGCCGCGCTCCAGAGCCTGGGCTCGATCTCCCTTCCCGATGGCGATCTGCGCGCGTACAAGGCATTGGGCAATGCCGTCAATGCCGACGTAGTACGCGCGATCGCTGAGCCGCTCCTCCGTGGCCTTGACAGGACTTCAGTGGGCAAGGAGGACGGTCGGCACTCTGCGGCATAATCTGCCGCGTCTAATTCGGGCACGATCTACACTCGCAATGTCCGAGTTCTTTGCTAGGTTTGGCAAAACAGAGTGGAGCAAGAGAGGCTGCCGTGGGTTCCGAATACGAACGTGTGAGCGAGGCGATCGCTGACGTAATGTTCGACTCTTCCAAAGCCGGCCGACCCGTCTACGCGCTCGCAGACGCAGCCACTATCCGTGCTGTTCTCGAAGCTGCAGGGGCTGAGGGCCGGACGTCAACCGAGCTAGCATCTATCGCCGCGTCAACGCTCCATCTGAATCGACCTGGGGTTGCTCCGTTTCATTGGCAGGCTGAGGCCGCACTACGTCATCAGCGACAGCCGCTTGAAACGCCTCCGGCACTCCCGCTCTTAGTCGCTCTGTCAATCGCCGCAGAGCAGATGCAGGCGGACGATGACTTCGCCGCCCACAACTACTACTCACGTCTACATCGGATGCTCCAGGTCCCCCCGAACGAGCACCACAGGGTCACGAACGACTACCGCCGCGTTGCCGATCTGCTGTGGGGATCGCTGAACTCGTGGCTGGAGGCGTGGGAGGGCGAGCGTGGAATCCCGACTGCCTACGCGGTCGGAGGGCATCCCTTTATCGGGTTACCAATGTCCCAAGCAGTTGTCCGACAGCACGATCGCGCCGGTCTCCACGAACTCTTCGCGATTGAGGGGCTGACCCCCGGCCTGCGTATCTCGCCAGACGACATGAGCCTCGCGATGGACCCATATGCAACAGCAACGCCGAGCCTGCCTCTTAGTTCGCACCTCGCGAGACTCTGGGGTGTCGCGGCTACCAGACAGCAAATCGTTGATGCCGCGTGTCTCGAACTCGAAACGTGGGACGGTTCAGGGATTGAGGCGGTCGCATCTACAAGACCCGCTGTCGCAACGCGCCTGCTGGCCTTCCTGCGAACCTTCCCGCGTAAGTCGATCGAGTTCAACTTAATGCTGCCTTACCGCTCGGATGGGTCAGACATCGCTCGGTTCCAGCTCGCAAATGGCGAGGCGATTGTTCCGACCATCTCCGGGCCAGGTGGTTCCACTCGGCTCTCAGGTGTCGAGGGAGTCAGCGCGACTTCCCTCATTGGCGAACAGATTGCTGGAGAGTTCGGAAAGGACGGCAGCCGCCCGTTTGGTCGCCGACCGAAGCGGGTAATACCTCTCCGATGGGACGACCTCCAAGGGGCGTTTGTCGAGACCGAACGCATCTCGCTCGGCGAGGACATTGTTGTCCTAGCAAGGTCGGACGCACGTCAGCACGTTGAGCAACACCTCAACGCTCACGCCCGGCCGGGCTGGTATGAACTCTCTGACCTACCTGGCAACCCTGAAGAGTGGATGGTCTACCAGCACGTCCAGATTGTCTCCGCGCCTGCAGGGCCGGTTCATCGAGATCTCCTACCGCTCGCCACGCGCGCGCGGACGAGCTTGACGCTGCGAGGAGGCTTCGTACTTCCCGGCCTGCTACGCAAGTGGTCAGCTTTGAAACCGCCTGAAGTTGTCGCTCTCGCCGCTGGGGCCAATTCAATCCACATCCGCGTATACCGCGGCACCCGAATCGAATCCTCCCAGCTCGTCGCCGAGGCTACTCAGACTGGCGAACTTGCAGTACTTGCGCTCGTAGGTCGCGGCCTATCTGACGGTGAGTATGTCGTTGCGATGTCCGTTGATGAGGAGAGCAAACCGTCAGCGACAGCGCTCCTCAGGTTGCGTTCCTCACGCACCCCGCAGTTCAAAGTCGAGGATGTGGATGCGCGCTTGGTCTACTCACCTAACTCCTCGCCTTGCTGGCCACTGACCGCGGGTCCGCCTGAGTGGCCGGGTCATGTGAATGGTGCGAGGACCGTTGGACTTGACACGTTCGTTGGCGGAACCGTAGCGCCAATGCCGGAGTTCAAACCCAGGGGAAAAGGACTACCCACTGTAGCGCCGGCGAAAACCCGAGTAGGTACTCCGATGGCGAGCGATTCGTGTCTAGTCACTGGGATGCACAGGTTCCTCCTTCCATCAGTGCTCTCAGGCCAAGTACCTACGCGGAGCATTGAGGGCGAATGCACAAGCTGCGGGCTCGTGCGCCGTTTTGCCGGCACCCCCTGGGCTGCGAAGAAGAAGGATGCCGCAGCCAAAGCCGTCATCCTACCGGACATCCCGCCAGTGACCGAATCGGATGAGCCAGACTTCGAGGTCGCGTTTGACGCGGTGAATCATGTCGGCACCGGATCGTTTGGAACATTCGAGCGGATCGCCGCCCAGGTTGAAGGCTCGGGCCTGTTTGCCGATTCCTTTCTCCGGCGACTTGAGGTCGTCGGGCACATCGACGTTGCGAGAGACGACTACCTTCAAGTAACGGAGTGGGCCGTTAACACCTCAACACTTGTCCCTACCGGTGACAATCGGTGGGTCATTATCGGCTCTCGTTCTGGCGCGATACTGGAACGACTCAAGAACGCGCTAAATGGCTACGCCGAAGTCTCAGTGACTGTCGACACTAAGCCCTTTCGCGTTGAGATCTCCGGCAAACTACCGCTCTCAGCCCTACTGGAGTCGGGGTTTACCGTGCTTAATACTTCGCCGGCGAAAGAAATCGCCGAGGCACTCCCTGCACTCAGCGATGTGGCGAGATCACTCAAACGCGTCATCGTGCCTACCCACAGGTCGGCAGAGTTCTGGGACACGTCCGCCGCCACTTGGCGCCAAACAGAGTCTCTCGTCAAAGTTGGCGCCTATCGGCTCAAAGACTTCGGCTCGACTTACGCAATTCGCACAGCGGACGATATCGCGCGCGGAACAATCGGGCTTGGCAACGCGCAGATCGTGAAACACATCGCGAATCTGTGGGCCGGCGATCCCTTGGTCGGCTACCACTCGCGCAGCAACTCGGTAGTTACACCCCTGGGCGCGGACTTGCCAGCGCTTTACGGGCGCGCACTCGCTCTTTGCTCCGCGAGACCGCCGCGGGAAATCGTCAACCACCGGATGCTTCAGTACCCATCAGTGCCGCGAGAAATCGCGGACATCATCTACGACCGTGTTAGTCGGTGAGAGCCATGCCGTTTCCAACTCCAGTGAAGATCGCTGACGACCTCCGAGATGCGTTCCTTCGCTATATCGATACCGCCTACGCCTTACGAGACCACACGCTTAGTAACGAGCGACGACGTCTCCTACTCGAGGGCCAAGGGAACCTGTTCGCACCGCTCATGCTTGAGCCTGTACTTCCCTACGATGGGGTCGCGTCTGTTGACGAGGCTGCGAGACTGGCGGGAATCGACGCCCGCGATCTCAGCGACGTAATTCGAGCGGTCTTTGGCGTGACACCAAACGAGCTATCGGATGTGAAGCTACGCAAGCATCAGGCGGCCGCACTCGCGACGCATTTCACGTCGAGTGTCCCTCACAATCCCGTCATAACGTCGGGCACTGGTTCTGGAAAGACTGAGTCCTTCCTAATCCCGCTCCTATCTCGGATCGTAGCTGAAAAGCGATTGAAGACGTCTCTGGCGCCGATCCACGAGTGGTGGAATCTGACGCAGCAGAGCGAAAACTGGCAACCGACTCGAACCGTCGGGATGAGTTCGGCGGCTGTCCGATCTGTGATCCTCTACCCGACTAACGCACTGGTCGAAGATCAAGTAGTGCGGCTTCGGCGGGCTGTACGCGGTCTCCGAAATCAGGAATCACCGGTTGACCTATGGTTCGGTCGCTACACCGGTGCGACACCAGGCTCAGGTGGAGTCCCAACCGGAAAGGTTTCCGGGTCGGCGGCTGCAGATGCAGCCCGAGGTTTGCGCGATCTATCGCATTTGAACGCCAAGCTTGCTGAACTCAACGACCCGGACCTCATTTCTCAGTTCCAGGACCCCTTCGCAGGCGAACTCATCACCCGCTGGGACATGATCGCCACTCCGCCCGACGTTCTGGTAACGAACTATTCGATGCTCAACGTCATGTTGATGCGCGATGTCGAGGAGCCAATCTTCGAATCCACGCGACAGTGGCTCCAGCAATCGTCCGATCA
Organism: Brevibacterium sp. Z349TD_9; assembly: GCF_056173565.1. Lineage (NCBI taxonomy): Bacteria > Bacillati > Actinomycetota > Actinomycetes > Micrococcales > Brevibacteriaceae > Brevibacterium > Brevibacterium sp. Z349TD_9. Next base: position 228,535 of record NZ_CM149680.1, on the reverse strand, counting down.
CGTTTTCACTCTCGTCGTCGACGAACTGCACCTGTACCGCGGCAGCACCGGTGCCGAAGTCGGAATGGTCGTCCGGAACCTGGCATCGCGCCTTGGGCTCGAGCCGTCGTCCGATCAGTTCAGAATTATCGCGACGAGCGCCTCACTCCCTGGCGACGACTCGGGCCTGGAGTATTTGGAGCGCTTTTTCGGTGTCGGCCGAGCGTCCTTCCTGATCGAACCGGGGCAACCACGATCACTCGTTTCTGGTGAAAAGCCAGCTGCGGCCGATGTGTTGAGCATCCCACCGAATGAACGTGCAAATGTCGCGACAAGAGATCAGTGGTCGGAGACCATCGCGGCAGCGTGCAGCGACCATGACGGTAGCCGTCCAAAAGCCACGCGTATCGACACCGTGGCGACCCGCATCTTCGGCGACGACCCACTGGCGCCGAAGGCGCTGGCAGCGATGCTTTGCGGCCTCGCCGACGTCGCCAAGCCTGCAATCCCGTTCCGTGGTCATGTGATGATGCGAGGGATGCGTGGCCTTTGGGCCTGCTCTGATCCCGGTTGCCCGGGTGGCGCCGATTCAAAGCCACGACGAGTTGGTCGGATGTACGATACCCCACGGTCCACATGCGCTGAGTGTGGCGCACGCGTACTTGAACTACTGTACTGTTTCGAGTGTGGCGACGTGAGCCTCGGCGGGTACGTCGTCGATCGGCCCGAACGTGGCGCTGTGGTGCTTTCAACTACCCCGGTCGCACCCGGTGAGAATTCCGGTGACTTCGTGTACCGAAGAAGCGATAACGAGTACAGATGGCTCTGGCTCGGCTCGCCTGTTCCCGACGCCCCAAACAGGCACAAGCTCCCTGTCGACATCGACGAGAATCGGGCCACGATCGAGACCAATTTTGGTGCCGCTACCTGGGATCCTAACCTCGGTTTGCTCACTCCTGGCAACTCTTCCAACGGAATCCCAGCGGTAGTTCTTAACCACAATGCGGGCGATGACAGTGGGCTGGCCCTGCCCGCACTTCCGGAAGCCTGCCCTCGCTGCGGTGGAAGTCAGGACAACCGCGACGCATCTGTGTACTTCGCAGGAAACGTCCGGTCGCCGATCCGCGCACACACTTCAGGTCGCGCACAGCTCAACCAGATGGCGGTATCCCAACTTTTTCGTAGCCTTGGTTCTGACGCGACGGAATCGAGAACGATCGTCTTCACCGACAGCAGGGATGACTCTGCACGGATCGCCGCAGGGATTGCTCTCAACAACTTCCGCGACCAAGTACGGCAAGTCGTTCGGCAGCTTTTACACGGACGCGAGAACCCCGTGCCGTTACTGCGGGAACTCATCAAGGGTGAACTCGCTGGTGATGATCTCCAACGGGGCGAGCAACTACGTGCTAGCCGCCGGGAGCTCTTCGACAAAATCCGGCTCGAGAGTCTCGGTGCAGCTGATCCAGCGGACAAAGAGACGATCGCTGCTGCGGAGCGAGAGACCGAATCGCTGCCGTGGGCAACGCTCATCCACGACGCCGAGCGGGTGATGCTCGAAGTTGGCGTTAACCCAGCCGGACCAGGGCCATCCGTAGCAGAAAGCGCGGGCGATGCCCCTTGGTACCGTGCTTATGAACCCCCGGTCCGCTGCGCCTGGGAGCCACTTGCTGATGCAGTGGCACGTCCAATTCGCCAAGATCGCTACCGTCTCACTGCTAAGGTCGTTGCCGAAGCAGTTTTCGATCGAGCTTCACGCGACCTCGAATCTACCCGGCTAGGCGTAGTTCGAGCGCGACCATCAGCACCAAACAACTGGGGCATTTCGGCGGAGACTGCTGCCGATGTCCTGGCCAGCGTCATTCGCCTCCTCGGGATTGCAAAGCGGTTTGAAGGCGGGTACTCAGCCAGATCAAGTTCCGCGCCAAAGGTTGTAGATACTTTCCTGAAGCGCGTTGCCGCGAAACATCAGGTTGACTGGCAGATCTTGGTAGCAAACATCGGCGAGTTCTTGCGCACGAGCAGCATAGTCGACGAGACGTGGACGTTGAAGACCCAGACTGGTCAAGATGCTCTCGAGCTCAAGACACCCGGCGATAAGGTATGGGTTTGCGAAAACTGCGGAACTACCCACCTGCATCCTTCGGCTGGCGTCTGCACCAATGAGGAATGCCCAAATGGTGTGCTCCACGAAGAGGAATGGTCTGAAGAATTCGACTACTACGGATGGCTCGCCTCACAACCGCTTCGACGTATGCGTGTCGCTGAGCTTACCGGTCAGACCAGGCTTAGCGACCAACGCACGCGGCAACGTCTGTTCAAGGGGGCGACGCTTCCTGCTCCTGCCGAGAGCGCTTTGGCCGACCCTCTCGACTTGCTTTCGGTGACAACCACGATGGAAGTCGGCGTCGATATCGGGTCGCTCAGAGCCGTAGCAATGGCGAATATGCCACCTCAACGATTCAATTATCAACAGCGGGTTGGTCGAGCTGGACGTGCTGGTCAACCGTTCTCGTTCGCAGTCACCGTCTCGCGGGACCGAGCCCACGATGATTACTACTTCCAGGCACCGGAGAAAATGACCGCGGCCGATCCTCCACCGCCATTCATTGACCTGTCGCGGCCCCGGATTGTCCGTCGAGTGATCGCGGCAGAACTGCTGCGCCGTGCTTTCCTGACCGTCCAGAATCCGCCCAGGCGAACTAGTGACAGCATCCACGGAACGTTCGGATTAACCCATGATTGGCCACAACGGAAATCCGACATCGACGCATGGCTTCGAGCATCTAGCGACGTCCACGTGGTCTGCACACGGTTCAGTGCCTACACGGCTCTGGATGTAGATGAACTCAATGACTGGGCGCGAAATGGTCTCGTCAACGACATCGATGAAGCTGTCGGCAACCCGTATTTTCAACACACCGAACTTAGCGAATTGCTCGCAAACGCCGGGGTGCTCCCAATGTTTGGCTTCCCGACGAGAGTGCGGCCGCTCTACTCAAAGCCGCTCCGTGGTGCTAGCGACGCAGAAAGTCATACAGTGGCCGATCGCGATCTTCGAATGTCCATCACGGCATTTGCCCCTGGAGCAGTTGTTGTGAAGGATGGCGCAGAACACCTCGCAGTCGGCTTTGCTGCCTACAACGTCATCGGGAAAAGTCTACGCGCGAAAGACCCTCTCGGGGCGCCTTTCCCAGTTCACCGTTGTGGGCAGTGTGGAAGCCTCGACACGCGGCCTACCGAGGAGTCACTCAGGTGTTCAGTCTGCGGAGAGGAAATGAGGGCGTTTTCGCTCTACCAGCCTGAGGGCTACCGGACTATTTACAGCAATCCGGACTACGACGACTCGCACATCACGCCAATGTACGCCGGCTACTCCGAGCTTTCGACCAACACTGAACTCGGGCAGGAAGCGAGACTCAACGGCGTTTCACTTCGGCTACTCGAACAGGCGGAAGTCGTAGCCGTGAACGACAACAACCGCAAACTTTTCGATCTCAGTCGGCAATCAGACGGGTCGGTGATTGCTCAGAATCGCGATCTCTATCGCCGTCCGCTGCCAGACTTTATGCGAACTGGCGGGCAAGCCCTCGACTCAGCAGCGATCGGCGAAGTCCGTCGGACCGATGTGCTGCTAATTGGCCTCGATGGATTGGCACTCCCAGAAGGTGCGGTCGCCACGATGCCCTGGGCGTGTCCGGCCGGCAAAGGCGCGTTGCTCTCCTTTGCCGAGTTGCTCCGCAACGCTGCAAAGGAATACTTGGACATCGAGCAGTCTGAACTCGAGGTCGGGCTACAACCCACACGCATCAGCAACACCGTTTCAGCGCGGGTGTTCCTTGCCGACGCCCTCGACAATGGCGCTGGATATGCATTGGAGCTCGGCGAGCCGACGACGTTCAGGAAGCTACTTACCTCAATCAGTGAAGAAACTGGTCGACGGCTCCGTGACGACCCACATGGCACAGCCTGCACGTCCTCCTGCCCGGGGTGCCTCCGCAACTACGAAAATCGCTTCAATCACTGGGCGCTGGACTGGCGACTGGGGCTCGACGTCGTAGACCTCGTTCTCGGGAGAAGCCTCGAGTTTTCCCATTGGACCGATCGAACCGCCGCGTTGATGCGGAGCTTCGTTGACGGTTACGGCCCGCATCTTCGAATCGAGCAACAGTTGGTCAACGGACTACCAACCCTCGTGTCGCCAGAGGGCCAAGGTACCGCTGTAGTCATTGGTCATCCGCTCTGGCGGCACGAAGATACACATTGGAATCCGAATGTGAGACAGGCCGTGACTGAGCTAAAGGGACTCGGTTTGTCACGTATCGAAGTTTCCGACACATTCGTCCTCGACCGCACACCGATCACAATATTTAATGCGTTGCTTGAGAGTGCGTGAAGTTGACTGTTGCAATTTACAGGATCGGAACGAAAGCGGCCACGAATGCACAGATCGTCCTGAAAATATAGAACCCGCGACTTCAGCCAGAGCCAGCAAATAAACTTCTCACTCTAGAGAACGCCGGTCGATCTCACTTTGCCGCTTCATAAATAGGGATTTAGTAGGTCTGCCGGTTTTTCAGCAGTCCCAACTCAGGTCGGCCATCCAGAGACTCCCAGTTCATACTCAGTGCAGCGACCCATTCTCCCCGAGGAGCCACCGATGACCCGCCACACCTTGTCTCCCGAAGCCACCGGCACGGTCGGCCCGGGTGCCCAATGGATCACTGACAGCAACGGAGCGCGCACCCATGCTGATCCCCTGAGGTGCGAGTTCGCCGGCTGGCTCGGTGACGATCTCGTCAGCGTCGCACCGGACTTCATCGTCTCCGGAACGCTCGCCGATGTGCTGCGCGCCTCTGACCTCACCGGGTTCGAGCTGCGCGCCGACCCCGTCATCACGAAGTCATCCGAGTTCGTCTCCGAAAGCAGCGCCGATTTCCCTGGTCGATGGGAACGCCTCGTCCCCAGCCCCGAGCCGGCTTCAGCCCCAGAAGACCGTGGACCTACCGAAGACACCGACTTCGCCCGCCGAGGCAGCGACCTCCTCGTCAGCGAACGCGCCCTGGCACTCCTCAACGACCACCGCATCACTCACGCGAGCCTCACACCGTCCGGCGACACCGCGGAGGCCAAGCGCTTCGCCTTCAATCAGAACCAAGCCGAAGAGACCGCCCGGGCTGCCGCTGTCGAGCAGTACGACGCACTCACACAGTCCGCATCCCACGAGACCGCGCGCATCACCGCACTGCTCGACACCACCCCCGCCACCACCTCGGCGGCACCGGCCATGAACACCCAGAACAAACGTCGGATTGCCGGCGATCTCACTCGGGTCGTTGGCGCACTAGGCGCGCCAATCGACGACGAGAAGGCCCTCACAGTCCTGCGGCTCGTGGACGGTCCGATCACGGTCACCGACTATGAAATCGGCGACCGCGACTACCTCCGTGGACAGATCGACGGAAGCGACCTCAGCGCCGTGCACATCAACCTCACACCGGACGCCACGGTCCGATTCGTGCAGCTCAACTTCCGCAGCCCGACCGGCGATCCCACGACCGCATTCCCTCGGATCGACTCCCTCATCGACGGGGCCGCACCCTTCACCCGCGACACAGTCATCGACCTGCTGGGCGACCCCGCGAAGACGACGACTGTCGCCCGCCACAGCATGATCTTCGACGAATACCGCATCAGCCGAAAACGCGTGCTCTTCTACTGGGCAGCCGACGACCACTCACCACAGACCATCGTCGTCGGCCGCAAAGCCTGAGACTCCCGCACGACGACGAACCACCTCGGCGAGAGCATCGACGCACCGCCGATCCACCCGACCGACACGGACGGCAGCCCCTACCCCACGAACCCCGACACGGATTCGATGACCTGGAGTACCGCGAGGAATCCGAAGAGCCCCAGGCACACAGCCAGGAGCACGTTCGACCACCAGCTGTTGCGCAGCGACTGCGGCACCGACGACCGGTTGAGGATGACGAGAAGGGCGAGCGCGAGAACGGGCAGGATGAACGCGCTGATCGCGGCGTAGACGAGGACCAAGGTGACCGGCTTGCCCAGGCCCATGATCACCAGGGTCGCCACGCTGAGGTAGATGAGGACGCCGCGGAACTCCACCGACGTCGCCGACATCTCGTACCGCGGCTCGTCCTGGTGCGGGTAGCGGCGCAGCACTCGGATGGCGTCGGCGGTGACGTAGGCGATCCCGGAGAATCCGCCGAGTACGCTCGTGTAGACGACCGCGAGGAACGACAGAAGGAAGATCAGCCGCCCGACCTCGCCGATCGAGCCCACGAGGCTCTCGGCGATCGCGAAGAGCGCATCGTTGTCGGCGATCGTGAAGCCCTGCCCGTAGAGGATGAACGCCCCCACCGCGCTCATCGCCACCGCGAATACGAACACGAGCCCATAGCTGATGAGCAGATCGAGGCGGACGACCGGCTTCCAATCGGCGCTGCGCCACGACTTCTCCCGGATCCAGAACGAATACGCGAGGATCCCCGTCGCCCCGCCGACCCCGCCGATGAGCGACATCACCGTGACGATCGACCCCTCGGGGAACACCGGGACGATCGTCGCCGCCGCGACCTCCTGCGCATCCTGACCTTGGAAGACGGAGATCGCAAGCGCGATGATCCCGACAAACATGATGATGCCGAAGCCCATCATCGCCTTCTCGACGATCCCGTACCGGCCGATGCCCACGAGGATCGCTGCGGAAGCCAGCACGACGACCGCGGTCGGCCAGAACGGCAGCACCGGGAAGATCGCCTGAAGGATGTTCGTCGCCACCGCGACGACGCCGGCCCCGAAGAAGAGACCGACGAGGAGTTCGGCGACGAGCAGCAGCCCCGGGAACAGCCGTCCCCCGAACCGTGTGAAGTGCGAGAGCAGTGTCCGATCCCCGCTCATCTGCAGCCGGGACACGGCGTCGGAGAGGACGAACTTGAGCAGGATCCCGACCGTGAACACCCAGATGAGCGCGAGCCCGTACTCGGCCCCGGAGTTCATCGTCGTGATCATGTCCGAGGCCCCGACGCTCGCCAGAGCCAGGACGATGCCCGGTCCGATGAGCCGCAGACGGCCGGTGAATGATCGGGGCGCCGAGGCGGGTGGACCTGACCGCTGCTGTGTCGTCTCCGAGGACATAGGCGAGACCTGGCTCCTTTGCACGAACTGACGGATCCGAGTGACCGGACGGATCCGCGTCACGGCTCGACTCCGTACGTACGGACGAATCGTCAGGTCAGTATATTGGTCCCATGGCTCAGCCCCTCGACGACGGACCGTTCTTCCACGGCACGAAGGCCGCCCTCTCCCCCGGCGATCTGCTCCGCCCCGGATTCGCCTCGAACTACCGGCCCGAGATCATCATGAACCACATCTACTTCACCGCCCTGCCCGACGGCGCGGGTCTGGCCGCGGAGATCGCCGCGATCGACGGCGCACCGCACGTCTACGAGATCGAACCGACAGGCCCCTTCGAGAACGACCCCAACGTCACCGACAAGAAGTTCCCCGGCAACCCCAACCGCTCGTACCGGAGCACCTCTCCGCTGCGCATCATCCGCGAAGTCACCGACTGGACACGCCTGAGCCCGGCAGACCTGCGCATGTGGCGGGAGCGGATCGCAGCGATCCGCGAAGACGACGGCGCAGAGATCATCAACTGACCGCGCCGACTGCCCCCGTTGACCGCGCCGGCCGACCCCACAGGCCAACCCTGACCCACTGGCCAACCGGACCAACCGGCGCACGCCGCCAACACGCCGCCACCCCTCAGACCCTCAGTCCGCGAGCTGAGCGGCCTTCTTCGCCCCCACCGTCGGGTGGTTGCTCGCGATCGAGATCCGGTTGAACGCGTTGATGAACGTCGCGATCCACTCGACGGCCGCGATCTGCTCGGTCGACAGGTGCTGTCCCGCCTCGGCGGCGATCTCATCCCGATCGACGGGCACGTCGAGGTTCGTCAGCGATTCCGCGATGAGCAGCGCCGCACGCTCCCGGTCATCGAAGATGTGCGACTCCCGCCACGCCGCGAGCACGTCGAGCTTGAGCTGCTCGACCCCGGCCTTCCGTGCCGCAGGCACATGGATGCTCAGGCACGTATGGCAGCCGTTGATCTGCGAGACGCGGGTGTTGATGAGCTCGATGAGGCCGACGTCGATGCCGGCGGCCACGGCCGCCTTGCGGGTCGCGCTCGCGGCACTGACGGCGGCCTTGTAGACCTCGGGATGCGACTTGTCGATGAAGGGCCTGTTCGCGTTCATGCTCTGCTCTCCCGGGTCCGACTCCCCTCGGGTCCGACCCGGACTCACGCGTTCTGTTCGACGTAGACGAAGTCCTCCGAGGTGGGGTTGCGGAACTTCCCGCCCTCGGCGATGTAGTCGTCGCCGGACTCCCGCAGCCTCTTGACGAAGAGCGGGCAGATCGCCACGACGGTCTCGCCCTTCTCTCGCGCATCGGCGAGCGCTTCGGAGACGAGGACCTTCGACAGCCCCCGGCCGCCGAACTTCTCGTCGACGACGGTGTGGTAGAAGATCCGTTCGTTGTCGTCGTTCTCACCGACGAGGTAGTGGGCGCGACCGGCGACCTCACCGTCGGCGACCTTGATGACGTAGGCGAGGCCAGGCTCGTCGAGTTCGACGGTGACGGCTTCGCCCTTGGAGTCCGTGAGGTTCTCGTTCATCGCTGGTGCTCCTTCTTCTCTGCTCTGGTGGGGATCTCTCGGTGCAGCCATGCTGCAGGTGGGGTCATACTACGCGGTGGTCGACGCTTCGGTGTCGGTCGTGGTGGCCTCCTCGGGTCCGCCTTGGACGTGCGGTGGCGGATTCCTCCGCGCCCGGATCTCCACGTCGGGCAGGGTCGGGGCGGGCAGTCGCCCGAGCCCCTCGGCGTTCCGGCCGGGGCCGCCCTGTCCGACGTAGCCCTCGACGACGCCGAATCTGTCACTGCCGGACTCCCATTCGCGCCGGTACTCGACGATCTCCTCATGGGAGCGTCCGACGAAGTTCCACCACATGACGATCTCCTCGGTGAAGGGCTCCCCGCCGAGGAGGACGATCCGTGCCGGATCCTCGCCGAGGTTGGCGATCCGCATCTCCGTCAGCCCGGTCCCCGTGTAGCCGATCCCGGCCCGCGGCACCGGCACGTTCTCGACGGCGACCTCGCCGGCGTCGACGAGCACACCATGTTCGAAGTCGGGGTTGACGGGCAGGTCGATGCTCGCACCCGGGTCGAGTCGGAACTCGGCTCCGAGCAGCGGAGTGTGCGTCGTCACGGGTGAGGACTGTCCCCACAGGTCGCCGAGGAAGACGAGGAACTCGCCTCCGTCGAAGCTCTGCGCTTCCGGCGCATAGTGCTCGAATTCGCGTTCAGGCTGGTGTCGGGAGGTCTCGGGCAGGGCCAGCCACAGCTGGACTCCGTGCAGGGTCGTGGTGTCGTCGGTCGAGACCTCGGAGTGGCAGATTCCGCGACCTGCGGTCATGAGGTTGACCTCGCCGGGGAGGACGAGGCCGGCGTTGCCGCCGGAGTCGATGTGCTGGATGGCACCGTCGAAGAGCCAGCTCACCGTCTGCAGTCCCGTGTGCGGGTGCGGGGCGACATCCATGCCGCCGGAGCCGGAGACGTCATCGGGGCCGTAGTGGTCGACGAAGCACCACGGTCCGATGAGGGAGCGCTGGCGCTGCGGCAGAGTCCTGTGGACGGTCATCGCCCGCGGTCCGCCCAGCGGCACGTCGCGGGCGGTGATGATCTCGACCGGGGCCCGACCGCGCTGGTCGCATTCGGGGCCCGGCAGACCGCCGGATCGGCACACCACCTGGTCGGGAAGGGTCTCAGCGTTGCTCATGGCGGCCTGCCTCTCTCACCGAACCGCAGCGACAGGTGGGGTTGTCTGCGCCGAATGCGATCCGAGTCGTTGCTCGTTCAACCATTCCATAGTTGTATGGTTGCGTCCAGGGGGCGGCCCTGCGCCCCCGCTCGCAGAGAGGGAGACCGATGCGAACGCCCATTCCCGACTACCTCGAAGAGATCCTCGAAGCACTTCGCTCTGAGGACAACGGCGCAGTGGCCGACTACATTCCCGCCCTCGCCGCCGCCGACCCTGACCGCTTCGCCGTGGCCGTGACCACCGTCGAAGGCCGCACGTACACCGCCGGCGACAGCGATGTCGAGTTCTCCATCCAGTCGATGTCGAAGCCCTTCGCCTACGCCGCGGCGATCGCCGATCGCGGTGTCGACGTCGTCGACGCCCACGTCGGAGTCGAGCCCTCGGGCGCGGCCTTCAACATGCTCTCCCTCGAAGAGGGCACGTATCGTCCGAAGAACCCGATGATCAACGCCGGTGCCCTGACCGCGCACAGTCTCCTCGTCGGGGCCGGGGCCTCCCGGGACGAGCGGGTCGAGCGCGCCCTCGAGTTCTTCTCCGCCTTAGCCGGGCGGCAGCTGAGCATCGACGAGGAGGTCTACCGCTCCGAGCTCGAGACCGCTGATCGCAACCTCGCGATCGCGCACATGCTCCGCAGCTACGGCATCCTCGACGACGACCCGCATGAGATCGTCGACGGCTACACCGCGCAGTGTTCGATCCTCGTCACCGTGGGCGACATCGCGACGATGTCGGCGACGCTCGCCGCCGGAGGCACCCACCCGATCACGGGTGAGCGGGTCATCGCCCCCGGCGCGGCCCGACAGACCCTGTCGGCGATGGCTGCGGCCGGGATGTACGATTCGGCGGGCACGTGGTTCACCGAGGTCGGCATCCCCGCCAAGAGCGGTGTCGCCGGCGGCCTCCTTGGCGCCCTGCCGGGTCAGATCGGCATCGGCTCACTCTCCCCGCGCCTCGACGAGCACGGCAACAGCGTGCGCGGGATCAAGCTCTTCCGCCGGATGTCGAAGGACATGGGATTCCACCTCATGGAGACCGAACCGACGGGCACACGGGCGGTCCGCGACGTCCGCACCGACGGCGAGGCGACGATCGTCGACCTCCAGGGGGCGATCAACTTCAGCAGCGCCGAATCGATCCTCCACTCACTCGAGCAGGACGCGCCGAGCACCGGCACCATCGTCATCGACGTCTCCCGCGTCGACGGCTTCACCGACGTCGGCCGTCGGATGGTCCTCGAGGGGATGCGCAGGCTCAGCCTCGACGGACTCACGGTGGGTCTGGCCGACCCCGAGGGGAAGCTGCCGGATCCGGACCTCGGGGACGGCACCTACCCGTTCGACGCGACCGGGTCCGCCCCGGTCTGACGACTCCCCCGCCGAGAAGGGCCTGAGCACTGCCCGACCCCGCACGGACGATGGGGCTCAGTTCCCTTCGGCCGCTTCGGCGATGTGATCGGACGGCTGGATCGGCCTGATCTTGCTCACGAGGGAGAACAGCTCGTCGGCCTCGGAGGCGGTGAGACCGGAGAAGCCGGCAAAGATGATCTCCGCGTTCGTCTGCGCCGATTCCTCGCGCAGCTTCCGGCCCGCCTCGGTGAGTTCGACGAGGACCCCACGCTGATCCTCGGGGTCGGGGCTCTGGATGACGAGCCTGCGGGCCTCGAGCCGGCGCAGCAGACGGCTGAGCGCACTGCGGCTGAGCACCATCGAACGCAGGAGGTCGCGGTGGCGGATCTGCTCGTCCGGCGGGGTGTTGATCAGGGTGTCGAACTCATTGAGGGTGAGGTTGTGGCGGTCGCGGAACCCGATCTCGAACTGCTGCATGAAGTCCTGGTGCTTCTCCATCATCAGTCGCCAGGCCGCGAGCTGGATGGGCGCGGTCCGCTTGAGGATGCTGCTCACCGGTGTGGTCTCGTTCATCGGTCGCCTCCCCGTCCTGCGGCGACGAGGCCGCACGAGAGTCGGGATCGGCGGGGTGCGGGGACCATGGCGACTCCTCCTGAGATGACGGTGAAGGCTGATGCGACGAGGAGTACGCCCCAGAGTCTGCGATGACCTGGCAAGTGAACTCTTCCCGACTTTTGTTGCCCTGACAACAATTTCATTGTTCAATGGAACTGTCCAGAGTTCCCACGGACCCGTTTCGCGGCAACACTGGCATCTCCCCTCGGAGTGCGCCCGGATGCATCCCCGCAGCTTCCCCATCCCGGGCTGTTCGTGCGGTGCCCATGGGCACCGCACGACTGAGGTTCTCATCCTATCCCGCGCCGAGGCGCTGCTTTCCCGTCCGTTTCCGTGCGGTTGCCGTTCGGCGGCAGTGCGATCGCCGAAGTCCCATTCACCGGGAATCCGCGACCGGAAGCGCCTGATACATTCGGCCCGCACACGCACGGCCGCCTCGGCGGGGAACTCGATCCCTCGCCGAGGCGGCCGCCCGTTTCAGTGCGATCTGACCGCGGTGCTATGCCCTGACGCGCTCAGATTCGGAGTCCGCCGCGGCTGCGCGCGCCTTCCGTCGGGCCCGCAGGCCAAGGAGGACGTCGACGGCGAGGAAGACGACGAGACTGAGCCCGACGAGCGGGAGGAACCAGGCCACTGCTGCACCGACGACGACGACCGACGCGATGCCCCACCACGGGGCGCGGGCGATCGCTCCTCTGGCGGGGGCGACACCGAAGCGGCGCGAGGGATCGTGCTTGGGTCGGCGCTGCCACCACATGACGTAACCCCAGACGACCATCGCGGCGATGCCGACAGCGAGGACGAAGAGGCCGATCTGGTTGGCGAGGCCGAAGAGCATGCCCATGTGGAAGAAGATCCCCCAGTGGGTGAGCTTCGCCGGGATGCTGTAGTCCTCGAAGTCGAGGCGGTCGACGATCTCCATCGTGTTGGGGTCGATCGCCACGGAGTCGACCTCCGAGGGGACGCTGCGCTGAAGCTCGCGGACCCTCCACGCGGTGTTCGCATCGGTGGGCGGGTTGATCTCGACGATGCTCGTGTTGACGTTGACCTTCTGCGCCATTCCGAGGATCATGTCGAAGTCCTCCGGTGCAGGCTTCGCGGCAGGTGCTGCCGCAGAGTCCCCGGAGGCACCGTGGCCTTCGTGACCGCCACCGGAACCGCCGCTCTCTGCGGCAGAGGAGTCGAGTTCCCGCGACAGCGACGGTGACCCCCACCCGAGGGCTTCGCGGACCTTGTCGACGTTCGCACCGGCCAGCTGCGACCAGGTGATGCCGGTCGCGGAGAGGAAGAGCATGCCGATCGCGGCCCACACGCCCACCGAGGCGTGCCAGGAGAAGGTGCGGCGCAGGCCCTTGCGCTTGTTGCTCGGGCGCAGCATCGTCGAGAGCTTCTTCGTCGTCTTCGCCCGCATGAACCAGAGGATCAGGCCCACCACGACGACGACGCCGAGCCATGAGGCGGCGAGTTCGCTGTAGAACTCCCCGGGTGCGCCGAGGTTGAGGTTGATGTGGAGCTGGTCGATCCACTTCCGCAGCGGAAGCGCACCTTCGGAGCTGAACGACGTGAGGTCACCCTGCACCTCGGCGGTGGCGGGGTCGATGAAGATCGCACGGGACTCGTTCTCCCCGAGGGTGGGATCGTCGTAGAGCACCCGGGTCGTCGCGCCCGGCTCAGGAGCCGGGAGCACGGCCTTGAGCGTCTCGGTTCCCCCGGTGAAGGCCTCGGCCGCTGCGACCTGGTCGGCCAGAGGCAGGGCGGGCCCCGTCGAGTTCGCGTAGAGCTCGTCAGCGTAGATGAGCTTCTCGAGCTGCGGGCTGAGCGCATAGAGCGCACCGGTCACCGCCGCGGTGAAGATGAAGGGACCGATGAAGATGCCGGCGTAGAAGTGGAGTCGGCGCAGCAGCGCCGAGAACCACCCGGATCGCTTCGCCGCCGCTTGTGCGGGCTGGTCGCGGACAAGGATCCGGCGCGCCGGGACGGAGTCGGAAGACGACTGTGCCGACGCGTCGGCGTCGGCGCCCGAACGTTCGGGCAGGGATGATGACGGTGAGGTCATGATCAGGCTTTCTGTGTCGTGGTGTCGGCCGCAGGCGCGTTCGGGCGCACTGACGGCGCGCTCGGCGGACGAGGGCGCGGTCAAGCCGCAGCATCGGTGGAGTCTCAGCCGAGCTGGTGAAGATGAAGTGGGTCAGAAAGCCGGGTGCGGGGGCCCGCGCCGGAGCACAGGAGAGCGGAGGGTCGTGAGCGCGTGCGGCGCGAGGACGGTGATCGCGACGGTGAGGCGCGGACGCTCCGGAAGCGGCCGGATCGTCACGAGGACGGGGACGATGGCGTCGATGACGCGGCGGGCGAATTCGCTCAGCCGCGCCGGCAGCGCCTCAGCCCAGTAGATGACCGCGATCGTGACGATCCCGGCGATGACGTGCATGAGCATCATCTGCGGCGACGCATGCGAGTGCATCATCGCCCCGGACCCGCCCATCGACGACATCGACGCCATCGCCGAGCCCGGGTCGTGGCCCATCCCGGCATGCTGCATCGCCTGGCGGTCGAGCGCCGTCATCGGGCCGGTCATCGTGTGCGTGGGCGTGAAGACGGAGAAGAGGGAGTGGAAGAGGGTCTGGCTGATCCCCACCGAGACGGACAGCCGCGGCAGGGAGAGCTTGCGTCCGGCCAACAAGACGCAGACGAGGGCGGACAGGGCGAGTGGAACGGCGATGCCCATGAGGGTGGGCATCGACCCGCCGCCGAGTATGTGGGAGGTGAGCGCAAGAAAGGTCGCGAAGACGGCGGCAGCAGCTCCGCGTCGGGCCCGTCGGCCCCGCATCTCCGGTTTCACGCCCACTATTGTCACATGATCGGAAGGCTGCTTTTGCCCGGTCGCACGGTCCTCGGCAACCTCACTTGAACCCCGAATCGAGGGCCCCTGACCGCGTGTCCAGCGGCGATGAGTCCGGATTCCAACCTGCCGTCGCGACCGATCCCCTCACCGGGATCGCCGAGGGGTTGCGCTCGATTTGTGATCCTATAGGATATTGGAAATAGGAACTGGTTCGAGGGGGAACTGCGTGACCCGATTGTTCAATGACCCGAATGACTTCGTCGCGGAGATGACGCGCGGATTCGCACTGGCATCCTCACGGTGGATCCGCTCGGCACCCGGCGGCGTCGTGCGTGCGACGCGATCGGCGGAACCGACCGTGTCCGTCGTCATCGGCGGCGGCAGCGGCCACTACCCGGCCTTCTCCGGCCTCGTCGGCCCGGGCCTCGCCCACGGAGCGGCGATGGGCAACGTCTTCGCCTCACCGTCGACGAAGCAGATCGTCTCGATCGCCAAGGCCTGCGACCAGGGTCGCGGCGTCCTCTTCAGCTACGGCAACTACGCCGGAGACGTCCTCAACTTCGATCAGGCGGCACGCCGGCTGCGCGACGAGGGCATCGACGTGCGCACTGTCGTCGTCACCGACGACATCTTCAGCGCACCCGACTCCGAGATCGAGAAGCGCCGCGGCATCGCCGGGGACCTCACGGTCTTCAAGATCGCCGGCGCGGCCGCCGAAGCCGGCGCGGACCTGCCCGAGGTCGAACGCCTCGCCGCCGCCGCGAACGACCGCACCCGGTCGATCGGCGTCGCCTTCTCCGGCTGCACCCTGCCCGGCGCCGACGCACCCCTCTTCACCGTCCCCGAGGGCCGCATGGCCATCGGGTTGGGCATCCACGGTGAACCCGGCATCGACGAGGTCGCACTCCCGACCGCCGCCGAGCTCGCCGACCTCCTCGTCTCCCGCCTCCTCGCCGAAGCACCCGAAGCGCCGGGTCGCGTGGTCCCGATCCTCAACGGCCTCGGGGCGGTGAAGTACGAAGAGCTCTACCTCCTCTACGGACTCATCGACCCGCTGCTGCGCGAGGCCGGCCTTGAGGTCGTCACTCCTGAGGTCGGCGAGTTCTGCACGAGCTTCGACATGGCCGGCCTCTCCCTCACCCTGCTCTGGCTCGACGACGAACTCGAAACCCTCTGGACCGCCCCCTGTTCGACGCCTGCCTTCTCCCGCGGCACGGTCGTCGGCGACCAGGTGCCCGCCCCACTTCCGGAGACCGTCTCCCCCGAGGCGCATCCCCAGGAGGCGGCGCACGGCGGGACCGGTCCCGACGCGGCTGGTCCCGCCGTCGCCCGTCCCGCCTCGGAGACGTCGCGTCGACTCGGACGCGAGGTCGCCTCCGTCCTCGCGGCCATCGCCGCCCTCCTCGACGAATCCGCTGCGGAGCTCGGCCGCCTCGACAGCATCGCCGGCGACGGCGACCACGGGATCGGGATGCAGCGGGGCTCGCAGGCGGCGGCCCTCGAAGCCGCCTCGGCGAGCTCCCACGACCAGGGACCGGCGGTGATCCTCCGCACCGCCGGGGAGGCCTGGGCCGACGTCGGCGGCGGCACGTCCGGCGCGATCTGGGGGCGCATCCTCGCAAGCCTCGCCACCGGCTTCGACGGCCCCGATGCCCCGACTCCATCCGACATCTCCCGGGCACTCGAGGCCACCGTCGCCGAGGTGCGGGCCTTCGGAGGCGTCGACGTCGGCGACAAGACCCTCCTCGACGCCCTCGCCCCGCTCGCCGCGGAGTTCACCCGTGCCGTCGGCGACGCCACCGACCCCGACGAGGGAGCGCTCACGGTCTGCGCCTCCGCGGCGGAGCGCGCCGCCGAAGCGGCGACACGCGGGGCCGAGGGCACCGCCGACCTCGCCGCCCGCCGCGGTCGCGCCCGGGCACATGGCGAGAAGAGCGTGGGCACCCCCGACCCCGGCGCGATCTCGCTCGCCCGCATCGCCTCGGCGGTGGCAGACGAACTCACCGCCCGCACCGGTCTCGAACCGGCTCCCACCCCACCCTCACACCGCGAACGGAAGGCAGCCCGATCATGACACTGCGACTCGTCATCGGATCCGACGACGCCGGCTTCGACTACAAGGAGGCCATCAAGGCCGACCTCGCCGCCGACGAGCGGATCTCCTCGGTCACCGACGTCGGCGTCGACGCCGACTCCCACACCTTCTACCCGTCGATCGCGACGACCGCCGCCGAGATCGTCGCCCGCGGCGACGCGGACAGGGCGATCCTCATCTGCGGCACCGGCCTCGGGGTGGCGATCTCGGCGAACAAGGTCAAGGGCATCCGGGCGGCCACGGCGCACGACTCCTTCAGCGTCGAACGCTCCGTCCTCTCCAACGACGCCCAGGTCCTCTGCATGGGCCAACGCGTCATCGGCCTCGAACTCGCCCGCCGGCTCGCCCGCGAATGGCTCGGCTACACCTTCGACCCGACGAGCGCCTCGAACGACAAAGTCGCCCAGATCAGCGAATACGAGTCCCGCTGAGCGATGGCCGCCGCGACCACCGCTGCCACCCGCGCCGCAGGAGCGCTCACCGGCCCCGCAGGCGACTCCACCGCTGCGACGCTGCCCGACCGGATCATCGGGACGAGCCTGAAGATGTACTTCTCGCACGCCCGGACCCTGGAGTGGGCCGCCGAGGTGAGCGAGCTCGGCCGCACGCATCCCGCCGTGACCTCGGGCGCCGCCGGACTCTTCCTCCTCCCCCAGTTCCCCTCGATCCCCGAATGCGTCGCGCTCGGCGGCCCCCTGCTCATCGGTGCCCAGGACGTCGCCGCGACCGACTCCGGGGCGTGGACGGGTGAGGTCTCGGCCTCGGTGCTCGCCGAACTCGGCTGCCGGTTCGCCGAGGTCGGGCACGCTGAGCGCCGTCGGCACTTCCACGAGACCGACGACGTCGTCAGCGCGAAGACCGCCACGGCGCTGCGCCACGGACTCGTCCCCGTCCTCTGCGTCGGCGAAGAATCCTCGGTCTCCCCCGAGCAGGCCGCCGCCGAGGTGATGGTCCAGATCCGCTCCGCCCTGCCCCCGGCGAGCGCTGAGCTTCCCCGCCCGATGTCCGTCGTCCTCGCCTACGAACCGGTGTGGGCGATCGGGGCGCCTGCTCCTGCCGACCCCGAGCACATCACCGAGGTGTGCAGGCTCGTGCGCTCACGCACCCGCACCCACTTCCCCGCCCTCGACTTCCGCCTCATCTACGGCGGCAGCGCCCGCCCGGGACTCCTCACCCGGCTCGGCTCCGCCGTCGACGGACTCTTCCTCGGCCGGTTCGCCCACGAGACCGATTCCGTGCGGGAGATCCTCGATGAGGTCGCCGACGTCATTAAGCTGTCACCATGAATTCGCTCCCCGCCGTCCCCCGCCCCGACATCGAACGGCGAGGTCTGCGCGACCTCGTCTACGACCACATCCTCGAGATCCTCCTCACCGGGGAGATCTCTCCCGGCGAACGCGTGTCCATCGACGGTCTCGCGCGTCGCCTCGACGTCTCCCCGACCCCGGTCCGCGAAGCCCTCGTCGACCTCGAACGCACGGGCCTGGTCGTCAGGGAGGCGCTGCGCGGCTACCGGGTCGCTCCCCCACTCGACCGCGGACAGCTCGAAGAGCTCTTCGTCGCCCGGGAGACCCTCGAGACCACCGCCACGCGACTCGCCACCCCCGCCGACGACGCCTTCCTCGAGGACCTGCGAGCCGCCCACGCCGAACACGAGCGGGCCGGTGCCCGCGTCCGGGAGGCGACGGCGGCCGCGGAGAACGCAGCGGCCGACGACGAGGAGGCCCAGCACCGGCTCGTCGCCGCCGCCCAGGACTACTACGCGCGCGACCGCGCCTTCCACGGCGTCATCTTCGACCACTGCGACAACCGCTACCTCGTGCGGATGTCCGACGACCTCGGCGCGCAGGTCCACCGCCTCCGGCAGGCCCTGCCCCACGGCATCACCGACGTCGACGAAGCGGTGAGCGAGCACCGGGCCATCCTCGAGGCCTTCGCCTCCCCGGATCCGACCGCCCCCGAGGCGGCGATGCGCCACCACGTCCGCATGGTCGCCCACCGCGCCCTCGTCGAAGACCCCCAGCCACCGACCACCTGAGAGCGAACTGCGAGGACCCATGATCCCCACCGAGCCGATGATCGCCTGTTGCATGCACGGCTTCCCTCCCGTCGACCGTGACGGCACTGCCCTCCACGAGGCAGGTCCAGAGGAGTGGTCGGACATGCTCGCGACCGTGGCGGGCCTCGGCTTCACCGCCCTCGAGATCGCCGACAGCCACATCCGTCCGGCCGACCTCAGTCCCGAGGGTCGGTCCGAGCTCGCCCGGGCGGCCGCCTCGGCGGGGATCGACTTCTCCGCCGTCCACGTCCAACGGCGCTCGGTCATCGACCCCGACCACGGCGAGGACAACCTCGACTACGCCCACCGCACCATCGACGCCGCCGCCGAACTCGGCTGCCGGGTCTTCTCCACCGGGCTCCACCAACCCTTCACCGAGGCGCAGCGCCGGGCCCTGTGGTTCTGGACCGCCCCCGGCTGGCAGGATCCACCGGACCCCGAGGTCCGGGCGCTCGCCGTCCGCCGCCTCCGGGAGCTCGGCCGCCATGCCGCCGAGGTGGGTCTGCCGATGTCGCTGGAGATGTACGAGGACACGTACCTCGGCACCGCCGACTCCGCCGTGCGCCTCATCGAGGAGATCGGGCTCGACACGGTCGGGCTCAACCCCGACATCGGCAACCTCATCCGCCTCCACCGCCCGATCGAGGACTGGCGCGAGATGCACGAGGCCACCCTGCCCTTCGCGAACTACTGGCATATGAAGAACTACCAGCGCGACGAAGCCGGCGACGGCTCGTGGGTGACGACCCACCCGACGACCCTGCGCGACGGCCTCATCGACTACCGCGCGATGGTCGCCCGCGCCCTCGACCTCGGGTTCTCCGGCCCGTTCCTCATGGAGCAGTACGGCGGCGACAGCCTCGGCGTGTGCGCGGAGAACCGCACGTATCTCCTCGGGCTGCTCCAGGGCCCCTCGCCCCGGAAGGACTCCGCAGCATGAGCGCACCGACGACACCCGGCCCCGCGTTCCCCGACTGGCGCACCGCTGTGCTCACCGGGGTCGGCAGCGCCCACGGCATCGGCCGCCACACCGCCCACCGGCTCGCCGAGCACGGCTGGAACCTCGGACTCATCGCCCGCCGCGCAGATGAGGCCCGCACCCTCGCCGAGGAGCTCACCGCCACCCACGGGATCCAGGCCCTCGGTGCGGGCGCCGACGTCACCGACTCCACGGCCATCGCCGAGGCGGCATCCGCCTTCGAGGCGGGACTTCCGCAGATCGTCGCGCTCGCGAACTTCGCCGGCGTCTCCTCCTCGGTGACGTACTTCGAGATCTCCGAGGCGGAGTGGACCCGGGTCATCGCGAACAATCTCACCGCCACCCACCTCGTCACGCAGGCGTTCGGGCGGATCATGGCCGCCAACGGAGTGGGGCGCATCGTCGGTCTCTCCTCGGTCACGGCGCAGAAGGGCGGCGGAACGTACTCGAAGACCGCGTACGCAGCCGCCAAGGCCGGCATCGTCGGCCTCATGCGCGGTGTCGCCCTCGAACTCGGCCCCTTCGGGGTGACCGCGAACTCGATCTCCCCTGGCCCTGTCGATACCGACATCATGGGCGGGCCGCTCGACGACGAGCGCCGCGAGGCGATGGGATCGGCGACGCCGCTGGGACGGATCTCCGTGCCCGAGGACGTCTCGGCCACCGTCGAATTCCTCATCAGCGAAGGCGCAGGCCACATCACCGGTCAGACGCTGAGCATCAACGGCGGACTCTACTTCCACTGATCCCCAGGAGGATCGATGACCGACCAGATCACCTTCCTCGGGCTCGGCGCGATCGGGCTGCCGATGGCGCTGCGCCTCCACGCCTCCGGCGCCGCGGTCACGGGCGTCGACCCGTTCCCCGAACCGCGCGAGCGCGCGGCTGCGGCCGGCCTGCCCGCCGAGGCGGAACCCCGGTCCGCGGCGTCCGCGGGCACGGTCATCGTCATGGTCGCCACCGGCGAGCAGCTCGACGCCGCCCTCGACGGGGACCCGGAGACAGGCGTTTCCGGGCTCCTCGACCTCATGGCGCCCGGAGCGGTGCTCTTCGTCATGAGCACGGTCGGCCCCGAAGCGGTGAGAGCGGCCGGAGCACGTGCGGCGGAGCGCGGGATCAGCACCCTCGACGTCCCCGTCACCGGCGGCATCGCCGGCGTGCAGGCAGGGACTCTGCGCATGCTCGCTTCCGGTCCGCCCGAGGTCCTCGACTCCCGCCGGCCCGTGCTTCAGGCCCTCGGGACGATCATCGACTGCGGTGAGCGCCTCGGCGACGGCCAGGCGTTCAAGGCGGTCAATCAGCTGCTCTGCTCGGTCCATATCGTCGCCGCCGCCGAGGCCCTGTCCCTGGCCGGACGGCTCGGCCTCGACGAGGAGTCCGTGCTCGCGGCGATGACCGCAGGCGCCGGACAGTCGTGGATGCTCGCCGACCGGGGGCCGCGCATGCTCGCCGGACTCGACGCCCCTGTGGCGAGCGCTGTGGGAATCTTCGTCAAGGACACCACCCTCGTCGCCGATCTGGCCGCCGACCTCGACATCGACCTCGCCCTGCTCCCCGTCGCCGCGCAGCGGTTCGCCGCCGCAGCCGAACTCGGGCTGGCCCGACGTGACGACTCCCAGGTCATCCGCACCTACGATGCGTGAGCGGGATCAGCGTCCCGTCCACTCGTAGTCCTCCTTGGCGATGAATGCCCGCACCGCCTCGTGGAAGTCCTCCGACCCGTAGATCCGCTCGACGACATCGGCATCGTCGATGCCCCCGCCGAGGTCGGAGAGCCGTCGCACGATCTCCTTGACCGACCACATCGTCAGCGGGGCATGGCCCTTGAGTGTCGCCGCCCACTCCGCCGTCGTCGCATCGACGTCGTCGGTGACGGTGCCGAGGAAGCCCGCGGTGAGGGCTTCGTCGGCGTCGATGAAGCGGGCGCGCAGGAGCATGTCGACGACGCGGCCGCGTCCGAGGAGGGCGATGAGGAGACCGAGGGTGTCCCCCGACAGGCAGTTGCCGAGCGTCCGCGCGATCGGCACGCCGAAGCGCGATCCCGGGGAGGCCAGGCGCAGGTCTGCGCACGCGGCGATCCCCAGACCCCCGCCCACGCAGTACCCGTCGATGGCCGCGATGACGGGGACGTCGACCGCCCGGAGACGGGCGAGCACCTCGGAGATCCGGCTTTCGTAGGCGACTCCGGCGGGGCCGTCGAAATCGGTGAACTGGGCGATGTCGGTGCCGGCGACGAAGGCTCGTCCGCCCGCCCCGCGGAGGACCATGACGCGCACCGCGGGGTCGGCATCGACGGCGTCGCACGCCTCGGCGAGGCCCTGGTACATCTCCCAGGTCATCGCATTCCTCGCCTCGGGTCGATTGAAGGTCACGGTGAGGACGCCGTCGTCCCGCTCGACGAGGAGGTCCTCCGTCCTGACTGCTGCGTGCTCGTCGCTCATGGTCGTGCTCCTTCGCTCATCGTCGCTCTCCCCATCATCGTGCAGGTGTCCGTGATCGTGCCGCCGCCGTGCGTGATCATTCCACTGCCGTCCTTCCGCCGAGGTGCATCTCAGCGCCCTTTGAGTGCGGCGAGTTCCTCCGCGGTGAACCCGAGGTCGTCGAGCACTGCGTTGTCGGCGCCGAGCGAGGGCCCGGCCGGGCCGCGTCGCGCCGGCGTGCGCGACATCCGCATCGGTGAGCCGATCTGCCGGACCGTGCCGGCGACCGGGTGCGCGGAGTCCCAGTAGAAGTCGCGCGCGAGGAGATGGTCGTCGGTGAAGACCTCCCCGTAGTCGCTGATCGGTGCGCACGGGACTCCGGCCTCGTTGAGCAGTCCGACGACCTCGTCGGTCGTCAGCTGCCCGGTCTTGTCCTCGGTGAGGGCGATGAGCGCCTCCCTGTGCGTGAGCCGGTCATAGGACCGGGTGAACCGCGGGTCCTCGAGGAGGTCGTCGAGTCCGAGCGCCCGACAGAACCGCTCCCAGTTGCGCGGCGTGTTCGCCCCGACCGTGACGAACCCGTCGGCGGAGTGCACGGCCTGGTAGGGGGCCTGGTTCTGATGCGCGGATCCGTTCGGACGCCCGATCCTGCCTTCGGTGAAGTAGGCGGCCGCCTCCCACACGGCGTAGGAGACGCCGCTCTCGAAGAGGGAGACGTCGATGTGCTGCCCCTGCCCCGAACGGTCCCGTTCGACGAGGGCGGCGGTGACGGCGAGAGCGACGTAGAGCGCCGAGGTGAGGTCGCAGATCGGGACCCCGACCTTGGCCGGGGGCGAATCGGGGAAGCCGGTGATGCTCATCAGCCCGCTGCGCGCCTGCGCCATGATGTCGAGTCCCGCGAGATCCGCGAGAGGACCGTCCTGGCCCCACCCGGAGGCGGAGGCGTAGATGATGCCGGGATTGCGCTCGCGCACGCTCTCGTACGAGGTTCCCAGACGGGCCATGACGCCGGGCCTCATGTTCTCGACGACGACGTCGGCGGTCTCAGCCAGGCGCATGAACGCCTCCCTGCCGATCGGGTCCTTGAGGTCGAGGGTGACGGACTCCTTGTTCCGATTGAGGAGCATATTGGGCACGCTCTCGCCGTCGACGTACGGCCCGGTGCTGCGCGTCTGGTCGCCGCCATCGGGATTCTCGATCTTGATCACCCGGGCGCCGAGGTCGGCGAGCTGCATCGTCGCGAACGGTCCGGCCATGAACACGCCGAGTTCGAGCACCGTGACGCCGCTGAGAGCGCCCGGTGCCCGCGGTCCCGCGGACTCGTCGGGAGGTGTGTCTGCGCTCATGAGAACTCCTCTGATCTTCATCAATCCTCTAGGAACAGCTCACCCGACGCCGTTGATCTTCGACGACAGACCGAGCCGACCCATTGAAATTGCAGTGTGATGCGGGTTACAGTCTTCACACTACTGTATACAAAAGAGGATCTATCGAAAAGTGTCCACTCTCCTCCCGGCTCAGCCGAGTCTCGCGATGCAGGCGAGACAGGCTCTCGAGCGCACGATCCTCGCCGGCGACTATCTCCCCGGCGAACGGCTCGTCGAGGAGCGCCTGTGCGCAGAGCTCGGGATCTCCCGTCCCCCTCTGCGCGAGGCGCTCAAGGAGCTCGCGCACACCGGCCTCGTCGAACACATCCCGCGCAAGGGGGTGAGGATCATGTCGATCACCCAGCACGACGTCTTCGAGATCGCCACTCTGCGTCGCGATCTCGAGCGGATGGCGCTGCGTCTGGCCCTGCCCGACCTCGCCCCCGAGCGGGTCGAACGATGCCGGGCCGCCCTGCGGGAGATGGAGAGGATCGCCGAGTCCGGGACCGAAGGGGACATGGTCTCCGCTGGGTTCGAATTCCACTTCGCCGTGGTCGGGCTGGCCGGTCACGGCCGCATCGAATCGACGTACCGGGCGATGGCGATGCAGCTGCAGATGTGCATGGCACTCAACAACCAGGCCCGGCGGGAGATCGAGGACCTCGACGGCAACGTCGCGCGCCACGCCCGGATGCTCGACGTCATCCTCACCGGCGACCCCGAGGCCATCGAAGCGGAGTTCGACGACCACGGGAACCTTTCGTTCCTCATCGACGTCGTCGACCGCCTCGACGGGGCCACGCCCGAATCGGACCGCTGGCTCGAGGAGGTGCGCTCCGCCTTGCCCCCGGCGACGTGACCGCCGCGGACCCCACCGTCCCAGACCGACACCACCTCACACTTCTGTCAAAGGAGATGGAAATGCACCTGAAGAGACTGCTCACCGCCACGGCCGCAGCCGGCGTGCTCGCCCTCGGGCTGAGCGCCTGCGGGCAGGGGTCGACCGCCTCGTCCGACGGCGGCTTCGAACCCAAGGGCAACGTCACCATGATCGTCCCCTTCGCCGCCGGCGGCGGCAGCGACATCGCGGGCCGTGCGACGGCCTCCGGACTCGAGGAGACGACCGGCAAGACGATCACCGTGCAGAACATCGAAGGCGGTTCCGGGGCCGTCGGCTACTCCGAGTTCCTCGGCCGCAGCGGCGATCCGAACTACCTGCTCGCCACCGAGACGGCGATGCTCGCCCTGCCGGCGACCCAGGACGTCGAATTCACGTATGAGAGCTTCACCCCGATCATGAAGCTCGGCGACGACTACACGCTCATCGTCGCCAAGGCCGACTCGCCGCTCAATACCTGCTCCGACCTCGTCGAGAAGGCGAAGAAGGAGCGCACCGTCGTCGCGATCTCCGGAGCGACGGGACTCGACAACATCACCTTCACGCTCATGGAGAAGGCCACGGGGGCGAAGTTCGACCGCGTGCCCTTCGAATCGGGGTCCGAGGTCATCACCGCAGCCCTCGGCGGACAGGTCGAGGCGATCTCGGTCAACCCGGGTGAGGTCCTCGGCCAGCTCGAATCGGGCGATCTCAAGCCCCTGTGCGCCGCCTCGGAGGAACGCTACGAGTACCCCGAGCTCAAGGACATCCCGACCGCGAAGGAACAGGGCATCGACGTCGCCTTCGCCCAGTTCCGCGGCGTCATCGCTCCCGGGAACATCCCCGACGAGGCCAAGCAGTACTGGATCGACCAGGCGAAGGCGTTCGCCGAGACCGATGCCTACACGAAGTACATCGAGGACAACATGATGCAGCCGAACACGGCCTACGGCGACGACTTCTCGAAGTACCTCGCCGAAAACGACAAGGAGCTGCGGGAGGCGATCGGAAAGTGACCGCCTCGACGCCCAAGCCGCGCATCGTCCTCGTCCCCGGCGACCTCTCCGGGGTCGGCCCCGAACTCCTCGCCCGCATCCTCGTCGACGAGGGCAATCGGGCCCGCGCCGACCTCACCGTCACCGCGACGCCGGACGAGCTGCGCTCGTTCGCCGACACCGCCGGCGTCGACCTGCCCGACCTCGAGGAGATCGAGTTCGTCGGCACCGCCTACGACGGTCCCGCCATCCCCGTCGGCGAGGTGAGTGCCGACGCGGGCAGGCGGGCGCTGATCGACCTCGGCACCGCGCTCGACCTGTGCGCGGCCGAGGACGCCGACGGAGTCCTCTTCTTCCCCCTCAACAAGGGGGCGATGTCGCAGGCGGGCATGACTCAGGAGGACGAGCTGCGGTGGTTCGCCGAGCGGCTCGGCTACCGGGGCTTCACCTCCGAGCTCAATTTCATCGATGCGCTCGTCACCGCCCGGGTGACCTCGCACATTCCGATCTCCGAGGTCGCTGCGGGCATCCGCGCCGGCAGGGTGCTCGAGACGATCGAGCTCCTCGACCGCGTCGTCCGGGAGACGAGGACGCCGACCCCGCGACTGGCGGTGTGCGCGCTCAACCCGCACGCGGGTGAGGGCGGGAAGTTCGGGCGCGAGGAGATCGACGACATCGCCCCGGCGATCGCCCTCGCCCGCTCCCGCGGGATCGACGTCGCAGGCCCCTTCCCCTGTGACACTCTCTTCTCCCGGGCCGCCGGCGGCGACTTCGACGGCGTCGTGACGATGTACCACGATCAGGGGCAGATCGCGATGAAGCTGCTCGGCTTCGACCAGGGCGTCACGGTCCACGGCGGCATCCCGATCCCCATCGCCACCCCCGCCCACGGCACCGCGCACGGGATCGTCGGCACGCGCACGGCGGAGCTGAGCCCGAGCAGCCATGCCTTCGATCTCGCGGTGCGCATGTCCGCCCACCGCGCGGCCGAGCGGGCGAGGACCGCCGCACCGGAGAGTGCGGCCCCCGCGGAGGTGGGCGTCCGATGAGCACGGTGGCGGAGCGGACCCCTCCGCGGAACCGACCCGAGGTCTCCGACGTCATCGGCACCGCGATCCTCGGCATCGTCGGCGCGGTGGCCGCGATCATGGGGCTCGGCTACGGGCTCACCGTCGAGGGCGGCCAGGTCGGTCCGGGCATGCTTCCCTTCCTCACCGGTGCGTTCATCTTCCTCGCCTCGGTGGCGGAGATCTTCCGTCTCTTCTTCGCCCGTGTCGGCACCTCGGGCGGACGGATCATGTCAGCGGTCGAGGACATCGAGGCCACCGCCGCGGAGTCGATCGACGCCGCCGCCGATGCCGTCTCCGCCGACGGGGAGGCCGTCGACACCTTCGGCCGCACGGAGAGGCAGCGCAACCGCGCGCCCTTCGTCATCTTCCTCACCTTCGGCATCGCGCTCGCGCTCGTGCCCGTCCTCGGGCTCATCATCGCGCTCTCGGGGGCCATCCTCTTCCTCCTCCTCGTCGTGGAGAAGCAGAAGTGGTGGGTCTCCGCCCTGGCGACGATCGGTGCGGCAGTCTTCGTCTACATCGTCTTCGGCCTCGTCCTCTCGGTCCCCCTGCCGACCGGGATGCTCGGCCTCGTCTGAGGAGTTCCCATGTTCGACAACCTTCTCATCGGGCTGGAGACCGCGGTCACCCCCGAGAACCTGCTGTGGTGCTTCGTCGGCGTCCTGCTCGGCACGGTCATCGGCCTGCTGCCGGGGCTGGGATCGACGACGGGTGTCGCGATCCTCCTGCCGGTCACCCTCGCCTTCGATCCCGTCACGGCGCTCATCATGCTCGCCGGCATCTACTACGGATCCCAGTACGGGTCCTCGATCAGCTCGATCCTCATCTCCACTCCCGGGGACTCCTCGAGCGTGGTCCTCACCATCGACGGCTATCAGATGGCGCGGAAGGGCAGAGCCGGTGCGGCGCTCGCGATCTCCGCCCTGGCGTCGTTCTTCGCCGCCATCGTCTCCCTCATCGCCCTCATCGCCTTGGCCCAGCCGATCGCGCGGTTCGCGCTCAACTTCGGCCCGGCCGAGAACCTCGCGATCATCCTCCTCGGGATGGCGACGATCGTCTCGTTCGCCGGGGAGAACATCCTCCGCGGCATCACCATGGCCGCCGCCGGGCTCCTCGTGTCGATGGTCGGGGTCGCCTCCGGCTTCTCCACGGCCCGCTTCACCTTCGGCAGCGTCAACCTCCTCTCGGGGCTCGACTTCGTCGCGGTGATGATCGGCATCTTCGCCGTCGGTGAGGTCCTCCACCAGATCCGCCGAGGCGGGGAGAAGCCCATCCGCGCCCGTTTCCGGGATCTGCTCGTGACGAAGGAGGAGCTGCGACGTGCGGCACCGTCGACGGTGCGCGGGACCGGTCTCGGCTTCACCGTCGGGGTCCTGCCCGGTGCCGGCGCGACCCTCGCGACGTTCCTCGCCTACGGTGTCGAGAAGCAGGTGAGCCGGTTCAAGCACCTCATCGGCAAGGGCGCGCCGGAGGCGGTCGCCGCACCTGAGGCGGCGAACAACGCGGCCGCGAACGCGAGCTTCATCCCCACCCTGGCACTCGGCATCCCCGGCAGCGGGACGACGGCCGTCCTCCTCGGCGCCTTCGTCATCTTCGGACTGCAGCCGGGACCGCTGCTCTTCCAGCAGGAGCCCGACATCGTCTGGGGTCTGCTCGTGAGCTTCTTCTTCGGCAACCTCATCCTGCTCGTGCTCAACCTGCCGCTGGCACCGGTGTTCGCGCAGATCCTGCGGATCCCCTACGTCTTCCTCTACCCGATCGTGCTCATGATGAGCTTCGTCGGCGCCTTCGCCCTGGGCAACAACATGTTCACCCTCTGGGTGGTGTTCTTCTCCGGGCTCCTCGGCTTCTTCATGAAGCGCTTCGACTTCCCGGCCGCACCGTTCGTGCTCGGACTCGTCCTCGGTCCGCTGCTCGAGAAGTACCTCGTGCAGACCTCGGCGCTGGGCAACGGGAACCTCTTCATCATGTTCCAGCAGCCGCTCTCGCTCATCCTCACCCTGGCCGCGCTCTTCGCGCTCGCCTACCCGCTCATCGGAGCGGTGGTCCGGAACCTCCGGACACGGCGGGCGGACGCCCGCCGCCGGGAGACCGTGTCGCACTGAGGCCGCTGCATCAGCTGCCCGCGCGCTCGGTCAAGGCGCAGCGCGGATGGCAGGCGATGCACCACCGGCTATCCGCGCTGCGCCTTGAGTGAGGCCCCGGGCGCTCACATCTCCTCGTGGGAGAGCGGATCCCGGTCCTTCATCCGGCCGCGCTCGAGACCGGAGATCGCGGCCACCTCGGCGGGGGTGAGGTCGAAGCCGAAGATGTCGGCGTTCTGCCGCTGCCGGTCGGGATTCGCCGACTTCGGGATCGGGATGCTGCCGATCTGGGTGTGCCAGCGGAGGACGACCTGGGCCGGTTCGACGCCGTGGGCCCGGGCTGCCTCGGTGATGGGGTCTTCGGCGAAGAGGCCGCCGTCGCGGTAGAGCGGGGACCACGATTCGGTCTGGACGCCGATCGATTTGTGGAAGTCGACGAGCGCGGTCTGCGGGAAGTAGGGGTGGAGTTCGACCTGGTTGACCGCGGGGGTGACTCCGGTCTTCTCGATGAGTTCGGTGAGCATCTCGGCGGTGAAGTTCGAGACGCCGATGGACCTGACGAGTCCGCGGTCGCGCAGTTCGATGAGTCCGCGCCACGTGTCGACGTACTTCCCGACGCTCGGGTTGGGCCAGTGGATGAGGTGGAGGTCGAGGTAGTCGAGGCCGAGGCGGGCGAGCGATTCCTCGGTGCTCGCGATCGCCTCATCGAATCCGTGGTGGCGGCCGGGGATCTTGCTCGTGACGAAAAGGTCGGCGCGGTCGACGGGGCTCTCCGCGATCGCCTGGCCGACTTCCCTTTCGTTCTCGTAGTTGACGGCCGTGTCAAGGAGGCGGTAGCCGCTCTCGATGCCGGCGGCGACCGATTCGACGCCCTCAGGGCCAGTCATCGCATACGTGCCGAGTCCGATCTCGGGGATCGGACGTCCGTCGTTGAGTTCGAGAGTGGGAATCGCAGTCATGACTCCACCCTAAGACCGCCGAGGCGGTGAGGACCAGGGGTGTTGTCAGTCCTCGGGTTACGACTCGGCCTCGTCCGCGGCGACATCGTCGATCAGCCGGGCGAGCCTGGCCGGGGCTGTGCTGCGATAAGAGTCGCCGAGGAGGTCACGCAGCTCGTCCTCGGCGACGTCGTCGAGGTCGAGACCGATCCAGCCGGTGGGACCGAGGTACATGGGGACGAACGTGTCCTCGCGCTCGAGCATCACCTCGGCGTCGAGCGAATCGAGCAGGAGGAGGACGGCATGGGGATGCTGTTCGATCTCCCCGGTGACGTGCTTCTCCGCGGCACCGAAGTAAGCGAAGACCTTCGTCGTGAAGAACGCCGGGCGACCGTGCGAGACCTTCTCCTGCGCTTCGGGGAAGCTCAGCGCGACGGTCCGGAACCACGCGAGCACGGGATCATCGGCATCGAACATCTGCGGGTGGGCCATGGGGCCACGATACGCCGTCGGCAGACCAGGACGCCCGGAGCTGGGATAGGGTCGGGGGCATGACGACCACGCGCTTCTCGAGGTTCGCTCACCGGTTCGGATGGGGCGCGTTCCGCCGACTCTCGCCCTTGCAGCGCATCACTGTGCTCGCCCTTCTCGCGCTCGTCGCCGCCCTCCTCCTCGCCGGCGTCCGGACGGTCTGGTTGTCCATCGGCCTGATGATCGCGCGCGACCGGGGACCGGCTGAATCGTGTCCGACGCTCAGCGGCATGACGGACCCCGAGGAGATCTCGATCGTCAGCGACGGACTCACGGGATACTCCTGCGAAGCGTCGGCCGCCGGGGGATTCGCGACCGAGAGCGGGACGGTCGATACGATGCTTCTCCTCTTCGGCACTGTCCTCCTCGCCGTCGCCGGGATCATCACGCTCCTCGGGGTGCTCGTCGCCGTCACGGTCCGCGGACTGCTCCGCCTCGTCATCGGCAGGCCACGGCGTTCACTCGGCGCTTGGGGCATCGGTCTCATCACCGCCGCCTGTCTGCTGCTGCCCTGGACCTATCTGTTCCTCTACTTCGGGTGGTACAGCGCGTCGAACTCAAGCGGCGGATCACTCTGCCCGAGCACCGTCAGCGGAGAGTACGTCTCCAGTCTGAGTGTCGGCTGGTCCTTCCTCCCGCCCCACCTCACGTGCAGCGGAGAGACGGTCGACGGGACCGAATTCGAGACATCGCAGTTCGGATTCCCCTTCGGCCTGTTCCTCACCGCCGTCGTCCTCGCCGTCATCGGCCTCGGACTGCTCATCGCGGCCCGGGTCGTCCCCCGTTCGCCAACGGCTCATGAAATCACCATGACCACTGCATGAAAACTCCGGACTTGTGTAGACAAGTCCCCGCCGAGGCTGGTCAACTGGACCCCTATGAGTGACCTCTCCAGCCCCGAACTCCACCCTGCCGGTTCCGGTGCGACCGGCACGGCGACCCGCACCGCCGACAGCGACCCTGCAGTCTCGTCGACCGCCGAGGCGCTCGTCTGGCTCGGCGAGGACCGGTTCGAACCGCGATCGCTCCCAATTCCGCCTCTGGCTCCCGGAGAGACTCTCGTCCGTCTGACCACAGCGACGGTCTGCGGCTCCGACCGACACACGGTCGCCGGTCACCGGCCCGCGCCGAGCCCCTCGGTGCTCGGGCACGAAGGCGTCGGGGTCATCGCGGCGACGACCGCCGATCACGCGGTCGGGCAGCGCGTCGTCTTCGCCGTCACCGCGGTGTGTGGTGACTGTCTCCACTGCCGTCGCGGTCTGAGCGCGAAGTGCGTCTCGGTCGCCAAGGTCGGCCACGAATCGACCGAGGCCGGATGGGCGCTCTCGGGCACGTACGCCTCCCACATCGTCCTGCCCGCAGGCGTCGCGATCGCAGCGGTCCCCGACACCGTGCCCGACGCCGTCGCCGCGACCGCCGGCTGCGCCGTCGCCACCGTCATGGCGATGTGCGAGGCCGCCGGCGACCTGTCCGGGCGTCGG
The DNA here is from genome assembly GCF_056173565.1 of Brevibacterium sp. Z349TD_9. Taxonomy (NCBI): domain Bacteria; kingdom Bacillati; phylum Actinomycetota; class Actinomycetes; order Micrococcales; family Brevibacteriaceae; genus Brevibacterium; species Brevibacterium sp. Z349TD_9. The sequence continues at coordinate 196,950 of NZ_CM149680.1, read as the reverse complement.
GTGTTCGTCAACGGCATCGGGATGCTCGGGCTCATCGCGATCGCCGCCGCGAAGTCCCGCGGTGCCGCCGAGGTCATCGCCTTCGACCCCGCACCCGAGCGCCGTCGCCTCGCCGAGGCGACCGGTGCCGACACGCTCGTCGCCGCGGCCGCCGACCTGCCCGCCGACGTCGATGTCGCCCTCGAACTCTCCGGTGCCGAAGCCGGGGTGCGCGCCTGCCTCGATGCGATCGGCATCGGCGGCACGGCCGTCCTCGCCGGCAGCGTCTCCCCCGGCCCGCACGTGACCTTCGACCCCGAGCACATCGTCCGCGGCTGGCGCACGATCACCGGGGTCCACAACTACGAACCGCGGCACCTGAGGCAGGCGGTCGACTTCCTCGCCGGGGACGGCGCGGCCATGCCCTGGGACGACATCCTCGGCGGCCCGATCCGCCCGGCCGACCTCCCGGACGAATTCGCGCACCCCACCCCGGGACTGCGCACCGTCGTCGACCTCGACGGCTGAGTCAGGCGCGGGCGGTGTCGAGGTCCGCCCGCAGCGCGCGGGCCGCCGCCCCGATGTCGAGCGCCGAGGTGATGAACCGGTACCCCTCATCCCGGCGCAGGTTCGCCTCCGCCCCGTCACCGCAGTGGATGCCCGGGACGATGCCCGCTGAATCGGCGGCGGACCGGATGCGCAGAAGCGCCTCGGCGTGGGCGTCATTGGGCTGACCGGGGACGGCGCCGACGGCGAACGCGAGATCGGCGGGACCGACGTAGACACCATCGACACCGGGGACCCGGCAGATCTCCTCGACGGCGTCGAGGCCCTCAGCGGTCTCGATCATGACGAAGAGCAGGGGACGCTCGGCGCGGGTGTCCCTGATGTCCCGGGTGAGGAACTCCGCTGTGGGACCCCACGACCGGTCGCCGCCGCGGCTCGGGTAGTCCAGCGCCCGAACCGCCGCCTCGGCGTCTGCGACCGTGGAGACAAGGGGCACGATGATCGCCTCGATGCCCGCGTCGGCGAGCATCCCGATCTCCGTGAACCGGTTGACCGCGACCCGGGCGGTGACGAGCGCCGAACCGTGCGCGCGGATCGCGTCGCTGAGCCGGACGACGTCGGAGGGGCGGGTGAGCCCGTGCTGGAGGTCGAGGCAGACGAAGTCGTACCCCGTCGCCGCTCCGATCGTTGCGAGCTCCGGGCTCGCCGTCATCATCCACAGCCCGTTGTAGACCGCACCCTCGGCGAGCCGGGCGCGGTGCGTCTCGAATGCAGCAGTCATGGGGGCATCGAACCACACCGGCCCGGGCGCGGTCGCCGACGTTCAGGATCCGGGCGAGCCCGGCAGGGCCCTGCCCGCCGCACTGAGGAGTCAGTGCCCTTGACGTGGGCGACCGAGCGCCCATACTCGAACCATGCCCACCCACACCGAGGAGGATCAGTGAGCGAGCGACCCACCGACGACGCCGTCATCGCCGCCCAGGCCGACGACGTCACCCGCGGCCTGAGCGTCGACATCGACGGCAGCACCCAGCATGCCGTCCAATCACTCAGCCAGACCTACCCGACCTCCGTCGACGACCTCTGGGAGGCGTGCACGGACCCCGAGCGCCTCGCCCGCTGGTTCGCCCCGGTCAGCGGCGACCTGCGGCCAGGCGGCCGGTACGCGATCGAGGGCAACGCCTCGGGCACGATCGAGGTCTGCGAAGCACCGCGGACCTTCGCGATCACGTGGGAGTTCGGCGGCGGCACGAGCGACGTCACCGTCCGGGTCGACCCCGACGGCGACGGTGCCCGACTCACCCTCGAGCACGCGGCCACCGCCGAGGCGGGGTCGGAGTTCTGGACCCGGTACGGGCCCGGGGCGACCGGTGTCGGGTGGGACCTCTCGCTCCTCGGACTCGCCCTCCACCTCAAGGCCGGAACGGGTCGCCCCGAGGACGAGGAGGCCTTCGCTCAGACGCCGGCCGTCCAGCGGTTCATCCGCGCGTCCAGTGCGGCGTGGGGTGAGGCCTCGGCGGCGGCAGGCACCCCCGAACCCGAGGCCCGGGCCGCGGCGGAGCGGACGACGGCGTTCTACCTCGGCGAGGACTGACCGCCGGCCCCGAGCGCAAGGCGGGCGATGTCCCTGAGCACCGCAAGCTCCTCGCTGTCCTCGAGCAGCGACTTGAGTTCGATCGCCGCTGTCGTCACCGGCCCGCGGTAGGCACCGGCGACATTGTCCGGCTCCCTGGTCAGGGGGTAGGACACGCAGAGCGCGAACACCGTGGCCCCGACCGTGAAGGCCACACTCGCCGAGGCGGTCCCCTTCACCCGCGCCTGCTTCGTCGCGTAGAACTCCCCCGGATTCCCGGGCCCGCACAGGGCGAGCGCCGCCGACCCGCCGTCGACGAGCGGGAGGATCGTGCCGACGCCGCGGGTGACCCGCAGCTCGTGGTCGGCTTCGACGTTGCGCACGCACACCCGGTCCTCGCCGACGCGGACCCACAGCTGCACGGATTCGCTCGTGAGCGTGCGCAGGTGCTCGAGGACGGAATTCGTCGTCGCGATGCTCCGCCGTCCCGGGAACGGCCCGAGGCGGAGCAGGCCCCCGGAGTCGCGGACGATGAAGCGGTGGGTCCGCAGGTCGGCGAGGAGGCGGTACGTCGTCGACTTCGAGTAGCCGAGGCGGCGGCACACCTCGGCGGCGGTCATCGGGGTGTCCTGGAGCGCGGTGAGGATGGCCGCACTCCGGTCGATGACCCCGACCTCCTGGGGCCGGTCGAACTCGGACGGGGCGAGCGCCTCGGCGGGGGTGGGATCGCCCCGCCCCTCCGTCCCGGTCGACCTCCCTGCGGTGGACGTTCTGTCGGTCATCGGTGTCCTCTCCCTCATCCGACGCTCACATCTGCCAACAGCTTCCCTCGGCGCACCCACCAGCGGAAGACGAACGGACCGACGATGCCGGCGATCATGAGGATGATGATCGCCAGGGACACCGGCCGGGTGACCAGGGGTGCGAGCGATCCCCCGGAGATCTGGAGCATGCGGCGGAAGTTGTCCTCGAGGAGCGGAACGAGGACGAGCGCGAGGATCGACGGGGCGAGCGGGATGCCGCCTCGGTCCATGAGGTAGCCGACGACCCCGAAGATGCCGAGCATGATGAGGCCGAAGAGGCTGAACTCGATCGCGTAGGCGCCGATGACGACGAGGACGAGGATCGCGGAGAAGAGGATCTCCTTGGGCATCTTGAGGAGTTTGACGAAGACGCCGACGAGCGGGAGGTTGAGGATGATGAGGGCGACGTTGCCGACGTACATGCTCGCGATGATCGTCCAGATCAGTCCCGATTCGTCGCGGAAGATCAGCGGACCGGGCTGGAGTCCGTACATCGTGAAGACGAAGAGGAGCAGCGCCGTCGTCGCCGACCCGGGGATGCCGAGGCTGAAGAGAGAGACCATCGCACCGCCGACGCCGGCGTTGTTCGCCGCCTCGGGACCGGCCACACCTTCGATCGCGCCCTTGCCGAACTCGTCCTTCCGCTTCGAGATCCGCTTCTCCATGATGTAGGACATGAAGGAGGCCAGCGACGGTCCGACACCGGGGAGGACGCCGATGATGAACCCGAGGACCGAGCCCCGCGCCCACGGGCCGGCCGAGCGCTGCCAGTCCTGCTTCGTCATCCACCGCTCGGAGCCGAAGCTCTGGATCTCCTCCTTCGCCCCCTGACCGAGCGCGAGGTTGCGGATCGCCTCGGGGATCGCGAAGAGGGCCATGGCGAAGATCGTGAAGTCGATGCCGTCGGAGAGCAGGGAGATGCCGAACGTCTGCCGGGGCAGGCCCGTCTGGAAGTCGAGGCCGATGAGGCCGACGGCGAGGCCGATGAAGATCGAGATGAGGGCCTTCGCTCGGGACCCGGTCGACATCGTCGAGGCGAGCAGGAGGGCTGCGGCCATGAGGAGGAAGTACTCGGTGGCGCCGAAGACGTTGGCGAGGCGGACGAGGACCGGGGAGAGGAACGTCAGGCCGATGATCGCGAGCGTGCCGGCGAGGAACGACCCGATCGCCGCGGTCGCCAGCGCCGCCTTCGCCCGGCCGCGCCGGGCCATCTCGTAGCCCTCGATCGCCGTCACCGCACTCGAGACCTCGCCGGGGGTCTTGATCAGGGTCGCGGTGATCGATCCGCCGTACATCGAGCCGTAGTAGATCCCGCAGAGGAGGATGAGGCCGTGCACGGGCTCCATCCCGAAGGAGACGGGGATGAGGATCGCGATCGCCGAGATCGGACCGATCCCCGGCAGGACGCCGACGACGGTGCCGAGGAGGACGCCGAGGAGGGCGAAGGCGAGACTGGCCGGCTGCAGCGCCGAGGCGAAGCCGCCTCCCAGATCGACGAGTGTGTCCATGCCCTCCCCCTATCCCAGGATTCCCACGGGCAGGTAGACCGCGAGCCCGAAGACGAAGGCGACGTAGACCGCAACGGAGAAGAGGACGGAGAAGACGAGGTTGCGGATCCACTTCTTCGGGGCGTAGAGGCTCGTCACCGCCATGAGGAATGCCGCGGTCGAGAGGACGAAGCCGACCGGGATGACGATCGCGAGGTAGACGAAGAAGAGCGCGAACTGGACCACGACCCTGCGCCCCGTCGGCTCCGGCGGGGCGTCGATGAGAACACCGCCGGCGGGCTCGGTGCCGCTCTCACCCTGGGACGCGGCCTCCGCCTCGGCGGGGTGGGGCCGACCCTGCCCGGTCCGAGCGCTCCACACGGACTGTCCGGCGAGGAAGAGTCCGAGGACGATCAGCCCCGCGCCGACGATCTGGGGGAAGGTCCGCGGGGTGACGATGTCGGCCGTCTCCCGGATCGAGAAGGTCGCCGAGAGGTAGACGACCCCGATGACCGTGATGACGATCCCGGTGACGAGATCGCGCCGGGTCGCGGTCATTTGTCCGTGCCCAGTTCGGTCTCCTTGACACCCTCCTCGACCGTCTTCGCCGCTTCGTCGACGTAGCTCTGCGCGTCCTCACCGGTCCGGAACTCCGGCGCCCACTGGTTCTTCTTCACCGTGTCCTCCCACGTGGTCGACGTGCTCATCTTCTCCAGCGTCGTCGCCCAGTAGTCGACGGCCTCCTGCGGCATGTCCGCGGGACCGTAGACCCCGCGCCAGTTGCCGAGCGTGACGTCGTAGCCGGAGTCCATCGCGGTGGGCACCGACTCGAACGGGGCGAGCAGCGGCTTCTGGGCGAACGTGACGAGGGGGACGATGTCCCCGGATTCGAGGACGGACCTGAATTCGCTCAGTCCGGCGATCGCGACCTTCGCATCCCCGTTGAGCATCGCCGTCGTCTGCTCGCCGCCGCCGTCGTAGTTGACGAAGTTGACGTCGGCGGGTTCGACCCCTGCGGCCTTCGCGAAGAGCGCGAACGGCAGCGTGTCGTCGCCGGCGGCGGCCACGGTCACCGCCTGCGGGTCATCCTTGAGCGCGGAGACCAGGCCGTCGAGGTCGGCGATGTCACTGTCCTTGGGAGCGACGACGACGAAGTCCTCGACGTAGAGCGTGGCGATGAGGGTGGCGTCCTGCGGCCCGTACTCGCACAGACCCCGCGCCTTCATCGTCTGGCTCGCCAGCGAGGTGATCGCGATCTGGTCGTCCTTGCCCTTGTCCTGCTGCATCATCGTCGTCAGCCACGTGCAGCCCGTGCCGCCCGGCCGGTTCTGCACCGGCAGGGGCGTGGTGACGAGCTCGTCGCGTTGCAGGGCCTCGGTGACGGCGCGCGCCGTCGTGTCCCAGCCCGAGCCGGGTTCGGCAGGGGCCGTCACCGTCACCGGTCCCGACGGGTAGTCCCCGCCCTCCCCCGGCGGCTGGGCTCGGCCCTGGCATCCGGAGAGGACGAGCGCCGTCGCGGCGAGCGCGGCCCCCACGCCTGCCCACCGTCTCCTCTGCACCCCTTCCCTCGCCGAGGTGGTCCGACCTGTGCCTGTGATCGTCGTTGATCGCATTGCCACTCCTTGATCAGCTGCAGCTGCCTGCAGATCCCTGTCATCGTGTGTTGTCGTGTAACTGCGGTGCCCGTGTGAGGGGTGCTCGCGCCTGCGGTGCTCGCGGTGTCCCCGTCATTGCGACTGCGTCCTCTCCTCGCCGAGGTCGACGTCCGGGAGGTCGGGAGGGGTACCCGAGTTCCCGTCCCGGTAGACCGCATTGTGCTCACCGGGGGCGGGGACGTTGCGGCGCAGGCCCAGTCGCTGTCCGTCGAAGGTGAGCGGCAGCAGGGGGATGTCGACGCTCTCCCCGTCGGGCAGGCCCGTGGCCGCCAATGCCCCCGAGGCCACGAGGTGGGGGTCGCTCGTGAGGTCGGCGGGGGTGTTGACGGGAGCGACGGGCAGGCCCCTGCGGGTGCACTTCTCCTCGATCTCGGCGAGGCTGAGCCGGGAGAGGGCGGCCTGGAGTTCGGCGTGGATGCGCTCGCGTTGGTCGACGCGTCCCTGGTTGTGCTCGAGCGCGGGATCCCGGGCGAGATCGGTGAGCCCGAACTCGTCGCAGAGGTCGCGCCACTGCCCGTCGCTGACGGCGGCGACGAAGACCTGGCTGCCGTCCCGGTCGAGGAAGATGTCGTAGACGGCCCACGTCGCCCGCCGGGTGGGCATCGGCCGCAGCGGCTCCTCACTCAGCTGGGCCTGCGCCATGTGGGTGCCGACGAGGAACGCGTTGTTCTCGAACAGGGCGGAGTTGACGAGCTGCCCGCGGCCGGTCTGCTCGCGCACCCGCAGGGCGGAGAGGATGCCGATGACCCCGAACATTCCGCCCATGATGTCGTTGACGCTTGCGCCCGCCCGCAGCGGCTGCCCGGGAGGACCGGTCATGAAGGCGAGCCCGCCGAGCATCTGGACGACCTCGTCGAGGGCGGTGCGCTGCCCGTAGGGGCCGGGAAGGAATCCCTTGAGGGAGGCGTAGATGAGGCGCGGGTTGCGGGCGGCGAGCTCGTCGTACCCGTAGCCCATCGACTCCATCTTCCCGACCCGGAAGTTCTCGAGGAGGACGTCGGCGGAGTCGATGAGGGTGAGGGCGACCTCCCGGTCGGCCGCCTCGGCGATGTCGAGCTGGACGCTGAGTTTGTTGCGGTTGAAGGCGGGGAAGAGTCCGGAGCCCGAGCCGGGCAGGTAGCGGGTCTTGTCGCCGGCCCCGCGGGGCTCGACCTTGATCACCTCGGCGCCGAGGTCGGCGAGGATCATCCCGCAACTCGGGCCCATGACCATATGGGAGAACTCGACGACGCGGACGCCGGCCAGGGGCAGCGGCTCGCCCGGTCCGGCGTCGGCGGCCGCCGCCTCGGTGCTGGTGTGCGGGTCCTCGTCGATCATGATCAGCCGCGGTAGGGTGCGGGGACGGCGGGGATCTGGGAGAGGCTCGAGCTCAGCTCGTGGCCGACGGCGGCGGTGAGCGGTGCCCGCACCTCGGCGAGCGCATCGACGTCGACGCCGGTCGCGACCCCTTCGCGGTGGAGGAGGTGGACGAGGTCGTCGGTGCCGATGTTCCCGGCCGCGCCCGGAGCGAACGGGCAGCCGCCGAGGCCGCCCATCGCGGCGTCGAAGTGTTCGATGCCGAGGTCGAGGGCGGCGATGACGTTGGCCATCCCGAAGTTGTACGTGTCATGGAGGTGGAGGCCGACCGACTTCCCCGGGAAGGCCTCCATGACCGCCGAGGTGTTCCGGCGCACCAGTGAGGGGTTGGCGTTGCCGATGGTGTCGGCGACGCCGATGCCGTGGGCGCCTGCCTCGACGAAGGGGCGGATGACCTCGACGAGGCGGTCGGGATCGGTGATCCCGTCGAAGGGGCAGATGAAGCTCACGGCCGTCGTGATGTCGAAGCGCACGCCGTGGTCGTGGGCGTAGTCGGCGGCGGCGAGCAGGCGCTCGGTGGCCTGGGCGATCGGTGCGTCCGAGTTCGCCTGCGAGTGGCCCTCGGAGGCGGAGACGACGAGTTTGATGTTCTTCGCTCCCGCATCGACGGCGCGTTCGGCCCCCTTGAAGTTGAAGACGAGCGTGAAGAAGTCGACCCCCTGGTCCTCGTGTGGCCGAAGGCGTTCGAGAACCTCCCCGGTGTCGGCCATCTGCGGGACCTTCTTCGGGTTGACGAAGGATCCGACTTCGATCTCGGTGAGCCCGGCGGCGATGAGGCGCTCTGCGAGTTCGACCTTGACGTCCGTGGGCACGATGGCCGCCTCGATCTGCAGCCCGTCGCGCAGGGTCGTGTCGAGGATGTGCACCGTGTTCGGCCGGACCATGGGTCTCCCTCTGCGTCATCTCCGCATGAACGGAACGATGATGGCGATATCGTCTCCCGCTCAGCGGGAGGATGCTTCCGGCATGCGCCCTCGCATGCTCTCTTCAGAGATAGCATAAGCACGCCGTTGCAGGGAATGGCTGCGGGTCGCTATGTGAGAGCGGAGTGGGAAGTCGGCGTTCGTTGTCCCGGCAAACGGGACACGCACGGTCACGGCGGGATCCGCTCGTGTGCGGCTCCGCCTGCTTCTTCAGTGGCGCGGACGATAGTGGAGCACGGCAGCGCCCGACTCGAGTTCGCGACGGTCCGTGGGGACGAGGTCGACGACCTCGGCGAGACCGTTGAACACGTACGGTCCATAGCCGGCGATGCGCGGGTGGACGACGAACTCGTATTCGTCGATGAGTCCGAGTTCGGCGAGCGCCCGGGGCAGCGTCACTCCCCCGACGAGGAGGCCGCGGACGGAGTCGTCCTTGATCCGTTCGATCTCCGATCTGAGGTCGCTGCCGAGGAGTTCGGCGTTCCAGTCGACCTCGGTGAGCGTGCTCGAGACGACGTACTTCTTCGCCTTGTCGATGACCTCGGCGAAGACGTCGATGTCGGTCTGCGTCTCCGCGTCGGCGTCGTCGGTCTCGGGAGTCACTGCGGGCTGGCGCCACGCGGATTCCATGAGCTGGTAGGTCCTCCGGCCGAAGAGGAGGCCGTCGGCCTGTCGGAGGTTCTCGGCGTGGTGGGCGTGGAGTTCCTCGTCGGGGTCGATCGCGAGGTGGTCGCAGCACCCGTCGACGGTGATGTTGATCGAATACCGCAGCTCTGCCATGGGCTCAGGGTACTGCCGGGCCTTCCGTTTCGGAAGGGTCCGCGGGTTCGCCCATTCCCAGCCAGGCGAGCACCTCGGCGGTGTGTTCGCCGAGGTCGGGGCCGAGGTGATCGATGGGGATCGAGGCACCGCCGATGACCGGGGTGATGCCGGGGAAGGCGACGTCGTCGAGGATCTCCTCACCGGTGGAGACATCGATCGCCTGGATCATGTTCCGGGCTCGCAGCTGTTCATCGGCGACGAGGTCCTCGGCCGTGTAGATCGGCCCCGCAGGCACTCCCGCCTCGTCAAGGACCGCGACGACCTCGTCGACATCGCGCTCGGCGCACCATGCTCCGATCGCCTCGTCGAGTTCGTCCCGGCGGTCCCATCGACCGGCGTTCGTCTGCAGGTCGGGATCCGCCCCGAGGTCGGGTCGGTCGATCGCCGTCATGAGGCGGGCGAAGATGCCGTCGCCGTTGCCGGCGATGACGACGGACTTCCCACCGGCGCAGAGGTAGCCGTTCGAGGGCGCGATGCCCTCCATCCGGCCGCCGGTGCGCGTGCGGACCTCGCCGAAGGCCGAGTAGTCGGGGACGAGGGACTCCATGACGGAGAACATCGCCTCGTTGAGGGCGACGTCGACGGTGCGGTCGGCGAGGGGTCCCTCGCCCTCGAAGCCGACCTCCTTGCCTGTGACCGCCTCGGCGGCTCCGTGGATGCGCTGACGCTGCCGGTCGAAGAGCATCATCACGGCCCCGAAGGCCGCCTGCATGCCGGCGATCGAGTCGCCGATCGAGATGCCCACGCGTACGGGTGGGCGGTCGGGGTCACCGACGAGTTCGCGGAATCCCGAATACCCCTCGGCGACGGCGGCGAAACCGGGTCGGGCCGACATCGGTCCGGTCTGACCGAACGCGGAGATCCGGACGAGGATGATCTCGGGGTTGACCTCCTCGAGGACGTCGGGGCCGATCCCCCACTTCTCCAGGGTGCCCGGCCGGAAGTTCTCGAGGACGATGTCGGAGCGGCGGACGAGCTCGAGGACTGCTTCGCGTCCGTCCTCGGAGCGCAGGTCGAGGGTCACGGACTTCTTGTTGCGGTTGATCGTGCGGTAGAGCATCGACGTCGTGCCGGCCTTGAGCCGCCAGTTGCGCAGCTCGTCACCGGTGCCGGGACGTTCGACCTTGATGACCTCGGCTCCGAAGTCGGCGAGCATCCGGCCGGCGGTTGGAGCCGCGATGTAGTTGCCGAGTTCGAGGACCCGCACACCGGTCAGCGGGAGGCGGCGCGTTGTCATGGGAGGCTCCTGTTCTCCTGTCGGGCGTCCGCGTCGGCGGCCCGGACACGGTCCTTCCATGGTGCCAGGTCGAACCCGCCGAGGCGGACTCGTCCCTGACCATGAACGTGCCGTCGCCGGAGAGTTCGATGAATGTCGAGCAACCCCCCTTGCCTTATCGCGCGGAGTGTCGAAGACTGGCAGACACGCCGCGATGCGCGGCGCAGTGTCAGTGCGAGATCGATTCCCAAGGAGCAGATCATGACATCGGAGAACTTCGGAAGCAACGACCCGAACGCCGAGGCGGGCCTCGGTCAGGAGAGCCAGCAGGGTCATCCCGGTCCCGGAAGTCAGGACGGTTCGGAGGGCCAGCAGGGTCACCCGGGCACGGACAGTCAGCAGACCGGCGGTCAGCCGCAGGGTGACCGCGGCGGTGTCGGCGGCCTCGACGATCAGCAGGCCGGTCGCCCGGGCGGCGACGGGCGCGATCGCCAGCGGATCGAGGAGAGCGAGGACGAGGGCTTCGGCGGCACCCAGCCGGAGCGTGACGCACCCGCCTGAGGCGACCTCACCCCGAGTTCTGAGGGACCGCATGCCGAGCGTGCGGTCCCTCAGAGCGCGACCACCTCAGAACTCGACCCGGTCGGCTCCTTTGAGGCCGAGCATGGCCCGCGCCTCGTCAGGGGTCGCGACCTCCATCCCGAGCTCTTCGACGATGCGGCGCATCTTCTCCACCTGCTCGGCATTCGATTCGGCGAGCCGGCCGGGTCCGATCCACAGCGAGTCCTCGAGGCCGACGCGGATGTGGGAACCCATCGTCACCCCCATCGTCGCCAGCGGCTGCTGGTTGCGTCCTGCGCCGAGGATCGACCACTGGTAGTCCTCGAGGAGTCGGTCAGCGGTCCGCCGCATGTGCATGAGGTCTTCGGGGTGGCCGCCGATGCCGCCGAGGAGACCGAACACCGACTGGACGAACAGAGGCCCGGTGGCGAGTCCCCGCGATTGGAAATGCGCCAAGTTGTAGAGGTGTGAGATGTCGTAGCACTCGAACTCGAAACGGGTGCCGTTGGCGTTGCCGATCTCGAGGATGCGCTCGATGTCGGCGAACGTGTTCTTGAAGACGAGGTCACGGGAGTTCTCGAGGTGCTCGCGCTCCCACTCGTGCTGAAAGTCCTCGTACTTCTCGAGCATCGGGAAGAGGCCGAAGTTCATCGACCCCATATTCAGGCTCGCAAGCTCCGGTTTGAACTCGGCGACCGGACGCATCCGCTCCTCGACGCTCATGTGCGGTGACCCGCCCGTGGTGATGTTGACGACCGCGTCGGAGTTCGCGGCGACCTTCTCGAGCACCGGTGCGAAGTGCTCGGGGTCCTGCGAGGGTCTGCCGTCTTCGGGATCACGGGTGTGGAGGTGGAGGATCGCCGCCCCCGCCTCCGCGGCCCCGATCGCGGCATCGGCGATCTCATCCTGGGTGACGGGAAGGTGGGGCGACATCGTCGGCGTGTGGATGGCGCCGGTCACCGCCGAGGTGATGATGACTTTGCGTGGCTGTGCCATGGGTTCGTGGTCCTCTGGGATCGGTGGGCGAGTGGGGGTCAGTAGAGCTTCTCGGTGTTGCCGTCGACGGCCATAGCCTGGCCCGTGACATGGGAGGCCATCGTCGAGGCGAGGAAGACGGCCATGTTGCCGATGTCGGCGGCCGCGGCGAGCTTCCCGAGGGACGCCTGCCCGGTGTAGAGCGCGGTGACCTCGTCGACGGAGACTCCGAGCATCTGCGCCTTCGAGGCGATGACCGCTTCGATGCGGGGCCCGTCGACCGCACCCGGGCAGATCGCATTGCAGCGGATCCCTTCGGGACCCAGTTCGATCGCGAGCGTCTTCGTCAGTCCTACGACCGCCCACTTCGACGCCGAGTACGGGCTGCGCCCGGCCATGCCGAGACGCCCGGCGGCCGAGGAGAGGTTGACGATCGAGGCGCTGCCGCTCGTGCGCAGGAGCGGCAGGAAGTGCTTGACGCAGTAGAACTGGCTGTGGATGTTGACGTCGAACGTCGTGAGCCACGCTGCGGTCTCCAGCGTCTCGATCGGTCCGGTGGGACCGGCGATCCCGGCATTGTTGACGAGGACGTCGAGTCCTCCCCACAACCCCGCCACCTCGGCGGCGAGCGCCCTGACCTCGTCCTCCGAGGCGGCGTTCGACACGGTCGCCCGCAGGCCGGTCTCGGCGGCGTCGGCGACGGCGGTCTCGGCGATGTCGGTCACCCACACCTCGGCGCCGGCGTCGCGGAACCGCTGGGCGATCTCCCGCCCGATCCCCGCGGCTCCCGCCGTGATGAGCACTCGTGCTCCGGTCAGTCCGAGCATGTCCATGGTCTCTCCTGTCGCTGTCGTCGAGGTCACTTATGATCGGGATCCGCCGAGGTGGTCGGCACCGTCGCCGGGTCGGCTTCGTGTCCGCGCCTGAGGAACGGGATGAGGCACGCGCCGACGACGCAGACAGCGATGATGAACCACAGTCCCGAGGTCGCCGACCCGGTGAGGTCCTCCATGTAGCCCATGATGTAGGGCCCGAGGAATCCGCCGAGGAGGCCGATCGTGTTGACGAGGGCGAGGCCTGCGGCAAGGCTCACTCCGGTCAGGCGGGTCGCGGGGAAGGTGAAGAGGATCGGCTGGAGGACGAAGAAGTTGAAGGCTGCCAGGGAGAAGCCGATGAGGCCGAGGACGGGTCCGCCGACCGCGCCGATGATGTAGCCGGCGATGATGCCGATCATCGCGGCCAGGGCGATCTTCTTCGACATCGACGCCGACGTCGCGAAGCGCGGGAGCAGGAGCGCGCCGATTGCGGAGAAGACCCACGGGACGGCGGTGAGCAGGCCGATCTCGACGGTGTTCATCTCGCCCCAGCTGCCGACGATCGTGGGGAGGAAGAAGTTGAGGGCGTAGACGGCGAGCTGGTGTCCGAAGTACACACAGATGACGAGGATGATCTGCGGGTCGCGGACGATGTCGAGCAGCCGGTGGTTCGAGGCCCCGGAGGCGCCGGCCCGCTCTTCGGCGGCGATGGTCCGCTCGAGCCATTCGGCTTCCTCGGGTGAGAGGAACTTCGCCTTCCGCGGCCCGTCGGGCAGGTACTTCCAGACGACGAGTGCGAGGAAGCAGGCGGGCAGGCCTTCGATGAGGAACATCCACTGCCAGCCGTGGAGGCCGAGGAACCCGTCCATCGTCAGCAGCAGACCGCCGATGGGGGCACCGATGATGTTGGCGATGGAGACTCCGAGGAGGAACATGCCGTTGGCCTTCGCCCGGTCCTTCACGGTGAACCACTGCGTGAGGTAGTACATGACGCCGGGGAAGAGTCCGGCTTCGGCGATGCCGAGGAGCATGCGGAGGATGTAGAAGGACCATTCGCCCTGGACGAACATCATCGCAGCGGAGATGAGCCCCCACGTGATCATGATCCGCATGATCCACCAGCGGGCGCCGACCTTGTGCATGATCATGTTCGAGGGCACCTCGAAGAGGGCGTACGTGAGGAAGAAGAGCCCGGCACCGATGCCGTAGGCCGTTGCGGAGATCCCGAGGTCGATCTCGAGACGGTCCTTGGCCATGCCGATGTTGGTCCGGTCGAGGAACGCGAGGATGTAGGCGGCGATGAGCGGGGCCTGAGGCGGGCGAAGATCACCCGGTTGAGGACGGCGGGCGGCCTCAGGCCCGTCCTCGGAGCAGCGGTGTCGGACATGGTTCTCCTTCGGGGTCGGATCGAACGGTGTGGTCGCGGCGGCGGTGCCGGACGGGGAGGAACGTGCGGGGGCGGCTCAGCGGGCGGTGAGGGCGTTGAAGTCCTCGGGGTGGCAGCCGCAGCTGGTGCCGATGTGGAGCTGGTGGGGGCAGATGACCGTGCGGGCGGGGGTGCCCGGTTCCGTGATGCGTTCGAGGAGGATGCGGAAGGCGGTCGTCGCCATCTCGACGACGGGTTGGACGATCGTGGTCAGCCCGAGCAGCGGTGAGCGCGAGCGGGCGAGACCGTCGCTGCCGACGACGATGAGCTCGCCCGGGATGTCGATGCCGTTGACGACCGCGTGCTCGATGACGCCGAGCGCCACCTCGTCGGAGCCGCAGACGATGGCCTCGGGTCGGTCGTCGTGATCGGCGAGGAGCTCCTCGGCGGCGATCCGCCCGCCGCCCCGGTGCAGGCGGGTGCTCACGCGCCATCGTCCGGGGATGGGGACGCCGTGCGCGGCCGCGGTGTCGATGAACGCCGCTTCCCGCGTCGCCGAGGCGGTGGAGAAGCGCGGGCCGATGACGGTGGCGACCTTCGTGACTCCGTGTCCGAGGACGTGGCCCATGAGTTCGCTGGCGGCCTGGGCGTCGTCGATGCCGATGAAGCTCGCATCGGCATGTTCGACGGTGCGGGAGAGGTTGACGACGGGGATCCGGGCCGCGCCGAGAGTGCCGTGGATCCGCGCGTCGAGGCGCATCCCGCCGGTCGAGATCACCCCGTCGACGTTGCGGGCGGCCATCGACGCGGCGACGTGGGCGAGGCGTTCGGGGTCGTCGCCGGTCGTCGAGACGAAGACGTCGAACCCCTCTTCGGCGGCGGCGTCGATGATCGCCTGCGCCCAGTGCATGTGCATGTAGTTGAGCATCGAGGGAACGATGAGTCCGACGACGCGGGTGAGGGAGCGGTTGTGCTTCGCCGCCGTCAGCGGCGACCGGTATCCGAGCTCGTTGGCGGTTTCGATGACATGGCGGCGCACGACCGGCGAGACGCCGGGCTTGCCGTTGAAGACGTAGCTGACGGTGGCTGTGGAGACTCCGCAGGCGCGTGCCACCTGAGCCGCTGAGACCCGCGGTCTGGGCTTGCCCGTCGACTGTTCCTGATGCATCGTCGCGTCCTTCACGTCCTTGTGGAGTTCGAACTCATTGCGCAGTCCGAACACTGCCATTGGACGACTGGAACGGTTCGTTAAGCAACGTTAAGTCGAGGCGGTCTCCTCCGTCTACGCCTCCGTGTCCTCCCGCGCCCGGGACGTGTACCGCGCTTTCGCGCGTCGGGGAACGACGACGACGGGCACCGGCGAGTTCTGGAGGATCCTCGTCGCATGGCTGCCGAGCGACACCCGCTTGAGCGTGCCGAGACCGGAGGACCCGAGCATCATCACCTCGGGGTCCTCCCAGCCGATGCTCGTCAGCGCTGCCGCCCAGCTGGGTCCCGTGCCGATCGCCACCTCGGTCTCCCCGGGGCGGATGTCGAGTTCGTCGATCGAGCAGAGGATCCGGTCGGTGTCGCGGCGCACGACCCGCGTCCACTCGTCGACGATGCCCGCCTCGACGTCGCGTCCGATGCTCGCCGCCGAGAGCACCCGGGACCGGGGGGCGAAGGAGGCGATGCGGAAGGGGATTCCGGATTCCGCGGAGACCATCGCGGCTCCGAGGATGAGGTCCGCCGAGGTGGACGACCCGCTGTAGGCGGCGGTGATCCGTTTGAGCTTCGCCCCCGCCGAGGCGGTGAATCCCTCGGGCGCGAGGACGACGGGGAGTTCGGCGCTGTGGAGGAGTCCGGTCGAGACCGATCCCAGGGTGATCCGGCCGTCCCGACCGTCGTCGGCGGAGCCGACGACGAGGCGGTACGCGTCGACGCGTCGGCTGACCTCGAGCAGCCCCCGCCGCGACGATCGGGCCGGGTGGACGATGTAGGTCGCCTCGATGTCATCGGGAACGAGCGCCCGCACCTGCTCAAGCGACGCCTCGGCGACGGTGTGGACATACGACTGGAATTCCGCGTCGGTCTTGTCCCGGTTCGGCGGCCACGCCGTCGAACTCACGGACACGAGCGTGAGCGTCTTCGCGTACGAGCGGGCGAGGACGACTCCGAGCTCGACGGCTGAGGTGTCGTCCTGACCGGGGGCGACGCCGACGACGATGGTCATGACCGTCCTCCCGTGGGGTCGGTGGTGCCGCGTTCGGCTGCGGCCTGCTGCTTGCCGAGGACCGAATTCCTTCGGCCGAAGACGAGGTAGAGGCCGATGATGGCCGCAGTCCAGATGACGAAGACGACGATCGTGATCGGCCGCAGGCTGCTGATGATCCACAGGCAGCCGAGGATCGAGAGGATCGGCAGGACCGGGTAGAACGGGACCTTGAAGCCGCGCTCGAGGTTCGGTTCGCGCACGCGGAGGATGATGACGGCGAGCGAGACGACGACGAAGGCGACGAGGGTGCCGATGCTCGTCATCTCGGCGAGGAAGTTGAGCGGGATGAACCCGGCGAGGATCGCGATGACGACCGTGACGACGATCGTGCCCTTGACGGGGGTGAGCGTGCGAGGGTTGACGTCCTGGAAGAGCTTGGGCATCATCCCGTCGCGCGACATCGTGAAGAGGATGCGGCTCTGACCGTAGATCGAGACGAGGGTGACGCTGAAGATCGAGATCACGGCGCCCGCGGCGACGACGGTGCCCGGCCAGGTCGAGCCGACGATGTTCTCGAGGATCGCCGAGAGTCCGGCGTCCTGCCCTTCGAACTCCTCCCACGGCTGAGCGCCGAGCGCGGCGACGGCGACGAGGACGTAGACGGAGGTGATGATGAGGAGCGCGAAGATCAGGGCCTTGGGCATCGTCTTCTTCGGGTTCTTCGTCTCATCGCCTGCGGTCGCGACGGCGTCCATGCCGACGTAGCTGAAGAAGATGAGGCCGGCACCGGCGACGACGCCGGAGAATCCGAAGGGGGCGAAGTTCGCGAAGTTGTCGGAGTTCCAGCCGGTGAGGCCGACGACGATGAAGAAGACGAGGACGCCGACCTTGATGCACACCATGATCGTGTTGACGACGACCGATTCGCCGGTGCCGCGGACGAGGAGGAAGCAGCACATCGCGAGGAGGAGGATCGCCGGGAGATTGACGATGCCGCCCTCCTCGGGGGCATAGGCGAGGGCGTCGGGGATCTGGAAGCCGAAGAGGTTGAAGAGGAGCTGGTTGACATACTGAGACCAGCCGACGGCGACGGCCGCACCGGCGACGCCGTATTCGAGGAGCAGGCAGGCGGCCACGCCCATCGCGGGGAGTTCGCCGAGGGTGGCGTAGGCGTATGAGTAGGACGAGCCGGAGACGGGGACGCTGCCGGCGAGTTCGGCATAGCAGATGACCGCGAGACCGGCGACGACGCCGGCGATGACGAACGACCAGATGACCGCTGGCCCGGCGACGGGCACCGATTCGGAGAGGATGAAGAAGATGCCGGTG
The DNA here is from genome assembly GCF_056173565.1 of Brevibacterium sp. Z349TD_9. NCBI lineage: Bacteria > Bacillati > Actinomycetota > Actinomycetes > Micrococcales > Brevibacteriaceae > Brevibacterium > Brevibacterium sp. Z349TD_9. The sequence continues at coordinate 179,389 of NZ_CM149680.1, read as the reverse complement.
CCGATGGTCGAGCCGACGCCGATCATCGTCAGGGAGAAGAGGCCGATCGTGCGCTTGAGGTCGCTTGCCGCCTCCTCGCTGTCACGAGGCACCGGTTTGACCCGGAAGAGCTGCTGTCTGAGGGTTGCCATGACTGTCCTTCCCGACATCATCGTCTTCGGCCAGACCGTGCACGCGGCCGAATCGGGGATTCAATTCGCCGCACCCTGCACGTCGTCTACGGTGACCCTACTGCACCATGGTTCAACAAGCGAGACGGGACGGCGAAATTCCCCGGATTGTGTCTCGCTCTCCGTGTGTCGCGGGGTCAGGGGGCCGACTCGCTGCGGCGTTGCGCTTACATGCGACCGCAACCCCGTCGACACATTTATTCAACCGAACGGTTGACTAGAGACTCCGCCGGGATTAGATTGGTGATCAACCAATCGGTTGAGTAGGTGATCGGCCGACCGCCGACCTCTGGACAGACCCGAACCTGAGTGGATTCGGCTTCCGGAAGACACACGACACGGACGGGCGTGAGATGGACGATCAACTCTCGAAGGTGTTCGCGGCACTCGCGGACCCGACCCGCAGGGACATCGTCGCCCGGCTGAGCGTCGCCGACGCGACCGTCGGCGACCTCGCCGAACCCTACGAGGTCAGCCTGCAGGCCGTGTCGAAGCACCTCAAGGTCCTCGAGGACGCGGGACTCGTCACCCGCAGCCGGGACGCCCAGCGCCGACCGGTGCACCTCGAGGACAACGTCTTCGACCTCATGACGAAATGGATCGAACGGTACCGACGCCAGACGGAATCCCGCTATCAGCGCCTCGATGCCGTCCTCGAAGCGATGGACGCGGACGAGGACGGTGCGGCACCCGACTCAGGGGCCGCCTCGGCGAGGGAAGTCGGCACTTCGGCACCACCCACACCACCCATCACAGGGCAATCACGCAAAGGAGCATGACATGACCACCGACACCGATCACAGCCAGGTGAAGCTCGACGTTCCGGAGGGAACCCAGTCGATCGAGATCACCCGCGATTTCAACGCGAGCCCTGACAAAGTGTTCCGCGCGCATATGGATCCGGAGCTCTTCGTCAAGTGGAACGGGCCCGAGGAGATCACGAACACGATCCGCGAATGGGACCCGAAGACCGGCGGGAACTGGAGCTATGTCTCCCGCGACGACAACGGCGAGTACGGCTTTTTCGGCTCCTTCCATGAGGTCCGCGAGAACGAGCGCATCGTCCAGACCTTCACCTTCGAAGGCTTCCCCGACGCGGTCAACCTCGAGATCATGACCCTGACCGACCTCGGCGACGGACGGACGCGGCTGTCCTCGACGGCGATCTTCGACTCGGTCGAGTCCCGGGACGGCATGGTTGCCGCGGGCATGGAGTCCGGCATCGTCGAGGGCTACAACAAGCTCGACGCCCTCCTTGCCGAAGGGGCCTGAGGCCGGGGACCGGCCTTGGCTGGGGACCGCCCGCACCCAGCCGGCGGTCCCCATCTGTACGCGCCTAGTCGGCGGTCTCGGCCATCATCGCGAAGTACGCGTCGCGGCTGCGACCGACGTGCTCACCCATGAGCTCGGCGGCTGTCGCCTCCTGACCGGCGTCGATGGCGGCGAGGATCGCGCGGTGCTCGGGCCAGGCCCTTGAGCCGCGGCGGCTGACGTTGAGCGAGTAGAGCCATTCGATCTTCCCCGAGATCTGCCGCAGCAGGCTGATGAGCGAGAGGCTGCCGCTGAGTTCGGCGATGGCGAAGTGGAACCGCATGTTGAGCATGGCGAGCTCCTCGAACCGCCCATCGGCGATGACGACCTCACCGGCCTCGAGGATGTCGTTGATCTCCTTGCGCACCGCTCGCCAGCGCGGATCGGGCTCCTCACCGTCGGCGAGGGCGGCCGCGCGCTTCGCCGCCCGTCTGGCGGTCGCGGATTCGAGGACGATGCGGATCTCGAAGAGGTCCTCGGCGTCCTCGATCGGCGACGGCGCGACGACGCTGCCGACGTAGGGTCGGGATTCGACGAGCCCCTCGGCTTCGAGCGAGCGCAGCGCCTCTCGGACGGGGATCCGGGAGACCGCGTACTGCTTGGCCAGCGCCGTCTCCCGCAGCTTCGTCCCGGGGGCGAGGACACCGGAGATGATGTCGGAGCGGATGCGCGCCCCGACTGCGTGCATCGGCATCATCGCCCCGCCGCGTAGCCCTGGGCACCGCGCGGGTTGGCCGCGGCGGCCAGCGTCCCGGTCTCCGGTTCGCGTGTCACGCACGAGAGTCGTCCGAGCTCCCAGTCACCCGCCCGCGTCACCTCGTGACCGCGTCGGCTCAGCCCCTCGATGACCTCATCGCCGAGGCGGTCCTCGACGACGGCTCCGGCCGGCACCCAGGTGCGGGGCCAGAACGAACCGGCCAGGGCGGTCGTATGCAGCGCCGGGGCGTCGATCGCCTGTTGCGGAGCGTAGCCGCCGACGAGCATGCGGAGGATCATGAGCAGCTGCCACTGCTCCTGCTGGTCACCGCCTGGCGAGCCGAGTGCGATGACCGGCTGCCCGTTCTTCGAGATGAGTGTCGGCGTCAGGGTGGTGCGTGGCCTCCTGCCTGGTCGCAGTGCCGACGGGGAGGTCTCGTCGAGCCACATCATCTGCAGGCGGGTGCCGAGGCAGAAGCCGAGATCGGGCACGACGGGCGAGGACTGCAGCCATCCTCCCGACGGCGTCGCCGAGATGATGTTGCCCCACCGGTCGACGACGTCGATGTGGCACGTGTCGCCGTTGTTCGTGCCGTTCTTCTGCACGGTCGGTTCGCCGATGCCCGCCTTGATGAGCTCCTCCTTGTCCGCCCCCTCGGGCACGAGCGGAGGAGTGAAGACCGGGGCGTCGCCGTTCCTGTCGGGCCCGGGCCGGAACTCGTCCGAGGCAGTGTCGGCGATGAGCGCTCGCCGGCTCGCGGCGTAGTCCTCGCTGAGCAGCCAGTCGAGGTCGACGTCGGCGTCGCCGTAGTAGGCGTCGCGGTCGGCCATTGCGAGTTTGAGAGCCTCGAGGATCGTGTGGGCCCCGATCTCGGTCGAGGGGTCAAGGCGCTCGTCGTCGAAGCCCTCGAGGATGCGCAGGGTCTGGAGCAGCGCCGGTCCCTGTCCCCACGGGCCGATCTTCGCGATCTCGTACCCGCGGAAGGTGATCGTCACCGGGGTCTCGAACTCGGCGTCGAAGCCTGACATGTCGTCCACGGTGATGACCCCGGCGTGGTCCCCTCCGGTCGAGTGCCGGTGCGGGGTCGTGACGAACTCCGCGATCGCCTCGGCGACGAACCCGGACTTCCACGCCGTCCGTGCGGCCCGGATCCGCTCGACCCGAGCATCCCCGGAACCCTGCGTTTCGCTGCCGCTGTCGGCGGCGTCGGTCCCTGCAGCACCAGCACCGGCCACGTCGTCACCGGCGGCGATGAGGCGGCGGAGCACCTCGGCGTAGGGGCGGTTGACGATGATCTCCCCGGCCGCGGGGATGCGGCCGCCGGGCATCCACAGCTGCGCCGAGGTCGGCCAGTGCTCGGTGAAGAGCTCCTGCACGCGTTCGATTGTGCCGACGACGCGGGCGAGGACGGGGTGGCCGTTCTCCGCGTAGTCGATGGCGTAGGCGAGGACATCGGCGAGCTCCCAGGTCCCGTGCTCCTGAAGGAGGAGAAGCCACGCGTCGACGGAGCCGGGGACGGCTGCGGCGAGCGCTCCGGCGCCGGGGACCATGTCGAGGCCCTCGCTGCGGTAGTGCTCGATCGTCGCCCCGGCCGGGGCGGGACCCTGACCCATGAGGATCTGGGGGTGGGAGGGATCCTCGGCGGTCGCAAAAACCCCGGTCATGTCCCCGCCGGGGCCGTTGAGGTGGGGTTCGACGACATGGAGGACGAAGGCGCCGGCGACGGCGGCGTCGAAGGCGTTCCCGCCGCGTTCGAGGACGGACTGCGCCGAGGCGGTCGCGAGCCAGTGCGTCGATGCCGACATCCCGAAGTGGCCCTCCAGGGTGGGGCGGGTGGTGAAAGCGGCCGGCGGCGTGTACGCCATGTCAGTGTCCTTTCATCGAGTTGGGGTCGAGGGCGTCGCAGATATTGCATACAATCTAACGTGTACTCACTGTTTTGTATACAAACAAACCCTGCTGTCCGAGTCGGACGGTCGGACCGCTGCGAAAGGGGGGGCCGCGATGGATCGCCGTCTCGACCTGGCCATGCTCCTCGTGCTCACCTTCTCCACCGGGATGGTCGACGCGATCGGCTACCTCGGCTTCGACAAGATCTTCACCGCGAACATGACGGGCAACGTCGTCATCCTCGGCATGGCGCTCACCGGCGCGGACGACCTGCCGGTGCTGCGGCCTGCGCTCGCGCTCGCCTTCTTCATGGTCGGCGCGGCGATCGGCGGTCGCGTCCTCGGTCAGCGCGGAGCGGACTGGCACCACCGCACGACGGTGATCTTCGCCCTCGTCGCGCTCGGCTGCGCGGGCCTCGCGGTCTACGTCGGCCTCGTCCCGAACCCGGAGATCGGGCTCGCGGGAACGGTCTTCACCTCGGCGCTCTCCGCGCTCATGGGAGTGCAGGCGGCCGCAGCGAGGCGGATGAAGATCGCCGACATCACCACCGTCGTCGTCACCTCGACGATCGTCGGCCTCGCCTCGGACTCGCGGCTGGCCGGCGGCGACAGCACGAACTGGGTGCGTCGCGTCCTAGCCGTCGCTCTCATCCTCGTCGGTGCCCTCGCCGGTGCCGCCTCCCTGCTCATCAATCAGTGGATCGGCATCGCGATCGTCGCCGTCATCATCGCCGTCGCCGCATTCATCGGTCACCGCGGGATGCATCGCCGCACACTCGCCGAGGCGGCCACCACTCCCGCCGACGCCCGTGCCTGACCAGCGTCGCTCCCCGGTCAGGGCCCCCGCCCAGGGCCTCCCCGCTCGATCCACGCCGCGCGTGAAATCCGCGTCGCCCGAGACGCGGAATTCAGGCCCCGCGTGGATCGGCAGCCGGCCGCGTCGCGAGCACGTCGATTTTCGAGCCCCGCGTGGATCGAGCGGGGAACCCGGCCCGGCAGCCGCCCGACTCCAACACGTTTCGAGGACGCTGAGTGTCGATTCTGAGGTCGCGGATCGACACTGCGCGTCCTTAGGTCCGTTCGGCGGCGGCGCGGACGGCGCGGCGACGCGGGCGGCGCGGGCGGTGCGCACCACCTGCGCCTCCTCAGCACTCGGGTCTCACCCGCGCAGGCGGGTCATCTCCGGGTCGTAGAGCGGTTCGGCCGTGACGGTGGCGGGCACTCGGCGGCCGAAGTACTCGATCTCGACAGCGTCGCCGACGCCCAAAGTGTTCGGCAGCCACGCGTAGGCGATCGCCTTCCCGATCGTGTACCCGTACGCCGCCGAGGTGACGTACCCGTCCGCCCGAGTCGCGGAGTCCTCGGATCCGCCGTTCGCCTCGGCGCTCGCGTCCTTCGACGCGCCGTCCGCGACGTACACAGGTTCCTTGCCGAGCACGATGTCGCTCGGCTCGTCGAGGGTGAGGCACGTGAGCCTCTTCGTCGTTCCCGCCGCCCGATCGGCGAGCGCCGCCTTGCCGACGAAGTCGTCGGTCTTCGAGGCCTTGACGGCGAACCCGAGACCGGCCTGCTCCGGTTCGTGCTCGCTCGTCATGTCGGTGCCGAATGACCGGAACCCTTTCTCGAGCCGCAGCGAGTTGAATGCCTCGCGGCCGGCGGCGATGATCCCGAACTCCTGCCCAGCCTCCCAGAGCACATCCCAGAGCCTGTGTCCGAGATCCGCCGAGGTGTAGAGCTCCCAACCGAGTTCCCCGACGTAGGACAGGCGCATCGCCGTGACGGGGATGCCCGCGACCGAGATCTGCTTCGTCCGGAAGTACTTGAGTCCCTCGTCACTGAGGTCGTCGTCGCTCACGGCGGCGATGACGTCGCGGGCGCGCGGTCCCCACAGCCCGATGCAGCATGTGCCCGGGGTCGTCTCCCGCACGGTCACCCACTGGCTTGGGTCCTCCTCGGTCTGCCGCTTGGCCGCCCTGGTGATGTAGGCGAGGTCGATGTTGCTGTTCGCTCCCACCTGGTAGGTCTCCTCGTCGAGGATCGCCACGGTGATGTCCGAGGTGATCCCGCCCGCCTCGTCGAGCAGCAGCGTGTAGCTCACCGCCCCCGGTTTGCGCAGCATCGACGACGTCGTCAGCCCGTGGAGCAGCCGGCCGGCGCCGGGACCCTTGACCTCGAAGCGCTTGAGCTGGGTCATGTCGTACATCGCGACGTTGGTCCGCGTCTTCCACGCCTCGACCGCGGCGATGGGCGAATGGAACTGGTTCGCCCAGTCGTCGCGCTCGGGAGCCCGCCATTCCTCGGGCAGCTCGTCGAGCAGTGCGGCGTTCGCCTCGTACCAGTGCGGGCGCTCCCATCCCGCGGCCTCGAGGAAGAACGCGCCGAGCTCCCGCTGCTGGGCATTGAACGGGCTCATCCGCACATCGCGGGGCGAGACCCTGGGCTGGAGCGGGTGGAGGACATCGTAGATCTCGCGGAAGTTCTGCTGCGAGGTCTCGCTGACGTACTCGGGAGCCGTCTGGATGTCTTCGAACCGATTGAGGTCGAGGCCCGAGAGGTCGGTCTCGGAGTGGCCGTGCGCGATGAGCTCGGCGACGGCCTTCGCGACACCTGCGGCATGGGTGACCCACACCGCCTCGGCGACGAAGAAGCCGTCGACGTTCCGGGACTGACCGACCAACGACCCGCCGTCGGGAGTGAAGGAGAAGATCCCGTTGAACCCGCGCTGGATCTGCGTCTGCGCGAGTTCGGGGAGGATCTCCTGGCTGATCTCCCATTCGCGGGCGAAGTCCTCGGGGGTGAAGGTCAGCGACGAGGGCATCCGCTCGTCCGTGATCTCGTCGGGCGAGTACTGCGGCAGCGTGTCGAGGTCGACGGGCATGGGCCGGTGCGCGTACGAGCCGATGCCGATCCGCTCACCCCACTCCCGGTAGTAGAGGTCCTCGTCCTGGTAGCGCAGGATCGGGGCGCTCGCTCCTTTCGGCAGTTCGTTCTTGCCCTCCAGGCTCGGCACTTCCGTCGACCACGCGAACTGGTGGGCGAGCGGCAGCAGCGGGATGGGGGTGTCGGCCATGGCGCCGATCTTCGGCCCCCAGAAGCCCGCGCAGCTGACGACGATGTCGGCAGGGAACCGCTCGTCCCCGGCGATGACGGCCGAGACCTTCCCACCGGAGTGTTCGATGTCGGTGACGACCGTGCGGTCGCGGAACTCGACGCCCGCGGCCTGGGCGCGGGCGATGACGAGCTGGGTCCCCTGGGCGGCGAGCGCGAGCCCGTCACCGGGAGTGAAGAGCCCGCCGAGAACCATCTCGGGATTGAGCATGGGGAACCGGCGCAGACACTCCTCGGCGTCGATGACCTCGGCGTCGACGCCCCACGCCCGATTCCAGCCGGCCCGCCGCTCGAGGTCGTGGAGGCGCTCGGGTTTCGTCGCGATCTCGAGCCCGCCGACGGGCAGGAACGAGCCCTTGCCGCCAGGTCCGGTGAGCGAGGTGAGCTTCTCGATCGTGTACTGCGCGAACTCCGTCATCGACTTCGACGGGTTCGACGAGAAGACGAGGCCGGGAGCGTGCGACGTCGACCCGCCCGGGATCGTCAGCGGCCCCTGCTCGAGGACAAGCGTGTTGGTCCAGCCCAACCGGGCGAGTTCGTCGGCGAGGTTGGCCCCGACGATGCCCGCTCCGATGATGACGACCCGTGGGGAGGAATTCGACACTGGGTTCTCCTTGCTGTGGTGAAGCTGCGGTGGAAATCTGGGGTGACGCCCTCAGGCGTCGATGACGAGATCGGACTTCGCCGTCGAGCAGCAGGGAAGGAACTTCCCCGCTTCGATCTCGCGTGAGCGGATGCCGCCCTGATGGTTCATGTCGACCTCCCCGTCGAGTTTGACGACCTTGCACGAACCGCACATGCCCTCCTGGCAGTTCGCCCCGATGCGCACCCCGGCCTTCCTCGCGGCGTCGAGGATGACGACGTCGGAGGCGACGCGGACGTTGATGCCCGAGCGCAGGAAGGCCATCGTGTGCTCGCCTTCTCCCACGGTAGCGAAGCCGGAGGTCTCCTGGGGTCTCGATTCGCCATCGACTTCGGCCACCCCGGCTGCCGCCTCGGCGAGGGCAGCAGGGGCGTCGACGGGGACGGGAGCGTCGGCGGGCACGGCCTCGAGGGGTGCGCCGACCGCCTCGACGGGACCCTCGGCGCCGTACTCGGGTTCGTAGAGGTCGAAGGCCGCCGGCTGCTGTTCGTAGTACTCCTCGGCCGAGGACGCGATCTCGCCGGCGATCTCACCGGCCAGGGCGACCTCCTCGGCGTATTCGAGGCGGGTGGCGCGGTCGCCGGAGAAGAACTCCATGAAGATCGACGTGTCGTCGACCCCGACCCGGGCCAGGCAGTCCGTCGCGGTGTTGAGGTAGCCCTCGGGCCCGCACGCGAAGACCTGACGGCCGTTGGCGTCGGGGACGACCTCGTCGAGGAGCTCGGCCGAGAGTCGTCCTGTCCGCCCCGTCCACTCCGATGACTGCGGGTCCGTCTGCGCCCGATCGCCGAGGCAGTAGACGACCTGGATCCGGAAGTCGGCCTTCTCGAGGAAGTCGAGTTCGTCGGTGAACGCGAAGCGGTCGGGGGCCGAGCCGTGATAGACGAGGATGACGTCGGCCTGCCCGGGCAGCGAGTGGATGGTGCGGATCATCGACATGAGCGGGGTGATCCCGGCGCCGGCGGCGAGGAAGAGATAGCGCGCGCGTCGGTCCCAGTCGGCGAGGTGGAAGGCCCCGACGGGTCCGAGCATCTCGAGCACCGTGCCCGGCCGGATCGACTCGTGCGCCCACGGGGAGACCAGGCCGGACGGGTCGAGTTTGATCGTCACGGAGAACGTCCACGGTTCGGTGGGCGCGGACGAGAGCGAGTAGCTGCGGGACTCCGGCTCCGCCTCGGCGCCGTAGATGGGGAAGTCGATGTTGACGTACTGACCCGACCGGAACGCGAGCGGGGCACCGTCGGTGCGGCGGAAGACGAAGGTCATCATGTCCCCGGCCTCGGGGATCGTCTCGACGCATTCGGCGGTGAACTCCTGCGGATGCCACGGACCGAGCGCCGTCGCCGCCCCGGCCGGACCCGCGGTCGAACCGAGCACCCGGTTCCACGGCATCTCGAGGCCCCGGATCCGCTGCGCGAGCGGGATCGTGGGGTCATCGATCGTCCTCATTCCACGTGCTCCCGCATCCTCATCACGTACCAGTTGATGAAGGCTTCGACCTGATATTCGCTCTTCATGTACGGGCCCTGCTCGTAGAAGGGGCTGCCCGCGCCCTGCTGGCAGAGCTCGACGAAGGCCTTGTCCTGGAGGTTCGTCTGCTTCCACGTGTGCGTGAGCGTCTCGAGGTCGTAGTCGACGCCTTCGACGGCGTCGTCGGCGACGAGCCACGTCGTGCGCACGAGCGTCTGGTGCGCGTTGATCGGGTACGCCCCGAAGGTGATGACATGATCGCCGAGGAGGTGGAACCAGCTGTTGGGCTGCAGGTGCATCGAGCACCGGCCGAGGCGGAAGTCGGGCAGGTCGCCGAGCAGCTTCTTCGACAGCCGGCGCCCGTCGGCGGAGAACGACTCCCCCTCCCCGTCGAGGGATTCCCGGGAGATGCGGATGCCGGCGACCCGAGTGTCGAGCTCCTCGATGACCTCGTAGGGCAGACCGTAGCGGCGGCACCGGTACTCGAGGGAGGCCTGCGCCTGCTGGTTGCGCTCCCACACGTCGGCCAGGTGCGGGGGCACTGTCTCATCGGTGAGCCCCCACGTGGGAAAGAGCGAGCAGGCGAGTTCGGGGTGGCCGTCGCAGTGGTAGCACTCGCGGTTGTTCTCCATGACGAGCTTCCAGTTGCCCTCCTCGACGATGGTCTGCTGGTAGGCGACCTTCGTCTTCGCCAGCTCGTGCGGGGCGATGTAGGGGGCGAAGAGCTCTGCCACCTCGGCGAAGTCCGCAGGCGGTTCATCGGCGAGGCAGAGGAAGACGAGGCCGGCGACGACCGTTGCATGGGCGCGCTTGAGCGCGTAGCAGGCCTTGTCGAAGGTCATCTCCCCCGGCGCCGAGGCGTGGATGAGGTCCCCGTCGGGCGAATAGGTCCACGAATGGTAGCCGCACACGAGGTTGCCCGTCGTCCCCGACTCAGCGGTGAGCACGCGGGCGCCGCGGTGGCGGCAGACGTTGTGGAGGACGTTGACGCCGCCGTCGTCGGTGCGGAGCACGATGAGCGAGTAGGGACCGTAGTCGAGGGTGATGTAGTCCCCGGGTTCGGGGATCTCGGCGACGCTGCACGCGAAGACCCAGTGCCGGCCGAAGATCGCCTGCATGTCGAGGTTGAAGAGGTGGTCGTCGGTGTAGAACGGGGCCTCGAGTGAGAATCCCTGACGTCTGGTGTCGAGGAGGAGGCGGATCTCGTCGAGTCTCTCCTCGCTGATGCCGGCCGGAAAGCCCTTCTTCGTCGGTGCCAGATTGGTCGCGGTCAAATTCCCATCCCCCTCGATGCCGGTGAGTGTGCGATCAGCGGCGCCATCGCCCTGCAGCCGTGTCGCTGCTGTCACGATAGAACAGCTTGACACTGCACGAAAAGCGCGAGATCCTGCGGGACAATGTGCGGAATGAGTGCATAATGTCTCCATGATCGATCCGCGTCTCATCACGCTGCGGACCTTCGCCGAGACCGGCACGATCGCTGCCACCGCGGAGCTCACCGGATACTCCCCTTCGGCGGTGTCCGCGCAGCTGCGCGACCTCCAGAATTCGCTGGGGATGACGCTTCTGACCAAGGACGGACGCGGTCTGCGGCTGACGGCGACCGGCCGCTATCTCGTCCGCCGCTCCGACCGGCTCCTCTCCGTGTGGGAGGAGATCCGCGCCTCGTCGTTCACCGCCGGCGACCAGGCACCTTCCCATCTCGGCATCGGCGGGTTCTCCACCGCCTCGGCGAACCTCCTCGCTCCGCTCGCCGCGCATCTGCGCAGCACCCACCCCGACGTCCGCGTCCACATCGTCGAGGCGAGTCCGAGCCGGTGCTTCGACCTCCTCGTCGCCGAGCGCATCGACCTTGCCGTCGTCGTCTCCCCGCAAGGCGACTCCCGGGCCGAGAACGATGCGCGCTTCGAGAAGGTCGACCTCCTCGACGACCCGCTCGACGTCATGGTCCCCTCCGACCATCCTGTCGCCGGACGCGATTCGGTGACGCTGTCCGAACTCGCCGGCGAGGACTGGATCACGGCGATGCCCGGCTCGCCCTATCACGCGCTCTTCATCGCCGCGTTCACCGCCGCCGGCGTGACCCCGACGATCGCCCACGAGTCCGTCGAGTGGGAGACCTCGGCGGCACTCGTCGGCGCCGGCGTCGGGGTCAGCCTCGTGCCCCGGCTCGCGAGCCTCGCCGGCGAAGCCAATGTGCGACGGGTGAGGTTGGCCGGAACCGGGCGCCTGAGCAGGAAGATCATCGCCGCGGTGCGCACCGGCAGCCGCGGATCGCCGCTCATCCGGGAGTCCCTGCGCCACCTCAAGGCGACGTCGCAGCGGATTCTCGCCACCCGCCTCGGCGAGGCGGACTGAGACGCCGGGGGCGGGGCGGCGCGGGCGGCTCTGGCACTTCGACGCGGTGAACCGACAAATACGCGGTAAGCAGACCGCGTTTTTGTCGGTTGACCGCGTCGGTGGCTGTGGCGGCACGCTGAGGCGGCACGGCGGCAGCGCGGGCCGGCAGCATGGCGGGGAACCACCTCGACGCTTCGACTCGGTCAACCGCCTCGGCGCTTCGACTCGGTCAACCGACATATACGCGGTGAACCGACCCTCGGGCGACCGCCTCGGCGCTTCGACGCGGTGAACCGACATATACGTGGTTAGCAGACCGCGTTTTTGTCGGTTGACCGCGTCGGTGTCTGTGGCGGCACCGCGAGGCGGGCTGAGACGCCGGGTCTCCGCCCTCGGTATGCGCTTCCGGACCTCCACGGGTTCGATTAACGTGGCAAGCGATGGGGTGTTGACAAACTCTTCCCCGCACCACGAGACTGACACCACGTCTGATACAAGACTGATATTTCAGGAGGCCGATCGGCTCTCCCGCCGAACGTCTCAGCGATTCCGTCCGAACGGAGGCTCAAGGATGAGCAACAAGGCAGTCAGCTACGCAGGTCCCGGCAAGGTCGAGGTCATCGACACCGAATACCCCGAGTTCGTCCTCAAGGACGGTCCGGGCGTCAACCCCGCCAACGTCGGCCGGAAGGTCGATCACGGCGTCATCCTCAAGACGGTCGCGACGAACATCTGCGGCTCTGACCAGCACATGGTCCGCGGTCGCACGACCGCTCCCGAGGGGCTCGTCCTCGGGCACGAGATCACCGGCGAGGTCGTCGAGGTCGGCAGGGACGTCGAGTTCGTCAATGTCGGGGACCTCGTCTCGGTGCCGTTCAACATCTCGTGCGGTCGGTGCCGCAACTGCAAGGAGGGCAAGACGGGCATCTGCCTCAACGTCAATCCCGACCGCCCGGGCTCGGCGTACGGCTACGTCGACATGGGCGGCTGGGTCGGCGGCCAGGCCGAGTACGTGCTCGTGCCCTACGCCGACTGGAACGTCCTCAAGTTCCCCGACAAAGACCAGGCGATGGAGAAGATCCTCGACCTCACGATGCTCTCGGACATCTTCCCCACCGGGTTCCACGGTGCCGTCGGCGCCGGCGTGCAGGTGGGGTCGACGGTCTACGTCGCCGGTGCCGGTCCCGTCGGACTCGCCGCAGCCACCTCGGCGCTGCTCCTCGGTGCCGCCGTCGTCATCGTCGGCGACCTCAACGAGGACCGGCTCGCGCAGGCGCGCAGCTTCGGCTGCGAGACGGTCGACGTCTCGAAGGGCGACCCGAAGGATCAGATCGAGCAGATCCTCGGCACCCCGGAGGTCGACTGCGGCATCGACGCCGTCGGCTTCGAGGCCCGCGGGCACGGCAAGGACGCGAGCCATGAGGCTCCGGCGACCGTGCTCAACTCGCTCATGGAGATCACGCGGGCCGGCGGCAGCCTCGGCATCCCCGGGCTCTACGTCACCGGCGATCCGGGTGCCGTCGACGAGGCGGCGAAGGAAGGGTCGCTGTCGATGCGCTTCGGCCTCGGCTTCGCGAAGTCCCACGTCTTCGTCACCGGCCAGTGCCCGGTGATGAAGTACAACCGCGGCCTCATGCAGGCGATCCTCCACGACAAGGTCTCGATCGCGAAGAACGTCAACGCGACCGCGATCGGCCTCGACGAGGCGCCCCAGGGCTATGCGGACTTCGACTCCGGAGTGGCGAAGAAGTTCGTCCTCGACCCCCACGGGCTCATCCGCGCCTGAGCCCCCGACCATCGACACCGACACTTCGCGCCGAGACCGACACTTCCACCCGTCGGTCTCGATGCGAAGCGTCGGTCTCGGTGCAGCAGCGGCGAGCGCCTTGACCCCTCAGCGCCCGACGCGTCGACGGCGGAGGCGCAGTCGACTCACCGGAACTGCGGGACGACCTCGTCGATGAAGAGCTGCAGCGACGCCTTCTTCTCCTCGTGGGTGAGCGCATTGTCCGACCAGAAGCTGTACTCGTCGTAGCCGAGGTCTTCGTAGTGCCGGATGCGCTCGGTCACCTCGGCGGGAGTCCCGATCATCGCTGACTGGTGCAGCGACTCGAGGGAGAACTCCGGGCGGTCGGCGAACTTCTCCTCGGGCGTCGGGTCGAGGAACCCGTCGACCGGATCCTTCTTCCCGAACGCCCACGCGGAGAAGGTGCGGTAGTACTTGTTGATGCCCGCAGCTCCGACCTTCCAGCCCTCGGGGTCTTCGGGCGAATGGACGTAGGTGTGGCGGAGCACCATGATCTCCGGGCGCTTCTCGACTTCAGGGTGCGCGGCGAGCGCGGTCTCGAACTTGTTCATGAGGTCCTCGACCTCGCGATCGTCCTTCATCAGCGGTGTGACCTGGACGTTGCAGCCGTTGGCCACGGCGAAGTCGTGGGTCTCGGGACTGCGGGCGGCGAGCCAGATCGGCGGTGTCGGCGTCTGCACGGGCTTCGGCACGGCCGTCGAGACCGGGAACTGCCAGTGCTCGCCGTCATGGGCGTAATCGCCCTGGAGGAGCGCACGCATGGCCGGGACGAGCTCCCGCAGATACTCTCCTCCGTCGGCTGCGGGCATGCCCCCGGCCATCCGGTCGAACTCGAACTGATACGCGCCGCGGGCGATGCCGACCTCGGCCCGGCCGCCGCTGATGACGTCGAGGAGGGCGACCTCTCCTGCCGCGCGCAGCGGATGCCAGAACGGGGCGATGATCGTGCCCGATCCGAGCCTGATCGTCGACGTCTGCGCGGCGAGGGCGGCGAGCTGGGGCATCGGGCTCGGCGAGGAGACGTACTCCATCGAATGGTGCTCACCGATCCAGACGGTGCCGAATCCGCCGGCCTCGGCCATCTTGACGAGTTCGACGAGGTTCTGCCAGTGCTGTTCGGGGCTGATCGAATCGTCCCAGCGTTCCATGTGGAGGAAGAGCGAGAAGCGCATCGTTGGTCCTTTCCACCCGGAGCCTCGACTCCGGGACAGTGCTCAGTGGGTGGTGTCGTCGCGTTCGGCGATCGTGGTGTTCGTCCGCGACCAGAGTTCCTTCTCGACCTCGCGGACGATCACGGTGATGTTCTCGTCGGCGGCGCCGGTGGTCGTCGCCGCGACCTCATGGACTCCGGCGATGAGCGCGCGCAGCTGCTCGGGTGTGCGTCCCTTGGCGATGGAGATGTCGATGAGCGGCAATGTCCTCACCTCCCGAGGACGAACGGGTCGGCGACGGGCCCTTCGTCGGTGTTGATCCAGATGCTCTTGAGGCGGGTGTACTCGTGCATCGACTCGATTCCGTGCTCGATGCCGACACCGGAGTTCTTGAACCCCTGGCGCGGGGACATCGGCGACATCGCCCGATACATGTTGATCCAGATGGTGCCGGCCTCGAGCCGCTGGGACATGCGCATGCTGCGGGCGAGGTTCGTCGTCCACACGCCGGCCGCCAGTCCGTACTCGGTGTCGTTGGCGAGTTCGAGCACCTCCTCCTCGGTGTCGAAGGGCATGACGGCGGCCACCGGTCCGAAGATCTCCTCCTGGGTGATGCGCATGTCGTTCGTCGTGTCGGTGAGCACGGTGGGCTGGAAGAAGTAGCCGGGCAGGTCGACCTCGGGCCGGCCTCCCCCGTAGGCGATGCGACCGCCCTCTGCGACGCCGATGCCGACGTACTCGCTCACCTTGTCCAGCTGCGCTTGGAAGGCGAGCGGACCGAGTTCGGTCTCCTCGGCCATCGGGTCGCCGATGACGATGGAGGCGGCTCGGGCCGTGACCTTCTCGAGCAGCTCGTCGTAGATCCCCCGCTGGGCGAACACCCGGGAGCCCGCGATGCACGTCTGGCCGGCGGCGGCGAAGATTCCGGCGATGACGCCCATGGCCGCATTCGACACGTCTGCGTCGTCGAAGACGATGTTCGGGCTCTTGCCTCCCAGCTCGAGTGTCGATCCGATGAATCGTCCGGCCGCCGAGGCGGCGATCGCCGATCCCGTCCGCGTCGACCCCGTGAACGAGATCTTCGCGAGCTTCGGCGAGTCGACGAGGGCCTGTCCCGCCTCGGCGCCGAGACCGGTGACGACGTTGACGACTCCGGCGGGGAAGCCGGCCTCGTACGCGAGTTCGGCCAGCCGCAGGATCGTCCTCGACGTGTATTCGCTCGGCTTGATGACGGCGGTGTTGCCGGCGGCGAGGGCGGGCGCGAGCTTCGAGAGCGTCAGCGTCATCGGAGAGTTCCACGGCGTGATGAGGCCGACGACGCCGAGCGCCTCCCGCTGGGTGAAGTTGATGACCTCGGGCGAGTTCGTCGGGATCTGCGACCCCTGGACCTTGTCCGCGAGACCCCCGTAGTAGTAGAGGTACTCGGGCAGGCCCGCGAGCTGCCCGACCATCTCCCGCAGCAGCTTGCCGTTGTCCTGGCTCTCGAGCCGCGCGAGTTCGTCGGCGTTCTCGCCGATGAGGTCGCCGAACCTGCGCAGGAGGTGCCCGCGCTGGGTGGGCGTCGTCCGCTGCCATCCGCGGGAGGCGAACGCCGCGGCGGCGGCATCGACGGCCCTGGTCACGTCGGCTTCGGTGCCGCGTGCGAATTCGTAGAGCGTCTCCAGCGTGGCGGGGTTCGTGCTGGTGAGATAGCCTCCGTCGCTCGGGGCGCTGTGCTCCCCCGCGATGAAGTGGTCGAGTCTGGTCGTCATTCCGCGCTCCTCTCGGTCGGATCGGTCTCGGTCGGTGTGCTGCCGGGCTCGGCGGGAACAGCGTCCGTGTCGTCGTTGTCTGCGGTGATCCCGTCACCGGCGGTTCCGTGTCTCGCCTTGTCGATGAGGGCGCCGAGGCGGTCGACGAGTTCGTGAGGATTCGTCACCGGCAGCATGTGCCGGGCGCCGGGGACGATGTCGACCTCGGTGCCCGCGATCCTGTCCCTCAGTCGGAAGCTCATCTCCGGTGTCGACCCGGGATCGAGCTCACCGGTGATCGCAAGAGTGGGGACGGCGATGCCCGAGAGCTCCGGTTCGATGTCGCGGTCTCCGGTGGCGAAGACCGTGTAGGCATGGCCGTAGGACTCCGGATCGTTGCGCAGCAGCACCTCGCGGGTCTCCGCGCGCCACTGCTCGGAGTCGGCGTCTTCTCCGGTGGGAAACCACCGGTCGAGGGCGCGCTCCATGCTGCCGGCGAAGTCCTCACGCGCTCCGACCAGCCGCTGCCGGACCGCGTCCGACTCCTCCTCGGTGCGTGCGCACACGGAGCTCACGCACGTGAGGCTCCGGACCCGCCCGGGCTGGGTCACGGCCAGCTTCTGCGCGATGAGCGCGCCGAGCGAGAATCCGACGAGGTGGACCGGACCGGGCGGCAGACGGAGGGCGACGTCAGCGGCCATCTCCGCCAGCGTCGTCGGTGCCGTCAGCGGCGGCTGAGCGCCGTGGCCGGGCAGGTCGAGCGCCATGGTCCTCCGGCCGAGGAGAGCCTCGACGCGCGCCCACACGGTCCGGTCGAGCCCCACCCCGTGGAGCAGGACGACGGGGACGTCATCGTCTTCCCGCATGATCGCTGCGCCCTACTTGTCCGCCGACAGCGGCGCGAGCCTCTGCTGCGGACGACCACCGGTCGATCCGGCGAGGGCGACGACGATCTCATCGGCGTGCGGAGCGTCGGAGATCCGCCATTCGAAGGTCTGGTGATGCGAGCGGATCGTCGCATCGGTGAAGTGCTTGAGCGGGATGTCGAAGATCGCTCCCGCCTCCGCGCGCTTCTCGACGGCGGGCAGGAGGGTGCTCGCCGAGGCGGCATCCCGGAAGTGGTTGCCGAACTTGAGCGTGTGGATGAGCGCCGAGCCGTGTTCGATCTCGCCGCCGAGCCCGACGATCGCCGCCTTCCCGTAGGCTTCGAGCTCACCGCCGAGGGCCTCCATGACGCGCGGCGCAAGCGTGGCTCCGAGGTCGCTCGCCGTCGCGTCGATCCCGGGCCCGAGGTCGTCGACGAATCCCTGTCCGTACCAGGGGTTCTCGATCACCGCGGCGACCGCTGCGACGCGGATCGGCGGGTCGACCGGGCGGCCGCCTTCGGCGAGGATGTCTTCGGTGATCGTCGTGATCTTGCGGATCTTCATGCGATGAGTCCTTTCAGGATGTCGGTGGTCACGGCGCCGTCGGTGCGACGGTCGCCGATGCGCGCGAACGGCCGGGGGCCGCTCGACGCTGCGGCGATGATGCAGATCTCGTCCGCGTGGGGGGCGTCGGGGAGGCGGACCTCGATGGACTGGTAATGGTCACGCGACGTCGCGTGGGTCTTGTGCCACATGGGAACCCGGATGCTCGCCGAGGCGGCCGCCCGACCGTCGGCGAAGCAGAGCACCGAGGTGCCGTCGAGCATCTCCCGCATGATGTTGCCGAAGTACGGGGTGTGGATGAGGGCGCCGGCGTGTTCGAGTTCCCCTGCCGTGCCGACGACCGCGGCCTTGCCGAAGGCCTCGACCCGGTCGGGGGCGCCGAGTGCCAGGAGGAGGCGGTCGGTGAGGACCTTCGCCAGGACGGGGGCGAGCTTCTCGGTCGCCGGACCGAGGTCCTCGTCGGGACCGGTGCCCGTCCACGGATTGCTGACGACGGCGACCGCTGCGGCCTGGATGAGCGGGGCATCGAGCTCGGTGCCGGCCTCGGAGAGGATCTCATTGCGATGGAGGGTGAGCGAGCGGACGCCCAACCGGCGCGCCAGCTCCTCGAAGCTCTGCGGCAGACCCTCATCCGTCGCCGAGTCTGCGGCGACGCCGATCATGGACTCCGCGCTCATCGGCCCTCCTCCTGGTCGGCGAGCTCGTGCGTCTCGGTCAGGGAGAGCAGTGCGGCCCGACTCGAGGCGCTCACGTGCTCGCGCATCGCGATCTC
Source organism: Brevibacterium sp. Z349TD_9 (assembly GCF_056173565.1). Lineage (NCBI taxonomy): Bacteria > Bacillati > Actinomycetota > Actinomycetes > Micrococcales > Brevibacteriaceae > Brevibacterium > Brevibacterium sp. Z349TD_9. The sequence goes on along the minus strand of NZ_CM149680.1, from coordinate 160,871 downwards.
GGCACCGAACCAGTCCTTGTTCTCGATCGCTTCGATCACCGCGTGGTGTTCGCCGACCGATTCGCGCAGACGTCCGGGACGCTGCACGGCGCTGATGACGATCCGGTGGTAGGCGAGCTGATGCATGAGACGCTCATAGGTTTCGACGAGTTTGAGGTTGTCGGCTCCGCGCACCAGCGTCCAGTGGAATTCGTGGACGAGCCGAGCGTAGGTGTCGGCGTCGCCGGCAAGCGCCGCGGCATCGGAGGCGTCGGCGTTGTCCTTGAGCATCGCCAGCTCCGGAATCGCCCCGCGCCGGGCGAAGAGATTCGCCGCCAGGCCCTCGAGTGACTCCTTGAGCTGGAACATCTCGATGATCTCCCTGCGCTGCGGACGTCGGAGGAAGGTCCCCACCCGCGGTCGGATCTCGACGAGGCCCTCGTACTCGAGCTGCTTGAACGCCTCTCTGATCGGCGTGCGGCTGACCCCGAAGGACTCCGCGAGGCTGGACTCGGGGATCATGTCGCCCGGTGCGTAGCCGTCGCTGAGGATGAGCGAGCGAACCCGGTCGAGGAACGACTCGCTGGACTGAGCGTCGCTGGAAATCTGTTGCATACAAGAAAATTACTTGCATACATGACGGGATGTCAACAGTGCCGCAAAAGCATTGATTTTATCGACTTCATTAAACCTGTTGACGAATGCATCCGCCTCATTCTATCGTCTCTGGTATGCAAGAAGCACAAGACCTCACCCACAGCAGTGTGAAGCAGACCATCATCGACGCCTGGCATGCCGTCTGGGACTCCGACGACATCGACGCCTTCGACGCCCTCGTCACCGATGACTACGTGCGCGTCTCGACGAACTCCGGTCACGAGAAGGACGCGGAGGCCATCAAGCAGGAGATCAGGGAGATCCGCTCGGCATTCCCGGATCTCACGACGACGATCGATCACCTCCTCATCGAAGGCAGCGAAGCGGCTGTCTACTGGCATTCGGTCGGCACCTTCACCGAGCCGCTCAACGACGTCCCCCCGACGGGACAGACTGTGACGACGCACGGATCGAACCTCATCACGCTCGACGGGTCGCGGATCAGCCGCGAGCAGGTCACGTGGGATGCCCACGAGCTGCTCGCCGACCTCGGGCTCAAATCGCTGTCCTCGGCATTCGAGGCCGCTCCGGACGACGTCGTCACCGACGACCTCTCGGGCCGCCCGTCCGCTGACTCGCTCAAAGCCTTCAACCGTCAGTTCATCACCGGCGTCACCGTGGTCACGACCACCGACGAGGACGGGAAGCCGCGCGGTCTGGCGGTGAATTCGTACAACTCGGTCTCCCTCGATCCCCCGCTCGTCCTCGTCTGTGTGCAGAAGACGTCCTCGACCTACCCCGCTCTCTTCCGCTCCACCCACATGGGCATCAACATCATGAGCAGGAACCAGCGGGAGACCATCGGGGTGTTCGCGTCGAAGGCGCCTGACAAGTTCGCCAGTCTCGACTGGCACCCTGCGGCGAACGGGTCACCGCTCATCGACGGCTCCGCGGCGTCGATCGAAGTCGAGATCAAGGAGCGCTTCCAGGCGCTCACCCACACGGTCTTCATCGGCAGGGTCCGCAGTGCCGAGGCCACCGACGATGCACCGATGATCTACAAGGCCGGAAAGTTCTTCGACAGCGAGGACCTCCGGTCGCTGGGATGACCGTGAGGGGAGGACCCCACCGAAGCACCTGCACCAGATTCATTCAGAACTGATTCACAAGGAAGTGGAGTTCTCCCATGAAACACGAATCCGACCGCAGCGACGGGGATGACCACGAGGCGCAGCGAGACCACCGGCATGCGCAGCTCCCCGGTCGCGGCATGGAATTCGGAGACGGCATCTCGCCGGCGATGGCCGAGGCGAATGCCCTGCGCAGTCGGCCGGGGGCGGTGTTCTGGATCTCGATCGCCGGTGTCGCAGCGTTCACGCTTTGGGGCGTCATCGCGCCTGAGGGCATGGCGTCGACGATGACGACGGCGATGGACGCGGTCGCCGCGAACGTCGGCTGGTCCTACCTCATCGTCACCCTCGGCTGCATCGGCCTGCTCATCTACCTCGGGTTCGGCCGCTATGGTCGGGTCCGCCTCGGCGCCGAGGACGACCGCCCCGAGTTCAGCACATGGGCCTGGCTGGCGATGATCCTCTCCGCCGTCATGGGCATCGGCCTCATCAGCTACGGCGTGGCGGAGCCGATCTCCCACTTCACCACCCCACCCCATGATCTCGCAGCACCCGGCAGCACCGAGGCGGCCGTCGTCGCCCTCCAGTACTCGTATTTCGACTGGGGACCGCACGCGTGGGCGGTGTTCGGGGTGTTCGGTCTCGCGATCGCCTATTCGACTCACAAGCGCGGCAACACCGGGCTCATCTCTCCGATGCTCCGGCCGATCTTCGGCAAGGCGATGGACGGATGGCTGGGCAAGCTCGTCGACATCATGGCCGTCGTCGCGACGCTCTTCGGAACCACGACGTCACTCGGTCTCGGCGCCTCGCAGATCGCCGAAGGGCTCAATCGTGTGCTCGGGATCCCGAACGAGCTCTTCGTCCAGATCGTCATCATCCTCGGCATCACGGTGATCTTCACTCTCTCCGCCCTCTCGGGCGTCAACCGGGGCATCAAGTTCCTCAGCCAGACGACTGCCGTGCTCTCGATCTTCCTCGGCCTCTTCGTCCTCATCGCGGGGCCCACCGGCTTCATCGGCAACCTCTTCTTCCGCGCCACCGGCCAGTACCTCGGCGAGTTCTTCACCACGAGCCTGCTCACCCCGCTGACCTCCGATGCAGTCGGCTGGTACCAGTACTGGACCTACTTCATGATGGCGTGGTGGCTGAGCTGGGGTGCGTTCGTCGGAGTCTTCCTCGCGAAGATCTCCAAGGGGCGGACCGTGCGCGAATTCGTCCTCGGCGTCATGGGCGTGCCCAGCCTCGTCTTCTTCGCCTGGTTCACGGTCTTCGGCGGGACGGCGATCAAGATCGACATGGACGGCACCGGTGCGATCGGCAAGGCCGCCGCCGAGGACGTCAACTCCGCATTCTTCGAGACCCTGGGCAACCTTCCGCTCACCGGTCTGACGTCGGTCATCGCGATCATCCTCGTCGTCCTCTACTTCGTCTCCGGCGCGGACGCGAACACGTTCGTCCTCAGCATGCTCACCTCGCGGGGCACCCTCGAACCGAGTCGCTGGGTGCTCACCGTGTGGGGTGTGCTCACCGGTACGACGGCGATGGTCCTCTTCTTCGCCGGCGGTCTCGCGGCACTCCAGCAGGCTGCGATGCTCTCGGCACTGCCCTTCGCCGTCATCGTCGCCCTCCTCGGGATCTGCATCGTCAAGACCCTGCACGAGGATCACGACATGGATGCGTTCCGCACGGTGCGGCGCAAGGACCTGCCGCCGAGCCTCACCACCGCCGACGACAGCTGAGTCCCCGGCCATCGACACCGACACTTCGCGCCGAGACCGACACTTCCACCCGTCGGTCTCGGTGCGAAGTGTCGGTCTCGGTGCTCAGTCGGTCGTCTCCCCCGCCTCGTCGAGAAGCCGCGCGTACGCAAGGTGGGCGAGCGCTGCCGCCTGATCGCCGAGGAGGTCGTCGTCGAACTGCACGCGCGGGGAATGGTTCGTCTCCGCGTCCGGGTCGATGCCTTCGGGTGTGGCACCGAGGAAGACGAAGGCACCGGGCACCCTCTCGAGCACGAAGGAGAAGTCCTCGGAACCCATCCGGGGATGCTCGAGGGTGGCGACGTTCTCCTCCCCGAAGAGTCCGCGCAGGCGCTGGGTGACCAGGGCCGCCTCGGCGGGGTCGTTGACCGTGACCGGGAACCCGACCTCGAAGTCCACCGAGGCGGTGCACCGGTGGGCCCGCGCGATTCCCTCGGCGATCTCTCCGACCCGCTCCTGAAGCAGGGCCAGCGATTCGGCGGAGAGGAAGCGGATCGACGCGGCGAGCGACGCATCGTCGGGGATGACGTTCGTCGCCTGCGCGCCCTGCAGCTGAGTGACGGTGACGACGACGGGGTCGAAGATGTCGAACGACCGGGTCGTCATCGTGTTGAGGGCGAGCGCGAGCTCAGCGACCGCGGGCACCGGGTCCCGCGTCGACTGCGGCTGCGAACTGTGCCCGCCGGCCCCGTGGATGGTGACGTGGAGGTCGGCGAACCCGGCCATGAGCGGACCGCCCCTCGTCGTGAACCGGCCGCGGACATCGGCCTCGACGTGGATGCCGTAGGCGGCGACGACCGGCACTCCCGCCGCCTCGAGGACGCCCTCGGCGATCATCGGCTCGGCGCCGCCGTCGCTCTCCTCCGCGGGCTGGAACATGAAGATCACCGAGCCGGGCAGCTCATCGCGGTGTACGGCGAGCAGTCGGGCCGCCCCGACGAGGCCGGCCGTGTGGAGGTCGTGCCCGCATGCGTGCATGTTCCCGTTCGTCGACGCGAAGTCGAGCCCGGTCTCCTCGGTCACCGGCAGCGCATCCATGTCCCCACGCAGCAGCACCGCGGGTCCCGGGCGTCCGCCCCGCAGGACCGCCACCACCGAGGTGAGCGAATCCCCCGTGCTCACGTCGAGTCCCAGCCCCGCGAGGGCCTCGAGCACCTGAGCCTGCGTGAAGGGCAGATCGGTGCCGAGTTCGGGGTTCGCGTGGAGGGTGCGGCGGAGGGTGACGAGGTCGGGGAGGATGGACTGCGCAGCGCTGCGGAGATCAGGGATCGACATGCCTCCGATCCTAGTTCGATGCGCCGGCATCCCCCGCCCGGTCCACCTCCCGAGCGATCGGCCTCTCGCGCTCGTCGGCGCTTGGGCGTAGCGTTGTCGGCAACCGGGCCTGTGGCGGGACCGACGACGCAGCGCCCACGGGCGGGCCCCGACGAAGGAGTCAGCAGTGCGCATCATCATCACGCAGAACGTCACCCTCGACGGCCGGGTCGAGATGCTCGACGACTGGTTCGACCCGCAGGCCCAGGACGATGAGCTCCTCGCCGAGGTGAGGAGCCAGACCGCCCGCGAACAGCTCCTCCTGCTCGGTCGGCAGACGTTCGAGGACTTCCGCAGCTACTGGCCGGGGAAGAACGATGACACGACGGGCATCTCCGCGCAGATGGACAAGGTCGACAAATGGGTGTTCTCCTCGACCATGACCGATCCCCAGTGGGAGAACTCGCGGGTGATGAGCACCGACCCCCGCCTCGTCGTCGCGGGACTGCGCGATCAGCCGGGCCTCGACGCGATCCTCACCGGCAGCATCACGCTCGCCCACGAGCTCATCACCGCCGGCCTCGTCGATGAGTACCGGATGTTCACCTATCCCGTCTGGCAGGGCCGAGGTCGCGGTTTCTTCCCCGACGGGCACCGGCAGCCTCCGCTCACCCTGCTCGATTCGAAGGCGTTCGGCAATGGCGTCGTCTACTCGGCGTACACTCCCGCCGGCGAGGTCCCGACGAGCCTGTGAGCGTCGCGCCCGGGCCGTCCACCCGCCGTCCACCCGCCGGGCGCACAGCTCGCAATGATCCGCGCCTGTTAGCCTGGCAGGCTGAATCGACACACAGGAGTGATTGTGCCAAAGACCAAATGGTGGGTCGGACTCGCCGTGTCCCTCTCCGTCGCAGCGCTTGCCGGGTGCGGATCCTCCGGCGAGGACTCCGGTCCGGCGGTGACTTCGCCGGCGGCCGAAGCGAGCCAGGACGGCGCGCCGAACACCGCCGACATCCCCGACGTCGTCGCCGAGGTCAACGGCGAGACGATCACGAAGGACGACTTCGTCCCCCTCTACGAGACCCAGTACCAGCAGATGATGATGCAGGCCCAGCAGGGTGGTCAGCCCGTCGACGAGGAGGGGCTGAAGAAGCAGACGGCCGAGAACCTCGTGAGCACGAAGCTGCTCAGCCAGGAAGCTGACAAGCGCGGGATCGAAGCCTCCGACGACGACGTCTCCACCGCCCTCGACGAGACCGCCCAGGCCTCCCAGATGAGCAAAGACGACTTCCTCGCGGCGATGGCGGATCAGGGCATGGACGAGAAGAAAGTCCATGAGGAGCTGCGCACCCAGCTGAAGATCGAGGACCTCATCGCCGATGAGTTCGGCGAGTTCGAGGTCACCGACGAGGAGATCGGTGCCGCCTATCAGCGGGCGAAGGATCAGCAGGAGCAGATGGCGTCCCAGTCCGGCCAGGAGGCGCAGGTCCCCTCGCTCGACGAGATGCGCCCGCAGCTCGAAGAGCAGGTCAAGGGTGAGAAGTCGACCGAGGCGACCCAGAAGTTCGCGGGCGAACTGCGTGACAAGGGAGACGTCACGATCAATCTCTGATCTGCGGATTCCGTGCCCACAAGCTCACCTGAAATCATTCAGGGCAGTGATGCCCACTCCCACGCGGATCTCACCTGTAGTGGATCATTCAACCACCCGCCTCGGCGGGGATGACACGCGCGATCCTGAGGAATTTCCCCATGGATCTCGCAATATCCATGTGAGGCCTCTAGTCTGTATGGGATGAACGCGGTTCCCACCGGACCGCATTGGCACACCGCTTCCCCTCGCCGTCGTCGACGACCCGGGAAGCACAGACGAAAAGGGTCCCCATGGCTTCCGTACTCTCTCGGTCAGCGATCGTCGCGCCGAAGGACTTCAACCGATGGCTGATGCCGCCGGCGGCATTGGCGATCCACCTGTGCATCGGCCAGGTCTACGCCTTCAGCGTCTTCAAGAATCCCTTCATGGCGCACTTCGATGCGGGTGAGATCTCGATCGGCTGGATCTTCTCGATCTCGATCCTCATGCTCGGCATCTCCTCGGCGATCTTCGGCACATGGGTCGAGAAGGCCGGGCCCCGCGCCTCGATGGTCGCCGCCGGCACCTGCTGGGTCGCAGGCTTCCTCATCTCCGCCCTCGGGATCATGACCGGGCAGCTGTGGCTCGTCTACTTCGGCTACGGCTTCATCGGCGGCATCGGACTCGGCATCGGCTACATCTCGCCGGTCTCGACCCTGATGAAGTGGTTCCCCGACCGTCCGGGCCTGGCCACGGGCCTGGCGATCATGGGCTTCGGCGGCGGAGCGCTCATCGCGAGCCCCCTGTCGAACCAGCTCATGTCCTTCTACGGCGGCGGCAGCGAACCGGAGAACCTCGTCGCCGGTCTCACCCCGACGTTCCTCACCCTCGGCATCATCTACGCCGTCGTCATCGCCGCCGGCGCCTACGTCATCCGCGTCCCGCACCCGGACTGGAAGCCCGAGGGCTTCGACCCGTCGACGATCAAGGCCAAGCCGATGCAGACGACCGGCAACGTCTCGGCGAAGAACGCCGTGCGCACCCGCCAGTTCTGGCTGCTGTGGATCGTCCTCTTCCTCAACGTCACCGCCGGCATCGGCATCCTCGAGAACGCCGCCCCGATGATCCAGGCCTACTTCGGCATCACGGCCGCAGCCGCCGCCGGATTCGTCGGCCTGCTCTCGATCGGCAACATGGCCGGCCGTTTCGTGTGGTCGACGACGTCGGACTACCTCGGCCGGAAGAACAACTACATGATCTACCTCGGCGGCGGAGCCATCCTCTACCTCGTCGTCGCACTCTTCGGCGGCGGGTCGATCGTCCTCTTCGTCGCAGCGACGCTCCTCATCATCTCGTTCTACGGCGGCGGCTTCGCGACGATCCCCGCCTACCTCAAGGACCTCTTCGGCGTCTTCCAGGTCGGCGCGATCCACGGCCGCCTGCTCACCGCATGGTCGGCAGCAGGTGTCGCCGGTCCGCTCATCGTCAACTCTGTCGTCGAGGCCGGGGAGAAGGCCGGCAAGACCGGACCCGAGCTCTACACTCCGGGCATGTTCATCATGGTCGGCGCCCTGGCCATCGGCTTCGTCGCGAACCTGCTCGTCACCCCGGTCAAGGACAAGTACCTCGAACCCACGACCGCCGAGGCGACCCCGAAGTCCGCATCGACGGCTGAGACCGACTGAAGGAAGGAGGAGAAGACATGAGCAGCTCCGAGACCTGGTCGTCGGTTCCCGCCACCGGCTCCCCGCAGTCGCCCGTCGGCGGCGCCTACAAAGTCATCGGCTCCGCACTCACCGTGGTCGTCGTCGGCGGCCTCGCGTGGGGCCTCACCCTGACCGTGATCAAAGCCGTGGCGATCTTCACCGGCTGAACGTCGCCGACCGGCCCCTCCCCCGCCGAGGCGGCCGGACGACGGCCCCGCCCCGGACCCTCCGTCCGGGCCGGGGCCGTCGGCATGTGCGCACCCCGTCCGGGCACCCTCTTGCCACCCATTAACTTAAGTGCTTAACTTAGTGTCATGGACCTCGCCTTCGAACTCCACGACCTCGTGCGCACCCTCGACCGGTGGGCCGAGCGGATCCTCGCGCCGGAGGGCCTGAGCTACAACCAGTACGTCGCCCTGGTCATCCTCGGCCAGCACCCGGGAATCACCGGACGCACCCTGGCCCGGTCCCTCGGCGTCACCGAGGCGGCCGGCAGCGGCATCGTCAAGGCCCTGCTCAGCGCGGGGTACGTCGACAACCGGGCCGCGGCCGGTTCGGGGAACCGACGCGAACTCCACCTCACCTCGGCGGGTGAGGAGAAGGCCGAGCAGTGCGGACGCCTCCTCGGGAGCTCACTCGACGACAACGCCCGCACGATCGGCCTCGACCCGCAGGCCCTCGCCCAGACGATCCGCGACCTCCACGACGAAGTCCGCACCGTCCGCAACCCGTAACCCCTCTCGCACCTCTCCTCCAGGAGCTCTCATGGCAGTGACCTTCGCCCTTCTCGCCCTCGTCCTCGGACTCGCCCGGCTCGGTGTCTTCGTCGCCCTCCACCTCGTGCCCAGCGACTACTCGATCGTCTCCCATGCCGTCAGCGACTACGCGGTCGGACCGACGCGGAGGCTGAGTTCGATCATGACCTGGCTGACCGCAGGATTCTGGGCACTCCTCGCCGGAGCGGTGATCACAGGCGTCCCCGACTGGTCGGATGCCACGGGCATCACGATCGCCCTGCTCGTCCTCGCGGGGATCTTCGTCGCCCTCCCCTTCGCGCCGACCGATCTCGAGGGTGCGAAGACGACGCTCGTCGGCCGCCTCCACTACCTCTTCGCGATCGCCTGGTTCGCCCTCACCTACGCGTGCATGGGCAACTTCACCCGTCTCTTCACCGCCGAGGGCCCCGCGTGGCTCGCCTCGACGCTGGCCGTCATCGGGTGGATCGCCGCGATCTCGCTGGCCGTGAGCGTCCTCGTCCTCGTCGTCTCGAGGCTGAGGCCGAAGGTCTTCGGCATCTCCGAGCGGATCTTCATCCTCTCGGTGAGCCTCTTCTACATCGGCGTCGCCGCCGGACTGATGATGCTCAGCGCCTGAGACAGCCAGCTCCGCCCCGCTCACCCCGGTCCACCTTCCGCCCCGAGCCCGCCCGGGCCCCTCCGACGTCCTTGAGGCGTACACTCGATCCGTGCCGACGACGAACCCCAAGACCCCTCCCCGCAGACGCGGACGTCTCGCGTGGGGGTCGATCGTGCGCAACGCGGCCCTCGCCGTCGTCGTCCTCGCCGGACTCTGGCTCGTGGTCAACGTCCACCTGCCAACTCCCCGCGTGCTCCAGGATGAGATCGCCGAGGCGGGCGCGTGGGGCTTCGCCGTCTTCGTCGCCCTCGCCACGGTGGTCGCGGCCACCCCGATCCCGGTGACGATCGTCGCCGTCGCCGGTGGGCTCGCGTTCGGTCTGCCGCTGGGAACCCTGCTCACGCTCATCGGCATCGTCCTCGGAGGGTATGCCGGGTACTGGATCGCCCGGCGGCCTCGGCCGTCCGACCGCGAGGAAGATGCTCGGCTCCCACGCCGAGGCGGTCGAAACCCAACTCCACGGCGGCGGCTTCTACGCGGTGTGCACACTCCGCCTCCTGCCGGGTCTGCCGTACTGGCCGGTCAACTACGGCAGCGGCGCCTTCGGGATCGACAATCGCACGTTTCTCACGGCCACGACGATCTCCTCGCTGCCCGGCCTTTTCGCCCTCGTCGGCATCGGGGCCTTCATCGGCGACCCGAGCATTGCCAACGCTATCGCCGTCGGCGTCGCCTGGGTCCTCGTCGGCACCCTGACGATCCTCGCATTCCGTCGCTGGCGAGCGACGACCCGGGAACCTGCGGCCCAGAACGGCATCGACGAGCGCGACAACCGAGGGAATCCGGGACCCGTCACCGAGGCGGCCGACGGCTGAGGGTATCAGAACGCCCGGCCAGCGCCCTACCCGAAGTTCGGCTTGCGCCGCTCTTGGAAGGCGCGGAAGCCCTCGGCGTAGTCGGGGGTGCGCCGCGCCGTCTCCTGGAGGTGCGCTTCGGCGTCGAGGACCTCGGCGAACGAGGGCCGCTCGTCGGCGAGCCTCTGGACGAAGCCCTTCTCCATCGCGTACGCCTCGGCGGGGCCGGTGACGATCCGGGCGAGCTTCGCCGCGACGAAGTCCTCGAGTTCGGCCGCGGGGACGGCGCGGGAGACGATTCCCGTCGCCGCCGCCTCGGCGCCGGACATGAAGTCACCGGTGACGATGAGGTCCATCGTCCGGTGGTAGCCGACCCGGTCGAGGAAGACGTGATGGGCGCCGGAGTCGAGCACCGCCCCGATCGCGGCGAACGGCGAGCCGAACTTCGCATCCTCGGCGGCGTAGATGATGTCGGCGGCCGCGGCGAGACCGAAGCCGAGCCCGAGCGCCGCCCCCTGGACCTGGGCGACGACGGGGATGGAGAGGCCCCGGATGGCCTGGACGATCGGGGTGAACACCTCGGCGAGGAACGCGTGGGCGTCGTCGGTCTCGACGTCGACGGCGGAGATGTCGCGACCGGAGCAGAACACCTTCCCCTCACCGCGGATGAGGAGGACGCGGACGTCCGGCACCGCCTCGGCGACCGTCGACACCGCCTCGGCGAGGGCGCGGAGGCTGCCGGCATCGAGGGCGTTGCGGGACTCGGGTCCGTCGAGGACGATCTCGGCGATCGGGCCGCGGGTGGCCAGGCGGATCTCGGTCACCATTCGTAGAACCCCTTGCCCGTCTTGCGGCCGAGTTCGCCGGCGGCGACCTTGTCGCGGAGCAGCTGGGGTGGGGCGAAGCGGGGACCGAGTTCGCGTTCGAGGTGCTCGGCGATGCCGAGGCGGACGTCGAGGCCGACGATATCGGTCGTCTTCAGCGGTCCGGCCGGGTGCCGGTAGCCGAGCGTCATCGCGGTGTCGATGTCCTCGGCGCTGGCCACACCCTCTTCGACCATGCGCATCGCCTCGAGGGCGAGCGCGACGCCGAGGCGCGAGGACGCGAACCCGGGCGAATCGGTGACCGTGATCGGGGTCTTGCCGAGACCGGCCACCCAGTTCGTCGCGGCAGTGACGAGGTCGGGCGAGGTGCGGGAGCCGACGACGATCTCGACGAGGTCGGAGACCGGGACGGGGTTGAAGAAGTGGAGGCCGATGAGAGCCTGGGGGCGGGGCAGGACGGAGGCGAGCTCGTCGATCGAGAGTGAACTCGTGTTCGTCCCGATGCTCGCCGCGGGGGCGAACTTCGCGATGTCGGCGAGGACCCGCTGCTTGAGGGCGACGTCCTCGGGGACGGCTTCGACGACGAGCAGCGCCTGGTCGAGCAGGGTCGGGTCGCGGACGACCTCGACCCGGCCGGGGACCTCAAGGCCCTTCGCGCGGGACTTCTCGATCGAGGCCTCGACCCGCTCCCGGGCCGCGGCCGCGGTCTCCTCGGTGTTCTCGATGACGATGACGCGGGCGCCGGCGCTTGCGAACGCGTGGGCGATGCCCGCCCCCATCCGGCCGCCGCCGTAGACGCCGACGGTGTCAGGCACGTAGGCCCTGTCTTCGGTCGCCGGACGCGCCTCGTCGGTCGCGCCGGGGGCCGCCTGTGACTGGTTCTGCTCGCTCACTCGACTCTCTCCTGCTGCTTCTTCTCGCGCCGCTTCTCCTCGCGCCGGGCGAGGAAGGCGTCCATCCGGGCGAACTTCTCGTCGGTCTCGAAGAGCACCGCCTGGGCGACGTTGTCGATGAGGGGGTGGGCCTCGCGGGGGGCATGGAACGCCGACTTCGTCAGCCGCACGGCCAGGGGCGCGAAGCTCGCGATCCGGTCGGCGAGCGCCTCACCCGCGGCTTCGAGCTCATCGGGGTCGACGACGTCGTTGAGGAGACCGATGCTGCGGGCCTCATCGGCCTGGAGCGTGCGTCCGGCCAGGAGGATCTCCTTGGCCCGGGGCTCGCCGACGAGTTCGCGCAGGCGCCATGCGGCACCGGCCGCGGCGAGGATGCCGAGACCGGGTTCGGGGTTGCCGATCTTCGTCGCCGGCGTCCCGATGCGGAAGTCGCACGCGAACGCGAGCTCCGCTCCCCCGCCGAGGGCGTAGCCGTCGATGAGGCCGATGACGGGCATCGGCAGGTCGAGGATGCGGCTGAAGATCTTCGAGTTGATGCCGGCGAGCGCGTCGTCGCGGCGGCGCTCGCGCAGCTGACCGATGTCGGCTCCGGCGGCGAAGGTCCCTCCCGTGCCGGTGAGGATCGCGACCTGCGGGTGCGCTTCGAGTTCGGCGCAGACCTCGTGGAGGGCCTCGACCATCGTCAGGTCGATCGCGTTGCGCACCTCGGGGCGGTTGAGCCGGATGACCATCCGGTCGTCCCGACGTTCGACGAGCAGTGGGGAGGCGTCGTCGGCCGCGGAGGCGTCACTCGCGGCGGTGCCCTCTCCGCTCACAGAACCGTCGCCCTGCGACGCAGCCGTGCTCACGGGCGTTCCAGGAGGACGGCCGAACCCTGACCCACGCCGACGCACATCGTCGCCAGACCTCGCTGGTCCTCGCCCTGCTCCATGCGGTTGAGCAGGGTGAGCGTGATGCGGGTGCCCGAGGCGCCGAGAGGGTGGCCGAGCGCGATCGCCCCGCCGAACTGGTTGACGATGTCCGGGTTGAGCCCGAGATCGCGGATGCAGGCGAGCGACTGCGAGGCGAAGGCCTCGTTGAGTTCGACGGCATCGAGGTCGTTCACGCTCCAGCCGACGCGGGCGAGCGCCTTCTCGGTCGCGGGGACCGGGCCGATGCCCATGATCTCCGGGGGCACGCCGGCGCTGGCTCCGGCGACGACGCGGGCGCGCGGGTCAATGCCGTGCTTCTCGGCGTAGCGGTCGGAGACGAGGATCGTCACGGCGGCGCCGTCGTTGAGCGACGACGAGTTGCCGGCGGTGATGACGCTGCCCTCGCCGTGGAGGGCGCGCAGCTTCGCGAGCTTCTCCGGGGTCGTGTCCGGGCGTGGACCTTCGTCCTTGCTCACATCGCCGATGGGAAGGATCTCGGGGTCGAACTTCCCCTCGTCCTGCGCGGCGAGCGCCCGCTGGTGGGAGGCGAAGGCGAAGTCGTCGAGCTCCTCGCGGGAGATGTTCCACCGCTTGGCGACGTTCTCGGCCGTCTCAGGCATCGAGTAGGTGACGTTCTCCCCGAACTGCGGGTTGGGGAAGCGCCAGCCGATCGACGTGTCGAAGGACTTCCCGGGCTTCGCCCAGGCCTTCGAGGGCTTCTCGACCACCCAGGGTGCGCGGGTCATCGACTCGACGCCGCCGGCGACGACGACGTCGGCGTCTCCGGCCGCGATCATCGCCCGGCCCTGGATGATCGAGGTCAGTCCCGAGGCGCACAGCCGGTTGACGGTGAAGCCGGGGATCAAGTCGGGCAGGCCGGCGAGGAGGACGGCCATGCGGGCGACGTTGCGGTTGTCCTCCCCGGCCTGGTTCGCCGCCCCCATGATCACCTCGTCGATGTCGGCGGGGTCGATGCCGGTGCGGTCGACGACGGCTTTCAGCGTCGTCGCGAGGAGGTCGTCGGGCCGCTGGTCGGCGAGTGCGCCTCCGTAGCGGCCGATGGGCGTGCGCAGTCCGTCAAGGATGAATGCCTCGGGCATGATGCTCCTTCAAGTCGGTTCAGACGAGTCGATCGTAACGCCTGCCACATCAGGCCGGGGCAGGGGGCCGGATGGCGGTATCGCCACCCGAACCGGGGTCAGGAGTCGAAGTCGATGGTGACTTCGTCGCTGACCGGGAAGGTCTGGCAGGTGAGGACGAAGTTCGCCTCCACCTCGGCGTCCTCGAGGGCGTAATTGCGGACCATGTCGACCTCGCCCGCGCACACCTTCGCCCGGCACGTCCCGCACACCCCGCCCTTGCACGCGAAGGGCAGGTCGGAGCGGGACTCCTGCGCGGAGTCGAGGATGGTCTTGCCCTGTGCCATCGCCGAGGTGGTCCGCCGTCCGTCGAGGATGACCGTGACCTCGCTCGTCGCCCCCTCGAGGACCTTGTCGGCGTGGGCGACCTCGGGTGGGGGCTCATCGACGTAGAAGAGCTCGAAGTGGACCTTCTCCTTCGGCACCCCGAGCTCGTCGAGCACGGTGCGGGCGTCGCCGAGCATCCCGAAAGGACCGCACAGCCACACATGGTCGACATCGTGCACGGGCACGAGGTAGGTGAGCAGCTGGCGCAGCTTCTCCTCGTCGAGGCGGCCGGAGAAGAGCTCGACCTCGCGGGGTTCGCGGGAGAGGACGTGGACGAGGTCGAGCTGCTGGTTGCGCGCGTCCTTGAGGTCGGCGAGTTCCTCGGCGAACATCACGGTGTTCGTCGAGCGGTTGCCGTAGAGGAGGGTGACGGACGCGTCGGGGTTGGTGAGCACCGTCGACGCGATCGAGAGCATCGGGGTGATGCCGGAACCGGCGGCGATGCACAGGTGCTTGCCGCCGAGGCTCGCGTCGGCCCGGAAGCTGCCGCTGGGCGGCTGGACCTCGATCGTCTCACCGGGGCGGACGTCGCGGACGAGCCAGCGGGAGAAGAGGCCGTCGGGGATCTCGCGCACGCCGATGCGCGGGGCAGCTCCCGCGGGCGCACAGATGGAGTAGGTGCGGCGGTGCTCGACGCCGTCGATCATCCGACGCAGGGTGAGCGACTGTCCGGCGGCGAAGTCGAAGAGCTCGGCCACCTCGGCGGGCACGTCGAAGGTCACGGCCGCGGAGTCCTCGGTGAGGTGCTCGACGGTGCGCACGGTGAGCGGGTGGAAGCCGGTGCGGTCAGCGGCCTGACCCGTGGACTCCGCGGGGGCGGTCTGGCCGACAGTCTCGGCGTCTCGGCCGATCGTCTCGGTCATCTCGAATCTCCTTCACGTGTTCGAACGGTTCGAGGCAGTCCCGGCACTGGTACATCGCCTTGCAGGCGGTGGGACCGAACTCCGAGGTGAGCGCCACGTTGCCCGATCCGCACAGGGTGCACACGATCGCGCGGCGGGTGGGCATGAGGGTGAGCGCGACGGGTCCCTGCCGGCGCGGCGCCTGGCCGGGCGGGGAGATGCCGGCCTCCGCGAGCGCCTCCCGGCCCTCGTCGGTGATCCAGTCGCTCGACCACGCCGGGGTGAGGGAGACGCGGATCTCCGCGTCGGGGAATCCTGCGTCCTCGAGTTCGCGCTGGAGGTCATCGCGCATCGTCGCCATCGCCGGGCAGCCCGAATACGTCGGGGTGATCGTCGCGACGACGTGGTCGTCCTCGAGCGTGACCTCCCGAAGCACGCCGAGGTCGACGAGCGTGAGCATCGGCATCTCCGGGTCGGTGACCCGGGCGGCGGCGGCACGGGCCCGGTCGACCGCCTCGGCGGGGGATTCCAGGGTCGCGTTCATCACCACTGGCCCTGCGGGTGGGCGCGGGCGACGACCTGCATCTCGGCGAGCATGCGGGACAGCGCCTCGGTGTGGAGCCCGTCACGGCCCTTCTTGCCGCGGACCCCGGCGAGTGCTCCCGCCTCCGGGCGGTCGACGCCGGCGGCGGCGAAGACCTGGTCGAGGATGACACCGGCCTCGTCGGCCACCTCGGCGGGGTCGACGCCGATGCCGGCTTCGGCCACGGAAGCCTCGATCGGGTGGGTCTCGAAGAGCTCGGACCACAGCGGCCACAGGCCGCTCAGTGCGGTGAGCAAGCGAGCACGGGACTCCTCGGTGCCCTGGGCGAGCGTGACGACCCAGCGGCCGGCGAAGTCGCGGTGGTAGGACATCTCCTTGACGCCCTTGGCGGCAATCGCGGAGAGCACGGAGTCGCGGCTGGCGGTGAGGCGTTCGAAGAGGGCGAGGCGCCAGGTCGAGTAGATGAGGATCTTCGCGACCGCCTCGGCGAAGTCGCCGTTGGGGACCTCGGCGAGGCGGACGTTGCGGAAGTCCATGTCCTCGCGGAAGAAGGCGAGCCGGTCCTCGTCGGGCACCGGTGATCCCTCCGGCAGCTGCGGGACGAGGGCGGGGTCGGCTGCGGCGGCGCGGGCGAGGAGGAGGCGGGCCTGGCCGAGGAGGTCGAGGGAGATGTTCGCGAGCGCGATGTCCTCTTCGAGGTCAGGGGCGTTGGAGCACCATTCGGAGATCCGCTGGGAGAAGACGAGCGCATCGTCGCCGAGCATGAGGCAGTACTGGGCGAGCTCAGACGGGTCGACGCCGTCGGGCACGGTCGTGTCGACCCCGGCGAGCGGGTCCTCGAAGTCCGTGCCGAAGGCCCAATGGGCGTCGTTGACGAGGAGGCCCGAGTAGGCGTTCTCGTGCTCGTCGTGTTCTGCCGTGGGCTCGTGGACCTCAGGGGCGTTGGATTCGTTCGCCGAGGCGGCGTTGGGAGTCGTCATGTGATGCTCTTCCCTCACATGTGCGGGACATCGTCGGGGATGTCGTAGAAGGTCGGGTGACGGTAGACCTTGTCGCCGCTCGGGGCGAACATCGGGTCCTTCTCGTCGGGGCTCGAGGCGGTGATGTCCGATGAGCGCACGACCCAGATGCTCACACCTTCGTTGCGGCGCGTGTAGACGTCGCGGGCGTGGCGGATCGCGAGCTGGTCGTCGGGGGCGTGGAGCGAGCCGACGTGGACGTGGTTGAGGCCGCGCTTGCCGCGGACGAAGACCTCGTAGAGGGGCCATTCGCCGCGCACGGTCGGGGTCGTCCCTCCGGTGGCCGGGGTGGACTCGGTCATTCTGCGGCCCCCTCGGCGGTGGTGTCGGCGGTTGCGGCGAACTGGGCGTCTGCCGCGGCCTGGGCGGACTTCTCGGCGAAGGCGAGCGCGGCATCGCGCACCCACGCACCCTCGTCCCACGCGCGCTTGCGGTGGGCGATGCGCTGTTCGTTGCAGGGGCCGTTGCCCTTGACGACGGCCCAGAACTCGTCCCAGTCGGGGGTCGAGAAGTCGTAGTGTCCGCGCTCCTCGTTCCACTTGAGGTTCTCGTCGGGGAACGTCACGCCGAGCGCCTCGGCCTGCGGGATCGACATGTCGACGAACTTCTGGCGCAGCTCGTTGTTCGTGTGGGTCTTGATGCCCCACTCCATCGACTGTGCGGTGTTCGGCGAATCGTCGTCGGGGGGTCCGAACATCATCAGGGCCGGCCACCAGAAGCGGTTGACCGATTCCTGGACCATCGCCCGCTGCTCGTCGGTGCCGCGCATCATCGTCATGAGCAGCTCGTAGCCCTGGCGCTGGTGGAAGGACTCCTCCTTGCAGATGCGGATCATCGCGCGCCCGTAGGGGCCGAAGGAGGTCCGGCACAGGGGCACCTGGTTGCAAATCGCCGCGCCGTCGACGAGCCAGCCGATCGTGCCGACATCGGTGTAGGACAGGGTCGGGTAGTTGAAGATCGAGGAGTACTTCTGCTTGCCGGCGATGAGCTTCTCGGTGAGTTCGTTGCGGCTGGCTCCGAGCGTCTCGGCTGCCGAGTAGAGGTAGAGGCCGTGACCCGCTTCGTCCTGGACCTTCGCGAGCAGGATCGCCTTGCGCCGCAGGGAGGGCGCGCGGGAGATCCAGTTGCCCTCGGGCTGCATGCCGATGATCTCCGAGTGCGCGTGCTGGGCGACCTGGCGGATGAGCGTCTTGCGGTAGGGCTCGGGCATCCAGTCGCGCGGTTCGATCCGGTCCTTGGCCTCGATCGTGTCGGCGAACTGCGCCTCGAGCTGCGTTTCGTTGACTTCCGTTGTCATGACCACTCCACCCCCTGGGTGCGCCCTTCCTCGTCACGCGCCCGACCCGTGATCCGGGTGCGGCACTGCTGGTGCGGCGGACGGGATGCGCTCCGTCATCACAGGCCGCCGGAACCGTTCGATCATTTACTGACCGTTTGTTCTGTAATGTTCTTCACCAGTGTGGCATACCCCACGCCGAGGTGCAATATCGGGACAGGGAGACCGACCTGAACTCCGGGCGGTCCCTGCGCGAGACCTCGCCCAAGCGGTGCCGCCGATCCCCCAGCCTGCCGCCGGCGATGCGGGCACCCGAAGCCACAACAGCACAGCCGACTCGACGAGTGGTCGACCGTCGCCAATGTCCGAACCCACCTCTCCCATCACGCGTTTCACCGCCGCCCCGGGGCGGGAAGACGGTCGTCGCCACCGAGGATGGGTTCGTGAGGCTCCTGAGAATCCGAGACTCCGCAAACGCCCGAGCCCGAAAATCCGCGCCCCATAAAAACCAAGACACCTTTCCCTAAATGGATCGGCCGACGCCTCGAATTCTCAATTCCGAAGACAATCTTCAACTACTTCTGGTTTTGACCGCGCCGATCCGCGGTGAAAAGATTGCTTCGCTCTAAAATGTGGGTGAATGAAGAATAACGTGCGGAGGTACGGACGGTGAACGGTCGTCGAGCAACGATGAAGGCGCGCGCCAGACAGTACCGCCGCAAAGCAGCGACCATGCTCACCGACCAGCAGAAGCTCTGGCTGTCAGAGGTGCGCCATGGTGAGACAGATCTGCAGCGCCGCATGCGAACCGTACTTCGACCGGGGTTGGCCAAGGAACCGAAAGTGGTGGCGACTCGAACGCACGATTCGATCGCAGCACAAGAAGACAATCTGCGCACAGTGCGCACCGTCCTCGCCGAGGCGGGCATCGATTTCGTCGAACTCCCCCGACGCGCCCGCGATCGCTCACGACTGGTCATTCCGCAGTCGCAGATTCGGCGCGCCCAGCAGGCATTGTCGGCTCTGGATCCTCAGGACGGATGGACACAGTTCCGGCGGTATCGGTCGTGGGCGAGTGGGAGTCGTCGCCGCCAGCGTGACGATCCGTTCTCCGTCGCGATGATCATCTGCCACCGTCGCGTGGTCGCCCCG
This sequence comes from Brevibacterium sp. Z349TD_9, assembly GCF_056173565.1. Taxonomy (NCBI): domain Bacteria; kingdom Bacillati; phylum Actinomycetota; class Actinomycetes; order Micrococcales; family Brevibacteriaceae; genus Brevibacterium; species Brevibacterium sp. Z349TD_9. Next base: position 141,738 of record NZ_CM149680.1, on the reverse strand, counting down.
AGCGGCCGCATCCTCAGCACCGGCTTCGAGGGCGTCATCATCGAAGCGTGGGCGGACCTGGGACCCCGACGGGCACGCGTGGACGGGTCGACGCACATCCCGGGAACCCTTCACCGCATCGCGAGACAGCCCCGCACACTGGTCGAGTACTTCACTCCCGAGACCTGGGAGGCGTCATTGGCAAATGACAATCGCACCGTGCTGCCCGATGCCCCTGACCTCTACGCCGTCGCGGGACCGGTCGACCTCGTCTACACGTGGGTCGACGGCTCGGACCCTCTGTGGCGGGCGAAGAAGTCACGCGCCGAAGCTGAGATGCGTGGCGAGCAGATCAACGACACCGCGGTTTCCGAGTCGCGCTTCGCCGACCGGCAGGAGCTTCGCTACTCTCTGCGATCGGTCGAAGCCTACGCCAGTTGGGTCAACCACATCTACCTCGTCACCGACGCTCAGGTCCCCGAGTGGCTCAACGTCGATCACCCCAAGATCACGGTCATCGACCACAGAGACATCTTCACCGACACCGACAATCTGCCTGTCTTCAACTCGCATGCGATCGAGTCTCAACTCCACCACATCCCCGGGCTGAGCGAGAACTACCTCTACATGAACGACGACCTGTTCTTCATGCGCCCGACCAGCCCCGAACTCTTCTTCACCGGAAGCGGACTCTCCCGTTTCTTCCCGTCGACGGCACCTCTCGACCTCGACGACCCGAGCGCCCGAGACATGCCAGTCCTCTCGGCTGCCAAACGAGGAAGACAGTTCATGCTCGACGAACACGGCCGACGGGTGGCCAACAAGTTCAAGCACACGCCTCACCCACAGGTGAGGTCAGTCATGGAAGATTTCGAGGCGACGCATCAGGACCTGTTCGACCACGTCGCACGCTCGAAGTTCCGTCATCCCGATGACTATTCGATCACCTCGGCGCTCTACCATTTCCACGCCTACGCGCAGGGCAAAGCCATCGACTCGTCCATTCGCTACGCCTACATGGACATCTCACGACCCGATGCCGAACTGTACATGCGGCGCCTTCTCCGCCGACGCAACCTCGACGTCCTCTGCCTCAACGACACCGATTCCTCACCGGAGGCGCAAGAGCACCTCGATGCGATGATGAGCTGGTTCCTCAACGAGAAGTTCCCGCTCCCGAGCAGTTTCGAGAAGTAGACCCGGCCTCCCCCCTCCCGGCCCTCCGACTTGACAGAGACGCCGATCACAACGATATTTATTGACCAGATGGTCGTTTATTCCGATCCCGTGTCGCACGTCGGATCGGGCGACGGAGGCAGTGCATCGCATCGGTGCGAGGAGGAACCTGACATGGGAGAGACGACCACAACGACGACGGACACCAGTTCCGGCGCGGCTCCCTCACAAAACACCCATGCCGATCCCACGGCGACTCCCTCCTCTGCCTCCGTCGCCCCCGGCATCGGGAACGAAGCACATACCGGCGCGGCCGCGATGTACGCGAACGACCGCGCCTCCCAGCACCTCGGCATCACCCTCGACGATCACGGCCCCGGCTGGGCGCAGTGCTCGATGACGGTCACCGACATCATGGCCAACGGCCACGAGATCACCCACGGCGGCTACATCTTCCTCTTCGCCGACACGACGTTCGCGATGGCGTGCAACTATCCGGGTTCGGTCACCGTCGCCTCGGGCGGGGACATCACCTTCCTCAAGCCGACCCGCGTCGGCGACGAACTCGTCGCCCACGGCCGCGAGATCGTCAAGCAGGGCCGCTCGGGCATCTACGACGTCGAGGTCAAGCGCGGCGACGAGATCGTCGCGGTCTACCGCGGACGCTCCCGCACCCTACCGGCACCGAAGCCGGCCACCTCCTGACCCTCACCGCGGACCACGCTCACCCGGCGTCTCCCGCGTCGCGCCCCCACCTCGGCGCTTCCTGACTCGACACCTCACCTGCACGGATTCCCAAGGAGACGATGATGACCACGACCGACAGCGACGCCGGTCCGACGATGTGCCTCGACGAGCTGCGCGCCGATCAGCTCGCCAACCTCAAGACCACGGTGGCCGCCGTGTACGAGAAGGTGCCGCACTACCGGAAGGCCTTCGACGACCTCGGCATCACCCCCGCCGACATCACCAGCCCCGACGACATCGCGAAGCTGCCGTTCACGAACAAGCAGGACCTGCGGGACAACTACCCGTTCGGACTCTTCGCCGTCCCGCGTGAGGACGTCGCGCGCATCCACGCCTCCTCCGGCACGACCGGCCTGCCCACCGTCGTCGGGTACACGCAGAACGACCTCGACGTGTGGAGCCGACTCATCAAACGCTCGATCCTCGGCGCCGGCGGAAAGCCGGGGCAGATGCTCCACAACGCCTACGGCTACGGCCTGTTCACCGGCGGTCTCGGCGTCCACGGCGCCGAACGCCACGGCTTCACCGTCGTCCCGATCTCCGGCGGCCAGACCGAGCGCCAGGTCCAGCTCATCCAGGACTTCAAGCCCGACATCATCACGGCCACCCCGACCTACCTGCTCACGATCCTCGACGAGTTCCACAAGCAGGGCATCGACCCGACCTCGACGAGCCTCAAGGTCGCCATCTGCGGCGCCGAACCGTGGACGGACGAGATGCGCCGGGAGATCGAGCGGTCCTTCGCGATCGACGCCGTCGACATCTACGGCCTCTCCGAGGTCATGGGCCCCGGCGTCGCATGCGAATCCGCCGAGACCAAGGACGGCCCGACGATCTGGGAGGACCACTTCTACCCCGAGATCGTCGACCCCTTCACCGGCGAGGTGCTCCCCGACGGCGAGGAGGGCGAACTCGTCTTCACCTCGCTGACGAAGGAGGCGCTGCCGATCATCCGCTACCGCACCCACGACCTCGCGAGCCTCCTGCCCGGCACCGCGCACCCGAACTTCCGCCGCATCTCGCGCATCACCGGCCGCTCCGACGACCTCATCATCATCCGCGGCGTCAACGTCTACCCCGCCAACGTCGAATCCGTCCTCTTCGAGTTCGAGCACTTGAGCCCCCACTTCCAGCTCGTCCTCACCCGCCCAGGGCGGATGGACGAGGTCACCGTCGAGGTCGAGTGCCGCGAGAACGTCGGCGCCGTCGAACGCGAGGGCCTCGACCGCCGCGTCGCCGCCCGGATCAAGGAGCGCCTCGGCGTCTCCTCGACCGTCGACATCAAGGACCCCGGTTCGCTGCCGCGCTCGGTCGGCAAGCTCAAGCGCATCATCGACCGTCGCGAGAACATCCGCTAGGTCCGCTGTGACTCGGATCGCGGCACCGCCGGCTTCCGCTGATTAGACTGATTCCCATGTCCAAGAGCCCGTCACCTGCACAGACTCCGTCGACCGCGACGGAGTCCGTCACCGGTGACCTCGCCGAGGCGGGAGCTGGGTCCGGATCCGCCGCCGAGGCGGGGGTCGGGTCGGAGCCGAAGCGGACCCGCCGCGGTCGGCCCGGCTACGACCGGGAGACGCTCATCAACAAGGCCACCGAGGTCTTCGTCTCCCGCGGCTACGACGGCACGTCGATGGACACAGTCGCCCGCGAGCTCGGGATCACGAAATCGGCGATCTACCACCATGTGAAGTCGAAGGAGGAGCTGCTGCGGCTGGCGATCAACCGCGGCACCGACGCTCTCGCCTCGGCGGTGGAGTCCGAGTCCCACCGGCAGGATCTCAGCGCCCTCGAACGCCTGCGCCACGCCGTCCACTCGAGCGTGCTCATCCTCATCGAATACCACCACTCGGTCACCCTGCTCCTGCGGGTGCGCGGGAACTCCGCGGTCGAACGCGATGCGCTCGAGCAGCGGCGGCAGATCGACATGAAGATCCGCGCCCTCGTCACCGCGGCGATCGAGGAGGGCGGCGTCCGCGCCGACTTCCCGCCGGGCCTCGTCACCCGCCTCCTCTTCGGCATGGTCAACTCGATCACCGAGTGGTACCGCCCGGGCTATCCCGTCGACCCCGAGACCATCGCCGAGGCGGTCACCGCGATGGCCTTCAACGGCCTCGCCGAATAGAGCGCGCACACGCGCCCGTGCGATCGGGGCCGCCGACAGTGCTGATCACGGTCGTTTCCGGCGTACTCTGACAGGGTGACTTCTCGGATCCTCTGGATTGCCGTGCTCGCCTCCTTCGTGGCGTTCCTCGACGGCACGATCGTCAACGTCGCCCTGCCCGCGATCGACCGCGAGCTCGGCGGCGGACTCGTCACCCAGCAGTGGGTCGTCGACGGCTACTTCATCACCCTCGGCGCCATCATGCTCGTCGCCGGCTCCATCAGCGACGCCTACGGCCGCAGCCTCGTCATGCGCATCGGCCTCATCGGATTCGGCATCGCCTCGGTGATCATCACCGTCGCCCCCGACCCGCTCACCCTCATCATCGCCCGCATGCTCCAGGGAGCCGCGGGAGCCTTCCTCGTGCCGAGCTCGCTCGCGCTCATCAGCGCCCACTACTCCGGAGCCGCCCGTAGCAAGGCCATCGGCACGTGGACCGCGCTGACGACGGGCGCGATGATCGTCGGTCCGCTCATCGGCGGCGTCCTCGTCGACTTCGCGAGCTGGCGGTTCGCGTTCCTCATCAACGTCGTCCCCATCGCCGTCACCCTGTGGCTGCTGCGCGCGGTGCCCGATCCTCCCCGGCAGACGGAGCGGCACATCGACATCCTCGGCGCGGTCCTCTCCATCCTCGGACTCGGCGGACTCGTCTTCGGCCTCATCGAACAGCCGCGGCTGGGATGGGGGCATCCGGCGATCCCCATCACCCTCCTCGGCGGGGCCGTCCTCTTCGTCCTCTTCCTGCTCCGGCAGAAGCGGGTGAGCGACCCGATCCTTCCGCTCGACCTGTTCCGCGCGCGGAACTTCTGGGTCGGCAACATCACGACGACGCTCATGTACGGGGCGCTCTCGCTCAACGGCTTCGTCCTCGCCATCTACCTGCAGGAGCAGGCGGGGCTGTCCGCGACGATCGCCGGTCTCGCGAGCCTGCCGACGACGATCATGATGATCCTCTTCAGCTCCACCGCCGGGCGCCTGGCCGGCAGCTGGGGCCCGCGGCTGTTCATGGGCGTCGGACCGATCCTCATGGGTCTCGGGTCGCTCATGCTCCTCCTCGTCAGGGAGGACTTCAACTACTGGTGGCAGGTGCTGCCGGCGATGATCGTCTTCGGCCTCGGGCTCGCCGCGACCGTCTCACCGCTGACGGCGACGATCCTCGGCGCGATCGAGGAGGAGCGCAGCGGGATCGCCAGCGCCGTGAACAATGCGATCTCCCGCGTCGCAGGGCTCATCGCCATCGCGCTCGTCGGCACGGTCGTCGGCGGCACCCTCGACCTCAGCGGCTTCTACCGCGCCGCCGTCTTCGTGTCCGTGCTCCTCATCGCCGGCGGGCTCGTCTCGCTGGTGGGAATCCGGAACCCGGCCGTGCCCGCCCCGGAGGGCTCGCGCCCCTGACTGGGCTGACCACCGACGCAGCGAGTCGAGGACGCTCAGTGTCGATAATGCTCAACAGAATCGACACCGCACGTCCTCGACTCGAGGAGTCAGCGCCCCCTCACTCCTTGGCGACGAGGGTGAGGACGTCGTAGTTCGCGACGGGTTCGCCGTCCTGGTTGACGACCTCGGCGTCCCAGCGGACCTCGCCGTACTCGTCGGTCTCGCGCGGGGTGATGCGCTTCGCGGTGAGCGTCACCTTGAGCTTGTCACCGGGCGAGACGGGCGTGACGAAGCGCAGCCCCTCGAGGCCGTAGTTCGCGAGCACCGGCCCGGGATCCGGCTGGACGAAGAGTCCTGCGGCGAAGGAGACGATGAGGTACCCGTGGGCGACGCGGCCGGGGAAGAACGGGTTCGCCGCAGCCGCCTCCTCGTCGGTGTGGGCGTAGAACGTGTCACCGGTGAACTCGGCGAAGTGCGCGATGTCCTCGAGGGTGACCTCGCGCCACTCCGACTCCAGGGCATCCCCGATCTTGAGATCGGCCAGAGACTTCGTGAACGGATGCTCGCCGAGGTGGCGCTCGGCTCCCGCGACCCACTCCCCGCCGATCGCGGTGAGCATGTCCGGAGAGGCCTGGATCGCGGTGCGCTGCATGAAGTGTGTGATGCCCCGCAGACCACCCATCTCCTCTCCGCCTCCGGCCCGGCCGGGTCCGCCGTGGACGAGGGTGGGCAGCGGGGAGCCGTGCCCCGTCGACTCGTCGGCGTCGTCGCGGTCGAGGACGAGGATGCGCCCGTGCCAGGGAGCGACAGCGCGGACGAACTCCGCGGCGAACGCCGGATCGTGGGTGACGACCGAACCGACGAGGGATCCGCGCCCGCGAGCGGCGAGGTCGACCGCCTCGGCGAGGGTCGAGTACGTGATGAGTGTGGTCACGGGACCGAAGGCCTCGACGTCGTGGACGGCGTCGACCCACGGATCGTCGGCCTGGAGGACGGTCGGGGCGACGAACGCCCCGCCGAGGGAGGACGCGAGATCGTCCGAGGCCTCGCGGCCGCCGGTGAGCAGGTGGGCGCCCCCGGCGATGATCTCGTCGACGGCGTCGAGGACGTCATCACGCTGCTTCGTCGAGATGACCGGGCCGAGTCGGGTCGACTTCTCCCGCGGGTCGCCAGCGGTCACGGTCGCGAGCTTCGCGGTCAGGGCCTCCCCGACGGCCTCGGCGTGCTCGGCGGGAACGAAGGTGCGCCGGATCGCGGTGCACTTCTGACCGGCCTTGACGGTCATCTCGGCGACGACGCCGTCGACGAAGAGGTCGAACTCGGGCGTGCCGGGGGCGGCATCGGGACCGAGGAGGGAGAAGTTGAGGGAGTCCGCCTCGGCGAAGAAGCGGGTGCCGCGTTCGGTCACGCAGTCAAGGGACGCGAGTCGGCGGGCGGTGCCGGCTGACCCGGTGAAGGCGATCGTGTCCTGCTCGGCGAGCAGATCGAAGAGCGGGGTGATGTCGCCGGTGACGAGCTGGATCGCGCCCTCGGGCAGGAGCCCGGAGGCGAGCATGTCGGCGACGACGGCGCGGGTGAGGTGCGCGGAGTCGGTGGCGGGCTTGACGACGACGGGGACGCCGGCTGTGAACATCGGGGCGAACTTCTCGAGCATGCCCCACACGGGGAAGTTGAAGGCGTTGATCTGCAGGGCGAGGCCCTGCCGGGAGGTGAGGATGTGACGGCCGACGAAGGTGCCGTTCTTCGACAGGCGCTCGACCCCGCCGTCGAGGAGGACGGTCGAGTTCGGCATCTGCCGCCTCGCGACGCCCGAGTACGTGAAGAGCGTGCCGATGCCGCCTTCGATGTCGACGAAGGCGTCGCGCTTCGTCGTGCCCGTGGTGAAGGAGATCTCGTGGTAGTCCTTCGCCCGTTCCATGAGGTACGCGCCGAGCTGCTTGAGGATGACCCCGCGCTGGTGGAACGTCAGCTTCCCCAGCTCCCGGCCCCCGACCTCACGGGCGAAGTCGGCAACCGCGGTGAAGTCGATGCCGTCCGAGGAGACCCGGTGGAGAAGGTCCCCGGTCGTCGAGTCGCGGACGTCGCGCGCGTCGGCGGCCTCGCTCGGGGTGTGCCAGGCACCGGCCGCGTAGGAACTGAGGGTCTCGGTCATGGGGGCCTCCCGTTGTCGGTTGGTCGCTCGAAGCCGCTCAGCCTCGTCGCCGCTGTCCTGCTGCGGCCCGGACGCATCCGGGCTCGCCGATCAGTCCATATACTAACCAATCGGTCGGTAATTGTCATCGGGTGCTGAGGGCGGTTGCACCCGCCTGCCACGACGCCATCACGACCCTGATCCGCGGAATGCCATCGCAGAGCTTCCAATGCGACGACAATGGGCCCTACGCCACGGGAAGCCCAAGCGCGTCTCGCACCTGCGCGAGCACCTCGGGACCCGACACTGCATCGGAAGTGCTGCTCGTGTCGACTCGCACGATCGGACCCAACGCGAGCGGAGCGCTGCGTCGCCACAGATCCACGTCGTTCGGATCGTCTTCGTGGATGCCGTGGCGGTCGCGGTTCTCGTACCGCTCGACGGCCTCGTCGACCGGAGCATCGCACCACACCTCGACCACCGTCTCAGCTCCGGCGACCCTCAGCCCGTCCCTGACGGTCTCGAGATCGCGCTCACGGGCCCAGAACGACTCGACCACCACCGTGTCGTCGACCAGGGCGGCCAGTCGCCATGTCACCGTGTTCGCCAGCTCATGGACCGGTCCCCTGGGGAAGCGGTAGTCAACGGAATCGACGAGGCGTTCGAGCACTTCGTCCACGGACAGGAACGGAACACCTGCCGCCTCGGCGAGTTCGGCACCAAGCGTTGACTTGCCCGATGCGGGGATCCCATTCACCAGGATCACTGCTGTTGCCATTGTCCATCCTCTCCACTGCCCGCGGTCACACTCTCGGTGACGGTACCGGTCACGACAACCCTACGGAGCGAACGCAGGGAAACTGTGCATTCGACCGCCTGCATTCGGCGCGCCCCGCCAGTGGCGCGGGTCACCCTCGTCGGCTATGATCAAGCGCATTAACTGACCAAACAGTCACCAAAGGTCGCCCTGAGGACACACGGCGGGCACAGCCGCCCGCCGGAGAGCACCCACGCAAGCTCGCCGGCGAGCACAGCCGCTCCCCGCACAGCACCCGCACTCGCCCCAGCGTCGACCTGACGGACTTCGGATTTCGATGGAGAGATCAGCCATGTCCACCGCCTCACCCGCGTCCTCGACGATCACGCGCGAGGAGCGCAAGGTCCTCGCGGGCACCCTCGTCGGCACCACGATCGAGTGGTATGACTTCTTCATCTACGCCCAGGCAGCGGGCCTCATCCTCTCGGTGCAGTACTTCGGCCCGCTCGCCGCGGACAACCCGGCGCTCGGCCAGATCATGGCGTGGGCGTCGCTGGGCATCTCGTTCCTCTTCCGGCCGCTCGGCGCGATCATTGCCGGCCACCTCGGCGATCGGATCGGACGCAAGCGGATGCTCGTCCTCACGCTCATCCTCATGGGGGCGGCGACCTCGCTCATCGGCCTCCTGCCGACGTACGCGGCGATCGGCGTGGCCGCACCGATCCTCCTCACCCTGCTGCGCATCCTCCAGGGCTTCTCGGCCGGCGGCGAATGGGGAGGCGCGGCACTGCTCTCCGTCGAACACGCCCCCGACGACAAGCGCGGCATCTTCGGGGCCTACCCGCAGATCGGCGTCCCCGTGGGCATGATCCTCGCGACCGGCGTCATCTGGATCCTCACCACCGTGCTCACTCCGGAGCAGTTCGCGAGCTTCGGCTGGAGGATCCCCTTCCTCTTCTCCGTCGTCCTCGTCGTCGTGGGCTACTACATCCGCAAGCAGGTCGAGGAGAGCCCCGTCTTCGCCGAGCTCGCCGAACGCCGCGCCGAGTCCTCGGCTCCGCTCGGCACCCTGTTCCGGAAGAACACGAAGGAGGTCGTGCTCGCCGCGGTCATCTTCATCGGCAACAACGCCGTCGGCTACATGATCATCGCGTTCTTCGCCGCGTACGCCTCCCGCCCCCTCGCCGAGGGCGGCATGGTCGGCCTCGACCGCGCCCCCGTGCTGCTCGCGACGACGCTCGCGAGCTTCGGCTGGCTGATCTTCACGATGTGGGGCGGGGCGCTCTCCGACCGACTCGGTCGCGTCCGCACCTTCCAGATCGGCTACATCCTCCTCATCCTCTGGCTCATCCCGACGTTCCTCATGATCGATTCCAAGAGCATCTGGATGTACGGCATCGGCATCTTCGTCCTCACCGTCGGCATGGGGCTCAGCTACGGCCCGATGTCGGCGATGTACGCGGAGATGTTCCCGCCGCAGGTCCGCTACTCCGGAGTGTCGATCGGGTATGCGCTCGGCGCGATCCTCGGCGGGGCGTTCGCCCCGACCATCGCCGAGACCCTGCTCGCGAAGACCGGCAACTCCCTGTCGATCGCGATCTACCTCATCATCGTCTGCGTCATCTCCCTCATCGGCGTCAGCCTCGTCAAGGAGACGAAGGGAAACCCCCTCGGCGTGCCCAAGCACCACTGAGTCTGCGGACCCATCCCCTCGCCGAGGCGGCCGACCGTAACCGCGCAGCCTCGGTGAGGGTGATCGCCCACCTCGCCGAGGTGAGCCGACGACGCTCGTGCACGTGTTTGCTAGCCTGAGCGCATGGTCGACAGCGATGTCTGGACACGCGAGCAGGCGCAGAACTACGACGATGCCGAGGATCCGATGTTCGCCCCGGCGCTCCTCACAGCGACGACGGCCTTCCTCGCCGAGGCGGCGGCCGGGGGAAGCGCCGTCGAGTTCGCGATCGGGACCGGGCGGGTCGCGATCCCCCTGCACGAGCGCGGAGTCCCGGTCTCGGGCATCGAGCTCTCGGAGCCGATGGCCGAGCGCCTCCGGCAGAAGGCCCCCGACATCCCGGTGACGATCGGCGACATGACGTCGACGCATGTAGCCGGAGGGCACTCGCTCGTCTACCTCGTCTACAACACGATCGGCAATCTCGTCACCCAGGACGCGCAGGTCGCCTGCTTCGCCAACGCTGCCTCCCATCTGCGTCCGGGCGGACGCTTCGTCATCGAGAACACCGTCCCACCCCTGCGACGGCTGCCGCCGGGCCAGACCGCTGTCCCCTTCGACGTCACCGACGAGCACGTCGGCTTCGACACCCTCGACCCCATCACGCAGCGGGCGACCTCGCACCATCTCACGAGGGACGGCGCGACCTTCCGCTATTCACCGCACCACTTCCGCTACGTGTGGCCCTCCGAACTCGACCTCATGGCCCGTCTCGCCGGGCTCGAGCCCGAAGGGCGCTTCGCCGACTGGGAGAGGACGCCGTTCACCGCCGAGAGCCCCTCACACGTTTCCGTCTGGAGGAAGCCGTGACGCACCCGGACCCGCTCACCTACCCCGACATCGAAGCGGCCGCCGAACGGATCACCGGTCGCGTCCGCCCCCTCGCGGTCGCCTCGGCGCAGCCAGGACGCCGCCCGCACGCGGAGACGGACACGGGCGCGACGTGGGTCGCTCCCCCGACGAGCGACCCCGAGGCCTCGGGTCTCTATTTCGCGCTCGAGTTCATGCAGTACACGGGGACGTTCAAGGCGCGCGGGGCGCAGAACTTCATCCGCCCCCACCTCGCCGAGGGGACGTTCCCCGATGCGGGCATGACGATCGCCTCCGGCGGGAACGCGGGACTCGCATGCGCGTGGGCCGCCGCGGAGGCCGGGGTCCCGGCGACGGTGTTCGTCCCCGCGAACGCCCCGACCGTCAAGGTCGATCGGCTGCGCTCGTACGGTGCCGAGGTCCGGCAGGTCGGAGCCGAGTACGCCGAGGCGGCGCTGGCGTGTGCGGAGTTCGCGGAGTCCTCGGGGGCTCTGTCCTCGCACGCGTACGACCACCCGCTCATCGCCGCAGGAGCGGGGACCGTGTTCACGGAGCTGCTCGCGCAGGTGCCCGATCTCGACACCGTCGTCGTCTCCGTCGGCGGGGGCGGACTCTTCGCGGGTGTCGCGACGGCGGCGACGTTCCACGGGGTGCGAACGGTCGCCGTCGAACCCGTCGGCAGCCGCGCCTTCAATGCCGGACTCGAGGCCGGCCAGCCCGTCGACGTCGCCGTCGACTCGGTGGCGGCGGATTCCCTCGGGGCGCGGCGGGCCACTCCCCTGGCGCTGGACGCCGCGCAGACCGATCTCGTCACCTCGGTGCTCGTACGCGACGAGGAGATCATCGCGGCACGCCGACATCTGTGGGCCGACCATCGTCTCGTCGTCGAACATGCCGCGGCAGCCGCGCTCGCAGGGATCCGCAGTGCGGAGGGCTACGTGCCCGAGCCCGGTGAGAAGGTCGGTGTCGTCCTCTGCGGGGCGAACACGGGCTTCGACGGGCTCACCTAGCCGCGGTGCCGGGCCCGAAGACCTCGGCTCGGCGGAGGCAGCCGGCAAGGTCGTGGGTGAGGTCGAGGGCATCGAGTTCGGCCTCGGCGAACCAGCGCGCCTCGGCGGCGTCGTCGCCGGCGGAGAGCTCACCGCCGATGACGGTGGCTGCGAAGTCGTGGACGTCGTACTCGACTCCGTCGCCGATCGGGATCGTCAGCGACCAGAGCTCGCGGCCGATCTCGACGCGCAGCCCGGTCTCTTCGTACGCTTCCCGGGCAGCCGCCTCGGCGAAGGACTCACCGGGTTCGCACTTGCCTCCGGGCACGGACCATCGTCCCTTGTCGGGGTTCCTGCCGCGCTGGACGAGGAGCACGCGCGACCGGTCGTCGACGATGACGACGCTGGCCGCGCGGATCGTCGTCACGGAGTCGGGCGCTGCCGATCCTGCGAACGGAAGGCGCCCTTGATGAAGCCGAAGACGATCGCGGCGACGGCGATGACGATGACCGCCTTGACGAGGAACCACGCGATCGAGAACACGGCGCTGACGATCCACCACGCGACGATGATCGCGAGGATCGCGCCGAGGGCGCTCCAGACTGTGCTCATCTTCATGGCTCCAGCCTAGGTCTCGGCTGCACCGATCTGCAACGAGGCCAACCGCAATGAGCCGACCCGCACTGCGGCGGTCGGGTCACCGCACTGAGGCGCTCGAGTCACTCCTCCTCGTCGGCGCGGGAGGCCGGGTCGAGCCCGTCCTTGCGCCGTTCGTCCTGCGAGCCCTGGTCGTCGACGTCGCCGTCGGTGTCGGCGAAGACCTCGTCGCGCATCTCCTGGCGGGCCTTGTCCTGCTCGAAGCGGTCCTCGCGCAGTTCGTCGTTGTCCTTGTGATGTCCCATCGGGTCCTCACTTCCCTCGACCGGCGGGCGACGCTCGCCCGTCCCCACAGTCTGCCCGTCTCTGGGCGTCCGCACCAGACCCTCTTGTCGGGGAATCACGACCCTGTGTCGGCGATCCCCGTGTCAGACAACGGCGGTGTCCCCGGCAGACCACGGCGGCGTCCGCTCGCCTGAAGGCGACTCTAGACCACGGCACTGCCCGCGGCCGGCATCGTCCGCACCGCTCGCGCCGACCAGCGACCGTCTGAATGGCCGACCGCGATCGGGTGCTCGAAGGCGGCGGAGACGGCCTCGGTGGTGAGCACCTCGGCGATCGGGCCGGCGGCGGTGAGCCGACCGCGGGAGATGAGCACGGCGTGCGAGGTCGTCTCGGGGATCTCCTCGAGGTGATGGGTGACGAGCAGCGTCGTCAGCTCCGGCGAGCTCACCGACAGGGCGTCGATGGTCTCGAGCAACTGCTCGCGGGCGGCGACGTCGAGGCCGGTCGTCGGTTCGTCGAAGAGGAGGAGTTCGGGCGCCGAGACGAGAGCGCGGGCGACGAGCGCGCGACCCCGCTCGCCCTGGGAGAGGATCCGCCACCCGGCGTCGGCCCGGGAGGCCAGACCCACCTCGGCGATCATCGCTTCGGCACGCGCGATCTCCTCGGGGTTCGCCTCCCACCGCAGAGGACGCTCGATCGTCCCGGTCACCCCGGTGAGGACGACGTCGCGGACGGTGAGGTTCGACCGCAGCGGATGCCGGGGATTGACGTGCCCGATGTGCCGTCGCAGGGCCGCGAGCTCGACCCTGCCCATCCGCCTGCCGAGGACGTCGACCGTGCCCGAGGTCGGGAACACCTGCGCCGAGGCGAAGCTGAGCAGCGTCGACTTCCCCGCTCCGTTCGGTCCGAGGAGGACCCAGTGTTCGCCGCGGTCGATCCGCAGGTCGATGCCGTGGAGGATCTGCGTCTGCCCGCGTCGGAACGTCACCTCGCTGAGGTCGAGGACCGCCTCACCCACGTCGTCTCCTTCGCATCGTCGGGATCGCCGCGACCCGGATGGGGCCGCGTTCGTCCGGGCAGTGGCACTCGGGACCGGACGATGCGAGTCTAGGACGGAACCGCGCCGAGGCGGCCGGACAGTGAGCAGGCAGAGTTCCACATCATGGATCGGACGGGGTCGGTCCCCCCGAGGTGGCCCCTGAGTCCCCGTGTCAGTGCAGGTGAGGACGGTAGATGAGTTCCTGTGTGCGCCCGTCGAGGGTGCGGGAGTAGAGGAGTTCGAGGTCGAAGTCCTCGGTCCCGTCAAAGATCGGTTCGGTGCCCGTGCGGCCGGTGAGCGCCGGGAAGATCGTCACCTGGAGGCGGTCGACGAGTCCGGCCGCCATGAGGGAGCGGTTCATCGACAGGCTCCCGTGCGAGCGCAGCGGGACATCGGACTGCTCTTTGAGCCGGGCGACGACGTCGACGGCATCGCCGCGCACGAGCGTGGCGTCCGGCCAGTCCAGGGGCTCCTCCAGCGTGTTCGAGATGACCGTCGTCGGCAGGTTCCGCATCTCCGTGACCCACGGGTCGAAGACGTCGTCGCCCTCGCCGGCTGACGCGACCATCGCCGCGAACGCCCGGTACGTGTTCGCGCCGAGAACGAGCCGCTGGTCGCCGGAGTACTCGCCGAGGCGCTCCTCGAGGAGTTCGGGTCCCTGCTTGCCCCAATAGCCGCCCCAGTCCGCGTCCTCGGTGACGCTCGCCCGCGAGTCGAGGCTGCTGAAGACATCGAACGTGTACGTGACGGTCATGGTTCCTCCCGAATCCGTCGTGCTTCGACAATAGTCCTCGAACCAGCGCAATGACAGGGAAACCTGAGACTGATCCGTCCCGGCTCGCCATGTGAACGACCTGTCACCGGGTCCGGACGAAAGGTTCCACATCATGGATTCCGCGCGGTGCGCTGAGGGCTGCGCGCGATAATCAGACCATGGGCAGCGGCGTGGACCCGGACGACCTGGGGCGGATGAGGATGCGCGGGAAGATCCTGCGCCGATCGGCGTCGTTCAACGTCGCCCACGCCGTCGATGATCTCGAGCCGGGCACCGGAGCGCAGAGCATCCAGCGGGCGCTGTCGCTGCTGGGCCTCGTCGGCCTCCTCGCCAGCGAACGCACGGGCGGCGCGGGCCTCTCCGAGATCGCGACGATCAGCGGGCGTCCGAAGGCGAGCGTCCACCGCATGCTCCAGGCTCTCATCGCGATGGGCTACGTCGAGCGCCTCGACGAGGGCGGGTACCGCCTCGGCGTGCAGTCGCAGATCCTCGGTCAGCTCGCGCAGAAGTCCGTCGACCCGCTCGTCATCGAATCGGAGTCGAGCCTGTTGCGCCTGGCCGAGATCACCCAGGACACGGCGTTCCTCACGCTGCGCACCGGCAGCTTTGCGATCTGCGCACGGCGCGAGGAGGGCTTCGGGGACATCTTCAACAACGCGCTCGCCGTCGGCGACCGGCATCCGCTGGGGATCGGAGCCGGCAGTCTCGCGATCATGGCGGAACTCTCCCCCGCCGAGGTGGACGCCCTGTTCGAGGCGAACGAGCAGATCCTCGCCGAGCGGTACCCGAAGGTCCGCATCGACCAGCTGCGCGACATCATCGACCAGGCCCGCATCGACGGCTTCGTCCACAATCCCGGGCTCTTCGCGCAGGGTTCGTGGGCAGTAGGCGTCGCGCTCAGGGTCCGTGGGGGCCGTCCCCGCGCGGCCCTGTCGATCGCGTCGATCGCCGACCGCGTCACCGGTCAGCGGGTCGAACACCTCGTCGCTTTGCTGCGCCGCGAGACGAAGATCATCGCCGAGGCGCTCGCCGCCGACGCGGAGCCTGCGAGCTCAGAAGCCTCCGCCGAGACAGACACTTCGCGCCGAGACCGACAGTTCTGAGTGTCGGTCTCGGCGCGAAGTGTCCGTCTCGATGCCTCTCCCGTGGTCGAAGGGACCACTGAGCGGCGAGCGCGCGCCTCCCAGCTTGCTCCCTCGCCATCAGGTGGTCCCCTCGGCGGGCGAGCGCAACGAGAGGGTCAGACGAAGGAAAGGTACCTGAGCTTAGCGAGCACCTCGGGGTTCGTCGGCTCGACCTGGTGGGAGCCATCAGGATAGACGACGACGGGGATGTTCGTCCGACCCGAGATCTCCTTGGCCTCGTCGGCCTTCTCCGGCTCGACGACGAGGTCGATGTAGTCGAAGTCGACGCCGAGTTCGATCAGCTGCTTCTTGGTGCGTCGGCAGTCGCCGCACCACTCTGCTCCGTACATCGTGATGGTCTTCTCGGACATGGTCGGCCTTTCGCTTGGGGCGCTCCAGCGCACGGTGTCGCCGAAGGATTCCGGCACTCATGCGAACCGTGCGCACGGGAGGACTATTCCGGCAGCGGGGCGCCTAGGGAGGAGGATCCGGTGCGAAACCGCGCCCGTTTTCGCACCGGATCCTCCTCCGGGAGCGCGCGGACGCAGCTCTTTGATAAGTAGTTACTAACTTCTAACTTAAAGACATGGCACAACGAATGAGCGGCGAGGAGCGCCGCAGACAGGTTCTCGGGATCGCCGCCGAGGAGTTCGCGGAGCACGGCCTGCACGGCGCGTCCACGGAGGCGATCGCGCGTTCGGCGGGCATCACCCAGGCCTACATCTTTCGTCTGTTCGGGACGAAGAAGGCGCTGTTCATCGAGCTCGTCACTTCGGCCTTCGAACGGACGAGCAGTGGGATGCTCACAGCGGGCTCAGGACGCACCGGGATCCGTTCGCTGGAGAGGATGGGAACCGAATATTACGACCTCCTTGCCGACCGGACCGCCCTGCTGCTGCAGCTGCAGGGACTGGCCGCATGCGGAGACGCCGAGGTGAAGGAAGCAGTGCGCGAACGGTTCGCCCGCATGTGGCAGGTCGTCTCGGAGACGACCTCGCTCGATCCGGTGACGGTCAAGACCTTCCTCGCATTCGGAATGCTCCTCAACGTCGGAGCAGCACTCGACCTGGAACAGATCGACGAGACGTGGGCTGGGGGAATGCGCACACGGATCCGTCCCGGCCTGTTCGCCCACATCAGCGACGAGACCAACCGGTGACAACGCGGGAATCCGACCTCAACGCCCGAGGTCTCGGCCGCGCCATCGTCGCCGTGGCACTGCTCGGCTCCGTGGTCGGAGGCGTCGGCGCCCCACTCATCACCGCAGTCGCACTCGATCTCGACATCGCACTCGACGAAGCACAGTGGACCCTGACCATCACTCTGTTCTCTGGGGCGGTCACAGCCCCGGTCCTCGGCCGACTGGGCGCCGGTTCGCAGCGACAGGAGACGATACTCGGCACCCTCGCCCTGGTCGCGCTCGGCGGCCTTCTCACCGCAGTGCCGGCGCCCTTCGGCGTGCTCGTTGCAGGACGGGGCCTGCAGGGACTCGGTCTCGGGGTGATTCCGCTGCTCATGAGCCTCGCCCGTGACACCTTGCCCGCCGACCGGGCGAGGAAGACCATCGCCACAGTATCGGTCGCGTCCACTGTCGGCATCGGAGTGGCCTATCCGCTGATGGGATTCATCAGCGAGGCCGCCGGACTCCGCGCGGCGTACGGCTGCGGCTTCCTGCTCTCGCTGACTGCGTTCATCGTCGCCTGGCGAGCGTTCCCCCGATCAGTCCCGACCGAAGGCACCCCTGTTGACGCCCTCGGCGCCGTTCTGCTCGGCCTCGGGGTCCTCGGCGTGCTGCTGACGGTGTCGCAACCCTCGGTCTGGAACCCTCTATGGGCCGGGGCCGCGATACTCCTCATCGCCTGCGCTGCGTTCGGCTGCTGGCTGCATGTTGAGCGTCGAAGCCAGGCGCCCTTGGTGGATCTCAGGCTCTTCTTCACCAGGAACATCCTGCTGGCAAATATTGCGATGTTCGGTTCAGCCATCGCCATGTACCTGCTGTTCTCTCTGCTCACCCGATTCGTGCAGACGCCCGTCCAAGCGGGATACGGCTTCGACCTGTCGAACACCGCTGCCGGTGCCGCTCTCATCCCGTTCTCAGTCCTCGGGTTCGCTGCCGGCAGACTGACACCGTGGCTGGTCGACAGACTCTCGGCAAAGCCGACGTTCATCGTCTACACCGCCTTCACCGCATCCACGGTCGTCGTCGTCCTGCTGCTCGATTCGCTCGCAGCCGTGCTTGCGGCGATGAGCGTGCTCGGTCTCGGCGTGGGCGGCATATCCGCCATCATGCCGCAGCTCGTCCTCACCGGCGTCCCGAAGTCAGAGACGGCAAGCGTCCTCTCGATCAACCAGATCGTCAGGGCCAGCGGTTTCAGCATCGGCAGCGCACTCGCGGGGCTCCTGCTCGTCGTGGCGACTGCCCCTGGGACACTCTTCCCAGCTCAGCTCGGGTATGTCACAGCCGCTCTCTGGGCCCTGCCGCTGCTCGCCCTCAGCGTCATCGCCGTCCTGCTCATCCCCAGAGAGGGGCGTGACTGAGCAGAATGCTCGCGCGTCGCGGCAGCACCTCAGCGATTCTCAGCCCCACGCGGACCGGCCGATCCCCAGCGAGGAGGATCCAGTGCGAAACCGAGCCCGATTTCGAACTGGATCCTCCTCCGGGAGCGCGAGCGCCGACGGCCGAACCCGCCCTCACCTCAGGACGACGGTCCGCTTCCCGTTGAGGAACACCCTGCCCTCGCAGTGCCACTTCACGGCGTTCGACAGCGCCTTGCATTCGGTGTCGCGGCCGGCGGCGACGAGGTCCTGCGGGCCGAAGGCGTGGTCGACCTCGGTGACGGCCTGCGCGATGATCGGCCCCTCGTCGAGCTCGCTGTTGACGAAGTGGGCGGTCGCCCCGACGGTCTTCACACCCCGCTCGTACGCCTGGTGGTAGGGCTTGGCGCCCTTGAACGAAGGGAGGAACGAGTGGTGGATGTTGATCGCCTTGCCCGTCAGCTCGCGTGCGAGGTCGTCGGAGAGCACCTGCATGTACCGGGCGAGGACGACGAGGTCGATCTCGAACCGGTCGACGAGGTCGAGGAGCTTGCCCTCGGCCTCGGGCTTCGTCTCCGGGGTGACCGGGATCCGGAAGAACGGCACGTGATGCCATTCGACGAGCTCCCGGTGGTCGGGATGGTTCGACACGACCGCGGCGATGTCGACGGGCAGCTCCCCGATGCGCGCCCGGAAGAGGAGGTCGTTGAGACAGTGCTCGAACTTCGAGACCATGACGAGCACGCGCCGCTTCTCCCCTTTCGGCCAGAGGTTCCACTTCGCGTCGAGGTCCGCGCCGAGCCTCTCGATCTCAGCCCGCAGGTCCTCGAGTGCCTCGGGTTCGAGCTCGAACTCGACCCGGAGGAAGAACCGCCTGCTCAGCGCGTCGTCGAACTGCTTGAGCTCCCTGATGTCGCCGCCGTGGTCGAGCAGCGCCCCCGTGAGCGAGTGGACGATGCCCCGACGTTCATCGCATTCGAGGGAGAGGACGTATTCCGGCATTGTCAGCCCTTCCGGTCGTTGTCTGCTGTGTGCGAGCCGCCGTCGCGCGCCGCGCCGCCGTGCCCCGCCGACCCGGCATCGTGCGCGTGCCCGACGACGTCGTCGAACGCGTCGATGCCCTCCCCGGTGAACTCGGCCATCCCGTCGATGAGCCAGCGGACCATGAAGTCCGCGAAGCTCGACCGCGGCAGGATCCGGAACTCCTCGCCGCCGGAGCGGTGGAGGATGACGGGGACGGGCCCGAGCTGCGTGACGATCGCCGTCCCCACCGGAAACGCTCGCGGGTGGAGGTCGGCCCGGCAGCTCTTCTCGAGCACCTCCCGGGCCTTCGACCCGGTGAGTTCGATAATCGTCCGGTTCGCCGAGAGTTCGACGACCTGCCCGGGCAGCCCCTCGAGCGCGGCCTCCGCCTCGTCGGTCTCCCCCGGCCGCTGCGGCCGGGAGACGTCGATGACGAGGAACTCGTCCGGACTCAGCCACACCGTGTGCCGGCCGTCGGCCTCCCCGGTCACCTCGCCGACGACCTCAGGCAGGGTGATCCCCAAGGCCGCTTCGATCGCCCTCGCCGAGGCGGTCCCCGGCTCCGCGCGCACCCCGATCTGCACGGCGAAGGGGCGCTCCCGCAGTCCCACGGCACCCCCGCCTCCCGCGCTGGCCTCAGCCATCGCCTCGGCGAGGTGGGCCGCCGGGGACACCCGCAGCTCCTCGAGCACGGTCGTGGACTCTTCCGTCTCAGCCATCGCGTCAGTCTCAGCCATCACGGCGCTTCCCTTCGGGATCGTAGAACACGGGTGAGGTGATCTCGACGTCGATCACCTGGTCACCGCACGGTGACTTGACGACCTCGCCGAGGCGGTTGCGGCCGTTCTCGACGAGCGCGAGCCCGAACGGCCGGTTCAGTGTCGGGGAGAGATAGGACGAGGTGACGTGCCCGATCATCGGCACCGGCCCGTCCTCCGGGGTGATCGGGGTGCCGGCCGCGACGAGCTGCGCCCCCTCGATGAGCCGGGTCTGCCCGTCGACGGGGAGGACCCCGACGAGGTGCTTGCGGTCCTCCCGGGCCGTGTCGAGGCGGGAGAACGAGCGCTTACCGATGAAGTCCTTGACCTTCGAGATGATCCATTCCATGCCCGCGTCGGCGGGAGTGACGGTGCCGTCGGTGTCCTGTCCGACGATGATGAACCCCTTCTCCGCGCGGAGCACGTGCATCGTCTCCGTCCCGTACGGGGTGATGTCGAACTCGGCTCCCGCCTCGGCGACCATCTCCCAGACGGCGAGTCCGTAGAAGGCTTCGACGTTGATCTCGAACGCGAGCTCCCCGGAGAACGAGATCCGGCAGATCCGCGCGGGGATTCCGTTCGCGAGCGTCGTGTGTCGGAACTCCATGAAGCCGAATGCCTCGGCGGACACATCAAGGTCGGGGGCGACCTTCGCGATGACCTCCCGCGACTTCGGGCCGGCGACGGCGACCGTCGCCCATTCCTCCGTCACCGAGGTGAAGACGACGTCGAGGTCGGGCCATTCCGTCTGGTGCCATTCCTCGAGCCATTCGAGGACCTTCGCGGCTCCGCCGGTCGTCGTCGTCATGTAGTAGCGATCCTCGGCGACCCGCAGGGTCACGCCGTCGTCGAAGATCATCCCGTCCGGGGTGCACATGAGACCGTAGCGGGCCTTGCCGACGCCGAGCTTGGAGAACCCGTTCGTGTAGATCCGTCCGAGGAACTTCCCGGCATCGGCACCGCGGATCTCGATCTTGCCGAGCGTCGACGCGTCCTGGAAGCCGACGGACTCCCGCACGGCTCGGCATTCGCGCAGCACCGCCGCATCCATGTCCTCCCCGGGCTGCGGGTAGTACCACGGCCGCTTCCACTGCCCGACGTCCTCGAACTCGGCGCCGTGGGCGACGTGCCACGGATGGATCGACGTCACCCGGGCGGGGTCGAAGAGCTCCCCTTTCCGCCGCCCGGCGAGTGCGGCGAAGGCGATCGGGGTGAACGGCGCCCGGAAGGTCGTGTGCCCGACCTCGCCGAGGTCGTCCTCCCCGAGGACGGCGGCGATCGTCCCGATCGTGTTGACCGCGCTCGTCTTGCCCTGGTCGGCGGCCGTCGAGATCGACGTGTAGCGCTTGATGTGCTCGACCGAGCGCATGCCCGCGTTCATCGCCCGGAGGATGTCGGCGACGGTCTGGTCGCGTTGGAGGTCGACGAAATGCGTGGTCAGGGCTCCGGGATCGTCGTTGACCGAGGTGACGACCCAGAGCGGGCGCTGGGCTGCGTCCGTGATCTCCTCGGGCGTCGTCGGCACCGTGAGCTCGGCGTCGAATCCGGCCCGCTCGGCTGCCTCACTCCCGGCTTCCGCTCCCTGCCGCAGCGCCGCGGCCAGCGCATACTCCCCGGTCATCGCGCCGACCGTGAACTGGTCGCGGACCGGTCCGGCAGGCACGAATGCGGCGATGTCCGCATCCCACTCGATGGGTCCGCGGCGCTGCCCGTGGAGGTGGATGACGGGCGAGAACCCGCCGGAGACGGCGAGGAGGTCGACGGCGATGTCCTCCCCCGCCGAGGCGGCCACCCCGTCCTCATCGAGGGAGGCGACCGTGATCCCGGAGACCCGTCCCCCCGGGCCCTCCCCGGCCGTGCCGGTGACGGCGGAGCCGAGGATGAGCCGCACCCCGGTATCGGAGGCGACTTGAGACGCCCTCGCCGAGGCGGTCGGGCGGGAGTCGACGACCGCGGCGACGTCGATGCCGGCAGCGACGAGATCAGCGACGAGCGCATAGGCGGAGTCATTCGTCGTCGCGATCGCGACCCGCTCACCGGCGAGAACGCCGTACCGGCCGAGGTAGGTCCGCACGGCGGAGGCGAGCATGATGCCGGGACGGTCGTTGTCGGCGAAGACGATGGGACGCTCATGCGCACCGGTGGCGAGGACGACCTGCCCGGCCCGGATGTGCCACACCCGCTGCCTCGGTCCCGCCTCGGCGCCGGTCCGGTCCTCTACGGCGACGAAGTAGTTCGAGTCGTAGCTGCCGAAGACGGTCGTGCGCGGGGCGTACGTGAACTCCTCGGCGGCGGCCGCCCCGGCGAGCGTCGTCTCGATCCACTCCGGGGCCAGGATCCCGTCGATGACGGCATGCGGATCGGAGAGCAGGGACCCGCCGGGGATGACGCCGTCGTCGAGGAGGAGGACGCGGGCCCCGGACTGTGCGGCCTGCCGGGCGGCGGCGAGCCCGGCGGGACCGGCGCCGACGACGAGGACGTCGGTGTGGGTGTGCCGGTGCTCGTAGGTGGCGTCGTCGCGGCCGGGGTCGAGGATGCCGAGGCCCGAGAGGTACTCGGCGGTCAGGCCCTCGCGGATGAGGACCCGGGTGGCCTGGAGCATCGACTCGGTCACCTCGGCGGCATCAGGGGCATGGACGCGGACGAGGGCGTTGGGCTCCTCGACTCCGGCGGCCAGAATCCCCCGTGGCCGGTCGAGGTAGGTCGACGGTCCGCAGTCGAGGCGTCCGGCGGCGATGAGGGCGCTCGCGATCGTGTCCCCGGCGAACCCCGAGTAGGCGACGCCGTCGACGGTGAAGCCGATCGGTCGGCTGCGGTCGATGCCGGTCGCGGTCTCGAGCCGATCTGCCTCAGGGCGCAGGGTCGCATCGGTCCGGTGCGAGTCGGTCGTCGTCATCGTCCTGTCGCTCCTTCGAAGGTCGCGGGCCGGGGCTGGCCCATCGGGTAGACCCCGGCGAAGTCGTAGGTCACGGTGTCGCGCACGGCGTTGAACCACTTCCGGCAGCCGAGGCTGTGGCACCAGCGTTCGGCGAAGAGCCCGCGGTCGTTGTCGCGATAGAAGAGGTACTCGGCCCATTCGCGGTCGGTGAGCGCGTACGGATCCTCGGGGTAGGGCACATGCGCCTGGCCTCCGTAGGTGAATTCGGATTCGTCGCGGGATCCGCAGTTCGGGCAGATGATGAGCAGCATGGCGGTCCTCTCTGGTCGGTCAGTGGGCGACGGCGGCCGCGCCGTGCTCGTCGATGAGGTGGCCGGTCTCGAAGCGTTCGAGCGCGAAGGGCGCGTTGAGCGGGTGCGGTTCGTCGGTGGCGATCGTGTGCGCGTACGTGAATCCCGCACCGGGGGTGCCCTTGAAGCCGCCGGTGCCCCACCCGCAGTTGACGTAGAGTCCCTGGACTTCCGTCTTCGACACGATCGGGGAGGCGTCGAGGGTGACGTCGACGATGCCGCCCCAGGTCCGCAGGACGTGGGCGCGGGCGAAGATCGGGAAGAGCTCGACCGCGGCGGCGAGCTGCTCCTCGATGATGTGGAAGCCCCCGCGCTGCCCGTAGCCGTTGTACGAGTCGACGCCGGCGCCCATGACGAGTTCGCCCTTGTGCGCCTGGGAGACGTAGACGTGGACGTGGTTGGACATGACGACGGTCGGGTGGACGGGTTCGAAGAGCTCGGAGACGAGCGCCTGGAGCGGGTGGGACTGGATGGGCACGCGGATGCCCGCCATGTCCGCCACCACCGAGGTGTGCCCGGCGACGGCGACCGCGACCTTCTCCGTGGCGATCCGTCCGAGGGTCGTCTCGACTCCGGTGACCTGGTCGCCGTCGCGGTGGATGTCGGTGACCTCGCAGTTCTGGATGATGTCGACGCCCATCTCGTCGGCCTTCCGGGCGAACGCCCATGCGACGTGGTCGTGCTTGGCGATGCCGGCCCGCGGCTGGAAGGTCGCGCCCATGACGGGGTAGCGGAGGTCGTCGCCGATGTTGATGATCGGGCAGACCTCCTTGACCTGCTGCGGATCGAGCCATTCGGCGTCGACGCCGTTGAGGACATTGGCGTTGACCCGCCTGCGCGATTCCCGGACGTCGCCGAGGGTGTGGGCTAAGTTGAGGACACCGCGCTGGGAGAAGAGGAAGTCGTAGTCGAGCTCCTCGGGCAGCTGCTCCCAGAGCTTCAGCGAATGCTCGTAGATCGCCGCCGACTCGTCCCAGAGGTAGTTCGAGCGGATGATCGTCGTGTTCCGGGCCATGTTGCCACCGGCCAGCCACCCGCGTTCGAGGATCGCGATGTCCGTCATCCCATGGTTCTTCGCCAGGTAGTAGGCGGTCGCGAGTCCGTGTCCGCCGCCGCCGATGATGACGGCTTCGTAGGACTTCTTCGGCTCCGGGTTGCGCCAGAGGAAGTCTGGATGTTCGGGAAGCTGCTCAGCCATGCGATCTCCCTCGATCGTTAATCGTCAACTAATATATCAGCTGTGTTCCTGTAGTCTAGGCCCAGATTCCCGGCGCTGGCAATGGGTTCGCGCGAAGCGATTTCCGAGCGGGCAGGAACGTCCCGGAATTCCGCTGGGACGCATGACGAGGACGGAGGGCGAGATGACATCGGTGACGGACACCTCGGCGAGCAGCACCTCGCTGGCCGACCGCGCGTACGAGGCGCTGCGGCACCGGCTCATCATGCTCGACATCGCCCCCGGCGACGTCATCAACGAGGCGGCGCTGAGCGCGGAGCTCGGGGTCGGGAGGACGCCGATCCGGGAGGCCCTCAAACGGCTCGAGGGTGCGCACCTCGTCGTCTCGTTCCCCAGGCGCGGGACGTTCGCCTCCAACGTCGACATCACCGACCTCGCGGCGATCACGGAGATGCGTGAGGCGCTCGAGCCGATCGCGGCCCGGCGCGCGGCGCGGAACATCGGCCCCGAGCTGCGGGAGGAGTTCACGGCGACGATCGCCGAGCTCAGCTCTCTCGAGGCGGGGATGGACGCCCGCCTGCTCATCGAACGCGACCTCGAGGTCCACCGGCTCATCTACGGCGCGGTCGACAACCTCCACCTGCAGGAGACGCTCGTGCGCCTCGACGACCTCGCGACGCGGATCTGGTGCCTCGTGCTCCCGAAGATCCCCGACCTCCTCGGCCACATCCGCGAACACATCGCTCTGCTCGAGGGCATCCTCGCCGGTGGCGAGGATGCGGTGGGCCGGGTGGCCGGTGAGCATGTCCGCGAGTTCGAGGCGACCGTCCGCATGGCACTGGCGTAGCCGCACCGCGTCACCGACACCGCCGCGCCACCTCGACCGGGGGGCGCCTGCCCCCTGCTCGCGCGGATCACAGCCCCGAGGCGAACTCCCTCATCGCACGGTCGAGATCCTCGCCGATGCCCTCGGCTCCCCGTGCGCGTGACTCGCGCATCGCGATCGTCAGCGCCGCCCCGCACGCCCTGCCGATGACCTGGGCACGGAAGGGCTCGACGCCGCGCTTGCCGAGGACGGCGGCGACCGCCTCGGCGAGGATGTCGACCTTCGCGATGAACGCCGCCCGCAGTGACGGGGTGGAGTCGATGACCTCGTCGAGGGCGAAGCTGTCGGCCCGCCGGTCGGGGTCGGCGTAGTGGTCGACGATCCCCGACATCGACGCGCGCACGGACGTCCACGGATCCTCGTCACCGGGGCGGGCGAGGAGCCGGGCGATCATGTCCTCCCCCATCCCCACCCACTTGCCCGAGATGACGTCCTCCTTGGACGGGAAGTAGCGGAAGAACGTCCGCCGCGACATCCCCGACGCCGCGGCGAGATCGTCGACGGTGGTCTCGGAATAGCCCCTCTCGCGGAACAGCCTCAGGGCGATCGCGGTGATCTCGGCCTGCATGAGGCGGCGCTTGCGCTCACGGAGGTTCGGGGTGCTCATCTGAGCATTGTAGGCGAAGGACAATGATGGCACTGAGTGTCATTCCTGACTTATAGTGTTCCTGTGACTGCGCGAGGAGGATCCATGACAGCACCGCTCTACCGCGACCAGCAGGCCTGGCAGGATCTCCAGGAGTTTCTGCCGGAACGACTGCGGCTCGACGAATCGACGGCTCCGCAGGAGGAGATCTGGCGCTGGCGCGGCCACCGCATCCATCTCGACCGCTATACGCAGCCGGAGGCTTCGGCACGTGTCGTCCTCCATCACGGGGTCGGGACGAACGGGCGCCAGATGTCGCTCATCCTCGGCGCTCCTCTCGCCCGCCGCGGGTATGACGTCGTCTCCCTCGACAATCTCGGCTTCGGAATGACCGAGATGAGGTCCGGGTTCACGCCGTCGTACTCCGACTGGGTCGAACTCGTCGTCGACTTCCTCAGCGCCGAGCAGGCGAGGGATCCGAAGCCGACCGTCCTCTACGGACTCTCCGCCGGGGGCATGCTCGCCTTTCACGTCGCGGCGACAGCCCTCGCGGGCGTCCTCCATGGAATCGTCGGCATGACCTTCCTCGACCAGCGCTGCCCGGAGGTCCTCGAGCGCACGGCGCGCAGCCGTGCCACCGCACGCGTCGGCGCACCGATCATGGCGGCGCTCGCGAGGACCCCGCTCGGGCGTCTGCGCTATCCGATGCGCCTGGCCTCGAAGATGTCGGCACTTGCCAACGACCGCGGGGCGATGGAGGTCCTCCTCGGCGACCCCACCTCGGCGGGGAATGCGATGCCGCTGAGATTCCTCGCGGACTATCTCGCCTACGCCCCTGCGATCGAACCGGCGCGCTTCCGCGCCTGCCCGGTCCTGCTCACCCAGCCGGCTGCAGACCGGTGGTCGCCGCGCGAGCTCTCCGACCCGGTCGTCTCCCGCCTCGACCCCGCACTGTTCGAGGAGGTGAGCCTGCAGGGAGCAGGCCACCTCCCGCTCGAGGACCCGGGCCTGCGTCAGCTCGAGCTCGCCGTCGCCGAGTTCGTCGACCGGGTGACGAACTGGACCAGGACGCCCGCGCGGTGAGCGCCGGGCATCGTCGCTGAGCGCGAGGGCACGCAACGCACGGCCGCAGCTGCAGCCTCCCGAGCCATCCGATCGCAGACGATCCCAGCCTGCGCGACTCAAGACTGGGCAACCTGCGCGAATCAAAACGGCCCGACCGCAGCCTGAGAGGGCTGCGATCGGGCCGTGTGCTGTCCGCTGCTGACGGAGCCGGGGCTACCTGCTCGAGACGCGCCCGAAGAGGTTGGCGATCGGGGCGAGCAGCAGCGGCCTCGCCGCGAACCAGCCCGCTACGACGACGACCATCGCCACGATGAACCAGATGACTCCCGCCCAGCCGAGAACGTTCGTCCCGGCGAACATGTAGCCGAGGTTCTGCCGCAGTCCGGTCGCGAAGACGAGGAACACGTGGACGGCGATGAAGAACACGAAGAAGAGCATCGTCGGGAAGTGGATCGCCCGCGCCAGCGGCGCCGGGTAGATCTTGTTCAGCGTCGCCGCGTCCTTCGGCCACCACTCGCTCATCCGCACACCGGTGATCGCAGCCAGGGGGGCGGCGATGAAGACGACGATGAAGTACATGAGCTGCTGGAGCGCGTTGTAGTTGACCCACGCGTCCTCCATCGGCCACTCGAGCGTCGCGTACTGAAGCATCGCCGACAGCGCGTTCGGGAAGACCTCCCAGCTCGTGGGCACGATCCTCGCCCAGTGCCCGGAGGCGAAGAGGAGGACGACGAAGACGACGCCGTTGATCAGCCACAGCACATCGAGGCTGGTGTGCAGCCACAGGTTGATGCTGATCTTCTTCCCGCCCTTCTTCGGCGTGTAGAACGCCGGCGGCTTCTGCTGGTGGCGCACCTGCAGACCCGTGCGGATGATGAGAACCATGAAGAAGAGGTTGAGGAAGTGCGTCCACCGCGCCCATGCCGGGAATCCCGGCTCGACGAAGTCGGGCAGGTGGTACTCGCCCGGGTAGCGCTCGAGGAACTCGGGCACACCGGGCAGGGTCGTGACGCCGCGCGCGGCGAGGATGAGGATTCCGCCGACGACGATGAGTCCGCCGAGGCCGAGGCTCACGAGCTTGCCCCACTGGCCGAGCGACTTCGACCCGATCATGATCGGTTCGCGTGCCGGCTGGGCCTTCGCCTTCTCGGCTGTCTTCGGCTTCTCCGCCGTCTTGGTCGAGGCCGTCGATGCCTTCGCCGTCGTTCCCGCCGAGGCGGCCGATGCCTTCGCGGGTTCCGTCGGCTTCGCGTCGGTCTGCTTCGCCGAGGCGGTCCCGGCCGAGGTCGCCGCCGCAGGCTTCTGCGCAGCGGGCTTCTCGGCCGGCTTCGAAGCCGGGCCTGCAGTCTTCGGCAGACCGGTACGGGCTGCGGGCTTGGCACCGGGCTTGCCCGTGTCCGGTCCGGTCGACTTCGGCAGCCCCGTCCGGGTCTTCGGCAGACCCGAGCGTGCCGCCGGCTTCGCGGCCGTGCCAGCGGCGGCCGCGTCCTTGTCTGCTGCTGCTTCCGTGCCTGCGGCATCGTCGGCCGTCGCCGAGGCGGCGGCAGACCCGGCGGCGGTTCCCGCCGCAGCGGTGTCGGTTGCGGAGGTGTCGGCTGTCGCAGCTTCGCTCGAGGCAGCGGGCGCCTGCTCGGCGGCAGGCTCTGCAACAGGGGCGGTCGGTGCTGCAGCCGTCGAGGCAGCGGCGGTGACCGGGGCGAAGCCTTCGGGCGGCCAGGGGTCGCCGCCGGAGGTGCGCGGCAGTCCGCGGCGCAGGGGAACGTCGCTGAGTTCAGAGGCGCCGGCGGGCCGGTTTGCCGCTGCGACCGCGCCAGCGCCCGCTGTGACAGCACTGCCCGCAGCAGGTGCCGCGCTCGTCTCAGCGGCGGGAGTCGTCTCGGGCTCCGCTGCCGAGTCAGCAGCCGGCGTAGACGCGCCAGCGGCTGCCGCCGGGGCGCCCGACTCTGCGGGAGCACCGGTCTCGGCCGACGCACCGTCTGCCGAAGTGGACGGTGACTGTGCGCCGAGGCTCTTCACACCGGCCGGAGCGAATCCTTCCGGCGGCCACGGGTCGCCGCCCGACTGCCGGGGAAGTCCGCGGCGCAGCGGCACCGAGGCGTCCTCGCCCGCAGCTCCCCCACTCGAGGCGGCAGCGATCCCCGCTCCGGCGACGCCGGCACCGGCGGCCACTCCCGCAGCAGCACCGGCAGTCGGCTGTGTCGCGTCGGCCGCGACAACGTCGCTCGGCGCCTCTTCATCCTGTGCAACCCCATCGGCCTGCGCGCTATCGACATCGCTCGCACTCGACACGACCTCGGATTCGGAGACAGCGACCTGCTCCGACGAAACTGGCTCTGACGAGACCTGCTCCGACGCTTCCGCTGCGGACACGCCCGGCTCAGGCGCGGCCGTGGGCGCACCATCGGCCGCAGGCTGCGCCGAGCCAGCGGCGGGACTGCCGGCCGAGGACCTCGCGCGGACGGAGGCAACGCCCTCGGGCGGCCACGAATCTCCTCCGCTCACGCGCGGCAGACCGCGTCGCAGCGGAACGTCGATGACTTCGGTGGCGACGGCTGCCGCCGCCACCCCTCCTCCAACTGCCGCACCGGAATCTTCGGCGCCGAACTCATCGGCTCCGCGATCCTCGATCCCGAGGCCCGAACCACCGAGATCCTCAGCACCGGGTTCAGCGGCACCGTGATCGTCGGCACCGACGGCCGACACGTCGCCGGGGCCGGCCTCAGGGACCGACGAACCGGCATCGTCCGAGGTCACCGGGGCACCCACCTCGGCGGCACCGGATTCGATGACATCCGCCTCGGCGGGCTCAGTCGAAACTGCCTCAGCGGCACCGGACTCAGTCGCACCGGACTCGGTCAAACCGGGCTCAGCGGCACCACCCTCGGCGCTCACCCATTCGCGGGACTCCCATTCGACGGCCTGACCGACGGTCCCCTCCGGGGGCCACGGATCGCCGCCGGAGACCCGGGGCAGGCCGGCACGCAGCGTGGTGGAGAAGGTGGACATATCAGGACTGTTTCGCTTTCAAGGTCTCGACGGCCTGGGGCACGACCTTGAACAGGTCACCGACGACGCCGTAGTCGGCGATGTCGAAGATCGGCGCCTCGCCGTCCTTGTTCACCGCGACGATCGTCTTCGAGGTCTGCATACCCGCCTTGTGCTGGATCGCACCCGAGATGCCGAGCGCGACGTAGAGCTGCGGGGACACGGACACACCGGTCTGACCGACCTGGTGCGACTGGGCGATGAAGCCGGCGTCGACAGCGGCGCGCGAGGCGCCGACGGCGGCACCGAGGACGTCGGCGAACTCGCCGACGAGCTCGAAGGACTCCTCGGAGCCGACACCGCGGCCACCGGAGACGACCTTCTGGGCCCCACGCAGCTCGGGACGCGACGAGGTCTCGACGATCGGCTCGAACGCCGTCACCTGAGCTGCGCGCTTGCCGGAGTCGGCGACCTCGAGGACCTGCGAGTTCGCGGGCTGGGCCTCACCGCGGTTCTCGATCGAACCGAGGCGGATCGTGATGACCGGGGCACCGAACGTCGGGGCGGACTGAGCGGTGTAGCCGCCGCCGTAGACCGAGTGGTCGGCGACGATGCCCTCGGAGTCGCGGTCGACGCCGATCGCGTCGACCGACAGCGCCGATCCCGAGCGCACGGCGAAGCGACCGGCGAGGTCACGGCCGTCGATCGAGTTCGGGATGAGGACGGCATCGGGGGCCGTGAGCTCAGCGGCTGCGGTGAGGGCGTCGACGGCGAAGGACCCGAGCGCGGTGTTGCCTTCGGGCACCTCGGCGACGAGGGTCTGCACGGCGCCGAGAGACGAGGCCGTCTCCGCGGCGGCGTCACCGCTGCCGGAGGGTGCGATGACGAGGGCGACGGGGCTGCCGATGACACCGGCTCCGCCGAGGAGTTCGGCGGCGGGCTTCTCGAGCGCGCCTTCGGGGTCGACCGTCAGGGCGACGAGGATGGTGTCCTGGGGGAATTCAGACATGGGCGTTCTCCTTAGGCCAGACGGTTCTTGATGAGGAATTCGGCGAGTTCGACGCCGCCGTTGCCTTCGTCGACGACCTTCTCACCGGCTTCGCGCGGGGGCTTCTCGGCGACGGAGACCATGATCGAGCGCGCCGTCGACTGATCGGCGGCATCGACGTCGAGGTCGGCCAGACCGATGACCTCGAAGGGCTTCTTCTTCGCGGCCATGATGCCCTTGAAGTTGGGGAACCGGGCCTCGGGCAGCGCCTCGGTGATCGAGATGACGGCAGGCAGCTCGGCGGTCACCTGCTGCTGGCCGCCGTCGACGGCGCGGGTGCCGGAGACGGAGCCGTCGGCGATCTCGACGGCCGAGAGGTTCGTCAGATGCGGCAGATCGAGGTGCTCGGCGAGCATCGCCGGCAGCATGCCGGCGTTGCCGTCGGTGGAGATGTTGCCGGTGATGACGAGGTCGTAGCCGCCTCGGCGCACGGCTGCGGCGAGGACTTCGGCGGTGAGGCCGAGGTCGGCGCCGAGGAGTTCTTCATCCGCGATGTGCACGGCGTCGCCGGCTCCCATCGCCAGGCCCTTGCGGATCGTCGCCGTGGCACCCGAGGGCGCCATCGAGACGACGGTGATCTCGGTGCCGTCGTGGCTGTCGGCATAGGACAGGGCGACTTCGAGTGCGCGTTCGCCGATCTCGTCGAGCACGGCCTCCGAGGCGGCACGATCCGCCAGACCGGTCTCGAGATCGAGCTTGCGATCCCCGTACGTGTCCGGGACCTCTTTGACCAACACAGCGATCTTCAACGTGGCTCCTTATCAATGACGCAGGTCCGCCGTCGAGCAGTCAGGCCTGCTGCGAGTCGTCTCCGACCATAATCTACAGTCGGGAAACAGCCGTCCGTCAGTGGGGTCGCTGCTCGACCCCACCGTTCCTCCGCCCCATGCTACGTGGTGGAGGACACATCGGCGTCACCGGGGCGTCCGATCGGTCACAGCGGCCATGATACTTAACGAACGTTTACTTAAGTGTAGGTCGAATCCCCGGTGCTCGCATCCCCGCCGAGGCGGCCGACCGTGATCGCACCCCGTCCGACCTAGAATGGGGGCACCGACCCGCACCAAGGAGATCCCCGTGTCCTTCGACCTCGACGACATCGACCGCAGCATCGTCGCCGCCCTCGTCGAGAACTCGCGCCTGAGCGTCCGCCAGCTCGCCGAACGTGTCCATATCTCCCGGTCAGCCGCCCACAAACGCTTCACTGCGCTCATCGAATCCGGGGCGATCAAGGGCTTCACCGCCGAGGTGGACCGCAGTGCGCTCGGCATGACCGTGACCGCGGTGGTCGTCGTGAGGATCGGCGATCGGCCGTGGCCCGAAGTGCGCGACGATCTCGCCGCGCTGCCGTTCGTCGAGAAGGTCCAGGCCGTCAGCGGTGACATCGACGCTCTCGTCACCGTCAATGCGCCTGACAACACGGCGCTCTCCCAGGTCATCCTCCGCAGGATCCACGAGGTCCCCGGCGTCACCTCGTCGCGGTCGCTGCTCATCCTCGACGAGGCCGACGGGCACAGACCCGGAGCACAGCGCTGAGGCGCGCTGAAACCCTCGGAGCGACCACCGTCGCCTCCGCCTGGTGCAGTGAATCGGCAAAGCTGCATCGGTCGGGAAACGCGGCGAATCTCGTCGGCTCCGAGGGTTCCTGGCGAATGAAACAGTGAGACATCGAGCCCGCAACTCCAAGCAGGTGTGTCAACTGCCTGAGGCAACAGGAACGTGCCCTATATCTCATAGGTCAGCCTAACCTAAGGATTCGGCGAGCACAATCCCCCGCTGAGACTCGCGGGGAGGCCCCGCCGAAATCCGCGTCCCGGTCGCCCGCGATCGCCCGATCGCAGCGAAGCCGCTGGCGGCGGGGGACTCCCGCGGCGAGGGGCGCTCCCGAGGGGCGCTCTCGAGGCGGCGCATGACGTCAGGGCGACTCAGGTGCCCGGCGCCTCGAGTGTGCGCCGGACCGCACGAATCGTCAGGGCGAGCGCCTGAGCACGGGCATCGCGATCGGCGATCCCGGCGCTGACGGAGAACAGATGCCCGGAGCCGATGGTGAGGAAGACGTACATCGCCGCCCACCCGACGGGCACGTCAGCCGTGATCGACCCGTCGGCCTGGCCGCGCGCGATGACCGCCTCAAGCTGGTCGTCGTCGGACTCGGTCGTCGCACCCCCGGGACCGAGGTCGTCCGCGTCGCCCTCGCTCTCCGCACCCGAGGGGCCTCGCGACGCCTCGGCGCGGTCACTGCGCTCGCGCTCAGCCACGGCACGTTCACGCTCCGCCACGGCCCGTTCGCGCTCCGCTTCGACCCGTTCGCGTGCCACCTCGGCGAAGGTGTCGTCGGTGATGATCGGGTTGTCCGCGAAGAGGAGGGTGAGCACGTCGGGGACGGTGAAGAGCTGGGTGCAGATCCGCTCGACGGCATCGAGCCCGGTTCCGACCTCGGGACGGGCGCTGAGGAACGCATCCCCGAACATCCGCGCACCGAGGCGGGCCACCTCGGCGATCATCGCCTCGCGATCCCCGAAGTGCCGATACAAGGTAGTCCGTCCGACGCCGAGACCATCGGCGAGGTCGGCCATCGACGCGGTCGAATCGGCCGCGAGCAGCGGCAGCGCCCCGTCGATGAGGGCCGTCCTGCCCAGCCGCCCCATTCCCTTGGCCATATGCACCTTCCGTCGTCGTTCGCACTCATACGTGCCTTCCCATCCTCGCCGATCACCGCACGCGGATCGACTCCGTCCGGCGTCGACCCTCCGCCTGCACCATCAACCGGCCATTCCTCCACCCTTCCTTAGTGGAACATGATTGTTCCACTTTGGTACACTTATGTTCCAGTACGCGAGCTGACGCGCTCGGACCGCGCCCAGAACGCACACCCAGACCAGGGAGGAACGATGCCCACCACGCCAGACGCCGATTCCGGACACGTCCGCGGCGAATCGGAGGTCTTCGAGCTCAAACGATCGGACGCCGTCATCATCGGTCTCGTCTGCGTGGCGGCGGGCATCGCGCTCGGCTTCTTCCTCCCCGCGCTCGGTTCCGTCGCGGCACGCTTCCCCATCCCCTTCGGCGATGCCATTGAGAAGCTCAGCGGATTCGACGAGCAGTGGGTGGTCATCGCCCGGCCGTTCGTCGGCGCCGTGCTCGGGGCCGTCGCCGCCCTCGTCATCTCCGCCTCGGTGCCGCGGCTGCGCATCGACAACGACGCGATCACGGTGGACACACGCAACGGCCATCCGGTGCGGATCTCGCGGGAGTCGTTCTCGACCGCCTACTTCGACGGCGGCAAGCTGACGATCCTCACCGCCGGCGGGCATCAGGCGTTCCATGGCAGTGTCGAAGGGAAGAAGGACCGGGTCGCCGCGGCGTTCACCGCTCGAGGTTACCGCTGGGGCGAGATCTGAGCGGCGCCCGGGAGCCCCTCCCGCACCCTCGAAACCCCGGTGCCAAACGTCCACCGAGACCGCCTCCGATCGCTCACAACGTCCACCTTTGCCGACACGATCGGCACCCCCGTCCGTGACCGATCTCAGAGCCTGGATCGGTGATGCGGCTCACGTCATCATGAGGGTATGACCATCGACGTTCCCACCACCGGCCGCTCGCTGCCGCAGCTGCAGCCCATCAGCTTCATCGGCCCCGACGGACAGCCCACCGATACCGACACCGACGGCCTCGAGATCCCGAGCGACCGGACGCTGGCCGGCCTCTACCGGCAGATGGTCCTCGTGCGCCGCTTCGAGGCCCAGGTGACCCACCTGACCAGGCAGGGACGCCTGGCCACATACCCGTCCGCCGCCGGACAGGAGGCGTGCGAGGTGGGGGCGACGACCGCGCTCGCACCGGGCGACTGGCTCTTCCCCACCTACCGCGACTCGGCCGCGCTGCTCACCCGCGGTGTGCCCGTCGGAGAGATCCTCGCGGCCTTCCGCGGCGACTGGCACTGTGGCTTCGACCCGCAGGAGTACCACACCTCACCAGCGGCGACACCGCTGGCCACCCAGACCCTCCACGCCGCCGGTTTCGCGATGGCGTCGAAGCTCAAGGGCCGGGAGGCGTGCACGCTCACCTTCCTCGGCGACGGCGCGAGCAGCGAGGGCGACACCCACGAGGCCTTCAACTTCGCCTCGGTGTGGCAGACCCCGACCGTCTTCGTCCTCCAGAACAACCAGTACGCGATCTCGACCCCGCTGCGCGAGCAGTCGAATGCGACGATGCTCGCCGACCGCGCGGCCGGCTACGGGATGCCGGGCATCCGCGTCGACGGCAACGACGTCGCCGCGGTCTTCGCCGCCGTCTCTGCGGCCCTCGAGCGCGGACGCGAAGGCGACGGCCCGACCCTCATCGAGTGCCTCACCTACCGGATGGAGTCGCACACGAACTCCGACGATCCGACGAAGTACCGCGACTCCGAGGAGGTCGAGCATTGGAAGCAGTTCGACCCGATCACCCGCCTCGAGGCGTTCCTCCGCGCCCGCGGAGTCCTTGACGACGAGGCCGTGGCGACAGTCGCCGACGAGGCTGAGACCCTCGCCGCATCGGTGCGCGACGCGATGAACACCGAGGCCGAGATCGACCCGACCGAGCTCTTCGCCTACGTCTACGCGAACCCGCGCCCCGCCCTGCGCGAGCAGCAGGCCCAGTGTGAAGCCGAACTCGCAGGTGCCCACGCATGACCGCGACGACGGACGCACCGACGACCGAGGACACGACTCCGGCACCGACCTCGGTGACGATGACGAAGGCGCTCAACCAGGCCCTGCGCGATTCCCTGGCCGAGGACGAGAACGTCGTCGTCTACGGCGAGGACGTCGGCCGCCTCGGCGGGGTCTTCCGCGTCACCGAAGGCCTGCGGAAGGAGTTCGGACCCGAGCGCGTCTGGGACTCCCCGCTCGCCGAGTCCGGCATCGCCGGAACCGCGATCGGCATGGCGATGGCGGGCATGCGCCCGGTCATCGAGATGCAGTTCGACGCGTACGCCTACCCCGCGTTCGAGCAGATCGTCTCCCACATCGCGAAGATGCGGAACCGGACGAAGGGCCGCATCAGCCTGCCCATCACCATCCGCATCCCCTACGCCGGCGACATCGGCGGCGTCGAACACCATTCGGACTCCTCCGAGGCGTACTGGACGTCGACGCCGGGGCTGACCGTCGTCACCCCGTCGAACCCGGCCGATGCGTACTCGCTGCTGCGCGAGTCGATCGCCTCCGACGATCCCGTGATCTTCATGGAGCCGAAGTCCCGGTACTGGATGAAGGACAAGCTCAGCCTCCCGGTGACCACGGCCCCGATGAACCGCGCCGAGGTGATCCGCGAGGGCACCGACGCCACCCTCCTCGCGTACGGTCCGACCGTGCGCACGGCCCTCGAGGCCGCCGAGGCGGGAGCCGAGCACGGCCTGTCCATCGAGGTCATCGACCTGCGCACACTCTCTCCGTTCGACGATGAGACCGTGTCCGCGTCGGTCCGCAAGACCGGCCGCGCCGCCGTCATCCATGAAGCCGCCCAGTTCGGCGGATACGGCGCCGAGGTGGCCGCTCGGGTCACCGAACGCAACTTCACCTACCTCGCCGCCCCGATCCTCCGGGTCACCGGCTTCGACGTCCCCTACCCGTCCCCCAAGCTCGAGGAGTACTACTTGCCGACCGCCGAACGCGTTCTCGACGCCCTCGAATCGTGGGATTGGGATCTGTGATGAGTGCCGTGACGAGCGCGGGTGCCCGCGACTTCATCCTCCCTGACCTGGGAGAGGGCCTCACCGAGGCGGAGCTCATCAGCTGGAAGGTCGCCGTCGGCGACACCGTCCACGTCGACCAGATGGTCGTCGAGGTCGAGTCGGCCAAGAGCGTCGTCGAACTCCCCTGCCCCTTCGCGGGCACGGTCGTCGCCCTCCATGCCGAGGCCGGAGACACGGTCGAGGCGGGGCAGGCCTTGCTCTCCGTCGCCGAGGCGGGGGGTGCGGCCGGAGGTTCGCCCGCCGACCCGGGTGACGCGGCTGCCGCTGCGGGCGGCTCAACTGCCGCTGCGGGCTCCGGCACCAAGGAGGATCCGACCGAGCCGCCGACCGCCGATGACGCAGAGGAACCCGTCGGCGTCGAAGGCGGCGGCGCGAACCTCATCGGCTACGGCGCTTCGGAGCCCAAGGCCCGCTCGGGCAAGAAGCGGACGTTCGGCGGCAAGCGCAGTGCCGGGAGCGGCAGCAGTGCTGAGACCAGCAATGCTGGAAACAGCAGCGCTGCGGCGACTGCCCCGGAAACGGCTACGACGCCCGCCCCGGCGCAGTCCGCAGCCGCCCAGCCCGCTGCACCGGCAGCACCGTCGACGTCGCCCACAACCTCGCCGGTCACCTCGCCGATCGTGCGCCGCCTCGCCCAGGAGCATGGACTGAGCGCGAAGCACCTCACGGGCACGGGTCCCGGCGGAGTCGTGACGAGGGCCGATGTCCTCGCGGCGATCGAGAACGGCAGGACCACCGACCTCACCAGCAGCACCGCCGGACAGCCGGCCGCCTCGGCGACGGCTTCGACGGTCGAAATTACCGACCGTGACACCCGGACTCCGATCACGGGTCTGCGGAAGGTCGTGTCGGAGAGGCTCACGCAGTCGCGGAATGAGATTCCCGAGGCGACGATCTGGCTCGACGTCGACGCGACCGAGCTGCTGCGGACGAAGAAGGCCCTCGAGGCGCGCACGGGTGAGAAGTACTCGCTGCTCGCGCTCGTCGCGCGGTTCGTCATCGCCGGGCTCAAGCAGTACCCGATCCTCAACTCGTCGATCGACACGGCGGCGAACGAGATCGTCACCCACGGCGACATCAACCTCGGGCTCGCCGCGCAGACCCCGCGCGGGCTCATGGTTCCCGTCGTCCACGGAGCCGGCGAGATGAATCTGCGGCAGCTGCGCGACTCGATCGTCGACACCGTCGGCAAGGCGTCGACCGGCAAGTTCGCGGCCTCGGAGCTCTCCGGCGGCACGTTCACGCTCAACAATTACGGGGTGTTCGGCGTCGACGGATCGGCACCGATCATCAACCTGCCCGAGGTCGCCATGCTCGGCCTCGGCCGGATCAAGGACCGGCCGTGGGTCGTCGACGGCGAGCTCACCGTCCGCAAGGTGATGTACCTGAGCTTCGTCTTCGACCATCGCGCATGCGACGGTGCGGAGCCGAGCGAGTTCCTCACCTTCGTCGCCGACTGCATCGAGAACCCGATCTCCCTCCTCCCGGAGGTCTGAGCACCCACCCCGGACGCGCGTTGAGGACGCGCAGTGTCGATTCCCGAACGAGAAATCGACACTGCGCGTCCTCGATTCGCGCCGGGCGTCCTTCCCGCACAGCGTTCGGTCCGCGCACAGCTGTCGGGCTGTGCGCGGACCGAACCGGGGATGGGTCGGCTCCGAGGGGAGAGCCGGTCTACTCGGGCCTGGCCTCGTGAGCGATGCCGGAGTGCTCGTCGCCGTTGCCGAAGCGCAGCAGCCGCAGTGCATTGAGCACGACGAGGAAGGTCGAACCCTCATGGATGAAGACGACCGGACCCATCTGCAGGCCGAGCAGGCTTGCGGGAACGAGGAAGGCGACGATGACGAGGGAGGCGATGAGGTTCTGCCGGATGATCGCCGAGGAGGCTCGGCTGAGCCGGATGAGGAACGGGACCTTGCCGATGTCGTCGCTCATCAGCGCCACGTCGGCGGTCTCGAGCGCCACCGCGGAGCTCGCCGCGCCCATGGCCACGCCCACCGAGGCGTTGGCCATCGCCGGTGCGTCGTTGACGCCGTCGCCGACCATCGCGGTGTCGCCCTGCGAGGCGAGGCGGCGGATCGTCGACACCTTGTCCTCGGGCATGAGGTCGCCGGCGGCGGTGTCGACACCGACCTCGGAGCCGATCGCATCCGCGACGCGCTGGTTGTCCCCGGAGATCATCACGAGCTCGTCGACGCCGGAGGTCCGCAGTGAGCTGATGACGGCCTTCGCCTCGGAGCGGGGGGCGTCCATGACGCCGAGGGCGCCGAGGAACCGTCCGCCCCACCGCACGACCATGATCGTCCGTCCCTCGTCCTGCAGCCGAGTGACGAGACCGTCGATCTCCGGGGTGAGGTCGCCGGCGAACATCCGCAGGCTGCCGAGTTCCGCCGGTTCGCCCGCGATCGTTGCGGTCACGCCCTGTCCCGTGACCGATTCGACGTCGCCGGCCTCGAGGCGATCCGCGGCCGGAATCTGGGGTTCGAGGCCGGCGACGATCGCCGTGGCCAGGGGGTGGTCGACGGAGGATTCGAGGGCGAGCGCGACGCGGGAGAGTTCGGCGGCATCGACGCCCTCGGCGGGTCGGATGTCGGTGAGCCTGGGCAGACCCCACGTCAGTGTGCCGGTCTTGTCGAAGGCGATCGAGCGCACCTTGCCGAGCGTCTCCAGCGGTCCGCCGCCCTTGATGAGCAGGCCCGCGCGGGCCGCCCGGGCGACACCCGAGAGCACGGCGGCGGGAGTCGCGATCGCGAGCGCACAAGGGCTCGCGGCGACGAGGACGAGCATCGCCCGGTAGAAGCTGTCGGCGAACGACTCGTCGAGGAAGAGCCACCCGAAGGCGAGGACGGCGACGACGAGCGCGATGACCGCGGGCACGTACCAGCGCTGGAACCGGTCGATGAATCGCTGGGTCGCGCTCTTCGTGTCGTCGGCCTCGCGGACCATCGTGACGACGCGGGAGAGCGTCGAATCGGCGGCCACAGCGAGGACGACGATGTCGAGGGAGCCCGAGCCGTTGACGGTGCCGGCGAAGACACGCGAGGCCGTGTCGATCCGACCCGGGTTGTCGAGGGCGTCGCCGGGGTCGGCGACCGGGGACTTCTCGGCGGGAATGCTCTCACCGGTGATCGCCGCCTGGTCGACGGCCGAATTGCCGACGGCGACGAAG
This sequence comes from Brevibacterium sp. Z349TD_9, assembly GCF_056173565.1. Taxonomy (NCBI): domain Bacteria; kingdom Bacillati; phylum Actinomycetota; class Actinomycetes; order Micrococcales; family Brevibacteriaceae; genus Brevibacterium; species Brevibacterium sp. Z349TD_9. The sequence continues at coordinate 101,859 of NZ_CM149680.1, read as the reverse complement.
CCGTCCGCGGGGATCCGGGCATGAGGTCGGACGACGACGGTGTCGCCGATCACGAGGTCCTCTGTGGGCCGTTCGACGACGTCGTCGCCGACGCGGACCAGCGCTGTGGCCGGGGCCAGTTCGGCGAGCGCTTCGATCGACTTCTTCGCTCGGCCCATCGCATACTCCTCGAGCGCGTGCCCGAGCGAGAAGAGGAAGAGGAGGACGGCGCCCTCGGCGAAGCGGCCGACGCTTGCGGCACCGATCGCGGCGACGAGCATGAGGAAGTCGACCTCGAACCGGCCGTGTCGCACGGAGTTGATCGCGGTCGCGAAGGTGAAGAACCCGCCGAAGAAGTACGTGGCGAGGAAGAGGGGGATGGCGATCTGCGTCAGAGGTGCGCCGGGGACGAAGTACTCGAAGATCGCCCCGGCGATGTACGTGACACCGGAGGTGATCGCGAACCCGAGTTCCCAGGCGGGCCCGCCGAGGCGACCGTGACCGTGTCCGTCATCCTTCGGTCGAGTGGTCGTCGGTGTCCCGTCCTTGCGTGCTGCCGTGTCCATAGTTCAATCGTATGTACGTATGTTTATATGTCAATATGTTTCCGCGGACACATCGGAAGTGCACAGAGGGCTGCCAGAGAGGATCGACGTCGGCGGCCGACCCAGTGATCGAGAAGGCCTCAGACGTCGAGGATGCCTCAGTCGTCGAGGAGAGCGGCTGCGTACATCGGGCGCGCGGCGTCGGCGCTCGGCGGGTGGAAGAGACCCGCGGTCGCGTCCCGGTAGAGGCGGGAGGCCTCATGCGCGTTGTCGAAGCCGCTGCCGCCGGTGCTCATCAGGGCGATCTCCGCCGCCGAGCGGGCCACCTCGGCGGCCGTGATCCGGGCGGCCACGAGACGCAGCGGCCACCCGGCGCCGTGGTCGACGAGGTCGTCGAAGTCGCGGGCGTACGCGTCGATCATCGCGGGCACGGCCTGGTAGTCGAGGTGGGCGTCGGCGAGCCGGGCACGGGTCTCGGGCACCTCGGCGAAGGACGTTCCCGCCTTCGCCGACCTCCGCTTCTTCAGCGCCGTCGCCCCGATCTCGAGGGCGCGGGCGGCGACCCCGGCGTAGACGGCGGCGATGAGGAGCTGGAAGTTGCTCGTGATCGCGAAGGTGAGGAGGTCCGGGTGACGGCCGGCCGGGATGATGCGGGAGACGCGGTCGGGGCGCATCGGCACGTGGTCGAGGATCGTCGCCCGCGATTGTGAGGCCCGCATCCCGAGGACGTCCCACTGGTCGGAGACCGTGATCCCCGGGGCCCTGCGGTCGATGAAGCCGTAGACGAGCTCCCCTTCGGCGGGGGCGTCCGCGTCGGGGCCGGCGATGCCGTCGTCGTCCGGGGTGATCGCACCGTGGACGATGAGCCGGGTCCACACCGGGGAGAGCGAGGTGAAGATCTTCACGCCGGTGAGCTCGTATCCGCCGTCGGGTGTCGGCACCGCCTCGGTGGTCGAGCCTTGGAGGACCCAGTCGTTGCCGGGCTCCGAGATGCCGAAGGCGAAGATCTCCCCGGCCATGGTCTCGTCGAAGACCCAGGTCAGGGAGTCATCCCCGCGGTCGGCGAGCGCTTTGGCCACACCCGTGGTCATGAGGTGCATATTGACCGCCAGTGCCGTCGCCGGGGCCGCCGCGGCGAGGCGCTGCTGGAGGCGGGCGACCTCGAGAAGACTGAGCCCGGGTCCGCCGTGGGATTCGGGGACGATGAGCGTGAGGTAGCCGAGGGCGCGCAGCTCCTCGAGGTCCTCGTCGAAGAACGTGTTCTCCCGGTCGTAGACGGCCGCGCGCTCGCGGAAGCGCTCGAGCGCATCGTCGGGAAGGTACCGATCGCCGAGTTCGGCGATGCGGGTCTCACGGTCGCTCATCGATTCTCCTCTGTGGGGTGCTCTGTGCTCTCGGGGCGCTGCCGAGCCGGCCGCTCGGGGTTCCGCAGGATGATCGCGCCGTTGTGCCCGCCGAAGCCGAACGACGTCGAGAGGACGGTGTCGATTCTGCCGTCGGCGATCCTACGGGCCTGGCCTGCGACGATGTCCCAGTCGGGGAACTCGGGGGTCTCGAGGTTGAGCGTCGGCGGCAGGGTCTGGTCGCGCAGGGTCATCACCGCGATGATCGCCTCGACGATCCCGGAGGCGCCGAGGAGGTGGCCGGTGCTCGACTTCGTCGCACTCATCGGGATCCGGTGGGTCGCCTGCCCGAGGGCTGACTCGAAGGCGGCGAGTTCCGCCCGGTCGCCGGCCGGGGTGCCGGTGGCGTGGGCGTTGATGTGGTCGATGTCGGCGGGGTCGAGGCCGGCGTCGGCGAGGGCCTCGCGCACGGCAGCGGCGGCACCCCTGCCCTCGGGATGCGGGTTCGTCGGGTGGTGGGCGTCGCTCGCGGCACCGAACCCGGCGAGTTCGGCCATCACCTCGGCCCCGCGCGCGGCGGCGGACTCGGCGGATTCGAGGAGGATCGCCCCGGCGCCCTGGCTCATGACGAAGCCGTTCCGGGCGGTGTCGAAGGGTCGGCTCGCGGCGGTGGGGTCGTCCTCGAAGCCTGCGGCGAGTGCCCGCATATTCGCGTTCGAGGCGAGGTTGACCGGCCCGAGGCAGTCCTCCATGCCGACGACGAGCACAGCATCGGCGTAGCCGTGGCGGACGCGGCGCAGCCCCTCGCCGAGGCCGATCGCCCCGGACGCACATGTGGCCGAGACCCCCTGTGCGGGTCCCCGGAGGTCGTGTCGCTGGCTGATGAGCGCGGCCGCGGAGTCGGGGGCGCCGTGGATGGCGAGGGTGAGCGGGACCCCGCGCGGCCCGGCCGCATCGAGGGCGCGGGTCGCCTCCTGCATTGCGTCGACAGGACCCGATCCCGTGGCGGCGATGACGGCGACTCGGCGGCGTTCCCACGGCAGGTCCTCGGACGGGGTGGGGATGCCCGCCTGGGTGAGGGCTTCGTCGGCGGCGGCGATCGCCCAATGCTGGACGGGGCTGAGCCTGCGGGCGAGCGCTCGGGGTAGGACCGCCTCGGCGTCGAAGTCCCTGATCCGGCCGCCGATGCGTACGGCGAGGTCGGCGAACTGCTCCCCGTCGAGGACGTCGATGGCGCTGCGTCCTTCGCGCACCGACTCCCACAGTGCGGTGGCGTCGAGCCCGCACGGGGTGATCGCACCCATGCCGGTGATGACGACGCGGTTCACAGTCTCGTTCCCTCTCCGCTCACGATGAGGTCAACGGTCTCGGTGCGTCGGATCTTCCCGCCGACGGTCCGCGGCAGCCGGGGCAGTGCGTAGAACCGGCGCGGGACGAACTGCGGTGCGAGATGTGACCGGGCGTGGGCGAGCAGGGCCGACTTGTCGGGGTGCTCGGGTCCGTGGTCCCCGGCGCCGAGCTTGTCGGCGCCGGGATCGCCGTCGTCGACGACCCCCGCCTCTTCGATGACGAGCGCGATGAGGCTGCCGAGCGTGGCGTCGGGCAGGGCAATCGCGACGACCTCGCCGAGGCGCGGCAGGGTCGCGAAGGCCCGTTCGACCTCGGGGAGGGCGACCTTGTGTCCGCCGGTGACGGCGATGTCGCCGGCGCGTCCGGCGAGCTGGAGGCGACCGTCGACCATGCGACCCTGGTCGTCGACGCTCGCCCAGCCGTCGGGTCCGCGCAGGACGGCGTCGGTCGTGCCTGCGAGGTAGCCGTCGGAGCATGCGGCGGCGAGGATCCACAGGGTGCCGAGCTCGCCCTCGGGCACGGGGTCGCCGTTCTCGTCGCGGATCTCTGCGGCGATCGTCGGGTAGATCTCGATCCACGTCCCGTCGCCGTCCCGGCTGTCGCCGATGAATCCGATCTCCGCGGCACCGTAGTAGCTGATGAGCCGGGTGTCCGGGAGCACCTCGGCGAGGCGGTCGCGGATGGCTGCGGGGAGGTTCGCTCCCCCGGTGACGACGAGGTCGAGACCTACGAAGCGCTCGGGATCACGGTCGGCCGCCTCGGCGAGGGCCGCGACGACGGCGGGAACGGCGACGATCCGGGTGACGGACTCCTCGGCGATGCGACGTCCAAGAGGAAGCGGTGCGAACTCGTCGGCGACGTGGATCGTCCCGCCGGTCGCGAGGCTCTCGATGACGGCATAGAGGGTGAGGCTGTAGGAGACGGGGCCGGGGGCGAGCGTGACGACGTCGGGCAGGGGTTCGAGGTGCGCCGAGGAGACGGCGACGTTGGCGCGGTACTGCTCGCGGGTCTTGAGGAACGCCTTGGGGTCGCTCGTCGTGCCGGAGGAGAAGAGCATGAGGAACGCCTCGTCGGGGCCGCGGACGGACGGCGACGGGAGATCGGGACCCAGGGCATGAGCACGGTCGCAGCGGCGCTCCTGCTCGGCGGCGAGTTCGGCGACGGTGACGACGGTGCCGGTCCAGCCGGAGCCGGCGAGCGCCTCGGCGAGGGACGGGGAATCGCTGATGACGAGCCCGATGCCGGTCGCGGTGATGACGCCTACCTGGTGGTTCAGCGGCCATCGAGGGTCGATCGTCGCCGAGACGGCGCGGAAGCCGGCGAGCCCGGCGACGATGCGGGCGGTCGTGAACGCCGAGGTGAGGCTCACCGCGGTGATCGGGATGCCCGCAGTCTCCGGGGCCGGGCGCGGCGGGTGCCACTGAGCGCGGTGGAGGGCATCGACGGCGGCGGCGAGGCTGCGGGAGTCGGCGACGAGCCCGGCGTAGCTGAGGTGGGCATCCTCACCGACGATCGCGGGTCGGTCGGGGTGGGTCCGGGCGGTCTCGAGGACCGCCTCGGTGATGGGCATCAGGGAGCCTTGGCGGCGACCGGTTCGCTCGTCTCGATGCCGGAGCGGGCGACGAGGACTTCGCCCTCGGCGACGGGGATGACGGTGCCCGTCGCGTCGGGGATGCCGGCCTCGGCGTAGAGGCGGGTGACCTCGGTGCGCAGGTGGCGCATGATGAAGATCGCGACGATGGGGATGAGGACGATGATCGCCACCGAGGTGATCCCGACGGTCAGGGACACCGAGTTCGCGACTCCGTACATCGGGAGGCCGAAGAGGCCGAGGACGACCCCGAGGGTCGCGAGCACACCGAGTGCGACGAAGACGATCGACATCCGGCTCCACAGGCTGTCGAAGCGTCCGATGTGCTCATCGAGGGTGATGAGGTTCTGCAGTGAGGGTCGGCTGGTCGTCTGGTAGCGGCGATACGCCTGCTGACCGTCCTCGTGCGACCACTGCCGGATGACCTCGTTCTTCCCGGTGATGTGCCACCGCGATGTCCACTCTTCCGTCATACTCCGCAGTCTAGACGGCGAAGGTTGCGCAGTGGCTGAACATGATCCCCGCCGAGGTGGTCGTCACCGCAGCCGTCGGACGTCGGTGCGTCGGACGCCGGCGTCGCGCTTCCCGAGGAGGATCCGGTTCGATTCTGGTGCCAGATTCGAACCGGATCCTCCTCGGGGGCGCGGCAGGGGGCTCGGCAAGGGGCGCAGTGGCGTGCGCGGTGCCACCGGGTGCGCCCGAAAGACGAGCTCGGGCACGCGAAGCGGGCGCCGCACCCAGCCCGGGAGGACTCTCCCGCACCGGACGCGACGCCCGCTCACGTGCAACCGAACGTGCAACCGACCGACCGTGCCCCGCCGTCTGAGTCAGCGACAAGCACTGCTCAGCGGCGCACCCCGGTCAGGGTGTCACTCGGCGACGTAGTACATGCGCTTGTTGACGAACTCGTCCATGCCGTAGGGGCCGAGCTCGCGGCCGAAGCCCGAGCGCTTCGTGCCGCCGAACGGGATCTCCGCGCCCTCACCGGCGGGGGTGTTGACGTTCGACATGCCGACGTCGAGCTGCTGGGCGATCTTCGCCGCGCGCTCCTCGTCCTTCGAGAACACGGCACCGCCGAGGCCGAAGTCCGTGTCGTTGGCGAGTTCGAGGGCCTCGTCGTCGCTCGAGACCTTGTAGACCGTGGCCACGGGTCCGAAGAGCTCCTCGCGGAACGCATCCATGTCCGAGGTCACGCCGGTGAGCACGGCCGGGGTGATGTAGGCCGAACCGTCGTCGGCGAGTTCGCCGCCGACGAGCGTCGCGCCCTGCTCGACCGCGCGCTCGAGCTGCTTGCGGAGGTTCTCCGCGGCAGACCGCGAGGACAGGGGCGAGTATCCGCCTTCGACGGGCTCGGACGGGTTCGACTTCTCCGAGGACTTCGCGCGCTCGGTGATCCCGGCGACGAAGTCGTCGTAGATGTCGTCCATGACGATCATCCGCTTGTTCGCGTTGCAGACCTGGCCGGTGTTGTACAGGCGGGTGCCCCATGCGGTGTCGACGGCCTCGTCGAGGTTGTCGGTGTCGAGGATGATGTACGGATCGGATCCGCCGAGCTCGAGCACGGCCTTCTTGAGGTACTTGCCGGCGAGTGCGCCGACGATCGACCCGGCCCGCTCGGACCCGGTGAGCGAGACGCCCTGGACACGGCGATCGGCGATGATCGTCTCGATCTGGTCGTGCGAGGCGTAGACGTTGTTGTACACGCCCTTGGGCACGCCGGCGTCATCCATGATCTGCTGGATCGCGGCCGCCGAACGCGGGCAGATCTCAGCGTGCTTGAGGATGATCGTGTTGCCGAGCACGAGGTTCGGCGCGGCGAAGCGGGCCACCTGGTAGTACGGGAAGTTCCACGGCATGATGCCGAGGATCACGCCGACGGGACGGCGCTGGATGTAGGCCTTGCCGCCGGAGAAGGACTTGATCTCCTCGTCCTTGGAGAACTCGGGCCCGTTGTCGGCGTAGTAGTTGAAGATCGCCTCGCAGAACTCGGCTTCCTCGATGCCCTCGGGGATGGGCTTGCCCATCTCCTCGGCGATGATCTTCGCGAGCTCTTCCTTGCGCTCACCGAAGAGGGCTGCGACCTTGTTGACGATCGCGGCACGATCCTCGATGCTCTTCTCACGCCACTTCAGGTAAGCAGCCTGAGCTTCGTCGATGACCTGACCGATCTGCTCGTCGGTGGCGGTGTCGAACCGCTCGACGATCTCGCCCGTGGCCGGGTTCTCGACCCGGTAGCCGGTCGCGGCGCTGACTGAACTGCTCATTCCAGACTCCTTTGACTCATGGCACCCTGGGTGATTCCAGGGAAGCGGTTGCCTACTGCGACGCCGCCCGAATCGACGGATCGCGTATGCCTGACTCTCACGCTATCAACACGTGACCTGAGCAACAAGTGCCGGAACCTGGGGGTATCATCAGCACTCCGAGCCTCCCGATGCCCCCGCCGAGGTTGTGCGGATTCCGCGAATCAATCGACGGATTCCGTAGGTGAGGACTACGGCTGTCACGGTTTCGGCAGGCCGGTTCGAGGACCCCCGCACCTGCCGAATCAGGGGTCCGCACCCGCCGAGGCGGGGGACCCACCTCGGCGCCGGTGACGCTCACCTCCCGAGCAGGTCGAGGGCGTTCGAGACGATCGAGACCGTGTCGATGCCGTGGATCTCGTGGGCCTCGGAGACCGAGGAGGCCTGCCCGAAGTCGCTGACGCCGAGGTTGCGCGTCCGGTCTCCGCGGATGCCGGCGAGGAACGACAGCGTGTGCGGGTGGCCGTCGAGGACGGTGACGAGCGGTGCCGGGTGTGCGGCGGGGAAGAGCTCGTCGGCGATGGCCGAGCGCGGGCTCGGACTCACCCGGGTCCGCTCCTGGACGGCCCGGAAGATCTTCGACGGCGAGGTCAGGCACACGACACCGGCGCGGATGCCAAGACTCTCGAGCCTTTCTGCGGCGTCGAGGACCTCGGTCATCATCGCCCCGACGCCCACGAGGGTGACCGCGTCCTCGCTCGCCGGATGGTCGCTCAGCCGGTAGCCACCGGCGATGACCTGCTGCCTGCGGCGCTCGCGCAGGAGCGGATCGGTGGGGACGGCGGCACGCTCCTGGGCGACGGGCCGGGTCGTCAGCCGGAAGTACGCGGAGTCGCCGTCGGGATCGGCGAGGTCGCGCAGCGCTTCGAGCAGCGTCCATTCGAGGTCCTGCGCGAACGCCGGCTCCCAGCTGGTGAGCTTCGGGATCTCGAGAGTGACCGACGGAGTGTTGAACGACTGGTGCGCCCCGCCTTCAGGGGCGAGGGTCACACCGGAGGGAGTGCCGACCATGATCGAGCGTCCGCCCGCGTAGAGCCCGAACGTCCACGGTTCGAGGGCGCGGTTGATGAACGGATCGTAGATCGTCGCGATCGGCAGCAGCGGCTGACCCCACCGCTGCCCGGTGGTGCCGAGCTCACCGGCGAGGGAGACGAGGTTGATCTCGGCGATGCCCATCTCGATGTGCTGGCCGCTCGAGTCCTCGTGCCACTTGAGCACCCGCTCCCGGTCGTCGGAGAACCAGTCCTCGCGTCCGGCCGGTGACCACACACCGGTCTTGTTGATCCATCCGCCGAGGTTGGTCGACGTCGCGACGTCGGGTGAGACGGTCACGACGCGGCGGGCGACCTCGGGGGCGACGTTCTTGAGGTCGGCGAGGAACCGTCCGAGCGCGGCCTGCGTGGAGACGACGGCCTTCGGGGTGAACCCGAGCTCGGCGGGCACCTCGGCGACGGCATGGGTGGTGATCGGCTCCCGGCGCAGGCGCTCGGCAGTCTCGACGCAGAGCCGACCGGCCGGGGTGTCCGCGTCGAAGGTCTGCCATGGGTTCTCGAGGTCCATCCCCGAGGCGGCGGCGAGGTCGCGCATCTGGTCCTCGGTGAGCTGCGCGGCGTGGTTGCCGGGGTGGCCTTCGGTGGCAAGGCCACGGCCCTTGATCGTGTAGGCGAAGACGACGGTCGGACGCGTGTCGTCGATCTGGTCGAACGTGTCGACGAGCTGGCCGAGGTCGTGGCCGCCGAGGTCGCGGATGAGGGAGGCGAGGTCGTCGGGGGCGAAGCGGTCGGTGACGGTGCGCAGGGAGGCGGCGTCCGCCTCGGCGAAGCCGGCGAGCAGACGGTCGTGGACTTCGGTGGGATGGGCACGCAGGAGACGCTGGTACTCGGGGTTGGGCATCGAGACGAGCCGCTGCCGCAGCGCCTCACCTGCCTCACCGGCGAAGACGGTCTCGAGCCGGCGCCCCCACTGACACGTGAGCACCTGCCAGCCGGCGGCGGCGAACATGCCCTGGAGGCGTTGGATCTGGACGTCGGGGATGACCCGGTCGAGGGACTGGCGGTTGAGATCGACGATCCACGTGACTTCGCCGAGCGCGCGGACTTCGGGGTCGATGATCGCCTCCCACACCGCGCCTTCGTCCATCTCCGCGTCGCCGAGGAGGGAGTAGAAACGACCGGCTGAGGGGGTGTCGGGGAAGCGGTCGGAGACGTACCGATGGGCCAGGGCCGCCCAGATCGGGGCGGTCGCGCCGATGCCGACGGATCCCGTCGAGAAGTCGACGGTGTCGGGGTCCTTCGTCCGCGAGGGGTACGGCTGGAGGCCGCCGCGCGAGCGCAGGGTGTCGAGGTAGGAGACGTCGAGGTCGCCGAGGAGGTAGTTGATCGCGTGGAGGACCGGGGAGGCGTGCGGTTTGACGGAGACGCGGTCGACAGAGCGCAGCGTCGTGAACCAGAGTGCGGTCATGATGCCGGCCATCGACGCCGAGGACGCCTGATGTCCGCCGACCTTGACGCCGTCGCTGTTGGCCCGCCCGCGGTTGGCGCGGTCGATGATCGAGGTGGCGAGCCAGAGCACGCGCTGGGCGATCTCGTCGAGGACCTCGTCCTCACCCGAGGCCGAGGCGGTCAGCGGCCTGTCGTTCGTGCCGGGCGGGCTGACCTGCATCGACGTCTCGAACTGGTGGAGTTCGTCGGCGTCGCGCTGGTCGGTGCTCGGCGTGTTCACGGTGCTCTGCTGGTCGTTCGCGGCCATGGTCGTGTGCCTTTCGAGAAAGGGGGATCAGCGGGTCGTGGCGGGGGTCGGAGTCTCGGAGAAGATCGAGCTGTACGCGTTGAGGGCGAGCTGTCCGCCGAGGTGGGCGTAGAGGACCGTCGAATCCGCACCGATCGTCCCGTCCCCGACGAGGTCGATGAGTCCGGCCATCGACTTGCCCTCGTAGACGGGGTCGAGGATGACGCCTTCGAGTTCGGCGGTCGTGCGGATCGCGGCGACCGTCGTCTCGTCGGGGATGCCGTAGGCGGGTCCCTGCCAGCCGGAGCGGATGTCGACCTCGGCCGGTGTGATCTCGCGGCCGAGCCTGATGAGGTCGGCGGTGCGGTTCGCGATCCGCGTGACCTGCTCGCGGGTCTTGTCCAGCGTCGCCGAGGCGTCGATGCCGATGATCGTCCGGGGCCGGCCGCCGGCGGCTTCGAGGGCGGCGAAGCCGGCGATCATGCCGGCGTGCGTCGATCCGGTGACCGTGCAGACGACGATGGTGTCGAAGAAGACCCCGAGCTCGGCCTCCTGTCCGGCGACCTCGTACGCCCAGTTCGCGAACCCGAGTCCGCCGAGGGGATGCTCCGAGGCTCCGGCCGGGATCGGGTACGGGGTGCCGCCGGCGGCCTCCACCTCGGCGATCGCGTCCTCCCAGCTCGAGCGGATGCCGATGTCGAAACCGGAGTCGTCGAGGCGGACGTCGGCGCCGATGATCCGTGAGATCTCGATGTTGCCGACCCGGTCGTTGACCGGGTCGTCCCAGTCGACCCAGCGCTCCTGGACGAGGCGGGACTTCAGTCCGAGGTGCGCGGCGACGGCGGCGACCTGGCGGGTGTGGTTGGACTGGTAGCCGCCGATCGAGACGAGGGTGTCCGCGCCCGAGGCGAGGATGTCGGGGACGATGTACTCGAGTTTGCGGGTCTTGTTCCCGCCGAATGCGAGACCCGAGTTGACGTCTTCGCGCTTCGCCCAGATCGTCGCCCCGCCGAGGTGGTCGCTCAGTCGGCGCAGCTCGTGCACGGGGCTCGGGCCGAAGGTCAGGGGGTAGCGCTCGAAGTCGGTGATGGCCATGGCGTCCTCGTCTCTGGGGGCGGTGATGGGACTGTGTCGCTGTCGGTCGGGTCACGGGCAGTCGGGTCACGAGCAGTGGTGGATGGGCCTCGTCGTTGAGACCCACCTCACGATATGCAATATATTGCATTCCGAGCGTCGCTACAATGAGGAGCGACCGACCATCCCACATGTCAGGATTCACAGGGGCTGGCCACCCAGCCGTCACCGCACAGATCAGCTGTCACCGTACAGACCAGCCGTCACCGCATAGACAGGGAGAGCAGCCGTGCCGATACCCGAGGCGTCACCGATCCCGCACCGCACGCTGCTGCGCGACGACGTCTACCGGTCGATACGGGATGCCATCATCCGCGGTCAGCTCGCACCGGGAGAGCAGCTGCGCGATCAGGAGCTCGGGTCGTGGCTGCGGGTCTCCCGCACCCCGGTGCGCGAGGCCCTGCAACGCCTCGCCCAGGCCGGCCTCGTCGTCGCGGAGCCGGGGAAGATGACCCGCGTTGCCCCGGAGAACCCTGCGGCGATCATCAACGCCCGCCAGGTCGCCGCCGAACTCCATGCGCTGGGGATGAAGCTCGCACTGCCGCACCTCGACGCCGACGACGTCGCCGAGATGGATGAGGCGAACGCACGCCTCCAGGCCGCGCTCGAGGCCGCGGACAGCGAGGCCGCGATCGCCGCCGACGACGACTTCCACGCGGTGGCGCTCACGCGCAGCGGCAACCCGCTCATCCTCGACCATCTCGAGGTCGTCACCGCGACGCTGCGCCGTGCGGAATACCTCCACTTCGATTCGGAGAAGGGGTCGGCTTCGCCGGAGCAGCACATCGAGATCCTCGCCGCGATCCGCGCCGGCGACCACGACCTCGCCGTCACCCTGACCAGGGAGAACTGGTCCGTCCTCGAGGGGTGAACTCTCGCGGCGTCCGTCCTGCCGCGCCCCCTCCTCAACACCCCGCACACAAGGAGCCCTCCCCCATCGGCGACCTCAGAGGGTGTTGCGTCTGAAAGGACGATCGATATACTCGCCAGTAACACCCCGTAGTAACTTACGTCACATATTGAGGCGCCGACGCAGTCGTCGGCGTCGGGAAGAGGATCGATGAAGTTCCCGAAGTTCCGCCACATCAGCAAGCTCACCTCGTCATACGCCGGACGGATCGCCCTCGTCGCGATTCCCGCCGGCGTCGTCTCCGCCGGTCTCATGGGAGGTGTCGCGCAGGGTGCCGTGCCGGTCTCGTTCTCGGTGTCGGGAAGCCAGTTCCAGATCAGCGCCTCCCAGCTCGAGGGCACGGGGTTCTCCCAGTACGGCGGCACCGCCGAGGACAGCGAGGGCGGCAAGCACACGGTCGCGATCGCGAACATCAAGAGCGCCGAGCTCAGCGATCTCTGCCAATCCGCGGTCACCGACACGCCGCTCGGCAAGGCCGGAGTGCTCATCACCGCCGGCGGCGGCGACGAACCAGCGACGGCGAGCGATCTGCAGATCGGGATGACCGGACTCAAGGGCGACGCCGAGTTCTCGAACATCCGCATCGGCGTCGACGCCTCCGGCGTCAACACCAAGGCCAAGGGCACTGCGGGCGACTTCGCCCAGGATTCGGACACCATCTCGATCTCGGGACTCGAGCAGACGGCGTGGAGCACTCAGGCGTCAGTCTTCACCCTCAAGGGGATGAAGCTCGAGCTCACCGACGGATCGAAGACGTGCTTCTGATGGCGAGCGCACAGACACGACGAGCGAACACACAGTAACGCCGCGGTCGCCACCGGACGGAGCGGACCGGAGGCTTCCGGCGCTGGCGTCGACAGCGGCCGTTCATCGGCGGACTCCTCGTCATCCTCGGCGGGATCGAGCTCTTCTTCTCCGGTCAGCTCGACACGGGCAATCTCCACATCCAGCTCGGCATCGAGGGGCTCCAGGCGACGATCATCCCGATCACCCTCGTCGTCCTCGGCGCCCTCGCGATGGCGATGCCCGTCCACCACGTGTTCTACGGGATCCTCGCGCTCATCATCGCGGTCTACTCGCTCGTCGGGGTCAATCTCGGCGGCTTCATCCTCGGGATGCTGCTCGCGAGCATCGGCGCCGTGCTCGTCGTCGCGTGGATGGGCCCCGCGAACCGAGCGATGAATCGAGCGCAGAGTCCGTCGGATCGGGGGACGAACGGAGGGACGTCGCGGAGACCGCGAGCCGGGAAGGCATCGTATGAGGGCGCCCGTCCGCAGCGCCGCGCTGGCTCTCTCGGCACTCGCCCTCACCGTTCCCGCGACGGTGCTCACGTCGATGGGGGCCTCCGCCGCCGAGGTGGGGCCCGGTTCCGGGGCGCTGTGCAGTCCGCAGTCCCCGTGCGGGGATCCGGCCGAGCCGGGACCGAGCGTGGGTCCCACCCCGACGGAGTCGCCCACCGAGTCTCCGTCACCCGGTCCGACCGAGTCGCCGACAGAGTCCCCGGAGCCCACGGAGTCCCCGTCACCGACGGAGTCGCCGGAACCCGTCGAGGCGACGGAGGACGACGATGCGCCGATCTTCGCGAAGACCCCGGCGTCGCTGGGCTCGGAGAAGCTCTCGTTCACGGGGCTGAGCGGCGTCTCGATCGTCTCGGTGCCCACCGCGGACGGCGGGTCGATCCGGGCGCTGAAGATCACCGCTGATTCGATCACGATCACCGGCTTCTCGCTCACGGTCCGCCCGCCCGGTGAGCCGGGCCTCGTGACCAAGGCGGACGAGATGACGCTCAAGGGGGATGTAAGCGTCTACATCGGGTCGATCACCGCGACGACGAAGGACGGGAAGTCGCTGACCATCGGCACCGACACCCCGCCCCCGCTCGACGACGTCGAACCGGGACTGGTGCGGGTGACGATGGGCCTCGTCGGCTCGATGGCCGATTCGATCAGCTACTCGAACACCGATCAGAAGATCGTCAAGCCCTGAGCCGCGGAGTGAGGTGGCCGACCGGACAGCCGGTCGGCCGCTTCACTCGCCCTTCTTCGCGCGGGCGAGCTTCTTCTCCCTGAGCGTGCTGCGCACCTCGCGGAGCCGGTCGCGTTTGCGCCGGCGTCCCGCCTCGGCGGCGGCGACCTGCTCCGACGTGGGCTCATGGTCGCCCATGCCCACCTGGAGCTCCGGCGGGCTGATCTCGGTGACCACCCCGACGTCGATCTTCTTCCGCAGCCGGAGGATCTCGAGGCGGAGGATGCGGCAGAGGAAGTAGATGCCGAGCAGGTTGGGAAGGGCCATGAGGAAGAAGATCGCATCCGAGAAGGCGATGACCGACTCGAGCGACATCGAGGCGCCGACGATGACGGCGAGGATCCAGAAGATCTGGTACGCCTTGTCCGCCTTCTTCGAGTTCCCCGTCAGGTAGCCCAGGGCCTGCTGCCCGTAGTATCCGTAGGCGAGGATCGTCGAGAACGCGAAGAGGACGACGGCGACGGTGAGCAGGATCGGGAACCAGCTGCTCACAGTGCCGAATGCCTCGGCGGTCAGCCCGATGCCGTCCTCGGTGCTCGTCGTGTAGAGCCCGGTGGTGATGATCGCGAGCGCGGTGAGCGTGCAGACGATGACGGAGTCGATGAGCGGCTCCCACATCGCGACGAAGCCCTCGGTCGCCGGCTTCGTCGTCTTCGACGCGGCATGGGCCATCGCGGCCGAGCCGATGCCCGCGGCGTTGGAGAACAGCGCCCGCTGAATGCCGACGATCGCGACGCCGACGATGCCCCCGGCGATGCCGTCGGGGCTGAACGCGCCCTCGACCATGAGGACGAACGCGCCGGGGATGGCGCCCGCGTTGACGATGAGGATGACGATGACGGAGAGGAAGTAGAGGATCGCCATCATCGGCGGGAGCTTCGACGTCCACTGCCCGATCTTCCGGATCCCGCCGAGGATGACGAGCGCGGTGAGGACGGCGATGACGACGCCGATGAGCCAGAGCTTGTCGGCGAGGAAGCTGTCCTCGCCCCCGGTGGCGCCGACGAGGATCGACGCCGCCTGGTTCGCCTGGAACAGGTTGCCGGCACCGATGACGCCGATGACCGCGGTGAGGGCGTAGAACGCGGCTAAGAACTTCCCGAGCTTCGGGCGTCCGATCTCGGCGAGTCCGTCGCGGAGGTAGTACATCGGCCCGCCGGCGACCGTGCCGTCGTCGTTGATGCGCCGGTACTTCACACCCAGCGTCGCCTCGGCCATCTTCACCGTCATCGCGAAGAAGCCGAAGATGATGATCCACAGCGCAGCGCCCGGTCCGCCGACCGTGATCGCCACGGCCACACCCGCGATGTTGCCCAGGCCCACGGTGCCCGAGAGCTCGGTGGCGAGCGCCTGGAAGCTCGAGACCTGACCGGGGTCGGTTTTGCGGGTGAAGCGTCCGCGGATGATGCCGAGCGAGTACTTCAGACCTGTGACCGGCTGGAAGCGGAGGTAGATCGTGAGGAAGACCGCGGCGGCCATGAGCCAGACGACGATGAGCGGGATGCCGAGGTCGCCGATGCGCAGCTCGAAGAAGACGATGCTGCTGAAGGTCTGCGCGATCGGCCCGAGGAAGGACTCGATCGCCTGGTCGATTCCGGCGGCCTGCACTGTGTCGGCGGCCTGGAGTGTGCCGGTCGGGGCCTCGACGGCCGAGAGCTGGGACAGGTGTTCAGTTATGGAATTCATGCGCACGGGTGCGAGTGAGGGATTCGTCCGGAGGATCGGTCCGGGACCGGCACCCAGCATCAACCTAACAAGCGCTCAGCTCGTTGTCAGGTTGACGTCATCCGCCCCAGCGCCGTTTCGGCCCTCTCGCCTGCGCAGATACTCGACGAATCTCTGCGCGAGCTCGCGGCCCCACGCGATGAGCTCCGCGTCGGCGGCGCGGACCTCCTCGACGATCGACTCGGCCGTCTTCCCCTCGGGCAGCGGGACCGAGTCCGAGGACAGCCAGCGGGCGATCTGCACGGCGTCGGTCTCCGGGTGGAACTGCGTCCCCCACGCGAACTCGCCGACCCGGAACCCCTGCACAGGCGCGTCCGAGCCGGTGACGAGGAGTTCCGCACCCTCCGGCAGGCTCATCTCCTCCTGATGGAAGAGCACCGAGGGCAGCGTCCGTCCGGCGAGTGCGGCGAAGACCGGGTCCGACTCCCCCGCCGAGGTGGTGCGGAGATCGTAGATCCCGATCTGCGGGCGCTCCCGCCGGGAGATCCGCGCGTCCGTGGCCGCGGCGAGCAGCTCCCCGCCGAGGCAGACGTTGAAGCTCGGGAACTCACCGCCAGCAGAGCGCTGCAGCAGCTCCCTCACCTGCGGAAACCACGGATTCGCCGTGTCCTCGAGGGGACCTGCGGCGCCGCCGAGGACGAGGAGCGCAGCGTAGTCGCCGGGGGCCGGGATCGCCTCGCCGAGGTACGGACGGACGACGACCACCTCGGCGCCGGCCTCCTCGAGCCACTGCCCGAAGCGTTCAGGACCGGTGCCTTTCTCGTGTTCGATGACGAGAATCCTCACGTCTGCCATGGCCTCATTCTCCTCGGTCAAGCCGGCGAGCACTTTGCGATGCGAGGAACGCCCGAAAAGTGCGCTCCGGCTTGACCGAGAGCCCCGCACGCCCCAACTCAGCCGCCGCCCTCACTCCGCAGTGACGTACGCCGAGGTGATGCCGCCGTCGACGGTGAACGTGGAGGCGTTGACGAACGTCGAATCGTCGCTGGCGAGAAACGCCACGGCCGCGGCGATCTCCTCGGGCTCACCGAAGCGGCCGCTGGGCACGTGGACGAGGCGGCGCTGAGCCTGCACGGGGTCGGCGGCGAAGAGCTCCTGGAGCAGCGGCGTGTTCACCGGTCCGGGACACAGGGCGTTGACGCGGATGCCGTCCTTGGCGAACTGGACCCCGAGTTCTCGGCTCATCGAGAGCACCCCGCCCTTCGAGGCCGAGTAGGAGATCTGCGAGGTGGCGGCCCCCATGAGGGCGACGAACGATGCGGTGTTGATGACCGATCCCGACCTCTGCCTGACCATGTGGGTGAGCGCGTACTTGCAGCAGAGGAAGACCGAGGTGAGGTTGACCGTCTGGACCTTCTGCCACGCGGCGAGGTCGGTCGTGAGGATCGAATTGTCCTCGGTGGGGTTGATGCCGGCGTTGTTGAACGCGACGTCGACCCGGCCGTAGTGCTCGACGGTGGTGTCGAAGAGGTTCTTCACATCCTCCTCGTCGGCGACGTTGACGCGGACGAAGAGCCCGCCGAGTTCCTCGGCGACCTCCTGGCCGCGAGCCTCGTCGAGGTCGGCGATGACGACCTTCGCGCCCTCTTCGGCGAGCCGCTTCGCGCTCGCCAGCCCGATGCCCGAGGCACCGCCGGTGATGACGCAGACCTTGTCCTTGAGTCGGGTTGCCGCTGTGGTCATGGTTCTCCTTGGTGATGTGTCTGAGGTGGTGTGTCTGAGTTGGTGTGTCTGAGGTGGTGTGGCTGAGGTGGTGGGTCTGGAGCTCGCCGAGCCCGGCTCACTCCCCCGGCCGGGTCGCGAAGAAGACGTTCTTGACTTCCGTGAATGACGCGACCGCGTCGGGGCCGAGCTCGCGGCCGAGCCCGGACTGCTTGAACCCGCCGAACGGCGTCCAGTACCGGACCGAGGCGTGCGAGTTCACCGAGAGGTTCCCGGCCTCGACCCCGCGGGAGACCCTCATCGCCCGGTCGAGACTGTTCGTCCAGATCGAGCCCGAGAGCCCGTATTCGGTGTCGTTGGCGATCCGCAGGGCGTCGGCCTCGGTGTCGAAGGGCACGACCGAGAGGACGGGACCGAAGATCTCCTCCGTGAAGTCAGCGGTGGAGGTCGAGGCCGGGGTGAGCACGGTCGGCGGGAACCAGAACCCCGGTCCCTCCGGTGCCGTTCCCCGGAACGCGACCTCGCCGGCGGCGACGTAGGAGGCGACCTTGTCCCGGTGCGCTGCGGTCACCAGCGGTCCCATCGCCGTGTCCGGAAGCGTCGGATCGGCGGCGGCGAAGTCTCCGACGGACTCCTCGAGGGCGGCCATGAACTCGTCATAGATCCCCCTTTGGACGAGCAGCCGCGAGCGAGAGCAGCAGTCCTGTCCCGAGTTGTCGAAGACGCCCCCGGGGGCCGCTGCCGCAGCGGCGGCGATGTCGGCGTCGTCGAAGACGATGTTCGAGTTCTTGCCGCCGAGTTCGAGGGTGAGGTTCTTCACCTGCGCCGCGCAGCCGGCCATGATCCGCTTGCCCACCTCGGTGGAGCCGGTGAAGACGATCTTCCGTACGGCAGGGTGGGTGACGAAGCGTTCGCCGACGACAGATCCCTTGCCGGGGATGATCGTCAGCACGCCCTCGGGGATCCCGGCTTCGCGGGCGAGTTCGCCGATGCGGATCGCCGTGAGCGGGGTGATCTCGGCCGGTTTGAGGACGACGGTGTTGCCGGCGGCGAGCGCGGGGGCGAACCCCCACGAGGCGATCGGCATGGGGAAGTTCCACGGGACGATGACCCCGACGACCCCGAGCGGTTCGGCGAAGGTGATGTTCACTCCCCCGTCGACGGGGATCTGCCGGCCGAAGAGGCGTTCGGGCATCGCCGCGAAGTACTCGATGACGTCGCGGACGTTGCCCGCCTCCCACGTCGCGTTCGAGATCGTGTGCCCGGCGTTGGCGACCTCGAGGGCGGCGAGTTCGTCGATCGCCCCGCCGACAGCGTCGGCGAAGCGCCGCAGCAGCCGCGCCCGGTCGCCGGGGGCGACCTTCCGCCACTCGTCGAAGGCCGTCTGCGCCTTCGCGATCGCGGCGTCGGTGGCGTCGACATCGGCGAGCTCCACCTCGGCGATCGACTCCTCTGTGGCCGGGTTGACGACGGTGAACGTACTCACGTCACTGCTCTCCTTCACGTTGTGATCCTCTCGCCGAGGCGGACCCCGGTTCCGCTCATCCGCTGCCTGGCCGCGTCGACGAGGGCTGAGACGACGCGGGCGTCGTCCGGGTTGTGCTCGGGGTGCCACTGCACCGCGAACAGCCACCCGTCCTCACCGGTCTCCGCAGAGCGGGCAGGGTCGGGTTCGATGGCTTCGATAAGTCCGTCACCGCTGCGGGCGGTGACGACGAATCCCTCGCCGAGGCGGTCGACCGCCTGATGGTGATAGCAGGGTGCCGTAGCCGCCTCCCCGAGGATGGCCCGGGCGAGGCTGCCCGGCTCCGTCGTCACTGCGACCTCGCCGTAGACGCCGGGGTTCGGCTGGTAGTCGGAGTGCCCGAGGACCTCGGGCAGGTGCTGGATGAGGGTGCCCCCGGTGGCCACGGTGATGACCTGGAGGCCCCGGCAGATGCCGAGGACGGGCAGCCCGCGCTCCCGCGCGCCGCGGAAGAGGAGGAACTCGGACTCGTCGCGGAAGGGCTGGGAGGCGGTCCGCTCGTGCGGAACCTGTCCGTACGCCTCGGCGGTGACATCGGCACCGCCTGCGATGAGGAGGCCGTCGACGCGGTCGAGGACCTCGGGCGTCTGCCCGTGCGGGGGCAGGAGGACGGGGATCGCCCCGCACCCCGCGACCATCCGGACGTAGTCGGCGGGGATGAGGGCCGCCTCGGCGTCCCAGACTCCCCACTGGGCCTGCTGCATGTACGAGGTGATCGCGATGACCGGGGCGGCGTCCGCCCTCTCAGAGTCGTTCGAAGCCACGGATCCTCTCCCAGTCGGTCACGGTCGCATTGTAGGCGTCGAGTTCGACATCGGCGGCATGGACGTAGTGGCGCACGACGTCATCTCCGAAGGCCGCCTTGGCGATCTCGGAGGTTTCGAGCAGGTCGCGGGCACCGGTGAGCGTCGTCGGCAGGCGCTTCGCATCGGTCGTGTACGCGTTGCCTTCAGTGATCGGCGGGAGTTCGAGTTCGTTCTCGATCCCGTGGAGGCCGGCGGCGATGAGGGCGGCCGCGGCGAGGTAGGGGTTGAGGTCGGCGCCGCCGACCCGGCATTCGACGCGCAGGGACGGTCCGTGCCCGACGACGCGGAACGCGCACGTGCGGTTGTCGAAGCCCCAGGCCACGGCGGTGGGGGCGAACGAGCCCTCGACGAAGCGCTTGTAGGAGTTGATGTTCGGGGCGAAGAAGTACGTGAAGTCCTCGATGCAGGCGAGCTGGCCGGCGATGAAGTGCTCCATGAGTGGGGAGAAGCCGTGCTCACCGTCGCCGGCCATGACCATGTCGCCGTCAGCGGATCGGAAGCTTAAGTGGATATGGCACGACGATCCCTCCTTCTGGTCGTACTTCGCCATGAAGGTGATCGACTTGCCGTGCTGGGCGGCGATCTCCTTCGCCCCGTTCTTGTAGACCGCATGGTCGTCGCAGGCCTTGAGCGCCTGCTGATAGCGGAAGGTGATCTCGTGCTGACCGAAGTTGCACTCGCCCTTCGCTCCCTCGACGTAGAGGCCGGCACCGGCCATCGAGTTGCGGATGTCGCGCAGCAGCGGTTCGATCCTAGCGGTGCCGAGGAGGGAGTAGTCGACGTTGTACTGGTTCGCCGGGGTCATCCCCTGGTACTTCGAGGCGAACGCGTCCTCGTAGCTCGTATCGAAGGTGATGAACTCGAGTTCGGTGCCGACGTGGGCGCTCATCCCCGCCTCGGCGAGGCGGTCGAGCTGCTTCTTGAGTATCTGCCGGGGGGAGGCGGTCACCTCGGCGCCGGTGGTCCAGAGGAGATCGCAGTTGACCATGGCCGTGCCCGGCTGCCATGGGATGAGGCGCAGGGTCGCGAGGTCGGGCTGCATGACCATGTCGCCGTACCCGGTCTCCCACGAGGACATCTCGTAGCCGTCGACGGTGTTCATGTCGACGTCGACGGCGAGCAGGTAGTTGCAGGCCTCGGAGCCGTGCCCAGCGACGTCGTCGAGGAAGAACTGTGCGCCCAGGCGTTTGCCCTGGAGGCGTCCCTGGGCGTCGGTGACGGCGACGACGACGGTGTCGATCTCTCCGGCCTCGGTGAGTCGGCGCAGTTCGTCGAGGGTGAGCGGCTTCGCCTGGAGGGATCCGCGGGTGGTCCGCTGCGGGGCGTGTGCCGTCGTGGGCGCCGAGGCGGCTGCCGGGGCGACATCGGCAGGGGCTGCCGCCTCGGCGGAGGTGGCCTCGGAGGGCGTGGTCAGATGGGTCATCGGTGGTACCTCAGTTCTCTGTGCGTGCTGTCTCGTCGGTCGTTGAGGTGGTCAGGATCTGTCTGAGTCCGCTGTCTGTCTGAGTCCGCTGTCTATTTGAGTTCGCTCTCGGCGGCCTCGATCTGGGCGAACTCCTCTTCGGGTGCGCTCGCGACGAGGTGGTGGCGGGAGTAGAACCAGAAGTAGGCGAGCGCGATGAGGAAGACGCCGGCGGCGATCGCGGCGGCGAGGATGTCGACGAAGAAGGTCGCGACGACGGCCACCGAGGCAAGCACGAGGGCGATGCCCGTCGTCACGACACCGCCGGGGGTGCGGTAACCGCGAGGCAGGTCCGGCTCCTTGAAGCGCAGGCGGATGTGCGAGAGGTTGAGCAGGACGTAGGAGACGGTGGCGCCGAAGACGGCGACGTTGAGGAGGACTCCGCCGTTGCCGCCGGAGAGGACGGCGATGAGGAAGCCGATCGTGCCGGGGACGATGAGCGCGAGGACCGGGGTCTTGCGCTTGCCGGTCAGGGAGAGCCATTTGGGCAGGTAACCGGCGCGGGAGAGCGCGAAGAGCTGGCGGGAGTAGGCGAAGATGATCGAGAAGAAACTCGCGATGAGACCCGCGAGGCCCGCCCAGTTGACGAAGGTCGCCAGCCACGAGTTCTCGCCGTAGACGAAGCGCAGCGCCTCGGGCAGCGGGTTGTCGGATTCGCCCATGGCCGCCGAGCCCGCGATGCCGGGGACGAGGAGGAGCATGAGAGCGCCGAAGACGACGAGGATCGCCATCGCGGTGATGATGCCGCGGGGCATGTCGCGCTTCGGGTCGGCGGATTCCTCGGCGGCCAGGGGCACGCCCTCGATCGCGAGGAAGAACCAGATGCCGAAGACGAGCGAGGCGAGCAGACCGCTGAAGCCCATCGGCAGGAACGCGCTCGAGCCGAGAGCGGTCGTCGGTTCGATGTCGAAGAGGTTCGCGGCATCGAAGTGGCCGACCGCGGCGACGACGAAGACGATGAGGGCGATGACGGCGATCGCGGTGATGACGAACATCAGCCGCAGCGCCTCGCCGACGCCCCAGAGGTGGACGCCGGCGAAGATCGCGTACGCGGCGAGGTAGATTGTCCACGTGGGGACGGATTCGGGGAGGATGCCGAGGGCTTGGACGTAGCCGGCGATGAACGTCGAGATCGCCGCCGGAGCCATTGTGTACTCGATGAGGATCGCCATGCCTGTGGCGAAGCCGCCCAGCGGGCCGAGCGCGCGGCGGGCGAATCCGTAGCCGGCGCCCGCGGTCGGCAGGGTCGAGGAGAGCTCGGCGAGGCCGAAGACCATGCACACGTACATGAGCCCCATGAGGAGGAAGGCGATGAGGAGACCGCCCCAGCCGCCTTCGGCGAGGCCGAGGTTCCAGCCGGAGAAGTCACCGGAGATGACGTAGGCGACGCCGAGGCCGGCGAGCAGGATCCACCCGGCCGCGCCCTTCTTCAGCTGCCGCTTCTCGAGGTAGTTCTCGTCGACGTTGCCGTACTCGATGTTCTTGCTCATATCCGCCCCATCACGTTCAATGGATCACAATCAGACCATTGGCTGGGGTCGAATGTAGTATGACTCAGATCACGGTGTCAAGGATCTGCCGAAGGTCGAGACGAGCTCCGTCGAGGCCGCGGAGGGAAGTCGAGGTGAGAGGAGGTTTGGGCGTGGAACGGACTGCCGATGCCGGGGACGAGAGGCACAGCGCCGCTGGCTCTCCCACTCGCCCTGCCCGGATGCGCGGGGGCAACGTCTTCGAGCACACGATCGCCGAGCTGCTGCGCGCGATCCGCCTCGGCCAGTACCTCGTCGGGGACAAGCTGCCGCCCGAGCGGGAGCTCGCCGCGCGGATCGACGTCTCACGGGCCACCCTGCGCCAGGCGCTGAGCGAACTGCAGACAGCCGGCGTCGTCGACGTCCGGCGGGGCCGGTACGGAGGCGCCTTCGTCACCCGGCTGCCGAGCGCGGACACGGGAGCCGGGGTCGACCTCGGCGAGCTCGACGATGCGGTGCGGTTCCGGCACATCCTCGAGACCTCGGCGGCACGGATCGTGGCCGGTCGCGAACTCGGCGCCGAGGAGCGGGAGAGGCTCATCTCCGCGGAGCGGAGCTGCTGGATGCCGCTGGGGTCCTCGGCCGAGGACATCGAGCAGTTCCGCGCCCTCGATGCCCGCTTCCATCTCACGATCGCCGAGCTCACAGGCATCCCGTCGCTCGCGCATGCCGCGGCGACGACGCGGGACCGGATCAATGCGCTGCTCGATCGGATTCCGTTCATCCACACGAACGTCGAGCATTCGTGCACGCAGCATCAGCAGCTCGTCGCAGCGATCCTCGACCATGACGCCGAGGCGGCGGCGACGCTGGCGGCCCAGCACGCCGAGGGCACCGAGCAGCTCCTGCGCGGATTCCTCGAGGGGGACGGCTCGACAAAGGAGCGGTGAGTAGGACTCACCCGCTGACGAGCCGTCGCGCCTCCTCCTGGTGGGCGGCGATGAGGGCCTCCTTGTCGAGCGCCTGCCCGTCCGCGTCGATCGCGTGACCGTCGATTACGCGCCACTGCCCGCCGACCATGACGCGGTCGGCCTTCTCCGCGCCGCAGAGGACGAGGGCGGGGATCGGGTCGTGGGAGCCGGAGAAGGCAAGCCCGTCGAGGCGGAACAGCGCGAGGTCGGCCTGCCTGCCGACCGCGATGGTGCCGATGTCGTCGCGGCCCAGCGCTGCCGCCGAACCCGCGGTCGCCCAGTCGAGGACGCGCTCGCACGTGACCGCCTCGGCGCCGTAGCGCAGACGCTGGAGGTAGAGGGCCTGCCGGACCTCCCGGATGAGGTTCGAGGCGTCGTTCGAGGCAGAGCCGTCGACGCCGAGGCCGACGTGGACGCCCGCGTCCTCGAGTTCGACGGCGCGGGCGATGCCCGAGGCCAGGCGCATGTTCGAGGTCGGACAGTGGGCGACGGAGACGCCGGCCGCGCCGAGGCGGGCGATCTCCTCGTCGTCGAAGTGGATTCCGTGGGCGAGCCACGTGCGATCGCCGAGCCAGCCGACCGAGTCGAGGTAGTCGACGGTGCGCAGACCGAAGCGCTCGCGGCAGAAGTCCTCCTCGTCGAGGGTCTCGGCGAGGTGGGTGTGGAGGCGGACGTCGAGGTCGGCGGCGAGCGCCGCGGACTCGCGCATGAGCTCGGTGGTCACCGAGAACGGGGAACACGGGGCGAGGCCGATCTGCACCTGCGCGCCGGCGCCGCGCTCGTGATAGGTCTCGACGAGGCGGCGGGAGTCGGCGAGGATGACCTCGGGGTCCTGGACGGTCTGCTGCGGCGGGAGGCCTCCGTCCTCCTCGCCGAGGGACATCGATCCGCGGGTGAGCATCGCGCGCATGCCGAGGCGGCGGACGGCCTCGACCTCGATGTCGATCGCGTCGTCCATGCCCGTCGGGAAGAGGTAGTGGTGGTCGGCGGCAGCCGTGCAGCCGGATTCGAGGAGTTCGGCCAGGGCGACGGTGGTCGCGAGCTCGAGGGCCTGCGGAGTCAGGCGCGCCCACACGGGGTAGAGGTTCGTCAGCCAGCCGAAGAGCGGGAGGTCGGCGACGGGAGCCCACGCGCGGGTGAGCGTCTGATAGAAGTGGTGATGGGTGTTGATGAGCCCCGGGGTGATGACGTGATCGCTGACGTCGATGATCTCGTCGAAGGCTCCGGCGGGGCCGCTGCTCGATGCCCCATCGTCCACGGGCCCACCGCCCACAGGCTCGCGGCCAGCCGGCACGAGCTCGACGATCGTCCCGGTCTCAGTGTCGATGACGATCCCACCGTCGGCGGTCGCGTCAGTATTGCGGCCGAGGTGGACGGCCTTGGGATTGCGCAGCCAGATTCTGGACATCTGCGTCGCCTCTCGTGCGTGTGCTCTCAGGTGGGCCACGGCCCGCCCGCTGTCGCGGCGACTGCGCTGGGGCGATCGCCGCCAGCTCAGGTTTCACGGCGTCTGCTGCTCCGCCGGTCGGTGCGCAGTCCCTCTTCGCAGGCTTCGATCCGAGTCCGAACGGAAGTCCGAGCCGCGTGCGATTTGTGCCTGCGGGGCACACCGACAAGACTGCACTCTAGCATGTGTTCCGGATCACGAATTCGAGTTGCCATCGCCGTTCACTTCGCCTAGTGTTCTGCGATAAGGAAACTTTCTTTCACATCTTGGAAGTTGTTCCCGAGAATCGAATGATGATGAGCAGAGGTGCCGACCCCTCGCAGGTGAGGTCTCGGCTCCGTGGAAGCCGCTGGCGAGCTCATGGAGGTCGGACTGACATCCGACCGCTCCGGTTCGAGTCCGGATACTCAGGCTCGCGTCCGGGGGCCCGGATCAGCGGGCAGGAATTCAATGGAGAAGCAGATGTCGGTGTCCAAGCAGTCACAGCAGAAGCAGCGTCGCCCCGAGGACGAGCGACTTCCCGTCGGGACGTCGTTCGCCTACGGGTTCCAACACGTCCTCACTATGTACGGCGGAATCATCGCCGTGCCGCTCATCATCGGCAAGGCCGCCGGACTCGACGACAGCGGCATCAGCGTGCTCATCGCCTCGTGTCTGTTCATGGGCGGCCTCGCGACGATCCTCCAGTCGTGGGGCGTGCCGTTCTTCGGGTCGCAGCTGCCGCTCGTCCAGGGCGTGTCGTTCGCCGGCGTCGCGACGATGACGGCGATCCTCGCGGGAGGCGACGGTCTGCCGGAGGTCTTCGGAGCGGTCATCGTCGCCTCGGCGATCGGCCTCATCGTCGCCCCGGGATTCGCGCTCATCGTCAAGTTCTTCCCACCGGTGGTCACGGGAACGGTGATCACGACGATCGGTCTCTCGCTCATGCCGGTGGCCGCGGGCTGGGCAATGGGAGGCAACGCCGAGGCCCCCGACTACGGGAGCATGCGCAACATCCTCATCGCCGTCGGCACCCTCGCCGTCGTCCTCCTACTCAGCAGGATCCCGGTCGCCATGATCTCGCGGCTGTCGATCCTCCTCGCGATCGTCGTCGGCACGATCGTCTGCCTGATCTTCGGCTGGGCGGACTTCTCGAACGTGCTCGATCGCGGCGTCTTCGCCTTCCCCGAACCCTTCGCGTTCGGCATGCCGACATTCTCCGCGGCGGCGATCATCTCGATGTTCATCGTCATCATCGTCACCTTCGCTGAGACCACCGCCGACATCATCGCCGTCGGCGAGATCGTGAAGACGAAGGTCGACTCGAAGCGCATCGCCAACGGCCTGCGCGCCGACATGCTCTCCTCCGCCGTGTCCCCGGTCTTCAACTCGTTCACCCAGTCGGCGTTCGCACAGAACGTCGGTCTCGTGGCGATCACGGGCGTGAAGTCGCGGTTCGTCGTCACGGCCGGCGGCGTCATCCTCGTCGTCCTCGGTCTGCTGCCCGTCATGGGCGGGGTCGTCGCGGCGATCCCCTCCCCTGTCCTCGGCGGCGCCGGCATCGTCCTCTTCGGAACGGTCGCGGCGTCGGGCATCCGCACCCTGTCGAAGGTCGAGTACGAGGGCAACCTCAACATGATCATCGTCGCGGTCTCGCTCGCGTTCGGCATCATCCCGGTCGTCGCGCCGGAGTTCTACAACGCCTTCCCGTCGTGGGTCGGCATCATCCTCCATTCGGGCATCTCGTCCGCGACGATCATGGCCGTCCTCCTCAACCTCATCTTCAACCACATCGGCGCGAAGTCGAAGGACCGCTCCGATCGCTCGGTGTTCGTCGCCGGCACCGGTCGCGTGGTCCGCAGGGAGGACCTGCAGCGCCTGCTCGATCACGAGGCCATCCTCGCCGAGGGCGACACCATCAAGGACGGCCGCATCGTCGACTGCAACGGTGAGGAGGTCCCGGTCGTCACCGACGACCAGCACGAGAAGATCGCCGAGGCGGTCCGCAACGGCGAGGTCAAGACCCGTGACGATGTCCGCCGGGTGATCGAGGAGACGGGAACGGAGACGCCCGACCGCTGACAGACCGGGTCGGTGAGCCTGTCGAAGGTGGAGAGCGGTGCAGAGAAGGATGGCCCAGTCAGTCTGACTGGGCCGTCCCCCTTTGAGTGGTTGTGCGGTCATGCGGTTATCTGACCCGGTTATCGAGTAGTCGTGGGAGTGGGTGGCCAAGCGGGCCTGGTCGAAAGACTGAGGAACAGGCCGGTCAGAACGGCGGGGGTTCGCCGTTGTCCCAGACCCAGCGCCGTACCTTCGAGTTCTGTGGGTTCGACTTTCGAGCGCCCGGATTCTGGGGGCCAGGATTCCGAGAGTTTCGCTCCTGGGAGTTCGTGTGCGCCATGGTCGGATCGCCTGAGTCCTCACCCTCACGGCACCGGAGCAGCCACGGGGAGATTTCCGGCGCGCTCACCCAGCCTGGAGAGCCGACGCTTCCTTCGGGCCCAGGGCACTCCTCAGCGAACATGGTGTCACCCGGTTCCGGCACAGGAGTGACTGCATCGCTATGCGAGCCACCGTCGCGCTCCGAGCCACCGTCGCCACCCGCAGCGCTGCCTCGTTCCGAAACAGTGCCCGCGCCATCGTCTGTCGCTGGAGCGTCTCCCACGTTCCCGCTCACGCTCTGAGCCCCGTCGCCCATCAGCCGAGCCGCGTCGCCCATCAGCCGAGCCGCGTCGCCCATCAGCCGAGCGTTCTCGATGTTGACAGGGTTGTCCCCTGCAGCCACCGTCGCCCTGATTCCGTGCGGGAATCGGTACTCCAGCACGCCGTTCTCGTCCATGCTCACCGAGTACTTCCCGTCGGTCTTCGCCTGGTGGTCCTTCTTGCACAGCGGGTGGAGGTTGCCGAACACGGTGAGTCCGCCCGTGGCCGGATCATCGTGGTTGTAGGGGATGATGTGATCGACTTCGGAGGACTCCGCTCGCCGTCGACAGCCGGGCATCGTGCATCTCTGCCATTTCGTCACCAGCGTCTGTCGCACCGACTGCGGGATGTAGTAGCTCTTGGCCTTGGCGTCGATGGGAGTACCGGTGGCAGGATCGGTGAGGATCCTGGTCCAGGTCGAGCACTGGCCAGCGATCGCCCTCGCCGTCTCCGCCGGGATCGGCGACCCATCGGGGAAGGCGCCGGGCAGGTCGGACTGTCCGAGAAGAGTCATACAGGGCACGGTGGTGATCATCTTCGCCTGCAGGGCGAACCAGTACGGACCCGTCGGCATCGACACGAGCACTTTGATGCGACTGCGACCCTGTTCGTCGCGATCGACGACCGAACCGGAGTCCAGCTCGTAATCCTCGGCGACGATGCCATCGGACTCGGCAAGTCTGCCGGAACCGTCATGGGGAAGTCCGTCAGCGCGAAGTCCGTCGGCGCGGAGTCCGTCAGCGCCGGCCCGGGCGCCGTCCTCGGCCCCGTCCCCGGTTCCGCCGCCGACCGAAGCGGTGCTCTTGCCGGCCGGGATGCTCGTGGCGGTGTCGACCGCCTCGGCGATGGAATCATCGATGTCGTCGACGCTGCGGACATGCTCGAGGTCGAGCGGGATCTGCCGAGTCGTCGTCGCCCCAGTTTCGGTGTCTTCCGCGAGGACTTCGATGCGGACCTGGGGACGGGTGCATGTGGCGATGTCGAACATCAGCGCGTCGATCGCACGATCGTCGTCGATGACGGCACCCTCGGGCAGCTGGTCGGCGAAACAGGCTGTGTTGCCGTTGCGGATCGCCTTCGCGAATGCCTCGATCCGCAGATAGTAGGCCTGCAGGTCGGCCGCGGGTCCGACGAGGGAGACGCTGGCAGTCCCGTCGGGATACGTCGTAATGGACACCCGTCGTTTCTCGTGCGCCGTCTTCGTACGATCGGGTTCGGGCTGGATCGCATTGATCCGTGTGCCCAGGGACTTCGCGAACGTCTCCGGGGTGATGTCGGCACGCCTCCCGGCAAGGTAGTCGTCGATGTTCGGCAGCAGTGCGAAGCGCACGTCCTGGCACAGCCGCGTCGCGACGTTGACGTGTTCGATGGTGAACTCGCCGCCGAGGCAGCGCTGATAGAACTGCGGCAACCCGTGAACGAGGATCATCGACGCGGTCACGTGGCTGTAGGTGCGCGAGGTCGTCGCGCCGAGGACGGTGGCGAATTCGGCAAGGTCCTCGGTGTGGGAGTACATGTGCACCCAGGTGTAGAACGTCGAGTCCGGCCGAAACCGCGGGAACCCCGGCAGATGCTCGGGTTCCGGGGAATCTGCGCCGAGTCCTGCTCCACCGAGTCCTGCTGCAGAGACTGCTGCTTCGCCGGCAGCGCCGACAGCTGCTTCGTCGGGGGAGGCATCGGTGGGTCCGTCCGCGTTCGAGGACTCCGCTTCGTCGGTACGGCCATCGGAGTTCGCGGACTCACCCTCGTCGGTCACAGCCTCCGCAGACGCACCACTGTTCGAAGGGCCTTCGAGCTCGTCGCTCTCGGGAACCTCATACCTGTGGGCGGTGTCGATGAACGACGCATGTGCATAGGGCTCATCAGGCCGCGGGTTGAGCAGGCGGAGGTGCTCGATGACTTCGTCGAGGAACAGCCCGGCAGTGGTCCGCATCGCGTCGAAATGCGCGCGGTCACAGGCGGTGTAGACAGAAAGGGCGTCGGCGAACGGGGAATCGGGGTCGACATCGAAACGAGGAGTGCGCGGCTGATTCGGCTGGTCACCACCAGCGGCATCGCAAGCGGCCCCATCAGGGTTCGAAGGGTCCTCCACTGCCGGTCACCTGCCTTTCCACTTCAGTGTGGATCGTTGATTCCAGTGTAGGTCACGTCACAAATCGTGTCAATCCTTTTTTCGAAATCTCTTCGAACGTCGAATTCATTGAATTTCGGACGCTCAGTGATTTTCGGCTGCCAATCGGCAGGCTGGGGCAACCTATCGGCAGGCTGAAAGGACGGGCCGACTGAACGGCCGAGCAGGCCGACTGCACGTCCGAGCAGGCTGAATCGGCAGCCCAGAGTGCAATTCGTCGTTCTGGAATCAGAGGCGGACAGGTGGGAAACCCAGTCCCAGCCCTCACCCCTCGCGCGTGACCAGCCCCGGCAGCTCCGCCATCGAGTCGAAGGTCGCGTCGGCGCCGGCGGCGAGCAGGGTCTCGGGCGTCTGGTGCACGGGCGACGGCGGGCAGAAGCCGAAGACGTAGGATCCGGCGGCCCGCCCCGCGATGACGCCGGTCGGGGAGTCTTCGATGACGGCCGCCTCGGCGGGGTCGACTCCGAGCGCATGCGCGGCGGCGAGGTAGACGTCGGGGGCGGGCTTCGACCGCGGCAGCTCCATGCCGGAGAAGATCCGTCCTTTGAAGACGTCGTAGAGGCCGATCTTCTTCAGCTGCAGTTCGATCTTGGGCCGGTCGGCGCTCGAGGCGCACGCGAGCCTGCCGGGGTAGGCCTTCTCGATGATGTGGACGGCGTCGACGACGCCGGGGATCGCCTCGAGGCGGGCCTCGAGCTCGACGTTGCGTCGCTGTCGGAAGTCGGCGAGCCAGTCGGCGTCGATCCGCACGCCCGTGTGCTCCTCGATGACGTCGGCCTCGTCGCGGAGCATCTTGCCGACGAACCGGGCGACGGCCTCCTCCTGGGTCAGGTCCCATCCCATGTCCGCGAGCATCCCGCGCAGCACCTCGTTCGTGATGCTCTCGGAATCGACGAGGACGCCGTCACAGTCGAACAGCACGGCAGCGAACTTCGGGCTCAGATCCATAGTCCGATTCTGTCATCCCACCGTGGGCGCCGTACGCAGGGGTTCCGTGCACCGGTCCCTGCCGACCGTCCAGGCGGGGAGGTGGAGCATCCCCTCGCCGAGGCGGCTGTGCCCGCCCGCACGAATCGTGCATCGCCGTTGGGGTGGCCCGGTCCCCAGTGACTGCGGTCGCCCGGTCGCCCTGTAATCTTCGGCGGCCCGGGGACCTCCGGCCACCCGCGGAACCCCGGCCCTAGGGAACGAGGGCTCCTTGGGAACTCCGGCGCCTGAGGAAACTCGGATCACCGGGAAGATCCAGTCCGGTGGAACCCCGGTTGACCAGGGATCCCGACGACGGTCGGGATTCGGGGGCAAGCCCCGCCTCGGCGAGGGGATCAGACGACGAACGCCGAGTAGATGAGGAGTCCCGACCCGATCGCGCACCCGACGATGACGAGGGCGAACAGGGTGAGCCAGCCGCCCGCGGGGATCGCGGAGCCGCGGCTGAGGATGAACGCGTCGGACTGCTGGACGTTCCGACGGCGGGTGTGGACGCGGATGACCTTGACGAGGTCCTTGAGCGAGCCGAGGGCGAGCGCGACGCCGAGCCCGGCGACGAAGACCGCGATCCACTCGGGCGGCAGGAAGACGACGAGGAACTGCGCGGCCACTGCCGTGCACACGGCGATGACGACGCCGGCGACGTTGCGGATGAAGATGAGCGCGATGAGGAGGACGAGCGCACCGAGCGAGAGCGCGAGCGGTGCCCAGCCGTAGATCGCCGAGGTGATGAGGACGAGCCCGAGCACCGCCGGTGCCGGATATCCCCAGAATCCCGCCCACGTTGCGGAGAATCCGACCCGACCGAACGAATTCATCTGCCCCGAGTGGTCGAAGTTGAGCGAGATCCCGCGCACGACCCGTCCGGTCGTCAGCGCCGCGAAGGCGTGACCGAGTTCGTGGACGAAGGTGACGAAGAGCCCGAAGAACCGCCAGATCGCCGGCGTCATCGTGATGATCAGAGGCACGCCGAGGATGATGAGCAGCTGCGTCGGCCCGAGCTCGAGTCCGTCCCCGCGTCCGAATCCGGAGGTGATGGCCTCCCACCACGTCTCCACGCCCTGCCTGAGATCCATCGTCACCTCGTCGATCCTCGCTCGCCCCGTCCCGGCCCCGTCCTGAGCGCCGAGTCCGGACCCAGTCCTGAGCGCCCAAGTCTAGGAACGGAGTCTGAGTGGCGCGCTCAGCTCGGTGGGAGGCTGTCCACAGGTCGGGCAGTCAGCACTGTCGGCGGTGCCGGAACGGACGAGCCCGATCGACAAGTCCCCTTTCTGCGTCGGAGGTCCGGGGGCTGTGTGAGAAAGCGAAGCTTGCCCCACTACGATGGGAACAGGTCAGCCATGACGATGAGGAGTCCCCCATGCCCCGCAGTCGCGCGTTCGCCCAGGTCGATGTCTTCTCCCGCGAGCCCTTCCGAGGCAATCCCGTCGCCGTGATCCTCGACGCCGAGGGACTCGCCGACGACGAGATGGCACAGATCGCGAACTGGACGAACCTCTCGGAGACGACGTTCGTCCTCCCGCCCACCGATGAGCGTGCCGACTACCGCCTGCGGATCTTCACCCCCTCCCGCGAACTGCCCTTCGCCGGGCATCCCACCCTCGGCTCGGCCGCGGCATGGCTGGCCGCCGGCGGCACCCCGCACAGCGCGACGACGGTCGTCCAGGAGTGCGGCGTCGGCCTCGTCGACCTCCGCCGCAGCGGCCCCGACAGCAGCACGACCACCACTGCCGACCTCTCCTTCGCCGCTCCCGAGCTCCTCCGCTCCGGACCGCTCGCCGACGACGACGTCGCAGCCATCGCCTCGGCGCTCGGCATCGACCGGACCGAGATCCTCGACCACGCGTGGGTCGACAACGGTCCCGGCTGGGCGGCGGTGCGCCTCGACTCCGCGGAGAGGGTCCTTGCCCTCACCCCCGACTTCTCGGCGATCCCGGACACGAAGCTCGGCGTCGTCGGCGCCCACCCGGCAGGCTCCGAACACGCCTACGAGGTCCGCGCCTTCGTCCCCGGCGTCGGCGTCGCCGAGGATCCCGTCACCGGCAGCCTCAATGCCTCGGTCGCGCAGTGGCTCATCGGGCAGGGCCTCGTCCCCGATTCCTACACCGCGACCCAGGGCACCGCGATCGGCCGCGCCGGGGTCATCAGCATCAGGTCCGAGCGCCCGACCCCGGGCGACTCAGACCCGAACCCCGACGAGGCAGCCCTCACCGAAACAGCCCCAACCCCCGCCCCGTCGATCTGGGTCGGCGGCCCGACGACGGTGCGCATCACCGGCACGATCGAGGCGTGAGGAGCTGACGATGCCGCACACCCGCCCCTCCACGGACCTGCCGCTCACCCGCACCCACGCCCGGATCTGGTTCGCCCTCCAGGCCCTCGCCGGAGCCGCATGGTGGTTCGGCGTCTTCACCGTCCCCGGCATCCGCACCGCGACGCTCGGGTCCCTCGAGCCGGTCGTCGTCGCCGTCTTCGACATCCCGCTCTTCGTCCTCGCCTCCGCGGCCGTGGCCCTCGGCGTCCGCCTGGCCGTGTGGGTCGTCGTCCCCTGGACGATCCTCGTCGCCCTCGGCATGACCGTCTACGCGACGGTGACCACCGAGGCGGGACTCGGTGCCGTGGCGATGATCGCCGCCGCTGTCGCGAGCACGATCGCCGGTGCCCTCATGCTCGCCGGCCGCATCCCGACCGAACGCCTCCTCTTCGGTCCGTTCGCGTTCTCGAGCTCCCGGACCGAGGACGAACGCTCCCTGCTCATGCGCACCGGCATCCAGCTCGTGTGCTTCTGGGGCGTCTTCCTCGTCATCATCCCGTGGATCATCTCCGCGCTCGAGGAGCGCTGGGGCCTCGAGGTGAAGTTCCCCGTCCTCGTCGTCCTCGCCGGCTTCGCCCTCCTCGTCCTCGCGAGCGCGCTCGGCATCTGGTCGGCGGTGACGATGGCGCGCTACGGCGGCGGCACGCCCCTGCCCGCGGAGATGCCCAACCGTCTCGTCGACGACGGCCCCTACCGCTTCCTCCGCAACCCGATGGCCGTCGCCGGGGTCGCCCAGGGCGTGGCGATCGGCATGTTCATCGACTCATGGCTCGTCATCGCCTACGCCCTGGCCGGGTCCCTGCTGTGGAACTGGATGATCCGCCCCCTCGAGGAGGCCGACCTCCGCGACCGCTTCGGTGCCGACTTCGACGACTACTCCGCCGAGGTGGCCTGCTGGGTCCCGAAGCCCCGATCGACCGCGCGCAGCGAGTCCGACTGAGTCCTACCGCACCGCGAATTCGGCGGGCTCTCTCTCGACGCGCTTGGGCAGGAGGAGCATGACGAGGAGCGCGAGCGCGGCTCCGAGCCCAGCGCCGAGCGTGTTCGTCACGAGGTCGCTGATCGTTCCGAAGCGCGTCGGGGAGAGCAGGGTGAGCTGCGTGGCCTCGATGAGGCAGGTGAACGCGGCACCGGCCACCCAGCCGATCCACCAGCGGCGCACGCCGAGCTGGAATGCGAGCAGAAACCCGAAGGGCACGAACAGTCCGACATTCGCAAGCATCTCCACCCGCTCGTAGCTCAGCCACTCCGTCGCCTCGTGAGAGGCGAAGAAGGCGAGCAGGCGGGCGATCGGCGACCCCGGCGACGTGTCGAGCTGCTGCGGGGTGAGGGTGATGAGGGCGATGAACGCGGTGTAGAGGATGAGCAGGCCCATAGGAACCGTGCGCACGCGCTGCCTGTAGCCTCTCATCCCCGCCAGAGTACCGGCCGATCCTGAGACCGACCGGTGACCTCACGCGAAGCGCGCGCTGAGGTCGGTGACCCGCCGAGCCCGGTCCGCGGTCTTCATCCGTCCGGCGCGCTCGAGCAGGCTCATCCCATGCAGGGCACCCCAGAAGACCTCGGTCGCGGTGTCCTCGCCGATGACGTCGGCGAGCACCGTGAAGGCGTCCCTGAGCTCGGGTTCGTTGTCCGCTTCGGCGAAGCGCGCGCCGATCGGCTCGGCGAACATCGCCTCGTAGACGGCAGGGTGCGCGTCGGCGAAATCGAGGTAGGCGTGGGCGAGCGCCTCGACGACCCCACGCGAATCGGGTCTAGCTTCAGCGCCCGCCGTCTCGATCGCCGCCTGACACCGCTGCCGCAGGTCGGTGAACCCGTCGAGGGCGACGGTGCGCATGATCTCGGCCTTGCCTCCCGGGAAGTGACCGTAGAGGACCGGCTGAGAGTAGCCGATCGCCTCGGCGAGGCGCCGGGTCGTCACCGCCGACCAGCCTGCGGAATCCGCGCTGGTGCGGGCGGCCGCGAGGATCGCGGCACGCCGCTCGTCGAGTCGTGTCTGTCTGTCCGTCACCGCCAGCCTCCCTCGATTCCCTTGCGCAACTGTCCGTCGCGTCCTACTCTAGCAATGATAGATTTCCTAGCATTGCTAGATTGTGAGCATGGCTCGATCGAAGGTGCCGAAGAACACTCGAGGCAGCACACGAGCGCGAACCCGAACCAGCACACGCGATCACACCAGCACCAGCACACGTCACAGGAGGACCGCATCGTGGACGCCATTCTCGGAATCCTCGCGACGACGATCGTCGGCATCATGGTCGGCGTCGAGCTCGCCGTCGCCGTCGTCGTCAATCCGATAACCCTGCGCCTGCCCGCCGGCCCGTCGCTGACGGCCCGAGCCGACGGCGCACGCATGCTCGGGGCGGCGATGCCCGTGTGGTACCTCGTCTCCCTCGTGCTCACGGGCGCGTTCGCGGCGCTGACCTGGGGCTCGGCATCGGCGTGGACGGCCGCTCTCGCCGCCGTCCTCCTCGCCGGCAGCGTCATCATGTCTGTGGCCCTGCTCGTCCCGATCAACAACCGCACCCGGACGTGGAGCGCCGAGTCCCATCCCGCGGACTGGCGGGAGCAGATCGGGCGGTGGGACCGGCTCCACATCGTCCGCGTCGCCGTCATCGTCGCCGCCTTCGCCCTCCTCGCGTCGGCGGCGACCCTGCTCTGATCGGCGCTGAAGGCTCTGACCGGCACTCCGGCGCCGAAGCGCCCGCGCCTCAGAGTGCGGGTTCCACCTCGGCGTCGTTCAGCGTCGCAATGTCGATGACGGCGCGGAAGTAGACCTCACCGGCGACGACCCGGTCGTAGGTCGAATCCGCCTCGGTGATGCCGATCGTCTCGATCTGGGCGGCGATGCCGTGCTCGGCACAGAAGTCGAGCATCTCCTGGGTCTCAGCGATGCCGCCGATGTTCGACCCGGCGAGCACCTTGCCGCCGCCGATGAGCGAACCGAACGAGAGCTCCTGCTTCTCCGGCGGGAGGCCGACGACGGCCATGACCCCGCGCGGAGCGAGGAGCCGCAGGTACTTATCGACGGGGATGTCCGCGCTGATCGTGTTGAGGATGAGGTCGAACTCGCCGCGGTGGTCGGAAAAGAAGTCCTCCTCCGCTGTCGAGAGCATCCGCGTGGCCCCGAGGTCGATCGCGAGCTGCTCCTTCTTGAGGCTGCGGGAGAGCACGGTGACCTCGGCGCCCATCGCCGCGGCGATCTGCACACCCATGTGCCCGAGTCCGCCGAGCCCGAGGACCGCGACCTTCCTCGGCGCCCCGTCCTTGAGCTCGCCGGCACCCCAGCGGTGAAGCGGCGAGTAGGTCGTGATGCCCGCGCACAGCAGCGGGGCGGCGACGTCGAAGTCGAGGCCGTCGGGGATGCGGAGGACGAAGCGCTCGTTGACGACGACCTTCTCCGCGTAGCCGCCCTGCGTGATCGTGCCGTCGACGTCGGTCGAGTTGTACGTGCCGACATTGCCGCGCAGGCAGTTCTGTTCCTGATCGGCGAGGCATTCGGCGCATTCGCCGCACGAGTTGACGAGGCAACCCACGCCGACGCGGTCGCCGACCTTCCACTCGGTGACCTCGGATCCGACAGCGGAGACGACGCCGGCGATCTCATGGCCGACGGTGAGCGGGAAGCTCGCCTCGCCCCATTCGTTGCGGATCGTGTGGATGTCGCTGTGGCAGATGCCCGCGGCCTTGATGTCGATGACGACATCGTCGGGGCGCGGGTCGCGGCGGTCGATCTCGGCGACGCGGAACGGCTGATCAGGTCCGGTCTTCTGCAGTGCCTTGACGGTGATCGACATGGGTTCCTCCAGTGCTCGAGACAGGGATGAGTGCGGACTCCGCACACACTACATCCTGCCGCTGACATGTCCCCCCTGCGTCAAGGCCCGTGTCCCTACTTCGCCGCCGCCCGTTCCCCGATCGTGAGGTCGAGGGGGAAATCGACGGGGGCACCGGAGAAGAGGAGCCTGCCCGCCGAGGCGGCCGCCTCCCGGATCGCGTCCGCTGTGGCGTCCGCGTGCGCCTCCGGGGCATGGACGATGACCTCGTCGTGGAGGAAGAAGACGAGGTGGGCGCGCCGCGAGAAGGCCGGACCCGAGGCGGTCGCGGGCGAATCGTCGATCTCCGGCAGTGCGGCCAGGCGCTGCCGGAGGTCGGCCAGCCACGCGAGCGCCCATTCAGCCGCGGTGCCCTGGACGACGAAGTTGCGGGTGAAGCGCCCCTGGTCGCCGGCGGCCCGGCGCGCGCGGTTCTCATCGGCGGTGGTCGCATCGACCTGGTCAGCCCGGGACTGGACCCGGCGCCAGCCTTCACCGGGCTCCGGGGAGGTCCGCCCGAGCCACGTCGTCACCACTCCCCCGGTCCGTCCCGCCTCGGCGGCGGAGTCGACGAGATGCATCGCCGCGGGGAAGGACTGGCGCAGTCGGGGCACGAGGCGCCCGGCTTCCCCGGTCGTCGACCCGTACATTGCGCCGAGGACGGCGATCTTCGCCTCCTGCCGCGTGGCGACGATGCCCTCGTCGACGAGACCGGAGTAGAGGTCGCGGCCGGACCCGGCCTCGGCCATCGCCCGGTCGCCGGACATCGCGGCGAGCGCCCGGGGTTCGAGCTGGGCGACGTCGGCGGAGATGAGCCGCCACCCGGGATCGGCGCGCAGGGCAGGGCGCAGCTGGCGCGGGATCTGCAGTGCCCCGCCGCCGCTCGCCGCCCACCGGCCGGTGACGACGCCGCCGGGGACGTAGACGGGACGGTAGCGGCCCTCGGCCACCCACTCGGCGAGCCAGTGCCAGCCGTTGGCCGAGAGCAGCCGTGCCATCCGCTTGTAGCGGAGCAGCGGTTCGATCGCCGGGTGGTCGGATTCGGCGAGCTCCCACTTCGCCGTCGAGGACACGTTGATTCCGGCGTTGCGCAGGGCGGTGAGCAGTCGGGTCGGGGAGTCAAGACTCACCCGCGAGTCGTCGAGGGCGGTGCGGACCTCCTCGGCGGCGGCGAGCATCTTCGAAGGCTTCGCCCCGGCGGCGGGCCTCGGACCGAGGAGGTCCTCGAGGATCCGCTCGTGCTCGGTCACGTCCCAGGGCACGCCGGCCGCGTGCATCTCCGCGGCGACGAGGCCGCCCGCGGACTCCGCGGCGAGGAGGAGCCGCAGCCGCCCTGGGTCGGTCGCCGTCTCGAGCGCCGCCTGCTGGCGGGCGAATTCGGTGAGCGCGGCGTCGATGCCGTGCGGGACCTCCTTCGGGCGTCCGCGACCTCCCGCGACGTCGAAGAGGGTCTCGGCCTGTCCGACGGCGGGTGCCGTGGCGGGCCCCGCGTCCCATTCGTCTGCCGCGGTGAGTGCCGAGCGGTCGGTGACGAGGGAGGATCGGGCGAGGATCGCATGGGCGAGCCGGAGGTCATGGGCGCGGTCGATGCGCACCCCTGCCGCGAGGAGCGCCGGATACCACTTCGGGGTGTCGCTGACGACCCACCTCGGCGGTGGCGTCGACCGTCCGTCTGACAAGGAGGCCGCCCCCTCGGGGGCTCCCGACCCAGCACCGCCCTCACGGTCGCGGACGAGGTCGGGCAGGGCCGCCTCGGCGAGGGTCGTCCTCCCGATCTCCTCACCGTCCGGTCCGAGGTCGACGACCGTGACCCGGTGGTCGCGCATCATGGGCGCGTCCGCCTCCGATTCCGCGCGCCCGAGCACCATCCACGCGGGAGTCGGCGCGGTCTCGGAGGGCATGGACCCACCCTACTGCGCGGCCCTGACGCGGCGAGCCCGTTTCAGGCTGGCGGGAGGAGCACCGCGGTCCCCGAGGTGCCAGAGACGATGATGAGGCCGAACTCGATCCGCAGCTCCGAGTACCCCAGCGGCCACTCACCGACCTCGGCACCCGTCTCGTCGAGGAGGACGAGGCCGTCGGGTCCCCGGTCGAAGAGGAGCAGCGAGCCGTCGGCGCTCACTCCCAGGAGTCCGATGATGCTGCCCGGAAGGTCCTCGATCTCACCGGTCTGCGTGAAGTCGCGCTGCCGTTCGTCCTGGAAGAGGGCGGGCGTCCCCGCGGCGCTCACGCCGACGACGGTGCCTGCCTTCCGATGGTCGGCGATGGGGAGGGTCACCCCGTCGCGGGGAGACGGGACGAACGGGTACTGCGAGACGCCCTTCGTCCGGTCGATCTCGTTGCCGCGCAGGTCGAAGTACGCGTACTCGGGGTCGGTCTCCTGGACGATCTCCACATATCCGTCGCTTGCCCACGTGATCTCTGAGGCGTCGGGCACCGGCTTCGAGAGGACGTTCTCCCCGGCCGCCATGTCGATGACCGACACCCGGTTCACCGACACCTGGGGGACGCCGAGGTGATCGTCGCCGAGCACGGTCACCTCGGCACCCGAGGCGATGGGCTGGCGCCACGCCTCTTCGCCGCGCTCCCCGCTGGTTCCCAGCTCGAGGCCGACGACGTCGTTGCTGTCCGTCTGGACGACGACGCCGGAACCCGCCCAGGCCAGCGGGCGGACGCTCGAGACCGCGG
Source organism: Brevibacterium sp. Z349TD_9 (assembly GCF_056173565.1). Taxonomy (NCBI): domain Bacteria; kingdom Bacillati; phylum Actinomycetota; class Actinomycetes; order Micrococcales; family Brevibacteriaceae; genus Brevibacterium; species Brevibacterium sp. Z349TD_9. The sequence continues at coordinate 62,268 of NZ_CM149680.1, read as the reverse complement.
CCCCCAATCCGAGTGCCTGCCGTTCGGTTCCCGTCGCCGGGTCGTAGAGGCTCCAGGCTCGCTTCGCGCTCAGCCACTGCGTCCCGACGACGACACTCGCCGAGGCGGCGGCCGGGACCGTCGACTCCGGATTCTCCGGCAGCAGAGCTCCCCGCCCGCAGGTCGCATCGTCGATCTCCCAGAGGATCCCCCCGCCGCGCAGCTGTCTGCCCATCACCGTCGCGCCACCGCCGATGCCTCGTTCGACTTCGACGACCACATCGTCGGTCACGGCGCAGACCTCGTTCGGCGTCGCGTACTGGTCAACGAACCCGGCCGCGTACGCATCGTCGAGCCACGTGCCCGCATCGCCGTGCGGGGTCAGCTGCAGATCCGCCTCCGGGGGCAGGTCCGGATCATTCGGATCGGGAGTGCAGGCGGAGAGCACGACGAGTGCGACGGCAAGCGCGGTGATCGTGCGGAAGGCGTGACGGCTCGAGGACATGGAAGCGAATCTATCCCCGAATCCGCCCTCAGAGCTTCCGGCGCTGTTCCGATTCCGGCACAGAGCGGGTTCCGGCACAGGTCCGGGTCCGGAACAGCGCTGCTTCCGGCGCAGCCTCACCCGAGTGCGAGGGCGAGCGCGAACCCGAGTGCGGCGACGACGCTGGCCCAGCACCGGATGAGGTTCCAGCGGTTCCACCTCGCCTCGAAGCCCGTGCGCGCAGCCGCGCAGTCAGCGGCGGTCTCGATCCTCGCTCGGACGAGTCGGGTGTTGAGCGGGACGTTGACCGTCATCGTGATGATGAGGGAGCCCAGCGACCCGGCAGCCCCGACCCAGAGGAGCGGCACGGTGCCCGTTTCGACCGAGCCGACCACCGCGGCGGCGAGCGCCGTGAGCGGGGCCCCGAAGAAGACGACGAGGAACGAGGGCCGGAGGATCGCCTCGTTGACGGCGCGGAATCCGCGGACGAACTCCTCGTCGCTCAGCCGGCGGTAGGCCGGGGAGACCGCGCAGACGAACGCGAAGAGGAGTCCCGCGAGGAGTCCGTTGAGGACGACCGCCGAGGCGGCGAGCAGTGCCGTGGTCATGACCGTTCCCCTGCCCCGGGATCCGTCCCGCCCGCGCCGAGGAGTCCCGCGATCGTCTCCTCGATCGTCGTCGTCACCGTGACCGACCGGTCCCCGCGCGGGGCGAGGAGTCCCGCCTCGTCGGCGCGGTAGAGCTCGGCGAGGCTCTCGGCGACGTGCGGACGGAAGCCTGCCTCGGTCAGGGCACCCGCCCACGCGGGGGCGGGAACGAGGTCGACGGTGAGCTCACGGCCGAGACCGCGCCCGAGCACCTCGGCGACCTCCTGTTCGGACCGGGCGGGCCCGATGACGTCGACGGTCTCGCTCGTCTCCGGCGGCTCGAGCAGCGCCCGGGCCGCGGTCGCACCGAGGTCGCGGGTCGCGACCATGGGCACGGGCACCTCGGCGGAGGAGGCGAAGACGGGGTAGAGCCCGGTGGTCCGGGCGAGGTCGACCACGTCGGCGACCTTCTCCTGGAAGTGCCCCGAGCGCAGCGCGGTGAGCCTCGTACCGGTCGCCCGCAGCGCCTCCTCGAGGCGGTGGAGACCCGTGATCGGGCCCGTGCCCGTCGTCAGGTCTGCGCCTCCCGAGGAGAGCATGACGACGTGCGGCACGGCTGCCCGGGCCACGGCCGCGGCGATGGCGGCGATGAGCCGGTCGGCGTGGGCGTCGAGGTCGTCGGCGTCGAGGTCGAACGGGAGCAGGGTGAAGAACCCCGCGGCACCGCCGAGCGCAGCAGCCACACCCTCCTCGTCGTCGAGGGCGGTGACGACCGCCTCGGCGCCGGCCTCCTCCCAGCGCTTCGCGTCGGTGTCCTGGCGGATGAGGACGCGGACCTCGGCCCCTGCCGCGAGCAGGGCCCTCGCGGTGGCCGATCCGACGCGTCCCGTTGCTCCTGCGATGACGTACATGGTCTCTCCCCTTCTGCTCTGTGGCTGCTCCGTGGCTGCTCGTCCGCTCTGCGAACCGTTCAGCCTGCACCTCTGACGCTACTGAGCACCTCTCGGTCGATCCATGCCCGAACGACCGCACTTCTTGCTCGATCGTCCGAGAACCGCAGACGATCGGTGGGATCGTGTGCGACGATGCGGTCATGGCGACAGGCCCCAGCAGAATGGACACAGTCCCCCGGAGCACCGGCACCGTGCCCACGCCGGGAGGTGCGGACGACCGGCTCGCGCGCGTGCTCGCGAACCTGCGGATGCGGTCGACGTTCTACTGCCATGCCGAGTTCGGGGACCCGTGGTCGCTCGAGATGCCCGCGATCCCCGATTCGCTGAGCTTCCACGTCCTCATCGCCGGCACATGCTGGCTCCGTCTGCCGGGGGCAGGCTCCAACGGATCCACCCTCGTCGAACTCGCCGCCGGTGATCTCGCCCTTGTCCCGCACGGGGCCGGCCATGACCTCCTCAGCGACCCCGATTCCCCGCGCGGACCCCGCGTCGACCTGCTCCCCCAGGACTACCTCAGTGAGAGCTACTCCCGCCTGCGCTACGGCGGACCGGGGAGGACCACGACGCTCATCTGCGGGGTCGTCGCCTTCGACGATCCGGCCGCACGCGAACTCATGCGGGCCCTTCCGCCCGTCCTCCACGTCGGCGGGGACTCGGCCGCCGTCGCCTCCTCGGTGCGCGAGACCCTGCGACTCATCGCTGCCGAACTCGCCCACCCGCAGCCGGGCGCGGAGACCGTGGCGACCCGGCTCGCCGACGTCCTCGTCGTCCAGGCGATCCGCTCGTGGATGAACTCCGACGCCGAGGCGAGCGCCGGGTGGCTGCGCTCCCTCCAGGACGAGCGCATCGGCCGGGTCATCGAGGCCATCCATGCATGCCCGGGCCACGAGTGGACGCTCGAGCGGCTCGCCAGGGTCGCCGGGATGTCCCGGTCGTCGCTGTCAGCGCGGTTCGCCGAGCTCGTCGGCGAGGCCCCGATCGCCTACCTCACCCGCTGGCGGATGAGCATCGCCGAGTCCCGCCTGCGCGAGACCGACGTCACCGCGGCCCGCCTCGCCGGAGAGCTCGGCTACCGTTCGGAGGCCGCGTTCAGCCGCGCCTTCACCCGCGCGAACGGCCGCACCCCCGGTTCCGTGCGGAGGGAGAGCGCTGCGCACAGGCGGAGCGCTGAGCAGAACGCGAGGCCCCGGTGACCTGAGCCGAGCGCCCGGTGACCTGAGCCGCAGAACCGCAGCCGAATGACCCGAACCGCTGCGAATTCACCGAATCGTAGCATTTGCGCAGGCCGGAGCGGTGCGAAGATGCAGGCATGGACACTTCGCAGCAACGACCCACTGCGAGTCACCGCAGCCGACTGATCCTCGGCGCGAGCCTCGCCTTCGTCATCGGCGCGACGATCATGATCCTCCTCCACGAGACCGGTCACGCGGTCATGGGTGCCCTGCTCGGCTACCACCCGCAGCAGCTGCCGTTCGGAGTCGACTACACCCCGGCGCCGCCGCCGGAGCCCCACGTCCTCACCCTCCTCGCCGGCCCCGTCTTCAGCTTCGTCACCGGTGTCATCGGGGTCATCGTCGATCGCGCACTGACACCGTTCCGGAACCGTCCGTTCTGGCGTCTCGTGTGGCTGTGGACGATCTTCACGAGCATCCAGGAGGGTCTCGGCTACCTCCAGGTCACCGCCCTCATGCCCGCCGGCGACACCGCGCAGGCCTTCACCCTGCTCGGTCTGCCTCCCGGCGCCTTCATCGCCGCCACGGTCATCGGCTGGCTGGGCCTGCCGCTCACGGCGTGGGCGTTCGCCGCCCCGATCCGCGAGCTCGCCGCCAGCGACCGTGATCGCACGGCGATGGCCGTGTGGGCGTGGCTGCTCGGCACCGGCGTGCTGCTCGCCCTCATGGCGCTCTACGTCGTCCTCAGCCCCATCGACGACTCCGGCGCCGTCACCGCGGTCCTCGCCGGGGCCGCGGCGATCGGCGTGTTCGCGCCGGTGTCGATGATGTTCCGTCCCGGGGCCGGTGCGGAGACCGCCCCGCAGTTCCGGTGGCCCCACCTCGGCGGGTTCGTCCTCCTCGCGGTCCTCGTCGCCGTCAACCTCGTTCTCACCCGCGGGTGGTTCTGGCCCTGATTCGGCCGGCACTGATCCCGGCGGCCCGGACCGTGTGCCCCTGGCCCGGGTGATCCGGACACGCGAAGAGCCCCTCACCGGAATCCCGATGAGGGGCTCTCGTCCGCTGGTGCGCGAGGGGGGACTTGAACCCCCACGACCTTGCGATCACTGGCACCTGAAGCCAGCGCGTCTACCAATTCCGCCACTCGCGCGAACAAGAGAAGACTCTATCATCGCGGGCGACCGATCCGGAAACCCGCAGAGGCTCGGAACGGGCCGAACGTGGCGACCTTCACATTTCACTCCCTCCGTGAGACCCCACAGGAGCCCGGCCCGACCCCTGCATTCCGCGCACCGGCGGGTGAGCGCGGGTCCCTGTGACCTCCTCGGCGGGCGTCGCATCCTTCCTCATCGACCGATCAGTCACCTCGGTGCTCTCAGGTGCCGTCCCGCCCGTCCTGCCAGGCTGAACGCACACGGTGAATCCTCGCCGAGGTGGGTCCCTCTCGCGCTTCGAACGTGAGTTGAGGCCGCCTCCGCGTTAGGATTGGGTGTTGGTGTACCCGAAACGGCGCCCGCCGTCGGAGCAGGGCACGCCCGTACAGAAGCGCAGGACAGACCATGTGCCCGGGTTCGACCGCGAACCCGACCACGACAACGACGGACTTGGACTTGAGGAGGTGCCATGGGGATTCTCGATCGCTTCGAGAGGGGACTGGAGAACGTCGTCAACGGCGCCTTCGCGAAGGCCTTCCGCTCGCAGGTCGAACCCGTCGAACTCGGCGGAGCACTGCGCCGCGAGGCCGACAACAAGGCCGCCGTCGTCTCCCGCGGCCGCACACTCACGGCCAACCACTACACGATCGAACTCTCGCCCGCCGACTTCGAGCGCCTCTCCGGCATCGAGACCGAGCTGCGCGCCGACCTGCGCCAGGTCATCGGCGATCACGCGATCGAGCAGGCCTACAGCTTCGTCGGACCCGTCTCCGTCGACTTCGTCGAGGCCGACGACCTCGACACCGGAATGTACCGCGTCGTCTCCTCGACGCAGCGCCCCGACGGCTCCCCGGCCGCGCAGCCGGCCAACCGCGGCGGCTACGACCCGGCCTCCCGGTCCCACAGCATCGTCGAACCCGCGCCGAGCTCCGGCCCGCGCCCCGTCGCCCAGCGGCACCGCACTCCCGAGCCGGCACGCTCCTCGACGCCGATCCGCCCGGCCGCTCCGGCCCGGTCGCGGACCATCGAGGCGAGTGTGACGATCGACGGGCGGACGTACCCGCTGCGCCAGGGGGCGAACGTCTTCGGCCGCTCGTCGAACAGCTCGGACTTCGTCATCGACGATCCCGGCGTCTCCCGGCGCCACTTCGAGATCGTCGTCGAGGGCGACCACGCCGTGGCCAACGACCTCGGCTCGACCAACGGCACGCTGCTCCACGGACGCAAACTCACCTCGGCCAACCTCACCAACGGTGACGTGCTCACGGCGGGAGACGCCGAGGTGCGCTACACCGAACAGGACTCTCTGTGAGCGAATTCACCGTCACCGTCTTCCGGTTCGCCTTCTTCGTCATCCTCTGGCTCTTCGTCTTCGGGGTGGCGGGCGTGCTGCGACGGGACATCTTCGGAGCCAAGCGCGGCACACACAAGCCCCGAAAGGCCAAGAACTCGCAGGACTCCGCGCGGCAGTCGGCCCCTGCCCCGAGCCGGCCCGCCCCGCAGCCGCGACCGACCCCCGCTCCGCCGCGGGCCAACCCCGGCTCGATCCGGGTCACCGCGGGACCGCTCGCCGGCACCTCGCTCATCCTCTCCGGCGCACCGGTGACCTTCGGCCGCGCCCCTGACAACACGATCGTCATAGGCGACGACTTCGCTTCGAGCCATCACGCCCGCATCATCGCCCGGGGCGGCGCATGGGTGCTCGAGGACCTCAGCTCGACGAACGGCACCTTCGTCGACGGCTCGAAGATCACCGCGCCCTTCGATCTCGGCATCGGCAACCAGATCACCATCGGCCATACGACGTTGGAGACCCAATCGTGACGACCGACGGAACGATCACCCTCCGCTCCGCCGCTCGGTCGCACACCGGGCTCGTGCGCAAGAACAACCAGGACTCCGGCTACGCGGGTCCGAACTTCCTCCTCATTGCGGACGGAATGGGCGGTCACGCCGGCGGCGACGTCGCCTCGGCGATCACCGTGGCCCGGCTCGCCGAACTCGACGACGGCGTCGCCGGCGACGACGCCCTCGAACTCCTGCGCGCCTCGATCCTCGACGCCAACGACCGCATCTGCCGCGGCGTCGCCGAACAGCCGGAGCTCGCGGGGATGGGCACGACCGTCACCGCGCTCCTGCGGGCGCCCGGCAACCGGTTCGCGCTGGCCCACATCGGCGATTCGCGCGGCTACGTCTACCGCGACGGCGAACTCCACCCCGTCACCCACGACCACACGTTCGTCCAGATGCTCGTCGACGAAGGCCGCATCACCGCCGACGAAGCCGACACCCACCCGCAGCGCTCCGTGGTCATGAAGGTCCTCGGCGACGTCGGCACCTCCCCCGACCTCGACCTCTCCCTGCGCGAGGCCTACGTCGGCGACCGCTGGCTGCTCTGCTCCGACGGGCTCACCGGGTTCGCCGACCTCGGCGACATCACCCGTGTCCTCGCCGAGGTGGCCGACCCCGACGAGGCGTGCCGTCAGCTCATCGACCTCGCCCTCGCCGGCGGGGGCGCCGACAACGTCACCGTCGTCATCGGCGATGTCATCGAGGGCAGCGTCGACGTCCCGCAGGGCATCGCGGTCGGCTCCGTCCACGTCAACCCCCAGTATGCGACGATCGGCACCCGCCCCGAGGGCGAGGCCACCACCGCCCAGCACGACTTCGGCGGCGGCGACGTCCCCACCGACACCGTTCCCCTGCAGACCGTCACCGACGCCTCCGGCCCCGGTGAGACCGGTCAGGAGCCCACCGCCGAGGTGCCCGCCGGGTCCGTGCGCACCGCCGTCGACACCGAGACCGAGACGAGCGAAGGAGATGACCTCGACGGCGACGACGAGGGTGAGAAACGCTCGTACCTCGGATGGATCATCGCCGGCATCGTCATCATCGCCCTCGCCGTCGGCGGCTTCTTCGCGTACAACTACATCAGCAACCACTACTACCTGACGAACGACGGCGGCCGCGTCACCCTCTACCGGGGCCTCGACACGACGCTCGGTCCCATCGCACTCAGCCGCCTCGAGGACACGACCGACATCCAGGTCGAAGCGCTCAACACGTTCTCCCAGGACCGCCTGCGCGGATCGATCCAGGCCGATTCGCGGGAGGAGGCCGACCGGATCATCGACAACCTCCGCCAGGAGGCCGCGAACTCCGGCACCGTCTCCGGCAACGCCGAGGATGCGACGAACCCGAGCGACCCTGCGCCCTCTCCGCCGGACGGACAGAGCGCGGAGCCCAGCGACGCGATCACCCAGGAGTCGCAGTGACCTCGGACTCCGTCTCCCAGGCAGCCCGGCCCAGGCCCTACCGCCTGGCCGAGCTCGGTCTGCTCATCCTCGCGATCGCCGCCTCGTCGAGCGCCTACGCGCTCGTCGGCCTCGGCGTCGACGACGAGGTCCCCACCGACATCTACCAGTACATGGCGTGGCTGGCGGCCCTGGCCGTCATCCTCCACGTCGTCGTGTGGTGGAAGGCGAAGTACGCCGACCCCGTCCTCGTCCCCATCGCCGTCCTCCTCAACGGACTCGGACTCGCGATGATCCATCGGGTCGACCTCGGCCGCAGCGAGTTCCTCGACAGCGCCACCCAGCAGCTCATCTGGATGACCCTCGGAGTGGGCCTGGCCGTGGCCGTCCTCGTCCTCCTCCGCGACCACCGCTGGCTGCGCCGATACACGTACGTCTCCGGCTTCCTCGCACTCTTCTTCCTCCTCCTCCCCCTGGTCCCGGGACTCGGACGGACGATCAACGGCGCACGGATCTGGATCGGCATCGGGCCGCTGTCGTTCCAGCCCGGAGAGATCGCGAAGATCCTCCTGGCGATCTTCTTCGCCGGCTACCTCGTGAGCTTCCGCGACCAGCTCGTCCTCGCGGGACCGAAGATCCTCGGCATCCGCTTCCCGCGCCTGCGCGACTTCGGCCCGATCATCATCGCCTGGGTCGCCAGCGTCGGCATCCTCGTCTTCGAGCGCGACCTCGGCACCTCGCTGCTCTTCTTCGGCCTCTTCGTCGCCATGCTCTACGTCGCGACGTCGAAGGTCTCGTGGATCATCCTCGGCCTCGGCTTCTTCGCCGCCGGCGCCGTCATCGCCACCCTCCTCTTCTCCCACGTCCAGCAGCGCATCGACGGCTGGCTGGGCGCACTCACCCCGGAGGAGTTCAACAAGACCCCCGGCGGCTCCTACCAGCTCGTCCAAGGGCTCTTCGGGATGGCCAACGGCGGCCTCGTCGGCACCGGGCTCGGCGAAGGACGACCGAACATGGTCCCCTACGCGGAATCCGACTTCATCTACGCGAGCTTCGGCGAGGAGCTCGGCATGGCCGGTCTCTTCGTCATCCTGCTCTGCTACCTCCTCATCTTCGAACGCGGCATCCGGACCGCGCAGAAGCTGCGGGACGGCTTCGGCACCCTGCTCGCCACGGGACTGGCCTTCACGATCGCCCTCCAGGTCTTCGTCGTCGTCGGCGGTGTCACCCGCCTCATCCCGCTCACGGGCCTGACCACGCCGTTCCTCGCCCAGGGCGGATCCTCACTGGTGGCGAACTGGGTGATCATCGCCCTCCTGCTCCGGATGTCCGACAACGCCCGCCGCCCGGTCGAGGAGTTTCACACCGGCGTCCTCCGGATCACCGAGGACCCCGACGCCCCGCCTCGGCGGAGGAAGAAGGCGGACGAGGGACCGGAGGACCCCGCCGACAACAGCCCTGTCGGCAACGGCCCTGCCGACAACAGCCCCACTGACAACGGCCCCGCCGACGAAGCCGTGACGACGAACCTCAGCACCCGCGAGCGCACCCAGGGAGGTGAACGATGAAGAAGTCACTCACACACCTCGGCGTCGTCGGATTCGTCATGTTCGCCCTGCTCTTCGCGTCGACGAGCTGGGTGCAGTTCATCACGGCGGAGTCGCTCAACACCAACCCGCTCAACACGCGGCAGATCCTCGACCAGCTCTCCCGCGACCGGGGACCGATCCTCGTCGACGGCACCCCCATCGCGTACTCGGAACCCGTCGACGACAAGTACAAGTTCCAGCGCAAGTACGGCTCCGACGGGCTCGACCCGCGCGCCTACGCGGCGGTCACCGGCTACTACTCGATCGTCTCCGGGGCCTCCGGCATGGAGCGCGCGGCCGGAGAGTACCTCTCCGGCGAGTCCGATGCCCTCTTCTACGACAAGGTCGGCAGCATCTTCACCGGCGAGCAGCCCCGCGGTGCGGCCGTCGAGCTCACCATCGACCCCAAGGTCCAGGAAGCCGCGTGGAACGGCCTCGGGAACCAGACCGGCGCCGCCGTGGCCCTCGACCCGAAGACCGGCAAGATCCTCGCGATGGCCTCGACCCCGGGGTGGAATCCCAACCCGATAGCCAGCCACGACCCCAAGAAGGCCAGGGCCGCGTTCGAGAAGCTCGACAACGCCCCCGACAACCCCGCCTTCAACCGCGCGATCGGCGGCAACCTCTACCCGCCCGGATCGACCTTCAAGGTCCTCGTCGCCGCTGCCGCCCTCGAGTCCGGGGACTACACCCCCGATTCGAAACTCAACGGCCCCGCGACCCTCGATCTGCCGCAGACGACGGCGACGATCAGCAACTCGCACGCCGGTGCATGCCGCGGCGGTGGGCGACCCACGCTCGCGCAGTCGCTCGCCGAATCGTGCAACACCTCGTTCGCCTCGCTCGGCATGGACCTCGGTGAGGACACGATCGCCGAGCAGGCGAGCAAGTTCGGCTTCGGCAAGGACCTCGAGATCCCGCTCAGCGTGACCCCCTCGACGTTCCCCTCCGACCTCAACCCGCCCCAGCTCGCGCAGTCCTCGCTCGGACAGTACGAGGTCCGGTCGACGCCGCTGCAGATGGCGATGATGACCGCAGGGATCGCGAACGGCGGATCGATGATGAAGCCCCAGCTCGTCAACCGCGTGCTCAACGCCGACACCCTCGAACCGATCACGGAGACCCGCCCCACCGAGCTCTCACGGCCGGTCTCCGGACAGACGGCGGACGAGCTGACGACGATGATGGAGGGCGTCGTCACCGACGGCACCGCCTCGGTGGCGAAGATCCCCGGCACCAAGGTCGCAGCGAAGACGGGCACCGCCCAGCATCAGCAGGGCGCGGCGCCCCACGCCTGGTTCATCTCCTTCGCCCCCGCCGACGATCCGAAGATCGCCGTCGCGGTCGTCGTCGAGAACGGCGGAAACGCGGGCAGTGAAGCATACGGAGCGACGGTCGCGGGACCGATCGCCAAGGACATGATGGAAGCGGTGGTCGACAAATGAGGCCGAGCGAAGGCACCCAGCTGGGCAACCGGTACACCCTGACCTCACGCATCGCCGTGGGCGGCATGGGCGAGGTCTGGAAGGGCGTCGACTCGGTGCTCGGCCGCGAGGTCGCGGCGAAGATCCTCAAGGAGGAGTACCTCTCGGACTCGACGTTCCTCGCCCGCTTCCGCGCCGAAGCGCAGAACATGGGCCGGGTCTCCGATCCCGGCATCGCCGGTGTCTACGACTACGGCGACGAGGACGGTTCGCCCTACCTCGTCATGGAGTACGTGCCCGGGGAGCCCCTGTCGACGATCATCGAACGCAGCGCCCCTCTCTCCGAAGAGGATACGCTGAGCATCGTCGCGCAGGCAGCACAGGCGCTCGGCGCCGCCCACAAGGCCGGCGTCGTCCACCGCGACATCAAACCGGGCAACATCCTCATGACCCCGGACTTCCGGGTGAAGATCACCGACTTCGGCATCGCCCGCGTCACCGACCAGGCGCCGCTGACGAAGACCGGCCAGGTCATGGGCACCGCCCAGTACCTCGCTCCCGAACAGGCCACCGGCAAGGGCTCGGGTCCCGGCTCCGACCTCTACGCGCTCGGCATCATCGCCTACGAGGCACTCGCGGGCCAGCGTCCCTTCACCGGCGACTCGCAGGTCTCGATCGCGATCGCCCAGGTCAACCAGCAGCATCCGCCGCTGCCGACGACCGTGTCCGAACCGGTCCGCCGCTTCGTCGACTCTCTGCTCGAGAAGAAGCCGGAGCGTCGTCCCGATGACGCGATGGCCGTGTCCAAGGCGGCCGGACTCATCGCCGCAGGCGACATCGCCGGGGCCGAAGCCGTCCTGCCGCAGATGCGTCACGGCAATGCCGCCTCCGAAGCGCTCACCCAGGTCTTCAACGACCCCGAGCCCGTGCCCTCGACGCAGGTGCTGCCTGCGACCTCGAGCAACGACGCCACCCGCGTCTACAGTGCCGACGGTCCGTCCGGGCCAAGCGGACCCGGCACGGGCTACGGTGCCGCGGTCGACCCCAACGATCCAGGCGGTCGGGACGACGAGGTCGACGATCGGAAGTCGAAGCGCGGGAAGATCCTCATCTGGGTCCTCGCGATCGCAGCCCTCATCGCCGTCGGCGCCCTCCTCTGGTTCTTCCTCGGGGGCCGCGGGGAGCCGACGCCGACTCCGAGCACGAGCGCTCCGACGACCTCGCAGGCCCCGCAGGAGATCGAGATCGACCGCAGCGACTACATCGGCCAGTCCGAGTCGTCGGCGACAGCGAACCTCGAACGCCTCGGCCTCCAGGTCGACACGGAGACGATCGATTCGAATCGCGCTGCGGGCACCGTCGCCGATGTCGGCGAGGCCGACGGCGGCGGGTACACCTTCACCGAGGGCGACACCGTCACCCTCTACATCTCGAGCGGTCCCGCCGAGGAGCCGGCACCCCGCCCGACGCGGACGTCCGGGTCCGACTCGGGGTCGGACTCCGGCTCGTCCTCCGGTTCCGATACGGGCTCGAACTCGGGCTCCGGGAGCGGGTCGAACTCGGGCTCGAACTCCGGGTCGAGCAGCGACTCGAACTCCGGTTCCGATTCGAACTCGGGCTCCGAGTCGGGGTCGGATTCGGGCTCAGAGTCGGGCGCGAACACGGACAGCGGCTCGTCCTCGGACTCGGAGTCGTCGACGGGCTCGAACGCGAACGCCACCACCGGCAGCGGTGCGAACGCCAACGGCAACTCGGGCCGGGGCGGCGGACAGGGCGGTACCACCGAGGCGAACGGGAACGAGGGTTGAGAACCGTTCGGACGGACCAACAGTAGACTTGAGGAATTGCTGAGCAACCACCTCGAACGGGGTGAATCACGCGGAGGAAGTAAATGACTGAGCCCAAAGTGCTGTCGGAGAGGTACGAAGTCCGTACCCTCCTCGGCCGTGGGGGCATGGCAGAGGTGCACGAGGGCGTCGACACCCGTCTGGGGCGGCGCATCGCGATCAAGCTTCTGCGGTCCGATCTTGCGCGCGATCCGTCGTTCCACACCCGCCTCAAGCGCGAGGCGCAGTCCGCTGCCGGTCTCAACCATCCCGGCATCGTCGCCGTCTACGACTCCGGGGAGGAGGAGTTCGTCGAATCCGGCGGCTCGAGCGTCTCCGTTCCCTTCATCGTCATGGAGTACGTCGAGGGCCAGACCCTGCGAGAGGTCCTCAACGAGCACGGCACCCTCACCGTCGACGAGGCGCTCAACGTCGTCGCCGGAGTCCTCGCCCCGCTCGAGTACTCGCACCGCAACGGCATCGTCCACCGCGACATCAAACCGGCGAACGTCATGCTCACCCCCGAAGGCGACATCAAGGTCATGGACTTCGGGATCGCCAGGGCGCTCAAGGACAACAGCGGGCTGACGCAGACGCAGTCCGTCGTCGGCACCGCACAGTACCTCTCCCCCGAGCAGGCGCGCGGCGAGGTCGTCGACGCCCGCTCCGACCTCTACTCGACCGCGTGCCTCCTCTACGAGCTCCTCGCCGGTCGACCCCCGTTCGTCGGCGACTCCCAGCTCGCCGTGGCCTACCAGCACGTCGGGGAGACCCCGCAGCCCCCGAGCTTCTACAACCCCACCATCCCGCCCGAGGTCGACCGCCTCGTCCTCCATGCCCTGCAGAAGGACCGCGACGAGCGCTACCAGGACGCCTACACCTTCCGTGAGGACGTGCTGGCCGCCCGCGACGGCCGACCGCTGAGCATCGACGGCGGTGACGAGGACCGCACCCAGGCCTTCGCCGCCGCCGGAGCAGGTGCCGGAGCCGGGATGATGGGGCCTCCCACGGGCACTCAGGTCTACCCCGCGGACTACGAGTCGGCCCCCGAGACGGGTCCGGTCTCGACGATCATGAACCGGCAGGAGGAGCGCCCCCCGCAGAAGCGGTCGAAGGCATGGATCTGGATCGGCAGCATCTTCGTCCTCCTCGCTCTCGCCGCACTCGCCCTGTGGGTGTACGAGATCAACAAGCCACCGGAGATCGTCCAGGTCCAGGTGGCCGATGTCGCCGGGCTCGACGCCGACGCCGCCGAGGCGCAGCTGCGCAATCAGGGATTCCAAGTCACCCCGGAGGAGCAGTACAGCACCGAGGTCGACGAGGGCAAGGCGATCTCGACCGATCCCGCCGCCGGACAGTCCATCCCGGAGAACAGCCAGGTCAAACTCCTCGTCTCCCTCGGTCCGGAGAGCGTCTCGATCCCCGAGGTCGCCGGCAAGACCGAGGAGGAGGCCCGCCAGATCCTCAAGGACGCCAAACTCCAGGCCGGCACGCACATCACCCAGAACTCCCCGGACGTCAAGAAGGGCGTCGTCATCGAGACGAAGCCCGGCGAGGGCGAGAAGGTCGATGTCGACTCGAACGTCGACCTCGTCGTCTCCTCCGGCATGGTCAAGGTCCCCGACGTCACCGGTCAGACCGCCGACGAAGCGTGCAACACGCTCAAGGGCGACGACTACAAACTCGGTTGCAAGGTCGAGGAGGTCGAGACAGCTGACCAGGAGGAGGGCAAGGTCTACGAGCAGTCGACGCCCGGCGGCACCGACGTGGCGCAGGGGTCGGAGATCACCGTGACCGTGGCGAAGAAGCCCCCGGAGCCCACCCCGACGATCCCGTCGGTCCCCGGCGGCATCCCGACCTCACCGTCCGATGACGCCGGCGGCGACGGCAACGACAACGGCAGCGGCGGCACCGAGACCGACGGCGCCGTCGGCGGCGGGGAGTCGTGGTTCGACGGCTGGTCCGACGGCCGTCGCGGCAACAACGGCAACGGCAACGGCCGCGACTGAGTCTCAGCCGAGAGTGACGAAGAGGTCGGTGCGCAGATCCGCCGGGTCCATCTCCGGATTCGGCTCGGTCACGTAGACCTCGAAGAACGGCATGTCCGGATGGTGTCCGGCGGCCACCAGGGCCTGCATGTGCGCGTTCCACGCCTCGGCGAGACCGTCGAACCCGCCGAGGTGGGAGATCGCCCCGATCGACCCGCCGGGCAGTTCGGCGGGAATCGCGGTGAGGTCGTCCCCGAGATCGAGCGCCTGGCTCAGCCCCGTGGCCACGGGAACCCCGACCTGGATGTCGACGGTGTCCGTGGGCGGGCGCGTGTAGAGCGAGAACGCCGGCCCGGCAGGCTCCACGCCCGCCTCGGCGAGGGCGGGGAAGAGGCGCGAGAAGACGGCGTCGAAGAGGGCGGGGAGCTCGTCCATCGGATGGCCCTGCGCCTCGACGACGACCGTGGGCACCGGCTGAGCCTCGAACACGGTGAGTTCGCGATACGGCTCGGTCGGGATGTAGCTGGGTTCGGGCATGGGGATTCCTCTCGCTGGCGACCGCCGGTGGACGGTCTGGATGAGTGTGGAACCGATCCTAAGCGCTCGGCCGGTGACGGGAAAGCTCTCCCGGTGACGGAGACGTCATCGCGCTGGCCAGCGGCGACATCGACGCAGCACGCTCGGCGGCGCCGGCGAGCCCACAGACTTCGAGCCAGTTGCCGAGCATGAGGTACCCGGATTCGGTGAGCACCGATTCGGGGTGGAACTGGACGCCGTGGAGCGGGACGGTGCGGTGCTCGATGGCCATGACGACGCCGTCGGCGGTGCGCGCGGTCACGGCGAAGGTCTCGAGGTCGATCGTCTCATCGACGATCGCCAGCGAATGGTAGCGGGTGACCGTGAGCGGAGACGGGCATCCGGCGAAGACGCCCTGACCCTCATGGGTGATGACCGAGGTCTTGCCGTGCATGAGGACCGGCGAATGCGTCACGGTCGCCCCGAACACCTCGCCGAGGGCCTGATGGCCGAGGCACACGCCGAACAGGGGCTTGCCCGCCTCGGCGGCCCAGCGGATGAGGTCGGGGCACACGCCGGATTCGGCGGGCACACCGGGACCCGGAGACAGCAGGATCCCGTCGTATCCGCGCGCCAGCTCCACGGCCGCCTCGGCGCCCAGATCGTCGTTGCGGATGACGTCCGCGCTCGCACCGAGCTCACGGACGTAGGAGACGAGGGTGTAGACGAAGCTGTCGTAGTTGTCGACGACGAGGATCGAGGTCATCACGCGCCTTCGTCGGTGACGGTCGCGTTGTTGAACGGCATGTAGGGCGCGACGGCCGGGAAGACGTACTGCATGAGGAGGAGGACGACCGCGGCGATGAGGATGAGCGCGAAGACGAGCTTGACGAACCACGGTCCGGGCAGGAGCCGCCAGATGAATGCGTACATGTCAGGCACCACCGTTCTTGCTGACCTTTTCGTAGGCCTTCGAGTCCTTGATCGAGTCGGGCGCACCCTCGGAGGCCGGGGTCCACTCCGTGAGTTCGGCGTAGGCGATGTAGCGCTCGCGGGCGGAGAACATCGGGTTGCACGCGGTGAGCGTGAGGATCCTGTCCTTGCCCTTGTACTCGGGCTGGTCGGGCACGGGGGCGAGGACCTCGACGGCGTCGGGGAGGATGATGTCGAAGTTGCGGAACGTGTACGTGTAGAACCCGTCCTTCGTCTGGACGACGATCTCATCGCCGGGCCGCAGCTTCGCGATCTGGTTGAACGGCTTGCCGTACGTGACGCGGTGGCCGGCGACGGAGAAGTTGCCGACCTCCCCGGGCATCGCCGAGTTCGGGTAGCGGCCCACGCCCATCCGGTTGAGGACGGGTTCGAGGTCGACGCCCTCGGCGAGAGTGCGGTAGTAGTCGTCGCCGAAGCGCGGGATGTAGAAGATCCCGAACGCCGTGTTCTTCTCCACCGGTTCCGCGACGACGGGTTCGTCGGGGTCCGCGGGCAGCTTGTTCGGGTCCTGGTTCGCCCAGTCCTTCGTCAGCTGGTCCGCGAGGACCTCGTTGTCGCGGTCGGCTTCGATGTCCGTCCACCACAGCTGCCACGCGACGAAGAGGATGAGGACGAGACCGGCGGTGATGCAGAGTTCGCCGAAGGTGCGGATCGTTCCGCGGATCGGGCCGAGCGGCTGACGCTGCGGCGGCTGCTTCCTCCGGCCCCCTCCGCCCCGTCCGGAGCCGCCTCCCCCGCCGAGGTGGGGCTCGCCTGCCGCGACCGCGCCCTGTGCCGCTGTGGCCGGGACGCCCTCCGCATAGCCGGTCTGGGGCCGGGGGTGCTGGGGCTGGCTGTACTGGGGAGCGGTGTACTGGGCGGCCGTGTACTGCGCCGGCATCGCCTGGGTCGCAGGGCCGTCGCCGAGGGGCGGGGCATCGGAGTAGGACGCGGGGGCGGCACCGGCGGCTTCGGCTTCCCGACGGCGCAGTTCGCGGCGGCTCGGCAGGGGCGCGTCGTAGCCACCCGCTGCGGCGGTGTCTCCCGGTCCGCGGGAGGCGCTCTCACCCTGGCCGGAGGAGGCGATCGCATCGGTGCGCATCGGCTCCGTCGCCGGGCCCGGGTCGATGGGCTGCGGGGCGGGCTGGCGTCGCTGCGCCGCGCGAATGGTGGGTCTCGAAGACGATTCGCTATCCGAGGAGAGACTGTTCACCACTTCTGCACCGTGCCTATGACCTTTGCAATCCGGGGCTCGACCAGTGATCGAGCGGGGACACCCTACAGAACTTTATCGCATGAACGTGACGCGGTGTCCCCTTCACAGCTCGTCTCGGCTTCGCACACAGCTGACTCTGAGCCTCCCGCGCGCAGTGCCGAAGCCGCTGACTCCGGGCGCCGTCGTGGCGTCGCCGAGGCGCGGGCGAGGTTTTTCGCGCATGCTCGCCTCCCGAGTAGACTGGGTGCGATCATCCCCGACCAGAGCATCGGCGACCCGCCCGGGTTCGCTGTCGAAGGAGTTCACGTGGCCAAGTCCAAAGGACGGACCTCGCGCCCTCAGCGCACCTCGCGCACCACGGCGAAGCCCGAGTCGACGACCGACGACGCGGCCGTCGTCGAGGAGACCGACGTCGAGGTCACCGAGACCGACGCCACGGGAGGCACCGAGACGGTCGAGGTCACGGAGATCGAGGTCACCGAGACCGACGCGGACGAGGACACCGACGCTGAAGAGACGGACGCTGACGACGATGCAGCCGCCTCGGCGAAGGACGAGAAGAAGTCCGAGAGCACGGCGAAGGACTCGAAGGACAGGGTCTCCAAGGACAAGGACTCCAAGGACGCGAAGGCTGACTCCGCGAAGACCAAGGATTCAAAGGGCGGGAAGAAGGCCGCGACGAAGCGGACCTCGCGCTCGGGGAATCCCGCCAAGCGCTCGCAGGGCCGGAAGACGGCGAGCTACACCTCCGAGGCCGGTCAGCAGACGATCAAGCCGAACCCGCGCTGGTTCCTCCCCGTCCTCATCGGCCTCCTCCTCGTCGGCCTCATCTGGCTCGTGACGTTCTACATCACCCAGGGCGCGTTCCCCGTCGAGGCCTGGGGCAACTGGAACATCCTCATCGGCTTCGCGTTCTTCGTCGCGGGCCTCATCATGTCCACCCGCTGGCGATAGCGCCGCGCCGCTGCGCAGCCGCCACGCTGTCGCTCACCACGCAACCCTCCACTCGCCCCGATCACACGGGCAGGTGGAGGGTTTCGTCGACTTCTGAGTTATACCCAAGCAACGACTCTGTCCTGTGCATAACTTTCTTCACCCCTGTGACCTGGGGAAACACACGCGTGTAAGTTTTCCACCGTGTGGATAACCCCTGTGGACAAAGCACAGATGCAGTGCCGGGAGGCACATCGCCTGCGGTTCTCGGAGCCCCGGAGAACGTCCCCGACCCAGCTCTCAGGTGCCCGCCTCTCAGAGCCCCGGTGCCGGGCCGGCGGCGAGCGTCTTGACGACGGCGGCGACGGCCATGAGGACGACGAGGCCGGCGGCAACGAGCCAGAACACGAGGGTTGAGCGCTGAGGCTTGACGAGCAGCGCCGCGCAACCGAGGACGAAGCCGGTGAGCAGCCCGCCGAGGTGGGCCTCCCACGAGACACCCTCGACGAGGAACCCGTAGCCGAAGTTGAGGACGACGAAGAGGACGACACCGGTGATGTTGCGGTCGAGGCGCTTCGTCGGGACGAGGAGGACGCCGATGATCGCGAACACGGCACCCGAGGCGCCGATGTTGTTCGTCACCCAGTCCCGGCTCCACGGTTCGGCGAGGAGGAGGACCATGACGGAGCCGCCGATCGCGCCGAGGAGGTAGACCGCGAGGAAGCGCCACCGCCCGAGCGCCCGCTCGACGAACGAGCCGAAGAAGAAGAGCCCGATCATGTTCGCGAGCAGATGGATGGGAGAGGGCTGCTCGTGGACAAGGGCGACGGTGAGCAGGCGCCACGGCTGGTCGAGGGTGAGAGCGGGGACGAAGCTCAGCCGGTGGATGAGGTCGAGTCCCGGCAGCAGCTGGAGGAGGAACGACAGTCCCGTGACGATCATGATCGTCCGTGTCACCAGGGGGATGGACACGGACAGGGCCCGGCCTGATTCCCTGGCCGGGCCCTGTTCTGGTGTGCTCATGGCACCATCGTACTGGTGCTCAGGCGTCCTTGATCTCGACGGATTCGATGACGACCGGCTCGACGGGCTTGTCCATCGCACCCGTGCGCACGCCTTCGATCTCGTCGACGACCTTCTGCGAGGCCTCGTCGGCGACCTCGCCGAAGATCGTGTGCTTGCCGTTGAGCCACGGGGTCTCAGCGGTGGTGATGAAGAACTGCGAGCCGTTGGTGCCGCGGCCCATCTGCTTGCCGGCATTGGCCATCGCGAGCAGGTACTTCTTGTCGAACTGGAGTTCGGGGTGGATCTCGTCGTCGAAGACGTATCCGGGACCGCCGGTGCCGGTGCCGAGCGGGTCACCGCCCTGGATCATGAAGTTCGAGATGATGCGGTGGAAGCCGACGCCGTCGTAGAAGGGGCGCTTCGTCGGCTCACCGGTCTGGGGATCGGTGAACTCGCGCTCACCCGTGGCCAGCTCGACGAAGTTGGCGACCGTCTTCGGAGCATGGTTGCCGAAGAGGTTGATCGTGATGTCGCCGTGGTTGGTGTGCAGGACCGCTGTGTTCGTTGCAACTGTAGACATGCCCTCATTCTTCCATGCCGCACACAGGTCTGCGGTTCCATCAAGGTGGGTTTGTACGACTCTGCCAGCGTATCCGCAGGCAAATTCCTGGCCCTGAGGTGGCGTGCGCCCCCGGGCCAGGCCGTAGACTGGGGAGTGATCAGTTGCCCCTGACCCGGAGGATTGGGAATGTTCATGTCGAAGAAACCAGCTCGGAAGCCGCTCGCGTCGAAGCTCGATTCCGCGAAGAAGACGTCGCTCCGGTTCCTGGCCGACGCGTCGGATGCGGCGGCGCCCAAGCTCCGCGAGGCAGCCGACAGGGCGAATGAGCAGGTCGGTGTCTTCACGGAGAAGGCCCGTCCGCAGGTCGAGGCTCTGGCCGAGAAGGCCAACCGTCAGGTCCACGACATCGCCGACCGGATCGAGGCGTACCGCCCCGAAGCCACGGAGAGGGCCGGGAAGGTCGCCGGAACGGCTGCCGCCTCGCTCGCGGCGATGGAGACCCCGCAGCTCATCGACAACCTCGCTGTGCGCCTCACCGGTGACAAGAAGGCGATGAAGAAGGCCCGCAAGGCCCTCGCCAATGCCGGCAAGCGGATCCAGAAGGAGACCGCACAGAAGTCGAACACGAGCAAGAAGGCCCTCGTGTGGACGCTCGTCATCGGCTCGGCCGCCGGCATCGGCTACTACGTGTGGAAGAAGGCCCAGCCGGTCGAGGATCCCTGGTCGACCCCGCTGCCGAACAACCGTCCCGCTGACGCCCGCCCCGTCGGCTCGACCCCGGCCTCGCGCCAGGGCACGACGCCCACGGTCTCGCAGGCTCCGGTGCCCGAGTCGAAGACGGATGCCACCCCGGCTCCGAAGCCGACGACCGCGCCGAAGCCCGCGACTCCGAACCCCGCGGCCGGCGACCCGAAGGACACCAACGCCAAGCACTGAGACGCACCGACCGTCGCCGGTGACGACCGAGGCGGCCACCCGTTCGGGTGGCCGCCTCTGTGCTGTCCGGCAGCAGCCGGGGAACGCCCCGGCCCCAGCCGGGGCACGCCTCAGTACACGGCGCCCGGATTGAGGATGTTGTCCGGGTCGAGCGCGGCCTTGATCCGGTGGTTGAGCTCCATGACATCGGCGCCGAGGTAGTCGGCCAGCCACGGCTTCTTCAGCCGTCCCACCCCGTGCTCGCCGGTGATCGTCCCGCCGAGTGAGGTCGCCAAGTCCATCACCTCGCCGTAGGCGATGTCGGCCCGCGCTCGCTGTTCGGCGTCCGTGGGGTCGACGATGAGCAGCGGATGGGTGTTGCCGTCCCCGGCGTGGGCGATGACGGAGATGAGGACGTCGCGGTCCTCGGCGATCCGCTCGATCCCGACGACGAGATCGCCGAGGCGGGGCAGCGGCACGCCGACGTCCTCGAGCAGGAGGGTGCCCTTCTTCTCGACCGCGGGGATCGCCATCCGCCGGGCGGTGACGAAGGCCTCCCCCTCGTCGGCGTCGTCGGTCGCATAGACCTCGCTCGCCCCGTTCTTCGCACAGAGCTCCTCGACGGTCGCGATCTGTCCGGACGCATACTCGCCGGGTTCGTCGGACTGGATGACGAGCATGCCTGCGGCCTCCCGGTCGAGGCCCATCCGCAGCTCGTCCTCGACGGCATTGATCGAGGCGCGATCCATGAACTCGAGCATCGACAGGCGCATCTGCGCACAGATGTCGAGGACGGTCTGGGTCGCTCCCTCGAGGGTGGGGAACGTGGCGACGAGGGTCGTCGGCGGCAGCTGGGCGGGGATGAGGCGCAGGGTCACCTCGGTGATGATGCCGAGAGTGCCCTCGCTGCCGACGAAGAGCTTCGTCAGGGACAGCCCCGCGACGTCCTTGACGCGGGGCCCGCCGAGCTCGACGGCGCGGCCGTCGGCGAGCACGACCGTCATCCCGAGCACGTAGTCCGTCGTCACCCCGTACTTGACGCAGCAGAGCCCGCCCGCGTTCGTCGCGACGTTGCCGCCGATCGAGCAGAACTCGTACGACGAGGGGTCCGGCGGGTACCACAGGCCGTGCTCGGCGGCCGCGGCCTTGACCTCGGCGTTGAAGGCCCCCGGTTGGACGACGGCGATGCGGGTCGCAGGGTCGACGGCGATCTCCCGCATCCGGTCGAGGCAGACGATGATGCCGCCCTCGACCGCGGAGCTGCCGCCCGAGAGGCCGGAGCCGGCGCCGCGGGGGACGACGGGGATCTTTGCGGCCGCGGCGATGCGGACGACGGTCTGGACGTCCTCGGTCGAGGTCGCGCGGACGATGGCCAGCGGCATGCCCGCATCAGGGTCGTTCGCGCGATCCCACCGATAGGCGTCCATCGAATCGGGGTCGGTGACGATCGCCTCGGCGGGCAGGGCTGCGGACAGGGCGGATAGGACCTCGGCTGACATCATTCTCCTCGGATCAGGGCGACGTGGGTCTCACTCTACGTGAGCCGTGTCACAGTGACGAGGGCGGGGTGCGCAGCGACCTCGATGCTCAGCGCGGACAGCGCTCAGGCGAGCCGGCGCGGACCCATCCGCCCGGCGATCCGGGCCGCGAGGAGACCGGCGACGGTGAAGGACAGCGTCGCTGCCAGCACGAGGAGCTGCGGGACGACCCAGCCGTGGGTGACCGTGGCGAGCCAGCCCGCGAACGGCGGGGCCAGGGTCGCGGCGAGGTAGCCGCCGCCCTGCACCCGCGCCGAGCCGGATGCCGTCTCCCTGTCGCTGCCGGCGGTGCGGGCGATGATCGAGAGGATCGCGGTGAACCCGCCGCCCTGGGCGATGCCGCCGGTGACCGCCCAGACGACGTACGCATCGGGGGCTGTGAGCATGCCGAGAGGCAGGGAGAGCCAGAGGGCGGCGACGATCGCCACGGGCACCCACGGCCGCGACCGCGCGGCGAGCAGGGGCACGCCGAAGGCGCCGACGATGGCCGAGACCTGGAAGAGGGAGGCGGTGCCGCCGGCGAGCGCCGGGTCGAGGCGTGCGGTGTCGGCGAGGATCGAGGGCAGCCACGTCGTCGTCGTGTAGTACGCGATCGACTGCCCGGAGAAGGTGATGACGAGGAGGACGACGATGCGCCGGAACTCCGGGGAGACCTCCCGCCACGGCCGTTTCGCCTCCGCTGTCCGTGAGACGGCCGGGGCACCCGCCTCGGCGCCGGCAGTGTCCCCGGCAGCGCCGTCGATCGGGGTGCGGCGGATCCGGGTGCGGATGAGGATCATCCAGTAACCGAGGCCGAGGAGCGCGAGGACCGCCCACAGACCGATCGCCCACCGCCAGCCGACGAGGGCCGCGAGCGGCCCGGTGCCGATGAGGGTGACCATCGAGCCGACGTTCATCATCGCCGAGTAGAGCCCGGTGACCATGCCGACCTGGTTCCACGGGACCTCGCGGCGGATGATCACGGGCACGACGATGTTGCCGAGGGTGATCGCGAGTCCGATGACGCCGGTGCCGAGCAGGATGAGCCAGGTCGGCCCGACCGAACGCAGCACCGTGCCGACGAGGACCCCGGACAGGCACATGAGCACCGTCGTCTCCGCGCCGAGGCGGCGGATCGTCTTACTCGCCAGCGGCGTGGCGAGGGCGAAGAGGAGGACGGGCAGACCCGTGAGGAGGCCCGCCCCGGCCGCACTCAGCCCCGTGTCCGCACGGATGTCGCCGAGCACCGCGGTCGGGGCGATGATCGGGGTGCGCAGGTTGAGCGCGAGGACGACGATGCCCGCGACGATCCACGGGAGCATCGCGGGTCGCAGCGTGCCCGTCACATCCTCTCGGGCACGCGGATGCCGAGGACGCTCAGGCCCGCCTCGAGGACGGAGAGCACGGTCGCGCTCAGCCGCAAGCGGGAGGCCCGCAGCTCAGGCGTCGCCGCCGTGAGCACGGGGCACTGCTCGTAGAACGTCGTGAACGCCTGCGCGAGGTCGAAGAGGTACGTCGCCATCCGGTGCGGCTGGGAGCCGGCGGCCACCTCGGCGAGGACATCGGGGAACCCGAGGATCGCGAGCGCCAGTTCACGTTCGGACTGCTCGCCGAGGTGGATCGGGGAGTCGGCGAACGTGATGTCCTCAGCGGCAGCCTTGCGCAGGATCGAGCGGATCCGGGCGCCGGCGTACTGGAGGTAGGGCGCGGTGTTGCCGATGGGCGCGAGCATCCGGTCGAGGTCGAAGGTGTACGAGGTGTCGTGGGCGACGGAGAGGTCGGCGTACTTGACCGCGCCGATGCCGACGATGCGGGCGACCTCGTCGGCCTCCTCGGGGCTGAACTCGACGTTCGACTCCTCGAGGGTGGCCTTGGCGCGGGCGATCGCCTCGTCGAGGAGTTCGGCCAGGCGCAGCGGCTTGCCCGAGCGGGTCCGGAGGATCTTGCCGTCGGAGCCGAGGACGTTGCCGATCTTCACGTGTTCGAGGACCATGGTCTCCGGCACCCAGCCGGCGGCCCGGGCGGTCGCGAAGACCATCTCGAGGTGGAGCGACTGCGGGGCGCCGATGACGTAGAGGACGCGGTCGGCGTGGAGCACCCGGGCGCGGCGGCGGACGGCGGCGAGGTCGGTCGTCGCATAGCCGTAGCCGCCGTCGGACTTGCGGACGATGAGCGGCAGTGGCTGCCCGTCCCGGCCGGTGTAGCCCTCGGGGAACACGCACAGCGCCCCGTCGCTCATCCGGGCCAAGCCCTGGGCCTCGAGGTCGTCGCAGACCGCTTCGAGGTCGTCGTTGTAGATGCTCTCGCCGGCGAGGTCGGCATCTCGGAGGGTGACGTCGAGGAGGGAGTAGATGTGGTTGAAGTACTCCCGGGAGTAGCCGACGAGTCGCTCCCAGAGTTCGAGGGTCTGTGCGTCCCCACCCTGGAGGGCGACGACCCGGGTGCGGGCGCGGGTCGCGAAGTCCTCATCCGCGTCGAACTTCGCCCGGGCGGCCTGGTAGAAGGCGTTGGGGTCCTCGGCGATCGTCTGCGCGGTCTCCGAGTCGATGCCGACGTCGAGGAGGTGCTCGATGAGCATGCCGAAGGGGGTGCCCCAGTCGCCGATGTGGTTCTGCCGGATGACGGTGTTGCCGAGGTATTCGTGGGTGCGGGCGAGCGCATCGCCGACGACGGTGGTGCGCAGGTGCCCGACGTGCATCTCCTTCGCGACGTTCGGCGCCGAGTAGTCGATGACGATCCGCTGCGGGTCCGAAGGTGCGTCGACGGCGGTCGCGTCCTCGGCCTCGAGGACGCCTGCGAGGAACTCGGGGAGGAACGTGAGGTTGATGAACCCGGGACCGGAGATCTCCGGGGGCCGGCAGACGCCGTCGAGATCGAGGTGCTCGACGATCTGCCCGGCGACCTCCCGCGGCTTGGCCCCGAGCTCCTTCGCCAGCGGGAGGGCGACGTTGGCCTGGAAGTCGGCGAACTGCGAGCTCCTGATGACGGGATCGCGGTCGGCGAAGTCCTCCCCGAAGGCGGCAGAGAGGGCAGCGGCGAACCGGTCGGTGAGCAGAGAGGTGAGCGTCGGCATGTCCTCATTCTATTCGCGCCGACCCGACCCGCGGCACCGGTCCGTGCACGCCGCTCATCGGCTGTAATGTGGATCACGTGACTTATCTCAGGTACCCCCACATCAGCGGCGATCTCATCGCCTTCATCGCCGACGACGACGTCTGGCTCGTGCCGACTGCAGGCGGCCGGGCATGGCGGCTCACCGCCGATCGTGCTCCGGCCCGCAGTCCGCGATTCTCCCCGGACGGCTCCCACGTCGCGTACGTCTCCCACCGCGACGGTCATCCCGAGCTCATGCTCGCCGAGGTGGCGACCGGTGCCCTGCGCCGGCTCACCTGGCTCGGCGGGACCGCGACGACGATGCTCGGTTGGGAGGACGATTCCCACATCCTCATCGGTTCGAACGCGGGCGAAGCCGAGGTCCGCGACCATGTCGTCAAGCGCGTGGGCCTGGGTGGTGAGGTCGAGCGCCTCACGTGGGGTCGCGCATCCGGGTTCGCCCGGCACCCTTCCGGTGCCACGGCGCTCTCGACGCCGTACAGTCGTCCCCCGGCCCATTGGAAGCGCTACCGCGGAGGCACCGCGCCGAGGCTGTGGCTCGATCGGGCCGGCGACGCCGACGGGGCGGGGACGCAGTGGCAGCGGCTGCTGCGCGACGAGGCCGCCTCGCTCACCGATCCCCTCTGGGTCGGCGACTCACTCGTCTTCACCTCCGACCGGGCCGCGACGTTCCCCGACGATGCCGACGAGCAGGCGAACCTGTGGATCTGGGACGGACTGGCCACGGCTGCCGGCGACCGCCTCGGCGAACCCCGGCAGCTCACCCATCAGACGGAGGCCGACGGCTACGTACGCGACGCGACGACCGACGGCAGAAGGATCGTGTGGCACTCCCGCGGCGAGATCAAGGTCCTCGACTCCCTCGACGGGCCGGTCCGCACCCTCGACGTCACCCTTCCGGGCACGCAGGTGCAGCCGCGCTCGCTCACAGCCGATTCCGGGGTCGGTGCCATCGCCCCTGACCACGGCGGCAATGCCTCGGCGATCGAATGGCGGGGGAAGGCGTTCTGGCTCGCCCACCGCGAGGGTCCGGCCAGGGCGCTGGCGGCCGAGTCGGCCGTGCGGGTGCGTGAACCCGTCGTCCTCGGGCAGACCGGCGCGGTCGCCTACGTCACCGACGTCGACGGCGAGGATGCGATCGAGGTCCGGGAGACCTCCGGGTCGAAACCGCCTCGGCGGATCGGGGCCGGGGCTCTCGGACGCGTCCTCCACATGTCCGCCGATCCCGCGGGACGGATCCTCGCGACGATCTCCCACGACGGGACGGTCCGCCTCGTCGAGGTCGCCGGCGGCGGCAGCCGTGTCGTCGGCCATTCCGGCTTCGGAGAGGCGACGAGTCCGCGCTTCTCCCCCGACGGGAAGTACCTCGTCTGGGCGCAGCCGACGCAGGGCGAGGGGGATCTCAACCGGCTGATGATCACCGAGGTGCGCTCTGATGAGGAGGGCAGGCCGCTGACGACGGGACGGTTCAACGACTTCTCCCCCGCGTTCACCCGCGACGGGAAGTACGTCGCGTTCCTCTCCGACCGGACCTTCGATCCCGCGTACAACCAGCATTCCTTCGACCTCTCCTTCAACGGGGTGACCCGGCCGTGGCTGCTGCCGCTCTCGGCCACCGACCCCGCACCCTTCGGGCCGAGCACCGCCGGATGGGCGATCAGCGAGCTCACCGAGGAGCGCGAGAAGGGCCAGAAGAAGTCCGGAAAGGACACCGTGAGCACGGTCGAGCCCGACCTCGACGGTGCCGAGGAGCGGATCGTCCCGTTCCCCGTCTCCTCCGGAGTCTTCCGGGACCTCGAGTCCGCCGACGGCGGAGTGCTGTGGATGCGCAAGGGCGATGCCGAGGACGGCGAGCTCGGCGACCGGTACGCGGGTGTCACGGGGGACAAGCCGCGCGAGCAGGTCCAGTACTTCGACTTCGCCAAGCGCAAGCTCGTCACCGTCGTCGACAAGGCCGACGACTATCGGGTGAGCGGCGACGGAAAGCTCATCGTCGTCACCGACGGCGACGACGTCACCGTGCGCCCCGCGAACCGGAAGGTCGAGGCCGATGACGACGAGTCCGTGACCGTCGACCTCTCTCGGCTGCGCTTCGAGCTCGACCAGCGGGCCGAGTGGCTGCAGATGTTCGAGGAGAACGCCCGGATCATGCGCGACCACTACTGGCGGGCCGACATGAACGGCGTCGACTGGCAGGGGGTGACCCTGCGGTGGCGCCAGGTCGCGGCGAAGGCGCTCACCCACGACGACCTCGTCGACATCCTCTGGGAGACCGTGGGCGAGCTCAACACCTCCCACGCCTACGTCACCCCGCCCGAGCCGCTCGGCGATGAGTCGAAACGGCTCGGCTTCCTCGGCGCTGATCTCGCCCGCACCGACAAGGGCTGGGAGATCGTCCGCATCCTCCCCGGTGAGACGAGTGAGCCGGCGGCGAGGTCGCCGCTGCGTCAGGCCGGTGTCGGGGCGCAGCCCGGGGACGTCATCGTCGCCGTGGGCGGGCAGAGCGTCGATGAGGACCTCGGTCCCGCGCCGCTGCTCGTCGGGGCAGCCGACCAGATCGTCGAACTCACGCTGCGCACCGGGCGCAGGGAGCGCACGGTCGCGGTCGTGCCGGTGAAGTCCGAGGAGAAGCTGCGCTATCAGGACTGGGTGCGCTCGCGGCGCGAGTACGTCAGGGAGGCGACGGGCGGCAGGCTCGGCTACGTCCACATCCCCGACATGATGGCCGGCGGCTGGGCCCAGCTGCACCGCGACATCCGGCAGGCGATGGCCGCCGACGGCGTCATCGCCGACGTCCGGTTCAACCGGGGCGGGCACACGAGCGCGCTCGTCGCCGAGCGCCTCGCCGACCGCGTCATCGCATGGAGCGCCACCCGGTCGTACGACGAGATGGTCCCGGATCCGGAGAACACGCGCCGCGGACCGGTCGCCTTCCTCGCCAACGAGTTCTCCGGCTCCGACGGGGACATCATCAATGCCCGGGTCCAGGCGAAGGGCATCGGACCGGTCATCGGGGTGCGCACGTGGGGCGGGGTCGTCGGCATCGACGGCCGCTATGACCTCGTCGACGGGACGAAGGTCACCCAGCCGCGGTATGCGTTCTTTCTCGAGGGCAAGGAGTGGGAGGTGGAGAACCACGGCGTCGACCCGGACATCGAGGTCGAGCACGATCCCTCGCAGCTCTTCGCCGAGGCCGATCCGCAGCTCGACCGGGCCATCGCCGAGGTGCTCGCCCGCCTCGAGGAGACCCCCGCGGTCACTGCACCCGAGATGCCCGAACCCCGTGTCCGCAACCGCCGCCGAGGTGGTGCTGGGGAGTAGCGGCTGGCTCAGGTGGGGCCGGGGAGCGATGATCCCCGGCCTCAGCCTTGCGCGTCGACCGGGGCGAGCGCCCAGAGGCCGAAGGCGAGGAGGACGAAACCGGGGATGACCCCGGCGAGCACCGGGATGAAGGCGGGTGCCGGGATGAAGAACGCGATGAACCCGGCGATCCCGCAGAGGGTGACGACTCCGGCGAGGAGATGGAAGCGGCGGAGTCCGAACACGTGGCCGAGGGCGAAGAAGTGGGTCCCGACGACGACCGAGACCCACGCGACGCCGAGCTCCGGGTACCCGAGCCCTGCGAGCAGCTTCGTCCCGCCGAAGAGCGCGAGGGCTTCGACGGCGACGATGATCCAGAAGCTCGTGCCGAACGCCTTCGCGGTTCCGGCCTGCGGGGATCCCCGCCTGCGCCCATAGCTGCGGAAGGCGAGGAAGAGGATCGCTGCGAAGGCGAGGATCCCGACGACGAGGACCATGATCCGACCGAGCGTCGAGAAGCCTGAGCTGTTGACGACGAGGAAGACGAGGCCGAACGCCCCGCCGATGAGCGCACCGATCTCCGCGCCGCGCGCCGGTTGGGGACGGACGGTGTCCGCGGGTGGGGGCGAGGCTGGAGGGTCGGTCGGCGGGACGTCGGGGATCTGCGTCATCGTCAGCTCCGTTCGAAGCGGTAGAGGAGGTAGAGGTACCCGTCGTCGGTGGCGAGCACCTCGGCGAGGTGGAGGGGGACAGGGGGATCGAGGGCGGGACCGTGGACGATGCGGGTGCCCTGACCGCCGACGATCTCGGGCGAACGGGTGAGGCAGAGCTCGTCGGCGCAGCCGGCGCGGACGAGTTCCGCGAAGACGCTCGGTCCGCCCTCGCAGACGATGCGTTCGAAGCCCCGTTCCCGCAGTGCGGCGAGCGCGAGCGTGAGGTCGACGGTGTCGGCTCCGGCGACGATCACCTCGGCGACCTCAGCGGCCTTCGCCCGCGCCTCGGCGGGAGAGGACTCGCTCGTGATGACGATCGTTCGCGCCCATTCCGGGGCGTCGACGAAGAGCGGGGAGGAGAAGTCGAGGGCGAGGCTGTCGGTGACGACGGCGATGGGCGCGGTCGGGCTCCGGCCCTCCCTGAGCCCGCGCCAGCGGAAGTCGTCCTCGGCCGGACCGTACTCCTCGGTGCGGGCGGTGCCTGCTCCGACGAGGATGACGTCGGCAAGCGCACGGTTGAGCGCGAAGACCGCGCGGTCGACGGCGTTGCCGAGCCCGCCGGCGCGCCCGGAGACGGTCGCGGCGCCGTCGATCGAGGCGACGAAGACCGCGCGGACCCACGACTGCGCGTCGGCGGGTGATCGGGCGTCGGCGGGGAACGCGAAGGCCTCGGGCAGGCTGAGGTCCGCGGTTCTGTCGTCAGTCGCTCCGGGGAGGAGCCGGCGGACGGTGGGGATCTCGGTCATCGCCGATCACGCTCCTTGCCGCTGGATCCGAGGATCCGAGCCTCAGCCCTGCGGGTTCGTGTTCTCCGGGCTCGAACCCTGTGCGCTCGAGCTCTGCGTGGTTGCGCCCTGCGAGTTCGAACCGAGCACCGAGGTCGGATCGTCGAGGAAGTCCTGCGTCGGGACGAAGAACAGGCCGCCGGTCAGGGCTGTCGAGAAGTCGAGGATCCGGTCGTGGGTGGCGTCGCCGTGGCCCAAGAACATGTGTTCGAGCATCGTCTCCGTGACCTCGGGGTCGGCGGCGTAGCCGATGAAGTACGTGCCGAAGTCCCCGGATTCGACGGAGCCGAAGACCATGTTGTCGCGCACGATCTTGCGTTCCCTGCCATCGGGCCCGGTGATCGTGTTGAGGACGATATGCGAGTCGGGGGCCTTGTCCTTGTCGGGGAACTCCATGTCGGAGAGCTTGTGGCGACCGAACGCCGCCTGCTGATCCTCGACGGTGATCGAGTTCCACTTCGGGAGGTCGTGGATGTACTTCTGGACGATGACGTAGCTGCTGCCGGCGAAGTCGGGGTCCTCGTCGCCGACGAAGACCGAGTCGACGGCGAGCTGGTCCTCGGGGTTCGCGGTGCCGTCGACGAAGCCGAGGATGTCGCGCTGGTCGAAGTAGCGGAAGGCGTGGACCTCGTCGACGACGTCGACGGACTCGGAGATCTGGTTGATGAGCTGCCGGGCGAGCTCGAAGCTCATGTCGGTGCGCTGGGAGCGGATGTGGAAGAGAAGGTCACCGGGCGTCGAGGGTGCGACGTGGGTGCCGCCGCGCAGCTCTTTGAATGGGTGGAGCTTGGCCGGTCGCTTCTCGGGGTAGAGACGATCCCAGAGATCGGCGCCGATGCCGGTGACACACGAGAGGTTCGCGGCCTTCGCGCGGAAGCCGACGGCGCGGATGACCCCGCCGATCCCGCCGAGGAACTCCCGGATGGCGTCTTCGGCACCCGGTTTGACGGTGACGACGACGAAGACGGCCGACGGTGCCGGCGGTTCGAGGACGTGCTGGGGGCTGACTGCGCTCGGGGGTGATGCGTACTGGAAAGTCACTGATCCGTCTCCTGTTCCGCGGCCCACAGAGGAGTGTGAGCCGAACGACAATCGTCCTTGGTCGGTCAGTATACGCGGAGAACACCGCTTGGAAGTGGACACGGACCGGAGATCTTCACCCGCCGCCGATCTGCGCACCGACGATCGCCGACGACGGCATCGTCGCAGGTGGACGCCGGTCCCGGGTTGGGGCGCTCTCGTCTCCGGCCCAGTGGTGGATGGATCTCATGGCCGGTGGCTAGACTGACCGGCACCAGCATTGACGAACCTGCATCGATGACGGCCGACCTGTACCGACGACGAACCGGCACCGACGACGACGAATCTGCCAGTCCCAGAAACCGCGGCAGACGCAGCAGTCCTGCCAGACCCAGAAGCCCCGGCAGACACAGAAGCCCCAGCAGACACGGCAGCCGACGAGAGCGAGGAGCGCCATGACCGAGACGAGCGCGATCCGCGTCAAGCGGATCTACGAGGATCCGAGTCCCGACGACGGCGCACGCGTCCTCGTCGATCGTCTGTGGCCGCGCGGGGTGAGCAAGGAGCGCGCCGACCTCACCGAGTGGCTCAAGGACGTCGCGCCCTCGACGGACCTGCGGAAGTGGTACGGCCACGATCCCGCGAAGTTCGACGAGTTCTCCCGACGCTACCGTGATGAACTCGACGACGACGAACACGCCGAGGCGTTCGCGACCCTGCGCGACTTCGCCCGGAAGGGCACGCTCACCCTGCTCACCGCCTCGAAGGACGTCGAGATCAGCGAGGCCGTCGTCCTTGAGCACGTCCTCACCGGCGGCTAGTCCCGGTCCGTCGCCTACGCTGTAACCATGGACCTGACGTGGGAGCAGATCGTCGTCGATGCCGCCGATCCGCACGCACTCGGCCGGTGGTGGGCCGAGGCGCTCGGCTGGGTCGTCGTCGATGAGAACGAGGACGAGATCGAGATCAGGGAGAGCCCCGATCGCCTGCCCGGCCTGCTGTTCGGGCGCGACCCGAGCGCAAAGTCCGGGAAGAATCGCCTCCACCCGGACTTCCGTCCCGCCGATCAGGCCGCCGAGGTGGCCCGCCTCCTCGACCTCGGAGCGCGCCGGGTCGAAGTCGGGCAGACCGGGGACGAACCGTGGGTCGTCCTCGCCGATCCCGAGGGCAACGAGTTCTGCGTCCTCTCCTCGCGGCGCTGACAGGGCGCGCTCGATGCGCACACGGGTGCCGCAGAACACGACGACTCAGAACACGACGACTCAGAACACGACGCCCCAGACGATCACGGCGATGAGGACGACGAGGACGACGAGCGTCCACACGCTGCCGAAGTTGACCGTCCACCCGATGCCGACGCGCTTGGGGACGAGGAATCCGGGATCGCGCGGACAGAAATAGAGGAGTCCGAACTTCCAGTTCGCATCATCGTCTCGCAGCTGCTGCTTCTCCGCCTCGCTGAGCGAACTCATCGTCGAATCTCCTCCTCGTGTCTCGGCCTACTTCATAGGAGCCAACCCTGGTCTGGCCACGGTCCCGGACCTCTGTCCTCGACCGTTCCCTCTCGGTGTCGCCCCGACCTGGGCCCGCTCTGTCCCGGACCGGCCCGCTCTGTCCCGGACCGGCCCGGTCGTGTGGACCCAGCCGTCCCGGACCCGTTGTAAGGCCCTCTTCGCCGTCGACGACGCCTGCGGTCAGGCTACGCCCCATACCCCTGTGACGAAAACTCACTGAAATTTTATTGGACACATCTGTCCAATATGCCTTAGGGTCGAGGCATGGGCCGGAAGAAGACGTTCGACGAGCAGGCGGTGATCGACGCCGCGATCGCCGTGTTCAGCGAACACGGGTACACGGGCACCGATGTCGGTCTCGTGTGCGAGCGGGCGAACATCGGCCGCTCGAGCTTCTACAACACCTTTGACAGCCTCGACGCGGTCTTCCTCCGGGCCCTGCGGGACTACACGGCGACCGGCATCCCGGCGCGCGAGCACCTGCTCACCAGCGACCGGCCCGCTCCCGCGCTCCTCTTCGAGCGCCTCGGCGGGGAACTGGCGCAGCAGTGCGCGGACGAGAAGCGGATCGGCTGCCTGTCGGCGAACACGGCCGCCGAGCTCGGACGCGAGGTCGACGCCGTCTGCACGATCCTCGATCCCGACCGGGCCGCGTGGCTCGAGACCTACCGGACCCTCATCGCCCGCGGTCAGGCGGAAGGTCACCTGCGCTCGGAGCTCGACCCGAAGTCGACGGGCGAACTCGTCCAGAGCGTCCTCGCGGGACTCCGGGTCTCCGCCCGTGTCATGCCCGCCGAAGATGTCGACGCCCAAGCCCGCACCTTCGTCGCCGCTCTGTGCACCCCGGCCGGCGCCGAAACGTTCTGAGGCTCCGAGCCCACCACGCACGGCACCGACACCGCACGCGCTTCCGCAGCCATCGCATACACTTCCGCCACCGTCCGCACGACAACCATCCAGACGAGACAACCCACACGCGACACCACCCAGACGAGGGGACCTGAGCTCATGACGTCATCGACCACCGGCACGACCACCTCGGCGACCGACGATTCATCCACCCGACCCCGAGTCCCGGCCCAGGTCTACCTGCTCGCCGCCGCGATCTTCTGCCTCGGCACTTCGGAGTTCATGATCGCCGGCCTGCTCGAGCCGATCAGCGCCGACCTCGGCATCTCGATCCCCCAAGCAGGCCTCCTCATCACGGGATTCGCCGTCGGCATGATCGTCGGGGCACCGGCGATGGCTCTGCTGACCCTGCGACTGCCCAGGCGGGCGACGATGATCATCACGATCGTCGCGTTCTCCGCCCTCCACATCCTCGGCGCGCTGGCCCCGAACTATCCGATCCTCATGCTCAGCCGCGTCCTCTCCGCCGTCGCGTGCGGCGGATTCTGGGCGGTCGCCGCCGTCCACACGACCCGCATCGCCCCAGTTCAGGTCCGCGGCCGAGCGCTGGCAAGCCTCGTCGGCGGCCTCACCGTCGCCAACCTCGTCGGCGTGCCCATGGGGGCGTGGATCGGTGCGCAGTTCGGCTGGCGGGCCACCTTCTGGGCGATCGCGATCGTCACCGCGGCTGCCGCCGTCCTCATCGCCGTGATGACCCGGCCGAGTGCGGATCGGGACTCCGCCGCCGAGGCGGCCGACCGTTCCGCAGTCCACCTCCCGACCCTGGTGCGGGCCGAACTCGCGGCGTTCCGGGGACCGCGGATCTGGCTCGCGCTGTCCACGACGGCGCTCTTCCAGGCGTCCGTGTTCGCGGCGTTCTCCTACTTCTCCCCGCTGCTCACGCAGATCGCAGGAATCCCGCATGACTTCGTCCCGGGCGTGCTCGCCGCCTTCGGCATCGGCGCCTTCATCGGGGTCGTCGTCGGTGGACGGCTCGCCGACCGCACCGTCTTCGGCAACATCGTCGGCAGCCTCACGGCGCTTGCGCTCAGCCTCTTCGCCCTGTGGCTCGTCGCCGGTGTCGGATGGGCGGCAATCGTCGTCATCGTCCTCATCGGAGCGAGCGGCTTCTCGATCGCCGGTGCCCTCAATGCCCGAGTGTTCCAGATCGCGACCGAGGCGCCGACCCTGGCCGCGAGCGTGAATACCTCCGCGTTCAATGTCGGCAACGCCCTCGGTCCTGCCGCCGGGGCCGCGGTCATCGCGCTCGGCTGGGGCTTCCGCGCCCCGGTCGTCGTCGCGATCCTCCTCGCACTGGCCGCCCTCGGCGTCGCCGCCGTGGCCATCCGCGGGGAGCGGGCATGGCGGCAGCGTCAGATCGCCGAGGTGGGGGCCGAGACCGCGCCGAATCCGACGGACGGTGACCCCGACCGAAGCGCCACCTCCTGCGGGGCGGCCGGCAAGGCCGAGTGACCACGGTCCGGTCGGTGCACATGCCGGTTAATGGTCAGAATGTGTGTACAGGATCGGCCTCTTTCCCAGTAGGCAGAAGGGCAAGACCGGGTTGAACATGCTCGGTAGAAGTTGAACATGCTCGGTTGAACGGCAGCGCCTTGCCGAGTACGTGCTCCTGGTTGCACGAGAGCGACCTCGTCGCTGAGGCGGTGGGAGGGGCGCGCAATGCGCTCCGAAGTCAGGACTGCCCGAAGTCAGGAGTGTCCCCAAGCCAGCACTGCCCCCGAACCTGTGCTGCCCTCGCACCTGTGCTGCCCACGAACCTGTACTGACGGTCGATACCGCCGACCGGCGCCTATTGCGGCGGACGACAGCGGATCTCGGCCCATGTCCGAATCTCGTGTCAGTGCCGTCTGCCACCATAGAAACACAACAACACACAGACCACCATCAACGACCAGGAGTCCACCCAGACACCCCCTCACACCCACAACCACAACCGCGATTCCCATTCCGTACGACCCGATTCCCCTGCACCGCTCTTCCCCGACAACGACGTCAGAGACAGGTGACACACCATGCGCGACACCACCGCTGATCTCAGCGGACCCGACGACCCCGGCACGGGCACCCCCGACCCGGTCGCCTCGTCGCGCTACACCCTGTACCTGGGATCGAACCTCACCGACCTCGCCACCGCCTCCACCACCGTCGACCTCGCCCAACTCCACGTCTTCGAACTCACCGCCGGCCACATCCTCGCCGAGATCATCCACGACCACGACCACCCCACCCCCACCGACGGAACCCCGTACCGGTTCGCCACCATCGCCGAAACCCTCAACCGCCACAACGGACAACCGGACTCCAGCCACGTCGCAAACGATGCCCCTACCCGACCTGAATCAGCCGACGCCACATCGAACACTGCCCCTTCCGCACCCGCAGATTCCGGTCACGTCCCCGTCCCCGCTGACGAATCAGGATCACCCCGGCTTTCAGCACCGGCAGACTCGACGATCGAACACCCCACAATCCAGGACCTGCCCGACTTCCCCGGATTTACCCCCGACACGACCTTCTCAGCGTGGGTCCATGACCACGTGGCCACCGAGCACCTCGGGGCGATCTCCACGATCCTCGGCACCACCACCGCCCGCACCTACCGCCACCTCACCCAAGCTGTGACCCTCATCCACGGACTCCCCCGCTTCACCGCCCGTGCCCGCTCCGGCGAGTTCACCCTCGCCCACATGATCACCGCCGCCGACCTGTGCCAAACCGTGGCCCTCGAACACCTCCCCCGCCTCGACCAGCACCTGGCCACGAGACGTGCCGATGTCACCAGTGACACCCTGCGCACCGGGCTGCG
Organism: Brevibacterium sp. Z349TD_9; assembly: GCF_056173565.1. Lineage (NCBI taxonomy): Bacteria > Bacillati > Actinomycetota > Actinomycetes > Micrococcales > Brevibacteriaceae > Brevibacterium > Brevibacterium sp. Z349TD_9. The sequence continues at coordinate 26,061 of NZ_CM149680.1, read as the reverse complement.
CAAACTCATCCACCTCCTCCAAACCCCCGACGACCGGTCCCACATCGCCGCGCAACGCCGCCGCGTCGACGTCGATACCTTCGGCAACGGCACCGCCTGCCTGTCCATCACAGCACCGGCCGATGAGATCCATGCCGCCTACGCCCGCGTGAGCGCCATGGCCCGTGCCATCCACAACGGCCAAACCAGCACCCTCAACCTCCCGGCCGGGGTGGAGATCATCGACGAGCGCACCATCAGCGCCCTCATGTGCGACATGTTCTTACGCCCCCACCCGAAACTGGCCATCCGAGTCCGAGAACTCGACCCCATCACCGGCATCCAAACCCACCGGCAGACACCCCTCCTCGATGAGAAGGGGGAACCCCGGTTTCACTATGACGACACCACCATCAGCGGACTCACCGACCTCCTCACCCCCGACCGTGCAGCCGAGGCGAACATGACCGGCACTGCCGCATCGCTGTCCCCAGCCGCAGACCAATCCAAAGCGGCACAAACGCAGACGCCGCCGGTCGGCACCCACGCCTCAGCAACCGCATCGAACGGAATCGAAGCACGGGGAACCGAACCAGATGGAACCGACCCTGCAGCCACCACCATTGAGTCCCCCTACCCGCCGGGGGCATCGTTCTTCCCGAATGGGCGCCCCCAACCGGTAGTACTCGAGTACGCCATCCTCGTGGACATGGAATCCGGGCCTGAGGCGATGCGCAACCAGGCCGGTGTCATCGTCACCGTCCCCTTCCTCACCCTCACCGGCGACGCGAACCTCCCCGGCACCCTTGCTGACGGGTCCCCCATCCCGGCAGAGACCGCCCGTCGCATTGCCGCCGGTGCCCCGACACTGACCCGGATCCTCACCGACCCGGCCACCGGCACCCCACTCGACGCCCAAGCACTGACCTACGCGATCCCGAAACCCGTCAGGCGGACCCTGATCAACCAATGGGCCACCTGCACCTTCCCCGGCTGCACGAGACCGGCGGAGAAGACCGAGATCGATCACGTCGACCCGTTCAACCACACCGACCCCATCCAGGGTGGGCTCACCCAGTTCGGCAACCTCCACCCCTTATGCAAGAAACACCACGCGGTGAAGACCGCACGCCGATACGCCGTGGACATGAACGACCGGGGCAGTGGAACGAGTCGGATCGCCTACGAGTTCCCCCACGGGCTGATGACCACAATCGAGGCCCCTGACCAGCCCATCGACATCGACCACGCCCTGGCATTCGCTGATCTGGCCCGGATGCGACCCTGCCGGTGGGTGACCCCCGACCATGACGTCCCGGACGAACCCGCAATCATTGAAGTTCCACCCACGAGAGAACACGTCAAGGAGCACAGAGCACAACAGCGACGGATCGCGGAAGTCGCTGCCCGTGACCAAGCGCTGCGGGAGGCTACCGAGGCATCGAATGCGGCACGGGCACGTCTGCGTCTCGAACACGCCATGGATTGGGAACACGCCGTCTTCCCAGCCTGTCTGCCACCCGGGCATGACCCGGTGCGGATGAAGGCCCTGCCACCAGGAACGAGTGACCCCTACGCTGCCACAGACGCTGAGCGAGGGTGCACGTCAGCACGGTCGTCGTCGTTGATCTGGTGTACGGGGAGGAGTCTGTGTGAGACGGATCCACCCCTCGGGCATCACCCGTTGGGGCCGGTCGAACCGATCACCGGACACCGGAGCCTGGCCCAACAGCGCAAGCACGCGATCGCCCAGCGTGCGAAACGACTCCGAGCCGCCACCGACGCCAAACGACAACCAGCCCGACGGCGGAAAGCGGGTGGGCGGAAACCGAAACCCCGCAGAACCCCGACAGGCTACTCGACACCGACAACGACCTCGCCTACCCCGACGACGTCGCCTACCCGCAGGACAACGACCCGTCAGTCCTCCGTCGCGTCGACTCCCCAAGTGCCACCGAGCGTCGACCCCTGGACCCTAGCCGTCGATCCCGACAGCGATACCCGTGCTCCCTGGGAGAGCACGGTCGACGCATCGTCGACCTCGGGACACCCCGCGACAGCGAATCTCGACACCACGCCGCCGGATCCCAGCGCGACGAGCGCGAACACGAACCCGACGACCGCGAACCCAACCACCGCGAACGCCGGACCGGGATTCGTGACTCGCGGTCCTGTCACGGAGTACGACACCAGCTTCACCCGACAGCCACCCCCGGTGATCAACTGGGACCACGACCCCGTCACCGACCCACCACCGTTCTGAGGAAACAGGCACCGCATTGCGCCGATGAACGCTGTCGCGAAGTGTCGACGTGTCTGCACAGTCATCTGCAAGGCGGCGCGGAGCCGATGCCGGACACACCAGATATCTATCGGTCGACGTTGAGGTGATCTTGGCAGTGGAATCAAGCGGCGGCAGAGGAATGGGGCGTCGGCGCTGGATTCAAGCGTCGGCGACGAGTTCACCGTCAGCAGTGAGGCCAGTCGTCAGCGTCGACTGAGCCGACCGCTCCGACTGAACCACTTGTGACGGTCTCAGCCCTCCACGTCAGGATCCCCCAGCGTCTCGGGCGCCGGCTCCCACAGTTCGATCCGGTTGCCCTCGGGATCGGTCACCCAACCGAAGCGGCCGATGCCCTCCATCTCCTGGATCTCATCGTCGACGTCCGCTTCGGCGGCCTGGAGCTGTTCGAGCATCGCGTCGAGGTCGTCGACCCGGAAGTTGAGCATCGTCTGCTGTCGCCCGAACCCGTCGGCACGCTCGCCGAAGTAGTCCGTCTCCGCCTCGAACGCCGCCACGACGGTCGGCCCCGCCTCTTGCCGCCACACTCCCTCGGTGGTGTCGACCCCGAGCCGGTCTTGGTACCAGGCCGACAGTGCATCGGGATCGCTGGCACGCAGGAAATATCCGCCGATTCCGTTCACTCTCTCCATGCTGCCCACCCTATGCCCGCGACCGTCCCCGCGGAACCCCATCGTCGTCACTGGAGGCCCACGCCGCGGCGGTTCCACGAGCCCTGCACATTCAGCGCGGAGCCTCATCGCCGCAGTGACCTCGGAGCCCCAGCCCCGCACAATGGCCGGTGCCGCTGTCTGTCCGGGATCACCTCGGCGAGGTTCGAGGAATCCGACAAGCGGCGTTTCAGGAATTCCTCACCCTCTCCCCGTGTTCCCTTAAGAGGCATACCCTCGAAAGGGGAGTCTCAACGAGGATTTCCACCGAGGAGTCCACACGGGGATTCCGCCCTCGTTGCGGACACCGCCTCACCGAGGTCCCCACCTCCATCGCGAAAGGATCGTCCATGAGCAAGTTCGCACTCACCAATGCCAACACCGGCGAAGTCGAGGAGGAGTTCCCCTCGGTCCCCGTCGAGGAGATCCCTGGCTACATCGACCGCGGCCACACCGCCTTTGAGCCGTGGAAGGACACACCCCTCATCGAACGCTCGGCGATCCTCCGACGGTTCGCCGACCTCGTCGATGAGATCGCCGATGAGATGACCGACATCATCGGCCGTGAGATGGGCAAGCCGAAGCAGCAGGGCCTCGCCGAGGTGGACAAGGTCGCCCGCACCGCCCGCTGGTTCGCCGACCACGCCCACAAATACCTCAACCCCACCGAACTGCCCTCCGCCGGAGCCGCCCGCAGTTACGTCCGCCACGATCCGCTCGGCGTGCTGCTGGGCATCATGCCGTGGAACTTCCCCTACAACCAGATCGCCCGCTTCGTCATCCCGAACCTCGTCGTCGGCAACGCGATCATCATGAAGCAGGCCTCGATCTGTCCCGTGTCCTCGCAGTACTTCGCCGACCTTCTCGTCGAGGCGGGCCTGCCCGAAGGCGTGTACCAGAACATCTACCTCGACAGCTCCCACGCCGAGGAGGTCCTCAAGGATCCGCGGGTCAAGGGCTTCTCCCTCACCGGGTCCGAAGCGGCCGGTGCCTCGGTCGCGGGCATCGCCGCGAAGTACCTCAAGCGCTCAGTCCTCGAACTCGGCGGCAACGACCCCCTCGTCGACCTCGACTCCACGGACGTTCCCGCACTCGCGAAGAAGGTCGTCGGCATCCGCCTGACGAACGCCGGACAGGTGTGCACCTCCCCGAAGCGCTTCATCGTCGTCGACGAGCTCTACGACGAATTCGTCGCCGAGGCGAAGAAGGCCGTCGAGGCGACGAAGGTCTCGACATTCGATGATCCCGAGGTCGGGATGGGGCCGCTGTCCTCGGAGAGCGCACGAGATGAGATCGTCGAGCGCATCGCGAAGGCCGTCGAGAACGGCGCGACACTGCACACGGGCGGGCAGAAGCTCGACCGTCCCGGCTGGTTCATGTCCCCGGCCCTGCTCACCGACATCGACCCGGACTCCGACCTCGGATGCAACGAGCTCTTCGGTCCGGCCGTGATGATCTACCGGGCGAAAGACGAAGCGGACGCCCTCGAGATCGCCAACCACTCCGAGTACGGGCTCATGAGCTCGGTGTGGACGGACGACCTCGAGAAGGGCGAGCGCTTCGCCGCGAAGATCAACGCGGGCATGAGCTTCGTCAACTCCCACATGGAGTCGGGACCGGAATACCCCTTCGGCGGCATCAACCGCTCCGGCTATGGCCGCGAGAACGCCGAATGGGCTCTGCGGGCGTTCACCAACGAGCACCTCATCCGCGTCCACCCCTGAGGGACCACGGCACATCGCTGTCCACTCACGCTGTGCGTCTGACCGGGCCCGCCACGGTTTCACATTCAACAATGTGAATTGGCTCAAAGCTGTGGACTCCCCCAGTTGGCCGATGCCAGACAGAACACCCATCCACAGGGGTCCGACCCACAGCCCCACGGGGGTTTCCGCCCCACAGTCGAGAAAGGTCAGCACATGTCCGAGAACACCTCAGAATCCGGTTCGGTCAGCGCATCCGAAGCCGCTCGCATCATGTCCGATCCCAACGCCACCGAGGAGGAGCGCTCCGTCGCAGCGAGCGTCCTCCGTCAGTCCGACGACCGCGGCGGCGAGACGAGTGCCTGGGTCGCCTCCGAAGCCGGCGACCTCACCCGTGACGGAGATTCCGAGGAGGTCCGCTCCGTGGCCGCCAGCGACCTCTCACAGGCGGACAAGGAGCGCGACGAGAACTCCTGAAGCACGGTTCCCCTCCACGGAACAGACATCGACCGCATCCGGCCGACAGCGAAGCATTCGCTGTCGGCCGGAGTCGTCTCCACCTGCTTCATAGGATGAAGACCCCCGCCGTTAGGATCGAACCCATGACCGCCGATCGTCTCACCAGCGACGTCGTCGCCGGACACATCGCCGTCCGCGGCGCCCGCGAACACAACCTCCGCGCCGTCGACCTCGACATCCCCCGCGACACCGTCGTCGCGTTCACCGGGATCTCCGGATCCGGCAAGTCCTCGCTGGCCTTCGGCACGATCTACACCCAGTCCCGCCAGCGCTACCTCGAGTCGGTCGCCCCCTACGCCCGCCGCCTCATCGACCAGGGCTCGGCTCCCCACGTCCGCGTCATCACCGGACTCCCTCCCGCCGTCGCCCTCCAACAGCAGCAGTCGGGCAGCACCCGGTCGACCGTCGGTACGGTCTCGCGGGTCTCGAACGTCCTCCGCATGCTCTACTCCCGCTCCGGCACATACCCCGAGGGTTATCGACCGGCCGACCTCGCCGGCACCTTCCCCCGCGACGCCGCCCCGCTCGACTCCGACAGCTTCTCCCCGAACACCGCGGTCGGCGCGTGCCGGACGTGCTCGGGCATGGGCCGCCTCCTCCAGGTCGACGAGGACCGCCTCGTCGGAGACCCGTCGCTGAGCATCGACGACGGAGCGATCGTCGCCTGGCCGGGCGCCTTCGGAGGCAAGAACAACCGTCGGGTGCTCCGCGACCTCGGCATCGACATCAACGTCCCCTTCGACTCCCTCCCCGCTGACACCCGGCAATGGGTGCTCACGACCGACGACCAGCCCACGGTCGAGGTCAAGGAGGGCTACAAGGGCACGTACATGAGCCCCAAGCGCTGGGTCGAGCACACCTTCGCCGACTCCGCCTCGGCGCGGATGCGCGCAACTGCCGCATCCTTCATGACGGAGAGGCTCTGCCCCACGTGCCACGGCAAACGCCTCAACCCCGAAGCCCTGGCTGTGACGATCGCCGGCATCGACATCGCCGAGGCGGCCCGCCTTCCGCTCACCGGGCTCGTCTCCTTCCTCGAGAACGCCCGCACCCACCCGGCCACCGGGGAGCTCTCCGTCGAACGCAACCAGGCCGCCCAGGCCCTCATCGACGTCCTCGTCGACCAGCTCGGCACTCTCATCGGCCTCGGCCTCGGCTACCTCGAGGTCGCCCGCCCCACCTCGACGCTCTCGAGCGGCGAACTCAAACGCCTCCACCTCGCCACGCAGCTGCGCAGCGGGCTCTTCGGAGTCCTCTACGTCCTCGACGAACCCTCGGCGGGACTCCACCCCGCCGACCTCGAGCTCCTCCTCGGTGCCCTGCGCCGGCTCGGAGACGAGGGCAACACGATCTTCGTCGTCGAGCACAGCGCCCCCGTCATCCGCGCCGCCGACTGGATCGTCGACCTCGGTCCCGGGGCCGGGCGCTACGGCGGACGCGTGCTCTACAACGGTCCGGCCGACGGCATCGCCGAGGTGGCGGAATCCGTCACCGCCCGCTACCTCGGTCCGGTTCCTCCGCTGCCGCCGTCGCCACCGGCTCCCCGCGCGCTCACCGAGTGGATCGGCCTCCTCGGCGTCACCGGCCACAATCTCACCGGGATCGACGTCTGCCTCCCCCTCCATGCGTTCACCGCGATCACCGGAGTCTCCGGGTCGGGGAAGACCTCCGTGCTCACGGCACTCGCCGATGCCGTCCGCACCACCCTCGACCTCGCCGAGGTGACCGCCGACGAGGAGAGGAACCCGCAGTCCGTCGAGATCGCCGAGGAGATCTCCCACGGAGTGCCGGTCTGGGACCTCGGCAACGACGAGCTGGCGACCGCATCGACGACGGGCCTCGAGGCGATCGATCGCGTCATCGTCGTCGATCAGCGTCCCATCGGCCGCACCTCCCGGTCGACGCTGGCGACCTACACGGGACTCTTCGACACCGTCCGCAGGCTCTTCGCCGCCCAGCCGGAAGCGAAGGCACGCCGCTTCGGCGTCGGACGGTTCTCCTTCAACCAGCCCGAGGGGCGCTGCCCGAACTGCCTCGGAGACGGGGTCGTGAGCATCGAACTCCTCTTCATGCCCACGGAGACCGCCCCATGCCCGGTCTGCCACGGCAAGCGCTACAACCCGGAGACCCTCGAGGTCACCTACCGGGGGAGGTCGGTCGCCGATGTCCTCGCGATGACCGTCGACGAGGCGGCCGAGTTCCTCTCCGATGTGCCGCCGGCGGCGAAGATCCTCACCCTGCTCGCCGACATCGGACTCGGCTACGTCAGCCTCGGTCAGTCGGCGCCGACGCTCTCGGGCGGGGAGGCGCAGCGGATCAAGCTCGTCTCCGAACTCCACCGCTCAGCGCGCGGTCACAGCCTCTACATCCTCGACGAACCGACGACGGGTCTCCACCCGTCCGACATCGACATGCTCATCGGTCAGCTCCAGCTCCTCGTCGACGCGGGCAACACGGTCGTCATCGCCGATCACGACCTGAGGACGCTCTCGATCGTCGACTGGATCATCGACCTCGGTCCGGGGGCCGGTGACAACGGCGGTGAGATCGTCGCAACGGGCACCCCGGTCGATCTCGCCGAGGAGGCAGAGAGCCTCACCGGTGCGCACCTGCACGAGGCCCGCACCCGCCGGGCTCAGGCGACCGGCGCTTCGGCGTAGAGCGCGGAGACGAGAGGTTCGAGCTCCGGGGTCTCGCGTGCCTCGGCGAGCGCCTCTTCGAGGACTCGATCATGCGTCGGCTTGGCTGCGGCGAGCAGCTTCTCACCTGCTTGAGTGAGCTCGGTGTAGATGCCGCGCCGGTCGTCGGCGCAGAGGATGCGGGTGAGCAGACCGCGGTCCTCGAGTCGGGTGACGAGCCGCGTCGTCGCACTCGAGGACAGCGCTGCCGCGCGGGCGAGCTGTCGCATCCGCATATGCCAGCCGTCCTGCCTGCTCAGCGCGTCGAGCACGGTGAATTCGACGACCGAAAGCCCGTGCTCGCGCTGCAGGCTGCGCTCGAGCTCGGTGTCGATGAGTCCGTGCAGGGCCGCGAGCGTGCGCCAGCCCCGGGCCCGGATCTCCACCGCGTCGTCCCTGATCCCCACGTGCTTCTCCTCACTTCGTTCGTCCTTCCATGATACACGACTTGCGCAGATAGAACGCGTGTGCAAGTATCTATATCGATGCGTGTGCAACTACTGCGCACGCCGCATATTGCGGGTGCACCGTCCGCGGACCACCCGACCAACCACTTCTCATTCCCATCGGAAGGACCTTCCATGCCCCTCGCACTGCTCGCCCTCGCCATCGGCGGGTTCGGCATCGGACTCACGGAGTTCGTCATCATGGGTCTGCTGCCCGAAGTGGCGGCGGACTTCGCGGTGACCGAGACCGTGGCCGGCTATCTCATCTCGGGCTATGCGCTCGCTGTCGCCGTCGGCGCCATCCTCCTCACGGTCGCGCTCACCCGCGTCAACCGGAAGACCGCACTCATCGCACTCATGGTCCTCTTCATCCTCGGCAACGCACTCTCCGCGATGGCGCCGAGCTACGAGATGATGATGATCGGCCGGATCGTCGCGGCCCTCTGCCACGGAGCGTTCTTCGGCATCGGCTCCGTCGTCGCCGCGAGTCTCGTTGCTCCCAACCGTCAGGCTGCGGCGATCGCCATGATGTTCGCGGGTCTGACCAGCGCGAACGTCCTCGGCGTTCCCCTCGGCACGTTCCTCGGCCAGGCTGCCGGGTGGCGTTCGACGTTCTGGGCGATCTCGGTCATCGGCATCATCGCCCTCATCGGCATCGTCACGCTCGTCCCCAGGGAGAGCGTCCACTCGACCTCGACGGGCAGCATCCTCAGCGAGTTCCGGATCTTCCGCTCGCCTCAGGTATGGGCGTCGATCCTCATCACGATCCTCGGCTACGGCGGCATGTTCGGCGCCTTCACCTACATGGCCTTCACCCTCACCGGTGTGAGCGGATTCGCGGCCTCGACGGTTCCGTGGCTGCTCGTCCTCTTCGGCGTCGGCCTCTTCGTCGGCAACTTCCTCGGCGGCAGGGCTGCGGACAGGAACCTCGGCGCGACCCTGCTCACCCTCTTCATCGGCCTCATCGTCATCCTCGCCGTCTTCTCGCAGGTCGCCGGCAACCAGATTGCGACGATCGTCGCCCTCTTCCTCATGGGCGGCTTCGGGTTCGCAACCGTCCCGCCGCTGCAGATGCGGATCATGGGCCACTCGGAGGGTGCCCAGACGCTCGGCTCGGGCGCGAACATCGCGGCCTTCAACGTCGGCAATGCCTTCGGCGCATGGGTCGGCGGCCTGACGATCGCCGCAGGGCTCGGCTACGCCTCACCTCTGTGGGCCGGAGCGCTCGTCACCCTCGCCGGTCTCGTCGTCTTCCTCGTCGCCGGTCTCGGTCGGGGAGGCGAGCTGCGTCGGAAGCAGGCGGTCGCCGAGACTCCCGTGACCGCGGACATCAGCGCCTGAGCCCGAGAGTCTGACCCAGCCTCTGGCACCAGGTGCCGGACTCCGACACCTCAGCTCTCGAACCGGATCGCCTCGGCAGCATCGAGGGCGAGTTCGACGGCCTCACCGTCGATGCTCGCCCCGATCGCCGAGGCCGCCGAGGTCAGCTCTCGAGGGCGACCGCGTGATCGTCAGGCGTCTTCTGGTCTTCGGGCTTCTTGATGAAGAAGGCGAGGACGACGGGGACGAGCGCAATCGCCGAAGCGAGGAGGAACGCCGAATGAGCCCCCGGAGCCCCGGCCTCCGCGACGCTCTTGCCGGCGGCCTGGCCCGCGTGCAGAGCCGCCGAGTAGATCGAGATGAGCAGCGCCGTGCCCGCGGCGCCGGCGACCTGCTGCAGGGTGTTGAGCGCAGCGGATCCGTGGGAGTACAGACGCCGTTCGAGCGATCCCAGCGATGCCGAGAAGAGCGGCGTGAACGACCCGGCGAGTCCGAGCGACATCGCGATCTGGATGATGACGAGGACCCAGATCGGGGTGCCGATTCCGACGTTCGAGTACGCGAACATCGCCGAGGCGATGAGGATCGTGCCGGGGATGAGCAGCGTCCGTGGGCCTCTCGCGTCATAGATGCGGCCCATCACCGGACCGAGAAGGCCCATGAGCACCGATCCCGGGAGCAGGACGAGGCCCGACTGGGTCGCATTGAGGCCGACGACGCTCTGGAGGTAGAGCGGCAGGAGGGAGAGCGTGCCGAACATCGACAGCGCCACGACCGCCATGATGATGACCGAGAGGACGTAGTTGCGCGAGGTGAACACGCGCAGGTCGAGCAGCGCCCGATCGGCTCTGATGAGGACGAGCTGACGCCACACGAAGAGTCCGAGGAAGACGAGCCCCCCGGCGATCGACGCCCAGGCCAGGCCCGTTCCGGCCGAGGCGCCGGCACCCAATTCGCCGCCGCCGAACTGGCTGAGGCCGAAGACGATGCCGCCGAAGGCGAACGCCGAGAGGATGATCGAGACGACGTCGATCGGGGCGTGGGTGGTCTCGCCGAGGTTGGTCATCCACTTCGCACCGAGACCGAGGGCGATGAGCCCGATCGGCAGGACGATGCCGAAGAGCCAGCGCCAGCCGAGGGAGTCGAGCACGATGCCCGACATCGTCGGTCCGATCGCCGGAGCGAGTGAGATGACGAGGCTCACCCGTCCCATCATGCGTCCCCGCTGATGCGGCGGGACGACGTTCATCATCGTCGTCATGAGCAGCGGCATCATGATGCCGGTGCCGCCCGCCTGGACGACGCGTCCGACGAGGAGCATCGGGAAGCCCTGCGAGAGCAGACAGATGAGTGTGCCCAGGCAGAAGAGGATCATCGCGGTGAGGAAGACCTGCCGTGTCGTGAACCGCTGGAGGAGGAACCCTGTGGTCGGGATGACGACGGCCATGGTGAGCATGAACGCACTCGTCAGCCACTGCCCGAGTTCAGGCGGGATGTGGAGCGAACGGTTGAGCTCCGGGATGGCGATCGCCATCGTCGTCTCGTTGAGGATCGCGACGAACGCGGCGACGAGGAGGAGCCAGATGACCCGCATCCCCGCCGGGTCGATCACATCGTCGTGGGACGACGGTGCTTGGGCGGTGTTCTTGTCACTCGACAAGTCTGGTCTCCGATCGGAAGAGGCGGATTTCAGGCAGACACAGCAGGCAACGGCGCGTCCGTGCGGCTTTATTCCGGGTGGTGGGGAAATTCTCCCACCGTTCTCACAGTACTCCGCTCGTCGTCGCCGGCGCAGGCCGCTCAGCCTTCAGGCTCCCACACGGCACGGACACGGAATCTTTTGTCCCGCCTCGGCGTTGGCAGGGCATGGCAGATGTGGAATTCGGGCTCGACACCTTCGGTGCGCTCACAGAGGACGACAACGGCGAACTCATCACCCATGCGCAGACGGTGCGCGACGTCGTCGCCGACGGCGTGCTCGCCGATTCGGTGGGGCTCGACTTCTTCGGAGTCGGTGAGCACCACCGCCCCGACTTCGCGGTCTCCAGCCCCGAGATGGTGCTCGCGGCGATCGCGGGACGCACTGAGCGGATCCGACTGGGATCCGCGGTCACGGTGCTCAGCTCGGATGACCCGGTGCGGGTCTTCGAGCGCTTCGCGACCCTCGACGCGGTCTCGAACGGGCGTGCGGAGATCGTCGCCGGCCGCGGGTCATTCATCGAATCGTTCCCGCTCTTCGGATACGACCTGAGCGACTACGAGGTCCTCTTCGAGGAGAAGCTCGAGCTCCTCGCGAAGCTCCTGCGGGACCAGCCCGTGACCTGGCAGGGGACGACACGCTCCGCGCTGTCGAACCAGCAGGTGTTCCCCTCGACCGAGAAGCCCATCCCGGCCTGGGTCGGGGTCGGCGGCAGCCCCGAGTCGGTGGTGCGCACAGCGAAGTACGGGTTCAGTCTCTTCCTCGCGATCATCGGCGGGCAGCCCGAGCGCTTCGCCCCCTACATCGACCTCTTCCACCGTGCCCAGGACGAATACGGCATCGAGCACCGGCCGATCGCCGTCCATTCGCCCGGTCTCGTCGCCGAGTCGGATGAGCTCGCCCGCGAGATCGTCGAACCCGGGTGGACCGCGATGCGCAGGCGGATGGGCCGCGAACGCGGGTGGCCGCCCCCGCAGCCCGGCGACTTCGAGGCCGAGATCGAGACCGGCGCGCTCTACGTCGGCTCGCCCGAGACGGTGGCGAAGAAGATCGCGACGACGATCACGGCCCTCGGTATCGACCGCTTCGACCTCAAGTACGACCAGAGCAAGGTCACCCACGAGACGCGGCAGACCTCGATCGGCCTCTACGGCGAGAAGGTCGTGCCCATGGTCAAGGACATGCTCGCCGGCAGCTGAGCCGGATGCTGAGCCGGCTGCTGAACCGACCCCGCCGGCGGCTCGGGGACCGCGTCGTCGTTGCCCGACGCCGCGCGAGCAGATACCCTGACTGGGTATGAGTTCATCAGGATCTGCAACCGCTGCGCGCGTCTCGGGAGCGCCCTCGCGTTCCCGCAGGCGCCCATCGTCGGTGCGCATGGTCCTCTTCCTCATCGCGGCGCTGACGATGGCCGCGGGCCTGCTCGCGCTGCCCCACGCCGGGGAGATGTCGGACGCGATGTCCGGCCAGATGTCGGGCGCTATGACGGGGTCCGTGACGTCGACCGCGCACGGGATGTCGGGGTCCTCCCACGGTGCGTCGGGCTATGCGGCACCGGGAGCCGCCTCGGCGATGGGCGGGCATCAGCCTGCCGACGTCGGGCAGATCTCCGCAAACGACGAGATCACCGCCGTGACCTGCGCCGACATGCCGTGCGCCGGTGACCACGATCCGCTCACCCCGTGCATCGTCATGCTCATGTGCGCGTTGGCCGCGATCGTCCTCTCCCTCCTCCTGCCCCGGTCCCGGGGGACGGTGTTCCGCCTCCCGCGCGGTGACACGGCCGGGTCGCGCCCGGTCATCGCGCGCATCCCTGCACCTCCGGACTCGCACGCGCCGAGTCTCACCGTTCTCTCCATCAGTCGGACGTAGGCCGTGATCGTCGCCGGCCACCTCCCGGCCGGCGACACCTCGATCACGCTCCCGTGAGCGACCACGACCCAACCTCTTTCGGCTCACGCCGCACACCGCGCCGACGCGCCTCAGCGGCTGCACGCCTGTGCGCCTCTGCACCGCCCGCTCACCGTGAGCACGATCCAACTGATTTGGAGAACACACCATGACCGGCAACCGACCTCTCAACTCGCGTCCGCTGCATCGTCGCGGCTTCCTCACCGGAGCCCTCGGCGTCCTCGCCCTCACCGGCTGCGCCGCCCAGGCCTCGGGAGGCGACTTCCTCGACCCTGCCTCACAGCGCGTCGACGACGCCGAAGCCGACCGCGAGACCACCGGCGAGACCGTCACCGTCACCCTCACCGCGGCCGCCTCGACCCTCACCCTCGGCACGACCACCGCGGAGACGTGGAGCTTCGGGGAGATCCCCGCTCCCGTCATCCGCATGAACGCCGGTGACCGCCTCCAGGCGACCCTGCGCAACCGCCTGCCGGAGGAGACGACGATCCACTGGCACGGACTCGCACTGCGCAACGACATGGACGGCGTACCCGCGGTCACTCAGGAACCGGTCCCGGCAGGCGGTGACTTCACGTACGACTTCATCGCCCCGCATCCGGGAACCTACTGGTTCCATCCGCACGTCGGCGCTCAGCTCGACCGGGGACTCTACGGCGCCCTCATCGTCGACGACCCCGAGGAGACGCTCGACTACGACCGCGACTGGGTGATCATCCTCGACGACTGGCTCGACGGCGTCACCGCGACCCCGGACGAGGTCCTCACCGAACTCACCCGCGGCATGGGGGACATGGGCGGGATGGACCACGGCAGCATGGGCGGGCCGATGCGGATGGGCAACACCCTCATGGGCGCGAGTTCCGATGTCCTCGGCGGCGATGCCGGCGACGTGTTCTACCCGCACTACCTCGTCAACGGCCGCGGTCCCGACGACCCGGAGACCTTCACCGCCAAGCCGGGCGAGCGGATCCGCCTGCGCATCATCAACGCCGGCGGCGACACCGCGTTCCGTCTCGCCCTCACCGGGCACCGCCTCACCGTCACCCACACCGACGGCTTCCCCGTCGAGCCGACGGAGACCGACTCGCTGCTCCTCGGCATGGGCGAGCGGTATGACGCGATCGTCACCGTCGGAGACGGTGTCTTCGCCCTCGTCGCCGAGGCGGAGGGCAAGACCCAGCGCACGCATGCTCTACTCCGGGCGGGGTCCGGGCAGCCTCCCGCCCTCGACGGTGACCTCCCCGAGTTCGGGGCCGCGCCGCTGACGGCCGAGGTGCTCACCGCCGCCAAGTCAGTGGCGCTGCCGTCGAGGACGCCCGATGAGGAGATCACCATCCGGCTCACCGGGTCGATGGCGAAATACGACTGGGCCTTCGACGGGAACCGCTTCGACCATGCGAAACCGCTCGAGAACGCGTGGGGCATCTCCGAGGGCGACCGGGTGCGGGTGCGCTTCGTCAACGACACAGACATGTGGCATCCCATCCACCTCCACGGGCACACGTATCAGCTCGCTGGCGGAGGCCCACGGAAGGACACGTCGATCGTCCTGCCCGGGGCGACCCTGACCGTCGACTTCGACGCGGACAACCCGGGTCGGTGGCTCACCCACTGCCACAACGTCTACCACGGAGAGGCCGGGATGATGGGGGTGATCGCCTACCAGGCGTAGCTCTCGACTGGCCGACCACGACGAAGGCCCCGAACCATCAGGTTCGGGGCCTTCGTGTTACGAGTGCTGTCTCAAAACTACTCGAGTGGAGGTAAGGGGACTCGAACCCCTAACCCTCTGCTTGCAAAGCAGATGCGCTACCAATTGCGCCATACCCCCAGGTGGGTAATCACCCTACACCGAATCGGTGTGCTTTGACCACTCGGCTTGGGCACGCTGATTCGTGTGCCGCCACCGGAAGAACACTCCCAGCCCCACGAGCGTGAGCCCGGAGAGAATCCACTTCTTCATGATCCTCCTCGAAAGGAAGTGGGCCTACCTGGACTTGAACCAGGGACCTCTTCGTTATCAGCGAAGCGCTCTAACCGCCTGAGCTATAGGCCCTTTCGGGGTGAACCCGAAGTAAAAATATACCGAACCGGTCATCCCCTGCACAAATCCGCGAGCCGTGACACGCCTCACAGCCCGCGGATCCGCGTCGATTCCGTCCGGGGACGGACACTTCGTCAGTCGTCGGTGAGGGTGAGGTGGAACCCGCCGGCGATGAGAGAGCCGATGTTGTAGATGAACGCAGCCAGGGTCGACAGCGCCGTCATGAGCACGATGTTGATGATCGCGATGATGAAGCCGGCAGCGACGACCCGACCGAAGCCGAAGATGCCGATGAGGCGCTCAGCGGACTCCGCACCGGCGAGTTCTGTCATCGTGGCCTCGAGTCCGCTCATCACTCCGGTGGCCTGGAGGACGACCCAGAGGACGACGAAGGCGACGATTGTGGCGATGCCGATGGCCACGGACATGAGGAACGACATCTTCATGACCGACCACGGGTCGACGGCGGCAACGGTGAGGCGAACGGTCCGGGGACCCTTCTTCTTCTTTCCCTTCCCGTTGTCGACCATGTTCTTCACGCCCATCTTCACGCCCCCGGAGCTCGCCCGGACCGTGTTCGCGACGTTGCCCATCACCGAGGTGGCCGGACCGCTGCCGGTGCCCTGGCCTGCCGCTGAGGTCTCCGCCGAGGCGGTCGACGCCGCGGCCGTGGCAGGACCGGAGCCCGTGGAGGGGGCCCGTCCGGGCTTCGGTGAGGCCTTCGGGGCAGGAGGGGCGACGACGGTCGACTTGTCGTCGGTCCGCGATCCCTTCGCCGAGGCGGGAGTGGACGTCGTGCCCGTCTTCGGGGCAGCGGCGGGCTTGGATCCCCCCGAGCGGTTGCCGGCGCCCGCAGAGCCTGAGGAGCCGGACGAGGAGTCGGTCTTCGAGGAGCCGGCGGTCAGGCGGGTCGATCCGCTCGACGTCCTGATGATCTTGCCGGGTCCTGTCTGCTTGTTGTCGCTCACTCTTCCACATCCTCGCTGCCGGTCTCGGTCTCGACGGCCTCAGGCGTCTCCGCCTCCGGTGCCACGACCTCAGCTTCGACTGCCTCGGCTTCGTCTTCGTCTTCCACCGCGGTCTCGGGTCCACGGGTTACTGCGATGATACGGTCATTCTTTCCCGGCTTCGCGAACACCACACCCATGGTGTTGCGTCCCTTCGCAGGAACCTCGTCGATGTTCGACCGCACCACCTTACCGCGCTCCATGACGACGAGGACCTCTTCACCCTCGTCGACGATGAGGCCGCCCACCAAGTCTCCGCGCTGTTCGGTGATCTTCGCAACTCGGATGCCGAGGCCGCCGCGGCCCTGCACACGGTACTCATCGACCGGGGTGCGCTTGGCGTAGCCGCCCTCGGTGACGACGAAGACGTACGTGCCCGGCTGAACGACGTCCATGGTGAGCAGTTCGTCGTCGTCCTTGAACTTCATGCCCGTGACACCGCCGGTGACGCGGCCGAGGGGACGGATCGAATCGTCATCGGCAGCGAAGCGGATCGACATCCCCTTGCGCGAGATGAGGAGCAGGTGGTCCTCGGAGGAGACGATGCGGGCGGAGACGAGTTCGTCCGGCTCGCCCTTGTACTCGCGGAGGTTGATGGCGATGACGCCGCCGGTGCGGTTCGAGTCGTACTCGCTCAGGCGGGTCTTCTTCACGACTCCGGACTTGGTCGCGAGGATGAGGAATTCCGCCTCGTCGTAGTCGCGGATCGAGAGCACCTTCGCGATCGTCTCACCCGGCTGAAGTGCCAGGAGATTCGCAACATGCTGTCCCTTCGCGTCCCGGGAACCCTCAGGGATCTCATAGGCCTTGGCCCGGTAGACGCGTCCGGTGTTGGTGAAGAAGAGGAGCCAGTTGTGCGTCGAAGTGACGAAGAACTGCTCGACGACGTCGTCGCCGCGCAGCTGGGCGCCCTTGATGCCCTTGCCGCCGCGGTGCTGCGCGCGGTAGAGCGTCGACTGGGTCCGCTTGGCGTACCCGCCGCGGGTGATCGTGACGACGACCTCCTCCTCGGGGATGAGGTCCTCCATCGACACGTCCCCATCGAAGCCGGCGAGGATCTTCGTCCGCCGGTCGTCGCCGTAGCGTTCGACGACCTCGTCGAGCTCCTCGGAGACGATCTCCCGCTGCCGGGCGGGGGTCTCGAGGATGAGGTTGTACTCGGCGATGAGGGCTTCGATCTTCTCCGACTCCTCCTGGATCTTCAGCCGCTCGAGGGCCGCGAGGCGGCGCAGCTGGAGATCGAGGATGGCGTTGGCCTGGAGTTCGTCGACCTCGAGGAGCTCCATCAGTCCCGCCCGCGCCTCCTCCGAGGACGGGGAGCGGCGGATGAGGGCGATGACCTCGTCGAGGGCGTCAAGGGCCTTGAGGTAGCCGCGGAGGATGTGGGCGCGCTCCTCGGCCTTGCGCAGACGGAACTTCGTCCGGCGCACGATGACCTCGATCTGGTGCTTGACCCACAGGCGCAGGAACGAGTCGAGGGAGAGGGTGCGCGGCACGTTGTCGACGAGCGCGAGCATGTTCGCGGAGAAGTTCTCCTGCAGCGAGGTGTGCTTGTAGAGGTTGTTGAGCACGACCTTGGCCACGGCGTCGCGCTTGAGCACGATGACCAGCCGCTGACCCGTGCGGCCCGAGGACTCGTCGCGGAGGTCGGCGATGCCGGCGACCTTGCCGTCCTTGACGTAGGAGGCGATCTTCGCGGCGAGGGTATCCGGGTTGACCATGTAGGGCAGCTCGGTGACGACGAGGCAGGTCCGACCCTGGATCTCCTCGACCTCGACGACGGCGCGCTGGGTGA
Source organism: Brevibacterium sp. Z349TD_9 (assembly GCF_056173565.1). Classification (NCBI taxonomy): domain Bacteria; kingdom Bacillati; phylum Actinomycetota; class Actinomycetes; order Micrococcales; family Brevibacteriaceae; genus Brevibacterium; species Brevibacterium sp. Z349TD_9. The sequence goes on along the minus strand of NZ_CM149680.1, from coordinate 8,005 downwards.
TCGAACCGCGACCGGTCCGGTAGGCGTCCTCGATGCCCTTGTGGCCGAGGATTGTGGCGCCGAGCGGGAAGTCGGGGCCTTTGACGATGCCGAGGAGGGCTTCGAGCGCCTCTTCCTTCGTCGCCTCGGGGTGGGAGAGCAGCCACTGAGCGCCGGCGGCGAGTTCGCGGAGGTTGTGCGGCGGGATGTTCGTCGCCATGCCCACGGCGATGCCGGCCGAACCGTTGGCGAGAAGGTTCGGGAACCGCGAGGGCAGGACGACCGGTTCGAGGCTGCGGCCGTCGTAGTTGGGCTGGAAGTCGACGGTGTCCTCGTCGATGTCGCGGACCATCTCCATCGCCAGCGGAGCGAGCTTGCACTCCGTGTACCGGGGCGCCGCGGCACCGTCGTCGCCGGGCGAGCCGAAGTTGCCCTGGCCGGCGATGAGCGGGTAGCGCATCGTCCACGGCTGGACGAGGCGGACGAGGGCGTCGTAGATCGCCGAGTCGCCGTGCGGGTGGTACTGACCCATGACGTCGCCGACGACGCGGGCGCACTTCGAGAAGTTCCGGTCGGGACGGTACCCGCCGTCGTACATCGCGTAGAGGACGCGGCGGTGGACGGGCTTGAGGCCGTCGCTGACGTCGGGCAGTGCGCGCCCGACGATGACGCTCATCGCGTAGTCGAGGTACGACCTCTGCATCTCGAGGTTGAGATCGACCTGTTCGACCCGGTTGATCTCGGTCGGTGTTTCGAATTCGTCAGCCAATGTGGGCTCTTCCCTTGTGTTCGAACCGTTCTTCTGGCGTCATCTCTGCGGACGCGAACGGCGGCGGATGGAATGCACAGCGGATCCCTCGCCGAGGTGGGGCCACCTCGGCGAGGTCGTGCTCAGATGTCGAGGAAGCGGACGTCCTTCGCGTTCTCCTGGATGAAGCGGCGACGCGAGTCGACGTCGTCGCCCATGAGGACGGTGAAGATCTCGTCGGCGACGATCGCGTCGTCGAGGGTGACCTGCTTGAGCAGGCGGGTGTCGGGATCCATCGTCGTCTCCCACAGCTCCTCGTAGTTCATCTCGCCCAGACCCTTGTAGCGCTGGATCGCCTGCTCCTTGGGCAGGCGCTTGCCCTCGGCCTTGCCGGCGGTGAGGAGCGCATCGCGCTCCCTGTCGGTGTAGGCGAACTGGTAGTGCGCGTTCGACCACTTGATCTTGTACAGCGGCGGCATCGCGAGGTAGACGTATCCGTGCTCGATGAGCGGCTTCATGTACCGGAAGATGAGCGTGAGCAGCAGCGTCGTGATGTGCTGGCCGTCGACGTCGGCGTCGGCCATGAGGATGATCTTGTGGTAGCGCAGCTTCTCGAGGTCGAACTCCTCGCCGATGCCGGTGCCGAAGGCGGTGATCATCGCCTGGACCTCGTTGTTGCCCAGGGCCCGATCGAGGCGGGCCTTCTCGACGTTGAGGATCTTGCCGCGCAGCGGCAGGATCGCCTGCGTGAAGGGGTTGCGGCCCTGCACGGCGGACCCGCCGGCCGAGTCGCCCTCGACGATGAAGACCTCGGAGATGTCCGGGTCCTTGGACTGGCAGTCCTTGAGCTTGCCGGGCATGCCGGAGGTCTCGAGCAGACCCTTGCGACGGGTCGCCTCGCGGGCCTTCCGCGCGGCGAGCCTGGCCTGCGAGGCCTGCAGCGCCTTGCGGACGACGTCCTTGGCCTGGGCGGGGTTCGACTCGAACCAGTGGCCGAGCTCATCGCGGACGACGCGCTGGACGAAGCCCTTGACCTCGGAGTTGCCGAGCTTCGTCTTCGTCTGGCCCTCGAACTGGGGGTCGCCGACCTTGACGGAGATGACGGCGGTCAGGCCCTCGCGGATGTCGTCGCCGGTGAGGTTCGGGTCCTTCTCCCGCAGCAGCTTCTGCTCGCGGGCATAGGCGTTGACCAGCGAGGTCAGGGCCGTGCGGAAGCCCTCCTCATGGGTGCCGCCCTCATGCGTGTTGATGACGTTGGCGTAGGTGTGGACGGACTCGCTGTACGCCGTCGTCCACTGCATCGCGATCTCCAGCGACAGCGTCTGCCCCGCCTCCTCGGCTTCGAAGACGATGATGTCGGGGTTGATGAGGTCGACCTTCTTCGCCGAGTTGAGGTACTGGACGTAGTCGAGGAGCCCGTGCTCGTAGAGGTACGTCGCCTCGCGCGGCTTCGCCTCGGCTTCTTCGTCCTCGTCGATCTGGACGTTGTCGTCGTCGACCTGGACGTGGCGTTCGTCGATGAGCCGGATCTTCAGGCCCTTGTTGAGGAACGCCATCTGCTGGAAGCGGGCGCGCAGGTACTCGTACGAGAAGTCGGTCGTCTCGAAGATCTCGGCATCGGGCCAGAACGTCACGATCGTCCCGGTCGCCTCCGTCGGCTCTCCGCGCTGGAGCTCACCGGTGGGCACGCCGCGGCGGAAGTCCATCGTCCAGTGGTAGCCGTCGCGCATGACCTCGACGTCGAGGCGCTCGGAGAGCGCGTTGACGACGGTCGAACCGACGCCGTGGAGACCGCCGGCCACGGCGTAGCCGCCGCCGCCGAACTTGCCGCCGGCATGGAGGATGGTGAGGATGACCTCGACGGTGGGCTTGTGCTCCGTCGGGTGCATCGCCACGGGCATTCCGCGTCCGTTGTCGGCCACGCGCACGCCGCCGTCGGCGAGGATCGTCACATCGATGTCATCGGCGTACCCGGCCATCGCCTCGTCGACGGAGTTGTCGACGATCTCCTGGACGAGGTGGTGGAGACCACGCTCCGAGGTCGACCCGATGTACATGCCTGGACGTTTGCGGACTGCCTCGAGACCTTCAAGTACCGTGATATCCCCGGCATCGTAGTGGGACTGTTCCTCGGTCGTCATGTGACTCCTCGTGCAAATGAACGCTATCAGCTGTCCATTCTACCGCGCGGCGGACAGAAATGCCCGCAAGCGGCCCAGAAACGTCCTCTCCCGCTTTTTCCGACCGGCTGACGTACCCCCGGACACGATGGGACCCGGCTATGGCCGCTGGTGGCTTTCTGTGGATTTCCGGGTTCGGGGGTCGTCGGCAGCGTCCGAGCTCACCCGAAGGTGTCCCGCGGACCCCGCCCGCGCACGCTGCGCCGGCCCTTCTTGAAGCTGCGTCCCTGCGGCCCCCGGATCTCGAGCTCGGTGATCGTCGCGGACCCGAGTCCCGCCTCGAGGGCACGGAGGATCGTCGGGCGCAGGACACGGAGCTGCGTGGCCCACGTCGTCGAGTCCGCAGCGATGACGAGCAGCGGCGGGGAGAAGTCGACGGGAGTGGCGTGCCGGGCGACCTGTTCGCCGACGAGGTCGGACCAGCGGCCGAGGACCTTGCCGATGTCGATCGACGACGACCACCCCTGGGTGGCGATGAAGCCGCCGAGGACCGAGGAGATCGACGTCGGGTCCCGCCTGTCCTTGCCCGCCGAGGTGTAGGTGACGTCCGTGCGGACGCGGGAGCGGCGGCGCCCGCGGATGAACCGCGCCTCGGTGACCTCCATCCGGCGCACCCGGTCGAGGGCTTCGAGGGCGGCGACAGGGGTCGAGGGATCCCGCTCGATCCCGCTCATGCCCGGCCTCCCGTCATCGCTGGGCTCCCGCGCCGAGGAGGGCCGCCTGGCCGATGCGCTCACCGCCGAGGCCGTCCGGCAGGTCCGCATCGACGGCCGCGGTGACGAGGACCTGTTCAGCCTCGGTGATCCGCGAGGCCAGCCGGCTGCGTCGACCGGTGTCGAGTTCGGCGAAGACGTCGTCGAGGACGAGGATCGGCTGTTCGGCGGGCGTTCCGGCGTCGGCGCTGAGCAGGTCCCAGCCGGCGAGCTGCATGGCGAGCGCGAGCGACCACGTCTCCCCGTGGGAGGCGTAGCCCTTCGCCGGGTGGGAGCCGATCATCAGGGCGATGTCGTCGCGGCCGGGTCCGTGGAGAGTGAGTCCGCGTTCGATCTCCGTCGTCCGTCTCCTCTCCAGGGCGGCGAGGAGGAGCTCCTTCGCCTCGGCGGCCGAGGCGACCTGCGAGTAGTCGATGCGCGAATCGTAGGCGACCGTGACTCCCTGCCGTTCGAGGCGGGCATCGGCGGCGATGTACGCGAAGTTCTCCTGCAGCGGGGCGACGATGTCGGCGAGCACCCGCTGACGACCGAAGACGAGTTCGGCGGCGGAGTCGGCGTAGGCCATGTTCCAGATGTCGAGGGTCGCCTCGAGTCCGGGATCGCGGTCCTCGCGCAGCCGCTTGAGCAGGGCGTTGCGCTGTTTGAGGGCCCGATCGAAGTCCGTGATCACCGAGGCGAAGCGGGGATTGCGGGCGACGACGAGGGTGTCGATCCACGAACGCCGCTCCGCCGGCTCCCCGCGGACGAGGCTGAGGTCCTCGGGGGCGAAGACGACGGCGGAGACGAGCCCGAGGATCTCCCTGATCCGCACCGGGGACCGGTTGACCCGTGCCCGGTTCGCACCCTTGGACTGGATGGAGACCTCGACCGTTGCATGCCGCTGCCCGCGGTTGACGAGCGCGGAGACCGTCGCCGTGCTCGCGCCCTCATTGACGAGCGGGGCGTCGAAGGCCACACGATGCGAGCGCAGGTGCGCGAGGTACCCGACCGCCTCGACGACGTTCGTCTTGCCGGTGCCGTTGTCGGCGACGAAGGTCGTCACCCCGGGCGCGAACTCGAGATCGAGCTCAGGGTACGACCGGAAGCCACGCAGCGAGAGTCGGGATATCCACATTCAGATGCGCGTGGGCATGAGCAGGTAGCGATACGACTCGTCGGCCGAGGCCTCGAGGTCCTTCTGCCCGGAGATGATGACGGGCTTCATCGGCTGGGTGAAGGAGAAGTTCACGTACGGGCTCTCGATGGCGGCGAGGCCCTCGGCGATGTAGTGCGGGTTGAAGCCGACGGTGATCGGCTCTCCCTCGAGGACGGCTTCGACGGCCTCAGACGCCTGCGCGTCGTCACCGGTGCCGGCGTGGAGGGTGAGCAGGCCGTCGGTGACCTCGAAGCGCAGCGGGGTGTTGCGCTCGGCGACGAGGGAGACACGGCGGACGGCTTCGCGGAGGACTGCGGTCTCGACGATCGCGTGGATCGGCACGGAGTCGGGGAAGAGCGAACGGACCTTGGGGTACTCGCCCTCGACGAGCAGCGAGGTCGTCACCCGTCCCGCCGAGGTGAACGAGATGAGATCCTTGCCAGAATCGGTGCTCAGACCGATCGTCACGTCACCGCCGAGGGACTTCGAGACGTCGGAGAGGGTGCGACCGCGCAGCAGAGCGACCGCCGAGACGTCGGGGCGCCCGGGATTCCACGTGAATTCGCGGACGGCCAGCCGGTAGCGGTCGGTGGCGAGCAGCGTCACCTTCTCACCCTCGATCTCGACGCGCACGCTGGTGAGGATCGGCAGGGTGTCGTCCTTCGAGGTCGCGATCGTCACCTGGGAGACGGCGTTCTGGAATTCGCCGGCGGAGACGGTGCCGGAGTCGTCGGGCACCTGCGGCAGCGAGGGGTATTCGGCCACGGGCATCGTCATCAGGGAGAAGCGCGAGGATCCGCACGTCACGTCGACCTTCGAGCCGATCTGCTCGAGCGTGACCTCCTGGTTGGGCAGGGCCTTGGAGATGTCGGCGAGGAGGCGGCCGGAGACGAGCACGGTGCCGGGCGAGACCACCTCGGCGGAGATCTCGACCCGCGAGGAGACTTCGTAGTCGAAGACGGCGAGGCGAACGGTCCCGCCGGTCTCGGCGGTGATGAGGATTCCGGTGAGGACGGGAGCAGAGGGGCGGTTGGGGAGGGTCTTGGTCGCCCAGGTCACGGCGTCGGCGAGGACATCGCGATTGACTTTGAACTTGAGAGGGGTTGCTTCGTCGTTCACTTTACTCCTTCGGGATATCACCCGATGTGCGTTCGGCTTCGGCGTGACGGTGCTCGGAAAACTGTACACAGCCTAACCGATTCCGCGATACCCGAGGACGGCCGAACGAACGGGGAGGACACGCGGAGGAAGCCTGGGAATCTCGGATCCGAGAACCGGTTTCCGGGACGTGTTCGAATACCGAACTGATCGTTCGCTCAGCAGCGCGGAGCCCATGACGTCATCGTCAGCAGACGATGGCGGTCGCCCTCCTGTCACCTGAGATTGATTCAGCAGAAGTATCAGCACCTGTGGAACCTGTGGACGAAACGGTCAGGACGCAGAGCACTCCTGGGATCTCTGCCGTCGTCGGGGTGTGGATCGGATGTGCAACCGCAGGCTGGTGCTCGGGGACGCCTGGGTAAGCACAGCCGTGTAGTTCACATCCGTCCACGTGGCTGCAGGACTCCGTCCCCAGAGTTATCCCCACTGTGGTCGAATTGTCCCCAGAGTTATCCACAGGTGTGCATAGCGTCTTCTATAGGCGGTGCTGTTGTTTGATGCGGTTTGTGAGTTCGGTGACCTGGGTGTAGACCGCCCGCCGCTCGGCCATCTGCGTTCGAATCTTCTTGTTCGCGTGCATGACTGTCGTGTGGTCGCGGCCGCCGAAGGCCTGCCCGATCTTCGGCAGGGAGAGGTCGGTGAGTTCGCGGCAGAGGTACATCGCGATCTGCCGGGCCGTCGTCAGCGTCCGCGAACGCGAGGTCCCGCAGAGGTCGTCGAGGGTGAGGCTGAAGTAGGCGGCGGTCTGCCCCATGATGTCGGCAGCGGTGATCGCGGGGGTGTCGTCCTGGGTGATGAAGTCCTTGAGGACCGTCTCGGCCAGCGACACGTCGACCTGCTGGTCGTTGAGGTTGGCGAAGGCGGTGACGCGGATGAGGGCGCCCTCGAGTTCGCGGATGTTCGATGAGACCCGGGAGGCGATGTACTCGAGGACGTCGTCGGGAACGTCGAGGTGCTCGCCGGCGGCCTTGCGGCGCAGAATCGCGAAGCGGGTCTCCATGTCCGGGGGCTGGACGTCGGTGAGCAGACCCCATTCGAACCGGGACCGCAGCCGCTCTTCGAAGCCCTTGAGCATCTTCGGCGGCTGGTCGGAGGTGATGACGACCTGCTTCGCCTCGTTGTGGAGGGCGTTGAATGTGTGGAAGAACTCCTCGACGGTGGCGTCCTTGCCCTGGAGGAACTGGATGTCGTCGATCATGAGGATGTCGACTTCGCGGTAGCGGCGCTGGAAGGCCGGGCGCAGCGCGTTCGACGTCCGAGAGGAGCCGATCGTGTTGATGAAGTCGTTGACGAACTCCTCGCTCGAGACGTACTTGACGCGGATCTCGGGGAAGAGCTGGGTGGCGTAGAACCCGATCGCGTGGAGGAGGTGGGTCTTGCCCAGTCCCGAGTCGCCGTAGATGAAGAGAGGGTTGTACGCCTTCGCCGGCGCTTCGGCGACGGCGAAGGCCGCGGCATGGGCGAAACGGTTTGAAGCGCCGATGACGAAGGTGTCGAACGTGTACTTGGGGTTGAGCTGGGCGACGCCGGGAACGTCGACGGGCGGGGTCGGGGTGGTCGTCGCCTCGGCGATCTCGACCTCGATGCGCGAATCGGCCGGTCGGGTGGCGGTGTCCGCGGACGGTGCGGGAGCGCTGTTCCCCACAGGGGAGGGCTCCGGGGCGGCAGGAGGAGCCACAGCAGGTTCGTCGATCTCCGTCGCCGAGGCGGGGGCCGGGGCGGGTGCGGCGTCGGATGCCGTCGGGGCCGTGGTCTCGGCAGCGGTGGAGGGTTCTGCGGACGCATCGTCGATGAGTTCGTCGAAGCGGATCGGGACGTCGAGTTCAGGGTCGACGACGAAGCCGAAGGTCACGTCGAAGCCGATGACCTTGGAGAACTCCCTGGTCAGCGGCTCGAGGAGACGGGTCTCGATGGTGCGGCGCGAATGCTCGTCACGGACGGCGAGGAGGACGAGGGCGTTGTCGACGAGAGCCTTGGGGAGAGCGAGGTAGAGGAAGCTCTTCTGATGTCGGGTGAGGTCGGCGTCCTGATCCAGGGTAGAGACCACCGTCTGCCATTGGCCGATGAGCTCGTTCTTGGAATTCGACAC